>OZ220716.1:0-977500 GCA_965116795.1 Gammaproteobacteria bacterium
GTTGGATTGTCACAAGCCTTCCCCAGAGGCCGCTCACTGTCAGTTAAATCGCAACAAACACAATTACTGGCGCAAGCGGAACAATTTAATCGATTAAATACCAAAGCAACCATTTTACAAGTAGTACGACTTGCATGGCTTGATTTATACTATTGGACACGGGCAGGAAAAATCGTTGAAAAAAATCGATTGATTTTCCAACACCTAGTTGAAGTCACCGAATCTATGCTAGCAGCTGGAAAAACTAATCAACACGATGTACTGCTAGCACAGTTACAATTATCACAAATTGAAAACCGTAAAATCCAAATCGCTGAACAAATTGAGATAGCACGTGCACAATTAGCACGTTGGACAGGTAATGCCGTAGCAAAACAAGTGGTACCACAACAGTTACCCCACTGGCCAGCACCACCTAATCAACGCGTACTGCAACAACGCTTACGGCAACACCCTTTATTAAAAGCAGATGCCAATTCGATCGCCGCGAGTAAGACAGGCGTTACTTTGGCTAAACAACAATATAAACCTGGTTGGTCACTTGGGGTAAATTACGGCTTTCGTCAAGGTGATAATTCGATGCAAAACGGTAGGCGTTCCGATTTTATCAGTGCACAGCTTAGTTTAGATTTGCCAGTCTTCCCTGGCAAACGTCAAACCCAAGGCGTGAATAAAAGCTTAGCTGAGTTTAACGCCTCGCAAAACGCTGAACAAACTGATTTTCGCAAACTCAATAGCGACTTATTACAAACGTGGTCCACTTGGCAACAATTGACTAAACAAGCATTACTGTATAAAAATCGTTTAAACCCAGAAGCAAAACAATACGCCATGTCAGCACTTACTGCGTATCAAAATAATCAAGCTGATTTTCCAACAGTAGCGCGTGCGTATACCACCGAATTAAACACATTATTAGATAGTTTACAGATCGCCGTTGCACGTCAAAAAATAAGAGCAACCTTATTGTATTTAGAGGGAAGCATTCAATGATGAGTTTATTCAAAAAGCGACTTGTTATTTATGGCATTATCGCCATTGGACTATTTCTATTAGGTATGTTAATACAACAGTTACTCAGCAACACTGAGAATACAGCTAAATCAACAAGTCCATCTGTTGATAAACAACAACCTCTGTATTGGGTAGCGCCTATGGATCCGACGTATCGTCGTGATAAACCTGGCAAGTCACCGATGGGTATGGATTTAGTCCCAGTATATGCTGATGCTGCTAATGACAATACCATTAGCATTTCCCCATCGGTAGAACAAAGCTTAGGCGTACGTGTTGCTAATGTGGTTAAACAAACATTAGCGAAACAAATTAATACTGTTGGTTATGTGATGGAAGATGAAGATCACATTGAACATATACACACGTATACAGACGGCTGGATAAAACGTCTGTTAGTTAAAGCGGCCGGCGAGCACGTTAAACGCGGACAGTTACTATTTAAATTATATTCACCAACACTGGTCAATGCACAAGAAGAATATGTGTTGGCATTAAACAGTAACAACAAAGCATTAATCAATGCTGCACATAAGAAATTATTATCATTAGGCGTGTCAGAACAACACATACAACAATTAACAAAAACCAAAAAGGCAACACAGTTAATCAAAATAGTGGCTACACAAGATGGGATTATTGCAAAACTCAATGTGCGCGAAGGTATGTACGTTAAGCCAGATACGGAACTATTAACATTAGAGAATTTATCGCAAATTTGGATCATTGGTGATGTGTTTGAACGACAAGCCAGTGATGTCAAAAAAGGACAACGTGCTGAAGCAAAATTGCCGTATCTACCTGGGAGAAAATGGCATGGGCATGTTGATTATGTTTATCCAATATTGGATCCCGTCACACATACGCTAAAAGTTAGATTACGTTTTGATAATCCAGATGAAGAATTAAAACCAAATATGTATGCCGACATTAAAATCTTTGCTGCATCAGAAAACGATGTGTTAGCCATTCCACGTCAAGCGGTTATTTACACACAAAGCGGTGCGCGGGTGATCGTCAGTTTAGGCAATGGCAAATATCAAGTAAAACCGGTTACCTTAGGGATCGAATCTGGCGATCAGATTGCTGTATTGTCGGGTTTAACGGAAGGCGAACACATTGTGATATCCGCACAATTTCTAATTGATTCTGAATCGAGTTTAACCGCTAGTTTTAACCGGCTAGATGCCGCCTCTGATAACAGCAAACCATCTCATCATTAAACAAGGACGCGATTATGATTGCCAACATCATTAAATGGTCTATTCAAAATCGGTTATTGGTATTAATCGCAACAGCATTATTAACCATTGCTGGATTTCATGCCTTACGTAATACTCCAGTCGATGCGATCCCAGATTTATCTGACGTACAAGTTATTATTAAAACACCCTTCCCAGGCCAAGCACCTCAAGTAGTTGAAGCACAAGTCACCTATCCATTGGCAACAGCAATGTTAGCTGTACCGGGAGCTGTAACTGTCAGGGCTTATTCATTTTTCGGCGATTCGTATGTGTATGTTATTTTTAAAGATGGCACTGATCTGTATTGGGCACGTTCACGAGTATTAGAATACTTAAACCAAGTATCGAGTAAATTGCCCGCTAACGTACGTCCCGAATTAGGCCCAGATGCAACGGGTGTTGGTTGGATCTATGAATACGCCTTGATCGATAAAACAGGTACCCACGATTTAGCTCAATTGCGCAGTATACAAGATTGGTTTTTAAAATATGAATTACAAACTGTACCGGGCGTGGCTGAAATAGCAACCGTCGGCGGTATGGTACGTCAATATCAAATTACCTTATCACCAAATCGTTTGCGTGCTTACGGTTTATCACTGGCAAATGTCAAACAAGCAATTCAAAAAGCTAATCAAGAAGTGGGGGGTTCTGTTGTTGAATTGGCTGAAGCAGAATACATGGTACGCACTGATGGGTATTTACAAAACATAGCAGACATTGAAGCAATTCCGGTTGGTGTCAATAAACAAGGTACACCGATACTATTAACCGACATTGCTAAGATCAATACGGGTTCGCAAATTCGCCGTGGGATCGCTGAACTTGATGGCAAAGGTGAAGTGGTTGGTGGGATCATCGTCATGCGTCAAGGTGAAAACGCACTGCGCACCATCAAGACAGTCAAAACAAAACTAGCGCAATTACAAAAAAGCTTGCCAAAAGGTGTAGAGATCATTGAAACCTATGATCGCTCAAGCTTGATTCAACGTGCAGTCAATACACTTAAATCTAAATTAATCGAAGAATTAATTGTAGTGGTATTAGTGTGTTCATTGTTTTTGTTTCATTTTCGATCATCATTAATTATTTTATTGAGTTTGCCCATTGGAGTGTTAACTGCATTTGTCATCATGTATTGGCAAGGGATTAACGCCAATATCATGTCACTAGGTGGGATTGCCATTGCGATTGGTGCCATGGTCGATGGCGCTATTGTAATGATCGAAAATGTACATAAGCACATGGAAAAAACGCCGATCACTGCTGCAAACCGTTGGCAGCTGATCCAACAAGCCAGTATTGAAGTCGGCCCTGCATTGTTTTTTTCATTACTGATTATTACGTTAAGTTTTTTACCTATTTTTGCCTTACAAGCACAAGAAGGTCGTTTATTTGCACCGCTAGCCTTTACCAAAAGCTATGCCATGGCAGCAGCAGCCGGTTTATCAATTACATTAATCCCTGTACTAATGGGGTATTTTATTCGCGGAAACATCATACCCGAACACCAAAATCCAATTAATCGATTGTTAATTGCAGCTTACACACCGATTATACGTTTTGTACTGCGTTCACCGAAAACCATACTGCAAATAGCATTAGTCATTCTCATCATCAGTTATTGGCCTTTTACTCATTTAGGCACCGAGTTTATGCCAGAATTAGATGAAGGTGATTGGATGTATATGCCCACTACATTGCCTGGGATTTCGATTGGTAAAGCTAGGGAAGTATTGCAACAAACAGACAAACTCATTAAAACAGTTCCCGAAGTCAAACGTGTCTTTGGTAAAATCGGCCGAGCAGAAACAGCAACCGATCCGGCACCATTAACCATGATCGAAACAGTTATCCAATTAAAGCCACGTAACCAATGGCGCAAAGGGATGACACCTGAAAAACTAAAACAGGAATTAAATAATCGGGTTAATCTGCCAGGGATCACTAATGCTTGGGTGATGCCCATTAAAACGCGCATTGATATGTTAGCCACTGGGATTAAAACACCCGTTGGGATTAAGATTTCAGGTACAGATTTAACTGAAATTCAAAAAATCGGCGAACAGATTGAAACTATTTTAAAAACTGTTCCTGGGACAGCCTCAGTATACAGTGAACGTGTTGCCGGTGGTCGCTACATTACAGTTGATATTAATAGGCAAAAAGCAGCACGTTTTGGGTTAAACATTGCTGATGTGCAGGAAGTGGTGAGCAGTGCCATTGGCGGGATCAACGTAACCCAAACAGTGGAAGGCCTAGAACGTTACCCGGTTAACATGCGTTACCCACAAATGTATCGTGATTCAGTTAGCAAATTAAAATTACTACCGATTGTGACGCGATCTGGTGCACACATTCC
Organism: Gammaproteobacteria bacterium; assembly: GCA_965116795.1. GTDB lineage: Bacteria > Pseudomonadota > Gammaproteobacteria > JAJFKG01 > JAJFKG01 > JAJNDI01. The sequence continues at coordinate 4,621 of OZ220716.1, forward strand.
ATTAGCAGATGTCGCCACTATTCGTATTACTGACGGACCAGCGGTGATTAAAAGTGAAAATGCTCGTTTAACCGGCTGGGTATTAGTAGACATTGATAACCGTGATCTAGGTTCTTACATTAAACAAGCACAGGCACAAGTCCAACAACAATTAACCTTGCCACCAGGTTATGCGATTTCTTGGTCAGGGCAATATGAATACATGGAACGTGCTAAACAACGGTTGCTCACGGTAGTGCCCGTGGTATTAATCATCATTATGTTATTGCTGTATGCTAACTTTAGACGTTTTCCTGAAGTTGCCATGATCATCGGCACCTTACCACTGGCATTAGTTGGTGGTATTTGGTTACTCTATTTATTAAATTATCATTTATCCGTTGCTGCTGGTGTTGGTTTTATTGCATTAGCTGGGATTGCAGTTGAAATCGTAGTAATCATGTTAGTTTACTTAAACCAAGCCTTTAACCAACAGCAACAACAAGTACAAGCGCAACAGCGCGTATTGACTGAAGACGATCTCAAACAAGCGATCAACCACGGTACGTTACTGCGGATCCGCCCTATTATCATGACCGCTGCTGCCACCACTGCCGGTTTATTGCCAATTATGTTGGGCTCAGGTACTGGCTCAGAAGTGATGCGCAGGATCGCTGCACCGATGGTAGGTGGGATGCTAAGTGCAACGTTATTAGCATTAGTCGTGATCCCTGCTTTGTTTTTAGTATGGAAACGGGCTCGGTTAACTAATTAACATAAACTAACATATCAATTGAGTATTATCTGTTGCACATCAAAATAGGTAAAATCATCCGCTAACTGAATCGGTTTTGCATAATGTCCCAAACTGGTTGCCGGATTAAATACCATCACTAATTGATCTTGCCAATACCCTAACACCAATTGATTGCGCTGCCACGGTGGGATCTGCCACTCTTGACATAGTTTTTTTAACGGGTGTGATCCTACACGCCCATGTGGATGAAAACGCTCACCACCTTGGCGAAAACACAGTTGTAATACAGCTCCTTGGGGTAAACACAATCCAGTTGATTGAGTGGTTGGCACTGCGTGTAATTTACCTAACTTATATGGCAATACCAATGGTGTCGTAATATCCCAAGTTATTCGCCAAGTATGATCAACTGCTTGCGGTGGTTGTGATAATGCATACAATGTATCTTGGTAACGTCGCAACTGCTCACCTGTTTTTCCTGAAAATTCAAATACTGGATTAGCTGCTGAATTGGTAGTGCACATATCGTGCAATATACGTTGCAATTGTGCGTGTGATGGGATTGGCAACTGATTTAACTCAAACCAATAACGCAGTACATTGACTTGACGTACAAACGTTAGTGTTCGCAATGTGATTATTGACAACTGCGTGATAGGCTGTTTAGGAAATTGTCTTAAATCTTGTTTTGCTAATGTTTGGTTTAATGTTTGACTCATCGCACAATGTGTTGCACTGCGTGCTAATGTTTTATCAACTGCTGGCCAGCGTGTGCGTAACCGCGGCATGATTTCGTGGCGAATAAAATTTCTATCAAAACGCAACGATTGATTACTGTCATCATCCAGCCACTGTAATTGTTCAGCATTGGCATATGCTACTAACACTGTACGTGGAATAGCTAAAAAGGGTCTAGCAATATAGCCATCAGCAAATGTAGTTAACGCCGGCATAGCAGCTAAACCACGCACACCCGCACCACGACATAATTGTAATAATACTGTTTCCGCTTGATCATCTCGATGATGTGCAGTTAACAAACACGTCTTATTATTATCAATATGCTTCGCCAATGCAGCATAACGTGCTGTGCGCGCTGCTGCTTCGATACTGTGACCACCCGTGGTGTTAATCTCCACTGTTTCATTGATATAGGTCACTGATAACTGTTCACACACAGTTTGACAATGTACAACCCATTGATCAGCATCTGCATGCAATTGATGGTTAATGTGAATAACGGTAATTGGCAATTCTGTGACTGTCGATAACCAATGCAACAATACATGAGAATCAACACCACCACTAAATGCAACGACCCAACGCTCGATAGTGGCCGATCCACACAATGCAATTAAATCGCGATAACAGAGATCTGAATTAAGCATAAGTACTAATAGTTAATACACTAACGGCCTATTGCCATTAGCCGATCGTAACGGGTTTGTAGTAAAAGATCAGTAGTTTGACTGGTTAAACGATGTAATTCAGTTAATAATACTGTTTTTAAGGTAGCAGCCATTGCTTTTGAATCACGGTGCGCGCCACCCAGTGGCTCTTCAATGATCTGATCAATTAACCCAAACTGATGTAATTTATCTGCAGTAATACACATTGCTTCGGCTGCTGTAGATGCTTTTTCTGCACTCTTCCATAAAATAGATGCACAACCTTCGGGTGAAATTACTGAATAATAACTGTATTGCAACATCAAAATACAATCACCAACACCAATACCCAATGCCCCACCAGAACACCCTTCACCAATTACTGTGCAGATAATCGGGGTGCGCAATGTCGTCATTTCAAATAAATTACGCGCAATTGCTTCACTTTGGTTACGTTCTTCAGCACCAATACCAGGATAAGCCCCCGGTGTATCAATAAGGGTTAAAATTGGTAAGTGAAATTTTTCAGCTAACTTAGCTAAACGTAATGCCTTACGGTACCCTTCTGGGTGTGGCATGCCAAAATTACGGTGTACTTTCTCATTGGTGCTACGCCCTTTTTGCTGACCAATCACCATGACTGGTTTACCGTCTAAACGGGCAATCCCGCCAATAATGGCTGCATCATCGGTAAAGTGGCGATCACCATGCAATTCATCAAATTCAGTAAATAATAAATTAATGTAATCACTGCTATGTGGGCGCAATGGATGACGTGCCATTTGTGCCACTTGCCAAGGGGTTAACGATGAAAAAATCGATTCGGTTAATGAACGACTTTTTGCTTGTAATTTGTTAATTTCTTCAGTGATATTTAACTCACTATCATTACCAACACGACGCAATTCTTCGATTTTTGCTTCTAATTCAGCAATCGGTTGCTCAAAGCCTAAAAAATTTAAATTCATTTGTATTCCTCAGAAAACAGTATGCTACTGACCTTATTCTTCAAGGTATTGACGTTTCTCAGTAACATTAACCCAATCATCTGCATCATCAGGTGCCGCCTTTTTAGTCATTAACACTGGCCACTGCTGCGCAAGACGTTGGTTAAGCTCAACGTATTCTGTATATTGTTCTGGTAAATCTTCTTCAGCATAAATGGCATTGACTGGGCACTCAGGTTCACACAGTGCACAATCAATACACTCATCCGGATTAATCACTAAAAAATTAGGCCCTTCATAAAAACAATCTACCGGACACACTTCAACACAGTCTGTATATTTACACTTAATACATGGTTCAGTTACTACAAATGTCATCAATACCCTCCCGCACTGCTTTTTAGCATCTAGCCAACATGCTATATAGGCTGCATGAACTCGGTATGTCTGTTACGCAAATACTTCAGTTCAAATAAAGTCCTATCATGCCATTGTGCTACCTTTTTATCAAGGACAGAAGATCACAGGATACGTATTTTCTGTATAATGGGTGGTTACGTAAGCAAACTAAAGTACTGTTAATGATACATCGCCTTAAATTAATTATTTAATAAGGTATATGCAAATGACTACTCCCCCAATATCGCATAAACGCGCCATCGTCATGTACATTGTTGTTGCCTCATTCTTAATGTTTGAAATGGCAATTCAAGTACTACCTAGTGTGATCACCACTGACTTAATGCACGATTTACAATTAAGTGCAGTAATGCTAGGAATTATGTCCGGTATGTATTTTTATACTTACGCTGGCATGCAAATTCCGTCAGGCTTACTCTTCGATCGGTTCTGTGCGAAAAATATTATTGTTGGTGCACTCATTTTTTGTGCTTTAGGTGCTTTTCTATTTAGTACAGCACATCATTTTTATGTGGGTGCATTGGCACGTTTACTGATGGGATTTGGATCAGCATTTGCGTTTGTGTCCGTACTAGTTGTCGCTTCTGATTTATTTAACAAACAACATTTTGCATTGATTACTGGGATCACCCAATCATTAGCAGCATTGGGGGCCATGGTCGGGCAATTCCCAGCAAGTTTTGCAGTACAACATTTAGGTTGGCGTTTAACCCTATTATTATCAGGGATCTTGGGTTTGGCACTCGCATTACTGATCTGGCGAGTGTTAAATTACCAAGCTAACCAACGTCCATTCACTGATACACAGTGCAAATTACACTTGCGTGACAATCTGCGCCGCATTGTGACACACCGCCAAAATATATTAACAGCTTTATATGCATGTTTATTATGGGCACCGATGTCTGGGTTTGCATCACTATGGGGTGTACCGTTTCTGGTTCATTTTGATGGGTTGAGCTTACACAGTGCAGCATTTGCAATTTCAATGATGTGGTTGGGATTAGCCATCGGTAGCCCTCTATTTGGTTTATTAGCCAATCGTTTAGATAATCGTTTAATTGCACTGCGTTTATCAGCTATCTTAGGAGTTATCACATTCTTAATAGTATTTATCAGGCCATTACCAGCCAGTATCATTATCATTGCACTGTTTTTTGCAGGTGCTGCGTGTGCCGGCCAAGCGATTAGCTTTGCTGTGGTACGCAACAATAACTCGGAACACGTCAAATCAACTGCAATTGCATTTAACAATATGGCAGTAGTGATCTCTGGCGCTGCTTTTCAACCATTGATCGGTGCATTTATTGGATTGTGTGAACGTCACGGCATTGCACACCCATATCAAGCTGGTAGTGCAATTATTTGGTTTGCATTCTTTATCGCGGCAGTGTTGGCCGTATGGTTCATTCGCGAACAGTCGTCAACTTAATCGCTAACTTCTATTTTAGCAAAAAACGTCATCTTTGAGTGGAGGTTTTTCACCGCCCTGAAATATATTTTTCACGCCGCACATTATTAACAGCAAAGCCTTGTGTTTTTAAGTAGGTATAGGCTTCATCGACCATTACTGGATTACCACATAAATACACAATATCTTGCTGTGGTGATAATGGTAATGTTGGTAAGTATTGCTGTACATAACCACGATGTTGGTAGGCGTTTGGTTGATCTGGCAACTCACGACTATAGCAACAATGCCAACGAAAATTAGGATGAGTATTGGCGAATTCGATAAAATCGTCTTCATATAACACATGCTGTGGTGTGCGGATCCCAAATAACAATGTTACCTTTAAATCCGGTTGCTCAGCAAAACGTGCTGCTAATTGAGGTAACATCGCCCGATATGGAGTGACACCGGTACCTGTCGCCACTAAAATAAAATGTGCAGGTTGATCCTCTTCACGCAATAATAAACGCCCACTGGGTTCAAGTGCATCGAGACAATCACCTGGTTTTACTGCAAATAATTGTTCACTGGCAATGCCACCATCAACATACGTTAGCGCAATTTCAACAAGTGCAATATCTGTCTCTTGCTGCGCATCATTTGGAATAGTCGCCACACTGTAATTACGGCGTATTAGTGCATCCTTACCGGGTAATAAGAATGTAATAAATTGGCCTGGTTTAAACCGACATAATTCACTATCTTGACGGCGAAACGCAATATGACGCACCCCTGGCGCTAATTCACGTACATCTTCAATAATCAATTGCATTGTTTGCTTAGTCATGGTTCAACTCTTGTGTGTTGCTTATCGTGAGATTGTGTTGGTAATGTGTTCGTTGGTGACGACGATGATGATGGCGTATTAGACCCATCAGAAGTTGTCTTCGTTGATTCAGGTAACATGCTTGCCGATAGTTTGGTTAATGTGTTTATTAATGCTAATAATGTTGTTTGCTGCTGATTTAAATATAATTGTCCTTGTTGATAGCCTAGAGTAAATGCATACTGATCACTTTGTGATACAATGATTTTTTCATCAACTAACTGAGATAATAACGTTGTTGCTACTTGTTGTGCTTGCGTTATCACTGCTGCACTAGGTGGTGTCGCCGGTGCAGTTTGTTGTTGAGCCACTGCAATATAAGAGGCAATGGTTTGCATTAATGATTTTGGCATAGCAAGTGTTAACTGTGCGGTTACTTGCTGCAGCAATGCAATTAAATGTGACGGACTTTTTGTTGTTTGCTTAGCAAAATCAATCGCAGCATGCGCATTAATCACGCCTTGCGGCGTAGTTAGTTTACATTTGGTTAATGCAAATGTTGCCCCTTTTGATAGCAAGGTTGGTAATAATGACCATAACTGTCGTTGCAACGCCACAATATGCATCCGTTGTTGCATTAACGTCATGCGATTACCAGGCGATGATATTGTTGATGTTCGTTTCACATTTAGTGCGTCATTTAATTGCTGTGACACCGTTGCCATTTGGGTTAATGTTGTTGCATCAACGTGTTTTATATCAACTTGTATCTGCAATGGCCCAAAAGCTGCATTATGTTGATCAGTGATCGTATCCATATCAACAGTAGTCACTGCATCCAGCAATCCTGATGTTATTTGTGTACTGTGGTTCATGACGATGTTATTGATAGCTATTGTAGGCTGATTGGCTGCTGCTATAGTTAATTGTGGCAAATGCACATCCAGCGCACCTATCCAGAACTCATATGCTGATTGTTGTTGATCAAGGCTAATACGAGTTTTATCTGCTAACGTAATCGCAATTGAACCCAAATCGATAGCCAGTTGCTCACCGATATGCTCTCCTTGAATACGACTCAGATCAGCATTAAGTGACCATTGCCCAATCGCACGATTTGCTTTTACTATAACTCGACCATTCGTGTATTCAATTGGTAAATAACGGATCACGATATCACTACGACCACTAAACCCAAGCTGAACATCAATCATTGCCAAATCACGTTGAGATTGTGGTGATGTTAGTAACCGTGTTGCTGTATCATTGGGCAATGTGACAGTACCACGCACATTACCCCAACCAATGCTCGGATACATTGAACTGCGTTGAGTCTGACGGCGAATAAACACCGGCCCATGAGCAATACTTGCAGATAAATTAACGGTTAATAGCTGTGGGTTATCATCAGTAAACAACGTACGATAACCTCGTAACAAGCGTTGATCCGTAATATCAATGCGTAACTGCGCAACCGATGAAAACCAATGGCGCTGATAATGCTGCAAGGTGACTTTTACTGAGGAACTACGATTAACTGTATCAACAATCTGGTTTAATTTATGTTGGGTATATATGCCAAGCAATAACGGTGTGCACACACCGACCACACACACACCTATAATAGAAATTATTATCCATCTACGCATAAACACCTACCACGTTGCTCTCGCACCAACAGGTAGTTAGTGTAACGAAAGCCAGATTAAATCACAACAATTGTTAATCTAACGCCTTTTCGACAAACGTTGAATGATTACGTAATGCCCACAACATAATGATTGGCGGTAATGCCACAATGAACGTTGCAAAATAAAATGTAGCCCAACCCCATTGATCAACAATCACTCCAGCAATAGGACCAATAAATACGCGACTCACTGCTGCTAATGCCGAAAATAACGCAAATTGAGTCGCCGTGTAACGTTGATTACACAAACTCATTAAAAATGCTAAGAATACGATCGCAGCCATACCATTACATACGTTCTCAAAGGCAACAACAATGATCATCGCCACTACATCTTTGCCAATAAATGCTAATGCCATAAATCCTAAGTTAGAAATAGCTTGCAAGCAACCAAACAATAATAACGATTTAAATAACCCCAAACGCGCTTGGAGCAAACCACCAGCAAAGCCACCGATAATAATTGCCACAATGCTAACCGTTTTCATGATAGCGCCAACTTCTATCAATGAGAAATCTAAGCCGCGTAATAAAAACGGTATTGTCATGGTTAATGCGCAGTAATCACCAAGTTTATATAAGATAATGAATACTAGTATTAATACTGCATTTCTACGCGCGATAAACTCACGGAAGGGTTCGATGACTGCACTACGCAATGTGGTTGGCGGTGATTCGGTTAATGTTGGTTCTTTACTTATTAATGTAATACCAACTGCCAATACCATGATTAATGCCATAATTAAATACAACATGTGCCATCCTAATAACGCAGCAAACACCAATGCCACACTACTCGCCAATAACATTCCAATACGGTAACCTGTGACAAAAAATGCATTTCCCATACTGCGCTCATCTGCCAATAAAATCTCAGCACGATAGGCATCAATACAAATGTCTTGTGATGCTGACAAAAACGCAACAACTAACGCTACCATGGCTAACCAAATCGGTGTTTTATCCGGATTTAAACATGCCATGAACACAAATGTGATCGCCAATGCGATTTGCAGCATGCAGATCCAACTACGACGACGGCCCAAAAAGCGTGGATAAAAGCGATCCAGCAACGGTGCCCACAAAAATTTAAACAAGTAAGGTTGGCCAACCATACTTAAGAAACCAATACCAACTGTGCTAACCCCAGCGACGGTATACCAAGCTTGTAAAGTGCCTGCAGTCAATAATAATGGTAAACCCGATGCGATACCAAATGCACCGAGCAGTAACATGCGTGATGATAATAATAAGCGACGATAATCTAGTGCCACACTATTTAACATATTAACTTCCTTTGTTTATAGCCGTCATCTTGCAGGCTTTCCGGGAATAAAACACATTAATCGTGTTATTTACTTTCTACATTCTTGATCGAATTCATAATTAGATACTGTTAATTAAGAATTAATATAATCAGTCATAGAATACTTTAATTTAGTAATACGTTTATACGCCTTATCAATTCTTTTTTTACTGATTTTACCAGCATTCACTTGTGTCTCAATGATATCAATAATCTGTTTAGGATCCTGAGGTATTTCACTTAATTGATTGCCAAAAATCATCATATCAACACCAGCATTAATCGCTAGTGTTAATGCTTGTTCAAGGGAAAAATTATCGCTAATCGCTTTCATTTGCATGTCATCAGTAATAATCACTCCATCAAATGCTAATTCTTTTCGAAGATATTTAGCTAATACTTTATAAGATAATGTTGCTGGCAAACCAGATTCATCTAATTGACAATTAATAATATGTGCCGTCATCACCATACCACAATGCGGCTTTTCACGTAGCAATATCCGATAAGGTTCTAATTCAAGAGACTGCCACGTTGCAGTTACATCAACGAATCCTGAGTGAGAATCATCTTGTGAAGTACCGTGACCAGGGAAGTGTTTATAGACACATTGCACACCGTATTTTAAGAATTGCCGAGTAAAAACTCGAGCATACTGACTTACCGCGATCGGATCGGCAGAAAAACTACGTTCTTTCTGCCCAATAATCGGATTATTTGGATTGGTATCAATATCTAATACTGGCGAAAAATTTAAGTTGAATCCATGTTCTCGCAAAGTCATCGCCATTTGTTCAGCTACTGTTTCAGCTTCATCAAGTGATTTTTTGCCTAATTGCGCAGCTGATTGTGTTTGTGGAAAGCCATAACGCTCATGTAAACGATTAACGTGTCCACCCTCATAATCCACAGAAATGAATAATGGTAATGCTGGCCGGTCATGGGTTAAATTCACTTGCTGGGCAAATTGCTGTAACTCTGCATTAAGTTGTTTAACTTGCACAGGACTTTCAATATTGCGATCAAATTGCTTTGTCTTAACATCATAATCAAATAAAATAACACCGCCAATATTGCTATCCCTAATTATTTGAACGATAGCGGAGTCTTTCGTTACCGTTTTACCGGCAAAACCGATAATTAGCATCTGCCCAATCTTATCTCTTAGGCTAATCTTTTTCGTACGGACAAATGCTATAAACACCCAAGCAAGTATTACAGACAACAGTATAAAAATCACAAACAGCAAAATGATTTTATACACTATCCATCTCGCATGTTATTTAGTAAATCAAACAGCGTGTTTCTAGGGTTTTCTCGCAACATTCTTGGCAATTGATTTTAATGTAATGGTAAAAATTAATGTTTGATTTGGGCCGATTGGGCCACGCGGTACGCCTCGTTCTCCATACGCTTGTTCAGGTGGAATATACACTTCCCAAGTCGAACCAACTGGCATTAATTGTAACACCTGCGCCCAACCAGGAATCACTTCAGATAAATTAAACACAACCGGACGGGTTGATTTATCAAATACATCACCATTAATAAAGCGGCCTTCATATTCAACCATCACATTGTCTGTTGCCTTGGGTTTCGTTCCTTTACCTGCAGTAGTTACTTTATATTGAACACCATTAGCTAACGTTTTAACCCCTGACTTTTGCTTATTCTTCGCTAAAAAGGCAGTGCCCGCCTTTTTATTTTGCATGCTTTTGATCTGCATTTCTTTAGCTTGACTAGCTAACATTTGTTTTTTAAAGATATCTAAGGTTGCTTGTGTCTCTTCTTCGGTTAATGCTGGTTGCTTACCCTGTTGTGCATCCATGATACCTTGTTGCAATGCATGACTATTAACATCTACCCCATTTACTTTAAGATTTTTACCAAACTCATAGCCAATGGTATAACTTAATTTATCACTTTGAGTTGCTAATGCAGGTGCTGCAATTGCAGCAGTCGATATACTTTGTGATATTACCAATCCACAAGTCACAATGGCATAGATTACTTTCTTCATAAATACTTCCCTTTACTAACATCAAATGTTGGCAATATTGCGTCTTTTATTTTGCCTGATCTTTGACAAGAAACCCAGCACATGACAAAAATTAGACAGTTTATTACGTATTCTCAATCTAGGCATATGTTATGATATAGATGCTAAAGCAAGTTTAGAAAGAGAACATGCAAAACAGCTCACTACATATCAGCATATTCGATCTATTTTCTATCGGTATTGGTCCATCCAGTTCACATACGGTAGGGCCGATGCGTGCAGCAAATGCATTTATTAATCTAATATTGCCTCAATTAACGGATACACATCGTATTCAAGTCGAATTATTCGGTTCTTTATCGCTCACTGGCAAAGGGCACGGCGTTGATAAAGCAATTCTAAATGGTTTGTGTGGCCAACAACCAGAAACTGTTGATCCTGCCGATGCCATTAACCGCATGCAAATGATAATTGATTCACATCAACTATCATTTTCTAATGGCCAAACAATTTCATTTGATTACACACATGATCTAGTATTTCATCAACAAACTACCTTACCTAAGCATGCTAATGGTATGCGCTTTACCGCATATGATGCAGAGAATAAGGTAATTCAAACTGAAATTTACTACTCGATTGGTGGTGGTTTTATCGTAACCGATGACACATTCGGTCAACAACAAGGTGGATTAGTCAATCCACCCTATCCATTTAGTACAGGTAAACAATTATTAACACTTTGCCAAACTCAGCAATTACACATTTGGCAAGTGATGTTGGCAAATGAACGATGCTTGCGTGATGATGGCACTATTCGCGAAGCAATACTGCAATTATACCGTGTAATGATAGATTGTATTGAGCGTGGCTGTCATCATGATGGCATCTTACCAGGTGGCTTAAATGTTAAACGCCGTGCACCAGAACTCTATCGCAAATTAAAAAATCGTCATGTACAACATTCCACACTAGAAAATGACGATGTCATGAGTTATTTAAACATGTATGCCATGGCTGTTAATGAAGAAAACGCTGCAGGCGGGCGTATTGTGACTGCACCAACTAACGGTGCAGCCGGCATCATTCCCGCTGTATTACAATATTATTGTCAATTCCATCAACATGCGAATGACGATGGCATCATTACATTTTTATTAACAGCTGGCGCAATTGGGATCTTATGTAAAAAAGGCGCTTCTATTTCTGGTGCTGAAGTGGGTTGCCAAGGTGAAGTGGGATCCGCAAGTGCAATGGCAGCCGCTGGTTTATGTGCAGCATTAGGCGGTAGCAGTCAGCAAGTTGAAAATGCAGCTGAAATTGCTATGGAACATCATCTTGGTATGACATGTGATCCGATTAAAGGATTAGTACAAATTCCATGTATTGAGCGCAATGCAATGGGTGCAGTTAAATCAGTTAACGCTGCTCGTTTAGCATTAATTGGTGATGGCAATCAAAAAGTCTCATTAGATGAAGTCATTGCAACGATGAAACAAACCGGGCACGACATGATGAGTATCTATAAAGAAACATCTCAAGGCGGGTTAGCGGTTAATGTGACCGAATGTTAACTTACAGCCTTTTCCTAAAATAATTACGCGCCGCGCTTTATTATATTGAAATGATACATCAAGCGAATACCGGGCCCATTACTACGCTCACTTATATTATTAATTTTACGTGCCAAACTATAATGACTGGTTACATTTGATTTTTTGTTGCGTGTGCTCAACTCTAATTTCTCAGCTAACGATAACGTTGACCAATCTACCAACGTTGGTTGAGGTAAGTTAGGTATATCATCTAATTCAATATCATCTAATATTGGCAACAAAGATAATTGATACGGTACAGTAGCATTGGTATTAACTTGTGTATTCAGCATCGTCATCACTGGTGTCCATTCTGCTTGCTGCCCTATTCTTAACAATGACATGACAGGTAGCGATGCACGATAGTGCGAAAATAAACGTTCCTGGTAGAGGGTAGATACATAGTTTGTCGGTGACTGATATACTGTTAGCTTATCCACAAGATCTGTCATTAGCTGTTCTGTGACAGTTTGCGGTAATGGTGTTATTAAGGGCGCTGGCCCACTTGCATAGGCAACAACACTATAATAACTCAATACAATGGTTAATAACCACACTCTCCCTGTGAACAATTGCATTTACTTTCCCCAAACGGTGTTTTTTAAACACGCTATTACTCTCCACGTCAATTAAGCATAGTGAGGAAATGCAATCCGTCAATGTGATTTGTGGCTAACTTTTTCTCTTTGGTCTGTCTTTAAACGACCATAGCCATAATATTGGACCCGATACAGCATAGCAGAAAAATACACTAAATAAGACTTCCGGTGGATCAACAGCAACCAGTACAAAGACACAAACGACTAATAATACCGCAAAAAATGGCACTTTCCCTTTCAGATCCAAGTCCTTTAAACTACGGTAACGCACATTCGAGACCATTAATAGCCCACTACAAATGGTTAATATAAATGCAATAACATCGATCACCGTACCAGACCAACCTAAGTCGTTGCATAACCAAACAAACCCCATAATGACACCAGCACTCGGTGGCGAGGGTAATCCATAAAAAAACGTCTTATCCTGATTTTGCATACGGCTATTAAACCGTGCCAAGCGCAGTGCAGTACAAGCTGTATAAATGAAGGCAGCTAACCACCCTAACTTACCTAAATTGAATAATGAACCACTGTATATAACTAAGGCAGGCCCTAATCCAAACGCAACCATATCAGACAAACTGTCATATTGCGCCCCAAATGCACTTTGAGTATTGGTTAATCTCGCCACACGCCCATCTAAAAAATCCATTAGCATCGCAATAAAGATGGCCATTGGCGCTAACCAAAATTCACCTTGCATGCTGTGAACAATGGCATAAAAACCAGCGAATAAGGCTGCTGTAGTGAATAGATTAGGCAATAAATAAATCCCGCGGCGCATACGGGCGTTTTCTGTACGTTCCTTGCTCACGAGTACTCCTTTAATGTCATCTTGAATTAATCAAATTGGGTAATATTGTACTCTAGTTCTTGGAGCACCTCTACGCATAGCGGATTTGTTAACTGACCTTGGATTAACAGTGCATCAATCACTGATACTTTTGTTATAATGGTCATTGAATAACCTAGACTATACGCTAATACTATGGATAACATGAATAGCAGATAACACACAGGCATCGTATGACCAGTAACGATAAAAAAACATCTCACGGTAAAATTATTATTGAGGGGATAACAAAAAGCGGCGATAAATTTCGTCCCAGCGATTGGGCAGAACGCGTTAGTGGATCATTATCGACTGTACGTAATCACCGTTTATACTACTCACCACTATTACAACCATCAACACGTCAAGGTAATAAATGCGTTACCTTAGATCCCGCTTTAAAAGAATCAAATCCAGCACTGTATCAATCTATTTTAGATTTTGCTAACAATAATAATCTACGTATTTGCCAGGAAGAAGATGATAGTGATCCTGAACACAACAAATGATCTATATTCACCACATTTAGCAATACAGCAAGTAGAAGTGACGATTCATATGAGTTATAACGAAATATAGACTCAAGCGATTGGATTGTAGGTGAGGCGACAAGCGATTTTGCCACAGGAGTGTATAGTGACAGTCATGACTGTGACAAAACTTGTCCTGGACTTGAACCAGGATCACAGTCAACAAAGCCTACAATTCAAGTACGCCGAGCATATAGCTTTTCAGCCATATAACACATTCAATAATTGCGCGAGCCGATAACCAGCTAGTACTAATTGTTGTTCTGCAATCAACTGTGCTTGTTGTCGATACATAACAGATGGCGTCGTACCTTCAGGTAATTGATATGCAACCTGTTCAGCAACTAAGTAACTTTGCTGAGCCCATTGCATTGGTTCAGATAATGTTAACTGTTTTCTAAATTTTGATTTTGGATAAATTTTCTGTAATTGAATAGCTACTTGTCGTGCAACGCGGTGACGTGTTTTAATAGTATTATGAGTTAATATAAGTTTGCCTATCCCTTGATCCCACAACTGATGTAAATTTTTTACTTTTTTAGTATTAATTGCAAATAAGTTACCGCCTCGATCACCATTAGGATGTGCAAGTGAAAATCGCTCAATGCAATGTAACGGTTGATGTATATCACCGACAAAATGCAGTAAAAATCGCAGGAATAAACTACGTAATTCAGGTTCTATTTCAGGAGAATGTAAAGCATATTGTGCTTTTTCAATTGCCCAAACAACATGATAAAAACCAGTCTTTGAAACTCGGGTCGGGTAATGTGAACGATAATCGGGTGTATAATTAGGAATATTAATCCAATGCCAATGATTAAATGTATCAATCCCTTGCCGCTTAAGTGTATCTGGCCAAACAGCAGCTAACATCATCGCATCTACCACATTTAGCTTAGACTGCTCTGTTAGTAAGTCATACGCTAAGCGATTACGTACTCTTGGTTGTAGATTATCGTAGGCAACATAAGCAACTACTGCGTGGCCAAGTGAATTCCATGCTAATGCACGCTGATACCAACATAGAGAAATTATCATTATAATTAATGATACTAGTAAATTTTTATTGATATATTGCTTAATTGTGAAATTATGATTTTGTTGTAAACTCACTTCACTCCTTTCCTTAAACCTAAAATTCGCAGTCCAATTTAACTGCAGATTTTAGATTAAAAATAGTAGATGCTATCTATTTCAAGATAGCCTGGAGTTCATGACAACATTTTACTGGTTCAAATTGAATAAAACGATAATCAGCAAGATCATGTTGATAGAATGGATCTTCTTTGATTAATTCATGCATTATGTCTTTATCAGGCAACGCGAGAATAATTCCACCATTGCGAGGTTGTTGAGGGCCAGAAGCAAGTAGGATCCCTTTATCATAATACTTCTGTAAAAAAGCACGATGCTCATCTAACAATCGATCAATCTCAGTTAACGACTTTTTATAAGTCACTTCAATAACTAACATAAAAAACTCCGAACTGGGGTTTTCTTAGATACCAAAAAACTAACCCGCGGTAATGCCGCGGGTTAGTCAATAAATAGTATATTAATATGCTATTGTAATTATCGTCTAGCGCGTCTTACGACGACGTTTTGCGGTCGTTTTACGCTTAGCACTTGCTTTACGTTTTGTACGACGACGTTTTGTAGTCGTTTTACGTTTAGCACTTGCTTTACGTTTCGTACGACGACGTTTTGTAGTCGTTTTACGTTTAGCACTTGCTTTACGTTTCGTACGACGACGTTTTGTAGTCGTTTTGCGCTTAGCACTTACTTTACGTTTTGTACGACGACGTTTTGTAGTCGTTTTACGCTTAGCACTTGCTTTACGTTTTGTACGACGACGTTTTGTAGTCGTTTTGCGCTTAGCACTTGCTTTACGTTTCGTACGACGACGTTTTGTAGTCGTTTTACGTTTAGCACTTGCTTTACGTTTCGTACGACGACGTTTTGTAGTCGTTTTACGTTTAGCACTTGCTTTACGTTTCGTACGACGACGTTTTGTAGTCGTTTTACGTTTAGCACTTGCTTTACGTTTCGTACGACGACGTTTTACAGTCGATCTTTTTGCAGTAGCCTTACGGCGACGTTTCACAGCTGTTTTACGCTTAGCGGCTGACTTTCTTTTAACCACTTTGCGTCGTGTACGCTTCTTCGCAGAAGCTCTCTTCTTAACTGCCATTATTTTTCCCTCACTTTGTGTTATTACTTTCCTTTACTATCAGAACTTGTCGTATAAGATTTGAACTCTTTAACGTAAGTTACCGATTTTAAAGGGTTCCCTATGTAGATAGACGACATTTCCTTATTCGTCAAATTTTTTATGCCCTAATCCCTTGATTTTAAGGCGTTTCAGGCACTTTGCTAGAAGAACAGCCTGTTGCAAAATAGATTTACAATCAATAGTTTATCCAAAAAAAATTGATTTTCAAGCATTATTTAGTAAAAAAATAGAAAAACGTTAACTTTTGGCAAATTTTCGACTTTTTAATCATTTAAAAAATATTTTTTAGGCTTTAACCGACACTTACAGCAGAAAATTTCTATTAATTTCTGTAGGTTTCTAATGTCAAGCATTTTCTTTACTATTTTTTATCTGGCAACGCGGAAAACGCTAGCTATACTTAGAGCAATGTCTATGGATATTCACTTGGGGGGAATCATGAAAATAGATCATGTATTGGAATCACATTACCGTTTAATCTTCAATGTTGCTACACCTTCATATGAAGAAGCATGGCTAGAAGGTTATGATTCATTCCAAGATGAGCAAGATAGCAATACAAATCCTTATTCAGCTAGCAGTAATGAATACCGTTACTGGAACGATGGCTGGTGGGCAAGTTTTTATGGTGAAGAACCTTTATTCACATTATCAGGCACAATTAATCCACGTGCCATAGTCGATCCTACAACAGTAAGACATGCTCTACGTAAAGACACTTGGGTAAAACGCTTATTTCATGTTACCTGTACACTATTTGCAATAGTTGCATGTTATGCACTCATCGATAATGCTAGTTAAACCTTACTAACAGATCTCCTCTCTCTCACAAAGGTTATTACAACTAACCGCTTGATCAACATCAAGCGGTTTTTTTTAACCTAAAATACGTAGTTAGGTATAATTATCGTAGCATTACCACTGTGAGGCTAACACACTATACATAACCGTATCATGCAATTCCCCATTTATCATAGAGCGCTCACGTAAAATGCCTTCGCGTTGTGCTGGAATTTTTTCAGCAACACGCTGACTGCCGAGATTAGCACTGGATGCAACAATTTCCACTCGATTAAATGATTTATATTCAAATGCAAAACGACACAATAATCGTGCTGCCGCTGTTGCAATACCTTTACCTGTTTCTGCAGTACATACCCAATACCCCATGTTAGCAAAACGGTGCTCATAAAAAATTGCATTCAAACCTACACCACCTAATAAACAATCCGTCTTTTTGCAAAAGATAGCAAAATCATATTCACAACCTCGTTGCCAACTATCTTGACGTGTGCTAACCCAATCAAGTGCATCTTTATCGGTATAATCCAAATGTACCCAGTTAATCCAAGGCAATAGTTCTACTAATGAGCCACGCACCGCTTTTGATAATAAAGCTACATCTTCATAGACATACGGTCGAATATAAATTCGATCATCATCGAGCAATACTGACATATTACTCATCTCGAATGTTAGTGTAATTAGGTACTAATAATTGCATGCTTTATCTCCTTTTTCTTGATCATGCCTGGCCAATAATTTTTGTAGGAAATGCCCAGTATATGACGTTGAATGTGCGGCAACTGTTTCTGGTGTCCCGGTTACAACGATATTACCACCACCACTTCCTCCTTCATGCCCTAAATCAATTATCCAATCTGCGGTTTTAATAACATCTAAATTATGTTCGATAACGATAATAGTATTGCCATGATCACGCAACTTAAATAATACAGCTAACAAATGCTCAATATCGTGAAAATGCAATCCAGTTGTTGGTTCATCAAGTAGATATAGTGTATTACCTGTATCACGCTTTGATAATTCACGTGCTAATTTGATACGCTGTGCCTCACCACCAGACAATGTTGTAGCACTTTGGCCAAGAGTAATATAAGATAAACCGACATCAATTAATGTTTGCAATTTACGTGACACCACTGGAATAGCTGCAAAAAACTGACTAGCTTCTTCTACAGTTAGTTGCAGTACTTCATAGATGCTTTTACCTTTGTACTTTATCTCTAATGTTTCACGGTTGTATCGTTTTCCTTTACATACATCACACAAAACGTAAATATCTGCCAAAAAATGCATTTCAACTTTAAGCACACCATCACCTTGACATGCTTCACAACGCCCACCTTTTACGTTAAAGCTAAAACGTCCTACTTTATATCCACGTGAACGTGCTTCAGGTGTTGCTGCAAACAATTCACGAATAGGACCAAACATACCTGTATAAGTAGCCGGATTAGAGCGTGGCGTGCGTCCAATTGGACTTTGATCAATATCAACGACTTTATCAAATAAATCTAAGCCAAGAATATCTTCATAACATGCTGGTTTAATTTCAGTAGCCCCATTGAGTTTATTTGCAGCAATCGGATAAAGCGTATCGTTAATTAAAGTTGACTTCCCAGAACCAGATACACCAGTTATACAAGTAAACAAACCTGCTGGAATAGCAACATCAATGTTTTTTAAATTATGGCCACTAGCTCCTTGTAAACATAATAAACGTTGGTTATTTGGTGTATTACGTTTAGTGGGAATCGCGATGTCACGTTTTTTTGCTAAGAATTGCCCTGTTATAGATTGCGGTGCTTGCATAATGGCTTGCAAATTGCCTTGGGCAATCACTTGTCCTCCATGCACGCCTGCGCCAGGACCAATATCAACAATATGATCAGCACTGCGAATAGCATCTTCGTCATGTTCGACGACAATCACAGTATTACCCAAGTCACGTAAATGAGTTAAAGTTGATAGCAAACGATCATTATCTCGTTGATGTAATCCAATCGAAGGCTCATCTAAAATATACATCACCCCAACTAATCCAGAACCAATCTGACTTGCTAAACGAATACGTTGTGCTTCACCGCCAGATAAGGTTTCTGCGCTGCGTTCTAAAGCTAAATAGTTTAAACCAACATTATTTAAGAATTGCAAACGGTCGATAATTTCTTTTTGGATTTTTCCAGCAATTTCACCACGTTGACCACTTAAATGTAATGTATTAAAAAACTCATGCACTTTGTCAATGGGTTGCTTAACCAAAGTCGGCAAACTGACTTTATTAATAAACACATGACGTGCTTGCTCACATAGACGACTGCCTTGACATGCTTCACAAGAACGTTGCGCTAAATATTTCGCTAATGTGTCTCGTACTGCTTGCGAATCAGTATCACGATAACGTCGCTCCATAGTTGGCAATACCCCTTCAAAAGGTTGTTTGCGCGTAATAAATCGCTTACCCCGATACGCAGGATAACGAAATTGAATCACTTCTTCTCCAGAACCATATAAAATAATGTTTTTAATTTTTTCAGGTAACTGGTCATATGGCATATCAATATCAAATTGATAATGCTCGGCTAATGAAGTTAATAAATAAGAATAATAGGCATTATTCTTATCCCATCCCCGTACAGCACCATTAGCTAAACTTAATTCTGGATCAACAATCACGATATCCGGATCAAAAAATTGTTGTATCCCCAAACCATCACAACTCGAACAAGCGCCCATTGGATTATTAAATGAAAACAAACGTGGCACTAATTCTGGAACATTATAACCACATTCAGCACAAGCAAAACGTGCTGAGAAAGTCAGCTCATCTGGTAAGTCATTAACTTTATCTAATAATACTACGCTGACAACACCATCAGCTAAACCTAATGCTGTCTCAAACGAATCAGCTAAACGCTGTTGCAAATCTATACGAACCTTAATTCTATCAACGACTACATCAATAGAATGTTTCTTATGCGCATTTAAAGCAATGGATTCGTCCAACTCAACAATTTCACCATTAATCCGTACACGTACAAATCCTTGGCTTGCTATTTCTTGTAGTAACTGTTGATGCTTACCTTTACGATCACGCACTACAGGCGCTAATAACATCACTCGTGTATCACTTGGTAAGTTAAGTACTTGATCAACCATTTGACTAACTGTTTGTGCTTCAAGAATAGTATGATGGGTTGGACAATATGGTTGACCGACACGAGCAAATAACAAACGTAAATAATCATAAATTTCGGTAATAGTACCTACTGTTGAACGTGGATTATGTGATGTTGACTTTTGTTCAATAGAAATTGCTGGTGATAACCCTTCAATGTGATCGACATCTGGCTTTTCCATTATTGATAAAAATTGACGAGCATAAGCTGATAACGATTCTACGTAACGCCGTTGACCTTCGGCATACAGCGTATCAAATGCTAATGATGATTTACCTGAACCAGAGAGTCCAGTAATGACGATCAATTTATCACGCGGTAAACTAATATCAATATTCTTCAGATTATGAGTACGCGCGCCGCGAATATCAATTGCATCCATTGTAACCAGCCTGAAATTAAAAACTGGTTATTGTAGGCGATTTAAGTAACAAATGCCAGATATGCTCTCCACATTTTTCATACATCGTTGACCATAGCCTAAATTTATAGAGTATCGAGCACAGATGAACCTCAATTAAAAATTGTAACTATTCAGCCGGACTTTACTTTTTCGAAAAATGCCATTTTTGGCAGATCTTGCCAAAACTAGCATTTTCCTTAATATAACTTTTCAGAAAAATAAATTGGATTGTATCATTTCATCTTATGCTCACCTAACCGCGTTGCTCATTCAAAAAATGCTCAAAATAGCCTAACTATTCTTCTGCTTTTTTTCAATCGAAACCCGGCTATCTAAACTCAATCTGAATGCTAAAATCCAATTTATTTTTCTGAAAAGCTATAGTGCCTGAGCAGTTACTAAAAATTTATTATTTACTACTGGCAAATAATAGCTATTATGATAGGTATACTAAAAAGCATGGCCAAGGGAACCTAATGAGCACAATATTACATAACATATTAATTCTGTTATCAATAGCAGTTGTCGTTGCTGTAGTATTTCGTCGTCTGTCATTACCCCCCATTCTTGGTTACCTATTAGTTGGTATGGCTGCAGGTCCACACGGTCTAGCTTGGATCGCCGAATCACATGCCACGGATAGATTAGCTGAGTTTGGTGTTGTGTTTCTAATGTTTACTATTGGTCTTGAATTTTCTTTATCAAAACTGATTGCCATGCGCAGCATTGTATTCGGTTTAGGCGGTTTGCAAGTATTGATTACCACATTGATGACCATTGCTTGTGCATTATTAATTGGGGTCCCTACTAACGACGCCATTGTCATTGGTGGCATCGTTGCAATGTCATCAACAGCTATTGTTACCAAACAACTAACCGATCAACTTGAATTAAACACTACACACGGTGAAGCAGCCGTTGGCATTTTACTCTTTCAAGACCTTGCTGTTATCCCCTTTTTAATTTTAATCCCAAGTCTTAGCCAAGAACCAACCAGTAATTTATTCATTTCTCTAGGCTGGGCTTTTGCAAAAGGCGTGATTGCTATGCTGGTGATCTTAGCCACAGGACGTTGGGTATTACGCCCTACTTTCCAAGAAATTGCGCATTCACGTTCAATGGAATTATTTACGTTGACTGTATTACTGGTCACGCTTGCTGCTGCTACACTCACAGCTGACATGGGATTATCATTAGCATTAGGGGCATTTTTAGCAGGCATGATGTTAGGTGAAACTGAATTCCGTCACCAAGTCGCTGTTAACATTCGTCCATTTCGCGATGTATTACTTGGCTTATTTTTTATTACGATCGGTATGTTACTTAACATACGTGGATTACCACACATATGGGGTTGGGTCTTATTGATGCTATTTGCACTAATTATTGCAAAATGCACCATCATTTATACTTTATGCCGCTTGCTACGCATGACGTGTGACAACGCACTACGCACCGGATTACTCCTAGCACATGGTGGTGAATTCGGATTTGCTATTTTGTCATTAGCATTTGCTACTGATTTACTCTCATCAACAGCAAACCAAATTGTATTAGGTTCACTTGTATTTAGTATGGCTATATCACCTCTACTAATCCGTTACAACGGCACAATCATGCATCTTTTATTAGGAAAATCACAACCGCACTCTGATCCATCTGAACGTATCAGTGAAATTAGCAAAACAGCAGCTGGCTTGCAGCAACATGTCATCATCTGTGGTTATGGGCGAGTTGGTCAAAACATCGGACGCATTCTCGAACAACAAGGCATTGAATTTATCGCATTGGATTTAGATCCATCGCGTGTACAAAACGCACAGTTAGCTGGTGAGCGTGTTACGTACGGCGAATCAACTCATCTTGAAATCTTACACGCAGCTGGTTTAAAGCATGCACATGCTTTAGTGATCAGTTTTACCGAAGAAGATAACACCAGCACACTAAAAATTTTGCAACAAGTTCGCAAAGAATTACCTAACTTACCTATTCTAGTGCGTTCACGTGATGACAATGATTTATCTAGTTTGCAAGAACATGGTGTAACTGAAGTGATCCCAGAAACATTAGAAGCCAGTTTAGCACTAGCATCGCACTTGCTCATTTTAATGGGGGTGCCAATTAATAAAGTATTGCGCCTAACCCGTGATACTCGGCGCACACGTTATCAGTTATTACGTCAAGTGTTTCCCGACCAACAATATATTGCGTTAGATGACACTGATCCAGATCGTGAACAATTGCTTGCCGTTACCCTACCGACAAACAGTGGGGCAATTGGTCATAGCTTGGCAGAATTACACTTAGACGAAATACACGTATCGACAACCGCTATTCGTCGCAATGAGATCCGCGCCCCTGCGCCTACAGCCGACACAATCTTACGAGCAAATGATGTGTTGGTATTAGCCGGGACATACACTAATTTAGAACGCGCAGAAAAACTGTTATTGGAAGGATAAACGTAACTGCTCAGGCACTATTAAGGAAAACGCCATCTTTGGCGGAGGTTTTTTGATAAAGTAAAGATCGGCTGAGTAGTTACAATAAAACATATAAATTTTGTAAAAAAGCGAAGCCAACGAAGTCTAACATTAAAGTGCGCAGAATATATCAATTGAATCGTCTTACAAATACAGCACTTAACACTGCAAAAGGTAACAAAGGCAATACCGCCGATAAAAGCGGTGGAAAATGGTATAACAAACTCAGCGGACCGAATAATTGATTTAAAAAATAAAATCCAAACCCAACAATAACACCTATTACAATACGATACCCCATTGGTAACGTACGAAGTGGCCCAAAAATAAAAGGTAGCGCCAGCAACACCATGATCAAAATAGCAAATGGTTGCAATAATCGATGCCAAAAAGACAAACTGTATTTTTGATAATGCAATCCATTCTGTTTAAGATAATGTATATACGTATACAATTTAATTAAATTCATATTTTCTGGGGAAGCCCCTTTATTATGTTCAGCTAACAACCAAGGCTTGATGTTTACTGGCCAAATAATTGTAGTAAATTGATGGCTTGTTACGTTACCTGTCAGCGCTAATTCAGCCTGATCAAACCGACTTTCAGTCACATCTTGTAATTGCCATTGTCCTTGAAGTTTCTCAGCCACTTTAGCAAATTGTGCACGTATTAATTGGTGATGCTGATTAAATGTATAAATCGTTACACCATGCAACAATGTTGGTGAAGCAATACGAGCAATACGAATAAACGTGTTACCTTCACGTACCCACGTACCATCATTAGTGATAATTCGCTGGCTACCGGTTTGTTGCTGTTGTTTACTCAACTGCGCATGTTGAGATAACCATGGCGCCACACTTTCACCAACAACACCAACCACTAGTACCAATACAATCGCAACTTGGGTAATCACTTTTAGAATTTGCCAAATACTAACACCTGCTGCGCGCATTACAATTAATTCACTATGATTGGCCAACGTGCCTAACCCAATTAAGCAGCCTATTAGTGCTGCCATTGGGAAAAATTGATACGCTTGTTGCGGCAAACACAATAAAACATATTGTAATGCTTGCCATACACCGTAGTGTCCTTTACCAATATCAGATAATTCACCGACAAATAATACAAAAACAAACAAACCTATTAGCAAGGTAGTTACTAATGCGACTGTACTTAATACAGTTCGCATTAAATAACCGCGTAGAATACTCACGTGTTATTCCTCTTAGTGAACTGTTTCCAAAAGCAGTACAAACGAGCATAGTAGTGGCGACCATGTAATAATGCTACTGCAATCATAAAAAAGGATAAATGCACCCACCAAATTCCCCAAAAAGGTGAAACATGGCCAGTGTGTATCCAATTGCGTGCAACAAATAATAAATTAGCGTAGATAATTGCAACCGCAGCTGACGGTAACAATTGTGCATACTTACCTTTTCGTGGATCAATTCGTGACAGTGCCACCCCAAGTAATGCCAGGACAAACGTTGCGACTGGCATGGCAATCCGCCACTGTATTTCAGCTGCATAACGATCGTTATGTTGATAATCTGCTAATAACTTACCCGTTGGCAAACTCTTTTCATGTTGGCTAGGGGTTGCCACTTTTCGATTAACACGAAGGCCAAATGTGGCAAATTGAGTAATACTATAATCCATATCACCAGGCGTACCAACATAACGATAGCCATCATTGAGGACAATATATTGAGCATGTTGCTTAGGATCTATTTGTCTTCGTGCACTTTGTGCGGAAATTACTTCCCATTCTGACTGTTTCTGTGTGAGCACATTCATGTCACTAGCTGGCACCTCTTGCGAACGCATGGCAACAAACACATTACGTGCGCGATTACGCTTACCATTAAGTGATTCAACATAGACTACTTGAGCACCACGATTCATTTGTTGAAAGCTACCTGGAAATAATAATTGGGTTTCCACATCTTCATGTGCTTGTGCAATTAAGTGGTTACGGTAAGTGAGCAAACGTGGCACCATCCAAAACATCATCACAGCCACTATCAATGCTAATATCAATGCCATTACCATTGTGATCTGGATCAATCGCCCGCGACTCATGCCACAGGCAAATAATACTGTCATTTCTGAATCTGCATATAAACGCCCATAAGCCAGTAAGATTGCAATAAAAAATCCTAACGGTAACAATAGGCTGAGCAAATAAGGAATTTGGATGGCAACAATTTTTAGCACTAGCCCCATTGGAATACTGCCATCGGCCGCATACCCCAAGTAACGTACAAATAAGTTGCTTAGAAAAATCAATAGCAGGATGGCACTGATTGCAATCAACGTATGCAACACTTCCCTGCTTAAATAACGAAAAATAATCACCTAAATTAAACCACAGCCAGTTCAGTAAAGGACGATTCTACCGTATAATGCTGACAATGCGTAGTCATGCCCAACAATTCAAGCTGGCATCTTTGGGGTAATGCTCAAAGCATTTTGACTGTAGGCGAGGCGGCAAGCCTTTGAGCCAAAGGAGTGTATTAAAATACATGACTTTGGCGAGAAGGTGCAGCCAACAAGGCATACGGTTAAAATGCGAAGAGTATAGATAAGAGGAGAAAAGAATATGCAATACCAACTCAGTACTAAGTCACCCGAGCAAATCAGTGCTGATATATACGTATTAGGTGCATTTAGCAACAGCGGACTTATTGCTGGCAACCTGGCGCCTAGCTTGCGCAATAAACTAAAAAAAACCATGTTAGATTACAGGTTTAAAGCCAAAGCTGAAACGCTGTGTTGGCTTGATACAACCTATAAGCAGACTCGCTTGCGAATCCTAGTTGTGGGATGTGGCCATAGTGATGATTTTTCGTCAACAAACTATATCCATGCTTTATCAACATGCTTCACCGCTATTAAGCAAACAAACGTAAAACGTATTTACCTTAACCTCACTCAATTACCAATTAGTAATCACAAACCTGATTGGGCAATCATGCAGTTTGCACAAAAAAAAGCCGGCGTTTATTACCATAACGCCAACCTAAAAAAACGCGACGTCCAGCTTACATCACCAACATTCATTCTAGGCGTTGACAAACGCAGTGCACGTCTGCAAGAGACGCTTACTCAAGCAAGCGCATTAGAAATTGGCATGAATTATTGCCGTGATTTAGCCAATGCACCTCCGAATATTTGCACACCCACTTACCTTGCTAAACAAGCTCAGCAATTAGCACGACAGTATAAATCAATCACAACTACCATTGTTGATGAAGCGAAAATGCGTCAATTGGGTATGGGAGCACTGTTAGCAGTCAGTCAAGGTAGCAAACAACCCGCAAAGTTAATCACGTTACGTTATCGTGGTAGCCGTCAACAAGATAAACCCGTTGTATTAGTGGGCAAAGGCATTACCTTTGATACCGGTGGACTATCGTTAAAACCACCTACCGCTATGATCGGTATGAAATACGACATGGCCGGTGGTGCCAGTGTCTTTGGGGTGATGAAAGCGATTGCTGAATTACAATTGCCAATTAATGTGATTGGGATGATTGCAGCAGCGGAAAACATGCCAAATGGTAATGCAACACGTCCAGAAGATGTGGTGACCAGTTTATCTGGACAAACTATCGAAATTCTTAACACTGATGCTGAAGGCAGATTAGTCTTATGTGATGCGATCACCTATGCCAAACGTTTTAAACCTGCCGTTGTTATCGATATCGCCACATTAACCGGTGCGATTATCATTGCACTTGGTCATGAAGCCACTGGATTAATGAGTAATGATCAAGTGTTAGCAGACTCGTTGTTAACAGCAGGTAAACTGTCAGGCGATCGCGCTTGGCAATTACCATTATGGTCAGAGTATCAATCATTACTCGACAGTCCATTTGCTGATATGAAAAACATTAGCAGTGGACGTGGAGCCAGCAGCATTACCGCTAGCTGTTTCTTAGCACGTTTTGCTGATGGTGTACGTTGGGCACATTTGGATGTAGCGGGAACCGCAATCCCTGCTAGACGTGAACAAGGGGCAACAGCACGTCCAGTACCCCTGTTGCTGCAATATCTAATCAACTATCGCCAAACTAAATGAGTTACCAGTGAATAACGCTATTTCTTTTTATATTTTAAAACACGGTGATGAAACAGCACGTTTTCAATTCGCCTGTCGTTTAGCTCAAACGGTGTTTAATAAACAACAAACATTATACATTCACTTAGATACACCCGGTGAAGCACAATACTTAGATGAAAAATTGTGGACATTCCACGATATCAGTTTTTTACCGCATGCTATTGTGCAAACGAATGTACCTACCACTACACCAATTGCATTAGGCACCACTGACGGTGCTACACCCACTGATTTTAATTGCTTATTAAACTTAAGTGTCAATATACCAACATTTTACTCAACCTTTGGCAGGGTCTTAGAAATTGTACCCGCAAGCGGTAAATTGCGTGATATCATGCGTTCCCATTATCGTGATTATCAACAACAAGGTTGTCAGTTAACCACTCATGAGGTGAGTGTCTAATGGACAAAACATACGATCCGAAACACATTGAACAACATTGGTACCAACTGTGGGAAACCAATGGATATTTCAAACCGCGCGAAACCAATCAATCAACGTCTTCTTATTGCATTGTGATTCCACCACCTAATGTGACTGGCACATTGCATATGGGACATGGCTTTCAAGATACCTTAATGGATGTATTGATCCGTTATCACCGCATGTGTGGTGAAAATACCTTATGGCAAGTCGGTACTGATCATGCTGGGATCGCAACGCAAATGGTGGTGGAACGGCAGTTAAATAGTGAAAACAAAACACGTGAACAATTAGGTCGTGATGCTTTTGTAAAACGTGTATGGCAGTGGAAGGTACAATCCGGTAGCCACATTAGTCAACAGATCAGACGCATGGGCTGTTCAACTGATTGGACACGCGAGCGTTTTACCTTAGATGAACAGTTAAGTGATACTGTCAAACATGTGTTTGTATCACTGTATCGTGAAGGATTAATTTATCGTGGCAAACGCTTAGTTAATTGGGATCCGACATTATGCACTGCTGTATCTGACTTAGAAGTTGTCACCAATGAAGAAGCGGGTAAACTATGGCATATTCACTATCCGCTTACCGATGGCAATGACCAATTGACTATCGCCACTACTCGTCCAGAAACCTTACTGGGTGATGTTGCCGTTGCGGTACACCCCACTGATCCACGTTATCAAGATCACATTGGTAAATCAGTACGTTTACCATTAACCGATCGCGAGATCCCGATCATCGCTGATGACTATGTTGATCCTGAATTCGGTACTGGTTGTGTGAAAATCACCCCTGCTCACGATTTTAATGATTATGCTATTGGGTTACGCCATCAATTACCATTGATTAACATCTTTACTGAAACAGCGCATATTAATCAACAAGCACCGCGTGCATACCAAGGACTTGAACGTTATGCTGCACGCGAACAAATACTTGCTAATCTAACTAAATTAGGCTTGCTAGCAAATGTGATTGATCACACGCTAAGCGTGCCACGTTGTGAACGCACTCATGCAATAGTCGAACCGTATTTAACTGATCAATGGTTTGTAAAAGCCACTGTGTTAGCTAAGCCTGCAATTGCAGCGGTTAAACAAGACGATATTGAATTTGTACCAAAGAATTGGGAAAAAACCTATTTTCAATGGATGGATAATATTGAAGATTGGTGTATCAGTCGGCAATTGTGGTGGGGACATCGGATCCCAGCATGGTATGATGATAATGGCAATGTGTACGTTGGCGATGATGAAGCAGCTGTACGCAAGCATTATGATTTAGCAGATACGGTTTCATTATCACAAGACACCGATGT
Organism: Gammaproteobacteria bacterium; assembly: GCA_965116795.1. Classification (GTDB taxonomy): domain Bacteria; phylum Pseudomonadota; class Gammaproteobacteria; order JAJFKG01; family JAJFKG01; genus JAJNDI01. Next base: position 33,873 of record OZ220716.1, read on the forward strand.
ATTAGACACGTGGTTTTCATCTGCATTATGGCCATTTTCAACATTGGGTTGGCCAGAAAAAACCACTGACTTTCAACAATTCTACCCAACCAATGTGTTAGTTACCGGCTTTGATATTATTTTCTTTTGGGTAGCACGCATGATCATGATGGGGTTGAAATTCACTGGGCAAGTACCGTTTAACACAGTCTATATTACCGGCTTGATCCGTGATCATGACGGACACAAAATGTCAAAATCAAAAGGTAACGTATTAGATCCCATCGATTTAATCGATGGCATTGCATTAGATGCATTGATTAAAAAACGCACCCAACATTTAATGCAGCCTACGATGGCTAAACAAATTGAAAAGGTGACTCGCAATCAATTTCCTAACGGCATTGCTAGTTATGGTACCGATGCATTGCGTTTTACCTATTGCGCATTAGCATCGACTGGGCGCGATATTCGTTTTGACGTTGGTCGCCTAGAAGGTTATCGCAATTTTTGCAACAAATTATGGAATGCAACACGTTATGTACTAATGAATGTTGCTGACACTAAACAGAAAACACCGAGCACATTGACGGTGATCGATCAGTGGATTTTAGCGCGTTTAAATCATACGATTGCCGAAGCACACCAACATATTGCCGAATTTCGGTTCGACTTGCTTGCTAATTGTTTATATGAATTCATTTGGAATGAATATTGCGATTGGTATTTAGAATTGTCTAAACCAGTATTATTAGGCAAGCACAGCGATGTAGACAAAACCAGCACACGCTATACCTTAATTACCGTTTTAGACACCGTGCTACGTTTGTTACACCCATTAATGCCCTTTATCACTGAAGAAATTTGGCAACGTGTTACTCAAGGTAGTCAAGGCGATACTATCATGCTAGCAACTTATCCTCAGGTACACACTGCTTGGGAAAACAATACTGCTATAGCTAATATTGATTGGCTAAAACAAGTCATCACAACCATTCGCACGATCCGCAGTGAAATGAATGTTGCCCCTTCAAAACAGATTGAATTGTTAGTTAATAAAGGTAATCAAACGGATCATCAGCGTTTACAGCAATTACAACCACTGTTGATAGATCTCGCTAACATTTCCACATTGCGTGCGCTTAAAGACGGTGAAACACCACCGCCAGCAGCAACTGGCTTAGTTGGCGATTTAGAATTATTGATCCCAATGCAAGGATTAATCGATACAGCAGCAGAGCTGGCAAGGTTAAACAACGCATTAACCAAAACGCAAAAAGAATTAGATCGTGCTCAAGCTAAATTAGCTAATCCGAATTATATTAACAAAGCACCTGCTGATGTGGTGAGTAATCAACAACGTATTGCAGCAGAATTACAAACCACTGTTGATACATTAAATGCACGTATCCAACTATTAACAAACATAACTTAATAGGTAATCTAAAACTCAATGAGTAACTCAAACAAAAAAATGGGTCCTGTAATGTTAACAGCGTTAGTTGCCTGTAATATGATGGGCTCTGGCGTCTTTTTACTACCTGCTAATTTGGCACAAATTGGTAGCATTAGCATAATAGGCTGGATGGTTACCGGACTTGGCGCGGTGGTCTTAGCATTGATCTTCTCTAAACTCAGCTTGCTATATCCCAAAGCAGGTGGGCCGTATGCCTATGCCCGCAGTGGCTTTGGCGATTATATCGGTTTTCAAACTATATACACGTATTGGATTGGCAGTTGGGTAGGCAACATTGCAGTTGCCGTTGCTGCAGTTGGTTATTTAAGTTTTTTCTTTCCCAAATTGGCTCACCCTGCATTCGGTTATATCGCAACAATCATTATCATATGGTTCTTGACGAGTATTAATTTTTTTGGGGCACGCAACTTGGGACGCTTTTTAACGGCCTGTAGTGTAGTCATGTTACTCCCGTTATTAAGCACTGCCACCTTCGGTTGGTTCTGGTTTGATCCTCATATTTTTTACAGTGCAGTTAATATTACTCAACACAGTGATTTCAATGCGATTTCTCATGCAGCCTCATTAACATTATGGGCATTCTTAGGGGTAGAATCAGCAGCCGTATCGACTGCGATCAGTGAAAATCCTAAGCGTGATATTCCAATCGCCACTACTGTCGGTACGTTGATCGCTGCCATCATTTATACGTTAAGTTCAACAGTGATCATGGGAGTCGTCCCTAACAGTGAACTGCAAATCGCTGCGGCACCGTATTCATTAGCTGCCAGTATTGTATTAGGCCCTGTTGTTGGAAAAATCGTTGCAGCCTGCGCAGCGATTGCCTGTTTAGCATCGCTTAGTGGTTGGATGTTATTACTCGGACAATCATCAAAAGCTGCTGCCGATGATAAATTGTTTCCGGCAATATTTGCTAAAGTAAATCGTTATAACGTACCGGTACGCGGACTAATCATTGCAGCAATATTGATGAGTATATTGTTATCAATCACCATAGAACCTCACTTAAGCCAACAATTTAATACTATTATTTCAATTGCAGTGTTCATGGCATTATTTGCGTATTTGTATTCAGCGGTTGCTTTGGGGATTTTGGGTTATCGTTATCACTTAACAGTTAAACAATTTCGCATATACCTCTTGCTGGCACTGTTAGCAACCATTTATATCTTATGGGCAATGATTGGATCAGGTGAGCACATTGTTGCGTATGGCTTTTTCGTGACATTACTCAGTGTCCCCATCTATGGCTGGATTTTGTGGGAAAACCGTCATCGCAATATTACTAATGATCATGTTGATATCGCGCAGAGTGGCTTAGAAATTGTTTCGCATGAATCTGGGACTGACTAATGAAACGTAACTTATTACGTTCTATACCAAACACAGCATGTTATGCTAGTATTGACTCCCCTGTCGGTGAATTAGTAGTTATCGTTTCACAAGCTGGGCTACACGGGATCGTTTGGGAAAATCAAATAACCCATCCAGATTATCAACAATTATTATCACAACTTACATTAGATAATAGTCATCCACTCTATGTAAATACCAAAACACAATTGGCAGCGTATTTTGCTGGAACGCGTTATACATTTGATTTGCCTTTGGCATTAACCGGTACCGACTTTCAACTACGCAGTTGGCAACAATTGTGTGCGATCCCGTATGGTAATACTATGTCATATGCTGAACAAGCACAGCAACTGGGTGATAAAAACAAAGCGCGCGCTGTTGGCATGGCTAATCATGTTAATCCAATCCCGATCATCATTCCTTGTCATCGTGTTATTGGTAGTAATGGCCAATTAACAGGATTTGCTTCTGGGCTTGAACGTAAGCAGTATTTGCTAGCGTTGGAGAAGCAACACAAACAGTTAGCTTGTTAATTGCTACCAAATTTTGCAGTGCTAATTTAAAGTATGCTTCCAGTACCGTTGCGTGACAGCCATCAATCTGTCAATTATTCTGTGTAGGGGCAATTTATTTTTTTGATTTTGCCATTGTGCTTTTTTCCGACTTGCAATTTGAAAATAATGGGATCAGACTTGTTTCCAGGTCAGGTTATTTCTGACTGACCAATGGATGAAACAAGGATTATGTTGTGAAGAAACCGGAAACGATTGATTTAAGCCATGCAGAAGCAGAGTCATTACTGTCACGACTTGAAACAGGTAATCTATCAGACACCGATCGCAAGCTATGCAGCAGTGCACTACGCATGGTATTTTGGTTGCAAGGTCAATTAACCGAAGCCAAACTCAGTATCCGTCGATTGAAGAGAATATTTGGGATCTGCAGCGAAAAACAGGGGTAAAAGGTACATCAACGTCGGCAAGTTCTTCTGACAAAGTGCCAAAAGACACTGACAACGTTAAGGAAGATGATGTATCTGAGCAATCAAACAAAGGGCATGGACGCTATAGCGCAGATGATTATGTTGCAGCAGAAGTTCACAAAGTGAGTGATGAACGTTACTACCCAGGTGCACATTGCTTACATGTTGATTGTAAAGGCCGTTTATATTTATGGAATAAACCATCAAAAGTGATCCGTTTGTTAGGCCAACCAATGGCGCGGGTTGTACGTTATGACAGAGAGGTCTATCGTTGCGGATTGTGTTTAACGTTATTTACAGTGCCGTTACCAAAAGAAAGCGGCAAAGATGTCTATAGCGATAGTTTCAAAGCGGTATTGGCGGTGAATCACTATGTATTTGGTTTGCCATTTTATCGGATAGCGAAGTATCACGAAGCGCAAGGCATTCCATTACCGACATCGAATCAATTTGCGTGCATGGAGACGGTGTTTAATCACGTACTTCCTGTTTATCAAGCATTGCAACGTACTGCGGCCAACGGCGAGTTGGTCCAATACGATGACACCACAGCGAAGGTCCAAAGCCTCGTGTTAGAAAACCAGGCGCTAGAAGAAAAAGCACGTCGTGGCATATTTACAACAGCGGCACTATCAAAAGTAGGTGATAACGAAGTGGTATTAGTCTTTACAGGTCGCTCACATGGTGGTGAGAATATCACAGCGTTATTGCGCAAACGTGATACTGAGTTAGGGTCTGTTATTTTAATGTCAGATGCGCTGAGTCGAAACCGCATCAAAGACGAGTCGATTGCCGAACAGACGCAAGTTAGCTATTGTTTAACCCATGCCAGACGCTATTTTTTCGAGTGCAAAGACGTTTATCCGAAGGTATGTCAGCCAGTACTAAACTGGATTGGGCAAGTGTATCGACACGAGCGTCATTGTAAAACACATGGCTATACACCAGAGCAACGCCTGCATTATCATCGTCGTCATTCGAAACCGATAATGAAACAGCTACGGCGATTTTTAGAACAATGTGTTCGAAAACGCTGGGCGGAGCCTAACAGTAGTGCTGGCAAAGCCATCAATTATATGCGCAACCATTTTCGAGAGTTAACGTTATTTTTATCTGTTCTTGGTGCAGTGCTAGATAACAATGATTCTGAGCGTTTAATTAAGATTGCACCCGTGATGTATCGTAAGAATTCACAACAATATCGTACCACTTATGGTGCTATGGTTGGCGACATGTTGATGAGTGTATTATTCACGGCGCAATATGCTGGTGTTGACCCAGTGGATTATTTACAAAGTTTATTGTTGCATAAAGATGAGTTACAACAGCGTGCTAACGATTGGTTACCTTGGCATTATAAGGACACACTCAACACCAAGGCATTAGCCAAAGCGGCCTAAGCCGCTTTGGCAGGTAGAGACTTCCAGTTTTGTTGACAATTAGCGGTAATGGGATTGCCGTTATACAGTAAGATATTCAGTGTGCTGGCAGTTAATTCAATCGTCGTGCAATTATCTTGTGGCCACCACTGAAGTCGTCCTCTGGACAGTCGTTTATGACATAGCCAGAAACCTTGGCCATCGTAGGTCAGCAGTTTGATGGCGTTACGACGACGATTGGTAAAGACAAATACCGTGCCATTAAAGGGGTCATTGTACATGTTAGCTTGGCAGACTCGACACAAACCTTCGATACCGGCTCTGAAGTCCACCGGTTCTTTGGCTAATAAAATGCGGTGTTGAGGCGTTATTTGCAACATCCGTTTATCCTCAGCACAGTGTTTTCAATAGTTGGGCTGTTGATGTGACATCCGCTAGACGAATAGCCACATGCAGACCATGTGGGTAATGGATAGTCAACTCACACGCGGCCGTTTGTATTGCGATGTTGGTTTGAGGTGCTTTGTTCTTAATTGGTTTGACGGTGACAAAGTGTGGTGTTGTTTTACTTGATACGGCTTTTTGCTCACGCCAGCGTTTTAGTTGAGAATGATTTATTCTTAATGACTTCAGTTTTGAGAATGGTATGCCGTTATTAAAGGCGCGAACAGTTGCTTGGCGTAACGCTAGTGGCACAGGCGCATTGCTAGATTTGTTAGCCCGCCATTGTTCAAACTGTTGTTGCAATTGATCGAATGATGACGAATTTGCAATCTGTTTTTTACTACGTAAAGTTGTGCTGTGCGTTTTTGATTTCCTTGTTCCCATTAAAATGTCCTCTTGATACTGTTAGCAACTTCAGGCTAAACCATCAAAAAACACTATGCACGCACTTTTGCGGGAAGCATACAATTTAAAAAACAATTGCTTTTAATTATTATTTATGAAGATGTATAGACTCAAGCAATTGGATGTTAGACGAGGCGACAAGCATGTTTATCAAAGGAGTGTATATAAACATACATGACTTTGATAAACATGCGCTGTCAACGACGTCTAATGTTCAAGAGCACCGAGTCTATGATGTTCGTAATGATTCAGTTAATCTTTGCTGTACCAAAAAATGTCAGCTTTGAGTGGAGGTTACCAGAAAACATCAGCAAAACAGCGCAGTGTATTTGGGCATACATGAGCACGTTTTGCTGATGTTTTCTGGCAAGATCCGCCAAAGATGGCATTTTCCCTAATAGGCCCTCAGTAGTCACTGGTGTTCACGGGTATCGCGAAACTGAACATCAGGCCAACGTTCCATAACTAAGTTTAAATTCACCATCGATGGGGCTAAATAGGTTAAACAACCACTGCTGTCTACTGCCAAGTGGTTGCCGGCTTTACGTTTGAACTCAGCTAAGTGTTTCGCATCATCACATTCAACCCAACGTGCAGTTACCACCGATGTAGTTTCATATTTGCAATTCACGTTATATTCATGTTTCAGGCGGAACGCGACCACATCAAATTGTAAGATCCCAACCGCACCTAGGATCAATTCATTATTATGCAATGGTCGAAACAATTGCGTCGCACCCTCTTCAGATAATTCGATCAACCCTTTTTGCAACGCTTTACTTTTCAGTGGATCAGCCAAACGCACTAACCGAAATAATTCAGGTGCAAAGTTGGGGACCCCTAAAAATTGCACTGGGTTACCTTCTGCAAAGCTATCCCCAATTTGAATGGTGCCATGATTATGCAGACCAATAATATCACCCGGATACGCGATAGCTGTTTGTTCTCGATCACCGGCCATAAAGGTTAATGCATTATTTAATTGCACAGTTTTACCTGTGCGTACCTGTTGCACTCGGATCCCTTTCTGATAACGCCCAGAACATACGCGTAAAAATGCCATTCTATCGCGATGGGCTGGATCCATATTGGCTTGGATCTTAAACACGAACCCTGAAAAGGTAGGGGTATCTGGTGACACAAGCGTTGTTGTTGTCTCACGTGGTTGTGGCGGCGGTGCATTATCGACAAATACATCTAATAATTCACGCACACCAAAATTTTGAATCGCCGATCCAAAACACACTGGAGTTTGTTTGCCAGTCAAAAAAGCTTCTCTATTAAATGTGTGACTGGCACCTTTAACCAGCTCTATTTCATCTCGCAGTAAATTCGCTTGTTCACCTAACAGTTGATCTAATTGTGGGTTGTCTAATCCAGCAATATGCTGCCCTTCTTGTACCACTTCCCCCTGCCCTGCTGTATACAAGATCATACAATCACGATATAAATCGTATACCCCTTTAAACTGTTTCCCCATGCCGATTGGCCAATTGATCGGAGCGCATTCGATAGACAATATCGATTCAATCTCATCGAGCAATTCGATCGGTTCACGACAATCGCGATCAAATTTATTAATAAAGCTAACAATCGGCGTGGTACGCAAACGACATACATCCATTAATTTAATCGTACGTGGCTCAACCCCTTTGGCACCATCAATCACCATTAAAGCTGAATCAACCGCACTTAACGTGCGATACGTGTCTTCGGAAAAATCAGCATGGCCTGGGGTATCTAACAAATTAACCATTGCATCGTGATACGGAAATTGCATTACTGAAGTGGTTACCGAAATACCGCGCTGTTTTTCCAATGCCAACCAATCAGATGTCGCATAGCGTGATGCTTTGCGACCTTTGACAGTGCCGGCTAATTGAATCGCACCACCGAATAATAATAATTTTTCAGTTAACGTCGTCTTCCCTGCATCGGGATGTGAAATAATGGCAAACGTGCGCCGTCGCGCGATTTCTTCGCTGTCAATGGACATGGTTATTAGCTCTGTGAAAATTCAGTGGGTGAATTATACCGTTTGCAAACAGAATTAACACATGTTTAACGTTATTTAAAAAGTAAAAATACGGAAGAAGATGGATGGAATCCATCTTCTTCCATCATTCTGGAGAGCCTGCATAAAGCCTTGCCCTGGAAATCGGAGATTATCCAGGGAGGCAAGTCCAGAATCCAGTGTGCGTAGAATACTTCAGTAAAATAAAACCAACGCCATGTTCGATTTTATCTAAAAAGCCAAATAAATTTGTTTTCAAAAACAACTTAATAGAACTTCTGTATGTTGAGGCGTTATCCCAGAAGCCGTGGAACGGCTATCTGGGATCTGAATAATCAAATAATTACGCTATTACATAGAAAGTCGAACATCACGTAAAACTACTTATTTAGAAGGACTAGCCTGTCCTTGCTCTTGCAGCATTCCTTGTTTCTCTTCAGGTTTACCTTTTTGACGTGGACCACCACAACAAACAAGAGAGGGGAAGAACATACTCAAAATACCATTTTGTTGATTACCAGAAGAAACTGGTTTGGGGTGTGAAGAAGAGCTTGATGATGGTTTTGCTGTTGTAACAAGCTGATCACTTTCACCTTCGCCATTTTGTTTTTGTTCATCATCTTGTACAGAACTACTATTGCCGTGTACAACTTCATCATCCACTGCAGGAGCACTTGGCTCACGTTGTTCAAAACCACGAATCTCAGATTGTTCACTTTGAAATGGTGTTAATGAATCGCTGCTTGAAGATGAGGAATATGATGATGATGATGAAGGACTTGAATCTGCGACAACTTCTTCATCATCACTTTCTGCTGGTGGAGCACTTGGAATTGGGGAAGAAGAAATATCTCTTCCAGGAAGAATGTCATATTCACTTAAATTACTAATATGGCTAGTCAATTCATCAAACGCTTGTGTAGAGTAAACAGTATTGTTAGCAAAATCAAATAATAAAAATTCATCTTCATTGTATTTAACAATACCAGTATGTATTGTATTTGCATGCTTATTTTCTAGAAACGCTGTACAATGGTATTCACCGGAACTTAGATAATTATTAATTAATGTGTTCTGTTCGCCATTTTCAATTATGGATGGTAAAGCCCCACTATTTTGTGAAAGAAGTTCTTTATAACCTTGATTTAAGCCAACCCCAATATCATGTATTGTATCGTCTAAACCTGTATTATTATGCAGCTTTATATATCCGAAGGATCTAAATTTACTAACTGTCGTTTGAACAATTAATTGTGCCGTCTTTTCGTCTAATCCGTTAACTTCTATTGCAAATAACTTTTTCATATTGCGTTCTCCTAGTGATGTTAATTCTTATAAAAAATCGTCATTATTCCTATTGAGCAATTACACTATCAGCAAAACCAAATTAGGGTACATGCCCTATCCTATTTAACATAAGGCAGAAACAAGAAGGGCGGATTTTACGCAATAATACTAGATACTGTCAAATTAGAATACTGTTTTAAAACAAAATTGGGGTGAAATTAGTTAGGTAGTACTCTAGAGCGGGGTATATAAATACTTTATTTTACAAATCTGTAAGACTGGATTCTGGATTTGCCTGCGGCTCTTCAGAATGACGCATATACTTAAGTAATTTGCTTAACATAGCTAATACCATTTTTTCTTTAATAAAATTCATGGAAATAGAGCAATATCAAATCACTGACTATTAACAGTAATCACAACTCGTGCACAAATACCCAAGCATCCTCACTACTATCATCACTTTTATAATAATCTTTACGTATTGATGATTTATCAAAGTCACAGTGTTGATATAACCGCTGTGCAGCTAAGTTACTGGCTCGCACTTCAAGAAAGCTACGTTCTACCTTTTCTTGTCTTGCCACTGTTAATAATTTTTCTAATAACTGTTTACCGATCCCATTGCGTTGCACTTGCTGGCACACAGCCATATTTAAAATATGCGCTTCACTATCTGTTATTGATATGATCCCAAAACCAACAACATTGTCCTCATATTCAGCCACCCAAGCAGAATACAATACTAAACACTTTTTAAAGATATCAAACTCCCACGGAGTAGGCGAAACATGACGTTCAATCGTAGCAACCGCAACTAAATCAGCTGGCATCATTTGACGTAATGAGACAGGCTTAAACAATATTATTACTCGTTATTAATGACATGGTCAGACAGATTCTATTCAGATAGAATGTATTTAAGTTAAATCAAATCAGCGAGAAATTCAATGGGACATCGACTTTCTAAAATTTACACTAAAATCGGCGACAATGGTACAACTGGATTAGGCGATGGTAAACGCATTGCCAAAGATGATGTGCGTGTTGAAGCATTTGGCACGGTTGACGAATTAAATTGCGCGATTGGTATGTTGATTTCTCAATTGGATAAATCTGAGACTATTGCTATCCACTTAACTAGCATCCAACATGACTTATTTAATTTAGGTGGCGAACTATGCATTCCAAACACCAAATTAATTGATGAAGATGATGTAACGCGTATTGAACAAACACTCGATGAACTTAATACAGAGTTACCTTATTTAAAAGACTTTATTCTGCCAGGTGGTAACCTAGCAGCCAGCAGTTGTCACTTAGCACGTGCGATTTGCCGTCGTGCAGAGCGGCGCATGGTGAGCTTACATCAACAACAACCGCTTAATGTACACAGTTTAGCGTATATCAATCGCTTGTCTGATTTGCTATTTGTCATTGCACGCGTACTTGCTCGTGCTGACGGTGGTCAAGAAATTTTATGGAAACACAAAGCTACATAAGCTTCTTGTTACTTTACATCTGCCATATCCAGTAGGCGATGCAGATCACTTAATAAATAAAAAGGAATAGACAGAAGGATATAATTGACTTTTTCACCGTCGTGTATAGTGTTATTTACCCTATTCACACTTGGCAGATCAGCATTGACCCTAACCGCATAATTAGCTTTTTTTGATGCCATAAATAAATGCAATGACTTTAAACTACCGGTACTACCTGACTTAACTTCAATAGGGACTATTTCATTACGATACTGAATCAAATAATCGATTTCTGCAGCCGATCCTTTCTTATCACGTACCCAATAATATAATGCTGGTTCAATATAAAAAGGATTAATTGTTCGCAATAACTGCCCTACTACTTGTTCAGAAATGCCGCCTTGATTCACTAGTTTTAAATCCGTCGCCGTGGCTATATTTTGCAAATCAAGCCCTAGTAAGGCACAAGCGCACCCTACATCTAACATAATGACTTTGAATGTTTTTAATTTTACTTCTGCAGCTAAGGGTACACCATTGCCATCAGTTACATACACTAGATGACACAAACGTGATTTAGTTAATAACTGTAATGCCTTTTTAATCGGACGTATTTTATTATCTGAATCAATATGGCTATATTTAAACTTTCTCCCAAGCATTAATGGAGATTTAGTTAGGATATCATTTAAATAATGAGTTTCTAAACGACCTGCATATTTACTAAAGTCATCACGATAAGTCGCTAATAAGTCATGGTGAATACGATTAACTTGCATAAGATCATGCGTATCTTTCCAAATACTAACAGCAGCAGGTAAACCACCAACGAGCATATAGTACTTAAATGCCTGCATTAATTGTTGATGAACTGCTTCAGGGATCTTACTTTGCCATTGAAATAAGATCATATAGTTCACTAACGACTCCATCCCATCTGCCTGCAAAAATTCAACAAATGACATAGGCTCTAAATACATATACTGAATACGCCCGACTGGCATACTAAACGTGTGATCTGCCAACACAAACTCTAATAAGGAACTCGCCGCAATCACTGCTAATTCAGGCAAACTCTCAGCGAACCAGCGTAATTTGCTTAATAACTCTGGTGCAACTTGAATTTCATCTAAGAACAGTAATGCTTTCTCACAGTGGATTTCTTTAGTTTGAGTCACTGCAATATGGCGAATAATCTCTTGTGGATCGTTACTATTAAATAATTCACTATATTCAGGTTTTTTTTCAAAGTTTAATTCAATGAGTTGCAAATCGTGCTGACGCGCCAACTCACGTGCTATCCATGTTTTACCAACTTGGCGTGCTCCTCTTAGTACCAATGGTTTACGTTCTTGCATTTGGTACCATTGGGATAATGCTGTTGAAATAGCGCGCTGCATTGTGCCTCCAGATGACTGTACAGCACAACTCTAGCTCAATATCTAAAGAAATGCAAAAAAGAAGGGGGTCTTTTTAACAGATTGTGACAAAAATTAGGGGGTCTTTTTGGCGGTTTATACCGTCAAATCACATAATTTTATTAAAATCATATGCTTAGCTATTACTTGGCTGTATTTTCTGGCAAGAGCCACCACAGATGGCATTTTCCTTAACAGTGTCTCAGCAGTTACGTTTTTTTCTTCTTCTTCGGCATATATAAATCAGTAATCGTCCCTTCAAACACTTCGGTTGCCATCGCCACACTTTCAGATAAAGTTGGATGTGGGTGAATGGTTAAGCTGATATCTTCAGCATCGCAACCCATTTCAATTGCTAAACTGATTTCTGAAATCAATTCGCCCGCATTCGGACCAGTAATGCCACCGGCAATCACTTGGTGTGTTGCTTTATCAAAGATTACTTTGGTAAACCCTTCATCACGACCCGTACTTAATGCACGCCCACTGGCTGCCCACGGAAAGACCCCTTTATCATAATCCACACCTTGCTGTTTTAATTGCGCTTCGGTTGGGCCAGTCCAAGCGACTTCCGGATCGGTATAAGCCACCGACGGAATGACTTTTGGATCAAAATAATGTTTTAAGCCGGCAATTACTTCTGCAGCAATTTTGCCTTCTGGCACCGCTTTGTGTGCTAGCATAGGTTGACCGACAATATCACCAATAGCAAAGATATGTTTTATGTTAGTGCGTTGTTGATTATCCACTGGAATAAAACCACGTTCATCAACAGCAACACCCGCCTTATCTGCGCCGATTAATTTGCCATTTGCTGAACGACCAACTGCCACTAAGAGTTGATCATAACGTTGTGGTTTATCTGGTGCATTATCCCCTTCAAAACTCACCCACAAACCATCTTTTTTGGCATCAACTGCAGTTACTTTGGTTTTTAACATAATGTTTTTATAACGTGATTGCACACGTTTATGCAGTGGTTTTACTAAATCTTTATCAGCACCTGGCATTAACTGATCCATAAATTCAACCACGTGAATATTAGCACCTAATCCATGATACACCGTTGCCATTTCTAAACCGATGATCCCACCACCAATTACTAACAAATCACCTTTCACATTACCCAATTCTAATGCACCGGTTGAATCGATGACACGTGGATCATCGGGAATAAATGGTAATTTTACTGGTTGTGAACCAGCCGCAATGATCGCGTTTTGAAATTGAATCAGGGTTTTGCTACCATCGCTCGCAGTGACTTCTAATTGATTAGCGGACGTGAACCCACCAACACCATGTACAATTTCAACTTTACGTTGTTTCGCTAATGCCTTTAAACCACCGGTTAAACGCGACACAATGCCATCTTTCCACGCTTTGATTTTGCTAATATCCAGCGCTGGTTTACCAAACGTAATGCCATGCGCTGACACTGCATCTGCTTCATCTAATACCTTAGCCATGTGCAATAATGCTTTAGATGGAATACAACCAACGTTTAAACACACACCACCGATGTTATCAAAACGCTCAACTAACACGACTTGTTTGCCTAAATCAGCTGCACGAAATGCTGCAGTGTAACCGCCTGGACCACTGCCTAATACAACAACATCAGTGGTCATGGTACGTGGGGTAGTCATAATATTAAACCTCTTAAATAATGTAGATTAGTGGATATAAAGTTTATAATTTAGACGAAAATTCCTACAATAATGCCAAACGTAAATCGGCCAACCCATCAGCCAAATACGTTATAAAACGCGCTGCATCAGCGCCATCAATAACACGATGATCATAAGACAAAGACAACGGCAACGTTAACCGCGCGATAAATTCGCCACGTTGATATACCGGTTTCATTGCTGATTTAGACAATCCTAGAATAGCGACTTCCGGCAAATTGACGATCGGGGTAAATGCAGTACCACCAATGCCACCTAAACTGGAAATACTAAAACAACCACCTTGCATTTGCGCAGGGGTTAATCCTTTTTCCCGCGCTTGTTTACTGATTTCACCGATTTCAGCTGCTAATTCAAAAATGCCTTTGCGATCGACATCGCGGATCACCGGTACTACTAAACCATTCGGCGTATCCACGGCAACCCCAATGTGATAATACTGTTTTAAAATTAATTGTTCACCGTTCGGATCTAACGATGCATTAAATTGTGGAAATGCTTTAAGCGCTGCTACTACGGCTTTCATCACAAACACAATCGGGGTTAATTTAAAGCCTTGCGCTTCTGCTTTAGCTTTATACAACTTACGAAAAGCTTCTAAATCAGTAATATCTGCATCAGCAAATTGAGTGACATGTGGCACGGTTAACCAATTGCGATGCAAGAAACTGCCGCTAAGTTTTTTAATTCGATTTAATGGTTCGACTTTTACCTCACCAAACTTACTAAAATCCGTCGGCGTTAACGGTGGTAAATTAAATCCAAGTCCACCACCTTGTTGTTGACCGCTTAATGCTTGTTTAACATGTTTAGTTAAATTGTCTTTGGTGATCCGTCCGCGACGACCAGTGCCGACAACTTCTAATAAATTGACACCCAACTCACGCGCCAATTGACGCACTGCTGGGCCGGCATATACTGTATTATTCTTACCTGATGAAGATGTTTCTGGCTCAGGTGTCGGTGCTGGTTTTGGTGCAAGCGCTGCTGCTTGTGCAGGTGGGCTAGATTGTTGTTGTGGTGCAGCAGCTGGTGCTTTTGCTGGTGCAACACTATCATCTTGAGCTTGCAACTGTAAAATCAAATCACCTTCTGAGACTTTATCGCCTACGTTGATTTTCAATGCAGTAACCGTTCCTGCAAATGGTGAAGGCACTTCCATCGATGCTTTATCACTTTCCAAAGTGATTAATGTGTCATCTTGCTTAATGACATCTCCAACAGCGACATTGACTTCAATCACATCAACATTAGTCGCACCACCGATATCTGGAATACATACATCGCGTGTTGCTTTACGTGTTTGTGTAGTCGTTGTTTCGGTTGCAGGTTGTTGTGCTGATGTTGTTGTTGGCTGTGTATCGGTTTTTGCTGTCTCTGTTGCATCAGTTGCACCACTCGCTGCAACCGTTAACACCACACTACCTTCAGACACTTTATCACCCACGGCAACATGTACTTTTTCAATAGTGCCTGCCACCGGTGAAGGTATTTCCATCGATGCTTTATCACTTTCCAGGGTTAGCATAGGATCATCTTGATTAATCGTGTCACCTACTTTCACCAACACTTCAATCACATCGACATCAACAGCACCACCAATGTCAGGAATGGTTACAGTTTGTGTATTTGCCATTGTTCTCTATCCTTATACCAATTCTATACCGTAGTGGGATCCGCTTTTTTCGGATCGATTGCTAATGTTTTAGCAGCTTGTTTCACCACATCCATACTGAGCTCACCCTCTTCGGCTAAGCCAACCAAGGTGGCGTACACAATATGACGCTGATCAACTTCAAAGAAACGACGTAATTGCGCACGGGTATCACTACGCCCAAACCCATCTGTGCCTAACACAATATAACGTTGTGGGATATACGCACGAATCTGTTCAGCATAAGCTTGTATATAATCGGTAGCAGCTACTACTACCCCTTTGCGTTTATCTAAGCACTGGGTTACATGCGCTTGCTTAGCTTTACTGTGTGGATGCAAGCGATTATGTCGCGCAACAGCACGTGCATCCCGCCCTAATTCATTAAAGCTGGTTGCACTCCACACTGTGACGTTAACCCCATAATCATTGGCTAAGGTATCTGCTGCTTGAATTACTTCATTTAAGATCGCACCTGATCCTAGCAATTGTGCATGTAATGGTTTTGCTGACTTTGCTGATCGTTTTACTTTGACTTGGCTAAATTCATATAAACCGTTAATGATCCCTTGCTCACAGCCACTTGGCATCGCAGGATGCGCATAATTTTCATTCATCACTGTCACGTAGTAAAACACACTCTCTTGTGCTTCGATCATACGACGCAATCCGTCTTGAATGATCACTGCTAATTCATAACTAAATGTTGGATCATAAGTAACGCAATTTGGAATGGTATCGGCTAACACATGACTGTGACCATCTTGATGCTGTAGCCCTTCGCCAGCTAATGTAGTACGTCCTGCAGTACCGCCTAACAAGAAACCACGTGCACCCATATCGCCAGCTGCCCAGGCAAAATCACCAATGCGCTGAAAACCAAACATCGAATAATAAATATAGAATGGGATCATCACCCGATTGTGCACACTGTAAGACGTTGCTGCAGCCAACCATGAACAAAATGCACCGCCTTCATTGATCCCTTCTTCTAAGATCTGTCCATCTTGTGCTTCACGGTAATACATGATTTGTTTGGCATCGACGGGGGTATACAATTGACCGACCGGTGAATAAATACCAACTTGACGAAACAATCCTTCCATACCAAACGTACGTGATTCATCAGGCACGATTGGCACAATGCGTGAACCGATTTGTTTATCTTTCATTAACGTACTTAACAAACGCACAAATGCCATTGTCGTGGAAATATGGCGGCCTTCAGCAGTAGCTTGTAATAAATTGTTAAAGGCATCTAATGTGGGTACCGTTAGTGTTTCATCGGTTTGTTGGCGCCGTGCAGGCAAATCACCACCTAATGCAGCACGCCGTTGTTTTAAATAAGTGACTTCTGCTGAATCAGGTGATGGACAATAAAATGGAGCGTCTTTTGCCACATCGTCAGCAATAGGAATATCAAACCTGGCACGAAACGTGACTAAATCATCCGGTGCTACTTTCTTTAAATTATGCGTAATATTCAATCCTTCACCGGCAGCTCCCATGCCATAGCCTTTCACTGTCTTGGCTAAAATCACTGTAGGTTGACCGGTATGTTGCATCGCTTGTTGATACGCCGCATACACTTTTTGTGGATCGTGACCACCGCGATTTAAACGCCAAATCTCATCATCAGATAAGTGTTGCACCATCGCGGCTAATTCAGGGTATTTTCCAAAGAAATGTTCACGCACATAGGCACCATCATGCGCTTTGTAATTTTGGTAGTCACCATCGATAGCTTCTTCCATGCGTTGCAACAATAACCCATCTTTATCCTGGGCAAATAACGCATCCCAACGATCTCCCCAAATCACTTTCAACACATGCCAACCAGCACCGTTAAACGTGCCTTCTAATTCTTGAATGATTTTACCATTACCACGCACCGGACCATCTAAGCGTTGTAAATTGCAATTGATCACAAAAATTAAATTATCTAAGCCTTCACGTGCAGCAACTGTGATCGCACCTAATGATTCAGGCTCATCCATTTCACCATCACCGCAAAATACCCATACCTTACGGTCAGTTGTGTCAGCAATACCGCGATGGTGTAAATACTTTAAAAAGCGTGCTTGATAAATCCCTTGCATCGGACCTAATCCCATCGACACCGTTGGGAATTGCCAAAAGTCTGGCATTAAATGCGGATGTGGATACGAGGATAAACCAGGCACCTCAATTTCTTGGCGAAAATTGCTGAGTTGTTCTTCAGTGAAACGGCCTTGTAAAAATTCACGTGCATAAATGCCGGGCGATGAGTGTCCTTGAATAAAGATCAAATCACCACCGTGTTCTTTGCTAGGTGCACGAAAACAATGATTAAACCCAACATCATATAAGGTGGCCGCTGAGGCAAACGTAGAGATATGGCCACCTAATTCAGGGGCTTTTTTGCCAGCTTGCACCACCATTGCCACTGCATTCCAGCGAATCAGTGCATTAATACGTTGTTCAAGTTCACGATCACCCGGATAAGGTACATCGTCTTGTGTTGGGATGGTATTTTTATAGGGGGTTGTTTGTGGGTAAGGTAGATTGATCCCCGCACTGCGTGCGCGATTAATCAATTGTGTTATTAATTGGTGAGCACGTGTTTCACCGGCATGTTCAATGACAGCATCTAGCGCAGCTAACCATTCTGCCGATTCAAGCACATCGTCATCACGTTGAGCTGTCATATCCTATCATCCTTATTTGCAAATGCATTATTATTACTACATTTTACACTTAATACGTAATTCTCAATCCTCGACTACTCGAGGACATGCTTTTTACAGTAATAGTTCACCTAATTGATTTCATGGATCCTGGACATTTGCTTCGCAAATTCCAGGATAACGCCTTAACTGCCAGAGGTTTTTACCTTATTGTTACTGTGAAGTTAAATAAATTCGGCCTCTAATAAAGTTGAGAGCGGCGTTACTTATAGCGTGCAATACTACTTTGAATCTCTTCATGTGCTGCTGATGCATCACGCCAACCATCCACTTTTACCCATTTATCTTCTTCCAAGTCTTTGTAATGTTCAAAGAAATGTTCAATGGTATTTAACATCATCGGTTGCACATCACTGGGCGATTTAATATGGCTATAATATGTTGAAATACTATCTATTGGCACCGCTAATACTTTCACATCGTTACCTTTTTCATCGGTCATTGCCAACATACCAATGGGTCGCACGCGAATCACTGAACCGGTAATTAATGCAAACGGACTTAATACCAATACATCAACCGGATCACCATCACCGGCTAAGGTTTGTGGCACATAGCCATAATTGCACGGATAACGCATCGCTGTTGACATAAAACGATCAACAAACATTGCCCCAGTGTCTTTATCCACCTCATATTTAACCGGATCACCATGACAGGGAATTTCGATAATCACATTAACGTCATGGGGAATATTATCACCTGGCGCCACACGCTCTACATTCATTGCTTGCCCTCTTGCTGTGTCCAAAATTGATTGAATCTAAATGTCGCAGCCCAATTCAACTGCGGAATTTAGGTTGAACTAAATAGCGGTTAGCGATTATACCAAGACTCAATTGGATTGCTAATGATGGGTAACCACTTGGTGAAAAACCAGGCAAGCTATATCGTGCCAGATAAAAAATCTTTGCAAACAACAACTTACAACTATTTGATTTTATAGGAAAATTTGTATACAATCCCACTCGGAAAATAATTAAGTGTAGTTAACACCATCCATTGTTAGCTACCAATAAGGTGCACGTACTACTTCATTCATTGAACGGTGCAGACAAGGGATCACCTACCACGATAACTCGCCATCATGACTCGGCTGTTTTATCTATCTAAAGGGACGTTTTTTCTCTGTTGAGAAGAAAGCGGAAGACTTCTTTTACCGATAATTTGTTGGTTGTACGCAACGGGAACACAGCAACACCACAGCAATTGAAATGGCTACCTGCTGGTAGTCATTAGGTGAAGTGGCAATGCCCGAAGATCGTAAGCGTAAAGCACAAGGTAATAGTCATGTTGACACTACACAACAGCAAAGTAATCCAGAAAAAAGAAAAAAATACAATCCACCATCGGTAACGTCGGAACCATCTATTGTTCCAGCAATCACATCATCAAAACAATCTAGTGATTCAGTAGCATTATCATCAGAAGTTACCCCGGTTAAACAATCTAAATCCAAAAGCAATTTAACCCGGTTTGATACTCCAGAAACGTATACCCCAACAATATCACCTATCACAAAATCTCGACGTATTAAACAAATAGAAAGGTCATATAAAAACAACATATCGGTTCCCAAAGTGAAAGGGGTTGTCGCTGAACAAATTGTCGCGGATTCAGTAAAAAAAATAGGGTTAATCCAAGTACCTTGTGGTAAAAATGGACTTGACTTAGTATTTACTGTTAAGACTGAAGAACAACTTGTTGCGCTGAAAACGTTGTTATATCAGTCAGCTGCTACCAATCAATTAGGACAGCGTAATTCTCAACGACTTTCTGAAAAATCTAAAAGAAGTAACACCGAACAACAGATCAAAAAATATTGGGATACCGTATGTGGTACATACGGTATCCCTACCGACCCACCTTTTTTAGTTGTTATTGAAACTAAGTCAGATAATGCAACACTTACTCGTGGCCAGAAGAATCCAGAAAGTTATATCCGAAAACATTTAGAAAAGTTAGCTAAAAAAGAGCATAGCGGAACATTAATTTTTGAGCCTCAAGATGATATTCAGCAAACTGAACAACATAGTGAATGCATTGAAGACACTAAAGATGAATATATAGAAGATGTCGAACAAGATGATAGTTTGCAGACACCTGACTATTATGCAAGGATTTGTGAATATCCAATACTACCTCTGCTCGTTCGTGCTAACAATTTTCAACACGATACCGTAGAATTATCAATCGATTTCTGGGAACAACCCACAAAAGGTTCACGACGAATTGCAACTAATCCAATCACAGCACCTATTCCAGACGATTGCCACCATCTAGCCAATTCAACTCAAATTGGTTCAGCTACTGAAGATGCTATCATTGGTTGGCTAGTAAAATGTAATCAATGGCATTATGCAGGTGATGTAAAACATACTGGTGAGCACGGTATCGATGCTATCTTTTTTGACGATGCTGGCAATGTTTATGTTGTCGAAATTAAAGGGCATATTCATACCGATAATTACGAACGTAAACCTTTTGGAAGGCATTCTCTCAGCTTATATGATAATCAACTATCAAAAGCACAAAAAAATCCTGTTGAATTTGTTAAAAATGCATGTAAAAAAGCCATTGAATTTAGTACCACTAGTCAGCAATCACGTAAAAATGCACTAGGGTTACAACAGTTACTAAAAGAAAATTATCCGCATGTTTATTTTCGTCAAGCAACAGCATTTTTACCGAATTACGGAGAAATAGGTACACTTGATGTTACTGTTAAGCAATGGGGCACACAAGAAGAAGCGCCATATTTACAAGAACAGGATGACGCTACACTATCCAGTAGCAATATGGCTATCACACCTCCAGCTATATTGCTTTTTGACCGCCAAAACATTCATACCTATCAATATCGACCACCCTTCAATGGTCGTAGTACGTCTCCCCAAACGTGTTCGAGCAGCTCATCTACATCCAGCACAATGTATACAAGTAGTCATCCGGACAATACTAATTTATTTTATCCAAAACTGACCAGTAAGCCAAAGGCTAAACGTCAATTAGATAGGGGTGGTGCATTTGATCAGGAATTTGATGACTCTTTATCAAGTGAAGACAGCGATAGCGAGTTAGCTGGTTCACCTGATTTTGGATCAACCGATTTCAACACCATAGCAGATGATACATTTGATTTTGATAGTCCCTTAGTTTACCCACCTGAACATGAATTAACTGCTCCGGATACCGATACTGAAAACCATTATGATCCAGCTGATCCAAAAGGTAAACGGGAAGTCGATGATGGCACAGAAGATCCACTAGCAGAAGTATTTCCCTTATATGATGCTGTTGATTCATTTCATTCAGCTAATCCCAATAGTTTCTTCGCACCTTACCCAGCTAGCCCACAAGGAACGATGTCTTTTACACATGTGGTAGAAAAAGATACTACTGAAGATATGAATATATTGCCTTAGTATTACGTAATCAATACATAGTTTAAGGCATGACAAGCAACACTAAATCTATCAAAAAACCAAATAATCTTGATTGTGTAAAAATTATATATAATGCAGCCTGAAAAAATAATTAAGTGTAGTTAACACCATTCATTGTTAGCTACCAATAAGGTGCACGTACTACTTCATTCATTGTATGACAACAACAATAAAGCTAACTAGCTAACAATATGGGGTACCGTTATGCCTACTCATGCTAATAGCAAAAAATTTTCAAGAATTACCTGAAGTAGAACAAGATGACATCAAGAACCACGTTCTAACTGAAACGCAAGAGCTACAAAGTCAGCTAAAGTATCTAGCAACATATTGCATACAATACAGCAAAATACCTTTTGTAAATTTATTAGATGATTTATTTAGACAAAATTGTCAAGGCAATGACATACGCAATTATATTCAACTCACTAATTTCTTTTTGTCTCATATTAAATCGTTATCACCGAAAGAAAAATTATCTACCATTCAAATGGAATTAAACGACATTATTGATCAAAACAGTGGCTCGCCTATTTCGGTGACAATTAGTGAAGACACACCGCCTAACCCAGCAATTGGTATCGACTGTGAGAAAATAAGTACTCCTGGCAGAAAAAATGGTTTATCCATTCCCAAAGTTTATGGTAAATCTGGGATAGTCTTTTTTCCATCTCCTCCAGGAGAGCAAGAAAATATTGATGGGAATACGATAAATCAAACAAATAGTTCAATAGACGCCATTATTTAATAGCAATCCACCAACCAACAGTGCGACAACTAACATAAACAGTTGTCGCACGACGCTATCACCATGTTTAATGCCATAGGCAGCACTGTAATACGAAACAATTGATGGCCTGTCAATAAATTCGGCTCCTAAAAAAGTATGTCCTCGAGCAGTCGAGGATTGAGAATGGCGTTTACTTAAGGTTACATGACTGTTTTTGATTTGTTAGCACTAGCTCTTAGTAAATGGCGAATTGTCATGCCTTGAATAATGATCGCAAACGCAACAACAGCATAGGTCATGGTGATGATCACACTACGATACGGACTAGCGGGAATCGCCAACGCCAATGCCACTGCTAAACCGCCACGCAACCCACCCCAAGCTAAGATTGGGATAGCATAGGGGACATAATCACGTCTTAATTTAAATAAACTGATTGGCACAGCCACTACAATCCAACGCACTAATAAAACAGTTGGGATCGCAAATACACCGGCAATAATATGAATACGATTGAATGGAATGATTAACAACTCTAACCCAATTAACAAAAATAACATTGCATTTAATATTTCATCAACCATTTCCCAGAAATTATCTAAATGTTCTCGGGTACGGGTTGGCATATGAAATTTATGTCCACTGTTTCCTAAAAAGATCCCCGCAACTACCATGGCAAGCGGCCCAGAAATAGCTAATTGTTCAGCAACTGCATAACCGCCGGTGGCAACCGTTAATGTGATTAACACAACTAGTTTTAAATCAGTAATCGGTTTAATTAACACATAAGCTAACATACCGATCAACGAACCATAGATAATACCGCCGACCGCTTGGCGCAAGAATAGCAATACAACATCACTTAATTGCGCGCCATTGCCGGTGGTCAACACATGATATACCGTTAAGAATAATACGATGCCAATCCCATCATTAAACAACGATTCTCCAGCAACCGTGGCATGCAATTGCCTAGGCGCTTTCACTTCTTTAAACAGTGCTAGCACTGCAATTGGATCAGTTGGTGAAATCAATGCACCGAATAATAAACAGTAAATAAATGGCATAGGATGTTGCAACCATCCTGCAACAACATACACAGCGCCACCAATTAAAAAAGCAGAAATGATAACGCCAATGGTTGCCAGCACCCCTACTTCCCATTTACATGATTTCAGATCGTTAAAATCAACCGTTAACCCACCTGCAAATAATAAAAAGCTTAACATGCCATCCATTAATACAGCATGAAAATCAATTTGATTCAACCAAATCTCTACAGCTTGTTCAACACCTTGTATACTGTGAAAACTGTCTCGACCTAATATAATCAGTACTAAAGAAAATAATAACGATCCTAAAGTAATCGCCGTTGTCGTTTCTAATCGAAAAAATCGATGGTTAATATAGGAAATGATCACTGCCAACATCATCATCAAGCCAATTAATTCAGTAACCTTCATGTATCTTCCTTAATGTTATGTTCCATTACACCGTTTGTGAATCACTCAAATCGTTGTTTGTTGCCTGTTTCTGATGAAAACAATATGGACATGATTGTCCTGGCACATATTGGGGTGATTGCTGCTCAGCAATCGATAATGGATTCTGGCAACAGTAACACTGAGTCGTCCCGGCTTCAGCTAAAGCTGGATCCAGCGCTACCCGTTTATCAAACACAAAGCATTCTCCATGATAATGTGCACCACCACACTGCTCAAAATAATTTAAAATGCCACCATCGAGTTGATAGATTTCATCATGGCCTTGTTTTTCTAAGGCTACAGAGGCCTTTTCACAACGAATACCACCGGTGCAAAACATCACTAATGGCTTGTGTTTTACCTCATCAGGTAATTGTTCACGGCAAACTTGCGGAAAATCACGAAATTGTTGTAAATCTAAGGTAACTGCATTGTCAAATGTGCCAACCCGCACTTCATAATCATTACGCGTATCCAATAAAGTAAAGTCACGTCCTTCATCTAACCACTGTTTTAATGTGTGTGGCGAAATAGTCGGTGCTGTGTGTTGTTTAGGGCGGATATCTAGCATGCCCAGTGGAATGATTTCTTTTTTTAATTTCACCAACATCCGGCTAAACGGTTGCTCTTGCGACCAACTTTGTTTAAACACTACGTGCTGCATATTTAAATCAATGAATAACGGATCGTCATGCAAATAGGCGATAAATTCATGAATAGCGGACTGAGTTCCCGCTAAAAATAAATTGATCCCTTCTTCACTCAATAAAATTGATCCTTTTAACCCTAACCACACAGTGGTATCACGTAATGCTTGGCGACGCTCAGGCAACTTGTCGATATCAACAAAATGATAGGCTGCAATATTGAGAATCGGTGGTTGCATGATGATAAATCCTCTTATGTATTTTTACTGCTAACAACTGCTATATATAATTGATGCATATTCTAGCGTAAAATCATTGTAAATGCTGTGCATATTTGGTCCAAACTGGCTAGTCTCAGCGTAGCTGCAAGCGAAGCCGGAGCCGCCTCAGTTCCCTATTTTCCGTTCCTGGATCAAGCTTGTCCTGAACTCGATTCAGGATCTGGACAGGCGTCCGTGGCTTGATCGCGAGTTCCAAGGAACAAAACCTCTTTTTTAGATAATTGCGTTAGTCTTCGTTATCTCGTATTGTTATTATAGATATCACAATATCGAATAGCGTAAAGTAAACAAAAGGAGAAAAACAAAATGGATTGTTTATTTTGTCAAATTGCACAAGGCACAGCACCAGCAACCATTTGTTATCAAGATGATTTAATCATCGCATTTGATGATATTTCTCCAAATGCCCCACAACATAAATTAATTATTCCCCGTCAACACATTGCAACTTTAAATGAGTTGCAGCCAGAGCATAATGTATTGATCGGTAAATTATACCAAGTTGCCAAACAATTAGCGCACGAATTAAATATCGCCAACTCTGGCTATCGTGTTGTTATGAACTGCAACCAAAATGCCGGACAAACCATATTCCACATCCATGCCCATTTACTAGGAGGCAGTACACTACGACAATCGTTAGGGTAATCTAACAGATTTATTGTGTTATGTATGTTACAGCACTTCCCCAAAATAATGGCCTGTTAAAGAGTCGTCTTTGCTTTGATAACATCGTTAAACCCCTCAGAAAAAATACTCATTTAGTCATAGCTAGACTCCGTTTTTTTCCGAGGAATTTGCCTTGCTATTAAATCAAATACTTGCTTTAACAGGCCATTATTTTGGGGAAGTGCTGTAATCATTATGACTGTGAATAACCTACCTACAGGTTAGTAGTCCAGTAAAGACAGTTACATATTAATGCTTTATATTATTTTCTATTTAATTTATTATTGTGACTAGAATTTATAATATAAATCATGAGGAATGAAAACTAATGCTAACTATGAAAGTTAAAAGAAATAAGACATCACTGTTTAGACATGAGTTTCAATCATTAGTGACTGATAGTAGGATATTAGTCAGATTAACCGACTTTAATATTATAAATAGCAATCAAAATCTAAAAATTGTGATTAATTTTATAAAGTTAATATGTAACCATCATATTAAGAGTTCACTTAATATTCAAGAAGAGCAAACATCTAATAGTATCATTCCTCATCAACAAGGCCTATTAGTCACAGCATCAGCAAGAAATTATCTTTTTGATACCTTTAAGAAAACAAATTTTACTCATTACCAACTCAATTTACCCTTCATTGATGAAGAATCAGTGAAGGAAAAAATTAAAGAATTTAACCAAGAATTTGAAAAATTAAAAGAACAAAAGAATTATGTGGAATTTATTTTATCATCACAACCAAAATATATTGTTGCTGATGCCATTGAATTAGCACTGCGCCTAGATGGATCGATAGGAGAACTAAGAGAGACCGAAGACCCTAAAAAAATATTGGATATATTACTTAACGCTGAACTGAGCAAGTTAGCAAAAACATTTTTTTGTTATCTTTCTTTAAACGATGTGACTGAAAAACATTTTCAGTATCGGTTATGGCTTTCTCTTCTATTTAATATCTGTTACCCCGATATAGACAGTAAAAACAAAGAAGCACTTATCATTTTTTGTGGCAAAATATATGATGCATTATTTGCGAATGAGCATGATATGCTACCTTCACCGCCATCTTCTCCACTTAAACAACACAAAGATACAGATCAAAGAAAATTTGAAGAGGAACTTGAAAGAGCACTTAACGAAACAACGCCACGATCTTTTAGTAACCTTTAAGTAATACAGCAATTATCTACGTTAATTATGATAATGCCTATTGGCAACACCATGTTGTCCACCATTGGCGATATAATTCGTCTAATTGTTTAGCAAAACGTTTACCATCACATATAATCGAATTCAACATGCAATCTCGCAACTGCTTACGCAACAAAGCAAGTTTATTGATGTGTGTAGCAGCATGTTTAGCAATGGCAATGTATTCATCCATTGATTGTGCAATCCAATCGGTTAACTGTAGATTCGTTAGTAATGACGCACCCATGCGCTGTGAGAATCGAGTGCCAACTAATGTTACTAATGGCACCCCTTGCCATAATGTTTCACATGTGGTTGCACCACCGCCAAATGGAAACGGATCTAAAGCAATATCAATATCGGCTAATTCAGCTAACATGCTTGGATGATCTGATGGCCCTCGCAATTCAATCCGAGTCTTATCAATACCATTGTCGATAAATAATTGTTGATACCGCATATGCGTGTCATGGTCAGCAAGCGGACGTGATTTTAATATTAATCTTGCTATTGGAATTTCAGTTAACAATCGCGACCACAGCTTAACAACGGTTGGTGTTATCTTTGGCAAATTGTTATAACAACCAAACGTTACATAACCATTGTCTAACGCAGGCAAATCACTCACATCTGGTGCAAATGGATGTGGTTTAAAACAAAATACCGATTCGGGTAAATATGCTAATTGCTCTATATATAAATGAGCACATTGTGGTGGACAAACGTGTTGATCCGCAATTAAATAATCAACCGTAGATAATCCGGTTGTCATCGGATAACCTAAAAAACAGGCTTGGATCGGTGCTGGCTTATATGCTAATACTGCTAAGCGATTATTGGCAGTGTGCCCACCCAAATCAATCAAAATATCAATTCGATCAGTATGAATCGTTTTAGCCAGAGTTTTATCATCTAAACCAACCACATCATACCATTGATGAAATTGCGTTTTAATTTCATCAGTGATTGCATCTTGTTTGGTAACATTAGCATAGGCAATGATCTCAACTTGATTGCGATCATGGTAAGGTAAAAATGCTGTAAACAAATACGCAACTGGGTGTGCACGAAAATCTGCTGACAAATAACCAATGCGTAACTTGCGTGTTGGTGTTTTAGATTGTTGCCAATTGGTATACGAGGTTAGTTGTTTACGTAACGCATCACCCCATTGCCGATGTAGGCTAACCACTTGTTCATCTGACAATTGTTCACTATAACTACTTGCATATACTCGATTAGCAGCAGCGATTTGATTATCAGGCTCAACAGCTAACACAGCCGCAAAAGAATCAAGCCCTGCTTGGATATTACCTTGATTCACTTCCACCAAACCACGATTTAATTGAGCAACTGTATTATCTGGCTCTAAGCACAGTGCGGTTTCACAATTAGCTAACGCATCACCTAATTGACCATAATGATATTGTGCGTGTGCTAAATTGGCATATGCCATGGCATAATCAGGATGTTGTTTAATACACTGTTCAAAACAAGCAACTGCTTGTGATAATTGGCCAAACTTTTGATAACACGCACCTAAATTTGATAATGCATTAGCATTGCTCGGCGCTAAGCGACACGCTTGTTGCAAACTGGCAATCGCTTGCGTACCACGTCCTAACGCTTGTAATACCAATCCCAAATTAATCAAACTCGGTACATGTTGCGGATAGTGTTGCAATAATTGCTGATAACCCGCTAGTGCTTCATTTAACTGTCCTTGTTGATGCAAAGCAACTGCTTTGGCAAATAGTTGTTCAGCATCATGGTTTGCCTTATTTTGCATACCTATCCCTATTCAATTCTACTTTAGGTATAATACCTCGAGTTTGGGGTGATACCCAGAAAATTTTTAGCAGTTAATATGTAGATATAATCAATGGAAACATTATTCAGAGCATTAATCGAAGAACTAGGTGAAGACATAACACGCCCTGGTTTGCGAGATACTCCGAAACGAGCAACCAAAGCCTTGCAATTTTTAACGCGTGGCTATCATGATGATGTAGAGCAAATCGTTAATGGTGCCTTATTTCCGTCTGAGTCAGATGAAATTGTGATCTTAAAAGACATTGAATTATATTCACTGTGCGAACACCATTTACTACCCTTTATTGGCAAATGTCACGTCGCTTACCTACCCAATGGTCATGTGTTGGGGATTTCTAAAGTGGCGCGCATTGTTGATCTGTATGCGAGACGTTTGCAAATTCAAGAACACTTAACCAAGCAAATTGCCAATACCATCATGGATGTCACTCAAGCCAATGGCGTTGGCGTCATCATTGAAGCACAACACTTATGTATGATGATGCGCGGTGTACAAAAACAAAATTCGGTAATGACGACATCCGTCATGCTAGGCAGACTACGCGATGATCCAAAAACGCGTAGCGAGTTTTTAACGTTATTGAAATAACCTGAGAGTTATTTCCCTTATCAATCCGAGATAACTACTGTAGACTTTGTTAGCCACGCGCAGTTATAAGCGAAGCCGGGCGGCTAAGCATTCTCATTTGTTAATGCTTTGATGCTGAGTTTAACCCGTCCTTGACGATCGATATCTAAGACGATCACGTTTACTGTTTGCCCTTCCTGTAAATAGTCACTGACATCGTTAACCCGTTCATTAGCAATTTCTGAAATATGCACCAAACCATCTTTACCCGGTAGTACATTGACGAAGGCACCAAAATCAACGATCTTAGCCACACGCCCTTCATAAACACCACCAATTTCAATTTCAGCAGTTAACTGCTTAATGCGATCACATACCACATCACCCATTTCACCGTTTTCTATGGCAATGGTGATAATACCATCATCACTAATATCAATCGATGCACCGGTCTCTTCAGTTAACGCACGAATGGTTGCTCCACCTTTACCAATTACATCACGGATCTTATCTGGATTAATTTGCATAGTTAAAATACGCGGTGCATACGCCGACACTTCAGTACGAGGTGCATTAATGGTTTGATTCATGATATTCAAAATATGTAAGCGACCATCACGTGCTTGTTGCAACGCAACTTTCATGATCTCTTCGGTGATCCCATCAATTTTAATATCCATTTGTAGTGCGGTGATCCCATCTTGAGTACCGGCTACTTTAAAGTCCATATCGCCTAAGTGATCTTCGTCACCTAAAATATCGGTTAACACTGCAAATTGATCATTTTCCTTAATCAGTCCCATCGCAATCCCAGCGATCGGTGCTTTAATCGGCACACCAGCATCCATTAACGCTAAGCTAGTACCGCATACCGATGCCATTGAACTTGATCCATTTGATTCAGTGATTTCAGACACCACACGTAATACATAAGGAAAGGTATCAGCATCCGGTAACATCGTTTGTACTCCACGACGTGCCAAACGTCCATGACCAATCTCACGGCGTTTTGGTCCTGACATAAAACCAGTTTCACCAACACTATATGGTGGGAAATTGTAATGCAACATAAAGTTATCACGACGTTCACCGTGCAGTGCATCAATCAATTGTGCATCTTTAGCCGAACCCAAGGTCACTGCAACCATTGCTTGGGTTTCACCGCGAGTAAATAACGCTGAACCATGTGTGCGAGGTAATACGCCCACTTCGGTACGAATATCACGTACGGTTTGATTATCACGTCCATCAATCCGCGGATTACCTTGTAATATGCTATTACGTACGTGGTTTTTCTCTAGTTTGCTGACAACGTTTAATACATTTGTTTCGCTGAAAACATCATCATCATCTTTGACGAGTTGAGTTACGGCATTATTACGAATATCAGCTAACTGAGCTTGGCGTTGGCTTTGATCACGTAGCTGATATGCTTGTACAATGTCATTTTCGACTAAGTTAGTGACTTGAGTCACCACAGCTTCTGGTAATACCGATGGCTGCCAATCCCACTTTGCTTTGCCACCTTCACTGGCTAATTCATTAATTGCATTGATCGCCACTTGCATTTGTTGATGGCCATACATTACTGCACCCAACATCACCTCTTCTGGCAAGCCATTGGCTTCTGATTCCACCATTAACACAGCATTGGTAGTACCAGCTACCACTAAATCCAACGCTGAATGCTCACGGTCATGATGAGTAAAGTTCAACACATATTGATTATCACGATAACCAACACGTGCTGCTGCAAACGGTCCGTTATATGGGAGTCCAGACAAAGCAACTGCTGCTGATGCACCAATTAATGCAGGAATATCCGCTGGAACAGCTGGATCCAATGACAACAATGTTGCAATCACTTGCACATTGTCGGTAAACCCTTCTGGAAATAATGGACGCAGTGGACGATCGATTAACCGTGAGGTTAAGGTTTCTTCTTCGGTAGGGCGCCCTTCTCGTTTGAAAAACCCACCCGGAATTTTACCCGCTGCATACGTGCGTTCTTGATAATTAACCGTTAATGGGAAAAAGTCACGCACTTCACCTGCTTTAGCGGGTGTCCCCACTGCAGTGACAAGTAACACTGTCTCTCCCATTGAAATCATCACCGCACCACTTGCTTGACGCGCGACTCTACCGGTTTCTAAGGTAACCGTATGTTGACCATATTGAAATGTTTTTTTAACTACGTTCACAACATTTTCCTTAACTAATTAGTTGGGGTAAAAATTCTAAGGCAACTATCTATGCCTCTCGATATGTATTGAGACGGTAATGGCGTGCGATTTAACGGCGTAATTCAAGCTGCTTTACCAACGCTTGATAACGTTTCACACTGTTGGATTTAAGATAATCAAGCAAACGACGACGTTTGTTTACCATCTTCATCAAACCACGACGCGAATGCTTATCTTTCTTGTGTACACCAAAATGTTCAGTTAGGTGACGAATACGTTGGGTTAATAACGCAACTTGCACTTCGGGGGAACCGCAGTCATTGTCAGACTGCTTAAATTGCTTGATAACATCTGTTTTTGACTGTGCCACTTGAGCCATTCAATACTCCTAAAATTGTCTAAATTTAGCGCGCTATTCTACCTGGGTTTAGTCAAGCAAACAAGGCATTTTCTTAACTACTTAGGCACGATTTAGGAAAACGCCATCTTTGGCGTTTTTTGGTAGTGTCAAACATGGGTTGAGTAACTACCCAATAGCTCAACAACTCACTATCCCGATGACATCATACGCTTAGCTGCCAACCCACCATCTTGGTCGAGGGTAACAATACCAATAAACCCCATTTTGTCTGTAAACGCCCTTAATAAGCCAGGTGATGGACTACCTAACCCAACGAGTTGATCTGAGGTCAATGAAGTGGTCCGCCCACATAATAATGCACTCGCCACATCTTGAGCTAACTCAACACGTGGATAACTACCAAACGATGCAACTGGATGCACATATTCAACACACTGATAAAATTGACTCGCTTGTAGCGTACTCAATTCCACCATATCGGCGATCTGATAATCGCCCACCCCAATACGCCGCAATTGACTGACATGTGCACCACACCCCAAGGCTTCTCCCATGTCTTCGACTAAATTACGGATATACGTTCCTTTGCCGCAATGCACGGTAATATGCAATTCATCCGCACAATAATCATCAATCACTAATGACTTGATGGTAATCTGACGTGGTTTGCGCGCTACTTGGATCCCTTGACGGGCTAATTTATACAGCGGTGTACCTTGGTGCTTTAATGCAGAAAACATCGATGGTACTTGGGTTATTTGTCCAGTAAATGCTGCTGTTAATTGAGTTAACTGTGTTGTGCTAAATGCAGGTACCGGTCGCGTAGTGACAACATCTCCTTCATTGTCAGCCGTGGTTGTGGTCACGCCAAGTTTAGCAATTGCTTGGTATCGCTTATCCGCATCGAGTAAGTACGCTGAAAATTTGGTGGCTTGTCCTAAGCAAATGGGTAATAACCCGGTAGCTAACGGATCTAAACTACCACTATGGCCTGCTTTTCTTACATTAAATAATCGTTTTACGTGTTGCACTGCATTGGCTGAACTCATGCCATACGGTTTATCAAGCAATACAATGCCGTCGATATCATTAGCAACTATGGATGTTATGTCTGTCATGTGAGTTATTGACTTGATGTATCATCGGTTGCAACAGCACGTTCGATGAGTTCACTGATATGATTTGCTCGTATAGTTGAATCATCATAGACAAAACGTAATTGTGGTACATAACGCAATTGAACACGTTGCCCAAGCAAACCTCGAATAAAACGTACACTGTGTTGTAATATCTCAATTTGTTGTTGCGGACTGATATCGGTTGACTGCTGCTGTAATGTCAATGAACTCACATATACTTTAGCATTGGCTAAATCACGTGACATATCAACACCGGTAATCGTTAAAAAACCCAAGCGCGGATCAGTTAATTCGTGTTGTAAGATGATAGCTAATTCACGCTGTAGTAAATCAGCCACACGCTGTATACGTTGTGGTTGTGCCATTATTGTGATGCCTCTGCTAAACTGCGCTTAACTTCGACAGTTTCATATACTTCAATTTGGTCGCCTACTTTTACATCATCGTAATTCTTCACACCGATCCCACATTCCAACCCAGCACGTACTTCAACTGCATCGTCTTTAAAACGGCGTAATGATTCCAAGGCACCTTCATAGATCACCACATTATCACGTAACACTCGAATCGGATTATTGCGTTTAACAGTACCTTCTATCACCATGCAACCTGCAATCGCCCCCAATTTTGGTGAGCGGAACACATCACGCACTTCAGCAATCCCAACAATTTCTTCACGAAACTCTGGACTTAATAAGCCTACTAACGCTTGTTTAACATCATTGATTACATCATAAATTACGCTGTAATAGCGAATATCAATGCCTTCTTGCTCGGCAATACGTCTTGCTACTGCATCAGCACGTACATTAAATCCAACAACCACTGCATTAGCAGTCAAGGCTAAATTAATATCTGATTCAGTGATCCCACCAACACCACCACCTAATATTTTAACTTGCACTTCATCATTAGATAGTTTGGTGAGTGCATCACTAATCGCTTCTACCGACCCTTGTACATCTGCTTTGAGTAACACACTTAATGTATTTGTTGCACCTTGCTCAACTCGACTAAAGATATTATCTAACTTAGCGGCTTGTGCACGCGCCAATTTCACATCACGGTATTTACCTTGACGAAATAATGCAATTTCACGTGCCTTACGTTCATTAGTGGTTACTGTAAATTCGTCACCTGCTGATGGGGTACCGGTTAATCCTAAAATTTCTACTGGAATAGATGGGCCTGCAGCATCAACATTTTCTCCTGCTTCATCTAATAAAGCACGCACTCGTCCATACTGTAAACCGGCTAGTACAATATCACCTTTACGCAATGTACCACTTTGCACTAATACACTGGCAACAGAACCGCGCCCCTTATCTAAACGTGACTCCAACACAAAGCCATGGGCAACCCCATCTACTGGGGCTTTTAATTCTAATACTTCAGCTTGTACTAATACTGAATCTAGTAACGCATCAATTCCCTCACCAGTTTTTGCTGAAATTGGGACAAACATAATGTCACCACCCCATTCTTCTGGGATCACTTCATGTTGACTTAATTCAGTCTTCACTCGTTCCGGATCAGCTTCTGTTTTATCAATTTTATTAACTGCGACTATCATCGGCACTTTCGCAGCACGTGCATGTTGAATCGCTTCAACGGTTTGTGGCATCGCCCCATCATCAGCAGCAACTACAAGGATAACGACATCTGTTACTTTAGCACCGCGTGCACGCATTGCAGTAAATGCGGCATGCCCAGGCGTATCTAAAAACGTTAACATGCCTTTTGGTGTTTCCACATGATATGCACCAATATGTTGTGTGATTCCACCGGCTTCACCTTGGGTCACTTTAGTGCGTCGAATATAATCCAGTAACGAAGTCTTACCATGATCAACGTGTCCCATGATGGTGACTACCGGCGCACGCGAAATCATATCACCTTTACTGGCATCAACATCAGCAACCAATGCTTCTTCTAATGCATTCTCCGATACAGTATTGGCTTTATGTCCCATTTCTTCAACCACGATCACCGCTGTATCTTGATCCAATACTTGGTTAATCGTTGCCATTGCACCCAGATTCATTAACACTTTAATTACTTCTGCTGCTTTAATTGACATCCGTTGTGCTAATTCAGATACGGTAATAGTCTCTGGGACTAAGACTTCATGTGATACCGGTGCAGTTGGCATCTCAAAACTATGTTTTGACAATACGGCTTGTGCCGCTACTTTTTGTTTATTACGTTTAACTTTTGGCCTTATTTTTTGCCCGATTTCTTTTTCTAAACGGCGTTCACGCTTTTCATAACGCGCATCTTGTTCAGCCAATTTATCTTTTTTCTTTTTCTTGGGTGACTTATCTGTTTGCTGTTCTACCGGCGGTGTGGATGGTAAGTCTGTTGATGGTGTGGCTGCTGCAGCATCTGTCGATGAGGATGATTCCACTGCCTCTGCCTGTTGCTGTTCAGCTAATGCTTTAGCTGTTTGTTGTGCTGCAGCGGCTTCTTCAGCTAAACGTGCTTGTTCAGCTTTAACTTGTTCTGGGTGATCAACAACACGTTTACGACGTATGGTAACATTTACTGCCCCTTTTCCTACTTTTAACTTGCTAGTACTTTTACGCTTTAATGTGATCTTCTTAGGCGTAGCCGTACTACCATCCGCACCATGATAACATTTTAAATACACTAATAATTGTTGCTTTTCAGCATCACTAATAGCCGTATCAACGCCAATATCATCACGTTTGAGTGCTTTTTTTAATTGATCAACCAACTCTTGTGGGGTTTTTCCAACACGTTTTGCCAAATCGGCAACACTGGTTTGAGTGATAGTCGCTGACATAACAGTACCCTCTCTTTGTTCACATTACTGATCTGCATCACTACTATCTTCAGCAAACCACGGTGCACGTGCAGTCATAATCAAATCGGCTGCTCGCGTTTCATCAATATCAGTTAATTCAACTAAATCATCAACAGCTTGTTCAGCTAAATCTTCTTGGGTTACAATACCACGACTCGCCAATATATACGCCAATTGTCGATCCATACCATCTAATGTTAATAAATCTTGCGCTGGTTCTACAGACAGTTTTTCTTCTGCAGCAATTGCTTGTGTTAATAGTATATCGTTAGCCCGTTGTTGCAATTCAGAAACGATTTCTTCATCAAAGCCATCGATCTCTAGCAACTCCGCTGCTGGGACATACGCAATTTCTTCTAGGGTAGTAAACCCTGCTTCTAATAACACAGCAGCAACATCCTCATCTAGATCTAATTTCTCAATAAATAAATTGGCTACATTTGCTGACTCTTGTGCACGTTTTAATTCAAACTCTTCTTCTGACATGATGTTGATCGTCCACTGAGTCAAATCACTGGCTAAACGTACATTTTGCCCACCACGCCCAATTGCTTGAGATAATTGATCCTCTTTAACTGCAATATCCATTGTACGTGATTCTTCATCTGCCACGATCGAGACCGCTTCAGCTGGAGCTAGTGCATTAATGACTAATTGCGCTGGGTTATCATCCCATAGAATAATATCGATGCGTTCCCCATCTAACTCACCTGATACCGCCTGTACCCGTGAGCCACGCATACCAACACATGCACCAATTGGATCAATACGTCCATCATTAGTTTTCACTGCAATCTTAGCGCGCACACCGGGATCACGCGCAGCACCTTTGATTTCAATTAACTCTTCACCAATTTCAGGCACTTCAATGCTAAATAATTTAACTAACATTTCCGAACGTGTACGACTTAATAACACTTGCGGGCCACGGGTTTCTGTTGCAATATCATATAAATAAGCACGTACTCGATCACCAATGCGCATGGCTTCGCGAGGTAACATTTCATCGCGCGATAACAATGCTTCTGCATTACTGCCCAAATCAAGAATAACAAATTCACGAGTGACTCGCTTAACTGCACCAGTGATCAAATCACCAACGCGTTCCCGATAATAATCAGCAATTTTAGCCTTTTCTGCTGCACGGATTTTTTGGTTTATCACTTGTTTAGCCGTTTGTGCTGGGATCCGTCCAAAGCTAACCGATTCCATTGGCTCTGTTAACACATCACCAATAACTGCATCAGATTTTCTAATTTGAGCCTGGGCTAACGTTAATTCACTATCCGGATTTTCTAGCTCGTCTTCCTCAACAACTGTCCAGGCACGTTCTGTTGTATATCCACCGGTTGTACGATCAACCGTAACCCGCACACCAATATCCGCCTTTACTTTCTTGCGTGTAGCCGATTCTAATGCCATTTCAATTGCCTGAAAGATGTCTTCTTGCGACACACCTTTCTCATTTGCTAAGACATCTGCTACCAATAATATTTCTCTATTCATACATAGCCCCACTTATTGTTTGCATAACACCAAACTTTACCAATCTACCACCAAACGTGCCTTTTCTATGGCATCGATGGTTAATGTAATTGTCCCTTGCTGTGACTCTAGCGTAATCTCCTCACCATCTACTACTGCAATCACACCACGAAAACGACGTTGGCCACTCTCATTAGGCACACGTAACCGTATTTTCACTTCACGACCGATAAAATCACGGTAATGTTGTACGGTATACAGTGGCCTGTCTAAACCAGGTGATGACACTTCTAATTGGTAATCACTTACTGGATCATCTACCATTAACGTAGCACTGATTTGACGGCTAGCTACTGCACAATCATCAACACTGATCCCATTAGAGTGATCAATATACACTCGCAGACAACGATTATCACCAGCACCATTCCACTCGTGGCCCCATAATCGGAAACCAGCCGCTTGCACTGACGTTGTTAACAGCGTTGTTATTTGTTGTGTATTCATCACGATTACCGTACTACCCGCTTCTTTGCCAATTTACCCAAACCATAAAAAATGGGCATAACGCCCATTTTTTACTACTACAGCAACTTACCAGATCCAATACCTGAACAGTAGTCTTCGCTATAGTCTTGTTCTTCCGCAACACCACCGCATAAACAATGCTGCGCTAGCTAATCCATCAATAAAAAAACCCCAATTTGGGGTCCAGTCTATTGGTAGCGGGGGTAGGATTTGAACCTACGACCTTCGGGTTATGAGCCCGACGAGCTGCCAGACTGCTCCACCCCGCACTGAGGGCTCGGATCCTACTGGATTTTACCGGCTTGTGCAAATAGGGTATGTCAATTTAGCCAGCCCACATTAACTAACATACGTAGGAAATACAGGGCATCTAAAAACTAGCTAACCTACTAAATTTTCAGTAAAAATGCATTATTTAGGTGGTCATTTAAATAAAATAGCTAATTTATAGGATTGATTTTGTAATCAGCTTGGTGGAAAATGCCTGTCATACTACATGAACGTGTTTGGGTAGCATTATCTTACCTACTCAAATTGATACTGGCAAAAACGTACATTTATTGGGCTAGCTAGTACTGTCGCAAATCGACGTTAACACAAGCCACCCACGTTGATTACTACATTCTTCTATTAAATATGCTAATTGTAATATGAAAAAAATAAGACAATAATAGCCACCAATTAACAATATTAAATAGCATATTTTTACTGAGCAAGGAGGAATCTAATGATATTCAAGGACAAAATACCCTGCTGTTATTTCCCAGCCAAAGTTATCATCATTGACGATAATAAAAATTTTTGTAGTAACTTATCATTGGCGTTTGGATCAGATTTCCATTGCCACTGCTTTGCATCACCCCAAGAAGCACTAACTTATTTACAAGAATATAATGCATCATCTAAGTCATTATTTACTAAACACATACTTGCACCATCCGATCAAACCACCCCAACCATGCTATCTGTTAATATTGATATCGCTGCCATGTGTAAAGAAATTTACAGCCAAAACAACCGTTTTGATCGTCCAAATATATTAATCGTTGATTACTCAATGCCAGAAATGAATGGATTGGAATTTTGTGAGCAGTTAGTCGACCTGCCTTACCAAAAGATCATTTTAACTGGAGAAGCAACTAACAACTTTGCTGTTGATGCATTTAATCGAGGGAAAATAGAGCGCTTTGTTAAAAAAGGAGAAAGCAACTATCTGGAAAAACTAAAGAAATATATTAAAGAGTTAAACATCAGTTACTTTAATCAATTGTCGCAAAGTGTATTTGATATGTTAAATACTAGTGGACAAAACTTACTACGTAATAGCAAGTTTATTGAAATCTTTAATCGTATTATTTCAGAAAATAACATCATTGAATTTTACTTAACTGATGATACCGGCAGTTACTTATTGCAAGATGAAGAAGGTAATCATATTGAGTTAATTGTCAGAACCGATGAAGATATGCAATCTTTTGCTGAATTAGCCGAAGACGATGGTAAAAATGCAATAGCAACAGTCATTGCTCAACGAAAAAAAATGCCACGTATGTTAGTATGGCAAGATCGGATTTCTCCAGTAGAAGATTGGGCACTATACGATATGAATCTACTTCATGTTGGTGACAATACTTATTACTACGCCATAATTAATGATAATGCTTCAGTAAGTAATTTAACCCAACAAAAACCTATTTCTTATCACCAATATTTGGTAGAAAACGCACATTAGTATTAAACATTAACAATGTTTAATAACATTACACACAGTACGTAGTCGAGTAACATTGATGAAAGCAAAAATTCGGTATATACAAGATTTAATTATTGCAACTCTCTTTGGTATGTTAATTGCCTGGATAATTTTTAATGAGTCTAACTCATTTAACACAATACTTGGTATCCATCCTAACTTTCTTGGCTTGATTGATATGTTAAATACCCTAGCCACTAGCATTATCATTTATATCGTTTTGTCCAGGCGAAAAGAACGTCGTCAAGAAGCCGAACTGGCTGCTGAAAAAGCACGCACTGAAAGCATGCGCTTAATAGGTGCCAGTATTGCACATGAATTACGTACCCCACTACATGCAGTGAAGTTATTTGCACAGGGTGTTAAAAACTACTTACCTCCACTAATTGAAACATATAATATAGCAAAGCAACATAAATTAGATATTCCAATTATTCGTCCACAACATTTAACCATGTTAAATGACAATATCGATAGTATCGATTTACAAGTTGATCATTCAACTTTGATAATCGATATGTTGTTAACTAATATCTCGTTTAAAACAATTTGTCAGACTGAGTTCAACAAATATTCGATTAGTGATTGCATTGATAAAACATTAGAATCTTATCCTTTTTCTGAAAAAGACAAACAATTAGTTAGCTGGGATCGTAGTCAACATATTGATTTTATATTCTTAGGATCAGACCATTTAATTATTCAAGTACTATTTAATCTTATTAAAAATGCTCTTTATTTTATTAATTCTAAAAGACGTGGCATTATTACTATCTGGCTAGAACACAGTAAAAAATGTAATAAATTACATGTGAAAGATACTGCACAAGGGATTGATCCGGATACACTGCCATACATTTTCGAAAAGTTTTTTACAAAAGATACTGCTCATGGTACTGGGATCGGTTTAGCATTTTGTAAGATGTGTATGCAAGCACATGACGGTGACATTACTTGTGAATCTGATTATGGGAAATATACACAATTTACGTTAACGCTTCCATTAGTTGATTCTGTTGCGATTCAAGGTAATAATACTACTGAGCAATATACAGCCTCATTAAAGTTTGCAGAACTATAGAAAAAATAATTACTAATATGATAACCAGCTACCTTTGCACATATTTTAGGAGAAATTCACATGCGGAAAGTACTATATAAGATATTTAACAATGCTGAGTTGATTCTGGCGTTTGTTGCTATTTTCTCACTAAGCTTCAATGTATACTTGTTTATGAAACAAAATAAGCAAACTGAAGAGACAGCATTGGCAGTTGAAGAAAAGTATTATCAGCTGAGTAAGGCAATGCAAGATTTTTCTATAAAAAAATCGATGTCAGCAAATCTACATGGCGATATTATTGACTTAAAATTCCTTAACTATGAACTGTTTTCTCTCTGCGCTGACAAAAAACGCTACTCACCTAGTGAGTTTAAAAGTAATTTGCGTAGAATTAACACACAACGTTTCCGTGCTATTAGAGAACTTGTTAAAAGTAGTCAAGGCAAGAGCATTTTTGTTCCGTTATTTAAAGAAAAAACGTATGCTGATATTCAGTGTAGGACTAAATGGAACATAGCACTTTATGAAAAAGTACACAGCACCGACCAGTGTCAAATTATACAAGTCAGTGATATCTCTTTTTGTAAAGAAAATAAAACAAAGTATGCAGACTTTTGTATGATTAAAGATAAACAAAAACTAACACTACAGAACTTCGATAAGTTATTCGACCAATGGCATCAATGTCAATCATTTGAGTTAAATCAACAAGTAAAACAAGCTGAAATTAAGATAGACCAACTTCTTTCAGAAGACACGACTACAAATAACGGCAAAATATCTATTAAATTATTACCAGGAATGAATACATTTTAATGACCATGGCACAATGCAACAGATGCTCTTTTTTTGCGAAGCCATTTTTTTAGGATCTTCATTGTTTAATACTCCTTAATTCGTCAAGCCAAATACTATGGTATAGTTAATATATTTTTTAATATGTATCATCTGCAAAAGCAGAAAATTTATTTGCAATAAAATTACGTAACTTATCTAGCATTCTTTCAAAAAAGCCTTTGCCATGTACTTTATAAATATAATTACCAAATTCTTTCTTATATAGAAATTGCGTCTCTTCAAATGCTGCTTTTAATGTTGATAAAGATTCGGCTGTTGCCAAATGTGGGTCATGATCAAGGTAGCTATCTTCAAGCTCAGGAAAGATTAATTTACAAAACTTTCGATATTGTTTTGTTTGCAGTATATGTGCATGCCATACTTCATCAATATCTTTTGATGGCGGCAATTTTTTAGTTGGATACAATTTACAAAGATAAAGGTAATTACGATACTGTGCGATTGCTGCAGTCGCTTCTCTAGGCTTCCAACCTTCGGTCAAGACTAACCGTTCAAAGGTTGAATTTAAGTCATATGTATGAATCTTTTTACATACATCGCGAAGTTTAGCAGATACAGGTAATTCTTGGTCAATAACCATATCACCCCGTAAAGCAGCAGACACATTACTCCCCTCTAGAATTACGATCTTTAATAAATCGACACAGGCTCTCAAAACGATTTTATTAATCTCTAAATTCTGCAATTATTAATATTATGGGCGTATATTAAATTAACCAAAAAAAAAGTCAAATGGTCTAGGTAACTAATTCATGATGCCTATAATTAAATCATGGAAGTAATTTGATAATTGTTGGTAAGCAATCAACATAAATACAGCTTCTTAGCAAAAAGTAATCAGCTCAATTTAGCGATACCTAGCAAGAACAGCTACGACTTCTCGCGTTAATCAATTGACAAGTTCAATCAGCACCCTACAATGGCCCACATGCAACCTATTAACCTGTATCCTACCGAAAAACGTGCTACAGCATCATTAGCTAGCATTTTTGCTGTGCGAATGCTGGGCTTATTTATGGTACTGCCAATCTTATCGATATATGCACACACTTTGCGTGGCACCACTGAATTACTAATTGGTTTGGCTCTTGGCAGTTATGGTTTAACCCAAGCCTGTTTGCAGCTACCATTTGGCATGCTGTCTGACAAACTTGGACGCAAACCTATAATCACCATTGGGCTTAGCCTATTTATCATTGGTAGTATCGTATGTGCACTTGCTGACTCAATTATTGGCTTACTCATCGGGCGCGCATTACAAGGTACTGGCGCTATTGGCAGCACGATTATCGCTTTGATTGCTGATCTCACTCGTGAAGAAAATCGCACCAAAGCAATGGCGTTTGTTGGCGCTACGATTGGATTATCTTTCACTGTAGCAATGGTATTAGGGCCTATCATGAGTGGATTAATTGGCGTTCATGGTATTTTCTGGCTAACTGCTATATTGGCTGCTATTGGTATTGTGATCTTATTTACTGTAGTACCGAAACCAACACACTCGATCTTTCATCGCGAAGCACAACCACTGCCTTCCTTATTAAAACACACATTTTGCCAACCTGATTTATTACGCCTTAATATTGGAATATTTTGTTTACACGCGATGTTAACTGCCTTGTTTGTTGTGATCCCGATGTTATTAAGCAATACGC
Organism: Gammaproteobacteria bacterium; assembly: GCA_965116795.1. Taxonomy (GTDB): domain Bacteria; phylum Pseudomonadota; class Gammaproteobacteria; order JAJFKG01; family JAJFKG01; genus JAJNDI01. The sequence continues at coordinate 76,883 of OZ220716.1, forward strand.
TTAACATCGACATGACTCAACAATGGCATATCTATTTACCTGTATTAGTTTGCGCATTTGTTAGCGCGCTACCACTTATTATCATCGCTGAAAAAAAACGGCAAATGAAAAACATTTTTTTGTGCGCTATTGTAGTATTAGGGATATCACAAATCGGATTATGGGCATGGCACACTCACTATCTCAGTATCAGCATTAGCTTATACAGTTTCTTTACCGCTTTTACCTTGCTTGAAGCAAGTTTACCCTCACTGGTATCCAAACTAGCACCCACTGCTAGCAAAGGTACAGCAATGGGAATTTACTCTAGCGCACAATTTTTGGGGATCTTTGCCGGCGGCAGCCTAGGTGGAATACTCTATGGCTACCATCACTCGCACAGTGTGTTGTTAATGACAACCTTATTGGCCATGATCTGGCTAGTTATTGCTATCCCCATGGGGAACATCCCATACTTAGCGACATTTATGCTAAATGTCGGTAAAATGAGTTCGACGCAAGCAGATGTACTCACCGATAAAATAGCTAATATTGCGGGAGTTGCTGATGTGGTCGTGATCGCAGACGAAGGTGTTGCTTATTTAAAAGTGGACAACACCAGCGTTGATCATAATCAATTATTAGCATTTTCACACAATGTAATTGATGCATAACAACACTTTTAGGGGAAGATATTATGGCTAGTAGAGGTATCAACAAAGTAATTATCATTGGTAATCTAGGCAATGATCCGGACGTACGTTACATGCCAAGTGGCGATGCTGTCACCAACATCAGTGTAGCAACCAGTGAAACATGGAAGGATAAAACAACTGGCGAACCACAAGAGCGTACCGAATGGCATCGAGTTGTATTATTCAACCGCTTAGGTGAAATCGCCGGTGAATATTTAAAGAAAGGATCGAAAGTCTATATTGAAGGAAAAATTCGTACGCGCAAATGGCAAGATCAATCTGGTCAAGACCGCTACTCTACCGAAATTGTTGCTGATCAAATGCAAATGCTAGACAGTCGCGGTGCTACTACTGCTACCGGCGCTGCTACAGCTGCACCAACAGCAACCAGCGCGCCTGCGCCCGCTACTGAAAAAGCCACAACAACAGCAGACACTGGGTTTGATGACGATATTCCATTTTAATAATATTGGCCCACCATCTATATATCCCGCGGTTTAACCGCGGGATAACCCCAAGAGGAAAATATTAGTGGCCATTGAAATCAATCCATTAATCGAGACATTACATGACTTAGTCGAACGCGAACGGGCACTTCGGGGGTATCTTTGACTATGCTAACAAAGCATGGCGCCTACAAGAAGTCGAACGTGAATTAGCACAACCCAATATCTGGGATGATCCAGATATCGCTCAAGCATTAGGACGCGAACGGGCACAATTAATCGATATTGTTAACACATTAGATCAACTAGCACAATCGATTGCCGATGCGTTGACGTTATTAAACATCGCACAACAAGAACAAGATAATGAGACTGTTCACAGCATTCAAAGCGATATTGAACAATTCACCCAAGCAATTAGCCGTTTGGAATTCCAACGCATGTTTAATGGCGAAATGGATAATTGTAATGCCTATGTTGATGTGCAATCTGGGTCAGGGGGTACCGAAGCACAAGATTGGGCAGAAATGTTATTACGTATGTATCTGCGTTGGTGTGAGCGCCGCGGTTTTCACTGTGAACTGTTGGAAGTCTCTGCTGGCGACGTCGCTGGGATCAAAAGTGCAACCATTAAAGTCAGTGGTGATTATGCATATGGCTGGTTACGTACTGAAACAGGCGTACATCGTTTAGTACGTAAATCCCCGTTTGATTCGGGCAATCGCCGACACACCTCATTTGCTGCAATTTTTGTTTCCCCAGAAATAGATGATGATATTGAAATTGATATCAATCCAGGCGACCTACGTATCGATACTTATCGTGCCAGTGGTGCCGGCGGACAACATGTTAATCGTACTGATTCAGCTGTACGTATCACCCATTTACCCACTAACATCGTGGTACAATGTCAAAATGATCGATCACAACACAAAAATAAAGCACAAGCTATGCAACAATTGCGCGCAAAATTATATGAGTTAGAATGGCAACAACGCCAACAACAACAGCAAACATTAGAACAAAATAAAGCAGATATTGGTTGGGGTAGCCAAATCCGTTCTTACGTCTTAGATGCCTCTCGCATTAAAGATTTGCGCACTGGGGTAGAAACAGCTAACACCCAAGCTGTACTAGATGGCGATTTAGATCTGTTTATTGAAGCTAGCTTAAAACAAGGTATTAATGAGTAACTCTTGGAGAAACGTATGCAACAAGATCCATCTGCAACAACCGATGCAAATACACAATCTGCTCAACGCCGAGACAAACTTGCTGATTTACGCAAACAAGGCCAAGCCTACCCTAACACATTCCAGCGTACTACGGTTGCAGCTGAATTACATAATCACTTTGGTCAATTAAGCCGTGAACAATTAACAGAACAACAATCAACAATAGTTAGTGTGGCAGGACGCATGGTATTTCAACGGCAAATGGGTAAAGCCAGTTTTGCTACGTTGCAAGATATGTCTGGTAAAATTCAAGTATATTTACGTCAAAATGATCTACCTGAGGGGATCTATGATCAGTTTAAACAATGGGACCTAGGCGATATCATTGGCGTAACAGGTTATTTATTTAAAACCAAAACCGGCGAGTTATCGATACACGCACAGCAAGCATGTTTGATAACAAAATCACTGCATCCGATGCCAGATAAATTTCATGGTCTGCACGATCAAGAACAACGCTATCGTCAACGTTATTTAGATCTGATTGCCAATGAAGAAACGCGCTGTGTATTTCAAATGCGCTCAGCATTAATCAATGGTATTCGTCAATTTTTAGTAAAACGGCATTTTCTTGAAGTGGAAACGCCGATGATGCAACCGATCCCAGGTGGTGCAACCGCACGTCCTTTCATTACCCATCACAATACCTTGGATATGTCACTGTATTTGCGTATCTCTCCCGAATTATATTTAAAGCGTTTAGTCGTAGGTGGGTTTGAACGTGTGTTTGAAATCAATCGCAGTTTTCGTAATGAAGGGATTTCTACGCGACATAATCCTGAATTTACTATGTTGGAATTTTATCAAGCCTATGCGAATTACCAAGATCTAATGAATTTAAGCGAACAGTTATTGCAAACATTAGCGCGCGACATCTTAGGTACGACTGAATTAACCTATCAAGGTCATACAATTGATCTTGCTAAACCGTTTACCCGAATGACTGTACTAGAATCAATTATGCATTTTAATCCAGAACTAAAGCAAGCTGATTTAACTAAACGAGACAATGCAGCTAACATTGCAACTACACTCGATATTCCAGTCAAACCTGAATACGGTTTGGGTAAAATCCAAATTGAAATCTTTGAAAAAACCGTTGAACATCGTCTTATTGAACCAACATTTATTACTGCTTATCCCGCAGAAATATCACCACTTGCCAGACGTAATGATGATGATCCGTTTATCACAGACCGTTTCGAATTGTTTATTGGCGGACGTGAACTAGCGAATGGTTTTTCTGAGTTAAATGATCCAGACGATCAAGCCGAACGTTTTCGCGCACAAGTCGCTGCCAAAGATGCCGGTGATATGGAAGCCATGCATTATGATGCTGATTACATTACTGCTTTAGAATATGCAATGCCACCAGCAGCAGGTGAAGGTATTGGGATCGATAGATTAGTGATGCTATTTACCGATATGCCCTCTATTCGCGATGTGATTTTATTTCCACAGCTGCGAGCCCAGATAACTGAATAATTCATTGCAGCTTGTTTAAAAACTTAAACAGTGAAATAACGGTTATACTATCGCCAATAGAAAATTCTTCTTCTCCACTATAAATAACGTATTTTTCGGTTGCACCAATATCGTCACAAATTTGACTAAAGTGTTTGCTAACTTTAGGGGCTGTACCATATTTAATTTCAACAGCCCAAGTTTGTGAAGCAGATAATTTAATAATGAGATCAATTTCAGCACCTGCGGCTGTTCTGTAAAAATACGTTTTAGCGCGGCGTGGTAAGACTGAATGAATATTTTCAATGACAAACCCTTCCCAACTTTTCCCGAGCACTGGATTTGATAATAACTCATCATAACAACCAATATCCAACAATCGATGTTGTATACCACTATCACGAATATAATAACGTGGTGATTTTACCAAACGTTTTTTAACGTTAGCATACCAAGGCTCTAAGCGGCTTACTAATAACAAGTCAACTAAAATATCAATGTAATGACTTACCGTTTTACCATCATGTAATTCAAGATTGCCTGCCAATTTTGAATAGTTAACCGGCTCACCTTGCAAATGAGCTAACATCGTCCATAAACGCCGTAACTTATTTGCTGGAATACGAAAACCCATTTGCGCGACATCACGCTCAAGATACGTACGAATTAAATCTTCGAGCCAATCCATACTATCATCATCATTGTTCGCTAAATAACTATTTGGGAAACCGCCTCTTAGCCATAATCGTTGTAATGCTTGATTATCTTGTTCAACTTCCAATGCATTTAAACCATTCATTTCGAGATAACGAATACGCCCAGCCAAACTTTCAGATGATTGTCGTAATAAATCCATCGACGCTGAACCTAACAATAAAAACTGCGCCGACTGACGCCCTTGTTCACGATTATGATCGATCAAACCACGTAGCACCATAAACAAATCAGGCATTCTTTGAATTTCATCAAAAATAATTAACTTATCACGATGACTGGTTAAAAAACTAGTAGGATCTTGCAGCTTTAGTAAATCGTGTGGTGCCTCCAAGTCGAGATAAATTGACGGTCGCTGCTGTACTATGACTTTAGCTAAAGTCGTTTTGCCAACTTGGCGTGGACCTAACAACGCCACAGCCGGCATACTGACTATGCTTGCTTGCAGTGCTTCTGTGATCCAACGTGTTAACATACCTTGTATTTTGGGAGACAGATTCCTAAATTGCAAGGCATAAGTGTAACCTTTTGTTTTTAATCAGCTTTTTAGATGGCAATTTGGCTATTTTGATGACACAAACGCAGCATATTACTCGATTCCTATATTTTTTATCTTATTCTGGTGGTGCTATGCCATTCTCTATCAAAACTTGCTTGATGATCTTTGAAAAAGCCATCGGTGAAATAGGCTTTTTAGGCTGTTTTATTAAAATAGTTTGATACGCTTTTGCACCTATTTCAGTTAATAGCGTATTAAATTCAGGAATAGTTAAGTGCGCCAGAGGGCTTGTTGCTGGTTGCTGAAGATCAGGTGGGATCCGGGGCACGATAGTTGAATACGCATATGCCATATTAATTAATTGTTCTTCACTATTGTTTCGACCAATCAATTCCATAGCAATTGGAAGTTTCGGTTTATTACGCGTATAGCCAACAACAAAATTAATTGCAGGTAAGCCACTATTGGATGAAACAGGTGCTTGCCAGGTATTAATTGCAAAATTATCGTACGTAGGGCTACCTGTTTTACTAATTGGCATTAGCAGTACATCCACATGATGCTTATCCATTATAGTCTGCACATAAAGCATATTCTTAGCAAATGTCCTCAATATTTGCTGATATAAGACATTGCCTTTATCAGTTGTCAATTTTTTATGTTGTCGACAGGTAATTTCAGTAAAAATAACACTGCGTTTAGATTGACAAATATCATCAAAATTTCGACGCGTTGAAACAAATGCACGTAAATATGCATTAATCTCACCTATTTCACCTGCCATATTGTTTGTACGGTCCATATCAAAGTCAGGCAATTCGATATCAACCAGTGCTACGCCTTTTTTCTGTAATTGCGTTAACGTACTAGCAAATACCCGTTTTGCATCATCTGTCGCAATATTATCAAATGGCTTGTAAGTGCCTACAAGACGAACCAGTCCAATCCGTTTTCTTTGCAACGAGTCAGCTGATAACGTGTTATTAAATGTTGGTCGATGATATGTGAGTGTTTTTCTGTCATGTTTATCGGATTTTGCAATAACAGCCATTACTGTATGTAGATCTTTTAAATTGCGTGCCATAGGACCTGCAACACCATCAAGATTACCACGTGGAAAAATGCCACGTAGACTAACAACACCTCTGCCTGGACGTAAACCATATAGACCATTAAATGCAGCTGGTATACGTATCGAGCCGCTGTTATCCGTGCCAATGGCAATCATGGCTAAGTTAGCACTGACTGCAACGGCTGGCCCACTACTTGAACCACCTGGATTTTGTGTTGGATTATATGCATTCCCAACACGCCCACTACGACTACTGATACCACTTATGCCAGAAGCAAACTCATCCATTGCGCCCTTTGCAATAATAATAGCGCCAGCCTTTCGTAACTGTGTTACCAAAAAGGCATTCTGCGCCGGTTGTGAACCTAACAAGGCTAAACTACCGCTGCTAGAAGGCGTATCAATCGTATTAATATTATCTTTTATAATAACCGGAACACAGTGTAATGGGCCAATAAATTGATGCGTTTTAGCATAATGTTTATCTAATTGGTGTGCCTGATCTAGCGCTGATGGATTAACACTCACAATAGCATTTAATGGAGCACCACGATTTAAAGCAAGATTAACTCGCTTAATTTTATCTATGTAATGTTCAATCACTTCTCGACAAGTAAGTGATTGATGTGTCATTGCATCATGTAATGATGCAATAGTTGATTCATCATATTGAAAAGCAGGTTGTGTGTCTGAATCGCAAGCTGTAGTACTTAAGATAATTGCACTCACTAGCAGAAAAAATATGCCTTTTCGAAAACCATAACTACAATAAATACCCATAGAATATTTCATTTTGATTGCATACTAAATGTTGTTGGGACCTGTATAAATGAAACCCTCTCCCTTTAGGATAGGGGTATCATCAAATAAATTAACATTATGTTTAAGATGCCATTAATAATTCGTTTTGTATTCAAGAAGACGAAACATGCGCTGTATTCACCATGTCACACACCACATCAGCTAATTGATTTGCTAACTGTTGTACTTGTTGATGATCTTGGCCTTCAACCATGACGCGCACCACAGGCTCCGTGCCTGACGGACGTAATAAGACTCGTCCTTTGCCTGCTAAGGTGGCTTCAATATCATTCACAGCTTGTTGTAACCTTGGAGCATGTAAATTAATCGTTGCACCTGTTGCGTACGGCACATTCACCATAGCTTGTGGGCACTTATTCATGCCTTGTTTAATATCATGCAACGATATATCAGTAGCTATCATCGCAGCTAATACTTGCAATGCAGCAATAATACCATCACCGGTTGTGGTTAGATCACGTGAAATAATGTGGCCTGATGATTCTCCGCCTAATTGCCAACCACGTTGCTCCAATTCGGCTAAGATATAACGATCGCCTACTTTAGTGCGCACAAATGGAATCTGATATTGTTGCATTGCTTGTTCTAGCCCGTAATTACTCATTTGTGTACCGACGACGCCACCGGTTAAACGTTGTTGTTGATGTGCATTGGCAGCAATAATAAAAACCAATTCATCACCATCGACAATTTCACCATGTTGATCAACCATGATCACTCGATCGCCATCGCCATCAAATGCAATCCCTAAATCTGCTTTGTGTGCTAATACAGCATCACGTAACTGTGCCGGCGACGTTGAACCGCATTGTTCATTAATATTTAATCCATTTGGATCTACATGGATTGGGATAACCGTTGCACCTAATTCACCAAATACACTCGGGGCAATGTGGTAAGTTGCACCATTCGCACAATCGATTACAATGGTTAAACCGTGTAGTGTAATACTTCTCGGAACCGTGCTTTTACAAAATTCAATATATCTTCCCGGCGCATCATCAATCCGTTTGGCTTTGCCGATCTTATCAGGTACAACAGTTTGCAACGGTTGACGTAACATCGTTTCGATAGTCTGCTCTAATTCATCTGGTAATTTGGTACCGTTGCATGAAAAAAATTTCATTCCATTGTCACGATAACTGTTATGTGATGCACTGATCACAATGCCAGCACAAGCGCGAAATGTATGAGTTAAATAGGCAATTGCTGGTGTTGGCATCGGCCCTAACAAATGAATATCCACACCCGCAGCAGACAAACCCGCTTCTAATGCTGATTCCAACATATACCCTGAAATACGTGTATCTTTACCAATTAAAACATGCTGACCTTCAGCATCTTTTGCTAACACTTTGCCTAGCGCCCAACCCAATTTCATCACCATTTCAGGATGGATAACATCACCACCGACAACACCACGAATACCATCTGTTCCAAAAAATTGTCGTGTATCACTCATGAATTAATTCCTCTTGGGCTGCTGTTACTGGTGAACTGTGTAAAATAGTGTGACTCATAGCAACAGCATGTACCGTTTGTTTAACATCATGTGCACGAATAATCGCAGCACCATTAGCAACCGCTAACGCAGTAGCAGCCAGGCTACCCGCTAGACTATCTTCAATAGCAATATTCAGCGTATTATAAATAACCGTTTTGCGTGATGCACCAATTAAAATAGGACGTTTAAAGTCAGCGAATTGATTAAGATGGTTTAGCAAATAACAATTTTGTGCAGGTGTTTTACCGAAATTACCGCCACCAATACCTGGGTCAATAATGATCTTATCGCACGCGATACCCGCTTGTTCACAGGCGGTGATCCGCTGCTGTAAAAAGTTAACAATAGTCTTGACTAATGTCGCCGAAGGCAGTGATGTAATCGGTGCACTATCTGCTAACCCAGTAGGATGCGCCATGTGCATTAAACAAACGGGTAATCCGGTGGCAGCTGCTGCAGTTAATGCGCCGGGCAAACGCAATGCGCGCACATCATTAATCAATCCCAAGCCTAACTTGGCTGCTTCACGCATGATCTCTGGCTTGCTGGTATCTAATGAAATCGGCACTGGCAATTGACTGAGTTGTTCAATAACCGGTAGCACGTAATCCATTTCTTGTTGTAATGGCATGACTGGATCGGTATACGGATTGGTTGGCTCAGCACCAACGTCAATGATTCCTGCACCATCCGTTACCATAGCTTGCGCTAAACGCAAAGCCTCATCGCGCGATTGGCAACGACCAACCTCACTAAATGAGTGTGGTGATAAATTGATGATCCCCATCACTTTTGGCGTGCGCAGATCTAGCGATTTTCCAGCACAATCTAATTGCCAACCTGTCACTTGCATAATGCGTTAATGATCCTCAGCAGGCTTACCTAATCTGTCTGTTGGTGGCTGCTTAGTGTTTTTTTTATTAGTCGCTGTTGATTGTTGTTGATCACCCCCAGATGGCTTGTCATTACCTACATCCCAATCTTTCGGGGCACGCGGGGGTTTACCGTTCATAATATCCTGAATTTGATCAGCATCAATGGTTTCATACTTCACTAGTGCATCAGCCATGTTATGCAACTTATCGATCTCAGTTTGCAAAATAGTATCTGCTCGTTGGTAATTACGATCGACAATCTCACGTACGGCCTTATCAATTCCAGTTGCCGTTGAATCGGCAATTTCTTTGTGCTTAGCAACTGAATGGCCTAAAAAGACTTCTTCATCATTTTCACCAAATACCAATGGCCCCATGTCAGATAAACCCCATTTCGTCACCATGTTACGCGCAATTTCGGTTGCGCGTTGAATATCATTGGATGCGCCGGTAGTGACATGTTCTTCACCAAAAATAAGTTGTTCAGCAATACGACCACCAAACAAACTAGAAATCTGACTTTCTAAACGCTGTTTAGTATGGTTATAGCGATCTTCTTCGGGTAAAAACATGGTAACCCCCAACGCACGTCCACGTGGGATAATAGTGACTTTATAAACTGGATCGTGATCGGGCACGTTTAAACCGACAATGGCATGACCTGCTTCGTGATAGGCAGTTAACCGTTTTTCTTGATCACTCATGACCATTGAGCGTCGTTCACTACCCATCATCACTTTATCTTTAGCACGATCAAACTCGGACATCGAGACTAATCGTTTATCGTCACGGGCAGCAAACAGTGCCGCTTCATTGACTAAATTAGCTAAATCAGCCCCTGAAAATCCTGGTGTACCGCGTGCAATGATTCGTGGATCAACATCATCATCCAACGGCACTTTACGCATATGTACTTTTAAAATGTATTCACGGCCACGAATATCCGGCAATGGCACCACAACTTGTCGATCAAAACGACCTGGACGTAATAATGCAGGATCTAACACATCTGGACGGTTAGTCGCCGCCATCACAATCACCCCTTCATTGCCCTCAAACCCATCCATTTCTACCAACAACTGGTTTAAGGTTTGTTCGCGTTCATCGTGTCCACCGCCTAAACCTGCACCACGATGTCGACCAACGGCATCGATTTCATCGATGAAAATAATACACGGTGCATGTTTCTTAGCTTGCTCAAACATATCACGTACGCGTGATGCACCCACACCCACAAACATTTCGACAAAATCTGAACCGGAAATACTAAAGAATGGCACTTTGGCTTCGCCGGCAACCGCTTTGGCTAATAATGTTTTACCAGTACCGGGTGAACCGACTAACAACACACCACGTGGAATTTTGCCGCCCAACTTTTGGAACTTTGCTGGATCTTTTAAAAAGTCGACTAATTCTTTGACTTCTTCTTTGGCTTCTTCAACACCGGCAACATCTGCAAATGTTATTTTAACTTGATCTTCACCTAACATGCGTGCACGGCTACGTCCAAACGACATTGCACCACGACCACCGCCACCTTGCATTTGACGCATGAAAAAGATCCATACCCCAATCAATAGCAACATCGGGAACCAGCTAATAAATAAATGCATTAAGATACTTTCGCGCTCAGGCGGTTTACCCTTGACGTTGACACCTTTTTGCAATAAGTCACTTAATAAATACGGATCGACAAATGGCATGTACGTACTGAATTGACGATTATCGCTAAGCTGACCACGGATTACTTGATTCTCGATAGTCACCGCTTTTACATTGCCATTATTCACTTCTTGTAAAAATTGTGAATACGATGGGTTTTGTTCACTGACTTGGCGTGGCCCGAAATTGTTAAACACGAAAATTAGAATTAACGCGATAACAAGCCACAATAATAAATTCTTAACTAAATCATTCAAAACAGATCACCTCATGGGTTTTGTTATATACTCGGCGCCCTTGAATTGTAGGCGTAGAGAGTATACCAATTACTATTATCTACAGTTAACAGCTGTCTCATCCAACTGCGTCGATGCCGTCAACTAAATATAGCTGCAAATCCTACCTGATGTTAGTCAAAAGCGCATTATTATACCCATCAAAAATGAGCATATTTTGCCCAAAACTGTCATTACAAATCGCTATTTGTGCTGATAATCACGCGCTAGTATATAGATCTCACGTGATGCCTGACGTGACGCTGTCGGTTTACAGTAAATCACTCGCTTAAAATCACGGCGACATTCCTGCACAAATGCATCAAGGCCACTGCCTTGAAAACATTTTATTAAACATGCCCCTCCTGGTTTTAATGTGTTTCTGGCAAATTCCAATGCCAACTCAGCCAAATACATTGCACGTGGTTGATCAACGCCACGGTGACCACTCATGTTAGGTGCCATATCAGACAATACCAAATCAACTGCTTGATCCGCTAATGCCGCCATGATCGCATCACACACCGTCTGTTCAGTAAAATCACCTTGGATAATGTGCACACCCAGCAACGGTTCCATGGCCAACCGATCAACTGCAATCACCTGTCGGTCCAGCTGTTGTGCTACATACTGCGACCACCCGCCTGGTGCCGCACCCAGATCAATAACCGTCATTTTTGCAGATAGTAACTGATATTTATCTGCAATTTCAGCTAATTTAAAGACAGAGCGTGCGCGTAACCCCTGGGCATTGGCCTGTTTAACAAAGGGATCTGCTTGGTGGCGTGCCAACCACTGTTTAGAACTTTTTGATTTTGGCATATTGGGCTCACTCTAGGATTGCATCTACTCCAGTATTCATGCTATATCACTACCGATTTTTAGCAAGTTAGCCACGACTACGAGGTATACCATGGCATTAAGCAAACAACAAAAACACGCTCTGCAACAACAAGCCCATCATTTACAGCCCGTAGTCATCATTGGCAGCAAAGGATTAACCCCAGCAGTACAACACGAAATTGACTTATGTTTAGAAACCCACGCACTAATTAAAATTAAACTACCTACTAGCGAACGCGGACTACGCAAGCAAATCATTAATGCCATTGTAACAGAGCAAGAAGCCGAATGGATCCAAACGATCGGACGTATTGTGGTGATTTACCGTAGCAACGATGAGCTATAATCTGCACATTTAAAAATGTGCCAAAGATGACGTTTTCTTTAACAGCACCTACTAACCAGTCATCGGAATAATACATTGTACTGTTCTGGCGTCAATTCACCGTCTTTAGTCAGTGCATTAAAGTTACGTAAGTAAGTCACTGAATCTAACAACATCCTTTGTGCTATTGGTGGTGCTTGGGTATAACTGCCATGAAAATGACTAGCCACACTGATTGAAACATTGGTAAATGCCAACACATGCTGACGTTGTTGCGATGTTAAATCAATAGTGCTTAACGTTGGCAATGTATCTTGCGCACGCGCTTGCTGATGTTGTGCATCCTTTACAAGGTACCAATGCCATGCTGCTGGAAACGCCATATTAAATAACAATAACAAAATAAAGGCTCCGATCAACCAACCCAACCACTTGTGTTTCGAAGCATTAACTAACATATAAGCCATTGCTGCAAAAATTAGTGTAAATAATAATGCTAAACACCAAATGACTTTAGCTTTTAGACTGTGTGATGATGACAAACAATGAATAATACAAATCACTGGCAATACAACGCACATCAATAACACCATCAACATGCTAACCCATTGTATTTTGATCAAGCTGTAATAAAAATTCATTAATATCCCTATTGATGTTAGTTAATAACGTGCGTAAGCTTGAGCAACAAATTCATTTTGATCTTACATCAAGGATACGGCAATGCGACATATTACATTCACATTTGAATTGGTTACCAAACTGGCTATTAGCGTAAGTTTTGTGACACTATTAAACAGTTGCAGCGCAGTACATTACATTGGTAAACGTCTCAATAGTCAAGACACATTATGCACTCCAGCAGCTGCTTATGGCCAAGGGCATCAAGACGGTCAGCGCAAACTAGCTTTTAACAGTCACTATGCCGCTAATTGCCCAACGAATAACATACAAATCAACAATGCCTATCGTAATGGTTATATTGCTGGTCAAGCAAATCAACATTAATTGTCACTATTCAGATACTCAAGAAAAACACCCTCTTTAATGGATCTTGCCAATCACCACTTCTTGATTAAGTTATTTAATTTGTAGAAGGTATATGGATTGTGAACGGTTAAATGCATTTATTCTTAAGATAAATTGGGATATTCACTGACATGATCCATTAGTCATGTCGCTATCATCATTAAGCCTTTTACCACTGGGTAATCAATATAGCTTGCGTATAATGGTCATCGTCAAATTGCATAACTCCTTGTATTTTGTGCCAGCGCGTATAAGACTCCCCGTTTTATACGCGCTTTTTTTATCTAGTATCAAAAACACTAACTCATTAATACTTAAATCAATATCGCTATAATCTGCGGGTCCTGTCACTGTATTTCTCCCCGTCACCCTCGCAAGCTCGTGTGCCGGGTGCCCCTAAATACAGTGCCACCCGCAGCCGTTCACTAATTAATATCCGTAGTATTGGTATACTCAAAGCGTTAATTTACACGTGACTAGAGACAACGTGTTTTATTAAAGACATCAAGTCATTATCAAGTTAAGCATGGATTAGCTCACTGCTAATCATGGAAAGCCTCAAATGAAATAAATTAGTATTCCCTGCGGGTGGCGCAAGCGACAGGACCCGCAGGGCTATAAACGAAGCTAAGTAGATTACTTATAAGACATTGCAATATAAAATCCATCCGAAAATCGATATTGACACAACCGTTGTAATGCTGTAGCATTACAAAATTTCGAGCATAGAGAATCATATGCATAAACCCTATTGGAATAAATTCATCGAATACTGTGCACAAGAAACGGATAAAGTCCGCTTATCTCAGCTATTTACGGTGTTATTAACACACCAAGAACGTGACAGTATCAGTACACGAGTTTGCTTGCTTGAAGCATTACTCGAACAAACGTTAACGCAACGTGAGATTGCAGAAAAATTTGGGATAAGCATTGCCAAGATTACTCGTGGCTCAAATGAATTAAAACGGCTATCTGCAAAACAACGTGCCATCTTGCACGATTTATTATTTAAATAATTAGGAAAATAAAGTAATGAAAATAATAGCTTATGCAATTTTACTAATAACGCTTTTATTTAGCGTAGGATGCAATAACCAAGAGCAACATACTGACAACAACAAAGATGTACTTAAGATTGGGATCATTATTCCCATTGCTCATCCAGCAATGGATGAAATTACCGCTGGATTTCAACAGACTTTATCTGCCACGCTGCAGCAACCTGTGCAATTTAGTGTAATGCGTGCTCAAGGTGATATTAACTTGCAACGCGCTATGATTTCACAATTACAACAACAAGACATCGATTTGTTTGCACCAATTGCGACACAAACCACAGAAATGACCGTCGCTATGATAAAAGACAAACCGATTATTGGGCTTGCTGCTTTGTTACCGCAACAAGTACGCCAACATAGTCCATTAGCATTAGTTAATGACGAAATCGCCCCTAGTCAAATTATTAAATTTATTCATGCGGTGTACCCTGATAAAAAATACTTAACGATTGTGTATGCTAATAATGACAAAATTATCCCGCAAGTTGCCGAAGCAGTTGCTGCAGCTAACCAATTAGGGATTAAAATGGATAAACGCATGATTACGACATTGCCTGACTTATACAGTGTTGCCCAATCATTATCACCAACAACTGAAGGGATCATCGTACTCAAAGATGTGTTAGTTGCCAGCGGTATTGCAACTTTAGCAAATGTAGCCAATACACAACATATCCCATTAATTACCGCAGATGATGGCACTGTGCAAAATGGTGCGGGATTTAGTGTTGGCGTTAAGGAGTATGACATCGGCGTTGCCGGTGCTAATGTGGCTAAACGCATTCTAGAGCAACACATTAATCCGCAAACCATCCCGGTTGTTGAAATGACTAAGTTAGCGGTATTTATCAATCCAAATGTACTTAAACAACAACAGCAAGACCAACAACGCATCGAACAACAAGCAAAATTACACGGATATAATGTTGTCGATGTCATGACTCTCCAACAAGAGCAATCACATGATTAGTTTATTAATCGCCACGCTAACTCAATCATTGACGTTGATCCCATTAGCATTAGGGATCAGTTTAAGCTATACCCTATTGCGTGCCACTGATATGACTATCGATGGCAGTTTTGTATTAGGTGCTGCTGTGTTTGCACGGTTAGCCACACTGGGAATATCTCCCGCACTGGCATTTATCATTGCACTTGGCTGTGGTGCAATTGCTGGGATGGTAACTGCCCTATTGCAGCGCGGCGGTAAAATCGATCCGCTACTGACTGGTATCCTCATGGCATTTATTTTATATAGCGTTAATATGATTATCATGGGTAGACCAAATATCAATTTACTCACTACACCAACCTTATTCAGCAGTGCATTCGCACACGGTCAATTATTAGGTTGGTTAGCTGTTAGCGCTGTCGTGTTTCTATTATTAATTGGATTTTATGCGTTGCTACGCAGCCAATTAGGCTTGATGTTGCGTGCTTTTGGTGACAATCCACAATTACTTGCGCGCCAAGGACATCGCATCTTTTATTTGCGGTTATTTGGATTTGGGTTAAATAATTTATTAGCAGCGGCAGCAGGTGCAATCACTGCACAAGTTATTGGTTATGCAGATGTTAGCATGGGCATTGGTATGACTTTGATTGGGATTGGTGCAATTGTGTTAGGCCAACATATTATCCTGCCTTTAATCAAACAAACCTATTTACGTACACACAGTGAATTAGCCGCTGCATTTGTCGGGATCACTTTGTATTTTGCGATTGTTAACGGTTTGCTTAGGATGAATGTTGATCCGATCTATTTAAAATTATTAATTGGGATCTTCTTAGCACTGTTTTTATGTATGCCAATCAATAAGTTTAAATCATCATGACAAACACGTTACTCACATTCGAACACATTGCATTACGCTATCCAACACTAGCATGCCCGGTATTAGATGACATTAATTACACTATTCATCAAGGCGATTTTGTGGTGATCTTAGGTGCAAATGGATCAGGCAAAAGCTCACTGTTAAAATTAATCGATGGGCGTTACCAAGCAAGTCAGGGGAAAATCACCTTGCGTGATCAAAAAATCAATTCGTTATCATTTGCGGCACGCGCCAAACATATTGGAACCCTAACCCAAAGCAGCAAAGATAATTTATTTTTAAATTTAACCGTGCTGGAAAATTATCAATTGCGTCAACAGCAAGCCATGAATAAATACCATAAAACTGATATCAGCACGCACTTAAATCAATTTAATCCAAACTTAATTAATAAATTATCGGTACTGGTGAACCAACTCTCCGGTGGTGAGCAACAAGCACTGGCACTGGCATTAGCGATGATTAAACCACCGGATTTATTACTACTAGATGAACATACCAGTGCGCTCGATCCAAAAACAGCCTCACAACTCATGGCGCTTACCGCACAGATTATTCAACAACAGCAATTGACGGCGATCTTAACCACGCATGATGTCAATCATGCACTGACCTACGGCAACCGTATTTTGGCACTGAAGGAAGGCCAAATTCACGCACAATTCGATAAACAACACCAGCCTGATTTAGATGCCAATCAGCTGCTGGCAGAGTGTTATTAATAACCCGAACGGGTTTATTGTCCAGGCAAAACAGCTTCTTTTACCGCAGCTCATTCCCATTATTAATCATCAAATCAATCAGTTATCCAAAAAAACAGCTGTTTTCACTTCCCAACGCCAGAGTTAAGGTTGCGTTAAGATTGACCCAGTAAACTGTCACCATAATAAAAACAACGAGGTAAGAGGCAAGCAATCATGAGTGAACAATACATCAATAATGAAAAGGCACAAAAATCACTTCCAGCGGAAATAGCATTGCTTGTGCTATCGAATACACCATTGATTACCTGCATACCTGGTGTATTTAACCAAAGAAAAATCATCAACACTTGGTATGATCAAGTTGCTTTAGACACTTTTTGTGAGCAACAAGAAACGTTTGAAAAAGCGTTTGCAGCATTAGCTGACTCTAAAAATGAATCAGACCAAGCATTACATAATGAATTAAAATCAACTGTGGATGCATTGACAATTGACGCAGACACGATTTATGCACGGCTTCCGCATCCTAAGTTATTTGCTACCTATAGCAATGTAGCTGCTATAGAAAGCCATATGTCACTTGAAAACTTAACAAATAGCTACAAACAGCTTAATGAAGCGTTGCAAGGCTATACACAAAATGATGTGTCAGCAGTAAATGATGCTTCAGAAAAATTAGCTACATCAACTCATTCAACTGTTGTAAATAAAGCAAAGTCAATTGTGAACACAATACTGGATGCTACGAAACGTAAGCTAGCTACTGTACGTAACTATTTCACAACCACTAACAAGTTGGACTCTAACGTTACAAACAAAGCAAACGTTATTGAAAGTGGTTTAAACCAGCATGGTTTATTTGCGAACGTTACTACAATTAAATCTGCTACTACCGTTGCTGATAAGCAATTGGATATTAAGCCAGTAGCAGTAGCATCACCGGCAGCTTAAACCTAAGATCTGCAGTTGGATTGACACGGAGAAATGATGGTGGAGCTAAGCTCCTTTTAACCATGTGTATATTGTGCTGATTTTCTTCAGGAAAATACATATATACTTTCTTCGTTACCCCTGGCGCTACCCCTAAAAAATGGTATAATTTGGGTTCAAGGGAGACATCCTGAGACTGAAGACTTATCAAACACCACTGGCGCTTAATACGTAAGCAATTGCTTCAGCATTTCTCCTTCTCACCAACCCCACTAACTTCCTACCACCGGCATATACCCACCTAACAAACTCTGCTGGTACATCATTATGTTCTTCTCGATTCACTTTACGCCGAAGGGTAGAGCGTTGCAATGCACCACTACCGAGGTTAAACGTAAACGACACGAGTGCATCATATTGTCCATCAGATAGTGGCACATTGATAAGTCGCAGCACAGCACGCTCTGCAGTTTGTACATCACGATGTAGCAATGCTTCTGCTTGTTGTTTATCAATGCCATTAGCAAGCTGTTCATGTGACTTTACTACGTGCCCATAACCAATTGTTGGATACTTTGCTGGACAGGTGTAGATAGTTGGTGAGAAGCCTTCGAATTGTTTGATGAGATTCAAGCCGATGTAGGTGATGGTACGCATGGTATATTTCCCAATAAAGTAAAAATATACTTAGCAGATACTCTACAATCTGCATATTGTGATTAATTTTGAATTCTAATAGGATTAGTAATCTTTTACCCTGGCTGTTGGTGCGAAACAAGTGGTACGTGTATTGAATCCTCTAAATTTACCTTCTTAAAGGTCTTACTTACAAAAAAAGTGCCTCGATAAGAATCTAATCCATAACCGTATTTATTAATTATTTCTCTTGTCTCTAATTCTTCATTTTTAGCCTGTAATACAACATTATTTAAATCAGGGTTATATTCAATACAACGATCTTTATCAGTTGGTAATCTGAGAGGCTCCAGTGAGCTTCCTTTGCTAGGGCGTGAAGCACTAACACGTGTACTTAGCATTAAGTTGCCATTTGTTCGTGTTTCTATTCTATTTTCTTTTAACTTCTTAGTAAGATCATATAAAAATCCTTGTTGATGGCTATACTGCAGCCCTAATAAAGAAGCATTACAATTAACACATAACATACGCTGCGTGTAAACATCTAAAATAATACCGTACAAGTAGGCTGCCTTAGCTGCGAGTACACTATCTAATAAAAGCTTTAATCCAGCCAAACTGCTAATATGGTGCATGATCCCTTGCTCAGAATGGTGAAAATATTCATGGAACATAGAACCTTGAATTTTTTCTTCTAAATCAGCAGGACTTACAATTATAGGGGTGATGGGAAGATCATAATTATGAGAAACATTCCAAAATGAGCTAACTCTCTGGGTTAGCAAGTTATTAAATCCTTTGTGGCGAATAGCTTTATCACGAGCCCTAATTGGTGCATATTCTATATCTTGACGATTTTCTTCATATATATCTGTACAATTTAATATACGGTCTCCACATTGATATTGATTATTTAGCCTTACCCAAGAAAAAGTTTGCTGTTCTACCTGTTCTCCTAAATAACCTTCTTCAGTCGTAGTATCGGTATATAAAAAAGTTATTGTTGCAGTCGCAAAATTAATATCTTCAATATCTTTAGGTTTCATGTTTCTAATTCTATAGTAAGGCAATTCTTCGCGTTTTTTTAATAGCCCATTACAGTTATCTTTTGATATGGCAGCTTTTAATATAGCATGTTGATGGTCAAAAGGTATTTTAACTATAGCATTTTCAAATTTATTATCATTAAAAGCATACTGAGTAACCTTTGATTTTGTTGCACAGTAAATTGGCAACTTCTCATTTTCGGCGGCTTTTGATCTTGTTACACGATTTATGCGGTAAATTGGTGGCTTACGACTTCTAGGCATTTTAACACTCCTTGATTAGCACTAATAAGTTTAAGAAAAATTGCATCAGTGCATCTATATACAATAGAGGTTAGTTATTATTTTGCTTTGCATGAGAAATATAGCTATTACAGTAACGAAGAAATATATAATAAGCAAGCATTTTATATTGACAAAATAAAATGCTTAACAAGCACGACTAATTTCCGTGAAACTTCACCAATGTCCGCTGCCCAAACCAAAACGACATGACGGCTGCAAACAATGCACGTGTCTCTTCATCCCAGATAAACAATAACCCGTCAGTGATGATATACCCTTGTTTTAGTAGCGTGATAAGTGCTGCCACTTTTACAGTTGCAAACACCATAAAGAATGCATAGGTGACAATCGGTCTTACCGACGCACGCAACGCTTCCACCCACTTAACGCCGCTCGGAATACTTGCGTGTTTGTACAACGCTTGACTCTCAGTGGCATCGGCTTGGAGTTGAATCTCTTCTAACCGCTGATTATGCCCTTGACGCTGGGCTTCTAACTGCCTGTCTAATATCGCCAGTTCATGCTGCCTGTCAGCCCTGTCTTTGATGAGTTGTAATATCGATGGGAAACCTGATGAGATAAACCCGAGTAGTGTTGCTAGTAGCGTTAACATACCCATTCCCTCTTAACGTTTAGTGATGCACCAGGGAATCAAACTTCCCAGCAACCCCTGCAAACAGTAACACTAACATGCCAATGGTAAGCCAGCGCACCAGCGTTTGCACAAACGTGTGTTGCATCGCTTTAATGGTGTTCGCTAATCCTCGCAAGGTACGCAAGTCATTAGCGGCATTATCATCAATCAATCCCATCTCAACTAATGCGGCATGTGCACCGCGCTCGGCAGCCTTTTCAATTAGCATATCTAACTCTGCCTGTGATAATTGAATTGGCGTGCTAGTTGCTGCTGTGTTGTTATCCTCTGTCATGGTGATTACCTTTTGTTGCTACTGTTTCTTCATCTGCTGTGTGCACTTCTTCATGCTCAGTCACCGCCTGTATTTCAATCACCTCACCGCGTGGGCGCACCGACATCACCCGTGCTAATGTGCTCCACTGATTATCCACACCAAAGGCCACATGCGTTCTTTCTTGAGCGTCACCGGTATACACCTCCATATCTAATGGCTCTTGCAAGATAACGTGATTGTCATCGTTACCTTTCATCACTTGCCACACACCACTGACACTGCCATCACCTTTACGCAACCCAATCACATGTTGCTGGGTGCTATCGGTATCCCACACCAAGTGCTCTGATAAGGTTAACGTGTTACCGTCTTTGCTAATCACTTCTGCACTCTGCCCCCAACGTGGCATGTCATGATTGACCGCAATCAAGTCCCCATAGGTTGGGATTAACCCTTCAAGCTCTGTCTGAAAGGTGATGATACGCCTGCGATAGTGATTAGCCGCACTCATGTACTTGCCTTCACGAATCGCTTGTTGCTTATCCGTACACCCAAACAACCTCACCCGTGCAGGTTGTTCACTGATACTGTTGGGTAAACTCACGGCCACTTCATCAGGTCGCCAGGTTTTCGCTGAGAAATACTCGACAATCACACTGTCTGCGGTATCGTCACTGGGTAACAGGTAATGTAATTTGAAACTGTGCTTAACCATGTTACGTGGTGAGAATAAGGCAACCGGAATGGTTCTTGTTTCATCTCTGACAAAGCGAATCACCCCACTTTGCATGAAACACACAACGCGCCCACACCTCGCAGTACGGGTTAACGCCTCCCACACCGTGATAGCTTGGTCAAACACCGCATCAACCGTATCCCCACGTGCTTGCCAAATAGCATCTAACGTGGACAATGCCTCTACATCAATACGATTATCTTGCAGCTTGCCACCGTACTCACTGTTAGCAATGTCGGCTAACGCCCAGGCAATCGAGCGTGTGGGTTGTGGGCTACTCCAGCCTGTGTGCTTATCCCACACGGGCAACTTGCGCGTGACAAGGCAGTTCACCATCCTTGAAGCGCGTTGGGATAAGTTATCAGTCGCACGCATTGCGATGGCTAATAAGGTCACATTGCCAACATCAAGTGAGTTGTTAAGCGTTGCCTTTAACCCACCCCAACACAGCGCATGGCCTGCACGCGCTGAACTATCTTTATTGTTAGTGCGCAGTAAGCGCACTTCATAACGGGCAGGAGTAACGTCATAATGATAGGTTTTTCGCTGTGGGGTGTTGGTGGCAAGCGTTAGGGTTTCAGTGCCTAACACGTGCCAATCATCAACAGGCTCACCTTCATCATCAATCTTGCGTGCTTCCACTTTCCAATTAAGTGTACGCCTGGCTAATCCCCCATTATCATTGGCATAGTACACCCCGCGTGGCATCACTATATCAATACTGAGTTTATGTGCAGCTGTGCTAGCTGGGTTTGCTACAAAGCCCCCCACATAACCACCCCCATCATGCGTTGACAATAACTCTTGACCTGCGACTTCTGGCGCAGTCACTACATCTGTATCAAACAAGGTAACCTGATTACCGGGAGAGATGACTTCATAGTGAATCTCACTAAAGGATTCAATAGGCGTATCTTCAATGAGAATGCGCTCAACCTCATACTCACCTTGACCAATGCAATGGAGTTGATACACGTATTGTTGATTATTCACATAATGCGCATAAGGGGTGGCGGCTAAATCAGGATACACCAAGTGTCTTCCGTAAATCACGGGGATGGGTGAGCCAAGTCGTGCTTGATTACCACGCGCTTGTAAGGAATAGGTGGGACTCGGGGCAGGTGTATTATCAAACCCATGCACAGAGGTCACCGGTGGTGGGACTAATACATTGATTAACGCGGTGCCAGCTAGTGCCACCCCTGCTGTCATTAACCCAACACCGATACTGCTACTTACCCCAATGGCACCGGCTAGCGCACCACCGATAGCAGGCGCGGCCACCATCACGGCAATCATTGTAAGTTGAAATTTTGTTAATATTCACTTTAAGAGGTGAGCCGCTAAGCTGAATTAACCTAGCTGCGCGATCGTGGGCGACCGTGCAATCATAGGTCTTAACAACCGTGTTAATCTGGGTACCCTAGATCGACCTCGATACGTTTGAATAGTTGAAAGGGCTAAACGCCCGTTTACAATCCTAAACAAACATTAAACGCACGAGGGAATATGTAATGTATCAGAAATTTATAGGAATTGATATTGGTAAGTATGAGTTTTACAGTGCCATCCATGGGGAAAAAGAAGTCAGCGTTTATGAGAATAACGCTGTCGGTATCGCACGTTATCTTGAGGAATGGGCAAGTAAGCTATCCTCAGCACTGATAGTGTTAGAAACGACAGGTGGACACGAATTAGCGTTGATTCGCGCATTGCAAGAAAAAGGCTATGCTGTACATCGAGCTAATACACGCAAAGTAAAACACTTTATTCGTTCGTTTGGCCAACTGGGTAAAACAGACACGATTGATGCATTAGGTTTAGCTAAGTACGGTTATGAGCGTCATGCTGATTTAGAGGTATACAAAGAACCAGCAAATAAAATACTGCAAAAACTACTTCTGCGCCGTAATGAGTTAACCAAAATGTTAGTGCAAGAAAAGAATCGTTTGCAATCACCAGAACAAGAAATTCTTACAGAGAGCATCGACAGGATGATAGCGTATTTTACCGAGGAAATTAAGCAAATCGAAAAGAAAATCAATCTGATCTATGAGCAAGACAACTCATTGCTTGAAACAAAAAAGATTTTGCAAACGATACCCGGTGTTGGTGAAGTAGTTGCTTCAACATTGTTGGCTTTTATGCCGGAATTGGGTCAGGCAAATCGAAAACAAATCGCCTCCTTAGCCGGTGTAGCCCCTCATCCTAACGATAGCGGCACTAAGCAAGGTTATCGATTTACTCGAGGTGGTCGAGAAGAAGTGAAACGGATATTGTTTATTGCAGCAATGGCTGCAGCTAAAAGTAAAGGAGCATTAGGCGATTTTTATAGACGTTTAGTTGAGTCTGGTAAAAGAAAGATGGTAGCGTTAGTGGCATTAATGCGAAAAATTATTGTGATAGCGAATGCAAGAATGCGCGATCATTTTATTGAAACAGGCCAAGTAAATGCAAACGCTACAATTACTTAAAATAATACTTTAATCGCAAGATGTAGCACAGAACGAGCCTTACAAGGCATGATGACATTTTGGGTTAAGCGTGGTTATTGTCAAGGGTTGCAGTGCAATGCTGAATGCACCACTGTTAGTGAAGCCACCCTTGACAATAACCACGCTTAACCTATATTCATTTGTGCTTTGTAAGGCGTCTTAGTATCTACTTTTTTCTTTATCTTTGCTTATAGCCATGTGCTGTACCTAGCCATATTTGTATATTTCTTCGCTAAAAGAAAAATTTTTAAACATTTGAAAACCATAGTTGATTAATACAGAGCGTAATAGCTTATCACCGGCATGATGACCACAGGGTAGCGTAATAAACGTTACCACATCACCTGGTTGAATCGAAGTGACACACCAGGCTTGACGCAGCAGGGCATTGCCATTGTGTAAGCAAAGGGTAGGATGGTTGAAGTCACGGATGTTGTGTGCGAGTAACCAATGCGTAATGGTAACGGTGTTGGTCACGGTGAACACATCACGTGACTGGGTGGGCACAAAGGGATTGTGTAATAATACTACGTGCGCATGGATAGGATTAGGTTGGAAGGAGCATGTCATCATTGTATCGGTAGTATCCTGAAACCTGCCAGCTAGATAAGCGCAAACTGCTTAAGCTTTGAAATACGACACCATTACCTTTAACGCAGTGCAGTACCCCTTGCTCTGCTTGACTGATACACACCCACACGCCCACATGCATTGGGTAGCGTGATTGTCGTAATAACACGGCATCGCCTTCAATAGGCGTTTCAGTTAACTGCCAGCGCTGCCTCTCAGGATGCGCTCGGAAGGTATGTATGAACTGTTTGAGGTTATCATCAGTGACCACAATATCGGGTAACTGTCGATTGAACTGCTGTTGTTGCACCCACACCACCAATCCCCAACAATCAACTGCGCTGCCATCACGACACCCTAATTGCCAGGGCAGCCCAATGTACTGACATGCCCAGTGACTCATTGTGATTCTCTTTATTGAATGATAAGAAAGTGGTGGAGCGGTGTTTATATTATTTACGCCGTGCTCGACTTTTTTAAGGTATTGAATTTGATAGCCCACAATAACTCATTTTCAGAAAATTCATTTTGCGGACTCAAGAAAATCAATCAGTTGCAAAATAAAGTTGAGCACGACGTTTAGTATATTAATTTCATTTTCAGTTAAAATCGATGTTTTTAGCATTACCAATCCATATTGGCAGCATTGTTAAACTCCCAAGATAAACGATCTATTAGACACTCCATTTCTTTAATTGATGACATTGCTTTTTTATAAGTATCATCCTTGGCCATCGTAAAAATTGCGGGCAAACCACTATCTTGGATATACAGCTTAGCAGGCATTCTATTATTGTCCCATAGGTAAGAAATAAATTTATCAATACATTCAATAGCTCTTGAATGCTCAAAAATAAGTTCATTAGAGCTTATAGAACAATGATATTTATTTGTTTTGTTTTTCAGAGTCATAGGAACGGCACCAATTCTTGTATGGAAGTAAAACGCTTCCTGATTTTTACCAAATGCCCCATGAGTCATAAAATTACGGAGCTGCCGTCGTATTTTAGTAAGTTCGTTATAATATTTCTTTGCTTCTTTGCAGTTATCAAGTGATATTGCTTTTTTATATTTACTTCCCCAGTTATCCCCTGCTAATTGATTGACCTCTTCTGCTGTAGTAATAACCTGGTTTAATATAGCAAGATGAATAAAAACATGCTCACTCCAACTGAAAAATGCATCAATAGTTGCTAAAGCTAACCACTTTACAGCCCCTATAGTTCTTTTGATAGACGCATTATATGCTATGACAATACCATCTTGGCTGAGATAGTACTCTTTTTCTCTATCTTTGAGATCTTGTTCTATATTCCAGTATTCTGTTAGAAAGAATTTATATCTTTCAAATAACAAATTACTCCTATTAACCACATTAACTTCAGATTCCTTAAACTTTTCTTCTGCAAGTCTATAAAAAAATGGTTCAGCCTTCTTTATCCCCTTTTGAATCAAATCTGCAATATCCCTAGCTTTAGAAACTTGATTAATGACATTTGTAGTAAAAATATCACATCCAGATTTCCGATACTCAATAAAAAATACTTCGCTATTAAAGTCTATGGGTATTGACCAGACGATCTTTTCAGATTTACCGACATCTTTAAACTTTAGCAGATCTACTAACAAAAAATATATTAAGTAATGTGGAGGAAGATATTTACTAATATTAGAAGGGCGTACTTTCAATAAAAAATCTTCATCTAGCTTTTCACTAAATTGCATTGGTTTTATTTTGCCAATAGCAACACTGGCTTTTTCTCTAATTGCATTTAAATCAATAACCATGAAAAAACGACTATATTTTGATAATTAAAACTTACAACAACACCATGCTCAACTTTTTTAGCTGAGGGTTCGGATAAAAATTGACTGGCATAGTACCTTCAAGTAATTTTGGTTTAACGATCAAGATTAAGGGAAGAGCACCATGCCCTTAGAGGACTTTATCATTACTGTGTACTGTTTAATAGCTGAGATTATGAAAAACACACCAAAATTAACCGAACTACCTACTATGACTGTCAAGGAAGATAAAGGCCATTAGATCTATTAGAGGATGATGATAGCCGTGTTATTCTGAGTAACTGCATTACTGCGCCAACCCCGGAAACTGCTTCACTGTGTAACACTGTGCCGGGAATCGCTTATTGCCGATGTCTAACATCCTGGCACGCCCGATAACGCGCATCACATCGGCTTCTACATCACACAACACTAACGTTAAGGGGGGTACCATCTGTGGGCATGATGTATCCGTACTTAAGTACGGTCGATACGTCACTTCAATCTGCTGACCACTATTAACCGCTTTATCCACGTGTGGAATCAACTCCCCACTGACATTATCAAGGGTGATGGTAATCTCTGGCACTGGCGCTGTGTCCACAGCCGGTAACTCTACGTTAAACCCCATCGCAATAAAGGTCACCTGCTCACCGGCATTAAGCGGTGCATCATCCTCTAAGCCAGCGGTTAAGTCTTGATAATCACGCACTAACCTGATGGCCATGACATTACCGTTCTCATCAAGGAACTCGGGGTGGCGTAACTCTAATGTGTGCAGTATCACTACATCACTGGGTGCAGAGGCATACGCTTCTTGGATGGCTTGGCTTAAGCTTGGGTCTGGCATGATATCTTATTGCGTGTCTGTTGTGCGTGCCCACGCCGAGTCATGCATGTAATCAACCAACTCACCTTGCAATAAAGCCGCTTCAATATCATTAGAGCAGGCGCGCAAGTGATGGATGGACTCCCATAGTTGTTTGGCTTCCTCTAACCGCTGGCGTTCTTCATCGGTTAACTCGGCTTTGTTCGCTAACAAATACATGTCCGCTAATGCATTATCCTGTCGCCAGTAAGGGGCAACTGCCAAGATACGCCGCATGGCTTCTTGCTTGACGTGCTTAATCAGCGCACTGTCAGCTAACAGCGCTTGATACTCATCATCTGTGACACGCTTGCCACCAGAGGCTGGTGTGAGCTCATCACTGAACGCATAGTACACTCTTTCATTAACCTCTCCTAAACAAATCGGTGGCACGGCACTGTCTTCAAAGTGCAGCTCACGTGTTTGCACATATGATTTGATTGTTCCTGTCATGACTGATTCCTTTTATTAACGTAAGCGTTAAAAAATAACATTCTTTAATACGGCAACATTATGCAAGTTACCGGCTTGGGTACCGGTTTCTCCATACGTTTGATTGTCTCCGCACGCATCCACACGCCCATCGCTGTAGAGCACACTCAACCCCCAACGTCCCCGTCCTTGTCCAAAGCACCCCCAATCTTGAATATCACCTGACTGACCTAACACGCGTTTAAAATGACTATTCGTATCCGCTGTTGACCCTGTACCCAGGTTACCGTTACCAGAATACCCTGTGGCAAATAACGCATTACCTGCCTGCACAATACACCCTTCGAAATTGTTGCCGCCTCCAAAACACACCTTATCAACGCTGCCTTGAAATTCGGCGCTGGGTTTAGTGGGTGCATGTTGCTCTGCAGTATTGCCCGTCCCTAACTGTCCGTAACCGTTATATCCCCAACCATACAATTCATTATTGTCAGTAATAGCGCCAGCGCTTGGATACCGGCCATCGCCTGTGACAATGTCGGTAAATGGTGCGGCATGTTGAATTTGAGAAAAACTGTTACGGGTTGTTGTATCTCCATGCCCTAACTGACCGCACCCATTCGACCCAGTTGACCACAGCGTGCCATCTGTTAATAACACGAATCCATTGCCCACAGGATGTTTACCATCTGTCTGATAACCGCACGTAATGACTGCTTTTGCCACATTACGCATCGTCGGATGTAGTATGGGACTATTACGCCCGGCGATATCACTTAACCCTAATTGACCCGTACCATTCCACCCCCATACCCATAACTGACCATCCTCATCAATCGCATATACACTGTAAGCCTGACCTGATACTGCTAAACTCACAATATTAGTTAATGCACCGCAGCGCACTGGCGTGTATTGATGCGTATTCGTCCCATTACCCAAACTGCCATCAATGTTATACCCACATGCATACACCTCACCTTGGGTTGTTAAGAAAAAGGCACACCCGTAGTCATAATAGTTAGGTCGACCGGTGACAATGTGTTTAATCGTAATGTCATGCTCGACAAAGAATTCAATACGCGCTGCTAGTGCGCGATTTGCCGTATCACCATGCCCTAACTGACCATAGTTATTGTATCCCCATGACCACACCTCACCTGTGGCGGTTAACCCATAGTGCTGTTGACCACCGGAATACACAGCATTAAAGCGTACATCCGGGTCACGAGTTGCCACGCGACTGGGTAAGTAAAGATGATTGCCGCTGCAATCACCATTGCTAAAATTACCCCCATACCCACACGCTTTAAGGGTGCCATCACGCATTAGGTATACGCGCGTGTGCCAACCACCTATTCCATTGACTTTGGCTAGCTGCCAAACACACTGCGAAGGGGGTAGTCCCACATCAATCCATTGCAGTTGGTTATTATCAGTGACCTGTAACACTTGACCAGGCTTGCCGCAGGGCAATCTCACGGAGGTATCCCCATCATGGGTTAGCACATCCCCTTTTTGAGTTAACTGGTCAGTACCCGCAGCTAACATGTCCCACGCATCCCCCACAACAGGGGTAATACCGCTGACATCACGTTTAGCAATAAAGCTTGAACCGTGATACGACACGGCATCATCGCCTGTGTACGTGGCAGTCTCATCATACACACCGCGCCAATTCATGCGGATGTTTCCCAAATCAAGCATGGCCATCTTGCTGTCTCCTGCTGATACTTAACTCACACGTCTACTAACAAATGCCCACGTGCATCGATACGAAACCCCAACCCGCTGGGGGCAATCCACCAACCCACAAACAACTGTGAGTTGACGAACTGGTCGCCACCGATGAGCACCAATAACTTCGCCCCCAGTTTGCAAAACCCGTACGCTGTGGTGCTAGAGCGAGTCAACGTATACCCATCTTCTGCCTGATTCACGGCTAACAGCTGACCACCGTGGCCGGTTAAGTCATTGGGTAAGTTCACACTGTTAGCCGCTATGGCGGCTGTGTTTGCATACAGTGCGGCGTTATCTTCATGTTGCTGCGCATTGGCTAGCGTGTCGCGCAACTGGGTTAAGGCAAGGGTTAACTCAGATAACTGTTGCTGGATGCGCGCTTCAAGGTCGTGAATCACTTTGGCAGGTGAGCTCACTTCACCGCCGTCAGTAGATACCGTGGTGCGCTCATCACCGTGCACAATGGCATGCAAGGTATCACTGTCTTGGGTAACGCGTGCAACAGCTTGCTCAAGGTCAGTTTGCAATGTCATGTAATGTCCTATTTAGAAAATATTGCTATCAATGTGTAATAAGGATGAAACTATGAATGCAATTGAATTGGCAGCACGCGATGCACTAACCGATGCAAGCTGTCTATCGCCTGCATCAGCCCGCGTGCGTCTTCTGTTAGCAGCAGGGATAATGTATCTTCACTGAACACTGGCCGCTCTCTGATTTCTAACTCGGATTGAATTTCCCACAACGTGCCGGTTAACAACTGTGCGTGAAACTGCCGGGTAAAACGTGCCTGTTGTGCTTGCAAACCAATGCCACCCAATAGCGTGACACTAAACCACGCACCACCCTCTTTAGCATGCCAGCGATACCAGGCTTCAAACAGAGCGAACTGGCCTTGACGCATTAGCCATCTCACCGCAACCCGACTGGGCACTTGCGTAAAACGCCGACGCTGTCTTGCCGCTCCCGCATCCATGTCGGTGCGCACAATGGCATCGCCTGGGGTAATGGCATACCCGTCAACGGTAGGCAGCGGTAATGGCGTTGGCCAGGTTATGTTGCTTGAGGTATGTGACATAACCTTATCGGTAACTGCCTGCCGCTGGGTTTAACCCATAACGGCGCTCTAGTACTGGCGCTAAGCCTTGACCGCGAGTGACATGGCGCGTTAACTGTTGTTCGAGTTGCTCTACCATGATATCTAACTTGATATCACCATTGGGTAACCGTGATGACTGTGTCTTGGTGTGTACACCAGGTGCATTGTTGTGCACATGCACGGTGACGTTAGTATTGCTGTTACGATTGCTCAAGCCAGCGTTTAATAACCGCATCTGTCCTGGGGTAAAGACAGTCTCACCTTTTTTGGCAATAATCGGCACGTCATTACCGACCACGCCACCACTGTGAAATTTGGGCGCGTTGTTAAAGACAGCAGGATTAATGGCACGATGACCTAAATTATCATGACCAATGACACCACCGGTGTGTGCTGTACTAAATAAACCGCTAACGTTAATTGACCCTAACGCACTGGCTAATGGCGCAATAACCGTCTTGCGCAGTTGGATACGCACAATGTCAGCAATAATAGAATCAGCCAGTGACTTGAAATCGAGCTTACCGTGGGTGACAAACTCAACTAGTGCGTCTTCCATGTTGGAAAACGCATCCGTGACGGCGTGCTCGACCTGAGAGGCCATGTCAGCAGCGTCACTGACAACAGAATGCAACCCACGGGTTAACCCATCTTGCCAACGTTTGGAATCTTGTAAATCTTGCTCACGTGCCTCGCGTAACAGGTGTTGATAAACCGCCTCAATCTGCTCGGCAAATGCCGCATAGCCTTGACGGGTCTTATCTAACCCCGCTAGCGCACTGTCACGCCATGCATTGGCGCGCAGTATCGCTTGTTCACTTTCAGACTTAAGCCCGTTATAGGCTTGGGTAATCGATTGAATGGCTGCTTCATGATGCTTGGCTGCGTCAATCGCATTCTTGTCAGCGGCTTGTAACTCAACTTTCTGTTTCACCAAGTCACGAATGCGCTTGGCATAACCTAATGCTTCTTTGCTTTGTTGCTGATGTAAGTCAATGCCTACACGATGCAGCATGTTTTCTTGCTCATTAAGTGTTATGGCGCGTTGCACTGCATCATTGCCCTGTTTGCGTGCTGTGACTAACCGCGCTAATGCCGCTTGCTCAGCGGTGAGCTCTGCAATCATCTCCTCTATTTTCTCTTTTTGCTTATCTCCTAATACAGGGACAATAGTGGCATTCTCATTATCACTGTTTGCTTTGTGTGTTGTTGTATCGCGCAACGCAGCTAATGCGTGTTGTGTTTTGCTGACCTCTTTCTGCACTTTCTTGAGTGCTCCCAATTGTTGGTCAATAGCCTTGGCTTGTTTGGTAAAGCCAGGGTACGTTACTGCAAGCTTCCAAATGGCATCGTGGTACTGGTCAATCGAGAGCTTACTTAACTTAAACGCTGCACGCAGTTTAGTTAATTCAACTTGAGATTGACTGCTGAATTGATGGAACTGATTCCAAATGCTGTAATATCCGCGGCCTTGGTAAGTCAGTTGTTGAGTGACTTTAGTGACATCACTGTTGAGCACAGCTAGCTGCTCAGTTAAACGGGCAATGGCTTCATCGCGAGAAGCCGCATTGAGTTTCTCAATGTCTTGGGTGGTGTTGGCTAACTTCTCACGCAATGTTGTTAACGTGTCGGCATGGTCTGTGGCCGCCTTGGCTGCAGACACATGGCCGCTCGCTAACTTATATAACATGAAACCAGCCAACCCAATAAGACCTGTTGGGCCACCTAGCAGGTTTAACACGCCACGCAACCCCATCATCGCTACCGTGGCTAACTTAGTTGCTCCTTCTAGTGCGACCATCTTAATGGCAGCGGTAGTGGAAATACCCGCCATTAACCGTAACCCAACAATGGCACCAGCGTTACCGGTCATCGCCGCACCCATCAAGCTAATGGCCTTAGCCACTGTGCGCGCAATCAATAAGGCGGTTAACCCATCTGCCGCAAGTTTGGCATGCTGACATAAAAACCCCAGCGCATTGGCAGTGACTCGAATCACATTCCCTAATGTCTCGCCTACGGCATGCGCGGCCTCATGAGCATCATCGGTCGCATCACGAAAACTGACCGCTACATCATGTAACGCCTTAGTGAACCCGCCTTGACCCACCTGCCGGGCAATACGAGATAAATTATCGTTAATGTTGCTGAAGATACCGTCCAAGATATCCATCTGCTCTTTCATCGCCCCGGCAAATTGGGTGTTACCAATTCTACGCAAGTAGTGTTCAATCTCAGTCACATTCTTGTTAACCGCGGTGGTGACTTTGTTAAAGGTGAATGCCACCTTATCGCCTTGCACCTGTGCATTAATCCCAAAGGTCTTCAAGTTCATGAAGCGCCCGGTGGTGGCATTGGCCACCGCATCAACAAATAATAATAAGTCCTTACTCATCGCAGAAGCGGTGTTGCCGTAAGAGCGCAATGCATCAGCTGAGGGGTCTAAGCCTAAGGCTTTTAACTTGATGAAGGCTTCGGTTAACTGCTCCACACTAAACGGGGTCTTTGAGGCAAAGTCTTCTATCATCGCAAAGGCATCATCGGCACCTTTTAATGAACCGGTGACGGTTTTTAAGCTTGCATGTAACTTCTCAAACTCGCGGTTAGTGTTAACCAGAAATCCAAATGAGCGCGTGATACCGCGAATACCGGCATACGCACCGATAAGTGTGGCAGCATCTCTAAATACCCGGTTTAACGAGCGCGCTGCTGCATCAACGGCTTTAACACCCAAGGTGGCTGGTTGGGTTGCTTGATGAATTTTATCAAAGGCCCGTTTACCTTCAGTGCCAACTCGGTGAAAGTCACGGCGCAATTGTTCGCCGCCAGTCGCCGCTAAGCGTATTGAGAGTGTTTTGGTGTTAGTGCTCATCATGTTGTGTTTCTTTGCTATCGTTTAGTGCTAACGCAATCCCCATCGCCGCAGCCGGTAATAACTCTGCCATAGCAGTTTGGTTATACCCCAGTGTGTGACTTAATTGCAGTGCGACCTCTATCGGGAAATGGGTCTGGCATTGGGTGAGTAGCTTGTTCGCTACATCCCAGGCTTGCCAACCCTCTGTCGTTTTTAATTGGTTGCCGAGGTACGGGCACTTTTTCCCGTTGTCACCGGTTTGCCCTTGTGAGCAGGGGAGGTGTTGTTTGGCACAGTTGGCGCAATACTCCGACCCGCCGTTGCAGTGCCAGTGCAAGCGGGCCGTGAGACGTTTTTTTCAGAGTCCAATAACTCGCGCATCCCGGTGTATTGCTGTCTGAAGGTTTCGGCAATCACCCAATACGCATTAAATAGCTGTGTGATATTATCCTGGGTAACCGGTGCTATCTCATCATTACTATTCTCGTTATCACTACGGTTATCATCATGGTGAGTGTTGTTTAGAATGCCTTCCCACTCCAGGATACCGGCAATCGCCAACCCAATCGTTAAGTACTGTTCGGCTAATGCTTCACGGGTGGTGTCATCGTCTAAGTTCGGTAAGGTGCTCATATCCACACCACGCTCTTTGTTAACACGGTAGTCTTCACCAATCACTTGCAAGCGTTGTTGCATAAACGCTCTGGCTTGATAAAAGATAGCGCTAGTGCACGGGCGTACCTTAACGCGAACGCCTAGACTTAGGTCGAGCCAATACGGGTTCGTGGAGAGTGACAGTCTCAGCATCATTATCCTCCTGTGCTTGTTCGGTTTGTTCAGTCGCTTGTGGTGGTTTCTGTGAAGGTGCTGGTTGCATGGTAGTGTCTGCTGGGTAAGCAGATACATCATTGACTAAGGTTGCTGTGAACATGTGACCTACCGTGGGTGACTTAGCCCCTTGAAAGTCATAGGATGCTTCAATGCCGCCCGCACCATTAATACTGCGTTTGGCTTTGGGCAAATACACTTCATGCGCTGTTAACAATAACTTGTGGGTATCATCGATGGTGTAAGCAAGTTCTAAGTCAATTGGATTACCTTCTCTGGCTAAATCCATTAACGTGGCATTGCTATAACGCACGGTGATATTACCTGAGAGCGCGGCAATCCCGGGGTCAATGCCATCGACTTTACCATCATCTCGAATCGTTTCTATCTTCTCAAAGTTATTGCTGTAGGTAATCGATGCTGAGGTAACGTCCGCTAAAAACGTACCCGCATGTTTAATCGAGCCTTGAAATTGAGAAAAACGGGTATAGGGCAATTCAGTTGGCGTGGTTGCTAACGTTTCATGTTGCACCGTTTCACCTTGGCCTAAGATGTTAGCCGTGACTTGTGCTTCACCGGTGCGCTGAAAGTTAAACGCTAACGAGTTCACTCTAGCACCGGTGAACAGTGGATAGTCTGGCACATCCGGTAAGCCAATCTCTAAACTAAGGCTCGGTAACACCGCTTTGCCTGAAGTGAATACGTGATGAAACACGTTCTTGTCTTGCGTTGATTCAGGCAACCCGAGTAAAGCCGTTAACCACAACCCGATGTTGCGCAAGTCAGCCGGTATCACCACATCCCCATCGACATTAATGATGTCTTGAAATGGGGCGGTAGGGTCACGACCAAGCCCTAACACATTTGACTCAATCAAGCCTTGTTCAGAGTCTAAGGTCGATGAGACAAACGGAACTTGGAAGTAACGCTCAAGCTCAGGGGGTTGTCCGTAGTCTGTTTCAAAGCCAAGCAATAGCCTGGCGTTCCAACCATATGCGCGTGCCATGAGCATCTCCTAAGTTAGATTGCGATTGCTATTTTGCAAACAGTTTCTGTTGCTTTATTTGAATTGAACATCTGATACAGATGTACCGTTATCATCTTTGATGTTCGGTGATTGAGAAGTTACAGTTGATTGACTTTTTTGAACATCATACTGATTAGCAGGTGGTGGCGTTGTCGTTTGAACAGATGTTATTGATGGGCTTGAGTGAGAAAACAAACTTGATGGGTTTGAAGGTAAGCTGCTTATATCTGATGTTGATACTGTTTGCCCTGGCGATTGAGCTGGGCTCGCCCCCATGAACCCTAAACTAATTGCGTTGCCTACGATTTGACGTACCTTCCCTAGCATCTCTGTTTGTTGTTTTACAATTGCCATCTCTAATTTTTGTTCAAACGCGGCCTCTAGTTCTTCCTCCCGCTTTTTGAGCACTGCCTCTAGTTTTTCCTGCTGGTTTGCAAACGCTGCTTCTAGCGTTTTCTTATGGCTTGCAAATGTCGCTTCTAATTGTTTATTGTAGTATGTAGCTTGTTTACTGTAATGTGCAGCATTTCTTTCTACTATTATTAATTTTTCTTCAAGTTCAGCAATTTTATTGTTCGCTTGCTTCAGGGCTTCTGCATCTGTTTTTTGAATCACGATTTCTTTTTGTTGGCCAGCTAAATCCATTGATGATGCATGCGGCAGTGATTGGTTGTCAGCAGCAGGTGATATGGTATCTTGCAACCAAGTCGCGTCACTTTCTAACTCAATACTACTTACCTGCGCTGTTGCCTCATCCCATACCATATCTGAATGACTTGGCTGAGACTGAAAAAAACCAGGTAATGCGCCAGTTATCGTTAATTCATCTGTCGAGCCAGGTAATGTTGTGCTTGGAAAAATTGGCATAGAGGTTGATGAGCTAATATAACTAGACTGACTACTTTGACGATGTTTAGCTTGCTTGTCTTGTCGTTCTTTTTGTTTTTTCTTCTCTTTACTTTTTTCTTGCGCTTTGAGTCTGGCTTTTTCACGTTTAGCTTGCTTCCTTGCTCGCGCTTTTTGCTCTTTCACCTCTTTTACTCGTTGTTTGGCTGCTTCACTGTCACCCACCAAAGTGACTACTGGTAGCTGTGATAATCGCTCAGCAGTTTTAATGACACGTGAATCATGATGTATGGTTGGCTGGCTTTCTTGTACATTCGGTGCTGCATTGAGAGGGATGGCTATTGATTGACATCGCTTAAATTCATCCGATGCCATTTGTTTTGCTATTGCTAAACGATAGACGCCTTCAACACTAGCATCCTCACGTTGTGGATAGCGAAGAGATATTGTCATATTCTGATTTGTAGCATCGACATCATACAGCATAATAGCCGTTTTACGTAGCAATGACTCTGCACAAAGTGATTTTCCAGCAGCGTTCTTCACGCGCTGAGGCATACCAGCCAAGGTGAAAGTGCTTTCAGCAAAACCAACTTTAATCATCACGGTTTTTTCAGTCAGCTTTTCTTCAGAAACTAATTGCAATAATGCGCTTATTGCTGCCTCACCGCTTAAACCAACAGGCACTTTGCCACTAAGCAGCCCTTTGATAATTTTCCCTGCTGTATATAACCCAAACATTTCTACACTGTCTGGAGCGATTTTGGCTCTGCCACCATCAACTTGCTTGGGTGAACACACTAATCCAACCAATACAGCTTCATAGCAGTAAGCCAACAACATCGTAATCTCTTCAACTAAATAAGTGTTATTTATCCAGCTGCCATCTAGTGAAGCAGCGCCAAGTTTAATCCGATGGTCACGATATTTACTGTATAGTCCTCTCGCAATGCTAGCAATTACTTTAATGCCTGGGCTAACCATAGGAGCAGCATCGCTCGCTATCTTTAATGCACCTATTAATAAACTTGTCACTTGTCCAGCTATCACTTCACCGCCAACCAATAAATGTTGCCATGTGTCATTGCGCAATACAAAGGCTTGTGTGCTAGCAATTGATAGCGTCATAAATAAACGATTTAATTGCCGGAACACAACCTCATAGAATGCTCGTACGCTGGCGTTCGGGTGCTCGGTGATATACGCTAACATTTGTTGCCGCTGTTCACGTTGCTCGCGTTCTTGTTGTAATGGCGATACTATTTTTTCTAATTGTTGTTGACGTTGATATAATTTAGCTAACTCAGTTTGGGCCTCAAGTGTGGGGCCTTGGCTTGAGCAAGAGCGTTGTCCGTATAGTTTAATGGATTTTTTAACCGTTTGAAGCTCAGCCAATTGTTTTTCAGCTTGCACTTCATATTGAGCGCTAGCTTCCTTTAACTGGGCTTGTAATCTATAGGTGTGTTGCTGAGCTTGCGCGAGTTGTTGCTCTAGCATTGATGTGGATAGTGTTGACAAAGCCACCTCGTTGCTTGAGGATAATGACATATTTCCCCTCTCACGGTGGTCATCTTTAATTTCATGGCTGCTCGCAAGTTTTTCTAATGCAGCAACACGTTGAAACAGGCTGTTGTCTTGTTCGTCGGATTTAATAAGTCTAGAGCCAGAACTAGAAGGTGGTTGTAATGGCTGTGCAATGCCCACGGGCATTTTTACTGCTATACCTAGAGTATTCTGCCTGGCTACATGTTTCGAATAGATGTCATTAGGATCATGCTCAAGCAATTGTTGAATTTCTCGGTGATAAAGTTCTCGGTCTACTCGATAGGTATCCTCAAGATAGTTTAAGTCTTTTTCTATCTCCCAATTAAAAATATCGTTGTTTTTGGCATCAGTGAATATTACTCGGCGGTGGAATTTTCCCTGTTCATCTGGGTATCCTTTGTCATAATCTGGCTCATCACAAAATCCATAAATGCAACGTTTATTTTTTTTACTCCTACTCCTGCTCTTAGCGAAATACCAATATTTATCGTGGCCTTGGCTTGTCTTTTCAGGATAGCCATTTTCCCTGTCTTCTTTCCACTTAAATTTAGTTAAAATGTTTTTACAGGACTCCAATCCTGCGCTAGGAAATGGTTCTTTTGGATTATTTTCTTCAGCACCATTCTCTCGACCGTTTCTGTAAATAGAGAGAACAAACGGCGCAACTTGAAAAACATAATCTTTTTTAAGAACAAAACTTTCCAAAGCAAAAACATGAAACCAGAGACCAACCGACCATTTTGATGCTGGGCCACCAGCAAGAGTGGTTACACTTTTATCTTCTTCTCCAGCGGCTCCTCCTATGTAACTTGAGCCAGAATAAGCATGGCGTACTGCTGGCCACCAAGCTGCTGTATTTTGAGTTTTCACAGAAAATCCTTAGACCAGCAAACTTAACTGGCAGTTAGTTGTTACTATTAATGTCTTTCGCAAGACACAAGCTAATTGCAACGCCGATAGAATTTTTTTTGAGGGTTATAAGGATTAAGTAAACAGCGCAAGTTAAATTCTTAAATTACTGCTTGCACAAAGCAAATTCCTTTTTGTAGTAATGACATAACTCCCTATCGTCAATTGCGCACTTACGATAGCGTCATCATATATTGATGTCAACCAGTCAACTTACAGCAACGGATTATCTGTCACGTACTCTAATATCACCGGCACTGTTGCCGCTTTAATAGTTGCTGCACCTTCAATGGGTTCAGTCGTTATGTCAGGACTACCCACTGTTAACAAATCAATAACACCTTCTAATGTATTTGCCTGCTGCAGTGTAGACCCAAGTGTCACTAACAGTTCATCCAGCTGCCGTTCGCGCTGTGCATCTTCTGGGTGCTGCACCATCACATCACACTGCGCTTGGTGTTTGTAGATATAGCGTGTCGGTGATAACACAATCTCAGGCTCACCCACCTCACCATCACGCACAATGATTAACCCTGTTGAGGGAATGGATGTCGGCAGTACTGCGTTACGCAATACAGTAATATCAGATAACGTTGTGTTTAAGTAATCATATAACGCGGTTACTGCACGCTCGCGCTGACTTGGCATGTTAGTCTTTCCAATGCTTGATAATGAGCTCAGGTAATCGGCGCTGCCAATTGGCTGCTGTCGTGGCAAAGTCAATGCGCTTAGGTAATTTCACTTGTGGCACTAACCAGAACATCACCACAGTACTTAACCCACGACCCGTGCGCAGCGCGGAGTCACTCGCCTTTCTAAAGCCACGTAACTCGCCGGTACTGCGGTTGTAACTTGCGCGACGATTATCTAATACCAATAGCGATGCACCATTGGGTCGATACACAAAGCGCAGTTTTACATTCCACTTGCGCTCAACGTCTCTTGGTGTTGGTCGTCTTTCAAACCGTCTGGCTTTAGGGACATTGGGTGTTGGTATTGCTAACCATAACCCATGACGACCCCTAATCAATGAGCCTTGTTCAAGTGCAGGCAATATCTTATACGCACGTGTGTACACAAAGCTTGCCGCGTCCAAGCTTGATTGGGTTGGGTAGAACTTGGCACGCCAACTGTTGGCTAACCCTTTGCCTAAGCCACTGCTTGACGTTTGCTGGCGCATCTGAAGTTTTAAACTGGTACCCGCTTCGCGTATCCCTTGGGTCACTGCCGCTTTGGCACTGTTAAGAGACTGGCGTAAGTACTGAGTTAAGTTGCCACGGATGGCGGCGTGAAGTCGCATGCTTTAATGACATCCAATTTCCAAATTAACCCATGTTGGTCACGCACCGGCTCACTTTGTACCGTGTACTGGGTTTGATTCACCTGAATCACATCGCCTACCTTGGGCTGTGTCACATCACTGCACTTGACATCGATGACTTGGGTTGCGGTGAGCACTTGCGCTGCTTGAAAGTCCATCAAGTGGTCGGGTATCTTCAGAATCACCTGTAGTGTCATTGATTCACTACTACCGTGCGGATGATACACTGCTTGCACTCCCAATCGGTTAAACAATCTATCCGTTGCTTTCTCAAAGGCTGCTAACATATTATGCCACCAAAGCGCACAATGAGGCATTTGGACGGTACGGTACAATCAATGGAGCGGATTGCAATAACAACCACCTCACCGCCGGGTCTTCCTCCATCCAACTTTTACTGAAATACCGCATCGCTCGAAAGTCCGCTTTCTCATCTTGTATCATCCCATAACACCGCGTGCCTTCTAATTGGCTCTGACTGACTAACAACATGGTGTTGTCGGGCAGTAGATGCTGGGTGTTCCCCTCATCATCCACATACACGTCATTGTAAACGTGTAAATCAAAATCACCAATGGTGCCCACATACCGTGCTTTGTCACTGGCTTGTCCGCGTACCATTGGGTCAGTGTTCACACTGATACTGGTGCCACGGCGAATGTCGAGTTGGTCAATCACTTGTTTGTTCTTGCGCAATAACTTCCATGCTTTAGGGTCAAGGATAACCCGTTTAGCTACCGCGCCAGACTTATCCTGAATCAAACACGCCCACTCTTCTAGTTGGTCTAATGCTGGGGTATCACGGTTACTCCATTTACTGGCAGCAGGTAATTTGACAGTTAATGCCGGGTCACGTTTAAAGTCCACCACTTGGGTCGGGTAGTTATCACCTGACA
The DNA here is from genome assembly GCA_965116795.1 of Gammaproteobacteria bacterium. Taxonomy (GTDB): domain Bacteria; phylum Pseudomonadota; class Gammaproteobacteria; order JAJFKG01; family JAJFKG01; genus JAJNDI01. The sequence goes on from OZ220716.1 coordinate 117,684, forward strand.
CGGTAACCGTGCCTTTAATCAGTGCTTCTGCTGCCATCACTTCTTCACGCCGGGTTAAGTTCTCCAATTGGTCTTTGAGGGCTTTGCTAATTGCCGCTTCTAATCGACGTCGTCCCGGCAGTTCACCGCCAATGGTCTCACCAATGACACGCTTTAGTGGAATGCTCGCATCAAAGCGACGCTTGTCTTTGATATACGCCGGTTTAAAGCTTTGGGTACTGTAGCCTTGTGCATCCACCACTTTACCAGCGACTAAAGGTGAGACAAACGGGGCTAAACGCGGTTTGGATTGGTCAATGTCAAAGTAGATTTCTTCACGCTCATCGGTTTGCACCGCTGTGAAGAAGGTATCTAATAAAAACGATGCGGGACGCTCTAAGTATTCAATCGTGCGATTAAGCACGAATGTAGAAAAGATATCAGCCATGGTTAAATCTCCTGGTTGTTGCGAAGAAAGAGTGTGTTGTTACCGGTGCTGCGCCAACTTGCCCATACCGTGTCAGCGCTATGGCCTTTACCAAAGGTCAGCGCTTTAGCATTGAACTCACCGCTGTGATACACCACCGCTTGAATGGTATCGGCTACCTCAATGGGTTCGGCCAAGATAGCCACCGGGGTTTGCGAGCCATCGGTTGCTTTGCTAGTGCTTAAGGTATACACGCCACTGTCTGTGATGCGCCCCAGCACTGTCCCACGTAAAAGTGGTGTGGTACTGGTAATCGCTTCTGTTCGTTGCACGCAGGGAAATTCCCCTGCTACTAAATTGTCTGGGGTAATTGACCCACGGTCAGTAAAGCCTTGTGCCGTCATGATAACGTTCTCCTATGGTTGAGTGAGTGTGATTGATTGGTTGCTGGATTGATTCAGCAAGTTAAGACTCGGCAATACGTTTAGCAATCGCATCAGTGTTATCGATATCTTCTGATGTTGATTCACTTGGGGTAATAGCCGGATTCGCCAATTGATTCATCATGGTGTGAAAGCCGGTATTATCCACAGTGGGTGCAGGCGTTGAGTGAATATCAGGCGCATTGACTAACGTTGCCATCACTGATTCAACATCCATGTCGGTGGCAAAGGCTAAGTGTTGCGCCAACTTCATCCGAGAGTGCGCTTCATCACAGGTTAAGATAGCTTGGATGCGTGCACGCTCTTTGATTCTGCCTTGGATGAGCAAGTCAGTAGCATCAGCTACAGTGTTTGTCGCATCAGTTGATGTTACGACATCAGGTGTTATGTCATTCATACGGTTCTCCTGTGGTTGTGAATGAGCAGTGGAAATGACTGAGTAATGTGTGGAGGGTTGTTGCAATTGATTCAGTACGTTATCGAGTGTACTAACACGGTCAACTAAACCACGTTGCAGTGCATGCTCGCCTATAAACACATCGCCGCCACCAAAGTGCTCGGTGACATGCTCTGTTGAGACATTGCGATAGGTGGCCACTGCATCAATAAATACGTTAGCTAATGCATCAATGCGTTGTTGTAAACGAGTGCGCCCATCATCATCATGAATATCACAGCGCTTGTGCGGGCTTTGGGATGAAACAATCTCAACGGTATTATCATCTTTGTTATCGCGGTACACACCAACTACACCGATAGAACCGACACTGCTGGTCTTAGAGACAATGATGTTGTCACAGCTGCTGGCTATCCAATAGGCACCGGAGGCCACATCCCCTGAGCCATAGGCAATAATCGGTTTCTTACCACGCACCCCGTAAATGAATTGCGCTAACTCACAACACCCATTGACTTCACCGCCGGGCGAATCGATGTTAAGGAGGATGGTGTGTACATCCGGATTGGTAAAGGCATTGCTAACGTCTTTGGCAATCATCTCATACGAACTTGCACCGCTGACTTGTGTGAATACATTGGCATAGCGAAACAGTGCGCCGATAATTGGAATCACTGCTACACCGTTGCTAATGGTCATCGGATGTTGGTTGTGTAACTCACGCCCTAACTTTGCAGCAACTGCTTCAGGTGACGCATTGGTTCTAGCCGCAACATCTAAGATGTTAGTTAACGCATCCGTGGTGATTGCCCACGGCTGGCTCGTTGCTTTATTCCAAGCACGCATAGGGATATTTTCCTGTGTTGATTTGGGTAGTAGGCTGTTTATCGTCATCAAAACAACAGGTTATCGAGACGTTCTGTTTGACTGATTTTTGTGCTATATTATGCGCTCGAAAACCTGTGTGTTTTCGTCGTAATCAATTTAGAAACTATTAGAAATAGAAGGGGGTAATTACTCATGCCTATTGGAGAAGAATCCACAAACTCTACGACCGTTACCATTTCTGCACAAGCTCTTCAAGAACAGATAGAAGAAGCTAGAGAACAAGGCAGAGAAGAAATTAGAGAGCAAGTTAGGCAGCTCATTATACCGCCTGCTGAGAGGCTAAGAGAATCTCTCGCAGAACAAGCAGCTGCAAGAGAGTCTTTTTTTGAGGAGGAGACAGCTAATAATACTCGACGCTATTTTTGGATTGCCGTGAACTTGGTTAATATGTCTCTTGGTGGCAGCGTCTGCGCTGTAATCGCGAGTCGGCACGGTGCATCTTTTTTTGGTGCCGTTGGAGCAGGTGTCCTTGGTGGCAGCGTAATCCCGTTAGGAATGAGCGCCACAATTTTTGGCTGCTATCTTGCTTGCTGTGATAATCGTTATGCCCTTTTTAGTTCTACTTCCAACTCAGGTAATGCAACTATTGAATCACCTGAAGATGAAGAACATCACGCTTTGCAACAGCAACAACAAGACGTTTCTCTTCTTGTTTAATAAAATCAGTTAAATGCCACAACAGATGATGTCTTTAAACAGCATCATCTGTTTTAGGTTGCGCGGATAACTCATCAATAGCAGGTGTTGTCTCTAAATGTAGATTTAACTCTCGTTGCTTCGCCTGCTCACGCGCACGCTGCTCTAACACTTCTTCCCAGTCTAACCCTTGTGCAGCACATTCTTCTTCTAACGTGGATAAGCCAATGTCCATACGAATCTTGGAAGCTTGCGCTTCTTTGACCGGGTCAATCCACCCACGACCTGCACCAATCCATTTGGAACGTGTCCATGCTTGTTTGCATTGATAGAAGTTCGGCGCATCGATTAACTGCTTATTCACCGCTTCTTCTAACCACAAGGCATACACGGGTCGTGCCCAGTACGTGGCTAACCATTGACGCCTACCTGAAAAAAAGCGCCACGCCTCCATTAAGGCGGCGCGCGCACTGGAGTAATTGGTCTTGGAGAAATCCTTCATTAACAGTTCAAAGGGAAGATTAAGCCCGGTGCCAATGTGTCGCAATACGTTCTCTACAAACTGCCCGTAACCACTGTTAGGCCGACTGGGGGTAAATGCTGAGACCTTATCACCCGGGAACACCGGAATGATGGTGCCACTTTGCAAGCGCACGCGCCATTGATTACGTGCCTTCATGTAATCATTGACATCACCGCCGAATAACTCACTAATCGCATCATTATCCAATGGCGTTTCAATGAAAGCGGCAATCATCGCGTTAACCACAGCAGCTTGTAATTCACTGCGCTCGTAATGGTCTAGCGTTTTAAATAACGGTAACACACTACTCAGCAATGGCTTACCCCGAGTTTGTCCCGTGCGCTCTTTATCATGTAAGTGTAATACGCGTTGACGGCCAAACTTAGTCACCGCTGGGATGCGTTGCCAATCATCGTCTTGTGCTAAGGTGAATAGGTCACCTGGATGCGTGCGCTTAATCCAATAGGCTATCGGTGCACCGTATTTGTCAATCTCAATCCCGCCGCGTAACGTCTTGCTATCTTGCTCACCATTAGGATTGCTTAATCTATCAGGCTCAACCAATTGCAGTGTGGTGGCAAACTCTCGTTGAGGTAACCATAAGGGCAATGCCAACGCTTCCCCGTTTAAGAGGGATGAACGAAAGGCTTGTATGGTTAAACCTGCAAAGGTTGATGTGTTAGCTGCATCGCATAACGTTGACTCTGCCCACGTGCGCCACAGTGATTCGACTTGCCGTGCCCACTCATCTGCCCATTCTTTTGGTTTGCCAAGTGCGACGTAATCAGGTCGTGCTGCTAAGCGTAGCCCGGAACCAACAATGTTATCGGTGAGTGTTTGTATCGCACCACTAGCCACACCATGATTGCGCACCAAATCACGTGAACGGGAAACCAGCGTGTCTAACTCTGGGAGCAAATCACTGTCAGCAGAGCCTGTTGGTGGTTGCCATGAACGTAATTCACTGGCCGTATGGGATGCGCCGCGGTGCGCGGTGTCAGGGAGTTTGCTGGTATACATACGCATGCTTAGAACTCAGCAATTAACGCCTTGCGCCCACCATGGCCTGACTGGCGTGCAATGAGTAAGTTTAAGTTATCAATGTAGCGCGTTAGTTGGTTAATGTTAGTGGTGGTATACGTGATACTGCCATACCCACTGATGTTAACCGATACTTCTTGTTGGCCGGTCATCAAGGCATGGTAAGCCTCTTGCGCATCGTGCAAGCGTGCACGTAATGTCGATAAATCTGTCATGCTCTAATCCGTTAGTCAGCTCCAAACTTCGTATCAATCCCATCTTGTGGGGCTAAGTACGGGTCATCAGGTAATTCCATCGAGCGTGGGGTCATCATTGCGCGCAAGAACGTAGCTCGGTCTGATAACGGTTTGGTTGAGCTCAACGGTTGCTTGTCATTCTCAACCGTTGTTGCAACCGGTTTACCTAACGCTTCCTCAAACTGTTGCCAATGTCGCTCGTTAAATCTATCTAACCCGTAAATACTCGCCGCTGCTCTGGCATACACTCTGCAATCTAACGCTTCATTGCGCCTGGTTGGGTCTTTCTCCCACACCGCACGTGGATATCCACGGTGAATGCGGATAATGCGCTTCTCCGCGGTTAATTGCTTGAAGTATTCTGGTTCATATTCTGGGAAATGACAATAGCCTGCCGGACAGTCAGTAGGTTGTGTGTCATTATGGTTGTCTGTTGGTTTACCCAGTTTCAACCAGCGGTAGAGTTCTACTTTGGCAACGGTGCCAGATACATTCCACACGCGCAGTCCACGGCGCTTACCACTGACGTCGGTTTTCGACACACTTAAAATCAGTGCGGTGTCATTGTCACGACCTTTCACGGCCACGACGGTGCGCGGTTGATTAGCCCGTGCACCACCGCCACCCCAGATTGCTTGAGGATGGCGTTTCACCCACGAATAGACTTCTTGTGTTGCATAGCCACTGTCAACGGCCATCACTCTAATCGGTAATGTGTGTCCTGATGCATGTGGCCAGTCTTGTTGAAGTAGGCTCTCTAGTTGTTGCCAGACTTCAGTGCGCGCCGTATCGCCTGATAACACCGCGTAATCAACCGACCAACTTTGTTTATCGCGCCCCCAAGCAACCATCTCACACTCAATGCGGTCTTTTTGAATATCCACACCCGCTGTAATAAACAATCCACCAAGCGGGATAATACCTTGCGGGTACGCTTCGCATCGTTGATAAAGTGTTTCCCAGTCCGGTGCATCGTGTTCTTCTTCATAGGGTTCTCCTAATACCGTGTTAATAAATCCTTTCATACTATCAGGGTGCGTTTTGGCTTGCTCAAATAGCGCAGCGGCATTTGACCAACTAAACCAACCAATGGGACTGTATAAGCTTGATAAGTGATAACCGACGGTGTGTTGTTGTTGACTCTCGCGGGTCGCTACCCATTTACCACTGCTCAATAGCTGCGTTTTGTGATGTTCTGCAATCAGCTGCTCGCATGATTCACATTCGTACTGAACATTCGTGGGCTTGCCTTCCTCCCAACGCAATTGATGAAAACGTAACGGTTGATAATGCCCGCAGTGCGGACAGGGTACATGATAATAACGTTGGTCAGTGTGTTCGAACTCACGTTGGATACGTGACAAGCCTTTAAGTGTGGGTGTGCTCACTAAAAAGACTTTGCGACGCGTTTGAAACGTGGCATTGCGACGCTCAGCTAAGACAATCGGGTCACCTTCACCATCCACATCCCCTGGATACCCATCGACTTCATCCATGAATAAGTAGCGTGCTGGCATGGAACGCAATCCTACGGCCGAGTTAGCGCCAGTCATCACCAATACCCCGCCGGGGAATTCTTTGGATAATACGGTGTTACCCGAATCACGTGAGCGTGCCGGTTTCACCCGTGTACGCAATTCAGAGCAATCTTCAATGAGTGAGTCAATGCGTTGTTTAGAGTTACGTTTGGCCGCTTCAGTGGTTGGCGCAATGGCCATCATTGGGGCAGGGGATAAGTGAATCATATACCCAATCCAATTGTTACCCGCTTCTGTACCGCCAATCTGTGCACCTTTCATAAAAACAATGCGTTGTACTGGTGAATGGGGTGATAATGCATCCATTATCTCTTTTAAGTACGGTGTGCGCGCTGTGCGCCAACGACCTGGCTCTGCAGCCGCTTTGGATGACAACGTGCGATACGTGTCTGCCCACTCGGAAATGGTTAAGAAGGAATTGGGTAACATCCCTGAGTGCACGCTTGCCATTATTTTATTGGCATTGTCATACATAAAACATGCTAGGGTTCAATGTCGATTTTTCGTTTGTTTAACCAACGGAGTTGTTCATTGACATAATGTTCCAATGTAAATAGCAAGGTATCGAAGTCAACACCTAACTGATTAGCCATATGGGTGACAAAACGGTTTGGCCAAGCACGCCAAATATCATGCTCTTGTTCAATAAACGCTTTAAATTGGCGACAGGCTTTCTCACATGAAATCACCTTATCCGAATTATCCATACTACTTTTCCTTCCGCAGTAAATAACAACTATTGGGCAACGGGTTCTTCAACATACTTCAAATGCAAATCACAAATCTCCAGTAACTGTGCGCGCACTGCTTTTTCGAGCGCAATTTGCAAGGTGTGAGTATCTACCGCTAACTGTGTTGCCATGTCATTTGCTATACGTGCTGGCCAATGCTGCCAGCTATCACGAATTTGACGCGATAGTTGAAAAAGATGGGTTGTGACTTTTTCACAATCAACTAACGTTCCTTTTTGCTTGCTGAGCTCTAATCGCATCATTTCTACTTTGAGTATTTCCGTTGCTTCTTTAGCATGATGATAGGTAACGTGTTCATCCTCACCTAATGGTTGCCCATTTTCAGCTAAGGTTTCTCTAACAGCATCCGTGGCAAATTTGGGTAAAGCAGTTGATTTTGTTTTCTGTGCTAATGTGGCATTAGCGATATTGATACGCGGTGTTGTGGTATTGGTTAGCCAAGCTTTATCAGCACGCTCTACATCAATACTGCCATCTGATTCTTTGACAATACGCCCTTGTTTAAGCGCTTTACGCACGGCGCCTTCGGTAATGCCGCGCTGTCTTGCATATTCAGAAATTGAGACACCCACAGTTATTGTTTCCTAACAAGTGACTAGATGATTGAAGAGCCATACGTTTAAATGTCATTAGATAAGCCAGGCAATATGATCGTACTTATTTCGCACCACAAGTACGGCTAGGGTTTTAGCCACAATCTAAAATAATCTATTGATTTAGTAAGTGAGTTTTATTGGAGAATGCGTAATTCGTACTTCGTACCATTTTTCCAGTGCTACCGCTAACGAACTCGGGCGCACAGAGAGCCCGTATACTTTTTGACCTTGGTAAGTACCTTTTTCTGTAGGAGATTTACTTAAAAATCTTCCCGCTCTGACAAGCAAGGCGGCTGCCAAACATTGCTATTTAGCAGCCTATTTTTGGAGAAAGGAGCTCCATAAAAACCTGTGACCTGGCCTACGATACTGGCCTGGTAGCTTGGCTGCCTAGAGGAGCCGGAGAGCTATTGGCTCTGCCAAGCTAGTACATCATACTCCAATATTTGCTGTATTCAAGTACTAAATTAGTGTGCAAAAGCTTCTTACAAAGAAGACGTAGGTGTCGTTGACTCACTTGGTGGTAATTCAGATTGCGTCTCTAATGCTTGCTGCTTGCGCATTCCAGTCCTGCTAGCTTCTAACGTTTTAAGAGCTACTTTAATGTTGTCAATAAAGCACTGTCTTTCTTCATCACCCACCGGCCTGCTAAGACGTGCCATTATCGTGCTCATTGCTGCTGAACTATCAAAAACACTTTGATCTTTACCTTTAGACTGTTTTTGTAATTCTTGCTGCGCGGCTCTTAACCCAGCTTTTCTCGCGTCAAAATCATTTAAAAAAGCACCCAGCCAATCTAGCAGCATATTAACAGCCTCAAGTCTTTCTGCTACTGGTAAACTTTATACTACTGCCAGCTCACAAAAAGTATCTACTGTGCTTTTAGCAAAGTTTTGTTGTTGTTCCTTTGATTTTTGTTTTCTCTTTGCCTTTTGTTCTGGTGATTTAAAAAACATTTAACTTCCCCAACCTAATTAAATTATTAGTAAATTACCTAGGCGATGGTGTGTTACCAGGACTTGCTATCGAAGGAGAACTAGGTTCTTTTACTTGGCTACCTTCTTCTGTTTGGTGTTGGTCGGTATCCATATCTTCCATATTGGTACAGAACCGTAAATCATGTGTTTTTGTGAGAGGGTTGGCCTGGTAGCTTGACACCTAGGAGAGAGCGTTTGTATATAGCCCTGCCAAGCATAGCGAGAAATATACTAAAAAATGTTGAATTTGTAAAGTGCTTTTTTATTTACCTTGCATCAGATGAACACGACGTGTTGATAACAAAGATAGTCGCATTACCACAGTAGCTAAATGCAGTGACAACAAAAAGAAAAAACAAAAAACTTGTTGTTGAAGCTGTGTACCCACGTGACATTGTGAGGGTAACTTGAGCGAGGTACGAGCACACGTTATCCACGCAATTCACGTAGTGCACAGCTAATTATTAAGCTCTCTAATAACACAATACACTAACAATCACTGCGTAACACGCATTACAATAATGACTAATGTGAGTCTAACTGGGTATAACTGAGTAGTACTGAGATACACTGGTACACTAAGTGTGGATAATGGGTGATTTAGTTAGCTTTATAGTACTGGTAGTATTTAGTTAACTAGTTAACTTAAGTATACTAAGTTAACTTAATACTATTAGTTAAATTGGAGAGTTTAAAGCTTAGCTGTGCACTATGTGCATTGTATTAATAACTTTGTTCATTCTTCACAAAGTGATTAACACACTACACATGGGTACACAGCTTTAATAAATTAAGTTTTTTTAAAAATTAAGTTAACTTAAGTAAACTACCCCTATTTATTACATACGATTTTTTTTAAAAATGTCCGGATTAATTTTAAAAAAATTATAATTTTTTTAATTTCTCTAAAACGCAAAATAAAGCGCTCTATTGAACGATAACATGTAAACCAGTAGGGTAGTATAGGTAAGGTGGTTTAAATGCAAATCAGATCTTCTATGATCGTTCTAGCGGCATTTAACTTTTTATCTTTGGTGTGGGTGGTTAGTGTAGTGTCATAAGCCCCTCCTCTTCTGGAATAAGGATAATGACAAACAGGAGACTGGAGATATATCAATATCGACATATCATCATTCAAATGCCTGCAAGTGCAGCAGTAGTAAGTTCCATGTTGGAATACATGCAGCACAGCTGACCGATATTTAAACTATTAGCTTGCAAATGGTATCGTCATGTGGTACCATTTCTATTATGCAAGGAAAACACAAGAAAACGTTGGCGGCGATTTTCGCAACACCGGTTAATGCTGGAATACCGTGGAAGGATATTGAAGCATTGTTAATAGCGCTGGGAGCGGAAATATCAGAAGGACGAGGCTCACGTGTTCGTATTGCACTACACGGCGTACGTGCTGTATTTCATCGTCCTCATCCTAAAAAGGAGACCGATAAGGGAGCAGTTGTGTCAATGCGTCGTTTTTTAATTGCAGCAGGAGTCAAATGATATGCAGATGAATACACTCAAATACAAAGACTATCTTGGCGTTGTTGAGTTTGACAGCGATGCGCAGTTATTTCACGGTGAGGTTATTAACACGCGCGATGTGATTACGTTTCAAGGTGACTCTGTGAAAAGCTTGCAACAAGCGTTCATTGATTCTATCGAGGATTACTTAGCGTTTTGTGCTGAGCGAGATGAACAACCAGAGCGGCCGTTCTCTGGTAAGTTGCATATACGTCTTGATCCGGAAACTCATCGAGCAGCGTATCTGGCAGCTAAACATGCAGGGATTAGTTTAAATCATTGGATTAGCCAAGCGATTGCGCATTCAGCCAATGATGCTTCTATGTAGTATTTGACTTATTTGTTGCTAACTGCTGTAATCACATCGTGTGTTACGCCAGTAGCACAAAGGCGCTGAACTGAAGGTTGAACGTAGCATTGCTCACCGAAACCTCCAGTCCAGCATAAGCGCCACAGAAAGGTGTTGACGCACCAATCTGCGGCTAATCACAACTACCTACAGTGGAGGTAAGTCATGACTGACAACAGTCTACCGAATAGTTGTCCTATCGAAAAGGATAACGTTATCAACACGAGCATTGTGCTCGATTCATTGCGCAAAAAGTTAGATATCACATTTGAAGTGGTCGATTTGCTCACCATGGGCAAGCTCGAGCACAGTGAGCTGAAGTACATCTTGCGACAGCTAGCAAGATTGTTACGTATGGCTTGTGTGCAGTCTTATCAGCTTGAAGCCAATGAGCAACTCAGAGTCACTAACCGGCTCAGAATAAATAGCAGCGATGCACATACCTTTTTCGTTAAGTTGTTACAGCAGCAACAAAGTAAACAACACTAGCACGATAGAGGTACATTATGTTGGTACGGATGCTATTGCTATATTCCGCTGCGCGAGCGCCCCCGTGGGGGAAGGATGCATAACCTTGCAACAACTTCATAAGTTTTAAGCTTGTACTAGCCAGTAGGTGGTTGAGACGGAGGCTGTGGTGGTAACAATTGCTCTGATGTAGAGGCTCGGTCTTCATTTGAAGGAGAAGGGAAACGAGAACTACTACATACAGGACTAGTCCGTGTCAATATCTCTACGTCACCAGGTCTCACACCAACATCTCTGGTAACAGGCAGTGGTGAGCTTTTAAAACCAGGTAAAGTTCGTTTTGTAGTAATACGACTATCAGGGTAATGGCTACTACTGGCACTGGAACTGCTAGAACTAGAGCTACTACTACCACCCAATAAAGAAGTTTGTTCATCCGCTAATGCCAATAGCCTCTCTGTTTCTTCTTTAATTAATTGTGATAATCCTCCTTCTTGCAAGCCCCGAGATATTCTCGTATCAGAATCTTCCTCACCTAGCGTTTTTCCCAGATACCAATTAACTAAGCTGTTTCTATCTGGTGAAGTTGGATCATAATTCTCATACAAATCATCAAGCAACAAAAGTTTACTTCGTATTTCGCTAATATCTCGGTCAGCAGGAGAAGAAATTCTGCTGTAGATACTACTTTCGGAAGTTAAAGGAAATGGTTGTAGACTTAACTCAGGTGACTGTTCTTCTTGTTTTCGTTGTAAAAAGCCACGAGGATATTTTGATGATTGATCATGCTTCGATAGGGTTAAGCTAGTTCTGCTATAAGACGATAGGGACAATTCAGGTTTTCGTTCCTGCATCAATATCGACACCATACTAGTTAAACTATCTAGCTGAGTAGCTTGATTGCGTATTATTTTCTTTAAGGCATCTACTGCTCCTTTTATACCAGCATTTTCTGTCTCTAAGCGCTTTATTTTACTTTGCGCTTTTTTAAATTCTCGTTTAAACTCTATGGTTTCTATTGTTTCAACCTCTTTTTCAACAAATCCTATTTTTCTTTTACTTTGCTTACCTTCTTTATACTCATTTTCTGATAAAGTAGACTCATCTGTATCATCATCTGTATCTGCTTCTTCTTCCTCTAAGTCTGATAAAGCCACCTCATCATCAGATTGCCCTGTTAATTTTACAGGTGGTAGTGTCGCTATATTTCGTGCCATTGTTATTTCTTGCATGGCAAACGAAAGCTCTGACATGGATATTAGCTTCTCTTCTTTCACCCACTCTTCTTCAAATTGGGTAAATGAGTACTCCGGTTCAAAAAAGCCAGCGGCTCTTTTTTTAATTTTCTCAATTTCTTTTTTTTCTTTTTGAGTTGCCCAACGATAGCCATATTTTTCAGCATTACCTAAGTCTTTAGATTCTCCTATTGATTGACCTTCCGTATTAATTTTTGTTTCTTTTCGAACATAAAATTCAACTTGACCTGTATCATCATTTAGTATCATTAACCCTGTTTTATTGCGTACCAAAGACTCTGCACAAAGTTCTTCACCATCTACTGCTTTCATTTTTTGATTGATAAAAGGTATTACAGTACCTATTTTGACAGATCCGGCTTCCTTCTCAACTGTACGTTCTGCTAGCTTTTCTTCTGATACTAGCTGCAACATAGCACTAACAAATTCTTCACCTTGCCGATTTTTAGGAGGGACTTTCCCTTCAACCATTCCTTTGATAATTTTACCTGCTGTATATAACCCTAACACATGGGCTCCGCCTTCACTGGTTCGTGGAGCAGTCTTTGATGAATGATTGATTCTAAGTAATGCATTTTTGTAGCGATATGCTAAGTACAATGCTGTTTTACGTGCTAAATTTTCATTCGCGACTAAACTACTTTCTAATAACGCTTCTCCTTTACGAGCCTTACCATCTTGTAGTTTTTCATTGCCCTTATCTAATGCTTTCTCCCCAGCTCCTACTATAGGGGCACCTATTGCAGCTAATGCACCAAAAATCAGGCTAACACCTCCAACTTTTGAGTCTCCAGCCAATAGGTAATGAGCAGCTCCTGGACGCAAGACAAACGTTTGAGTGCTTGCCATCTGCAATACAAGAAATAAACGATTTAGTTGTCGAAAAATAGTGTTATAAAATTCTTTAACAGTGTCACCAGATTTAGTAGTAATATATTGCTCTAATCTTTTTTGCGCCTGTTGTGATTTATATTGTCTTTGAAGTGGTGTTAATTGCTTTTCAAGTGCTTGTATTTTACTGTTAAGAGCATCTAATTTTTTTTGCATTTCTTCAGATAATTGGGAGGGCGTCAATTCAATACGTGCATCACATAACTGAACCAACTCATCAACTTCTTCTTTTTCCGTCTTTTCAAGTTGACTTGATAATTTTTCATTATAGTCTGCACGTTCTTTGCTTTGCTGTTCTTCTTGCTCCTCCAACATTTTTTCTAGTTGTTCTTTTGATATTCCAGGTGTGGCTTCATCACTTCCTTTTGCTAAATCCGCTTCTATTATGCCTTCTGCTTGTGACATTAATTTTGATAATTCTTGTTCTTTTTTTGCCAACTTAGTTCGTTTTTCTTCTTTCTTTTTATCTTGAGAAAAACTAGAAGTAGACATCTCTAATTTTGCAGCATCTTGTGCTTCTACTATTTCTTGTTCTAGCCCGCACATTTCTCCAAAAAGTGCTAGTCCTCCTCGTGTATCCTCAAAACTTTTATTTGGTTGAACTAATTCCCTTAAATGTGCCATTTCTTCCCGTATATCTCGCAGTTCTCTTTCTCTACGTATTTCTGCTAATCGCTGCCCCACCTCTTGTTCTTCTTCAGATTTAGATTCCTCAATGATAGTACTGCTAGGTGCATCAAGAAATGAGCTGAACGCTCCGCTTTTACTTTCATGCTTTGATTCGAATTCTTTGAATTTTTTTAATGCCCAAATGTTATTCCGGTCAGTAGCATATTTGAGGTATTCACTAGAGCTAGTGGGTTCTATAGGAGCATTACTGCCAAATCTTCTTTCAATTAGTTCTTTTTCAGCTGCTTGGTTTATTTCATCTATGTTTATTAGTATCAAGCTAATAATTAGCTTATATTCTTCACTAATTTCTTCTTTCTTGAAAAGATGTTCCAAAAGCACATGTGTAAGTTTGGGAGCATGTCCCAATTGCCTTTTATAAAAATTGATTTTTGCTTTATTAAAAAACTTATTAGCCTTATATTCGTCTATATTGACATCTGCTAGCCCACTTGCATAAATTGCTCCAAGCAGTAATGCAGCTAGAGGATAATCAGAATTTTCACACTTGGCGAAAAGTGTATCAATTGGGATTTGAAACTCCCTCATTTCATCTGTAAATAATGCATTATCTAATAGCCAGAGGTAACATGCAGCATTGTCGATACCCCTGCCATTGTTGAAGGCTTGCCCCATCAAACTAGTGATTTGTTTCTGAGAATTAATACTCTCGCAGGTTTCAAGCCGAAGTATCCCTGCAGCAAACTGTAAAGTTTCGTCTTGGTTTATATGAGCCAAGCTTTCCAAACTATCTACAATCTTTTGTCTTTCTTGTTTGCGACGCTCTATTGAGTCAAAAAGTTCTCGTGATGTTTTTCCTCTTCCTCTGGGTACAATATGCAATTTGGCAGGTGGATTTTCTCCATCTAAAATAACCCCAGATTCTAATAGTTTCTGTACTATTTTAGGGTCGTCACCTTTAACAGCTTTGCTTAAAAGGCTAAACTCACTAATTCTGGGATATCCAACGCTTGTTGAGGCAAAAAAGGGGAATTGATTATCTAAGAGAAATTTAGCTAATTCAAATTGTTCATTTTCAACTGCTATACACAGCACAGTTTTATTATCTTTGTTAGTATTGAACTTATCAATATTTTTTTTAAGTAAGATGCAAGCTACAGATACTGATTGTATTGGAGTCACTTCTTTGGAGTAAGCTGTAGAACATAGCTTTATTAAAAGCTTATTACTGTCAACACTTTCTTTTTTTGATGTGTCAAATAATTCAGTTAACCATTCTAGATAGAATTTTGCTCTTTTATCAGAATTGCTCATCCGTTTTCGAAGAAAATCCGAATATAATTTTATTCTTTTTTTTACTTTTTCGTCGCCTTGTTTTGATATTGGGACACCTTCTTTAAATAACACTATTAATGCAAAACAAGCGTCAACATATTCATTGTTGATTGCGTCGGAATCTCCATTTCCAACGTAGTCTTCCAATTTTCCTATATCAAGAATTTCTTTGAATCCTGCAACTGCAAATTTATAATTATTGTCCTGATAGAATTGCCAACTCTGTTTAATACTTGCTTTTTTAGATGGTTTTCCCTGAAACATAAATAACTCCTTCTAGTTTAGGTTGAACATTTGCATATTCATAAAATGCAATGAATGCAGAAAAACAGTTCATAAGAAAGGCAACAAATTAAAAGAAACTAGATGTTTTGTTTGATGATTAGAATGAGGACATTCTCGATGCTGCTTTCTACTCTTGTCAAGAACTTTTTCAGATTGAGGATTACAGTCTAGTTAGAATTTTATTAATCAACATTATACATCCTGTGCGCATATGTCCAATTGTCATTAAATCATAGTCAATCTATTATGTTGAAACTCTAACAAAGAAAATGTAATTCTTTGTTAACGATAATATTAATATGGCGTACAAGGGCATGCAAGATACAATGAGTGTGACATCACAACTTGATGCCGTACTGTGGTCAGACATTCGTGAGCAGGTAAAATTAGTTCAATCTGAATTAGCCAACATCATCGATGCTATCCCCAACATTTATGCCGCACAGTTTATCAAAGCTGGTTATTATTACGGTGCTAACATCGTTGAAAACGGCATCACTGCACTGCCTATTTCATCACATAAAACAGCTCCACTTGGTGATAATCAATTACCGACACAGATAAACCAACTGCTGTGTTATCACAATGATAATCCCATTGGCATTATTCTCACACACGCTGTTGAAGTGTTTCTGGAAACAGATAACCGTGTTATCCCACTGCGTATTATGGATACTGGTAACATCATCGGCTTGTGGGGTGCACATGGTCTGTCACCCACCCATACCACCAAACAAGCATGGCATGTTACAGCAGGTGCTAGAACTGTCTTCTCATTGGCAAAGCTATCAAACAATGCGCATCACTTACGATTACAGCGTGAGCTAGGCATTGATATTGAAGCACCACAAACCTTACTTGAACAGCATGCAGTATTTCAAGAAATTGCTAAACAAGCCAACAACTGGCATTGCGAAATTATCTTCTTTACCAAACCATTCATAGAAACACATTGGCAACCGCAAACACCACTGTATCAATATGCAGAGCAGTATATCCTAAAAGAGTTATTCTTCTATTACAACGGTATCATAGACATCACATTGGTGTGGGAGAAGCTAGCTGCCATCGTTGCTAAGCGTCGTTGGCAACCAAAACCTGTTGCGATTAATACACTGTGTCACTTACTAGCCATAGCAAGTGATATGTACCCTGCATTTGCTGTGGCGCAAACTGATAAGCTGTTGCCATTATCACTCTTAAAACAGGTGTACCAAGATTATTACCAATTAGCAGATTACCCACTTATCATCATGCAACCACAGACTGTATCGACAACCAATACCCCACTATATTACTCGTTAGCATTACCAACACTACTGGAATGCCCAGTGGTTGCGAGCAGTAAAGTACGCATCATTAATGATTTGCTTCATGTTAGAAAGTTGATAAAGCTGTTGCAGCAACAAGACAATGTTGATTGTCAATATGACTTCTTTCACTACTCGGCAGATGCACTGCAGACAGTAAACTCATCAGAGGTGTTAGCAGAGTTAGACCCGCAGTTTATGGGGGAGCATTCAGACAGTGTTACATTCTTCCCATATAGTAGTCCTTTCTTTCGTGGGTGTATTCAGATAGTGGTGAATTAAACAATCAATACCGTTTTTGGTTGCGCAATTGATTAAGGAGAAAGTAATGCTGGAGTATGATGGTGAGACTGCAGAGCATGATTATGATGATGAATGGTTATTTTATTCAATGGCCAGAGAAATACTGGCATATTATTTTACTGCATTCCCAAAGCATGCGCAGATTGAAAGGTTGGCTAAGCTACTCATACAGTTTGAGGGTGAGATGATTCAGCAATGTTAGGATTTGTATGTATACTGATAGTTATAATCCATTGATAGAGGTTCGAGTATGGTAAAAACGACTGTATTGCAGCAAACTGATAAGCAATCGACTACCCCTTCAAAGATCAGTATAACATTATCTATTGTATGTGTCGGAATATCGCTAGTAGCATTATTCCTGCACCATGTACCGAGGGAAAAATTAAACAAATGAAGGCAAACTATGCTTTGTCTATGCAACAACAAGATAAGTGAGATAATTAATCATTTGTGAATTGGACTACGTGAAATCATCTGATATATTGCAAATGTGGGTGCAGTTGCTCGTGCTACGAAATGAGATGGTTATAGGAGAAGCAAAAACATGAAGTTTGAAGAAGAGTCAAGTCAAGCTATTTTTCATAGCAAGTTATTAACGATTGCTATTGGTATCACAATAATGTTGATTGGCATTGGGATAGCAATAATCCCAGGCATGTTTTTCATTGCTAGTAGCATGATACAAATGCAGCCCAATACTGGTTTCGCTTCGATTTATACATTCTCTTTAATGTTTAGCTTGTTATTGTTAGTAGGCGGTGGTTTTTTCATCATTATAAAGCTTGCTTGTTTTGGAACACATTGTGTTCGCAATAAGCTGCAATAATTATTATTTTAGTATTTAACTTAGTCAGGAAGAGATGAGATGAAAATGAATAAAGAATTAGCATTGAGTATTCTTGATACAGCGGGCAGTGTGGTAACGCTTATTTTTATTGCGATGTTTGCCACTATAGCTATCACAACATTTTTGAATAACGCTATTTTGGTTATGAGTATGGGAGGGGGATCTTAATATTCTTTTTTATACTGTATACGGTGAACTTTTATATGCTGAGAAGAAAATTACGTGAGCTAGTACTTTTCACTAAGTAAATTGGCAACCGCAATTGGTGGTTTTAAAAAAGCTCGTTTATTTTGAAAGATGTTCTGTTTATGACGAGCTGAACTCCGCAATATGGGCGATCCAAGTCAGTCTACTAATTTAAAGAGTAACCAGTTATTTGTACTGTTGCGTAGATAGAGCATATTTTGCTTTTAACTGCTTCCTTTTACCTTCAATAGTATAATGAAAACATAAGGCAATTGACGATAATACAATGCACACAATAGATACAATAACGCTTATTTTTGTAAATCGTGTACATAATTGATGTTTATTAGTTTCATATGATGTTGTAACCTCTTGCATGTGGATCTCTTCCCTGTATTGCTATTTAATAGTTTGTAATAGTTGCATATAAAGCCAAACGTTTACTAAATACACAATTTGCAGTTTTGATAATAAACTGCTAAACGTAAATATACAAGACTAATCAAAGCAACGATTCACATAACAATGGTCAATTGTAAAAGTAGATTTTGATAAAAAACGCCCTAATATAGAGACTGGCAATTGTCGTGAAATAATTAACATATTGTTTCCATAAGATAAAAAAATAGGCTTGACAAAATTATTTTATTGCGCAAAATTGCAGCCAGTATTTATACAAATACCCATATAATATCTGCTAAATTTGACATAAAGGGAGCTAGGGAAAATGCCAGGGTCAGAGGCTATTTTAGACTCAGGGATATTGGAAGATGGCTGTTCAGAACGGCTCTTCCCGAGTAATATCCGTACAGCCGGCTTCGATGCTAAGGAGCAATTGGAGAAGGCAAGACAGCACATTTATTCTATCGACTTAGCCCCTGTGTTAGAACGATTAGTCAAAGTTGATGGCTGGAGACGCCGTGAAGCAGTAAAAGCAATCGAGCAATATCGTAATTATCTCTTCCTTAGAACAAAATACCCAACAGAAAAACTACCGCCTTCATACGAAGTAGATGAGGTGTGGCACGCACATATTTTACATACAAATGAATACCGCAAATTTTGTAATGCAGCTTTTCCGGAGCTTGAAGGTGGCTATCTTGATCATTATCCTCAGCTTCCAGATGCTAGTTCAACGACCGATGCTGACATGGATAAACACTACGAAAAAACACAAAATTTGTATAAACAAGAATTCGGTGATTACTTAAGACAAGTTAAAAGAAATTGGTTCACAGCTATTTTAGAAAGGTTTTTTTCCAGATATTGTTGAACAAATATTCTTAGGTTAAGAACTCTGAGCTAAGAAAGCACGATTTTCTTGTTCTATTTAGAATAAGAAGTGGGAGGTCAATTAATATTGATCATGTTTGATATAGAAAAAAGGAGAGTGATATGAAAAGGCTTTTCAATTTATACCTTAATAAAGTAGCTAATCGTGCTGATTGCTTCTAAATTAAGTTAGTATATTTTTGTATGTGTCTACATCGTTTATATTTTCAGATTCGTATGTAGGCACATGCATTCTTTTATGGGAAACATCTGGATATTGCTTTTTAACATATTTAATTAGCTCATCGAAAAAATTATTTTGCCACCTAATCCAATCTTCACGAGATGGGATATTTTCTGCACAAGGGTCGGGGTATTTGTTTACCATTTGCACAAAATGGAGAGCTTTTTCGCGAGCTTCGGCACCAAATGAAAATTTTAGCAATGCGTATTGTTCTACAAGTTGAAGCTTTAGTTCTTTTTGTTTCTTCGCTCTTTCTTTAAGTTCCTTTTGAAAATTAGCTTGCTCAATCTTTTGTTCTTTGAGAGGCAATTTTTTAAATCGCTGACAAAATTGAACATCATCAACCACCTGTATTTGTAAGAGAGAAAGCGGCCTGGCGACTTGCTTCAGTTCGGTTTTATAACGCTCATATGCTTGAGTGCGTATTTTTTGCCTTTCGAGTTCAACATTTTCCGCTTCTATTTCTAAACGTCTACTATCCAAAGCAAAGTCGTAATGATCTTTTAATATGTTATTGAAAAGTGATATAACTATGATTACTACTGGCACAGAAATAGCCACAATCTCTACTGCTCGAAACCACCGTTTCCTTTCTTTTCTTTTTTGATAGTCATGCATTTTAATTGCCTCGTGATAGCTTATAATATGAAAAGTTATATATTTTCAAAATTTGCCAGATAGGTACTAAATAACCTAGGAAATTACAAAGGAATATTTTTATGGATAATCCCTCAGTGAAGTTTTTTTCAAACCATAAGTTTTTAGTAACTTCTCTCATTTTTATTAGTTTAATTTTATTGATGCTTTTATCTGCTCGCATGTATTTGCTTACCAGCTATAATAAGAACATAACTTGCAAAGTAGTGGATAAGCAATGTTATTACAAACACCAATAAATTTTTCCTTTAATCTTTTATTGCTTCAAATTAGCAGTTGATTTACACCGCTCTATTGCATCACATCCATTAGGATTGGCACACATCATCTCGATTTGCTCCATACAAGATACCCCTGTGTTGAAATAGTTCTTGTCATATAATGGTGATACCAATTCTTGTTGACAAAGTTCTTTGCCATGAAGTTGATATGCTGCACGTTTTGCATCTAAAGATGGATTACGGCTGGTGTTATTTGCTTCTCCACTAAACTTACACCAGTAATGTAATCGAGGCTTACTGTTTTGTAATTCTTTCATTGCTGTTGGTACTAATGGCAGAACATATTGATGATAGTATTCATCGTAGGTTAACTTATCATAACGATTTGATGTTTTAGTGTAATTGGGTTTTGTTATCCCATTAGAATTACCCCATGATGCATGGTTATTGTAATAATCACTGCAGTATTGATTACCCCATTCAACAAAAGCAATTTGTGCAGCTATTTGCTGTGGCTTACCTCTACCTAATTTATTGTTTTCTATTTTACATAGCGTTGGATCGTTAGGATGCGCAGCTAAATTTTCCTTAGCCTCTGGCACTAGTTCCATGATAAGCGCCAATCTGCCGTTATTTACATGATAAATATTGGTAGCTTTTCGCAATTGTTTTTCTATCGCTTGAACATGACTGAAATAATCACTGTGCCAACTATGGCTTTCTGTTCGATTATGAATAGATAAAACAGGATTGTTATTCTGTTTCCATGCAATGAACTGGTCAACAGATGGTTGAACTTGGTTGCTATATTCAGCGCTAACAGCTGCTAATGCTTTATCCAGTGACTGGTTAGCACTATTGATAGCATCAGATGCTTTTTTAACAGCATCAGTCCTACTGTTATTGCTGATATTATTGTTTTCTTGCAATCCTATTTGATACGCTGTTTCATATGCGTGAACTTTGCTAAGGTAATTTGAGAACTGGTACATCAACGTGAATTCTTTACCAGTCAATCCCTCATTTTTTGAAAATAAATTGGGGAAAGATAGATGAATTAAAATTGATATGATTGCACTTAATGCAATCAGAATTAATAATTTAATACTTATACTTACCAAATTTGTACGCATATTTTTTCTCTATTTATTTACATTTATCAATCAGCTACTAAAAAAACAAAACCTTTATTAAGATAGAAATACTAATCATGAGAACAACTAAACTACCTAAAAATAATCCCACCACAAACGTATTAAGAAAAGAAATAGGACATCGATTACTTTTTCTTTTAGCTTCTATTGCTGCCATATCATGAAACAATGCTCTCTTTACTCTTGATAGACAGACATTCATGTACAGTTGCATTACAATAAACACTAATGATATTAAAAGCGTGAATATTGGGTTGCCAATGCTATGTAAGCTAACAAGCATGATTATGGCCAACCCAAAAGCAAACAAATTAAGTGTAATAATTAACAACGACATCACACTTGCTTTCACATTATCATCAACCTTCATAACTACCTCTTTTATGACTTCACTTGTTTACCAAGCAATGCCAATACTGTTTTAGCTGGCACTGATATGTTGGCTTGTTTACCGTTAAGTGATGCATCTACTTCTTGCTTTATCAGCACTATTTGCTGGGCCATCTCAGGGTTCACCTGGAAATAATGAGTTGCCAAACCAACTCGTTCACTAAATGCAAGCGAGTAACCAACACATTGGTCTGGCAGCGTTACTACTCCTGTTGTATTACTCATACACACATCATAGTTGTTGTAATCATTTAATAAGTGTGAATACAACCGTGCACGCTGCTCACCCTGTGCCATTTGATGCAACGTGTATTGAGCGTAGATGTACACACCAGATACCAACAATGCACCAATAGCAAATACCGTTAATAACACGCTATTGATTTTCATCATTCGTTGTCGCCTTACTACTACGTCAGTCATACTAGCTAAGAACGTTTTTAGCTCTGCTAAGATAGCTGTCTGCATTTGACCGGTCTCTAACTGTTCCATCTCTACTGATTTACTCTTCATTGATTAGCTCCTTTACACTGATTCCATCAACATGAGAGCTACCATCATAAGAGATAACCACGCCCCTGTTACAGCAATACTGTGTCCAAGGATGGGTGGTCGCATAAATATGTTTGTCATCGTACCTAGCAACAGAATAACCCCACTTAAGCCATGGCCTTCATCATGCTGTATAACGGCCAATTTCTCTACAAGTTTAGTGCCTGCATAGTACTACGGTTTCAAGGAGTTGGTAATCGGACAAAAGGCAATATGCTTGCCAGATAATGCTTACAAGATGATATAGTTAAGTGGATTTTTAGTGGAAAATATCCCTTATTTTCAATAGGATTGATAAATAGCGTATTGCAAGGGGTAAATTGGAACTGTGCCAGTAAATAAATATAGTCTGATAACGTTTAGTGGTACTACTCCGGCAATACCTTAAACAGCGCCTGATAATATCCGTAATTATGTCTGTCCTTAACGTAAGTAAACGGGTCAGTATCCTGTATATTGAAGAATGCTTGTAATACGCTTTTAAGCGCTTGCTTTTGTTGTTTTTGTCTGGCATTAGCACGAGGGTTATGCCACGTAAAGCGTCCACCTTCTTCTGCAAAGCCCATTAATAACGCCCACTGCCGATTCGGTGAGCCTGTTCGCCTGTCTACCATACCCATTTGGGTAAAGTTATAAATGCGTGAAATAACCTCACCATGAACATTGCAAGTTACCCGCACAGTATGTCCGTCAATGAATTGAATCGTAATGTCTTGCCAGCTGGTTCCTTTAGGTGTTGAGAATCTTTCTAACTGACAATGTTGTTGTGTCAGTGACGTAGTGTTTGTGAAACAGACAGATTGGGTTGCGCATGCATCAGATTGACAAGTTAGTTGAGCAATCACTATGTTGACTATCATCCTTGATTCCACACATTCATGACACTGCGTCAAATTAAGCTCTTTCCCTGAACCCTAATCATGTGTGTTTATCATATCAACATGTTATTTTTTTATAAGTTAAGATGCCAGCAGGAATAAAAGGAGCGCCTGAAGAGACCTGGGATTCTTTAAAAATTTCCCGCTGGCATCTGCTGTGCATTGTAAGTGGGGCATCAGCGCTGTTCTTCCGTATAATATACTTAAGTTTTGCATCACATTAGTTAACATGATGCACTGCGGCCATCTTGCACACCTTAATTGATGTTGGCTTGTTTGCATAACCTCACTCATCTATCATGTATTCCATTTGTTTTAGGTGAATTATCATGATGAGTGCTCGTGCTATTGTTGTTGCACTGTCTGTTGCGCTACTAAGCGGCGGTTTGTTTTATTACTCAATTGATTTTAACCATACGTGGCCACTGCTGTGGTTAGCGCCCATTCCTGTATTAGTATACAGTTATCATCATCGCATGCTCATTAGCGGTGCAGTAGCATTTCTCGCGTTATCTATTGGCAAGTTAACCGTTCTGACTTGCCTAGGCACTGGGGTCTCTATAACGTTTATCCTTGCTAATATCATTATCGACCCAATGGTATTTAGTCTTATCGTGATGCTCAACAAATGGGTGATAATGCGTTATTGCCTCTTCTTAGCATGTTTAGTGTTCCCAAGCTTATGGACAAGTTACGAGTTTGGTTTATCATTCATATCGCCACACGGCGCGATTACTAGCTTTGCCTATGACCAATTGCACTTTCTGCCATTTATTCAGCTCGTTTCAGTAACAGGCATTTGGGGTGCTACGTTTGTACTGTTAACCTTTGCTAGTGGAATAAGCTATGCAACGTATACCGATTCGTTCAGTGATAAGTGGATAAGTATTACGTTAGCAGTAATGTTGCCACTGTTATGTGTACTCTACGGTCAACATCGATTGCAACATTACCAAGATAGTGCACATGATATATCAGTAGGCTTGGTCTGTGTCAATGTGCCTCCATTTGTATTTGATGATAAGGCTGTATCCCTTAGTCAGCGTTATCCACCCTTAATTCAGCAAGCAGCTAAAGCAGGTGCGCGCTTGATGGTGCTGCCAGAGCGTATCGTCAGTGTGACGCATCAAACATACGATACCATCATGCACTTATTTCAGCAGGCTGCCAAGCAACATCAGATGACACTCGTAGTAGGCATTGCAAGATTGGGCGAGATTGATGTTAATGCAGCAGTGATAATAAATGATAAAGGCAAACTGATTGGCACTTATGATAAGCAACACTTGCTACCCGGGTTAGAAGCACGGTTTACTCCGGGTGATACGTTATTTTATAGTCAAAACCCGGTTACATGGGGAGTGGCCATCTGTAAAGACATGGACTTTGCAATACCCTCTGAGCAGTATGCTCACTTGCGCACTCAATTGTTACTGGTACCGGCATTGGATTTTAATCGTGATGCGTGGTATCACGGGCGCTTAGCAATAATGCGGGGTATTGAATATGGCTTTGCTGTGGCGCGTGCCAGTGCGC
Source organism: Gammaproteobacteria bacterium (assembly GCA_965116795.1). Classification (GTDB taxonomy): domain Bacteria; phylum Pseudomonadota; class Gammaproteobacteria; order JAJFKG01; family JAJFKG01; genus JAJNDI01. The sequence goes on from OZ220716.1 coordinate 142,408, forward strand.
ATGGGTATGTATCACTAAGTGATGCACTGGGTCGCATTATCGATATGAAGCCAAGCTTTACCCAGCCCTCTACTGTCTTGGTCAACAGCATACCGCTCTATTCACTACACACGCTATATGCAAGGTGGGGTAACTGGTTTGCTTGGATGATACTATCTTATTTAGGGTTAACGCTGCTTTGTATTCTCTTCAGGCGTTGATTGGTTATATAAGTATCATTCGGTATCATCTAATAGAGGGTAACCACTCATGCCATGTCGCTGCAGTAAGCTGATGAGCTGTGAGCGTTTATGTATGCCCAAACGATTCTTTACATGTTCAAGATGACTATCCACAGTGCGTTTTGATAAATACAATGTCTCAGCAATTTCTGCAGCAGTTTTGCCAAGGCATAGCTGGTTTAAGCATAACCATTCTTTTTTAGGGATAGCGATTTCACGGCCATTGCCATCTATGTCCACGAAAAACTTCTTAATATCGGTTGCGTTTAAAAAAGCAGTCGTATTCACATGACTTGCTTGGGCATGGTGGCGTGCATGTGAGTTAGTGGGGATTACCAATAAATTAGTTGGCTTTGCAGCTACTTCAATTAAGCGGTGCGCTTTTGCATAAAAATAATCACAAAACCGTAATAGCAAATTGATATGCGCTCTGTAAAAATCAGGCATGTCTGACGGTAGGCAATCAGTGCCGATGTGATAGAAATCAGTATACTGCTGCTTGATTTTGACAATGGTTAAGCCAAGGTAAATGCCACTAACGTGCTTTTGGACGGGGATGATGGTGGAGTTGACCAGTGTGTCCCAGTAAATGAGCTTAGTCTTGTTAACGTGTTTATGATTACCAATGGTATCTTTATCCAGCTTGACCTGTTTATATAATCCATTGGCTAAGAAATACCGTTTCCAATCCGGGTTGGCAGTCAAGCACAGCTCGGTGCCATTGGCAAAATGGCGAATAAAGCTGAAATAACGGCTGTGACAATACTGAAACAGTGGTCGACAAATACGTCGCACCTCACTGCTACTGGTTAACACTAAGTGCCGGGTTAGCGCAGTTTCGTTATATTGCATCGTGTATTGCTCAACTAAAAGAAGCGATGACAGTTGTGTAACATCATATCACTCTGGCAACACGCTAAACAATGCCTGATAATACCCGTGACCATTGCTATTGCGTATATAGATAATCGGGTCAACATCCTCTATTCCAAAGAATCGTTGTAATACTTTTTTTAGCTCTTGTTTTTGTTGCTTTTGTTTAGGGTTGGCGCGAGCATTGCGCCAAGTAAACTCCCCGTGTTCCTCAGCAAACCCGTGCAACAATGCCCACTGTTTGTTCGGTGAGCCCGTGCGCCTGTCTACCATTCCCATTTGGGTAAAGTTGTATAGTCGAGAGACAGTAGTGTCATTGTATTGGCACGTGACCCGCACAGTATGCCCATCGATGAATTGAATGGTAATGTCTTGCCAGCTTGCTCCTTTGGGCGTTGGAAAGATGGTTAACGGAACGGATTGTTTATCTGCGCTCGCATAGGCGTAACAACGTATGATTGTGGTGCTGTGTAATGCGTATCCCATCCTTGGCATCAATTCCATTTGTAAACATCACTAACCTATTCATCACATGTCTCCTGACTAGCCCAATTCTCGATGAGATTATTATGTTGTGCTGCACTGGCACGAATAATGAGTCACATTACATCAGATTGACCATCATATTAAACTCCTATTTTCACTAGTGAATATCGCTAGTGAATTTCACTATCGAATATCGATAGCAAATGTTAGTGCTTATTTTTACTGACAAAAATGGCCGCTAAAAATATACACAATGATGCAGATATTATGATGGGTATCGTTATTCGTGAGTTTAGTGTGGCAACTGTCATTTAGATAACGTTAGCGCAGTGTCTTTTTCCATCACCACAGTTCATTGATTGCACGCTCGGTAAGTTCTTACCAAGAGCAATCCTATTTTTTTGAAAAAAAGTACTAACGAAAAGTTGATGAGAATCAACACATGATGGCTGTTACGAGAACACTTGCGATAACTTTTTATACTGCTCAGTAAGTTTTTGCCATTCCTAGTTGAACCGCCCACGTGGTGGCTAACTCAATTTAGGAGAAACATATGAGTTGCAATCATTACACTGGACTACCCCCTTACCTGATTAGTCAAGTGCGATACCATGCTCGCCGTCTACACCGACATCCTGCTATCTGCAATATGAGTGTGGAAGACATCGAGCAAGAGTTGGTGTTGGCGTTCTTGCTGCGCCAAGGTACCTATGAGGCAAGTAAAGCCAGTTGGCCAACCTTCATTGACCGTGTGCTGACGTATCACTGCTATCACTTGATTGAAAAAGCCAACGCACAAAAGCGTGATGTGGATACCGTGTCACTGGAGGCGTGCTGTGAGCAATACAGTGATAGTGACATTGATGAGTTATGTGATGTTCTTGCTAATACTGCTATTGATGAATTGCAGATTGATTTAGAGCGCATCATTAACGTGTTGCCACCGCACTTGGCGATACTGCTTGTCAATTTACAAACACATTCTGTTAGAGAGATTGTGCAAACCACTAAGATACCTCGCTCCACACTGTATGACACCTTATTGCGGTTGCGCATGGCACTGATGCGACACGGATTTAAACAGTATAGTTAAATTGCTCGGACAGTTTCACGTTAATTTCGTATATAACCAGTGAGGGCATCAACATTGTCAGGGATTGAAACACCATGCTGTGTCACAAGTGGCATCACCTTCCCATCGTGCCTCATCAATCCCTGACAGCCCTTAACGTACTGTTTAGTAATTGTTAATAGGAGAACCACATGATGTATCTAGACCATTTATTTCATCAATCCATTGATGAGTTAATTGAGTTACCCGCCCAAGAGCTAGACCGTAAGAAACACTATGCAACCACATTGCTAGCCTGTTTAGACAGTGTATCAACGCTAAAAGATGTTCTAGTGCTACTGAGAGAAGATAAGGGAGTTAGCTCATGTCATCACTAACCATTATGTCAGCAACTCAACGTGTCAACGAAACCAAAGGGATTACCGGCTGTATCTTTGGTAAAAGCGGTATTGGTAAAACATCCTTGTTATGGACATTGCCAGCAGAAAAGACCTTGTTCATTGATTTAGAAGCCGGAGATTTAGCGATTGAAGGTTGGCAAGGCGATACCATTCGCCCACGCACCTGGCAAGCCTGTCGTGATATTGCCGTCTTAATTGGTGGTGCTAATCCTGCATTAAGTGATGAGCAACCCTATAGCCAAGCACACTATAATGCGATGTGCCAACAGTTCGGTGATGTTGGTGTATTTGATAAATACGAAACTATCTTTATCGATTCGATTACGGTGGCTGGCAGGTTGTGTTTTAACTGGTGCAAAGCTCAACCCCAAGCATTTAGTGAGCGAAGTGGTAAACCGGATATGCGTGCCGCCTATGGGTTACACGGACAAGAGATGTTAGCGTGGTTAACGCAACTGCAACACACTCGTCACAAGCACATTTGGTTTGTGGGGATTTTGGATGAAAAGGTTGATGAGTTTAACCATCGCTTCTTTCAACCCCAGATTGAAGGCAGCAAAACAGGTTTAGAGTTGCCCGGTATTGTTGATGAAGTAATTACCATGGCCGATATCACCACGAGTGATAATCAAACATATCGTGCGTTTGTGTGTCACACGATAAACGAGCATGGCTACCCTGCTAAAGACCGTTCTGGTCGGTTAAGTAACATTGAACAGCCGCATCTTGGCAAATTGATGCAAAAGATTGCAGGACAAATAACCCCTGTTAGTGAACGTTTAATCTATGGCATGCCAGAAGGCGTACAAGCAGATGTACCCCTTGAAAGAATAGGAGAATAGACAGATGAGTAGTGACAGTAATTGGTTTGATTTTAACAGTGCCACTGACCAAATGACGTTTGAGGTTATACCAAGAGGCACCTTTGCCAAAGTGTGTTTGTGCATTAAGCCAGGTGGTTACAGTGACCCAGAGCGTGGCTGGACAGGGGGTTGGGCAACTAAGAATAACAGCACTGGCACTGTGTACTTGAATTGTGAGTTCACCGTATCAGCAGGTCAGTATGCACGCCGTAAAGTATGGGGATTGATTGGTTTGTACAGTAATAAAGGTGAGCAATGGGGTAACAGCGGTCGCAGTTTTATTAAAGCCATACTGAATTCAGCACACGGTTTATCGTGCAATGACAAATCCCCTGAAGCACAACGTATCCGTCAACTAAATGATTTCTCTCAGCTAGATGGTATTGAGTTTTTAGCACGCATTGATGTTGAGATTAAACCCGATGGTAGTGAAAAGAATGTCATCAAGCTAGCCATTACTCCTGAGCGCAGTGAGTATGCGATTTACATGGGTAAAGTGGCACAGGCACCATGGGATTAGAACATGACTAAGCGCCTTAATAAACCCGTAATATGTTGTCTTGATTTAGGAACAACCACCGGTTGGGCAGTGGCTAATGTCAATGGGCATGTTATGAGTGGCACATTGGATTTACAACCACAACGGTTTTGTGGGGGTGGCATGCGTTATTTGCGTTTTGCACATGCCTTAGATGATATGAAAAGTGTGATGGGAAAAATTGATGTGGTGTACTTTGAAGAAGTGCGAAGACATTTAGGCACGGATGCGGCGCATGTGTACGGTGGGTTCTTAGCAATGCTAAGTGCGTGGTGTGAAAAGCACAGTATACCGTATCAAGGTGTGCCAGTGGGTACCATTAAGAAATGTATTGCCGGTAAAGGTAATGCAAACAAACAGGATGTTATGCAAGCGGTAACAGCGTTAGGGCATCAACCACAAGATGATAATGAAGCCGATGCACTAGCGCTGTTACATTATGTGCAAACAACACAGAGAATATGATTCATGTCACGAAATAAATTGGCACAACAACCATGCTGGACAGAGCAAATCGTAGCAGGTCATTTCAGACAAGCGGTATTAACCTTGCGAAAGTTGCCATCAGCCCAATTACAAGGATACAGCAATGCGTGGCCTGATATAGTGCGCTTGCCGTATGAAGTAGCTTACATGGAAGCTCGTTCAATACAGTTAAAAGCCACTCCAGAAGACATTGCAACATTAGATAAGGTGTTTGCGTGGATGCAGTGGATTGAAGTTGAAGAGCGTAAGCTTATTTGGAGACGTGCAGAGCACGTGAGTTGGAGAGCGATATGTTGGGAATTTGGTATGTGTAGACAAACAGTGTGGTTCAAGTGGAAAGCAGCACTGAAGAAGATTGCAATACAGTTAAATGCCAACGCAAACGAATCAAAAACTATAACCGTTAACGTTAAATAGGTGCGACACGAGGTCGCTTAAGTAATTGTTTGAACTTTAATTAAACAAAAGGAGGGTCAAACCTATTATTCTGTTAATAGTAACCTACTGTTCCATGCGTTTCTGGTAACGGAGAGGTGTGAAGCGAATAGGACAATGTACCCCACCTGTATAGCCAGGTAAACTGAACTTGTGAAAGTGAGGGAAATACTGCAAGCATCATGCGGTTTGGGGGCTAGGTTTGACGGTATGGTTAATGTATATGAACTGCTGATAAACGTCGTAACGCTAGACAAGCTAAAGATGCTGACAAGCTTGAACCAAAAGGTGAGTAGCCAGGTTGTTATTGTCTACTTTAGTAACACGCAGATGTAGAGCTACCGGTGGAGAGGCAGAACCTAACCCGTCATTGTTACTTAAGAGGAACGTGGTAAGCCCGTATTTCTCTTCTTATTTGAAGAAAGCGAGTTGTAAAGTGAGCCGATGGGAATGCGGGTAAAGGAGGACAGAGAAAGCGAATGCTAATGTGTAATGCGTTAGATAGAGGTTGAAACATCATCTCACGCGAAAGCGGGCAGACTTCTGTCTGGTCTCTTATTACGAGAGAATTTGTAGAACTGACATAATGTGGAAAAGCAAATGACAGTAATGATTTATTCATTAACTGATGCGTCCACAGCACTAAAATAACATGGAATGCTATCGATTAGCAGAAAGTGTTAATGTATGTAGGTCGGCTGCAAGTGAGTATCGTAAAGGCGATGTGCTTTCCAAATGGAAAGTGGCAAAACCGGCTTTCATAGAAGGCTTAAAGAGGCTTGAGCTGTATGACGCAAAAGCGTCCTGTGCAGTTCTTAGGGGGCAGAGCAGGTGGTAACATCTGCTTTGCTACCTGACCATGAAGGAAATAACATGAACAATAGAATATTAAGGTTGCCAGATATATCTGCAAAAATCGGGTATTCGCGTGCCACCATTTATCGACAGATTGCAGATGCTCTATGGACAAAACCGGTTAGGCTGGGTGCTAAAACCATCGGTTGGCCTGCTAACGAAGTTGAAATACTCATTGCTGCACGTATTGCAGGGCAAACAGACAATGAGATAAAAGCTTTAGTTAAACAGTTAGAAGCAAAGCGTCAACAAGTACTATCTGATTGCTTGCAACAATAACATGCAAGCTTTTACACAATCTCAGTACATTCTGGTTCTTTAGCGCCTTTTAATTTATCTAGGTAATCTGCCCACTGCTGCATCATTTTCTTGCGCTCAGGTAAAAATGCTGTGCGATTATAAGCACGCCCATTAGGGTCACGTACAGCATGTGCAAGTTGATGTTCAATAAAGTCCGGACGCACACCTAATACTTCATCAAGAATCGTTCTAGCCATTGCACGAAAACCATGACCTGTCATTTGTTCTTTTGGAATACCTAAGCGACGCATGGCTGCCAAAATGGCATTATCACTCATTGGGCGTGTATAGCTTCTACTGCTTGGAAACACATATTCTGCATGTCCAGTTAATGGGTGTAACTCTTTTAAAATTGCAATGGCTTGTTTTGATAAAGGCACAACATGTTCGGTATTGGTTTTAGTAACCAGATAACGCCACTCTGCGGTTTTAAAATTGATATTTGCCCACTTTGCTTGGCGTAACTCACCCGGACGTACAAACACCAGTGGCGCCAGCTTTAATGCACAAGCCACGACAAATGTGCCTTGATAGCCATCAATGATACGTAATAACTCACCCACTTGTTTAGGCTCGATGACTGCAGCGAAGTGACCACTTTTTACAGGTGGCAATGCACCACGTAAATCAGTAGCGATATTACGTTCAGCACGACCAGTAGCAATAGCATAGCGGAAAATTTGATTGCAAATGTTAAGTAATCGATGCGCTGTGTCAATCGCACCACGATGTTCAACACGACGCAATACCTTGAGTAACTGAGGCACTGTAATGTTAGTGATAGCTTCTTTGCCTAACCACGGTAGTAAATCACGCTCTAATCGACGTCGGTTTTTTGCTTGATGGCCAGGCGTCCAAACAGTTCGCTGTTTGGTAAGCCATTCGTCGGCAATACTGATAAAACTGTTTGCAGACATCTCAGCACTATCAACTTTTTTTGTTTGACGATGTGCGCTCGGATCGATGCCATTTGCTAATAGCTTACGCATCTCATCACGACGCTCACGCGCCTCTCTTAAACTAATATCAGGGTAGATACCAAGTGATAGACACTTCTCTTTGCCTTCGTAATAATATTTCAATCGCCAACCTTTACGACCACTTGAGGTAATTTGGAAAAAGAGCCCACCACCATCAAACAACTTAATCAGCTTAGTACCGGGCTTAATATTACGGATATGTGTATCTTTGAGCTTCATAGGGGTAGCGCTCCCTGTCAATTGACTCGCTACCCCTAACACTACCCCTAGATTTTTGTGCTGTCAACACATCTCAGTAGTACTCATGAAACAAAGGATACTATTAATTCATTGATTTTATTGGATTTTGAATAAAGTTGATATCTGCTGAGAAGGTTAAATGGTGGAGCTAAGCGGGATCGAACCGCTGACCTCTTGCATGCCATGCAAGCGCTCTCCCAGCTGAGCTATAGCCCCGAGTTGGCAGATAGTAAGTATCCGATCGAATGCTGTCAAGTTTCATAAGGGAAATAACCCGACGACTAATCTGCCACGCACGCCGCTTGTGCATGGGCTAAACGCGCTAAACTGCGTTCACGCCCAACTAATGCTAACGTCACATCGATCGAGGGTGATGTGGTATTGCCTGTTAATGCTACCCGCATCGGTTGTGCAACTTGTGGCATTTTCACCCCAAGCGTTTGTGTAGTCTCTTTGATAATCGCTTTTAATGTTGCTGTTTGCCAATCCTCAACGTGGGTTAACCGTTCAATGACATCAGCTAATATGGTTGCCGCGGCAGCAGTTAAATGCGTTTGCTTAGCATCAGCATCATAATCAGTGATGTCTTCAAACAAAAAGCGGCTATTAATCGCCATTTCACGCACTGTTTTAGCGCGTTGACGTTGAGCAGCAATGACGTCTGCCAATAGTGGTCCTTGCTTAATATCAATGCCTAATTGTTCACACTGCCATTGTAATGGTGCAACCAGATTGTCAATCGGATCGGTTTTAATATAATGCTGATTCAGCCACAGTAATTTGTCGTGATCAAAGGTAGCTGCTGCCTTATTCACACTGTTTAAATCAAATAAATCAATTAACTCTTGCGGCGTAAAAATCTCTTGATCGCCGTGCGACCAACCTAAGCGTACTAAATAATTTAATACTGCATGCGGCAAAAAACCTTGTTCACGATATTGCAGTACATCGACTGCAGCATGACGTTTAGATAAGCGTTTACCATCACTGCCTAAAATCATTGGAATATGGGCATACTGTGGTGCAGTTGCGCCTAGTGCATGCAACATATTTAATTGGCGCGGCGTATTGTTTAAGTGATCATCACCACGGATCACATGGGTTATGTGCATGTGCCAATCATCAATGACCACCGTAAAGTTATAAGTTGGTGTATCATCACTGCGCCAAATGATGAGATCATCTAATTCTGCATTAGCAAATGTCACCTTTCCTCGCACGATATCATCAACACATACGTCACCTTCGCTGGGATTAGCAAAACGTACAACGTGTGTTGCCTGCGGATCAGCTGGCTGATGATGACGACAATGCCCATCATAACGTGGCTTTTGTTTATTAGCTAATTGCTCAGCACGCAGTGTTTCTAAACGTTGTTTAGAGCAATAACAACGATATGCCCTACCTTGCTCAAGCCACTGTTGCATGATGTCACGATAACGATCAAAACGCTGAGTTTGGTAAAACGGCCCTTCGTCATAGGTTAACCCTAACCATTCCATTGCGTGTAAAATCGCATCGGTCGATGCTTGCGTTGACCGTTCACGATCAGTATCTTCAATGCGCAATACAAACTTGCCACGTTGCTGTTTTGCATATAACCAACAATATAATGCCGTACGCACACTACCAATGTGTAATGCGCCGGTTGGACTTGGCGCAAATCGAGTGCGAACTGTCATAATTAACTCCTTTGGGATTAATACCAATCCTTATCAGCTGGATCAACCGGTATTGCAGGCCGTGTTGGGGTTTGTCGACGTGCTGGCGCTGGTCGCGCTTCACGGTGTTTGCCATACTCTAGTGGTTCATTATCTTTTGCATGGTATGCTTTGCTATAGACGGCTGCATGTTCGCTCGACTTTGAATATTGTGCAATCAACGGTAACAGTAATAAGGCAATTGCAAACATTAAATAGGCAATTGGCGTCCCTAAACGGACTTGCGATGGATTATTGCGATGGACTTTATATTGCAAAAATGCCATCACTAACATCCCAGCGCCAGCAACATAACTCACGCCATACATTAATTGGGTAATAATGCGAGTCGGCTCCAATAAACTACCAGCAACTTCGCCTAAACTGGCAGCCAAACACACTGATGGCATTACTAATAAACCGATAGCAATAACATAAAAGTAACAGACACGTTGTATTAAATTCACTATATGATTTCCACATAATTGTTAACGTGCTGATTATAACGAATAACGATGGCTGATGGCTATGGTGGCGGTGTTGAGCAAGTTTGTGCATCAACGTCGACACGGCCCGTCGCCGATATATTCAATAGGCGTTGATTATCACTCATACACTTTTTAGGCATAATTTCAATGTCACCAATGCCCGGGTTACTACCAATAGTCGGGGCAGGGAACCCAGAACTTTGAAAATTGATTAGATTAATTGCAGTACTCCATACTAAGGTATCGCTGATATCATCAACGACGCGTAATAGATCATCCTGATTGGCAGGCAACGTACCAGTGGTGGCATTGACCTCATTGAGAAATACTGCCCAACCATTACTCCAATCTGTTCTATCACCACACACTACATCCGAATCATCAGTTGAGCTGATTGGACAAACAGTCACAGAATAGCCGCGGGTAATCGCTTCGCCTTTGGCATAATCTAAACTTGAAATCAATTCATTTGTAGCAGAACGCACTTGATTGGATTGGATGAAATTCAGCAAGCTGGGGTATGCTAATGCAGCTAACACACCAAGAATCGCCACCACAATTAATGTTTCGATCAATGTGATTGCTCGTTGCTGGTGATAATAACCCGTTTTAATAGCGTAGGCCTGTTGCTGCATGTGAGTTCTCCTCCTGTAAGAACTGAACTGTCACTTTAAAATTGAGACTAGCATTGTGTTTAAGTATAGCGCTTTATCAGATCATAATCGCCTGATTTTTTGCTGATGGTTGTTTTACCAGTTGTTGACTAGTTTACGGACAAGATGGATTCTACTCCCCGGCTCCGCTTACAGCTACGCCAGGCTACGGGCTAGTCACGGCGTAGCTGTAAGCAGAGCGGGACGGACACGCCCTGTTTTGCTTAAGATCACAGCTCGCGCATAATGTGAATCACCATTAGCAGGATAATAGTAAAATGTACCATTTTGATCGCGCGGAAAACCAGTCGGTAAAAATTGAATAACATTGCGCTGAGGAAAACCATGCCACGTTAGTTGGGCATTTGCAGTCAGTTTCGGGAAAAAGCGTAAACGTTGATTGGGATCAGTGAGTTGCCCTTGTTGATTCGGATCAACAAATATTAATTGACCTGACGACCAATCGCTTGTGCAAGTTTGTCCATCGGCACTGGCACAAATGCTTACCGTGACTCCCTGTTCAACTGCTGCGGTACGTGCGGTATATAACATACTCATTATTTGATTAATTGCTACTGTTGCGCGACTGTTTGCTTGTAAATGTCGCCAACTTGGGATGGCCAATAGCGATAACATTGCACTAATCAACAGGGCAAGCAAACACGCGATCAGTGTAACACCAACTGATCGCGCGTAAGCCTGGGGGATATAACAAGGCAAGTACATTGTAACTGTCTTAAAGTCCGCTAGCTTTTTATAAGAGATAGGTATTTTATCATCCTAGAACAGCCGGACTATCCGCACCTATATTTACTGAACGTTTATCATTTATTAAATTTTCATCTTCTGGTTCTGGTCGCTTACGGCAACAAAAAGTATCTCGAGCCTGACTTGCACGATATTGAGCATTAGCCCAAAACTGGGAAAAACGTGATGTACGGTGGAAATCTTGCTCATCCGATTCGGCATTAAGGTTATCGATATCGAATGGGGCTTCGCTTTGATTACAACAAATAGCATCTCTAGCCTGACCTGCACTATGTTGAACATTAGCCCACAACTGGAAACGCCATGACACCTCGCGGATGTCGTCTTGCTGTTCCAATTCGCTTAAGTCATCGAATATCGCATCTGCACCTTCACGACTGCTTGCGTTGCTTCGATTACACCATCTATCCCGCCAACCAAGGCGTACGCTGCTAAACGGTAAAAAACTTTGCCCGTCGCGGGAGCGAAAAAAGGCATTTCGATGGGCTTCCCAAGCACCTTCCTCATAGTCACTAGCACTATCATCCTCACCATCTTTATCTGGCTGAGCAGGATTGCGACGAACACAATATGCTACCAGTAAAGCCAATACCGACATTCCTGCTATCCCAAATGCTATTTTGATCTCAAAATCGGATGGTTTCAGTGGCGGCGGTAATGGCGGACGACTATTCGTATCATTGGTATCAGGAGTTAACCCGTCTAAGCACTCTTCTGCTATTTCCTGACATAATGCTAAATCTTTATCTATACAGTCATTATCTATTAATGTCGGGCAGTACTCAGTCACCACGTCACAAACTTCTGATTCTCCACCGGTTTGTAAACATTCATCTGCTCCCTCTATCATCGCATCGACGAAACATTGATTGAAAAGCGTCATTTCATCAACTTCAGATTGTATACCGTTAGATTGAACATCATCCAACATAAAACCAATAGATGTAACATCCTGCATACTATCAAGAACGCCATTGTCCCAAGTGACAGATCCAACTAATTCACTGCAGGGCTCATCTACTTTCTGACACTTTTTGCTAGATTCATCTTGAGTTTTTATACAGTCAACTACGCCTGAAATTACCTCCGACAAGTTAGACTGGTTTGAAGTGGGTGCTGGTACCGGCGTCGGGATCGGTGTGGCATCTACCGGCGTCGGGATCGGTGTAGCATCTACCGGCGTCGGGATCGGTGTGGCATCTACCGGCGTCGGGATCGGTGTAGCATCTACCGGCGTCGGGATCGGTGTGGCATCTACCGGCGTCGGGATCAGTGTAGCATCTACCGGCGTCGGGATCGGTGTGGTATCTACCGGCGTCGGGATCGGTGTAGCATCTACCGGCGTCGGGATCGGTGTAGCATCTACCGGCGTCGGGATCGGTGTAGCATCTACCGGCGTCGGGATCGGTGTGGCATCTACCGGCGTCGGGATCGGTGTGGCATCTACCGGCGTCGGGATCGGTGTGGCATCTACCGGCGTCGGGATCGGTACTGATTGTTTCGGTGTCGGTGTTGGCACTGGATTCGTATCATCCGTGCCAGAAGTTAATATCTCTAAGCAATCCTCAGCCATCGATTGACATGAATTTGGATTAGGATGATCACTTTTACATTTAGTCACATCATGTTGACTATATTCTTCATTTCCACTGGCTTGTATTAACTTTTCACAATCATCATCTACAGCTCTACAAGGCTCCAATGTCTCTTCATGTTCGAGAGTTGGATCATTTGTTAAATTGTCTAAACACGCCGTTGTCTCCTCAATCAATGCCGGCTTAAGACATTCATCAGCTATATCTTCACAGGAATTCGGATTAGGTGGAGTTACTTCACATTTACTAAAATTATGTTCAGTATTTGTATCAAGTTCAGCGTGTTCTATAACTAAGGATTTACAATCATCAACGATTGCCTTACAACTTGGTAAATCGTCTTCATTAGACGCATGATTGGCTACTTCTTCTTTACAATTATGTATCTGCTCAATCAATGTGGGGTTTGTCTCATCCGATGCTAGGGGTGTCGGGGTTGGCGTTGGTATTGGTTGTTTCGATGTCGGCGTTGGCGTCGGAGCTGGCGTCGGTGTTGGTATCGGCGCTAGACTTGGCGATGGATTCGGGGTCGGCGTTGGTATCGGACTTGGCGCTACTTCAATTGGTGTTGGTACTGGTTGCTGTGACGTCGGGGTTGGTATCGGACTTGGTGCTACTTCAGTTGGTGTTGGTACTGATTGCTGTGACGTCGGGGTTGGTATCGGACTTGGCGCTACTTCAGTTGGTGTTGGTACTGGTTGCTGTGACGTCGGGGTTGGAAGCGGTTGTTGCGATGGTTCCGTGTCACTGTCTGGCTCTAAGTAACATGCTTCTTCTACGGGAGGGAAAATATTACCTGTCGTCGTAGTATTTCCATAAGTTGTCAGGGTATCTTGGCAACCTCCTACAGGGGTAACAATACCGTTAAATGTCGCATCAGTTGCATCAACAGCAATAAACGGATTACCACCTGCATGCAATTGACCGATACAGGTATTATTCGTCAATGATTTTACGCGAACACCACATTGTTCCTGAAGTTTCTTATCGTCATTTGCCAAACGTAGCTGCGTGTCTTTAGTTAATCCACAAGAAACGTCTTCATACATAGGATCTTCGTGAAGTATGGCATATAATTCAGCAACATCACATAATTCAGCGGCATCACATAATTCAGCAGCATCACATAATTCAGCCTTTTCGTTTACTATACCATTCCCAAAATTGACAGCAGCAGCTATTTTGCTTTCAATTAATTGTGAATACTGTAAATCAATTTGATCACCACTATCAGGTTTCTCTGCCATTCCCCAGACACTTTTTATGTAATTTACTGCATTAAAATTTGCTGAGGTTATTATTGATTGTTGAGGTTGTCCTACAATTGCTGAGAATGCTAGTCTTGGATTATTAAATACATAAATATCATCACTATCTGTCAATACATTAACCGTATTCACCAAATCTAATCCTCTACGAAAAGAGGGTGAAATAAAATTAAGCATTTCGTCATGCACATTCATGAACTTTATTGGATTAGAACCTCCACTAGTTGCATCTACTATTATCCCTCCACCAACCGCATCTCGAACAATTACGTTATTAAATCCACAGTCAAGCATCAACAGATCGCTGATATCCCCTCCACTTGTAAAAATATCTTTGATTATAACTTTCTCAAATATCATATTAAACTTAACATTGCTATAATCTCCTGTTGAAGCCGTAATCCTTGTATTAAATAACCCTCCTTTTACCTCTGATGATATTTCTTGTCCCAAATAACTGATTGTAACGTTTGCCTGTGATGGATAACCCATGTCCTGTAAATACTGAAGATCAAATACTCTGTATCCGTCTGCATTCTTGTAATTAGAATCATCATAGTAAGCACCATCAGGATGAAAAAAGTTATATAACAAATCAGGTGGAGGGGGTGTTCTAGCCACATCATTCCATTCTACTTTCATTGAGATTGGTAAGCCTTGTTCATCTCGCAGATGATACATTCCATCATCAGATTTAGCATTGACAGTACGACGTTCTTCCATTGCTCCTCTTGTAGCAATCCTTTTGGGTGATGTTGATAACTCTTGTTCAAGTTGTTGATGTGCCCTGGCTAGGTCGCTACCGTAACGCTGATTAATCTCAGATAATATGTCACGAATACCGTCAGCATAACTTTGAATATGACGCACTGCAGGTGCACTGAAATTCCCAGACCAAAAATGCCTTCCCAGTGTTTGCATTGCATCTTTATGTATCGGTGTGATCTGATTCATTAACCGCATTGGTTCAGCGTTATCTTCACGTCGTTGCAAATAACTGGCTGCTACTGCATCGCGACTTGCACGGTGATGCAGTTCTCCATAGTCATTCAACAGTGGCCGAACATGGCTATCACGCAATGTCTGCAATGGCCCACTGATTTGTCCTAGCGCATGAAAATGTTTTGCAATAAGACCAATGTGATCTGCCGTTTCTTTAGATTCACTCGGTACCTGTGATAAGTGAGGATGTCGCACCAACTGATCATAATCGGCTTTGGCTTGTTGACAGGCTTCACTGGCTTCATAGTCACTGATCGCTTGTTCAAGTACTGCTTGTGGCTCACCATTGGATAAGCGGTACTGTATGGTTGATAAAAAATCAAGATCATTGGCATGCTGCATCGCAGTTGCATCCAATACCTGTTGCGTCGTATCAACAAATTCATTGGCTTGCTTAGCCTGTTTGAGGTTACGTTGTGCCAGGGTATTCACCGTACTCTGCTCAGCATCTAATGATACCTGCACTTCTTCTAATACGTTAATCCGCTCTGCGATTTGGGTTAAACGCTTTGATACGACTTTCGGTGGTCCAAATAATGGGTTTACATCAGCTGTACGCGTACTCCTTTTTTGAAAGGCAGCATTTTTTTTAGTGGCTTGTTGTAATTTTTGTTTAGCGATTACCAATGGTGATCCAGAAGCAACAACATGTGATTTTGATTTATATCGTTGTCGTCCTGATCTAGCCAGACTACTAGCGTAAGACATTTCTATTTTTTCCGCACTAGCCACTTGTGCCATCGTATAAAATAAATACGCTAATGTACCGTATTTAACGATAAACCATAACAAACTATTGTGATTAGCACGATGTCCATTTTGTCGGGATCGCACTACTTGCTGGCATTGTTTAGCATCACTACCCGAGCTATTTTGTTCAGTATATTGTCCTTCAGTATCCAACTGCCACTGTTGATAATTTTGCAAAGCTTGTGCAAAGAAATCTTTCTCGCTCGGTAGTAAAGGGCTAAACTGCTTATTTGATTTAACTGCTTCTATTTGCTCCTTGACGATCTTATCTTGCTTCTTTTGATAATTGCGTTGTTGACGTTGTGTATGATTGCTTTTCTTTGGGGTATCCTTATAGCGCTGCTCTGGCCCATCGAACTTACGCTCTTTTTTCTTCTTAGGGTTTTGGTAGTACTGTTGGGATGATTTCTTACCTTTTTTTTGTTGGGCACGATACGCGGGGTCAAATCGCATAACTACATTCCTCCTTTTGTTGTTATGTCAACGATAATTTAGTAATTTTGCATAAATTAATATCTAGGTTTTTAGTAATTATTAACTTGTCACACTTAGTAAATCAGATATAGCCATTCAAATAGGCTAAATTATTACCAATGTCAAAGTATCTACACTTAAATACATATTTTTTTATAGCTTGGTAGCCTTATCTTTATTTTGAGCCCTAAACTTTAATTACAGGTCTATTAATTTCAAAGTAATAATTAATATTTTTCCGTAATGTTGAATTCGCACATTTTCTCCGGATTATTATAATCAGGGGCTCCGTTACCTTCACATGTGTACTCTCCAGTTCGACTATTATAATCCCATATAGGATCTCGACGATGATGAGTTGTTGCGCGCTCTGTTTCAGTATTAACTGTCACTAATTTAGGTTTAGCATATATATCCTCGTTAACGAGCTCAATTGAGAACAGCTCTCCATCTGACAACTTAATATTGTAGTGAGCAACGGGATGATGCTCAACACCAATAACCAAATCCGTAAATGACCGCTTTTTGACTATTGTATTGCCTTCAGGAATAACAACTTTTTCACCAACGGTCACTTGCTGTACCCACTTCCCTTTTCCTGCTAGGTCTTTTGCTGCCCATCTTTTATTACCTCTAAAACCGCGAGTGGTGCTTCGACGACGCTTGACAGGCTCAACAAGCGGTTCTCCCTCTTCAATACCTAATGAACTAGCAGATGGCGGAGTATCAATAGACCGTCTATCCTTCGGCGTTCCATCTAGATTCGTTGTTGCTTGATCTGTAATGGCTAATACTTCCGACATACGCACGGCTGGATCACTGGTCCATTGGCGTAACGTTTGATTATTTGGCGCACCGAAATCAGCGCTGTAGCTTGGTTTACGATTTGGGTAACCCCAACCAAAGGCAAGGCGTGCACCATTGGTGAAGAACTCACGGTGCGTAGTACGCCCGTAGCTATAATCCGTTACATACGATAATTCAAGACGAGTAGCACGTGGCGACGGTAATAATACACCCAGTTGGCCACCCACTCTATTGTCTGATTGATTGTATGTCCAATCAGCAGCAATTTTGATCCTGTCTGTTATCAACTGGTCCGCACCCAACAAGACACCTAAGCCATTAGCATCACGGCCAGCGTGGTATTTATCACGATAATGGATTTTATCCCAACGCATACCGGTTTTTAACTGACTGTTTGGCCAGAAGTGATATCCCAGTGCAACACTCACATTGCCCGCATCAGCACCGGCAATGTGACGTTTATTAATACACGTCTCACCACCGACTGTATACTGTTTATCACTTAAACTGCGTGAACCTGAATGAACGTAATAACCACCCACATCCACTGAATCAAAAATCCATTTGCTTAATAAGTATTGATAGGTACCACCCACGGCAATTTGATCATCCCAGCGGCGAACATGACCGGAATCAAAGTCGTATTTCAATTTTTCATCTAAGTATTCGACGGTGACTTTGGCACGATTGCGCTGATTAAATAAAGCGCCTAATGTGCCATTAATGCGTAACACACGTGCACCACCGGCTACTTCTAATGCCGATGCCATGTGCTTACCCATGCTAGCGGAAATCCTACCATCGGTAATATAGCCTAATTCGGTATCGTATAATGCAGCGATACTAAGTGGCCCAAGTAAACCAAAATCTTGAGAAGACATACCATTGAGATCATGCAGGTTATTACTGCGGTGACGATGAGCTGGTTCTTGTTGGCCAGCATTAGGATAACGACCGCCTTCTGCCAGACACAACTGCCAAATCAGTATTGATGCGGCAAATAAAGAAACCAAACCACACCAAACAACTTTACGCCTTGTCATAACGATTTCCTCCCTCGGCAATGTAACCCGCCGATATTGCACCCATTTTAGTATTTAAAATGACGGATGCATTAATACACTGGTTTATATCCTTACTATTCGAAAGCTATTTAGTCTTAAGTAACCATGCTAAGGATGCGTGATATTTCGATAACAGGTCCACAAAATCTATAACCATCCTTCAACCATTGTAACTACTAAAAGCTGTAAATAGCCCCTTTATAGTTGGCGCTATTTTCTGCTATACGGAAACAGTTGTCAATTGTTTTGGATGGTGAACGTGGATTATCTATTCAATCTGTACGAATAATTTGTTTTATTTACAAAGATGTAGGTAATCTCTTACAAATAAAGGGTATTTTCCCCAAAAAACAGCTGGACTTAATGTAATACGTTAAGAGTTGGAATGGGTTAGACAGTGCGATTAATCGATTTTTTGACTTTTTTAACAAAAATCACCATCAATATTTGATCACGATTGCGACAATTGCTGTTGTAGCAATTGCCAATCTTGCCAGGCTTTACTTTTATCGCGTGGATTACGCAACAAATACGCAGGATGATAGGTCACCAGTAACGGTAATTTAGCCGGCGCATAGGTTAACAACCGTCCACGTAAACGTGCCAATGGTTGTTTGGTTTCTAATAGAAAGTGTGCTGCAATACGTCCCAGCGCAATGATTAACTTAGGTTGCAATAATTGGATTTGCTCGAGTAAATACGGGGTACAATTGGCAACTTCACTGGGTGCCGGATCACGATTGTTCGGCGGGCGACATTTTAAAATATTCGCAATAAATACATCATTACGAGTTAAACGAATCGCTGCCAACATCGCTGTTAACAATTGCCCTGCACGTCCTACAAATGGTTCCCCTTGGCGATCTTCATGAAACCCAGGGGCTTCACCAATAAATAATAAATCAGCATTATGGCTGCCCACACCAAATACGGTTTGCGTACGTTGCTCGCTCAACTTACATTTATGACACTGGGCAACCCGCTGCGCCAATGCGTCCCAGGTCATTGTCGTCACAGCATCCGTTTGGGTTGTCGCTTCGGCGTCAGGGTGTTTTTTGAGCAATGTTGTTAGCCCGGCAATGCCCGAATCACGTTGATGCCACGTGTCCACGCCCATTAATGCCAACTGCTCAGCCTTGGTTAACGCCTTGATCTTGCCAGAATTTGACATGTTTTATCGTCCTAATATCGCTAATCTCATTGCATTTTGACCGCTTTTAGTTATTATTGCTGCCTCAGCCACAACAACACTGTCGTGATAGTCGGCTATCCTTGCAACAGCGGCCATTACTGTAACACACAACTCATTAACAATTTAGCTACCATTAACATCAATGCCATTAAGTTAAGAGAAAATAATGACGTTTGAATTAACTTTTTTCGCTAAAAGGGCGTCATCCCAGCCAAGTGAAGCGTTAGCTTCACGAAGAGGTGGGATCCAATCAATTTTAAAAAAACATTATGTAATAAAATTATTTTTGACCTTAAAAAATAAAGTTGTTTATATTTGTGAAGTAGCTATTATCACTACTGCTTGGATCCCACCTCTGCATTTCGCTACGCGAAACTTGGCTGGGATGACGGTCTATTAAGATATTAAAACGGCTTATAAAATACCTGTATAGCCCTTAACTTAATGGCGTTGCCACTAACATTAACTAAAATAAGGGGTCTGAATGTCTGATAATCCAACATCTCTACGCGTCGCCTTAGCACAAGTCAATTTTCTGGTAGGTGATATTGAACATAATGCTGATCATGTGATCACGCTAGCACTAGAGGCACGCGATCATCTACACGCTGATATCATCTTATTTCCCGAATTAACTCTTACCGCCTATCCGCCAGAAGATTTGTTACTGCGCCCTGGATTGTATATGCGATTACACCTGGCATTTGAGCAAATCAAAAAAGCAGTACACGGGATTAAAATGGTAATCGGTTACCCGGAAAAAACCGGTGTTGGTTTATATAATGCTGCTGCCGTGATTGAAAATGGCCAACGGATCGCGAATTACCGCAAGCAATGTTTACCCAATTACGGTGTATTTGACGAAAAACGGTATTTTATCCCTGGCGATAGTCCGTGTTTGATCGATATTAACGGGATCCCAACAGCGATCACCATTTGCGAAGATGTGTGGTTCCCTGAGCCCACGGCACAAGCCAAAGCAGCCGGTGCAAAATTGATGTTATGCATGAATGCTTCACCATTTGATTTGCACAAACCAACCGACCGTCAACGTATTCTACGTGCACGCGCCCAAGAAGGTAACATACCAATTATCTACGCGCATTGGGTTAGCGGCCACGATGAATTAGTCTTTGATGGCGGATCATTAGTCGTCAACGCACAAGGTGATGTTTGTAAACAAATGCCCTTTTTTGCAACGGGTTTAGACGTTATTGAACTTAGTTGTACAGCAGATGGCGATCTCAATGTGCCCTGTTCTGAGATACCAGACACATTGAGTGAAGAAGCGATGATTTATAACGCATTAGTATTAGGCACACGCGATTACATTCAAAAAAATGGTTTTGACGGCGCATTAGTTGCTGCTTCTGGCGGGATTGATTCAGCACTGACATTGGCAATTGCAGTCGATGCAGTTGGTAAAGAAAATGTTGAAGCGTACTTGCTACCATCAGAGTATACCTCTGAACTCAGCATACAAGGTGCTCTTGAAGAAATCGATGCCTTAGGCATATACCATCAAACGATTCCCATTGATGCTGCCTATCAAACATTTTTAACCACGTTACAATCTGAAGGTAATGACCCATTAACAAACATGACCACAGAAAATGTACAAGCACGTTGCCGTGGGGTGATCATGATGGCACTCTCTAATAACAAACATAAATTAGTGTTAACCACTGGTAACAAAAGTGAAATGGCAGTGGGCTATGCTACATTGTATGGTGACATGGCAGGTGGATTTTGTGTATTAAAAGATGTGTGGAAAACCATGGTATACCGTTTGGCAGAATACCGTAATCAAATCAGTCCTGTTATCCCTCAAATTGTTATTGATCGTGAACCCACAGCAGAATTAGCACATGGGCAACGTGATCAAGATACGTTGCCACCTTATGATATACTTGATCAAATTCTACAGTTATACGTTGAACAAGATGAAAGTGTGGAAACGATCGTCACTAAAGGCTTCGGCGAAAATGTCGTGCGACAAATTGTGTGTTTAGTTGATCGTCATGAATATAAACGCCGGCAAGCACCACCTGGGATACGGATCACGCCGCGTGCATTTGGGCGTGATCGACGTTATCCAATCACATCTGGTTTTTGGAATAAGTATCTAACCTAAATTCCACAGTTCAACTAACGGTGCTGGGCAGTTATTTATTGTTTGTGCTTTTACTATCCGTGCTCTTACTATCCGTATTTTTGTTATCAAGTTCTTTACCAATTTTGCCACCGACAAACGCACCACCGACACTACCAGCAATAATGCCAGCTGTGCCACCACCCAGTGCATCGCCAATCAAACCACCGGCAACACCACCACCCACGGTACCAACATCTTGATTAGTGATACTGGCACAACCGGTTAGTACGGTAATCAGTCCAACCATTGCACATATTTGATATTGTTTTTTCATGATTTTTTCCCTGTGAAATCAGCTACATCAATTATTTGACTGCTATTCTGGGTAAAAGTTCCTGGCTTTGCTTACAGCGAAGCCAGGGCAAAATGTGCTTGCAATAATGCAGTGGTAAATTGCGCCCGCAAATAAAAACCTCGCGGTAATGTTAAAAAGCGTTCGCCATCGGCATTAATGCCCCAACATAATGCGCGACCATTCGCTGCTTTAGGACGAATTTGTAATATGTCACCGTGACGTGCTGTGATGTGTTCTAATTGTCCTAGACAAATCATGTCAGTTAACTCTTGCCAATCTTGCTGTAATTGTTGTGACTGTACTGAAGTAGGTTGCCATAATAGCGGCATACCAATTTGACGTTGGGCTAATGGCTCATCGGGTAAAGTGATGATCGGGATCCACAATACATGCGACAATTTGCGACATACCCACGATATTTGCCAACACACATCGTTTAATTGTAATAGTGGTGCTGTGCATACATACGTTGATTCACGCGCCCGGGCATTGGCATCCACTGGAATGGTTTTCAATTCAATACCAAGTTCATCAAAATCGGGTAATGCCTGAGTGCGTGCGGTTGCTCCCAAACTGATTTCTAACAACTGTCCTAGCCACCCTTTATCTCGGCATAAATCAGTCGGAACTGATTGATCAACACGTGCTGCTAATTCAGCGACCGTCAAACCAGCAATGGCCACAGCGCGTGCATATAATTCAGCTGCAGAGGTTGGCGGTGTTATCAACATTCGTTATAGTTCCTACTATCAATAGTAAAAATGACAAATACCGTACAGACAATGAAGATACACCAAGTCACTACCGAATACCACGCCGTTGAAGATCGCTTATTGTTGAAAATCAATGTTGGTAATCAGGCCCAATTTCATTTTTGGTTAACACGGCGTTTTTGCAGTGAGTTGATCGATGCCCTAGCAATAATCATTAGTGACGATGCAACATTACTTAGTGATCAGCAAAGTAACATCCAATACACTGCATTTGATTCTGAAAAAACACGTAAAAAAGTGCTAGGAAATCCTGAAACTAAACAGGCAATAATGGATTTTCAACGCGATGCAGCGCTATCCAAAGCAAATTTTAACCAAAACGACATGAAGCCATCGATGGATAAACCTTTTGGTAAACAACCAATGTTAGCAGCTGAGTTAATCATCACCCCTCAATCATCTGGATTGCCCAGCATGGAAATCAGTGACGTAAATGGTCGCGGTTTAAAAATTAAATTAGATGATACATTACTGCATTCACTGTATAAATTACTAACCGAAGCGGTAGACTTTGCAAAATGGCAATTGTAACCACCTCACCATCAGCTGATGTAAAGTGGTAAATTAGCAGCCCAATAATAACATTATGTTAATTATATTGGCATGTTATCATGGAAGTATTACGTTAGTATTGCATGTGACTTGGAGTATATCTACAATTTTAGTGTTAAGAATTTCGCACAAAATCGAATAATTAAGAAATAAGCGCACGCTGTATTACCAAAAAATTAAGCGCTGCAAACATTATTTGGCATAATTTCATGGAGTATTTATGGATGATATAAAAAGAAATAATGAAAATGTTAATAGTGATGTACTTATAAAAAAACTAAAAGAAGATATCGCATTACTGAAAGAAAAACATCAACAAGACTTAATTAATCAAAAAGATTATTATGAATCAATTATTGCTACGATGCCTGGACATGTTTATTGGCAAGACACGAATAACACCTACCTTGGATGTAATGATTTACAAGCCAAAAATGCAGGATTAGCCTCTCGTCACGATATTGTTGGTAAAAAGCTCTCTGACATGTTAGGAGCTGAACAAGCCAAAGTACTCGATAATATTAACGAAGAAATTATACGAACGGGTAAGCCATATGTTTCAGAAGAGTATGCTGTTATGAAGAATGGCGAAGCCATTTATTTATCACACAAAGCACCACTAAGAAACAGACAAGGAGATATTGTTGGTTTGCTTGGTATCTCGATTGATATCACTGAACGTAAACAAATGGAAGAAAGGCTATTAAAAACAACTCAAGAGGCCCTAGAAGCAAATCGTGTAAAAACAGAATTTATCATGAACATGAGCCATGATATACGTACACCGTTTACTGGGATTTTAGGATCAGCATTTATTCTGCAAAGAAATGCTAGCACTGCAGAACAGCAAGAATTAATAGGTTATATAACCGAATCAGCTGAGCAGCTACTCAAGTTTGTCAATGAAATATTGGATGAAATTTGCTGTGATTATGAACATAATCAACAGCTGTCGTTATTTAACATCGAAGATTTATTAAAAACAATCAAACAAATGATGGTCGCAACCATAAATCATAAAAACTTAAATCTTCATATTGAATACCCTACTAATGCACCAGCACATATCATTGGAAATAAATTATTTATTAAACAAATCTTGCTAAATTTGGTTAGTAATGCAATTAAATTTACTGAAAAAGGTACTGTTACGCTAAGTGCTTCTTTTAGTCAAAGAGAAGCAAATGATGTCACTTTAATTATTCAGGTTAGAGACACTGGGATTGGGATCCCCAAAGACAAGCAACAAGTTATTTTCGAGAAGTTTACTCGTTTAACCCCGTCATACAGCAGTGATTACGCTGGTAGTGGACTCGGGTTATGGAAAACAAAGCAATTGTTAACACAATTAAATGGTACCATCGACGTTGATAGTCAGGAAAGCCAAGGCTCTATCTTCACCTGTAAGATTCCACTACGGATATCTACAGGTATTGATAATTCGACTCAATCAGCTACAACTGATAAAAAATCGAAAAACATACCTGAATACACAGATCACCCAGTGAAAAACAGCTCTACACCAACTCTACGTTTTCTATTGGTTGAAGATGACATAATTGCAACCAATGTTATTAAATATATGCTCACTGAATATTTTAACTGTCAATTAGATATTGCAAGTACTGGCAAAGTTGGTATTGATTTAACGAATCGCCATATTTATGACTTAGTAATTCTTGATATTGGATTGCCTGATCAAAGTGGATTTAATGTCGCTAAGCAAATTTATCAACACTCTGCCCACAATCAACAGTCACCTATTATAGGACTAACGGCACATCAACCTGCTGACTGGGTACATGAAGAAAATCAACAATTCTTTAAGGCTATCTATAACAAACCCTTATCATACGAAATATGTGCACAAATTGCTTCTATAACCAATATTAGTCTTTCTAAGGATAAAAAGGACTAGGGGTATCCAGGCGATTGTGGCTGTGTATTTCCGTTGATTCCCGGCGATAATCTTCCTCCTTTGTCTCCGTCTTTGAAGATACCAAATTGATTATGACCATTAGCAAAACCTTGTTTAGCACCTTGTTGTTGAGCTTCATGTTTAGGGGGAGAGTTTGGGGGAGATATGCGCTGTTGTTTACTACGTTTCTCCTCCACATAGTGAACAGCAAAAGCCGCCCACCATTTAGGATCAGTACTAACTTGCATTAAAAGAGGGGCTACCTCACTTAATGGACCATCGTCATGCATACTTGGTGGACTAACACTGAGAGAGCTACTATCACTAGAAGGAGAACTGCTACTAGAGAGGGAACTACTACTAGAGGGAGAAACACTATCAATAGGAAGGTAATATTCTTCTTCCTCTTCTTGTTTTTTGACTTTTAACTCAATTTTTATTAGTGGCGTTGGCTTTTTTTGAAATTTCGCTTGTACCAATTGCATTGCATCGTTAACTGGCCTAGGCAAAGAGCCAGGATACAACATTGCATCAATTGCTCCTGCCCCCTTAATAAAAACGATAGCAGCAAGCAAACTTGCTTCTACTTTCATAAATTCAGCTATGTTGAGCAGCCCAATTTCTTTTTTCAAATTACTGACTATCTGCTTTATCTGTTCTTTTCGGGGTAAAGAAGCATGTTGATTCAAACTTTGAACAAGTTTATCCCGGCGCTTTTCGGCCGCTCCTTTTAAATGTTCCCTATATTGTTGATTTTCACTGTATTGCTTTAAGATATGCTGCTGAATAACAAGAAGAGTCGTTATTTCTCCTGATGAAATATTTTCACAGGAAAATTTTAACATTTGCTGCCAACGGACAATTTTAAATTTTCCAGCAGCGTACTTATTGATGACATCAATTCTATCATCAGTACTTAAGTTTCGCTCATTAAAGTGAGCTATTACAGCATCTGCGGAACGTTCAAGCTGTGATACGCTGGCAGCTATGCGTTCAATGACATCTTGCGTCAAGAAAGTACGACAATTAGCAGTAAACCAATCATCACCTAGCACTATAGCGTCATGCTGTAATTCATTTGCTCGTTCTAATGGTAAACCTTTTTCAGCATTAAGATTGAATTGTTGTGGTTCATCAACTAGGAAAAAAGTCGTTTTTTCAAATCGTCCAATTGTCTCAGCAAACCATGCTGGAAATTGATGCGGCAAAAATGCCTCATTATTGCCACATACACTTACTAACGCTAAGGCATGGCTATGTTCTGGTACTACGTTACTCTGTTTTAGATTGCTAAATGATACCTCGATAGTATCGTGTTCTTTTATTTTTTTATTCTTGGGCATTATACATCCCCCCCTGTTGTCAAATTACCTTAAATCTCTCCCTTGCTACTTTCACCCCACTCTCCTACAGTAAGGCATATTAAAATTATTTCTATTTCTACGTTTTGAAGCTAAATTATTTTTTCATTTTTATGTGAAAATTTAAGGCTGACCTTATTGGTTTCAGACCGCAGTGTCAAGCTTATTTATGGTAATCATTATCGTTCTTTCCTAATGAATGTATCCTAGACAATGTTTACACATGTTAGACTATCAAATAGGGCACTAAAAACTAAACGGTAGATCATTGTAATACGCTAAAATATTGCCTCACACTCAAACGTTGCTAGTAATAGCATCAGCTTCTCGCCTTGTGTATTCTTGGGAAAGACATCATAGCAACTGGCCTACGATTTTCTTTGCTATTAAGGAAAATAATTGCGCATTATTACACCTATCACCTACTGTTGCTAACGCTGATTAAGTGAAGACCACTTCTACTGTTAATTAACCACTACTCGAGGCTGATAAGAAAAAGACTGATATTTACTTATTTTACGTGATGTTCGACTTTCTATGTAATAGTGTAACGAGCTGATTATTCAGATCCCAGATAGCCGTTCCACGGCTTCTGGAATAACACCTCAACGCACAGAGGCTCTATTAAGTTGTTTTTGAAAGCAAATTTATATTAGCCTTTTTAGATTAAAGTCAAACATGGCATTATTTTGTTAGATTAACATCTAACACTACATCCTTTGTGACAGTTGCTGCAGTTGTTTTTTTCGACGTTGTTGCATTCGGCTGCATCAAGCGTTGATTGAGTTGTTGAGATAACGTAACTTGACGCTGTTGTAACAATTGTAATTCGTGTTGCTGTATTTCTAGCATACCACGTAACTGTTGCACTTCTTTTTGTAATTGTTCGATTTGCGTGAGCAATGTCAATTGACTATTTAACTCGGGCATAATGTTACTTGCGTCTGTATAGCGCTGGGTTGGTGGTGGCGTTGCGACTGCATTGACTATTGGAGCTGCTGCCAAACCAACATGTGCTATTATCAGCACTATCACACCACCAATCCAACGAGATATTGTCATTACACTATACATTACGAATATTGTTGATAAATAATTTCAACTCGGCGATTTTGCGCATATGATGCTTCATCATGACCAAATGCAGCTGGTTTTTCTTGGCCATAACTCACCATTTTAATCTGATTCGGGTTAGCACCATTCATCTCGAGTAATTGCTTAACCGTCTTATCGCGGCGCTCACCTAAACCGACATTATATTCGCGACTACCACGTTGATCAGTATGCCCTTCTAAGGTAACCCCAGCGTTAGGATGCTTTGCCAAATACAAACCATGTGCTGCAATCGCGTTAACATCATCACGATTAACCGTATCTTTATCAAAACCAAAATAAAAAATAGTGGTGTTGCGTAATTCGCGCAACTGGTTTGCAGACAATTGATTCACTTGTCCGTAAATCTCACCACGGTTACCTGCGCCATAAGTGCGTGCACCATTTTGTGTATCAGCATAATCACCAGAATAAGTGCTCGACATCGAATGACAGGCACTGAGTAATACAATTGTCAATCCAATAGCCACATAACGGGTAATGTGTGTCACAATATTCATTTCTTATCTCCTCCTTTAATATACGGCCTGAACGCCCTATTATCATACCTGAAAAGGGTAACAGCGCCTAGCAATGTATTTAAACTGAACTGCTGTAAAAAGATTCGCTTTGAGAAATGAAACTGGACTGTTGCTCAAAGATGAAATACGAGACAAAAATTTGCGAGCAACCGCAGTGTATTAAACATACATGAGGATTGCGAGCAAATTTTTAACGACGTAGTTCGCTTTGAGCAACAGTCCAGCAAGTTAACTCAGAAATGGTGACCATGCCGGCTCTTGCACATCCCCTTCACGTGCAGGTAATCGTAAACTTACATCGCCATCAGTTGATAAAATTTCTAATACATCTTTACCAGCAAAACGCGTCGCATACATTACTAAACTACCATTGGGCGCTATTGCCGGTGATTGATGATGGCCTGCATTAGTTAGTGGTGTTAAGGTATCATTTGCTAAATCATAAACAGCCACATTAAAATCAGTACCCTGACGATGTAACAATGCCATGTGTTCACCATCTATTGATAATGATGCACGCGCATTAAACCGTCCGGAAAATGTTACTCGCTGGATGCGTTTATTTGCCAAGTTGATTTGATAAATTTGCGGAGCACCGCCACGATCAGAGGTAAAATACAGCGATTTACCATCACGTGCCCACACAGGTTCAGTGTCAATCGACCAGTCACGCGTAATTTGTTGCAATTGGCGATTAGCTAAGTTTAATGTGTAAATATTTGGATAACCGTCTTTTGATAACACCAATGCTAACTGTTTACCATCCGGTGACCAACTGGGGGCGCCGTTAATACCTGGATAATTACTGATTAATCGACGTTGTCCAGTTGCTACATCATTTATGTAAATTTGTGCGTGTTTATTTTCAAAACTAACGTAAGCAATCGACTTACCATCCGGCGACCATGCTGGCGACATAATAGGTTGTGTCGAGGTTAAAATCGCTTTCGGTGCATATCCATCAACATCAGCAATCTCTAAGCGATATTGTGTCGGTTTAGTCGGCCGACGCACGACAACAATATACGCGATACGTGTTGAAAACACCCCTTGTTTACCTGTTAATTGCACATAGATTTGATCGCTAATATGGTGAGCTATTTGACGTAATGCCATTTTATCCACTGTATAGCTATGATTAAACAACACACGCTGCTTTGCACGACTGCCTTGAAATACATTTAATAAACTCACAGTTACAGTGAATTTACCCTGCTCAACTGGCACCACTTGTCCCACGACAACATTATCAACTGCCAATTGTTGCCAGTGTGGGATATCTACATCAGCGATGGTGTGTGGAAATTGGTTTAACTGGGGAAATGGGGTTACATTAAAATAGCCACTGTTTTGTAAATCATTAGCAATAATCGCGGTAATATTAGTTGCCATCTTCCCTTGATTGATATCAACAGCATCTGTTGGTTCGACTTGACCAGCAAATGGCACAATCGCAATTGGCAATGGCGCACGGACCCCACTGGTAATTTGAATATTGAGCGCTGCGTAACTCTTACTACTGAAGCAAAGTACTACAAGCATGATAAATATACAGTGTCGTTTTATATGCATAACGTATGTTACTTGATTTCAGCTTAATCGTCATCAACCATGAGTTGATATGGTCAAATTAATTTGACGAAACGGTGCAAAATCATCTGGGTTGTGTGGTACTGGTAATGGCGAACTTTTATAAACAGCTGCAATGGCCAAGCGATCAATACTGGCATCGCCACTACTACGCACTAAGCGTGCATCTAGTACTTGCCCTGAAGGTGACAGACTCAATGCCAATAAACACGTGCGTTTACTTGCATTACGTGGATACATCCAGTTACTTTCAATAACATTGCGAATTTGCATTGCAAATTTATTGACAATCGATTCATGACGCACTTTAGCTGCTTGCGCACGTTGTTGTTGCTTAGCTAACTGTGCTTGACGTTTTGCTTCGCGCACTTTGGCAGCATCGGCTTCACGTGCAGCAGCCTTGGCTTTAGTTTCAGCTTGTTGACGCGCTTTAGCAGCAACTGCTATCTTTTGTTTAGCTAATACATTTTTCTGTTCTAATTCTTTTGCTTTAGCTTCGGCACGTTGGCGTGCTTTTTTTTCACGTTCAACGGTTGCAGCCACTTTACGTGCCTTTGCGTTTTTTGCTTTAATGTCAGCGATTTCTTTATCATGCATGGCTTGTTGTTTTTTTAATTTAGCTAATGCTGCAGCTTGTTTCTTACGCATAGCGTCTTGTTTTGCTTTTTCTTGTTGCAAACGTTTCTTTTGTTTTTCTAACTGTGCCAATTTTTGTTGCTGTTGCTGTTTGGTTTTCAGCGCACTGGCTAATTCATCTTGTATTTTTTTCTGTTTAGCCACCTTAGCATCAGCAACAGCTTTGCGTTGTGCTTGCAAACGGTTAACTTCAGCAAGCACTTGAGCTTGGTCAATAGTAGTTGCTTCAACGATAGGAGTTAAATCAGATTTTGAAGTGGCGGTGGTTGCTTCGCTAGCCAAGTGTAATACCGCAGGACCAACACTAATTAACATGAAAGTAATAATAGCAATATGTAGCAATACAGAAGAGATCAGTGGTTTAGAATAACGATTCTTTTTACGCACGACATTATCTGTTGGCACTGTTATGCTTCCTATTTATAATTCAAAACGCTTTAAGTATAGGTTAATTTTTACTGACTATGTTTTCAGCGCATCATTCATGTCTGTCATTAAACCGACATTGGTTACACCTGCACGTTGCAATAATGCCATTGCTTGCACAACATTACCGTAATTTGCTGCTTTGTCTCCTTTGACTAAGACTAAACGTTGTTGATGTTTATCATGTGCAATCTTCATTTCAGCAGCTACTTGTAAGGCTAATTGCGGTGGTGCTAATGGCACATCAGGTTGTTTCGAGATATTTAGATATAAGTGGCCTTCAGCATCGACTGAAATAATAATGGGTTCTTGATTATCAGTGACAATCGCACTTGCTTGCGTTTTAGGCAAATCGACTTGTACACCTTGTGATAATAACGGTGTTGTTACCATGAAAATGATAAGCAGTACTAACATCACATCGATGTATGGCACAACATTAATTTCAGCTAACGGGCGACGACGTGAACGTTGGGCTGGCATGGTACTTATGTACTCCATTGAGTTTGCTGAGTTAGCAAACCAGAAAACTCATCTTGAAATGTTTCCATTTGCCCAATCAATGTTTCCACTGAATTGTTATAACGGTTATAGGCAATTACTGCTGGAATAGCTGCAAACAAACCCATTGCAGTAGCAATCAATGCTTCTGAAATACCGGGAGCAACCATGGCAATCGTTACTTGACGCGCACTACCTAATGCTTGAAACGATGACATAATACCCCACACTGTACCAAATAAACCAATATACGGTGTTGTTGATCCAACCGTTGCTAAAAATGATAAATGCTGTGACAATTTTTCTGTTTCACGCGAACAGGCAATGCGCATCGCGCGATACACATCTTCTAATAATTGTTTCTTATTGGTACCCGTTGTTTGTGACGAACGTGATAATGCACGGAACCCTGCTTGAAAGATCGATTGCAATCCAGTACTATCATTAGCATCGAGCTCAGCTTGTTTACCCAACTCTGTATAAAGTTCATTTAAATTTTGTGTTGTCCAAAAGGTATCTTCAAATAAACGACAAGCTCGTTTAACGCGTTTTAAGAAAAAACCCCGCTGAAAAATGATCGTCCAAGAAACGATCGATAACGATAACAAAATTAACATAACGACTTTTACCACTGGGCTTGCTGCCCAGAAATAGTGCATTAATGATTGGCTTGTATTCACGCGTTTCTCCTGACAGGTTAATGGTATAATTGATTAATTAACTATTATAGATAGAACAACTTTACTCGTTTGGCAAGTTAAGGTAAAGATCTTGTCATTCTAATGGATGGGCAACATTACTTTCCGCTAATGGCAATTCTGACTGAGAAGCACTCGATGGAGCGCTTAACCCAAAATGTAAATAGGCTTGACGGGTTGCCACGCGCCCACGTGAAGTACGCATCATAAATCCTTGCTGAATAAGATACGGCTCTAACACATCTTCAATCGTGTCACGCTCTTCACCAATGGCTGCCGCCAAACTATCAATGCCAGTAGGCCCACCATCGAACTTTTCAATCAAAGCTAATAATAATTTACGATCTAACATATCAAATCCGTGTTGATCGACATCTAATAAGTCCAATGCATCAGCTGCGATCGTTTGACTGATCACCCCATCACCTTTGACTTGAGCATAATCACGCACGCGACGTAATAAACGGTTAGCGATCCGTGGCGTACCACGAGCACGTTTAGCAATTTCAACTGCACCAGTGTCATCAATAGTCATTGTTAAAATCGCCGCTGATCGTTGCACGATTTGCGTTAAATCAGTCACGTTATAAAATTCTAAACGTTGTACAATCCCAAAACGATCACGCAAGGGTGAGGTTAATAAACCTGCTCGTGTAGTTGCACCGACTAAGGTAAACGGTGGCAAGTCAATTTTAATTGAGCGTGCTGCTGGGCCTTCACCGATCATAATATCCAATTGATAATCTTCCATGGCTGAATATAAAATTTCTTCCACAGCTGGACTTAAACGGTGAATCTCATCGATAAACAACACATCATTGGGTTCAAGATTAGTAAGCAACGCGGCTAAATCACCGGCTTTTTCTAATACAGGTCCTGTAGTTTGTTTTAAGCTCACTTGCATTTCATTAGCAATAATATGCGCCAATGTAGTTTTACCTAATCCTGGTGGCCCAAATACTAATACATGATCAAGCGCTTCATTACGCGCACGTGCCGCACCAATAAATACATCCATTTGATCACACACAGCTGGTTGTCCAACATAATCAGCTAAACATGTTGGACGAATTGCACGATCAATGCGTGCAACTGGTGCATCTTCAGTGATCGGATTAGGATCAATTAAACAGTCTTCACGAATGCTATTGTTATTATCACTACTCATCAGGTACTGACCTCACGTAAGGCTAAACGAATTAATGCTTCACAAGATAATGTCTCTTGGTAAACTGCATTTAATAAACGACTGGCATCAGCTGGACGATAGCCTAACGCTACTAACGCACTGACGGCTTCTTGCAATGTATTACGCGAGTTACTCGCGTTAACAGGTGTAGCACGGGTTGATGTGTTAGATAATGCATTGGTATCCAACTTATCGGCCCAACTGGTCATGTTGTCGCGCATTTCAATGATTAACCGTTCTGCGGTTTTTTTACCGATCCCAGGAATCTTAACTAACGCCGCACTGTCATTATGTTGCAAGCAATCGGCAAATGCATTCGGATCGATGCTAGATAAAATTGCCAAGGCTAAACGAGGTCCTACCCCATTGACCTTAATCAACGCACGAAACAATGCACGCTCATTGATATCATAAAACCCAAATAAGGTATGTGCATCTTCACGTACTGCAAAATGGGTGTGCAGTGTTACCATTTCACCGAGTGTGGGTAATTGATAAAAGGTATTCATCGGTGCGACAATGTCATATGCAATGCCATCATTGGTTTCAATTAATAATTCTGGTGGTTGTTTTGCGACAAGTTTGCCGCGAATACGACCTATCATCGTAAGCGTCCTCGACTAATTCCAGTAATACCCTGCATCCCCTGTAATCCAGTATCGGTAAAGTGATGGCATAATGCAACGGCTAATGCATCGGCCGCATCTACTTCCGGGGCAGCAGGTAATTGTAATAATCGCATCACCATATGCTGCACCTGTGATTTAGTGCTATTACCATAACCAACAACTGCTTGTTTAATTTGCCGCGGTGAATATTCAGCAACTTGAATATCATGAATAGCTAATGCAGTCATGGCACCACCACGTGCTTGTCCCAATTTAATTGCGACCGCCGGGTTACGTTGTAAAAACACTTGCTCGATCGCTGCACTGTCTGGTTGATGGTGGCTAATTAAGTGTTGTAATGCATCGTATAAAATACGCAACCTATCACTGAATTTGCCATCACCAAGATGAATTGTCCCACTCGCAATATAACGTTGTTGTGACCCTTGACTGTTAATGATCCCATAGCCTGTGATCCGTGATCCTGGATCTAATCCCATGATGATCATCGCCACCACCATCGTAAATTACTCTGCTTAATCACTACCAAACACCGCCTCAGGTACATTAGCATTATGATATACATTTTGTACATCATCTAATTCATCTAGCATCTCTATCATCTTTAAAAATTTGCCGGCAGTCTCAATATCTAATTCAATGTCAGTAGCAGCTTGCAATACTACATCTGCATTGTCAGGAACTAAGTTTGTATCAGTTAATGCAGTGCGTACATCGGTAAATATATCCGGAGTTGTTAACACATCGATTGAGCCATCATCGTTAACAACAACATCATCTGCACCTGATTCAATCGCAACGTCCATGATTGCTTCTTCATTTTGATCAGGCGCAAAGGTTAAAATTCCACGTTTTGTAAATAAATAAGCAACTGACCCATCAGTTCCCAGATTACCACCTGCCTTAGTAAACGCATGACGCACATCAGCAACCGTACGTTTGCGATTATCTGTTATGCATTCAACTAAAACTGCAATACCACCTGGTCCATACCCTTCATACACTAATTCTTCAACATCAGCACCGTCTAACCCACCGGCGCCGCGTTTGATCGCACGCTCAATGGTATCACGTGTCATATTATTCGATAAGCCTTTATCTACAGCTAACCGTAAACGCGGATTAGCCGTAATATCGCCACCACCCATTTTAGCGGCGATGGTAATTTCCCGAATGAGCTTTGTGAATAATTTCCCGCGTTTCGCATCTTGAGCTTTTTTTCGGTGCTGAATGTTTGCCCATTTACTGTGTCCGGCCATGTGTTCCTCAGTACGTTATTAAGGTACATTGTAAGAGTATGACCTAGGCAGTCAAGTAAGAGTTTGCTATGCTCATTGTCGGACTATTATTCAACTTAAACCACTTATTAAATAATTTAGGAACCCCATTCAATGTTAGCCGAATATGGTATTTTTTTACTCAAATCACTGACGATTGCTGTCACTGTCCTAATTATATTTGCTGGATTGGTTGCGATTGCCAGTAAAAATAAACGCACTGGCAAACTGATAGTGAAACGCTGCCATGATCGTTATCAAGCATTAGCCGATGAGGTACAACGCATTGCGTTGCCGAAAAAAGAATGGAAGCAGTATTGCAAACAACAAAAAAAACAAACTAAACAACAACAGTCTAATAAAGACATACTGAAAAAACGTCTATTCATTATTGATTTTCACGGCGACTTGCGCGCATCGGCAGTCGATGCATTGCGCCAAGAAATCGATGCCATCTTATTAGTAGCAACAACTAACGATGAAGTGTTAGTCCGTTTAGAAAGTCCAGGTGGCATGGTTCCCGGTTATGGACTAGCTGCATCACAATTACAACGCGTACGTGCTAAAGACATTACACTAACTATCGCTGTCGATAAAGTTGCTGCCAGTGGTGGTTATATGATGGCAGCCGTTGGCAATCACATTTTATCAGCACCGTTTGCGCTCATCGGTTCCATTGGTGTGGTTGCTCAATTACCCAACTTCCATCGTCTATTAAACAAACATCATATCGACTTTGAACAAATTACCGCAGGTGAATACAAACGTACATTAACCCTATTTGGTGAAAACACCAAAGCTGGCCGTAATAAATTCCAACACGATATCGATGCATTACACGAATTATTCAAACAACATATTCACACATACCGCCCACAACTTGATATTGAAACAGTCGCTACCGGTGAATATTGGTTTGGTCAACGTGCACTGGAATTAAAGTTAATTGACACCATCCAAACCAGTGATGACTATTTGTTATCACAAAAAGATAGCTGTGAGTTAATTCAAGTCTCATACAAAACCAAAAAATCGCTTAGTCAACGTTTAAGTCATGTCACACAGACAGTTGTTGATCATGTGCTATCGGGTAAGCAGATAGGCTTACCGTTGCAATAAAACAACCTCATAATCAATACCCTGCTTAATATCTAAATAAACATTGCAGTATTTTGCTAAAAATTGGTGTCTATATAATGTATATACTCACTTGGGGTAGGTGATACAGTGCCATTACTACAGCAGCACATAATTACAATCAGATCGTGGCTTGGGATCGGCATGATCAGCCTAATGCTAACCGGTTGTGATATGTCTGAGTCACCCAGCTATAGTCAACGCCATTCAGCACAAGGCAATCATAGTGCTAACATGAGTGCAACCGGTAATGTTGTCTTTCTTGTCACCAATGATAATAAACTCGAGTTATGGGATACAAACAGTTATGCCCCACTGCCCATTTGGACTGAATCAGTCGACTTTCCTGCAAAAATTACTCGAGTTGCCTTATCACCTGCTGGAAAATACGCAGGGGTTATCACGCAAAACCGGATTACTACCTGGGACATTCATGTCAATAAACCCGTCGGTTATTGGGAAGCACCCGTTAGCCCTAATCAATTCGTACTCAGTGATGATGGTAAACATGCGTTAGTCAGTACACGTAGTAAAAAAGCGTATTACGTTGATGTTAAAAAAAGTAATATCATTTTGTCCTTGCAACACAGCGATAACATTAGCGCTATCGATTTATCTGAAGATGGACAATATGCGTTAATTGGCACATATGATAACGCAGTAACATTATGGGATTTATACACAGGTCGACCAATCCATACTTGGGATCACTCAAATCGGATCACCAGTGTTGCCATCTCACCTAATAATCAACATGCAATGGCCGCTGCACATAATGACAAAGTGCGCATTTGGAATACACACAATGGGCATTTAGAACAAATCGTAGAGACATTACCGATTATCGTCTCAGCTGCTGAATTCTCACCGAATAATCGTTATTTAGCCATTGGTACTGATCCGCAAATATTATATGTATGGGACATACACGATAATCATCTTGAAAAGCAATTAATCCTGCCTAAAGAAGCTCCGTGGAAACCAACAGCGATCCGTATTCATGCTGTCGACTTTAGTGATGACAGCCAACAGGTAATGAGCGAAGACTCCCGCGGTCAATACCATGTGTGGCCGGTTATTAGTACACATAATATGAATTAAAAAAACATACTCATATTACATGAGCTAGCTCATATTGTAAGATAGTGATAGCGACGCTGCTGTCATCACTGTGTGTTTTGGTTGGTTTATCTGTCGACATGTAGCATAAGGTTGCTGATCATAAATAATTTGTGATGTTACTTCTTCAAGGGTTTTGCCCTGAAAAAACAAAGCTGAAATATATTCGTTATAAGCAACACAAATTTTTGGTGTTGCCTGCAAGGAAAACCGATCATAACGCCTAATATCCAACCAAGAGGAAGATGCTGTTGCTAATACTTTTTGCATTACCTCTTTTGGTGTTATATTAGAATCTGCTACACAAATTCCATCATCTTGAGTAGAGATAATTTCACCCGAGCTTCCATGTGCATGGCGAGTTACTTGGTAAATCACACAATATTGCTCACTATGGTCAATAAACACATTGTAATTCGCTAACGACTGCTGGATCCCATCCCCATTTCCTTTTGTACGGTCTTTAGTAATAAAATCATGCTCTTCTTTCTTCATCCAGAATACGGCATTCCCTAATTTAACTTCTTGCACTCCCTTGATAAATTCAAACTTATTTTTATCTTGATCTGTCATAAACACCACCTCCTGTGTAATTATTTTAAAGACTGTCAACGATATACATCATCACTGACATTGTCAAATTAGTTTAGACAAACTATTTAAGGAAACTTCATGTTGGAAATAATTGTGGGACTTATTCATCATCCAACATGATTAAGGATGCATTACCACCAGTAGCAGTGGTATCAATTGAAATCGTACGCTCACAACACAAGCGAGTTAAATAATGAGGGCCACCTGCTTTCGGTCCGGTACCTGATAATCCTTCACCACCGAATGGTTGCACACCAACAACAGCACCGACCATATTGCGATTCACATAAATATTACCAATATGCATTTTATCGCAAATGGCTTGCACACGTGACTCGATGCGTGAATGAATTCCCATAGTTAAACCATAACCCATTTGCTGAATGTCGGTTAGCACGTCATCTAATCTAGATATATCATAGCGAATAATATGTAAGCAAGGACCAAATATTTCTGTTGGCAATTGTGATAAATCGTTTATTTCAAACGCACAAGGTGCAAAAAAGGTACCTTGTTTAGTCAATTTTTCTGATAAAGAGACTTGATAAATTAACTTAGCCTGCTGGGTTAATTCAGCTTGATGGGTGCGCAATAGTGTTAACGCATCGTGATTAATCACTGGTCCAATATCAGTAGTAAATACATTGGGATCACCAATCACCAACTCAGCCATTGCACCTTGCAATAATTCAATGATGTTATCAGCCATTTCTTGCTGTAAATACAATACACGCAGTGCAGAACAACGTTGGCCAGCACTATAAAATGCAGATTGGATCACATCGTTTACCACTTGTTGTAGTAATGCAGTTGAATCAACCAGCATGACATTCTGCCCACCTGTTTCGGCAATAAATGGGATAATCGCACCTTGACGATTAGCCAATGTTTGATTAATGTGCTGTGCGGTTTGTGTCGACCCAGTAAACATAACACCATTAATTCTAGGATCACTGACTAAACGTGCACCAACGGTTTCACCATCTCCTGGTAATAGTTGCAACACATCAGTTGTAATACCGGCTTGATGACATAATTGGGTTGCAATATAAGCAATTAATGAGGTTTGTTCAGCCGGTTTAGCTAATACCGTATTCCCCGTCACTAATGCTGCAGCAACTTGCCCGAGAAAAATCGCTAATGGAAAATTCCATGGACTAATACACACTATCACACCACGTCCGTGTAAACATAATTGATTGTATTCGCCGGTAGTACCGGTTAATACCGTTGGCTGTTCGCACAGATTAACTGCTTGATTAGCATAGTAGCGACAAAAATCAATGGCCTCACGCCATTCATTGATGGCATCAACAATCGTTTTACCTGCTTCATTAATTAATAAATGCAATAACTGATCACGATTCGCTTCTAATAAGTCAGCCATGTTAAATAAACAGTGCGCGCGTTGTTTAACAGGCGTCTGTTGCCAAGCAGATGCAGCATTTACAGCCGCTGTTAATGCATTATCGATATCGTTGTCAGTTGCATTGACACACGTCCCTACTTGATGTGATTGATCATATGGTGCAGTTATTACAATCGACTGGGTTGCTGTAGACTTTGCTGCGATCAACGGTTTTGCGGCAATTGTGTGTTGTTGGTAGGTATGCAACACATGTTGTAAATCCTGTACAACTTGTCTATCAGACAGATCAATTCCCGGCGAATTTTTACGTTCAGCACTGTATAAGTCACGTGGCAATGGAATATGAGGATGAGGAATATCAATTAATTGACTAAGTTGTTGGATTGGGTCGGCAGTTAATGTGGATAGCGGAATCGATTCATCAATAATATGGCTAACAAACGATGTATTAGCACCATTTTCTAATAATCGCCGTACTAGATACGGCAGTAATGCCTGATGGCTACCAACTGGCGCATAAATCCGACAAGGCAGTTGATAAGTATCATGATTAACAATCTGGTCATACAATGCATTGCCCATACCATACAAACATTGAAATTCAATATCACGGCGATCACCGATTAAATTTAAGATTGCAGCGACACTATAAGCATTGTGTGTGGCAAACTGTGGATAAAATACATCACCATAATCCAGCAATTTTTTGGCGCACGCTAGATAAGACACATCGGTTGATACTTTACGGGTAAACACTGGGTAATGTTGATAACCATTGGCTTGAGATTGTTTAATTTCGGTATCCCAATATGCCCCTTTGATCAAACGCACCATTAACCGACGTCGTTGTTGCCGTGCTAATGCAGCCAGCCAATCGATTACATACCATGCACGCTTTTGATACGCTTGCACTGCCACACCAAATCCATCCCAATCCGCTAATGCCGACTTGCAAAACACGTGTTGCACAATATCTAACGAAAAATCCAATCGATCTGCTTCTTCTGCATCAATCGTCAAACCAATATTATGTTGTTTGGCAGCTAATGCTAATGCAGTCACCTTTTCTGCTAAGATCGGTAATACTCGTTCACATTGCATTGCCTCATAGCGTGGATGTAATGCTGATAACTTAACGGATACACCTGCTGCTGTGATTGGATCGTGTGTAGCTTCTTTACCAATCGTATTAATCGCATGCAAATACGCATCAAAATAATAGTTAGCATCTGCTGCTGTACACGCCGCTTCACCTAACATATCATATGAATAACAATAATTTGGTGTTTGCTGTGCACGTTTTAGCGCTGATTCGATAGTATCGCCCATGATAAATTGGCGCCCCAATATTTTCATTGCCTGTTTTACTGATTGACGAATAATCGGTGCACCACTACGTTGTAATAACCGACGTAACGCATTAGGTAAATTGTTAACGTCTAAATCATGCCATGCGACTACTTTTCCAGTTAACATTAACGCCAAACTTGTTGCATTAACAAAAAACTGGGCCGATTGAGCTTGCTCTGACTGTGCAAGCTGGGTTAGTTTATCATTAATTAGCGCATCGATATTATGCTGATCAGGCACACGCAATAATGCCTCGGCCAAACACATTAATGCAATACCTTCTTCACTATTGAGTTGATAGATGTGTAGAAAATTTTCTATGCTGACATCGGTTGTTTTCTGTTTTCTGATTGCATTAATTAATGCAATAGCATCACGTTCAATCGCATTACTTAGATTAGGGCTAATATCAATGAAGTCAATTAGCTGTTGAATGCATGTCGTTTCATCCATGCGATATGCTTGGTTAATTGCCATGCGTAATTGATCAGGCATTCGATCTGACATGGACTATCCTTCATTAACAGCTAACGTTAGCAAGTTGACAACCAAATTATTTTACGCAAATTTGGCTCATAGTAGGGTTTGAATACTTTGTGGAAATGCAACACATGAAATATGTTAAGCACACTATCCTGCATATTGATGATTCCAACCTCACACTGTTTGATCTTAGCATATTCTTTAAGTTCGAGTAGCATGTTCAGTGCAGATTGATCAAGATAGTTAACGTGTTGCATATCGACGATATAGCGGTTGCTCGGTGTTGCATCATTTTCATAAGCTTGTTTAAATTTTTCTTGCAATGTAGAAACAAAATCGCCACTCACATTAATAATTAAATCATGTTGGGCAGCAGAAAGTTGTGTTGAGATCTGCATGATGGTGTCCAGATTAAAGATGTCGTCTGCGCACATAGCAATTTTAGTACCATTGATGGCTAAGGCTTGCATTAAATCAGCAACTTAGCTATAAAAGGGTTTGTAGCTACGTTCCATGCTAGCAAAAAGGAATTTACATATGGTACGTCTTTATTTTTATATCATTTCAATTGTCTTT
Organism: Gammaproteobacteria bacterium; assembly: GCA_965116795.1. GTDB lineage: Bacteria > Pseudomonadota > Gammaproteobacteria > JAJFKG01 > JAJFKG01 > JAJNDI01. The sequence continues at coordinate 184,181 of OZ220716.1, forward strand.
GTTCTCAGTATTCAACTCGTTGCGTTATTTTGGTCGCCGATTTATTTAGCCTATATCATCGTAGTACCACTGATCAGTTTGGGAATACATGACATTCTACAAACAAAACACACCGTATTACGTAATTTTCCAGTGTTAGGTCATTTTCGCTATTGGCTTGAATTAATCCGACCAGAAATCCATCAATATTTCATTGAATCTGATTGGGATGGGCGTCCTTACAATCGACAACAACGGTCGGTGATCTATCAACGTGCAAAACAAACACTCGATACATTACCTTACGGCACACGCAAAAATGTTAATGAAATTGGTTATCAATGGATTCACCATTCATTGACAGCTAAATCAGCATCCAAGCACGCACCACGGATCACCATTGGTGATCAACAATGTCACCAACCTTATCAGGCATCATTACTTAATATCTCTGCAATGAGTTTTGGTGCATTAAGTAAAAATGCAGTCATGGCATTAAATCGCGGCGCAAAATTTGGAGGTTTTTATCATAATACCGGTGAAGGTGGGCTAACTGACTACCACTTAACTTACCAAGGTGATTTAGTCATGCAATTGGGGACAGCATATTTCGGTTGTCGTACTCATGATGGAAAATTTTGTGAAAAAACATTTGCAGAAAAATCTCAATTACCCAGTGTTAAATTAATTGAAATCAAATTATCCCAAGGTGCAAAACCGGGACACGGTGGTGTGTTACCTGCAGCTAAACTTACCCCAGAAATTGCACATATTCGTGGTGTTGAGTTAGGCCATGATATCGTATCACCACCAACACATAGCACTTTTGATTCACCGATTGGTTTACTCAAATTCATTGACAAGTTGCGACAGTTAAGTAGCGGCAAACCGATTGGATTTAAACTGTGTATTGGTTCCTATTGCGAGTTTTTTAGCATTTGCAAAGCCATGCTGAACACAGGTATTTATCCCGATTTCATTACCGTTGATGGGGCTGAAGGGGGTACCGGTGCTGCACCAGTGGAATTTTCTAATGGTGTTGGCACACCGTTAGCGGACGCATTAGTGTTTGCACACAATGCATTAGTTGGCATTAATGTACGTGATCGTATTCGATTAATCGCATCTGGTAAACTCACCACTGGCTTTGATATTACTGTTGCTTTGGCAATGGGTGCTGATTTATGCAACATGGCACGTCCAATGATGATGGCTACTGGTTGCATTCAATCATTACAATGTAATACCAATCGCTGCCCTACCGGCGTTACTACACAAAATCCTAAACTGATGAAGGGGTTAGTCGTTGCAGAAAAATATCAACGGGTTACCCATTTTCACCAGGCAACTGTACAAGCTGTACTAGAACTAGCTGGCGCAGCTGGTTTAGACAGTCCAACTGAATTAAAACCACAACATATTATTCGCCGCACATCACCGACCAGAGTACGCCGCCTTGACGAAATATATGACTACCTTAAACCCGGTTGTCTATTAACCGATCATTATCCCGATACCTATGCACGCGATTGGCAGACAGCACAAGCAGAATCATTTAGTACATTGTCTGAAACCAGTTACGCAACCGGGTAAAAATATAGGTTCTATTAAGGAAAACGCTATCTTTGGCGAATCTTGCCAGAAAACATCAACAAAACGTACTCATGTATGCCCAATACACTGCGCTGTTTTGTTGATGTTTTCTGACAACCTCCACTCAAAGCTGATGTTTTTTGGTAACGTAAAGACCAGCTAAGTTGTTACAAATATAGAATATCTATACCCATATCACGTCATGCTGGAGAACGAACACAGTGAGTGAGTCCAGCATCCAGTTTTCAAAAATTAAGAAACTCCGAACTGGGGTTATATAGCTAACTATCAATTTTTTTGCTATGGTAGTGTTCGTTTTTAATGAGCGAGCATTACCATGCGCACCAGTCAATTATTATTAGCCACACTTAAAGAAACACCTGCTGATGCTGAATTAATTAGTCATCAATTAATGTTGCGTGCCGGCATGATTCGCCGTTTAACCAGTGGTATTTACACTTGGTTGCCACTCGGATTACGCGTACTAAAAAATGTAATGCGCATTGTGCGTGAAGAAATGGATGCGATCGGTGCTCAAGAACTATTAATGCCATCAGTACAGCCTGCTGAATTGTGGATAGAAAGCGGTCGTTGGAATGCGTACGGAAAAGAATTATTAACGTTTCATGATCGCCACCAACGTGACTATTGTTATGGACCAACTCATGAAGAAGTGATTACCAGTTTACTACGCGACGAATTACGTAGTTATAAACAATTACCCATTTGTTTTTATCAAATTCAAACAAAGTTTCGTGATGAAATCCGCCCACGTTTTGGGGTAATGCGCGCTCGTGAATTTTGCATGAAAGATGCGTATTCATTTCATATTGATAAGCAATCATTACAGGACACATATGATGCAATGCACGCTGCGTACTGCACTATCTTCAAACGTCTTGGCTTACAGTTTCGTGCAGTGATTGCAGATAGCGGTAGTATTGGCGGCGAAGTATCTCATGAATTTCAAGTGCTCGCCAACGCCGGTGAAGACGTCATTGCAATTAGTGATCAAAGTGATTACGCTGCTAATGTTGAATTAGCTCAAGCATTATCACCCACTCAACAACGCTGTGCACCAACACAAACAATGCAACCAATTGCAACACCGAATATTCGTAGCATCGATGCTGTGTGCCAACAGTTAAACATTAATCCTGATCAAACCGTAAAAACATTGATTGTACAGGGTAGTGATACCCCATTAGTTGCATTATGTGTGTGCGGTCATCATCAATTAAATGAAGTAAAAGCAGCTAAATTAGCGCAAGTTGCTTCTCCTTTAACCTTTGCTAGCGATCAAGAGATCAATAATGCATTACATTGCAGCCCTGGTTACGTTGGCCCGGTTGGTTTAAACATACCGGTTATTGCCGATCACAGTGCTACTGTATTACATGACTTTGTTTGTGGAGCGAATAAAAATGATACCCATTTGCAATATGTTAATTGGCAACGAGACTTACCTGATCCAATCGTCGCTGATATTCGTCACGCCACAGAAGGTGATCCTAGCCCTGATGGCAAAGGTACATTGCGTTTAATGCGCAGTATTGAAGTGGGGCATATTTTTCAAAATGATGATAAATATACAAGTGCAATGCACGCCAGCGTATTAGCTGAAAGTGGACAAGCGGTAACGATGCAAAGTGGTTGTTATGGGATCGGGATATCGCGGATTGTCGCAGCGGCAATTGAACAACACCATGATGACAATGGAATCATTTGGTCTGATAGCATGGCACCGTTTCAAGTAGTACTGATCCCCATCAATGCTAAACGTTCTCAACGCTTACGCGATGCCTGCGACACACTATATCAACAATTAACAGATGCTGGGATAAGTGTGTTATATGATGATCGTGATGAACGCCCAGGCGTCATGTTTGCTGACATGGAATTAATTGGGGTCCCACACCGATTAGTCTTAGGTGAACGTGGATTAGATGCAGGTGAGATCGAGTATAAAGCACGTACTGAGCAGACCACTGACACAATTCCGATTAAGGACATCATCACACAACTGCAACAAAAAATGTAATAAACAAGGAAAATATACATGGCTGATATATTAGTATTGTATTACAGTCGTTACCAAAATGTCGCTAACATGGCACATCATATAGCGCGTGGTATTGAACAGGTTACTGATATGCAAGCACGCGTGCGCACTGTACCAGCAGTATCAACCACTTGTGAAGCCACTACTGATCCTGTCCCTGATAGCGGCGCACCGTATGCAACATTAGATGATCTAAAAGACTGTGCTGGGTTAATTGTTGGTAGCCCAACTCGATTTGGTAACATGGCAGCTGCATTAAAATACTTTTTTGATGGCACGTCTTCACTGTGGTTAAAAGGCGCATTGATTGGCAAACCTGCTGGCGTGTTTACGTCAACATCCAGTTTGCATGGCGGCCAAGAAACAACGTTGTTAAGCATGATGTTACCATTATTACATCACGGTATGCTGATCACAGGGATCCCTTATTCTGAATCTGACTTGCTAACCACGACCAGTGGCGGCACACCATATGGTGCAACCCATGTGGCTGGTAAAGACAGTAAAAAACCGCTGACTGATGAAGAAAAACGATTATGTGTTAGTTTAGGTAAACGTGTGGCGACGATTGCAAGTCAGTTATAAAGAATGGAATGACGGGGTTTTTAAGCAAAATAAGTAAGTGGAGGATTTATTATGCAATATCATTTTTTTAAAGCATTTACGGTTAATAACATGTCTATTGCTTAGCATAACTACAACCTATGCAAATACAACAATAACACTCTACGATACCGCTAATCCAACTAATAATATTGGTATGATAACTGCCAGCAATACACGTTATGGTTTGCTATTAACACCACAATTAACTAGCTTACCACCTGGATTACATGGTTTTCATTTACATGCAATGGCCAACTGTGCTGATCAAGGCATGGCAGCAGGTGGACACTTTGATCCGCAACGCACTAACACACATTTAGGTCCATATGCGAATGGACACTTGGGCGATTTACCTGCATTGTATGTTGATGCTAATGGTCGTAGTACTTTATCAATACTCGCACCACGCTTAACTGAAAAAGACTTAGTTAATCATGCGTTGATCATTCATGCTGGCGGCGACAATTACAGCGATTCACCTGAAGCATTAGGTGGCGGCGGTAAACGCATCGCTTGTGGTGTGGTGAAGTAAGAATAGATTTACGTGATTCGCAACTTTTTACAGTAATAGCCTATTTAATTGATTTTCATGGATCCTGGATATTTGCTTCGCAAATTCCAGAGCCTGTCCTGGGCTTGATCCAGGAATAACGCCCTAACTGTCAGTGACCTTTATCTAACTGTTATTGTAAGCCAAATGAATTCGGCCCCTAAAAAAGCTGAGAATGGCGTTAGATTTATCTCTACAAACCCAACACCGACTTAACAAACGGTAAGGTTAATGTGTGTTTGGCGACTAAACTGGCATGATCTAATTTGGTTAATTGTTGAAATAATGTGTGCATGTCACGCGATAAACGGCGCACGAGAAAATGTGCAACCTCCATCGATAATTGCATGCCGCGTAAATTAGCGCGCAAGACTAATGCTTCACATTTTTGTTCATCTGATAATTCAGTTAACTGAAACGTTGTTCCCCACATTAAACGCGAACGCAAATCAGGCAAGTTAGCTGCTAACCCTCGAGGTGACTGTGTTGCAGTTACTATTAAACACCCTTGTACTTGACGGACACGATTATATAAATGAAATAATGCTTCTTCCCACGCCGCCATACCCACAATCGCATCAATGTCATCTAAACAAACAAGCGATAATGATTCTAAACCGGTTAATACCGTCGGTGTTAGTGTATGATGATCAGCTAACGGCAAATACACGCTAGCATCAACGTGATGACAGGCTGCTTGCAATAAATGACTACACCCAACTCCCGCAGCACCCCATAGATAAATAAATTGATGTTGCGTTGTTATTCGATCGTGTGCTAACCCTATTAAAGTATCCAGTAAATACGCAACAATATGCTGATTATCGCCGGGGATGTAATTAGCAAATGTCGCATCATCACGTAATTGCACATGTAGCGTGGCTTGTTTAACTAACTGCGCATCTGTCATCATGCATCTCGATGCATTGTCTGCCAAGCACGCCGTCCCCATACCCATACATAATTAATGAAACTTACTAATGTTGTCACGACCATAGCCCACATTAATGTACTTATCCAGGCTAACGGGACAGGTTGAATGGCAAGATGCCACAGTAGCAATCCTATGAGTAACAATTGAAAAACGGTATTGAGTTTACTCACCCAGCTAGGACGAAATACCAAGCGTTCAATACAATATTGATAATATAGTGCACCAAATACAATCACGATATCGCGAGTAAAGATCAATAACCATACCCAAGTCGGAATATATTGCAGCCAAGCTAACGTGGAAAAACAACCGAGCATGAATAATTTATCCGCCAACGGATCGGCAATCGAACCAAATCGACTGGTCCATTGGAAATGCCGCGCTAAAAATCCATCTAAGCCATCAGATATACTGGCCATTAAAAATAAATAAAGTGCAATGCGGTAATTGTGCGTAACCAGTAAGATAGCCATCGGCACAATTAACATGAAACGCAATAGGGTGATCACATTTGGCAAGTGGCGCATCAATCTGGCACCGACACTATGTTGATGTTGTTGAAAATTCGCATTGCTATTGATATATGTCTGTGCATACCCTGCTGCTTGACGGGGTTTTGACTGCGTTGTTGTTCGGTATTTATCGGGTATAGTCATGAAGCAACACGATACCTTATTGGTTGACTAACATCTGGAGTTTTCTGTATGGGAATTAATACATGCCCAAAATTAACTGCTTGTTGTAATGCTTGTTGACCACCATCAGCACTGATTGCCACCACAATGTGATCATCTGTGACGTCGACAGTATCAACTTGTGAGACTAAAGGCAATTGATTTAAATAGTTAATCACCCGCGCATAGGTATTGGCATCCTCAATATGTTCAATAGTTAACATAACACGCTGCTGAGTACCCACATCAGTTAATACCGCAAAACGCTGCAATAAACTGTCAGCCACATCAGCAATCATGTGTGAGAAGACCATTTGTAAGTCTGTACCATCAGTTTGCCACTGCATTAATTCATCGTTAACCACAAATGACCAACTTGCCTGCCACTGATCTGAATCGCGCTGTATGATCCGACCAATTAACAAGGCATCTGCTTGTAATGTGCCTACACTTGGCATCAATGTCGTACGTGATAAGGTATACACATCTGCAAATGAAATCGATTGCTGTTCGATCAACGCCGATGATGGCAATACAATTGGGATCCCGCGCTGCTCGGCAATACGTTGTAAACTGTTGGTAGCAGCGTTAAATACCTGGTTAGTAATATTATCATTAGTTAAAACCAATCGTTCATTGTCATTAATCACCGCTAACCACACTGCGATTCGCGGTCGTTGGTTTGGCCAAACAGCTTGGCCTGCATCGGTTAATAACTTGTTAACTGCTGTCGGATCAAATTGTACTTGTAATTGCAAGTCAATTGGATCAGGTGATGTCAATGTCGGTAATAAGTAACTGTATTGTTGTACAAGTGTATTGGCTCGACGTAATCGCGTTTTAACTTGTGGCACACTAGCAACATCAGCATTACCGCTAATTTTTATCAAAATGACAGTCAATGCATGTTGAATAGCCGCTTGACGTGCTGGCGCACTACGATTGGTAACCGGTACTGCGACTTGATACAAATTTAATGTCGATTGGGCATGCAATGATGTTAACAATAAACAACTGCAACCGATCACCCAATAGCTATATCTACGTAATATTTTGATCACTATCTATGTACTCATAACGGCTATAAAGGGTCACATTTTAGCCTATTTTTGACGATTCCACCAATATTGAAAGCCTGCTATGATGCACAACTTACCAATAACTGCTCAGGCACTGTAGCGTAAAGATCGGCTGAGTAGTTACACTTACCATTGTTAATAAAACGGCCACTTAATGACAGACTCGATTAAACTTACCTACCAAGATGCGGGGGTTAACATTGACGCTGGCAATGCATTAGTCACCCGCATTAAACAAGATGCTAGCCATACTCATCGCCCAGGCGTGTTAGGCAGTCTTGGCGGTTTTGGCGCATTATTCGAATTGCCTTGGCAAGATTACCGACAACCTGTCTTAGTATCGGGCACTGACGGTGTCGGCAGTAAACTGTTATTAGCCACCCAAGCACAATGTTTTGACACAATTGGGATCGATTTGGTTGCCATGTGTGCTAACGATGTCGTGGTATGTGGCAGTGAACCATTATTCTTTTTGGATTATTACGCAACAGGTCATCTAGACGTTGATCAAGCAGCACTCGTGATCAAAGGCATTGCTAACGGGTGCAAGCAAGCTCACATGGCATTAGTCGGCGGTGAAACTGCTGAGCTACCCGGGATGTATCAACAGGGTGATTACGACTTAGCTGGCTTTTGTGTTGGCATCGTAGAAAAAAATGCGATCATTGATGGTAGTCAGGTTAAGCCAGGCGATGTATTAATTGGCTTAGCTTCATCCGGTGCACATGCAAATGGTTATTCACTGATCCGACATGTATTGCAGCAGCAACAGCTCAGCATTGATGCAATAGCACCATTTGATCAACACACGACACTTGCTGATAATCTACTAGCACCTACAACTATCTATGTTAATAGTATTCGCCAATTATTATCTACTGTGCCAATACACGCGATTGCACACATTACCGGTGGCGGCTTACTGGAAAACATACCACGTACACTACCAAGCACTGTTTATGCTGAGATTGATTTAACATCTTGGCAAATCCCACCACTGTTTCAATGGTTAGCTACCTGTGGCAACATCGATGAACAAGAATTATTACGCACATTTAACTGTGGTATCGGTATGGTGTTATGTGTTAGCCAAGATCATGTTGATACCTGTTTGCAACAATTAGCTGAATTAGGTGAAACAGCATGGTGTTTAGGTCACATCTATGCACGTCAATCTAATCAAGCGCCTGTTTCTTTTAAACAAAAATAAATAACATGATGCCCCACACAATTAAACAACCACTCAACATTGGCGTTTTGATTTCCGGACACGGATCGAATTTACAAGCGATTATCGATGCCATTGCTAACAATACGTTGGATGCTAACATCGTTAATGTTATTAGCAATCGAACAGATGCGCCTGGATTATTACGCGCTACACGTGCTGGGATTATTACCACCACATTAGCAACGACAGATTACCCAAACCGAGATGCGTTTGATTTGGCGTTAGCCGATTGTTTAGCAACGACCAAAGCCGATTTATTTGTATTAGCCGGTTTCATGCATATTTTGCCGGCAACCATCGCCAATGCTCATGTAGGTCGTATGATCAATATTCATCCTTCATTACTGCCTAAATACCGCGGACTCCATACTCATCAACAGGTATTAGCTGCAGGTGATCAACAACACGGCACAACTGTGCATTTTGTCACCCCCAGCTTAGATGCTGGCCCTATCATTGCCCAAGCCCATTTTGCAGTCGATCCCAACGACACGCCGACTACACTCAAGGCTCGCTGCCAAACATTAGAACACCGTTTATTACCACGTGTAATTGGTTGGTTCGCCGACGATCGAATAAGATACCAGCGAGATAGCGTCACATTCGACAAAAATCCTTTGCCTGCTGAAGGTGTACAATTCTCTGAAAGCCAACTGTAGATTGTTTCTTAGATCCTAACATCACCCTAGTGATTGATAATTAAACATTTTTTGACTACGCAAACTGAGAAACTGCCTGCTATAGTTACTAGCAAGCACGAACATGAGCAACGTACAATACATAGCCAATATCATAAGTTGATGAAATTGCGACATTTTAATTGAATTTGCTACGATTATTCGATGGCTCGACACAGTATTTAGGATGAGGGAAACATGATCAAATCAGAACTAATTGACAAAATGACCAATCAAATGCGGATGCTATCTGATACCACAGTTGAAGCGGCGATTAATCACATTCTTGAACAAATGAGTCACGCATTAAGTCACGGTCAACGGGTAGAAATTCGTGGCTTTGGTAGTTTAAGTTTACATTTTCGTGCATCACGGATTGCGCATAACCCTAAAAACAAACAAAAAGTATCAACAAAACCGAAATACATCCCTCACTTCAAACCCGGCAAGGAATTACGTGAACGCGTCAATAACGCTTATCTAAATAATCAACAAACTAGCCATCAAAATATGACTGGTAGTCATCGTGATAACGATGATAGTGGTGATGGCGGTAATGGCAGTAATAATAATACATCTTGGTAGCAGATAACTTTTGATAAAGTACAGTCAATAAACATACTAACTTCGACTATTATGGAATGGCATTCCATAATATAGCTTTTCAGAAAAATAAATTGGATTTTAGCATTCAGATTGAGTTTAGATAGCCGGGTTACAATTGAAAAAAAGCGGAAGAATAGTTGGGCTATTTTGAGCATTTTTTGAATGAGCAACGCGGCTAGATGAGCCCAAGATGAAATGATTAAATCCAATTTATTTTTCTGAAAAGCTATAGTTGGAAACTCGGTTAGTCACTTTCTCACGTTCTTGGTAAAGTCACACCGCGCTGCCCTTGGTATTTACCACCGCGATCACGATACGACGTTAAACACGCTTCATCCGATTGCAAGAATAACATTTGCGCCACTCCTTCATGTGCATAAATCTTTGCAGGCAGTGGTGTGGTATTAGAAAATTCCAAGGTGACATGCCCTTCCCACTCAGGTTCTAACGGGGTGACATTGACAATGATCCCGCAACGCGCATACGTCGATTTGCCTAAACAGACTACCAACACATCACGTGGTATGCGAAAGTATTCCACTGTCCGTGCTAAAGCAAATGAATTCGGGGGAATAATACACACATCCGATTTCATATCAACAAAACTCTCTGAACTAAATGCTTTGGGATCAACAACTGCTGAATTAATGTTGGTAAATATTTTAAATTCATCTGCACAACGCACGTCGTAACCATAGCTAGAGGTACCGTATGAAATAATTTTATGGCCGTCATGTTCGCGAATTTGACCAGCGATAAATGGCTCGATCATATTCGTCGTCTCTGCCATCGTTTGGATCCATTTATCAGACTTAATACTCATCGGTTACATTCTCCTAATTCAACGATTTGCAATGCTAATTTTCGGGAACTTATGCGCATCCGATTTCGGTAACCCCGCCAATGCCACACTCATATTTACTCCTATTTCGATATAGCGCTGACGCAATGGATCGGTCTTATTCATTGCAGCCACTGTTGGCGTACCGCTATCGGTTTGTGCGCGAATAGCCATTGCCAATGGTATTTGTCCAAGCAACGGCACCTGCATTGTATCGGCGAGGATCTTACCACCATCTGCAGCAAAAATCGCTTCTTCATGGCCACATTGGGTACACACATGAGTGCTCATGTTCTCGATGATACCCAACACAGGGATCTTCACTTTATTAAAAAAACTGATCGCACGTTTGGCATCGATCAATGCCAGATCTTGTGGTGTGGTGACGACAACTGCAGCAGTGACTGGCATTTTCTGCGCTAAGGTTAATTGAATATCACCAGTGCCCGGTGGTAAATCAATAATAAGATAATCAAGTTGCTGCCACTGGGTATCATTTAATAATTGTTGCAATGCACGACTTACCATTGGTCCACGCCACGCCACCGCCGCTGCACTATCGACGAGGTAACCCATCGACATGGTTTGCAACCCATGACACGTAATCGGCGTTAATCGTTTATTTGTATTAGCTTCCGGTTGTTGATCAGTGGCACCTACCATGGTAGGGACACTGGGCCCATAAATATCAGCATCTAATAATCCAGTACGTGCACCCAATGCAGTTAATGACAATGCCAAATTCACTGCTGTGGTTGATTTACCAACGCCGCCTTTACCAGAACCCACAGCAATAATGTTTTTAACCCCGGGGAGCGCTGTGGTTGTTTGTACTTGATGTCCACTAACCTGCCAATCTAAGGTTAGTTTAACCGTATTAACCCCCTCAAATTGTTGTAAATGATTCATCCATGCTTGGGTTAACTTGTCTTGTATGTCATCGATTGGATACGGTAAACGCAAGTGTAAACTCAATGTTCCTGCATGTAATTGTGATGAGACAATGTAATCAGAAAATGTGATCGCTGCATGAAGCATTGGATCAACAAATTGGTTTATATGATCATGTAAGCGTGTTTGATCAGACATAAATTAACCTTATTACTTTCAGATACGGTCTGCTGCTGTATTCGTTTCACTAGCATGAGATTGCACACAATTAATAAAATAACGATGGATACGCTGTTCACTGCTCAATTCCGGATGAAAGCTTGCCGCAAAACAGTTACCTTGGCGTACCATAACTGGCATATCTTGATAACAAATTAAAGTATCCACTGTTGACTGTTGTGCGATAATTTGTGGCGCACGAATAAAGACTAATTCCAATGGCGATGTTGTCCATTCAGCTACACTGACGTCAGTTGTTTGCACAATATGACTGGCTAATTGACGTCCATATGCATTGCGTTGCACATCGATATCAATTAACCCAAGTGATGCTTGTGTTGGTTCGCTTACCGTACGTGCTAATAAAATCATACCCGCACAGGTACCAAAAATAGGTTTTTGTTGTTGGTGAAATGTGAGTAGCGCATCACGCAACTGCATTGTGTCGAGTAACATCAATAATGTTGAACTTTCGCCGCCTGGAATGATTAAGCCATCGACTCGTTGCAAATCAGCAGGTGTTTTGACTAATTGGGTTACACAACCACATTGGGTTAACATTGCAACATGCGCCGCATAGCCACCTTGTAAGGCTAATACACCGATTACCATTATTAATCGCCTCGGTCTTGAAAACGTCTTTCTGGAGTCAACTCATCTATGTTGAGTCCAACCATGGCTTCACCTAAATCTTCAGACACTTCTGCTAGTACGTTCGGATCATCAAAACAGGTAACCGCTTGCACAATCGCATGCGCACGTTTAGCAGCATCACCTGATTTAAAAATCCCCGACCCAACAAATACCGTTTCAGCACCCAATTGCATCATTAAAGCAGCATCGGCTGGCGTAGCCACACCACCGGCGGCAAAATTAGGCACCGGTAATGTCCCATCCTGAGCCACACTGCAGACTAATTCATACGGTGCACGTAATTCTTTTGCTGCTATCATTAATGCTTCTGGCGGCAGGGTTGTTAAACGTTTAATGTCACTTTGAATGCTGCGCATGTGACGTACGGCTTCAACCACATTACCTGAACCGGCTTCACCTTTACTACGAATTAATGCCGCGCCTTCACCAATGCGACGTAATGCTTCGCCAAGATTTTTCGCACCACACACAAATGGTACATCAAACGCGTGTTTATCAATGTGATAATGCTCATCTGCAGGCGTTAATACTTCACTTTCATCGATAAAATCAACGCCTAAGGCTTGTAAAATTTGTGCTTCGACAAAATGGCCAATGCGTACTTTCGCCATCACCGGAATATTAACCACGCGCATGATATCTTTAATTAATTTAGGATCGCTCATACGCGCTACCCCACCTTGATAGCGAATATCAGCAGGGATGCGCTCCAAGGCCATCACCGCAACCGCACCGGCTTTTTCAGCAATCATTGCTTGTTCTGGGGTAGTAACATCCATAATCACCCCACCTTTTAGCATTTCAGCCAAGCCTGTTTTTAACCGTAATGGATGTGTTGGCATGTGCATTCCTCCCCGCGGATATAGGTATTGTGAAAGTAGGTAAAACAGTCAGTAGAATACCTGATCAACCCAAAATGGGGAAGTGGCTCACCAGTTCTTCTCACTCTATTTGGCTGTTCTCTAGACAATAAATGCGCTAAAATCTCGAGTTAATTATACAGATGTGGGCAATACACGATGAACAACAATAAACGACGTATTATGGTGACGTCAGCATTACCCTATGCCAATGGTGATATCCATTTAGGGCATTTGGTTGAATACATTCAAACGGATATTTGGGCACGTTTCCAACGGTTGCGCGGCCATCAATGCTTATATATCTGTGGTAGCGATGCTCACGGCACACCGATCATGTTATCTGCTGAACGTGCTGGGATCGACCCAGAAACCTTGATCGAACAAACTCGAGCTGATCAATTAGTCGATTTTAATGCATTTGATATTCAGTTTGATAATTTCTATACGACGCATTCGCCTGAAAATCAGCACTGGTGCGAAACAATTTATGCTGCACTGCAAGCCAATCATGCGATTGATAAACGTACTGTCGTCCAAGCTTATGATCCGCAACGCAATATGTTTTTACCGGATAGGTTTGTCAAAGGAACCTGCCCAACCTGTCAGACACCGGATCAGTACGGTGATAGTTGTGATCACTGCGGAGCAACCTATTCACCGTTAGACATGATCGATCCGGTCTCAAGCATTAGCGGCGCTACGCCTGTTGAAAAAACAGCAGAGCACTATTTCTTTAAATTAACCGAATGTAAAAACATGTTAATGACATGGTTATCAACCACACCACTGCAAGCAGAAGTGAAACATAAATTACAAGAATGGTTTGTCAGTGGTTTACAAGATTGGGATATTTCACGCGATGCCCCTTATTTTGGTTTTCCTATTCCAGGAGAGTCGACAAAATATTTCTATGTGTGGCTTGATGCACCGATTGGTTACATTGCCAGTTTAGCCAATTTAGCCAAACGGCAATCCACTATAACGGTTGATGATTTTTTTGGTAAAACAGCTGCAGATAATACTGAGCTATATCATTTTATCGGCAAAGACATTATGTATTTTCATGCCTTGTTCTGGCCAGCGATCTTACACAGTGCGGGTTACCGTTTACCGACTAATATTTTCGTGCATGGCTTTTTGACAATCAATGGCGAGAAGATGTCAAAATCACGTGGCACATTTGTCAATGCAAAACATTATTTAGCCCATTTAGATCCCAGTTACTTACGTTATTATTTCAGTGCCAAATTAGGTAATAACGTTGCTGATATTGATTTAAACTTGGTGGATTTCCAACAGCGGGTTAATGCAGATTTAGTTGGTAAGGTGGTTAATATCGCTAGTCGTTGTGCCGGGTTTATCCATAAATATGCACAAGGTGCATTAGCAGATACACTGGCTGAGCCTGCGTTATATGCTGAATTCGCTGATACCAATCAGACGATTGCCGATGCATTCGAAGCACGTGAATTTTCTCAAGCAACTCGGCAGATCATGCAATTGGCTGATAAAGCCAACCGTTATATCGATCAACAGCAACCGTGGGTACTAGCTAAGCAAGCTGGCAATGAACAAACTATTCAAACAATTTGTACTCAAGGATTAAATTTATTTAGGGTGCTTATTATTTATTTAAAACCGATCTTGCCTAAGCTAGCAGGTGATGTTGAAACCTTTTTACAAATTGAGCCACTGCAATGGGATGATTGCCAGACACCACTGTTGTCGCATGACATTGGCATGTTTAAACCATTACTGCAACGTATCCGTGAAGAAGATATCAATCCGTTACTTGACTCATTTGCTGATTAATCATATGAATAACGATAACGATCGGATCCAACAAATTGATGCGTTACTGCCACAAACCCAATGTGATTTATGTGGTTATGGTGGTTGCAAACCCTATGCGACAGCCATTATCAACGACAATGCACCTATTGACCGCTGTCCACCGGGCGGAGTTGATACATTAACACAACTAGCTAAACTGACTGGACGCGATCCGCAACCATTGCTGGCCGAATTTAGTAAAACCGTTAAAGCACCGAGCATTGCTGTCATTGATGAAGCAGCGTGTATTGGTTGTACTAAGTGTATTCAAGCCTGTCCAGTCGATGCTATCATTGGGGCAGCTAAAGTTATGCACACGGTGATCACTGCTGAATGCACCGGTTGTGAATTATGTGTTGCACCTTGTCCTGTAGATTGCATTGACATTAAACCAGTTACCAAACAAACCTATCAAACACACAAAGCGCGTGCCCGATTTAACGCACGTCAACAACGTTTAGCAACCTTAGCAACCGCTAAAAAAGCACGCTTTGAACGTGCTAATGCTGCAAAAATGATTAAACAAGCTAACCAAGACAATCAACAAGCGAAGCGCGATTATATTCAACAAGCATTACTGCGCAAACGTCAACGGTCTATTAACAAGGAGTAAGTGACTATGCCAAGAAAAAAAGGAAGCCATACAGAAACTCCAACAACAATCGATTCACGTACACTTGGTTTTTTGAAACAAATGTCAGACAGTATACCACCAACCTATAAGAGTGAGCCTTCTGCTACAGAAATAGCAAATCATCAGCAGGTTTCAAGTAATACAGCAGTAAAACAAAGCCCAACTCCTGTTTCAACACTGAGTAATAGCCATGGCAAATTATCTAAATGGAAACGACGATCGCCTCCTCTATCGTCAATTTCTCTATCGTCAACTCCTTTATCTTTTGGATTCTTTTCAAAGTCAGAACCACCACCATCACTCAGCCCATCAATGGAATACCCTTTTCCAGAACCACCATTACTGATCAGTGAGAAAACGTCTTTACTTAACATTCATAAACATATCTTTTTTTGCTTATTTGGTAACTTAAAAATCAAACAAAAACATTTTGCCGCGTTCTTCAGTGCAAACCCAATCATTGATGAGCAAATACCTGTTGATGATAAACACATTTTTTTACAATCTTTATTACTGAACTTAAATTCAACGACTGCAAACATGTTACTAGGCCATGGAACAGATAAAAGGCAAGCATCGGCATTTGCTGAACTACTAACATATCTCACCGAGTCGATGCCACAACCGCAACCTGGTAGCATTAAATCCTATATTGAAGCGATTGCTGATATCAAAATAGAAGAACAGCAAGTATCTGTACAATTCCCTTATCAATATACATTCGAAACAGAAAAACGTAATTATTTGATAAAAAAAATGTATGGCTATTATGATCTTTTTACTTTTGTTCTTAACACGCATACATATGAGACTCTTGCAGATAATGTGCTTGATCAAATTAAAACTGATCTAGAGGAACTATTAAATGGTAAAGTACTTAGCCCATTCTCAAATGGTATATCGTTCTTAGATGGTGTATCTACTTATGTGAACAGATTGCTAAATGAAGATAAACTGATTATTACACATTCACATGGCATATCGATCATATTTAATATCATGTTTGTAAAATTAACTAATATAAGCCCAGAAAATAGAGCACGTCATGTCGATAAGTTAATTGATTCATTATTAAAATGTGCTTCAGGCTGGCACATTGCATTTGGTATCAATTTAGAACAGATCACAACATTATTTAACATTCTCGATGAGACACAAAAAGCAACTTTACCTAAGAAACTATTTGATTTAATTGATCAAGTCGATGAAGCAGATGGCGCACTTACAAAAAAAGAATGTGTGCTGTTTTGTGAACTCTTCATTCAATCACAACTAATATTATCATTAGAACTATCATTAGATAATAAATTACACCTGTTACGTACATTATTCACATTAAAATCAGATGGAATAGATGAATTAATTTGTCAAATCCCGTGGCTACTAAAACATATTTACCAAACTGATGAATTAAAATCTGTTTTGCTGAGTCGCGTTAAATACTGGTTTTCATTTGACTGCTTGAAGAATCTGTCTGACGAAACAACAAGGGCTTTTGCGGTAAGCGATGTCTTGGTTGATGACACGCAAGACAAAACACTTGAGAAATATTACTATAAATACCCCTTGCTGACAGATAATGAAATTACTAGCATTAATAACATTCGAGCAGGCATAACACTTAGTAAAATAAGGCAGCAATGGGTAATCACTTATAAAGAAATTTTAACTATTATTGGTACGGGCTGGGAGCCATCACGTGATCAGCTTTTAAACATAACGTCAATAAAAAATAAGTTTTATGAAAAAATGGTCGACCATTTAAAGCAAAGCAATACGGACTTGCTTAATGCACATAATCCAGAGCACTATACACTAGAGTCTCTGCCTGCTGTTATCGGCCAAGCAATACAAGTACAGCCTGATTTAGTGGTTAACTATAATGATCAAATAAAAAAAATGCAAAAATACTATATTGAAATAGGTAACCATTACCGACCTGCTGGAGAAATAACTGTAAAGAAAGAAGAGGAACAAGTTGAAAAAACATATCCTCAAGCAGAAGGTTACATTAGCTTAAGTGAATTAGTTGACCAAGCAATACAGATAAAAATAAAAAATACATCAGGGATTAGCAATAGTTCTATTGAGCCTAGCGCTCATCATGCAGCTGAACTCATTAAAATATCTACAATCGAAGGTAGAGAACTATTCACAATCAAACTTATCGAGTTAATATATCAATCACAACGACTAACATACCAACTACAACAAACTGAAAATAAATTAACACTCATGCCTGCTGTTGTTCGAGCTGTAAAATCACCAAATATGATATATATCTCTTCCAATTTGCAAGACAAAGTCATTGCAACATTGACTGGAAAACACACTGTATTCAAGGTTTTCAAAAAATCGTCTGGACATCTATCGCTGATGTCTAAGCAAGCAAAATGGCACATTGAAGTCGAAGATGACGATATAGTTAAAAAAGCTATCGGTAAATTGATAGACGTCATTGCATCTGATAATCATTATGTTGTTGCAAACGCCATAGTCAATACTGCATCACCACTACCGAAATAAAAGTAAATTAATGGTTTGCTGGCATTGCCATTTTGAGCATAGGAAAATGAATGATGAACAAACAAAAACGTAATGCCATTTTTG
This sequence comes from Gammaproteobacteria bacterium, assembly GCA_965116795.1. GTDB lineage: Bacteria > Pseudomonadota > Gammaproteobacteria > JAJFKG01 > JAJFKG01 > JAJNDI01. The sequence continues at coordinate 202,717 of OZ220716.1, forward strand.
CACGCTTGCAACAAGCCAACCCGAATCCGACTACCGAATTACGTTATCAATCTCCCTTTGAATTGCTGATTGCCGTCATCTTATCGGCTCAAGCCACCGATATCAGTGTAAATAAAGCTACCGCTAAGCTATTCCCTATGGCCAATACCGCTGAAGCATTACTGGCCCTCGGTATCGAGGGGCTCACCCCATATATTAAATCAATTGGCTTATTTAATACCAAAGCGAACAATATCATTAAGACGTGTGCACTGTTATTAGAAAAACACGATGGACAAGTTCCACAACAACGTCATGAATTAGAAGCATTACCGGGAGTTGGCCGCAAAACAGCTAATGTGATCTTAAATACGGCGTTTGGTCAACCTACCATTGCAGTTGATACCCATATCTTTCGCGTTGCCAATCGCACCGGGATTGCGCCAGGCAAGACTGTACTTGCTGTTGAGCAAAATCTATTAAAGCAGGTACCGGCCGCTTATAAACACGATGCTCATCATTGGTTGATTTTACATGGACGGTATACATGCATCGCACGCAAACCGAAGTGTGGCAGTTGTATTATTGAAGACTTATGTGAATATAAAGACAAAACCAGTGATGAATAAAAGTAATTACCTCTAGCTAGTCCTCACAAACAAAAAACGTCAGCTTTGAGTGGAGGTTGCCAGAAAATGTAATCAAAAAAGCGCAGTGTATTAGACATACATGAGCACTTTTTGGTTACATTTTCTGGCAAGATCCGCCAAAGATGGCGTTTCCTGAATAGGGCCTAATTACTAAACAAAAACGCCCTGACAGGATCACTATCAGGGCGTTCTATAAGGCCTAGAAAAAATTGGCGTGTTACTTAGCAGCCATTTCTTTTAATTTTTTCAATGGGCGTACTTTCACAATATTACGCGCAGGCTTGGCTTTAAACACAGTTGGCTCACCAGTAAATGGATTGATCCCTTTACGGGCTTTAGTTGCTTTCTTGTGTTGTACCACAATTTTAGCCAAACCAGGCAAGGTAAATTGACCTGCACCACCTGGCTTAACATGACGATTAATGATATCGCCCAGTGCTTCTAACACAGCACCTACGTCTTTTTTGGCAACATCAGTGACTTCAGAGATTTCAGCTAATGTTTGTGACTTAGAAAACGGTGTACGGATTGCAGTTAATCTTTTTTTAACAGCTGACTTACGCTTAGCAGGTGTACGCCGACGTGCTGTTGTTTTACGCTTTGCAGTTGCTTTAGCGCGTGTTTTTTTACGCTTTACAGTTGTTTTGCGTTTGGCGGTCTTCTTTCTCGCTGCCATAATTATTTTCCCCCTATTATGGTTGCAATTAACTTTTTACTTCAATTTCCCAAGAAAACACAGGTTATTTTTGCGTTTTCATTAGCAACCATATCATAAAATACATAAATTGCGAATCTTTTTTTAAATGTTTTAATTCTTAATTCTTATGTCTTATTAAAAACCCCTACTTTTAACCTTTGAATAACGTTAACTCTATTGGAACTATCAGCTTACTCTATCGTTTACCGCATTTTTGCAGTACTTTTTGTTAGTTGAATATCTCAACCACACTCTTTCGTGAAACATTTGTAAGAAAATAGCAGTGTTTCACAAATGTAGGGTAAGACACGTTAATAGTAAAATACAGTTTATTACTTAAATAATAGGACTATTACTTGAAGAAAATTTTGTTGAAATAGTTAAGAAAATTGGATGAACGGTTATGAATAGATTTGCCCTTCTCGAAAACTGTCACCCCATGACTCTCTCTTTTCAGTAGTGCCTGCAGTGCTTATCCATAGTCCGATACAGTAACGCAATTATCTCTTCTATGGCCGCCATCCCGTATTTCCCTCTTTCCGTCATCCCGCGGCTTGACCGCGGGATCCAGGGAATCGTGCATATTAATTCTGATATTCACCGTTGTTTTATCTTTGAGCTTTGTTCTCTGGATCCCGCGGTCAAGCCGCGGGATGACGGCTACGGTGAAGAAGCAATCGCATCACTTATGTAGAGTCCTCAGGAATTTTGGATGAAGAGCCTCACAACTATATACCTGTCATTCCTGGACTAAATCCAAGAATGACGACACTCTTATATATTCACAATCAACTCAGTGATATATAAAAATATCATGCAAAAAAAAAGCCCTCTTGGCGAGGGCAGTATGAAGGAACTTGTGAGGAAATCTATTTGCTCTAAAGGGGAACTATTATCGTTTCGAGAACTGGGTAGCACGACGTGCTTTGTGTAAACCCACTTTCTTACGCTCAACACAACGCGCATCACGAGTCACCAATTTCAATTTACGTAAAATTCGACGCCATGCAGTTGGCTCACTGCCATCACTACCATCACGTTCATCAAATGCGATCAATGCCCGGGTTATGCCATGGCGTACTGCACCAGCTTGACCAGTTAAACCACCACCGGCGACAGTGACAGCAATATCGAATTGATCGAGCACATTAACCGCTTCTAATGGTTGGCGTACAATCATACGCGCACTTTCACGCCCACCAAAATAGTCTTGTAGGCTACGCTTATTAATCGTGAAGTTACCACTGCCTTTGCGAATCAACACACGAGCAACGGATGATTTGCGTCGCCCTGTCCCACGAAAGTAATCGGTTTGTTTTGCTGCTGTTGCCATTGATTTACTGTACCTATATTGAATTCTATCTATTAACTGGCTGTATCACGTCCACTGATTTCTAATACTGTTGGTTGTTGGGCATGATGACCATGCTCACTGCCAGCATACACCTTTAACTTACGAAACATTGCTCGGCCTAATGGATTCTTGGGTAACATGCCTTTTACTGCCATTTCAAATGCACGAGTTGGGTGGGTTACCAATAACTTAGCCAGTGATGTTTGTTTAATCCCACCTGGGTAGCCAGTGTGACGATAATAAATCTTATCTGTCATTTTGCGCCCCGTTGTACGGATTTTTTCAGCATTGATGACCACGATATAGTCACCTGTATCCACGTGTGGGGTAAATTCAGGCTTATGCTTACCGCGCAAACGCTTAGCCACTTCGGCAGCAAGACGCCCCAGTGTTTTGCCAGCAGCATCAACAACATACCAATCACGACTCACGGTCTGCGCCGTCGCATTAAATGTTTTCATATTCATGGTGCTGCTCCCAGCTATTTTGCCAATAATTGATCTACTTATATAAGGAGGCGGAATTGTACCTGATGACTATAGGGATGACAAGCAGGCAAGCTATCCCTTGTTTTATAGAGTTGGCCAAACGAAAAGTGGAAAATAATCGAACATTATCGGGCATATAGCGCTGCCCTCTCACCGTCTCAGTCAACTCGGGAACACTCTCCAACGTTTCAGGGCACAGAGACTGGTTTGTCTAGAGCAACAAACTAGTCTCTGAATGTTTGTATCCTCAAAAATGGCGCTTTTCTCTGGTTAGCAAAAGCTTGGTATGAGGTCAGTATTCTCTTCTTCGTTGGTTTTGCTAGGAAACAATACTTCCCTCTCTTCCTCTGTCAGACTATCAGACAAACTCTGTAGTTCTTCTTTAGAAAATTCGTCTTTGTCACAATTAGTAAAGTCATCAAACTGTCTAATTTCTGCAAACAATTTGTCCATGGATACAAACGCTAGGTGCATTGCCGCACAATCTTCAAGATATGTATCAGTGAGCACTTCATTCAGCACAGCAAAATAAGGTAGTCTGTCATCAGATTGATTATATTCTTCTAATAATAGTTTGGCTAACCTAATGTCATTTTTTGCAAGAAGAATTAAATTTACAGAATACTCTGGATTACTTAATAACCATCCATGATGCTTCTCAACAATAGCAGGTAAATGCTCACTTAATTCAACTAGTGATAATTGACTTTGAGAATCAGCAATCAATATTTCTTGTATACACAGCTGATTGTTTAAGAAAGCAGGCACTGTCAGCAAATTATCCAACAGCTTTGCATTGTCAAGATGCAGGCATGCTTCTTTTCTTAATGCACTACTTTGTGACAACGTAAATGCTGATTCTTTCCCAGTGATAACACCAGCAACAAATGTGGCAAATTTAGGTTTTCGTGCAGCCACTGATAATAACACTTGTCTGTCATTTGGTTGATCAAGTAACCATGAGTGGACTTTCACGATATTAGGTAAGTCATCGCTTAAAGCTAATAACATTGAACTATGCTTAGCAGATGCTTCAAAGAATTTTTTAACATTTTCCTTATAAGCTTCAGAACCGCACATATCATAGCTAGTATAAGCTGCAGCACCTTGACCTGTCCAAGAAATTGCATTAGCTAGCGTGTCAGAAACTTCTTCAGAAGTTGTTGATGTGGAAGATGTATCATCACTACTTGTTCCCCACCAACTAGACGTCCAACTAGATGATGATGCAGACGAACTTGTTGATGGCATAGCACTGGTAGAATCACTAGACCAATAAGACGATAATCCAGTAAGAGAAGAAACAGCAGATAATCCACTAGCAGCGATGTCTAGTGTTGCGTGTACAGCATCTGATGCACTTTTAGCAAATCGATTTTCAGTTTTCAATAAAATTTTAGTTAAGGTTCGACCAGATTTTTTTAATAAATACAAGAAACCATCGTTTAACGTATTGTTGTCATTAGCTAGGTTGTCACAGATAAAATTAATTGCTGTTTTAGAAAAATCATCATCTACTTTTAATAAATCGATAAAGTTAATTTGTAATGCATCGTCTAATTCAGCAAAATCACCTGTTTCTGGGTTCAGTAATACTGCTAAGTGTTCTCTACAAAATGCTGTATCTTGCAAGGCAACAGCCAACCCTACTTTATCCTCAGTATTTAATAAGATGCTGCTAGTAATAACGTGTTTAGCTTTGTCTGGGTTTGCGATAAGGTAGTCTGCAAACTCCTTAACATCAAAAAAGAATTGGTCTAAATAATTAAGCGATTGTTCACGACGTTGTATTTGGCAAAAAACATCGTATAATTCAGCTGCTTTTAGTCGAATTTGGGGTATGGAAATAACGTTAGGCGCAGGGCCTGCTAATTGCGTTGGCATAGTGACCTACCTTGTATTTGTTTTAATATTAAAAAGAGGGCAAATTATACGCGCTTTACTTACAAATTCAACGTATTTCTTTCAAAGCTATCAGCAACTTAATGCTATCCTTTTGAATAAATTAGATTTTTTTATTAATAGGCATCGTAAAAATTTATTGTGCCAAAGAGTACAAAGTCTAATTTGCTTTGAATAACTAACGTGAATTCGACAACATTATTAGAAATAATTACTTGAATAAACTGAGCTAGACGTTGCTTACTCTTTCCTAACAACTCTGTCGCCTTACAGAACTCTAAACCCTTACAGCCGTCTAACCTACAGATTAACTTCTTTAATAACAAAAAGTTATGAACTTAATGAAACTTTTAGAGATTTTCTGAGTCTTATAGAAGAAATGTTTTATTGTTATTAATTAGCTATATAAAAGGTAGTATTATGAAACAGGCTTTCCAATTCAGTACTTTATTAATAGGTCTTTCTTTACCCGTTGCAATGTATGCAACTACATGTGACACAAATTGTCTTTCAGTCGGTGGAATCGCTGAGATGAAAGTAAACGTTGTAGATTTGAAAGCACGAATAAGTAGTAGTGGTTATGGAAGCTGCATGAGCAGTTTCTCTAAAACAATAAAGAATTTTACGACAGAAAACGAAGCACAATATATAGTGGCAAACAACCCAACTCATGACAGATACACTTGTTTAGAGATTAATTTTTCTTATGAACACGTTGGAGAAAACCAGACAGGTTTAATTAGAGCAGAATTTGCATATCCTGAACGCTATACAGAGTATGTGTGTTCATCAACGGGAGCAAATAGAAGTTGTACAACAGAAAAGAAAGTAAGACAGGTAAACAAATGGAAAATAAAGACTCTGTCTAAATCACCAGATAACATTATAGTTACATCAACAGAAAATCAGCAAGGTATGCATATTACTATTAATAATTAGAGACTGGGATCTGTAAAACAGATTATGTCAATGACAAAAATCAGGTGACCAATTTAGGGCTTCAATGCAGGTTTAAATTCCATCCCCACATTCGGCGTCAGTTTATTCGCCCAATACAGGACTACTTTATCTTCCGATGTGGGTTCAAATCCTGTTAACTGTTTACCAAAACGCATTGCAGCAACCCATGCTGCGCGTTTCATACCGTAAAAACCACCGATAATAGCAACGTTTTTCCAACGATTATACGCCATTTGGACCATCTCATATGCTGTTGTGATCATTTGCGCTTGCAACGTGCCACGTCCACCTTCGCCACCATCCTCATCGTCATCGCTATCTGCAGCACTTGCAGCAGATTTAGCTGTGGCAGTGGTTTCACCTAACAACGTATTATACAAACGACGCACTTCGCTGATGGGCAATTCCGTTGATGAGGCACAAATAACATCATTATGATCATGAATAATCCAACCACTGCGTGCTTTATGTAATTGCGCTGTGTCGTTGATTAACGGTTTTGGTTTATCTACATTATGCAATTCTAGATAAGGATAACGACTTAATAAATGGTAAAACTCTTCATGGGTAATATCACGTTCCCAGATCGCTGTCTGATCAGGCATATGCTGTTCACGCAATGCTTTGATTAATTTCGCACGTTCTTGTGGATCACCTTGATGCTTATCTGCCATGATTCATGTTCACTGTTATGATGGTTACTTGAATTAGTGTAGCAGAAATCGCTTACAGTCGCGATTTAATTTATTCTATATGATGGGCACGTGCCAAATACGCTTCTGATTGCATTTCAATTAAACGCGATTGGGTACGTTGAAAATCAAAGCGTAAGCGTTCACCTTGATATACCTCAGCAATCGCTGCTGCTGCGGATATTACCAACTTGATATTGTTATCATAAAACACATCAACCATACTGATAAAGTTACGCGCCAAATCATCTTGTTCTGGTTTACCATGCATGATGGGGACATCGCTGACAAACACGGTGTGAAACTGTTTAGCCAATTCAACATAATCATATGCCGAACGTGGCACACTGCACAATTCAGTGCAATCAAACCAGGCAATCGTATGCGTATAGCAATGAGTATTAATTTCACGACCCAAAATGGTTAATGAATTACGATGGATTGCATTTGGGTCAGCAAATGCCATAAACATGTGTTGTATAGTCTGCTGCGCTTCGATATCCAGTGGATAAAAGTAAACGCCGGCTTGCTTGAGTGTGCGTAAACGATAATCCATCTCACTGTCTAAGTGAATAACCTGTGTATGTTGCTTGATTGCACTAATTGCGGGTAAAAACAATTCGCGTTGCAAACCATTTTTGTATAAGTCATCAGGATACAAATTGGATGTCGCCACCAATGTGATCCCCGCAGCAAATAACGCAGCAAATAAATTCCCTAGCAACATCGCATCGGCGATATCGGCTACATACAATTCATCAAAACACAGAATGCACTTGGTCTTAGCGATATGGCGTGCCAATTGAATTAACGGATCCGTTTGCCCTTGGCGTACAGTCAATTCAGTATGAATATATTGTAAGAACCGATGAAAATGGGTGCGATGTTTGGCATGAAACGGTAAGTTATTATAAAAGATATCCATTAAATACGTTTTACCCACTCCAACGCTGCCATATAAATACACGCCTGGTACTGGCTGAGGATGACGATGTAGCAAACGCCACCAATACGATCGCCAACACCGCTGACGTTGCACAATATTGGCATGCAGTGTATCTAACTGCTGCAATGCATGCGCTTGCGCTGGATCAAACTGCACCCCACCGAGGGTAACATCTTGTTGGTAGTGATCGCTAGGTTTCATCAATTAATCCATTGTTGGCAGTTGTTCAAGCAATGCAGTACGTAGCGTGTCACGTAACATCACTAATTTACTATGAAAGAAATGATCAACGTCTGGCAAATAGCAATAACGTGGCGGATTATTGGTAATCCCCTGTACCCATGAGGTAACCGCATTAGGATCAATCACTTCATCTGCACCACCTTGTACAACTAACCACGGACACTGATCCGGTGGCGTTCCATGAAAATAATCGCGATCAACACCAGGTGCAACACATACAATGTAACCAATATCTGTCGATGTTTGTGCTGCTGCGTTTAATACAATCCCCGCGCCAAACGAAAAACCGAATAACCATAATGCATCCTGCGGACAGACTTGTTTGACCCAAGCGATGATCGCAAGCAGATCATCGACCTCACCGATTGCATTAGCAAATTGTCCGTCACTATTATCCACGCCTCGATAATTAAAACGAACCGTGCGCACCCCTATATCACGACAACAACGGTGCAATGTAGTCACCACTTTATTATGCATCGTCCCTTGCTGTTGTGGATGTGGGTGACAAATAACGGCAGTCACTGGATACAATGGTGTTATTGTCGGTGTTGCCACAATCGCTTCAAGTTTACCCACTGCGCCTGGCAATTGTAGTGTTTGTTCACCGTCAGGAAATTGGATTATTTGATTGTTCATATGGTGTATTTGCCTCGAATACTATTATAGCTTTGTATGTATTTTTTCGTTTATACTGTTAGTCATCAGTTTACTGACATTCGTATTTTGCCAATCAGTTGAGGAGAACGCCATGCTTAGTGTTGGATTTTCTATCGGTCAAGTGACATTATTTGCCTTGATCAGCGCCTGTATCGGGATCATCGCTGGATTGTGGTTATCGCCTGGTGCGCGTCAAGCTCGTCAATTGGCGATTAAGCTCGAACAGACTGAAGCCAAGCTTGAGCAATATCAACAACAAGTCACTAATCATTTCGTGACAACGTCACAACACTTTCGTGAATTGACCACTCAATATTATCAACTGTTCGAACACTTGCGCACTAGTGCCAATCAATTGTGCTCTGATGAACGCATCCAATCACAGTTGGCCGCAATACGCATGCCCAGTAAATCATTACTGGATGCCGAAATTCACGACATCAACATCCCAACAGATTATTCATCTAAGAAACAAGTAGAAATAGAGCCGGCATAGTCGGTACTACGATTATCTTTGATAAAGTAATGTTTACGCTTTACTATGTTTAACCTTAGCAAACGCGCGTGAACTAGAGTAGTTCTTTTGCAGTAATTTGTAAGCGGCACTGGCTTCATCTACTCTATCAAGCTTATGATAAGCTATCACCAATATCGCTAAACCATCTGCAACACTGGGTGCGCCTTGATAGTGTTGCACTAAATTATTAGCACGATTAATAGCCGCAAGATATGCATCGCGTTTCATGTAAAACTGTGCAACATGTAATTGATGTCTTGCTAACAAATCACGTAAGTGGATCATGCGTTGTCGTGCATCTTGATCATAGGGACTTTTAGGGTAAAGACGCACTAGCGTTGCAAAATCTTGATAGGCTTTTTCAGACGCTTCTAAATCGCGTTCAGATAAGTCCAAGTGTAAATAGCGCTGGATAATGTTACGGTCTTGTTCGAAATAAGATAACCCACGTAGATAGTACACATAATCATTACCTTTTCTGGTTGGGTATAAATGCAAATAACGATCAGCAGCGGCTTGTGCTGAGGCAAACTCACGATCTTTATAATATGCATAGATCAATTGTAACTGACCCTGCTTAACATATGATCCAAATGGGTATTGAGTTTGCAGTGCTTCAAAATATTTAATTGCACTATCCCAATTTTCCTGTGCTAACTGCTGTTCACCATTAGTAAATAACTGCTGCTCAGACATGGCTTGCAGTTTTTTATCTACCTTTGATTCAAAACCAGAACACCCAGTGAATGTTACTGTACATAAAACGATACATAATACTGCTTTTAGCGATCGTGCCATTATCACTGCCATTTAAAACCCCGTTAATTCACATTATGTATTCTACTTAACAGTAGATACGTAGTGCACGGCAGTATACACTATCGATGGCTAACCCACATAGTCGTGTTGTCACTTATGTATTAGGTGGCATACTGTATAATTTTTTGCTTTTGATTGGCATTTGAGCATTGTCTTTATCATCAAGAACCCGTAACGTATTGAAATCAACCCTTAGCATGTGAACATGATGCAACAACCCATTCAACAACACTTCGTAATCCCCGCCGAATTAGCTGGCTATCGTTTAGATCAAGCACTTGCCAAACTGTGTCAACAGTATTCGCGTGCGCGCTTACAAACCTGGTTAAAACAAGGCATGATCACCGTCGATGGTCAACTTTATCCTGGCAAACACAAACTACACGGTGGAGAAATCATTGATATCAACGCCACACTCACCCTAGAAACACCTTGGCAAGCACAAGCATTGCCACTTGATATCATTTATGAAGATGCTGATCTATTGATATTGAACAAAGCAGCTGACTGTGTTGTACACCCTGCTGCTGGCAATCCTGATGGCACATTGGTTAATGCCTTACTTCACCATGCACCTGCATTAGCAAAGTTGCCACGTGCCGGTTTAATTCACCGTTTAGACAAAGATACAACGGGGTTATTAGTAGTTGCCAAAACATTGGAAGCACATCATTGGTTAGTTGATCAATTACAACAACGTTTGATCACACGTGAATATCTGGCACTGATACACGGACAAGTTATCGCTGGCGGCACTATCAACGCACCGATCGGCCGTCACCCAACTCAACGTACTAAAATGGCGGTAGTAACTAACGGTAAACCAGCAACTACCCATTACCGTGTATTAAAACGCTTTGCGCAGCACACATTGTTAACTGTCACATTGGAAACAGGACGTACTCATCAAATTCGTGTGCATTTAGCTCAACAACGTTATCCCATCGTCGGTGATCCGATTTACGGAACACGTGCTGTATTACCCGCTAATGCCCGCACTGAATTACAACAGGCGTTATCTCAATTTAAACGTCAAGCGTTACATGCACACCGCTTAAGTCTAGAGCATCCAACGCAACACCAAACCATGACTTGGACATGTCCACCACCAGCAGATCTACAGCACTTGCTTGATGTATTAGAACAACAACACGAGAAGGATCACTAACTATGCCAGTGACTTACGCACCGTTTATTAATGCTGATTGGCCAGCACCAGCCAATGTGCGCGCACTGACAACATTACGTTATCCTGGTGCAAGTCAAGCGCCGTATGCCAGTTTTAATTTAGGATCACATGTCGGTGATGTTGCAGAACACGTATTACAAAATCGCATGCAACTGCAACACACATTACAATTAACCCATCCGCCAACTTGGCTTAATCAAGTGCATGGCAACACGATCGTCGAACTGCCAATCGCAAGTGATACACCACCAACAGCTGATGGTAGTTATACACAATCTGCTAAACACGTATGTACTATCTTAACTGCCGATTGCTTGCCGATATTACTGTGTGATCTATCCGGTACCACTGTGTGTGCATTGCATGTCGGTTGGCGCGGCTTAGTGGCAAATATTATTGAAAATGCCATCGCACAATTACCCATTGCAGCAGACACGTTACTCGCTTGGTTAGGACCTGCAATTAGTGCAAGTGCATTTGAAATTGGTGATGATGTTAAACATACCTTGGCAGCCCATACCAGCGCACCTAGCAATGCATTTACTCGTAACAGCAATGGACGCTGGTATGCCGATTTACCTAAGTTAGCAACAGCACGATTACAAGCGAATGGTGTCACCCATTGTTTCGGTGGTGGTCAGTGCACAGCCAGTGACCCCAAACGTTTTTACTCCTATCGACGTGATGGACAAACCGGACGTCAAGCGAGTTTAATTTGGCTTACCAATTAAACTGTAAAAATCTTATCCTTAGCTAAGATTGTGTTCCCAGATGAAAGCACGTTAGAATGCGACTATCCAATAACCAGTGAGACTTAAACATGAATAGATTGATCGGTTGTCGTTTTCTACTTGTTATCATAGCAATTTTATTTGGTAGCATGAGTCATATTGAGATGACATATGCACAAAACCCAGGGCACACAGCACTCCATCAACAGAATAGTCTTGCACCGATGTTAGCCAAGGTCATGCCGTCAGTGGTTAATATCTCAGCACGCGGCACTATCACCGTGCCTACTGTATTGCACCCCCAACAACGCTCACCGAAAAATGATGGGGCTGACAATAATACCCCGACGCGACCTGATGATCTGATCCCTGGCTATCCACGTAAACGTCGCTTTGAAAGCATGGGTTCTGGTGTGATCATCGATGCTAAGCAAGGATATATCTTAACAAATGCACATCTAGTACGTGATACTGATGACATTACCGTTACCTTAAGTGATAGTCGTCATTTAGATGCCAAATTAATTGGGATTGATAATCCATCGGATGTTGCTGTGGTACAAATCAAAGCTGATCGATTAAACGCAGTCACCTTAGCTGATTCGGATACGTTACAAGTCGGTGATTTTGTCGCAGCCATTGGCAACCCATTTGGATTAAAACAAACTGTCACCTCTGGGATTGTATCCGGTCTTGAACGTAATGATATTGGCATTGAAGGCTATGAAAACTTTATTCAAACCGATGCTCCGATTAATCCTGGTAATTCAGGTGGTGCATTAGTTGATTTAAATGGACATTTAATTGGGATTAATACCGCCATTTTGGCGCCTGACGGTGGTAATATCGGTATTGGATTCGCTATTCCAGTCAATATGGCAACTGCTGTTATGCAGCAGTTAATCGATCATGGGCGGATTAAACGTGGCATGATGGGGGTAATCGTTCAAACCCTAACACCTGAATTAGCCGACGGATTTCATGCAAGTGGAAAATCAGGAGGCGTGATCACTGAAGTCAAAGCGTATTCGTCTGCGCAAAAAGCCGGATTAAAAGTCGGTGACATTATTACATCAGTTAATGGCAAATCGATTACTAGCGCCAATCAAGTTCGCAATATTATTGGCTTAGTACCTATTGGCAATACAGTGAAAGTTAAGATATTGCGTCGTGGTAAACCAATGACATTGTCAACCAAAGTCATGGATCCTAAAGCCTATAATGAATTAGCTGAACACAATAACCCATTTTTATTTGGTGCAATTTATAATGATTTTAATATCCATACTGCCAGCATCGGCGATATCCGTGGCGTGCAATTATTACAATTGTCGCAAAATAGCCCATTAGCACGCGCTAATCTACATCCGGGCGATATTATCATTGCAGTCAATGGTGCCCATACACCAGACTACCCTGCATTGCAAAAAATTGCAAAAGCTACACATGCAAAACACTTAGTAGTACATGTAGTTAGAGCCAGTGGTGAAGCGTTCTATAAAGTGATAAATCGATCATAACTACCGAAGAAGCGTTTTTATTCCATCTCACCAAAACGATTTTGGAATAATTGGTAAAGTTGAGCCCATGCATCTTGCTCATCAATGCCATCTATTATTAACGTAAGTGATGTATCTTTAGTGGCACCCAGTGTCATCACACTCATAATGCTCTTACCATCGACAGTACGTTGTTCATGGACTATTTCAATACGACTACGAAAATGTTTAGCTAGATTAACAAACTTAGTCGCAGCACGTGCATGTAATCCCAATTTATTAATGACAGTTACTGTTTTCTTTATCATCGTTTATTACTTTTTTTCAACTTACAACGGTTCATCATCATTTAAATCAGATAGATCATCATCCCTAGCTAAGTGAGCACGCTCATGATCTAATACGATTTGATATAACTGATGTTCATCTGTTGCTGCACGTAACGTGCTACAAATATTAGGATCACTTAACATGTTGGCAATTGTCGCTAAGATTTGTATATGTTCATCTTGTGCGGATTCTGGAACAAACAATGGAAAAAATAAATCAATAGGCTGACCATCACGCGCATCGTAATCAATAGGGTTAACTAATTGCAATAACATCACCAACGGTTGATTAATCTCAGCAAAACGAATGTGTGGGATTGCCACACCGTGCCCAATTGCAGTACTGCCTAACCGTTCACGTGCAATAAATAAATCAAAAATATTCATTGGTGTTACGTCAGCTAACTCAGCTGCACACAATTGACTGATGTGCTCCAGCACACGCTTACGGCTATCCAGTTTAAGCTGCACAAAACAATGGGATGGGGATAAAATGCGACTAAGTTGTGTAATCAAAGTATGTTACCGAAATGATCTTATTGTTTGTCTATTGATTTACCGACTAAATTTTTTAACCATGATACCCGATGATGGCTTGTTAGTTTACGTTTATGTTTTTTTACTTGACGATCAAGCCGATCTACCATGATATCCAGTGCTTTATACATGTCATCATCTGCGCCTTTTGCATTAATGTCAATACCCGACAAATGCAAATTTGCTTCAGCAATTTGGCGTATGTGTTTCTCCACAGTAAAAATCACATGCACATTCAAAATAGGCAATGAATGACGCTGGATTCTATCTAACTTTTCAATGGTTAATTGTTTTAGTGCGGGAGTAATCTCAACCCTCCGACCTGTAAACTCAATGTCCATACAGTCTCCCCATTGTGCAAATTCATACGTTGTTATTATACCCAGCTCTTACGTTCATTTGAAGGTGGGATTTGCAAACTTTCACGATACTTAGCCACTGTACGTCTTGCGACATTAATCCCTTGAATTGCTAGCAAGTCAGCAATTTTACTATCACTTAATGGCTTTTTACGATCTTCTGCTGCTACGAATCGCTTGATAAATGCACGAATCGCTGTTGACGAACACTCACCACCACTACGCGTACTCACATGACTAGAGAAAAAATATTTTAATTCAAAAACACCACGTGGTGTATGCATATATTTCTGAGTAGTGACTCGTGATATTGTCGATTCGTGCAACTCAACTTTCTGCGCAACATCTTGCAAGATCATCGGTTTCATTGCTTCTTCACCATATTCAAAAAAGGCATGTTGCGCTTCAAGAATACATTCAGCAACTTTCAACAGTGTTTCATTACGACTTTGTATACTCTTAATAAACCAACGGGCTTCCTGCAAATGATTGCGTAATAATGTACTATCTGCTACATCACGTGCATGTCGAATAAAACCAGCATACTGCGTATTAATGCGTAATTTTGGCATTGAGACATCATTAAGAATTGCTATCCATTTGCCATGCTGCTTGCGCACAATCACATCTGGGATAACATAGCTAGCTTGAGTTGGATTAATTGCATTACCAGGACGCGGATTTAATTTTTGAATTAATTGCATCACACAGTTAAAATCAGATTCTGACAAGGTTGTTAATCGCATAATTTTTTCATAATCGCGCTTTCCTAATAAAGCAATATGATCCTTTAACACCACCATTGCTTGATCACGCCAAGGTGACTCACTGGGTAATTGCTGTAATTGTCGCAATAAACATTCACGCAGATTGCGTGCACCAACGCCACAGGGATCAAAGTTTTGTATTTGATGTAAAACAACTTCTACTTCATCTAAACTGATTGGCTCATTACTGTACACACTTTCTAAAATATCCATCAAGCTGCATTGTAAAAACCCATCTTCAGCAATCGCATCGATAATGGCCATCGCAATCGCTTTGTCACGTGGCGTAAACGGTGCCAATTCCATTTGCCAGTACAAATGATCACGTAGTGTTGTTTTAGTCGCATGCAAATGTTCAAATGAATCACCAGGCATATCGTTACGCTTGCCACGTATGGCAACTTTAGTTTGGTAACTTTCATCGAATGTTGTTTGTATTGTGCTATTGGTAGCATTATCACTGCTAGCATTAGCTGATAACTGTGTGGTTGATGAAGATGTTTGTTCACTTGTATTATTAGCTTCTTCAGCTTCTAACATCATGTTAGATTCAAGTGCTTGTTGAATTTCTGTTTGCAAGTCCAGTGTAGACAGCTGTAATAATCGAATCGCTTGTTGCAATTGTGGAGTTAGCGTCAGTTGTTGCCCCAAACGAAGCTGCATTTCTGGTTTCATGATTCACATCCTTGTGATAATGATTGCCAACAATAATGTTAAGTCTAATCTAAGAATGACAGCTGTAAATGAAACACTCCTATATATTGCACAGTTAGTGACATTATTATTGTGTTTGATTTAACCAAAGTTACCAATTTTAGTTGGCTGCTCAAGTAGATAGTCTATTTGTAAAAAGTGAATGGTAATTACTAGTTAAACTTGAATATTATTCATTATTTTCTTGATTTTTGCAGTCAAGCGAGACAGTCTCTACATAAGTAATGCAATTATTTCACCCTTATAACCGTTGGAAAGAAGCAGTTGCGTTACTTATGTAGAGATCTATGGGCTCTCCAGAATGATGGTGTGCAAAGAAGGTATAGACTCAAGCAATTGGATTGTAGGCAAGGCGGCAAGCGATTTTGCCACGGGAGTGTATATAAACATACATGACTGTGGCAAAATCGCGTAGCCAACAAAGTCTACAATTCAAGGGCGCCGAGTATATTACAAATTAAATTCTTCACCCAGATAAACATCACGCACTTTTTTATTCGCCAATATGGTATCAGCCGTGCCTTCACAGATAATTTGCCCTTCACTGACAATATATGCACGCTCACAAATATCCAGTGTTTCTCTAACATTATGATCAGTAATCAATACACCAATCTCACGTTCGCGCAAATGCCGAATAATGTTTTTAATATCAACAACAGAGATTGGATCAACACCAGCAAACGGTTCATCCAATAAAATAAACGTTGGATCAGTTGCTAATGCACGCGCAATTTCAACTCGACGACGTTCACCACCTGATAAACTCAAGCCAAGATTACGACGAATATGAGTCAAATGAAATTCTGCTAACAATTTTTCGCATAATGTTTCACGCTGTTGGCGAGTCAATGCTTTACGTAACTCCAAAATAGCCATAATATTCTTTTCAACTGACAATTTGCGAAAGACTGATGCTTCTTGCGGCAAATAACTAATGCCAAGACGGGCACGTTGGTGCATGGGTAGTGTAGTTACATTAGCATCATCGATAAAAACATCTCCTGCTTCACCCATGATCAAGCCAACTATCATGTAAAAACTAGTAGTCTTACCGGCACCATTAGGTCCTAATAAACCAACAATTTCACCGTTATTAACCGATAACGACACTCCGTTCACGACCAAACGAGATTTATAAGTTTTTTGTAAATTGACTGCCCGTAACGTTCCCATTGATAATCACCTTGTTAAACTATAGCTTTTCAGAAAAATAAATTAGATTTTATCATTTCATCTTGAGTTCATCTAGCCGCGTTGCTCATTCAAAAAATACTCAAAATAGCTCAACTATTCTTCCGCTTTTTTTCAATCGCAACCCGACTACCTAAACACAATCTGAACGCTAAAACTCAATTTATTTTTCTGAAAAGCTATAAATTCCGCATTAGCGCTACTGTAATTCGTAGCGCCCTCGCATTTGCGATAAAAATGTAATTTCCCCAGTATTTAAATTGGCTTTCATGCCCACTGCATTCACTTGATTGCTATTACTTTGTTTAATCTCTACTGGTTTTGCAGTATCAGCTAAACGTGTCTTTGGATAATAAGTTAATTCACTGGTAACTAACACTGTACCTAAATTAGTATTACTCTTGGCTTGCGAGATATGCACATTTCCCCATAAAAATAATACATCACCACCTTCACGCAATTGACCATGTTCAGCATTAATTACCCAAGGTGGTTTTGTATGATGTGTTTGGCTATTACCATTTACTGCTAACATCCCACCTATATCCAACGTATCACTGACTCCATCATCAGTTGTGTTGTATAAAATAGCACGAGGCACGGTTAAGTCAGTAATATTGTTGGGGTAACGTATCGCTTTATCAGCATAATAACGACTTTTAACATTGCCTTGATTATCTAATTCAGATAATACCAAGTGTGTTGCATACGCTTCAGGCGTATCTGGATCGAGTTTTCGTTGGATTACATCATCTTGAGTCACTTGAACGACTAACCAAATACCAAAGATCCCAACAAGTATTAAGCCGAGCAAATAATAACTTCTGGTTATCCACATCATTCGAGGTAACGTTCTAATAAGGTTGGTAATAAATCTTGCGCTATTAGAATTAAGTCACACACTTCTCGTGCAGCGCCATCGCCTCCTTTATGCGTTGTTTGCCAATGCGCATACTCGGCAACATACTCTATTGCATTAGCTACTGCTATGCTTAAACCCACTTGACACATCACTGGCAAATCAATAATATCATCACCGACATAAGCAATTTGTTCGTCTTTTAATGCTAATTTATCACGCAATTCACGATACGCTACACGCTTATCGTCCTGGCCTTGATAAACATGTTTGATCCCTAATTGATTCATTCGTTTGTCTAGCAATGGTGAACGTCGTTTGGTAATAATGCCAACGTGTAATCCCATTTGCTGCAGAGCAACAATTCCAATACCATCATGCACATGAAAACCTTTACATTCCAGATCAGAATCGTAATAGTACAAAGTGCCATCTGACAGTACACCATCAACATCAAAGATAACTAATTTAATTTGACGTGCACGCTCGAGCACAGATTCTGCAATAGATTGCATCACACTACTCCTGCTTGCAATAACGTGTGCATATGCAATACCCCACACAACTTATTACTATCATCTAATACAACTAATGATGTGATCTTATTTTGTTGCATTTTACTTAATGCATCCACAGCTAATATAGCTGGGGTTACACATTTAAACTCTGATGTCATGACCTCATCGATAGTCACTGTATGCAAATCAGATACGCTTTCAATAGTGCGCCGTAAATCCCCATCTGTATACAATCCAATAACGTTATATTGTTTATCAACAACAATGGTCATGCCTAACCGTTTCTCAGTCATCTCCACAAGTGCTACGGTTAATGCCGTACCACTGACCACCTGTGGAATAGCATCACCAGTCACCATTAAATCACTTACATGCAATAATAAACGTCGCCCTAAGGTACCGCTGGGATGTGATAGTGCAAAATCGTTAGCAGTAAAGTTACGTGCTTTTAACAGTGCGATCGCTAATGCATCACCCATGGCTAATGTTGCCGTGGTGCTCGCTGTTGGGGCTAATCCTAGTGGGCATGCTTCTTTGGTAATGCTGACGTCAATGTGCACAGTTGCTGTTGTTGCTAATACAGAGTGTGGACTGCCAGTCATTGCAATTAGCGGGATCTTGAGACGTTTAATTAAGGGTAATAATGCGAGTAACTCATCAGTACGTCCAGAATTAGATAACACTAATAACACATCTTGTTGAGTAATCATGCCCATATCGCCATGGCTGGCTTCACCAGGATGTACAAAAAAAGCAGGAGTGCCCGTGCTGGCAAGGGTAGCAGCAATTTTGCGAGCAATATGTCCTGATTTGCCCATACCACTGACAATCACCCGCCCTTGGCAGCCAAGACAATAACGGCAGGCTGTTATAAATGTATCATCAATGCGGGTGGCCAAATCAGCAAGTGCAGCTTGCTCAATCTCGATTACTGACAAGCCTGCTGTGCGTAATATATCGTCATCTGCTGTGTTAGGGGTGTTCATAAGATAGGATTAGTAACTCACCGTGATAATATCGAGGCCAGATTATAGCGTAGTACTAGAGCAAAATCACCAATTGCTGCTAAGCTGTTAACAAGCTACCTTATAAGCTAACTGACTGTTTCATCAAATGATTATGATGTTGGAATGACAATGACTGAACCTACACCTCTGGTAACTATAGATAACTTACACTACCGACGTGGTAACACGGTTATCTTTAACAACGCATCGCTACATATTCCTCGTGGGAAAATCACGGCGATCATGGGCCCCAGTGGTACGGGTAAAACCACATTACTTAAACTAATTGGGGCAAAGCTTACTCCTAACCGTGGTCAAATTCATGTAAATGGACATGCCATACATGATTTATCACGCCACCAATTATATGAACTGCGTAAACAAATCGGTATGTTATTTCAAAATGGTGCGCTCTTTACCCACCTGAGCACATTTGACAATGTTGCTTTTCCATTACGTGAACACACGACTTTACCAGAAAGTATGATTCGTGATTTAGTATTAATGAAATTAAATGCAGTGGGATTGCGCGGCGCTATTAACTTAATGCCCAGCGAACTATCTGGCGGCATGGCAAGACGTGTTGCACTAGCCCGTGCAATTATTTTAGATCCGATGTTAATTATGTATGATGAACCATTTACCGGACAAGATCCGATTTCGTTAGGGGTATTAGTCAAATTAATTCGCCAAATTAACGATAGCCTTGGTATGACATCTATTATCGTGTCACACGATGTCAATGAAACTATGGAAATCGCTGATTACATTTATATTATTGCCAACGGTGATGTCGTTGGACACGGCAGCCCTGCGATTTTACAACACAGTGCTAATCCATTCGTATCACAATTCATGCATGGCTTACCTGATGGTGTTGTGCCATTTCATTATCCTGCAGATGATTTTAAACAACAATTACTCGAGGAACCGGTGTAATGCTCACTTTAATTCAAAAGCTCGGTTACATTAGCATTCAATATTGTCAACACTTTGGACGATCCGGTGTATTTCTATCACGTGTTCTGCTAAGACAACCACGTATATTAAAATCTGTTCCATTAATTATTCGCGAAATATATAACGTTGGCGTGCTGTCATTAGTCATTATTGTATTATCCGGTGTATTTATTGGTATGGTGGTTGGTCTTCAAGGTCATACTATTCTTGTTAAATTCAGTGCTGATCAAGAATTAGGACAACTGGTTGCGCTCAGTGTCATCCGTGAATTAGGCCCTGTGGTAACCGCACTATTGTTTGCAGGACGTGCTGGCTCGGCATTAACTGCTGAAATTGGTTTAATGAAAACCACCGAACAACTCGATAGTATGGAAATGATCGGAGTCGACCCACTATGGCGGATTATCTCTCCACGTTTTTGGGCAGGCTGCATTGCAGTACCAGGATTAACAGTCATCTTTAGTGCTGTTGCCATTTTAGGTGGTTATTTTATTGGTGTGGAATGGTTAGATGTTGATGCTGGCGCCTTTTGGACAAGTATGCAAACAGCCGTTGACTTTCGTATTGATGTCATTAATAGTTTAATCAAAAGTGTCGTGTTTGGCATAGTAATCACTTGGATTGCAATTTATCAAGGTTACGATACGGTACCAACTGCTGAAGGCGTAGGACGTGCAACAACACGTACCGTTGTTTACTCGTCACTGGCCGTGCTTGGACTCGACTTCACATTAACTGCAATCATGTTAGGAGGCTGGTAATGGTGCGTGAAAAATACATTGAAACTGCAGTTGGTTTATTTATGTTAGCTGCAATCATTGCCATGTTAGTTCTGGCATTTAAAGTTAGTGGATTAAATTTATCATTAGGTAGAAGCAGTTATAGCGTAACAGCTAGCTTTGCTAATATCGGTAATTTAAAACCCCGTGCTGAAGTATCATTAGCTGGTGTTAAAATTGGTGAAGTTCAATACATTGAACTTGATACTAATGATTACATGGCAAAGATTACCATGGTTATCGATGCAAATGCTGATGCCATTCCAACAGACTCCACAGCAAGCATCCTAACATCTGGTTTAATAGGTGCAAATTATGTGAGTTTAACCCCTGGGTTTGAAGATGCTTATTTAAAAAATGGAGATCATATTAGTAATACTAACCAAGCATTAATTTTAGAAAATCTAATTGGTCAATTGCTATTTAGCTTAAAAGATAAATCATCAAAGTGAGGATATAATTATGACACCATATACTACTACCCGACGTTTACCACTATCACGTTATCTTGCATTAGTTATTAGTGTCATTTTAGCGGGAATCATGCTGCAATCTCATGCTGCCACATCAGGTACAACAACAAATTCAACAGATTCACCAGAAGAAATTGTTAAAAACACCTCGGATGAAGTCATTTCACAATTATGCAAAGAACCGAATATCGCTAATAATATTCCGACAGCTTACGCTATCATTAAAAAGTATGCTGCACCTTATATGGATAATGTTGGTATGGCACGCTCAGTACTTGGGCGTCAACGGTGGAAAGCAACTAGTGCGTCTCAACAACGACGTTTTACTGACACATTTAAAGTAACTGTGATGCGTACGTATGCAGTTGCCTTGTCTCAATACACCAACGAAACCGTACGTGTGTTACCACTACGTGGCAACCAACAACAATCTCGTGTTATTGTTAAAACCCAGATTTTAGGCAATGGACCTACTGTTGCGGTTAATTACCGCTTGGTTCGTAAAAATGATGGTTGGAAAGTGTATGACTTTGATGTGGAAGGCGTTAGTATGTTACGCAGTTTTCGCAGTCAATTTGCTGAGGAACTTGCTAGAAATAATAGCCTAGATGCATTAATTAATACGCTACAGCAACATAATCGTGACGTCAAATGAATAGTGCCCAACTCAATTGCATAGAAAACGATCGATTTGCGTTAACTGGCAACATTAACTTTAGCAATGTCATTGACTTATATAATAATGGATGTAAGCATATCGCAGGCAGTCAAACTGTCATTGTACACATTACACTAGGTAATATACAGCAAAGTAACAGTGCATGTTTAGCGCTATTAATTGCTTGGTTACGTCACGCAAGTCATCGTGGCAAACATATACATTACCATGACACGCCCGATTTTTTATTTAACACGGCTAAAGTGAGTGGAGTTGATGAGATCTTATTTCAACCATCATAACGATAGAGACTATAAATAAAATGGATAAACTAATTATTAATGGTGGCAATCCATTACAAGGAAAAATTGCTATTTCTGGCGCTAAAAATGCAGCACTACCCATTCTTGCCGCTACCCTACTTGCACAAAAACCAGTTGTTATCAGTAATATTCCCCACTTACATGATATTACAACCACTATTGAATTATTAGGACAAATGGGCGTTGATATTGTGATGCGTGATAACATGTCAATGCAAGTTGATAGCAATACATTAACTCAATGTTATGCACCGTATGAATTAGTCAAAACCATGCGAGCATCCATTTTAGTATTAGGCCCACTATTATCCCGCTTCGGAGAAGCACATGTTGCATTACCTGGCGGTTGTGCGATCGGAACACGTCCGGTTAATCTGCACATAGCAGGTATGCAAGCAATGGGAGCAGACGTTTGGGTTGAAAATGGGTATATTAATGCACGGTGTCATGGCAAAAAATTAAAGGGTGCACACTTGCATTTAGATCTAGTAACAGTTACTGGTACTGAGAACTTAATGATGGCAGCGGTATTAGCCGAAGGTACAACTACCATTGAAAATGCAGCCTGTGAACCTGAAATTGTTGATTTAGCTAATTTCTTAAATAAATTAGGCGCACATATTGAAAATGCTGGTACTAGAACTATTACTATTCACGGCGTCGATGCACTTAATAATGTTGTGGAATATCCTATTTTATCCGACCGTATCGAAGCAGGAACCTACCTAACAGCAGCAGCCATTACCCGTGGCTCTATTACAATTACTAATATACGCAAACAGTTAATTGAAAGTGTGCTAAAAAAACTACACGCAACTGGTGCACACATTGAATGCACTGAAGATAGTATTACGTTAGATATGCAAAGTAAGCAACCCAGCGCCGTGGATATTACAACTGCACCTTTTCCAGAATTTCCAACTGATATGCAAGCACAGTTAATGGCACTTAATACTATTGCTAGTGGTAACAGTGCTATTATCGAAACTATTTTTGAAAACCGTTTTATGCATATTCAAGAATTACAGCGTATGGGAGCCAATATTCGTCATAAAGGTAACACTGCTATTATTACAGGCGTTGACAATCTATCAGGCGCGCCAGTGATGGCAACTGATTTGCGTGCTTCAGCCAGTTTAGTATTAGCTGGACTAGTTGCTAAAGGACAAACTACCATCGATAGAATTTATCACATCGATCGCGGCTATGAACGGATTGAAGAGAAATTATCTACACTAGGCGCTGACATCAAACGCATAACATAGTAGTGAAGTACTATTCGGGAAAACGTCAAAGGAAAGATACATGACAACAACGTTAACTGAATTAGTTAAATACTGTGATCGTTTATTGGAAAGCGATAGCTTTCATGATTATTGTCCGAATGGTTTACAAGTACAAGGTAAACAAAACATTACTACGATTGTATCCGGAGTAACTGCATCGCAAGCCTTACTCGATGCGGCTGTGACACTACATGCTGATTTAGTATTGGTACATCACGGTTTCTTTTGGCGTGGTGAACAACCGCAAGTCACTGGGATGAAACGTAACCGTCTACATACATTATTGCAACACGACATCAGTTTGCTGGCTTATCATATTCCCTTAGATGCCCATCCTAAATTAGGTAATAACGTACAATTAGCCAAACAATTAGGGATACGCGTTACTGATACATTTCCCACTGAATTCACCCCAAGCATTGGTTTTGTCGGCAAATTAACTGAACCCATGCCAGCAGAACAATTTGCTGAACACATTGCAACGGTACTACAACGTAAACCGTTACATATTAAAACTCATCAGCGTCCGCTGCAAACCATTGCCTGGTGTAGTGGCGGTGCCCAAGATTATATTGAAACAGCAGCAAATTATGGTATCGATGCTTACTTGTCTGGTGAAATATCAGAACGCACCACACACAGTGCACGTGAATTAACTATTGATTATTTTAGTGCTGGGCACCATGCGACTGAACGTTATGGGATAAAAGCATTAGGTAAACATCTAGCAAGTAAATTTGATCTAACTTGTGAGTTTATAGATATTGACAATCCAGTCTAGCATATACTCTGCGCCCTTGAATTGTAGGCTTTGTTGGCTACAATCCAATTGCTTGAGTCTATACTTCGTTATAAATCAAATGTACTTTAACTTTTCTAGTTTAGCATGTTGCGCTGATACCACACCATGTTGCGACACCCTCCAATTGTTATCGATAAATCCAACCTGTGTTAATTGTTTTAATACGATCAGTAACCGTTTTTTAAAGTTACCACGACGTTTTTCGTTAGTTCCACAATATAACTGTAAGCTATCCAATTCAGTAACGGGAATAGTTTTATATGTTGACCAAAAACCATGTAACCAACGTGCCAACCCTCTTGGTAATGCCATACGTTGTGATAAATTAAGCACAACTGCTGCCGTTGTATTAATAAACTGAACATACTCTGGGTTAAATACAAATACAATTTGTTTACCTGCACGCTCTAAACATAATGTTGTAAAAAACTGTCCATGGAAATGTTGCTTACCATAATAAATACAACATTCCACATTAGCTAAACGGTTTACGACTGTCTGTACTAGTTGATAATCAGTACGGCCGTAATGTCGATTGTTTAAGACAGCAAATAATTGGCTAAGTGATATTCGGCAAGTTAGATCGGTTGGTAATTGAATTGAATACGTGTGAACTGTTAGTAATGTTGTTAAATAATGCAATGCCAATACTATATCACCATCATATTGTGACAAATATGCACCGCGATATCCGATGTGTTGTGCTGTTAAACTCGCGACTGTATGCGTAGTTATTCGCTGATCTCGACGTGCCATACCAAACAGAGATGAACGCAGTAATGCCACATTAGCACACCCTGGGGACTGCCATGGGTTGCTAATCATTTTGTTACCTTGCTATTACTGCATTGATGAGTTTATTCTAACATATTGATTTTGATTGCAAATATGATTATTCTATACGTCACCAAAAAATGTCAGCTTTGAGTATACACTAAAAAAATAAAAACCAATTTCTGCATTTTGCAAGTTAAATTGTTATACCCCAGCAACTGTCATCTGCTCTAATAAAATAGATCCGGAATGAATACGCCCACGTCGATCGACATCGTTGGCAACAGCCACTAAATTTAACCATAAATCAGCTAAATTGCCTGCAATAGTAATTTCAGCAACTGGGTATTGGATGGTACCATTCTCTACCCAAAAACCAACAGCACCACGTGAATAATCGCCAGTAACAATATTAACTCCTTGCCCAATTAATTCAGTAACTAGCAATCCTGTACCCATTTGTTGACATAATTGCGGCAATGTTAAGTCACTATGGTTAATCATTAAATTATTAACGCCACCTGCATTCCCCGTTGTTTGTCTATTTAACTTACGAGCACTGTAGCTACTTAATACATACGATTGTAATTCACCTTGCTCGACAAATGTCTTAGTACGAGTCGCCACACCATCACCATCAAATGCACGACTACCCATTGCTTTGGGTAAATGCGGCTGCTCACTGATTGAAATGTGTTTTGCACATACAGACTGTTGCAATTTATCTAACAAGAAACTGGCTTGGCGGTATTGGCTAAGGCCACTAATTGCTGACACTAAATGGCCAACAAATCCTCTGGCTATCTCAGCTTGTAAAATAACCGGGACTTGAGTTGTCACAATCGGCTTTGCATGTAAACGCGCAACTGCACGTTGCCCTGCTTGCTTTCCAATAATAGCTGCATTGTCTAATTCATTTGGATCACGCGCGACGGTATAACTATAATCACGTTGCATATCATCTTGTTCACTGGCAACTGGCACACAATGTAAGCTGTGTGATGAACTGGCATACGTACCTACAAAACCATGACTATTGGCATACAAACGTATACCATTACTCGTTGACACACTGGCACCATCTGAATTAGTAATACGTTGATCAACATCACGTGCTGCTTGTTCGGCATTACAGGCTAATTCAATTGCTTGCGGTAATTCAATTGACCAAGGATGATATAAGTCTAGTTCCAGAACATTGGTAGCCATTAAGTCACGATCAGCTAACCCTGCATACGGATCATCTGTTGCATACTGTGCAAATTGACAAGCTGCCTCAACCGCCGAATCAATTGCAGCAGTGGTTAAATCCGTTGTCGATGCACTGCCCTTACGTTTACCAAAATAAACCGTGATCCCAATCCCATTATCACGCTGATATTCAACTATTTCCACATCACCTAAACGTACATTTACTGAAAAACCATTATCAATGCTTGCTGATACCTCAACAGCAGTCGCACCACGTTGTTTTGCCTGTGCTAACACACGTTGTGCCAATATGGTTAATCGGTCGGTTATTTGTTGTGGATTATCAATTAAATGAATTAAATTAGTTGTTGACACGTATTACCTCATTTTAAAAACCATTATTATTTGCGTAGAACGGTTATGCTAGGGTATATTAACAGCCGCCAGTTTAGCGTGGGTTCGGACCAATATACTCAAAGCGTTTTGAATTTAGGCGAGGCGGCAACCCTGGATAATCTCCGATTTCCAGGGCAAGGCTGCTCTTCGAATCAAAAGGAGTGTATTGAAATACATGACTTTTGTGAGAAAGCGCAGCCAACAAAGCATAAATTTAAAACGTGAAGAGTATAGCAATGTTAAGCCAGTCGGAGCAAATATGAAAACACAGGATATTTTACATCAACCAACCCAATTTTCTAACTTCTTTACCGTACACCATCCACTGCTATTACATAAGTTATCTCTGCTACGCGATAAACGTACACCTAACAAACAATTCCGCGAATTAGTCAAAGAAATTACCATCTTGTTGGTATATGAAGTAACACGCAATTTAACCACGCAGTCCACAACCATTGAAACACCAATAACAACGATGCAAGCACCTCAACTATCTGGCAAACAACCGGTGATCTTACCCATTTTGCGTGCTGGGCTTGGCATGGTTGATGGAATTTTATCGTTAATGCCTATGGCTAAAATAGGTCATATTGGCTTATACCGTGATGAAAAAACATTAAAGCCCGTATCCTATTATTTTAAAATTCCTGATGACAGTGCTGATAGGCAATGTTATGTATGCGATCCGATGCTCGCCACTGGCGGATCGGCTGTCGCTACGATTAAGCAATTAACACAACGTAATATTAGTGATATTACCTTTGTCTGTTTAGTTGCATCTCCTGAGGGAGTTGAACAATTTTGCAAAGCGCACCCAACTATTCCTGTTTATGCTGCAGCATTAGACGAACGGTTAAATGAAAATGGTTATATCGTTCCTGGTTTAGGGGATGCAGGTGATCGGTTATTTGGAACACATTAGTGACACAGTGCACAAACTATAATTAATCACTGTATCGATAATTCAGATTAATTGACAGCGGTAATTCATTGCACTTATTGACACGCTGAATATGCTTTTTTAAATACTGATTAAAAAAATAAATAAACAATTTACGAGCACACTTAGAGAGTTGAGCCTTGATCAAGTATGCTTGTACCGATATAGTAATTTCTTGTGTAGTCTTCGCTGGCGTGTTGCTCTCTATTTTACCTTTAACTGAATGAGTCAACAGATAACATACTGCACGTGCACGAGAGCGAGCAGTTACTAAAAACTTGGTTTTCTCCATATCAATCAATGCAAACTGTCCATTATCATATAATATGTTACCCGCATGAGCGCTACGACAATTAATACCTCTACTATGAAGCACTTCTAAAAATTCTACTGTTTTACACAGCATACGTTGTCGATATGCCTGATCAGTATTTTGACGTAATAAATTATCTATCGATATTCCTGGAACCTTATAATAACTAATCACATACGCCTGTTGCTCTGGGCAGTCATATGCAGCAATTAATTGCATTGTCTTGATGCCACGCTTAGTTAATTTTTGAATAACCATCAGTAATCTTTGTATTCTAGACCGTAAATGCCGCCATTCATTAGTTTCATATTTTAGACACTTTATTATTTTATCATCAGGCATCAACACAACCTGTTTATTATAATGATTCGGCGACATCAATATTTCACCACCTGATACCATTTTTAAATAATCTTGATGAGTGATTGTCGTCACAGGATACCGTTTTAATTCGCATTTTGTCATTTTTTCTATCCTATCTCACTATTCACAGTAGCGATAATTTGCATCAATTAACGGCGATAAAATACCTAGCTGCTTAAATCTCTCAATCTTTTTTCTAATACACTTATTTAAGTAATAAATAAATTGCTTACGAGTATGCTCAGGGAATTGTGCTTTTGCTAAGTATGTTTGCACTGACACATCAATTTCTTGTATATTATTAACCGGCATTTTGCGTCCTGCTTTTCCCTCAACTGCATGCATTAGAAAACGGTATACGCCTTCTGCACGATGTTGCGTTGATACAGAAAATTTCGCTTTTTCCATATCGATTAAGGCAAACTCGCCTTGATCGTTATATAACACATTACCTGCATGACAACCGCGAAAATTAACGCCTTTTTGATGTAAAGTTGCCAAAAATATTACTGTTTTAGATAACAGATCTTGCCTGCGTGTATCATCAACACCATATTGCAACAATAAATCACTAACTGCTGTGCCTGGTAATTTGTAATAACAAATGATATGTGCTTTTTGTTCCGGAAAATCATATGCGGCAACTATTTTCATTGTGTTAACACCACGTGCAGCTAATCCTTGTGCCGCCGTTAAATAGCGTTGTATTCTAAAGCGTGTACTACGACACGGTTTACTTGCCAAACATTTTATAATTAAGCCATCAGGCATTAACACCACTTGTTTATTACATTTCTCCTCTGCAACAAGCATTTTACCACCCGCGACCATATCTAAATATTGTTGATGAGTGATTTTAGTAATTGGATATCGTTTTAGTTCAGGTTTTGTCATCATTTATCGTGTTCCTATTGCTCTGTTATATACTCAAAGCGTTTTGAATTTAGACGAGGCGGCAAGTCTTCGAATCAAAAGGAGTGTATTAAAATACATGACTTTTGTGAAAAAGCTTGCCCAGATCCTGAATCGAGTTCAGGACAAGCTTGATCCAGGGACGCAGCCAACAAAGCATAAATTTAAAACGCTTTGAGTATATCATTACAAATGCTATTTAGTTTGTGTACCACCAACAGTTAAACTATCAATTTTCAATGTCGGTTGCCCAACCCCAACCGGTACTGACTGCCCATCTTTGCCGCATACGCCCACGCCGTTATCCAACGCGAGATCATTACCCACCATCGACACACGGGTTAACACATCAGGACCATTGCCAATTAATGTGGCGCCTTTAACTGGGTATTGCACTTTACCATTTTCAACCCAGTAAGCTTCACTGGCAGAAAATACAAATTTTCCAGACGTAATGTCTACAGCGCCACCACCAAAATTGACTGCATACAGTCCTTTATCAACACTGGCAATGATTTCTTCTGGGGTATGGCTGCCCGCTAACATATAAGTATTTGTCATCCGTGGCATTGGGGTATGTGCATATGATTCACGTCGACCATTGCCGGTTGCTGTCATCTTCATTAACTGTGCATTTTGCTTATCTTGCATGTAATTTTTTAAAATACCATTTTCAATGAGTACAGTACATTGTGTGGGCGTACCTTCATCATCGACATTTAACGAACCACGACGTTTACTTAGCGTGCCATCATCAACGACGGTACAACAATCCGTTGCAATCCGTTCACCTAACCGATCACTAAATGCGGATGTTTTTTTACGGTTAAAATCAGCTTCCAGACCATGGCCAATCGCCTCATGCAATAACACAGCTGGCCAACCGGGGCCTAATACTACCGGCATTGCCCCTGCCGGTGCTGGGCGCGCCTCTAAATTGACTAATGCCTGACGCACTGCTTCATTTGCATAGGTTTGCAGCGTATCATCATTAAACAATGCGGCATAGGTGTCACGGCCACCACCCCCATAACTCGCTGTTTCAATCCGTCCTTGTTGTTCAACAATAACGGTAACATCAGCACGTACTAATGGGCGAATATCAGCTGCTAACATACCGTCACTGTCCAACATTAAAATAATATCGTATGTGCCAGATAAACTGGCAATTACTTGTTTCACTCGCGAATCAATCGCACGTGCTGTTTTATCAATGTTTTGTAACAAAGCCACTTTTTCTGCATGGGTTAATGCTGTTAATGGATTATTGGTTGGATATAAATCATGTCCTGTGATTTGACGCGCTACGCCAATACGATTATTGCCACCATGCAACACAATTGAACGCGCTGCATTAGCCGCCTGGGTTAATGTCGGTAATTGAATATCATCCGAATAAGCAAAGCCGGATTTCTCACCACTGAGTGCTCTCACTCCAACACCACGACTGGTATCATAACTGCCTTCTTTTAAAATACCGTCTTCTAATACCCACGACTCATGGACTGATGCTTGAAAATATAAATCTGCTGCATCGATAGTAGTCCCCAACATATCACCCAATAAACGTTCTAATTGCTGATCAGTAATACCTGCAGGGATAAGTAGTGATTGTTTGGCGATGTCGATCGGAGCACTCACGTTAGATTATTCCACACTTGTTAGTTTTGCTTTTAACAATTTATTGACTTCAGCCGGATTGGCTTTGCCTTTAGTTTTCTTCATCATTTGTCCAACAAAAAAACCAAATAATTTTTCTTTACCACCACGATATTGTTGCACTTGTTCAGGATGAGCATTGATCACGTCATCGATTAATTGATTGATTACATTAACATCGGTAATTTGTTTTAAACCTTGCTGTTCGATAATACTATCTGCATCACCACCATGTTGCCATAAATGTTCAAAAACGGTTTTGCCAATTTTGCCAGAAATAGTATTATCAATAATACGATTCAGTAATCCTTGTAATTGTTGACTACTCACTGGCGATTGTTCAATGGTTAAATTCTCTTTGTTTAAGTATGCTGCCAACTCACCCATCACCCAGTTTGCAGCTAATTTTGCATAAGTCTTTTGATCAGCTACTGTTGGGATCTCAGCAATCACGGCTTCAAAATACTCAGCTAATTCTTGATTGTTTACCAAGTTTGTCGCATCGTAAGCAGATAAGCCATACGTTTGTTGTAAGCGCGTACTTTTCTGTTCAGGCAATTCGGGTAACTGTTGTTTAATTTCATTAATGACGTCTTGAGAAATAACCAATGGCAATAAATCTGGATCGGGGAAATAACGGTAGTCATTGGCTTCTTCTTTCGCACGCATCGTGCGCGTTACATTACGATCAGCATCATATAAGCGTGTTTCTTGAATCACATGACCGCCGCTGGTTAACACTTGAATTTGGCGTTCAATTTCATAATTAATCGCTTTTTCAACAAACCGAAATGAATTCACATTCTTGGTTTCTGTACGAGTCCCTAATGTACTTTGCCCTTTAGGGCGCACCGACACATTGGCATCACAACGAAATGACCCTTCTTGCATATTGCCATCACAAATCCCTAAATAACGCACTAATGTGTGTAATGCTTTTAAATAAGCAACCGCTTCTTTAGCCGAACGCATATCTGGTTCAGACACTATTTCCAACAGTGGCGTGCCAGCGCGGTTTAAATCAATCCCCGTCATGCCATGAAAATCTTCATGCAATGATTTTCCAGCATCTTCTTCTAAATGTGCACGCGTGATCCTTATTGTCTTGCTAGTGTTCTCATCTAACATCACCGTTAACTTGCCAGACGATACAACTGGCAATTCATATTGACTGATTTGATAGCCTTTGGGCAAATCAGGATAAAAATAATTTTTACGCGCGAATACAGAACGCGTTGCCACTGTTGCATTAACCGCTAATCCAAAGCGCACTGCCATCAATACCGCTTGATGGTTTAATACAGGTAATACCCCTGGCATTGCCAAATCGATCATGCATGCTTGGGTATTCGGTGGTGCACCATAGGCTGTTGCTGCACCTGAAAATAATTTAGATTGTGTGGCTAATTGCGTATGGACTTCTAACCCAATAACTGCTTCCCACTCCATCTTTCACCTCGTATGATTGCGTATTATGACAATGACGGTCGGCGTGTATGCCAATCTGTCACTTGTTGGTATTGATGCGCTACCGTTAATAATTGCTGTTCACTAAAATGGTTACCAATTAACTGAGCACCGATCGGCAAGCTATTATGAAAACCAGCAGGCATTGATAACCCAGGCAATCCAGCCAAATTAACGGCTAATGTATATTGATCGGATAAATACATGCTGATTGGATCACTGATCTTTTCACCCAGTTTAAATGCGGTGGTAGGCGTGGCCGGTGCTAAGATCACATCCACATTGTTAAATGCAGTTTGAAAGTCTTGATGAATCAAGCGACGACATTGCTGTGCTTTTACATAATAGGCATCGTAATATCCCGCTGATAACGCATACGTACCGACCATGATCCGTCGTTTGACTTCTTTGCCAAACCCTTCACCACGACTACGTGCATATAAGTCAGCTAAATTGTGTGGTTCATCACAACGGTAGCCATAACGTACCCCATCAAAACGCGATAAATTAGACGAGCATTCCGCCGGTGCAATGATGTAATACGTCGGCATACTCAATTCTGTCATGTGCAGATCAATGTCGACAATGCGTGCACCCTGTTGTGCTAACATGCCTGCAACCGCATGAATGGCATCCGCAATCTCAGGGGCTAATCCATCGACAAAATGTTGTTTCACTAATCCAATGCGCATTCCATTTAATGACGTTGATAAATTAGCTACGTAGTCGGGCACGTCACGATCAATACTCGTCGAATCACGTTGATCAAACCCGGCCATGTGTTGCAACAGATACGCACAATCTTCTGCAGTCATCGCAAAGGGACCACCTTGATCGAGGCTGGATGCATATGCAACCATTCCATAACGCGACACGCGACCGTACGTGGGTTTTAATCCTGTAATCCCAGACAATGCTGCCGGTTGACGAATAGAGCCACCCGTATCAGTACCCGTCGCACCTGCTGCAAAACCTGCAGCCACTGCAGCCGCTGATCCACCGGAAGAACCACCCGGTACACGGTTTCGATCCCATGGGTTTTTAACTGCATCATAAAAGCTGTTTTCATTGGATGATCCCATGGCAAATTCATCCATGTTTGCTTTACCTAGCAGCACTGTACCGGCTTGTTGCAAACGCTCGACAACAGTTGCATCATATGGTGCAATAAAGTTATCTAACATCTTTGATCCGCAACTGGTTTTAATCCCACGCGTACAAAAGATATCTTTATGGATAATCGGAATACCGGTTAATGGTGTAGCATCACCTTGTTGCAGTCGTGCATCGGCCGCACGTGCATCTGCTAATGCGCGCTCTTCTGTTAACGTAATCAATGTATTTAAATCTGGATCATGTTGTTTGATGCGCGCCAAATAGTGTTGAGTCAATTCAACACTGGATACGGTTTTATCTCGCAACAATTGGCTCAGCTCAGCCAGCGTGTGTTGATGCATGTCACTCCCCTGGTACGTTACTGTGTCTCGTCACTATTATTCTCGATGACGGTTGGCACTAAATATAAATTCGCTTCACTCGACGGTGCGATTGCCATCGCTTGTGCACATTGGTCAGCCTCAGTCACTCGATCATCACGTAATCGTTGGCTGGTCTGATCACCGAACGGATGTGCCATGGGTAACACATCGGTTGTATCATACGTATTTAACGTCTCAACCAATGCCAAAATTTTATTCATATCTTGACTGAACTCCGGTATAGCATCGCCTTCAATCGCCAACTGTGCCAGCCGGGCAATATTACGTACATCGTCAGAGGAAACAGACATGGCTTAACTCCTAAGCTGGATTATTTATGACCGCCAATAGGGGCGTTAGTATATCAGGATGAAAGCATACCACCAAAGCCATACACATTTATTTTTTATTTAATGCCATTTAGTATTGCGCCATGTACATGTTAGTGGCTATATCCGTATCCACGTATGCAAATATAGAGACTATACAAGCCAGAATAATTGGCTAGCTAGGTTTCAAACGACATTTATCAGGGTCGGTATAACTGTTAGTATTACAAATCCAACTAGTATTAGACTCCTCGCTCCAAACATCTCCTATAACCTCACTAACATCTATTCGGGTTAATACCAGAGAATTAACTTGGTCAATGTCATCTGCGTACTGAGCGATAGCCTCCGTAGGAAACAACGAGAAGGTTGTATATATAAGGTGCGTATTAGGCTTTTTAGGATCAAACCCAGGGCTAATGCCTAAGAATGTCCATCCTCCAAAACTACTATTAAGTGGAGGTGTACCACTAGCAAAAGCCACTTGAAGCTCCTCTATTGTCAACGGCCTAATGTAGTTAATAATCTCACCACCATCAGCAATGGCCAACACTTCTGTCATGCGTACTGCTGGCTCTTGCGTCCAACTTAGCAAACTTTGGCGTTGTTGTTTGGAAAACTCACCGTACTCACGTGATGATGGATCTAACGATATATTTAAACGCCCACCACTGGTAAAAAAGCTATGTGCTGTTGCACGGCTATCTACATAATCGGTTGTCCCTTCCAATTCCAATTGCATACCGTTTGGAGACGGCAGCAACCAACCAATCCCGCCCCTGTATTCACGCTGCGTTTGTTGTAAGCGCGTCAAAAACTTCACTTTTAATCGTGGCAATAATCGTTGTTCTAGCCGAACATGACCACCCACACCATTTACCTGTTTGCCATGGCGGTATTTTGTATTGAAACGCACACTGTCATAATCAACTCCACCACTCAAACGATTGTACGGCCATAAACGCAATACAACATCAGCATGCACATTCCCTGCATCAGCACCGGCAATGTGTCGTTGTTCAGCAGTAACTTCTGTCAGACTAGGATCAGATAATGTCTGCCCTTCTGATAATGACTTATTCGGCGCATGAGCATAATAACCACCGACATCAAATGATTCGATATAAGGGTTTTCAAATATGAACGCATAAGCGGCACCAATCGCATTTTGCTCCACCCACGTCGATGCGGTGCTTGCAACAAAATCAAAATCTAACTTCTGTTGCAACCGATCAAATGTCAATTTGAGGCGCTGATTGGCAACAGTCCCCATACCATAGGTCACATTTGCACGAAACACCTTAGGGCCTGCATTAATTTCCAAGGCTGCTGCATAACGTTCACTACTGCCAAGGTAACTGGCCACCTTGGCTTCCGCGATAAACCCTAATGTCTTATCCCCATACGCACCCATACTAAACACAGGTGATCGGAACCCACTTGCTTTATTAGATTGATTCGTTTGAGATCGGCTAGTTGATTGAGGTGCCGTCCGTGAATGATTGGAAGTATCTGCAAGCAACGCGGCATGTGTTTGATAGGAGAAAAAAGTAACTAATCCGATAACAATAGCAAACTTTACACAATGGGGGGTTAGGTAATTTTTGGTCATTTATACCATCCTTGGTTAACAATAAGTTAAATAATCCTACTATACGCCATGCTCGACTTTTTTGGGATAAAATTGTTTAAAGTTTGACTGGCACAGTGAATTCCAGTAATTTTGGTTTGAAAGAATCGCCCTTACAAGGAGAGTCACCATGCCATTGGAGGATTTTATCATTACGGTGTTTTGTTTAGTAGCGGAAAGTACCAAAAGTATGGAAGGATTACAGGTGCTACGACATCGAGGTTTCGCACCAAAGTTATCAGATGAAGAAGTAATTACCATGGAAGTTGTCGGAGAATTTTTAGGAATTGATACAGATAAAGGCTTATGGTCTTATTTTAAAACTAACTGGCAAATGTTGTTTCCCGATCTAGGAGCACGTAGTAACTTTGCAAAACAAGCAGCAAACCTGTGGAAAGTAAAACAAGTTATCCAAATGAAAATAGGTGACCAACTGCATGCTACTGATGACACATTACATATGGCAGATGGATTTCCGATACCGGTTTGCAAATTCAAACGAGCAAAATATAGTCGTGTATTTAAGGGTGAAGCAGGCTTTGGATACTGTGCATCCAAAGATGAGACTTATTACGGTTTCAAAGGAAATGTTGTGATTAATTCTGAAGGTGTGATCAGTAGTATAACGGCGACAGCCGCTAATATCGATGAAAGAGAATCGCTTTGGGATATTATTGGCGGCATTAGTGGATTAATGTTGGCTGACAAGGGATTAATTGGCAAAGATTATCAACAGCAACTGGCACGAGAGACAAACGTAAACTTGCAAACACCACTACGCGATAATATGGTTGATACAAGAGGAAAAGATGCAGCATCATGGTTGATATCAACACGGCGTTTGGTTGAAACGGTTATCGGCCAATTAAGCGAACGGTTTCATATTCAAAAAGTCAGGGCAAGAGATACATGGCATTTCACTAATCGTGTTACCAGAAAAATATTATCACACACCTTGGCCGTATTTATTAATAAGATAGTGGGTAACAAACCACTTCAGTTTGAAAGGCTCGTCACTGTATGAAAAAAGTCGAGCATGGCGTTACTATATTAAAAAACAGTGATACCTTAGAGTATTTTTTGAAAAGATTCAATGCATATTAACTTACTTTAACGACCATGATTATGCTGCTTACTCAACACGACAAACACACGCTCAAATCGCGCTAACCAACATCACTGCCCATATCATTTAATACTTGGTGTTCAACGCATTCTGCTTTAGAATTATGCCTGATTTACATTCAGATGAGATGACATGACGATCTGACATAAATTTGTTCTTTTTATGTTCGATTGCAGTCTTCGATATCACTAACAGAGGTAGCTCCGGCATGTTGAAAAAATTACGTGGTTTATTTTCAAACGATTTATCCATCGACTTAGGCACAGCCAACACATTGATCTATGTGCGTGGTAAAGGCGTTATCCTCGATGAACCATCGGTTGTGGCAGTACGTCAGGAAAACGGCGGACCACGTCACAGTGGTTCACGTCGCAGTGCTGCCATCGTCGGATTAGAAGCGAAACGCATGTTAGGACGCACACCTGGCAATATCTCTGCAATCCGCCCATTGAAAGATGGTGTCATTGCCGATTTCTTTATTACCGAAAAAATGTTGCAACATTTCATTCATAAAGTGCATGAAACAAAATTTTTACGTCCCAGCCCACGCGTACTGGTATGTGTACCGTGTGGTTCTACGCAAGTTGAACGACGTGCTATTCGTGAATCGGCATTGGGTGCGGGTGCACGTGAAGTGTATTTGATTGATGAACCAATGGCAGCGGCCATTGGTGCAGGTATGCCTGTTGATGAAGCCAGCGGTTCAATGGTAGTGGATATCGGTGGTGGTACCACTGAAGTCGCTATTATTTCATTAAGTGGAATTGTATATGCAGCATCGGTTCGCATCGGTGGTGATCGGTTTGATGAAGCCATTGTCAATTATATTCGTCGCAACTACGGTTGTGTGATTGGAGAAACAACTGCTGAACGCATCAAGCAAGAAATCGGTACTGCGTTTCCAGGCAATAAAACTAAAGAAATGGAAGTACGTGGTTCAAATCTCGCTGAAGGGATCCCACGCAGTTTTACCTTAAACAGCAATGAAATATTAGAAGCACTGCAAGAGCCATTAGCCGGCATTGTCGGTGCAGTACGCGCTGCATTGGAAAAAGCACCACCAGAATTAGCCGCTGATATTGCTGCACGTGGTATTGTATTAACCGGTGGTGGTGCATTATTAAAAGACTTAGATCGCTTACTCATGGAAGAAACGGGGTTACCAGTGATCGTTGCTGAAGATCCATTAACCTGTGTTGCCCGCGGTGGTGGGCGCGCATTGGAATTAATGGATCAAATGGGCGGTGAATTCCTATCACGTAGTTAGACGCAATAGTCTAATAGCTTTTTAATTCAAGTTGCCATTGAAAAAAAGCGAAAGAATAGGAGATTAGGCTATCAAACTATTCAAGCAAGGCTCTCTGCTAGGTTTGCGTTTGTTAATGTTAATTGTATTGTCTATTGTCATGATGACATTGGATCACAATCAACAGACCATACGTCCACTACGTACTACACTAAATTGGATCATTACACCATTTCAATATATGGTTAGTTGGCCGATTGATGCAGCGCATTGGGCACAGCAAACCTGGGTAAACCATCACCAATTAAGTCGAACCAACAAACAATTACGCGAACAACTATTACAACTCCAAGGTCAATTACAACGCCAACTTAGCTTAGAACAAGAAAATACAACGTTGCGTGCGCTGTTAAATTCAGCTAGCTATGTGCACGGCGATGTGTTAGCTGCACAATTACTCGCAGTTAACACTGCACCTTTTGTTAATGAAATTATTATCAATAAAGGATCCCAAGCACACGTAGCATTGGGACAACCTGTGATTGATGCTAGCGGGATCATGGGGCAAGTGATCGAAGTTAATCAATTCACCAGTAGGGTATTGCTGATTGATGACACACGTAGTGCAATCCCAGTACAAGTCCAGCGTAATGGGATCCGTGCTATTGCAGACGGCCGCGGCACTGCTAATCAATTGACACTATTGCATATACCAGAAACAGCAGATATTAAAGTTGGCGACTTACTGGTTACCTCAGGACTTGGACAACGTTTTCCAATTGGATACCCTGTAGCAACAGTGACTGAAGTCATTCACAGTCACGGAGAAACATTTGCAACAATTATTGCTAAACCACGTGCACAGTTAAACCGTAGTCGTTATGTATTATTAGTATGGCCAAATTCAAGTTTGGCATATACTCTGCGCAATTGAATTGTAGGTTTTGTTGGCTACGCGATATTGCCTACAATCCAATTGCTTGAGTCTATACGTTGTTATAACTTAGCAAAGGTTTTTTAGTAAAGGCGGCATTTGTATTTTTCTGACAAATAAGGATAGATAATAAACTCATGCAATTGCATTATTTAAAGTATTGGCTAATGGTAATCATTACTATCAGCATTGCACTGTTGTTAACTCAATTACCCTTACCCAGTTGGGCACAATGGTACCGCCCACATTGGTTATTGCTCGTTGTATTATATTGGGTAATGACTACACCCAATCAAATTGGGATCATGACTGCCTGGCTGATTGGCTTATTACTGGATACAAACCAAGGTACTGTGTTAGGTGAACATGCATTGGCATTTGCCATCACTGCATTTCTTGCAGCTAAATGGTATCGACGCATCAAGATGTTCCCACTATTTCAACAAGCTTGTACTATCTGTTTACTGACATTAGTCTATTTACTTATTATATTCTTGATACAAGGTATTCAAGGATACAGCTTCCAGCATATGGGCTACTGGTTAAGTGCGATTAGCAGCGCGGTACTATGGCCATGGATATTTATCATATTATGTCGTTATCAGCAGCGGTTTAATCCTTATTAGGATAATGTCTATGAGTAAGCAACTGTGAAAAAATTACTGTCACGTATAACACATGCCGTATTATATACAGTGATCACACTGATTATCAGTGCAGCAATCCTATCCAGCCTGGCACGTGCAATAACTCCCTATCTAAATACTCATAAAGCTGCATTAGCAACTTGGATAAGTCAATTACTAGGTCCAAATGTAACGTTAGACAGTCTTGAAATAACCTGGCAAGGCTTATCCCCAAAATTACAATTACATAATGTATCGTTACATAGCCACAATACGTTACTAGTGCATGTTAATACGGTTAACATTGGCGCCAATATTATTCAATCATTATGGAAATGGGAATTTGAGCCCGGCACAATTGCTTTATCTGGCACCAAATTAACACTATGGCAACAACCAGATGGTAGTATTAGTACTACTGCTACAGCAACAAAACAATCTAGCCCACAATTTAATTGGGTTATTGACTGGTTAACATCTCAACATCGCATCGCATTGAATAATGTTCAACTTAATTTGCATCTACATGATAAACGTACAGTAATACTAGATAATTTACATGTACAACTGACTAATCGGCTTGAT
This sequence comes from Gammaproteobacteria bacterium, assembly GCA_965116795.1. Lineage (GTDB taxonomy): Bacteria > Pseudomonadota > Gammaproteobacteria > JAJFKG01 > JAJFKG01 > JAJNDI01. The sequence continues at coordinate 243,580 of OZ220716.1, forward strand.
CAACATCATATAAGTGGTGGCTTTATTTTACAGCAACCTAACTATTCTCCTGGCCAAATATATTTTACAATGCAACTAGTAGATGATCTTAGCAAAGCTGGTCTGCGTTCTATTCATTCATTATCTGATTTGTTTGCTCATATCACTAGCAAATCTTATATAGTTGCTAAAAAATTACAATTATCCCCTTGGTTATCGCAAAAAACTGTGCGCAATTGGCAATTAACCCAAGGCACAAGTAATGTAGAACTATGGTTAGACTGGGATGGGAAAAAGCAAGCTATACTAGCCAATGCGAACGTTAATCTAACTGCGATGCAACTTAAAAATAATAAAACAAAACAACTTTATCAACAGCCTTACCTGGCTGGCATATTGAAATTATCGATTAATCCTGAACATTGGCAACTGTCTGCTAATCAAATTCGCTTCAATAACAGTAAGTCTGCTACGACACACGATGTTAGCATTGATGGCGTAATGCAAGCAGGCCATCTCAGTAACATTAAAACCATTTGGCTATCAGACTTACACTTAAGCATATTAAATAGTTTGATTAAGTTACAGATACTCACCGAAAATGATATTACTATACCCATTACCAAACATAAATTATCTGGGCAATTACATAATATTTACTTTCATTTAAATACTGATAAGAATGGTCCTAAATGGCTGTTGCTGGCTGATTTTGATCAATTATACATGCAAGCTTGGCAACAAATTCCTGGCATTCAAAGATTCTCAGGGCAATTACAAATAACGCCTTATCATGGTTTTATTACCCTAGACAGCCAACATGCACACATTGATTATCCAACTTTATTTAGCAAACAATTTGATTTAAACCAATTACAAGCAGAAATTATGTGGGCAGTGAGTCAACAAGGCTGGTTTGTTGATATTCAACATATTCATGCAGAAAATCCAATATTCACCTTATATGGTAATACTCATGCATTTATTCCATCAGCAACACAACCGATTAACTTGGATATGGCACTGCATTTTGATATCAATCAATTAGATAGCTTATCAACAATATACCCAGACAAAATTGCACCTAAGGGTTTAACCAGTTGGTTGACTGACAATCTCCTTAGTGGCGATCAGTTAAGCGGCAATGTTTTGTTACGTGGACCAATCACGGCATTTCCGTTTGCGAAGCAACAAGGTATCTTTCAAGTCAATGCCACTGCTAAGCACCTGAATTTTACCCCAACAACAGATTGGCCAGTCGTACAAAATGTTGATGCAACCTTTGACATTCACCAAGCACATTTTCAATTTAATGTTAGCAAAGCTACGCTATATAAGAATGTAATCAGTGATGTACAAGGTGACATTACGGCAATCGACCAAGAGACACCATTAATTATTAAGGGAAAAACACAAGGTGATTTACAAGATGTACAACGCTACCTATTAGCTACACCACTAGCTAATCAGTTACCATTATTAAAGTTAACCCAAGGTTCGGGGGAAGTAACCAGTCGAATACGATTACAAATCCCACTAGATGATGTAACGCCTTATAATACACAAACTTACATGTCGCTAGATAATGCAACACTAACATTACCATATGGCTTGCCACCACTAACACGTATTAAGGGCAACATTCTCATCAATGATGATATCATCACAGCAGATGATATCAGTGCGAAATGGTTAAATAATCTGAGTAAGATTACCATTAATACTCGAAAACAAAAACAATTTAACCTCATTGATGTTGAACTATCTGGTAAATTAAGTAGTGATATATTACAACAGCACTTAAGTAAAACATGGCATGATTACTTTGATGGCAGCAGTGAATTTACACTGCATTTTCAGCATTCTACTGATCCAAAACAACCATTACACACAACAGTCAAAACTGATCTGCGTGGTATGCAAATTAATGTGCCACCACCTTTTTCAAAAACCAAATCACAAACAATGTACTCAGCACTAGCATTATCTTTTTTACAAGACAGATTACAGCAACTGTCTTTCAATTACGGTAGTGAATTGGCTGGCTTTATTAAATTTAAACCCGATTCGACTGCTATTCAAGCTGGTCATTTCGTATTTGGGAAGCAAACAGCAACTCCACCTACGATTGATGGGATCACATTAAGCGGTCACTTGCCCCATCTTGATGCTGATAAATGGCTGTCAACTTATGCTAAACGCACATTACCATTAACTGACGATAACACACCATCAGCACTGTCTAATTTGTTAACACAATTACACCGCATTGATATTAGCTTTGATACAGTCAACGTATTTGATCAAATCCTATCGCCAATGAAACTTGGTGCCACACTTAATCAACAAAATACCCAGCTACAATTAAATAGCCCTCAATTACGTGGTAATTTGACTGTACCAATTGACTTATCAAAACAACCCATTAGTGGCACTCTTGATCATGTAAAATTAATTTTGCCTAAGCAAGATCAACAACAAACTAACATTTCATCGATCAAACCAGCAACGTTGCCCGCACTTGATCTGACTATTCATAAACTCGTCATTAACAATGATGACATTGGTGCCCTTGTGCTAAATACACAACCTATTAAGAATGGCATTGGCATTAATAACATTAATCTAGTGAATCGTTATTTTAAATTGGCAGCTAAAGGAAACTGGTTACAAACTGAAAATGGTGATAGCAGTCAATTAAATGGCTCTATTAGCACCAAACATTTAAATAGATTATTAGCTTACTGGAATAAAGTACATGATATCAAGGGAACAACTGGCAATATAAACTTTGACGTTGCTTGGCCTGATGATTTATTTAAATTTAAACTTGCTAATACGACAGGTACAGCCAATATTACTCTAGGTGAAGGTCGTATTGTTAACATTGGTGCCAATGACACATCACAACAGATGAATTTAGGTCGTTTATTAAATGTATTTAATCTATCATCACTATCAAGACGATTGAAATTAGACTTTAGTGACATCACTAAAAAAGGATATAGTTTTGATTCTGTCGAAGGCAATTTCGCTTTAGATAATGGTAAAGCAACAACAAGAGATACTATAGTGAAAGGATCAATTGCTGATTTACAATTAGCAGGTACTATTAACTTACAGAATAAAGTTTACGACTTATTATTAACGGTTATTCCACATTTAACATCCAGTTTGCCAGTAATAGCAACCGTTGCTGGGACTGCAGCATTAGGACCACTAGGTGCTGTAGTTGGCGCTGCAACGTGGCTAGTTGATAAAGCGATAATCAATCCAAGTCTAGGCAAATTAACAAGTTATACTTATCACATTACTGGTCCATGGGAAAAACCAAAAATGACAGCAATCACAAAGAAACCGTCTCAACAATCCACACAATAATATGCAGTAAACCCCACGCATACACACCAGCAACTGCATCATCTAACATAATGCCAAATCCACTATGAAAACGACGTTCTAATATTGCGATGGGAAATGGTTTATAAATATCAATTATTCTAAATAATACAAATCCGACAATCATCCACCACCAACCACTCGGTGCCAACAGCATTGTTATCCAATAACCAACAAATTCATCCCACACAATACTGGGATGATCATCCAAACCAACTGCCTTTGCAGCAATCCCACAACAGAAAATACCAAAGATAAATGCCAATACTAAACATATTAAATACCCATAAAATGGTAATTGGTTTAAGCCAAGATATATGAATAGTGCTAATAAACTCCCCCAAGTACCTGGTGCAAATGGCAATAACCCACTTCCAAACCCCACTGCACATAAAATCAATGGTTGGGTTAATACTTGCTTTTTAGTAAATGTGACTGGAATATTTGTCATGACTTCATTACTGTTCACGCTGATATACTCAGCGCCCTTGAATTGTAGGCTTTGTTGACTACGCGATATTGCCACATTTCTAAATGCGGTGAGTATATTCTAATGGTCGCCAACGTTGTGCTGCTTTATCTAAAACGCTATTTACAAAACTATAACTATCTTGTGCACCGAATAGTTTAATGATCTTAATTGCTTCATCAATGATGATAGCATAAGGCACATCAACACGTTCACTTAATTCAAATATGGCTAAACGTAATACGGATAACGTCACTGGATCAAGTTTATTAATCGGCCGCGTTAAATCATGAGATAGTTTCGTATCAAGTGCATCAACTTGCTCAATGACCCCTTTGGTTAAGGCATCAAAGTAGACCATGTCTACTTTTGCCATGTTATTTTCAGCAAGAAAGTCATCGCGTATTTGTGCCGCTGTTCGCTTAGTAAAATGCCATTGATACAATGCTTGCACAGCAAAACGCCGCGCTTTATGTCGTGCACTCGGTTTAATCATGATCTGCTAATCGCTCTATTTCTTCACGAAATTCATTGATATCTTGAAAACGACGGTACACTGATGCAAAACGTACATAAGCAACTTGATCTAAGTTACGTAATTCTGACATGACTGATTCACCCAATGTGTTAGCACTGATTTCACGCTCACCAGAAGCACGTAATAATCGTTTTATATTTGCTATTGCTTCTTCTATTTGTTCAGCACTAACCGGCCGTCTTTCCAGTGCACGTTGCATACCTGCACGTAATTTTTCTTCATTAAATGGTTCACGGCGTTTATCATTCTTGATCACATGTGGCATGACTAATTCTGCTGCTTCATACGTGGTAAACCGCTCAGCACACTGTACACATTCACGCCGGCGACGGACTTGCGTACAATCACTAATTAAGCGTGAATCGATAACTTTAGTATCTGGTGCTTGACAAAAAGGACAATGCATTACTTCAACCTTACTTTGGCAATTGCTTGAGTCTATATTTCGTTATAACCCATATCAAACATCATTTCTATTTGCCACATTTCTAAATGCGGTGAGTATACACTGGAAATTGATGACATAAAGCAAGTACCTTTGTTTTGACCTTAGCAATAACATCAGCATTGTGAATATCATCCAAAATGTCACAAATCCAATCCGCTAATTGAGTTACTGCTTTCTGATTAAAGCCACGTGTAGTAACTGCTGGTGTCCCTAAACGCAAACCACTGGTGACAAATGGAGAACGTGGCTCATTCGGCACAGTGTTTTTATTAACAGTAATGTTAGCTGCACTTAATGCCGCTTCTGCATCTTTACCAGTAATATCTTTGTTAATTAAATCTATTAAAAATAAATGATTATCCGTACCACCTGAGACAATATTAAATCCGCGATCTAACATCACAGAGACCATTGCCTTTGCATTAGTCACAACTTGCTGTTGGTATTGTTTAAATTCAGGTTGTAATGCTTCTAAGAATGCAACCGCTTTTGCAGCAATAACATGCATTAATGGCCCTCCTTGGATCCCAGGAAAAATCAGCGAATTGAATTTTTTGGTTAACTCTGAATTATCCTTAGCAAGGATAATCCCACCACGCGGACCACGTAATGTTTTATGCGTTGTACTAGTGACAACATCAGCAAAAGGTACTGGGCTTGGATACACACCAGCAGCAACTAAACCAGCCACATGCGCCATGTCTGCTACCATATATGCACCTACTTCATCAGCAATTTGCCGAAAGCGTGCCCAATCGACTGTTAATGAATAGGCAGAAAAGCCGGTCATGATTAATTTAGGTTTATGTTCGCGTGCCAATTGTGCAGCGTGATCATAGTCAATTTCACCGGTTGCTGGGTTTAAACCATACTGAATGGCATTGTATAATCGACCTGACATATTCACTTTGGCACCATGAGTCAAATGCCCACCATCAACTAAACTCATACCAAGAATGGTATCACCCGGTTGCAATAACGCCATATACACAGCTGCATTAGCTTGGCTGCCTGAATGCGGTTGTACATTAGCATACTCTGCATTAAATAATTGCTTAGCCCGTTCAATGGCTAAACTCTCGGCAACATCCACATATTCACAACCGGCATAATAGCGTTTTCCAGGATAACCTTCAGCATATTTGTTTGTTAATACCGATCCTTGTGCAGCCAACACTCGTGGACTTGCGTAATTCTCCGATGCGATTAATTCAATGTGCTCTTCTTGTCGTTGCTCTTCTTGGCATATCGCTTGCCATAATGCATCATCGAATCCAGCAATCGTCATCTCTTGCGTGAACATCAATTACTTCTCCCATCAGCAAATAGTGTCCAACAAGGTACTTGAAAAAACCGTGATTTTCAATGTATTTTCTACTCAAAATACTCTTTAGGTACAGTGGAACCGTATTAAAATGGTACGAAGGTACAACACGTTATCAATTCACTTGCTTTTCACCAAATACTTATGGTTTGATCGGATTGTATGCTTTGGAATTAATTGAACTTAATTACGTGAGAGAAAGTAATGGCACAATACATTTATACGATGAACCAAGTCAGCAAACGGGTTGATGGGATGAAGCATCCCATTTTAGATCGAATCAATTTATCATTTTTTCCAGGCGCCAAGATTGGTGTACTTGGACTAAATGGTGCAGGTAAATCATCACTATTAAAAATTATGGCCGGTATCGATCAAACATTTGAAGGTGAAGCACGCCCACAAACCGGGATACAAGTAGGGTATTTACCGCAAGAACCACAATTAGATCTGAAAAAAGATGTGCGTGGTAATGTAGAAGAAGGCGTTCACAAATTAAAAACACTATTAACCCGCTTTGATGAAATTAGTATGAAATTTGCTGAACCCATGGATGATGCAGCAATGAATGCATTATTAGAAGAACAAGCCAATTTACAAAATGCAATCGATGCTGCCGGCGCCTGGGAATTAGATCGCAAATTAGATATTGCAGCAGATGCACTGCGCTTGCCACCATGGGATGCTGATGTCACTACCCTATCTGGTGGTGAAAAACGGCGAGTTGCATTGTGTCGGTTATTACTGTCTTCACCCGATATGTTGTTACTTGATGAACCTACTAACCATCTAGATGCACAAAGCGTCGCGTGGTTAGAACAATTTTTACATGAGTTTAAAGGGACGATTGTCGCGGTAACACATGATCGTTATTTCTTGGATAATGTTGCTGGCTGGATCTTAGAACTTGATCGTGGTTGCGGGATCCCTTACGAAGGCAATTACACAGCTTGGCTAGAGCAAAAAAGTGCGCGTCTTGAAATGGAAGAAAAACAACAAAGTGCCCATCAAAAAGCTTTGAAAAAAGAATTAGAATGGTCACGCACCTCAGCAAAAGGACGCCATGCTAAAAGTAAAGCACGTTTAAACCAATTCGAAGAATTAAGTTCGAAAGACTTTCAAAAACGTAATGAAACCCAAGAAATCTATATTCCGCCTGGCCCACGTCTAGGAGATATGGTCTTTGAAGTTGATAACATCACTAAACATTTTGATGACAAATTATTATTTACCGATGTTAGTTTTGTTATTCCAAAAGGAGCCATCGTTGGGATCATTGGCGCTAATGGTACTGGGAAAACAACACTATTTAAGTTGCTCACGCAGCAACAGCAACCCGATAGTGGGACTATGCGCATGGGTGAGACTGTAGCATTATCTTATGTCGATCAAATGCGTGATCATTTACGCGACGATTGTACTGTGTGGGAAGAGATTACAGATAAGCAAGATATCTTACGCATTGGTCAATATGAAATTCCATCGCGTGCGTATGTTAGTCATTTTAATTTCAAAGGGACCGATCAGCAAAAATACATTAACGATCTTTCCGGTGGTGAACGTAACCGCGTACATTTAGCTAAATTACTGCGTAGTGGCGGCAATGTATTAATGTTAGATGAGCCGACCAATGATCTGGATGTGGAAACTATGCGCGCACTAGAAGAAGCCTTATTAGCGTTTCCGGGTACCATTATGATTATTTCACATGACAGGTGGTTTTTAGATCGGATTTGCACACATATGATTGGTTTTGAAGGCGATAGCCAAGTGACATTTTATCAAGGAAATTACACGGAATATGCCGCTGATTTAGCAAAGCGTACAGGAAAAGATGCTAATCAACCACATCGTGTTCGATATAAGCGTTTTGATCGCGCCGTATAACATAGACTCAAGCAATTGGATTGTAGGCTTTGTTGGCTGCATGATTTTGTCACAGTCATGTATGTCAATATACACTCCTGTGACAAAATCACTTGCCACCTCGCCTACAATCCAATTGCTTGAGTCTATGATCAATATATCTCTTAAAATGCAAAAATATAATTAACACACCAACGCCAACGCTTCACTTAATGTTTGTACGCCGTGGACTTCAATGTTATCTGGAATCATTTTCGGGACATTGGCTTTAGGGACAATCGCGCGTTTAAAACCGTGTTTTGCTGCTTCACGCAAACGCTGCTGCCCACTTTGCACTGGGCGAATTTCTCCAGCCAAACCTACTTCACCAAATATAACTAATTGATTGGATAGCACATGATTACGCAAGCTAGATAAAATGGCAAACAACAATGCTAAATCAGATGCCGTCTCTAATACTTTCACTCCACCCACAACATTCACAAACACATCTTGATCATAGGTTGCCACCCCACCATGGCGATGCAATACAGCTAATAACATCGCTAACCGATTTTGTTCTATCCCCACAGTCACTCGTCGTGGATTGGCTAAATGGCTTACATCAACTAATGCTTGCACTTCAACTAACATTGGACGACTACCTTCCCAAGTTGCCATCACAACACTGCCAGAAACAGGCTGAGTATAACGTGATAAAAAGATAGCGGATGGGTTAGTCACTGCCTTTAACCCTTTATCCGTCATTGCAAAAATACCTAATTCGTTGACTGCACCGAAGCGATTTTTGATTGCACGGATTAACCGAAAACGATTGTCACGTTCTCCTTCAAAGTACAACACACTATCAACCATATGCTCTAATACTCGTGGACCTGCTAATGTACCCTCCTTAGTAACATGCCCTACCAAAAAAATCGTTGTCTGTGTTTGTTTAGCAAAACGCACCAAGCTTGCGGCACTTTCACGTAATTGACTCACCGAACCTGGTGCTGAATTTAATGTAGGCGTAAATATCGTTTGTACTGAATCGACAACCATAATACGTGGTTTTTCTTGTTTGGCATGCTGCATAATGCTATCAACATTAGTATCAGCCAATAAACGTAATTTATCGATTGCTAATTCTAAGCGTCTTGCACGCAAACCCACTTGTTGTAACGATTCTTCACCGGTGACATATAATACTGTTTGAGCTAAGCCGAGATAAGATAATGCTTGTAGTAGTAAAGTAGATTTGCCAATGCCAGGGTCACCGCCTAGTAAAATAACTGAACCAGCAACTAAACCACCACCGAGTACCCGATCTAACTCATCCATGCCTGTTGGCATACGCTGCACATCGCCAGTCTCAACCTCGGATAACCATAATACTTGCTGCGCTGCCTCACCTGCATAGCCACGCGCAGTTGCTGCCTGTTGTTGTTCTTCTGCTAAACTGTTCCAAGCACCACAATCACTACACTGCCCTGCCCACTTAGGGGCATGTGCACCACATTGCTGACAAACATAAATGAGTTTTGCTTTTGCGACTTTCACTGCTTTAGACTACTGCCAATGGCCAACTAAATCACGACAACCGGTTGTTTGTGCGGTATATTGTCTACCCTGAATAACCGCGGCAATTTGATAATCACGGCATTGGATATCACCTTTTTGGAAAGTGCGATTTGGAGTGATGGTATATTGGTTACCCGAAATTGGGTTAGCCCAATTAGTGGGTTGATCATCATTTGCATTCTCTAATGCTTGATTTCTTTTAAGTTGATCAACAGGTCCCATCGACTTATTGATCTGAGTAATGGTCGAAGTAGGCTTAGATTTACGCTGAGGTGGCGCACTGTGCTGCACCTTGGTTGTCTTTTTTGATGCACTAGGAGTTGTCTTGGCCTCATTAGAGCCTGGGGCAACACAACCACTGTTAACTAACATGGCAACTATCCACACTAACCCGATAATTGTTTTCATTAAGACAACCTATTCACTTCATACTGGTGTGTTATCGAATTCTAGTCTAAAAAAACGAGTAAACCAAGTCGATTAATTAAAATATTATAAAAAAATATTGTAACTACTCAGTCGGTCTTTATGTTACCGAAAAACATCAGCTTTGAGTGGAGGTTGCCAGAAAAAATCCGCCAAAGATGGCGTTTTCCTTAATCGCACCATTTAATTAAGCCAACGCCGAGCATTGTAAAATAAACGAAACCAAGGACTCATATCACCCCACTCCGTTGGTGCCCATGAACACTGTAACCTGCGATGCACCCGCTCTGGATGCGGCATTATGATCGTCACCCGCCCATCTGTGGTGGTTACCCCAGCAATACCACCAGGACTACCATTCGGGTTATATGGATATTGCGTCGTCAGCATGCCATGATCATCAACATAACGCAACGCAACCAATTGATGTTGCTGTAGCTTTGTTTGATCTGTTGCATTTTCCCATTGCGCATATCCTTCTGCATGTGAGACAACAATTGGTAATACAGCATCATCCATATCGGTTAATAAAATCGATGGTGAGTGACTGATTTTGGTTAAAATCAACCGCGCTTCATACTGCTGCGATTGATTATGCCGAAAACGTGGCCAATGCTGTGCCCCTGGAATAATCGATTGCAATTGCGCTAGCATTTGGCACCCATTACATGCACCGAAGGTAAAGGTATTAGTCCGAGCGAAAAACGTTTGGAACTGTTCTAGCATAGCTGCATGATCTAAGATCACTCGCGCCCAGCCAACGCCCGCGCCTAATACGTCACCATAGGCAAAGCCACCACAACAAGCTAATCCATGGAAATCGGTTAAGGTTATCCGTTTTGCTAGTAAGTCCGACATGTGTACATCAACACACTCAAAACCTGCAGCGATAAATGCCGCCGCCATTTCCATCTGACTATTCACACCTTGCTCACGCAAAATGGCTACTTTTGGTTTGTGCTGTTGATGTATGTAAGGTACACTTAATTGCTGAGAAAAATCAAATGTAGCTTGTGTTGCAGTTAGCCCATTGGCATCATCACGCAATAAATCGGCAAATTCAGTATCAGCACAATCTGGATTATCACGTAATCTTTGTAAATGATAACTCGTCTTTGCCCAACATTGCTGTAAATCACCACGTGTTTGATCATAGAGTAATGTTCCGTGTTGCAAGAAGCGAATACGTTGCTCACTGTTAACAGTACCTAAAGTATGAGTATAACGCTGCAAATCACCTAAACACGCGCGTACTGCTGCCTCATCTGCTTGTTTGATTTGTACAACCACCCCTAATTCTTCATTAAACAAACTAGAAATAGCATTATCACCTAATACTGATAATTCAATATCAATCCCACAACGCCCAGCAAACGCCATTTCGGTTAAGGTTGCTAACAATCCACCATCACTGCGATCATGATAACTTAATAATAATCCTTGCTGACGTAAGGTTACCAATGCATTGGTAACCTCTAATAACATTGTTGGATCATCTATATCTGGCGCATCGCAACCAATGTGATTGTACACTTGTGCTAATGCTGAACCTGCTAACCGTTGTTGTCCTTTAGCTAAATCAATCAATAATAAACTAGTCGGTTCAGCTAGTCGTTGTAATTGTGGGGTTAATGCATGATTCACATCATTAACCGGTGCAAACGCAGAAATAACAACTGACAATGGCGAACGAACATGTTGTATTTTACCTTCATTTTGCCATTTGCATTGCATTGATAATGAATCTTTACCAACAGGGATACAAATCCCTAATGCTGGACACAGTTCTAAACCAATTGCCTTCACTGCCGCATATAACTTTGCATCTTCACCTGGCTCACCGCAGGCAGCCATCCAGTTTGCCGATAATTTAACATCGCTTAATGTGTTAATTGGTGCACTTAATAAATTGGTAATCGCTTCACCGACTGCCATACGTGCACTGGCAGCAGCATCGATCAGTGCTAATAGTGGTCGCTCACCAACTGCCATTGCTTCACCACAAGCTTGTTCAAAATCAGCTAAGGTAATTGCACAATCGGCAACTGGCACTTGCCAAGGCCCAACCAGTTGATCACGATGAGTTAACCCACCCACACTTCTATCACCGATCGTAATTAAAAATTGTTTACTGGCAACACTAGGCAATTGCAATACACGTTCAATTGCATCTGCCAAATCGATATGTTTTATATCAATTGGCGGATAAGTATGATGAACTGTTGTCACATTGCGCGACATTGCTGGCGTTTTACCAAATAACAATAACATGGGTAAATCAATTGGATTATTGGTAAAATGCGGATCGCTGACAGTTAATTGTGGGGTTAATTGCACTTGCCCGACAACAGCATGTGGGCACCGTTCACGTGCAGCAATGTCAGCAAACTGTTGTTGCTTATTTGGATGAATTGCCAATACATAACGCTCTTGCGCCTCACAACACCAAATCGCTAATGGTGACATACCCGGTTCATCATTGGGTATCACACGTAAATTGATTTGTCCGCCGCGGCCATCTGTATCCAATAATTCCGGAATAGCATTGGCAAGCCCACCAGCACCGACATCGTGAATGGATAAAATCGGATTCTCATCAGAAACATGACAACACGACTCAATGACTTGTTGCGCTCGCCGTTGCATTTCTGGATTTGCTCGCTGTACGGAAGCAAAATCCAATGCCTCATCACTTTGACCTGATGCAGTCGATGACGCTGCACCACCACCTAAACCAATTAATAATGCTGGGCCACCTAATACAATCACTAACGCTGTATCTGGCAACTCACATTTGTTAACATCAGGTAAACGCATACTGCCCATGCCGCCAGCAATCATGATCGGTTTGTGATAGCCATACCACGTGTCATTTAGCTGCTGTTCATAACTACGAAAATAACCGCATAAATTAGGTCGTCCAAACTCATTATTATATGCTGCCGCACCAATGGGCCCTTGTAACATAATGTCTAATGCACTCATGATGCGTTCAGATCGCCCTGCGGTTGTTTCCCACGGTTGGGTTAATGTTGGAATAAATAAATTAGATACGGTAAATCCACATAAGCCCGCTTTGGATCGACCACCACGACCGGTTGCTGCTTCATCACGAATTTCACCACCAGCGCCTGTTGCAGCACCAGCAAACGGTGCTATCGCTGTTGGATGATTATGGGTTTCGACTTTGATCATCATCGCGCTGGGTTCACGAGTCACTCGATAATGCTGTGTCTGATTAGACACGCTTAAATGAGCAATGTTGGCATGTGCATTAATCACTGCTGCATTATCAACATAGGCTGATAATACATTTTCAGATTGTTGTTTGTGGGTATAACGAATCATGTTAAACAGTGATTCCGTCTGCTGTTTACCATCGATACACCACTTGGCATTAAAAATTTTATGTCGACAATGTTCCGAATTGGCTTGGGCGAACATCATTAACTCAACATCGGTTGGATTGCGTTGCAATTGACCAAATGCACGATGCAAATAATCAATCTCGTCAGCATTTAATGCTAAACCTAGTTCAGCATTAATATTGATTAATGCTTGCTTACCTTGAGTTAATAGTTCAACTGTTTGCAGCGGTTGTGGCGGATGATGTTGAAAAAGTGCTGTGATGTCATCTAAAGAATATAATATTGACTCTGTCATCAGATCATGACACACATTAGCAATATCAGTTAACTGTGTAGATTGTAGCGCTTTATCTGCTTGCAAGTGATAGCAGGTAATACGTTCAATCCGTTTAATCTTAGTTAAACCACAATGATGCAAAATGTCAGTTGCCTTAGAACACCAAGGTGAAATCGTACCTAAGCGTGGGGTAACATAAAATGTATAGTGGCTTGATAATGCTAATGGCTTACCATAGCCATCTTCAGTTAATACGGTTTGCAAATGTGTTTGTTCAGCAGCAGTTAATGATTGTTCCGCTTCAACAGCATAATAAAATTGTGCGCTAATATCAGTGACGATTGGATGATGTTGTTGTAATCGATTTCGTAGTGCATGTTGACGAGGAACAGCCAATGCATTTGCACCTTGGCAATGAACAATAGACAAGGGTATTTTCCTCCTAAAATGAGGAGGAGATCATAACAAAACTATATAGTTACGCATAGCGTTCAAGATGCAACCATTTTATCTGCTACATATTGATAGCATCTTCCGTCTTCATCAATGTTGCCGTAATATAGGTACGATGTTGCTCCAGGTAAATATAACAACGTCATTCTGGAGAACGAACAACGTGAGTGAGTCCAGAATCCAGTCTTTTCGTCTTTTCAAATTCTTGAAGCCTGGATTCTGGATCCTTGGCTACCCAAGGACAAGCTCGCTACTTTGTGAACTCTCCAGAATGACGACACTTAACAATCAAATGGCTACAATGTTTAGATGAAAACACCCTCACTTAAAAAACCATCTGCCCGTTTTGTACGCGACGCTAAGCAAACCTATGATCGTTTGCTAGATACGTATGGTAAACAAGCATGGTGGCCAGCACAAAGCCGCTTTGAAATTATCATTGGTGCAATCTTGGGACAAAATACCGCATGGGTAAATGTCGAGAAAGCCATCGCTAATTTAACATCACAACACATCACTACAGCTTACACTATTTTAGCTACACCAATAGCCAGTTTAGCTGAATTCATTCGGCCATCTGGTTTCTTTAATGTCAAAGCCAAACGCTTACGCGCGTTTTGCCAATGGTTTTGTGATGTCGGTGGCTTCGATTATTTAGAAACACAATCGACTACTGACTTACGCCAACAATTATTGTCATTGCATGGCATTGGTGCAGAGACAGCTGATGATATTTTGCTATACTGCTTAGCACGTCCTGTGTTTGTCATCGATGCGTACACGCGACGGATTTTTAGCCGTCTTGGGACTATTGACGGTAAAGAACCCTACGAACAATTACGATATTGGTTTGAAAATAGTTTAGCGAGTGATGTCAATGTATATCAACAATATCACGCATTAATTGTTGAACATGCGAAACAAAGCTGCCGTACCAAACCAATTTGTGATACGTGTTGTTTAACAAAACGCTGTTATTTTTACAAAAATAGGTAATCAATATGAGAGATCAACAACCAACAGATAGTGTAACTGCATTAAAAGACATTGCTATGAGTGCCGTTATCGAGCAACGCCGGCGTAGACGTTGGGGCATTTTTTTTAAGTTAATTATATTAGTTTATTTCTCTGCTTTGTTAGCATTGATGTATTTTCCCAATGCCACATCAACGGGTAAACTCGGGAAAAAACATGCAGCATTGATTGACATTGATGGCGCCATTTTACCTGGCACACCAATTAGTGCAGACAATATTGCACGTGGCTTGCAGGCTGCATTTAAAGATAAAAACACCCAAGGCGTAATCTTACGTATTAATAGTCCTGGTGGCAGTCCAGTGCAATCAGATTATGTATTTAATGAAATTAAACGGCTGCGTACTAAATATCCCGATATTAAACTGTATGCCGTGTGCAGTGATATGTGTACATCAGGAGCCTATTACATAGCTGCCGCTGCTGATAAAATTTATGCAAACCCATCGAGCATTGTTGGTTCAATCGGCGTATTAATGAATGGTTTTGGGTTTGTGGATACGTTAACGAAAGTAGGCATGTCACGGCGTTTAATTACCGCTGGTGATCACAAAGGCATATTAGATCCATTTTCACCAATGAAACAATGGGATCAAGATTACGCGAAACGTGTTTTAAATGAAGTCCACCAAACGTTTATCCAACAAGTCAAATCTGGGCGTGGCAACCGATTAAATGTCAATTATCCTGATCTGTTTTCAGGTTTATTTTGGACAGGGGCTGATGCGAAAAAAATTGGTTTAATTGATAATTTTGCCAGTGCAGGCAGTGTTGCACGTGATGTCATCAAAAACGAACATATTGTTAACTACACTGTACAACAAAGTTTACTCGAACGACTCACTGAACGTTTTGGTGCATCATTGTCAAAACAAATTGGCGTGTTATTAGGGATTAGTAAGACTAATCGGTTGAGTTAGTTACGTCATTCCAGCCATCGCATAAAATGCAGTAAGATGGGATCCATCTGCAGAAAATATGAAAGAACTCGTCATTCTGGAGAATCCGCGAAGCGGATGAGTCCAGAATCCAGTCTTTCCGTCTTTTCAAGGCTCCTAAAAATTAGATTCTGGACTCGCCCGCCCTGGACAATCTCCGATTTCCAGGGCTAAAGATTTTATATGAGCTCTCCGAATGACAAAGCTTATTTTATTTGGTCCGTCTACTCAGCACTATCTTCTTTCATCCAAGCGGATAACACATCGATGATTTTGGTTGCTTGATCATTACTAGAAATATTAAAACGAGATTGTTGACGATATTCACCATTGCGTTTTTGATACCGACGAATGCTGTAGCGGTATGGGCTATACGCTTGTTTTTGTTTATCCCAATCTTGATATTTATACATGACAGTTGCCCATGCACCTTTGGTTAATACGACTTTGTCCAATTCTTTAATCGTAATTACACCATCATCTTCATATTGAATAGTTAATTCATCAACACTGCTTGCCATATTGTTTAACCTCGTTAATAAAAAAAATAGGCCGTACTGAATTTACAGCACAGCTCATTATAGTCTACCTATGAACTGTTGCTCAACTAGAAGAAGTAATCAAGTACAAACGTAACAGTATTACTCTGTCTTCCAGTCGGCCTTATCAACGTTTGTGGACCATTTCTAACATTACCGCCAGCAGTATCACTATTGCGATAATTCATATCGTAGCGATATTCAAGGCTGGCTAAGGTATTACGCCATACGGAATAACTCAATGTAGTTGAGATCCGATCGCGTGGAATACTTAACGCTAATGCTTCCCATGAACGATCGTAACCGACTGCAAATGATCCAGGACGATTATAAAAAGCGAAGTTATACGCACCTTCTATGTGCATCGCACCTGGATTTGCACCATGACCATTGTATGTCATATCGCTCCTAGAGAATGAACTCAATCCACTCACATAATCACCAATAATCGTAAACGGCCCATAATTAATATTACCTTGAATATCAATACCTGGCACACGGTGCTTAAGCCGTTCCGTACTCGAGTTAGCACCAAAACCACTAAATTGATTAGAGGTATCGATACCATTGGACTGCATGCCATTAGAGTCAGCAATGTTAGAGATCACACTCACACTACCTGCTGTTTTAAACGTTCCATTACGATAGCGATAACCAATATTGGCACCACCTTCATCAATGTTACGATCTTTTTGTACACGGCTATCACCACTAAATGTGTAAACCGATGCATATAACCCAGTGTTATTAGTAATACCATCGTAACCTAACACAGCACCACGTACCTTAGCACGACCAAGCACCTTAGTTAACGGACTGCTATACATGTAACTGCTGTATTGACCAAACGGTGCATATAGTTGCCCAAGACTGAAATATATGGGTGATCGCTCTAAGTTACCCACTGTTAAAAAGCCTTGGCCTAGACCAAAATTCGAATTGCCAGCACGTCGACCGCTACCGGTGGTTGCACCGGGCAAACTGCTATTGTCATATTCCAACGTCATGTAACCCAATAACCATGGATAAACTAATGCAGCCACATCTATTTCAGCTGCAGCCAAATCGACATCACTGGTTTTAGTCTTATCATAACCACGTGAGAATGCCGCTACTCCTTCTAACTCACCACTAAGCGCTAACACTGAATAATGCTCTGCTGGTTTTTGCGCATCATCTACTTCTTTATTAATATTTTTGCGCATTTGCAGCAATACGATATCCTTATTAACACTAGAAGTATTAACTAACATATCCGATCCATCAAATTGTGGCTGTGGACCAAAGTAAGGCGATGTCACCACTGTTGTACCGCGAATATCCATCCAACGTGTGACTTGTTTCGCTGTATCAAGCTGTGAACCCAAGGTACCTTCTGGATTGCTGCGCAACACATCACCCGAGCCTTTGCCATGATGTTTGCTATGGTGCGATACAGCTTTAGTATGTTTTGTAGATGTGTTAGTTGTCGTCCGTTGCCCAACTAGTTGCGCTTGTTGCTGTTTTAATTCTCGCAACTGCACTTGTAGAGCGCGCATTTGTTTTTCCAATGCTGCTGTTTGTGTGCTAATGCGCTGTATCGATGCATCCCTATCTTGCTCATTTGGTGCACCGCTAGCAGTAGCAAATGATAGTATTGCTATTACTGAAATAAATAATGCAACTAAACAACTGATTTTACGTTGTTGCATGACATCCCCCTAATACTTTTCGATTGTATTTTGCCTACAAATTAAGCCATGGCTTAACCAGAAGAGCGATCTTCTACGGAAAGAAAATGAAATGCAAGCTTTGATGCGGTGTTTAGCTAAATACAAAATGCATAGGTGGCAATTATGGTACCAATGTGCTTGATTTATGGACTAATATTGCGACTTGCATCCACAACCAACTCTGCAGTAGTCTAATTGTTCGTTCTATCCCACAAAAAGGGTAACCACATGCAATCCATTTCATTGCAACAGCCAGATGACTGGCACTGCCATTTGCGCGATGGCCATTTTCTCAATATTACCGTCCCTGCCAGCGCACAACATTTTAATCGGGTTATTGTGATGCCAAACTTAGTGACACCAGTGACCACTTGCGCACAGGCATTAGCCTATCGAGAACGTATCCTAGCTGCAGCAAAACAGGCTAATACACCATTTGACCCATTGATGACACTTTATTTAACTGATACGACATCGGTAACTGACATCATGGAAACCCAACAACACGATAAGATCGTTGCTGCTAAATTATATCCTGCTGGCGCAACCACGTTATCGGATGCCGGTGTGCAGCATGTTCAGCAACTTTACCCACTATTTTCTGCTATGCAAGATATCGATATGCCGTTGTTAATACACGGTGAGGTGGTTGATGCTAACATCGATATTTTCGATCGCGAACAACGATTCATTGACAGCGTACTAGCACCCATCGTCGATACGTTTCCTAAACTACGGGTTGTGTTAGAACACATTACTACACGCGATGCGGTTCAATTTATTCAACAAGCCCCAGCAACAGTTGGTGCAACCATTACCATACACCATTTATTGCTAAATCGTAACGACATGTTAGTTGGTGGCATTCGCCCACACTATTATTGCTTACCCATTTTAAAGGCACAGCAACATCAATATGCCTTACAACAAGCAGCATTAAGTGGTGATCCACATTTCTTTTTAGGAACAGATAGTGCGCCGCATACTAAACAACATAAAGAAAGCGCATGCGGTTGTGCTGGGATTTTTACTGCACCAGTGGCAATGGCGTTATACACAGAATTCTTTGCGAAACACAATGCGTTAGACAAATTAGAAGACTTTTGCAGCCGACTTGGTGCAAACTTTTATAAACTGCCATGTAATCAGCGTTCAATTTGTATTGAACATAAATCGTGGACAGTGCCTACCACCTATATCACCGATGATAACGATACGATTATTCCATTTCGTGCGGGTGATACACTAGACTGGCAAGTCCTAAATACTAGGCACGACCAATTGTAATTCGTCATTGACGAAGTGATAGTGTTGCTTATCATGATAAAAATGATCGATTAACGGTTGTCGTGGGCACACATCTTTATCAATGCTAACTAATTCATATCCATATTTATCGACCTGTGTACTGCCACGAAATGCGCTTGCTAATGCTTGCTTGGGCAATGTAAGTGCGACATAAGCATCGGTGGTTAGATCACCACGTGCCGCTAATACTGCTAACATATCGGTTTTGCTCGTATAAATAGGCCGGGCTTGTAATAGTTTGTAGATATTATGCAACTGTGAAATCCAGGTTGTTAATGTATTACCTGTTGTTTGATATAAATGTACAAATACCATCACGGTATTGTTGTGTCCTTCTCTTTTTGAATGATAATGTTGCTGCTGTTCAGTATTTTTTGACGCTAATTTTGGCAATCCAACTGTTGACTCTTGATCGTTTTCTAATGTTTGCAAACGTTGGTATAACGCTTGTAGAAATTTTCCAGGCTGCCATTTCCCTATTTCGATTACATGTTTGATCACAGTATGAAATTGATGCTGAATATCAATTGCATTGCTAGTGCTATCTAATAGAGTTTCTAACCTTGCAATAGCATTATTAACTAACGCAAGATTATGCTGACAACATTCAAGTGTATTCATGTTAATAGTTGTATTAGCACGCTGGTTTTCTAAAGTTGTTACTAAATTTAACAATAATCTAGCAATATCGGCTAATGCTGCTTTGGCTTGGGCACAGCGATGCAATACTTGATTTATATTAGTCATACAACAACTCGTCTAAAGCAACTTTATTACGTGCGGGTGCTGCTTTGACAATTTCATTTAACACATCAATGATGCACAATAAACGCAATACTTCGGGTGTTGAAGTATCAAACTTAACTTGTACCCCTAAACGACTGTCAGGAGCTTCATCGAATGTTGCACCAATTCCATAACCCAAACACAATGAACACAATTGATCAGCACGACGTGCTAAGGCAGGTAATAACCCATCATCTGCAAAAATTTTATCATAACCAATGAATTGGTTATTTAACGTGAAGCTCGCATTCAGTGATTTCGCTAATCGAGTTAATTGTTTTAATCTATCTGACATGGGTTACGATTGCCTTATTGATCTAACCACCAAGGAGTGACGACACGACGTTTACCTGCCAACGTTACACGCAACCAACGCCAAAATACATTCACAGTAAACCCATAACGCTCTAGTGCTGCAAAAAATAACGTTGCTAACAATGCCAATATGAATGTCCACAGATGAATATGAAATAAAAATAATAGAAATGGAAAGGCAGCTCGACAATCCAAGAGCCCAAAGCGTGCTGCTCTGGCAGAATCGCGCCAATGTGCATCAGATCGGTAGTTTGTCATATGCGTTTATCTTTTACTCACAAAATATTATGTTGATTTTAACATAAAATAGCTACATTCACTGTCTATAGCTTTTCAGAACACTAAATTGGCTTTTAGGATTCAGATTGGGTTTAGGTAGACGGGTTACGATTGAAAAAAAGCGGAGGAATAGTTGAGCTATTTTGAGTATTTTTTGAAAGAGCAACGTGGCTAGATGAGCTCAAGATGAAATGATAAAAGCCAATTTAGTGTTCTGAAAAGCTATGGATAAACTTGACATTTTGCTGCCCGCTTGCTTCAATGCAAGACAATTAAGATCAGTAAAAAAAGCGGTATTTATGCAGCATTATTATCAAACAGCACGCTTCCCCTATTATCGCCACATCTGTAACTTTTTGTGCTGTATCCTGTTATTTGGATTAACCAGTTGTGCTACTGATGAGCCAATTGAACTGAAAACAACCAAAACCGATCACACTGGCAATTATCAATTGGCACAAGCAGCCGTTGCAAGCAGTCAGGCATTGACAATGATGGCTGAAACTGAACAAGCTGCACTCACCCCTAAACAAACACCGGTAATGCCTGAGCCCAAGGCAAAAGCCATGCAACAGCGCGTTTCTATCGATTGGTCAGGGCCAATTGCGCCTTTGCTTGAGCAGATTGCTAAGATGACAGGCTATCAATTGGAAATCATCGGCAAACAGCCGGCAATACCGGTATTAGTTGATGTATACGCACACAACCAACCTGTTGGACATATTCTACGTAATGCAACGTATCAAGCATATAGTCGCGCTACGGTTACCCTTGATCAAAAACGTAAACATATTGAGTTACGTTATGCTAAGGCGTAAACAACTAATGTGGCGATTATGGTGTTATGTTTTAGCAGCAAGTACTGCCATTTGTATACTCTCTAGCTGCGCCAATCAAACAGCACGCTTATCAACAGATAATGTCGATACAACATCATTGAGTAGTTTACAGAATCTATCGACGAGCAAACTGCCAACAGCAGATAATATTAATAAAATTCGTCTGCAAGCATTACAACAAACTGCGTTAGAAGTCGGTGCACAAGGTGGTTTAGCTAAGCAATCAAATGACATTAATCATGATCTAGTGGCTAAAGCACGTCAGTTAGATCAAACCTTTAACTTTCATCCAATGATTCTGCACAATAATGTATTACCGCCAGTTTTAGTCGAAGGCCGTACCTTACTTGATCAAAGTGCACCCGATACGCTACGCATCGCTGATCATACTTATAAAATCGTTAAGCAAGCCCGTTTTATTACAGCTCCTCCAACGTGGCGCACCTATTTATGGATGGATTACAAAAAGCCGGCAGCACCCGATCCGACGCTAATCCCACAAACTGTACAAGAAGAAAAAGTATGGAAACGTTATGTTACCCAAGGTTGGCAACAAGGTATAGAACAAGCAAATACTATCTTTAACGCTAACTTAGCTCGTTTAAAACAAGATTATGCAGGGATGGTATTATATCGCAAGTTATTAGCATTAAAGATGATCAGTAAACCGTATGTAGCAACCACTGAGTTGGGTATCACTGGCGATCACAAGCAAATAGCGATTAATGATCAACTATTACGGATAACGGCATTACCACAATTACAAACTGATAGTGATAAGTGGCGATCAGCGATTATTGACCCACTTAATGATCCAAAAAAATGGAGGCGAGAGACAGGGAAATGAGTCAACAACACCCCCCCAATTCAACATTAATACCTAATGAACCCGTGCGCTTTGATGGTAAAGAACTCGATCAATTACTCGCACATTGTATTGGATTAGATGCATCTGATATTACTATCCAAACCAATGAAGTCATTTTTGCAGAAATTCATGGCCGTCAAACTCGGATCACTAAACGTGATATCTCTAATACAGAAGTAGGTGATATTATTAATGGCATTTACGGTTCGAATGCAACGGCACAATTGCTAGGCGGGAATGATTTAGATACCAATTATGAATACCGTCCTAGCCGTGGCGTACGCCATCGTTTTCGGGTGAATGCTACCAGCTGTCAAGTTGGTGGACATGATGGTATTCAAATTACGTTGCGCACGATTCCACACCAACCACCCACATTAGATTCGCTTGATTTACCACCTGCTATTCTAGAAGCAATTGCACCACATCAAGGGATTGTATATGTCACCGGTGCGACTGGTTCGGGTAAAAGTACATTATTAGCATCGATCATCCGCGAACTGGTTGAACGTGAAGACAGTCATCGCAAAGTATTAACCTATGAAGCACCGATTGAATTTGTTTACGACATGTTAAACAAACCAACGGCCATCATTAGTCAAGCAGAAATCCCTCGTCATTTACCCAGTTTTGCTGCCGGTGTACGCAATGCACTACGACGTAGTCCCGGTCTGATTTTGGTGGGAGAATCGCGTGATACAGAAACGATTTCGGCATCGATTGAAGCTGCATTAACAGGTCATCCAGTGTATACCACTTTACACAGTAACGGTGTCCCAGAAACGATTCGCCGGTTAGTCGCCAGCTTTCCTGCTGATGAACGTGTTGGACGGATCATCGATATTTTAGAAACGGTACGTTTGGTTATTTGGCAAAAGCTAGTGCCAACGGTTGATGGTAAACGTGTTGCATTGCGTGAATATTTAGTGTTTGATGAGCACGTGCGTGACGAATTGATCAGTGCACCAGCTGATCAAATTATTCAACGTACCCGTGAATTATTACATTCACATGGACAACCAATGATAGTGGACGCCAAACAAAAATTAGCAGCTGGGATCATCGCACAACGTGAATATAATGTGTTGGCAGCAGGAGCAAAGTTAGCAGACAAATTATAACGTAAACTCACCCTAAAACTCACCCTAATTACCGGTTACTCTGTTTTAACCCCTCCCCCTCCTTTTTTATTACCAATGTATTTCCCACCTTTTTCTATCAAGGCAGAACCCGCAGTGCCACTACTAGAGAGTTTCTGCAAGCCTTCACCACCTGCTCTACCAAGCGGTTCAGTACCCGATTTAACTTCACCAAGTGATTGTTGTTCACCCTGTTCAAAGGTAGCATGTTGTCCACCTATCCAACGCAGCACTCGGTTAGACAATTCTGTCATTAAGCCAAAACTCTTGTTACATAAAATTGTCATTACTAAACTATATATCATGATAACGCCTAATCCAGATAATAACCCTAACTTACTATTAAATACGCTAGCTACCATGTTTAGAAATCCCATATTAATCACAGCCGATCCAATGTAAATGGCAATCATCGCAATGACAAACCCAAAAATCATTAACATTGGTCGCATAAACAATCCGAACGACAATAAGATAGCGGGTCTGGCTTGACCAAACACATCATGTCCCTCGGGAGCAATGACACCTAACGCAACAATCGGCGCGGCAACCATCATTTCGATAACTGATAACACCCAACCAAACACACATAGCAAACTTAATATATACGGCATAAACGGTATCCAAATTGACAGCAAGAACCCCGAACCAAATATGATGATCATAAGTGGTGCTGTCATTCCTTGTAACCAAGTTATCATACTACTCATGCCTTTCATAATAACACTTGCACCTTCAGCAAGAGTCCCAAACCCAGGAACAGCTCCGATAGCTGATGCTACACCACCAGCTATTGTTAATCCTTCAATCAATAGTAGACCATTTATCCAAATATCCATGACGCCAGTTAATTGTGCCCTGCCTAATTGTTGCAACATCAGGATCGGATTAGCTGGACCAGTATTGTCAGCAGCAGTATTGTCTTCAATTTTGCCCCAAAGAGAGTAAACCAGTGTTTTATTCCACGATTCAACAAGCGCAGCCATACCAAATGTAAAAATATCAAATAAAGTTCGAGTAAAACCACTCATCATTTTGCTGTCAAAATCATATTTGATGTCGTATTTTGGTTTTTTATACTGATCTAGTAATGTTGACTCATCATGATTATAGCTATCGACAGTATACTGATGTACTTGGTCATCGCTAGTTGCAATATAATCACTTATCGCTGCTTTTATTGTATCAAAATCTCTTTTGTTATCTTTATCCTCAACAACATACATTTTAGTACTAGATATAGACAATGATCTTTTTTCGGCATGATCCCACTTGGCAAGTTCATAAAAATATTCACCTGCATCTGCCCAGCCTGCGTGTTTGATATGATTTCGGATTGTTTCAGTTGAGTCAGCAACATTATCTGTATCAGTATTACTATTTCCTGAGTACAACAGAGCATTATAATCTTGAATCGATTTCACAACACACCCATATTTAGCAACAACGTTATCCTTTCCACAAACAGTTTCTCCCTCATCATTTGTTTTCTCTCCGCCTTTACCATCATTAGCTGCCAAGCTACTTGCACCTTTCAAATTGTCGTAGATATTTTTCATTGTGTTGATGATTTTTTTGTTAAAAACATCATCTATTTCAGTACGATAACCTCCCTGACCATCCGGAATTTTTTTAGTTGGCAATGTCCATTTAAGACCACCACAGATTGGTTTTTTTGGATTAGTGGCCTTTTCATTATAGTTAATAATTTTGGAGTTAGGGTCGACTTGAGTCGAAGGCCTGTCTAGAACGCCACCAAGATTTATTTGGGTTTTGGGATTATACACTTTAATATAGCCTTCTTTGGTGGTGTGTGGATATTCATGTGGCGTAATCTCTCCATTATCATTTGTGTGACTAAGCTTAATTGCACATGCTTGCTGTTCATACATCGCTATGATAACTGGATATATTGCACTCATTGCTGCTGGTTGATTAATCGATAACGCACTCATCGAGTATATTGTTTTTTCATTCACTAATTTATCTACAGCAGTCGACCACATCATGTTAGCCGCTGCTACTCCAGCTAACACGATATACATTACAAGTTTTTGCGCTAAACAATAACCACCTGCTTGTGGTACTAACATTGCCACGGCTAATGCGGCACGTAATGGGATCCACAACGACTTCCATTCACCCATGACCTTACCTTCATGAGCTGTAGTTAATGTCCCGATAAACACGATATACATTAAGATAACAACAGCAAACACTAACATCCAACTGTTAAATACTCTGAATAATTCTCCAATCACAGATGCACCAAAACTGTCAGGCACATTCGAATTAAACATGCCATCAAAATCACCAAATAATTGTTTTAAGTAACCCAAAGAATAATCAGTAGCAGGTAAATAATTCGAAATAACTGATAGTAAACCGTGGTAAGTAGTTTGTGTTGATTCTTGTAAATCCGTACTCAAGTCGTATCCAGATGCACTATCTAATATAGAAGAGTCACTTCCTATGCCGAGTTCTGCTATTGCCGCTTCCTCATCTTCAGTAGACATAGACGTTTGTATATCGTAATCCTCGCTTACTGTGAAGTCTCCAGTGTTTTGGTATGGTTGAGTTGTAAACCCATTGTATGGTGACGATGACCCTCCTGATGCACCATACAACTCGGCGTCAGATAGCGTATTCTGTTGTGTCTGTTGTGCTGGAGGATCATATTGCATTAGTGGGGATTGGGAAATGCTTTGGTCAAGAGCAGAGCCAAATCCAGAATCAACACTAACTTCGTGTGGTTTGTATTGCGAGCCAGCTCTTGATCGAGTACCACGTGTAACATCCTGTTGCTCTCCGTACTCAAAACTAGGTACTGAAGTTGATAAACCATCATTTGTGGTAGTTATACCAGATGTCTGCATGGATGAGGCTGCATCAATACTATCTAATGTTTGTTGTATTTGTTCATCATCAATATCCTGAATCAACTCATCTATTTCAGCCTCTTCATCTTGTTGAGACTGTGTATAATATGTTGTCAGCCAATTTGGATTTTCAACAGACGAATTAGTATCTGCCAACGCAATCGATGACGCGAACAGGATTGACAAATATAATAACTGACTTAGTCTCACTGTATACTCCGAGTGCTTATTGATAGCTGGCTATTTTATTTATTGGTTTTTTTACTGACGTTTTTTTGTGTTGTCGCCACATCACGACTCTGTGTTGTTTTCACTTCACTATGCCACCACTCTGCTAATGAACAACCTAACTTCTTATGCTTTAATTGAAACGCCCAAAAGTGATAACGAAATGCATAAGTTAACCCCAAACCGGTAACACCCAAGCCCAATAGAAATGCCATGATTTCACCTTGGAATGCCAAATAGATAGCATAAGCAAAACATAAAATAGCAATAGCAAAAAAGATCAATGCTATTTGTCCAAAGCTATGTTGACGTTGCTCAATTTCAGCATCGGTTAATTGATAGCGTTTCACCGCTTCAGTAAAGTTTTCTTTACGTGTAGCTTCTTCTTTCTTAAAGGTATCTTTACCGATATCTTTGACTAGCTTAGTAGTGTCCTTTAATTCACGAATACCTAAAATACCTTTGATCGGTAACTTAGGTAAAAAGGTTTTACGGAACCCACCAAAAATGGACTTAAACATAACACCTGCTCCCTATGTGCCTAATAATTTTCACTTACTCTATATAGAAAGACTCGAATTTAAGCAAATTTGCAATGAGAATCAATTCTTTTTTGCATTTATTTGTTCTAAAATATAGCATAACTTAGTAATTATTTTGAACAAAACCACTATAACTTAATGAAAAAAGCCTGTTTTTATATTTCAGTCATTAAACTGTTAATTTGCCAATAAAATATCCATCCATATGCATTATTAGTAGTTGTCCGGTAAAAAAGGTGATTATCAGATTTTTTCTCTTCTTCGGCCGTCACTTCGCGGCTTGACCGTGGGATATAGAGAACGGCACTCGGGATTAGAAAAATGGGATGGATATCAAAACAATAAGCACGATTCCTTGGATCCCGCGATCAAGTCGCGGGATGACGCCCATAGGGAGGAATAGGTGCATTACTTGTGTAGAGACCTATGGGGTAGCCACAGGATGATCACTGTCAGGAAACGGTAGAATAATAGAGCCTGACATGGTAGTTGTATATGGACAAGTCACAAATGATGAAAGTTAAACAATTAAGATCTCAAATATAACACTATCTGCAGCAAGCCGTTATAATGTATTTTAAATGTAACTATTCAGCCGATCGTTACGTTACTAAAAAACGTCAGCTTTGATTGGAGGTTGTCAGAAAATGTAACCAAAAAAGCGCAGTGTATTGGGCATACATGAGCACTTTTTAGTTACATTTTCTGGCAAGATCCACCAAAGATGGCGTTTTCCTTAATAGAGCCTGAGCAGTTATTAACGTAAGGATATCAATATGCCGTCATTAGCCATGAAAGATGTTCATCAATTTTGGAAAAATTACCAAGATCCGACAATTTATCGTGTGATTGCATTTATGGAAAGTGTTGAGAATTGGACACGTGATGGTGAAACAGATTTAGAAACCGCGTTAGACCGCTTAGGTCAGCAACTTGACACCATTGGTGACTATGCTGTTGGTGAAGAAGAAAATTTGACTAAGTTGGCTTGTCATGTACGCATGTCACGCACGTTACGCTTAATGCAATTGCTTGATAGCGCACACCCTGGTGCCGCATCTAAATTATTAATGTATGCTGAGAAAAACAGTAAACAACGCAGTGATCCAGCTGGATTATTCTTACGTCGTAATATTGTATTTGAACGATTGCGTTTATTAGGCCGGGTATTTTCTGCTGAACGTTTAGCATTAGCATTACGTGTATTGGAGGGAGAAGATGCCTAAAACCATTGTTAACATACTTGTTAGTCTTTTATGTTTGATTGGGATAAGTTCTGCATTTGCCGTATCAGCCAAGAATACCACACCGGACTATTCGAAAATACGCCAATATATCACTCAAATTGTTAATAACAGCATCATATTGCAACAACAAAAATCTAATATCAATTTTCCACAAACGCCATTTGCCCCATTACACACACTGATGCGACAAGGGCTCCAATCGCAAAAAGACTCAGCATTAGTCACGCCAATCAATACGCAAGTGACTCAACCCGTTCGTCAACCAATAAGCACACTTCCAACAAAAACAATTATCAAACAAACTGCGCCTGCTAAGCTAAACACAGGCATTGGCAACGTACCTGAAGACAATCAGCAAAATGACTCAGATGGAATACAATTTAACTTCTAATGTAATTGGAGCATGAGGTAGCCAATAATATGCGTACGTTATTTATTTACTTAAAGCAATGTTTAGTGACAATTATTTTATTGTTAACAATCAGTACTGTTAGTATTGCACAGACAGCAAATAATAATACCAATGTTCATCCATCACTCAATTCCACAAATCAATTACTATGGATACTACTGGATTATATTAATCGTACAGTCAATGCTTCCGTTAAAACACAAGAAAATTTACTGTATCAACCCACACCTGAACTGGAAAATACAATGTCATTAGGGACAGGGCAAGTACTTAGCCAACCTGCAACCCAGTCCATTGCCCATCAAGATTTATTAGATAGCTTGAAATTATTGACGACTACCCATAATAATTTTAAGATTATCAAAAAAGTATCAAAACAAGTACCGATCAACACTACATTGCTTAATAAACTTGGCAAAGGGTTTGATTTAAATTCACTGATTGGTACAACTAATTTAGATGACAAACAAATTAAAATGGCTAGGAATTACATTGCATTTGCTGGTGGTTTGGTCAAACCCTATGAAGTGATTAAACCTAAAGATTTTAAAGACGATTTGCGCAGTGTACATCGCTATAAAGTACAATTAGGGATTAATCTAGCACGTACTGCTGCTGCAATCAGTACATTATATTATTTTCTAGCTGAACGCACACCACAAGATAATTTAGGCGTATTAGCACAAATACCTGTTAATCAACAAGGACTCATTGATTTTAATAGTGATAAAGCACTCAGCAAAGTCAGCCCATTAATGATAGAAAAATATCAAGCAGAAAAACGCGCGGCTAACCCAATGTGGTATCAAAATATGGAACATGCCGAACCTGCTACATTGCAACGTGAAACACTACATATTATGGCAAGCATTCAAAAATCATTATTTGATATGCGTATGTTAATGGAACGCCAAACAGCATTGTTAGCTTTAATGACGCTGCAACAGAACGAAGAACAACAAGAAGAGTTATTAGAGTCTACACGAAAAGATATTTTTACTGAGAAGGCAAATGGATAAGCTACATTTCTTCACGTTACCAAAAAACGTCAGCATTGAGTCAAGGTTACATAAGCAACTACTACTGTTGTAACCAACCCATATAACGCGCTACCCCCTCAGCAACTGGGAAAAAATCACTGTCATAACCGACTTGACGTAACGCACTAATATCAGCTTGGGTAAAGCTTTGATAACATCCACGTAATCTATCTGGAAAAGGAATATAGTGTACTTTACTTTTACCATGTGCTTGGATCACCGCCTCAGCAATTGCATTAAATGGCTCAGCACGCCCAGTGCCTACATTGAAAATGCCTGATAGATTGGAGCGCTGCATAAACCACAGATTTACATCGACAACATCGCCGACAAATACAAAATCACGTAATTGTTCACCATCACCATAACCATCACAACCAGCAAATAGTTTAGGATTCTCACCTGCAGTCAGTTGCTGATGCAAATGTAATGCAACGCTCGCCATGCCTTTTTTATGTGCTTCACGTGGACCATATACATTAAAATAACGAAATCCAACAATTTGACTGCGTGCCTTAGGTAATAATCGTCTTACGTACTGGTCAAACAATAATTTAGAATAACCATAAACATTCAACGGTTTTTCATGTGCAGGCTCTTCTACAAATGTTTGCGAACCACCATAAATCGCTGCACTGGATGCGTATAAGAAAGGGATCGATTGATCAAGACAATAATGCAATAGTTGCTTTGAATACTCAAAATTATTTTGCATCATATACTGTCCATCCCATTCGGTTGTCGATGAACAAGCACCTTGATGAAAAACTGCCTCAATTGGTTTAGAAGGCTTTTTACCTGACGTTAACCAAGCAAGAAAATCGTGTTTATCAATATAATCCATGATGTGGCAATCGACTAGATTACGAAACTTCTCACCTTGTTTTAGATTGTCTACCACAACAATGTCTGTACGTCCTTGCATATTTAACCCACTGACAATGTTGCTACCAATAAATCCGGCACCACCGGTTACAATAATCATTACGAACCCCTATTTATTTGCCATTATTATTAATCGTTTCCACCATTTTTGTTGTGGAACAACCGTCAATATACGGCAAAATTTTCACTTCGCCACCATGCTCTATCACCACATCAGCACCGGCCAATTCTTCTGGTTTGTAATCACCACCCTTTACTAAGAAATCAGGTAATATTTCACTAATTAACCGTGCAGGTGTTGCTTCGCTAAACGGTACAACCCAATCGACGACACCCAAAGCTGATAATACAGACATGCGTCGTGACAAACTATTAATGGGTCGCCCTACCCCTTTTAATTCTCTAACAGAGTCATCATCATTAACCGCCACAATTAAACGATGTCCTAACGCCTTTGCACGCTGTAAATACGCAACGTGTCCTGCATGTAGCAAATCAAAACAACCGTTGGTCATTACGATTTTTTCACGTTGTGCTTTTGCCTTAGCAACCACATTGAGTAATTGTTCTTCGGTAACCACACCACCATCATGTTCACCGTGTGCACGCATTACCCAACGTAATTCCGGTACAGTCACCGTGGCAGCACCTAATTTACTTACGGCAATACTACCCGCTAAATTCGCTAAACTTGCCGCATCAACTAATGAACTACCAGCAGCTAATGCAGCAGCTAATACGGAAATAACTGTGTCGCCTGCACCCGTCACATCAAATACTTCACGAGCATGTGCCGGCAAGTGCACTGCTGCAGTATGGCGTTGTACCAATGTCATCCCTTGACTACCACGCGTAATTAATAATGCATCAATATCGTGCGCTTGTAAGACATGCTGTGCTTTGTCAATTAATTCATGATCATTGTCACATCTACCAACTACTCTTTCAAATTCAGCATAATTTGGTGTGATCACACTAGCCCCACGATAATCCGCAAAATCCGTTGATTTTGGATCAACCAATACAAAACAATTCTGTTTACGCGCTCTACTAATTAAATCACCAATATCTGTTAGTGCACCTTTGCCATAATCAGAAATAATTAACGCGCCTGCTTTTTTCAATTGTTTTATTGCTGCTTTAGCTACTTCCCGATGATTGTAATTTGCTTGTTGCGTCTCAAAATCAAGTCGAATCAGCTGTTGCTGTTGTGATAGTACTCGTAATTTTGTTGTGGTTGGAATAGTTGCATCAGTCACCAAATGACAATCAACATTAGCACTGTTTAATGTGCGTGTTAGATGCTTGCCAGCCTCATCAGTACCAATTACACCAACCAAGTGAGTTTGTACGTTTAGCGATACTAAATTTAGTGCAACATTACCAGCACCACCAGGACGTTCATCACAGTCGGTAACATGTACAACGGGCACCGGTGCTTCCGGTGAAATGCGCTTTGTGTGGCCACGCCAATAACGATCTAACATCACATCGCCAACTACTAGCACACTGGCTTGATCAAATTCAGGGACTGTTAATGACATTATTGGTTTCCTGTAACTTCTTCGTTGGGTAACTTAATTACACTACCATTAAATATATAGTGAGCATCACCACACATTAATATAGATTGGTTCATGCCATCGCATGATACCTGTAATTGCCCACCAGGCAAAGTTACTTGCACTTGTTCGGCTAATTTACCCCAACGCTGGCCTAGTACGACAGCAGCACATGCACCACTGCCACACCCTAAGGTACGACCAACACCGCGTTCATACACCACGAGTTCAATATGCTGTGGATCGAGAATACGCATCTGACTGATATTAACACCTTGACTAAACAGCGGGTGAGATACTTCATTCAACGCAGCACCGATACGATCTAACTCAGTTGGGTTAACCTGATCAACTAGCATTACTGCATGCGGATTACCCATGGAAACAGCACCAAAGTTAATTTGATTATCAAAGATAGTCACGGTGTAATGCGATTGCTCCGTCGGTACATCCAAACCAATTGCAGTTGGGATAAAATTAGCAACTCCCATATCTACACTAAATTGGCCATTGCTATCTCGTGTTACCTTTATCATGCCAGCTTGACAGGTTAATGTAAGCTGATTGCCAGTGATATCATCATGATCAAATAAATAACGTGCAATACAACGTACACCATTACCACATTGTTGAGCTTCACTTCCGTCTGGATTGAAAATCTTATAATGGCATGTAGTATCACGATGTTGTGCTGGTTCAATCACTAATAGCTGATCACAACCAACCCCCCTGTGTCGATCAGCTAACCAACGACGAGTGGATAATGGCAGTGGGTAAGTCATTTGACGTTGATCAAGTAAGACAAAATCATTTCCTAATGTTTGCATTTTAACAAAAGAAAATGGCATAAGGGATTATTCTCCATGGATAATACTCTTTGCACTTTAAAACAAGCGTCGAGTATATTAATAATGCGCTAGGTTGTCTTAATATGACAGCCAGTTTCTTTAATAAATAACGTAATCACAGCAGATGCTAATAAACAAATCGGCAACACCAATAATGCAGAATTATAATCACTCAACGAATAAATTCGAGTACCGTGTAATATAGCACCATTAGAGACTACCCAATGCTTATCTAGTAGGCTGCCAATCAATGGCTGCAATATTGTACCACCCAGCATCACAAACATATTGGTAACCGCAACCGCTGTTCCAGCAAATCGATTAGGACCAATCTCTCGACCAAGGGCAAACACAATCACCTGCGCACCATAGCAAATGCCAAACAAGATAAGTAATGTATAAATTGCCATGTGTGACAAGTGTGGCACATATAACACTATACAAATAAACACAGTTGCACCGACTGAACCCCAAAATATTGGCATGCGCCGGCGTTTGATTTTATCGGATAATGCACCAATCAACGGGCCCCCAAGAATAAAACCAAAGAAAACTGCATCAACAGCAAGTGCCGCTTGATTAGCTGAAAAACCTCTGACTTCAAAATAGGGTTTTGCCCATAATTCAGCAAACGCTGAGCTGGGTAAATATAATAAACAACCCACTGCACCCACAAACCACATTTGTGGTTTTTTGATAAAACCCCATAAACCTAACGACATATTGGACAGATCGGCACGCAATGAATGTGCTTTGGGATGCATGATTTTATCCATCGCCTGACCAACACGTGGATGAGTAAAATGACTTGGTCGATCACGTACAATAGCCCAAATGGCATAAGTCAAGACAACTCCCAATATTACACACAGAAATGTTGTGGTACGCCATCCCAACACTTCCACTAACACTGTCATCCCAGATTCACCAAAGATAGCGCCTACGCCGCCTAATGCAGAAGTTAATCCAGCAATCATAGCAAATCGCTCTGGTGGTAACCAAATTGATGCCAGTTTTAATACGCCAACATACGCAAATGCTGATCCAAAACCCACTAAAAACCGGCCTACTTCGGCAACGCTAAGAATATCACTGATTCCAAATAGTAATGTCCCACCAACACACACCAGACAGGCAAATATTAATAAACGCCGTGGACCATAACGATCAAATAACGCACCAACCGGCAATTGCATGGGGGTATATGCCCAATAATAAAATGCAGACAGTAAACCCAAATGGGTAGCATCAACATGAAATGATTCTCGCAAACTATACGTCATCACCCCAGGAGCAATACGTAATAAATATTCATACGTATAAAACAATGCACCAATAGCACAAATTGTCCAAGGCGAAGTAAGAAATTGTCTTAAACGTGATGTAGACATTGGTTGTTGTATATTGATCACCGTGTAATTCACCGTATTAGAGTGTTTTCACCCTTGCTTCACTTATAGATGTTAATATGCAAGTTGCAAAGGTTAATATTCGAGTATTAACAAGCGCACTATTCTACTACAGATCACTTTGCCGAGAAAATGAAGCACCTTTTCTGACCATGAATGAGATAACTACATTTTTATTAACACATTTTCCGATGCGTTATCATACGGAAAATGAGGAACCACAACCGCATGTGGTCGTTGCATTTGGGTTATCGATAATAAATTGTTCACCCTGAACATCGACTTTATAATCGATAGTGGCACTAACTAAGTAAGGATAACTCGCCGCATCAATGACTAATTTTACTTCGCGTAATCGTTGTGGTTGGTTCGCACCACCCTTACCCTGTTGGCCACCGTCACCACCATCATCGTCATCGCTTTCCTCGTCAGCAACAGCTTGTGTAATAACGGTGTCATCCGGGTTAGTCACCGCTTCAAATGCAAAACCATATTGAAAACCAGAACAACCACCACCAGTAATAAACACGCGCAACATCAGAGTTAAATTCCCTTCTTCTTCAATTAGTTGACGAATCTTGCGGACTGCACTGGGTGTCAGCTTAACCGATGGGGGAATAACCGTTGTTGGGGTAGCCATAATGAGCTCATTAAATTTATATGAATTGGGTGAGAGTATACCACAATCGTTAAAATTCGATATCCTTTAGCTATAGAACGACTCTGAACTATTAATCAAATACTATCTAGGGTACTCTATATTCAAAGCGTTTTAAATTTATGCTTTGTTGCCTGCGCCTCGCCTAAATTTAAAACGCTTTGAGTATATTAGCTATCGTTATTTTAGAATAATATGCTTACAAACCAGATTAAACAACGATTAATTGGCAATAGCAATATGCAACAATTTCTTGATTACATTTTACATATCGATGTTCATTTGCAAAGTTTATTGCAAATCACTGGTGTTTGGACATACTTTATTTTATTTCTAATCATCTTTTGCGAAACCGGCTTAGTGGTCTTGCCATTACTGCCCGGTGATTCATTATTATTTGCTGCTGGCTCATTAGCTGCTGTTTCTACTTTAAATATTCACTACCTTGCAATCAGTTTATGTATCGCAGCTATTTTGGGTGACACTGTTAACTATGCTATTGGTAACTGGATAGGACATCGAATCTTTCATCAACCCAAATCTCGGTTATTTAACCCCGCTCATTTACATAAAACACATAATTTTTACCAACGTTACGGTGGCAAAACCATTATCATTGCGCGCTTTATCCCAATTATTCGTACCTTTGCACCGTTTGTAGCAGGGATTGGAAAAATGCATTATCGACAATTTGCATTGTATAACATCATCGGTGCCATTTTGTGGGTTTATTCATTCTTATACATCAGTTTTTATTTTGGCAACATTCCCATTGTAAAACAACATTTCTCACTTGTTATCATGGCCATCATTATTATTTCTATCATGTTGCCCATTGTGGAATACTTACGCAGTGGAAAATTACAGCAATCGAGCACTAAGTAGTAATAGGAAAAACTAGTTAACATGCAATGGCTAATCGCAATTCATCTAATTTCTATGGTGACCTGGTTCAGTGGTTTATTTTATTTGCCTCGATTATATGTGTACCATACGATGAGTCATGATCAAATTAGTAATGAACGGTTTAAAATCATGGAAAGAAAACTGTTTTTTGGGATTGCAACACCTGGTGGCATTGGTACGATTATATTTGGGATGTTAGCACTGCATTTAGATATTGATAAATATTTACATGCTAACTGGATGCATGCCAAATTAGCATTAGTATTTTTATTA
Source organism: Gammaproteobacteria bacterium (assembly GCA_965116795.1). Lineage (GTDB taxonomy): Bacteria > Pseudomonadota > Gammaproteobacteria > JAJFKG01 > JAJFKG01 > JAJNDI01. The sequence continues at coordinate 280,334 of OZ220716.1, forward strand.
GTGTTATATCATATTTATTGCGGTAAATTATTATTTGACTTTAAACACGATCGCAATCAACACAGCCATGTATTTTACCGTTGGTTAAATGAATTTCCTGTCATCGTATTAGTAGGTGCTATCATATTGGCAATCCTCAAACCGTTTTAACTTAATCAAGCTCCACCATATCAAAATCTTGCTTAGTTGCCCCACAATCTGGGCAACACCAATCATCTGGAATATCATCCCAGCGGGTGCCTGGTACAATGCCTTCTTCAGGGCAACCTTGTTCTTCATCATAAATAAAACCACATACAACACAAATATAGCGTCGATAATCAGTTGCTGATGACATAACACCTCCGATAGTTATTAGATAGTGTATGAGTATAACAACCGATTATTTTTGTTGTAAACGAAATATTATTTACAATGTTTGTTTTTTTTGTTACAACATTGACCCAGTATCGATAATACAGTAACAGAATTTGATTTTGTCTGATATATACTCAAAGCGTTTTGAATTTAGGCGAGGCGGCAAGCCTTTTTATCAAAGGAGTGTATAGTGACATACATGACTTTGATAAAAAAGCTTGTCCTGGACTTGATCCAGGAACGCAGCCAACAAAGCATAAATTTAAAACGCGAAGAGTATAAATACGTGTCACACTCCGATGAACTATATCTACAAGCACAACAACTGATGCCTGGTGGGGTAAACTCACCAGTACGTGCTTTTCATGGCGTCGGTGGTAACCCAATTTTTTATAACCAGGCACAAGGTGCTTATCTTACTGATGTCGATGGTAAACGTTATATTGACTACGTTGGTGGTTGGGGACCAATGATTGTAGGCCATAGCCACCCCGCTGTTATCGATGCAGTACAACAATGTGTGCAAGACGGTTGGTGTTTTGGTACATCACATCCGCTAGAAATTACCTTGGCGCAAAAAATTAGTGATCTAATGCCTCACATTGAAATGATGCGCATGGTTAATTCAGGCACTGAAGCAACATTGAGTGTATTACGTTTAGCAAGAGGCTATACACATCGTAATAAAATCATTAAATTTGCTGGCTGTTATCATGGCCATCACGATGCACTGCTGGTAAGTGCAGGTTCTGGTGGTTTAACCTTTGGTTCACCAACGTCTGCTGGGTTAACTCCTGGTGTCATTCAAGATACATTGGTCGCCCAATATAATAATTTGTCTGAAGTCACTGAATTATTTACACAACAAGGTGATGACATTGCGGCTATTATTGTTGAACCGATTGCAGGCAACATGGGTTGTATTCCACCGGTACCGGGTTTTCTAGCCGGTTTACGCGCTTTATGTGATCAACATGGTAGTCTATTAATCTTTGATGAAGTGATGACAGGCTTTCGTGTTGCACGTGGTGGTGCACAAGGATTATATGGTATTAAACCTGATTTAACAACATTTGGTAAAGTTATTGGTGGCGGTTTCCCCGTCGGTGCATTTGGTGGACGTCGTGATATCATGCAACACTTAGCACCAGTTGGCAATGTTTATCAAGCAGGCACATTATCCGGTAATCCAGTTACCGTCGCCGCTGGATTAGCAACGCTTGAACTCATTAGTGCAGCTAACTTTTATGAAAATCTAATTGAAATGACACAATTGCTAACCAATGCTATTTATAGCTGTGCTAATGCAGCTGGGATCCCCATTATTATTAATCAAGTTGGTGCAATGTTTAGTGTGTTTTTCACTGAACAAACCCAAGTAAACAATTTAACTGATGTTAATGCCTGCGATACGAACTATTTTAAACACTATTTTCATCGCATGCTTTCCCAAGGTATTTACTTGGCACCATCTGCGTATGAATCCAACTTTGTATCATCAGCACATGCACGTGAAGAAATTGAATTAACCATTACGGCAATATCCAATACCTTTGCCACCGTCACACCCCAAACTGAGTAACACAATCAATGTCACAATCTACATCACCGTCAAGAACACCTCGTCAATTCCATGTTTATGGATTAGGCAATGCATTAGTCGACACAGCCATTGAAGTCCCTGACGCTATGCTACAACAATTAAATATCGATAAAGGTGTTATGACATTAATCGATGAACAGACTGCGCTTGATATTGCATTAGCATTACATGATTTCCCGCATACACGTGCATGTGGCGGTTCAGCAGCTAATACAATGATTGCGCTAGCACAGTTTGGCGGTTGCAGTTTTTATTCTTGTCGTGTTGCTGATGATAAAGATGGTCTATTTTATTTACAAGATTTACAACGTGCCGGTGTAGCAACCCAATTAACTAAAACTAATTTAGTAAAAGGAACTGCAACAGGACGTTGTTTTGTCTTAATCACCGCAGATGCACAACGCACGATGGTTACTCACTTAGGCGCAACAGCTGAATTTTCACGTATCGAATTAGATCCACAGGCCATTTGCAATGCGGAATATATTTATATTGAAGGGTATTTAGCAGCGCAAGAAAACGCCAGTACCGCAGCAATAGAAGCATACCAATTGGCTAAACAACACCATATCAAGATCGCATTGACTTTATCTGATCCAAACATGGTAACCCATTGCAAAACACAATTGTTAGCGATGATCGGTGATGGCGTTGATTTACTATTTTGTAATGAACAAGAAGCATTATTATTTACTGACACAACAACATTAACTGATGCGTGTGATGCCTTAAAACGTTACACCAAACAGTTTGCAATCACACTTGGCGCCAAAGGCTCTCTTGTATACGATGGTAATATATATGAGCATGTGCCTGGCTATAGGGTTAATGCAATTGATACTGTTGGTGCAGGGGATATGTTTGCAGGCGCATTTTTATATGGGATTACCCATAATAAATCATTAACAGTTGCTGCTGATTTAGCAAATTATGCAGCCAGCCATATCGTTACTAAGATCGGGCCTCGTTTAACAACCGATGAAGCAAATGCTATATTGGATATAATACATCGATCTAACGTTAGTTAATCATAACTACTCATGCACTATTGAGGAAAACGTAAGATCACTCACCTGCTTGCTCAGTTTGATACTTAGGTACATGCAAACGTAACAAACCATCAACTACTTCATCAGTTAATGGTTTAACAACATAGTCAGTCATGCCAGCACGGAATGAGTCTTGTTTTATTCTTTCATCTAAGTGTGCTGTCAATGCAATAATGGGAATACGACTGGCAATACCCGAAAACGTTTGCCGAATAGTTTCTGTCACTGTTAAACCATCAATATCTGGCAAACCCAAATCCATAAAAATGACATCGTAATCCTGATGTTGTTGTACCGCATCAATTGCAGCGGCACCATTATCAACAACATCTACGCGACACCCACATGCTTGTAATGCATACAGCGCAATCTTCTGTGCAATTGGTAAATCTTCTACAAGCAGTATTCTTGGTGTATTATCTGTCATTGGGTGCTCCTTCTCCCTGTCTTACCCTTCGACTTGCAAGCTGATACTTCGTTGCAAACTTGCCTTCGCTGCTCATGTATGTCTAATACACTCCGCTGCTCGGCTACGTCTGCGCCTCGTCTCAACTTACAATCCTTTAGGCCTTACACTTCGACTTGCAAGCTGATACTTCGTTATAGTCTTTTTACAAGTTACAATCAGTCTTAGGGTACACTTTCCATCGTTATACTTTAAAACTTAACCAGTTTGCCGTTCACGAATTTCATACACGGTCTTACAATCAATACATAATGTTGCTGTCGGCCGTGCTTCTAAACGACGAATACCAATTTCAATACCACATGCATCACAAAAACCATAATCATCTCGCTTTAGTCGTTCCAACGCTTCATCAATCTTTTTAATTAATTTACGTTCACGATCACGCGTACGCAACTCTAAGGTAAATTCTTCTTCTTGAGTTGCACGATCATTTGGATCAGGGAAATTAGCAGCTTCATCTTTCATATGAGATACAGTACGATCAACTGCTTCCATTAATTGATGTTTCCAATGCTCTAAAATACGACAAAAATGCTCGCGTTGCTTTTCATTCATATACTCTTCATTAGGTGCTGCTTTATAAGGTGGGATCCCCATAATACTACTCGATACCGTAGCACCTTTTTCTAATACGCTTCCTAATATAACATTGTCCATAGTTTCTCTTTCCATCCCAGTTGTTATTCTTTCCGTCTTGACAGACGATCTAGTAATAGTTGTCATGGCTTGCCTTACCTTCTTGGGATGATGTGCCTTTGCTGATTTTTTTACTGTTGAAGACGTTGCGATAGTTTTCTTAGAGGCTGCTACTTTTTGCTTAGTATTATTACGACTAGTGTTGGCTGTAGTAATCGATTGATGACTTCGCTTAGTTGAAGACTTTGTGGTTTTCTTTGCAGTTTTCTTAACTACTTTCTTAGTAGTTTTTGCGTTAGTCACTTTACGGGCTGTTGATTGTTTTGCGACTTTCTTAGCCACTTTCTTAGCCACTTTCTTAACAGCTTTCTTTTTTGCTACTGGTTTCTTCTTGGTTGTTGTTCTTCTCACTGTTTTCTTAGCAACCTTCTTCGTTGCTTTCTTTACAGTAGATTTACGTGCAGTACGCTTAGCCGTTGCCTTTTTTGCTGCTGTTTTTTTTGCTGTTGTTTTTTTCGTGCGCTGTTGACCGGTTGTGCGTTTTTTAGCAGTTTTCTTAACTGCTTTACGTTTTTGAGAAGAAACACGTGATCGGGTAGCTGCCTTTTTGCGTGTCGCTGTTTGCTTAGCGACTGTTTTACGCTTTGTACCTGCCTTTTTTTTTGCCTTGGCCATGTAGTCTTCCCTCTTACCTGAATTAATACAATGTCACTGGCTAGTCTCATTGTTGCACCCAACAACTTACCCAGTGCCATCGAGATAGTCGCCAGATGCTAACCCTCTTTTTGTAGAAAAGCAAGCCGTTGCTAGATCCATCAAAGATGATGTTTTCCTTTAATAAGCCTAAGTAGTCACCGCTTCGCTAAGGTAACTCGCGCCCGTTGTCCCAGATCGTTAATCGATTCGATTTGGCTAAATCCACATTGAGTCAGCAACGCTCTCACAGCAATTGCTTGCAAGTAACCATGTTCTAAAAATAGCCAACCTTGGGGTCGCAAATACGTTAACGCTTGGGTAATAATCTGCTTAATGGCAGCCAGTCCATTATCAGCGGCGACTAATGCTTGGCGTGGTTCGTGTTGCAATGCAATTAAATGCGGATCATCTACACTAATATACGGAGGATTACTAACAATAACATCAAATTGTTGACCGGCAAATGGCGTTAACCAATCACCTACTATAAAACAAACATTGCGAATGTGGTAATGTTGTGCATTGTATTTTGCAACTTGCAGTGCAGCAACGGATATATCAGTTGCAGTTACCTGCCAATGTACACGCGCATGTGCTAAATTCAACGCCACACTACCACTACCCGTGCCTAGATCAACAATACGCAACGCTAAATCTGCTGGTAATCGATCAAGACACGCTGCAATTAATGTATCTGTATCGGCACGTGGGATTAATGTATCTGGTGTCACCGATAACGTTAGTTGATAAGACGCCCACTCACCGAGCAAATAAGCCGCTGGTGTCCCTTGCTTACGCGCCAAGATCAATTGTGAAAACTGAGTTGCTAATGCTGCTGTTAAACACCTATCAGGCCAGGCCAGCAGATAACTATGTGGCTTATTTAACACGTGCATTAACAACAATTCACTGTCACGTTGTGCATCTTGTCCAAGTTGCAACTGCTGTACTGCCCATTGCAAGCTATATTTAATACTTGGTGTTGTAGATAACGTTAGCAACCCAAGATCACTGTTAGCCATTATCATCACTGTGTAATTGCGCCAATTGATCAGCTTGATATTCACGTTGTAACGGCTGGATAATCTGTGCTAAATCACCATTGATGATATCGGTTAATTTATATAAGGTTAAATTGATGCGGTGATCAGTAACTCTGCCCTGCGGGTAATTATAGGTACGGATCCGTTCGGAGCGATCACCTGAACCCACTAAATCACGCCGGGTTTGTGCCTGCGAAGCACGTTGTGCTTCGCGTTCTGCGGTTAATAATCGCGCTTGTAATAATGCCATCGCTTTAGCACGGTTTTTATGTTGCGAGCGTTCATCTTGACATTCTACAACGATCCCCGTTGGCAAATGGGTTACACGAATAGCAGAATCCGTTTTATTAACATGCTGACCACCAGCACCAGAAGCACGATAGGTATCTATTTTCAAATCGCTGGGATTAATATCGATATTATCAATAGCATCTACTTCTGGCATCACAGCAACAGTACATGCAGAGGTATGGATCCGCCCTTGCGATTCTGTTTCCGGCACACGTTGTACTCGATGTGCCCCTGATTCAAATTTCAATTGTGCATAAACCGATTTGCCACTGACTTTAGTAATCACTTCTTTATAGCCACCATGTTCACCATCACTGGTGCTAACAATCTCTACTTGCCAACCTTGAGTTTCTGCATAACGACTATACATACGCAGTAAATCACCGGCAAAAATTGCTGCTTCATCACCACCGGTACCAGCACGCACTTCTAAAAACACATTGCGTTCATCATCTGGATCATTTGGGATCAATAGCAACTGTAACGTTTCTAATAAGGTATTCTGTTGTTGTTTAGCAGCGTCAATTTCTTCTTCAGCCATTGCACGCATAGTTTGATCTTGTTCTGCTTGCAATAGTTCTGTTGCACTGTGTTCAGCAGCTACTGCTGATTGATATTGATGAAATGCGTTAACTAATGGTTCAAGCTCAGCATATTCTTTAGATAATTGGCGAAAACGATGTTGATCAGAAATCACATCAGGCACGCTTAACAAATGGCTAATTTCTTGATGACGCTCGACCAGCACCGTTAATTTTTCGTGTAGCGATGACTTCATCATGTCGTTATATCTAATCCGAAACAATGTTGCAGTACATCTAACATTTCCCAATCACCTTGTTCAGCTAATTCATTGATTAACGTGGTAGGTGCATGAGTCAATGTGTTACGTAAACGGCGGGTTAATTCAGTTAGTACAGCATTGGGATCAACACCATTTGCCAATTGACTACGTGCTTGAGTTAACAGTGTGTCACACAACTGAGTTGCATGATCTCGATACGCACGAACAGTTACGACAGCATCTAAACTGCGTAACGTTGCCATAAATGCATTAGCATGTAATTCAATCAATGCATCAGCTTGTTTAGCAGCACCTTGGCGCTCAGCGACATTACGTGCAACCACATCAGTTAAGCTGTCAATTGTATGTAACATGATGTTAGGCAAATCTGCACAGTCTGCAGCAATGTTACGTGGCAATGCCAAATCGATTAACAATAAGGGTGATGTTGTTTGTCGACGCGCAGTAATTAACTGGTTTGAGGTAATCAACGGTTTTCCAGCATTTGTCGCTGTAATTACCACATCTGCTTGGGTCAAATGATGTGGGATCGCACCTAAGCATGTACCTTCCCCAGCAAAGCGTTTTGCTAATCGACTAGCCTTAATCACATCACGATTTCCAATGGTTAAATCAGTGACGTGTAAATTTTGTAAATAACGTGCAACCAATTCAATGGTGTCCCCTGCACCAACTAATAAAATGCGTGACTTAGTAATATCATTAACAATTTGTTTGGCTAATTGCACTGCGGCATAGGCAATAGAAATCGGATGTTGACCGATACCGGTACATGTTCGTACTTGTTTGGTCACTGCAAAGGTATATTGAAATAATCGATTTAATGACTTGCCAACAGTACCTGCTTGTTGTGCACGGTGATACGCTTGCTTTAACTGGCCTAAAATTTGTGGCTCACCTAAGATTAATGAATCCAAACCACTAGCGACTCGTAACAGATGCCGCACTGCATCATCGCTTTGATACGTATAAGTATATGGTGTTAACGTTGATTGATGGCGTGTTTGCATCCAATCGATAATGTTTTTAGGATCACCGCCTTGACAATAAATTTCAGTGCGATTGCACGTTGATAAAATCGCCGCTTCTTGATGTTCACCACTATCAATCAATTCACGCAAAGGCGCATGCAATAAGTCTTGTTGAAACACGCATGTCTCACGCACTGATAAAGGCGCTGTTTTATGATTAAAGCCGCAGACAACAACCATGAAAATCCTGTTAGTAAACTTATTATATAGGGCAATTTAGTCCCGCTTGGTGCTAATAGCGCGCTAATTGTACGTCAATTGCCAGTGATTTTACATGCTGCAAACACTATGGGTATATTTTCATCCAGTGTGTTAAAGTAACCCTACTTTGAACAGATCACATCAGGATCGCATGTTACTGTACCAACCTAAATTGCCGATTTCTTATCGATTAGTGAAATGGTTAAGTATCGCCAGTTGTATACTCTTAGTCAGTGCATGTACAACATTATCACCACCTACCCAATCACCGCGTTCTTTTGCTGAGCATCGCGCTCAACTGCAACAGTTAACCAACTGGCAAGCAACGGGGGTTGTTGGTGTTAGATCAGCCGATCAAGCTAACACTGTCTATGTCACTTGGCGACAATATGCTAATCAAATGCAAATAACATTTTTTAGCAGTCTGGGCACTAGCATCGCTCGCTTGCAGGGTACTCCTGGGCATATCACCTTAATTACCCAAGATGACCAACGTTATCACGCCGCCGATCCTGATCAACTAACAACTAAATTGCTCGGCTGGCCATTGCCAGTCAGTGGCTTATATTATTGGATCCGTGGGTTGCCCATGCCAGGAACATCCCAACAGCTCTCCACCCCACTATTGTCCCAATTACAGCAACAGGGTTGGAACATTGATTATCAACGCTATCAAACTGTCGCTGGGTATACCTTACCTTATCAATTAACCCTAAAACGTAAGGGATTACAGCTACGCATCATCGTTAAAAAGTGGTCAATCTTACGAGATAACACCATTTGACATTAATCAGCTCTCACCGCACAATGTGCCCTCTTCAAAATAGGGTCATTGGGGTGTAGCCAAGCGGTAAGGCACAGGGTTTTGATCCCTGCATTCCCAGGTTCGAATCCTGGCACCCCAGCCAACACATCGTGGGAATAGATACGTGTCACAAATTAAATTGTTCACAGGCAACGCCAATCCAGAACAAGCTGCTTTAATTGCTAAACATTTAAAATTACCATTAGGCGATGCCACCGTTGGACGGTTTAGTGACGGTGAAATCATGGTGGAAATTAACGAAAACGTACGCGGTAAAGATGTCTTTTTATTACAATCCACTTGTTATCCTACTAATGATAACATAATGGAACTCATTATTCTCGCTGATGCAATGCGCCGCGCATCTGCCGCACGTATTACTGCAGTGATCCCTTACTTTGGTTATGCTAGGCAAGATAGGCGTGTACGTTCAGCGCGCGTACCCATCACGGCTAAAGTCGTCGCGGATATGCTAGCATCCGTCGGGATTTCACGGATGTTAACTGTGGATTTACACGCAGACCAAATCCAAGGGTTTTTCTATATTCCCGTTGATAACGTGTATGCAACACCAGCGATGTTAACTGACATTCACGCACAACAACATAATAATTTAATGGTGGTGTCACCTGACGTTGGTGGTGTGATTCGCGCACGTGCTATCGCTAAATTGTTAGATGATGCTGACTTGGCCATTATCGATAAACGTCGTCCACAGCCGAACGAGACTAAGGTAATGAATATTATCGGTGATGTTGCTGGGCGCAATTGCGTAATTGTTGATGACATTGTCGATACCGCCAGCACATTATGCCAAGCTGCCAGTGCACTAAAAGATAATGGCGCAACCACTGTTACTGCATATTGCACACACGCTGTGTTATCCGGTAAGGCCATCGATAATATTCAACAGTCTGCTTTAGACGAAATTGTTATCACTGATACCATTCCATTAACAGACTCAGCCCGCCAGTGTAAAAAAATTCGAGTTGTTAGTTTGGCAAATATGCTAGCCGAAGCCATTCGCCGCATTAACGAAGAAGAGTCAGTGAGTTCCTTGTTTGCATAACAGCCCCTAGGCAATCCTATCTAATCATTATCACTTGAATGACCATTTGTAATCGGTATAATGGCGCCCTTCGTTGTCTAACTTGGTCGCGGGTTAGGCAGCACTATCCAACAACGAGTGGAGATTATTATGAGTACTATCAATAGCTTAGACGCATATTTGCGTCAAGATATGGGCAAAGGTGCGAGCCACCGCCTACGTCGCCAAGCTGACAAAGTCCCTGGGATTGTGTATGGCATTGGCAAACCGGCAACAGCGATTGCTATCGAACAACGCTTAATACGTAAAGCCTTGGAAGATGAAGGGTTTTATTCACGCATTGTAACGCTGAATATCGATGGTGTTAAAGAAAAAGTCGTGTTAAAAGACGTGCAACGACATCCGCATAAGGCACAAATATTACATATGGATTTTCTACGGGTTTCAGCCACTGAAAAAATTCACATGCATGTGCCTATTCATTTTATCGGTGAACATGATGCACCTGGATTAAAAGAAGGTGGAGTGATTTCTAAAGAAATCATTGAAACCGAAGTCAGTTGTTTGCCAGGCGATTTACCGGAATTTTTAGAATTAGACGTTAGCCAAATGCAAATGGATGAATCACGTCACTTATCTGATGTGAAAGTACCCAATGGAGTTGAGTTGCTGATCTTAAGTAAAGACGACGGTAATGATCCACCTGTTGCTAGTTTACATCGTCCTAAAGTTGTTGTTGAAGAAGAACCTACTACTGATGATGCAGAAGCCGCATCTGATGAACCTGCTACTGATGGTGAACAGTCAGATGATGGTAAACAACAAGGCTCGAAAGACAGTGATCAAGATAAATAAAATCATTTGATCATATTTGGTTAATGCTTAACGGTGTAACGTGTATGGGACGTAAGCATGGAACAATCATCATCTAGTCCAATTGCATTATTTGTTGGATTAGGCAATCCAGGAACACAATACGCTAAAACACGCCATAATGCAGGACAGTGGTTTGTACAGAAATTGGCTGAACAAGTCGGTACATCATTTAAAACGGAACGCAATGGTCAACTTGCCACTGCCCGGCTTAGCGGGCAAGCATGCCGATTATTTATCCCTGATACATACATGAATTGTTGTGGCACTGTTATTCAGGGTCTATTACATTTTTATCGTATTAGTGCAGAATCGATGTGCGTTGTTCATGATGAATTAGATTTACCCGCTGGCAGTGCACGGATTAAATACAGTGGTGGTCATGGTGGGCATAATGGATTACGTGATTTGATTCAACAGTTGGGAACAAATGATTTTTACCGCCTGCGACTTGGTATTGGACACCCAGGTAACAAACATCAAGTTAGCAGTTTTGTATTAAAACCACCGACTATTGATGAACGCAAAAAAATTGATACAGCGATTGCAGATAGCTTAGCCATTGTACCTGATTTAGTGAATGGTGATATTGAAAAAGCAATGCGCATATTGCATCAAGATCATTAATAAAATAGAGGAAACCCTTACTGATGGGATTAAAATGTGGCATTGTTGGCCTACCTAATGTTGGCAAATCTACCTTATTTAAAGCGTTAACCAATGCTGATATTGCTGCAGAAAACTACCCGTTTTGTACCATTGAACCGAATGTCGGGATGGTAATGATACCTGATCCACGTTTAGATAAACTCGCTAGTTTAGTCTCACCTGAGAAAGTGATACCAACGATGATCGAATTTGTCGACATCGCTGGTTTAGTGGCTGGTGCTGCGCAAGGTGAAGGCTTAGGCAATAAATTCTTAGCCAATATTCGTGAAACCGATGCGATTGTGCACGTAGTGCGTTGTTTTGATGATCCGGATATCACCCATGTTGCTGGAAAAATCGATCCGACAGCAGATATTGAAACCATTAACACTGAATTGGTCTTAGCCGATCTTGAAACCGTTGAAAAGAACATACTACGCGTAAGTAAAATTGCCAAAAGTGGTGCTAAAGCAGCACAAGCTGATTTAGCATTTTTACAACGGCTACAAACCCATTTAAATGCAGGACAGATGGCACGTACGCTAACAGTGAGTAACGATGCTGAAAAACAGTGTCTGCAACCATTACATTTGTTAACAGCTAAACCAACGTTATATATCGCCAATGTCGATGAAAAAGGATTAGATGTTAATTCATACGTAGACAGCGTAAAAACCATTGCAGACAATGAAAATGCAAGTGTGGTCACCGTGTGTACGGCTATTGAAGCTGAATTAGTTGAATTAGATGACGACGATAAATCGGCATTTTTAACTGATCTAGGCTTAACAGAACCTGGATTACATCGCATTGTACGCGCAGGTTACGACTTATTAAATTTATTGACTTACTTTACTGCCGGCCCTAAAGAAGTACGTGCTTGGACGATTGCAGCTGGCAGTTTAGCACCACAAGCTGCTGGCGTTATTCATACTGATTTTGAGCGCGGCTTTATTCGTGCAGATGTGATTTCATTCGATGATTACGTGCAATATGCTGGCGAACAAGGTGCTAAAGAAGCAGGGAAATTACGCTCTGAAGGTAAAGAATACGTTGTGCAAGATGGCGATGTTATACACTTTAAATTCAATGTTTAACCTAAATCCCACCATTTATCAGCGGGCACTTGACAATGATAAAGCAACTCGTAAGAATGGCGAGCCTGCCAATCAAGCAGCATTGATAACACAATTATTTTATATGGCTATGTAGCTCAGCTGGTTAGAGCGCGGCATTCATAATGCTGAGGTCGGTGGTTCAAGTCCACCCATAGCCACCAACTATGTTTAGATTAACTGATATGATTTGAAAAAACTGCTGAAGTTCATGGATAAACAATCTAAAAAAACATATCAACATAATCCCCAATTTAAGTGGGAATCCGCTGTTAGAGCATACGAAATTGATGTGCAAGGTATTGTTAACAATGCACATTATCTGCATTATTTCGATCATGCACGAGTACAGGCATTATTATCTTGTGGTATTGATTGGGGGCAATGGTCTGAACAAGGCCTTGACTTGGTATTGATTCACGTAGATATGGCAATTAAGGCACCATTGCGCGCACATGAACAATTTGCAGTGCTCACTAATATCGAAAAATCAGGCAAGCTACGCCTAGTGTGCTCACAAAAAATTATTAGAAAGAATGACAATACATTAATTGCTGAAGCTAAGAACACGGTTGTGTGTATTTCACGAGAACGTGGTAAACCTGTGTTTCCTGAAGCGTTAAACGTTTTGTTAACAACCAATCGCAATAAGGATATCGAGATTAATCATCGTCATAATAATGCTATTTCAGACTAGATTATGTTTGTTAGTTTATGTTAAAAAATAATGGCATAACGTACATTAAATTACTTCTACAATACTCAGTTATCGTCATTCTGGAGAATGACCCTAGATGTAATCCAGGGGAATGAGTCCAGAATCCAGTCTTCCCATCTTTTTTAAACGTCTGAAAACTGGATTCTAGATCCTTGACTACTCAAGGACAAGCTCGCTACTTTGCGAACTCTCAAGGATGACAGTAAATTGTAAGTTAAATTTTCTTAGCAACGATCCTAATAGCAATTTGATCACCTGAAACCATTCTTTTAATTAAATTATGATGATACCCTTGCAAGAGTTCGATCAGTTCAAAACCATATTGATTTTTAATTGAATGTTGATGTTTGTTGATATTATCCAACAGCATATTGACATACCTTATAAATAATTCAGTATCATCTCGAAAAGCAACTTCTTCAAAATAACTCTCTGACAATACTTTCTGATAAGATCTCTTCGTCTCATAGATTAATGACCCTTGCTTAGTCACTGAATGTGGGGCAATCCAATCTGCAATTACCAATAATCCATGAGGTTTTAACACGCGATGAATATCATGTAATAAATTTACCTTATCATCGATATGATTAAAGACACCTTTGCTGTAAGCAATATCAAATGATTGTGCAGCATACGGTATAGTGCCATCATTATTATATATATTAAAATCTAGCTGTTGCTTAACATCAGCAGGCGCACGATGTTTGGCATACGTTACCATCCATAGGTGAATTTCTACACCCGATACTTTCATTTTATATTTTTTTGCTAAATAAAAAGAAACTCCTCCCAATCCAAATCCTACATCCAATGCATTCAGCTGACTAACAGCAATGCCTGAAAACAAATTATCAATAGCAGCTGTTCCACCTAAAGAAATTAGGTGTTCGCCATAAAGCATATTAAACAATGGAATATTATCTTCAACGTAAGGATTAGATTCTATTAATTGAGACAAAATATAATTTACCCTTTGTTAATGCTAAACGTATTAATCAAATAGCTCAGTAATTTTACTATGTTGTTTTATTAATATGATGACACGACGCTTGATCAGTGGGGAAAACGATTAATTCAGATACATTGACGTGTAATGGACGTGTAGCACAATACACAATCGCATCGGCAATATCATCTGCTAGTAACGGGGTAAATTGTGCATAGTATTGATCAGACTTTTGTTTATCTTGCCAACGCACTTCACTAAATTCGGTATGCACGGCACCAGGTGCAATTTCAGTCACCCTAATTTGTGTGCCTAATAAATCTAAACGCATCGATTTTGATAATGCATTCACGGCATGTTTAGTTGCACAATAAATATTGCCACCCGGATAACAATCGCGCCCAGCGATCGACCCAATATTAATAATATGTCCACTATTTCTAGCGATCATAGTTGGTAATATCTGTTGGGTCACATATAACAATCCCTGTATATTGGTTGCAATCATCGTATCCCAATCATCTAAACTGCTTTGTTGTATGGGAACACTGCCCAGTGCCAACCCGGCATTATTGATTAAAATATCAATGTCACGCCACTGGGTTGGCAAATTGGTAATTGTTGTTATAACTACTTGCTTATCTCGCACATCTAATTGAATTGGTAAGGTTGATATTGAATATTGGGTTTGCAACTCATTAGCTAACTGCTCAACTTTATCGATACGTCTTGCAGTTAAGATTAGGTTTGCACCTAACTTAGCAAAGTGTTGTGCTGTTGCCTTACCTATTCCACTCGATGCACCGGTAATAAACACAATTTTTTTAGTCAATGTGATTGCCATATTAAGTAACTCTCTTCCTTGTTAAAACGGCTTAACTCTCGGTTACCATCGCTTCTATACTGATTGGTTGACGCGTCACTAAATAACGCGCCAATCCATAAATGGCTACGCTAAACATAGCCACTGCAATAAAATCGATACCAAATGGGATCGCATTGATGCCACCAAAGCTGCTGCAATAACTAATCATACTCATGCCAATTAAGTATGCAATCACCCAACTACCGCGAGTAATATCCAGTGACGAGAATTCACGCGCACGATTACCTTTAGCTAACATGACTTTTATTGCTAGCACAACATAACCTACGATAAACAACAGCACAATTTTGCTAACGATGTTCCAGCCCGACCATAAGATCATTAAATTGCAAATGCTAAAGGCTAATACACATAACACTTGTACTGCCAATGGTGATAATCCAGTAAATTTATCCGGTTGGCTACGGCTTAATATGGCTAATGACATCGGGCCAACAATATAGCCTAGAACTAAACACGATACTAAAAAACCAACCATGTGTTGCCAACTGGGAAATGGCAAAAAGAACAGAACACCAATCAATAAATTAACCATCATCGCACGCATTGGGGTATGGTGTTGATTAGTTCGCATCACACTATTAGGTAAATAACCATTTTGTCCCATTGCATAGGTTAACCGGCCAGTTGCCACAGATTGTACCATCGCCGTACCAAATGGTGATACCGCCGCATCGATATACAATGCCTTTATAAACCATATAAATCCTAAGCTGACTAGCAACCCCACAAATGGACCATTGTCACCACTAAAGCTTAACTGTTGCCAACCTTGACTGAGAAACTCTGTCGGCAACGCACCAATAAACGCAATCTGAATACCGGTGTATAACACCATACAAATGGCTAATGCACCAAAAATAGCAATTGGGATCGCACGTTTTGGATTCTTGGTTTCTGCTGCCAATTGAATAGCTGGATTAAAACCAATAAAAGAATAAATCACCCCCGCCAATGGCAATGCTGCAAAAACACTGTGGATCCCATAGGGCATGAATGTAGCCGCATTACCAAAATTCTCGACATGAAATTGAGTTGACAACAATAATCCAACTGTAACCACTGGGACAACTAATTTAAATAATAAAATGACTAGATTTAATTTGGCATATACCCGCATGCCATAGTGATTAATCGCAACAATGAATGCCATTACACCAACGGCGACGACTAATCCTAACGGCGTTAACACCGTGTCAGCTCCCTGTGTCATTAAACCTGGAATGTAGTTCGAGCTGTATTGGATTAACGCCATGGTTTCAATAGGTGACACTGCTAACCACGCAAGCCAAGCAATCCATGAAAAACTAAACCCAGCAAAGTGCCCATAACTCAATTGAAAAAAACGTACTGTACCACCTGTGATTGGAATCGCACGTACTAACAACACAAATGTTGCAGCAACGATCATCATCAATACACCACCGATGATCCAGGTTAACACCGCAGCTGGGCCAGCAATACGTGCACAGGCTAATGGGCCTAATAGCCAGCCGGATCCAACAATGCCCGCCACTGCGGAGGTTAATAACGTCCACGTACTGATTGATCGCGATAACTTCATAGTATGATGTCCTATATATTACCCTTCGCCTTTCAAGCTGCGACTTTGTTGCAGGCTTGCTTCACTGCTCATGTATGCTGATATACACTCCGCCGCTCAGTTGCGCCTGCGCCTCGTCGCAACTTGAAATCTTTTGGGTTAACTAATTTCTAGCTGGCAAGTGTAACAGCAAATGATTAGCAGATGATTGCAAATTATGCTGATTTGGGCTATTTTATGCAATTAAATTCTAATTTTTAATTAAAAACAGGCATATAATGCTAATTTATTTGATTTTATTACAATTGGAGGCCATATGGACCAAATTGATAAACAGATTTTAGCGTTGCTACAAACCGACGCACAAATCAGTAATCAAGTACTGGCAGACAAAGTAGCATTATCCCCGTCACCTTGTTTACGGCGGGTCAAGCACTTAGAAGACACCGGGATCATTCATAAACAAGTTGCATTGTTGTCAGCAGAAAAATTAGGATTGCAATTAACTATCTTAGTATCTGTTGGTATTGCTGATCATGCTGCTAAACGCATGGCAGCATTCAAACGTGCGATTAAAGCATTTCCAGAAGTCACACAGTGTTATTTAATTACTGGGCAATCAGCAGATTATTTATTAAAAGTAATTGTGCCAGATTTAACAACCTTCCAACATTTTTTATTAGAAAAACTAACACGGATTGATGGCGTGACCAGTGTACAATCAAGTTTTGTGTTAGAACAGATTGTTGATAAAACCGCTTTGCCATTAGATCATTTATGATCATGTTTGTTATTAAGCTTACTAACCCACAACACACTGCTAACAATTAATATAAAACCGACTATTGTGCTAACATGCATGACTTTCTCATGGGTTACCCAATCAACAATCGCACTAAAAATAATAGCACTGTACATAATCGCAATAATTGTCGTCGGCTCGCCATGTTTTAAAGCATAAGCAAACCCTTGTTGATAAATAATGGCAGAAACACTCACAATTAATAAGTATATCCAAGCAATCAGTGGGATTGGTTGCCAATGCAACCACGCTGGGATAATTGTCATCACAGTTGCATTTAACGCGAAAAACAAAACGATCTGCGATGCATGTTCCGTACTACTTAACCGTTTAATCACCAGCACAGCCATTGATGCAAGAATACTGGATGCCAAACTATACAACGAACCATACTGTAAAAACCCATTTGTAGTTGGATTCAACACAAATATCACACCAATAAAGCCTAGTATTATTGTTAATAATACAGGCATAGTAACTGTTTGGCGCCAAAATAAATACATCATGATCGGCGTAAATAACGGGTATGTCATGAATAACAATGTTGCATTGGAAATTGGCAATGTTTCCAGTGACAACACGATGCAATATGCACTGAGCACACCAATGATAGCTCTTAATAAATGTAGTGAATAATGACGTGTTCTAATAAGATTATTACTACTATTGATTCTTAAAATCGGCAACAATATAACAACTGCAAATAAAGCGCGGGTAAATACAATAATATCGTGATTAACATACAGCTGTGCAAACTTAATCGCAGTATTCATTGCTGTTAGTGAAATGGCAGCAATAACCGTTGCAATAATTGCCACAGTCGATGTTTTTTGCTTAGTATTATTTATCACTTACTATTTCCTGTCACACTAGCCCGGCGTAGCTGTAAGCGAAGCCGGGGGCTATCTTAACATGATTGAATCAAGATTATTTTTTCTGGCAGGATGCATAGTAATAGCCATAAATGGTTCAACTTGTTATAATAATTTTACTTTTTGCACACGAGGTTATTCAGTTAATGCAAGTACGATTATCACGTCAGCCAGGTTTTTTCAGTAAAATCATGCCCTTTATCATTACAGGTGTATTACTTATTGCCGCACTGGCTGCATTTATTTTATTTTCTTATCTACTGTTTTTTGGTTTTCTTATTGGGCTTGTACTATATGTATTTGCCTGGATAAGGCAAACTATTAGCAAAAAATCAGGCACACAAAAGTCAACTACAGGACAAATATACGAGCACGATGACAATTGATTCCAATCGCACAGTCGCACTGTTGGGTGGCACCTTCGATCCGATACACAATGGACATATTCAAATTGCATTGTATGCACTAAACACATTACCAATTAGCGAAGTACAATTACTTCCATGCTACCAACCGGTGCACAAGCAAAAAACCATCGCTAATGATATGCAACGAGTTGCAATGTTAGCATTAGCAATTACTAACCAACCACAATTATCAATAAATTTACATGAAATCGATTCAAAAAAACCTTGTTATACAATTGACACACTGAAACAACTATATAAACCAACACAGCCAATGTGTTTTTTACTGGGGATGGATGCATGGTTAAGCTTAACTTCTTGGAAAGATTGGCAACAATTAACTGACTATGCACACCTTGTTATATTTGCCAGACCAGGCTATCAAATGTCAGCCATTTCTGCGTTACAACCCCATTTAACTCAAGAAGTAGATGCTATCACTCGTAATGTCACATCTACTAAACCAGGGAGTATATTATTTCAAACCATGACTGATTATCCAATCGCAGCATCCACATTACGTGAATGCATTATGAATGGCAAAAATTGTCAACAACACTTGCCTTCTGCTGTTTTGGATTATATTCTCACTCACAATGTATACCAATAACTCATTAAACTACACAGGATAACTGATGACTATCGATCTAATTAAAAACCATGCTTTGCAAGCCCTTGAAGAAATAAAAGGGATTGATATTACTGTACTTGATGTCACTCACTTAACTAGCATTACCGATGTGATGATCATTTGCAGTGGTACATCACAACGCCATGTCATGTCACTAGCAGATAATGTAGCACACACGGCAAAATCTCATCACATTCCAGTATTAGGCGTTGAAGGTATGCAAACGGGTGAATGGGTTTTAGTTGATCTAGGTAGTGTTGTTGTACATATCATGCAACCTAGCGCTCGTGAATTTTATAACCTTGAAAAGTTATGGCGTATGGCAGAGGCAGTACGTGAACGCACTGAATAGTAATATAACTCAGGCTCTATTTAGGAAAACGCCATCTTTGGCGAATCTTGCCAGAAAACAACAACAAAAAGTGCTCATGTATGCCCAATACACTGCGCTTTTTTGTTGTTGTTTTCTGACAACCTCCGCTCAAAGCTGACGTTTTTTGGTAATGTAAAGAACCGTTAAATATTAATAATTAACGCCATGCTCGACTTTTTTGGGATAAAATTGTTTAAAGTTTGACTGGCACAGTGAATTCCAGTAATTTTGGTTTGAAAGAATCGCCCTTACAAGGAGAGTCACCATGCCATTGGAGGATTTTATCATTACGGTGTTTTGTTTAGTAGCGGAAAGTACCAAAAGTATGGAAGGATTACAGGTGCTACGACATCGAGGTTTCGCACCAAAGTTATCAGATGAAGAAGTAATTACCATGGAAGTTGTCGGAGAATTTTTAGGAATTGATACAGATAAAGGCTTATGGTCTTATTTTAAAACTAACTGGCAAATGTTGTTTCCCGATCTAGGAGCACGTAGTAACTTTGCAAAACAAGCAGCAAACCTGTGGAAAGTAAAACAAGTTATCCAAATGAAAATAGGTGACCAACTGCATGCTACTGATGACACATTACATATGGCAGATGGATTTCCGATACCGGTTTGCAAATTCAAACGAGCAAAATATAGTCGTGTATTTAAGGGTGAAGCAGGCTTTGGATACTGTGCATCCAAAGATGAGACTTATTACGGTTTCAAAGGAAATGTTGTGATTAATTCTGAAGGTGTGATCAGTAGTATAACGGCGACAGCCGCTAATATCGATGAAAGAGAATCGCTTTGGGATATTATTGGCGGCATTAGTGGATTAATGTTGGCTGACAAGGGATTAATTGGCAAAGATTATCAACAGCAACTGGCACGAGAGACAAACGTAAACTTGCAAACACCACTACGCGATAATATGGTTGATACAAGAGGAAAAGATGCAGCATCATGGTTGATATCAACACGGCGTTTGGTTGAAACGGTTATCGGCCAATTAAGCGAACGGTTTCATATTCAAAAAGTCAGGGCAAGAGATACATGGCATTTCACTAATCGTGTTACCAGAAAAATATTATCACACACCTTGGCCGTATTTATTAATAAGATAGTGGGTAACAAACCACTTCAGTTTGAAAGGCTCGTCACTGTATGAAAAAAGTCGAGCATGGCGTTAATTAAAAAAGTACTATTTAAAAAGGAAAAATATTCTGTGAAATATCATGTTGTAGCAATAGGTACACGCATGCCAAGCTGGGTAAACGACGGTTTCACTGAATATGCAAAACGTTTACCTAAAGAAACGCCATTATTATTACATGAAATTCCCGCAGTCAAACGCAGTAAACATATCGCGACTGATGATTGGATACGTCGTGAAAGTGATAAGATTTGTCAACATCTTGGCAAACAGACACGCATGGTATTACTTGATGTTCGTGGCGAATTGTGGTCGACAGAACAATTAGCGCAACAATTAAATCAATGGCAACACGATGGAGATGATATCCATTTTGTTATTGGTGGCGCTGATGGTGTTGATACACGTTGTCAGCAACGTGCACATTGGCAATGGTCTCTATCAAGATTGACGCTACCGCATCCACTGGTACGTATTGTATTGGCCGAGCAGTTATACCGTGCAACGACCATCTTACAGCAACACCCTTATCATCGAGGCTAATACAGTTATCAGAGATACCATGACCTAGCTGGTATACATTTCGCTGCTGGCTAGCTAATTTGGAAAAATTCATTATAATAATTAGACACTCTATCAACAAAGAATAATGTTAGCGAAGGATCGCAACGCATGATACGTACTGGATTAAAACCGTATTTAATTGTAGCAATATCGAGCTGCTTGCTAGTCAATATGCCCTTATTAGCTGCGCCATTGTCTACTTTCATCCCTGAAGAAGATGGGTTACCAACATACCCGATTGACACAACACACATTCCAAATCCAACACTACATTACGAACCCAAAAGTATGCTTGGCAACCCTAAGTCATATCAAGTTAACGGCCAAGAATACTATGTATTGGATTCAGAGCATGGCTATGCAGCAATTGGTACTGCGTCTTGGTATGGCACCAAATTTCACGGGCGCCGCACTTCCAATGGTGAGATTTATAATATGTATTCGATGACAGCAGCTAGTCCTGATCTACCTTTGCCAAGCTACGTTAAAGTAACCAATTTAACTAACCATAAACAGGTTATTGTACGCGTTAACGATCGCGGCCCATTTCATAAAAATCGATTAATTGATTTATCCTATGCCGCTGCGAAAAAATTAGGGATGTTAGCCAAGGGCACTGCATCAGTACGGATCGAAGCAATTGAAATCACTACACCAACTACCTCCCAACAACGTCAATTATATTTACAAGCAGGCGCATTTCATCACTTAGGTAATGCTAAACATGAATTAAATCGCTTAAAGAATATATTAATTGATGCACCACTACATTTAAAACACAGTCAAACTAACAAACAAGCATTGTATAAAATCATTGTTGGCCCGATTAATACGATTAAAATGAATCATCAGTGGTTACAGCGTTTACAATTAGCCGGGATTTATCGAGCCTATCCAATCAGGCTATAGTGCGAACATACCCTACCCCTTTGAATGTTAAGCCACATTTGGTAAATGTACTTACAGCCTTTTCCTAAAATAATGACGCATTATAACGTCGGCTTTACTTTTCTAGCTTCGTCAAATACTTAATAAAAAGTACTCATTTAGGCTTAGCTAAACTCCGTCTTTTTCTTAAGTATTTGACGAAGCTAGAAAAACAAATCCTCGTCCTAATACCTCATTATTTTAGGAAAAGGCTGTAAATCTGGTACTCACCTAGCAAATCAGGTATCCTAGCTGCCTTCAGTATTGTTATTTAACAGTTAAGGAAAGGAACGCTGGCATGCTAAAAAATACGGTGAAATCAGGTATTATTCATCTATCTAAGACATTGGTTATTGTAATTGCTGTAAGTACATTATTTAGCTCAATGGCGTTTAGCGCTAGCAATACCGCTTCCTCTAATAATCCATCGTCAAATGTAACACCAGTGCGGCCAATATTAACATCGCCTATGCTGCCTGCGCCTCCACCTATTCAAGCAAAAGCATATGTGCTGATAGATGCAAACAGTGATGATGTAATTGCACAGAAGAACCCTGATCAACATTTTCCACCCGCTAGCTTAACTAAAATGATGACATTGTACTTGCTATTTCAAGCATTGCACCATGGACAAATACAAAAAGAGTCACTAATCCCAATTAGTGTTAAAGCATGGCGCATGGGTGGCTCTAAAATGTTTGTCAAAGAAGGTACTAATGTATCTGCTGACGAATTAATTCGTGGGATCATTGTTGATTCAGGTAACGATGCCAGTGTTGCCGTAGCCGAATATCTAGGTGGTAGCGAAGATGCATTTGTTAGTCTTATGAATCAACAAGCAAAGGCATTGGGAATGACAAATACTCATTTTACCGATTCTCATGGTATGCCAGATGTCGATCATTATAGCAGTGCACATGATATGGCACTATTAGCACGCGCATTGATTACCCACTTTCCTGAGTATTATGATTATTTTTCACAAAAGTCGATGACTTACAGTGGGATTAAACAATATAACCGTAATCGCCTATTATGGCAGACACATTTAGGTGCAGATGGTTTGAAAACTGGTCACACTGAAGAAGCTGGTTTTTGCTTAGTGAGTTCTGCAAAACAAGGTGATCAGCGTTTAATTGCTGTCATCATGGGAACACCATCCGACAATGCACGCACTCAAAATAGTGCCGCGCTATTAAATTATGGTTTTCGTTTCTTTGAAACACATAAACTATATGATGCCAATACACCAATTAGTAGAACACGTGTTTGGCAAGGCAAAAATAAGCAAGTCACGTTAGGGATTAGTCAACCTGTATTTGTGACAATTCCACGCGGTCAATATTCTAAATTAACAGCAAGCATGACATTAGAGCATACTGTTAAAGCACCAATCACTCAAGGACAGCCATTAGGTGAATTGCAATTATCACTGGGCAAGCAACAGATTGCTAGCTATCCTGTACTGGCATTGCAAACCATACCACGTGGTAACTTGTGGCGACGCATGCTAGACAGTGTCGGATTACATTGGCACAACTGGTTTGGTAAGAGCCAACATACAGCCGAACTTAATCAACAACCTATTAATGCATGAACATGACGACACAACCTCATCCATTCGTCTATCTAAATGGAGAATTTATTCCATTTGCTGATGCGCGTGTTCCAATTACTGACCGTGGTTTCTTATTTGCTGACAGCGTATACGAAGTAATTCCAGTCTATAATGGCCAACCATTTCGTGTAGTTGATCACCTTGAGCGGTTGTATCGCAGTTTAGCAGCAATTCGTTTAACATTAACGATGAATATCTCACAATGGCAATCCGTATTAACTGATCTAGTTAACAAAAATGGTGGTGGCAATCAAGCTGTATATTTACAAGTAACTCGTGGAGTAATGCCAACACGCCAGCATACTTTTTCAGATAATTTACAACCAACGACATTGGCAATGAGTATGCCATTGCCAACCACTTCAATTGACACGTTACGTCAAGGCGTTAGTGCAATTGTATTACCCGATTGCCGTTGGGCACATTGCTCGATCAAATCAACAGCATTATTACCAAATGTCCTACTTAATCAGCAAGCTAATGATGCGAATGCTAGCGAAGCTATTTTAGTACGCGATGGTATCGTAACTGAAGGGACATCGAGTAACGTATTTATTGTCAAAGATAATGTGATCATGACACCAATGAAATCCGACTGTATTTTAGGTGGGATCACACGCGATGTTGTAATTGAAGTGGCCAAACAACATCAGATCCCCATACAAGAAACAACAGTCACTGAAGCACAATTAACCACAGCTGATGAAATTTGGTTAACCAGCTCAACACGTGAAGTACGTCCAGTGACAACATTAGATAATCGTCCGGTTGGAACTGGCAAAACAGGTCCTATGTGGCAACAAATCATTGAATTATATCAAGCACATAAACAATCTGTATAAACAACATGGTAAACAAACGTAAACCTGCTAAAAAAAATGTATTGAAATTTCCGTGTGAATTTCCAATTAAAGCAATTGTCAAAGCGGAATCCAATCTCAGTCAGGTTATTTTTGATATTGTGGCAAAGCATGCACCTAACGTAACTGCTGATGACATTCAATTTCGACACAGTGATAAAAAACAGTATTTATCAGTAACCATTACAATCACTGCAACTAGTCAAAAACAATTAGATAATATTTATCGAGAATTAACTGCACATGAACAGATTTTATTTGTGTTATAAACAAGAAGTAGACTAATGCCTCAAATTATTAATACAGTACTGTATCGTGATCTAGGTCGTGTTGCCTATCACCATGTATGGCATGCAATGCGTGATTTTACCGATCATCGCGATGCTCATAGTTATGATGAAATATGGTTAGTAGAACATGATCCGGTGTTTACCCAGGGACAAAACGGTCGTGCTGAACATCTACTCATGCCTAGTGATATTCCTGTTGTTCAAACTGACCGTGGTGGTCAAATCACTTACCACGGCCCTGGACAAGTTGTATTGTACCTATTGATCGATCTACGCCGTCGCCAATTGGGTATCCGCCAATTAGTCCGTCAAATCGAAGCCAGTGTGATCCAATGTTTGGCATGGCATGGAATCGATGCACATGCACGTCCTGATGCACCCGGTGTGTATATCGATAATGCAAAAATTTGTTCATTGGGATTACGGGTACGTCGTGGCTGTTGTTATCACGGTTTAGCATTTAATCATCAGATGGATTTAACCCCATTCACTCAGATCAACCCATGTGGATTCAAGCAATTAGCCATTACTCAACTAGTTGATCATGACATTACACTCACTCGTCATCACCTCAGTCATCAACTATTAAACAGCTTGCGTCAAGTGCTGGGGTATAATACGCTAGCACACGCTCAAAGTCATTTGCCAACAAAACAGGATCAAGCACATGTCGAATACCACGCTGAACTCAGCTAATAAACAACGTAATGCAGACAAGCTATCTCGGATCCCAATTAAAATCGTACCCAGTGAACCCTTACGTAAACCAGATTGGATCCGTATTCGTATTCCAGCTACCCCTGCTGTCAGTGAATTAAAACAAGTCTTGCGTCAAAATAAACTAGTCACTGTTTGTGAAGAAGCAACGTGTCCTAACTTAGCTGAATGCTTTAGTAAAGGCACCGCTACATTCATGATTATGGGTGATAAGTGCACCCGTCGTTGTGCATTTTGTGATGTTGCTCATGGTCGTCCAGATAAACTTGATCCAGATGAACCAATCAATTTAGCACGTACTATTGCACAAATGAAATTACGTTATGTGGTAATTACATCAGTTGATCGTGACGATTTACGTGATGGTGGTGCTACACATTATCGTGATTGTATCCGTGCTGTGCGTCAGCATAATCCTGAGATCCGCATCGAAGTATTAGTGCCTGACTTTCGTGGCCGCATGGAAAAAGCATTAGCAATTTTAAGCGAAGAATTATCTGATGTGTTTAATCACAATATCGAAACGGTTGAACACTTATATAAACAAGCACGTCCTGGCTCAGACTATCAATGGTCACTGACCTTATTGCAACAACACAAACAACGTTTCCCACATATCCCAACAAAATCTGGGATCATGGTTGGACTTGGTGAAACCAATGACGAAGTTATTCAAGTCATGCGTGACTTGCGTGCACATGATGTTGATATGCTTACCATTGGCCAATATCTACAGCCTAGTCGTCATCATTTGCCAGTGGCACGTTATGTTACTCCAGAAGAATTTGCTGGCTTCAAACGCATTGCCGATGAGATGGGTTTTCAAAATGCTGCGTGTGGTCCATTTGTACGTTCTTCCTACCATGCAGATAAACAAGCCGATGGTGAATTGGTTGGTTAGTATTAAATGAATAATCTAGAACCATATAAACTGGCTTTTGAACATTGGATTATGTTACATCCTACATTGACTGGATTTATTGTATTTTCACTTACTTTTTTCGAATCATTAGCTGTAATTGGGATTATACTACCAGGCGTTGTGCTGATGACTACAGTCGGCACCTTAGTTGGCGCACACTTTTTACCGATTACCTCAACCCTATCATGGGCAATTGCAGGTGCTGTATTAGGTGATGCACTTAGTTATTTCATTGGGTATTATTATAAAAGCCGATTACGTGACATATGGCCATTTAGCACACACCCTAACTGGGTACAAAGCTGTGAACGGTTTTTTGCATCCCATGGTGGTAAAAGTGTGTTTTTCGGACGTCTTGGTCCATTGCGTGCATTTATTCCAATCGTAGCAGGTATGTTACACATGCGTCCTATTGCCTTCTTCGCAGCAAATATTCCATCTAGCATCATGTGGGCACCTGCCTACATGTTACCTGGGATCTTGCTAGGCATGACAGCATTACAATTTCCGCCGGATATGACTACGCACTTTTTAACTATCTTATTTATTGCACTGTTAATCCTATGGTTATCTGGTTGGTTAATTAAACGGATTATTTATTGGTGTTTGCATAAATTAGATGGTGTATTGGATCATGTATGGGAATACTGCCAACATCATCGTTACTTTCATCCAGTCTATACAGCACTACAAGATCCATATCACCCACAACGCCATGGACAATTAACCAGTGCTTGTGTGCTATTAGTGCTAGTTATTTTATTAGCCTTATTAGGCTATATGGTGTCACAACAGATTGGATTAATTTATCTGAATCATCCACTGCATTTCTTTTCACGCTCATGGTATAGCCCTTGGGGAATGAAAATTGCCATTGTGCTCACAACGTTTGGAGACAAACTGGTTGTATTACCTATGTTAGTAACAGTCGCAATTTATTTATTTTGCAAACGCCATACATATAGCGCATGGCATTGGTTAAGTGCAGGAATATTAGCAAGTGGCATGATTGCTTGCTTGAAATGGTTAACTCAATCACCACGACCTAATGATTTATCTGGCACGTTATCTGAATTCTCATTTCCAAGCGGCCATACAACACTTAGCATTGTCATCTGGGGATTTTTTGCAGTCATGCTAGCACGTGCTAGTAAACCGCAATATCGCTGGCTTAGCCATTTCATTGCTGTACTGATTATTATTTTAGTAGCTATTTCACGATTGTATTTAGGTGCACATTGGTTTACTGATATTATTGGTGGCGCATTGCTAGGTACATGTTGCTTGCTATTGATCACGATTTCATACCGTCGATTACTGACCAAAGCATTAGATTTAACCGGTTTACTAACTACTTGTTTAATTAGCTTCATTTTATTTAGCAGTATCTATTTATTTTTAGTGTGGAATAAGCAAGTAGAACTATATCTGCCAAACTCGCCAACTCTTCTCATTGATCAACAAGCATGGTGGCATAATCAAGTACAAAACATTCCTTTTTTCCGACCAAACCGATTTGGCAACACAGTACAATTACTCAATATACAGTGGCGTGGCAATCCTAATGTATTGCGTAATACGTTACGTGCACATGGCTGGGAAGATATTGATGACAGTAGTTTGCAATCCACGTTGCAACGTTTGGCAACTAAACCAATTAAGCGCAAACTACCCTTGTTGCCAGCAACATATTTTAACCACCAACCAATACTCACCATGGTTAAGCCAACTCGTCATCATCATACATTATTAGTCTTGCATCTATGGGATCCAAATATTCATTTTACCCATAGTCAACAACCACTATACTTAGGCGCAGTTAATTATTTTACGCCACATACACAATATTTATGGCAAACAGACTTATCAATTGACACATCACACCTACCGACACCAACAGATAACTTAATTCAAGATTTAGGAGAATTGCACTGGCATCAAGCCATTGTAGATGATTTACACATTGCCCATCGTGCCAAGCTACACCTACAGCCTCACTACCGTATCTTATTAATCCAACCCTGATTCGTTTAAAAAATGTCCTTTTGTGTCTTCATATCTTTTGCATTTATCCAAATGAATCAGTAGAATTGCCGCTTTCGGTGGGCAAATCCACAGAGACAGTAATCATATAGATAGAAGGTAATTACATAAATGCCAAACATTCGCGTTAGAGATAATGAACCCTTTGAAGTTGCTTTGCGTCGTTTTAAACGGTCTTGTGAGAAAGCTGGTGTATTGTCAGATATTCGTCGTAAAGATGCTTATGAGAAACCAACCACCCAACGCAAACGTAGACGTGCAGCGGCAGCTAAACGGTGGATGAAAAAGATTTCTCGCGAAACACCACAGCCACGTGATTTGCGCATGCGTAAACGTTATGGAAATTAATGGCTAAATTCACACATACTGTTGTAAATGGACGGTACAAACTACAGTAATCATGACTACTCAATTAAAAGATTCAATCCAAACGGCGATGAAAGAAGCGCTTAAAGCGCAAGATAAGTCGCGATTAGACACTATTCGTTTAATCTGGTCTGCTATTCGTCAACAAGAAATTGATTCACAAAATACCTTAGATGATGCCAGCATATTGACGTTACTAGATAAAATGATCAAACAACGTCGTGATGCGATTAAGCAATATAAAGCAGCTAATCGTGATGATTTAGCTACCCAAGAAGAAAGTGAGATTGTGGTTATCCAAACCTTTATGCCAACACCACTCTCTGACAATGAAATTGATACTCTGATTCAACAAGCCATTCAAGCTGCTAATGCCACCAATATGCGTGACATGGGTAAAGTGATGGGGTTATTGAAACCCAAATTGCAAGGTCGTGCTGATATGGGTGCTGTCAGTCAACAGATCAAAGCTAAATTAGCATAATTTATTTTTGTGAAAAGCTATACTCAAAGCGTTTTGAATTTAGGCGAGGCGGCAAGCTTTCGAATCAACAGGAGTGTATTCAAATACATGACTTTTGTGAAAAAGCTTGCCCAGATCCTGAATCAAGTTCAGGACAAGCTTGATCCAGGAGCGCAGCCAACAAAGCATAAATTTAAAACGCGAAGAGTATATAGATAAAATCTGATATACTCGCTGATAATCATACGATCATACCAAATCTCGTAGGCAATCAATGGCAAACCGGATCCCACGTGCATTTATAGACGATGTATTACTACGTACTGACATTGTTGATGTAATCAGTGAACGAATACGTTTGCGTAAAACCGGCAAAAATTATTCTGGCTTATGTCCTTTTCATCAAGAAAAAACACCGTCTTTTAGCGTTAGCCCAGATAAACAGTTTTATCACTGCTTCGGTTGCGGCAAAAGCGGCAATGCAATTGGCTTTTTAATTGATTATGATCAATTAACGTTTATTGAAGCCGTTGAACTGTTAGCACAGCATGTTGGTCTAACAGTTCCACGCATTATCAAAAACACACATAAACAACATGATAACCAACGAATATATGATCTGATGGCAGTAGCTGCAACATTTTATCAGTCACAGTTACAGCAACACCCACGTAGTAAATTAATTGGATCATACTTAGCTAAACGTGGCTTAAAACAAGATGTCATTCAGCATTTTCAACTTGGTTATGCACCACCTGGCTGGGAAAATATATTACAACATGCCATTCAAGCTGGCTTCAATACTACTGAGTTAGTCCAAGCTGGACTGATTATCGAAAAAAATTCCAAAAAACACTATGACCGCTTTCGCGATAGAATCATGTTTCCGATCCGCGATCACCGTGGACGTATCATCGCTTTTGGTGGACGTGTATTAGATGATAATACGCCGAAATATTTAAATTCTCCCGAAACAGTTGTATTTCATAAAAGCCATGAATTATACGGTTTGTTTGAAGCACGACGCGCGTACACTAACTTGCATAGTGTGATTTTAGTTGAAGGTTATATGGATGTATTAGGTTTGTATCAACATGATGTGCGTTGTGGTGTTGCAACATTGGGTACAGCTGTATCCACATCACATTTCCAACGGTTATTTCGATACACTGATCGCGTTATCTGTTGTTTTGATGGTGATACTGCTGGACACAATGCAGCTTGGCGTGCACTAGAAGCAAGTTTGCCGTGCCTAAGTGCAAATAATAGTATTTGCTTTTTATTATTACCAGACGGTGATGATCCAGATAGTTTAATTTTAAAAGAAGGCAAAACTCGTTTTATTGAACGTATTCAAGCTACCATGCCATTTTCTGATTTTCTATTATCACAACTGCAAGCACAACATGATTTAACTAGTATCGATGGGCGTGCGCGTTTTTTGCAAGCATTACGTCCATTATTAACAAAATTACAAGACCCTGTATTACATACATTGCTCACCGAACGCATTGCTGAATTATGCCGTACTACCAACACACAAATCACGCACTTATTAAATGTGTCATCGTCACCATTAACAATGCAGCTAGCAACACCTAAGCATTCTACCTTACAACGTTTAACACCAATGCGCTTAGCAATTAGTTTGTTGTTGCAATACCCTCAACACGCACAACGTATTTCTAACATCGATACGTTAACAACACTTAACTTACCTGGGATAGATATCTTAGTAAATTTACTGACATTACTACGACAAAATCCACAGCTTACTACTGCAATGTTGCTTGAACACTGGCGTGATACACCACAAACTGTGTATTTACACCAATTAGCTAGTCGGCCACTTACCTTACCTGAAGATGGGATTGGTGATGAGTTAATGGGTACAATCAGCCGCATTAAACAACAAGCATGCGAAAAGCAAATTGACGCTTTAGTGCAAAAAGCAAAACAGACGACATTATCAGTACAAGAACGTGGACAATTACAAGCATTATTACAGCAAACTAGGCAAGATACCCAACCATTGTCATAAGCTATACCCAACGCATTTAGAAATGCGACAAATAGAAGCGACGAATTATTTGAGTTGCAACGAAGTATAGACTCAAGCAATTGGATTGTAGGCGAGGCGGCAAGCGATTTTGCCACAGGAGTGTATATAGACACACATGACTGTGGCAAAATCGCGCAGCCAACAAAGCCTACAATTCAAGGGCGACGAGTATATACCCATCTGCTCTAATATAATCATATTAAAAACAAATGGTTAGCTTGAACAACATCATGCTTGATGGCGGATAAATGCTAGACGCATGGCAGTTTTTGCGGTAGAATTCGCCTCTTATTTCACGTCAGGCCAATCAATTTCACAATAAAGCGGAGATCCCATGAGTCGTCAGGAGTTTGACTTTGATCCAGAACGTCGTTCGAAAATCAGTAGTTTAATTGCTATTGGGCAGAAACGCGGCTACTTAAGCTACGCAGAAATTTATGATGCGCTACCAGACGACATCGATCCGGACGATGCTGGTAAATTCATGAATAAATGTATTAGCATTGGCATTGAATTGCGTGATGAAAACCCCGGCGATGGCAGCTTATTAGATAGTGATGACACTCAATCTCCAGATGTCGATGAAGAAGAAGCCGAAGCTGTTGCTGAAGTGTTAGCAACATTATCCATCGATGCAGAATTAGGACGCACTACCGATCCAGTACGTATGTACATGCGTGAAATGGGCGATGTTGATTTGTTGACTCGCCAAGGTGAAATTGCCATTGCCAAACGCATCGAAGAAGGTATCCGCCAAGTTATTTTAACACTAGCTGACTATTCAATTATTAGTGTTGAACTACTTAAGTACTACGGTCGTGTCGAAGCTGGTGAAATGCGTTTAAGTGATATCATTTCTGGCTTTAACGAAGAAGATGATGAAGTAGCAGCTGCGAATATAGGATCAGTATTACACGAGAAAAAAGAAACTAATGGTGATAATGACGACTTACTAACAAGCAATGATGAATTAGATGAAGATGGTGGTGAAGAAGATGACGAAGAAGGTGGTGAAAGTGGTCCTGATCCAGAACGTGCAGCAGCCTATTTCGGTGACTTACGCAAACTGTTAAATAAAACATTAACTGCTGAAAATAAATATGGACGCGATCACCGTACAGCTAAACGGCACCGTGCCAAATTAGCCGATATCTTTGTACAATTCAAATTTACGCCTTCTCAAGTTGATAAACTGGTAAAAAAGATACGTATGTTATCTGCCAAAGTTCGTGAGCAAGAAAAAATAATTTGGAATTACTGTATTAAGAAAGCAAAAATGCCGCGCAAAGTATTTATCACATCATTTACAAATCATGAGGTTGATGAAAATTGGTTGCCTAGCGTACTTGAACACGGTGAATCGTATAGTCATGTGCTTAAGCAATTTACAATAGAAATTTTAAGAGCTCAACGTAAATTACGTGAAATCGAAACTGATAACAATTTAACGTTTGCTGAAATTCGTGAGTTTAATAAGCGCATGTCAATTGGCGAAGCTAAAACACGACGTGCGAAAAAAGAAATGATTGAGGCTAACTTACGCTTAGTGATTTCAATCGCAAAGAAATACACAAATCGCGGATTACAATTTCTAGATTTAATTCAAGAAGGTAATATTGGCTTGATGAAAGCCGTTGATAAATTTGAATATCGTCGCGGTTACAAATTTTCAACATACGCAACCTGGTGGATCCGTCAAGCCATTACTCGTTCTATTGCCGATCAAGCACGTACTATCCGTATTCCTGTTCACATGATTGAAACCATTAATAAAATCAATCGTGTTAAACGTAAAATGATGCAAGAGACAGGCGTTGAACCAACGCCTGAAGAGCTGGCTGAAACAATTGATATGCCAGAAGATAAAATCCGTAAAGTCATGAAGATTGCCAAAGAACCCATTTCGATGGAAACCCCGATTGGTGATGATGAAGATTCACATTTAGGTGATTTTATTGTTGATGCTAATGCATTATCACCTGCAGACACTGCAGAAAATGAAAGTTTACGTGAAGTAGTGAATGAGATATTGGCCGGCTTAACCCCACGTGAAGCGAAAGTACTGCGGATGCGGTTTGGTATAGACATGAATACCGACCACACATTAGAAGAAGTAGGTAAGCAATTTGACGTGACCCGTGAGCGTATTCGACAAATTGAAGCAAAAGCATTACGCAAACTGCGCCATCCCAGTCGTTCTGATCGTTTAAGCAGTTTTTTAGATCAAGAAGAGCCAACTTAAAAAGCAAACGGGCCCATAGCTCAGTTGGTTAGAGCAGAGGACTCATAATCCTTTGGTCGTAGGTTCAAGTCCTACTGGGCCCACCAACAAAATCAATTAGTTACATTGACTTCACTTAATCCCACAAAATCCACTGCGGGAGATTTGCGGGAGCTACGTTGATTAGCACAACGTAGCAACATCAGTGTTGGTGCACTGTTAGTTTGGTCACATACCAAATTAGCTGCATTCAACAAGTTCTTAATTTCAGCTGCAGAATAATGTGTTGTTATACGTCCTGAACGATGGCCAAGCAAATCTTGCCTATCTTCATAGTTGACTCCTGCTGCACGTAAGCGTCTGCCAAATGTATGCTTTAAGTCATGCACGCGCACATGAGATAAATTTGCTTGTTGACGCGCTTTCTTCCAACCATTATTCAGCATATGTGCCATAGGCTTATTACGATAAGTAAACACATTCTCAGCATTTTTGCCACGCACACGCTCAACAACAGAAGAAGCAATACGATTCAACACAACTAAACGATCCTCATTATTCTTCACCCTTTCTCCTGGAATAATAAAAACAGATGTACCCAACGCAGGCACAGCCACTTCCCATTCCCATCTCAATGAACAAATTTCACTATCCCGACATCCGGTATTCACAGCAAATAATGCCATATTACGCAAATGCTCAGGCAACTGTTCGAATAGTGCTGCTTGCTCATCCCACGTTAGCGGATAAGGCTTTCGCAAATCCGGCTCAGGCAACAACTTTATCTTAGGTGCTGCTGCCAACCACGTTAGACCATGTTCATCTAACCATTCACTTGCCGCTAGGTTTAAGATACGACGCACCACTTTCAATCCATGATTAATCGTGCGCATCTTAACCCCATCTTTACGCCTCGCTTCGATAAACCCTTGCAACGAACCCATGTGAATTTGCTCCAACGTCATCTCACCAATATGCATTACCACTAACTTAAGTCGCATTGCATCAGTATCAATACTACGTTTATGCTGATTCTCCAATAGGTACTTTGTTGCCGCTTCTCGAAACTTCCGCTTAGGCCGCACCCCATAAATCTGTGCCTGCCTAATCTCTTCAATACGCCTTGCTAAGTACGTCTCGGCCTCTTCGAGGTCACCAGTTCCAGTGCTTTCGCAAAGTCGTCTTCCGAAGACCTTTTTGTCAACTTGCCAGATGTCCCTACGTTTGTAGAGCCCCGGCGTTCTTTTGCGTCCCATAGTATCATCCTCCTAGAGTCTGATGCTGTGGCACACCTACTACGCTGCTTATAATGATCTACCCACGCATCTAAATCAAGTCGGTCAAAAGCAATACTCTTACTCCCAATTGGAATTTCTTGTACAAATGGCCTGACATCCTTATTAAAACGCTGGCTATCCATTCCCAAATAACCCGGTGCATCACGCATGCGAATCAGTCGCGGTTGTATCATCAACTTTGACATGATGATTTACCTTGTTGTAACGGTCTTGATAAAGCATTCAACCGTATTGCAATCTTCTTCAGTGCCACTTTCCACTTGACCCATGCAGTTTGTCTGCTCACGCCCAATTCCCAGCATATCGCTCTCCAACGCACGTGCTCTGCACGTCTCCAAATAAGCTTACGCTCTTCAACCTCAATCCACTGCATCCATGCAAACACCCGCTCTAATGTTGCAATGTCTTCAGGGGTGGCTTTTAACTGTATTGAACGAGCTTCCATATAAGCTACTTCATACGGTAAGCGCACTATATCAGGCCACGCATTGCTATATCCTTGTAATTGGGTTGATGGTAATTTTCGCAAGGTTAATACCGCTTGTCTGAAATGACCTGCTACGATTTGCTCTGTCCAGCATGGTTGTTGTGCCAATTTATTTCGGGACATGACTTATTCTCTGTGTTGTTTGCACATAATGTAACAGCGCCAGTGCATCGGCCTCATTATCATCTTGTGGCTGATACCCCAGCGCTGTTACCGCTTGCATAACATCCTGTTTATTCGCATTACCTTTACCTGCAACACACTTCTTAATCGTACCTACTGGCACGCCTTGATACGGTATACTGTGTTGCTCACACCATGCACTTAACATTGCCAAGAACCCGCCGTACACATGCGCCGCATCTGTGCCTAAATGTCGTCGTACTTCTTCAAAGTACACCACATCAATTTTCCCCATCACACTTTTCATATCATCTAAAGCGTGTGCAAAACGCAAATAGCGCATACCACCCCCACAAAACCGTTGTGGTTGTAAATCCAATGTGCCACTCATCACATGCCCGTTACTATTAGACACTGCCCAACCCGTGGTTGTTCCTAAATCAAGACAACATATTACGGGTTTAGTAAGACGTTTAGTCATGTTCTAATCCCACGGTGTCTGTGTGTTGTTTGTTGTATTAGTCGATATTGAATGAATTGTCTGTGCAGTTTTACCCATGTAAATCGCATACTCGCTGCGCTCAGGGGTAATGGCTAGCTTAATAACATTCTTTTCACTGCCATCGGGTTTAATTTCCACATCAATGCGTGCTAAAAACTCAATACCATCTAGCTGACCAAAGTCATTTAGTTGACGGATACGTTGTGCTTCAGGTGATTTATCACTGCGTGACAAACCGTGTGCTGAATTCAGTATTGCTTTAATGAAACTGCGCCCGCTGTTACCCCAGTGCTCACCTTTATTGCTGTACAAGCCAATTAACCCCCACACCTTACGGCGTGCATATCGACCCGCCAATATGGTGAACTCACAATTCAAATACACAGTGCCAGTACAGTTACTCTTAGTTGCCCAACCTCCTGTCCAGCCACGCTCAGGGTCACTGTAACCACCTGGCTTAATGCACAAACGCACTTTGGCAAAGGTGCCTCTTGGTATAACCTCAAACGTCATTTGGTCAGTAGCACTATTAAAATTAAACCAATTGCTATCACTACTCATCTGTCTATTCTCCTATTCTCTCAATGGGCATTTCTGTTTGTGTGTTCTCTGGCAAGTTATACGTTAAGCGTTCACTAACAGGGGTTACTTGTCCTGCAATCTTTTGCATGAGCTTGCCAAGGTGTGGCTCTTCAATGTCACTTAGCCGACCAGAACGGTCTTTGGCAGGGTAGCCATGTTCGTTTATCGTATGACACACAAACGCACGATACGTTTGATTATCACTGGTGGTAATATCTGCCATGGTAATTACTTCATCCACAATACCAGGCAACTCTAAGCCCGTTTTACTGCCTTCAATCTGAGGTTGAAAGAAGCGATGGTTAAACTCATCCACCTTTTCATCCAAAATCCCCACAAACCAAATGTGCTTGTGACGAGTGTGTTGCAGTTGCGTTAACCACGCCAACATCTCTTGTCCATGTAACCCATAGGCTGCGCGCATATCCGGCTTACCACTTCGCTCACTGAAGGCTTGGGGTTGTGCTTTGCACCAGTGAAAACACAACCTGCCGGCAACCGTAATCGAATCAATGAAGAGTGTTTCGTACTTATCAAATACACTGACATCACCAAACTGTTGGCACGTAGAGTCATAGTGTGCTTGGCTATAGGGTTGCTCATCACTTAATGCGGGGTTAGCACCACCAATTAAGACGGCAATATCACGACAGGCTTGCCAGGTGCGTGGGCGAATGGTATCGCCTTGCCAGCCTTCAATGGCTAAATCTCCGGCTTCCAAATCAATGAATAAGGTCTTCTTCGCTGGCAGTGTCCATAACAAAGATGTTTTACCGATACCGCTTTTGCCAAAGATACAGCCAGTAATCCCTTTGGTTTCACTGACACGCTGACCTGCTGACATAATGGTTAGTGATGACATGCGCTAACTCCCTTATCTTCTCTAAGTAGCACTAAAACGTCTTTTAGGGTTGAGACACTGTCTAAACAGGCTAATAACGTGGTTGCATAGTGTTTCTTGCGGTCTAACTCTTGGGCAGGCAACTCAAGCAACTCATCAATAGACTGATAAAATAAATGGTCTAGGTACATCATGTGGTTCTCCTGTTAACAACTACACCTTACGTTAAGGGCTGTCAGGGATTGATGAGGCACTATGGGAAGGTGATGTCACTGCTTGGCGCAGCACAGTAATTTCAATCCCTGACAATGTTGATGCCCTTACTAGTTACATACGAAAAAGAAGTGAAACTGTCCGAGCAATATCAAATAGACTGCTTAAATCCATGTCGTATCAGTGCTGCACGCAAACGCAGTAACGTGTCATACAGTGTTGAGCGAGGTATCTTGGTAGCTTGTGCAATTTCTCTAACCGAGTGCGTTTGTAAGTTGATAAGCAGTATGGCCAAGTGTGGTGGCAACACGTTAGTGATACGCTCTACATCAATCTGCAGTTCATCAATAGCAGTATTAGCAATAACATCACACAACTCACCAATGTCACTATCGCTGTGTTGCTCACAGTACGCATCCAGTGACACCGTATTCACATGACGCTTTTGTGCTTTGGCTTTTTCAATCAAGTGATAACCGTGATACGTCAATACACGGTCAATGAAGGTTGGCCAACTGGCTTTACTCGCCTCATAGGTGTCTTGGCGCAATAAGAACGCCAATATTAACTCTTGCTCAATATCTTCTACGTCCATACTGCAGACAGCAGGGTGTCGATGTAGACGGCGAGCATGGTATCGCATTTGGCTAATCAGGTAAGGGGGCAGTCCAGTGTAATGATTACAACTCATGTGTTTCTCCTAAATTGAGTTAGCCACCACGTGGGCGGTTCAATCAGGAATGGCAAAATCTTACTGGGCAGGATAAAACGTTATCGCAGGTAGTCTCTTAACAACACTCATGTGCTGATTAGCATCAACTTTTCGTTAGTACTTTTTTTCAAAAAATAGGATTGCTCCCGGTAAGAACTTACCGAGTGCGTAATGAATGGACTGTGGTGATGAGAAAAGACACTGCGCTAGTACTATTTGAATGGCAGTTACCACATTAAACCCACGCATAACGATACTCATCACAACGCCTGCATCATTGTGTATATTTTTAGCGGGGATTTTTGTCAGTAAAAATAAGTACTGACATTCGCTATCGACATTCGATAGTAAAATTCACTGGCGATATTCACTCGTAAAAATAGGCGTTTAATAGGATGGTCAATCTGATGTAATGTGACTCATCATTCGTGCCAGCGCAGCACAACGTAATAATAATCTCATCAAGAATTGGGTTAGTCAGGAGGAATGCAATGGATAGGTAAGTGATGTTTACAAATGGAATTGATACCCACCGATGGGATACGCATTACACAGCACCACAATCATACGTTGTTACTCATATGTGAGCGCAAGCAGCCAACCCGTTCCGTTAACCATCTTTCCAACGCCCAAGGGGGCGAGTTGGCAAGACATTACCATTCAATTCATTGATGGACACACTGTGCGGGTGACTTGTCAACACGATGACATCACTGTCTCTCGGGTATACAACTTTACCCAGATGGGTATGGTGGATAGACGAACGGGTTCACCGAATCGACAGTGGGTATTGTTAGCTGGCTTTGCAGAAGAAGGTGGGCGCTTTACGTGGCATAACTCCCGTGCCAATACCAGACAAAAACAACAAAAGCAAGAACTCAAAAGGGTGTTGCAAGCATTCTTCAATATACACAATGCTGACCCGTTTACTTACGTTAAAGACAGATACAATTGCGGATATTATCAGGCGCTGTTTAAGGTGTTGTCGGAGTAATGATATACATTAAATAAAAAAGCGAGCCATTTTAGAAAATGACTCGTTTCTAAATCTTTAACTCACTTTTATAGAGCACATTTTGCAGAAACAGCTTCCTTCTTTCTAAATAATTTCACAAGAATTTTCATTTTTACTCTCCTTTTTAGACTAGAAACAACCAGCACTAACAGCTTTTTTTGATAGAAAAAACTGAACTAATTTTTCCATGACTTTCTCCCTTTCAATTACTTCCCAAACAAAAAACTAACCAGCACAAGGTGCAGCTTTAGCTAATTTCTTGCATGAGAAAATACGAACTAATTTTTTCATGACTCTCTCCTTTTGTTTAACAAATTTGATCAACTTTATATTGATCCTCCCACTTCTCATTCTCAATGAACAAGAAAAACTATTAAACCGTCATTGCTACAAGCAGTTTGCTTGGTTAGCTTTCTTAGCTAAAAGTTTTAATATAAATTTCATAGTCTATCTCCTTTCCTAGAAACAACGAGCACTAACAGTTTTTTTTGACAGAAAAAACCGAACTAATTTTTTCATGTTGCTCTCCTTACAAATGTTTTGGTTTTACTGGCCACTACAATATCAGAGACAATTCCAAAACTAGTAGTGACAGCGCTTGTAAAACTTACCCCAATAAAGTCATTTTATCAAGCAGTTACATAAGCAATGAAGGTGTCTTGTTTAGTATAACGCTAGTGCCAACCCTAGATAAAAGATAACTGTAAGCATTTGTAAGGTTCTGCAACTTAATTAACAGCGCTCTGCCTGCTTATGTCAGAGATATTTAAACTAGGTGTAAGGGCTCGTATACCCGAATTACCGGACTAGTACCACCAACTATTGTGAAGCTATATTTATTTGCTGGCATTGTCCCAATTTACCCCTTGTAATACGCTATTTATCAATCCTATTGAAAATAAGGATATTTTCCAGGAAAAAGCCACTTAACTATATCATCTTGTAAGCATTGTCTGGCAAGCTTATTGCCTTTTGTCGGATTACCAACCCTTTGAAACCGTAGTACTATGCCAGGCACTAAACTTGTAAAAGAATTGGCCGTTATACAGCATAATGAAGGCCATGGCTTAAGTGGGATTATCTCATTGCTAGGCACGATGATAGACATACTCAGAGGTAGTTATGAAGGTTGATGATAATGTAAAAGCAAGTGTGATGTCGCTGTTAATTATTACACTTAATTTGTTTGCGTTTGGGTTGGCCATAATCATGCTGGTTAGCTTATATAGTATTGGAAGCCCGATATTCACGATTTTAATATCGTCAGTATTTATTGCGATGCAAGTGTGCATGAATATTTGTCTATCAAGCATGAGGAGAACATTGCTTCCTGACACAGCAGTAAAAAGCAAAAGAAAAGGTAATCGATATTTTACTTCTTTGCGTAGCATGTTTGTGGTGTGTTTGTTTTTAGGTGCTTTAACTGCTCTCATAATTAGCATTTCTGTTTTAATAAAGGTTTTGCTTTTTTAGTAGCCGATTGATAAATGTAAATAAATAGAGAGAAAATATGCGTATAAATTTGGTAAGTATAAGTATTAAATTATTAATTCTGATTGCGTTAAGCGTAATCATATCAATTTTAATTCATCTATCCTTCCCCAATTTGTTTTCAAAAAATGAGGGGTTAACTGGTAAGGAATTCACGTTAATGTACCAGTTCTCAAATTACCTCAGCAAGGTTCACGCATATGAAACAGCGTATCAGATAGGGTTGCAAGAAAATAATAACGTTAACAATAACAGTAGGACTGATGCTACTAAAAAAGCATCTGATGCTATCAATAGTGCTAACAAGTCACTGGATAAAGCATTAGCAGCTGTTAGCGCTGAATATGGTAGTCAAGTTCAACCATCTGTTGACCAGATTATTGCGTGGAAACAGAATAACAACCCTGTTTTATCTATTCATAATCGAGCAGAAAGCCATAGTTGGCACAGTGAGTATTTCAGTCATGTTCAAGCCATAGAAAAACAATTGCGAAAAGCTACCAACATTTATCATGTAAATAACGGCAGATTGGCACTTATCATGGAACTAGTGCCAGAGGCTAAGGAAAATTTAGCTGCGCATCCTAATGACCCAAGACTATGTAAAATAGAAAACAATAAATTAGGTATAGGTAAGCCAAAGCAAATAGCTGCACAAATTGCTTTTGTTGAATGGGGTAATCAGTACTGCAGTAATTATTACAATAATCCTGCATCATGGGGTAATTCCAATGGGATAACGAAGCCCAGTTACACTAACACATCAAATCGTTATGATAAGTTAACCTATGATGAATACTATCATCAATATATTTTGCCATTAGTGCCAACAGTAATGAAAGAATTACAAAACAGTAAATCTCAATTACATTATTGGTGTAAGTCTGGTGGGAAAGTAAATAATACCAGTCGCGATCCATATTCGGATGCAAAACGTGCAGCATATCAGCTTCATGGTAAAAAGCTTTGTCAAAAAGAATTAACATCACCACTGTACAATAAAAACTATTTCAATACAGGGGTATCTTGTATGGAGCAAATCGAGATGATGTGTGCTAATCCTAATGGATGTGATGCGATACAGAGGTGCAAGCCAACCACTAACTAAACCACGAGATAATCCGAGAAATAATTAATAATCTCATTAAAGTATCTTAGTTAGTGGTCGATACTGATAAGTAGTTGATCCAAGTTAATCAAGCAGCTTATGAAAAGATTAATTTATGGTAAATGGTATGAAGAATGGAAAATAGCAATCAAAAAAAGTCAGTCAAAACTAAATTAGATGATGCAATAGAGCGTTTGAATAAAGCTATTAGCATCCACAAAGAACAAAGTCGCAAACTAGAAAAAGCTAAAGGAAGGTTAATTATAATTATCGTTACTTGTTCATTAATAGCTTGCATGACTTTCATATGGGCAGTATCAATAGCATTGGTTAGGTAGAAAAAACAAACAATATCTTCAATTAATATTAGGGGATTCATTAACACTAGTGATGTATTGTTTATTTATATTGCGAGATACAAATTCGCTATATCTAGTAAGCAAATACATACGAGCAAATAAAAGCATTAGCAAAATTAAACTGGTAAAGATGAGAAAGAACATAAAAAGCTTGCGGTTTGAAAAAAAACTTACTAAGGGGGTATCCACAGAAATTCTCCTTTGTATTTTCTTGGATTAATTAAGTAGTTAACTACTTAACCGTCGAAATTATAAGCTTTTTCACATACTATACAACTACAATAAGGTAATAAAATGGACGATAGTCAAAAAAGAAAGCACAAAAGTCACTGGCTTCGAATAATAGAAGTGGTAGCCATTGCTATACCTGTAATATTTTTGGTCGTCTCAGTTGCTAATAATATAATAAAAGACCACTACGATTTTATTTTAAATACAAAACGTTTAGATATAGGGGCAGAAAATATTAGCGTCGAGAAGCAAAAAATACGCATGCAAGCATATCAAAAATATAGAGATGAAGTAAAACAGATTAGTGAAGTATTATCCCTTTTACAGATACAAATTGTTAGCAATAATCAATTTTGTCGTCATTTTAATCAGCTTCCCTTAGAAAAACAAAAAGCTGAAAGACAAATGTTTACGAAAGAGTTGAAAGAAAGAAAACAACAGGCAGATAAACTTCGTTCCAATGCTTATACCCAATATGGATTGCTGAAATTTTTATTTGGAGAAAAAGCTTATCAGCAAGCAAAAAAATTTCTAATG
This sequence comes from Gammaproteobacteria bacterium, assembly GCA_965116795.1. Lineage (GTDB taxonomy): Bacteria > Pseudomonadota > Gammaproteobacteria > JAJFKG01 > JAJFKG01 > JAJNDI01. The sequence continues at coordinate 323,881 of OZ220716.1, forward strand.
ATGGACAAAAAATACATAGATCCCTGCGCTGCAGATTTCCCAGAGGAATCTAAATGGCTCGAATGGCAAAATGCCTTCTTCGATGCACTAATAGAGCATGTAAAAAGCAAATATCCAGACCTTTCTCTTCTACTAAACAGCAAGGTTGATCTGCACCAGCCCAGCTTCCTCAGCAACTTAACATCAGAGGAAGAGACTGATGCAAATCAACTTATCTAATAATTAGATGCAGCCGGCACTAACGGCTTTTTTTAACAGAAAGAATTGAATTAATCTTTTCATAGTTATCTCCTTTACTCGAACAAAACAAACACGATCAATTTTCCTTTAAATTGATCTCCCTAATTTCTCATCCTACAATGAACAAGAAAATCTATTAAGCTGTCATTGCTAAAAGTTTTGATATGAACTTCATCATAGTCTATCTCCTCACTAACTGTACTAATAGCAATGAGCACTACTAGACTTTTTAGATAAAAAACTTAATATAAATTTCATATCTTCTATTTCCCCTTACTTTACGAATCGTTCCAAAATAGCCATAAACCAATTTCTCTTAACTTGTCTTAAGTAATCACCAAATTCTTGTTTATACAATTGTTGTGTTTTTTCGTAATACCTATCCATTTCAGCATCGGTTGTTGAACTAGTGCCTGGAAGTTGAGGATAATGATTAAGGTAGCTACCTTTAAGCTCCGGAAAAACTGCATTACAAAATTTTCGGTATTCGTTTGTATGTAAGATATGCGCATGCCATACTTCATCTACTTCGTATGAAGGTGGCAGTTTTTCTGTTGGGTATTTTTTTCTAAGAAAGAGATAATTGCGATATTGTTTGATTGCTTTGACTGCTTCGCGGTGCCTCCAGCCATCAGCTTTGACTAGTCGCTCTAACACAGAGGTTAAATCGATAGAATAAATGTGCTGTTTTGCTTTCTCCAATAACTGCTCATTGATATCGGAGATAGTGATATCAGCATTATTCGGGAAGCGCTGTTCTAGTTCCGATGAACAACCACCTTTCAATATCCCTGAGTCTAAAATAGCCTCTGACCCTGGCATTTTCCCTAGCTCCCTTTATGTCAAATTTAGCAGATATTATATGAGTATTTGTATAAAACTGGCTGCAATTTTGCGCAATAAAATGATTTTGTCAAGCTTATTTTTTATACCTTATAGAAACAATATGTTAATCATTTTACGACAATTTCAATACATGACTATGTTAGCAGTATTTGCTAACAAAGATAGAGATTAATTTATTGTCAGCCTCACGATTGAGATTGTGCATTCAACAATATATGAGCACTATGTTAAAGTTTGCTATTCCAATATCGAGGTTGCTTTGAATATGAAAAAATCGTTTTTAGCTCAAGTCAAGGAGCAAACTAAGAGTGAATTTCAAAGACGTGATTTTTTAAAAGAGGTGATGGCAAGACTACGCTGGACACTACCTATTGCTATTATTGTTGGCCTACTGCTTGCTGTTTATTATGCTCATTAATAACATCAGAAAATTCACTTTCATACTTATCAAATTTGTTTTCATCATGCAATTTCATAGAAACATTATTTGCTTTCAATTGAATCACCTTAACTTTAGTCGAGTAATAAAAATACAATGTCACTAATGACAGGCCAATACATATCGCTAACAGAACAATAGTCAGTGTTGCAGAATGTCTATGCGGTTGCTGTTGATTAGTTTTATTAGTTGATGAAGTAGTAGCTTCCTCCATGTGTGAACTCCCTGTCCGTATGTATTGCTGATTCATAAATTAATGTTTAGTCTACCCAATCACGAAATTGCACAATATGACGGCATACTAAATTGCCATCCCCACGATGATTTTACCGCTTTGTCATTTGCTTCCTCATCATCACTATCAGCAGTATCTGGATGCACTTCAGTACTAGCCATGTCATCTTGTTGTGATGCTACCACATTGACATTGCGCTCGGGTACAACCTCGGTATATCGCTCACTGAATTGTGTAATCAGTGCTGCACTGCCTCCAGGAACATCATCAATCTGCTGCGAAGCACCGTCTTGCGGATTTGGGCTGATTGTTAATGTATCACCCACTGGCACTTCACCAATGCTCTCTTCGAGTCGCTCCAATTCCAAGCCCGTACGTCGATACAACAGGTAATTAATCATGAGGCCTGATGCCAAATAAGCCAGCATTCGCCCTGCGAAAAATAACGTTGAACGGTCGGCATCTTCTTCCCCATCTGCAAACACCAGCCAAGTGCTAACAGGCAATGCAATGGCTGTCGTGCATAAGAAACTAATCGCTGTCGGTAAGATAATTTCTTTATACCCGCTTAATGCACCCATCGCGATGACTCGTGCTGCATTAGACACAATGGCAACTGCATCAATGGATAAAAATGTATGCGCCAAGTCGCGTGTCTGCGTCTCATTAATACCGTGTTCACCGCTACTCTGTCCATCATATTTGGAGAAATCAACAAAGACGTTGGTGAGCGTTGCAGGGATAGTTAGGTACGCAGCACTTAATACCATGGCCATCGAACACCCCACCATCACACTCGTATAACTAACCTGCTTGGCTTGGATGATGGCTGAGCGTGCATCATCGAGTCGTCCTTCTTGTTTAGCTAACGTCGCTTGACCAAGATGCTTGGCAACAAATATACCGGCTGTTATCGACAGTGCGCCAACAACTGCACTGTTGAAACTGTTGGTTCGTGTCGTCACTTGTGATGCCAGTGATGCTTCCTTCCAGCGCCCAATGAATGCATTAATAAATAATGTGCTAATGTGCTCTGTCGCATCTTGAATGCCCAACGGAATACCCATTTTTAAGAACACAGATAGATTGCTAGCTAAATCAGTCATGCGTGGTGCAAACAATTCATACTCAGCATATTGGCTACTGAGTCTGAAATAGATTGTCGAGGCAATCGCGGTTAGATAAGCAGAAAAGATGGCTCCAGTTGCCAAACCAGGTAAACCGTAACCTGCCAATACTAATGGATAAGACACTGGCAAACCCGATAATGCAAACGACATCCCAATCACCATCGATACTACCGAGCGACGAAATCCCAGCGCTATTTTCTGTGCTGAAGTGAGCCACAAGATAGCAGGTACCGCATAAGCAAATCGATTAAAATACGCATCAACATTGTCAACAATATCAGGGTGTACTGAAAAAGCATTCAGTAATGGGCGCGTATTAAAGAAAAAAGCCATCACTGGCACACTTATTCCCATCGCAACCGCATAACTAATGCGCACCATCTCACCTACTTTTAACGAGTCACCTTGTTCTTTAAGTCGACTCGTTAATAAACTAGCGGCATCTATTGTCCCTTTTGAGAAACTCATGGTGAAATAAATAATAATGCCAATCAATGACATCGATGCTAATGCATCGTCTTCTTCTGCTGCTTTTAATACCAATACACTGATAGTATTCACTGTGGCTAAACTGATTGCATACGCTGCATAAGGGGTCGTAAACGTGACAATCTTTTTGACATTATCGTAATGAGACAACACAATCTCTGGTGGAAGTGATGCTGCGACATCATTTAGTAAAGCCGGTAAGTGGTCAGCTTCCTTCTCATCAACAACCGGTGTTAACGTCACTGTTGTATCATCTGTTGTGATACCCATAACAGGCTCATCTGTATCAACAGTACCACCATCTTCACCATCAAACATAACCGATATTGCTGCTCCGATATCGCTTTCAATATCACCCTCAACCTGAGAGGTTGTCCCATCTTCACTTACGTGACTTTTCTGTTTTTTCATAACATCCCCGTTTTGCTTTATTTGCTTATTTATCTTTGCGTACCATCATGAAATGACACATGGCATACCACCACAACGCCAACTTGATGATGATTCAATCTCAAGAAGTTCATCGTCTCTTAATAAGCGCATATCATCATCAATTTCTTCCGTGTCTGTATGGCTAGACGATGAGAAGTGAGGCGATGTTGGCTGAGTGGGTGCTGGTTGCAACCCAACGATTGCCATTAATGCAGCACTGCCTGCTGCAATAGTCTCTCCACAACTGCGTGCCAAAGATGTTGTTGGCGTATCTGTTTGATGTTCAGTATCATCAACGTTGCTTGACAGCTCAACAGTTGCGATTCCACTGCTGTTACTATTTTCTCCATCAACAAGCTGTTGTTCATCCTCTTCAATAACTATCTCTATTGCCTCCTCAGCTGCTTTTACCTCTTGTTTTTGTGTCTGGATTGTTTGATAAAGTCGATATGCCATGAAACCAATGGCGGGCAGGTAAGTCAGATTGCGTACATTAAACAATTGAATCGGGTCAGCAACCCCTTGCTCATTAACATGTTGTATCGCCAGATAGCCACCCACTGTTAATCCAATCCCAGATACGCAGGTAAAACTGACTATTGGTGGTATGACCACATCCTTAAACCCACTGAGCGCTCCCATAAGTACATGCAACTGCCCGCGTAACACAACCCCTATTGCATTGGCATACAACATTGCTCGTGACAATTGTTCTGTCGCATCTCGATCAATTGTGTGCAACGCATCATGCTCATATAGCCCATCACTGCCATCTTGGTACCCATATTCTGAGAAATCAATCAATGCATTGGTTAACGTATCTGGAAAAGCAACGTATAGTGTGGCCGCTAACGTTGCACTAACAAACCCGATGAGTAAGCTAGTCGAGACGATTTGTTGCTGACGCGTGGCAGTGGCCAGTGCACCGGCAATATTACCTTCTTCCAGTGCGGTTTTGCGACGGCCCACTTGTTCACCAATCAATATTCCTGTGGCCAAGGCTAACCCCATTATCGCGCTGTCGATAAAACTATTTGCTCGCGAGAATACTTGTGATGCTAATGCTGCTTCTTTCCAATGACCAATAAACAGGGAAATCACCAATGGGCTGACATGTTCAGAGACACTGGTAATACCTAACGGTAAGCCTAACGTTACAAAATCCCGTAATTGACTGGCGACATCATTGAGTTGCCACTTAAATAAATCATATTGCTGATATACCTCACTGTGTTTAAGGTATACCGCTGAGCCAATTGCTGTCACTGATGCACTAAACAATGCCGGTATCGCTAACCCCAGTACCCCCATGTCCGTGTGCATGATTAACCCATATTCCAATGGAAGTCCTGATAAGGCAAAGCTCAATCCAATCACAAACAATGCCGTTGAATGCTTAACGCCGGCTGAGATTTGCTGTGCTAATGTCAACCACAAAATAGGCGGCACTGCTATTGCAAACGCTGAAAAGTAGGTGCCTACCTCATTCGTTAAATCATGATTGACCCCTGCCAAATTTGATAAGGGTTTAGCGCTCAGCAATGCGCCTGCTATCAAGCCACTTAACCCGGTTGACATCAACAGACCGACACGGGCTTTTTCACCCACTAGACTGTGTTCACCAGCGGCTCTTAATGGACTAATCGATAGACTTGTCGCTTTTAACATACCCTTTGAAAAACTCATGACAAAGTAAATGTCATTTAATACAAGGTACATTGAGGCAAGGGCATCATCCTTCCCAGACCATTTCAACAGCAACATGTTAAACGTATTTACCGTTGCTAACGTTAATCCGAAACCAGCAATCGGTGCTGCAAATATAAAGACTTCTTTTGAGACGTCTAAGTAAATGGTCAACGGTGAGGGATTTAAACGGGTAAAACCATGAGCATTGCTAGGCACAATACTATTATCTATCTCAAGAATGGTTTCTGTTGACAATTCAGAGTTACCCTCATCAGAGTCACTATCTTCACTCATATTAATCGATTGTGTTGATGGGGTATCAGATAAATTGGGTGTTGTTTCCAGTACATCTTCTCCACCAACATCAGGGTGAGTGTGGTTATCTTCTTCTGTTCCAGTAGACACAGGGTTACTACTATTAGCATTGCCAGATTGCATATTTCCTCCTTTAAACAGGCATTTTTTTATATGGTGTATTGCGAGCGGGGATATGTGAACATGTTGGGGGAGACTTGGCAAGTCATTTGTAAACATTGGGGAAAACTTAGCAAACCTTAAAGGGCACTAATCATCTCACTCTCAAACTGTATGAGTAGCTCAGCTAACCTCTCAATCTGTGCATGTTTTGGGAAAGCAGTGAAATAATATGCCAGTATTTCTCTGGCCATTGAATAGAATAACCATTCATCATCATAATCATGTTCTGCAGTCTCACCATCATATTCCAGCACTATTTTCTCCTTAATTGAGCAACCAAAAATGGCACTTATTATTTAATTTGTCACTATCTGAATACACCCACGAAAGAAAGGACTACTGTATGGGAAAAAGGTGGCACTGTCTGAGTACTCTCCCATAAACTGTGGGTCTAACTCTGCTAACACCTCTGATGAGTTCACTGTCTGCAGTGCATCTGCCGAGTAGTGAAAGAAATCATATTGATAACCAATATTATTCTCTTGTTGTTGCAACAGCTTTATTAACTTTCTAACATCAAGCAAGTCATTAATGATGCGCACGTTACTGCTGGCAACCACTGGGCATTCTAGTAGCGTTGGTAGTGCTAACGAGTAATACAGTGGTGTATCAGTTGTGGATACAGTTTGTGGTTGCATAATGATAAGCGGGTAATCTACCAACTGGTAATAATCTTGGTACACTTGTTTTAATAACGATAATGGTAATAGCTTGTCAGTTTGTGCCACAGCAAATGCAGGGTACATATCACTTGCTATGGCTAGTAAGTGGCACAGTGTATTAATCGCAACAGCTTTTGGTTGCCAACGACGTTTAGCGACGACATCAGCTAGCTTCTCCCACACCAATGTGATGTCTATGATACCGTTGTAATAGAAGAATAACGCTTTTAAGACATATTGCTCTGCATATTGATACAGTGGTGTTTGCGGTTGCCAATGTTTTTCCATGAACGGTTGGGTAAAGAAGATAATCTCGCAATGCCAGTTGTTGGCTTGCTTAGCAATTTCTTGAAATACTGCATGATGCTCAAGTAGAGTGTGTGGCGCTTCACTATCAATCCCCAGCTCACGCTGTAATCGTAAGTGATGGGCATTGTTTGATAGCTTTGCCAATGAGAAGACGGTTCTAGCGCCCGCTGCAGCTCGCCATGCTTGTTTGGTAGTATGAGTGGGTGACAGACCATGTGCACTCCACAAGCCGATGATATTGCCAGCGTCCATAATACGCAGTGGAATAACACGGTTATCTGTTTCAAGAAACACTTCAACAGCGTGTGTGAGGATAATCCCAATGGGATTAGCGTTGCGGTAACACAGTAGTTGATTTATCTGTATCGGTAATCGATTATCACCAAGTGGTAGTGTTTCGTGGGATGAATGAGGTAGAGCAGTGACACCGTTTTCAACGATGTTAGCACCATAATAATAACGGGCTCTGACAAACTGTGCAAAATCGATGTTGGGGATAGCATCGATGATGTTGGCTAATTCAGATTGAACTAATGTTACCTGTTCACTAATGTCTGACCACGTTACGACATCCAGTTGTGATGTCACATCCATTGTCTTTTGCATGCCCTTGTACGCCATATTAATGTTATTGTTAACAAAGAATTATATTTTCTTTGCTAGAGTTTCAATATAATAGATTGACTGCAATTTGATGACAATTGGACATAATCGCACAGGATGTATGATGTTGATTATTGATACTGCTCTTAACACGTAGGCATAATAATGTGTAATGTTAACCATCATTCCCAACAGACTGTTTATGAGTTTGCTTTTTTAAATCACGATAGAAGTTTTGGTGCACACCTAATGCTAACAGCATAATCGTTGTGTTACTCCATTCATAGGCAAGCAGTAATTCTTGATTGTGCACTTTAAATTTATAAACAAATACGCCAACTAAATCGCCTTTCTTCTCTTGACCTAATTGTGGTTTAACCGCAATATGACGAATGGCGCTGTTTACCGCTTGCTTGTTATTAGCATGCAGCTTCTTATATACCCGCTTAAATGCCGGCATTTGTTTAATAACTCTATTTGTCATCTGATTCATCAAACGTAAAGGGTTCTGCTAAGTCACGGTCAGTTTCTTTTGAAATTAACAGCTCTTTAATAAATTCGGTTGGTAACTCTGGATTATCCAGTGCACATCGTCCCACCTTCGCCCAAAACTCAATTTGAGCGGGGATAGAGCGGCACTCTGCACCGGCCACCTGCTTAGCGGCGTTGTATATCGTTTCATTGATTCTGATTGGGACACCCATGATGACTCTCCACAAAAGTTGCTGTTTGCTACTTTTGTAGTATAGCGTATATCTCACCCATCTAGCAACCTTGCTAGTTGTTTCAATGAGTTACCTATTTGCGCCACCCCACGGGTGGCCCCCGCGCAGCGGCATATAGCAACAGCATCCTTATCAACATAACGCTATCCTTGTCTCTATTGCGCTGGATTATGTTGATTCAGTAATCGATGCATCATCGTCACTGGCTCTTAGCTTGTATGATTTAATGCATGCTTTTCGCACTAACCTGTTTGCGAAATCAGTCAATTCATACGCTAGTAGCAGCTCATGACGCAATGATTCGAGTGTCTTACTTTGGCTGATATTACTGCTGCCGCCCTTTTGATTACGACGACGTTTCGATACAATGAACTTAGCCATGATATTAACCTCCTAACCTGGTTAATGTTGTGGTTAGCCGCAGTTGGGTGTTTCCGCACCCCTCTGTGGCGTTTATGCTGGACTGGAGGTCTTCTGTGAGCAAAGCTACGTTCAAACCTTCAGTTCAGCGCCTTTATGCTACGTGGTGTAGCACAAAGTAATTACAGCAGTTAATGTTGCTCAAGTCAACTCAGTGACTCAGCCACGACTTTATTCCCGGATTACTCATAAGTTAATACTGTGAAAGTGTCTTAGATTAGTGATTTGAGAGTTATCTTAATAAGGTACTTATACCAAGCTGAAGAGTAAAATTGTTTCAGCTCATTATTTCATGTACTATGATTACAGCATTAACCAAAAAATAACCTACCAATACACTATAAATTATATGCTATAATTTATAGTAATGCGTAAAAATTCACTCAGTAAAACAAATCCCTTTTTAAAAGACCCACAGCAACGTGAGAGATTGATTACGCGCTCAGTAATTACCTCTTGTGGTGTTGAAGGTATTAAGGTGAACTTGACTGATTTATCTAAGCCATCACCTATCATTATTCACCGAAGAGATAAGAAAATTTATCAAGCCAAAACGAATAAATAAATTATTTTTTGCTATCTCGTAATATTGTTAAAAAGACTTGTTTTAGTGGCTCAACATTTTGTCCGTGCCCAGCGTGAATTGCTTGTATGTAACGATTAAAGCCCAGCTCATTTTTTATATGATTAATATTGCTAAAGTTAAGTGGCGGTCTTCCTGCTTGTAGTGCCATCAAATCAGCTAACAAACGTGCGGCACGCCCATTTCCTTCACGAAATGGATGGATAATAATAAATTCAATGTGCACAAATGCTAGAGCATATGCTAGCTCTTCATCTGATTCAAAACAGCATGGGGTATATTGTGATAAGCAATCTTTTTCAAATTGAATCATTAAACTTTGAATACGATCGGCGGCTGCAAATGGAAATCCATCTTTACTCATATTTACAGTCCGAAATTTACCTGCACAAGGATAAATATCTCCTAGCCACAACTCATGAATATTGCAGATATCATTAACGGTAAATTGATGAGTTGATTCATAAATATCAGCTAATTCTATTTCTGTTCTCTTTAGTTCTTGTGCCTCTAGTAATCCCATTTGTTCTTTAGATTTGATCCCCAGATAATTTTTCAAAACCTCGTTATTTGAGCCAGGTTCAAAATCCTCATCTGTTGATACACAATAACGTCCTGTTGTTCTTTCAGTCACAGCGCTACCTCTTCATTGAGAAATAATGGATATCATTGTAACAACTTATTTCAATTTTTTGTCATTAGACAATTATTAAACACTTCTTAGGCTAACAAGCATAATTCAAGAGCAACACCTAGCAAAATGATAGCCATGCTGAGCCTGCTTACCTTCCTTCAGCACAACCAGACGCAAGCACAGTCTCTCAAGCATTACCACATACAAAAATATAATAACGAGAAAAGGCTTACAACGCTACATCAATCACCCATACCAAAGATAAAAAGTTAAATGCCGCTAGAACGATCATAGAAGATCATAGCTGCATTTAAACCACCTTAGCTATGTACCCCTACTAGTTTACATTTTACCGTTCAATAGGGCGCTTTATTTTGCGTTTTAGAAAAACTTTAAAAAAATTATAATTTTTTTCAAATTAATCCGGACATTTTTAAAAAAAATCGTATGTAATAAATAGGGGTAGTTTACTTAAGTTAACTTAAGCTAAATTAATTTTTAAAAAAACTTAATTTATTAAAGCTGTGTGCTCATGTGTAGTGTGTTAATAACTTTGTGAAGAATGAACAAAGTTATTAATACAATGCACATAGTGCACAGCTAAGCTTTAAGCTCTCCAAGTTAACTATAACTAATAGTATTAAGTTAACTTAATACTATAAAGTTAGCTAAATTACCCATTATCTACACTTAGTGTACCAATACATCTCAGTACTACCCAGTTATACCCAGTTAGACTCACATTAGCCATTATTGTAATAACCTGTTACACAGTGATTGTTAGTGTATTCTGTTGTTGGAGAGCTTAATAATTAGCTGTGCACTACGTGAATTGCGTGGATAACTTGTGCTCGTACCTCGCTCAAGTTACCCTCACAATGTCACGTGGGTACACAGCTTCAACACCAAGTTTTTTGTTTTACTTTTTATTGTCACTGCGTTTAGCTACTGTGGTAATGTTGCAACTATCTTTGCAGTTAACACGGCGAGTTCATCCGATTCAAAGGCAAATAAAAAAGCACTTTACAAATCCAACATTTTTTAGTATATTTCTCGCTATGCTTGGCAGGGCTATACACAAATGCTCTCTCTTAGGTGTCAAGCTACCAGGCCATATCTATCTTGTTACTTTACTCCAGTTCGTTATGCAGTTCGCATCGCTAGTGAAATGTTTGAGTTAAAAAATCAGCTTTTGTTGGGTATATACAAACAAAATGTATTGTTATATCTTCTTTGCAAAGTGATTTTAGACGTAAAATCATAAAACTAAATTATCACATTTTCTAAGGAGAGCAAAATGGCACAACCTCATGGATATGATTCTTTACATATTGATTACATTGCACATAATGAGTTGATACCTCTTGCTACTGCCTTGCAGCCTGCTGATGCCGCTTATTTATCTCCGGCGTTCGTTCGTATACCTCTGCCTCCTCGCCCATATCCGCGTCCTAGAGGATATTTTGAGGTTCAGTTCGATGAGTTAGCCAAGTCTGCACTTGAGGGAGACGAAAATAGATTTAGAGAAGTATTTCAACAACTAATAGACAAAATAGGTGCTCGAAAACAATATGTTCCTCAGCCTGCACGCACTCTAAATGTATTTGCAGCTCCTCCTGCAGAACTAGATCTTGAGAACCTTGCTGCTCAGGGTAATTATGATTTGTTTCACATTCTTTGTGTGGCACGTAATTTCCCAGCAAGGTCTAGGCATGGGCTGTTACATAAGTGTTACGCTGAAACAATTCTACATCGTGCTATGTGGTCTAATAATCCCTTAGCAATTTTTGATGTAATTTTTAATGCGCCCCCTGAGCATCTTTCAATTGAACAAAAGAAATATTTACTAAGACTGCAGAATCATATGGATGCTGATAGAGGAGATACCATACTACATATTGCTGCCAGTAATGGTCGCCAACGAGACTGGGATATACTTTCTTATTTTCAAAGACCGGTTGCTAGAGGAGGTCTTGCTCTTTTTAATGATCCTGCTGATGATGTTAATCCACTAGCTGTTCGTAATACGTATGGTCGAACGCCTTACTTCATTGCGCGGATGAAGCAGCATGACGATTTAGCGGATTTGCTTGTTGGACCTGCTAGAAAATACACGGACGATGATTATCAGCTTATAATACGAGTTAATCCTAATCCAGCAATACCTAATCTCCATATTTATGAGAAGTATACGACTGATGGATTACTAAGAGCTCGACCAATTCCTGATCCAGCTTATCCTGATGAGTATCAGCGAGAAAGAAATGGAGAGCATGTAGATGTTAGGCGTCGCAAAATAAGAGAGATTAGAGAAGAGAGTGTATATAGGGGTGTGTGGGACAGTTTAACAGACAAATTGGTACTTATTGCCTTTGGTCTTGCATTTTTTTCAGCAATATTTGCAATTTTATCTCGCCACTTTACCAAAGTTGAAGATTGTAAGAGTATGGGTAAGGATGATAAAGATTTTGAAATTTATTTCTTCAAAGCACTATCATTTGTCTTCTTTGCTTTTTCTTTAGCATTGGCGGTTGGTAGCATATATCGTGAAACTAATTCCCTTATAAGGGGTACTAGAGCAAGACTCACCAGTAATAAACCACAATGGTGTGCTAGAAGTAGAGACACAAACTGTGCAGTGCGTAATTGGATCAGCGGAGCAGTGGGAGGGGTTGGATTGGCACTGCAGACAGTAGGCTTATTTGCAATAGATAACGAATTAGCAAGTACTAGTATAACAACTATGACACCTGTTGTTGTTAATGCCCTTTTGGGGTTGCATGAAACCTCACTTGTAAAGCAAGAGGAAAGTATTAGAGAAATGATTGATGAGAAAGAAATTTATTTGGATGAACATTACCAACCTGAACTCGGCATATAGATATTAGTAGTATGTATTTTGTAGTGCTACTTGAGCAAATGAGTATTGTAGGGTACTATTCTCACAGCTTGGCAGAGCCAACAGCTCTCCGGCTCCTCTAGGCAGCCAAGCTACCAGGCCAATATCGTAGGCCAGGTCACAGGTTTTTATGGAGCTCCTTTCTCCAAAATAGTGGCTGCTGAATAGCAATATTTAGCAGCCGCCTTGCTTGTCAGAGCGGGAAGATTTTCAAGTAAATCTCTTACAGAAAAAGGTACTTACCAAGGTCAAAAAGTATACGGGCACCCTGTGCGCCCGAGTTCGTTAGCGATAGCACTCGAAAAATGGTTTCCAGTTTCCAGGGTTTCCGATATAGTTATCTATACAAGAGCTAAACCTAACTTGTATACTACAAATTCAATGAATAAACTAAAAAAGGGCATTAATAAATGGATCCACAACCTTTACAACAACATGGTGATGTTGCACCTGTCCCTACCTACGAAGAAGTAAGTCAAAGATTCCAAGAAGATAAAGCATATAATTGGCGTGAAAACCTTACAGTGGGCAATTATACAATAGCTCCTCCTCGCACGAATAAGGCTTTTATTTCTTACTGTAATGTCAGTGAAGATACCACGAATTTACCAGAGACAGAGGAAGGTAAAAGTCTCGTAAAAGATGGCCTAAAAATTCATATTAGCTTACCAGAGTGGAATAGAGCGCAATATTGTAATGGCTGCAATATCGTGATACCAATGTTGATGGCTTCCGGTGTTGATTTTAAAGTGATAAAATCTCGTCATCGGATGTCAGAGCAAGCGGGGCAAGCTGGCAAAGATATTACTGTATATGCCACAAGAAAGAGCATGGATGCGGCAATGTGGCAGAATTTAATTCAAGGTATAACACAGGCGCTTGTTGAGGCAGGTATACCACCAGGCTACAGAGTGCAAGGAACACAGAAAAAGCCTGAATATCAAATAAATGGGTGCAACTATGTGACTTATCGTTATTATGATGAGTACAAAAAAAGAAATGTGACACCAGCACATAACCATTTGCAAGATATCCAAATTAACGTTGAAGGACAACAAGCTGCACGGGAATTTGGGCAAGCTAATCCAGGAGCTGCCCCGGCACCGAATTAGGTTTAACATATTTGAGGAGGAGTGATGAAGACTACCATTATAGTACCAGATAAAAAAAATAATATTAGTGAACTTGTTGTTGATAGCGAAGCTAATAATTTAACCATGCAAGTAAGTGGCGATGCTCAAGTTTGTGAAAGCATTCGAAGTTCATTGGTTTTTTTCCAAAAAAGTTATTTTATGGATGGGCAACAACCATTGAATAGTTTTACTGTTGCTGCATCTGAAGATAAGATTGTGATAGCTGGCAATCTCGGTCATGCAATAGAAGTATTAGAAAACGAAGAGATTGTTGCTAAGCAAATAGCACTTAAGCTAAAACAAGCAATAGGTAGTAATACTGAGCATCTTACAGACTTTTTTGAGAAACAGCCGAAGAAAAGTGAAGAAGAATTGAAAGAACCTGTCATGTCAGATATGGCAGCTAAAAATTCTGGTCCGGATATAGATGCAGTAGTAGGCCAAATATCAAATCTGCTAGAACAATTTACACCTGAAAATAAGATACGTATTCTGCAAAAAGCACTGGAGTCTGATCCTATTTCAGTGTCATCATCTATTCCTAGTAGTCCGTCTTCTACCGTATCATAGCTGTTAATAAAAAAGTAAACGGACAGATCAGAATTCACCTTTTAAAAAACGTGAAAAGGAGTTTGCATGGGTGTTTCTATTCGTATGTACGCGAAACACCGCGGTATTAGTCACACAGCTGTACGCAAAGCGATTCAACAGGGTCGTATTACCACAGAAGCTGATGGCACTATTAACGTTGAGCGTGCAGATAAGGAATGGGAAGCTAACACCATCTCCAAGACAAACATAGATAGCTCACAGACTAGTAATTCATCAACACTTGTACCGTTATCTGCAGTCAATACAACAAGAGAAGTGCTCAAGGAGAACAATGTCATGTTATCAACTGACAGTGTGACATATGCTGAAGCAAAAACGGCTAACGAGATATTAAAAGCGCAAGCCAATCATATTCGCAATCGACAGTTAGAAGGCGAGTTAGTCGATTGCAAACAAGCTGCTGCACATGTATTTCAATTAGCAAGACAAGAACGTGATGCGTGGTTAGCGTGGCCAACACGTATTGCTAATCAAATGGCAGCGGAACCTGATTTGCATGATGCGTATCGATTACAAATGACATTGGAACGTTATGTGCGTGAACATTTACTGGAACTTAGCGATATCAAACCTAACTTCGTACAATAAACATCATGTATCAAAACGCTACTGTTATTCTGAATGAATGGTATTCAGGATTAACGCCCGATCGCTTTTTAACAATTTCTCAATGGGCAGACGAATATCGCAAGTTATCATCCAAAGCCGCTGCTGAGCCAGGTCGTTGGCGCACAGCGCGCACACCGTATTTAAAAGAGATTATGGATGCACTCTCGCCGCACTCTCCCATACAACGGGTAGTGTTTATGAAGGGGGCACAAATCGGAGGTACCGAAGCCGGGAATAATTGGGTTGGGTATATGATCCACTTATCCCCTGCACCGATGATGGCGGTCGCTCCAACCACTGAAGCAGCTAAGCGTAACTCTAAACAGCGCATTGACTCACTTATTGAAGATTGCCCTGAATTACGTGCACGAGTGAAACCGGCACGCTCGCGTGACTCAGGTAACACGGTATTATCCAAAGAATTCCCCGGTGGGGTGTTAGTGATGACAGGCGCGAACTCGGCCGTGGGATTACGCTCGATGCCAGCGCGTTACTTATTCATGGATGAAGTGGATGGGTATCCAGGGGATGTGGACGGTGAAGGCGACCCGATTGTATTAGCAGAGCGTCGCAGCGCCACGTTTCAAACACGGCGCAAAGTTTTCTTAGTCAGCACCCCAACATTAAAAGGCTTGTCACGTATCCAACGTGAGTTCGAACACACTGACCAACGTTATTATCATGTGCCCTGCCCGCACTGTGGGCATTATCAACCGTTACGTTTTGCTCAATTGCGTTGGGAAGAAGGTAAGCCTAAGAATGTTCAGTATGAATGTGAATCGTGTGAGCAGCTCATCGCAGAACATCACAAAACGCAGCTATTGGGCAGTGGTAAATGGGTAGCAACCCGTGAGAGTCAACAACAACACACCGTCGGTTATCACTTATCAAGTCTCTACAGTCCCATTGGTTGGTTTAGTTGGTCAAATGCCGCTGCGCTATTTGAACAAGCTAAAACACACCCTGATAGTATGAAAGGATTTATTAACACCGTATTAGGAGAGCCCTATGAAGAAGAGCACGATGCACCGGACTGGGAAACACTTTACCAACGATGTGAAACATACCCGCAAGGTATTATCCCGCTTGGTGGATTGTTTATTACAGCTGGTGTGGATATTCAAAAAGACCGCATTGAGTGTGAGATGGTTGCTTGGGGGCGCGATAAACAAAGTTGGTCGGTTGATTACGCGGTGTTATCAGGCGATACGGCGCGCACTGACGTCTGGCAACAATTAGAGACCCTACTTCAACAAGATTGGCCACATGCCTCAGGGCATACGTTACCGATTCGAGTGATGGCCGTTGACAGTGGTTATGCGACACAAGAAGTCTATTCGTGGGTGAAGCGCCATCCCCAAGCAATATGGGGTGGTGGAGGAGCGCGAGCCAATCAACCACGCACTGTTGTTGCAGTAAAAGGTCGTGACAATGACACTGCATTGATTTTAAGTGTGTCCAAAACCGACGTCAGTGGTAAGCGCCGTGGTTTGCGGGTGTGGAATATCTCTAGCACCGTTGCCAAAGTAGAACTCTACCGCTGGTTGAAACTGGGTAAACCAACAGACAACCGTAATGACACAGAACCTACCGACTGTCCGGCAGGCTATTGTCATTTCCCAGAATATGAGCCAGAATACTTCAAGCAATTAACCGCAGAGAAACGCATTATCCGCATTCACCGTGGGTATCCACGTGCGGTGTGGGAGAAAGACCCAACCAGGCGCAATGAAGCGTTAGATTGCAGGGTGTATGCTAGAGCGGCGGCGAGTATTTACGGGTTAGATAGATTTAATGAACGGCATTGGCAACAGTTTGAAGAAGCGTTAGGTAAACCGGTTGCAGCAACAGTTGATAATAATCATAAGCAACCAACACACTCAAGCAAACCGCTATCAGACAGAGCCACGTTCTTGCGCGCCATGATGACACCGCGCCCAATCGGATTACCCGATGACCCGTATTTAATGCCTCATGATGAGGTAGATAGGGACATTGATACTAACTAAATGGATTGTAAGTGATGACAACAGAGTTACCCGCATTACGTGCACGCTTGTATGATGCACAAGATGCATACCATGCACTGATGACCGGTCAACAAGAAGTCTCGGTTAACATCAGTGGCTATGGCAGTATTACCTATACCACCACTAACATTAACCAACTTGAGCGTTACATGGCTAACTTAACCACGTTGATTGCGCGTCACTCAGGCTACGGTGGACGCAAAGCCTTGATTGCTGAGTTCTAGTGAATGCGTATGTATACCAGTAAACTCCCTGACACCGCGCACCGCGGTGCATCCCATACCGCTAGTGAATTACGTTCCTGGCAACCGCCAACAGGCTCTGCTGACAGTGATTTGCTCCCAGAGTTAGACACATTAGTCTCACGCTCGCGTGATTTGGTGCGCAATCACGGGGTGGCCAGTGGTGCAATACAGACACTCAGCGATAACATTGTCGGTTCCGGGCTACGCTTAGCCGCACGGCCTGATTACGTAGCACTTGGTAAACCAAAAGAATGGGCAGATGAGTGGGCACGGCAAGTGGAATCGTTATGGCGCACGTGGGCAGAGTCGACAACGTGTGATGCAGCTAACACATCAACCTTTGCAGGGCTCACGATACAAGCCTTTCGTTCATCCCTCTTAAACGGAGAAGCGTTAGTATTACCCTTGTGGTTACCCAATCGAAGTGAGTTTGCGACCACACTGCAATTGATTGAGCCTGATAGATTAAGCAATCCCAATGGTGAGCAAGACAGCAAGACATTGCGTGGTGGGATTGAGATTGATAAGTTTGGTGCACCGATAGCCTATTGGATTAAGCGCACCCACCCAGGCGACCTATTTACCTTAGCGCAAGATGATGATTGGCAACGTATCCCAGCTGTGACTAAGTTTGGCCGTCAACGCGTATTACACTTGCATGATAAAGAGCGTACCGGTCAAACCCGAGGTAAGCCATTGCTTAGCAGTGTATTACCGTTATTTAAAACACTAGACCATTACGAGCGCAGTGAATTGCAAGCTGCTGTGGTTAACGCGATGATTGCTGCGTTCATTGAAACGCCACTAGATAACGATGCGATTAGTGAATTGTTCGGCGGTGATGTTAATGATTACATGAAGGCACGTAATCAATGGCGTGTGCGTTTGCAAAGTGGCACCATCATTCCGGTGTTCCCAGGAGATAAAGTCTCGGCATTTACCCCCAGTCGGCCTAACAGTGGTTACGGACAGTTTGTAGAGAACGTGCTGCGACACATTGGCACCGGGCTTAATCTGCCCTTTGAACTGTTAATGAAGGATTTCTCCAAGACCAATTATTCTAGTGCGCGCGCCGCCTTAATGGAGGCGTGGCGCTTTTTTTCAGGCAGACGTCAATGGTTAGCCACGTACTGGGCAAGACCGGTGTATGCGCTGTGGTTAGAAGAAGCGATTAACAAAGGATTAATTGAAGCCCCTAACTTCTATCAACATAAACACGCGTGGACACGCTCTAAATGGATTGGTGCAGGGCGTGGGTGGATTGACCCGGTCAAAGAAGCGCAAGCCTCCAAGATTCGCATGGACATTGGGTTATCGACATTGGAAGAAGAATGCGCCGCACAAGGCTTAGATTGGGAGGAAGTGTTAGAGCAGCGCTCAAGGGAGCAAGCCAAGAAACATAAGCTTGGATTAGATGCGTTAACCAATACAACGACACCGCCCAAACCATCATCTTCAGCCGATACGGCTAATGACAATTACAATAGCTAACGATAGCGCTCTTGTTTCGTAAATAGGAATAAGTGCTAGAACAACCTAAAGAGAGCAGACAAAAAGGTTAAAAAACAAGAGTCATCTGAGATAGCTTACTTTGAGCTAACTTTCTTCCCATCTATATTCTTTTTTTGTTTTTGAGTAACACAAGTTTCCTGTTTTGACCGCATCAAGGAAATTATTGAAATGGTTATAGTTGACAAGGAAATATGGTGCAAAACCGTTACTCCCGTATCTAGTAGTGCTACGATAAGCAACCCAAGGGAGATCTTTATAAAAAATTGGGAATTGACTATTTGCTTTAGGGTATCTTATTAGGTAAATTTTAGATTTGATCAATAAAATAGGCAAGATAGTTTTGTTCCTAACAGACCCATTTACAAAGAGGCCATTATCTTTGCAGTACCTAAGTAAATTATCAATTTGTTGAATTCCATGTTGTAAACATGTGTTACCATATTTTTTGTCAGCTCTTTGGTAAAAACAAACTTCTTCTGATTCTGATGCTGATTTTAATTTCTCCGTTTTCTCCACGTCGAAAAAATCGCCAGTGAATGCAATAAAAGGGGATTTGGAGTCTTCAGAAAAATCAGGAGAAAATTTAGTAATTTCATCTTGCAAAAAGCAATTGTCTTTTTTAAAGATAGCATGTGCATTTTTTTGAGTGTAAGTATTACTATGACCATCTATCAAGAAGAGTTTAACGGATTCTTTGCTACCTTTGCATTCTAGTAAAAAAACTCTTTGGTAACGGTCGCTTAGTGATTGAAATGTTTCTTTTTGAATAACTTCAGACTCAGCATATACATCAACATTGCCAACAAAATCGCCATTTAATCTATCGCGTGTTCGTTTTTCAACGTCCACTGAATTGCTAATTATTTCCTGGCGATTTAATAAAACATCGGCCGCTTTAAATTGTAGGTTAAATCCATATTTTTCCATGGTATTTGAAAATTTATCAATATCACAAGTGGTATTGTTGTCTTCTTTAGATGTGTTCAATGTAATTTGCCTGCTCTAGCTTCTAAGTAATTGTTCTCCGAACAATCATACTTGCTAAAAAAGCGCACGGCAAATATTGCCACAATACAGAATATTGTAATAACTATTGACCACATTTCTGTTTAATCAAACTGTAAAAGGAACAGGTCATGCGTGCTTGGAATAAAGCCACCGGTGAACCGTGGGCAATCACCACGGATGCGTTAACTACCATCTTAGATGTTGCGGCTAGAACCAATGCGTCACCTGAAGCAGTAGCGGCCAAGTTAGGGCGTGAATTACATAACAGTCACCAGATGATGATTAACAACGGTGTAGCAGTGATTCCAATTATCGGTGCACTGTTTCGTTATGCCAATGTGTTCACGCAAGTCAGCGGTGCAAGTTCGTATGAGATGATTGCCAAAGACGTTAGCAATGCATTTGCTAACCCGGATGTACACACCATCCTCCTTAACATCGACTCACCCGGCGGTGAAGTCAATGGCTGTTGTGAGTTAGCACAATTCATTTACGGAGCACGCGGTAAGAAACCGATTATTGCCTATGGCTCGGGTGATGTTGCCTCCGGTGCATACTGGATAGCCAGCGCCTGTGACAAATTGATTGTGTCCAAAACCAGCAGTGTGGGCTCTATCGGTGTTGTCGGTGTTTATCGTGATAGCAAAGATGATAATACCGTTGAGATTGTCTCCTCCCAAAGCCCGCACAAGCGCTGTGATATTCACGATGATGACGGACGCGCTCGCCTGCAACAACGCATTGATGCTTTGGCTAACGTATTTATCGATGCGGTGGCCACCTACCGTAATGTCTCAACCGAATATGTCACCGAGCACTTTGGCGAAGGTGATGTGTTCATTGGCGAGCATGCACTGCAACGCGGTTTAGTTGACCGTGTTAGCACGCTCGATAATGTACTGAATCAACTGCAACCACAGGAGACTGTTATGACTCAATTAACACCTAATACCATAGACTCAACGGATAAGGCTGTAGCAACAGTCGATATGACTGATGACTTGCTCATCCAAGGCAGGGTGAAAGAACGTGCACGCATCCAAGCTATCTTAACGTGTGATGAAGCGCAATCTCGGATGAAGTTGGCACACCACTTAGCGTTTGCCACGGACATGGATATTGACTCGGTGATGGCAGCATTAGCCAATGCGCCCGATACCCAATCAACGCCTGCGCCCACTGTGGATAACACCGGCTTTCACACCATGATGAATCAATTGGCGAATCCGGCTATTACCCCAAGCGAGCCAGCATCAGAGGATATCGATAACACTGATGTGATTGCTAAACGCATCGCTGAGTCTTAACTCGCTGAATCAATCCAGCAACCAATCAACTAACCTCACTCAACCATAGGAGAACCTTATCATGACTGCACAAGGCTTTACTGACCGTGGGTCAATTACCCCCGATAACTTAGTAGCAGGGGAATTTCCCTGCGTACAACGAACGCAAGCGATTACCAGTACCACCCCACTGATGCGAGGCGCCGTACTAGGGCGCATCACAGACAGTGGTCTGTATACCTTAAGCGCTAGCAAAGCAACCGATGGCTCACAAACCCCGGTGGCTATCTTAGCTGAATCCATTGAGGCAGCAGACAATACTCAAGCAGTGGTGTATCACGGTGGTGAGTTCAATGCCAAAGCGCTGACCTTTGGTAAAGGCCATAGTGCTGAGTCGGTATGGAACAGTTGGCGCACCACCGGTAACAACACACTCTTTCTTCGCAACAACCAGGAGATTTAACCATGGCTGATATCTTTTCCACATTCATACTTAATCGCACGATTGAATACTTAGAGCGTCCGGCATCGTTTTTATTAGATACCTTCTTCACAGCGGTGCAAACCGATGAGCGTGAAGAAATCTACTTTGACATTGACCAATCTAAACCCCGCTTAGCACCCTTTGTCTCACCACTCGTTGCTGGTAAAGTGGTGGATGCACAAGGCTACAGTACCCAAAGCTTTAAACCGGCATACATCAAAGACAAGCGTCGCTTTGATGCGAGCATTCCGTTAAAGCGTGTCATTGGTGAGACCATTGGGGGTGAATTGCCGGGACGACGCAGATTAGAAGCGGCGATTAGTAAAGCCCTTAAAGACCAGTTAGAGAACTTAACCCGGCGTGAAGAAGTGATGGCAGCAGAAGCGCTAGTTAAAGGTACCGTCACGGTATCAGGTGATAACTACCCCACTCAAGTGGTGGACTTTAAACGTGACCCGGCATTAACTGTTAAGCTACCTAACGCTAATAAATGGAGTAATACAGATGCACCGGCACTAGACCACTTAGAAGAATGGGCGTGTTTGATTCAGGATAAATCAGGTGCGGTGGCCAAGCGTGTTATCCTTGACCCGAAAGCATGGAAGTTGTTGCGTAAGAACAAACAAGTGATTGAACAACTCGACATTCGCCGAGGTACCAATATCAGTGTGACCACTGACCCGATGGTACGTGGTCAAGGCAATGAGAAAGCACGATACGTTGGCACTATTGGTGATTTTGATTTACACGTTTACAATGACGTGTATGTGGATGATGAGGGCAACACCCAACATCTCCTGCCAGAGAACACGGTGTTGTTAGTCAGTCAAAGCCAATTAGAAGGCACACGGTGTTATGGGATGATACAAGATGAGAAAGCGGACTTTCGTGCGATGCGGTATTTCAGTAAAAGTTGGATGGAAGAAGACCCAGCGGTGAGGTGGCTGTTATTACAATCAGCGCCATTGATTGTCCCGTATCGGCCAAATGCGTCATTGTGCGCTTTGGTGGCGTGATATGTTAGCAGCCTTTTCAAAAGCAACCGATAGATTGTTTAACCGATTGGGGGTGCAAGCAGTGTATCATCCACATGGCACAACCGACCACATGACCTTGCAGGTGATTCTAAAAATCCCTGACCACTTGATGGACTTTCAAGCAGCGCAAGTGCTCAGCTCAACCCAAGTCGTCGATGTCAAGTGCAGTGATGTGACACAGCCTAAGGTGGGTGATGTGATTCAGGTTAATCAAACGCAGTACACAATACAAAGCGAACCGGTGCGTGACCAACATGGGTTAATTTGGAAACTGGATGTGGTTAGAACATGCGACTTCACGCCGCCATCAGTGGCAACTTAACTCAGTACTTACGCCAGTCACTTAAAGACGCTAAAGCTGCCGTGACTCAAGGGATACGCGAAGCGGGTACCGGCTTAAAGAGTCAGATGCGCCAGCAAACGTTAAGCAGTGGCTTAGGCAGAGGGTTAGCCAACAGTTGGCGTGCTAAGTTCTACCCAACCCAATCAAGTTTAGAGGCGGCGAGTTTTATCTACACGCGTGCTTATAAGATATTGCCTGCGTTTGAACACGGCTCATTGATTGCCGGTCGTCATGGATTGTGGTTAGCGATACCAACGCCCAATGTGCCCAAAGCCAGACGCTTTGAAAAGCGCCCTACACCAAAAGACATTGAGCGCAAGTGGCATGTGAGGTTGCGCTTTGTGTATCGACCCAATGGTGCATCGCTATTGGTGTTAGATAACCGTCGTGCAAGTTACAATCGCAGTACCGGCGAGTTACGTGGGTTTAGAAAGGCCAGTGACTCCGCATTGCGCACAGGTCGTGGATTAAGTACCGTGGTGATGTTCTGGTTAGTACCACAAGTGAAACTGCCTAAGCGCATTGACTTTGCCAGAGCGGCAGCTAATTGGCAGCGTCGACTCCCAGAATTAATTGTCAAACATTGGAAAGACTAATATGCCAAGTCAGCGCGAACGTGCAGTAACTGCGTTATATGATTATTTAAACACAACGTTATCTGATATCACTGTATTGCGTAATGCTGTACTGCCGACATCCATCCCGGCAACAGGGTTAATCATTGTGCGCGATGGTGAAGTAGGTGAGCCTGAGATTGTGTTATCACCCACACGCTACATCTACAAACACCGAGCAGAATGCGATGTCATCACTCAACACCCAGAAGATGCACAGCGTGAACAACAGTTAGATGAACTGTTAGTGACGCTTGGCCGCACACTGCAACAAGCAAACACATTAGGGGGTATCATCGATTTATTAACGGTGAGCAGCCCTGAAATAACGACTGAACCCATTGAAGGTGCAGCAACTATTAAAGCAGCGACAGTGCCGGTGATATTAGAGTACGTGACAAACAATCCACTCTTGTGAGTTGACTGATTGACATCAGTATATGATGGCGTTATCGTAAGCTTGCAATTGACGATAGGGAGTTATGTCATTAAGTAATAAGGATGTTATATCGTAAGATACGATGTTCCACTTCTTCATTACAAAACGTTTTCCTTGATAATATTTTTATTTTAAATCCATTGGCATGATCTATTGTTATTAACAATAACGGTAACTGCTAGTTATTTTGCTGGCAATGGGAGTTAATATGGAAACACAAAACGTCAGTCAATCATCTTCTTCCGATCAGCAACTATCTGCAGAGAAAGAGCAACAACAAGCAGCAAAGGAGGGGAGCATGCACGCTAATGTTAAGCAAGCCTCATCATCCGCAACGTTGCCAACTTCCGAATCTAGAGACGATGTGCAGCAGCTAAGCACTGACACAGGTAGCGAGTCATTGGATGATGCATCGATGGCAGTGACAACAGTATGTGGTGAGAATTTTGATCTTAATGATGAAGATGTCGAGTTCTTTTCGGTAGGTATTGATGCTAACAAGGAGACTGATGGTTTTCGTATGAAAACGCAAAACTATGGGTGGGGATGCGTAATGCGCGAACACGATAGCTTTTTGCTTTTAGAAAACCGCCATTCGAGCTCACAGTTGTCCGAGCAAGCGCGCAATGAACGCCTTCATCCTAGCAGTGGCCATTTTGTCAGAAACATCGTCTGGCTAGCAATTGCGGCGTTACAAGATTACAGAGAAAGTCGAGAAAATGGCATAGAGCAAGATTCGCCACTTGCCTCTTTTCCTGATGGAGGACTTAGCCAATTGCAGCTAATTTCTTCCTCAGGAGGGGCCGTTAGTAAACTCCGTAGTGACCTTGAGTTACCATTTGCTCCTTTCTCAGATGGAGTAAAAGGAGCCGTTAGGAATCTCTCCGGTGTTAGGGTTAATGATTACAAAAAATGGCCAGACAAGCATGGTCACTATCAGTTAGCAATAAAATTAAGGGGCAAAGGTGAGCGCGGTCTAAGCAATTGGAAGGGCATCTTAACCAATAAAGATTTCTGGTGGGCAAAAGATGAAGAGCGTGGTTGGCCTGATAAGCAGCACCGGTATTGGTTTTTCATTTATCATAAGTCTAGCAACGCTAAAATTGGAAAATTCTTCCATTATTTATACTGTGAAAAAAGAAAAGTAAATCAGAATCCACGTGATTGGCATTTTGTCGAGTATGTTGAAGATGATGAGATTGCAAAATGGATGAAGGAAAAAGATGAGCGAGTTCGCAAACGCAACCAGGTTGAACAACGCGCAACTGCATCTGTTAGTGAAGAACATCAGCAGTCACCCGAACCTATTTCGCCATCCAGCGATACACCACCATCAGCTGCTGACATAGAAGATATATTTCACCGTCGAGTACAAATGCTAAAGGAACAAGCCGCTTCAAAAAAGCCTAAAATTAAATTTCGCAACCGTGCACAAACGAAAGAGATTCTCACCAAGAAAGCTGAAATTAAATTTCGCAACCGTGCACAAACGAAAGAGACTCTCACCAAGAAAGCTGATGCAAATGCAGACGTTAATCTACCCTCGATGCCAGAGGATATTAAACTGACTTCTTCATCTGAACACAGTGATATACTGCTATCACCAGAAAAGTTAAGGCAGCGCATAGTAAAATTAGAAGCAGAAATAAATGAACCGCCTCCTCATTCTTGTAGCTCTGCTGATGTTGAAGCCAGAGAAGAAAGAATCACTCGTTTAAAAAAAGAAAAGCAAAGATTGGAGTCTCAGCTGGCAGCAATGTCATCACCAGCTCAAGAGGAAAAGCAAAGTAAGAAAGAGCAAGAAAAAGAAGAAGACAGTCAAGCTAGTAGTACACCAAGAATAGACAAGCAATCTTATCTGGCGCAACAAGAAGATATCATAAAGATTCGACAGGCAGCAGCAGAAAATCAAAATCATGAAGATGCTCGAGAAATAACATTAGAAGAACTAGAAGAACGTGAGATTCAACAGCAAACAGTTCTAGATGAATTGAATAAAAATGAAGAATTGAAGCAACGGTGTGAAAATCTAGAACAAAAAGAAACTGAACTTACCAAATTACAAGCTAACCAGTCTTTCCAAGACCAAGACGAAATTCAGGCATTGCGAGCAGAAGTACAAGACTTGAAAGCTAGATTTTCGCCAATCGAAATGCAATATCTGCTCAAACAAGAGCAAGAAAAGCTATTACAGCACATTACTCGCAATGCCATTCTTTGCTCTTTCTATGATGCTGTTTTTAGGCATCTTAATCGCTTGTTCTTAGCGCTAGAAGTGGCTAGCACACAGTTTTTTGTTTTACGTGATGATGTAACGCAACATTTATTGACTGGCGGTGGGGTAATCGCAAAACAAATCGTTGATTTAATTACGAGCGCGTTAGAATTAGCAGAAAGTGCCTTCTTAGCTGGTGTTGCGATTAAGGCATGTAATAAAGTGTCATGTTATTTCAACACAAAATATCGAGATTTCAAGATTTGTCAGGGAGCGGCCGTATTAGATGCGAGTCTAGTTACAAATGAACTCTTGGCACGAGAAGTAGCAATGCTGCTTACCTACGAATATCAGTATACGATGACCAAACCAAATTGGTTACAAAATAGTAAGGCGAGAACAACTCGTCAGGGCGCGTATGCGCTGGGAGTATATGCAGCTGGCAAAATTATCAAAGGGATGCTTGATGGCAAGATCCCTCAAGAGTTAGAGGATGAGTATTTTGTTAGCGCCATGTTACAGTTAGTATTTGAAGAGAAATTAGCAGAACACACAGTTATGCTTGAAGTTGGTTTTGTTAAAGAACGAGCCAAAATCCCTGTGAAAAAACAACAAATTGCAGGCTCTTCAAAAAAAGATACGCTTTGTGCAGAGTCACTGTTGCGCAAGAAAACCGCATTGGTGGTGCTAGACAAGTCAGCTGAAGGCAATGCTCAACTCAGCTGCTATGTTCAACAAGAAACAGATATTGATAGTGAAGGTCAGTCAATAGGAACCCCTAAAACACTCAGTAAACCAAAAGAATATGGTTTTCGTTGGCCAACATTACGTGATTTAGAAGCGATTAAGAAACCCGTTGAAAGAGAAGTGACTAGAGGGATTCTGACGCGCAAGAAAAGAAATGAGTGGATACCAGACCCTACGTTACGCCAATTGCCTTTAAAGGGATCATTGAGCAAAGAAGAAGAGATAATGGTTCACAGGTTAGCTGAGTTACCGCCTATTCCGTTAATAGGTAACAGTGTTGCTAATCAGCAACGCAAGAAAGCAGAAAAAGATGCGAAAAAATCTGCTAAAAAAGACGGAAAGAAAAAGATGGCTGAAAAACAAGGTAAGAAAAGTAAAGCATCTTCCCCGAAAAACAGCGATACGAATGAGCAAAGAAAATCTGTTGTTTCAGACAAGAACGACAGTGATGATAGGAGAGAGGATAATAGCAACTTGAGAAAAGAGCGGCAAGGTGAATGTGACAAGCCACAACCACGTTGTTGTAGTCATACAGAGCCGCCGCAAGAGTCCAAAGAAAAGAACGCTAATGAAGTGGGTTTAGAGGCATTAGCGCAGAAATTTGAAGACAAGCTTGCTGCACTTGAGGCTGCTTTTGACAAGAAGGTAGAGGAAAAAGATAAACAGTTAGTACAAAAAGATTCAGAAATCGCTGCAATGAAAGAGCAACAGAAGATAGCAGCAGAAGAAATGAAGACAATGATAGATGCGCAAGATAAAAGAGTTCAGGCGCTTGAGGCGCAAGTGGCTTATTTAACAGAAAAAATAGATAAGATAGACAAAGCCGAAAGTAATGCTGCTGACAGTAATGCGCAACGCATGGGTCGCTTTGGTCAGTTTGCAACAACCAGTGCTAATCAACAACACAGCAATAAAGAAGCTGATGGCGATCAGCGTGAGCAAATATCCTCTTCATCTACGCCAATATAGCCACCATGACGTAACTTAATTGTCAATAACAGCTGATACCAAAATCTCACAAATCATTTATCTAAATCTATAGGAGAAATTCCATGTCACGCGCATATGGTTGGAACGCCAGGCTATTGCTTGGCTTTGAAACAGACTACGGGCAACCCCCTGATGCAGAAACGTACTTCCAAGTTCCGTTTATCTCATCGACCTTAGATTCTGAGCAAGGCTTAATTGAATCAAACGTGTTAGGCCTTGGTCGTGACCCCACCGCCCCATTTCAAGACATCATTAATGTGGACGGCGATGTGGTAATACCGGCAGACCTGCGCAACATCGGGTTGTGGTTAACGGCTTTACTCGGGTTGCCTGAATCAACGCAACGTAAGAAGGTGTTTCACCATGTATTTACCTCAGGCAAAGCGGTGTTACCGAGTCTTAGTTTAGAGATTGGGTTGCCGGATGTGCCAGACTATCCACTGTTCACCGGCGCTAGAGTAAACTCGTTAGCGTTTAACTTTCAGCGCACCGGTGAAGCACAAGTTACTGCTAACATCTTAGGTCAAGGTGAAACGGTTCAGCATGACACGCTCGCAACCACCCCAACTGAATTGTTCTATACCCGTTTCTCTCAATTCCAAGGCTCGATTAAACATGCTGGGATGTTCTTAGCCGATGTTACTTCAGCCTCTATTACTTACAGCAATAACTTTGAGAAAATAGAAACGATTCGAGATGATGGTAAAGTCGATGGCATTGACCCCGGGATTAGCGCGCTCTCAGGTAACATCACTGTGCGCTATAGCAATGCTACCTTAATGGATTTAGCCAGAGAAGGTAATCCGATTGACTTAGAGCTTGCTTATACCATCGATGATACACGCACGTTATTACTGACAGCACATGAAGTGTATTTACCCAAAGCAAAACGTAGCATTAATGGTGCCGGTGGGATTGAAGCCTCTTATGATTTTCAGGGGGCTAAGTCATCCACCGTTGGCAACATGTTCATGGCAACCTTAGTCAATGATATCTCTGCTTACCCAGTAGAATCCACAACTCAACAACCAGCACCCTCACAGAAACCACCACAAGCGACTGAACAAACCGAACAAGCACAGGAGGATAATGATGCTGAGACTGTCACTCTCCACGAACCCGTATTGGCTCGACCTAAGTCTAGGCGTTCGCGTTAAGGTACGCCCGTGCACTAGCGCTATCTTTTATCAAGCAAGAGCGTTTATGCAACAACGCTTGCAAGTGATTGGTGAAGAATACCGTGTTAATAAAGAGCGCGGTGTGGATATGAGTCACTTGCCTAACTTAGAAGATGACACCACCCGTGAAGCGTTAGCTGAACAATGCCTAACAATTGGATTAGCCATTGCCGGTATCCTAGAGTGGGAAGGTATTTTAAACAACACTCCCCATGATGATAACGATAATCAAGATGATGAGATAGCCCCGGTTACCCAGGATAACATTACGCAGCTATTCAATGCGTACTGGGTGATTGCCGAAACGTTTAGACAGCAATACACTGGGATGCGCGAGTTATTAGAATCTGAAAAAAACGTCTCACGGCCCGCTTGCACTGGCACTGCAACGGCGGGTCGGAGTACTGTAGCAACTGTGCCAAACAACACTTGCCGTGCTCGCAAGGGCAAACCGGTGAAAACGGGAAAAAGTGCCCGTACCTCGACAACCAACTAAAAACCCTTGAGGGTTGGCAAGCCTGGGATGTGGCTACCAAGCTGCTCACCCAATGCCAAACCCATTTCCCGATAGATGTCGCACTGCAGTTAAGCAACACACTTGGATATAACCAAGCTGCTATGGCAGAGTTATTACCGGCTGCGGCGATGGGGATTGCGTTAGCACTAAACGATAGCAAAGAAACACAACATGATGAACACTAACACCAAAACACTCTCAATACGCTTAGCGGCGACTGGCGGTGAACAACTGCGCCGTGACTTTCACCGGGTTGGTACTGAGGGTAAACGGGCGTTTGATAAGATCCATGAAGCGACTCAACCAGCTACTTTAGGGGTTAAAGCCGTTGATGTGGCAGCACGCTCGTTAAACCGGGTATTCAAACAAGCCGCCACACTTATCGGTGCGTATGCTGGCATTCGGGGTATCACGCGCTCATTTGGGTTTCTGATTAGCACTAACCGTGAGTTTGAGAAGTTACATGCAAGCTTAAAAACAGTGACTGGCTCGCTTAAAGGCGCCGATGATGCCTTTGCGATGATTGAAGACTTTGCATCACACACCCCGTTTAGTGTGGAGCAGTTAACTGAAAGCTTCATCAAGTTAAAAGCCTTAGGGTTAGACCCGTCAGCTGATGCACTGCGTTCGTACGGCAACACTGCCTCTGCGATGGGCAAAGACTTGTTGCAATTTGTGGATGCGGTGGCCAATGCCACCACCGGGCGCTTCATGAACTTGAAGACCTTCGGGATTAATGCGCAGGTGCAAGGTGATAAAGTCGCCTTTACCTTTAACAAAGTCACCACCGTTGTTAACAAGAATGTCACTGAGATTGAACGCTACTTACGCAGAATCGGTAACACCCAATTTGCGGGGGCGATGAAAGAGCAGATGGATATCTTGGACGGTATCTTTAGTAACATTAACGATAACCTGTCTCATATTGCTCGAGAAGTGGGTAGCGGCGGATTTACTAAAGCGTTGCATGATGTGGCGGTGAGTTTCAGAGATGCGACCGGTGATGCTGATGAAGCTGCACATGCAGTCGGTGAAACATTAGGTAATGTGATTCGGGTGACGGCCAATGCGCTGGGGTTTTTGTGTCAGCATGCCAAGCTCGCAGCAGATGGATTAACCGCTTTATTAATTGCACGCACAGTAGCTAAAGCGGTTAGTTTGATGAGCGTGGCGATGACCGGTAACGCTGGTGCTATTGTTGGGTTACGCTTAATGGCGGGTATCTCCACTACCGCTGCCATTAAGATGGTTGCGCTAGAAGGGGCAACCAAGTTAGCCACGGTGGCGATGATGGGATTGCGTGGTGTGTTAACCCTGCTAGGGGGTCCAACAGGCCTCATTGGGTTAGCCGGTTTCATGTTATATAAATTAGTCAGTGGCCATGCCTCTGCAAGCAAAGCCGCCACAGACCACGCCGACACGTTAACAACATTGCGTGAGAAGTTAGTTAACACCACCCAAGACATTAATAACCTCAATGCTGCCTCTCGTGATGAAGCCATTGCCCGCTTAACCGAACAGTTAGCTGTGCTCAACAGCGATGTCACTAAGGTGACCCAGCAACTGACTTACCAAGGCCGTGGGTATGACAGTATTTGGAACCAGTTCCATCAGTTCAGCAGTCAGTCTCAAGTAGAGTTAAGCAAACTGCGCGCAGCGTTTAAGTTAGGCACGCTCTCGGTTGACCAGTACCACGATGCCATTTGGAAGCTGGCTGCTGCTCAACCTTCCTTTACCAAACAAGCCAAAGCCATTGACCAACAATTGGAAGCGCTCAAGAAAGCGCAAACAGAGGTGGGCAAAACACAACACGCATTAGCTGCGTTGCGCGACACAACAACTCACAAAGTAGCTCATGATGATGCCAATGAGTCCATTGTTCCTGCGTTAAGCAGTACACAAAAAGGCAAGATTGAAGAGATGATTGCAGAGCTTACTGCTGAACAAGCGGCATTAGAGCGGTTAGTAGCAGCACGTAAACAAGGCAATGAGGCGATACAGCGTGCCATAACGCTTAATGAGCAAGAACAGGTGCTACATCGTGTAGGTATAGACTTACATCAGCAACAAAGCAAAGAAACATTAGGCTACGCCAAGCGCATTCGTGACTTAGTGAGACAGAAAGTTGCGTTACAAGCCGCTGACAAGAATGCGATTGAGGCAGCTAAACGTCATGAAGAAGCCATTGAGTCAATTACCCAAGCCTATAACGGGCTTAAGTCTGAAAGTGAACAAGCGATACTGCGCGCCGATGCGTGGCGTGACAGCGCGCTGACTGGTCTTGATAAGACCCGTCAAGGCTATGAGGTATTTGCTAAGCAGATTGAAGCGGTCTACAAACATATGCTTCTCGAGGCACGTGAGCAGGATTTACAGAACTCCAAGCGCTGGCAAGAGGGATTAACCCGTGGGTTGCATTCGGTTGTCAGTGACGCCAATGACATGGCCTCTCACGTTGAACACGCCGTCACGGATGCCTTTGCTAACATGGAAGAGGCGTTAGTTGAGTTTGTCACTCAAGGAAAGCTCGATTTCAAGTCACTGGCTGATTCTATCATTTCGGATATTCTTCGCATTCAAATCAAACAAACCATCACTGCACCGTTAGCGAGCGCGTTAGGGTCAATTAACGTCAGCGGTTTATTTGGCATGGCACACACCGGTGGCGTAATTGGTCAGGATAACTTGGCCAGTCGTGCGATTAATCCAGCTGTCTTTAGTCATGCGCCTACGTTTCACAGTGGTGGTGTCGTTGGTAATGACGTGCCGATTATTGCCAAACGCGGTGAGACTGTCTTTACCCCAGGGCAGATGCGATTGCTGAATGCTGGCTTAACCAATCGCAACAGTAATGCTAACGTCACCGTACATGTGCATAACAACGTGCCTAATGTACACACCAAAACACAGTCTTCACGATTACCCAATGGCGATATCAAGTTAGATATCATGGTAGAGCAACTCGAACAGCAGTTAACGCGCCATGTCACTCGCGGTCAAGGGTTAGCCCCAGTACTAGAGCGCCGTTATGGATTAAACCCAGCAGCGGGCAGTTACCGATAGTGTTATGTCACACACTTTAAATGAAATAACCTGGCCAACAGCCTTACCGTTACCTACGGTTGACGGGTATGCAATTACCCCGGGCGATGCCATTGTGCGCACCGACATGGATGCGGGGGCGGCTAGGCAACGCCGGCGTTTTACTCAAGTCCCCAGCCGTGTTGCAGTGAGATGGCTAATGCGTCAAGACCAGTTTGCATTGTTTGAAGCGTGGTACCGTTGGCATGCTAAAGAGGGTGGCGCGTGGTTTAACGTCACCTTACTCGGCGGCATTGGTTTACAAGACCAACTTGCTAGGTTTACCCGGCAGTTCCACGCACAGTTGCTAACGGGCACATTGTGGGAGATTCAATCCGAGTTAGAAATCAAAGAGCGACCGGTGTTAAGTGAAGGTGTGTTATCGCTGTTACTAACAGAAGACTCACGCGGGTTGATGCAGGCGATAGACAGCTTGCATCGGTTAGTACATCGTGTACTACCAACTCAATTGTATTCATAACCCCATCGCCACTACACATTGATGGCAACATTTTCTAAACAGGAAACTACATGACATTACAAGCTGACCTTGAGCAGGCTGTTGCGCGGGTTACCCAAGACAGTCACACATTACATGCCATTGTGCACGGAGATGAGCGCACCACTGTATCTACTGAAGGCGGTGAAGTGAGCTCACCTGCCAAAGTGATTCACGACATTGAGCAGCGCATTGGGCAACAGTTAGTTGAGTTAAGCATCACTCTAACTCAACTGCATGACGCGGTAAGTGCAGCGCAGCAACATGAAGATAACGCCGCTGCGCATGCCAACACAGCAGCAATAGCCGCTAACAGTGTGAACTTACCCAATGACTTAACCGGCCATGCTGACCAGCTGTTAGCAGTGAATCACGCAGAAGACGGCTATACGTTGACTCGCTCTAGCGCCACGGTCTATGGGTTTTGCAAACTGGGGGCGAAGTTATTGGTGCTCGTCGGTGGCAATCAATACGTTTCTCCTAAGTTATTTGTTGGTTGGTGGATTGCACCCGCCGGATTGCACTTTAGTGTGGATGCACGTGGACACTTGTTGGTGCAGGTGTGAGGTTAAGTATTAACAGGAGATACAGACATGAGCATGCTTGATTTGGGTAACATTCGCATGAACTGGCGTGGTGTGTATGATGAGAGCGCAACGTACACGCGCGATGATGCAGTGTCTTATCAAGGCTCAAGCTTTATTGCTAAGCGCGATGTCACCGGTATTATCCCAGCCGTGGGTGATGAGTGGGATATGTTAGCCGCGGGTACGCATCAACTGATTGAGCAAGGTGACTTGTTAACGCATGATGGTAATGCCACGATACGTTTACCGTGCGGCAAGCCAGGCCAAGTGTTGCAAGCCGGTGATAGCCAGCAACCGCAATGGCGTGATGTGGGGTTACCGCCTTCGCAATGTGTTTGGCAGTTAGCCAAAGTGAATGGCTTAGGCGGTTGGCAAACACGCGTGTATTTAATGCGTGATGGATTGATAAAAGCTTGTGGGTATGGGGGTAATCACAGTAACGGTGATTGCAGTGGTAGTCATCTGTACTTGCCCAGTCGCGTGGCTACCCGTGACCCAGATGTGCGCTTTAATGCTGTGTACTCCGGTGGTCAACAACACTATGGCTTAACCGTTACAGGTGAAGTGTGGTCATGGGGATATAACAACTATGGTCAATTAGGCCATGGTGATACGGCAGGTCGTGCGATAGCTAAACGCATTGAGTTCTTTGTCGAGCATGATATTCAGATTAAACACATTGTCACCGGTCGACCTAACTATTATGACTACGGGTGTGCGTTCTTCTTAACAACACAAGGTGAGGTGTATGCGTGTGGCTATAACAGTAATGGCAGTTTAGGTAATGGGACTAACACGCATCAATATACGCCGGTACGCTGCGGGGCGTTGGCTAACATTGTGAGTTTGGCGGTATCGGGTCAAGCCTACAGTGTGTACGTGATTGATGAAGATAAACGACTTTGGGTGTGGGGGTGGAATGGTACGGGTCAGTTAGGATTAGGTGACCTCGTCGAGCGTCGCAGCCCTATCTTGCATCCCAGCTTGCATAGCGTCACCAAAGCGGTGATTACCTGTGGTTATCAGACAGATGGCAAAATTGCTGTGGGTAATGGGTTAGTGTTATTAGACGATGGCACCCTGTGGTCAACGGGTTACAACGGCTATGGACAATTGGGGCATGGCGATACAACAACCCGCAACAGTTTCTCGCAAATCCAACATGCGGCAACGTTTATTGATATTGCCACAGGCGATGGTCGATATCCGGCTGTGGCGGCTATCACTGACAACAATGAATTGTATGGTTGGGGATATAACGGTTACGGACAGTTAGGTACGGGGGATACCACGCATCAACATATGCCCACTAAACCCAGTACCGATTTTCAAGGGCAGGTGAACAAGGTGTGTTTTGGGGGTGGTACCAATTTCGAAGGCTGTATTGTGCAGGCGGGCAATGCGTTATTTGCAGCAGGATATTCTGGCAAAGGCAGTCTGGGTATCGGGTCAGCAGCGGATACGAATAGTCATTTTAAACGTGTGTTAGGTCAGTCAGGAGAAATTAAAGAATGGGGATGCTTTGGGACAGGCAAAAAAGATTGGG
The DNA here is from genome assembly GCA_965116795.1 of Gammaproteobacteria bacterium. Taxonomy (GTDB): domain Bacteria; phylum Pseudomonadota; class Gammaproteobacteria; order JAJFKG01; family JAJFKG01; genus JAJNDI01. The sequence continues at coordinate 359,405 of OZ220716.1, forward strand.
GATTAGGTGTGTTGTATGCCGATGGGCGTGTAGATGCGTGTGGTAAGAATGAGGGCTATGGGGAAATCGGTACCCAAGCCGGTAACTTGCATAATGTCAGGGTATTAAAGAATGTTATTTTCTAAATCATAGTTACGTTAAGAAAAGGAATGAGTCATGACAGGAACAATCAAATCGTATTCACAAACACGTGAGCTGCGCTTTGAAGAGAGCACGGTGCCACCAATTTACTTAAGTGAGGTTGATGGGCGAGTGTACTATGCATTTAGTGATGAGCTCACGCCAACTTCTGGCGGGAAGCGTGTTACAGACGATGAGTATCAAACACTATTAGATAACAGTGTGCTGATTAAGCAAGTGAAACAAGAAGCCATGCGACGCATCTTGGCCGTTGCCCCTTACTGGCGACAGGATAATGCATTAGCCGATATGTATTGGTTAGCGAACAAAGTAGAATTAACCAATGAAGAACGTCAGCGGTTAGATGACGCTAAACAACTGTGGGAGTCCATCCATCACTTGCGTACCTGCTCTAATGATATTGAAGCAGCCTTATTGCAAGGTGAGCTGGTCGATTACACGCATGATAGTGCGTGGGCAACATCAACTGAGTCAGATGCAACTTCAGACACCAAACCTGCAATAGAAACCGATACATAAGTAAGATGCCAGACCCAAGCTTAACCCAAGCCATCCAAGAGGCGTATGCCTCTGCGCCAAGTGATGTTGTTATTCTACACACCTTAGAGTTACGCCACCCCGAGTTTATTGATGAGAACGGACAGGTGATGGCCATCAGGTTGGTGCGCGATTATCAAGATTTGATTGCCGGTTTAGAGGATGATGCACCGCTTAATGCCGGTGAACAGGTTACCTTTATTGCCATGGGGTTTAATCTAGAGTTACCGGCTGTAGATACTGCGCCGGTGCCAGAGATTACCATCACCCTTGATAATGTCAGTGGGGAATTGATTCCACATGTGGATAAAGCGGTTAACAGTGGTCAGCAGATTGAGGTGACGTATCGCCCGTACTTAAGCACCGATACATCGTGCCCACAGATGGTGCCGCCATTAACGTTAGTGTTGTGTGATGTGGAGGCTGATGTCATGCGTATTATCGGGCGTGCCAGGATGTTAGACATTGGCAATAAGCGATTCCCGGCACAGCGTTACACAGTGAAGCAGTTTCCGGGGTTGGTGCAGTGAGTCACTGGGCATGTCAGTACATTGGTCTGCCTTGGCAATTAGGTTATCGTGATGGCAACGCATTTGATTGTTGGGGATTGGTGGTGTGGGTGCAGAAACAGCAGTTCAATCGACAGTTACCGGATATCGTGGTTACTGATGATAACCTCAAACAGTTCATGCAAACATTCCAAACGCATCCTGAGCGTCGGCGCTGGCAATTAACCAAGACACCGGTTGAAGGTGACGCCGTGTTATTACGCCAGTCACGTTACCCGATGCATGTTGGCGTATGGGTTTGCTTAAGTGAAGCAGAGCAAGGCGTACTGCATTGCGTTAAGGGTAACGGTGTCGTATTTCAAACCCTAAACAGTTTACGTTTATCTGCTTGGCAGGTTGAGGGGTATTACCAATACAATGATGACACGCTCCTCTCAACCTAATCCTACCCATGCACACGTAGTGTTATTACACAATCCCTTCGTGCCCACTCAATCACGTGATGTGTTCGTTGTTAAACAAACAGTGACAATTAAGCGTTGGTTAACCGCAAACAACATCCGTGAATTCAACTACCCCACCATTTGTTTACACAATGGCAATGCGTTGTTGCGCCAAGCCTGGTGTGTTACCTCCATTCAACCTGGTGATGTGGTCACGTTTGTTACCTTGCCTTGTGGTCATCATGCCGGTGATAAGATATTACGTTCTGTGTTAATGATTGCCGTAATGGTCGCAGCTCCCGCTATTGGTGGTGCATTAGCCGGTGCCATTGGCGTGAGCAGCAGTATCGGTGTTGGGTTAATGACGGCAGGAGTTGCACTAGCTGGCATGGCGTTAGTCAATGTATTAGTCCCACCGCCGGTGACCTCTGTGCACGGGTTTGATAACACGCCTGCACCCAGCCCCACCTATTCCTTACAAGCTCGTGGTAATCAAGCACGACTTGGCTCACCCATTCCAGTGATTTATGGAAGACACGTAGTGTATCCTGATTTAGCGGCAACGCCTTATGCGCATTATGTCAACAATCAACAATACGTGTATCAACTCCATTGCATTGGCCAAGGTGAGTATGATGTTGAGCGGATTCTCATTGAAGATACCCCCATTGAATCGTTTAGTGAAATTCACTATGAAGTGGTATCTCCTGGTAATCAGGTCACGTTATTTGATACAGATGTAGTGACTGCACCAGAAGTCGCAGGTCAAGAGTTGTTATCCAGTCATGATGGCGGCGGTTATGTGGGTGGCTTTGTGGCAAACCCAGCTAACACGACTGCACACAAACTCAGTATTGATATGGTGATGCCACGTGGGGTGTACTATGCCAATGATAATGGGGGATTAGCTAGGCGCACACTTAATTGGAGAGCGGAAGCGCGCAAGGTTGATGATGAGGGTGAGCCGGTTGGTAGTTGGCAAGTATTAGGTAGCGAAACGTTAACGCTCGCGACCAACACCCCACAGCGAAAGACCTATCATTATCAAGTAACCCCTGCCCGCTATGAAGTGCGTTTACTGCGCACCAACAACAAAGATAACTCAGCGCGTGCAGGTCATGCATTGTGTTGGGGTGGATTAAAAGCCACGCTAGATAATCAACCTGATGTTAGCAATGTCACATTACTCGCAGTGAAAATGCGTGCCACCGATAACTTATCACAGCAAGCTTCCCGCATGGTAAATTGCATTGTTACGCGCAAGTTACTCATATGGAATAAACACACAGGGTGGAGTAGCCCACAACCCACACGCTCGATTGCCTGGGCGTTAGCTGATATTGCTAAAAGTGAGTATGGCGGCAACTTAAACGATGCTCGTATTGACGTAGAGGCACTGTCCACATTAGATACTATTTGGCAAGCACGAGGTGATACAGTTGATGCGGTGTTTGACCAAGCTATCACGGTGTGGGAAGCGTTAACCCGAACAGCCCGATGTGGGCGCGTCGTGTGTTTCATGCAAAGTGGAGTGATTCGCTTTGTCAGAGATGAAACTAGAACCATTCCAGTAGCCCTCTTCTCACCACGTAACATCGTTAAGCACAGTTTCAAGTTACATTATCTATTACCCAGTGATGATACGGCTGACAGTGTGATTGTCGAGTATTTCTCAGCAAAAACTTGGCGACCTGATGAAGTGGCAGTGAGTTTACCTAACAGTATCAGTGAGCAACCCGCACGGATAAGGTTGTTTGGCTGTACCGATAAGCAACAAGCCATCCGTGAAGGCAAGTACATGAGTGCGGCCAATCACTATCGCAGGCGCATCATCACCTTTCAAACAGAACTAGAAGGGTTAATCCCAACCTATGGGGACTTAATTGCGGTCAATCATGACATGCCACGTTGGGGGCAGAGTGCAGAAGTGATTGAGGTTGATGGTAACACATTAACGTTATCAGAACACTTAGTGTGGGATACTGATAACACCAAGCAACATGTCATTGGGTTGCGTAAAGTAGATGGCAGTGTCAGTGGTGTGTGGCAAGTTGTAAGAGGTAACGATGACAATCAAGTTATCTTGCAAGAGCAATTAGATATGGATGTGTATACCGGTGACTCTCAAGAGAGAACGCATGTGGCTTTTGGAGTGGGTAATCAGTGGAGCACATTAGCACGGGTGATGTCGGTGCGCCCACGTGGTGACGTGATTGAAATACAGGCCGTGACTGAGCATGAAGAAGTGCACACAGCAGATGAAGAAGCAGTAGCAACGTAGAGGGTAATCACCATGACAGAGGATAACAACACAACAGTAAGCAGCAAACCGATTCTCTTATCGCAAGCGCAGTTAGATACGCTGATTGAAAAGGCAGCTGAGCGCGGCGCGCATGCGGCACTAGTTGAGATGGGGTTGATTGATGATAATGCGGCTAATGACTTGCGTACCTTACGAGGATTAGCGAATACCATTAAAGCGATGCAACACACGTTTGTGCAAACGCTAGTGCGCTGGCTCACCATTGGGATGTTAGTGTTACTGTTTGCAGGGGTTGCTGGGAAGTTTGATTCACTGGTGCATCACTAAAGGTAAGAGGGAATTGGTATGTTAACACTATTAGCAACACTACTCGGGTTTGTCTCATCAGGTTTCCCATCGATACTGCAACTCATCAAAGACAGAGCTGACAGGCAACATGAGCTGGCGATATTAGACAGGCAACTCGAAGCCCAGCGTCAAGGGCATAATCAGCGCTTAGAGGAAATTCAAATCCAAGCAGATGCTGCTGAGAGTCAAGCGTTGTACAAACACGCAAGCCTTCCAAGTGGTGTTAAGTGGGTGGAAGCGTTACGTGCGTCGGTAAGACCGATTGTGACGTATGCATTCTTTATTGTGTTTGCAACTGTGAAAGTGGCTGCACTTATCACACTACTAAAACAAGGGTATATCATTGCTGACGGGTTATTGTTTATTTGGGATGAAGAAACACGTGCATTATTCGCAGCAGTGATGTCGTTTTGGTTTGGACAGCGGGCATTAGGGAAATATCGGTAATTCCAGCTAATAAGGCATAATATTCATATGTTTATTGTTAAGGACAAGTCACACTATTAGTTACCACGTTAAGTGGTTTTTCTGTTTCCCCATTTTGGTTATCACTTGCTAGAGATCAAGCCGTGGTTTTTTCAAGATGCTGTCGTCTTTAAGCTTAAACCCATCTTCATTTGATGATCTTGAATGTTTAAAATGACCACTATGATTAGTTATAAGCTGTGCAACTGGATATGTTGTTTGAGATTGTTCTAACTCTTGTGCCCAATGTACAGTTTTCTTTGGCTTCACGCCATTGCTGCTATCTTGTTTACTAAGATCATTTTTCTGTTGTGCTTGTTTATACTGTTGCTTAAGCTCATAAGGTATATTTTTTTCTGTAGCTTGTGTAATTTCAACTACACATTGCTTTGTCATTTTTGCAACAAAATCTGCGTATGCTTCTTTGCTTTGGCCTTCGGTGAAAAAGGTTGTATATTTTTCTCCTTGTTTTTTCAAAACAAAGGGAATGATGTTTTCTGGATTTTTACGTGTACCAAGTAAGTAAACATTTATGAAAGGCTGTTTCGGAGCTAAATCAAGAGAACAGTATTTCTCATGAGAATAGGTAAATAGCTCTTGAAGTATCTTAATGTTACGGCATGTTTGATTTTTTATACGTACTATTGATGGCGCTAAAATAGCTCTAATATTATTTACCACTTTTTGTAGCATCGTACAGATTTGTTCTTCTGTAAAAGAAGAATATTCCTTTTTATATACAGCAGTTAGATCTGCTATGTATTCTTGTTCACTTGCATCATTAGGGTAGTATAACTTCATAGAGAGACTCCTTTCATTTTGGACTGCCTGGCGCAATATTCTGACTAACCTCTTCAATTGCTATCTTGAGTTGAGATAAAAAAGCTTCTAATCCTCCTTCGTCTCTAGCTTCACTTATGATTAGTGCCTTTGATTCCTCCTCCTGATTTGGCATTTCCTTCCCTCCTTCATCAACTTTTGCCAAAAGCGCATTGACATATTCACGATTAAATATTTCATGGTCATCTACGGCATTGGTTGTATATATCTTATCAAGAATTATTAGCTCTGCTCTTATCTCTTCAATAAGCTTATCATCATTGCTAGTAGGAAGACTAGGGCTACTAGATGAGCTGCTACTGGACGAACTACTGCTAGACGAACTTTTAGGTATCTTCCAAAGATCTGTTAGAGTTTTTTGACCACTTTTACCAGATGGTAGAGGCAGTGGCTGCAAACTGCTTTTATTTTCAGATGAAATTCCTCCTAATTTTTTGGAGATATTACTATGCTCAAAATTAGTGTGCATATCTTCCAAAACACGTTCTTTAAAAACATCAAATTCTAGCGGTATTAATTTACCCGATGATCTATCAGTTATTACATCTTCCTTTTTATTCCATCCTTGATTTTTAAGTAGTAGAAATAAGAAACTATCAATTATACGATCGACAAATTCATCAGGCATTTTAACAAGATTTCTAAATGCAGCGAAAATAAAAACAATATGCCTGGCACATAGCTCGATCACTTTACCATTGTCATCGTCGTCTTCCACATATGGAAAATCAAATAATAATTCCATAAATTTTCCAATTGTTTCAGCATGAGTATTTTTTACGATATTTGGTACAAATACACTCGGATCCGATAGTAGGAAACTAAAGTTCGTAATATTAAACCGCTTTACTTTATCTGTATCTTTTAAACCGGCTGGTAATGTTTTATCACTCCGAAATTCTGTCAAAAGAGCTTTACGCTTCGCAAGTATATCATCTTCCCCTTCTATTATTCCTGGGATTGCTATTGGTATCAATTTATTAAATGCTCTAATTGCTTTTATACCTTCAAACTCATCGCTTCCTGCTGATTGTTTCCTTTCTTCTTTTTCGGCCTGTTTTTTACTTTTCCTTTCCTTAGAAAAGATAGCGTTCTCTAATCTATTAATTTCAGCCACTATTTTCGTTGCCTCATCTGCAATCTCGTGCGCTAGTAAAGATTCATCGGCATATCTAGTATCTTGATAGACTTTTTCAAATTGCGACTTAATATGTTGTATCGCACTTGTATACTTTTCCCCTTTTTTCCCAGGTTGTACTCTTACAGCCTCTTCATCTTCGCTAAAACGTATTACGTCCCTATGTGATCTCATTAGTAATTTTCTTTGCTGTCGTTGATGTTTATATTTTTCTGCTAATTCTGTTAGTTTAACTAATAACTGATCGGCAACACCTTCAACTCCTAAGAAACATTGCACTATTCCTTGTAACATTTCTGGTATACCATCCAAAGGCTCCCTATCTACTGCTGCGTATATTACTTCGAGAAAAATAGTATATGCAGTAGTATGGTCTCCCTCCTTACCAGGTGCTCTGTCTTTAGCAGAAATACTAAACACAAACCTTTTTTTATCAGGATGATAATATGTGCTAATAAGTGGGTGCTCATGATATGGTGCTGCAGATCCTACAGTGGGTGGTGATTGGGGAGACGGAGGAGTTAGAGTAGCCGGAGGAGTCGTAGGTGGGCTACTCGGAGAAGACGAATTACTCGGAGAATGTGGACTACTAGAACTCAGCGGCAGACTCGGTGACGAACTGGGTACATTGCCAGTGTCGGCAGGAGTACCTTTAGTAGCACTATAAAATCCGACGGCCGTTAGCGTTTTTGGACCTTTTTGTGATTTTGTTGGAGGTTCTTTAATTTCAGAATCTGCTTTCTTCTTCTGACCACCTTCCTTACCGTCTTTTTCATCACCTTCATTTTTCATTTTTTATTACCTTTTTCTGTCTATTAGCTAACATTCCATTATACCATGTTCAGTGATAGCCTGTTTTGTTAAAAATAAACTTTATAACATACTGAATTGATTATAATTTTAGTGTTGAGTGCGATAAAACCAACTTGTTTTATATTGTTTGTTGTAGCAGTGAGGTATGTGTAACCATGATCATGCGTGATATTACTGGTGCAGGATTAAATGTCATCAAGCAATTCGAAGGCTTCTCCCCACCCTCTACAGTTGCCAAGCTGGCCACCCTACCATCGGGTATGGCCACGTAATAAAATCAGGTGAACACTTCACAGATAACATCACTAAACAACAAGCAGAAGCATTGCTACATCGTGATGTACAAACTGCACAGCGTGCGGTATTGCGTTTGATTAACGTGCCATTAACAGATGGACAATATGATGCGCTAGTATCATTTACCTATAACTTAGGTAGTGGTACGTTGCAGCGTTCAACATTACGACGTAAGGTGAATCGTGAAGAACACAATGATGTGCCGGCAGAATTTAAGCGATGGGTATATGCTGGTGGTAGGAAGTTGTTGGGATTGGTGAGAAGACGGTGTGCTGAGGCAGAGATTTATCTGTCTTAGCTGTGTGTTAGAAACCATTTTCAGAGCGCGGGAGATTCGCGTATTTGAATACACTGCAATTCACGTTAATTCACCAAATGTAGTAGATGAGCACAGCAAATTTACTTACAAAATCAATGAAATCATTCTTGTCGGTCGGACTCATAATCCTTTGGTCGTAGGTTCAAGTCCTACTGGGCCCACCAACCTACGCTCTTCGAGCTTCGGCTGGCAAGCCAGCCAACTACTTAATCAAACTGTGAAAGCTATTAGCTACAGCAACAAGTTAATCAACTACAATTTTTTATTTACCAATGTAAAAAGCCCCATCATTTGATGAGGCTTTTATTTGCGGTAACATTCACCGCAACCCATGAGGCCTGGGTTATATTTAACTAACTGAACTTGTATGAATTGGAAAAATACGCGTGCGGAAGAAACTACGTCGTTGTGTTGATAATGGCGTATTGGTAAATGTAGACAGCTGCGTGACACATTGCGCAATATGCTTAATACGTAAGCCAGGCTGTTGATAGCTGGCCGTATTCGCTGGCTGCCGATATTGTTGACAAAGCAACGTTACCATATTTGAATCATCCCTGAGTAATCAGTAAATTAACATCCATCTTTTTCTGCTTCATGAAAAGCTTAAAAAGGGTGGCCACAATAACAGGCTTTCTAGCAAAAAGCTAATTAAATCAACCTGTCACCGCGGATTGTTAACTTTACCGATAAGCATTACATAACGCAATAGAATAACTTGTTTATAACTTATGGATAACTTGTTTGTATATCGGAAATATAATGGTACTACTGTCAAAATACCAACTTATTCAAGTAAGGTATTGATTCTATAAATCAGTCAATCATGTCCCCCCATGCTCGCATCATTTAAGGTTTATTTGATGGCATTTTCCCATGGATTAGGCCACACATTAGCCAAAAATAAACTAAACTCAATATGATAGCAATAATTAACATTGCAACTGGTCTGTCGATGACCACCGATAATATTTTTTATACTGGTTATACGTTAATCAGCATATTTTTTGAAAACAAAATTAACCAAAAGAACGAACTATGCCAATACGTTATGCAATACATAAAGGCGCAACACTCATTGAAATTTTAATATCACTGATCGTGATATCAATCGGTATGATTGGAGTAGCCGCTCTACAAGTGAGTCAATTGTATCAAGTTGCTGAAGCCAATATCGAATACATTGTTACTCAGCAAGTGAATGATATCGCTGATCGCATTCGCGCTAATCCAATTGGAACCGCAGCAGGTTACTACGACAGCATTTCGCTATCCATACCTACTGGTGAAAGAAAAAATTGCAGCAAAGACTGTACACCAGAACAATTAGCAAATGTCGACGCTAAGCAATGGAATGAAAATAATGCCTCTTTGTTACCTAATGGCAGTGGCACTGTTTCAAGTAGTGATCAAGAAACATTCACTATCACCATTACGTGGAGTAATAAAGAAAATGCCACTTTACCAACTAGCGGCAGTGGCACCAACGACGATTTCACTATCATCATTACTGATAAAGGATTAAATAGCTATACTGCGGAGATGCTTTTATGACATCAACTCAGCTCATCACTCGCCAACCTGGTTTTACATTAATTGAATTAATGATTACATTAGTGATCGCTGCTTTCTTATTGTTAGGCACAATGACGATGACAACCCGCACTATTATTGCATATGACAAAGAAGCTCAAGTAACTAAAATGAATGAAATTGCTCGTTTCGCTCTAGATTATATAAGTCGCCGCGTACGTGATTCTGGTTACTGGGGATGTATGGAACACATTGAAGATATTAACAACAATTTAAACGGTCAAAACAATCAAGATGATGATCTCGCTATATTTAAAAAAGATATTAACGGTAAAAGTAATGTGCCAATTGATATGAGTGGCCCAGGCGTTACGCCTACTTCATATGGTGGTGATACTTCTGATATCTTATTGGTTCACAATGTTCAGCCGCGAGGCAATCCAGTTGAAGTTACTGCTGCACCTGCCACAACCACTGATCCTCTTACTGTTACTGCAGATGCCCCACTTGATCAAGGCCCTAATTCTCCATTAAATACGGGTAACATCGTACTCGTTGCAAATTGTGCATCAGGCGACATTTCACAAATTACTAAGATTGATGGTGATCAAATTAGCTTCGAGCCATCCACCAATCCTCCTCCTGGTAATAGCGTTAATGGATTGAGCACGATATATGATCAAACCAGTTATGTATACCCACTAGACACACATATATTTAGTATTGCCAAAGATGATAAATGGCTAGGTTTGTTTGAAACATCGACTGACTTTCCAGATGGGATTGAACTCATTGAAAATGTTGAGCGACTTAATGTGCTCTATGGTGAAGATACTAATAGCAATGGTTCACCTAATTATTACGTACAAGCCAATGATGTTACAAACATGGATAATGTAGTCAGTTTAAACATTCAAATTGTTGTGGTATCTGATAATGACCAAATGGTTCCAGAACCAATGACAATTGAAATTAATGGTGAATCAGTAACGCCTAATGATACACGATTACGTAAAGTGTATTCGACAACTATTTCTAGACGCAATTGGATTTAACATGATGAAAATATATTCTCAGTCACAACAAGGCGCTATATTAGCAATAGCATTGATCCTATTAGTTATCTTAACCTTAGTTGCTGTTTCATTCGCACGCATTTCCTCATTAGACATACGTGGCGCTAAGAATTACAGTGACAACTCAATCATGTTAGCCATTGCAGAAAGTGCTTTGATTGATGCAGAAACAGCAATCGAAGTACTTGATAGTCCAAATAATTTAAATAATGAAGATGGATTCTATGCACAAGGTGACGAACCACCTGATCCATTTGATCCTAAGCTTTGGGAAGAGGACGTTGGTATTAATACCGATACTAGCAATCCTGGTTTAAGTGCTTTTTATGTTGAAGAAATCATGTTAATTAATGAGAGCGGAGCTGTTGAAAATATCTCTGTTAGCCTTGGTGGTTATGGTGAAGATTCAATACAATCTGTTGGTGATACAACGATATTTCGCTCAGTGATACATGCACAGAATCCATCTGGCACGGGAACTTTCATGTTAGAAAGTTTCTATGGCAAGGTATTTTAAACAAAAAACTGTTTTAAATAGGTGATAATTATGTTAAAAATAGACACGAACCAATCACTAATTCAGATAAAATATGTTTTATTAGTTAACCTAATATTAGCATCAGCAATAATTATTGGCAGTTTAACGTTATCAAAACAGGCAATGGCTGATACACCACTTACGTCAAACACTATCGAATTTTCTTCAGTGCCACCACAAATTGTCGCAGTAAACATTATCCCGGTTATTGAAATGTTATTAGATACATCGCATTCAATGCAGTGGCTAGCTGGCCCGGAAGGTTATCAGCCAGATGAAATTGTAACACACTGCCCAGAAGACATCACATTGCCAGGGGAACAGAATAACCCAGACAGTCAAGTTATATTGCAATTTGATGATCAAGGTAATCCATATTTTATTTATAGTACACCAAGCACATCGGGTACTTCGTTAATTACTAGTCGTTTTGAATGGGGTACTACACCAAATACAACTGGCCCTGCTGGATATCCCTTGCGTTGCTTTCACACAGCTTCATTATATGATGCAATTATGAGCACCACCAACACCAAAGAATTAACTTGGACAGGTAACGAATTAAATTACGCATTTCTGCCTGATCCTAATTACCCGACTAATAGTAATAGCACTTCTCTAAAAAACATGATCTCACGCCTTGAAGCAGTGCAAGAAGCAACTATTAGTATTGTTAACCAAATGGATAATTCACCCATTCATTTAGGAATATCTCAATTAAATTGGAGCAAAAAAAACGAAAGTGCTAGAGGTGCCAAATTATTGGTCTATCCTGATATCGTTGCTAATAATAAAAATGAATTAATTAATAATATTAATAACATGGTTGCCAGCGGTAATACACCTCTTGCCAGCGCACATGCACAAATTCAACGTTTTATGGTAGAAGGCCATAATGAACCTTTAGAATATAATGGGCAAACAGAAGATGCCTACGACATTCTATCTAACCAACCAATCAACAATGCGGCATCGCCTATTGAAAATACGTGCTCCCAACCTAATTTAATCATGCTAACTGATGGCCTGCCATACAATGACAAAAATGTCCCCAGTGGCTTGTTAAATATAACCAGTAATCTTACTCATCTGACTCAATTAGCTCGTGTTGCTAATTTTTCTGCAAACACTGACTTACGCCCTGATCTTGATGGTACTCAGTCTATGCCAACTTTCTTAGTTGTTTTTGCTAATCAAATATTATATGACAGTGCTACCGTCATAGAGACTGCACAATATGGCGGCCGTTACTATGCAAGTGACGCTCAAGGCTTAATTAACATTTTTCAAGATATTATTAATACCATCAGCACTCAATCTGGCTCGATTGGCGTACCCGCATTTGCTAGCCAGGTCAGCGATCCAGATAATATGGTCTGTTACAACAAATACAATGCAGCAAAGTGGTCTGGTGACGTTGCTTGTTATCCCTTAAATGATGTAGGCAAGATTACTACTGATCCGATTTGGATGGCTAAGGAACAACTTGCAACAATCGACCCAAAAGAACGAGTAATGATCACTTATAATAACGGTGGTATCCCATTTATAAAGCTCGACGATTTGAATCAACAAATGCAAGAGGACTTAAACTTTGACGGCCAAGGGCAATTGCGCATGGATATTTTGCGTAATTTCAATGAAGATAATAACCCTAACTTTAGAGACCTACCATTTGTTTCAGATATCCTAGGTGGCGAATTGCAATACATTGGTGAAGCAATTGGCGGCTGGGATATTGCACTTCAACATGTAAATCCTAGTCTAGCTGATGAATACAAAGTTTTTGTTGAACAAAGCAAACAGTATCCTGCTATTGTCTGTTCTGGTAGTAACAATCCGGCAGGTAGACAATGTTTTGATGCAAAAACAGGTGACGAAAAATTAGCTTATTTACCGGGTAGTACAACACGTATTAGTGATTTCTTAAAATTAAACTATTCTCATTCTTCATTTAATTCAGGACCAAGTGTCGTAGAAGATGTGGTCATTAATGGTATCTGGAAAACTTTATACGTATTTTGTGGTGGTGATTCACCAGATAAACAATGTAGTGCGTTAGATGTAACAACTCGTGAATTTAGTCAAAATGATGCAGGTAATTTAGTATTATGGGAAGTTAATAATTCTCAAATTGAAGAGTTAGGTAATATCATTACTATACCAAGCATGATTTTACACAGTACGACAAACGGTGAGAATAGCACTATGCAGTCACTTACGTTACTACCAAACGGTTATAACTCTACAGCAAATAAAGCCTGTCTAATTGCTATTGATAATCGGAAAAAAACAACTTGGACACGTAATAGTGACTATTTTGTTATTTGCGATAACAAGGAAGGCGATACTGCTTTATCAGTACGCGCAGTAGATAGCACACGCGATGGCATGGCAGATCACTTGTATCTCACTACAGCAAATGGACGGATTTTACGTATTGATAATCTTGATCAATCTCCTAATAGCTGGCGAATTGATGCCGAAGTAGCTAACTTAGGCCAACCAATCACATCAAAACCCTTAGTGGTTAAACCGCTATCGTCTGCAGTTGGTATTAATAAAAACACGTCACCTAACTTAATTGTGTTAGTGGGTACTGGCCGTTTCTTAGAAGAAGACGATCGTACTAATACCGAAGAACAGTACTTTGTTAGTATCTTAGATGATGGCAGCGGTAGTGCTACGCTTAGTGATTTAGTCGAACAAAAACTTGTAGAGTTTACAATTAACGGAAACAGTTTATTATTACTAACTGACAAAACTGTTGATTTTGGTAGTCATCGTGGTGCATTTATTCGTTTAAAAAATGGTGACAGAGTAATTGATCCACCACAGTTATATAACAACTATGTAACTTTTAATATCATTACACCAGGACAATACAACGAAGACTGCGATGGCACTACTAATGGTAGTAGCAAATTCGTTATAGCAGATACATTAAGCCTATCTCGTCCTGATGAACCGCTTTTTGATATTACGGATAATCACTTTGTTGATACAGACGATCTCATTAATGCAGCTGACGTTAATCTTCCAGACGATATTACAATCCATGGTGAAACATTTGCACCTGCTGGCCACGCATTTCCTGGAGAGGGTATATTTTCAGCACAGCGGATCATCGGTAACTACTTATTTGAGAATTCAGATGTCGCCACAACAACAGGTTTTGGTATCGAAATTATCACATTAGCACCGATAGAGCCTGTTGCTGGTGGACGACGTTCATGGCAAGAACTACGACAACATTAATAAGTAATTAACGTGATATTTGACTTTCTATGTAATAGCATAACTATTTGATTATTCAGATCCCAGATAGCCGTTCCACGGCTTCTGGGATAACGCCTCAACGCACAGAGGCTCTATTAACTTGTTTTTGAATGCAAATTTACTTGGCCTCTTAAATAAAGTCGAACATGGCGTTAGTTATGCTGATAAGAAGGTAACATCCGAATCATGTTTATAAGCTTGTAATATTTCTTCAATCAGCTGCTCTATAACACTGACATTAGCATTTTCTGTTACTGCACCGGTTTTTTCTTTTAAACGTGCCATGCGAGTCTCGACCATTTTTGCTAATGAACCACTTGGAAATAAATTAGCTAACAAACGCCGCGCTTCTTTCGCTCCAAGTTGTTGATACAGTCTATCACGCACGTATGTATCTTCTACCGTAGTACTAAATGACCATAGCTCTACTGGCCCAATTGTATTGGTTAATAGTTGCGTGTTAGCACCGTATTTTGTCGCAAATTGAGCAAGAAAAGTAGCCCCTTCTTCACGTGGGCCATGTACATGATGTTTTAATGCAAGTTGCGCTGTTTCTGATAACCCAAATGCATTAGTTGTATTGCGAATAGCTTGTGCAGGCCCAGCATCCATAATAAATACGCTGGTGGCAAACTCTACCATGATATCATCAAAATCATCCAATGATTGTGACACTAAACAAATTTGCACTTTCCATTTACGCCCTTCTCGCATATCTAATATGACCTGATCACGCACTGACTGTGCTTTAGCAGTACGATGAAATTCATCAAATACGATCCGTTTTGGATCAGCACGAATTTCTGACACACGGGTTAAATGATAATTGCGGTATTGTTCTGGCATGCCTTTTACATCTTCATCAGTTAGATAATAATGACGTGCCAATAGATAACGAGCCAACATATACATCACTGCTGTTTGTCTGTCAGCTGCTTCCCCACCACTTTTAGCCACTTCATCTAAATCTAACGACACAACGCGTGCATTGCTAATATCAAAACGGGTTACCCGTGACAAAATTGGATATTCACGTACGGCACTGGATACCATACGTGAAAACGCACCAATCAACGTCTCACCAGTAGGTGTACTGATTTGCCCATATAAATCTTCCACGGCTGTTGAACGACATACCGATGCCGCATCAGCAAGTAATGGCATTGCATACCGTTGTGCTAACTGCGCTTCATTAACAAAGCCCGCACCAAACAATGCATCGGTAATTTCCCACCAGGTCGTATGTTGGTCTAGTACAAATCCAATCTCTTCTAAAATCCCATCGATAATCGGTTCGATACCAGAGGTATACGTGGTTGGATTGCCATCATCAGCAAATAATTTATAAAGTGAATCAACCACCATCCCAGCAACATCCATCACACCATCATAAGCGCGGGTTTGATCAAGTGGCGTTGCAATCAACGTTAAAAAGTTTACTAGAAATGCGCGTTCTTGTGCGGTGGGGAAACGACACCCCAATTGGGTATCAAATGGATTAATCGAATAATCAGCTGTCATTTGTAAACGATGATAGGCAACTAAGTGTTGTTGTTCAACCGGTAATGCTTCTTTCAATAATGAAATTAAGCCACTGCTAGATGGCCCAATATCAACAATTGCAATACGTGGCAAACGCACAATACCCGGTGACAAACACAATGCTAAATTTAATGCATTCGACAACACTGACTTACCCGAGCCAGGGCGAGCATAAATAATATCGATCCAGGTTGTTTGCTCGCTAGAACCAGGCTGATACGGCCAAGGCTTACCATCAGGTGATCGAAATAACGCAGCACCTGTCGGCCAAATAGAAGCAGGGCGAGCAATCGGCAACATGTAAATCACATCAGCTAATGGCGCCACAGACGCAGTTGCTACACTGTCACCACTGATACCTAATGTGCTGGAAATAACCCCTTCAAATGCATCACCACACACTTCAGAAACTGCACAACTGCCCCAACCTTCCACAGCTTTAGCCAATTCAGTGGTCCGATTGCGTAGTAAACGCAAATCCCCTTCCGGTGCCCACGTAGTCGCGACCACTTGTAGCTTTACCACCGCATCATCGGTATTCATATCAATATCCGCTAATAAATTCTTGGCATCTGAAATCAGACGATTATTAGCCGAAGTAAAACTTAAAATGGCAGCTAATGTTGCTTTGAGCTTTAGTGAATTCAAACCTTGGCTGTCAATTAAAAATGAAATACGCCATGGGATCTTAGTTGAAGCCACTCTTGCAAACAATTCAGCAAAACGTTTAACCTCCTTGGGAAACAATTCAATGAATACTGAAGAATAACAACGATCACCAATTCGTGCAGTACGCAAATCGATGATTTCACTATCTCGTGGAATAATTTGTTTGGCTAATGATGGCAATAATAAATCGGACACGTCACCAGCAGGTTTACGTGACTGACGCGCTGGCACTTTATCACCTGGTAAAATTGGGCGCCAATTCTTATCAGTGAATTCAGAATCAACTGAGCGACGCATTTCATATACTGCTTGGTGAATATCTAATAATGTCGCATAAAAATTAATTTCATTTAAATCATTTAATACCGCACGTACAAACGAATCGTGCATATTACGCAATTCTGGAAAAGCAGCTAATACATTTTGTGTATTTTTTAATGGCGGAATTTTATTTTTGCTAAGAAAACGGGTCTTTTCTTTTAGGGCTTGTTTATATTGTTCTTTGCTTAATAAAGTAGGCCGGGTCCATAACACCATGAATATCGACTCATGCCCACAATATTTACTAAGGTAGTTAATTTTTTCTTGAAATAAATCGCGCAAATCCAAATCAAGACGTTGTGCTGTTTTAATTGCAGGGGTTAATACATCGGTTAATTCAGTTGCAATACCATCGCGATCATAATTAAAGTAAATTTGAAGCGTGTGCCCAGGTTGTGCCATGGTCATGCGTAATGATTGACAAAGATTATTGTGGATCCAAGCAAACTCTTCTGATCCAACCAAGGTACTCATGCCATGCAAACGGATCACTGAAATCAATGCACCATCGTGAGCAACCAATGTATGTCGGCTGTCAGCGGTTTCTAAATCACAATAAGCGGCTGTATGCTGACGCAGCGACGATCCCAACCACGCTAGCAAAGAGTCTACTGTATCTAATACATAATCAACAACATTAGTCATCCGGGGTTTCCTTGATTAATTCTGATGACTGTGCATTTACCCAGTCGCGAAGCTGCGTTTCAAATTTAGCGCGTGCTGGCAATAAGCGCAAATCGGTTAATACTTTTTGCTGAATTGCCTGATCATCTTGAGCTAATTCTAATAACAATTGCCCTAATACATTAGGCTGACTGCTGTCAGTGCCTAATTTATTATCAACTATTTGCGCACGTAATTTATATATACGATATAAGGATTGTGCTGTTTTCATGTGATTTGATTTGGCTGCCATTGCATAAAACAAGACATGACAAAAACTATTTAATTCAGCTTGGGTGAGTTCTGGCAAATAGATAATTGTACCACCGCCAAAATCACTGCTACCAATGGCGTCAATAAAAAAACATTGCGCACAAAACGGACACGCTGTGACTAAATTGCTCGATTTATTATTCCGGTAATTATTATCAAGATTAATCACTTCTAAATGTTGCTTTGCTTGGAAATCACAGAATTGACAAGTGTATTGATCGCGAGCAAAGAGTTTATCGCGTGCCGGATAAAACCGTGGATCACTGCGACGTACACGAAATAAATGCCACGCGCCTGGCGTGACCGATAATGTCAATGGATGCTGTCCCATGTGTGGTTACTCTTGTTGATCAGAACACAGTGTGCATTATCTTTACATACAATACTGTTGGTGTAACTAATTATATTTTAACAGAATATAACTAATTCAGCTTGTATCGTTGAAATTTAAGTATGCATTGATGAATTACGGATTAGTAGAAGCAGGATTGGTATAATCATTGCCACCTGTTGCCCTAACCTTCTATACGCTACCCTCGAACAACGTACAATTAGCTACTTCAACCTAAAATCCGCAGTTGGATTGATGACGAGAAGGATTAGTGTGTAGAAGATCAAGTTGATTTTTAAGATTTTTGGCGCAATCGTACTGCTCCCGTACGGTGAGTACACAAATCTTAAAAATCGGCTTGAGATTCTATGCAATAAGCCTTCGCAGGCCAATTCAACTGTGGATTTTAGGTTCAAGACACTGGACAAAAAGATTAAACCGCTGCAATAAATAACAGAGCAATAGGCGTCCCACAGGATTTATTGTGGATTAACTTATAAATAGCTTACGATATGATTTCATCAATAGCTATTCTGTCGATGTCGACGATCCGGCTTGACTATTGGTATATGGATTAATACCTTCTACTCCAGCTTCCTGCTTGTTTTCTTTAAACAACGTATAACCTGCCATATCAAAGACACTTGGTAAAAAGATTAACGCAGCTGCGATAAAGAACAGTGCAATAGGTGTCCCTACCGGGATTTGCTGTGGGTTATCTTTATGGGCTTTGAATTTAAAGGCTGCCCCAACGGCAAACCCCATCCCCATCACATACGACATCGCCATGATCAATTTGGCTAGATTTTGCATCGAACCAGTGATATTGTCAGCAACATCACCTAGCGTTTGGTCTGCTGCATACGCACTACCAAATACAAAAAAACCAACAGCAATCAACAGGTAGCTAATTGATTTTATCCAGGATAATTTTTTAGCCATGCGGCGTGATGTGATTTGTTTCATGCTAAAGGTAACCCTCTTATTTTCCTCGTTTATTCTAGCAGTTACTGTGCGATATTATAAACTTATCACCAAGAAACGCCAAAGAAATTAGCAAACACCGCGGTAGTCGTCCAAAAATTGATTAATAATATACCACCAATCAAATGAGTCACCCCTTTGCCGATTGCCCCTGGCGGATTTCCCGATTGTTTCCCAATACCCGTTAATATGATGAAGCCGCGTACTACAGCAATAAACCCAATGACTTTGACGAACCAACCGATCAACGTCATGAAATTATTATACATAACGTCTTCGGTCTTGGCGTATTCCAACAAACTATTGGTATTAAACAAGGTAAAATTCAATATATCGATAGCGGTCGGTAAGTAAATCAGACACGCCCCAAAGATCAGCATGGCAACTGGCGCAGCAGCATTAGATGTAGTTGCCATCATCGTACGTGCTTCACCATAGACTTTAAGGTAATACAAGGCACGAAAAATGCTCGCCATGCCAGCCAGATAGGAAAATGCAAAGATCAGTTTTGATATCTCAAATAAATCAGTTTCCCAAGCATGCATTAATTGCTCGACACTGACTGTTATAAAATTGGGTAAATCACCATCCATTATCGATCCTGCTATTAATTGTCTTAGTATTAAGATAATTCATCGAAATAATGTTTGATTGCGATGGTTAACTGTGACATTGCAACCATTAGACATTCTATTGACTTAAAGCATAGCCAAATACAGCGCCTGATCCAGTACGCACAACACCATTATCTACATCAATATCGGTTACTTCACCATAACCGGGTACAATATCGCCTTGCGTGACTGTGATCACATTACCTTGTTGAGTCTTCAACCATGCTCTACCTGAAATGATGGCTTGAATGGAATATTGCTTGCGAGCTTGTTGATTTAAATGAGCAATTTGTCGTTGGCGTTGCTGTGTTTGATTTAATGTCATGACTTGGTGATATAACCCAACCAATGCTTTGCGGATAGTTGTGGTTGAACCCGTTAACTCAGTATTAACTAAATTCAACTGTTGCTGCATTGCATGAATCTGCTCACTGCGCTGTTGTTGCTGTTGTGCCAATGTAGTTAACATAGTTTGCAATTGGGTTAATTGCACTTGGATTGCTGATGCTGTTTGTGCTCCCATTTTTTTAGATACATGAGTAGCATCATCAGTGATATGTTCCAGTGTTGTTAATTTTGCTGATGACGTTGCAGGTGCATTAGTCGATGTAGTTGTTGGCATCGATTGGGTTGTTGCTGCAGGTTGAACAACGGTTATTATTTTAGACTTAGGCTGTACTGTCTGAGTAACCATTGGCTGTTTAACACTATTCTGAATCGTTAATTCATCACTGGGTGGTTGTGGGCGTTGAATATAACCAGTAACGTCAAGCCCTTGCTGTTGCTGTACTGGTGGTGGCAATGATGGCGAACTAAACAATTGGGCAAGTTTATAAATACCAAACCCCAAAATTAACATCCCCAGTAGTACTGGGATCAATAAGCGACGCAGTTTGTCAGTTAAACTGCCTTCAGCTAAGGTGGATTTGATACTTGCAATGAGTCCACCGATTCCAGCTGCTTTTGCTGGATATGTCGGTTCATCAGCATCACTGGGATGCTCTTCATCTTGATAATTATACAGTTCTTCATCATCAATCGATTCATGCACATAGCCACTCGATAACTCATCATCTAGTTCTTCAGCTGTGGATTCATCATCGATGTTATAATCTTCGTCAGTCAGGCCATCAAATAATTCATCATCATTAAAGTTGCTGTCATCCTGTTTATGTGGATCGTCTGTCATCGCTGCCTCATGAGTGCAATTGACTAGGTGCGGGCGCAGGCACATCACGCATGTATAAAATACCAATACCTGTACCTGAATTCACAGTAATCGTTGTTGGCCGATTATACAAGTCAGATACTTCGCTACTGGCTTTGGTACCGACATTACCTAGTGCATATAATAGTTTATCGGTTGTATTTAAATTTTGCAGCACGCTGGTACTGCCTCCAAAGGTACTATTGACGGTTGTCTGCCCTGATAATGCCACTGCCTGTCCAAGCCCTGACATAAATAGCGCAGAAAATAATGCTCCATAACGCAATAAATAGTGATGATCAACATCACTGGCCAATGCGGTACGCGCGGTATTAGGATCAATCGCCACTGCATTAATGCTAATACTATTTTTATAGTTAGGTAATGTCATGGTATTAAATTGTAATACAACACCTTTGGCATGTTTACCAGCAGCTTGTAAACTGCCTAATAATTTTGCCCCTTTGTAAGGTCCCGTTTCAATAGTTGCCATGACTGGGCTTGGTTGATCCGTATTGACTTGTGTTTGCAGTACCCCAAATAAAATTGTACCGGCTTGTAATAATGGTGCTTTCACGCTAAGCAGATTCCCACTAGCTGCTTGTCCAGTTACATTACCTTGTTGATTAGCTGCTTTATTCGGTACTTCTACATATTGCTGTGCCGTTGGATTCCACGAAGACAACAATTGCTTTACCTCCGCTGTCATTGCACTAGGATTGCTTTCAAACCCTAAAATACTATTGTCGTCTTCACTGGTAACGTGTGTAGGTAATCTAGGATTAACAACATTTGCATTAACTGACGCAACTCTCGCAGGTTGCGTGTTAGACATTGCTGGTTTGGTTTGTTGTGCCTTACGAATTAATTGATATAATTGTTGCTGTATCTGTTGTTGCTGATATTGTTGAATATCTTGCCCTTGCAGCGATACTGTTTGATTAAACGGTGTCACCAATGCACTACCGCCTTGACGCGCAGCATTCCATACCGCTTGATCATTCGCTTCTTTGATCAACCTAGCACGCTGTTGTGAGACTGTACGCTGTGCTAATACGTCTGGTTCATCGGTAATGCGTGGCGCTGTGGGTAAATTTGCACTCGCTTGATTAACAGTTGCTGATTCATCACCACCTCGCAGACCAACTATTGCTAAGAACAAACCAAATGTAATGATCCCACCGGTAATAAAAAACAACGTACGTGCTTTTACATTTTTTAACATGCCTGCGATTTGCCGTGATTTACCCATCATCATGCAAACCCCGCAAATTTAACTGAGTGGTTTTACCACTACGCTCAACTAATATGATCGGCACCATAGACATGAGATACGCATTGGTACCATCAGCGCTGGACATTTTAGCTAACCATGCTGGTGACAACACATTATAATGTGTTCGTAAATATACTTTACTACCAACTCGCCATGCTTGTGCGTCACCACCATCAACATGCACTGTTTGGCTGTCAGCAGGTGGTACACCATCTAATACACTTAGCAATGTTGGATCAGCACTGCTGGGTAAACGACTTTCTTGAAGCTGTTGACTATTAGCATTAGGGCCATAGCCGCTGACGCGCAAATCAACCCGATAATCCACTATACGCTGTCCAGGTACTAACGTTGCCATCACAGGGATCGGTTGATCACGCAATTTAATCGCGATATTACCATACATATATGGATTCATTGCTTGCACCATTAACGTATTCTTTTTATCCCATTGAATATTAAACGCCTTTGGATTGCCTAAATCATACGCTTCTATTGGCCAAGGCGCGCCAGTGGAATCGACAAACACCATGGACGTAACAAACCCTTGCGATAAACGAATCACGGGTGGTACTGCGCCCGGAGACAAATCCACTGCTAATGTTGTTGATGTTGGAGATGGTGGCACGTTTGCTGGTGATTCTGCTGCTTGTTGCGTCTTATCATACATACGGTGCAAACGTTTGATTTGCGATGGTGTCATCGGCAATGTATTTTGCAGTATGCTATTGAATGTCGCTTCACGTTGTGCTGCTGCAATTCGCTGTGCTTGATTGGTTGCTTGTAAAGCAGGTGACGTTATTGGAGCAGCCATCGGTGATGAATTAGTATTACGACTGCTATTCACTGCTGCTTGTGCTAATGCTTGCTGACGTTGTCGTTCAGCTTGTTGCAATAATTGATAATGTCGATCAGCAGCAGTTTGTGTCGTTGTTTCGGCAATACTAATAGTAGACACAAATGACACTACTACGATCAATAGTACATTCAAGTAATAAGTTATTTTTTTATTTTCCAGTTGTATGCGCATATTATTTCATTTTATCTATTGTATTTAAGATTGTGCTATGTATCCTACCACACCTACACCACGAGGCGAACCTTTGAGCAATGAGACTCGTTCAATAGTCAATGTTACTAATAAATTAACCGAATTGCTGCGTGTACTACTGCGATACGTCACTACCATCGGCATTTGAATGATCCAGGTATACTTTCCACGTACTTTACCAGATGCTTTCACAACAGGTGCTTGGGTTACTGCTGCATTCACAATTAACTTCTCTTTAATTACAGTTTTTAGAATATTCGTTGAATCTAACGCTTTTAAAAACCGTGACCAACCTTCCGGAGTAAAATACGTTTTTTGTGCATAGGTTAACTGACGACGGTAATTGGTAAAATCAAATGTATAAGCAGCAACAGCCGCATCAGTAGCCCATTGAATGATAGCAGCCGTACTCATATTAGGTTCTGATAATGGAGTCAGTTTAATCAAACCACCATCAGCATTAGTGGCAAAATACGTCGGTGCCGGACGATGTGTGGCTAAATACCATATGATAACCATCTGCACGACAACAATAGCAATTGCGAATAACAATCCCATCATTATTCTACGATAACCATCATGGTAAAAATCATTGCGTGCTCTGATTTGTTCTAAGGCTACTTTTGCCATTGTGTTCCTCTACTGCGTTATTGGGCTCGACTGTGTTGATATCTCGTGGTCACTTTCCTGTAATTGCTTACGCGAAGATTGAACGGCTTTTGTTTGTGTTAACGGCGCTAAGCGAATCACATCACCACGCATTGTTGTCACAAAATAATCTGGCTTTGGTCGTGTGAACAACTGATAACCAATAATAATGATTTGAACTAACATGATCACTAATAATATCGGCAAAACACGCGCAGCACGCCGATAATTATCACGGTAAAAAAATACGTGGGCCTTTTCTCGGTCTCTAGCACTGCTTGACATAATATAACTCAATACCCCCTTCTACATTAGCAATATTAACGTAAACTACTGTCTATTGGTAATAAGCCAATCACCATTT
The DNA here is from genome assembly GCA_965116795.1 of Gammaproteobacteria bacterium. Taxonomy (GTDB): domain Bacteria; phylum Pseudomonadota; class Gammaproteobacteria; order JAJFKG01; family JAJFKG01; genus JAJNDI01. The sequence continues at coordinate 383,887 of OZ220716.1, forward strand.
CTACCTGTTTTGGCCGTGATAATGATAAATATTGTGTTGTAGGCTCAATAATACCCGTGGTATAGATACCTCTGGCATCAATGTTATGATCCCAGAAATAACCTGCTAATGCACGCGCATCGTTATGGGCTAATTGTTGCGCTTGACTCGCATCATTTGTTTGTTGACGAACACCTGATATACGCACCCACGTTTTTGGAATTGGTCTTAACCAATTAGCCACATCTTGCAATATCATTCGCTGTTTTAAGATTACTTTATTTTGCTTCTCAGTATAAAAATCTGATACTTGGAAAATAAATACTAAGTTAGTGCCAACAGTAAACCAACGTAATCCCGCCCGATGCCATTGATCAAATTTAGCTTGCTGTTCTATTTGCTGTTGCTGCTGTTTCGCTATATCTTCTAAAGACATATTATTATCAGTCTTGGCATAGGCTAACGTCGATAGACTTAGCAAGATCATCAGCAAACATTGATACATTAACTTTTTCCTTTATTATCTTTTTCTTTCTGCTTGTGTTCTTGCACTTTACGTGCAACACCGTCAGCAATTGCATAAGCAACACTCGCTAATTCAGCACCACTTGGAACATCTGTCACATTCGGAGGATAATGAGTTGCTGTTTGCATATCTTTTGATAGCTCAGCAGCAACCATGCTTGCCGCATCTGCTGTTTTACCGCTAATTCGTTCAATTGATTCAATCTGTTCAACCGTCACATCAGCTTGCAGAATAGGTTTTGCAAATTCATTCATATCCTTAGCTAACAAATTAATTAATACATTCTTCTGTTTACGCAAACCAGTAAAAATATTCATTTCATCTGAATTAGTTAATTCTTTTGGTACCTGTGGCCGTGCAGCACGATGGCGATTATGATAGTCAAGTAATGCATTCACACCTTTTTGAATTAAGTTATGTTTATCATCACTATGGTAGCCAGTAGCGACTGCTGTGATCTCTTGAGCAGGGTCAATAACTTGTTCAAATAAGGCAGGCTGTCCAACTAATTCATCAAACCGCGCAAACCGATCTTCTAATCCTTCTAATACTTCATCTTTAGGCGGTTCAACGCGTAACAATTGATTCAAGCGCATTCGCTTTACAGCCGGTGGATTAGCAAAAAATGTTTTCGCTCTAACAATGCGTGATTTAAAGAAAATATGTGCTTCACCCAAACCTTGATCTTTTAAATCTAATAAATCAATACGCGCACGTTTTTCATAAGATGAACTGCGAGTATCTTGGTACGTATTGGTAATACTATCCATATCCGTTTGGAAATGATCAACCTTAGTCACAAATGCTTCACCGGCAGTTTTTTGAAAGAATTCCCATGTCTCCAGTGGATCTTCTAATTTCATGCAAATTTTAATGTTGGTATTCGCACCAATTGACATGGCTTCTTCTTTAGAGACTTTTTGAAACGCCGGTAAATCTTGTCCTGCGAAAATTGCCGAAAACCCCAGTGAGCGTGCCTGTGCAGGCACCACAGCAAACCCCTCAACCGCATAATAACCATATTCATCTAAGATACACATATAGGGTGTTTCCGCATTAGTCGGTTTACGCAAAATTAAATCACGATAATCCCCTTCAACTTCACTGCCTAAACCAGATGCCATCATTGCTTTTAACGTTGCAATAATCACCTTTCCTAAGTTAGATAGTTCATCTGGTGATTTTTCCAATGCCGGTAGTAATACCGCTAAAATACGTCGATTTAAAATAACATCGTGCAAATCAACTTCTGCCAAATTTGTTCTTAAGATATGACCATATGTATCTGCTAATGAAGTAAATGCACGAGTTAATTGCATAATAATAAAGCCATGCTGTTCTTGACATTGATTAGTTTGTTTACCTTTCTTGGCTGAATCAAAACTAAACCCTGGCAAACTGGCACAATAATATTGTATCGGTTCTACTGAAATTGGTGGTGAATCAGTAATATCAATAGGCTCTTGATTATAGCGCGGCAACTTCTTATCAATAACAATGTCTTCTAATTTATCTAAGGTAAAATAATAACGAATAGTATTAGCATCCAACAGAACATAACCTTGATCACGCACATAGGTTAATAACTTCATTAATGCTTCAACAAATGAAATTGCGCGTCCTTTCCACATGTCACCATCTGATGATGATGATGACGAATCCATTAAACTTACTATTAGGTTAGTTAACATGCTAGACGAACCGTCTGCAAATGGATTTAAGGTATTAGATAAACGTGTTTTTTGTGGGCCAATTACATCACGAGCGCCTGTCATGAAGTTGATTGTCAACAAATCATCTTCACGTCCCATGCGCCGTGCCATTGAAAAAATCTTAGAAAATAAACTATTATCCCCTTTACCATCTACATAGATAAAACCACTACCTTGTACTAACGCATTAAATGCAAGCGAACATAACGCTTCTGTTTTACCCGCACCAGTGGAACCAAAGATTAACACATGGGTACGCATGTCTTCGTTGCTAAACCACAACTCTTCATTATTAACTTTATCATTGCCGAAAAAGCAGATCCCTTGTGATAGTCTTGGCTTATTTTCCGTACCAGGTTTGATATCGTTGTAATCAGGGATATGTGCACGTAATGGTAATTTAAAGGGTAAAGCAACTCGACGATTATGCTTTAATATAAATAAAATAACACCTAATGTAATTAAGATATCGGCTAGCGCACGCACAAAAAAACTAGCAAATGCTAACAGTACTAAGGCAACTGTTACCCCTAGTGGATCACTGATAAAGTCGCTAATGCGCTGCCCAAGTGTACGAGTGTCACGTAATAACAAGCGCGGATCTTGTTCTTGATGCTGTTCAACACCACGTAAAACTGTCATTACCCTTCCCCTTCGGTCGCTGGTGCAATAACAACATTTTCATCTTCTTGAACTAGTGGTGGCGCAAGTGCTTTTGGGGTTTCTGGATGCTCATTATCTATATAAATAATTGTTTCTAAGGCAAGCGCAAGCCCACATGTTGCCTCGGCAATCATTGGTGCACGTAGCTGTTTACCCATTGCTCTTTCAGCTAACCAATGTGCAAATGGCCCAGCCACTTCACAAAACGCCGTACACCTACCAACATTATTCAACATATACCACAGCATTCTATCCACGGGTTTTAACCACAAAAATTCAGCAGATGCTAATACTCCTGCATCACGTGCAGCATGTAACATCGATGCCATGACCGTTAATTCATAAGCGTGCCCTTGAGTAATTTTCATCACGATTCCATTGTCGCGATATTGACTTAGTAAATCATCTACACCACTAAAATCTAACTGCCCTGTCATTGCTGACGATGCGATTTGCTGTAACAATTGTTTAGCATCATCAATGTCATAACTAATACGTGCAGCAAAAATTGCAAACAATGCTTTAGTATGTATCGCTAAATTATCAATACCCATCCATGGCTTACCAAGTTGGCTAGCAAATACCGTATTTGCCTTATTTTCAATTAATTTCATTGTTTGTGGTAAGCTATGTGACTTGTATTTAAGTTTCGATTCAACTTGATGCAGTGTGATTAATTTATGTTTTTTAACAAATTGCAGTGGCGTTAATGCCATTGCCCATTTACCACTATCAATATCTTCCTCAACTAAATTAAGTGACACAACTGGTGTAATTTGTGGCCAATTCACACGCTCAGTTTGCACAAGCTTTTCCATGCTATACGTTGATTTAAACTTTGACCGAATATCACTAACATAAACTAATACTGCCAAACCCAATAATAACAGTGCTCCTGGTATACGAAAATAAGTCCCTACAGCAGACGCAACTATTCCCACTTGACCAATGGTCACTACATTCGGATCAGCTTGCAGGATCCAAGCATGCACAGAATCAAGTTGATTAGTAAATAAACTGATTAACCAAATTTCTGCTCGCTTGAAATAAAAAATACCACTAATGATTTCAGCTCGAAATAGATACCAAATAGCACAGCCAAGGATGAAAACAGCAAACAAGATCCACAGAAAGCCCATGTGATTATCTTTAGCGCCACCGCCACCGCCGCCCTGTGATTGTTGTCCTGCTCCTGCCATTAATTAACTCTTCTATTTGCCGCATTGCTAAATGCGGTAAGTATAGTCATACCAATAAGATTAAATGCAATTTTGCATTATGCTAAACATTCACTAAAAATGGAAGGAATAAACCTAAAGCCATTCTTGGTTTACATTATAGTGGCTAACACGAGCAACCACCTAACTATTTGCTTGTGTTTTGAATGAGCAATTTGGTTAAGTGAGCGCAATCTGAAAAGCAATATAAAAAAGTAACTACTCAGCTGATCGCTATCTTTAGCGAAAAACGTCAGTTTTGAGTGGAGGTTGCCAGAAAACATCCGCCAAAGATGGCATTTTCCTTAATAGAGCTTAAGTAATTACCAAAAAGAAAGCGGCCTCATAAAAGAGGCCGCTTAACCATTAACTACTCTGACGTAGCATTATGTATTAGAAGTCAACTGATAAACGTAGCGCTGCTTCTGATGCATAGTCAGCTGTAGAACCAATCCGTTTTGAACTTGGGTAGTTTTGGTCTTCAATGAACATGAATGATACATTCGTGTCTTTCAGTACACCCACTGTGTAGCTTGCAGTGTAACGACGCACTGGAATACCGAATGCACTTGAATCACCAGACTGTTGATAGCTGAGCGAGAATGTATTGTTGCGACCCATCGCATCAAAGCTGTAATCACCAGCAACACCAACCGCCCAAGGCTGAGCATTGTTTAGTCTAGCTAATATTCCATTCACGTTGCTATCAGAAAGTTTCGCAGTACGGAATTGATTGAGTGATTGTATATAGTTAACACGTAGTGCAAATGGACCTGAGCTGAGCTCACCGTCTATAGACAATCCACCAACATCAACATGACCTGCGCCGCCACCAGCAGTTACGCTGCGACTATCACCCATGGATACAACATTGGCAATCCAATCAGCATCGGCTATGTTTCTAATCCAGCCAAGACTTAACTGGTAGCCTAAAGGCACGCCCTGTACTGTATCATGGTTGCGGATACCGAGTTCAGCACCAAAGTTATTCACTACATAGTGATCACGACCAGTTGAAGTGAATCTTGATGATTGACCGCGGAATGTATAAGCTGAACCGTACACACCCATTGGCCATGCGACACCAAGCTTAGCTGCCGTTGCTTGAGTTTGACTCAAGTATTGGGTCAACGTAGGCTCTATCGGATGACGATCATATACGCCAAATGTGACGTACTGTCGACCAAATGTACCGTATACTGGGTACTTATCTAAATCTCCAATAGTAATATAGGCTTCATCAAAGTTAACCGGTGCTTCATCAGCAATGTCACTGTGATAACGCTTATCAATTTGCATTGGATCACGACCTGTCAATGACAAGTGAGCTTGTGTCCAACTATTAACATAAGCATCCAAATCAATTTGTGAATTATTCAAATTGACATCAGTGTAGTACTTACCGTGGAACAATGATGGGTTACTGTTATTGTCTGAAGCACCACCATTAGATAGCGGACCATTTTTAGTGCGCCATTTACCATCTACGTTTAATTGACCGCTGATAGTAATGCGCTTAGTCCAGTCACTGCCAAGATATGGCTTAGCAGCAAGTATACTACCTTCATTATGATTTAGTGTGCCTTCAATTTGGCTTGACCGGGCTTGAAGCTGTTGCATATCAGCACGCGAATTCGACTTAGAGCCAGCCGATGCGAGTGCTGATGATGTTCCCAACCCCAAGAGGCAAACCGCTGAAGCAACAACGATTGATTTCAATTTCATCCTCTCGAACTCCTTAAAAAGGTTAACAACTCAGTTTAAACGCTACCCAGCGAAAACACGCGAATGATAGCAAGATGCATGTTTGTCAGCAACAAAAAAATTCATCATTGAATAAAGTATGTTGTTGCAAACATTTAGTGCAGATTCGCAACTTGACTAAATCTTATTGCTCGTCTGTACAAAAAGAGCTGACTAAAACCAGCTCACGGTGATTCTAATTGGCTTTTTAGCATTCTGCAACTATAACAAACGGAAAAAATACAATTTTTTATAAAAAATTTAAAAAACAGTTTATTTTGTTTAAATAAAAACCTAACGATGTTTAATACTGACATCACTGTTATCTATTATTCATTTATTCATTTGAATAAGTCAAAATAACATCAACGTTAGCATGCGGTGCAAGCTCGCAATATTTTTTACAAAATTAACAAGATAAAAGAAATAAGTGCGCCCTTGGTGGTTACAAAAGTAAACACATAGACGCACTTATAATATACTAAACGGTAAATATAACCCTGATATCACAATTCGTCGCTATGTTTACCCAAGAAATCAGCAATACCACCGGGTGTGGCTTGGATTGCTGCATCGCCTTTATTCCAACCTGCAGGACAGACTTCACCGTGTTCTTCGACAAATTGTAATGCGTCTACTAATCTAATTAACTCATCTATATCCCGTCCCAATGGTAAATCATTAACAATTTGCGAACGCACGATGCCATCTTTATCAATTAAGAATGCACCACGTAATGCAACACCTGCTTCCGGATGTTCTACACCGTAAGCACGCGTAATATCGTGTTTGACATCAGCTGCTATTGGGTAACGCACTTGACCAATTCCACCTTCTTTTAATGGGGTATTACGCCATGCGTGATGTGTAAATTGCGAATCGATTGAAACAGCAATTGGTAATACATTACGTTTTTCAAATTCTTCAAAACGATGATCAAGTGCAACCAATTCAGATGGGCATACAAAGGTAAAATCAAGTGGATAAAAGAAAACTAAACCATACTTGCCTTTTAGCTGTATTGATAATTGAAAATTATCGATGATACTGCCATCACCCAGCACAGCAGCCACACAAAAATCCGGTGCCTGACGACCAACTAATATACTCATGACTATTATCTCCTTGTAAATTGCAACTATCGTAAACCAATACGACGACAACGTGTGCTAGTGTCACCTGAATAACAAGTGGCTGTCAACGTTGGTGTTTTTCAGTAAGGTAAAAGCTGAGTAGTTACTTATCAACGTAAGCACCTGTCATTAAGCCAAAAAACATCAATGACAGGCGCTTTAGACGTAACTATTAAGAATGCGTTGCTCTACAATGTCCAGATAGTGTACATACTAATGCACCCACACCAAATAAAACACTTGCAAAGACTAACCACATGCCAACGACTGGAATGCAACCGAGCAACATTATGATAATTAAACCCACTGCGGCTGCAAGCAGTGTTATCCAATAACCACCTGTCATGTGTTCACTAGAACCACGACCTATACAACGCATAAGTAATAAACCAACAGACTGTGCAACATAGAGATACCCTAGCAATAGTAGAGTCATGTAGATTAATCCCCATAATAGTGCAAAGAAAGTTCCAATAACAGTGGCCACTAAAATAGGTACTGCAATGAATCCAACGATCACAACTAGCGCACCCATGCCTAAACAAACCAATGGCCGATTACATAAAGTCGTTTTAATATTGTAGGCAGTTGCTCGACACATAAAATTTAAAATCATTAAGACAACCAGTAATTGCACAAATTGAATAACCCAACCAACCCACTGAAATTTGCTAGACACTTTTGATTGTTGTTGTTTAGCTAACTGGTTTGGATTCACTTTAGCAGTACCGCCTGCAATCTTTGCTCGCGAACTAATATTGACTCGACCAGCACTGACATAATGCAGTTCACCGTTTATTTGTGTATTAGGTGACACAACTAATTGACCGGCAACAACATCAACATTACCATTAAAATGACCACCTAAATTGACTTTGCCACCAATAACCGTAATGTCATGATCTACATGACCTGTTAAGTTAATATCACCGCCGATAATAAACCCACCTTGTTGCATTACACTATTCGGTGCACTATTAATATTGCCACCAAACAATACTGCTATCTTATTAACATTCGCATTAAAATTGATCCTGCCTGCGGATACCATGGCAAAATTATCAATACGGCCACCTAAATTTGCCTGTCCAGCCAACACAATAGCACTACCAGGAGTATCGTGAGTTAAATTCACTGTACCAGCAACTGCAATCAAACTGTCTGGATAGCGATTAAATTGACTGGCTGTTGACACCAATTGTTTATTTTGGATTGCTTTAGTAATTGCACTTTGCTGTACTGGCATCGATAATGCATTGTTATCAGCCAACACAGGGTTACTACCCAGTAAAAAACTGACGAGCATCAGACCAACACCCATCCATGTGAACAAACGCTGCGATCTTTTCATATGTCTTTCTCCTTAAAAACAATCCCTAATCACTGCATAGTGATCTACTTACTGATGTCTCCTACTGCTTGTTTTATCATTGGTTGTAACTCACCTGTTTGATATAACTCAGTAACAATGTCACATCCGCCAATTAACTCACCATTAATATATAACTGTGGAAATGTCGGCCAATTCGCTACCTTCGGTAATGCTTGACGAATCTCTGGGTTCGCTAATACATCAATATAGGCGAACTTTTCCCCACACGCCATTAACAACTGTACAACTTTCGCGGAAAACCCACATTGTGGTATCTCAGGCGTACCTTTCATATAGACAATGATTGGATTGTCTGTGATTTGCTGTTCAATTTGTTGTCGAATTTCCATTGCAATATCCTCGTTGTTAATCAATATTATCAAGTACCATATTCTAACAGCAAAGCGACTGCACATTCGACTATTGAATGCTTACCAGAACAGTCTATCTAATCGTATTGCACTTAACAGCCTATCGACTTACACTGCACGCGAAGAATATAGGACTATGTCATTAGGAGAGGCGTTATGGCACACACATTACCTGCATTACCTTATGAACTAAATGCACTTGAACCACATATTTCACGCGAAACGTTAGAATATCACTATGGAAAACACCATCAAACATACGTAACTAAATTAAATGGTTTAGTCAAAGATGGTGAATTTGCTAATGCATCACTAGAAGAAATCATCCAACAGGCTTCTGGTGGGATGTTTAATAATGCTGCACAAGTCTGGAATCATACATTTTACTGGCACTGCTTAAGCCCAAATGGCGGTGGTCAACCAAATGGTGAATTAGCTACAACCATTGCAAATACCTTTGGTTCTTTCGATACATTTAAAGAGAAGTTTACCCAAACAGCAATCAATACATTTGGCTCTGGCTGGGCATGGTTGGTAAAAAACGGCAACAAATTAGATATCATCAGTACTAGTAATGCAGATACACCGATTAAAAACAAACAAATACCTTTATTAACCTGCGATGTTTGGGAACATGCTTATTACATTGATTACCGTAATGCACGTCCAAAATATTTAGACGCATTTTGGCAGTTGGTTAATTGGAAGTTTGTTGCTGATAATCTTAATCAATAGCCATTATATTAATTCGAATTTAATTAGCATGATCACCAATTACTTTCATGATTAGTGCTTCATGTTGTGGTAATAAATCATGTTTTGCATAGTTTGTGACAATGCCACGTCTAGCATTGTCACGAATTGATTTCAGTTTGTTGCGATTATCCAATGCGTAATTAATACGTTTAACTAATTCCGGAACTGAAAAAAAATCGGTTAACAAACCATTATCACCATCTTGAATAATTTCTCGAACAGGCGGTGTATCTGAACCAATCACACAACACCCACATGCCATCGCTTCTAACATTGACCACGACAAAATAAAAGGTACCGTTAAATACACATGCACAGTAGACACTTGCAGTATATTACGTAACTGAGTGTAATTAACCAGCGCAGTAAAATGAGTCCGTTTCATATCCAAAGGGAATTCTTCTAATGCCTTCTTTTTATAAGATTGCCCCTCTTCGCATTTACGTCCGTAAACAACCTTATCTTCACCAACAATCACAACATGACAATGTGGTCTTGTTTGTTGTAATTGCGCTACAGCCTGGATAAATTGAGGGAATCCACGATAGGGTTCCATGCCTCGTGCAACATAGGTAATCACTTCATCTTGATCGGTTAACTCACAATCTGGTAATGCTAAGCGCGCTGCAGTGGTGGGTTGCATAAAGTCTGTATCAACACCATCATGCAACACTGTTAATTTTGGTTTAAATACATCAGGAAATTGAGAATGCTGCCAGTGTGTTGGACAAATACCATGATCACATTGGATTAAATCCATATTAATCGCTGTATTCTTCATACGTAAACGTAACTTGGCATCTTCATCAATTGGATCATCGGGTAAAAAGCCAAAGTCGGAATCAGTAATGTTGTAATACCATTCAAAATAGGTTAACAATGCTGCATTCGGATAAACATCTTTAATAAATTGTGGCGGCCCCCAACCAGAGTGTGCGCACACAATATCAGGAACAAAGCCATCGTGTTTTAATGCCCTTGCCATCCGATAAACAGCTTGACCATGTAGCACTGCATTTTCAATATTATGTAAATAATGATGTGTTTGTGGATGTGAATAACGTGTCGGGGCATAATATACATGGCGGACATTGGCTAGTTTATACCGTCGATTCATTGTAGCAAATACAATGTCATTCTCTGGCTTAGCGGCTAAGTATGGTGCTAAATAACGGTATTGCGCCGGACAATTATTATGTAAAAATAAAATTCGCATGATGTTCTAAATCAACTTAATCTGGTGATTCAAGGATAACTACTCCAGTATAGCTAAGTGTTCTCTAGACATTATCAAAATGATATATTTCGCACTGTTGCTAACATTATGCTTGGCAGCAACAATCTGGAAGAAAAATGCTCAATAATCAAAAGCTACAACAATTGATTACCTTACTAGCAGATGGTGAATATCATTCTGGGGTAGCCTTGGGTCAACGCTTATCCGTTACCCGCAGTGCTATTTGGAAAATGATCAATACCCAATTTCCCGCCTTAGGGATCAATGTTGAACGTCATCAACACTATGGTTATCGTATCCCAGGTGGCATCGAGTTTCTTACTCAAGACAAGATAACAGCAGCGATGCATGATAAACAACGTGCAGCGTGTCCACCGATTGAAATACACATGACAATTGATTCAACCAATACTTATTTGCTGCAACGCATTAAACAACAGCCCGCAACAGCACACATTTGTTTAGCTGAACAACAAACACAAGGTCATGGACGTCGTGGTAGGCAATGGCACACTGGTTTTGCACGTAACATTGCACTGTCATGCTTATGGCATTTTCCTCAAGGTGCACAGGCATTAACTGGATTAAGTCTAGTGGTTGGCTTAATTGTTATTGATGCGCTACAACGTCTTGGTATACAACAGCTTCAGTTAAAATGGCCCAACGATATCATGTGGCAACAACGCAAATTAGCCGGTATTGGTATTGAAAGTAGTATTGATAATTTAGGGGTATGCTACGCTGTAATCGGCATCGGTTTAAACATGCAATTACCCAATCTCAAACAACTGACAATAACTTCTTTACCACACGATAGTGCAACACATTGGGTCGATCTGCACACGGTATTAGGCAAATCCTGTAGCCGCAATCAGGTTGCTGGTAGCATAATCGATGAATTGTTAATTCAATTACCTCGCTTTCAACGATGTGGCTTAGTTGGTTTTAAAGCAGCGTGGGCCAAGCATGATATGTTGTATCAACAATCGGTTGATGTGCACACATTACATGACACCATATCCGGCACAATGTGTGGCATTGATGACAATGGTGGTTTAATTTTACAAACGAGTACAGGTAAACAACATTTTCATATGGGTGAAATCAGTGTGCGCAAAAAATGTGCTTAAATGTTAGGCAATTGCGTACAATATCAAGATTGACTAGAATGGCCGCCTTGTTACTAAGCTGGTTTTTAATAAACATTTAGCTAGTGCATATTCATTAACTTCATTGCTGGCGTAGCTCAGTTGGTAGAGCAGCTGATTTGTAATCAGCCGGTCGTAGGTTCGAATCCTATCGCCAGCTCCAGCAGAATCAATTAGTTAGGTTTCATTCTAATTATCAAGTTTTTTCGGTGCTACGCGGGTGCTACAGATTTTACTTAGTGCCTTCTCTACATTTGCAAAATTGTATATTAGAGAGAAGATAGTATGTCAAAGTAATTGTAGTATTAATCAATTGAGGCGCCACTCAAATGCTGGTACAGTTGCGAGGCACACACGGTACGCATGCACCGAAACAATACTTATATACACTTAACTAATGTAAATCTGGGTAACTAGGCAAAAAACTCTTATTCTCTTATTGAAGAACCTGTTGGCCACTTACTCTAATTGCTTATAAGAGAGCGAGTTATGTTCGATGTTGATTTAGTTAGAGAATTCAAAAAAGCTCTAGGGAAAGAAAAAATTGCTGTTTTAAATTTAGACTATATATCGAATGAAATTGAAAATTGGTGGAGTAGTTTCAATCAAGATAAGTATAATTTGCGATTAGCGAAGTTTCCGTTGGCAAATTTAATTATCAGCAAAATTAGACCTGAGCATGCTATTTATTTGAATACAGTCGGATTAAATAATGTTGCAGGTGTAACAATCAATAATTTATTTAAAACTGACTCAGAAAAACTTGCTTATGTTGTGCATGAAACTATGTCTGAACTATTTGGATTAAGTGATATTAAATATCCTTATGAAGAACACAAAAAAATTTATTTAAAAGCAGATGGAATAAATTACCAAGATTGGGGGAATGGCTTCGGCAAGATCAGTCCGCATTCAGATGATTTGTATGAAGAATTGGATACAGAATTACTATCACTAACGGTTTGTCGAGATAAAACTAATACTAGTACAAGTCTATATCTTTACAAAGATATATTTTCTGAGTTTTCCGACCTAGAAATTAGTCAACTTTTTAATATCACTGCAAAATTTATTTCTGGAAAAAATGTATCTGCATATAAGTATAGAGAGAGGAAAGTTATAGAATATCAGAAAAAAATTGGGTTTAACATTTTTTTTGATTTTAGAGTTGATACAGAGATTGGCTGTAGAATGCTCCCAACTTGTTCTATAGGTTTGCAACTTTTGAAAAAAGCGAAAGAAACTATTCATAATTGTCATAATCAAGAAACTCTTTCACAAACTGGAACATTTACTATAATCTCTAATCTCAAAGCATTACATGCTAGAGAAGAAATGCATATTAACAAAAAGATAGCTTTAGAAATAGCAAATATTAACAATTATGCTATTTCTCCTAGGCTGTTATTTCGAAGTAAAGGGCAGAGTACTATATTGAGATCGCAAAATCCAAATAAAAAATCATATGGAGACAAAGAGACATATAAGGAGGTCGAATTATTATGAAGAATCTAGTTATTATATTTGGGTACAATAATACTAGAATATACGACATCGTGCGACTCAAAATGTTATGTAAAACTACATTTTCAGCAGAAATAATGTTATGTAAAAATGATATCAATGAACATGACAAAAAAATTACTCCGTATACACTAGAAATCGATTTGACTATGAATGATATTGAATCAATTCGTAGGCAAATTCAGATAATAGATGACTATATCTACTTTCATAAAGTAATTGTAATTGGTTGTTTGCCTTTTTCAGATAAAGGCATACCTCTAGGCAGTTATTATGCTAGACATAAAGGATTGAGACATGATGATTGTGAAAGATCAATTGCTTGTATTGATAAGTATGCATTTCGCTGTATTGAAAAGGAAGTATCTACACCTAAATGGTATAAAAAGCCATTTTTTAAAAAAATTCACTCCGTTGGAGAGGCAAAACAATGTATACAAGACACCAATTTTCCGCTATTTTTTAAGCCAATTGCTGAAGGTAACAGTCGAGGCTGTATAGAAATATCTTCTTTGCACATATTAGAAGAAAATCTAGATATTATTACCCCTTATCTAGAGCAGGGAATTCTTGTTGAGGAATGTATTAAGAATCATAATGAATACAGTTTTGATGGCATTAATGGAAGTTACATTATTACAGAGAAAAAAACATCCGATGGTTATTTTCGTGTTGAAACACAACATATTTTACCTGCACCGTTACCACATCATTTATACCAAAGACTCATCACTGCAGGAAAAATTATATCCAGCATGATTGGATCAAATGGCGGAGCTGTTCATCACGAAATGTTTTTAAATCCAATAACCGGTAGCGTATATTGTGTGGAGCCTAATCGTAGACCGGCTGGCTTAAAGCTTTGGGATTGGATCCACATAGCAAATTCCAATAGAGACAATAACTGGATAGCTTGGTTAAATTGGGCAATTAAAAAAACTGACAATTTAAAGGCTGAAAAATATAATTACTATGTTGGATGTAGAATGTTAACTTCTCGACAAACTGGAGCTGTTCATTCAATTAATGCAAAACTTAAATCTAAAATTCAACAGATTAATAACTTGTGCGATCTTCAGTTAACTAAGAGTATAGGAGAAATTGTTACAGATACCCCAAAAGAAAATGGCGATTTTATTGGTTACTTTGTTTGCAAGGATCTCTCCTATGATGGTCTAATTGAAAAACTAAATGAAATTGAAAAACTATCAGAAAAAATTTATATAATAGCTGCTGTAGATCATTATGCGGACATTTAACAAAATTGACATATATTTCTCCAGGCTTGTTTCTGCGTTATGCTTATTCTGGGTACTAGCTGAAGCAAATGTGTGGTTGGATGCTACAAATAATATCATTTTAGTATTAGGGTATAGATTATTTATTTTATTAACGCCATGCTTTTTTTTAGTTTTTCGACACAAATTAACGTTCGCCGCATTTTTTATATTAGAAGTTGGCATTGGATTGTGGGTATTTAACTTTACCTTTCTGGGAACTATTTTTTTTGCGATTGGCATATCAATAAGCGGTTATATGCTCAAATATTACAGCTGTTTTTCAATAAAAGGTGTTACTGGAAATAAAATTGCACTAAATTTGGGTAGTATTTTATCTGGTTGTTTCATTATTCTTTCACAAAATAAATTAATCACTTTGATAGCTTGCTTTTTCATGATTCTATTTGCCAGTATTGCTTTCTTTAAGTATTTTAAACGTGAAAATATATCAAATTTTAAATCATGTAATCACTTTAAATTTAATATTGTTTTCAGCAAACAAGGGATTGCTTGGTCGATAATTGGTTTTGTAATAGGAGTAAAACTAATTGCATTAGTATCTATATTGCCTCAATTCCTGTTACAAGGAAATGATGGGAAATTACCTTGGTGGTTTGGTGGCATGATTATATTAAATAGTTTAATTGTCGTAGTTTTACAAATACCAATCATGAAGAAAGTCAGTAAATTTAATCAATGGCAGGCATTAATACCACTATTTGTCGGTATGTTTATCATTTTATTATCTCCTACGCTATATATTACAACATTTATTGGATCACTTATCTGGACTATTACTCTTTCTATTGTGGAATGTTGCATTAGTTATCTTGACAAACTCGCTCAAGATAAAAATTGTTTATTAATCAAAGAAGCATTTGTAGGTTTAGGAAGTGCATCTACAGTATACTTTGTCAGATTTTTTCCACCACAGTTAGGTTCATTTTATATCGGGTTTATCTCGATATTGGCATTATTAGTCAGTTTAAGTATCCTACATATTTTAGAAACTAATCCATAAATTTAATTACAATTGTGTTAGTTGATAAACACAATTAGAGCCGTTTATCAGCAAATAACTCACATTCGCAAAGTACAAAATGCAGGATAAGGTAGCCTTTTCATAAGATAAGCTATACCACGAGTTTATGTCGGCAAATAAACGTGTTTCAGCGATTCCCAGATTTACACTATCATTAATCAAAAAAATTTCGAATCAACGCAGCTTGTTTTGCCAGCTCTTTGTTCAGTTGTCTTAATTCCTTACGAGTCTTTTCCCAGCCACCCCTTTTATCAGCATTGCGAGATGCTTTTTGCTTTCCTTCATCAGTTTTAGGACCGGTCGACTTATCCCAAGGTTTCCATTGGCGAATCGCCATTGACTGCTTACGCCTTCGTTCCTCACTCCAACTGTTACACACGATCAGCCACCCCCAATAGTTCGTTTTTACCAAATTTTATTTTTTTCATCAGGAGAATTTGCATTGTTTACTTGCTGGTGTCCCTGAGCAATATTAGCCTGTTTAGCAAAGACAACCGGTGGCTTCTGAACTGTCGCCAATGTTTGTAATGTACTACGACACTGATTTTGTGCCTTGAATGCTAACCTTAACCACGTTTCTTTTCTTGCTAGATTTTCTGCTATAGCAGCCCTACGAGATAAATTCACAAAAATTGACTGCAACGCGTGGGCTTGGCTTAATAACATAGCCTCACACGAATCCATGCAACCATTGTTAAATTTATCAAGCATATGAGAAAGGCCATTTGCTAATTCGGCTACACTCAACTCTCCAAAGCTTTCCCCATAGTCAGCTATGACCGCTGCCGCATTAATACTAGGAAGTATTGCTAACAGCTCTGCATGTTCCTTCTTAGAAACGTCGTTTTCTTGTTCATCAGGTAAGTGTTTTTTCTCAACTTCTTTCATATTAAAAATCTCTCCTCAAAAAATAAATTAATCAAATGCAAGTCGTGAATGTCGTGCAAGTCGTGTTAGAGGATATCAAGAACGACATTCACGACTTGCACGACATGAAATCAACTTCATTCTCTTCTCTCAACCAGCCAATTTACATGGCTGCCAATTTTTCCAATACTGCGACATTCAATGCCAATTTGTCTCAGTGCTGGTGCAGCACGACGTAGTGCATCGGCAAAGCCTTTAGCAGAGCGTGGCCAAGCATCTGTGTTATGGGGGCGATGCTTTTCGATATCACTAAATAATTCCTTAACTGGCATCTGCTTTTTTAGCGTAAATTGTTTTTCAAACCAGTCAATTAATGCCGTAGCTACTGGGCTAGCATCCAGTGTCCGTGCAATAGACTCTTGACGAGCATTATTAAACTGCGATAGAAATTCATCCTCAGATAATCCTGTTACTCTAGCTATTGCCATACCCAAGTAGACAAACTCAATCAAACGTGGGTGAGTGGCTACAGGCAAAGATATATCAGAAATTTTTGCTAAAGCAGAAGAAAAAATCGTTAACAATCCACCTAATATGCTACTGTGCTGCTCAGTATAGTCACACCAAAGCTTGGTAGTTTCCATTCTTGCATTAATAATTGGCATTTCAACAGAAACCGTGCGATCGATAAGATCTTGTGCCGTAATAGATACACTAATACCATTCAAAACAATCGGACGTTTTACATCAATAATTGTTTCATCTGCATCACTATATAGCTTTCTTTTTGCAAAACCACCCCCAGTCGACAATATACATAATGCATCTTGCATTGATGGTGATAAGTGGCTTATGTTTTCATAGCTAGCTAACCAATTGACACCTGCACTAACAAAAATGTCTT
Source organism: Gammaproteobacteria bacterium (assembly GCA_965116795.1). GTDB lineage: Bacteria > Pseudomonadota > Gammaproteobacteria > JAJFKG01 > JAJFKG01 > JAJNDI01. Next base: position 401,361 of record OZ220716.1, read on the forward strand.
CAACTGCTTTCGGCGCAGCACGTAATTCACATGTGTTTGGATCAATTAATTGTCTTAACATACGCTGTGTGGTGCTTTTAGCACTGCCTTGTTCACCAATCAACTCTAAAATTGGAAAAGGGGTATCAATACGTAGACATTCTGCCAGCCAAGCCATAACCAGCAATCTTACAGATTCAGGGATATTAACTAGTCGCCACAATAAATTTATATCGCCACTTTGTTGTGGTTCAGGTAATGCCCGTAAATTCTCTGGCCTTAAAAATCTAATAGGTGGATTAGAAATAATTCTCCAACCAGATGCATTAATTTCAACAACACGACTTTTACCTGATTCGCCAAGATCAAGGTAATAATTACTATCGTGCTGGCCAACACGGATAAATACTTCGTGACACTCACCTGTAAACCTTGCTAAACCTGATAAAGTGGCCAACGCCTCACGCATAGCTTGATCACGTGGTGATTTTTTTGTCTCTTCATAAAATTTAGCCACCAACCAATCACGAAACTGTCGGCTATCAAGCCTACGTGTTTCATTGGTTTCTTTATCTTGAGCATAAACATCTTTATTAACATCATGAAACAAGACGACTCTATTTTTTACAAAAGAAACCAATTGTGAAGACTGATTTTGTTTTTCTTTTCCATTATCATCACCCTTAACTGTTTCTTGATTAGAAACTTTAATTTGTGGTAGCTGAAAAATATTAGCTTTAGCTGCATTTGGATTAAGCTTTAACCAATCGATGACATCAGATTTTTCTGGTAAATCTAGCTTAGCAACATCAATGATACTAATAGTACAATTTAACAATTTTAAGAAATTAATAACGGACTTAGCGTAACTCTGCCCACTGGTATCATTATCTGGCCAGACAATAATACTCCTTCCCGCTAATACTGACCAATCAACTTTATCAGCCGAACTTGTTGCACCACTCGTCGTTGCTGGTATGTCAAGCTTGACTAAGGCATCAACACAAAATTCACCTTCACAAATAAATATAGGCGCTTCTTGTGCTTGGTCTATCTGCACAAGATTATAAAGCGGTTTTAAACCAGCAAATTTTGGTTCACTTAGTTTGTAATTCTCACCATCAAAATACATTGGCCTGATCCATTTTTCATTGGTTCGATGATTTTTCAGGCGAATGCGCCAATACATTACGTTACCATTTTTGTCTGTATATTCATGTAATGCCTCAAATTCATAATTTTTATAGCTTTGTTTCAATACTTTTTTTGCAAATTGTATCGCAGCTTGTTTAGGTTCTAGCTTTGTATTTATCATGATGCCTCCCATGAACCTAATGCTTTAGCTACATCAACAAAATGCATTTTGTAGCGCTGCATATGAAATGCTAAAACATCACCGCCACGTGCACCACAAGCCATACAGCGAAAGCCGCCAGAATCTAGTCTTATTCTTAAACTAGGTCGAGTATCGTTGTGAAATGGGCAAATTGCAGATTTCCATTCACCCCCGCCAATGAGTTTTAAGCCTTGAGCGTGGTAATACGTACCTGGATCTGGCAATTTGTTACGGTTAAAGCTATTGTGCATAATAACCTCCCCGTAAAACTTGATCTCCAAAGCCAATATATAGCTTAAAAGCGTAAAATTCTTGTGGGTTTATTTGTGTTTTGATAAGATTAGCTGTCTTATGAATATTAAATGCGATCCGAGGTATGCAGCCTCGGATCGGCCTTTTTGATTTCATCATTACTTTTTCTCCTTTTCATATTGGCCAGGATGGAGAACATAATTAGCAACACGATGGTAACCACCACTCCCTGGATTTCTACTCTTAGACCAATGTGTTTTGATGTTATAGCCGTGCTGATGTCTTAGCTCACAGATACGGCTGCCAACTTCTAAAACATCTAATTGATGTCTAGCTTCAATCGTGGTAATTGGCTTTTTTTGTAGCCATGTCAACAATCTTTTTCGCTGCGACTTCGCAGAACAGTCAAATTTTACTTTTCGCATTGATCTTTCTCTCCTGTATGGGTTCTCATTCTGTTTTTGAGAAACTGTCTAAGATCTCCTAAGCGATATCGAATTTTCCGCCCAATCTTGCAATACAGAAGGCCGTACCTGCCGGTTGTCCTCCAGATCTGCAAAGCATGTTCAGATAAGCACAGAAATTCAGCAGCCTTTGATTGATCCAGTAATGCTGAATCAGGTAATGCATCAAAATTGGGGCTACTCTCCAATTTTGCTTCTGTTTGTTTTGGCATAATTTTGCCTCCTAAAAAATAGATATTGAAAACTACCTTAATACTTCAAGGTGAAGCACTAAGCACCGGAGAATAGAATGGGTAATGGTTTAAATATTACAAGCTGATATATTTTGGGAAATATTCGTAAAACTTGGAGCTATTTCAGAAAAAATAAACTATTAAAATCAATTGGTTATAAAAAATTTGACACGAGAGCTTGTCCTGAAACATTACAAATCCATACTAGTTCAGTATGGCAGTCTGAAATATTACAAATCGGCCCTAGTTCAGACGCTGGCGATTGTTTCCCTCATTCCCGTTTTTGATAGGCGATTTTTTAACTGAGCGATTATCTTTTGTTTTGTAGCGGAATCTGCCTTTGCGCTATTTTCAATAGAAGAGATAAGATTACTAATGCTAAGCTCCGAATTAATTGTTCTCATAGCAGGGAATTGTTTCCCGCCTCTTTTGGTATGGCTTCCCTCTTTCAATAAAATAAAAACTTTATGTGAAAGATAGTCTTTATACTTGTCAGATTCGTCATCAGCGTGTAATTTTCGTAAGTCATATTCTTTGTTTTCTGATATTGCTAAATTGTAATCTTCGATCAAAATATCGGCTGCAAATTGCCGAGCAGTTAGCTTCCAATCTCTACTTGTATCATTCCTTGACAAAGAAACTTGCTCTCTTCCGTCAGATTTTTTTGTATTCGAAAGATTATCGACTAAACCAAAACATTCCCAAAAATCTTCTTTTTCAGGAGTAGCAATACCTTGTTTGTCAAGAACAAATGCTACTTCATGCCAATGTAATACGAGATCTGTGTTAAAAACATCATGATCATAATATTCAACAATTTCTCTTGTATTTTTATCATGCAATTTTAATTCACCTCTATATAAACTATCCCATATAGTCCTTTCTACTGAAAGCATGAACTTATAGACGCATAATTCACTTAACTTAAATTCTTTCTTTTTCGCCCAAAATAAAGCAATATCTTCAGCAACCGTATATATATTACTAAGACCTATCAAAAAAATGTTTTTGTTTTTTTCTATCTTTTCAGGTTTATCATCAACATCAAACCTATTAGGCAATCGATACACATCTTCAGTTAATTTAACAACCTGGCTATCTGCCACATAAGCATCAAGCCTTCCATTAATTAACTGATGATATTTTTCAATTTGAAAATGGTAAGCAGTGTTATCACTTTCAACAATTACTCTTACTAAATTCCAGTTTGGCTTATCTTCAAATCTATAAAAAGCTCTTAAAATCTTTTTAAAATCAGCTAAAGAATTGGCAGGATTAGAGTTAGAGTATTCAGTATAACTATACTTATTTTCAAGTTGATCACGTCTTATTATATGCCCATTCATAAAAGCAGACATAATTATGCGGTTTTTTGTTCCAGAATCATCTAAATTATTTAAATTTGGATACTCAACGAAATGATTGCAATGAGACTCGATAAAACTTACCAAGCTATCATCTAATTTCTTAATACGACTATAGCGTTTTTTAAAAAAGAATGATAAAAAAATATTTTTGAAATCTTTATTTTCTATCTTATCCTTTAAATTTGACAAATTTATACTATTAGGGATTTTTAATTTGTGTGTGAAACCATGTATATCGTAGAAAAAACAATACCGTTTTTCTTGGGAAAGATAGACTGTGCTTGCTTTTATGAAAAAAATAACTTTTATTTTAAATTCATGCTCTTTTATCTTATCATCCAAATTTGACAAGTCTATGTATGCTGGTAGTTTTGTTTTTTTAACGCTACCATCAACTGTTCGAAAAAGACAAGCCTTTTCAATCTCAGATAAATAAATTATGTTCTTTTCTGCATTATTATTCTCCGGTAGTTTTGATATTAGCTTTAGATTATAATCTGTTCTTGCTATATCAACAGAAGACAAATCAGACATTAATTTTAAACTGATTTCAAACTGATTCTCATCAGATAAAGCCAAGTCTATTTCTCCATTTTTTTCTACGAAATCGTCTAGGTCAAGCTCCTTTATTGTACTATCAGCTTGTTTTGCTAGAATTTTAAAATTTGAAGCTTTTCCATCTTTATAAAAATAAATTCCAGATTCTATTAATAAATTTTGATCTGGTTTCCCTACATTACACATCATATAATAGTATGCATGTCTACATATAGAAGTATCACCCTCCTGTACATCCCCATTTTCATCTCTTAACGTATATTTCAAATTTTTAGCATCAACGTAAATTATCCCTTCAATTGCATCTTGCTTAGTTTTTATTTCAGACATTGGAAGCAATGTATAACGATCTCTATAAGCTTGTGCTATCAGTTCGATATCTTGATCAGTTAAAGGATCGACTTTATGATGTCTGTTATAAGCACGTGGTAGTTCACCAAAAACTTGAATATGCTTCTCAAAAGGCTCGGAAATCTTAATAGGAAAATCTATTTTTTTAGCAAGACATTCTTCTTTAGCAATAAATTCATATATTTCAATCCTGCCAACAATATTATTAATTTTTTCTGTTAAATCTTTAAATCTTTCCTCATTGGGAAAAGATCCTGTATATTCCTTACCATACCTTTTTTTCAAGGTATATTTTCGATTCTCTATATCAATAAAAATTGTCCCCACTGGAAAATCTCTAAGGTCATGATCAAAAGGAAAAAAACCATAACCAAGTGTCAAATGTTGATTATAACGGTTATATTTATTTACTTCGTTTTGTATCTTTCTAATAGCGAAATATGGTCGATTCGGAACTTCTTTCATCGCAAGATACTGACATATTTGTTCTTTAGTAAACAGCTTTGGCATATCTAACCTTATTTGTACCCGCCATAATCAATACAGGATTAATTTCAAAAAACTTATCCTAGTTTAGCAACACCATAAATTAAGCAACCTCTTCTGTTTCTGTTACTTTCTCTAAAACAAAATCCGTTATCTTCTGCATAGGTTCTCTTAACCTATCCACATTTGCAACAATATAACCCGCCGTTACATCATTACCATCAGCATGATTTAATAATCTTTTTAAAGCATAAGCTGGAATATCTAATGACTCTGCAACGGTCGCAAAGGTTCTTCTTAAATCATGTATACAAAACTCAATTCCTGTTGCTTCTTTAAGTTTGGCCATAGCATAACGAAAATTATAAATAACCTGCCCTCTTTTATTTGCAAATACAAAATCTGAAACACTGATTGCTTTACGATGTTTGAATACATCAAAAATAAAATCTGACATGGGTAAAGTATGATCACGATGGTTTTTAGGTTCTCGAATCACAAAAGTTTTTTCCTCAAAATCGACATCTGACCAACGTAGTTTTAAAGCTTCCTCTTTCCTTAAACCAGTTAGCAACACAACCATAAAATAATCCCGAATATCTGTGTTTGCTAACAATTGAACGGCCTTGACCCAAGAACCTAGCTCATAAGCCTTAATAACTGTTTGCCGTCTGGCAATACGAAACCAAGCTTTAGTTTGAGAAAGTTTGTAAACTGGGTTAACTTCTATGAACGGTTTACCTGTTTGATCTTGATATTCAGCAGCAGCAAAGTTAAACAAAGCCCGTAAATAACGCATCGCTAGATTAGCACCCGCCTTACTTCTGCTTTCTCCGTGCGTCTTGTGGCGTTAGTAACCATATCAGAGGTAATTTTATTTAAAGGCAAATCAAACCAGTCAGGGCAGACCATTTTCAGCGTTTTCAGCATATCTTGCTTAGTTCTAGGTTTTAGTTGTTTTCGTGTAATTAAATAGTCTTCTAAAACATCTGTTAGCGTCTTCATATCCAATTTCTGCCGCTTACGCTCACTAATTGGATTTACCCCTTGGGCAATTTGTCCTAAGACTCTGGCAGCTTGTTTTCTGGCTTGCTCAATGGTTAATTCTGGAAACCGCCCTAGCGTGATCCGTTGAGGAGAACCCTCTACCCTCTTTTGTACGAAAAAGGTCTTAGCCGTTCCTGTTACGCGAAGTTGTAACCCCACAGATTGTTTATTCGTATCGTGGTATATCTGGCGCTGTCTTTGTTCAGCAAAAGGCAATGCTTCAATTGCAGGTTTTGTAAAACCGAAAGAATTTGTCATCTAATTGCATACTCTAAAACGCTGGTGCTACACTGGTGCTACGCTTTCAGTCAAAATAGATACAGCTTGGTGTAGCACCATACAGGACAGTGTAAAGATAACGTATTGTTATGTAAAGATTTGTATAGGAAAGTAGATCAGGGTATGGCGTATCTATTTCTGATTTGTAATCAGCCGGTCGTAGGTTCGAATCCTATCGCCAGCTCCAGCAAAATCGAATACTTCATTCCAATCTATCAAATGCTTCAATAGGTTGTTTAGACAACGGTATCCAAAACAAACTAATGCCTGCCATCAACAAAAAGATACCTGCTACTAGCATTGGCATATCGGCACCAACGCTCGCCATAATACCTACCATTAATGCAGACAAACCAAAACACAATGCACCGATAGAGCCCGTTACTCCCATTACCCATCCTTGCTCATCTGCAGTCACTTGACCAGAAAATATAGCCAAGTGGGTTGCATAACCAACCGCTATTGCGCATGCGATCACAAAACCACAATACCATACCCATATGGCCTGATATAGAAAGTAAGTAGCAACCACAGCCATGCTGGCAATCAGATAACACACGCCAACGATATTACATTTTGGATAACGTTGGCTTAAGCGATCAACTAATAAGCCACAACCAACACTAAACCCAACCCCCAGTAAAGCGAGGAACAGTGACACATACAATGATGAATAGCCAAAGCGATGTAATAAAAACATCGCAATAAATGAAAAATAGCCACCCCATCCAACATTCATTAATAAAAATGTTACCGATAAATAACGAATATTAGGATGTTTGAATGCGGATACAAAAATGTTAATCGCATGGTGCCATTTAATTTGCAAGCGTGCTTTAGTAGAACGTGTTTCAGTAAATGCACACCATAACCATATCACATTGACTAATGCCATAATTGCAGCAAAGAATAATGGTGTCGTATACCCGAACCACGATACCCAACTGCTTTCAGATAACACACCACCTAACGTTGGGCCTAACACAAAACCAAGCGCAAGGGCTAAAATAATAAAACCTAGATTACGTGTCTTATGCTCTTCTGGACTAATATCCACAATCGCCGCTTGCGCAATCGGTTGACTGCCAGCAGTAAATCCTGCCACCATGCGTCCAATAATTAACAAACTAATACTATTGATAACAATTGAGATCGCACAAATCAAATAACCCAAGCATGCACCGATTAGGCAAATTAATAATGTCCGCTTACGACCGATGCTATCGGATAGATCCCCTAAAATTGCCGCACCAAAAAACCAACATAACATAAATATACTGACAACAATGCCATACAAAATTTCGCGCCAGGCGACTGAGGTATCCGCGGCTAAAAAACTAGAACTCGGATCAATGATGATACTATTCAGAATAGGGAATAATAATCCTAACCCCATACCATCAATAAATAACACTAAAAACAATGTAAAAAAAACCATGTTAACCCCTATTTCAGTGATGCCAGCAACCGCATAAGATGCAATTAGATGGAAATCCATCTTAACAGAATTCCCTTATAGCTCAATTAATTAGGTATCTTATTGCTTTATGTCAGTACCATCTCTCTGAACTAACACCTAAGAAATCGCTGTTGCAATATAGCCGACAACCCATTAGAATGGCTCTAATTATTTTTGTGGAAATCATGAAAATGACCGTTAATAATCAACAATTATATTTACAACGTAATTTGGCACCCACTGGTAGTACACCTTCGTCTACTCCTGCCTTGGTCATTCACATTATCAACCTATCTTAGTGTTTTTGCTGCACTAGGGTAGGTAACTGTATCAGCAAGCTTAACCACTTTAAACTGAAACATTGAAAACGGTGAATGTCATGAAACAAACTAGCGCATGCTTATCTTACCCACAGACACAAACAGCAGAGACTGAGTATACTCATTATGCTTGGTTAGTGATTATACTATCTGCTGCATTCTTAATGTATAAATATATTTTACAAGTCTCACCAAGCGTGATGACAACTGAATTAATGCAGCAATTCCATATTAATGGTACTGGTCTTGGCAATTTAGCTGCTATGTTTTTTTATGCTTACTTGTTCACCCAATTATTTGTTGGCCCATTACTCGATAAATATAATCCGCGTTTATTAACTGCACTGGCTATTTTTGTCAGTGGCTGTGGTATGTTATTTTTTTCATATGCTGAACAATTAACCACAGCAACCATCGCACGTGGTCTAGCCGGTGTCGGTGCTGCGTTTGCTACCGTCAGTTACATGAAAATGACAACCTTATGGTTTAAACCCCAACAATTTGCGCTGGTTGGCGGTTTGTTAGCAACCGCTGCCATGCTAGGCTCAATGGCAGGACAAGCTCCATTAGCATTGCTTGTTTCACACACCGGTTGGCAAACCAGTTTATATATCTGTGGTGTCATTGGACTTATTTTCGCTGCACTGTACCTTATTTTTGTTAAAAACCCACCTGGATATCAGGCAGCTACCACTACAGCAGTTTCATCAAAACAACAAATTTTATCGGTGTTAAAAAACAAAGCAAACTGGTATTTAATGGCATATAGTGGTTTGGCTTTTTCACCATTAGCTGTCTTTGGTGGTCTGTGGGGTAATCCATTTTTGCAAGTGCAATATGGCTTCAGCAAAACAGGTGCTGCTTATGAATTGACGTTTCTATTTTTAGGGTTAGCATTAGGTGCACCGTGTTTAGGCTATCTTTCTGAACGCTTTAAGCAACATTTCACTGTCTTATTTTCTGGCTTATTGCTTAGCGGTACTGCCATCATATTATTAGTCTACTTCCCAGAGATTTCACGTCATCAAATAGCAATACCATTATTTTTCTTTGGTTTTGGTACAGGTTCATTCATGCTAGGTTTTACCTTAGGCAAATATCATAATCCATTGCCACTGGCAGCAACCGTTGTGGCGATGATTAATACGGGCGATGCTTTATTTGGCGCCGTTACTGAACCTATGATCGGTAAAATATTAGATAGCATTTGGCATGGACAATGGCAAAATGGCATTCATTATTTTACTGCCAGTGAATATCAAACCGCATTTATTATGTTGCCTGCTTATTTAGTGATTGCCTTATTTTTTATACGGCGCTATCAAAAAATATACTTAAAACAAAAGTGATTAATTAAATTATCAATTGCATTAACAAAATATACGTCAGTGTACCAGCAATAATGCTTAACATAATATTACGTCGCCAACAATGCACACCTGTCACTACAATTAATGCGATTATTGCTGGGATCCCATAAGGAAAATGGTTAAATTCAGCGATATTGATTTCAAAAATAACCAGTAAGACCATAATGTATGCTGGTAAAGAGCGCCCTAATGTGCGAATAGTAGTACTGTTTTTGATGAGTCTGCTGATCATAAATGGCAACACACGTGTTACGATGATCAATAACGACAGCATCAATGTCATCAATAACACATATATTGTATCATGCTGCATTGCGACGTTTCTCCCAGGTCACTTGTATCAATAAAATCAGTGCAACTGAAATAATGATTGCCAACAATAAAAAATTCTTAGGCATAATTAAAAAAGCAACCAATGCTGCAAACAACGGCGCAATTAAACTGATAATGCGACGATTTGCCAAGTAATGTTCTATAACTAACACCATAAAGAAAGCCGGTAAAATAAACTCTAAGCCATTAATTTTGGGTAATAAGTCAGCACAAAGTGCACCGATAAATGTACCACTTACCCATGCTAAATACATAAATAGTGATAAATAAAAACAAAATTGGATATCACATTCGCCTTCTTTAGGTGGATTAGCAACAACGGTAATATATGCCGCATCAACTAGCATAAAAATCAACAAAAATTGACGCAGCCAGTGAGTTTTGTAACGTTGTAATAAGCTCAAACCATAAAATGAATTGCGTAATGCGAGAAACAATGTTGCCAAGAATACTGCCAATATACTGCTATGCAGTGTTGTCATCATACTTAATGCAACAAATTGCACTGAGCCTGCGTAAGTGACCAGGCTCATTATCGGTGCTAGCCACCAACGATACCCTGCATCTGCAAAGAATAATCCAAACGCTATCCCTAATGGGAAATAGGCCATCATTGTCGGTACTGCTAATTTAAATCCTCGCTGTATTTCAGGCTGCATTTGTATATTAACTCGCGTTTAGTCATTATTTGTAACTGTTCAGGCTATAATAAAAAATGTCACTTTGTAAAGCAAAGAGCAGCTGAATAGCTACAACTCTTACATATTTGTTTGTGGTTTGGGTAATCCTAAAAACAAGGCTAATAATATCAAACCCATTGCCATAATAAAATGCAGATGCAAGGGTTCTCCTAATAAAAGAATACCTAATGTAAAACCAATCAGTGGTACCAAATAATTAGCAAATGATGTAAATACAACACCAGCTTGTCTAACAAGCATTATATAGCACACATAGACTATACCTGTGCAGAAAACACCAAGAATAATTAATGCAAACAACGATAGTATTTTTATATCATTGAAGTGAATAGATTGATGCGAAAAATACAACAATCCTAACATTTGTACACTTGCCCATAGTAAGATAGTGCGTGAACACGCTATTTTTGATAATGCTGGCAATCGTTTAATTAAAAATAGACTGATAGCAAAACAACAAGCACCAGATAATATAGCTAATGCACCTACAATATGCTGTATTAGATTGAATGTTCCAGTTGTTGGCAATAACAATACAGCCACACCGACAAATCCTAACAACACACTAATCGTTAATCTTATACAAATACGCTTCTGCTTAAAAAAGTTAATCAGTATCACAAAAATGGGGATAGTACTAATTAAAATAGCTGCCGTTGAACTATCAATATGCTGTTGTCCCCAAACAATTAATAAAAATGGAAATGTGGCTTCAAATAAAGCGATTATGAATAATTGGCCATGAGGCATATGATAAAACGGTAACGTTTTTTGATGATTACTCTGACCTCGTTTTGTAAATAAAAAACCTGCCACTGATAATGTCACTACACCAATGAGGCAACGCGCGAATGTAATTATCGTAGGTGTAAAACTCTGCAGTGCTAGTTCGTTAAACATGAATTGTGTGCCCCACAATAGTGATACAACCAATAGTAAAAAAATGTTTTTCATATTTAATAGTGTCAATTTAATTTATTGTGTCAATAGTCGTGCAACATCTATACTCATGGCTTTCTAACAATTAAACTCCCAAGATCAAGTCTACACAAATTGTTCAGTTGCTAAAATTGCCTTAACTTCGCCACAAAAGCAACCTCTTTTGTCATTTTAAGCTAAATCATCTATTATTATCTCGTAGATTGTCACCATTCATCAGGAGTCTTGATATGAAACGCTCTCTTACAATAATCAGCCTGCTCGGATTAATTGGAATCAGTATTTACACCACCATCACAGCCACCACTGCCAAATCAACAGATAGCAATAATGCCATTAAAGGTAACATAAGCTATACACTGGGTTATACCACTGGCAAACACATTATGAAAAATATGGAACAAGACATTAAACTTGATGTTAATGAATTTTCTGCTGGCATTCACGATGCTATTAACCAAAAAAAAGGTCGCTTTACCACTGCAGAAATGAAAAAAATACTAAGCGATTTTGAAGAACAACTGTTATTTAATACACAAAAGAAAGTGCAAGATACTGTGATAAAGAATCACAATCAGTTAGTTAATGATAAATTATCACCGGTCGATGGCAATCCAAAAGGTAATATTACATTAGTTGAATTCTTTGATTACCAGTGTGTGCATTGTCGCAATTTATCGCCTAACTTAGAAAAATTAAAACAACACGATTCGTCTTTACGAATTGTTTACAAAGAATTTCCTATTTTCGGTGAAAAATCAATTTTTGCTTCCAAAGTTGCGCTAGCAGCTAAAAAACAAGGAAAGTATAACGCTATGCATGCAGCTTTAATGGGTTCAAAAACACCACTTACTCAAGAACATGTATTAGCATTGGCTAAAAAAGCAAATCTCAATATCAAACAATTACAGAAAGATATTAACGATCCCACGATCATGAAAGAACTACAAAAAAACCAGCAATTAGCGCAAGCACTTGGAATCAACGTTACTCCTAGCTTAATCATTACCAGCACATCACCTGTGCAGCCTAGCGCTAAGAATCCACAAAACATAAATGACTTAACTGCTGTCTTCATTCCAGGCGCAGTACCAGCAGCTCGTCTACAACAAGTCATTACACAATTACGCAGTAAAGTGGTAAACCAAACCAACAATACTCATAATAAAATGTAATCTTGAGGTAACTATATATCTATGCTCACTATTATATTGGTATTACTCACTGCCTATCTAATTGGTTCAATTCCAAGTGCTGTGCTTGTTTGCCGATTATTGCGCTTGCCTGATCCACGTCAGCATGGTTCAAACAATCCGGGAACCACGAATGTATTACGGATTGGAGGTAAAAAAGCAGCTGTGATCACGCTGATTACCGATGCCCTTAAAGGGTTATTACCTGTTTTATCGGTACCTATCATTGCATCGGATGCAATGCACACAAGTGGCGTTGTCTCAATGCTGGCTGCCTGGACATTATTATTTGCATTCATTGGCCATTTATTCCCAGTGTTTGCTAAATTTCAAGGCGGCAAAGGTGTTGCAACAATGTTAGGTGGCCTATTTGGTTTGTCGCTACTGGTCGGCTTTATAGCAATCTTAACGTGGGTAATCATCGCTGCGGTAACACGTTATTCATCATTAGCTGCCATGGTGGCTGCTGTACTGACACCCATTTATATTGCATTGTTTACGTCTGGATTAACATGGCTACCCTTAGTCATTTTATCAATTACACTGTTATGGCGGCATCAACATAACATTCAACGGTTAGTTGATGGTATTGAAAGTAAAATTGGTGATAAAACATAAATACAGGCACTATTAAGGAAAACGCCATCTTTGGCGGATCTTGCCAAAAAGCGTAGACAAAAAGTGCTCATGTATGCCAAATACACTACGCTTTTTTGTCTACGCTTTTTGACAACCCCCACTCAAAGCTGACGTTTTTCGGTAATATAAAGTCGACCGAATAGTTACAATAAATTAACTACAGTTCTGTCAATTCCCAACGCGGTTTTGGGGTAAAATCTAAATCACTTTGTTCACCACGCTGCAAACGAAGCCACCCTGCATATGCGATCATTGCACCATTATCTGTAGAAAATGCAGGCGACGGGAAAAACACGTCAACATTATGTTTCTCTCCCATGATTGTTAACGTTTCACGCAATGCCTGATTTGCACTGACGCCTCCTGAGATGACTAAACGTTGTGTATTGGTTTCTTTAATCGCACGCTGACATTTGATAGTTAACGTCTCAATCACTGCTTGCTGAAAACCACTAGCAATATCATTACGGATGTCTACCTGACGTGTTGGATCTGACTCTGATTCATAATATTGACGAATTGTAGTTAATGCATGTGTTTTTAAACCACTAAAGCTAAAGTCTAAACCAGCCCTGTCACACATTGGGCGTGGGAAATAAAATTGATCTGGATCACCGCGATCAGCTATTGCAGCTAATGCAGGGCCCCCAGGATAATCTAATCCCAATAGAGAAGCTGTTTTATCAAACGCTTCACCGGCTGCATCATCTAACGTATCACCTAATAGACGATAATGACCTAATGATTCCGCATAAACTAATTGAGTGTGGCCGCCTGACACTAATAGTGCCACAAATGGAAATTGTAATTGTGAGGTTGCTAACATCGGTGTTAATAAATGCCCTTCCATATGATGCACACCAATTGCTGGCACATTCCATACATAGGCTAATGTACGCGCCAACCCACAACCCACTAACAAAGCACCCATTAAACCTGGGCCTCGAGTAAACGCAATGCCATCAATCTTAGTCGACGATTGCGATAGCGTATGTTCAACCAACGGTAATAAATGACGAATATGATCACGCGATGCTAATTCAGGTACCACACCACCATATTTAGCATGTAATGCGACTTGACTCATTAATTCATTAGCAATAATCCCCTGCTCGGTGTCATAAATTGCAACGCCTGTTTCATCACACGATGTTTCGATGCCTAATATGCGCATATTGTTTTTTCTTCATCTCACCTAATAACTGCAGCATTTAACCATATCATTAGCAATAACAAGCTTCTAACGTTTCAATCATAACTGACTGGGATTTGTAATAATATTAGCCAATTTCAAGGCGCATTCGGCTGTTTTTCTAGCAAGCACTTGTTATAATCCTGCTCCCAAGCAATAAATACGACGTTGATCATGAGTAGTAGCACGAAAAAACTCTATATTAAAACCCACGGTTGTCAGATGAATGAATACGATTCTGCACGCATGGCAGATGTATTAAATGATACTCAACACTATCAACGCACTGATAATATTAATGAAGCAGATGTATTATTATTAAATACCTGCTCCATCCGCGAAAAAGCCCAAGAAAAAGTGTTTTCAGAATTGGGACGTTGGCGTCACTTAAAACAAAAAAAACCTGATATGTTAATTGGCGTCGGTGGTTGTGTTGCCAGTCAAGAAGGTGATGCCATCGTAAAACGGGCTCCCTTTGTTGATGTGGTATTTGGTCCGCAAACATTACATCGATTACCTGAATTACTCGATGATGCAAAACAATCAGGCAAACCACACATTGATATTAGTTTTCCAGAAATTGAAAAATTCGATAAGTTGCCTGAGCCTCGTGCTGACGGGCCACGTGCTTATGTATCAATTATGGAAGGCTGTAGTAAATATTGTTCCTTTTGTGTTGTACCCTACACCCGCGGTGAAGAAATCAGTCGACCATTTGATGATGTACTGGCGGAAGTGGCTAGCTTAGCTGAACAAGGTGTACGCGAAATCATTTTACTCGGTCAAAATGTTAATGATTATCGCAGTTACTTACCCGGAGATAATCACAACGATACACCAACAGCCGATCTTGCTTTATTAATTCATTATATTGCGAGTATCGAATCCATTGGCCGCATTCGTTTTACAACGTCACACCCATTGGCATTTTCAGACACCTTAATTAATGCCTATGCAACCGAACCCAAGTTGGCTAATCAGCTACATTTACCGGTACAAAGTGGTTCAGATCGAATTTTATCGCTAATGAAACGTGGTTACACCGTTGCTGATTTCAAAGCTAAAATTGCCAAGCTGCGTCAAGTACGTCCAGACATTAGTATTTCATCTGACTTTATCATTGGTTTTCCCAGTGAAACAGAACAAGATTTTATGGATACCATGACATTAGTCGATGACATTGGCTTTGATAATTCTTACAGTTTTATTTACAGCCCACGTCCTGGCACACCTGCTGCTGCATTGGCTGACAGACTCAGCGTAGAAGATAAGAAACAACGTTTGAATCAATTACAACACCGGTTGTCATTTCAAGCGGCTCGCATTAGCCGCGCCATGGTTGGCACAGAACAAGTTGTGCTCGTCGACAGTATCTCGCGAAAACATCAACACCAATTAAGTGGACGTACTGAAAACAACCGTGTTGTTAATTTTGCTGCAGATGGGCAACAGCAGCTAATTGGTAAATTTGTTAACATTCACATCACTGAAGCCCTGCCTAATTCACTTCGTGGTGAATTCATTACAGTTGTCTCTTAGCCTAAAATCCGCAGTTGGATTGGCCTACGAAGGCTTATTGCATAGAAACTCAAGCCGATTTTTAGGATTTTTGGCGCAATCGTACTGCCCCCCGTACGGTGAGTACAAAAATCCTAAAAATCGGCTTGAGTTTCTACATACTAATCCCTCTCGTCATCAATCCAACTGCGGATTTTAGGCTTAACGAAGCTGGTATTTTCCGGTAGAATTAAAGGCCAGCTAAATAGTTGAAAAAATCCTTTTGAACTATACTGTACAGTAAACCCAGCAACATGAGTTACGCTACACTAACATTGAACAATACGACCATCACTAAACAACTTGCACTTTCCCCTCCTGACAATAAACGGCTGGCCGGCTTATGTGGCCAATGCGATGAACACTTGCGTCAAATAGAACGCCATCTTAATGTTGAGATCATTAATCGTGGCAATGATTTTCAACTCATTGGGGAACAAGTAGCCGTTGACTGTGTAAGTGGTGTATTAAAACAACTATACGCACAAACCGCACATACTAACCCACTGACTGCCGAACAAATTCATTTGTTCTTACGAGACACGGATGACACACTCGCACAAAACACAACTCGTCAACCTGTTAATAAACACACTATTCTCACCCCAAAATTATCGATCAAGTCACGCGGTTTAAATCAAGCAGATTACCTGTCACATATTCTGCAGCACGATCTAACATTTGGTATTGGCCCTGCCGGCACTGGCAAAACCTACTTAGCCGTTGCCTGTGCAGTGCAAGCCTTAGTTAATAATCAAGTGGGACGGATCGTACTCACTAGACCCGCAGTTGAATCAGGTGAACGCTTAGGATTCTTACCGGGTGATGTTTCACAAAAAGTCGATCCTTATTTACGTCCTTTGTACGATGCACTGTATGACATGTTAGGCTTAGAACAAACTGCTAAACACACTGAAAATAATATTATTGAAGTTGCTCCATTAGCTTACATGCGAGGACGCACTTTAAATGATGCATTTGTTATTCTGGATGAAGCACAAAACACGACAACTGAACAGATGAAAATGCTACTGACTCGCCTTGGGTTCGGGACCAAGCTGGTTGTTACTGGGGATATTACACAAATCGATTTACCTACTAACCAACAATCAGGTTTACGCCATGCGGTTGCAGTATTGCAAAACATCGACTCGATTAAATTTACCTTTTTCCAGACGCATGATGTTATACGTCACGTATTAGTTAGAACAATTGTTGAAGCATATACCCGTTATGATGAACAATCGGCTAAGGCACAACGGAGAAAACCGTGAGCGTGCATCATCATATTACGTTACAGAATGTAACTTCTGCACCAGATGTTCCTAGCATCTTCGAATTTAACCGCTGGTGCCATGCTGCTTTAATCGATCATAATAACCCTGTTGAAATCAATATTCGCATCGTTGATACAGATGAAATGGCACAATTAAATCAAACATATCGACATAAACAAGGCACGACAAACGTTTTAGCATTTGCCTTTGATGGGATGCCGGATATTGATACCCCCTATTTACTATTAGGTGATTTGGTCATGTGTGCATCTGTTGTTGAAACAGAAGCAAAAATACAACATAAACCACTGATTGATCATTGGGCACATTTAGCTGTACATAGTACGTTACACTTGTGTGGCTATGATCACAAAACGACAAAACAAGCTACTGAAATGGAATCGTTAGAAATTGCTATTCTTGCCAAATTAACTATTGCTAATCCTTATCAAGATCGTAACAATATTCAGTAATACAGGAGTTATACACTACGATGTCAGATGAAACTGCCAATAAAACATCCAAATCATGGCTTGAACGCCTTAGCCAGGTTTTACTACGTAAACCACAAGACAGACAACAATTAATTAATGTATTGCGTAACGCCGAAACACGTCAATTATTAGATGCCCAAGCATTGGATATGATTGAAGGTGTGCTGCAAATATCAGACATGCATGTGCGTGATATTATGATCACACGCTCACAAATGGTTGTTGTTGAACAAAAACAAAATCCTGAAACGTTTCTACCAACGGTCATTGAATCAGGCCATTCCCGCTTTCCAGTAATTGCTGACAGCAAAGATGAAGTGATTGGTATTCTACTAGCAAAAGAATTATTAAAATACGTGTTTCATCAAGCAGAAGAAAGTGATTTTAATATTGTCGATAGTTTACGTCCCTGTATTTATGTACCAGAAAGTAAACGGTTAGACAGTTTGCTTAAAGAATTTCGTTTAAATCACAATCATATGGCAATTGTATTAGATGAATATGGTAGTGTCGCTGGTTTAGTCACTATTGAAGATATCTTAGAACAAATTGTAGGTAATATTGAAGATGAATATGATAGTGATGAAATAAACGATAAATGCATTACTAAAATAGGCGAGCAACTCTTCAATATTTCAGCAACAACACCAATTGACGAATTTAATAATTACTTTGCTACTGACTTTGATGACAGTACATTTGATACCATTGGTGGACTTATCTTACAAAAACTCGGCCATGTTCCTATAATCGGTGAACGTGTTACCATTGATAAGTTACAATTTGAAATTAAAAAAGCAGATGGTAGACGTATTTGTGATTTACAACTTATCTATAATATAAGTCATCATCAAGATAGGAAAAACCAGTGACAAATCCAAATCGATGCAAATACGCTAACTAAATCAGCAAATAATCCTGCTGGAATAGCATGACGTGTACGTTGAATACTGGCTGCACTAAAATACACAGCCACCACATAAAATGTTGTTTCGGTGCTCCCCATCATTGTTGCTGCTAGATAAGATACATAACCATCGCCTCCGTGCTGCTGTGCGATATCAGCGAGTATGCTATGCCCAGCACTACTTGAAAAAGAACGTAATATCGCTAATGGTAAGACATCACTTGGCATCCCTATTTTTTGCAGCAATGGTGATAATGCATCTGCTAATAAATCAACTGCACCAGATGCACGAAACATCCCAATGGCAACTAACATCGCTAATAAATAAGGAAATACTTTTATGACAGTATCTAGTCCATCTTTAGCGCCCATGATAAACACATCGTAAATAGCAACTCGTTTTATCGCACCCCACAACGGGATACCTGCGACAAACAATAAGAAGATACTATCTGCTAGTAAACGCATTATGAGAGTTTCTCTTCAGCTGATTTCATATTCTCATTAACAGCGGCATTTGTTTCAGCTTGATGGTTAGGTTGTATTGGCAAACGAAACCAACGACAATTTTGCAGCACTTTTACAGCAATAATTGCTGCGATTGTAGAACAACTGGTAGCAAATAACGACGTAATCACAATGTCAGTAGGATGTGTTGCACCTGCTGCGACTAAAAATGCAATCGCTGTTACAGGAAGCAGTTGCACATTAGAAGTATTAATTGCTAGAAACATACACATGGCATTACTTGCCACCCCTGGGAAACGATTTAATGTTTCCAATTGTGCCATTGCTTGTAACCCAAATGGAGTCGCTGCATTATTTAACCCTAACATATTGGCAACTAAATTAAGTACGATTGCGCCCATTGCAGGATGATCGTTCGGTATGTCAGGAAATAAACGGCGCAGTAATGGCATTGCCAAACGGCTAATTTGTTCAACTAATCCAGCCTCTTGACCAATGCGCAAGATCCCAGTCCAAAATACGATGATCCCCATTAGACTCAAACCAATTTTCACTGCCAATTCAATTGAATCAGTTACTGCATGTACCACAGCAGATAATTGGCCAGTATACGCTCCGACTAATACCGAGATTAGAATAAGTCCTAACCAAACTGCTGCTAACATAAACAAAACTTCCTGTTAACTTGAAGTAAGATGGGTATAATCCTACTATGTTTAGTAAAATCCCAGCTTGAGTAATGAGATTAAATCTTAACTGAATTATTTGATTAAGGCCAACTGTTATTATATGACTAACATGACAACCAACATTATGAAACCAATAACCCTATTGTCCCACCATCAATCCGTTGACTTACTCAGCTTATTAGCAGGTGCTTGTTTAACATTGGCATTTGCACCATTTTCTGCATGGTATGTATCATTTATTTCACTGACATGGTTATTTAGTCTATGGCTCAACGCAACACCGTGGCGTGCAAGTTGGCGCGGTTTATTATTTGGGATTGGGTTCTTTTCAACATCAGTTTCATGGATCTTTATTAGCATTCATCGTTATGGGAATACCAATGCTATCATTGCCACACTCATCACTGCGTTGTTTGTGTTGTTGCTCAGCATAGCTCCCGCTATTACCGGTTATCTTAGCAAACGGTTATTCCCACAGTTTAATCATATAAGTAGCTTGCTAGGTGTTCCCAGTATATGGGTATTATTAGAATTCATACGTAGTTATGTACTAACAGGCTTTCCTTGGGTACTACTCGGACAAAGTCAATTGCACAGCCCGCTGCGTGGATTTATGCCAATATTAGGCGTATATGGCGTATCTTGGTTATGTGTCATGATTAGTTTATGTTTATTGTTAAGTTACTATCGCTCATGGCAAGTACGCCTTTTATTATTCAGCATTGTGTGTGGGCTCGGTATTATTGGTCATCAACTCAGTTTGATTCACTGGACAACACCTGACAATACAGCATTACACGTCAGCTTGGTACAAGGTAATATTACGCGTGAAAATAAATGGGATCCAAATCATATTGCGATTAACATTAATAAGTATCAACGCTTAACAAAGCCACTGTGGTCAAACAGCCAATTAATCATTTGGCCGGAAAATGCGATTCCAATACCAGACACCCAAGCAACATCACTACTCAAACAATTACGCCAACATGCGATTGCATCTAATACAACATTGATTGCAGGATTACCTATTGCGTACTCAACCACATATTACAATGGCGCGCTTGCTTTAGGAAAACACACTGGGATTTACTTAAAACGACACTTGGTCCCTTTTGGTGAATACGTTCCTTTTGGTAATTGGTTACGTGATATTATTGGTTTCTTTGCCATTGCAATTTTCGATTTTGCCAGTG
Source organism: Gammaproteobacteria bacterium (assembly GCA_965116795.1). GTDB lineage: Bacteria > Pseudomonadota > Gammaproteobacteria > JAJFKG01 > JAJFKG01 > JAJNDI01. The sequence goes on from OZ220716.1 coordinate 422,447, forward strand.
GACCAATCCAACAAGCACCAATAATGGCTAGTAATACGCCACTCGCTGTATTTATTTGTTATGAAATTGCTTATGCACAATTAGTACGTGATTCCGCTCAACAGGCAGCTGCACTGGTCGTACTAAGTGACGATAGTTGGTTCGGAGAGTCAATTGCCAGTTGGCAACAATTACAAATTGCACAAATAAGGGCATTAGAAACTGGGCGTTATGTATTATCTGCAACTAATAACGGTCAGACTGCTGTGATCAACCCGCAAGGACAAATCCATACACGCATTCCCGATCATCAATCAGGGATTTTGCAAACCACATTTTATCCGATGCAAGGCACTACCCCATGGCTTCGCCTTGGTTTGTGGCCAATCTTATTTGGCTGTGGTCTATTGCTATTAGTTGGCATAACATGGCAACGCCAATTTCGTCAACGATCGTTATTATAACGTCGTACTTTGCAAAACAAAGAAATATATTGATATTGCGCCTAGTTAATGACTACGCTACACTTCGCGCATGTATAAACCAACAACACGCCACTATTTATTATTATCTCTATCACAAACCATGGTGGCTATCGGTATTGTCTGTTCAAAATACCTATTAACACATTTACCCTTATTCGTTATTTTGGAATTACGTTTTGCGATTGCCACGTTGATTCTAGATAACGTTGGCCGCTTTGTGTATCGTGGACATAATATGCGTCATGCACGTATTCGATCGCGCGACTGGCTTGTTATTACAGCCAAAGCATTGTGTGCTGGATTCTTATTTAATGGATTAATGCTACTTGGGTTGCGTTACGCTAATGCCAGTGTTGCTGGCATCATCACCAGCACATTACCTGCTGTGGTTGCACTACTATCATTTTTTATTTTAAAAGAAGTACTCAGCCTAGAAAAATGGTTATGTATTGCTTTTGCGGTATTGGGTATTGCTGTTATCAATTTATTCAGTGCAACTCACGGTACAAATAGCAATTCATTGATTGGCGGTTTATTTATCTTATTATCCCTATTACCAGAAGCAATGTATTACATTTTAGTAAAACGTTTCCATACCCGTGTACCGGGGATTTTACTTGCAACCATTATTAATGGCATTAATGCATTGGCGTTCTTGCCATTTGCTTTGTATCAATTAAGCCACACCAGTCAAATACATTTAACACCGTTAATGTTAGGCATTTTGATTATCAGTGGCAGTGCTTCCAGCCTGTTTTATTTATTTTGGTATTTTGGCAGTAAAAATGTGCCAGCATCACTTGCCTCTTTCTTTACTGCTGTAATGCCAATCAGCACGATTATTATTGCTTGGCTGTTCTTGGCAGAAAGTCTACATCTAATGCAATTAATTGGTATGCTCTTTATTATTGGATCAATTGGATTGGGTACTCGTCGTAAGAAATCAGCTTAATCGTATGTTAAACACATTAGCTAACTGATATTATAGATTTTATTTTGCTTTTAACGTATTAAGCGCATCCACATAACCCGCAAACACATGTCGAGATAAGCTACGTGCCGCACTGGCTATTTCACTTTGTGCACCTTTAACAGTCAATTCGAAATAGTGTACTGCACGTTGTACACATGGAGCAAATACCTTCTCCAAAGACTCACATGCATATGACGCAATTAAATCCGGTAAATTTGGTCGTTTAGCCGCATCCAACGAATACCAGGTTAAATACAGCGCTAATAATTGATTACCTGTTAATGCATCTTCTATCATCGTGCGTTTCATTGCACTATTTGTTAATTCGTTACCCCATACACCGCGCTGAACACCAAGAGAGAGTAAATGCAATGCATGTTGTGCTAATTGCAAATCGCTTCCGCGTGATGCCATTAATAAATAACGTAAGCTTAATTCTGGATTGCTGGTTAATTGAATCGAATCAGCCAGTGGTGGTTTACCCTCTACTGTCATCCCAGCTAACCATGCACCAAAACCTAATGCAACAGATTGATTACCACGACGTACTAATCTCGTGCACAAACTAACAAACTGACTCGCATCTTTAGGAATATAAGGTCTACCGTAGGCATACGCTAAAATTAAGGTTTCAATGGCAATTGCATGTTGCTGTTCAACTGCCAACATTAAGTAATGGATAGCTAAGCGGTAACGTTCTTGTGGTGTTAAGTGTGGATCAGCTGTAATAAGCGCTTCAATTTCAGTAAAATTACCCGTTGCTGCATAACTACACCCTAAACGATAGGCTGCTTCAGCATGCTGACGTTCAGCAGCAATTCGCAAAAACACAATCACATCTTCGCGCAGCACGTGTTGCGCACCAAGACCATCTAGTGCACGCTGTGCTAATAACATTGGTGCTTCGCCACTGCCCAGATCCGTTGCTAATAACAAGGCATCAGCAATTTGATCAACTAACGCGGGATCTAATGCCGATTGATTTTGTGCTTGGCGACGACTGATATCGATCAAATCTAATGCCTGATTGTAATAACGATCAGCACGATGATAGGCAACATCGCGATCAACAACGGCATACTGATTGGTTCCAACGGTAAGGGTTTTATATAACGGCCGGTAACGGCGCTGATCAGACAACTGTGCATCCATGACTATACCTCGCTTCCATGCTAAACGGATCTACCCATCCGTGTAGTCACTGTGTTGAACATTCCATTGCTCACTCACCGCTAGATCGGTGAGTTTGTAGTGTAGCCGCAACTTAGATCAGTCGTCAAGCACTTATTGCCAGAAAATTACAGATTTTTTGGATTGAATCGTGATCTCATCTAAAAAAAATCGTCTTAATAAGACAAATCCACGATAACATCGTTATATGTGTAAGACTCTGTGGATAATCCTACGCTCTTCCCCTCCCTTTCAGTAGGTTAATCCGTTAAGATGTCTCTTTGATTACTAATAGCGTCATTATCACTATGCCCAACTATTTCAACATCAATGACCATGCGCAAGAAATGAGCTTATTCCAACGTCGGCTCTGCATAACGTGTCTGTTATTGGTATTGGCGATCATCATGATTATTGCTCGTCTTTATTTACTGCAACTGGTTGAGCATCGCCGCTACACAACACTATCAGAACAAAATCAATTGGATTTAGTCCCGTTAGCCCCTAATCGTGGATTAATTTACGATCGTAATGGTGTCTTGCTCGCTGAAAATTTACCGGTATTCAGTTTGGAAATCATACCAGATAAAGTGACCCATCTTGACGATACTATTAATGCACTAAAACAACTGATTACCATCACCGATGACGATATCCAACAATTTCACAAACAAATGAAGCAGCAACGGCGTTTTGATGCTATTCCACTCAAGTTGCAATTAACCCCAAGCGATGTTGCAGTCTTCTCGGTGAATCAGCACCGTTTTCCTGGTATAGCGATTAATGCACGATTACTACGCTATTATCCATTAGGAAAAACCATGGTCAACGTGCTTGGTTATATTGGTCGCATTAACGCTAATGAATTACGTCAATTAGATAGCGGTAATTACCGTGCCACTCATTATGTCGGTAAACTTGGTATTGAAAAATATTATGAAGCCCAATTACATGGTCAAGTAGGTTATGAGCGTGTTGAAAAAGATGTAAGTGGTCGCAGTGTACGCGTACTCGATCATCGTCTACCAACTCCTGGAAATAATTTATATTTAACCATCGACAGTCGTTTGCAGATTGCTGCTGACATGGCATTAGGTAAACATCGTGGTGCTGTTGTTGCGATCCAACCTACAACCGGACAAGTACTCGCATTAGTCAGTCGCCCTGCGTATGATCCTAATCTATTTGTTAAAGGCATCAAACAACAAGTCTATGATCATTTACGTCAATCACCTGATCAACCGTTATTCAATCGTGCTGTACGTGGCCTGTATCCACCTGGTTCGATTGTTAAACCGATGTATACATTGACCGCATTGGGTAATCATATCATTACCCCACAATGGCAAGTCTACGATAAAGGATGGTACCAATTACCCAACAGCTCACACCGATTTCGTAATTGGAACCAAGACGGGCTAGGCTGGATGAATGCTAACAATGCGCTGGTACAATCCTCAGACGTGTTTTTTTACGTGCTTGCGCGCAAATTAGGTATTGAACGTATGCAAACTATTTTGCAAGCATTTGGTTTTGGTGCACTGACTCACATTGACATAGGCGAAGAATTAGCTGGAATCGTTCCCGATCCTGCTTGGAAACGGGCACATAAAGGAAAACCCTGGTATCCAGGTGATACATTAATTACTGGGATTGGTCAAGGGTCATTGATAGTCACACCACTGCAAATGGCTAGCGCTAGTGCAACGTTAGCCATGCGTGGTAAACGTTTTAAACCTTACTTGGTGCTCAAACAACAAACCCCTAATTTACAAGATCACTATGCGACACCACTTGCGCAACCAGCAGTTCAATTACCTAATGATGCATGGTCTCATGTTACTCGTGCAATGCAACAAGTGATTACAAGCGCACAAGGTACTGGGTTTCGCTTTGGCCACCCACGCTATTCAGTGGCAGCAAAAACAGGTACTGCCCAATTATTTACGATTAAACAGAATGAAAACTATGATGATTTGAACGTGCCGGAACGGCTACGTGATCATTCAACGTTTATTGCATTTGCACCAGTTAAACAACCTGAAATTGCCATTGCAGTTATCGTTGAAAACAGTCCGATGGCACCAAATGTGGCACGTAAAGTCATGGATACGTATTTATTACAGTACACTGATAACAAAGTGAAACCATCATGATTAATATATTGCAATACATACTGACTACTCGGCATCAGCATGAATGTCGTCATCAAACACTATTACAACGCTTACATATTGACGGTGTCTTACTCTGCGGTTTGTTATTATTAGCTGGATTTGGGTTAACTATCTTATTTAGTGCCAGTGGTGAAGAAACGCAGATCGTCTTGCGTCAAGTTATCCGTGTCAGCATTGCGATATGGATCATGTTGCTTGCTGCACAAATCCCACCACATCAATACTACCGCTGGACACCCTGGATCTTTGCCATTGGCTTAATTGGCTTAATACTGGTGTTATTAATGGGGCATGTTGGTAAAGGTGCACAACGCTGGTTAAGCCTTGGCATTGTACATTTACAACCATCAGAATTAATGAAACTAGCTATTCCAATGATAATTGCCTGGTATTTTCATCGACGTCATTTACCACCAAAAACCAAAGATATTATCATCACCGGCATGTTAATGCTGATCCCAGCATTACTGACCGCGCGTCAACCTGATTTGGGAACAGCGATTATGTTAATCGCCGCGGGTGGGTTCGTTTTGATTTTAGCAGGCATCGCATGGCAATGGATTATTACCGCTGTCATTGGTGTCAGTGCACTTATGCCATTTATCTGGCATTTTATGCATGACTACCAACGTCAACGGATATTAACATTTTTAAATCCTGAACGTGATCCACTGGGCACAGGCTACCATATTATCCAATCGAAAATTGCAATTGGTTCTGGCGGCTTTTTTGGTAAAGGTTGGTTACACGGCACCCAATCCCATTTAAATTTCCTGCCAGAACACGCCACTGACTTTATCTTTGCGGTATGTGGAGAAGAATTCGGTTTGCTCGGCTGCCTGATATTATTGATGTGTTATTTCTATATTACTGGACGTGGGTTGTATATTAGTTTACAGGCACAAGATACATACACTCGGTTATTAGCGGGCAGTCTCAGTTTAACATTTTGCTTATCTGCATTAATTAATATCGGTATGGTCAGCGGGATTCTGCCTGTGGTTGGGTTACCACTACCACTGGTCAGTTACGGCGGCACATCACTGGTAACCGTATTTGCTGGATTTGGGATCTTAATGTCAATTCATACACATCGTAAGTTACTATCTGGTTAAACCTAAATTCCGCATTTGAACTGACGACGAGAAGGGCTAGTTTAACTGCGGAATTTAGGTTAAATCGTTTTTGCGATTTGAGGTGCAACAAAGCCTACAATTCAAGTGCGCAGAGTATAGTCTGATTGATTTATATTCTTTTCAAAGTATGCTAGTCTACATTTAGTGATATTAATGATGAATAAATTACGAGGCAATACATGAAATACCGACGTATTCTCGCACTATTAGTCATTGCTACCATCAGCTGTTTTCATGGTGTGCTTGCCAATACCACATCGAGTAAAACAGCGATCATATCAGCAACACCGCTATTGCAACGATCAGATGTGCAACAATTTATTCAGCAAGTCACTGATAACTATCATTTAAATCGTCGTTATATCGAACACGTGATGGCAACAGCACATCTACAAGCTAACGTCATTAATGCAATGAATCGTCCATACGAAGCTAAACCGTGGTATATGTACCGTGCGCGTTTCTTAACGCAAGATCGGATTCAAAAAGGAGCGGATTTCTGGCAACAACATGCAGATACACTAGCCAAAGCAGAGGAAATATATGGTGTGCCTGCCAGTGTAATCGTCGCCATTATCGGCGTTGAAACGTATTATGGTAAACAACGTGGACATTTCTCTGTACTAGATGCATTAACAACATTGGCCTTTGAATATCCTAAACGCAGTCGGTTTTTTAAAAAAGAATTAGCTGAATTTTTAGTACTGGCTCACGATAATGGTATTAATCCAACGACGGTTAAAGGTTCTTACGCTGGTGCTATTGGACAACCACAATTTATGCCGAGTAGCTATCGACATTATGCAGTTGATTTTGCTCATAATGGACAGATTAATTTATTTGATAATACTGATGATGTGATTGGTTCTGTTGCTAATTATTTACGTGAAAATGGCTGGCAACCTAAACAACCTATCGCACAAGCTGTTACGCTAAGCCGTCAACACAATATACACTTAGCTAACAAACAACTCAAAATGCCTTATACAGTCAATCAATTGCGCAAATGGGGCATACACACTAATGCTAACTTGCCTGCTGGATTACCGGTTAATATAGTCGGCCTACGCCAAACTAAACAACACGATGAATATTGGTTAGGGTTTCCTAATTTTTACGTGATCACACGTTACAATACTAGCTCATTATATGCTATGGCTGTATACACATTAAGTAATGCCATTTATCAAGAACGTCAACAACAGCTTGTTCAAGACAATACAAAAAACTTAGCTAAGCAATCATCGTAATCATTCATTGTTTTGTTTTAATAAAAATCGCATCGGCTACTCGATCAAAGCCACTGAGATCTAATACGAAATCACCTACGTTAGCGTATAGCTGAGTAGAACTGCCTCCATCTAAATTCAATGCATCCTGACACCCTAAGCCACCTTGTTGATTACTTTGACGTGACAGTTTTGCTAAGTCTGTAGTACTGATCAGTGTGTGTTGAGTCACTGCTAAAATAACCTTGCCTGTTGTCGTAATGCAGACCATCGAGCGTTGTGCAGCTCCTGGTTTTAAACGTAATACATTACCATTTGCTAATAACCGTGGGCCAGCTTGTAATGCAAACGTAACCTGTTCGTCATGCTTAAAGCGACGCTGTGCAACAATATATGGACGATGATTACGTATGTAAAAAACACCCCACCAACTAATCGATTTAATCGGTGATCGTTGCTGACCATGCTGAATGCGTAAGCCAAGTGGTTGTGAATTTGGAGTAAAAAAACCGCCATTAATTGCTAAAACGGCATCATTGACTTGCGCCAATTGCTTAACAGATGCCAATGGTTGTTGGTTATCACGTGCAAATGCCAAATCCAATTGATAATCAGCCACATCAATTTGAAAGGCATGCAACGTGCCTTGGGTAAACGCAGTAACAGGTAATGTAATTTGAGTATATTGCAAACCCTTGGCAAGGGTTCGCCAAGTCACTGGTGATGATTGTGCATAACCAACGGCTATACTGGTTGATAATATGCAACATAAGATTATTTTCTTAGTCACTAACATAAACTATTTATTACACCTTTAAAGTTCTGCGTCACTTTTTTTAGATTTTTATTTCATCTCTTTTATAAAATAACAGATCCCAAACATTATGCCCACGCTGTAAGCCTCGTTTTTCAAACTTTGTTTGTGGACGTGTTGCTGGTCTTGGTGAAAATTGGCCAACACCAGCGGCATTGACCCATCCAGGCATTGCGGTTAACAATGCTAATATCTCATCTGCATAATGTTGCCAATCCGTAGCAATATGTAAAAAACCATTTGGCTTTAATTGTTGCTGTAACAATGTTAAAAACGGTAATTGCAATAAACGACGTTTATGATGACGTTGCTTTGGCCACGGATCAGGAAAAAATATTTGAAAACCATCCCAGGTGTTTTCAGTAAAATGTTGTGTTAATAATACATTGGCGTCGCCATGTAAAATACGCACATTAGTTATCTGTGCCACATCAATTGCTGATAATAACGCACCAATACCCGGCGAATGCACTTCAATACCGACATAATCAATATCAGAATGTGCCAATGCCATTTGTAACAGTGACTGTCCCATACCAAATCCAACTTCACACACACGTTTTGCATCACGTTGAAAAATTGCGGTTAAATCAAGTAATGTATTTGCTGTTGGGGTTAATCCGTATCGTGGCCACAGCTGATCAAGTGCTTGTTGTTGACGCGTTGTCATGCGCCCTTGACGTAATACAAAACTACGAATGGATCGATATACTGGTGATGAATTGGTCTGCATGTTAGCTAGCTATAGTTTTACTATTAATATTGCCTATGTTTTTCAGCAAAATATTATACATTATCCTACAAAAAATGTGACTTATTTTGCTAGATTAATTATACCAATTCTTTTAGTATAATGACTACATTTGCGGGTGTAGTTCAATGGTAGAACATCAGCTTCCCAAGCTGAGAACGTGGGTTCGATTCCCATCACCCGCTCAAGTCAGCTGTTAGGGAGAACATCATGAAAAAAGCGATCAAAATTGCCTTTATTACGATTGCCAGCTTACTATTGTTATTGATCATTGGCTTAGTTGTGGTGGTCAACACCATTGACTTAAACGATTATAAATCTCAAATCAGTACCCAAATACAACAAGCAACGGGTAGGCCATTAACAATTGATGGTAACATTAACTGGTCGCTATTTCCTTGGTTAGGAATCACAGTAGAGCAAGTAACACTAGGCAATCCACGCGATTTTCCTGACAAAACACCACTTGTCGCCGTAGCACAAATTGATATTAGCGTTAAACTGTTATCACTACTATCTGGTCAGGTAGATGTCGATACATTTGCATTAAAAAAACCAACTATACATTTGATCACATCTAAACAAGGTCATACGAACTTTGATTTTAAACAACATACTGATTCAATCACCATTACACAACAATCTAAAGGTTCATCCAGTAGTAACGCACAATCTACCCCATCAACCATTAGCGCAGATGTTCACGATTTGAATATTAGCAGTGGTAAACTTATTTGGGATGACAAACAAACTAATCAACGTGCTGTCTTTAATAATATTAATATCACGATCAAACATGCAGGATTAAGTCAATCGCACATCCAGTTAAATACTATTAAATTTACTGTGAACGCTAGCACATTGCATGGTGACGTTGATATTACTAAACTAACAACTGCACCCAATGCTAAGTTTGATTTACACATCGACACATTAAATCTTGATCAGTATTTAGAGTCGAAACCACCCACAACTGCACAACAACATACACAATACAATTTTAGTCCAATTGCTACTGCATATGCTGCACCTACAACTACATCACCTCCTTGGATAGGCATGTTGCGTCAATTACATGCGAATGGTCAACTGCATATTGATCAACTACAAGCCATGAACTTTCACGCTACTGATGTAACATTAGGATTACAAGCACGTGCGGGTAAGCTGCAAATAACCCCCATGCAAGCAACTTTCTACAAGGGTACCTATGAAGGAAAATATGTAATCGATGTTAGTTCCGGAACACCACAAATGACTGCTTCAGAAACATTGCGTAATGTTGCACTACAGCCGATGTTAAAAGATGCATTGGGCAGTACTATGATGACTGGTAAATTACAATTTCATATTAATGGGTCTACACACGGATTTACTCAGCAAGCCATGCTGCAAAACATGCAAGGTAACGGCAATTTTCAGGTGGATAATGGTGCACTGCAAGGCATTGACATCAGGCATCAACTACAATCGATTAGTCAATTTGCTACTGCTGCGAACAAAAAAACATTTCCATCAATACCAGCTGGTCAATCCAGTCGTGGACAAACTAAATTTACAAAATTATCAGGCAGCATACAGATAAATAATGGCATTGCGCGTAATCATGACTTCATTTTGGCATCACCACAATTCCAAATCACCGGAAAAGGGAGTGTTAACTTAGTATCGCAAGCAGTGAACTATCGTTTGCAAATTACTGAAGGTGCTAATGCAAATAAGAGTACGCATCAATTATTTGCAAAAATTGGCAGTGTGTTAGGCAAAGATCAATTACCGATTTTGATCAGTGGCTCACTAACGCATATGACTGCTTCGCCTGATTGGACATCGATCCAAGGCAATGTGCTTAAACATCAAGGCAAACAATTATTGCAGGATACGGGTAAACAATTAAAGAAATTACTTAAGTTTTAATGAATGATTTACTGAGTAAACTAGCTACAACTGCACTACATTCCCGCTTATTACCCTGGTTTGCTACATCAGGGCGACATGATTTACCGTGGCAACAACCGATAACGCCTTATCGAGTGTGGGTATCGGAGATCATGTTGCAACAAACACAAGTTGCCACGGTTATTCCGTATTTTAAACGTTTCATGGCACGTTTCCCTACAATTGCTGATTTAGCTAGTGCACCACTTGATGATGTATTACATCACTGGGCAGGCTTAGGATATTACGCACGCGCACGCAATTTACATCGCAGTGCACAGTTATTACAACAACACTACAATGGACAATTCCCAACAACACTGCTTGATATGATGATATTGCCTGGGATCGGACGTTCAACTGCTGGGGCAATTTTGTCACTAGCATTACAACAACCTCATCCCATTTTAGATGGCAATGTAAAACGGGTATTAGCACGTACCCATGCGATCGACACGTGGCCAGGTGAGAAACACACACAGCAACAATTATGGGAATTAGCAACACACTATACGCCTACGCAAGCAGAACAAGCAGCGACATATACTCAAGCCATTATGGATCTAGGGGCAACCGTGTGTAAACGGGTTAATCCTGTGTGTAGCAGTTGTCCCCTGCACGATATTTGTCGTGGTCAAACCACACCAACTGTATTTCCTGGACGCAAACCGAAAAAGTGTTTGCCGACTAAACACACGCATTTTGTGATCTTACAACTTGATACAGATACTGTATTATTAGTTCAGCGCCCCAATCACGGTATTTGGGGTGGTTTATGGTGCTTTCCAGAATGCAATACAGACGACATCGCTGACTGGGTACAATACACTTATGACGTACAACCCACTCAGGTCACACCATTCGCTAAGTTTCGACATACGTTTAGTCATTATCATTTAGCGATTCAAGCCAGCGTTGTTACCTTGGAGAAAACCCCAACATTACTAGCACAACCTGCCCATATCTGGTATAACTTGACGCAACCTGCTGCAGTAGGTTTAGCAAAACCAATTAAATCATTATTAACAACACTGTACTCAAAGCGTTTTGAATGTAGGCAAGGCGACGCCAACAAAGACTTACATTTAAAACACGAAGAGCATATTTGAAATATCAGGAGTATGTACTGTTATGAGTCGTGACGTGATGTGCCAAAAATTAGGGCGTAGCGCACCCGGACTTGATTTCCCCCCTTACCCAGGCGAATTAGGCCAACGTATTTATCAATCGATTTCTAAAGAAGCATGGGATATGTGGTTACGTCATCAGACGATGTTGATCAATGAATACCGCCTAAGCACATTAGAACCACAAGCACGTGAATTTTTAGCAGCTGAAATGCAAACGTTTTTATTTGGCGACGGTAGTGAACGGCCACCGGGGTTTGTTGAGCCTGATCGTGATCCAAATACAACAGAATAATACATAACCACTCACATGCAATCGAATGTTATCTACCCAAAGTATTTCGAGATGCCAAGCATAGAGCAAGATCGCGCCGCCAACAAAGCCTACAATTCAAGGGCGCCGAGTCTATATTGCTTGACGCCGCCACAGACCTCAGGTTTAATAGCCGGCTTATATAAATGGCCAGATAGCTCAGTCGGTAGAGCAGAGGACTGAAAATCCTCGTGTCGGCAGTTCGATTCTGCCTCTGGCCACCACCTTGTCTGACTAACTGGCACTATGTTTTTCTTAAAAAATCGCACCATTTGGTTATTATTATTGTTCCATTGCTTGTTATGGGTTTTCGTTGTTCACGTATTAAAACCCAACTTAGACGGCTATGGTGAGATGATAGAAGTCTACGCATGGGGACAACGTTTCATGCTAGGCTCTTTCAAACATCCTCCATTGTCAGGGTGGATAACCCATGCCTGGTTTAGCTTGTTTCCGACTAATACCCTCTCCTACTACATCATGGCTTACCTCAATGCCATCATTGGTGTATTAGGGATTTTGACACTCGCACACTTATTCTTAAACCAAGCAACTGCAATTACCAATACATCAAAAAAATATCATCTATTTATCTTATTAACCCTACTATTTACCTTGCTATCTGGTGCTTACAGTTATGATGCAGGGCAATACAATGCTGATAAAAGTTTATTATCATTTTGGCCATGGATAACCGTTACCTTTTTCTGGTATCACTATCGATGCGATCAGGTTAAAGCAAAACTCATTGCAATGGTATTGTTTTCAATATTAGCTGCTGCTGGGATGTTAGCTAAGTATTTCACTGCGGTATTATTGCTATCGTTATTTATCATATCGCTGTTTGACCGCAACATGAGAGCGAGTTATAAAACGATTTACCCCTACATCGCGATGCTGCTGATAGCCATATTAATACTGCCGCATATACTATGGGAATACCAAATGCATTTCCCGTCTAATCAATACATCGGTTCTAAATTTGATGGTCATCTTAATGTGCTTCGCATTGCTAGCTTTTTATTGTCGATGTTTTACCAACTCCCGATCGCGTGGTTTGCGTTTATTTGTTTATGGTGGAAAAGCGCTACTAAAACCAATCGTGATACGGTAACCGAACAACAACTGACTGCTATTAACGTCATCCCAACCAATGTATGGCTTATCTGTTTTCTACCGATTGTGATCACGTGCTTACTTGGTCTGTTTTTGCAACTAGGGTTACGACAACACTGGGCATTTCCAGCATGGTTTGCCCTGCCCATTCTGATGACATTCTTGTTGATGAATAAACTGGATGTGTTAGACAAAAAACTGCTGATTAATGTATTAAAAACAATATGGGCTGCGGTATTGATATGCACACTGCTCATCCCCGTGTACTATTTGCGAACAGGATATAGCGTATACACAATGGCACGCCAACAAATGGCTGAGGCTATTGCACAACACTTTCAACAACATTTTCCTAATCAAACACTGTCTTGGGCAGCAGGTACTTGGCGTGAGCCAGCAACACTAGCCTTCTATTTACCTAATCATCCGATTGCATTGCCTGGTTATCCCAATCAAATGCCAGCCTTGGTTAATCCCTATCCCAATTGGCACAAAGAATATGGCGTTATCTTATGCTATCATCGTCGCTTTATTGAGACTGAACATGATAGGAAATATGATAGCTGTATTCGCGACACAATAGCATGGCTGCAACACAATGATATCGCAGTTAGGCAACAGAAAATTTATTTTCATCCAACAGGATTTCAATATACAACGATATTTCCAAGAACAGTAACTGCATTTTGGATTGTACCAACTAACTAGACTTTTAATGTTAGGAATATATTGACATGTCACATAAGACATTATCAAAAACCATTACACTGATCGTGCCTTTTTTTAATGAAGCCGATAATCTGCTTGCATTTTATCAGTCACTGCAAACGGTATTAGATCAACTATCAGATTATCAATTCGAATTTATCTTTATTGATGATGGCAGCAGCGATCAGTCAGCTGCTATTGTTACCCAACTACCTACCGGTAATTACCCGGTTAAACTACTACAATTGTCACGTAATTTTGGTAAAGAAAATGCGATCACAGCTGGCTTAGATCATTGCCATAGTGATGCAGCGATTATTATTGATGCGGATGGCCAACATCCACCCATGCTGATCCCACAGTTCATTCACGCGTGGGAAAATGGCGTTAGCATGGCATATGGCATACAAACTTCCCGAAAAAATGAACCGTTATTAAAACGAGTGTTTACCCAAATCTTTTACAACTATCTTAACCGTTTTACCAACATTCATATTCCTAAAAATGCCGGTGATTTTCGCTTATTGGATCGCAGCATCGTCACTGCACTTAATCAATGCCAAGAAAAGTCGCGTTTCATGAAAGGGCTGTACGCATGGGTTGGCTTTAAATCACTTGGGATACCGTTTGTCGCCGAAAAACGTCGTTCTGGAGAAAGCAAATGGAAGCTGCGCCGGCTAAGTTCATTGGCATTAGCTGGGATCACCTCATTCACTCACCTACCGTTACGCATTTGGACTGTATTTGGCATGCTTATTTCAATCATTGCATTTTGTTATGGCAGTGCAGTGGTGATTAATACGATTATCTCCGATCACAAGATCCCTGGGTATGCAACCATTGTTACCGCTGTTTTCTTCTTTGGTGGCATTCAATTGTTATCCATCGGCATTTTAGGCGAATACATCGGCAGAATATTCATTGAAGTAAAACAGCGACCAGGCTATATCATTGCAAACAAATACGGATTTGATAATGATTAAGCAAGTATCGTATTTTTTGATCATCGGCACTTTTGCGTTTTCTATGCACATGTTATGTTTAATTCTGCTAGTAGAAGTTATCGAATTAAATAAATACCTTGCCAATGTTATTGCATTTTGTTATGCATTTAACATTAGTTACTTTGGACACAAATTAGTTACCTTCGCCAATGGCGAACCCAAAAGTCATAATACATTATTACGGTTTTTTGCAACAGCACTGGTCAGTATCACGATTAATCAAGCAGTGTATAGCTTTTTTCTGGGTTACACGCACTTACCGTATGTATTTAGCATGATCATTGCTGCCGGACTAACAGCAATGAGTACATTTATCATTAGTAAATATTATGTCTTCAACTGAAAAAAACAGACTTTGCTTGTGTGCCGATGATTATGGGTTACATCAATCAATCAACGCAGCCATTTTACACCTTGCACAAATAGGTAGACTGAATGCAATTAGTTGCATGACTAATATGCCTGCTTGGGAAATGCCGCAGCAATTGGCAAACTTGCCTGATATTGCACTTGGGCTACACCTTAATCTACCTTATACAACCCTCGGGAAATTTATTGTTAATAACTATTTGCACCGACTTGGTCCACAACCCATTCAACAAGCCTTCAGTGATCAATTGCATCTCTTCCAAGACAGCGTAGGCCGACAGCCTGACTTTATAGATGGTCATCAACATGTCCACCAATTTCCACAAGTACGGAAAATCTTGCTCGATTTTTATCTGCAACATTTTCCTGATAAACAGGTTATTGTGCGTAATACAGTGAATCACCTACGCACGCTAAAAGGGATCAGTTTGAATATCTTAGGTGGATTAACCTGGCGGCGCTTACTCACACAACAACATATTCCAACTAACTGCAATTTCAGTGGGATTTACTCATTGAATCGAACCGATTACCCCACTATCTTTGCTACATTAATCAGTAAATTGACCCAACCTACGTTATTCATGTGTCATCCTGGCCAAGCGATCACACACCATGATCAATTCAGACAACGTGAATATGATTTTTTTGCCAGCCAACAATTTCAGGATATATTGAATCAATATCAGATTAGTTTGCAACCCATCAGAGCAGTGCTGTAACAAATAACCATTAGTAGTAGATATGGTTTTTCCTCTATTTTTTCACAGCAAAATCGATTACCATACAAAATTTCTACAGCAAGATAATATCATTCGGAGTTCGCATGATTGACGCATTTATTGCTTTTGCTAACACGTTTCCGCCGGAATTGCCGTTGCTAGCACTGTTTTTGTTTAGCAGCATGATCATGTTCGTTATGGCACGTTTTTTTGGGCAACCGGGTTTATATGTTTACGGTGTGCTCGCCATTATCATTGGTAATATTCAAGTGTTAAAAGGCGTACAGTTGAATTTTTTACAAGACCCAGTTGCGTTGGGCACTATTATTTTTTCATCCAGTTTTGTTACTACCGATACATTAACTGAATGCTTTGGACCACGTGCTGCACGTCGTGCTATTGGGCTTGGGTTTACTGCATCTTTTTTCATATCGATTTCCATGTTGCTAACCTTGGGCACGACACCACTTGACGTATTGCCCTCTAATGAAAACTTTCATTTTGTTACAGCACATAATGCCATGAAGGTATTGTTCACTCCGTCTGTTGCTATTTTTGCAGCAAGTGTCATTTCGTATATTGCCAGTCAATTGCTCGACATTGCCATCTTCCAAAAATTGCGACAAGCATCAAATACGTTTGGATTGTGGATGCGCTCAGGGGTATCGACTGCGATTGCCTTTTTGATTGATAACACTATATTTAGCATATTTGCTTGGGTGATCTTTTCATCAGAACCGATTTCGATGCACAGTTTAATGTGGACCTATATTTTCGGCACCTATATTTTAAGATTGATCACGATGGTAGCCTACATGCCTATCGTGTATGCGATGTGTAATACCATTAAGAAACGCCATGTCCCTATACACTAATTTTTCGTTTACTATACAGCATCAAGCACAGCAAACCCGTGCGCGTCTTGGTGTCTTAACCACACCACATGGTGTAGTTAAGACACCCGCTTTTATCTTTTGTGCAACCAAAGCAGCCATTAAAGGGTGCACTCCGCAAGACATGCGTGATGCCAATACACAGATTATCTTAGCCAATACGTATCATTTAATGCTGCAGCCCGGTAGTACACTGGTTGAAAAAATGGGTGGCTTACATCACTTCATGGGTTGGGATGGCCCAATGCTCACTGATTCAGGTGGTTTCCAAATCTTTAGTCTTGGCCACGGATCAGTTGCTGATGAAATCAAAGGAAAACGGTCGATTGCAAGAAATAAAACGCTGTCCAACATTACCGAAGAAGGGGCACGATTCAAATCGTATATTGACGGCAGTGAACACCTATTAACGCCAGAAAAATCCATTGAGATCCAACGGCAATTAGGTGCTGACTTAATTGTGGTATTAGATGAATGTACACCCTTTCATGTCACTAAAGACTACACCGAACGCTCGATGCAATTATCACATCGCTGGGCATTAAGAAGTTTAGCCGAGTTCAAGCGGAGTGATACTGGTAAACAAGCCTTATATGGGATTGTGCAAGGTGGGGTGTATCCTGATCTACGTCGCGAAGCAGCACAGTTTGTCAGTGACCATCCATTCTTTGGACATGCGATTGGTGGATCACTGGGTGCTAACAAAGATCAAATGTACGAAGTGGTGGCAACCACCATGTCATTGTTAGCTCCTGAACGTCCAGTTCATTTACTTGGGATCGGTGGCATTGGTGATATCTTCAATGGCGTACGTCAAGGCATTGATACCTTTGATTGCGTACACCCAACACGCTTAGCACGCCATGGCGGTGCATTGGTGCGTGCTGACTATTGGGAAAATACACAACAACCTATGACAGGTAAAGAACATATTAATTTAAAAAATGCATGTTTTAGGCAAGATGATACACCAATTGATAATACATGTGGTTGTCATACCTGCCAACAATTTTCACGTGCGTATTTACATCACTTGTTAAAGGCAAAAGAGTTATTAGCATTTCATGCGATCACTGTACACAATGTGTATTACATAAATCGACTATTGTCTGCGATCCGTGAAGCGATTGTGCAAGATAAGTTGGATGAAGAACAAGGAAAGTGGTTAGTAGCTACACCATAGTTAACACACAATAACCATAATGTTATTATCTTAGTTATCTTATAGTAGCAATTAGCTCCATCATTCTGGAGAACGACGATTTCTTTAAACATCATGAAACCTATTAACCAAGACTTTTTTAATCAAGACACTCAACCGTTAGCCAAAGCATTGCTTGGGAAAGTCATACGTGTCAAACACGCTAATCAATGGTTACAAGCGATGGTTATTGAAACCGAAGCATATTATTTAGCAGATAAAGCCAGTCATGCTTCATTAGGGTATACTGAAAAACGCAAAGCGTTATTTATGCCAGCAGGTACTATTTATATGTATCATTCACGTGCCGGTGCATCGTTTAATATCAGCGCACACGGTCAAGGTAATGCAGTACTGATTAAATCAGCAATTCCTTATTTAGATAATTTGTCAAAAACAGATAACCAAACGATGATTGCTACCATGCAACGTTTAAATCCACAAAAAAATGGATTGCCACGTAATCCACAACGGTTGTGTAGTGGGCAAGCATTATTATGTCGCAGTCTTGGATTAACTATAAGCGCCTGGGATGCGCAACAATTTGATACCAACCATTTTTATATTAGTGACGTTGGCTACATTCCTAACACTATATTAACAACAACCCGTTTAGGCATCGCTTCCCATCGCGATCCACATTTACCTTACCGCTTTATCGATGAGAAATTCGTGGCATATTGCAGCAAAAAGCCAACACCGATGACCTAATGTCACCGGTTGTGCTTGTCATTATTCAGTATAAATTCACCAATAAATACAAATAGTTAGCTAAAATGGTTAACAAATTATCTTTTTTGTGAAAACCTTAAGTCCGACTTAAGATTTTCATACATTCAGGTAACCCCATGAAAACAAATGATTTTTACAGCAGATCTAACCTGTATTTTGATAATCAACATTCCACCACACCGCCATCAATTTGTGCAGCCAAATCAGCCAATGCATTGTCAGTGAGCCGATAGGTTATCCAGTCATCCATGGATTGCGCACCCACTGCATGATAAAACTCAATGGCTGGGGTATTCCAATTTAGTACACACCATTCTAAACGCTGACAATCCCGATCGATTGCTACCTGTGCTACATAAGCCAACAACTGCTTACCAACACCCTGACCACGCGCGGTTGGTACCACATATAAATCTTCTAAATGCAGCCCTGGTTTACCAATAAAGGTAGAAAAATTATGAAAGAATAAGGCAAAACCGATCGGTACATTATTGTCTATAGCAAGAATCACGTCGGCATGTGCCCTATCGCCAAATAGCGATTCTACTAATACCGCTGGTGTAGCAACCACTTGATGACGTTGCTTTTGATAATCTGCTAATTCACAAATAAAACGATAAATCGTTGGAATATCATCAACAGTTGCTTGTCGAATAAGCATTACAATCTCCTTGCTATATCGATAGTATTAATTGTTATTCATCGTGTGTCAGTGAGCTAACCTGACGTGTAAACTCAGTATGCCCACAGTGCTCGCAAGCTTTCAATAACACAACGGTTATAAACTGTTGTGTTTTCTTACATTGCATACACGCAAAAACACCTGGGCTAGTCACATCACCTGCGTGATATACACATTGACGATCTAAATCATCTTGAAATTGTTGTTGTGCTAATACGATATTATCCGCTACGTGAGTTAACCATTGCCAACAGGTATCTTCAATTAATGCGATATCAACGGTTAACCATGTTGCTAAACTATGCCGCTGTTGTTGTAAATGCGCACGCATGTGTTGTAAATCACGTTGTAAGAAATACGCCGCATTATCAATCTCATCTCGCTCTACCGTTTTTAATCCAAACAATACTTGCTTGGCATCGTCTAACCATAATTGCCAACCAACACTCATATTGGTTTGTGCTTGCTGTTCAATCTGTGCTAATCGCTCCAACAATTGACGATACAGTTGTACTGTTGTTTGCGTTGATTCCACGTTAGCATGTGGTTTTTCTTGCTTTGGATTATGCTGTTGCATTGTTCACATCCTTCATTCATAAAATAGACTCACTAACATTCGATGCTGGCTAATTTTAATGCGATTATAGCATAGACTAGCGCACTACTATTGCACAATTTTACCACTACGGTATCCTTTAGTTTGGCGATATATTCCCCATTATTATCACTTAACTGTAACAGAAAAATAGGCACAGATTAGTAATGTTAGCAGCACAATACCAACCACACGATCTTGAAACACACATCCAAGCACATTGGGACGAGCAACAAACTTTTCGTGTCAAAGAAGATTTAAGTCAAGAAAAATTTTATTGTCTGAGTATGTTTCCCTACCCCAGTGGTCAATTGCACATGGGACACGTACGTAACTATACCATCGGTGATGTGATCACCCGTTATCAACGCATGTGTGGTAAAAATGTATTGCAACCGATCGGCTGGGACGCCTTTGGCTTACCGGCAGAAAATGCAGCAATTAAACATAAAACCCACCCAGCCACGTGGACACGTGACAATATTAATCATATGCGCACCCAATTTAAACGACTAGGCTTTGCATATGATTGGTCACGTGAATTAGCAACCTGCGATCCGAGCTATTACCACTGGGAGCAATGGTTTTTTTTACAGTTATATGAAAAAGGGTTAGTTTACCGTAAAGAATCTGAAGTCAATTGGGATCCGGTTGATAATACTGTATTAGCCAATGAACAAGTGATCGATGGTCGTGGTTGGCGCTCTGGTGCCGTGGTTGAACGCCGTAAGATCAAACAATGGTTTTTAAAAATTACCGATTATGCTGATGAGCTATTAACAGACTTAGATAAGTTAACAGACTGGCCTGATCGCGTACGCACGATGCAACAACATTGGATCGGACGTTCTGAAGGAACAGCTATTACCTTTGCTGTTGAACAATACGATACACCACTGCAAATCTTTACCACCCGCGTTGATACCTTACCGGGTTGTACCTATATTGCGATTGCCGCACAACATCCACTTGCACAACACGTCGCTGTACAATCAACCGACATCAAACACTTTATCGATAAATGCCAGCAAACCCAAGTTGCTGAAGCTGCCATTGCCACCTTGGAAAAACAAGGGGTCAATACTGGGTTATATGCAATACACCCATTAACCCATGAGCTGTTACCGATTTGGATTGCTAACTTTGTATTAATGGAATACGGTACAGGTGCGGTTATGTCAGTACCAGCACATGATCAACGTGATTTTGAATTTGCTAAACACTATCAATTGCCAATTAAACAGGTTATCTCACCATGTGCTGATGATAAGACCACGTATGATAGTAACACTGCTGCGTTTACTGCAGATGGCGTGTTAATCAATGCTGGTGAATTCGATGGCTTAGCATCACAACAAGCCAGAACCGTGATTAGCAATCACTTAACTGAACAAGGACTCGGTAACGCAACCATACACTATCGTTTGCGCGATTGGGGTGTATCACGACAACGTTATTGGGGTACCCCTATTCCGATTATTTATTGTAAAAAATGCGGCACCGTACCTGTACCTACTGACGCATTGCCGGTTATATTGCCCGAAGATATTACCTTTACTGATAGTGGATCACCGTTAAAAACCGATCCTCGCTTTTATCAAACGACATGCCCACAGTGTAAACGGGCTGCCAAACGTGAAACTGATACTTTTGACACGTTTATGGAATCATCGTGGTATTACGCGCGTTTTGCGTGCAAAGGCTTAGATACAGCGATGTTAGATAACCGCGTTAATTACTGGGCACCTGTCGATCAATATGTTGGTGGGATTGAACATGCAGTAATGCACCTATTATATGCGCGGTTCTTTCACAAAGTATTGCGTGACATGGGGTTATTAAACTCAGATGAACCGTTTAAACGATTATTGACTCAAGGCATGGTGTTAAAAGACGGCGCTAAAATGTCTAAATCAAAAGGCAATATCGTTGATCCACAGGAGTTAATCGAACAATATGGTGCAGATACTGTGCGCTTATTTTCAATGTTTGCTGCACCTCCGGAACAATCATTAGAATGGTTAGACAGTGGTGTCGAAGGTGCTTATCGATTTTTACGTAAGGTGTGGCAATTTGCTTATCAACATCATGCCTTGATCACAACTGTTAATCAAACACAAAATACAATAGATTGGTCAACTGCAACACCTGAACAACAGAGTACACGCTGTGAAATACACCGTATTCTTAAACAAGCACGCTATGACATCGAGCGCTTGCAATTGAATACTGTGATTTCGGCTGCAATGAAAATATTAAATGTATTAATTCAATTAGCTGACAACACCGATACACCAACGTATTCGCACTTAGTACAAGACAGTTTTAGTATTTTATTGCGTTTATTAGCGCCGATTACGCCGCACATTACTCAAGCATTGTGGCAAACATTGGAGTATGGCGATGATATTAGTCATGCACGCTGGCCAAAACCAGCAGCTGATGCATTAAAAACGAATACGGCTACATTAATGGTGCAAGTCAATGGTAAATTACGCGGTAAAATTCAAGTATCTGTTGATGCAGATGATGACAATATTACTACTCAAGCAAAGCAACAAATTAATGTTGCTAAATTTATTGCTGACAAACCGTGTAAAAAAGTGATTATTGTGCCTGGAAAATTAGTTAATATTGTTGTAGGAAGTTAATACATGCAATACATTATTCGCACTCGTTTATTACTGTTAACGTTTCTATTATTGTGTGGATTAACTGGATGTAGTTTTCATTTGGCTGGCACTGGTAATGTGAATCTGCCATTTTCATCGGTTATCTTAAACACAGCACAACCTTATAGCGCATTCAGCAAACAGTTAAAACGATCGTTACGGGTTGCTAAAGTAAATATTGTTGAACACCCTACCCCTAACACGGTTATCTTAGTGATCATATCTGATCAAAACACTGTTCGTGAATTCAGCACAAGTGGTAACGGACAAAATAGACAAAAAATAATACGCAAGACAGTTCACTATCAATTACAAACAGCTGATCAACATAATATTGGTGGTGAACGCACTGTCACTGCACAACGCATGTTTACACAAAGCCAAGATCAAATGTTAGGGAGTGATAATGATGAAACTCGCCTGGGTAACCAAATTGCTCAAGCCTGTGCACACCAATTATTGTTACAATTGCAGGCAGAAGATGTGACAACCGCACTGTCTGAATACGAAGCTAAACACAGTAACAAGAAAAATTGAAATCATGCGCATCACAACAGCTCAACTTCCTCGACAGATTAAAAACACATTAGCATGTGTGTATTTACTCAGTGATGATGAACCATTACAGCTACAAGAAGCCCATGCATTATTAGTCAAAGCTGCTCGCGATCAAGGCATCAATACACGTCAACGTTTTGATGTTACCCCTGGTTTTAATTGGGCGACATTAACAACCTCTACCCAAAACATGTCATTGTTTGCTGATAAACAACTTATTGATCTTGTTATTGCTAATGGTAAGCCGGGTACAGCTGGCAGCCAATTTCTATGTGAATATACTAAGAATCCAGCAGCAGATACTATATTACTAATACGTACTGGTAAACTAGATGCAGCTACGTTGCGTAGTAAATGGGTACAAGCTATCGATGAGCATGGGGTTATTATTCAAGCTTGGCCAATACCACGAGATAAAATACCACAATGGTTAACAAAACGCTTACAACACGTTAATCTGCATACCGATCGCAGTGGCTTGCAATTACTGACTGATTATATTGAAGGGAATTTATTAGCAGGAGCGCAAGCAATTGAAAAACTACAATTACTGCATGAACAAGGTTTTATTAGTCCAGAACACATTGCAAATGCAATTAATGACAGCGCACAATATGATGTATTTGCCTTGACTGATGCGTGTCTGCAAGGTGATTTAACCCGTAGTTTACATATACTCGCTAGCTTACGTGAAGAAGGTAATGCACCAACACTAGTATTATGGGCACTTGCCCGTGAGATACGTGCATTGTCAACAATGGCATTTGAATTACGCAATACACCATTGCCACAAGTATTGCAGAATGCACGTGTTTGGCAGAAACGTAAAGCGATCACTACAACTGCGCTAGAACGATTGACGATATCACAACTTCATTGCTTACTTGAATATGCTAAAGACATTGATTGCAGCACAAAAGGAATGGGTACGGGTAATCCGTGGGATCAGTTAGGTCAATTATGTATTCAGCTTGCTAAGCCAACTTCTATTCCTAATTTAACCTAAAATCCGCAGTTGAATTGACGACGAGAAGGATTAGTGTGTAGAAGATCAAGTTGATTTTTAGGATTTTGGGCGCAGTCGTACTCACCGTACGGGTGAGTACAAAAATTATAAAAATCAACTTGAGATTCTATGCAATAAGCCTTCGCAGCCCAATTCAACTGTGGATTTTAGGTTTAAATACATCTGACATATAAACGTAATTGGTTCTATTCTTTGAATTCCTGAATAATCTTATTCAATAGCCCACGTGAACCATCAGTAACGATATCCAATACATGCTCAAAACACGCAGCATCTTCGTAATACGGATCAGGCACCTCAATTTCATCACATTCAATGCTAAAATCACTCATCATATAAACTTTACGATGGTGTTCTGGTTTCTGACTCATGGCTAAAATAGTTTGATAATTATCATTGTCCATTGCAATAATATAATCAAAGGTATCAAAATCTTTCTTAATAAACTGACGAGCACGACCGACCAACTTAATATTACGTGCAGCTGCATGGCGACGCATCCTTGGATCAGCCTTTTCACCAATGTTGTAATCACTTGTTGCAGCAGAATCAACAATCACTTGCTTTTCCAAACCTGCTTCTTTAAGCAGCTGTAAAAATACACCTTCTGCTGCCGGGCTACGGCAAATATTACCAAGACAAATAAATAAAATCTGTATCATGGTTTTATTTCTCTTTATATCAATTTTAAAAAAATTATGGGTAATTTATCGCTTGCGAATAATCCGCGTCACCGCTGCGATCGTACGCACTCTACGCATTACATAGGCAAGATGTTTACGATCAGTCACTAATAATGTTAATTGAAGACAACAAAAATGTTCATCTTGTTCTTTAACATGAATATCCGCAATATTTGATTGTGCTTCGGCAATGCTGTGCGCCAATGCAGCTAACACGCCGCGTTGATTTTCAGCATAAACGAATACATCCACTTTATATTCTGCTTTAATATTATTTTCCCAAATTAAATGAATCAATCCTTCACGTTGTAGTTGCTCCAATTCAACTTGCGGGCACTGTTCAGTATGCACTACCATACCTTTGCCAGTGGTTAACATACCAACGATGGGATCACCTGGAATAGGGCGACAACAAGCAGCAAAACGCAGAACCATCCCTTCACTGCCTTTAATAGGTAATGGTTGGGTATCATTGGCAATTAATGTTGGTGTTTGTGTTTCATCAAATAATGCAAGCCGTCTGGCAACCACTAACGGCATTTGGTTACCAAGGCCAATATTTTCAAATAACTCATTAGGATCACGGTAATGGGATTCCTGAACAATCACATCTAATGTATCTGTTGGAATATCATCAATGGTCAGTGACATTGTTGCTAATGCTTTTTCTAGTAACCGTTTACCTAAACTAACTGATTCAGTAACACGTTGTGTTTTGAGAAAATGACGGATATTACTGCGCGCTTTGCCCGTCACTACAAAATTCAACCATGCCGGATTCGGCCTTGCTGCAATTGCAGTGACAATGTCAACTGTTACACCATTAGACAATACCGAACTCAATGGTGCTAAACGTCGATTGATTTTAGCAGCCACACAACCATTTCCAATATCTGAATGAACTGCGTAAGCAAAATCAACCGCTGTCGATCCGGTAGGTAGTTTTTTAATATCACCTTTAGGTGTAAACACATACACTTCATCTGGAAATAAATCAATTTTGACATTTTCAATAAATTCAAGCGAGCTACCCGTGCTTTTTTGCATTTCTAATAAACCACGCAACCATTCACGTGTACGTAATTGCGCCTCATTATCAGCTGATTCATCTGATTTATACAGCCAATGTGCCGCAATACCATTTTCTGCAATAAAATTCATTTCACTGCTACGTATTTGAATCTCAATCGGCACACTATAGGGACCGAATAATATTGTATGTAATGATTGATAACCATTTGACTTTGGAATAGCAATATAATCTTTGAAGCGCTCAGGAACAGGTTTATACAGATTATGTACTGCCCCTAACACGCGATAACACGTATCCATATCATCGACAACAATGCGAAACGCATAGACATCCATAACTTCCGTAAATGTTAAATGCTTATCACGCATTTTTTTATAAATGCTGTAAATATGCTTTTCACGCCCATAGATCGATTTGGCAGATAAATGACGTTGTTTTAATGCAGCATACAACGCACTCTCAATGACTTTGATAATTTGTTTGCGATTACCACGTGCTTTATCAACTGCAGCAGATAAAATTCGATATCGATTGGGATACAAAGTAGAAAAACCTAATTCTTGTAATTCGGTTGCCATCGCATGCATTCCTAAACGATTAGCAATTGGTGCATAAATTTCTAATGTCTCGGTTGCAATGCGCTTGCGTTTTTCTACTGGCACAACCCCTAATGTACGCATATTATGTAGTCTGTCAGCAAGCTTGATCAAAATAACACGAATATCTTTGACCATAGCCAATACCATTTTACGGAAGTTTTCTGCTTGCGCTTCTGCGCGTGATTCAAAGGTAATCTGAGTCAGTTTCGTTACACCATCCACTAATTCAGCAACCTGTTTACCAAATTTTTCTGTTAAGATAGCTTTGCTAATACCCGTATCTTCAATCACATCATGTAAAATAGCTGCCATAATGCTTTCGATGTCTAGATGCATACCAGCAAGAATGGTGGCAACAGCAATGGGGTGGGTAATATACGGATCACCACTGTGACGTTTTTGTCCAATATGCGCCTGCGCACTAAATAGAAAAGCGGAATAGACTTGCTGGATTTGGTCCTTATCCAAATAATCTGCTAACGCATTGCGTAACTGTTTAAAAATGCGGCTATTGGTCAATGCGGATAAATCCTATGTGACTAAGTCATGACCACATTATACCGATTTATTTCACTATTGATAATGCAGGAAAAAGGTAGCTGCTTAGGCAGTATTAAGGAAAAAGAATAACGACTCAACCGATCTCTATTTTACTGAAAAACGTCAGCTTTGAGTGGAGGTTGGCAGAAAACATCCGCCAAAGATGGCATTTTCCTTAATAGAGTCTGAGTAGCTCGAAAAAAGATTATTCGTCGTCTTTCTTAGTAAACACGATTGAATCATCAACTGTTGGATCAATAGGCTGTTCATTATTGGAGCCAGCATCTACAGGTGTCGTATCTTGATTAGGCTCTGACACCTCAACTGGCGCTGTACCATTAGCGACTTGTTCAAACAATGAAGGCTCGGATCGTAATGTGTAACGTGGTGGTTCGGATTCTTCTGATGACACTGTCTTGGCAATTGTCACTATATCCTGTGTTTTTTCCAGTGATGCTGGTGTCGAAGAGATAGGTATCCGTGTAGTAGATGATGTTGTACCGGCAATAAACTCATCCGACACACCCACTTCAGCAGCCTGGGATGCCTGTTCGCGTGCCCGCTCCATTTCATCCAAGCGTTTAGGATCAACGGTACCGGCTTCAATTTCACGTAATGAGATCACGGCTGGTTTATGATTATCTAGGGGAACTGTGGCTTCAAACCCATTCATTAACTGGCGCGCACGTTGCGTCGCTGCCAATACTAACTCGAAGCGATTTTCAACATGCTCAAGACAACCTTCAACCGTAATACGTGCCACGATGTATTTCTCCCCAGTGGTAATAAAAGCCTGGCATTGTACCGTTATTTTCAGCTCAAGCCAATAAAGCTTGTAGCAATTCCGCTTCAGCAGCTGATTGACGCGATATGGTCAATCTTTGAGCTTCCACAATGGCGCGTAATTGGGCTACAGCAACATCAAATGTTTGATTCACCATTAAATAATCAAATTCTGCATAATGTGACATTTCATCAGTCGCCACCTGTAAACGTTGATTAATCACTGTATCGCTATCTTGTTGACGTTGTTGCAGACGAGTCGCCAATGCATCACGCGATGGCGGCAAAATGAAAATGCCAACGGCACTTGGGTGTAATCGACGCACTTGCTGGGCACCTTGCCAATCAATCTCAACAATAACATCCATACCCGATGCTAGGGTATCCTTCACCCATTTATGCAATGTGCCATAGTAATAATGTTGATTAAATACATTAGCATATTCTAAAAACTCACCACGTTCGATCATTTGTAAGAACGTTGCTTCATCGACAAAATGATAATTAACCCCATCTTTTTCTTGTGATCGCTGTGGACGAGTTGTATATGACACTGACACTGTCAACCGTGGCACTTGCTTAACTAATTCAGCCACCAATGTTGTTTTACCTGCACCAGATGGTGCAGCAATAATAAAGAGTGTTCCCGTTTGTTTTGCCATCAGTGTAGGTAGCCTTTATGTTGATAACTATGCAATATTTTGCACTTGTTCGCGCATTTGTTCAATCCATACTTTTATATCAACTGCTGCACGAGTAATCACGGTATCTATTGCTTTGGATGCTAATGTATTTGCTTCACGATTTAATTCTTGCATGAGAAAATCAAGTTTACGGCCCAGTGACCCACCTTGTTTTAATAAACGTCGTACTTCTTTGACATGTGTTTGCAGGCGATCAATCTCTTCAGCAACATCAGCTTTTTGCGCTAATAATACCATTTCTTGTTCAAGACGATTTGAATCACAGTCTATTGCCAAATCATTTAGACGCTGGATTAATCTATCACGTATTTTTTGTAAGCATGCTGGTAATTGTGGTATGAGCTCAGCAATTTTATCTTGTATGTTATCTAAACGGGTTAATACGGCTTCCATCAATGCCTGACCTTCACGGGCACGCATTTCAACCACATCATCTAACGTTTGCGTTAATCCATCAAAGATGGGTGTTTTTAATGAAGTAATGTCTAAACTACTTGCCTGCAATACATCAGGCCAGCGTAAAAAATCGGTTGCCTTTAATACTGCACTGGCTTGCATACGGGTTTCTATTAAGTGACACGCATTAATTAATTGATCAACTAACGTTGTATTGACAGTTAATGTTTGTTGCAAATTAGCGCCTGGTGAAAACTGCAACTGACAATCCACTTTACCGCGATGCAAACGAGCACTAATCACTTCACGTATCGATGGCTCCCACTCACGAAAATGTTCTGGCAACCGTATGTGCATATCTAAATATCGATGGTTAACTGTACGCATTTCCCAAACAACGTGCCCACATTCCTGTTGAAAACTGGCACGGGCAAATGCTGTCATACTATAAATCATGAAGTAACCTGCTTAATCATATGTGCGTGTGATTATAACGATAACTATATAGCTTGTCTTCCTAAAATTATTGGAATATAGATAAAACTCTATAGTAAAAGAATCATGTAGAGATAATTTTGCAATACCTCTTGCATAGGGATCACAAATATTCAGTTGCACGTGTACAGAATGCTAAAAATGATACCCATTCTTGAACATCAACTGCAAATGAAGCATGTGCTGTATCATAAAAATGATAGTAATAAGTGTGTTTGCTGTAAATAACGTTTACTTGCTCATTTGACCAAGCTGGAGGAATCTGATCAATTGCTATTTTCAAGTAGAATGGTCTAGCCTGTGCATCAAGTAGCAAATAGCTTCCTTGTTGATCTGTTAAGTAAAATTCTACTATGTTTTTATCAAAACAAAGTGTCTGGAAAAAATCAACAAACGCGATGTCACTTAAGTAAGGCAATTGTGTCTGCAATCGCCGCACAATAGGTAACGATGACTGCTGAAAATAATTATAAGCTAGTGTGGTAATCGCTGTTGTTAACTTTATGTAAGTAGTAGGTGATGCATCTTTTATAACATATCCATCAATGACACCGTTGCTTAATGCCTGTTTAGCATCGCTTAATTCATTGGGTGTAATTAATAATAATTTTTTGTAGGTTGTTTGCCCGATTTGTTGGCAAAATTCGATTGCAGAATCAGGCATTATCATTGTATCGATCACGATAACAGGGATTTCCTCAAAGCGATGAGATGATGCTAATTCTGTTAACAATGAGGTCGCCAGCCCATCTGTTTGTTCTGCTTTATTGTTAACAACATTTTTTTCTAGCCAAGTTTGCTGTCCTACATAAGGCACATAACTGCTTTGTAGAAATTGCATTGCTTGCGTTGGTTCATCAAAAAGATGATAAAAAAACTGTGGCAGCAATTTATTGCGTAAATTGATCAGATCACGGTACTTTTCACCGATCAATAGTACTGTTCCAGCAACATAACATGTTGGCAGCACATAATTTGTCATGCAGACTCCTTTCCTTGGAAACAAAAGTAACTTAAACAATTCTCATATTGCATAACTCGTGCGCTGGAGGATTCTACGAATTTTCATTTTGAATGTCACGTGTTTTTTTAACGAAAAAAATTGGCTTTGACTGTAAAAAAACATGGCAAATATCTTACAAAACACAGTGACTTTTACGACTATTTAAGTCAATTAACTTGCGTATAATGGTCACCGTCAAATTGCATAACTCCTTGTATTTTGTGCCAGCGCGTATATGACTCCCCGTTTTATACGCGCTTTTTTTATATGGTAAGAAAAGGTTTCAGTATTGATCAAATGGGTAGTCATTGCTGCGTACAATACAAAGAGCTCATCACTCACAATAACTTAAGTCTTTTACTACTGTGCATGCTATGTAACTTGCTTATAATGGTCACCGTCAAATTGCATAACTCCTTGTATTTTGTGCCAGCGCGTATATGACTCCCCGTTTTATACGCGCTTTTTTTATTAGACTCATTCATCAACTTTATCTACTCAGCCGACCATTACATTACCAAAAAACGTCAGCGTTGAACTGCAGAATTTAGATTCAAGCAATGTGTATATATTTATTGGTTGGGACTTTGGAAAAGTGGGCGCACACTAATATTGTCAAGCATGCGCCACTATGGAAGATTGTTTAATATGAATGAGCAAACTTTGGTGATTGCTCACAGTTGAAAATTAATATTGACGTTCACGACCGCCACTACGACGACCACCGCGACCACCACCGCCGCCACCAGCATTTTCACGTGCACGGTCAACTTTCAATTTACGGCCTTCGTATTCATAGTCATTAAACTGCTCTAATGCAGCTGTCGCACCTGTTTTATCAACAAATGTAATAAAGGCATAGCCTTTTGAACGACCTGTTTCGCGATCACTAATCAGCCGAACTTCTTGTACTTCGCCGGCTTTACCAAATAGTGACCTCACATCTTCATCAGTCGCAGAGAAAGGTAAATTCCCAACATAGAGTTTTGCAGTTTCCATAATAGTCTCCTAGATCAAATTTTATACTGCTGCAAAGTAATGGAATCGGGAACAACCAAAGCACCTGATCAAACACAACTTGTAGCTCGGGCATGCTAACATAAGAACCAGTACACATCTATTAAGGTAGCTATTAATCTATTAAATAAGGTATAATTTTGACCAGAAATACGCTCTAAATAATACATGACATCTCATTAATCTACTACAAACCAGCACACCATACTGAATGATTGCTATGCAAATAGCATGAGTTACAGTATATTTAGCAGTGTGTTACCTGGCGTTTTCATTAGTAAACCCATCTAGGTTAAATCACAAAACAAAAGGTATTACACTCAAAGCGTTTTGACTGTAGGCGAGGCGGCAAGCTTGTGAACAAATCGATGTGGATGGTATAATGACAATTAATACTCTTACCCAAACCGTATCACCTACCCACTCATTTGGGGCTAATTATCAACCACGTCGCTCAGTACGCCATCATTCATACTACCGCTTCAGAACATACACGGCTAGCGCTGGCAGTAATCAACTGGTCATAGCAGCAACACCTTTATTTACCCTGATGATGGTACTGCAATACACTCAGTACGCAGCTAATGCAACACCACTACATCAACAAATAGTACATGAAATAAACGCCTTTGAAAGTGCAGCACTGGCGCAAGGTTATTCAGATGAATTCGTGATGGTGGCACGCTATGCATTATGTGCAGCTGTTGATGAAACCATGCGCATTACTCAATGGGGACAACAGCAGCAATGGGATCAATGTAATTTACTGTCTACGTTTCAACAAACGCTCTCTACCAATGATTGTTTCGTTTCCATTTTAGACCAATTACGTGATGATCCAAAACACTATATCGATATTTTAGAAATCATGTATCTGTGTTTAAGTCTTGGTTTTGAAAGTCGTTACCGTGAGCAACACCACGATAAGATTGAACAGTTAATCGATGAATTATATCGTCTGATTTGCAGCCAGCGTGGTCGCATTAAAAAGCGTTTATCTGTTTGCAAACATTTCACTAAGCAAGTTATCAAAAAACCTCGTGGTATTTCACTATGGCGTTCATTGATAACGGGTAGTATGTTAATTGGCATACTATATACAGTGTTTACATACACCACCTTTACGATTACTCAGCCGCTAACTCACACATTACAACAACTTACTGTGCATACCAAGATTGCACAGAGTAATTAAACATGGCAAAAAATCAAAAACGCATGTTAATCATGCAATCATTAAGTTTTCTATTGTTATGTATAACCATCATGCTAGTCTGGCATGTTGGTGATCAACTGCATATTGCTGGGTATACCCCATTAGCAACATCATTAAGTCGCACAGTTGTTAACAGTCTATTTATCATTTGTTGGTTATCACTTATTTTAAGAAAAACCAAACAACCCTTTATTTTTTCGTCACGCCAAGCTAAAACCAGAGCAATGTTAACATTACTGAATCACCGATTTTATGGTGCCATTCATTTTTTAAAACGCACATCGACAAAATCGAAAACACAAACAAATCATTTATATGACTTACCTTGGTATTTAGTTATCGGGCCACCTGGCTCTGGTAAAACAACACTGCTAGCAAAATCAGGTTTATCATTCTCGCTAGCCAAACAACAAAATAATATTCAATCAACAGAATTGTGTGACTGGTGGGTAAGTCGTGAAGCTGTGTTTTTAGATACAACTGGACAATTCTGCCCAACAACGAAATATATGCTGCATTATAAAATACTGTGGCATCGCTTATTACAACTGATTAAAGAACAAGGCCAGACACGCTTAAATGGTATCATATTAGTGTTAGATTTACCGGGCATCGCTAAATTACCACACAACAAAAAATTATTGCTATACCATAATATACGTTCAAATTTGGCTGTTGTTAAAAAATGCTTACCAACTGAAATTCCTGTGTATTTGATATGTAATCAGTGTGACCGCATTCTCGGTTTCCAGGAATTTTTTGCTGACCTTGGTAAAGAAGAACAGCAGCAAATATGGGGAACAACATTGGCTAACTCGTATAATATACGACAACGCTCATTATTAACCATTGTAAAAAAAGAATTTTCAGCATTACTTATGCGATTACATGAACGCTTACTATGGCGTTTACATCATGAACGCAACCAACAAACAAGGCTATTAATTAAAGACTTTCCCGTACAGTTAGACATGCTCAGCAAACAAATACTATTAGCTATTAAACAGATGGCTAATACTAGCAAACTATTGTGGCTACGCGGCATTTACTTAACTAGCAGCACGCAAACTAACGATATAGAAGATTATGTATTATCTACGGTGCAAAAAAACTTAAATTTGCCAGACATAGCTACTCATCGATTACAAACTGTATCTTATCATCAGCCAACTGCACTTTTTTCTAAACATTTTCTACAACAATTATTACAGCAAGATCAACACTTAGTATCAAAGAATAATGCTCACTTAATTAAAACATGTGGACGGCATACAACCATTATTTCTGTTAGCATTATTGTATTTTATTGCGCATTTACTTGGTCACAACAATTAAATCAATACAATAAACGTATTGTGCAGATTGAAAAAACACTTGCTAATTACCAAGTGCTCACTGCAATTATACAAAAATCTACGCCAACTGATGTCAATCACGATACTCAACAGTCTACTCGTCATAGAGTAAGACTTATTCTACCTGCATTGAATGCAGCACAATCAGCTACAGATATGTTATCAACGGTCCAATTAACACGGCTTACACGTTGGCTCAGCAACAATCATCAACAACTGTATGACAATGTACAACAACTCTATCAACAGGCACTGGTACAATTACTCACACCAGAAATAATGCATATTGTGTATACGAAATTATTGAATACACATGAATATACATCAGCAGATTTTTACAGTGATTTAGAAGTATACTTAATGCTAGGCCAACCCAAACACTTAAATTATAGCCTTGTACATGCTTGGCTAAATGCTTATTGGCAACAATTGTTTCCTGATGATGAAACAATCCAACAACAATTAAAGCAACATACCTCAAATTGGTTAGCAGGCACATTAGAACCCATCAAATTAGATGATACGTTACTAGCAAAAATACATGAAGAAATAGAAAAGCAACAGCAGAATAGTTAATTCACTGTGGAATTTAGGTTAAACCGCCAATGCGTGTTGCTGCCATTGCTGGAACAACTGTTTTAACTCATTGGTTGCTTTTGCAATATTGACTTGGTATTCACGTAATTTCGACTCAGCATAGGCTGCTTCAAATTTTTTAATCTTTGTAATACATTGCTGTATCGACTCTTGCAATTGCTGCAATAATTGTGGCTGAGTTTTGTTAGACAGCGCACGTTGACTGACTTCAAAACGCGCTTGTATCAAACGATATTTAGGTACTCGATATAACTTTGATGCTAAACCTAACTTTGACAAACCAAAGATAAACCATTTACTAGGATCAAAATGATAAAAACGCACGCCATTACGATAATCACGTGAAAATTGGTGATGGTAGTTATGATAACCTTCACCAAATGTAACTAACGCTGATAACCAATTATCACGTGCTGTTGTATCGGTAGCATACTGCTGACCACCTACAATATGGCATAGTGAATTAATACAGAATGTACCATGATGCACAAAGGTCAGTCGCAATAAACCAGCAATAATAAATCCTGCTAATGCTTGTCCCCAACATGCAGCAATTAATGTTGGTAATACTAACCCCATACCAGAAGCAAACCATACATAGTATTGGTGCTGCATACGTAACAATTTGTTACTATTCAAGTCAGCCACATTACTGTAGTCACGTTTACTGTAATCAAGATGAAATAACCAGCCCATGTGTGCATGCCAAAACCCTTGCTTAATATTATACGGATCACGTGGGGTATCTACATAACGGTGATGATTACGATGATCGGTCGCCCATTCCAACACACTGCCTTCAAATGCAGATGCACCAAATAAGATGAAAAACCACTGCACTGGCCGCGATGCTTGATAGGCCTTATGGGAAAATAAACGATGGTAGCCTGCGGTAATTGATAAACCACCTGTAATCACCAATACAGCTGTTAACACCCAAGTTTGCCAGACAATATGTGAAAAAATGCACAATAATAGTGTGCCGATTAAGCTAGCCAACGGTACGATGCTGAAAAATAAGATATTTTGCCAATTGTAATAGCGAGATTTCGACATGATTTTCCTTACATTAACAATGTGTTATATAAAACAAATTTATGAATTGTGACAAGCATAGCGGATCCACCCTATTGATACAAGCAATAAGACCGTGCAGGCCGATTTGAACTGCGACGACATCGTGGCATCAATATTATCGATACTGGCCAAACACCGCATCTAATTGGGTTAATACGTGGGTTAACTGTTCTTCAGTAATCACTAATGGTGGTGACAAACGCACTACCACTTCATGTGTCTCACGACTAATAATACCTCGCGATAACAATGCTAAACAAATATCGCGTGCACTGGCATATTCGGGATGCACTTCAATACCAATCATTAATCCTTTACCACGGATCGCTTTAATCGCAGGGCTGTTAATACGCTGTAACCCTGACATAAAAAATTTCCCAAGCTTGTGTGCACGTTCAACTAATTGTTCATCACATAATACACTTAATGCTGCTTTACCCACAGCAGCTGCTAAGCAATATCCACCAAATGTGCTGCCATGTGTACCTGGGGTAAATACATCCATAATCGGATTGTTGGCTAACACTAATGATACTGGAATTAAACCACCGCCTAGTGCTTTACCCAGGATCAAACAATCTGGTTTAACATGCTCGTGTTGCGACGCAATTAATTTTCCAGTACGTCCTAAACCTGTTTGAATTTCATCACACATTAATAATACATTATGCTTACGACATAAACGCGCACATTCATGCAAATAACCATTCGGTGGCACGATAATCCCACCTTCACCTTGGATCGGTTCAACTAAAAATGCAGCGGTATTCGGTGTAATGGCTTGGGCTAATGCATTAGGATCACCATAAGGGATTGTGGTAAACCCAGATGTAAAGGGACCAAAGTCCGCACGATAACCACCTTGTGTAGAAAAACCGGTAATAGTTACAGTGCGTCCATGAAAATTACCTTGACATGCAATAATCTCAGCACAATCTTCAGCTACACCTTTAACAGTATACGCCCATTTGCGTGCTGCTTTAATTGCTGTTTCGACAGCTTCTGCACCCGTGTTCATCGGTAAACATTTATCATAACCAAATAACTCACACGCTGTTTTTAAAAAATCTCCCAATACATTGTTATGACATGCACGCGATACAATGCTTAATTGATTTGCTTGCGCAGTTAATGCAGCAACTAACTTTGGATGACAATGCCCATGACTAACTGCAGAATACGCTGCCATCATGTCAATATAGGACTTGCCCTGCTTATCCCATAAACACGCACCCTCACCTTTAACAAACACAACAGGTAACGGATTATAATTATGTGCACCATATTGTATTTCTAGATCGATCATCGTTGACATAATACTATTTCCTTAATGCAAATAAACTGTGTGCTAACTTAGCAATGACTTGTTGGGTTTGTTGATTGTGATCTAATGATGGATTGTATTCAGCAATCTCAGCACCCACCAAATTTGGATCACCACGTAATTGAGTGAACAGATCACAACAGGTATTTACATCAATGCCATCAGCAACCGGTGAGCCAACGCCAGGAACTTGTTTAGGAGCATATCCATCTAAGTCAATACTGATCCCATATGCAACTGTACCATTTTTCACGATAGTTAGCGCCTCTTGCAATACTTGCGCTAGACCACGTTGTTTAATCTCATCCATGTAAAAAACACGCACACCTAACTGTTGTAATAATGCAGCTTCACCAGATTCAAAGCTGCGCACACCGACTAAACAAACATGTTGTGGATCGAGCACACGTGTTGTATTGATATGGATTAACCGCTTATCACCATAACCTAACAGACATGCTAATGGCATTCCATGAATACAGTTACTCAGAGAAGTTACAAAGGTATGGCTATCCATATGTGCATCTATCCACAACAAACCAAATGCTGCATTAACTGATAATCCAGCTAACACGCCATACCAGGTACCAATCGCACATGAATGATCACCACCAATCGTTAAAAATGGTTGCCGTTTTGCGACGCATGCTGTTGTAATTTGACTTAATGTGTTGCAATCAGCACTCACTTGATTAATTACCGTTTCTAATACGGCGGGATCATCAAGTGTCTCAATAGGTGTATTAATGATTGTATGCCATTGACTGGAAAGATCAGAACATTTTTCAAAAACAGCATTGCTTTGCAAATCTAACGGGCCTGATTGACAACCCGGATCACGCGCACCAAGTCCCCAGGCAGCACCAATTAATGCAAGTGGTAATGTTTGTGATAATTTCGATTGCATAATTATCTCAATATCAATTTACTATACTCAAAGCGTTTTGACTGTAGCTGCCTCGCCTATAGTCAAAACGCAAAGAGTATTAATAGCATAGCAAATTGACACAACAAGACACATTGCATTCTCAACAACACTCGGGTATCTTCACTACTATATACTGAGTCAGTGCGCAACTTTGTTCGTTGTTGTGCAATAAACCAGTTTGAATTAAGGCACAATCAATCAAACAAAGTTGAATATAAATTGAGCATTATTAACCGTTTTACCCAGCAGCTTACTACTGTATTACGCTCTTTACGATCACGTCCTGTCACAACAGCACAACAGTATCCTAACGCCATTATTATTCCGCGACAGCAGCACGGTATTTCACGCAAACAAATCAACGTTAATGCATTAAAAGTATTATACCGTTTACACAATGCTGGATTTAGTGCGTATTTAGTTGGCGGCAGTGTACGTGATTTATTATTGCAACGTGCACCAAAAGATTTCGATGTTGCCACTAATGCGCATCCTGAAGAAGTACGTCGTTTATTTACTAATTGTCGCTTGATTGGACGACGCTTTCGTTTAGCGCATGTATTTTTTGGTAGAGACATTATTGAAGTCGCTACATTTCGTGCTCACCACCACGATGCAGATAATTCACAACAAGCTTATATGCAAAATGGACAAATTATTCGTGACAATGTTTACGGTACGATCGATGATGATGCACAACGGCGTGATTTTACGATTAATGCACTGTATTACAATATTGCTGATTTCTCAGTTGTTGATTTCAGCACAGGGATGGCAGACATCCAGCAAGGGATTATCCGCATATTAGGTGATCCTGAACAACGTTATCGTGAAGATCCAGTACGGATGCTACGTGCCATTCGATTTGCAGTCAAAACAGGTTTTAATATTGAAAAAAATACTAAAACTCCACTGTTTAGTTACAGTCATTTACTGAAAAATGTGCCTAAAGCTCGCTTGTTTGAAGAAATCTGTAAGCTACTGTCTTCAGGACAAAGTGTGGCAGCCTTTGCTAAATTAGAACATTATCAGATGCTAGCATACTTGCTACCACTCACTGATGAACACATCAATAATACAAAACAACAACTCGACCAAGACACTATATTATATAATCGTCGCT
This sequence comes from Gammaproteobacteria bacterium, assembly GCA_965116795.1. Lineage (GTDB taxonomy): Bacteria > Pseudomonadota > Gammaproteobacteria > JAJFKG01 > JAJFKG01 > JAJNDI01. Next base: position 461,691 of record OZ220716.1, read on the forward strand.
TTATTGAGTCCATGCTCGCTAATACTGACGAACGTATTGCTAATGGAAGGCCAGTTACCCCTGCTTTTTTCTTAGCAGTATTATTATGGCCAACACTGCAACAACACATGCAAGCACTGCTTGATAAAAGTATCCCAACATTTACTGCACTGGATATGGCAAGCAATCAAGTACTCGACATACAATTAACTATTTTTGCTATTCAAAAACGGTTCACATTAACTGTGCGCGATATTTGGTATTTACAATACCAATTGCCTGCAAGGTATCGTGCGCCTAATCTAATAACACGATTAAAATTTCGTGCTGGTTATGACTTTCTATTACTGCGTGTGCAAAGTGGTGAACATCAATTAGCAGAATTAGCAACGTGGTGGACAGACTACCAAGAAGCAAATCCACAAGTAAAACACGATATGATTGCTGCATTACCCAAACCAAAACGCCGTAAACGTCGACGCCAGCGCAAATGAAAAATACGATTTGTTATATTGGACTAGGTAGCAACTTAGCCAACCCACCGCAGCAATTACACACTGCCATTGCTAAATTATCTGCATTACCTTATATCCAGGTTATTAACATATCACAATTTTATCAGACAACACCGGTCGGCCCACAAGATCAGCCAGATTTTGTTAATGCCGTCGTAGCAATCGACACGTCTCTTAATGCCATAGATTTACTCAGTCAACTACAACATATTGAGCAACAACAAGGACGAATACGTCAACAACGTTGGGGACCACGCACTTTAGATTTAGATTTATTGTTATATGGCGATGCTATTATTAATACGCCACAACTCACTGTGCCACATCCTGAATTACTAAACCGACGTTTTGTGATAGAACCTTTATTAGAAATCGCACCGATGCTGACATTGCCAGATGGCGGTTACTTAAGAGATCTCGCTAGTCATTTAAATTAATAGGTCGACCGTTTGCTCGCTTGCCAGAGAGTCAACAATTCTTCGCATTCCTCACGCAAAAAATCTGGCACAATGTCGAGTTGTGCTTTGCCCAGACGGCACATGTCTTGATTAGAAATTGATAATTCACGAAAACCCAGACGGCTAACATCACTAATATTAGTACCATAGATAATCCGATCGATATTGGCCCAATGAATCGCTGAAAAACACATTGGACAGGGCTCAGTGGTAGAATAAATTACGCAGCTTTGCAAGTCATAAGTTCCTAATACTTTACTAGCAAAACGGATGGCATTGACTTCAGCATGACAAGTGGCATCTTCTGATAAGACCGTATTATGAGCAATAGCAATGATATTGTCATCTTTGACGATACAAGCACCGAACGGCCCACCATCATCAGCATCAACACCAGTTTTAGCATTATCGATGGCGGCACGCATAAATGTAGCATCAAGGGGGGACTGTTTCAAAAAAGTTAGCCCTTTAAATAACTAGAAAATACATTCTAACATTCTAACATTATTTGTAAATGCTAGTTAATCAAGTTTCCGGGATAATAGACAAAATGTGATGGTAAAACGAGTTTAGCTTAAGCTAATGATTTTTTAGGTTGCTTCGTTCAGAAGAAGATGATGATGCAGAATCAGTAGACATATTTAAATTGATTCATGCCAAGTATGCTGTTGCAATACATTTCGGTACTTTTCAATTAACTAATGAAACGTATACTGCACCGGTAACCGATTTAGAACACAGTTTAACAGCAGCACATATTTCAAATAAGCGTTTTCAAGTATTAGATGTTGGTTAGAGTTAGCAAGTGCCAATAAACTGATATTATTGTTTGTATTTATTCAGCAACAATGCTTGTGCATAAACAGGTTTGGCTTTTCCAGGTGTCAACCGTTTGTACGTTCCATTTGCTTGTAGGCGCCAGCTATGCGTATTATCAGATAATAATAATTCTAATGAATCTTGTCGTAATTGTTTCATTAATTTCTTATCTTCAACTGGAAAACACAATTCAACACGTTTATAAAAATTACGTGCCATAAAATCAGCACTGGCACAAAATAATTTTTCATCGCCCCCATGGTAAAAATAAAAAACCCTACTGTGTTCTAAAAACTGTCCTAATACCGAATAAACACGGATATTCTTCGATATCCCTTTAACACCCGGGCGTAGACAACAAATACCTCGAATAATTAAATCAATTTTAACGCCAGCATTAGATGCTTTATATAAAGCACGAATCACTTTTTCTTCGGTCAATGAATTTACTTTTAATATAATGTGTGCACGTTTTCCTGCTGTTGCTTGTGCTATTTCAAACTTAATCATTTCCAAAATAAAGGTATGTAGACCAAATGGTGCATAGTGTAGTTTATGCAATGTATTGGCTTTGCCCATGCCAGTAATGTGTTGAAAGATACGCTGCACATCACGACCAATATCTTGATCATAGGTGAGCAAACCAACATCAACATATTGTTTGGCAGTCTTTTCATGGTAATTACCAGTTCCAAGGTGCACATAATGGCGTAACTTGCGGCCTTCACGACGCACGATTAACGTCATTTTTGCATGGATTTTATAGCCCATTACACCATATACCACCAACGCCCCTGCCTCTTGCAATGTATTGGCTAATGCAATGTTATGTGCTTCATCAAAACGTGCACGCAATTCAACAACGACCGTAACTTGTTTACCTGCACGCGCTGCATTCGCCAGCGCATTAATCATTTCAGAATCGGCACTAATTCGATAAATTGTTTGTTTAATGGCTAGCACATTGGGATCGGCTGTTGCTTGACGAATAAAATCAACAACAACAGTAAATTGTTGGTAAGGATGATACAGTAATACATCACGTTGTTGGATGATTGCGAATAAGTCACCATTCTTTTTGTAATTAACTGGCATCGACGGTACAAAACTTGGATAACATAAATCGGATCTATCGACGACATCTAACAAAGACATATAACGTGACAAGTTAACTGGGCCGGACACTGGGTATAAATCTTCAGTCGATAATCCGTGTTTTTTAAGCAAAAAATCAGATATCTCTACTGGACAGTCATCAGCAATTTCAAGGCGCACTGCACTGGCAAAGCGTTTTTCAATTAATTCTTGTTTTAATGCCAACGCTAAATCATCTGTATTACCCTCTTCTAATAATAAATCGCTATCACGGGTTAATCTAAATTGGTAACAACCCGTTACTTTCATCCCTGAAAATAATTCACTGGCATGGGTTTGAATAATTGTTGTTAATAATACAAAGTTATAGTGATGTTGTTCATCTTGATCTTCTGCTGGGATCTGAATCAGTCGTGGTAGCGATCGTGGTGCGTGCACAATGGCCAAGCCACTACCTCGCCCAAAAGCATCTTCTCCTTCCAGTGATACAATAAAATTTAAACTCTTATTAGCCAAACGCGGAAATGGATGTGCCAGATCCAATGCAACAGGGCTTAGCATTGGCAAGATATCCGTCATAAAATAACGCTGTAACCAATCGCGTTTGGTTTTGGTTAATTGTGCTTCAGTTAAAAACCTAACGTGTTGCTTTTCTAACTGTGGGATAAATTCATCATGAAACAATGTATGTAAACGTGTTTCCATAGCATGTGCACGTTCACTTAATTGATTTAATACATCACTAGGTGGTAATCCATCCGGATCAGTCGGCGTATTACTATACGTTAACTGTTGCTTTAGACCTGCTACCCGAATTTCAAAAAATTCATCTAAGTTAGCGCTGCAAATAAATAAAAAACGTAAGCGCTCCAACAGCGGAGTTTGTTTATCTTCAGCTAATGCCAATACACGTTCATTGAACTGCAGCAAACTGAGTTCACGATTAAGGTACCACTGTTTATCTTTGAGATCAGGTTGTGAATTTGCCATAAGCCAATCTAATACTTACTAATACATTAGCAGATCATCAGGTATTCATAACCATTGTTGGGCAACGCGTTTAGCAAAGTACGTTAAGATTGCATCCGCACCGGCACGTTTAATACTCAGTAAGCATTCCAAGATAACATCATCAGTTAACCAACCTTGTTGAATAGCGCCAACTAACATGCTGTATTCGCCGCTAACTTGGTATGCAAATGTCGGTGCGCCAAATGTATGCTTTGCCCGCCAAATAATATCTAAATACGCCATCGCTGGCTTGACCATGACGATATCTGCACCTTGCTCTAAGTCTAGCGCAATTTCCGTTAATGCTTTGTCACTGTTGGCAATATCCATCTGATAGGTACGTTTATCCCCACGTAAACTGCCTGCTGAATTGACAGCATCACGAAATGGAGAATAAAAATGTGAGGCATATTTGGCAGAATAAGCCAATATTTTGGTATTCACATAGCTATCTTGTTCGAGCGCTTGACGGATGATCCCAACCCGCCCATCCATCATATCCGATGGCGCAATCATATCTGCACCAGCAGCCGCATGCGATAAACTCTGTTTTACTAATACTTCGATCGTTTCATCATTTAACACATAACCTTTTTCATCAACAATCCCATCTTGACCGTGACTAGTAAATGGATCTAAAGCAACATCGGTGATCACACCTAAGTCAGGTAACTGTGTTTTTAATTGGTACACTGCTCGTTGAATTAAACCATCCGGATCATATGCTTGTTGTGCACCCAATGACTTTTTGTCTGTCTCAATTACTGGAAACAATGCAATGGCTGGGATCCCAAGTTCATAAACACTCGCTGCCTCTTCTACTAATCGATCAATACTGTAACGATAGACATCTGGCATAGCATTAATTGCTTGTTGCTGGCTATCACCGTCTACAACAAATAGTGGGTAAATTAAATCGGATGTGTGTAACCTAGTTTCTTGCACCAATTGCCGTGAAAATGGATCGCTGCGTAACCGACGTGGGCGTTTATTAAAGATAAATTGGGTTGACATCAAGAACCTCAGATTATCTGTTAATTGTTATAATGATGATTAACTGCAACAAGCCTAATGAGGCACAGAATCTACTGGCGCTTCATTGCTTCAAAGAATTCAGTATTGGTTTTGGTATTGCGTAAGCGTTCGATTAAAAATTCAATGCTAGCAATTTCATCCATTGGATGCAGTAATTTGCGTAAAATCCACATTTTTTGTAATTCATCGGATTTAATTAATAATTCTTCACGACGCGTACCTGAACGGTTAATGTTAATTGCTGGGTAAACACGTTTTTCAGCAATCCGTCTATCTAGGTGAATTTCCATGTTACCCGTGCCTTTAAATTCTTCGTAAATCACTTCATCCATTTTAGAACCGGTATCGACTAGTGCTGTGGCTAAAATGGTTAAGCTACCCCCTTCTTCAACATTACGCGCTGCTCCGAAAAATCGTTTAGGGCGCTGCAAAGCATTGGCATCCACACCACCAGTAAGCACTTTCCCCGACGCTGGCGCCACTGTGTTGTATGCCCGTGCCAAACGGGTAATCGAATCTAATAAAATAATCACATCTTTTTTGTGTTCTACTAATCGTTTAGCTTTTTCAATCACCATTTCTGCCACTTGCACATGGCGAGCAGCCGGTTCATCAAACGTACTCGCAATCACTTCACCACGCACTGAGCGCGCCATCTCTGTCACTTCTTCTGGACGCTCATCAATCAGTAACACCATTAAATGACATTCTGGGTAATTGTGCGCTAATGACTGTGCAATGTTTTGTAACATCAAGGTTTTCCCAGCTTTTGGCGGAGAAACGATTAAACCACGCTGTCCTTTACCAAAGGGAGCAGTTAAATCAATAATACGTGCCGTTAAATCTTCAGTACTTCCATTACCGCGTTCGATACTTAAACGTTCGTCTGCAAATAACGGGGTTAAGTTTTCAAATAAAATCTTATTGCGTGCATTTTCCGGTGCTTCAAAATTAATTTCGTTGACTTTAAGACAAGCAAAATAACGCTCACTTTCTTTAGGCGGACGGATTTTGCCAGAGATGGCATCGCCAGTACGCAAATTAAAACGGCGGATTTGACTTGGGGATACGTAAATGTCATCAGGTCCAGCCAGGTAAGAACTGCCTGCTGAACGCAAAAAGCCAAATCCATCTTGCAAGATCTCAAGTACCCCATCACCATAAATATCTTCACCATTTCTCGCGTGTGCCTTTAAAATGGAAAAGATCATATCTTGCTTACGCGATCGCGCTAGATTATCTAACCCCATTTCTGCGGCTATCTTAGCCAAGTCAGCAGGCATTTTTGCCTTCAATTCAGTTAAATGCATATATTGATACCTTTAGTGTGTTAAAAAAATTAGAGGGAATGACTACTTTTAAAGTGTATTATGATGTTGGTTATTCATTTACGTTAATTGGAGCGATATACTCTTCGTGATTTAACAGCATGCTTTGTTGACTACGTCCATTCACAATTATACATTTTCATCTAAAAAGGCAGCTAGCTGTGACTTTGTTAATGCCCCTACTTTGGTTGCAACCACATTGCCTGATTTAAATAACAATAAGGTTGGGATCCCACGTACACCATATTGACGCGGCGTTTGCGTATTATCATCAATATTGACTTTGGCAACACGAATACGGTCAGCATATTCACTGGCAATATCATCTAAAATGGGTGCGATCATTTTGCATGGGCCACACCATTCTGCCCAAAAATCAACTAATACCGGAATACTTGCTTGCAGTACATCAGCCTCAAACGAGGTGTCAGTAACTGCAATAACAGTAGATTGTTCGCTCATGCATAGCCTCACTTAACATAAATGATTATCTCTGGACAGCTGCCAAAGTTTATTTCTTCTAAAGTTGATACGTGGTGGATATTTACTGTAAGCAGTGTCGCGAATCCTACACCAATTCCTACATAAAGACAATACTATTTGCAACAGGACACGGATGATGGCCATCTAGTAGTAAGTTATTGGGTAAAACGGTAGCATGTTTACCATGATTCAGCGATAATTTACGCCCATGAGTACAACCAATCATCAAACTGTTTGGCAAGCATTAGCAACCCACCAACAAACGTTAGTAAACACGACGTTGTTATCTCAGTTTGCTAGTAATCCTAACCGTTTTCAACAGTATAGTTTGCAAGCCGCTGGGTTATTATTTGATTTTTCTAAGCAACACATTAACCAACAAACACTGCCATTATTACTCCAATTGGCACAAACGTGTGAACTAGAATCAGCTCGCACACGTTTATTTGCTGGAGACATAATGAATACTTCAGAACAACGCCCTGCATTGCATATGCTATGGCGCTGGTCTGAGCAAGCTACTTTCCCAACAGCTGTGATCAAACAAACGATCAAGCAAACGACTACGCAGCTGAATAACGTGAGTCAGGCAATACGTAATAGCGATATCACTGGGATCGACGGTGAGTCATTTACTGATATTATTCACATTGGTGTTGGGGGGTCGAGTACTGGCTGTAAACTGTTATATGATGTATTGAAACGAGCAGATAGCCACCGCGTACGTATTCACTTCGTTGAAACACTGGATGCGAGCCAATTGTATACTGTGCTTGATCATTGTCATCCAGCTACCACAGCGATTGTGATTGCGTCTAAGACATTTACTACTATCGAAACACAACATAATGCAACACTTGCTATCGATTGGTTAGTGTCACAGTTACCAGCACACAGTAAATCAGCGTTAATCAACACACATTGTTTTGCAATCACTGCTAACATTGAAAAAGCACATGCACTCGGGATTGATCCACAATACGTATTCCGTTTACCTGATTGGGTAGGTGGACGTTATTGCATTTGGTCAGCGATGCGCTTTTCGCTCATTGTTTCTGTTGGGACCCACTGTTTCGATGCTTTTCTAGCGGGTGCTTATGCGATGGACCAACACTTTTTAACAGCACCATTGGCTACCAACATGCCTGTTATTCATGGCTTATTACGTATTTGGTTACGTCATTTTTGGCAACAACCCTATTATGCAGTACTGCCATACGCACATGATTTGCGTAAATTGCCAACTTATTTACAACAATTGGATACAGAAAGTAATGGTAAGTCAGTTCACCATGATGGCACACCTGTTAATAATGCAACTGCCCCACTACTCTGGGGAAGCGGTGAAACTCAAGCGCAACACAGCATCCATCAATGGCTACATCAAGGAACCGATGGTTGTCCAATTGATTTTATTACATGTGCACGTTTTGAGTTAAACTCACATGCACAACAAACAGCATCAGCGATGTTTGCACACTGCCTTAGTCAAAGCCTGTCATTAATGCAGGGTATATCGCAAGCGGCTTGTCAGCAGCAATTGATTGACAAGGGTCTATCTACAACCGACGCAGAACAACTCAGTCAACATCAAATGTTACCCGGAAATAGGGTGAGTAATACGATTATATTATCCAGTTTAAATGCCAATACATTAGGTGCATTGCTCGCACTGTATGAACACTCCACGTTCGTGCAATCCGTCATTTGGCAAATAAATCCATTTGATCAGTGGGGAGTTGAACAAGGAAAGCATCTAGCTCAGCAATTACAAACACTATTAACTGAGCCAACTGCAAATAAACACGACATTGATACTAGTACCCATGGCTTAATCGAATTTTATCAGCAATATTGTCACACTAAGTGACGGAACTTTACGCTATGTTAACAACTCCGGTTGTGCAGCTAAAATAGCGTCACTCACCGTAAACCGTTTAAAGTTTTCAATAAACTTATTGATCAACACATTGGCTGTGTCAACATACGCTGTTTGTGATTGCCAAGTACGACGTGGATCTAACAAGTTGGTGTCAACACCAGTTAATTGGGTTGGCATTTGCAAATTGAATCCTGGCAATGTAGTAAAGTCTGCTTTACGTAATTCACCTAATAAAATAGCGGTGATCACTGCACGAGTTGTTGGAATCGCAAAGCGTTTGCCATCACCATAAGCACCACCTGTCCAACCGGTATTCACTAAATATACCTCACTATTAAACCCATTAACTCGCTTCATTAACAGTTCAGCATATTCAGCAGCAGGACGTGGGAAAAAAGGTGCACCAAAACACGTACTAAACGTAGAGCGAATCGCCGCTTCATCTTCATTACCCACTTCAGTACTACCAACCAACGCTGTATAGCCACTTAAGAAATGATACGCCGCTTGCTCTAAGGTTAAACGTGATACAGGTGGTAACACACCATATAAATCACATGTTAAAAAGATAACAGATTGCGGTTGTGCGCCACGATTGGTTAACACCCGTTTTTCGATAAAATCACGTGGATATGCCGCACGACTATTTGCTGACAAACTGTCATCGCTATAATCAGGTTGCTTGGTTTTCGCATCAAGGACAACATTTTCCAGTACACTTCCAAAACGAATTGCATCCCAAATAATCGGTTCACGCTCTTGAGATAAGTCGATGCATTTAGCATAACAACCGCCTTCAAAATTAAATACACCGTGTTCACCCCAACCGTGTTCATCATCACCAATCAACAACCGGTTCGGATCAGCTGATAGTGTGGTTTTCCCGGTACCGGATAACCCAAAAAATAAGGCAACATTACCGTCTTTACCTTGGTTAGCTGAACAATGCATCGGTAAAATGTCATGTTGTGGCAACATGAAGTTTAATACAGTAAACATCGCTTTTTTCATTTCACCCGCATAATAGGTACCCGTCACTAATACACGACGCTGACTAAAATTTAAAATGACGGCGGCATCACCATTCACACCATGACGAGCAGGATCCGGAGTAAACCCAGGGGCACTTAGAATTTGCCAACGCGGTTGCTTAAATTTCACATCTTTTTCAGGGTGAATAAATAAATTATTAACAAATAAATTTTGCCACGCTAATTGGTTATACACAGTTACCGGTATCGCATGTTGTAAATCGGCACCGACTTGTAAATCAGCAACAAATACATCACGTTGTTGCAAAAAGGCTTTGGCTTCATTCCACAACACAGTAAACGCATCACTGGTTATCGGTTGATTGACTGCCCCCCAATCAACACTGGTTTCCGTGATCTCATCTTTGACAATAAACCTGTCTTTTGGTGAACGCCCAGTACGTTTACCAGTATTGACGGTTAACGCACGGTTTGCAGCTAATTCACCTTCATTACGCGCTAAGGCATGTTCAATCAGTTCAGCAGGGGTTAAGTTACGATACAATTGCCCAGTTGTTGTGGCTAACTCGTTATCGATATCAATCGTACTACTCATACGTTAAGTCCTCTTCACCCGTCTTTGGTTATGCATTGATATTGACCAATAATTGGCCTCTCGCTAGTTTGCTGGCCATTATGACAAGAAATGCTGATGGTTGCGAGCGTGATGATGACTGACCTGTTTTGGTATAAATTTCATCAAGTTGTTCAAGTCGTTAAGGATGCACTGATACAGATAATATGGCACTATCAAAAGAGTTATAGACATAGTAAATCGTTGCTACCACAGGAAATAACCAATGTCACCATCACCCTATTTCAACGATATGCTGAACGCTGCACACGCTACACTACAACATGCTTATGCACCGTATTCACATTTATTAGTGGGCACCTGTTTTCGTGCTGAAGATAATACCTTGTATAGCGGTTGCAATGTTGAAAATGCATCATATGGATTAACATTGTGTGCCGAGAATGTTGCATTAGGTAAACTCATCAGTACTGGTAAACGGCGTATTGTCGAAGTCGTATTGGTTAGCTCTGGCAACACAGTTTGTCCACCCTGTGGGCGTTGTCGTCAATTGATCCGTGAATTTGCTGACGATGATGTTAACATTCATCTAGTCACAGGTGATATGGATTCACCAACGATTATAACTTACACCATTAACACATTACTGCCTGCTGCATTTGGTCCAGCACAGCTAGTCACAAAACAAGGTAATACATAATATGCAACACGTAGAAACCCACCCACAACATGCTGTTGATGTCATTCGTGCAGCAGGTTATCACGCTACACCGCAAATCGGTTTAATCACGGGCTCTGGTTTAAATAAGTTAGCCGACTGCATCAATAACAAATTGGTGGTGTCATATGCTGATTTACCTGGCTTCAGTCAAAGCAGCGTACAAGGGCACGGTAGTCAATTAGTACTAGGCGACATTGCTGGTGTACCCGTTGCATGTTTACAAGGACGCGTTCATGTTTACGAAGGCATGCCTTTCTCAGCAATGAAACAAATGATACGTACATTAAAATTATTAGGTTGTCACAGTGTCGTATTAACTAATGCAGCGGGTTCATTACGTAAAAAAGTAAAGCCGGGTGAGCTGATGTTGATCACTGATCATATTAATATGCAACCGGGTAATCCATTAATTGGTGCTAATGACGATGAATTTGGGCCACGCTTTTTTTCAATGGATACTGCTTATGATCTCGAACATCGCAATTACTTATTACACGCTGCTAAACACTTAAAAATCCGTTTAGCACAAGGGGTATACCTTGCAACAAGCGGTCCTGGGTTTGAAACACCTGCTGAAATTCATGGGTTTCGTACGATGGGGGCCGATGCTGTTGGGATGTCAACCGTACCTGAAGTACTCATTGCACGTCATTGCGGTTTGAGAGTCGCTGCTATTTCAACCATTACTAACTTTGCTGCAGGAATGAGTAATGAATTGTTAACCCATGATGGTACATTGCATTTTGCCAGTATCGGGGTCGAAAAATTACTGTCTTTACTTGTTCAATTCATTGGAATGCACGCTACATGAATCGACATAAACAAATTGCCAGACAAGTATTACCGTTAATCGATTTAACCAGTTTAAACGATACGGATACTGAAGAAGATATTATTGCATTATGTAATAAAGCATCTGGAAAGCAAGGGCATGTGGCTGCTGTGTGTATTTACCCACAATTTGTCAAAACTGCAATTCGTTGTTTACGCCTCACCGGCATACCGGTAGCAACCGTGGTTAATTTTCCCAATGGCAATGATCCGATAGACACTACTTGCCAACACATTCAGCAAGCTATCCGTAATGGCGCCACTGAAATTGACGTGGTTATGCCATATCATCGCTATCTAGCCAATCATGTTGATGACGTGCGCGAATTTATTCGTACGTGTAAAATAACGTGTGGTAAGCAAACGATATTAAAAGTCATTTTAGAAACCGGTGCGTTACTGGATCCCAGTTTAATTGAACGTGCCGCACTGGATGTGATCGATGCAGGCGCTGATTTTATCAAGACATCTACTGGCAAAATCAGCATCGGTGCAACCGTTTCTGCAACTCAAGCAATGTGTCAAGCCATTCAAAAAACACATCAACACAGTGGACGTAACATTGGTTTTAAAGCATCTGGTGGTATTCGTTTTCTTGCACAAACGCTACCATTTTTGGCGACTATTGAAGAAATATTAGGTGAACAATGGCTGCATCCTAATACGTGTCGTTTCGGGGCAAGTTCACTGCTCGATGATGTGCTAGCACAGTTGCGCTAATGCTGACTCAATTGATCCAGCGTTAACGTAATCAGCCGTTCCATAGATGTTGCCGTATTACGACTAAATTCACCGGTGACTCGATTAGCCACGACTGTTGATAATGACAAACAACGATGGCTTAATGCGTTGCCTAAACCATACAAAGCGGCTGTTTCCATTTCAAAGTTCACGATTCTTTCAACAGAGTCACCTCGATTAACGCAAAACTGCTGGATTAACTCTAAAAAGTCAGTCATTTGCGGTTTTAAACGAATGTGTCTGCCTTGGGGACCATAAAATCCTGCGCACGTTGCTGTTAACCCAACATGGCAATGGTTAGCAAATAGATTAACTAATTCCGGATCAGCATCACAAGCATACGGTAATAATCGTTGATTAGCGTACTGCTGACAATGCTGACTAATGGCATCGGCAAGGCGCTGTTCAGGTTCTGTGTAAGTGACATCATAATAATGCAGTAATCCATCAAAACCAATACCGCCACTGGATGCAACAATATCATCGGTAGCGATATCTGCTTGCAAACCACCGCACGTGCCAACACGTACTAATACTAATGGAGTTAACGTTGATTTGATGCTCCGTTTACCAACATCAACATTAAATAAGGCATCGATTTCATTGACGACAATATCGATATTATCAGTGCCAATGCCTGTTGATATCACTGATAATCGCTGTCCTTTATAGTAACCAGTATGGGTAATGAATTCACGCTTTTGTCGAGTCAGTTCGATACGATCAAACTGACGCGATACTTGAGCAACTCGATCTGGATCACCGACCAGTATAATACGCTCAGCTAATTCACCCGGACAGAGCGCTAGATGATAAATACTACCATCTTGATTAATGATTAACTCGGCATTGGTTAACTTATCATTCATTATTGCCCTCTTTAATATTGCATACACAAGGATTATACAGATAATATTGACTATATGAAGATAGATGAAATCCACAAACACTGTATTGTCTGTTATGATGATCAAACCCAGCAAACACTTGCTAGCAAGTTGGCTGCGACACTCATGTTAGCGTGTGATAGTTACCATCATTCATCACATCAACACTATGCCTACGTATTATATTACAAAGCACAGCAACTGTTTTTATTATGTCAACAACAACCTGCTTTCAAACCATTTACTGTTGATTTTACCCAAGGACAATTAGCTTATCGATTACGCCAAGAAACCAGTATACGTCAACCAATAGCACGAGCCATTGGTATTAAACCAAAGATACGCCCAACTGTACTCGATATCAGTGCGGGATTTGGTCAAGATGCTAGCATCTTAGCTAATTTAGGCTGCACAGTAATATTGTTAGAGCGTCACCCTATTGTATGGGCATTGTTACATGATGGTTTGACTCGAGCAAAGAATGCTGGATGTCTATGGGCAACACACATCACTCTGCATCGACAAGCAGCACAATTGTATTGTGATCAAATAATCATGTCTAATCGATTGTACCCTGATGTTATTTATTATGATCCGATGTTTCCACCAACCAATAATACGGCTAATGTACAAAAGCCAATGCAAATTTTACAAGCGTTAGTTGAACACGAAGACACTGATATTAGATTATTTAATACCGCTAAGCAGCTTGCTGCAAAACGACTGGTGGTAAAGCGACCTAATTACGCAGTACCGTTATTTGATATGACGCCATCGCTACAAATTAAAATGGTTAAACACCGTTTTGATGTGTATTTATGTACTTAAAAATAAAGCATAAGTTACTGACTTTGTGTTAACACAAAACGTCGATAATAATCTAAATCCGTTGCATGTTTACCAAACCCAATAATCGTCACATTATTTTTTGCTCGTTCAAGTGTGGTATGTTGACTAGCAAGTGGATAATGACTGCCTAATGCTAAAACTAAAACAGGTATCTTTTCTAGTCTACGCTGCTTTTGTAAGTATTTAGCAACCGCATTTGCTTGATGACTCGTTACCGTAAATTGTGTGTTCGTAAAACCAATATCTGCCATATGGCCAATTACTGTAATTTGTTTTGCATTGCAAGCTAATGTAGCAACTGTAGTTAATATAGCCTTTGCACTTGCAACGAATTCAGCAGTAGTAGGCTTAAATAAATAATGATTAGGAATAATGATTATTTTACTGTCATCAGACTCAATGACACTAATACCACGCTTGGCAAGCAACTGGTTTATCTGATTACGATTACTAATAGAGGTTGGAATAGTACATTGATCACTATTACACGTTGCCGGTGGCGCTAATGCTACTGGTGTTGCGCCATCAGTTACCTGAGCCTGTTCAGACACACAACCTAATACTAGTGATACAAGCCCTAATATACACAAGCGAGTTATCATTCTATTGGTAATAAACATACAATCATTAACCTAAATTCAAAATGTGAACAGCATAATTAAAATTTCATATCGCTTATTAATCTACTAACATATAAATCACGTTCGCCACTTTGCGGTACCGTTAATATATCTAAATAACTCTGCAAACTATCCATAGCACCATTGCGTTTTTCATTCTCAGTTATATCAGACTGACTCGGATAGAAAATATGATCGGCTAATAATCGTTGCTCTTCCTTTTCTGCATGGATTTCATCTTGTAATATCGCTTTGATTAAGCCTTGATAACCTGCCTGGTTTGTCTTGCGAGGAAAGATTTCACGTAATTGTCGTAATAATGTTGTGATATTAGTATGCCAGGTAAATAGTAATTCATTAGCTTTCAATAATTCCCAGCGAGTTAATTTACCTTGGCCACTGTAAGCAAACCAACAACAAAAAAGAATAATGTTAATGTTAACACTGTATTTTTCTTGCAGTGCAAGTAATTGTGTTTTTATATCTGCGCGTCGATATATTGTCAGAGAATATTTGCAAAACGCAGTAGCACGTTTACTAAGCTCCATTGATGCTGGCATTATTTTATCTCCTGTGTGATCTATGATCAGTTCCGACAACACTACAAATATGCATGATTACACTTGATTTAGCAAGTTGTTAAAAGAGACCGTTATTCTGGAGAGTATGCAACGTAGGCAAGCCCAGAATTTAGCCTCTCTGTTTTTTCAAGTATCATGAAAACTGGATTCTGGATCCTTGACTACTCAAGGACAAGCTCGCATCCCTGGATAATCTCCGATTTCCAGGGCAAGGTTTTATACATGCTCTCCAGAATGACGAATGCGTGGAAATAATAAAACTTGAGGAACAAGTTAACTTTACGTATCTGAGCCTCGGTAATTACACTATATTATTTATAAATAATCTTGGCGTAGATTTTTTAATACATTTGTAATTACATCATGCCATTGGTTAGGTACAGTTTGTCGAAATAAACAAATACTGGGATACCATAACGGCACATCACTATCATTTAACCAATACCACTTGGCAGCAAATGGCAAGATTAAATAAACCGGTTTATTCAATGCACCTGCAATATGTGCAACTGTATTATCTGCAGTCATTACAACATCCATTTTTTGAATCACAGCACACAGTATTTCAATATCACGGGTACCAATATCATGTAGCCCAAGCTTCTCTCCCACTTGATACTGTTTTTGATTTTGATAAGGCGTAATATTAAACATTGCCCCTTGTTCAACATGTTTTGCAATGGTTGCAAACACTGAAAATGGTACATCTTGTGCAGGATTGGGTAACGCAGCACGTTCCCAAGATAGTCCTATTTTATATTTCTGTGATGGATACCGCTGCAACATGTTTTCCCAAGTATGCAATTGATCTGGATTAACAGGCAAATAAGGAAATTGATCTGGAATCGTATCAACCGTTGTATCAAATACTGTTGGTAATGTACTCAACGCTACTTGCAAATCGATTGGCATTATTTTAGTAAGATCGGTACTAAGCAACCAAACCTTTTCCACTTCCTCCATTTTTTCTAGTAATGGTAGTAACCTAACTGGAGACGTTACTACAATCCGTCTTCCATATTGGGTTAATAGTGGAATATAACGTAACAATAAAATAGCTTCTTCGATTTCAGTATCAACATATACTAATAGTACTTTCCCAGGGAAAACCCCACCTTGCCAACGAGGATAATCATAATCGATAGCAGCATTATGTCGCTGATACTCACTGCGTTGTTGCCAACCGGTTTGATACTCACCAATACTCAGTAATGCATCACTTAGTACATTTGAAACAACAAGATGACTCGTTGACAATTGTAGTGCGCGCTGATAACTCTTCACTGCTTTTTGAGGATGATTTTGTAATAACAAATTGCCAGCAAAATGTACATAAAAATCTGCTTGCGTATTATCTAATGTTAATGCTTGTCGCATTGCCACATTACCACTACCAAAACAATAACGGTATTGCAATGCAACCGACAAATTTGCATAGGCTAATGCATTTTCTTCATCAAACTCAATGGCTTTTTCAAAACTGTGTTGTGCCAATTTAAATTGGCGTTGATTTAGCGCATTAATACCATAATAAGTATATACAGTTGATGAATTGCTATTAATAGCTAATGCACGTTTTAAATAATTATCTGCTTCGTGGTAATGATACAAATACGTATGTGCCTGCCCAAGATTGACGATAGCTTCATAATAAGTCACATCAAATTGTAATGCATGATTAAATTGAGAAATAGCTTCTTGATATTGCTGACGACTCAAATAAATACAACCTAATAAATTATACGCAGGTGCCAATGTTGGGTACGCATGGATCCAATTGACTGTACTCTTTTGCGCTAAATCCAATTCATTCTGCTGGTAATAACTTAAGCTTAAATACGCTAACGATTCAGCATGCTTTGGTTCAATGGTTAATGCATTTTGATAGTAAGTAATCGCATCATCAAGTTCACCTAACTGATGATAACATCTTGCTAATTGAAAAAAACTCTCACAAGCAGTAGGTGTTAATCGACACGCTTCTAATAAATAATCTTTTGCCTGAATAAACTGATTGTGTTGTAAGAAAGCCAAGCCAATATTGTAATATCCTTCACCCAAATCGGCTGCTTGTGTAACTATTCGTAATAAATCATCTTCAGTAATATTGATATTTTCAGATTGAACAACTTGCAATGCCTGAGCAAACAGCACTTGTTGCTGTTGCGATAGGGATGAAGTGTTATGTGCAGTTGTTTCGGATGCCGTCTGTTCCATAGCAATACAGTACCAACTAAGGGGTTAAATCTCGTAAGCACTCTGGAACAGCCAATGCACCAGCATGAATCGCTGCATTATAATAGCGTGTTGCAAATGATTTACGTTCTATGTCTTTCTGGCGAAATGTTGGCAAATTAGTATGTTTGCTTGCCATTGTCGCTGACCACCAACCTGAAGGATAACACGGTTGTGGGAATTGTAATGTGTGTAACGATTTAAACTGTGCAGCATGCATATTAGCACGCATCTTTTGTATTAATGGTTTATGATACAAAGGCGATTCGCTTTGCTGAATTAACATTCCATCTTCAGTTAACACATTAAAGCAATCTTGATAAAACCGCTGAGTGAATAATCCTTCTCCCGGTCCAATTGGATCAGTTGAATCTACAATAATCACATCTACACTATTGGGTTGTTCAATTGCTCTGTGTTGCATCCATTTGATCCCATCAATAAAAGATAACGTTGCTCTGGGATCAGTATTTGATGCACATAATTCTGGGAAATACTGTTCAGCGAGTCGAGTAACTTGCTCGTCAATATCAATTAAATGTGCCGATTGCACAACATCATGTTTTAATACTTCGTGCAATGTACCACAATCTCCACCCCCGATAATCACAACTTGTTGCGGTGCAGGATGGGTAAACAATGGCATATGGGCTAACATTTCGTGATATAAAAAATTATCCCAACTGGTTAACATGGTACAGTCATCTATTACCATTAAATAACCAAAATGCGTTGTTTCATAAATAGCAATGGTTTGGTAGGGCGTTACCTCTTCATGCACTTTTGCTTTAATTGCAAATGACAGTGCCGTACCTGCTTCAGTGCACGATTCAGTAAACCACTGTTGCTCCGTTAACGCTGTCATGCATTTATCTCCTGTTAATACCGTAAAGCACGCTTGTTACGTTTTACTGGTCAATAAGGTTGCGGATTTTATCACTAATCCTAATGTAAATATACCTGCTAACACAGCCCATATTGGAGAAAATAATTACAATATCTGTCGGTTGAATAAAAACAAAGGGAAGAGAATTGGTTATCTATAAAAATCGATAGTTTTTTGTAGGCCGTCAATTAAATCTTGTGTTGGTCGCCACGCCAATGCGTGTTGTATCTTGCTAGTATCCATTGCATAACGCCAATCATGTCCAGGGCGATCGGCAACAAACTGAATTAATCGGTGATGTGGTGCATGTTTGGGGATGCGCTCATCCATTAAGTCACAGACCTGTTGTGCTAATGCTAGATTTGTTAGCGTTTGATGACCACCAATATTATAGGTTTCACCGACATCAGCATAACGCAATACTGCATCAATGCCACGACAATGATCGGTAACGTACAGCCAATTGCGAAGTTGACTACCGTCACCATATAGTGGGATCGGCTGTTGTTGTTGGCAGGCATGAATAATCGTTGGGATGAATTTTTCTGAATGCTGGAATGGCCCATAATTATTAGAACAATGTGTAATAGTCGTTGGTAACTGATAAGTATGTTGGTAGGCTCGAACAATATGATCCGATCCGGCTTTACTTGCTGCATACGGTGAATTAGGGGCATACGCCGTTTGTTCAGTAAACGCTGCATCAGCTTTAGTTAATGTACCAAACACTTCATCGGTTGAGATATGATGAAAACGACATTGATCAGCTGTGTAACGTTGCTCTGTTAACCAGTACTGACGTGCCATATCCAATAATATAAAGGTACCATTTACATTGGTTTGAATAAAAGGCGCCGGTTTATCGATAGACCGATCAACATGACTTTCTGCTGCAAAATGGACAATGGTATCTATTTGGTGATCATGCATAATACTGTTTACTACGTATTGATCACAAATATCACCTTGATAAAAATCATAACGATCATTATCGTCAATGTCTGCTAAATTCTGTTTATTGCCTGCATAGGTTAATTTATCCAATACCACCACTGTTACTGTCGGATCAGTTGTCAACATATAATGCACGAAGTTAGCACCAATAAACCCAGCACCACCGGTAATTAACACTTTTTTAGGAGTAAACTTAACCTTCATTGATAATACGCCTTTATCATTTGATTCACCTCTGCGTGCCAATGTGGTTGTTCAATGGCAAATTGTTGATTGATTTCACTGCAATCTAATTGTGGATGCAGTGGTCTAGGTGCTATCGCAGCATATTCTTGAGTAGTCACTGGTACAATTTGTTTAATTGCTAATGTTGTATAGCGTTGTGCCTGAGTAATGCAGTGTTGTGCAAGCGTATACCATGAAATAAATGGTATGCCGGTATAATGATAAATACCCCATGCCGGATCAGCTTGTAACTGTTTTATTAATGATAAGGTTGTTTGTGCAATCGCGTTTGCACTGGTTGGCCCAACATATTGATCAGTAATAACACGTAAACTGCTTTGTGTATTAGCTAATTGCAAAATCGTATTAATAAAATTACGGCCATGCAACCCAAACACACCCGAAACACGTAAAATAAGGTATTGTGTTAAGCATTGTTGAATGACTTGTTCGCTTAAACATTTTGTATGGCCATATTGATTGCATGGCGTGGTTGGATCTGTTTCTGTATATACGCTATCTGGCACACCCGAAAATACATAATCTGTTGAATAATGAAATAACGGGATATCCAGCTGATGACAAACCTGTGCGAGCTGTTTAGCACCATCAACATTAACCACCATCGCTGTTATTTTCTCTTGTTCAGCACGATCAACATCGGTATACGCCGCTGCATTGATCACAACATCAGGTTGATGTTGGGTTAATTGCGTTGTGATATCCGATAAGTTGGTAATATCACAGTCTTGGTGTGACAATGCAATGAGTTGATCGGGTTGTTTAACCTGTGCACGTATTGCTGATCCGACTTGCCCCTGACTACCCGTCAATAGCAGTTTCATGCTGACTCCAGATAAACAGGCAATTGGTCAGGACGCAAATCACACAAACGCCAACTGTGTTTATCATGTTCGGATAAAACTGGATCATGGATCGGCCAAGGAATATTTAAATCCGGATCATCCCATTGTATTGTCATTTCTGACGTCGGATCATACACAGCAGTACACTTATATTGAAAATCAACAACCGGTGCTAATGTACAAAAACCATGTGCAAAGCCAGGTGGAATATAAACTTGCTGCTGGGTTTCGGCATCTAATTCAATAGTTACTGATTGCGCAAAGGTTGGTGAACCATGGCGTATATCAACAATCACATCAAATGCTCGACCTTGTGTTACCCACACTAATTTACCTTGTGGATGAGGCCATTGATAATGTAAACCGCGGATGATCCCTTGACCAGATCGCGACATATTATCTTGCACAAATGTCACATTAAGGCCAGCTTGTTCGACATAGCGTTGTTGATGATAATGTTCGATAAAAAAACCACGTTCATCGTTACAAAGATTAGGTTGAATCAAGATAACACCAGGCAAATTGGTGTTGGTGATATCCATCATTCATCTCCTGATACGCTAGGAAAATTTGATTCTGGCAAACGACGTAAATAATCACCGTAATCATTATGAAAGTGCTGTGCAAGCGTTAATAATTGTGTAGTGTCGATATAACCCATGCGCCAAGCAACTTCTTCGGGACAACCAATCTTCAATCCTTGACGTTGTTCAAGTACTTGAATAAAACGCGACGCATCGGTTAATGCATTATGGGTTCCTGTATCTAACCAAACAGAACCCGGCATTAGCTTGTGTACGTGTAGACGATCTTGTTTAAGGTAACATTGATTTAGATCAGTAATTTCTAATTCATTGCGTGCCGATGGGGTTAACTGTTTTGTTAATTCCACTGCGTCATGTTGATAAAAATAAAATCCTGGTACTGCATAGTGGGAAATAGGTGTTGATGGTTTTTCAATTAATTGCTTTGGTTTACCTGTTTCATCGAATTGCACAACACCGTAGCGACTCGGATCACGTACATGATAAGCAAACACGGTTGCACCCGGATTCGTATCACGTGCTTGTTGAAGAAATTGTGCAAGATGATATCCGTAAATTAGGTTATCACCAAATGCCAATGCGGTCGCTTGCCCATCGAGAAATGTTTCTGCCAAGATTAGCGCTTGTGCAGCTCCAGCAGGCGTGGGTTGCGCGAGAAAGGTAAAACGCAATCCCCATTGACTCCCATCGCCCAGTAATCTCTCAAATAAGGGCTTGTCGATTGGTGTCGTAATGACTAAGATGTCAGTCAGTCCACTGAGCATCACCGTTGACAATGCATAGTAAATCATTGGCTTGTCATAAACTGGTAATAAGTGTTTACTAACGCTCAATGTAGATGGATATAGGCGTGTCCCTGAACCGCCTGCAAGTATAATTGCTTTCATATGGTAACCAATTGTTGTGACAAGATTTGCTTTTTGCCTATTTAGCTATTTTCCCTACGGTGGCTTACAAATTGACTTTAGGCAGATCCTGGCGTTGTGTCAACACGCTGGACATACTGTTGATATTTACACAATGGATTGGCAAGGCCCTCTTCCCGATGATCATCATATTCATTTCATTAATACATCAGCATTAACCAATCATAGCCGTGCACAACAATTTAGCCAACAGGTTATGCATACTGTGACTAAACAACAATATGACTGTATCGTAGGATTTAATCAAATCCCAGGCATTGACGTTTATTTTGCTGCTGATGTGTGTTTTGCTTGGAAAATGGCATTGCAACATCCACATTATTACCGTTGGCTGCCACGTTATCATACTTATCTCACATTAGAACGCAAACTCTTTCAAGAAACACCACATTGTTTATGGTTAACACCAATGCAACAAGCTAATTATCAAGCCCATTACCACATTGCTGATGATAAAAATCATTTATTACTGCCTGGACTAACTTGTGATTGGCAATACCCAACTGATACACAGCATATACGTCAATGTTATCGAGACAAATTAAATCTCGCACAAGATGAAATATTATTACTGTCAGTTGGTTCACATTTCAAAACAAAAGGCATTTCGCGTAGTTTACGCGCTTATGCAGCATTGTCAGCAACATTACAGGAAAAAACACACTTCATCGTGATTGGAAAAAGTAAAGAAAAACCATATTTAGAACTTGCTAGAAAATTACAGATCGAATCACAGATAACGTTTTTAGGGGCACAATCAGACATATTACCATTTATGCTAGCGGCTGATTTACTATTACATCCGGCATTGTATGAATCTGCAGGGTTAGTGTTGCTCGAAGCACTTACCTTGGGTTTACCGATCATCACTACACAAGATTGTGGACATGCTTGGCATATTCAACAAGCCAATGCTGGCATGGTGCTACCCACACCGTTTTCTCAGCACGAATATAACAATGCATTATATAGTGCATTATCAACTGGCAAGTTAGCCACATGGAAAACAAATGGGTTAACGTATGCTAAACAAACTCAGTTACATGGCTTGCACGAGAAAGCTGTTAATATTATTGAAACTGTCGCGAGTAATGGATCCCGCAGTCAAGCTGCGGGATGACGGACCCAAGGATCGATATCTAACTTTCAAAGGCGCAATGTCTATACTCAAAGCGTTTTGACTGTAGGCGAGGCGGCAAGCCTTCTCGTCAAAGGAGTGTATTGAAATACATGACTTTGACGAGAAGGTGCAGCCAACAAAGCATACCGTTAAAACACGAAGAGTATACTAATATAACGGAGGTTCGCCCCTAGGCCGCGTACGAAATCGACGATACTGCCATAAATATTGTTCCGGTTTATGACGAACTAATTTTTCAACTTCCATATTAATGCGTGTAGCATCATTGACAGCATCTCCTGTTGGAAAATGTTCAAGTGGTGGATAAAATGTTATATCATAGCCTTTATGATCATCACGCCTAAAATAACTAGTCATTAATACGCTGGCATTTGTTATTTGTGCAAGACGCGCTGTTGTCTTAAGCGAATGTGCAGTGACCCCAAAAAAAGGAGCAAACACACCACGTCGTTTACTTGGATCGATATCAGGGCTATACCATAGTGGGATCCCTTGATTTAATTGCTTAACCAATGTGCGCATATTCTTACGTTCATGCAGTTGGTTATAATGCGGTTTACGCGCCAATTTCAGTACTGCACTTAATAATGGATGCTTAGGGTTTCGAAACATGATTGAAAAATCTAGATGCGAACTCATCAACCTGCCAGCCATTTCCATTGATAAGAAATGTCCCCCAAGGATTAGAATATTTTTATGCTGTGCACGTAAACGCTCGAGATGTTCTAAACCGTGGATATGTGCCAATTTGGTTAACTTATTTTGTGATGCCCACCACGCTACCGGCGTCTCAAATAGTGCCATTCCCAGTGATTCAAAATACTTAACAAGCAATTGGTGACGCTGTGCTGCTGTCCAGTCAGGGAAACACAGATCAATATTAATGTTAGCAACCCGTTTTGCGCGGGTATTAAAGCAATAGTATAGTCGGCCAACATATTTACCCAGTATCAATAATAATCGGTATGGTAGCAAACAAATCACAAACCGGATAAGTTGTAATAAACACCACAGTGGCCAATAATGAATGGGAATTGCTGTTGTTGTTTTCATCCGATTAACATATCACACACAGCGAATTTATTCTAATCAATGTTATCAATTGATACTACCCCTACACTTACTGCAAAACTTCGGTATAATTTAATAGTAATAATCATTGAATGAGGGACCATCCAATGCCACTTGAAATGACACCATCCACTTCTGTTCAGCCATCTACATCGTCATTATTTGATACGATCCAACACGCTAGACACACGTTAGAACAGCGTATTATCGGGCAACAAGCCTTAGTGTTACGCCTATTTATCGCATTGCTGGCCGATGGCCATCTATTAGTTGAAGGCGCACCTGGATTAGCTAAAACCAGTGCTATCAAAGCGTTAGCTGAAGTGATTGAAGGCGATTTCCATCGGGTACAATTTACTCCAGATTTATTGCCTGGTGATTTAACTGGCACTGATATTTACCAACCACAAACCGGTTCATTTCATTTTCAGCAAGGCCCACTATTTCATAATATTATTTTGGCAGATGAAATTAACCGTGCACCTGCTAAAGTGCAGTCAGCATTACTAGAAGCCATGGCAGAACGTCAAATTACCATTGGTTGTAGTACGTATGCATTACCAGATTTATTCTTTGTAATGGCAACTCAAAACCCCATTGAACAAGAAGGAACTTATCCGTTACCAGAGGCACAATTAGATCGCTTTCTAATGTATGTTACGATTGATTACCCCTCTATTAACGCCGAATACGACATTTTACAGTTAGCACGTCATCAAGCATTGACACAACAATCGCGGGACAGTCACATAGTAACTATTTCGCAAAAACAAATCATTAATGCACGCCATCAAGCTCTACAACTACACATGAGTGATGAATTATCCCAGTATATTGTGCAATTAGTGCATGCGACACGACAGCCGGATCAAACAAACATAGGGCGCTGGCTACGTTTTGGTGCAAGTCCACGCGCCACCATTGGTCTTGATCGTTGTGCACGTGTACATGCTTGGTTACATAACCGTGATTACGTGAATCCAGATGATATTCACGCAATTGCACACGATGTATTGCGTCATCGCATTTTATTAAACGTCGAGGCGCAAGCTGAAGGAGTGACAACTGATCAGGTTATCGATGAATTATTACATCACGTTGTAATTCCATAATAGGCGATCAAGATGGTTAATTCACTAACAGATATTGAGCTACCTGATTTAATTGCCTGTCAGCATGCTGCAACTGATTTAGATTTGCGTCATTGTGCTTACCACATTAGACAATTAGCTGGTAATTATACTGCACACCTTCGTGGACGTGGCGTTGATTTTGCTGAAACGCGTCGCTATCAATCAGGTGACGATGTGCGTTGTATGGATTGGCGTGTCACTGCGCGCACTGGCAAACCACATGTTAAAGTTTATCAAACTGAACGTGAACGTCCGATTATATTTGCAACTGATGTTAGTCATTCCTTATTCTTTGGAACACAAACCGCATTTAAATCAGTTATTGCAGCCAAGCTAACCGCCACATTAGCATGGACAGCTGTTCATCAAGGTGATCGTAGCGGCGGTTTAGTCTTTAGCAATGATCAACAGCATGCAATTCGTCCTGCACCTCGTCAGCAAGGGATATTGCCGTTACTCAATGCATTAAGCAAAGCCACCATGCCTAGCACAACAACAGCAGGTTATTTTAATAAAGCACTCTCTCAATTAATACCCATTACACGTACAGGAAGTTTAGTGTTTGTTATTAGTGACTTTCTTGATATAAACGACGATAGTGCGCGTTATTTAAGTCGTTTAAGTTTACATAATGATGTTATCTGTATCTGTATTTATGACAGACTAGAAGCTGCTGCACCTTTACCTAACCATTATCAATTTAGCAATGGTCAACATACTGTATTGCTAGATACACATAATACTAAATCTAACCAAGAATATGCCAATCAATTTAGTAAACGTATCAGTAATATAAAACAATTATTAGCACCTTACGCAATTCCATTACTATTAATTAATACCGCTGAGCCATTGCAAACTACATTATCAGCTACATTTGGTAAATCAGCAGCAAAAACTAGGTACACTGTATGAATGGCCCAACAACATCACTCGCTCAACTGCGCGATATTCATATGCCAACACTAATTGCTTGGTGGCCACTGGCAATCGGTTGGTGGGTGGTCGCTGGTTTAATACTACTAATACTAGTCAGTGTTATTTATTATAATTGGCGTCGCCAACAACAAAAACCATTACGTCATGTATTGGCGATGTTAGCCAAATTACAACAGCAACAAACCGAACAACCCAATATGAACTGTTTGCCGGCACTATCAACCATCATGCATCGCATTGCATTAGTGCATTTTCCGCGAACTAATGTTACTCATTTACACAATGATGCATGGTTACGTTTTTTAGATCACACTGGCCACACTACTGCGTTTACCCAAGGTGCAGGTCAATGTTTAGCAATAGGTCCTTATCAAAAACACGTCGATGTCAATTGGCAAGCTGTTTTTGCGTGTGTTACACAATGGGTGAAAACTGTTTATGTTTGAATTTGCTACGCCACTGGCTTGGTGTTTATTACCATTACCTATTATTATTTGGTTATGTGTACCTGCTGCCCAATTACGTACTGGTAAACCGCTTGTTATTCCGTTTTTTAATCAGATTAAATCACTACCCACATTCACAACAACGACTTCATCTACTCTATGGCGATACATTATTGCGTATGCATTATGGAGTTTATTGGTATGTGCCTTGGCAGGCCCACAATGGCTAGGCAAACCGATTACCATGACGCAACGTGGCCGTCCCATTTTGCTTGCGATCGATATTTCTGGTTCGATGCAAATTGCTGACATGAAGATAAAGGATCGTCTTTACGATCGATTAACCTTAGTGAAAGCCGTTGCAGAACGATTTATCAAACGACGCCAAGGTGATCGCATTGGCTTATTATTATTTGGCAGTCGTGCCTATGTGCAAACACCGTTAACCTATGACAGACAAACAGTGATCACACAATTGCATGATGCCACAATTGGATTAGCAGGACAGCGTACTGCAATGGGTGATGCCATTGGGTTAGCGATTAAACGTTTAGATGACGTACCAGAAAATAATCGTGTGTTAGTGTTACTCACCGATGGTGCAACGAATGCTGGAGTTGATCCACTTAAAGCAGCAAGATTAGCAGCTAAACACCATGTACGTATTTACACGATTGGTTTGGGTGCAGATGAAATCGCAGTGCAAACACCTTTAGATATGCAATATCAGCAACAATCTAGTGATTTAGACCCAGAGACGTTAAAGAAAGTAGCTAATATTACTGGTGGATTATTCTTTCGAGCAAACGATGCTGCCGCATTGGTACAAGCTTATCAACAATTAGATCAATTAGAACCGATTGTTGCCGAAGCAGCAACCTACCGACCGATCACCCCACTGTACCCGTGGCCACTTGGGTTAGCACTGGGATTTAGTTTAGGCTTGTTAGCAAGACGTATTCACTATTACAAACCATCGCCAATAGAGATGGAACAATCACATGTTAACTAACATAACATTAATACAGCTAATGCGACCTTACTGGTTGCTTGCCTTGATCCCAGCAATATTAATCTGGTTATTAGCAACATACCGTGGCAAATCAACTGATCCATGGCAAACTGTTTGTGATCCAAGACTATTAGCTGCTTTATATGCACAACAAGCTACAAAACAAGCCATCACGTATCGCTGGCTACCGTGGTTAATCTTAATTGGATTACTATGCATGGTCTTTGCATTAGCTGGACCAAGCTGGCAACGGGAAACAACCCCACTCTATCAACGTGATCAAGCGCATGTAGTTGTACTGGATCTATCAACAGCTATGTATGCAACTGATCTAACCCCACAACGCTTAGCACGTGCACGTTATAAAATACTCGATTTGCTCGAGCAATTAACCGATGGTGAAACGGGTATGGTTGCATTTGCACAAGAAGCCTATGTTGTATCACCACTAACGCGTGATACGCACACTATTAGTGCAATGATATCTGATTTATCTCCTGAGATTATGCCAGTACAAGGTCAATCGATTCGTGCCGGTTTAATCAAAGCACAACAATTATTAACAACAACTCAACACGCCCATATTATTTTATTCACTGCCACCAATCCTACTGATGATGATTTAGCCGTAGCTAAACAGTTACATCAGCGTGGGATCACATTATCAGTCATTGGCATTGGTACTGAACACAATGCACCGATGCGCACTGATACTGGACAATTGATTAAAGATCGCGATGGCAATATTCAAATGAGCCGTTTAGATAAACAACGGCTAATGCAATTGGCCGACCAAGGTGGCGGGATTTTTAAGTTATTTCGTGGAGATGATCAAGATATACAGCAACTTATTCAACAAATTAACATGACCCAAGTAAACAAAAAGCAAACTGAACATACGATACAACGTTGGCACGATCAAGGTCGTTGGTTTATATTGCTAGTATTATTATTAATGTTATGTGGTTTTCGTCGTGGCTGGTTAACAGAGATAATACACTAATGAAAAACCGTTATTTAATTGGAATAAGCATGTATTTTATTACAATGTCTGTATATGGTTTTACGTGGGATGATTTATGGCTCACATCTAATCAACAAGGACAACGTGCTTTTATACAACACGATTTCAAGCAAGCTGCGAAATTATTTGCTGAACCTGAACATCAAGCCGCAGCATTATATCGTGCCGGAGATTATGCTCAAGCTACGCAACGTTTAGCTAACCAGCAGTCACAACAAGCCTATTATAATCGTGGGAATGGCTTAGCATTGCAAGGTCAATATCAACAAGCTATTCATGCATACACTACTGCTTTAAAAATTAATCCGGATGATCAGGATGCTCTCTTTAATCGTCAATTAGTTGAAAAATTATTAAAACAGCAACAGCAACAGCAACAGCAACAGCAACAGCAACAGCAACAGCAACAGCAACAGCAACAGCAACAAGAAACATCATTGAATGCACCTACAAATAATGCAAATCAAACTGAGGAATCTGTATCAGCACAACATCAACAAGCCAAACGATCACAACAGTCATCAATGAAACCAAAAGGGCAATACACAAAAACAATGCATAATCCACAGCAAGATGATGATTCGCAATGGCTTGATAAGATCCCAGATGATCCAGGTGGTTTATTGCGCCAAAAATTCTTGCGTGATCATTACCGGCAACAAATAGCAACTCAGGGACAATCCAATTAATGAATCATTTAACATTTTCAGGTAAATATTATATTGCTATTTTGCTATTCATCTTAATTAATGCATTACCCAATGCAATGGCTGCGACTGCTGAAATCTCCAGTACCGCTGTATCTCAAGGAAAAATGATACAACTATTGCTAACTGCTGGCGGACAACAAGCCACAATAGCCGATCCTGATCTTAGCCCACTTGAACACGATTTTTATATTTACGGCGTTGCCAGAGGCAGTCAAATTCAAATTCTCAATGGTGTGTCATCAGCAAAACGTCAATGGACAATTACTCTGTTGCCGAAAACCAGTGGGTTCTTATCCATTCCAGCATTGACTATCGGTAATGAAAAAACAGATCCTATCCAAGTACAGGTTAACAAAGTTGATCGTAATCAAGAAAAACCTGCTGTCTTTATCGAAGCAAATTGGACGCCCAAACAACCCTATGTACAAAGTCAATTGTTATATACAGTTAAACTATTTTATGATATCGACTTAGTCAATGGTGAGATAACCAACCCATCATCACCTAACATCATTGTTAATCGTTTTAAAGATGATAAATATTATCAAGCCATGCGCTATGGTAAGTTATACAATGTCATTGAGCGCCGTTATGCGTTATTTGCCAAAGTCAGTGGTGACTTAACAATTCAACCACCCATTTTTATTGGAGAAACAGCTGACCATAACGCAGGCATACCCAGCTTCTTAACCAATACGCAACGTGTACAAGCTGCCGCTCCTGCTACTACGGTGCATGTTAGCCCACAACCGGGGCACTACCATGGACAATATTGGTTGCCAAGTACTAACATCACGTTAACTGATACGTGGTCAGAAAATCCACCAACGTTTCAAGTCGGTGAAGCAATTACGCGTACCATTACCATCCGTGCACACGGTTTATCTGCTGAACAATTACCTAAATTACCGGTAATATCACCTACCGGTATTAAACTCTACCCTGATAAACCACAACTAGAAAATACTATATCCAGTGATCAGTTAATTGGAACAGTTCAACAAAAAATTGCTTATATTCCAAATAAAACTGGAAAAGTAACCTTGCCTGCAATCACGTTAACATGGTTTGATATTACTAGTCATAAAACCAAAGTTGCTAAACTGCCTATTCGCGTTATTACAGTCATTCCAAGTTCAACTACAACCATTAATGATACGACGACATCAACTGTGACAGTATCAGAAAATTTAAATAATAAGGCACAATCTGAAACAGATCATTATCAATGGCAATGGGTAATTACTGCGATTGCATTTGCTCTGCTATGGTTAATAACTACTATAATTTGGTTATTAACAGGCAGAAAATATCGAAAAACTAATCAACAAACTAATATTAAAAAACAAGTTAAATGTAATCGATTAATCAAACAATTAAAACAAACTTGTCAACAATACGATTATCGGCAAATTGTAAAAATACTAATAACATTAGCACAAACACAATATCAAGATAAATCAATTATAAATTTAAATAAACTGACTTGCTATTTGCAAAATGAACAAGCAAAAACTTTCATCTGTACGTTAATCCAACAATTGTATGCACCTGAACAACATAAAAAGGAAATAAGTACAATTTGGAAATCGGTCAAGCTCGTTATTGCTGATATAGAAGCCACTGCCAAATTAGCAAAGCAAGAGAATAAAACAAAAACTATGCTACCTGAATTGTACTAAAATTTGATAATTTTAAAGACGCTCTATACTATAGCTTTTCAGAAAAATAAATTGGATTGTATCATTTCATCTTACGCTCACCTAGCCGCGTTGCTCATTCAAAAAATGCTCAAAATAGCCCAACTATTCTTCTGCTTTTTTTCAATCGAAACCCGACTATCTAAACTCAATCTGAATGCTAAAATCTAATTTATTTTTCTGAAAAGCTATAGCAGATAAAATAAAATCGATAATAAATCATAACTTGTATTTAACCTATCATTCGGCTAGCATGAGTCACTTATTTTCCAGTATCTGTCAATAAAAAAACAGGGGTTCTTCATGCGCGCTTGCATCGTTTTTTTAGTTACGTTGTTTATAACGACTTCAGTTAATGCTGTTACGCTGGCTTATGAAAAAACAGCACATCATTACAAACGCATTCAACATGATCCGCAAGCATTACGTATGTTCATTGCAAACATGCCTAAAGGTGGCTTACTACATGAACATTTCTGGGGTAGTGAATTTGCTGAAAATCTAATTGACATGGCACAGAAACAAAAATTCTGTGTTAATAAAAATACTTATGCACTTTCTGTGATCAATGAGCGTTGTTCGGTTCATTGGTCATTAGCAAGTGCACGTAATCAACCCGAACTATATAATCGGATTATCAATGCTTGGTCAATGCGATATTTTATTCCAACTAATCAAGAGTCAGCGCATAGCCACTTTTTTAAGGCATTTGATAAGTTTCACCCAATTTACAATGCCAAGCGCAGCATGATTCTAGCAAATCAACTTAATCAATTAGCAAGCGAGAAAGTTGCTTATGTTGAATTCATTGTACTAAATAAAATGGCAGCCATTTTGCAGATGGCCAGCAGTTTAACTAATACAACCGATCCAATCAGTATGCAAAAAGCCCTAGTGAAAGCCGGGTTAGCAGATATTGTTAAACAAATCCAAACTGAGCTGCGTGAAGATAAAAAATACATGCGGCAACAACTACATTGCGGTACATCTAATGCGATGCCAGGGTGTAAAGTAGAACTGCGTTATCAATATGCGGCATTTCGTGATGGTACACCTGCACAAGTGTTTAGTATGCTGCTAGCTGGCTTCATGTTAGCCCAACAAGATCCACATGTGGTTGCAATTAATTTAGTTGGTCCTGAAAATGGTTATCCATCCATGCATGATTACACGCAACATATGCAATGGGTACACTTATTACATCAACAATATCCCAGTGTTAATATCAGTCTGCATGCTGGTGAACTAACACAGCAGCTAGTACCACCACAAGGATTACGTGATCATATTGCACAAGCCATCCAAATTGCTGGTGCAAAACGGATTGGGCATGGTGTTGATATTGCCCATGAAAAGAATAGTCTTGATGTACTAAAAAACATGCGTGATAAACATATTCTTGTTGAAATCAACTTAACCAGCAATAACATATTATTAGGCGTTAATGGAAAACACTCTCCATTGCCGCTATATCTACATCATCGAGTACCCGTTGCACTATCACGCGATGATGCAGGGATTTTACGCACTGATATTAACAACGAATTTGTCACTGCAGCGTATACTTATAATCTGTCTTATACTACGTTAAAACAATTAGTAAACAATAGTATTACGTATAGCTTCTTACCAGGCAAAAGCTTATGGGAAAATCCAGCCAAATTGATACCCGTTAGCGCTTGTGCACATGATCGGTTAGGTGCACAACATCCTTCACCAAGTTGTAAACAATTTCTTCAACACCATTTAAAAGCAAAGTTACAGTGGCAAGTGTTAACAGAATTTAATCGATTTGAACAGCAATATGCGTAGAAATTAATATTGTGAGTAATACACTATTTATAGAAAATCTGGTCATTCATACAATTATTGGTGTACACGATTGGGAACAGCAAATTAAACAGCCCATCGAATTAGATATCAAGCTGCAATTAAACGATAATAAAGCAGCTGTTACAGATAATTTAGTTGATACATTGGATTACGATAAGATGTGTTTTCAATTAGTCAATTTAGTCAGTGAATTACGCTGTAAGCTTATTGAAACACTGGCTGATCACATCATGAAACACTTACTATCATATAAATTAATCTCATCTGCCAAATTAACATTACGCAAACCAAGTGCAGTCAAACAAGCACGTTGTGTTGGTATTACTATCGAGAGTGGAGAACAGCAATAATGCCACGCATCTATATTGGAGTTGGCAGTAATATTAAACCAAAACACCATATTCACACCGCGTTTAATTTTTTTAAATCCACATTTAACAAGCCGATATTTTCTTCTGTTTACTGTTCACATGCTATTGGATTTGATGGTGCAGATTTTTACAATGCCGTTGTTGGAATTGACAGTGACATAGATATTAAACAACTATTAACACAATTAGCACAGCAAGAAAGGGCACAAGGTGTTGTTACAAAATTATCTTTTTGTAACCGTACCATTGATCTGGATCTACTATTGTATGGTGATGCCGTCTACAATGATAATCAAATTGAATTGCCACACAGCGACACTATTAAATATCCATTTGTATTGGGACCACTTGCTGAGATCGCAGGTGATGAATATCACCCAATACTCGGTTTAACTTATGGAACTCTATGGCAACATCATCGATATAAACATCATATACTCGGCGTAATTGAATTGTAGGCTTTGTTGGCTGCACGGTTTTGCCACAGTCATGTATGTCAATATACACTCCTGTGACAAAATCACTTGCCGCCTCGCCTACAATCCAATTGCTTGAGTCTATACTTCGTTGTAACTAAAATGAATTGTCACAAAGCCAACAAAGACCTGAAATTTAAAACACGAAGAGTATATTAATAAATAATTAACACCGGAGGTATGAAATGCGATCTAACTTTGTCAACTATAGTATCGCCATCGCAGTTACAGCCATTGTGTCCATTGTATGCTTTTGGCTAATACTACCTAAGCAAACCATGCCAGTTAATTTAATGCTGCCCATATCATTGCCTCAGACAATTCATAGTTTTTTACCACAGCATGCTGACTTAGATAAACCATTATTATCAATTGCACGGCAAGATAAATACAAAAAAGATTTTTTAACTCGTTTTTACAGTCCTTGGAACAAAAAAGATAGCAATACTACTGTATCAGCTACCGCAGATCATCAACATACATCTACCATTCTTGAAATAGAACAGCATTTAGCACAACATTATCAAAATAAAACAACTTACGATAGTCATTACCAACCACATTCTTCACAATGGCTAGACAATATTGCGAAAAATATGGAGTTAGATACATTTCCCAATGTAACGCAACATAGCCGCGGTATTATGATAAACAACGCTGCATTGCGTGAATTACCGACTAGTGAATCTAGTTATAATAACATCTTACAACCCGGGGAAGGTTATCCGTTTGATGATCTGCAAGAATCTGCCGTGTATTTAGGATCACCTATACACATTATTCATCAAACCAAAGATAAAAAATGGTTATTGATTAAGGCAGCAGGCTTATTGGGATGGGTTGAACACAATAATGTTAGTTATGTTGATCAAACCTTTATTGATAATTGGAAACGTAAACCGCTCGCTACACTAACGACTTATCAGCCTATTACTAATACCACTCAACATCAATCTATGGCGATATACCCAGGGACTATATTACCAATGATTATAGAGCCCACAACTAATCAAATTATTACTGTACTGTATCCAAAAAAAGCAACATCGCACCAAACTAGTATTGTCAGTAGAGCCGCTTCATCTGATTGGCAACCCTGGCCAATTTCACCTACTTTACGTCACTTTGTGAATTTAGTTGAGACATTGCTAGGAATACCGTACGGATGGGGTGATTTGCATTTTCATCCGGACTGTTCTGGTTTGTTACGTAGCCTGTACAATACTGTCGGGATCTGGTTACCACGTAATTCCAGTATTCAAGCACATTATGCTGGGAAGCTTTATTCATTACCGTTAACTGAATACCCAACAATCACACGTGAAACCATTCTTAACGGTAAAAATAACCAAATTGGACGCCTAACTCCATTCTTAACCTTCATCAGTTTTGGTAAAAAACAAAATCATATCAGCCATATCGCAATATACGTTGGACGCGATAACACTAATCATCCGATTATTTTCCATTCAATTTGGGGATTGGGTCTGCTGAATAAACAGCAAAAACAAATTGGGCGTATGATAGTGGGTCAATCAATCTTATCACGATTAGATTTAGGAGTTGATGTAGTCATACCACAACACCCACAATGGCATATTGATAACTTATTAGAAAAACCAGAATTCAATATTACTAAACTGAATGGCTAGTTTTAGTCGTAACTTAAGACTCAGCGACCGTCATCCCGCGGCTTGACCGCGGGATGACGGCCGGAGGGAAGAGGAGTATATTATTTACCTGCACGTATTAACCCACCTAAGCCTGCTGCCTCTAAGTGTTGCTCGAGAAAACGTCGAATAATATGTGGCTCTTCCATACAAATGGCTTCGCGTAAATAATCACGTGCCGTTCGTAAGCTAAAGTTACGGATCACCCAACGAATACGCAATAAGCTACTCGAGTTCATACTGAATGCATCATAACCCATACCTAATAGCAAAACAGCAGACACTGGATCACCTGCCATTTCACCACAAATACTAACCTGCTTACCTTCGGCATGTACCTCATCAACAATATGCATTAACGCAATTAACACCGATGGATGCAAGGTATCATACAAGCGTGCTACTCGCATGTTATTGCGATCAACTGCTAATAAATATTGCGCCAAGTCATTACTACCCACAGAAATAAAATCAACTCGACGAATTAATAAACGTGTTTGATAAACAGCAGCTGGGACTTCAATCATAGCACCAACCAATGGCATATCAATCATATGTCCTTCTTCATTGACTTCACGATATGTCTGACGTAGTAAACGTAGTGCTTCATCTAATTCAGCAATGTGACTCACCATTGGAAAAATAATGCGTAAATTATTCAATCCTTCACTTGCTTTTAACATGGCACGCAGTTGTACTCGAAATACTTCTGGGTGATCTAATGTGACACGAATGCCACGCCAACCTAATGCAGGATTATCTTCATTAATTGGAAAATACGGTAATGATTTATCACCTCCTACATCTAACGTGCGCATGATCACTGGACGTGGTGCAAACGCAGCAAGTACCTGTCGATAAATCGCTGACTGTTCTGCTTCTGTGGGAAAATTTTCACGGACTAAAAATGGGATCTCAGTACGATATAATCCAACACCTTCAGCCCCTGCTGTTAGTGATAAACCAGCATCAGCGGCAATTCCAATATTGACACATAATGCCACACAATGCCCATCAGGTGTTTCAGCAGGTAGATCACGCAATGTTTGTAAATCGGCATTTAGTTCTTGTTCCTCTTTTAATAAATTTTGATATTGTTGTAACAATGCCATTGATGGAGCGACATAAGCAATGCCATAGTAGCCATCAATAATGACTTGTTGTCGTGCAAGCTGAGCAACGTTAACACCACTGATCCCCATCACAACAGGCACTCCAATCGCGCGCGCTAAAATAGCTACATGCGAATTATCCGCACCTTTTAATGAAATAATACCTTTTAGCAATCCTTCCGGCACTTCAGCTAATGCAGCAGCTGTAACTTCTTCGCCGATTAGAATAGTTTGTTTTGGATAATCAATCTTAGTATGTTGTTGTTTCTGCAAATGTCCTAATATACGTTGAGCAAGATCTTGAATGTCAGTTGCACGCCCACGCAAATACTCATCATCCATGCTATCAAATCGTTGTAAATGTTGTTTGACTACTTGACGTAATGCACCTTGTGCCCACTGACCAGAGCGAATAACCGCAACAACATCTTTACTGAAACTAACACTGGTTAATATACCAATATATACATCAAAAATAGCTAACTCTTCTGCAGCAATGCTGCTACTGAGTCGTTGCTTTAATTGATTGATTTCAGATTGTGTTGCAAGTAATGCTGTATTGAATAAGTCAATTTCTCTATTGATGTGATCAGCTGTAATTGCTTTATCCGGTACTACATTCAAATCAGCAGGTGGATACACTAGCACACTGGTACCAATAGCAACACCAGGGATTCGAGTGACCCCTTTTAATGGGCGATCACGCTTTTTACGCTGTTGATGGCGACGTTGACGAGAAACGTCTTTCGCTAATTCTACCAGTGCATCTTGACTGTTAATCTGCGAAATAGGCTCAGCAAATTGTGCTGCCAACGTCACTAGAAATGCTTCTTCTGTTTGATCATAACGACGTTTTTCTTCTTGTTGTACTACCAATACGCCAATTACATTTCCATTATATGTAATAGGTACCGCCAAATAAGCACAATAATGTTGTTCGTCAATGCCATCAACATGAATAAAACTAGGGTGTATGTTGGCATCCTCTATATTAAGCGGCTCACCACGCTTAGCAACTGCACCAATTAATCCTGTACCATAATCAATACAGACAGTTGCATCATCTGCAATTACTAACCCACTGCTGACCATTAACAAAAAGCCACCACGTTCATCATCTTTTAAATATAACGTGCACGCTTGTGTTTCTAATGTTTCTCGGATCCGTTGCACGATCACTGTCAATGCTGCACCTAATGTATCAGCAGCATTGAATTCATTTAAAATGCGACGTTGGATCTTTAACATATAAAAACCTTTAAAAACTTTTTATGCTTATTTAAAGCATCAAACTATTAGTATCACTAACTATACTCAAAGCGTTTTAAATTTATGCTTTGTTGGCTGCGCCTTCTCACAAAAGTCATGTATTTCAATACACTCCTTTTGATTCGAAGACTTGCCGCCTCGCCTAAATTCAAAACGCTTTGAGTATATTCAATCATAAAGTATTACGCGATGCAGCAAAATCACATAACACTTTCTGATACACTTGTCGTTTAAAGAAAATAACATGTTGTACTGGGTGCCAATAATCTACCCAGCACCAACTATCAAATTCTGGCTCATCACTATGGTTAAGGTTAATAGCACTATCTTGATTGGTGAGATATAACAAAAACCATTTTTGTTTTTGTCCGATGCACACTGGCGTGACATGCTGACGGATAAATTGCTGGGGCAAACGATAATGATACCAATCTGTTGCCTCAGCTACTAACCTAACATCATTAGCTTGCAAACCAACTTCTTCAGCTAACTCACGGTACATCGCGTCTACAGGTTGTTCACCTGCTTGCAATCCTCCTTGCGGAAATTGCCATGCCGTCTTACCAACGCGTCGTCCCCAAAATACCTTACCTGCAGCATTGAGCAACACAATACCCACATTGGCACGAAACCCTTGCGAATCGATCAATGCTGCCTCCATTATTCTTTAGAAAAACAGCTATCATTCTTTCAAAAAATGAGGAACTGGGCAAGGTTAATTCCTTATTCAGTAATACTAAATTCAACTAGGGATTTATAATCACATCCGGTATAATTCTACAGCTAGTAGGTTTATCGGCATCAAAACAGAGTAGGTTTGTAATTACTCAGCCAGTTTTCACGTTACTGAAAGACGTCAGCCTTGGCGCTTTCCTTAACAAGCCTGAGTAGTTAACTAGGTTTAATCAATTGGAGGATCACCTATGTTACACACAGCATATACAATTACTGTGCATTTCACTGCAAAGTCAGGTCAAGAAGACACATTAGCGGCCGCGTTAATGGCATTGGTTGCACCCACACGTGCTGAACCCGGTTGTTTACTGTATACCCTACATCGCAGTGATAATAATCCTGCTGATTTTTTGTTTTATGAAGCATGGGTTGATCAGGCAGCGCACGAAGCCCATCGAAAAACCACACACATGCAACAATGGCGTAAGCAGCGTGATAAATTAGTTGCAAAAGCAACATCGCAATCCTGGCAAGCAGTTAAAAATTGTAATGTAGCCGCTACGGTATAGCATACAATAAATTTTGGGAGTGGTGATGACAATTCAAGTGATTATTAACGGTGCTAATGGACGTATGGGTAAACAGGCTACAGCGTATTTACCCACCCAATCTGATATTCATGTGATAGCCACCGCGGGTAAAAGCGATAACTTATCTCAGCTTATTAAACAACACCAAGCTGATGTGGTCGTTGACCTGACAACTGCTGAAGTCGCATTTGATAATGCTGCCACTATTATTGAATCAGGGGCACGCCCAGTGATTGGTACCACTGGGTTTAGTGATGATCAAATTGCAACACTGCAAAGCCGTTGCCAACAACAAAAACGTGGTGGTGTGATTGCACCTAATTTCTCAATCAGTGCAATTTTGATGATGCAATTTGCTGCAAAAGCCGTAGCCTATTTGCCTGCTGTTGAAATCGTTGAATCGCATCACGATCAAAAAAAAGATGCACCATCTGGTACCGCAGTCAAAACGGCCAAAATGATTAGCGATGCTAGAGAAGCAGCACAATTAACTGCACCAGCCGATCCAACTGTTATTGAACAATATCCTGGTTGTCGCGGCGGTGACTGTTATTCAATTCCAACACATAGCGTGCGCTTGCCGGGCTTTTTGGCTACTCAAGAAGTTATTTTTGGCAATATAGGTGAAACCTTATCGATTCGTCATAATAGCATCAGTCGCGACGCATTTATGCCAGGCATTGCTTTGGCCTGTCGCCGTGTGATGACATTATCAGAATTGGTATATGGGTTAGAAAAATTATTATAATGCTACTCTAATTGTGGTGATATTATTTAGCAACAAAGTTTATGCTTTTTCAGTACCAACTGGTTTAGCTTGTTCGCCATTCCATACCAGATCCAATTGACGTGCTGCTTTCACATCGTCTAAGCGTCGTACTGGACACGTATGAGGTGCCTTTAAAATAATATCAGGATTAGTTTTTGCTTCTTGTTGAATAGCTAGCATTGCTGCAACAAATTGGTCAATATCTTGTTTGCTTTCAGTTTCTGTTGGTTCGATCAATAAACATTCTGGCACCAGTAATGGGAAATACGTTGTTGGTGCATGACAGCCATAATCTAACAATCGTTTGGCTACATCCATTGCACTAATACCATACGCTTTTACCCAATTTTTTAAGGTAATAATAAATTCATGGCTAGCACGACGTTTAGGATAAGCCAATTCAAACCCGGCTTGTTGCAAACGTGTCATCAAATAATTTGCATTCAATGTAGCAAATTCAGCTACACGCACCATACCTTCACGCCCCAGAATGCGACAATAAATATAAGCACGTAATAAAATACTGGCATTACCCATAAATGCTGATAACCGACCAATGCTATCCGGACAATTATGTTGATTAAGCAAACAGTATTGATTATCTTGCTTATCAACAATTGGGATCGGTAAATAAGGTTTTAATTTATCATTACATGCCACTGGCCCAGAGCCAGGTCCACCACCACCATGAGGTGTCGCAAATGTTTTGTGTAAATTTAAATGCATGACATCAAAACCCATATCACCTGGGCGTACTTTACCTAAGATTGCATTTAAGTTGGCACCGTCGTAATACAACAAGCCACCTGCTGCATGCACTTTGTTAGCAATCACAGCAATTTGCCGTTCAAACACACCTAAAGTAGACGGATTCGTTAACATAATGCCTGCTGTTTGTGGTCCTAATGCTGCCTCCAATGCAACCAAATCAACATCACCATCTTTATCCGTTGGGATCTCGCGCACTGTATAACCACACATGACTGCCGATGCTGGATTGGTACCGTGTGCGGCATCCGGCACTAGAATTTCACAACGCGCATGATCACCTCTGGCTTGATGATAAGCGCGAATCATGGAAACACCAGCGAATTCACCTTGAGCACCTGCCATTGGCGCTAATGAAATACCACTCATGCCAGTGACATCTTTTAATATATCTTGTAATTCATACAAGCATTGCAGAAAGCCTTGGCTTTCGGTAAATGGTGCTAATGGATGGCGACGTAACCAATCTGATAATGATGCAAGCTTATGTACACCACGCGGATTATATTTCATTGTACATGAACCTAATGGATACATATGTGTATCAATCGAAAAATTGTGCTGCGACAGTTGTGTATAATGTCGCACAACTTGCATTTCTGATACTTCAGGTAATTGTGCTGTTGATTGACGTAACAATTGATCTGGGATTGCCGTTTCCGTCGATGAAATACGCGGTGATTGCATATGTGCTGCACGGTTTGGAGCAGATTTCTCAAAAATAAGCATATTATTTTCCTTTATGTTTTTCGCTTATTGCGATTACAATGTGCTAACAACATCTGCATAATGTTGAATATCATCCGGTGTTTGCATTTCAGTAGTACACACTAATAAACAATCTGCATAGTCAGGATATAATACACCTAATGCAAATCCACCTTGAATTTTTTCAGCAAGTAATGCATTTAACACCGTATCAATTGGTTTGCTAAAACGTAACACAACTTCATGAAAACATGTACCAGTAAATACCCTGTCAATACCATTAATATTAGTCAACGTATCAAGTAATAATTGATTATGTTGATGACTGGTTAATGCAACATTACGCAGTCCAGATAGCCCAAGTAAACTCATGTGAATGGTAGAAGCAGTGACAGCTAATCCCTGATTGGTACAAATGTTAGACGTGGCTTTAGAACGACGAATATGTTGTTCGCGTGCTTGCAGTGTTAATGTATAACCTATTTTGCCATCTTGATCAGTTGTGCGACCCACAATACGGCCGGGCAATTGACGCACTAATGCTTGCTTACAACATAAGAAACCATAGTAAGGTCCACCCGATGCTAGTGGCAATCCCAATGGTTGACCTTCACCACAGGCAATATCAGCACCATTATCACCCCAACTACCTGGCTCTTTTAATAATGCCATCGCAATTGGATTGACTACGCCTATCACTAATGCCTGTTTGGCATGTGCCCAATTTGTTAGTAAGTCAACATCTTCAATGACACCAAAAAAGTTAGGTTGTGGAATAACAATAGCAGCAAATTCGTCTTGTTGAAATGATGTTAGGGTATCTGCAATCGTGGCACCAGCTTTAGCACAATAAGGCAACTCAACCAATTCAATCCCTTGTGCATTTACTAGTGTATGTACTACTTGACGATAATGCGGATGTAAGCTGCCAGCGCATACTATTTTACGGGTTTTCACTTTGCGCTGCACACGTACTGCCATTAATACCGCTTCAGCTAACGCAGATGCACCATCATACAATGATGCATTTGATACATCTAACCCAACAAGACTCGCCATCATGGTTTGGTATTCGTATAGTAATTGTAATGTACCTTGGCTAGCTTCTGCCTGATACGGTGTATATGCTGTTAAAAATTCCCCACGCGAA
Source organism: Gammaproteobacteria bacterium (assembly GCA_965116795.1). Taxonomy (GTDB): domain Bacteria; phylum Pseudomonadota; class Gammaproteobacteria; order JAJFKG01; family JAJFKG01; genus JAJNDI01. The sequence goes on from OZ220716.1 coordinate 504,296, forward strand.
GCAACTTCCCATACTGCTGCTGGAATATGATGTTCATAAGCACCTGCACCAATAAAACAAACACCTCGTCTGTCTTGGGTCGCACGCTCATATAACAAACGTGCCGCTTGCATTTCACTGATCCCAGTAGAAACATGTTTCAACTTATCTATACGTAACTGCTCGGGAATTTCATCAAACAATGTATCGATATTATCAACACCAATAGTTGATAACATATCGCTGATATCAGTATCGGTATGCGGAATATAAGGCATATTATTTAATCCTGTTCTGCCACTTTTTGTGTATATTGTTGTGCATTCAGTAATGATGTTAAGTTACTTGTTTCAGTTAATTTGATCTTATATAACCAACCTGCACCATATGGATCTTGATTGACTAACTCAGGCGTTTCAACTAATGCATCATTTACAGCAAAGATAGTCCCGGTTAACGGGGAATACACATCAGATGCCGCTTTAACTGATTCCACAACACCTGTCTCTTCACCCGCATTCACTGCTTTTTCTACATCTGGCAATTCAACAAAGACTAAATCCCCCAGTAATTGCTGAGCATGTACTGTGATCCCAATTGTGTAAACGTCATCGGTTTCTTGACGTACCCATTCATGACTGTCGGTGTAATGTAGGTTTTCTGGAATATCACTCATAACTACTCTCTCCACATTTAAAAGTACTATTTAGGGAAACGCCATATTTGGCGGATCTTGCCAGAAAATATCAACAAAACGTGCTCATGTATACCCAATACACTGCGCTGTTTTGTTGATATTTTCTGGCAACCTCCACGCAAAGCTGACGTTTTTTGATAAAGCAAAGATCGGCCAAGCTGTTACCATTAATCTACCAAAACACATTCACCTTGACTCACAAATGGCAATTTAACAATGCGCGCTGGTAATAAGCGTCCTCGAATCTCTACTTGACAATGGGCATCGGTAGCAGCAGCTGGGATCCGTGCTAACCCAATTGCACACTGTAAACTTGGTGAGAAACTACCACTAGTAATTTCACCATCACCAACACCCTCACAAACAACGCGTTGATGATTACGCAATACACCCTTTGTTTCTAATACTAATCCAACAAAACGTTGATCAACACCCGTTGCTTTCTGAGCTAACAATGCCTGTTTACCAATAAAATCATGATCTGCCGGTTCCCACGCAATTGTCCAAGCTAATCCAGATACCAACGGTGTTACTGTCTCATCCATATCGGTACCATATAAGTGCATACCTGCTTCTAAACGCAATGTGTCACGTGCACCCAAACCACATGGGGTAACACCTGCTGCGAGTAAGCGTTGCCACAATTTAGTTGCCTCAGTTGCTGGAATAATGATTTCAACACCATCTTCACCGGTATAACCCGTGCGTGCAATAAACCAATCGTGTTGTTGATAGGCTTGGAAACGCTTTAAGTTCTGCATTGCCTGCGCCAGTGCAGTAGGCAATACAGTCGCTACTGTATCGCAAGCTGTTGGACCTTGCACAGCAAGCATTGCTAAATCATGACATTCGTTAATAGTTACTGCAAATTCATTTGCTTGTTTTCTAATCCAAGCAATATCTTTATCACGAGTTGCTGCATTGACCACCATACGGTAACGACTAGGCGAGTCACTAAGATAATACACAATCAAATCATCGATGATGCCACCTTCATGATTTAACATGCAGCTATATAATGCTTTATTTAACGATAAACGTGCAACATCGTTAGCTAATAAATAACGTAAGAAATCGCGCGCACCATCGCCTGTTAGATCAAGCACTGTCATGTGCGATACATCGAACATGCCTGCAGATTGACGCACAGCATAATGCTCTGTTAACTGTGATCCATAATGAATTGGCATTTGCCAACCGGCAAAATCTACCATGGTCGCATCTGCATCAAGATGTGCCTGATACAATGGAGTACGCTGGGGCATTTGCAATTTCTCCATAGGACATTGTTGTAAAAAACGTTGCGATTATACCGTGCATAGGTTAGTGTGCAACTCACTGGTGCCCATATGGCAAACTACTGCACACGTGCCAATACGGGCAAATCACCTTGTAATCCCATTGCACGACGGATAATTGCTTGCTTGACCAAGGGTAACCGATTAGTCATTGTTAAACCTCGATTACGTAATCGTTTGATCCAAGGAACATCATTGCTAAACAATCGTTTAAATCCTTCCATCGCCAAGATCATTTCCCAATTATGTCCACGACGCCAACGTGCATAACGTTGTAGTGTAGCTAAACTGGCAATATCACGTCCTTTGCGATGCGCCTGTTGTAATGTTTGTGCCAAGCACGCTGCATCTAATATTCCCAGATTAGCACCTTGTCCGGCTAATGGATGTAAACTGTGCGCTGCATCACCGATAAATGCAATGTTTGGTAATACATACTGTTTACTGTGGCGCATGGTCAATGGAAATGATTGGCGAGAAGAAACTATATTAATTTCGCCCAAACGATGTTCACACGCATTTGCAACGGCATCTGCAAATTGTGTATCTGACAATGAAAGTAATTCATTTGCACGTGCTGTTGCAGCTGACCATACAATCGAACAATCGTGTGAGTCAGCTAAAGGCAATAACGCTAACGGGCCATCTGGCATAAAACGTTGCCACGCCGTTAATTGATGTGGTTTTTCTGTGTTTATCGTGGCTATGATTGCGGTTTGTTGGTATGACCATTGACGTTGTTCAACACCACATTGCTGACGTAACCAAGAATGAACGCCATCAGCACCAATTACTAAACGTGATTGCAATATATGATTATCATCTGTCTGTAAGGTAACGCCATGCTTGCTCACATCAATTGAGTGCAATATACATCCATAGATAAGATCAATATTGTTTGCTCGTTCAACTTGCTGACGTAATACTTGTTGTATCACTGTATTCTCAACAATGTAACCTAACTCACTCTCACCAACATACGCTGAATCAAAATGAATTGAGCCATTATCATCCCATACATACATTTCACGATAAGGGCTTACTCGTAAGCCACGCATGAGTTCCCATGCCCCTAAATTGTGAAAAATTGTTTGTGATGCACGGGTAATCGCACTTACGCGCATGTCATATTCACCTTCAGAAAATACGGGACGCTGTGTACATGCATCGATTACAGTAACTTTCAGTGATGTATTAGCTAGTGCACAGGCACAGGTTAAACCGACAATGCCCGCACCAATAATGATAACATCAGTTTTGTCTTTAGATTCAATTTTCATTTATTTTATAATAACGATTTTAGAATGGTAAATAGAACAATACAGATTGCAGCACCAGCTGGTAATGTGATGATCCACGATAATAAAATACTGCGTATAACATTTAGTTGTAATGCCGCAATCCCACGTGCTAACCCAACGCCTAATACAGCACCTACTAATGTTTGTGTAGTGGATACAGGTAATCCAATACCAGATGCTAATACAACTGTCGTTGCTGTTGCTAATTCAGCAGCAAAACCACGACTCGGCGTTAACTCTGTTATCTTAGTGCCAATGGTGGCAATCACACGATAACCAAATGTGGCTAACCCAATGACAATCCCGATACCACCTAATAATAATACCCAACGTGGCGCACCTGATTGTGCAGCGATCATCCCACCGTTTTTTACCACACTCACTACTGCCGCTAATGGCCCAATCGCATTAGCTACATCGTTTGAACCATGAGCAAATGCCATCGAGCCAGCAGTAAATATCATTAAAATACCAAATAAGTGCTCGACATTTGCAAAGTGCACGTGACGCCCGCCTTTATCACGAAAAGACGTCTTGGCCAAAAGAAAATAACTAATCAACATAATTAATAGTGCAAATAATGCTGAATACACAATACTACTTGCTGTTGAAATGTGTAACCAAACGTGTTTTAACCCTTTGTTTAACGTAACCAATCCAATAATAAACGCAGCTAACAAAATGTAAAGCGGTACAATCTGTTGTGCACGTTGTAGTGGATTAGCATGATTTAAAATTAATTCTTGAATGCTACGGAAAATACCGTATGCCAATAAGCCAGCAATACACGGTGTCACGATCCAACTGAGCACAATGAATATAACTTGGTGCCAATACACGGCATGCATCCCTAAGTTCATTGTACCAAAACCGATAATCGCACCAACAATGCTATGCGTTGTCGATACCGGCCAACCGCGATAGGTTGCGATAAACAACCAAATACCCGTAGCTAGTAACGCACTCAACATGCCATAGACTAATAATTCGGGTGTATCAGCTAATACCGATAGATCAATAATCTTGCCACGAATGGTATGCGTCACTTGACCACCGGCAAGAAAAGCCCCTAAAAATTCAAAAATGGCAGCAATGATAACTGCTTGGCGTAAACTGATTGCACGCGAACCGACTGATGTTGCCATTGCATTGGCGACATCATTCGCACCTACTCCCCACGCCATAAAAAAACCAAATACACACGCTAGGATAATAAATAATTCAGCATGGGGCATAATTACCTCGCCAATAACAATTGCAAATTATCTCCAACATGTTGCGCACCATCGGCTAACTGACCAGTTGTTTCAATTACTTTATATAAGAACATGGCGTCAATCGGTGATAAGGTATTTTCAACCTCATACACTTGCTGGCGTACTGCAATTTGCATTTGATCGGTATCAGATTCAATTTCATCGATAAGACAAATCATGCTTTCTACTGCACCAACTTCACTATTGACAAAGCCAGTTTCTAATAATTCACCTAACTCATTAATTACTTTATCAGCTTGCTGCACTGCCTCTAAATTACGTTGCAAAAAGTTCATGAAAGTGGCATGTAATTGTTTAGGAAGGATCAGTTTACGCCCTAACATTAAGCCAGCAACATCACGTGCTTTATCCGCAATTTTATCTTGCACTGTTAAAATTTCTAATAAGCCTGAACGTGATACTGGTAAAAATAAACTGTTAGGTAAATGCACACGCAATTCTCGTTTAATTTTATCTGCTTCGTTTTCAATACGTGCAATAGTCAGTTGATGGATTTCAGCGGTTGCCCAATCAATCGCAATAACCGCATTAAAAAATGGCTGGAGTTCCTGGGTACATGCTGTAATTTTACTCATGTGTTCTTGTAAAGGTCGGATTGGTGAACGTCCAAACACATTGAGAATCGAGGCACGTGGCATTCCCATAGTAATCCTCCAATTATTATTAGCGCTAGTATACTCTTCGCATTTTAAATTTATGCTTTGTTGGCTGCGCTGACCCCGGATCAAGTCCGGGGCAAGTCTTTATACAAAAGTCATGTATTTCATACACTCCTTTTGCTCGACAGCTTGCCGCCTCGCCTAAATTCAAAACGCTTTGAGTATATACTGAGAGAAATACAAATTACAATATCGTTGTACTAATACAAATGACTAAAAGTCAGTCATGCCAGCCCGAACTAAAATTAAAATGCGAAGAGTATAGTTATATGTTTATTCCGACTCGTTAATACACTCTAAAATTTGCATCGCCATTTCTAAACTCTGTTCGTAATTTAAGCGTGGGTCAACTAAGCTTTTATAGGCATGGGTTAAATCATTCGTAGTTAATCCGCGGGCACCGCCAATACATTCAGTGATATCATCACCCGTTAATTCAAAATGTACACCACCCAGATACGTACCCAAATTAGCATGCACTGCAAATGATAATCGTAATTCTTCAAGAATATTATCAAAGTGACGCGTCTTAATACCACCTGCTGTGATTTCAGTATTGCCATGCATCGGATCACAACACCACAATACTGTTTTACCAGTAGCACACACTGCTTTAATTAAAGATGGTAGACGTGTCTCAACCTGTGTAGCTCCCATGCGATGCACTAAGGTTAAACGGCCAGGCTCATTATCTGGGTTTAACTTGTTAACTAACTCAGTTAACCACATTGCTGTCATATCAGGGCCAACTTTAATCGCAATTGGATTGGTAATACCACGGATATATTCAATGTGTGCACTGTCTAACTGTGCGGTGCGCATACCCACCCACGGGAAATGGGTCGATAAGTTATACCACTGTTGCTGATATTGATGTGTTAAGGCTTGTTCATAAGGTAATAGTAATGCCTCGTGACTCGTGTACAAATCTACACGAGTTAGATCGCATGTTGATTCCCTAACAGCTGCATTAGCAAAATCAATAGCATTGGTAATTGCTTGCAGTATGGCTTGATATTTTTCTTTTGATTCAGAATAATGAATAAAATCGATATCCCAATATTCTGGGTGCTGCAAATCAGCAAATCCATGTTGCACTAATGCCCGTAAATAATTTAATGTTTTCGCTGAATGGGTATAGGCATCTAGCAATAATGTTGGATCCGGCGTACGCGCCTGTGCATTAAAATCAGCACAATTAATGGCATCACCCCGATAATTAGGAAGTCGAATACCATCGCGAATTTCATATTCACTAGAACGTGGCTTAGCATATTGCCCTGCAATACGACCAATACGAATAATCGGCTTGCGTAAGCCATACAGCAATATTGCACTCATTTGCAATAATATTTTTAGCTTATTGGTAATAATATCGCGATTACAATCAATAAAGCGTTCCGCGCAATCACCACCTTGTAATAAAAAAGCATCACCACGCGCGGCTTTGGCGAGTTGCTGTTTTAATGTATCGATTTCAAATGGGACAACCAATGGTGGAACACATTGTAATTGCGATTCTATATTGGCTAATGCTGTTAGATCAGGATAGGTTGGTAGTTGGCGCACTGCTTTGTGACGCCATGAACCCGGTGACCAAACACTTGCTTTACGTTGTTGTTTGCTTCGTTCGATAAATGCCATGCAATATCCTTGTCTTAATAACAGCCCAATACACAGCCCATTTTAATTGGATCAGTTGCTCCACATTGCCATTGCACTGTTTGCTCAGTTAATACAATAACTGTAGAACCCAATTGGAAATAACCCATCTCATCACCTTGTTGAATATGCAGTTGATCATATGTCCATATTTGTACTTGCTGACTGTGAGTTGGATTCACCATCCCAGCCCATCGAGTTGCAATATTACCTACTAACATTGCCCCTACCATAACGACGACTGTACATCCGTGAACTGTATTAAATACACAAACTACTCTTTCATTACGCGCAAATAACTGTGGCACACACTCTGTAGTTAATGGACTAACTGAAAATAATCGACCGGGTATGTAAGTCATCGATTGCAAATAACCCTCTACCGGCATGTGTACGCGGTGGTAATCTTTAGGTGATAAATAAATTGTGGCAAATGAGCCATGTTGTAATCTAGCTGCTAATTGCAAATCACCACCCACTAACGTTACTACACGGTATTGATGTTGTTTTGCTTGTATTAATTTACCATCATCAACTTGCCCAAGTTGACTGATTGTACCATCTGCAGGTGAGACAACATGATTAACTGCTGTTGCAATTGATCTAACATTATCTTGTAAATGTCGAGTAAAAAATGCATTAAATGTTGAATACTGTTTTGGATTAGTTATCTTAGCTTCACTTAAGTCAACAGCATAACGCTGGATAAACCACGCAATCAGTGGTTGTGCTACCCATCTTTTTTCTAATTGCATTACCCAACCAACTAATCGCGATAACCATCGCTGTGGTAATATATACTGATGTAATATCCGTAAACGCATTACGATTGCCGTTACTATAGTGTGTTGTTGTTGCATAACGTCCAATGACTATCCATAGGGTTAACGGCCAGCCATAGTAGTTGGGTTTCATAACAGATACAAGCGAGATTAAGCTGGCATTTTTAATAATGTAAAGAACAACTGAATCATGACTAACATCGTTGCTTATCCCTAACCAGCACTATCTCCTGCCATTTATCGCATATGATAATGATTTACTATCAATTTAACGGTATTTTGCCTGCAAATTTACCCATTCATAATGAATTATCTTTTAAAATCATTAGCTTACATTATGGATATTCATTGACAAAAATTCAACTTTGCATTAAAATGGCGGTCTAACTATTATAAATTGAATTAACCAACCAGTTTGACAGTAACACAAGGGGTTTTTTGATATGCCTAGCAAAGATAACCAACCAACTATTCCCGCTGATATGATACCTGAACAATCTGTGGCAAGTCCGGCTAAGCCAGAGGATATTATTGATGCTGCAACGAATGATAATTCAAAGGAAGCACCTCCAAAAGATCCTGATGAGCCAAAAAAACCCGACCTTCTTTCAGATAGCGGTGGGCAGCCACACTTGGCTGACTTTAGAAAGCAATTAAATGATTTCTTTAACAAACAACTAAATGATGAACATGATGAATTAATGGAAAAATTCCGTTCAAATCAAAAAAATAATAAAAAACACAGCACAGAGACACAAAATAACGAAAATAATACAGATGATGGTGATAACCAACAAGATACAGTAGATGAGATAGAGACATCTGATAACCTTCCTACCCCAACACCAGGATCTGGTCATAGCGAAGCACTTGATGGTGAGAACGAAAATAACACAGATTATATTGATGGTGATAACCAACAAGATACAGTAGATGAGATAGAGACACTTGATAACCTTCCTACCCCAACGCCAGAATCTAGTCAAAGCAAAGCATTTGATGGTGAAATTGGTGATACTCGTGCTCGTCAACAAGAAGCAACAGCTGCTAGCAATGAAAAAAAGGCAGAGGCAATGGATAGTGCCATGCCTTCGATGGAGACACCACCACAATCCATGGCCGGTCTCAATACGCAAGCTGCTAATGGCATGGGATCAGAAAACTTAGACCAAGCTACTCAAAGTAGTAGTACTGCTGGAAATTCAGGAAAACTAGGAGAGCTAGGAGAAATAGCTGAAGAAGCTGGCCCATTATTGCTACTATAACGCGAATTCGACGAAATTATTCAGACCGCGGGGTAACGGGACAAATGATTAGCATGTTTGTTTTTTGTTTACTCAACCATTGATGACAACATTAGGCTATTCCAGTTAGAATTAACCCTATTCAACGTGAGTTCGGCGAAATTATTCAGAATCATCTTATAGGTCGTCATCCCGCGGCTTGACCGCGGGATCCAGAGAATCGTGATATTAATTTGATATTCACCGTATTTTTATCTCTGGGTTTCATGCACTGGATCCCGCGGTCAAGCCGCGGGATGACGGGAGAGAGGGCGCCGCAGGATGACGGAGAGGAAGGATCTGAACGAGCTCGTTCAAGGATCTGAACAAGCTCGTTCTAGGAACGGCCCTTGAGAAATAGTAGTACTTCTTTATATCCTATAATTAAGTCTGGTTCTTTTTAAAAATTTCGCCGAACTCACATTATTCAATCATCTCAATAAGGACTATTGTGGACATTTACTTAGTCGGTGGAGCGGTACGTGATCAATTACTTGGATTGCCTGTCACTGAGCGCGATTGGGTCGTGGTTGGTGCCACACCAGAGATGATGTTAGCCCAAGGGTTTCGCCAAGTTGGTAAAGACTTCCCAGTATTTTTGCATCCGCAAACTCATGAAGAATACGCACTAGCACGTACTGAACGTAAAGCAGGTGTTGGTTATGGCGGTTTTCAAGTACATGCATCACCAGATGTAACCTTAGAAGATGATTTAAAACGACGCGATTTAACCATTAACGCCATGGCACAAACAACCGATGGCACTATTATTGATCCATATGGTGGCCAAACTGATTTAGCTAACCGCTGTTTGCGTCACGTATCGCCTGCATTTACTGAAGATCCGTTGCGTATTTTACGCATTGCCCGTTTTGCTGCCCGCTTTGCTGAGCATAACTTTCAAATTGCACCAGAGACAATACAATTAGTAAAGCAAATGGTTGCTAGCGGTGAATTGCAACATTTAACCGCTGAACGCGTGTGGAAAGAATTACAACGTGTATTTTCACAAGCGCATCCAAGTGTATTTATTCAAACACTACGCGATTGTGGTGCACTGACTACATTATTACCTGAAGTTGATAAACTCTTTGGTGTGCCTGCCTCTAAAAAATGGCATCCGGAAGTAGACAGTGGTATTCATACCGTATTAGCTATCGATCAAGCCAGTCAATTATCACATGATCCTTGCGTCGTATTTGCTGTATTGGTCCACGATGTGGGTAAAGGATTAACACCACGCACGCTGTGGCCAAAACATCCCGATCATGAATGTAACGGTGTACCATTAGTCACCGCGATTTGCCAACGGTTACGCACACCTAAAGCATATCGTGAACTAGCCATATTAGTTTGCAAGTACCATCTGGAATGTCATCGTTCTCAAGCGTTATCCGCAGAAGCATTATTAACGTTATTAGAACAGTTAGATCCGTGGCGTCGTCATTCACGATTTTGCCAATTTTTATTAGCATGCGAAGCAGACGCGCGTGGTTGTCAAGGCTTTGAAATGCGTGACTATCCACAAGCAAATTTTTTGAAAACCGTATATGATGTAACTTGTCAAATAGATATGAATGCCTTATTAAAAACAGGTGCACAAGGCAAAGCACTGGCAACCGTGATACGTAACAAACGATTAGCTACCATCAAAGCAATGTTAACCTAATCGATTACGTCATACAGCACTAATTAAGTTTGCAATGCAAAACAAAATCTACTAGGATACGCAACGTTATTAATCAACAATATATTTATCATTTTTCTTTATGCGCGTTTTATTAGTTAAATTATCATCTATGGGCGACGTAATTCATGCCCTACCTGCACTAACTGATGCAAAGCAAGCCATTCCCGATATTCAATTTGATTGGGTAATCGATGAAAACTTTCACGAAATTGCTAATTGGCATCCTAGCGTTAATCGCATTATCAAAAGTGCACATCGACGCTGGCGCAGTAATATACGCCACGTCATGTCTAATGGCGAACTACGTCAATTTTACCGTACACTACGTCAATGTGATTACGACCTTATATTAGATGCACAAGGGAATTTTAAAAGTGCATTGATTACACGTTTAGCACAAAGCAAAACACGTGCTGGCTTAGATAAAGCCAGTGCTGCTGAACGTATTGCCAGCTTGGCATATCAAAAACACTATCACGTTAAAAAAGGCAATCACGCCATTGATCGTTTACGTGAATTATTTGCAAAGGCACTAAATTATTCCATACCGAATACACCGGCTGACTTTGCAATCGGGCATGATAAGTTAATGCCACTTGCCATTTCATTACCAGAAAATTATTTGGTATTTGTACCGAATGCGAGCTGGGAAAGTAAGTGGTGGCCAGAAGCCTATTGGCAAGCATTAATTAAACGTGCACAAGAAGACAATATGCACGTGGTAATCCCTTGGGGTAGTGTATTAGAAAAAGAACGTGCGCAGCGTTTAGCAACCAATCAAAATAATGTTATATTGCTACCTAAAGTAACATTATCGCAAGCAGCATATGTTATTGCACATGCCAAAGCAGCTGTGTGTGTTGATACTGGGTTAGGGCATTTAGCTGCTGCGTTAAATATTCCTGCAATCAGTTTATATGGTGCAACCAATCCCGGTTTAACCGGGGCTGTGGGTAACAATCAATTACACTTACATGCTGATTTTCCCTGTGCACCTTGCTATCAGAAACAATGTAGTTATACAAAACCCAGTAGTCAACAACCAGCTTGCTTTACTACATTGCCGCCTGATCTAGTCTGGGAAAAACTAATCGGATTACTAGGGCCTATTTACAATTCAGATTCTTTGTATCCGTCATCCCATGGCCAAGCTCATAAGTCTTTACACAAATTTTAGTAAACAAACCAAACATGTTGGCTAGGTAGGAAATTAATATTATCTCTCCCTTGTACCCGTCATCCCGCGACTTGATCGCGGGATCCAGAGAATAGAGCAGATGACTTTAATATTTATACTGTTTTTCTAATACTGAGTTTTGTTCCCTGGATCCCGCGATCAAGTCGCGGGATGACGGGTACAGAAGGATTTTTAATTCCGTTCTCTTAATTTTATTCATCGCAATAAATTGCAAACGGACCCTAAATTAATCATCGAATAATTGTTGCTTACGCACAATATGCTTAGCAATGTTGCGCCCATAAAAAATCTCTAGCATTTCACGCTTTAATTGGTGTTTTATTTGCAGCAACTCAGCACGATTAAATTCGTCTTCACCGGTACCAAATAAATAATTATCTAATACGAATTCTTTCAATAACATTTTTACGTGAAAGATATTTTCTTGATAAACATTAACATCGATCATTTGATAATGTTTGCGTGTATCTTTCGACATGTAATGTTGAATCGAATTAATATCATGATCGATAAATAATTTCTTGCCATTGACATCCCGGGTAAAACCGCGCACTCGATAATCAACAGTAGCAATATCAGACTCAAAACTATGTAACAAAAAATTAAGTGCTTTTAGCGGTGAAATCACTCCGCAGGTAGATACATCAATATCAGCACGAAACGTACTAATACCGTTATCCGGATGACTTTCTGGGTAAGTATGTACTGTAATGTGACTTTTATCTAAATGTGACACCACTGCATCTGGTAATGGGCCAGGCGCTTCTTTATTTAATGCAGACTTTTCTGTTGGTGAACTCGTTGTTTCTTCAGCAATGAGCATGGTCACACTAGCACCTTGCGGTTCATAATCCTGATAAGAAATGTTTAAAATAGTTGCACCGATGATCTCAACCACTTTAGTTAAGATGCCAGTTAAACGTTCAGCGTTATACATTTCATCAATATATTGAATGTATTCCTTGCAATGTTGGCGAGTTTTAGCATAACAAATATCGTAAACATTAAAACTTAATGTTTTAGTTAAATTGTTAAATCCATGTAGCTTTAATCTTTTTTTCACCACAGGCCTCTACGCTAATTTAGGCTTAAAAAGGGCGGCTATTATAACAAATCAACTTAGAAACACCAGGGATCATGGATGCACTGTGGTAAAATTTTCACACGAAAATAGGGATGGAATTCAAGATGTTATCTCACCCGGCGTAGTTGTCAGCGAAGTCGCGGCTGGCTTAGCGATTTCTGGAATGACAGTGTTAAGTGTTAATTATCCCAGTAAATCTTTAACCTGGATAATTTTCATTGCATTGGTACGGCCATGCACACCGATTAAATCACCTTTGGTTAAGATCACTGCATCTTCATCGGTTAAGAACCCGTGTGCTTTCACCGCTAAAATAGCCTGTTTATTTAATTCGACACGTGCACACTGGGTCATATCAAATGACAGTGGATACACTCCACGATATAACGTCATCTTACGTTGAGTACCCACATGGCGGGTTAATCCAAAAATAGGGATCCCCGATCGGATCCGCGACATCCACAATGGTGTTGATCCAGACTCTGTCAATGCAACAATGGCAGTCACATCCATATGATTAGCGGTATACATCGCTGCCATCGCAATCGCTTCGTCGACTTGGTTAAATCGACATTCCACGCGATGACCAGATACTTGAGTCATACGTTGTTTTTCAGCACCTAAACAAATGGTATTCGCTGTTTCAATCACTTTTACTGGATGCTCACCACTGGCTGTTTCAGCAGAAAACATCACTGCATCAGTACTATCCAATATCGCATTAGCTACATCGGATACTTCAGCACGTGTTGGCACCACATTTTGAATCATCGACTCTAACATTTGTGTAGCCGTGATCACGGCTTTATTATAAGCACGCGCTTTATGAATAATATCCTTTTGTACAGCAGGTAATTCAGCATAGCCAATTTCAACCGCCAGATCGCCTCGCGCCACCATCACTGCATCAGCAACTTGAATAATGTCGTCAATATTAGTGACCGCTTCACTGCGCTCAATTTTAGCGATAATACCCGCTGTGCCATTTGCTTCAGCGATTAAGTTTTTGGCTAATTGAATATCCGCCGCATCCCGCGGAAATGACACAGCAATGTAATCAACATCATGTTGTACAGCAAAGGTTAAATCATCACGATCTTTATCGGTTAATGCCGGCGCACTTAACCCACCACCTTGACGGTTAATCCCTTTATTGTTTGACAACACCCCACCGGCTTCTACTTTGCACTGAATAATGTGTTGCTCAACATTAATAATCCGCAATTGAATTAAACCATCATCTAGCAATAATAAATCATTTGGTTTAACATCGTTGGGCAGTGCTTTGTAATCAATGCCAACAGCATGTTGATCACCTGCATCATCGGCCAACTGTGGATCCAAACAAAATTTATCGCCTTCTGTTAAAGTAATACTGCCTACTTTAAACCGTGTAATACGAATTTTAGGACCTTGCAGATCAGCTAAGATCCCGATGGTTTTTTTTAATTGTTGACTAATGGTGCGCACACGCTGCATACGCTGCAATTGTTGTTGTTGGGTACCATGAGAAAAGTTTAAACGTACTAAATCGACACCCGCTGCTAATAAATCTTGCAAAATTGCATCATCATCTGTTGCTGGCCCCAAGGTAGCAATCAGTTTAGTGCGACGTAATGTTAATGACGTCATGTTGATTGTCCTTTTTCAACAAGCACAGCAATCGCTGGCAATAACTTACCTTCTAAATATTCTAAAAAAGCCCCACCACCCGTAGAAATATAAGACATTGCCGATTGTAATCCTGCCATTTCAATCGCTGCTAATGTATCGCCACCGCCTACCATTGAGAATGCAGAAGATGATGCTACTGCTTGTGCAATGGCTAATGTGCCTGTGGCAAAGTGTGCACACTCAAACACACCAACAGGACCATTCCATACAATGGTACCTGCATTAGCAATGCTTGTTTCATATTGTTTAATTGTTTGTGGGCCAATATCTACGATCATGTCAGGTTCCACTACAGCATCGACCATCTTTGTCGTTGGAATTGCAGTATCAGTAATCTCAGTGGCCACTACAACATCGCTGGGTAACAACAATGTTGTGCCATGTTGTTCAGCTTGGATCAATAAGCGTTTAGCATCAGCCAACAATTCTGTTTCACACAGTGAACAACCAACCGGCTTACCACTTGCAGCTAAAAACGTATTAGCCATACCACCACCAATGATCAATTGATCAACTTTCGTGATTAAATGTGCTAGCACTTGTAATTTGCTAGATACTTTCGCACCACCAACAATCGCTAATAATGGGTGTGCCGGATCTTGTAATGCGTTGGCTAAGGCTTCTAATTCACTTGTTAATAATGGGCCTGCACACGCAATCGGAGCAAACTTAGCTACCCCACACGTTGATGCATGCGCACGGTGCACTGTTGCAAACGCATCCATTATAAATACATCACATAATGCCGCCATGCGTTGTGATAACGCAACATCATTTGCTTTTTCACCCACATTGAAACGTACATTTTCTAATAAAAGAATATGATCATTGGTTCTAGGTAATTGTTCTGGGTGAATGGCCCAATCGCGGTATAATTCCACTGGGCATTGCATTAATTCACTTAAACGTTGCGCCACCGGTTGCAATGACAATGTTTCATCAAATACCCCTTCTTGTGGACGTCCTAAATGGGATAGAATCATTACTTGTGCAGGTTGCTGAGATAAAATCTGTTTAATCCCTGGGATCGCTGCTTGCAAACGCAAGTCACTTTTTACCTTACCATCACGGATCGGCACGTTAAAATCTTCTCGAATTAAGACACGCTTATCACGCAAATTGATATCAGCTAATTTTAAAATCGACATATGTTTCCTTGCTATGCAAACTACAAAAATGATCAGCAGCGTAGAAGATTAGCATAAAACGCCACTTTCGTCAGCTATACTCTTCGCGATTTGAATTTAGGCGCAGCCAACAAAGCATAAATTTAAATCGCGAAGAGTATATAATGGCAATTAGAAATGTTTCGCAATATCTTCCCAATGGCGATGCAATGCATCGTATAATGGTGTAGGAACAGCAATATTACTAATAACATTTGGCCACGTATCACTAGCTTGCTGCACAATTTCTAAAACGATTTGTTTAATGTGTTTTTTATCCAAATCACAATGTTCAGCTAACGATTGAAAATCAGCTAATGTTACCTTGCTAAATTGGCGAACACCATTAATAGGCAATGCTAATTCATGTGTTTGTGTGTATAACAACGTGGAAAATGGCTGTAATAAAGGGGAAATGCGCGGCGTGTTATCGTCAGAATATATAATGGCAAAACGGTTAAGATCAGCATGTGCATTACCAATTAACAAATGAAATACCATCTGTGAAATCACTGTGCGTAACGCTAACCTTTCATCTTTAAAATAAGTTTGAATAAACGATAATATGTCAGCAAATGTAGCTGGCTTTGCTAAATCAATTCCAACCATCCCCATTGCCTGTGCCATTGTTTCTGCATGAATAGGTATGCCATTGATTTCATCGCGATCAACGCGCCCCATAATCAACGTGTTCTGTTCGTGTAAACCCGGGATATCTTTCGGTAATTTAATATTATCAACTTTAAAACAAGCAGGTGTTGCTAAACCAATTGCATTAGCTAAATGACTCATTAAATAGACATTGTCAACAAAAAACGGTTCATTTTGACTAGCTAATTGCAAATAAAATTGTGCTTGCAGTGGATTACGTGCCAAAATAAATTGATCATTTTCTTGAATCATTGCCACTTTGGTATGATGGCCTGGTAATGCCATGTATTGCCACGAATTAGGAAATTTGCCTAATCGAATTTCTTCTAACATACCCATGTGACTTGTGCTATCACCACTTTGTGGTAACAATTGCACACCACCAAATACATTCCCCCCATAAATACTGAGAAATAAAAAGGTATCTTCTGGTTTAATTGCAAACAAATCGCATAGCCAAGCATAATAATCACCGTATGGTAACAAATATGAAAAAAACGATGGTAAACCACGATGCGTACTAACCGTTATCCCTGAATTCATACATTGTGCTTGTGCCAGACTCAGGATGGGCTTGTCATTGCCAAGTGCTAAATAGTCTTCTGAAAAGGTAAATCTGGCTGCTTCTGTTGGCGTTGCAGCTGGTATCAATTGACCAATACGGGTATTTTTCACAAAAACGCAGATGTGATCGCTCATGCTATCCATGCCGTCATGTTACAAATCGATTCATTGGCATTAAGTGTAAAGGATGAATAAGATAACAGCAAATTCAAATTCACTATTTAATAGGTTTACTAATAACCCATTTTTATGAAAAAATATCACCTGGTACCCAAGGAGACATAGCATGGCCATAGCCCCTTCACGCCGCTCTAATAAAGCATTAAGCGTATTCTCATTAGTGATGATCAACGTTATTGCTGTCGACAGCTTGCGTAGCTTACCGATTAGCGCTGAATACGGTTTATCCCTGATATTCTTTTATGCCATCGGCGCTATTTGCTTTTTCATCCCAACTTGCTTAGTCACCGCTGAACTAGCAACAGGTTGGCCAGAGACAGGGGGATTATATGTTTGGATCAGAGAAGCATTTGGTAAACGTTGGGGATTGCTCGCGATTTGGCTACAGTGGATTTACAACATTGTTTGGTATCCAACTATCCTAGCATTCTTATCAGCAACCCTGGCATATTTAATCGATCCACATTTAGCTGAAAACCGTACGTATACCTTGATTTGCGTCATGATTATTTTCTGGAGTGTAACAACCATTAACTGCCTTGGGATCCGCGCATCCAGTTGGCTAAGCTCTGTTGGTGCATTACTCGGTACCTTAGTGCCAATGTTATTTATTATTATATTAAGTTGCATCTGGCTGTTAACCCATCACGATAGTGCTACACCAATTACTGTTAATGCATTACTACCAAACGGACACACCGCACATAACATTGGTTTTTTCATCGCGATCTTATTTGGGTTGCTTGGTATGGAGATGTCTGCAATGCATGCAGGCGATGTTAATAATCCACAACGTGATTATCCACGCGCTTTATTAATTTCAGCTATTGTGATTTTACTGTCACTGGTATTAGCATCATTAGCGATTGCTATTGTATTACCTCAAGACCAAATCAGCTTGGTGTCTGGTTTAATTCAAGCATATCAAGCTTTCTTTAATGTCTTTCACTTAACTTGGATGACACCCGTGATCATTGTCTTAATCATTATCGGAGGGATGAGTTGTGTTGGTGCATGGTTAATTGGCCCAGCACGCGGATTGATGGTCGCCAGTCAAGATGGCTATTTACCACGTGTCTTTTGTGTGTGTAATCGTTTTGGTGCACCACAACGCATTTTGCTAACCCAAGGTGGTATTTTTACCGTGCTGTGTACCGTATTTCTGTTGATGCCAACGGTTAGTAGCTCTTATTGGGTATTGTCAGTACTAACTGCACAATTAGCATTAATTGTTTATATTCTGTTTTTTGCTGCCGGGTTACGCTTACATTATCGACAGGCACTTGTTACACGTGCTTATCGTATTCCCGGTGGAAAAGTGGGTATTTGGCTAGTGTGTGGTATTGGGATCATCACCTGTGTTGCTGCCATTTTAATTGGTTTCTTACCACCAGATGACTTGCAAATTGGTAGTTTAATCACGTACGAAGGCATTTTGTTAAGTGGATTAGTGATATTTTGCGGGATCCCGTGGTTATTTCGTAAAAAACAATAACTTGTTAAATTAACATTAGGTAAAATCACCATAATACGTCTGCAATGCACTAACTACAGCTAATGCAGCTGTTTCTGTGCGCAACACACGACTGCCAAAGCGTAACATGGTGAAACCATGTTGCTTGGCTATTTCATGTTCTTGTGGACTAAAACCACCTTCACAACCAATTGCAATGGTAACTGTTGTTAACTGTTGTGTAGCAAATACATTTTTTAATATAGACGTTCCATCTGGTGATAATAACAAGCGCAATTGTGGTGACTGATCAGCTATTACCTGAGGTAACCAACGAGCAAATTCGATGGGCATTGCTAATTGCATCAACTGATTACGCCCACATTGCTCACTGGCACTGATGATCACACC
This sequence comes from Gammaproteobacteria bacterium, assembly GCA_965116795.1. Taxonomy (GTDB): domain Bacteria; phylum Pseudomonadota; class Gammaproteobacteria; order JAJFKG01; family JAJFKG01; genus JAJNDI01. Next base: position 523,305 of record OZ220716.1, read on the forward strand.
TTGCCAATGTTGCATACGCTTTTGTAAGCGTTCAGTGGTTAATTTAATATTACTAAATTCAGTAAATACTGGAATAAACCGTGACACACCTAATTCAACCGCTTTTTGAATAATAAAATCCATTTTATCGCCGCGTGCTAATGCGTGTACTAAGGTAATGGATAACGGCGATTCACGATCAATAGTTACCTTATCGACCACTCTGACCATAGCATGGCGCTTATGTGGATCAACTAATATTGCATGATATTCAATTCCACTACCATCAAACACACACAACTTGGCATTAGCTATCAAACGTAACACACTAACCACATGACGTGATGCATTTTCTGTTAATTGCAATTCAGTTTGTATACCAATGAATGTTGGATGATAAATTCGCGGGGTTAGCATAGACAATTAACGTGTTAATTGCAGCAAGCGACACAGTTGCATACACGCTGTTGCTTGATTTAATGTATAAAAGTGGAACCCAGGTACACCTTGTTGACGTAGACATTCACATAATTTAGTTACAACCTCTAAGCCAAACGCACGTAAGCTTTCTAAATCATCACCAAAATCAGCTAGGCGTTTACGCAACCACTGTGGTAATTCTGCACCGCAGCTATCTGAAAAACGTGCTAATTGTTTGTAGTTAGTGATTGGCATGATCCCTGGCAAAATAGGAACAGTGATATCAGTTTTCATGCAATTATCGCGTAAATAAAAATACGCATCACTGTTATAAAAATATTGGGTAATAATCGCATCAGCGCCTTGATCAACTTTATGTTTTAAATAGGTTAAATCAGTGGTTACGCTGGTAGATTCTGGATGATATTCAGGATACGCTGCGACATAAATAGTGAAATGGTCACCCGTGGTATCACGAACAAACTTGACTAATTCACTGGCATAGCGCAATTCACCAACATCATTACCCACACCAGAGGGTTTATCGCCGCGCAACACAACTAATTTTGTCACACCGTGCTGTTGATAGTCAGTAAGTAATGTTTTAATTGCCTGTTTGGTCGAATGCACACATGAGATATGCGGCACACATTCAACAGTTGTGTGTTGTGATAATCGATTAACTGTCTCTTGGGTACCGTGTTGCACTGAACCACTGGCACCAAATGTTATTGAAAAAAAATCCGGCGATAAGGCTGCTAACTCGGTTGCTGTTTGCAATAATGTTGCACATGCTGATTCAGTCCGTGGTGGAAAGAATTCAAAACTGAGATGCAGCCGTTCAGACATAGTCACTTACTTAATGTTTAGTAACGATAATGTTCCGGTTTATAAGGTCCATCAACCGACATTGACAAATAATCAGCCTGCTGCTGAGTTAGCGTTGTCAATGTTGCCCCTATCTGTTTTAAATGTAGTTTCGCTACTTTCTCATCCAAGGCTTTTGACAATACGTACACTTGATTGGCGTAATTTTTATGATGTTGCCACAATTCAATTTGCGCTAACACTTGATTGGCAAATGAATTCGACATGACAAAACTAGGATGGCCAGTGGCACAACCTAAATTCACCAAACGTCCTTCAGCCAATAAAATGATCCGCTTACCATCAGGGAGAATGACGTGATCTACTTGTGGTTTAATGTTTTCCCACTGGTATTGACGCAGTGATGCCACATCAATTTCTGAATCAAAATGGCCAATGTTACATACAATACTATTATGTCGCATTTGTTGCATATGTTCGTGAGTAATGACATCGATATTACCTGTGCACGTAATAAAGATATCGCCTTGACTAGCAACATCATCCATGGTGACCACACGATACCCTTCCATAGCTGCTTGCAGCGCACAAATCGGATCGATTTCGGTAACACATACGATCGCCCCTAAACCACGTAATGCTTGCGCGCAGCCTTTACCAACATCACCGTAACCTAGCACAACAGCCGTTTTACCAGCAATCATGACATCTGTAGCACGTTTAATTCCATCCATTAATGATTCACGACAACCATATAAGTTATCGAATTTAGATTTAGTGACTGAATCATTGACATTAATTGCAGGTGTTAATAATGCATTATCGCGTGCCATTTGGTATAAACGGTGTACGCCAGTAGTAGTCTCTTCTGAAAGACCACGAATATCCTTTAATAATTCGGGATAGTCATCATGTAACATTTTAGTGAGATCACCACCGTCATCTAACACTAAGTTTGGTCGCCAACCCTCTTTACCAATAATAGTTTGGCGAATACACCACCAAAATTCTTCATCAGTTTCCCCTTTCCACGCAAAGGTTGGGATCCCTGCTTTGGCCATTGCTGCTGCTGCATGATCTTGGGTTGAATAAATATTACAGGACGACCAACGTAACTCAGCACCTAACGCAACTAAGGTTTCCATTAACACGGCTGTTTGAATAGTCATGTGCAAACAACCAGCAATATGCGCACCCTTTAATGGTTGCTTGCCTTTATACTCAGCACGTAATGCCATTAATCCTGGCATTTGTGTTTCGGCAATCGCAATCTCTTTGCGTCCCCAATCGGCTAACGCCATATCTGCAACTTTATAATCAATTTGACGTGTTGTTGGCTTTTCAGCAACCATAACCATGTGATCCTCCAGATGACTTATACAGACTATACTCAAAGCATTTTGAATTTAGGCGAGGCGGCAAGCCTGCGAACAACAGGAGTGTATTGAAATACATGACTGTTGTGAACGGGTGCAGCCAACAAAGCATAAATTTTAAAATGCGAAGAGTATAATTAAAACGATTCATGTGCAACTTCAGGTAACTGCTTACTGGCATCAGCACGCAATACACTCGCTTTATCAGTATGCTCCCAGGTAAAATTAGGTTCTTCGCGCCCAAAGTGTCCATAAGTGGCCGTTGATTGATAAATCGGTCGACGCAAATCAAGCATGTCAATTAATCCACTGGGACGCAAGTCAAAGTGTTTACGCACTAATGCAATGATTTCTGCGTCAGGCACGTGATTAGTATTGAATGTATCGATACTGATCGAGGTTGGTTCAGCAACCCCAATTGCGTAAGAGACTTGAATTTCACAGCGATCAGCCAAACCAGCAGCCACAATATTTTTAGCAACATAACGTCCAGCATAAGCAGCCGAACGATCGACCTTACTCGGATCTTTTCCTGAGAAACAACCACCACCGTGACGCGCCATACCACCATAGGTATCCACAATGATTTTGCGCCCGGTTAATCCACAATCACCTAATGGTCCACCAATCACAAAACGACCTGTTGGATTCACAAATAGTCTGGTTTGTTTGCTAAACCATGCTGCTGGCAGCACTGGTTTAATGATCTCTTCGATCACTGCCTCGACTAAATCTTTTTGTTTAATCTCCGGCGCATGTTGGGTAGATAACACGACAGCATCCACGCCAATCGGTTTACCATTGCGATCATATTGTAAAGTCACTTGGCTTTTGGCATCAGGACGTAACCATGGCAATTGACCATTCTTACGTAACTCGGATTGACGCTTCACTAAACGGTGCGCAAACGTAATCGGCGCTGGCATCAGTACTTTAGTAGAGTTAGTGGCATAACCAAACATTAACCCTTGATCACCGGCACCTTGTTCTTGTTGTTGATTAGTTGTCTTATCAACGCCTAAGGCAATGTCTGCCGATTGCTTACCAATCGCTGACATCACTGCACACGATTCCCAATCAAATCCCATATCAGAATGGTTATAGCCGATATCTTTGACAACGTTGCGCACAATGTCTTCAATGTCTACCCAGGCATTTGTGCGAATTTCACCGCCAACTAAAACCATACCGGTTTTAACAAAGGTTTCACATGCCACCCGACAGTGTGTATCTTGGGTTAAGATTGCATCTAACACTGCATCTGAAATTTGATCAGCAATCTTATCCGGATGTCCTTCTGACACGGACTCTGAAGTGAACAATACATGATCTTCCATCTGGCTACCCCCCTCATTTGCGGTGAGCTGCCGATGATACGCGGATTTTATTCAGAAATCATCCCTAGATGTGGCTTGTTGAGCGAGTAATTAATATTATTCGGAAGCGTTTTATTTTTTTGATGACAGAGCTTCACAAGGCAAACATGGAAAATCAACAATTGCGTATTTGACAATATCATTTGTTTTATCACCATCAACCCATGCCGTGTTGTCAGTAGTAACATCCATATCATCGTCACCATTCGCTAGCGAAGTCAGTGTAATTTGTGAAGAGAGTACTAGTACTTGATCACACACATTAAGGAAATCACCAGCAATATTTTTATCACGCAATGAAATGCTGATGGTAAATTCTTTTTTAGGAGAATTCATTTTAAATTGATAAGCAAATTGATCCACATCAGGTTGATTATTATTTGTATGTATAATTCCAAACAAGCTTGTTGCGATTGCTAATTTAATGTCTGCTAAATACCAATCATTTGCGGTTATCTTGTAGTACATCAGCCATTTATCTTCACCATCCTCGTTAATATTTGTCACCGTCACATTACCAATTGTTTGTTTTTCATCTGTTTTTAACATAAAGACCAATGGATCTTTTAATCCGACAACGGCATCAGCCACTTGGCTTCTTGGAACAATTGAGCTACCGGGACCGCAAGCTGTTGCGTACACACTATTTATTGGCAACACCAACAATATCAATGCACCACGCAAACATAAGTTTGGTAACCTTATCCAACACCTTCCTGTATTCACAGTGCCTCCATTGGCGAAATGCTTGTTTGAACTACTATTTCGACGTTATATATAACGGTAAAGTTCCCGTTTTATTGGTAAATTTGAACTATAGAAAAAAAATTTTCGCGAAATATCAAATGGTTAGATAGTAGGAGGATTGGTTTATACAAAAACAAGCTAACTATTCAAGCATATCTGGGATTTACTTGCTAAATACCACTAATTTAGTTTGCTGAAAAGCAATCAATTACTCGACGAGCTAAACCAATTATTCAATTGTTCTTTTGCTTCATCGATTCCAATTGCTTTGGTAGCTGAAAACAGTTGTACACTCGCATTATATTGACTTAATGTATTATTGACCGTTGATAAGCTGGCTTTAGCTGCACTAAATGATAACTTATCTACTTTGGTTAATAATACGTGTAACGGTACGTTGCTATGCTGTGCCCATCTAATCATGTGTTGATCGGTTTCTTTTAGTGGATGACGACAATCCATGAGTAACACTAATCCTCGCAAACATTGGCGATCAAGCAAATACTGTTGTAGTAATTGTTCCCAATTGGCTTTAATCGTTTGGCTGACTTTAGCGTAGCCATAACCAGGCAAATCAATCAAACGATTCGTATCATCTAAACAAAAAATATTAATTAATTGAGTGCGGCCTGGCGTTTTACTAATCCTGGCTAATTGCTTATGTTGGGTAATTGCATTTAATGCACTGGATTTTCCTGCATTTGACCGACCAACAAAGGCTACTTCAGCACCCTTATCTTCTGGTAACTGTGCTAAGTTGGCAGCACTGTGGGAAAAATAAATATTATGGTAATTGATCATCTATTATCGGCTCAATATATTTGTTATCCTCATTGAACATAGACTAACCTATATTTTTCAGTTATAAAAGCACATTGTGTTAGCCCATGCTAAGATTAACCTTGAATAAAATAACTGCGGAATCAAAAACTATGTATTTATATACTCAAAGCGTTTTGAATGTAGGCGAGGCAGCAAGTCTTCAAATCAACAAGAGTGTATTGAAATACATGACTGTTGTGAGGAGGCGTAGCCAACGAAGACCTAAATTTAAAACGCGAAGAGTATACCAGCCACTACGCTATGTGATTAGCATCATTACACTGACAATCATAACTAACGCTTATGCTGCACCGACGTTTATCGCTGGCAAAGATTATCGGGCACTATCACCTACTGCGCGTTCTGCTGCTGCTAATCTTGCACCTGATGCCACTGAACAACCTACTGTTATTGAATTCTTTAGTTATGGTTGCCCGGCATGTTATCGTTTAGAACCAGACATGAAAAAATGGGTTGCCGGTAAACCAGCTAATGTACACTTTCAACGGATCCCAGTAACATTTCAACCTGGCTGGAACGAATATGCTAAAGCATATTATATTGCCGAATCATTAGGTATCTTAAACAAGATCACGCCTGCCATGTTTAATGCTATTCATGTTAAACATGATAATCTCGCTCAAACAACTGCGCTAGCAAAATTGTTCGCTCAATACGGCGTTAGCCAAACTCAATTTAATGCTATTTTTCAACAGTCACCAGCATTGACACTAGCCATAGCAAATGGTGATAAACTGATGCAACTATATGGCATTAATGCAGTGCCGACTATTATTGTGAATAACCACTATGTAACATCTGCTGTAATGACAGGTGACTCAACTAAATTATTTCAAGTGATTGACTATTTAATTAAGAAATAAATTAATAAGTAACGCTATAACTTGCACTTAAGAGTAATGCAAATGACTGCTAATCTACACCATCCACTCATCGCAACACTAAACGATGCGCAGGCAGATGCAGTACGTGCCCCATTGGGAAAATTGTTAGTATTAGCCGGTGCAGGCAGTGGTAAAACCCGTGTATTAGTTCATCGTATCGCTTGGTTATTACAACATCACGATGCCTCTCCTTATAGTATTTTAGCCGTGACATTTACTAACAAAGCAGCCGGTGAAATGCGTGCACGTATTGAAGCATTGCTAGGACGCTCAATTGCCGGGATGTGGGTTGGCACCTTCCATAGCCTAGCACATCGCCTTTTACGCACACATTGGCGTGATGCTAATCTACCTGAACATTTCCAAATTCTCGACGCAGATGATCAACACCGTTTGATTAAACGTTTAATCAAAGAATTAGGCATTGACGACACTAAATTTGCACCGCGACAAGTACAATGGTACATCAATGCTAAAAAAGATGAAGGATTGCGTGCTCAACAATTACAAGATGACGGCCATATTAGTGAACGTACTCTTATTAAGATTTATGTTGCATATGAGGATGCGTGTACGCGTGCTGGTTTAGTTGATTTTGCTGAATTGTTATTACGTTCACATGAATTATGGTCAACACACCCTGAATTATTACAACACTATCAACAACGCTTTAAACACATTCTAATCGATGAATTTCAAGATACCAATACGATTCAATATGCGTGGATTTCATCATTAACCACCGATGATACTGACTTGATGATCGTCGGTGATGATGATCAATCTATTTATGGTTGGCGTGGCGCTAAGATCGAAAATATTCATCAATTCCAACATGATTTTAATAATGTTCATATTATACGTTTAGAACAAAATTACCGATCAACCAGTATTATTTTACGCGCAGCCAATGGATTAATTCAACATAATGATAGTCGCTTAGGAAAAAACCTGTGGACAGCGGATGAATCCGGCGAGTTGATTCAATTATATTGCGCTTACAATGAACGTGACGAAGCCCATTATATTGTAAATTGTATCCGTCAATGGTTAAGCAATCACGATACCTGTTGTCGTGATATTGCTATTCTATATCGCTCCAATGCACAGTCCCGTGTTTTGGAAGAGGCATTACTGCGTGCTGATTTACCGTATCGTGTGTACGGTGGCATGCGTTTCTTTGAACGTGCTGAAATTAAAAGTGCGCTGGCTTATTTACGTTTAGCCGTTAACCGCGATGATGATGCTGCATTTGAGCGTATCGTAAACTTGCCTACCCGTGGCATTGGTGATCGCACCATAATGACATTGCGTGACATGGCACACACACGAGGAATATCATTATGGCAAGCATCACAACAGGTGGTTATCGAAAAAAACCTAAACGCACGTGCTTGTAATGCAATTGAGCACTTCCTACAATTGATGGATCGACTCACCGTTGGTCTACAGGATATTGAATTAGCCGAGCAAATTGAACACGCATTGACTGTGAGTGGCTTACTACAACACTATCAACAAGAACACAGTGAAGCAGCACGTGCCCGAGTTGAAAACTTAGAAGAATTAATCAGTGCAGCAAGGCAATTTCAATTCGATGATCACAATAATGAAGATATCTTAACTACATTTTTAGCAACGGCCGCATTAGAAGCAGGTGAGCAACAAAGTGAAGCAGGTGAAGATTATGTACAGTTAATGACATTGCATTCAGCGAAAGGGTTAGAATTTCCGGTTGTCTTTTTAGCTGGGATGGAAGAAGGGTTATTTCCACACTTTATGTCAGCTACTGAACCAAATCGTTTAGAAGAAGAAAGACGTCTATGTTACGTTGGGGTCACACGTGCAAAACAACAATTATATTTAACCTATGCAGAATCACGTTATCAACGTGGCTCAGAATCCAGGCAACGGCCATCTCGCTTTATTCAAGAAATACCCAAAGACTGTATGCAAGAAGTACGGCCACGTACAACCATCACACGACCTGTTACCCAACTTCGCCGTCAACATATCGATTATTCACAACATGAAGATACCAACTTACGTATTGGTCAACACGTAAAACATAAAAAGTTCGGTCTAGGGACAATACTTAATTTTGAAGGTGGCGGCAATCACACCCGTGTACAAGTGCGTTTTGAATCGGGTGAGAGTAAATGGTTAGTTGCGTCTTATGTGGAGTTGGAGACATAATTCTGGAAAGCCTACAGTACAGACTCCTCAGAATGACATTACTCTAGCTCATTGCATCGATGCAATTCTTAATGTTGGACAAGTTACTTTTTCTTGCTGTGCAGCACGTTTCAATGCACTTATTGCTTGTATACCAACACCAGATGCATAGATATCCAATTTGGTTTTGTTAACTGTTAATTTATGTAGATTAGCAACCAATACATAGTACCCTTTAGGAGGCACAGTAACTGGACGATTCATATTAGGCTTGCCTTGTATACTTAATTGAGCATATTGATTACTGATCTGATTCATTGTTGAAGTCACATCAGTGTAAGCCACTTTGCTTTTTATCCCACCTATGGGCGAATGGCGAACACGTACATCTAAACATCTGTAGGCAAACCGATCCATTGCTTTGACAACATCAAGATAATTGCGTGAAACAATTTGAGTATTGTGTACTCCCGTCATATTGTTTTGCACAATACTATTGACAAATGCGTCTGCAGTCAGTGGTACTGTGTATTCATTCTTTGTCGATGCCAATGGATGACAACCATATAATAATATAGTGGTACTAACAATTAATAATGTTGATAACAATCGTCTTTGCATCGCTCTCTCCAAGCTCAAATCAGTAGCAGATTGTGAGTGATGATAGTCACTGAGTCAATAGTTCTTAAAAGAGATACGTCTAAAACGCGAAGAGTAATACCCAAAGTATTTCGAGTTGCGAGGCGGCGGCAAGCTTTCGAATTAACAGGAGTATATTAAAACATACATGACTGTTGTGAGAAAGCGCAGCCAACAAACTCGCAGCTCGAAAAGCGAAGGGTATAGTTATGGTTTTGGCCAACTATGCACAGGCTGATTAGCTTGTTGTAATTGCAAATAAGCATCAGCCAGTCCGACAAAATCGTTCGGATGACGTTTAATAAATGCTTGTTGCCATTGGCTACCCGTTTGTTGTTGACGCACACGTGCTTCGATAATTGCCAAATAGTGTGTTGCATCATCTGTTGCTATATTCAATGCCGCTAAACCATCTGCTGCGATTGATAGCAAGCTATCTAAAATTAATTTTTTAATTGATAACAATTGTTGATCAAGCCAAATGAGTTGTGTATTTAAACCGTGCTTAGCTGCACGATAGAAATTTTCACGGACAAAACGAAATGGTAATCGCTCTGAAAAGCAGTCATATCGAATAAATAATCCTTGCATTAACCCAAAAAAGAACGTGGCATTGGCTAACATGTCAATTAACGTTGGGCCTGTTGATAGAATTCGATTTTCAATGCGCAAATGTGGGTTTCCTTCACTATCAAATCCTAAAATCGGACGATTCCAGCGGTAAATCGTGCCATTATGTAAACGTAAATGCCATAAGTCATGCTCTGGCAAATCCCTTACATAATCGATCCACAATGGAAAGTCATAATAATTTTCCCAAAATAATTGCATGAATGATTGTAAATAATCATCACCAAATAGCGAACGACAAATTTCACGTCGGCGAGTGCGATTGTAAATCGTTAATGTTTTTTCAAATAGAGGAATACGTGTTTCTTCCCATAGCTGCCTGCCAAATAAAAAAGGTGAATTGCCACATGCTGCTAATAAAGGTGCGGAAATCAATTGTGCAATATTATGGTAAGTGACTGCATGTTTAAATGGTACTTGAAGATGCAACTGTAATGATGCTGTTGCACCTGCTAACATTAACTCTTGGGTACGTAGTGATAATGTATCTTTACCATGAATATCGATATGTGAATAACTGTCATCATGTAATTGGATAACTCGATTATTCAATTCTTGATAACGTGTTAATGGTGTTAATGCATCACGCGTAAAGTCAGCAGGCGTTGCAATCAGTGGTGTGCCAGCCAGTAATAATCGATATTGCTGACCAGTAGCAGCTTGCTGGCACAGCTCCCATTGCTGGGTAATATTCGCATTTAATTGAGTTAATGCATCACCAGACAAGGCATAATGATCACTGTTTAATTCAGCACAGCAATTAATAACTTCCGGGCTAATGTTGTATTGAGTCAATCCTTGAATAAAAGCAACATTATCTGTGTTTAAGGTATGTTGTTTATCATGCAACCAAAACTCAATTTCAACACCGCCACGCAAGGCGGCATTATCAAACTTACCTTGTTCAAACCACGTTTGTAACAAATGGGTTTCATTGTGCAATCGTGGCATGAATGCATCTTTGCCACGTGCTATATAGTCGAGCCCATCGAGCTGGTGGCCCATGTCCACTCCGGTGTCACTGCCGAGCCTTAAGCATAGTGAATTGCCGCTCACTGGTCAAAACCAATCATAATTGCCCGGATAAAAATAGCTCTAAATCAATCACTTACTATTTTTCGAAACTTTATCAACACAATGACAGTCTATTGATATAGGAGTCATGCAATAGGAAATGCACTTATGCGACGATTTCAAGGGCGAAACGAAGCTTATTACTACGAGTTACGGCTATTTCTCGAAGAATTATGCTGTAATTTGTGTCGTTTTATCCACGTAAAACATGATAATTTGGCAGCAGAAGATGTGCTAGTACGTCAAGAAGTCTTTATCCGTCCCTCAGCATACGCAGACATTAGTATTCAGCTACCCAATCATGCCCCTTACTTTATCGAAGTCACTCACGGTTATTCTAAAGATCGGATATTGTCGATGCTAGCACGCAAATACAAAGAACCAACTGCAGTAACGGCATCATTAGAAAAACTGGTATTGGTTGTCGGTCATGACTTTAAACAAATGTTTCCTAACGGCATAGATGATTTAAATAAACACGTTTTTTCTGGACTTACTATTGACATATGGGATGAGAATAAATTTACTGCATTAATTGATGAGTGCTTTCATATTAAAGTTAAAAACTTTTCTCCAGATAGTGTATTGGCCTTGCGTGAAGCTGTTGATCGAGTGAAAGGATTTTATGCCTTTGGCAAAGAGTATGAAGACAATGCCTTATACGGTTCGTTGATATGGCACTTCGGTTTTTGGCATTTAAAATATTTACGCAAAAAATATGGGACACAAGCTGAAGAATTTCTAAAACCACGTGTTCACCAAAATGCTGTCGTTTTATTAGCTGACATCAGTGCATTTTCTTCTTTTGTGCGTGACACCCAAGATGATGATGTATTACGGCTATGCCTTACTTCTTTTTATGCGAAGTCGCGTTATCAAATCATTAATTCTGGTGGCATGTTATATCAATTTGTCGGTGACGAAGCGATTGCTATGTTTGGGATCCCACATCATGATGATGATCATATTACGCGTGCATTAGAGTGCGCTAAAAGCTTAATTGAAATTGGCACATCAGTCATTAATGATTGGCAACGACAAATCGATTTTGTTCAAGATGCAGTAGGTATGCACATTGCGATGAGTATTGGTGATGTGCGCATGATGGCATTACGCCCCTTTGGACAAACTCACATTGGCGCAGTGAGTGATAGTATTAATGTCGGATCACGTTTGCTCAGCGCTGCAAAGCCTGGTGAAATCGTCGTTAGCAATACTTACTACCAACATTTACCTGAATCCATTCAACATCAATTCGCCGCTATTGATACTGTCAATGCAAAAAATATCGGTCGCTTACGTGCATGGAAGTATAATAATACCAAATAGGATTCACACACATTAGTATGTAAGTAACTTGCACTATAATCACTTCGTTCGAGTTGGGATTGGATACTGGACTCGCCCATTTCATGGGCTCTCCAGTATGACGGGTTTCTAGTTATGAGAATTTTAATTCAAAATTCTTGGGGATCGCTTAGAGCTAGAACACAGCCCCAAATACATCAAAAATGGTAACCACCCAGGCGCTGTTAAGGAAAATGCGAATAGCATATCGATTTCTATGGCTGCTCATGCTAATATCCATCCGTCTTTGATCCAAAGAGTATTTTATTGTTCTAAGCCCTATATTGATTTCATTGCTTTGTTAATATTTGTTTACTAAATGAAACTCAATATCAACGTATAAAGACAGATAAACAACATGACAGCCACTATAAATAATACAATATCACTACAACATTCATCTCAACTGCGTGCCTGGATAGTTGTCTTAACTGCCGGTCTATTTTTCTTTTATGAATTTATCCAGTTAAATATGTTTAATGCATTGGATTTACACTTGATGCGTGAATTTCATGTCAATGCTACTGAGCTAGGTAAACTCTCCTCAATTTATTTTTTATCTAACGTACTGTTTTTACTGGTCGCCGGTTTGCTATTAGACCGTTTTTCTGTACGTTATTTAGTACTTCTAACTATGGGTATTTGCGTTAGCGGCACATTTGTATTTGCCCTATCAACTAGTTTTACATTAGCAATGACTGCACGGTTTTTTACTGGAATTGGCAGCGCATTTTGCTTCTTAAGTTGTATTCGTCTAGCATCACGCTGGCTACCAACACATAAAATGGCATTAGGATCTGGATTAATTGTCACAATGGGTATGTTAGGTGGAATGGTGGCACAAATCCCAATGACATTGCTTGTTGAACACATGGGTTGGCGTCATGCATTATTATTGAATGGAATGTTTGGTATTTTCTGTTGGTTGTTAATTGCTGTGATTGTACGTGACTATCCAACAAAACATCATAAACAACCGAACTCACTATTATCAACCAACTTCTTACACGCAATGCGTTTAGCCTTTATTAATCGACAAAATTGGTCGTGTGGTATCTACACAGCATTACTCAATTTACCTATCTTTTTACTTGGCGCAGTATGGGGTATGCCTTATTTAACCCAAGTACATCATCTATCAGTAACCCAAGCATCCTTAGTCACCTCGATGTTATTTTTAGGCACAATCATTGGATCACCAATCATTGGTTGGACATCAGATAAAGTAGGATTACGCAAAAAACCCATGTTAATCGGTGCTGTTATTACACTCTTATTAATTTGTAGCGTATTATATTTACCACAATTAACGCTATTGACATTGATCTTCTTATTCTTTGCTATTGGCTTTACTTCGAGTACTCAAATTATTAGCTATCCGACTGTTGCCGAAAGTAATCCAGCTTTTTTAACAGCAACATCGGTCAGTGTTGTTTCTTTTTCTTGTATTAGTGCCGGCGGTATATTCCAATACTTGTTCGGCAAATTGATGGATATAGGCTGGCAAGGTGAAATCATTGAAGGGATGCGGGTCTATTCAACCATGAGCTTTCATTTGGCATGTTTAATTATGCCAGTTACATGTATTATTGCATTTTGCTTAGCGCTACGTATACGTGAAACCTATTGTAAACCAAGTGCAGTATTTTCCCGCTATTAGGTTAAGTTAATTAACCAATTTTTTAAAGCGGTTTTTAAGATAGCTAGTACGATCACTGCACTCATAATCACTAGCAACGAATCAGCGTCCCACACATCAATAACGATACCAACACTAAAACCGGCTGCAGGTGGATGCGGGACATTTAGTAGCACCATAAACAACAAACTTAATGCCAGTGCAATTGCGCCAAAGATTTCGTAGGTATATAAGTACGTTTCACTAAATAGGTATAAATCTATTGTCCGTGATAGTAAATAACATGATAATCCAATCATCAAGCTAATTAAATAACCAACTAAAATATGCTTACTACGAGCACTACTGCTATCACAGGCAGCAAATACGGTAAACGCACTAGCACTTAGCGACGTGGCACCAATCATGCGAAATGCCATGGTATGCGACATTGTATCCAGCAAACATAACACAATAATAATAAATACTAATGCAATGCTTGTCTGAATAATACATGCTTTTTTATGTTGCAAAAAATGTGGGTTAATTAACATGGAGATATCCTATGTGCATTACCAACCTGGCAGCGAATTATATAATAGTGATTGAGAATAGCAAATTTAAAACGAAAAACTATAATTGTTGGCGTAATACATATCCACGCGAAGCTTTACTACGACTCTCGAATGTTAACCCAAGATCTGTCATTAACTGTTTGGCAACTGTCATTAATGTGCTTTCATTGCCAGATTGTAATTCGATCTCAATTTCAGATAAGGGTTCTGATAAATTAGCAACAGCAATAATGCCTTGATCAATTGCCAATTCACATTGGGTGCCATCAGCAAACTGCAATTGCTGACATTGCCTAGTAAAATCGGTGGTAAATATGGGTTGAACTAACTCTCCTAATGTACTGGTCAGCAATAAACTACGCAATTCTTTATCTGGAACAATATTAAAGTTAGGTGACGCATCTGTTAATGTTGCCTCCCACTCATCACGACAGTGCAACCCTTTTTTATTTATGGTTTTCTTTTTGAGACACTGCACATAGTGTTCACCATCATAACGCACCCGTAAACTTACACCGTATTTTTTTAAATCAAATTGCAATGTATCATAATAGGTTGTGATCAACCGCTTCGTACTGGCTTCGCCAACTGCTTGTTGTTTAATGAGTGGGTGTGCTAATAACGCTGAAATGTGTGCAGACGTAATTGCTAATTTGACTTCAATTTCACGTTGAAAAGTTGGTTTAGCGATCGCTAAATGCTTTTGTTGGTGCCATTGACCTAATGTCATACAGGCTAACCCAATTAAAATAAACCCGCCAGCAACGATTAACGTCAAATCAGGATGCTCATTAATTAGTAATTGTGCTAAGACAATCCCTACTATTGGCACTAGTAATAGCCACAATGCTGTCGTAATCACTGACAATCTACGCCCAACTACTACCATTGCCCAAAATCCAAATCCTGTAGCAAATAACCCTAAAAAAACGATAGCGATCACTGCAGATAGAGTCCATGTGGTGGGGAAAGGCTCACAATAGATCGTGATAAGCAATAGTGGAAGTAACCCTATCAACATTTGCCATGGAATTAATTGCAATGGTGTACTGTGCCAAGTGGCATAACGGGTATATAACAATGCAATCGCCCAACTTAATGCTGCAGATAATAATAAACCGTCACCGATTATTGTTGCATGATCGTGCCAATCGATCTGCCATGGATTAATTAAAATAATAACGCCTATAAAACCCATGATTAAACCGATTATCCTAGCGCGAGTTAGTGATTCTCTGCCAGATAACACTGCCATTGGAGTTACCCATAATGGCGTGGTATACGCAATAACTGCAGCGCGTCCAGCACCGATATATTGCAAACCAATAGTGATTGCTAATACAAAAAAACTTATCTGGAAAATACCAATGATCAGCAGCAATGGCCAATCTGCTTTGCGTGGGAGTTTAATATTGTGGGTTAATAAACAAACTAAGAATAAGGCAATTGTTGCAATAATCAGCCGGATCACAACTAACCATAATGGCGTGATGACTACCAACCCAATCTTCATGATCGGCCACGAAGCACCCCACGTGATAATTAGTCCCGCAAGTAATAAATAGGTTGACAAACCCCTTGAATTTTCTGCCATGATCCCCACAATTAGGTTATAGATAAACGGGTAATGGAAAGCGCTATTATGCAAGAAGACTGGCCTACAGCACAAGAAGACTTACATATTGCCAATACCGTCATCAAGAAATACATTGATTTGCTACAAGATGATGAGCAATTACCAATGCCACACATTTTACTACGTAGCGATAGCTACCCTAGCTATTGGGCACCAGATTGGATGCTTGAATTAGCCGAAATCTTCGGTGATCGCTATGGTTTAATTCAAGGCGATTACGTTACCCGTCGTGTATTAACCCACTATCTACTGCAAGGTAATACTATTCACTAGAACTTCTCTTAATTTACTAGCAGTTGCAATACCAACAGATCTCGCTACAATGAGTAGTTTCACTTTTCGAAATAAGGTCATTGCGGTTTGCATTCAGTAATACCTTATTTTTCAAATAATCTAAAGTAGATCTGGAGTTAGCACATGAACACAAAGCTCATTGGCGGGGTCTTTCTGATTGTTGGTACCTCATTAGGTGCAGCAATGTTAGCATTACCTGCCTCTACGGTAGCCAGTGGCTTTTGGCCTTCGGTCTGCTTATTACTGGGTTGCTGGTTAATCATGACATTAGGTGCATTAGCCATCTTAGAAATCAGCTTATGGTTACCCGATAACAACAATATGATCAGTATGGCAGGCGCAACGTTAGGGCGAGTTGGTCAAACGGTTGCATGGATCACATACTTAGTATTGTTGTATGCACTGATTTCAGCTTACATCGCTGGTGGTGCAGACGTCGTACAGTATCTATTAACATTGGCTAACATCAATATTCCTCTAAAGCTCGATGCAATCATTTTTGCAGGGATATTAGGCTACATTGTCTATCGTGATGTTAAAAGCGTTGACTATGTCAATCGTATAATTATGTTAGCTAAATTTACTGCATTGATCATACTATTAGTCTGGGTAATACCACATGTACAAATAGCAAATTGGCATATAGGTGATCATCGTCATGTTGTTAGTGCCATTACCGTTGCAATCACATCATATGGATATGCGACAGTTATCCCAACCTTGCGTACTTATTTTAAAGGCGATGTAAAGCAATTGAAACGAGCAATATTCATCGGCAGTATTATCCCACTATTATGTTATTTAACCTGGGTTGGTGTAATTCTTGGTGCACTACCACATGATGTACTATTAGAGGTTGCACATTCAGGCACACCAACTGGTGCATTAACCCATGCTATTGCGAACTATTTAAATGCATCTACACTAACGTTAGTTACCGGTTTCTTTGCCGTAGTTTGTATGTTTACATCATTCCTTGGCGTATCGTTGTGCTTAAGTGATTTCTGGGCAGACGGCCTGCAATTGCCAAAGCAAGGGATCCATCGATTCACCATTACTGGATTAACTTTTGGGCCACCACTAGCTATTGTCTTATTTAAACCAAATTTATTTTTAGTTGGATTAAATTACGCAGGTATTTGCTGTGTTATCTTACTAGTGCTATTACCCGCATTAATGGTATGGTCAGGCCGTTATATTAAGCATGATGCTAAGTTAACTCCGATTATTCCTGGTGGTAAATCCATATTGCTACTGATTGTATTAGCTGCGATTGCTGTTATTGGGTTAGGGATATGGTATGACTTTTTACAATAATATACTCTTCGCAATTGAATTGTATACTTTGTTGGCTGCACGATATTGCCTCGCCTACAATCCAATTGCTTGAGTCTATACTTCGTTGAAACTCAAATGAAATGAAAAATACATTAATTAAACCATTACGTGGATTAAGACCATCAGTAACCCATGCAGCTGATGTCATCGCCCCACCTTATGATGTTATTGATCGACAACGAGCACGTGAATTAGCCAGGGATAACCCATATAGTTTTTTGCATGTGTCTAAGCCTGAAATCGATTTGCCTGATACAGTTGATCCGTATGATCAACCAGTATATCAATTAGGTACAACCAACTTTCAACAATTACAACAAAATAAGATCCTAGAGCATGAAGACCAACCTTGCTACTACCTATATCAGATTCAAATGGGTGAGCATGTACAAACTGGCTTAGTTGCAATTGCCTCAGTCGCAGCATATCAACAGCAACGCATTGCACGCCACGAATTAACTATGCCTATTAAAGAAGATGATCGTGTCAATAATATATTGGCGCTGCAAGCACAAGCCAGTCCAGTACTCACTACATTTCGCAGTGACACAGCACTAGCAAATCTATTAACAGAATTACCAAGCGAAGTGTTATATGAAGTTACTGATCAACAACAGGTGTTGCATCGATTATTGCGAATAACCGATCCAGCTGTCATAACTAACATTACCACAACAGCTGAACAATTGACTGCTCTTTACATTGCTGATGGTCATCACCGATCCGCAGCAGCGGTACGTGTTTATCAACAATTAAAAACACCAGAAAGTGCTTATTTCTTAACAGTATTATTTCCTGAAAATGAGTTAATTATCGAAGGTTATCACCGTTTTATTAATGACATCTCACCCTACGATACAGATACATTATTAGCTACACTCACAAAGCAATTCATCATTGAGCCAATAGAAACTGTGGTACTGCCAGATAAGCCGTATCAATTTGCAATGTACCTTGCTAAACAATGGTATCAGTTAACTGTGAAACAGTTACCAGTATCATCGGATGTCATTGCAAGCCTTGATGTTAGTGTATTAAGCAACACCATATTGCAGCCATTATTTAATATTACTGATCCACGTCGTGATAAACGATTACAGTTTATTGGTGGGAAAGATAGCTTATCAGTACTTGCCAAACATGTGGATCACAGTACAACGCCTGCAGCTGCCTTTGCACTACCGCCTACACAAATTAGTCAATTACTTGCAGTTGCCGATCAACAGCAAGTAATGCCGCCAAAATCAACGTGGTTTTCACCAAAATTAGTCGATGGATTGATTAGTTATACATTTAAAACTTAAACCTAAAATTCGCAGCTGGGTTGGAATGCGGAATTTAAGTTTAGGTGGAAAAAACTTACGAAGCAACATCTGTGATTAATTGAGCATTTGTTTGTTGTTCATGTTGTTCTTGTGAATGTGGGTATTGATGACGGCAATGGGTTTCTTTTAATTTAAACATGCTGACTAATAACGCAACTAAATAGCATATTGGTAACAAAATAAAGGCATCGCGATAAGAACTGGCTTGGTACACCGGACTGCCATTTAATAACTCTCCAGTCCACTGTGCTTGAAGGACAATCCCAACAATCGGTTGCAATAGCGCACCACCTGATACAATCGCCATATTATTAAAACCAATTGCAGTGCCAACGTGTTTATTTTTACTAATGTCTTTCACTAACGCAAAGCTCAGCGCCTGTGCTGAACCGCCTAACCCAAATAAAAACAATAACACTAAAATAGTTAACCAAGAATGCATTGGTGAAACCAATAAAATGGTTGATGCAATTAAACCAATGAATGCGCATACATTAAATGGCAATAAACGTCGATCAATCTTATCAGAAATCCAACCGACTAACGGACTACCGATCGCAATGGCAATCCATAATACAGATACGGCTGCTGATGCCTGAGTCGCCGAAACATGATAGTTAGCGACTAAATAGGGGATCCCCCATAACCCAGCAAACACAACCGTTGGTGCCCAAATACAACATGAAAACAATGCCAACCACCATGTTTGAGCTTTTTTACACACGGCTTTTAAGTTTTCCCACTCAGTGCGACCCAATTTTTGTTTACGTTTTTTTGAGGGATGTACTAAGTAGTGGCGATAATGCTCTGGACTATCACGTACAACAATCCAAATAACGGTTGCAAATAAAAACCCAACCAACGCCACCCATAACATGGTACTACGCCAACCAATTTGTTCAGTAATATGTGCTAGTGGCGTTTGACCGATCATCGCACCTAAACAGGAGGTTAACTGAACCAGTCCTGATCCCAACGCAAAGTAACGTGGCGGAAACCATTTCGCAATTAGAAATAACGCCCCAATATAAGAAAACGCTGATCCAATTCCCGTTAAAAAGCGCCCGAATGACGCGAGCACCAAACTGTCGGTAATGGCAAATGACATTGCCCCTAATGCACAAACTAAAATAGCACTGGTAATTAATGCACGTGGGCCTAGGCGATCGTAGAGCATACCGGCCGGAATTTGCATTGGCGAATAAGCATAATAAAAAAATGCGGAGATAGTGCCTAATGCGGCTGCTTGAATATGCAAATCTCGCATTAATTGGGCTGTCATTACACTTGGTGATACTTGAATGACAAATTCGTATAGTACAAAAGAAGTACCAAGCCCACACACAATAAACGGTAAAATACGCTGGGAGATACGCTTTTTTTGAGGCATAGCATCATCCTAACAGTGTGTTTTTGATTGAAATAATAATTTTATCACGGTCAAGGCTACCATATTTACCTAAAAATGGCGATCAAATTGGCTCTATGTTGAGCAATAACACTAGGCTATACCCCATACCTTGAAGATCAGCTAAACTATTGTTCACATAATATAAAGGAGAGTATGCAATGAATCCAGGCATGATGATTGGTAAGCTCCCCCCTAGCTTACTGAATAAATTAATCGATAAATTGGATCAAGCTAACCCCAACATTATTATTCCACCCAAACCGGGGATTGACGCTGCCGGACTTAAGTTGGGCAATAAATTATTTGCGATTTCAACTGATCCAGTTAGCTGTACATATCAACACATTGGCACACACTGTGTCAGCATTAATATGAATGATGTTGCCTGTTTGGGCGCAAAACCAATATGGTTTACTGCGACGGTATTACTGCCAGAAGACTGTGAGCAAACACAATTAGATTGCCTATGGGATGATTTTGTCAATGCACTGGACCAATACGATGTTAAATTAATTGGTGGACATACTGAAATAACCCCTGCTGTTAATAAGCCTATTATTGTTGGACAAATGCTTGGGGAATGTATTGGTGATGCACTACTTGACCCACGTAATTGTGAACCAGATGATCATATTTTATTGTGGCAACCGATTGCACTTGAAGGTACTGCAATTATCGCCACCGATTACGCCGACAAAATCAAACAACATTTTTCAAGTGACCAAATTACTAGTATGCAAGACTATATTCACCAACCTGGATTATGTGTATGGCCATTAGTAGAAAAATTATTACCACACCCAGGTATTGTTGCATTGCATGATCCAACCCATGGTGGCATCGCCAATGCATTACATGAATTAGCTAACAGTAGCCAATGCGGGATACACATTGAAGAGAATGCTATTCCTATTTTACCCGAAACCAAGTCACTATGCACAATATTTGGTTTAGATCCCCTTGGATTATTAGCTACAGGTTCATTATTAATTGTCTGCAAACCAGATGTTACTCAAGATATTATGCAAGCACTTGCAGATGAGCCAATTAGACAACTAGGTAAATTTACGAGTAATTCAACCGAACGTTTATTACATTCGCAACATGAACTGCGTGCACTGCCACAATTTAATTGCGACGAACTAAGCAAGTTACGCAAGCCTGTCGCACACGCAGCATAGTATTATCTTGTATTGCTACATTAATCAAACTGCGGATTAGCACGATAAGTAGCCGATTTTGCATTGGCTGCATTGTGATCTAAACAACGTAACGTACCCGTAGCATTGATATAGTCCTGCAATTGTGTATGGATCCACGCACACGCCGACTCTTTTTTACCAATACATGATAGAACTTTTTGATCATCGTCAATGATGATAGCTTCATACAGCATGGCGACCTCCCTGCGTAACCGTTAACTGTAATTGCAGCGCGCCTCATGCGCATCTACCCTTGGTCTTTCAATTTACAACAATCATGTTGATTCAAAGGCAAAAGCTTATTGTCGTCTCACATTTTGAAATACTTTTAACGTCCAAGCAACAATATTTTGTAAACTAAAGCTATTTGATTATGTTTATACAATAAAACGGCTTAAAATCCGTTGAGCAATGGGGGGCTTTAATAATGATAGGAAAATAATATTAGCGTTTTTATCTACGCTTATTTGCAGTATATGGCAATATGAAGGACAGTGCAACAGAATATTATTTAGTCAAAATATGTAGTTAACTTGCCTCACTCACACTTCTATGCGATGTTTGCGTCAAAAAAATAATACTGCGCTTAGTTTATGTAGACATTTTGATAGCTTTGCTATTAAAAAAATAACTAGATATTCTGCCAGTTAAGATGTTATCCCAAAAAACTTAAGATGGGGTTATCGGGGATTTAAAAACTACAGGGGCTCCTTGTGCAAGTTCATAATAGACGATACTGGGTGATACTTATTACCATCATCAGCTGTGGTATAAGTGTAAACTACGCAGCTACTTCATCAACATCAACGACAACACCAGCATCTATTTTAGGCTGGACAACCGTCCCCTCAACAGATGAATACTGTGATGGCTATTACGTAGAAACACCCATCCAATACCCATTTGCAGTTAGTAAAAATCCTAAAAAAAGTCCTTTAGATATTCAATCGCATAGTACTCACTACGCTGCGAAAGGGAAATCATTATTGCAAGGGAATGTCAGAGTAACTCAACCCAACATTCAATTACGCGCTGAACGCGCTTATTTAATTCGTGATCCACAAACTGGCAAAATTAACGTTGTACAGGCATTTGATAATGTAAGGTTAAGCGAACCAGGACGCTTGCTGCAAGGCAGTGAAGCACACGTTACCCTTAATAACAAAACCTGGCACATTAAAAATCCAACTTACCGCCTGGTACTGGATAACCATTATAAACCACATATTATTAACCCAACACAACCTTACAATGTATATGAGTTAAGTGGCTGGGGCATCGCAAGTGATGCAACTAAGCAGGATAATGGTCACATCGTGATCCACAATGGGACATTTAGTACATGCGCCCCTGATGCTGCTGAGTGGCACTTGCGTGCCTCTACTATTGATCTGGATCGTCAACGTGGTCGTGGGAGTTCTTACAATAACGTATTATATATTAAAAATGTACCTGTATTTTACTTGCCATATGCTAATTTTCCTATCGATGATCAACGCAAGACGGGGTTTTTATACCCTACATTTAATTTGTCAAAAGAAGACGGTATCGACATTGCCGCACCCTTTTATTGGAATATCGCACCAAATTATGATGCAACGCTAACGCCACATTTTGTTGAACGACGTGGTGCACGTTTTGATGGTTTATTTCGTTATTTACTCGGCACTCCCAGCAGTACTGGCAATGTATCTGGCATTTGGTTACCACATGATCGTAAATTTGGTAAATTTCAAAAAAAAGCACCAACTGAATACAGTAACACTATCCCAGCAAATAACGATAACTTACGTACATTAAAAAATGATAGCACCAGCCGTGGTTTTATCCATGCAGATAATACTACTCAATTTAATCCACATTGGCACACTTACGCTGTGTTTAATTACACAACTGATGATTATTTTAGTGAAGATTTTTCTACTAACGTTGCTGGCGCTAATGATAAACAATTACTGCAACAAGCACGTATTAATTATAGTGATGATCACTGGCGTGCACTAGCTAACGTACAAGCATATCAAACTTTACATCCACTCAATCAACCCGCTGTTAGCAATTCATATACTCGTTTGCCACAATTCTCTGCAGCTGGACAGTACCCAGACACGATTGCTGGCACTGATTTAGGAGTGGATACAGACTTCACTAATTTTGTAATTGAACGCAATCCGGGGCAACGTACTGATCCTGTTAGTGGACAACGTTACCACTTAAAACCTAGCATCAGTTTGCCCATCACCTGGGGACAAGCTGCTTACATTACACCAGCCGTGCAATTAGATACAACAACCTATCAATTAGTTAACACTGGTAACTTATCGCGTACTCCTCAACGAACGTTGCCAATCTTAGATGTAGATGCAGGCCTAGTGTTTGAACGCACTTGGCATCGTCAAGCCTACCAACAAACGTTGGAACCGCGTTTATTTTACTTGTACGTCCCATATAAAAATCAAAATGATATTCCTGTTTTTGATACGGGTGTTAGAACGTTTAATGTAAATCAATTACATGCTACCAATCGTTTTACTGGATTTGATCGACTTGGTGATGCTAATCAAGTTGCTTATTCATTAACAACACGTTTGCTTAATACAGATTCTGGCAATGAAATAGTAACAGCTACGATTGGACAAATTGCTTACTTTCGTAATCGTCGTGTCCAATTGTGTACAAACAATAGTGATGCTTGCAGCGTATTGCAACCTGATGCAAGACGCAGTGATGGTACATCCGATACCGATTCATTTTCACCTGTAGCTGGTAATTTGCAATATCATCTCACCGATGTATTATCCGTACACGCTGGCGGAGCATGGGAAATTGCAGAGAATAA
Organism: Gammaproteobacteria bacterium; assembly: GCA_965116795.1. Lineage (GTDB taxonomy): Bacteria > Pseudomonadota > Gammaproteobacteria > JAJFKG01 > JAJFKG01 > JAJNDI01. Next base: position 547,861 of record OZ220716.1, read on the forward strand.
ACTGAATAATGCAACCGTTGGCATTCAGTATAAAAAAGATGAAAAACGAATAATTAATTTGGGCTATAGCTTCTTACACCAAGGAGATATTTATCCTGTTCCTGCTGGTTCGCCAGCTATTCCGACAAATGATCGGCGTAATAATTTAAGTCAAATTAATACGTCCGCCGCGTGGCCAATTTGGCGAAACTGGTCTGCGATCGGCAGATTTAACTATAATATTAGCCACAAGTATGCACAAGATTATTTTTATGGGGTACAATACGACAGCTGTTGCTGGGCAATTAGAGTCATTAGCTCACGTTATTTATATAAATTTAATGAGCGTGCTAACCCAGAATTTAAACAACGGTATTATTTGCAATTTTTATTTAAAGGCGTTGGGGCAGTTGGAACATCTAACAAAGCCGGAATACTAAGTTCAGGGATCCAAAACTACGTCGATCCATTCAATAAGAAAATTATGTAATTGGAGCAAACAAAATGATACGCATGCTTAGTTTAACTTTATTCACTTTATTAGTATGGATTAATGTCCCTAGTCATGTATGGGCTGCACCATCTAACAAACCAGTAGCTAATAATCAAAAATTACAACGCTTAGATAAAGTATTAGCAATTGTTAACAACGATGTCATCACTGAACGTGATGTGACTGAACGGATTAAAATAGTGAAACAACAGTTACGCCGTACTCATGCCAAAATACCCAGCATGGCTAACTTGCGTAAACAAATATTGCAACAATTGATTGATCAAACGTTACAATTACAGGCTGCCGATAAATTCAATATTACTGTCGACAATGAAACTTTAAATTATGCAATAAATAATATTGCCAAACGTAATGACATGACACTTACTGAATTTAAAACACAGTTAATAAAAGATGGTATTAATTATCGAGATTTTCGCAATGCAGTACGTGAAGAATTGATTATCTCACGCGTACAAGAACGTGAAGTGAAACCGCGTGTCGTGGTCACTAAACAAGAAGTTGATAACTTTTTACGTGCATTCAAACAAACTGAACAACAACACTTAGAATATCGTATTGAAGATATTTTAGTAAGCTTGCCAGATTCACCATCACCTGAACAAATACAACAAACCAAAGTCAAAGCACAATTGATCGCAGATAAGGTGCGGGGTGGTGCTAATTTTGAATCGACTGCTAACGCACAATCCAGCGGTCAACAAGCATTGAATGGCGGTGACCTTGGCTGGCGTAGTCTTGCTCGTTTACCCACTGTGTTTGCTAATAAAGTTCAGCATATGAAAAAAGGTAACATTGTTGGACCTATCCGCACTGGCAATGGTTTTCATATTATTAAATTAGTTGATATACGTGGCGGTACTCCTAGTGCTCACGTTATTACTGAAACTAAAGCTCGTCACATTTTAATTAAACCAAATGCAATGATGACTGATAAACAAGCTAAAGATAAAATAGCATCGTTACGTAAACAAATTGCTAATGGTAGTTCTTTTGCTACATTAGCCAAACGATATTCTCAAGATCCGGGTTCTGCTAATAAAGGTGGTGAGCTAGGTTGGGTAACTGATGAAGAGTTAGTTCCATCGTTTGCACACGCAATGGATAAATTAGCCGTAAATCAATTAAGCCAGCCAGTCAAAACAAAATTCGGTTGGCACTTAATCCAGGTCGAAGCAAGACGTAAAAAAGACGCTACTAAACAGTACCAGCAGCAACGGATCCGTGACTTAATCGGTCAACGCAAATACGAAGAAGCTATTTCTGTTTGGATACGTCAGTTACGTGCTCAAGCATACATTAAAAAATTATCGTAAATGCTCTGATGCGATCTACTTTTCGCGCACGCAAACGGTTTGGCCAACACTTTTTGTGTGCGCCTGCTTTCATTGATGCGATTGTTGCTGCGATTGCACCAAACGCAACGGACCACCTTGTCGAAATTGGTCCAGGATTAGGTGCATTAACCCAACCATTAATACCATTATGTCGACAATTAGATGCTATCGAAATTGATCGTGATCTTATCCAGCGTCAACAACATATTGAACAAATGCACTCACATGTTCATTTTCACCAAGCAGATGCACTGAAATTTGATCTGCATCAATTAGCTGCCAATGAATTACGAGTTGTGGGTAACTTGCCATATAACATCACCACCCCTCTACTTTTTCATCTATTCAGCCAGCACACTTGCATTTGCGATATGCATTTTATGTTGCAAAAAGAAGTGAGTGATCGTTTGTGCGCAACCGTTGGTACATCACAGTACGGTAGACTCAGTGTTATGGCGCAATATCATTGTCAGATAACACCATTATTTGACTTGCCACCTAGTGCATTTAAACCACCACCACGAGTAACGTCCACTTTTATTAGGCTAACTTGGCAAACATCGCAAACTGCAAATAAAGCTGCATTAGCCAAAGTGGTGCAACAGGCATTTAGTCAACGACGTAAAACATTGCAGAATAGCTTAAAATCATTGTTAACAGCTGATCAAATCCGCGCTTGTGATATCGATCCAAATGCACGTGCCCAAACGCTATCAGTTGCTGAATTTATCCTTCTCAGTCAACAACTTAGTTGATATTCAGTGGACAATTCGGTAGTGTCTCATAAGAATTGTTAATGCAAACTACTCCATTGATAATAATCAAAGGAGTGAGTGAAATGGCTATTAATGATAGCGGTATTCGCGATATAGCAAGGGTATTAGGTGTTAGCACAAATACAGTCCTATCTGAACTAAAAAAAGAAGCGACTATCGAAACGGTAAATGTGAAGTTACTTGAACAAAAGCAGGAAGAAGATGCATCGATGTTAGTTGATATTGTAGGAGTAGAAGAAGAAGTTGAGCTTGATGAGATGTGGAGTTTTGTGGGTAAGAAATCAACGTTGGCTATGGCATGCGATTGCTCATGATGTATTGGCCTACCAGTTTGGTCAATGTAAAGATCAGGTATTCAAACTATTACAGAATAAGTTAAACCGATTTTCTATTGATTTTTACTTTACAGATGATTGGGGAGCTTATGAGAGACACTTGCCGAAAGAAAACATTTAACATTGCGCACACGGATCAAACGATTGGCTAGGAGAACAATTTGTTTTTCAAAGTTAGAGAAAATGCATGATATTGTCATTGGATTGTTTATCAATCAGCATGAATTTGGAGTGGCTATATAATGATCAACAACTCTTATGAGACACTACCATATTATTTTAGTTATGGAAGTTGTTTTCGTGATAGTTGTTTTATTTAAATAATGTTAGAGTGGAGCCTCATTTTTTTCAGTGCTCTAAATAGTTAGATTGATTATGTTTAATGTTATTAAAAGTGAGTTTTCCTTAGTATACAAGAAATTACCTTTGGTGTTTTTAATTGCTTGGGATGAAATAAAAGTTCGTTATGTTCGCTCTGTACTAGGACCTTTTTGGTTAGTTTTAACAACAGCTATTTCTGCGCTTGGGCTTGGGTATGTTTGGTCGATTTTATTTAACCAGGACAGAGAAACGTTTATTCCCGCTCTATGCATCGGTTTGGTTATTTGGCAATTTTTATCATCTTGCATTCTTGATGCTTCAAATTGCTTTATTACTTATAGTGGAATTATAAAAAATAACGTTACACCCATTTTGGTTTTTCCTGCGGTTATTGTTACCAGGAATTTTTTTATTTTCATGCACAACGCTATCATCATTGTCTTTGTGCTTTTGATATATCCACCAAATATCAGTTTAAACATGCTGATGCTTATTCCAGGATTGCTCTTGGTTATGCTTAATTTGATTTTGGTTGTAGCTATTATTGCCTTTTTAAGTGCACGGTATAGAGATCTCATACCTGCCATAGCATCACTCATGACTATTTTATTTTTTCTTAGCCCTGTAATATATAAGCCCGATCAGCTAGGGGTTAAAGCCTATCTTATGCAGTTCAATCCTTTTACTCACCTGATAAGCCTAATTCGCGATCCTCTGACTGGAAACCTAAGTCAACCTATAACTTATTTGTTGATGAGTCTATCGCTTCTCATTAGTGCTGGAGTGGTGAGCTTTTTGGTTTCACGCTGTCGTTATCGATTAGTTTTTTGGCTTTAAGAAGAGCACTCAGTATGCCGAAGATTATATTAAAAGATGTGTGTTTAGATTACCCTATCTACAACGTAAACACGACTTCTATTCGCCACAAAATATTGAACACTGCAACCGGAGGACGGATCGCAAAAAGTGCAAACGAAAAAACAATTGTACGAGCGCTATCACACATCAATCTAGAAGTCTTATCTGGTGACAGGTTAGGAATTCTTGGTCACAATGGTGCTGGAAAGTCAACCCTTTTAAGATGTATATCTGGAATATATGCACCGACAGCAGGAAACTTATTAGTTGAAGGAACGGTCTCTTCTTTTATGGAGATAGGAAATGGTCTTGAGTCCGAGCTTTCTGGGTATAATAATATCCGTCGTTTACTCATGTTGCGTAGTCGTACGCTACGCTCTAATATTGCTAACTTAACTTCAAAAATTGCTGACTTCTCAGATCTTGGTGATTTTTTAAAATTTCCTGTCCGAACATATTCGACTGGAATGACGATGAGGTTGTTATTTTCTATTGCTACAGCTGAAACTTCTGACATTATCATTATGGATGAGTTTTTAAGTGTTGGAGATAATAACTTTACTAAAAAAGCTGAAGAAAAACTACACAAAAATATTAAAGATGCGTCCATATTAGTGCTTGCATCACATGACTCCGGACTATTAAAGAATATGTGTAACCGATTTGTAAAACTATCGCATGGCAAATTAGAAGAGGTTAGTTTATGAAACTAATGCTTCATTTGAAAAAAAAATATAAGCAGTTGACACAAAATGAAATTCTCCCACTTCAGTGAAAAAGATGTCCTATAAACATGATTTTGCAATGCTAACCTGTTCCTTTAGCCGTGATATGAAAAGGTGCTTCAATGCTTACCAGTCCTATGAAAAGTTTTTTGTAGAAAAAGTTCCATATTATTTATGTGTTCCGGAACATGACCTTGAAGATTTTAATAAATATTTTTTGGAAGGAGCGAATGAGCATAAAATTGATGCATTACCAACTTTTATAAGCGAGCGTCAGTTAATAGAAATGGCAGGGGAACCAGTTGAGTCAGTCTTAGCTTTGCCGGGCTATTATTTGCAAGACGCTATTCGCCTCAGTTTTGGCTTAACAGGCCTATCTAAACATTATTTTATGAATGATTCTGATGGTTACTTTATTAAAAAGTTTAATTTAAAATACTTATACAAAAATGGCAAACTAATGTTTAGCTTTCATGAAGTATGGCATGCAGGAAAGACCGAAAAGGAAATGATGGATTTAACTAAAACCTTTGGTTTAGGTCATGGAAACAAAGAGTTTATTGATTTAGGAATTAGTTATTTTGATATACAGCAAATGATTAAAACACTTTTGAATAGCCATGATAAAAAGTTTAGAAATTTTACATGTACTCCATCGTCTTTTGACTCTGAAGTGATTTGTGAGCTGCACAAAGTGATACAAAAAAATGGCTTAAAATCTTTTACTAATGCAATAAGAATGATACCCTTCGCCTTCCAATGGTACGGTGAATTCTTAGTAAAAAAAGACAAATTAATCTCGATGCCATTTTTGTTTTTTACTTGCGAACCTCATGTTGAAACCTGGAAGGTTCAACGAGACTATTTTGAGGACCCCTCAAAGTTTGGGATTCAATACCAATCTGTTGATTACAGCCAAGGTAACGGAGGAATACCTCATGACAGGATTAAACCAAATATTTTTTACGTAGATGAATAAACAAAAATTTGATCCTTTTAACATGTAAGGAAAATTGAAGAAATGACAAAAGTGCTTATCACCGGGGTAACAGGTATGGTTGGCTCCCATCTATTAGACTATTTAATAGATAATACCAATTGGGAAATTTATGGTATGCTCAGGTGGCGCTCCCCTCTTGATAACATATCTGGGCATATCGAAAGGATCAATAGAAAAGATAGGGTTCAACTTGTTTACGCGGATTTGCGTGACACTATGTCAATAGAGCATGCTGTTGTAACCAGTAAACCGGACTATGTTTTTCACCTCGCAGCACAAAGTTATCCACGCACATCATTTGACAGTCCCCTTGATACATTTGATACCAATATTCAGGGAACGGAGCGTCTTTTAGGTGCTTTAAGAAAATATAAGAAAGATGCTGTTATTCATGTATGCGCAAGCTCGGAAGTGTTTGGTAGAGTCCCCAAAGAAAAACTGCCCATCGATGAAGGATGCACTTTTCATCCAGCTTCTCCTTACGCGATATCAAAAGTAGGTACGGATCTTATCGGTCGATACTATGCTGAAGCCTATGATATGTGTGTTATGACAACTCGTATGTTTACTCATACCGGACCTCGTAGGGGAGATGTTTTTGCCGAAAGTACTTTTGCAAAGCAAATTGCCATGATAGAAAAAGGGCTCATTCCACCTGTAGTTAAAACTGGAAATTTAAACTCTTTAAGAACATGGGCAGATGTGCGTGATGCAGTTCGTGCTTACTATATGATGGTTATGGTTAACCCAACCCCCGGCGCTTACTACAACATTGGTGGCACGTATACGCTTTCTGTTCGTGAGATGTTAGAAAAGCTGATAAGCCTTTCGACTATGAAAGATAAAATTAAAACTGAAATAGATCCGAATAGGTTACGTCCAATCGATGCTGATTTGCAGGTCCCTAATACAGAAAAGTTTACTGCACATACTGGATGGAAACCTGAAATTAGCTTTGAGCAAACAATGCAGGACCTTTTGGAGTATTGGAGACAACGTGTTTTTAATAAAGAACTGTTTTTAACCAGGTAGGATATGCTAAAAATGAGTGATATCTTAGGCATAGTATCATCATTTAATATCTTATGTGGCAATGCAACTTATTCTGAAAGCCTTTCAAAAGGTGCAGAAAAGCAAGGACTAAAAGTAAAAAGAATTGCTGTACCTAAAGAAATACAAGAGACAAACAGTCGTAAAATTGTGGATGAAATAATTGCTGAAATTAAAAAGTGCAACATCATCAACATCCAAATGGAGTTAGGGCTTTTTGGTAGCAATCCAACGCAATCATCAAAAAATTTAATACGGATTATCAAGCATTGCCCCGAGAGAACGTCCATTACAATGCATAGAGTGGAGAAAAAAATACCAGACTTTCTCCGTCTCGTTAGAAAAAACATGAGCTCCTCTTCATTTTTTAAAGCACTTTTAAAAACAGCCATAATGAAGTTGAGACAATATTATATTTTTAGCTCTTATAGCAAAATATATAAACGAATTAACAAACGAAAACTCACAGTAATATCTCATACGTATCGTGATCAAAAAATCTTAAAGGATCTATACTCTGTATCCTCTGTAGTTCATCCCATTATGTGGCCTGAAAATCTTATATCAGAAAAGGAAGACTGCTCCACTAAAAAAACACCTTTCAGTGTAGGACTATTTGGTTTCATCTCGAAACACAAAAACTTTCCATTGGTTATTGAAGCTTTTCATTGGTTAATAAAATCAAAAAAAATATCAAAAGAATCACAACTAATCATATTGGGCTCTCACCACCCTGAAGCACCAAATTATGGCGCTATATTTGACAGCAAGGCGAAAGAGAAACCAACTACACAAGTATTAAGTGAATTGCTGTCAAAAAAAGCACTGTTTCAAATAAATTGGACCGTAGGCGCTACCGATAAACAGCTAGCCCAAAAAATATCAGAAGTTGATGTGGTAATTATCCCCTACTCAGAAACAGGACAAAGTGGCTCTGGAATAACAAGTCAATCGTTACAGTTTTCACAACATATTGTAATGAGTGATACCAAAATGACATCACAACATGAGCAGCTATGTAACGGCAACATTATAAAGTTTGATACAAGCAGTGTTGTTTCTTGTGCTTGTGCAATTCTTCAAGCCTATAAGCAAAAGCAACCACCACGCTTCAAAACAGAGTTTAGTTTTGAACGTATTGTTAAACTTATATCTTTCAAGGAAAACACAAAATGAGCTATCAACTTGCTTCCAAATCATGGGATGAGAAAGAATACCAAGCAATAATGGGTGTACTCAGTGATGACTATTATAAAATGGGTTCTATATGCAAAAATTTTGAAGAAGCTTACGCTGAATGGAACGGAGCGAAATATGCCGTTTTTTGTAATAGCGGAAGCTCTGCAAATTTATTGGCTGTTGCAGCAATGCATCATGACCCGAGACAAGCACAAGATGAGCGGAAAGAGATATTAGTTCCGGCTGTCAGTTGGTCAACGACTTATTACCCCATTACACAAATGAGATATGAGCCTGTGTTTGTAGATGTATCGGAAGCTTCGTTTAATATTTGTATTGAAGATCTTAAGTCCAAAATAACATCAAATACAAAAGCAATTTTTGCAGTCAATTTACTGGGTAATCCTTGCAATTACAAGGTCATAAAAAGCCTTTGTGAAGAACATAACCTATACCTCCTTGAAGATAACTGTGAATCTATGGGTGCAGTTTATAAGGAAAAAAAAACTGGCACGTTGGGTAACATAGGAACTCACTCAACCTTTTTTTCACATCATATGTCAACGATGGAAGGAGGGATTTGCGTTACTGATGATGAGTTAACTTATGAGATTATGAAGTCCTTAAGAGCGCACGGTTGGGTTCGTGATGTAGACAATAAAGAGTTATTCTATTCTTATTTTCAAAAGCCAAAAAGCGATTTTGATGAGTTTTTTCATTTTGTATTACCAGGTTATAACTTCAGACCAACTGAAGTTCAGGGAGCAATCGGTATCCAACAAATTAAAAAATTAGATTCTTTCATCACAGCGAGACTAGAAAATGCCATGTATCTGAAAAGTTTATTGTCACAACATCATCAAAGAATACACCTCCAAACGGAAGAAGATGGTGCAGTTTCTTCATGGTTTGGCTTTGGTTTACTTTTTGAAAACCAAACAGCTAAGAATGAAGCTGCACAAACACTTATTAATAATGGTGTTGAATGTCGACCAATTGTTAGTGGTAATATGTTAAGGCAACCTGTATTTTCTGGATATATGAAAGCAGAAAAATTACCTGGAGCAGAAAAAATTCATGATTGTGGCATCATGGTTGGTAACCATCAGTTTCCCATTAAAGAACAAATAAGTTTCTTAATGGATCTTTTGTAAGCAGTAAAATGAATATTCATATACTAGGGGGAACCGGCGCTATAGGTGCAGCAATAACAAATCATATGAGTCAGCTTGCAGCTGTGACAATACTAAATTCAAAAAACTGTAACTTAAATAGCGATGGAGACCTTCCAGATTTTAGTAATGCAAAGTGTGATGTGTTAGTCAATGCATCCGGCACATTTGGTGGACTCAAAAGCTATGAGAAAGGTGCACCATTATTACCTACCCAGTATCTGAAAAATCTATCCACATTGATAAGGCAACTCCAACCATACACAATCATAAATATTTCTTCTGCAGCTGTATCTAACTATGAAAATCATCAAAAAAGCTCGACATACTATGATTATGTGAATATTAAAAAGCTGATCGAGCAACAGATATCAGCTGAAACGGCTCAATCTACTATTCATCTTAGGTGCACTAATATCATAAGTCAGTTTGAAGACTACAGTCGAAGTGGTCACTCTATAGCTTCAATTTTTCGTAATTTTCTTAATGCCAAAAATAAAGTATCTATTTGGTCGCACCCAGATGATTGGAGAGAGTATTTAGATGCAGATGACTTGGCTCAATTGATTCCCTCGTGTATAGAGCTTGACGGTGAGCATACGTTAAATGTGGGGTCTGGACACAAAAGCTATATGTCAGATATAATTAGCAGCTTTAAGAACATGCTTAACTTTCAAGGAGACATTTTATTCACACAACCTAATAAGCCTGGGCCACTAAACAATATTGTTGGGATACCTATGTTATTTGATAGAAACCATGATCTACAAACAACTTCAACCAGTCAATCTATTCATAAATGTATAAGTCGTTGGACTAAAGAGAAGAATATCCAGTGAACCGTAAAGTCAGATCAAGAGCGCCTCTCAGACTGGGGCTAGCTGGAGGCGGCACAGATGTTAGCCCCTATTGTGATGAGTATACAGGCTACGTACTTAACGCAACCATCGATAGGTATGCATATTGTACGATTGAGGCTACGAATGATAATACTGTCACATTCATAGCGAGTGATAAAGAACATAGTATCTCATTAAAAACTCAAGATTATCCTTTTGCTATTGATAACAAGCTACCACTACACAAAGCTACCTATAACTGTATAGTGAAAGAATTCAATGATAATAAGCCTGTGGGCTTAAAAATCACAACTTACTGTGACGCCCCTATCGGCTCTGGTTTAGGGGCATCTTCAACACTTGTCGTTGCTATGATAAAAGGCTTTGAAGAGTTTCTGAAGGTGGGTTGGACGATTATTATATTGCCCACTTAGCATACCAAATTGAACGCGTTGAGTGTGGTTTTACTGGAGGACGTCAAGATCAGTACTCGGCCACATTTGGTGGGTTTAATTTCATGGAGTTTTACGGTGGAAATAAGGTGCTTGTAAACCCGCTGAGAATTAAGAACTGGATAAAGTGTGAATTGGAAAGCTCGATTATTCTCCACTATACAGGAAAGTCAAGATTAAGTAACAAAATTATAGACTGCCAAGTATCAAGCTTTAAAAAAAGTGATCGCGAAGTTCTTGAGCAAATGCATAAAATTAAGAACTCTGCCTTTACTATGAAAGAGGCACTTCTTAGAGGAGAGTTTCGTAGCTTAATTGACTCATTAAACGCTGGCTGGAAAAGCAAAAAGAAAAGCTCTTCAATTATTTCTAACCCTGAGATAGATGAAACTATTCGTTTAGCTAAAAAAGCAGGAGCTATTGGTGCAAAGGTATCTGGCGCAGGAGGCGGAGGGTTTATCATGTTTTATGTTAAACCTGAGGATAGATACAATATTATGGAGCTGCTCAAGGCCAAAAATCAGTGGAGCAGTAACTGTCATTTTTCTCATGAAGGATCACAATGTTGGACACTATCAGAATAACAGAACGACTTTTAACAATTGAGCAACGTATGTTTTCAGACATGGCGCCTAAAAGTGATTAATGAAGCCATCATTCTTGCTGGGGGCTCAGGAACGAGATTACGTACTGAAATTAACGGTGTTCCAAAGTCCATGGTAAAAATTACAGAGAAACCTTTTCTTGAAATTCTCATCGAAACATTTCATCGAAAGGGAATTGAGCACTTTATTCTATCACTTGGCTATATGCCCGATGTTATCATTAAGCACTTTCAAAATCGCTATCGCAATATAAAGATATCCTTTTGTGTTGAAAAAGAAAAACTAGATACTGGTGGTGCTATACGTCTCGCACTTGAAAGCTTGCATTCAGACAAAGCCTTGATTATGAATGGTGACTCCTTTTTTGATGTTGACTTAGATGCTGCAAATACTATATTTGATAAGTACAGAGCTCCGATTATCTTTGGTAAAGAGGTTGATGATGTAAGTCGTTACGGGTGTTTTGAATGTCAAAATAATATCGTATACAGTTACGCTGAAAAAAAATATGTTGGTAAAGGATGTATTAATGCGGGGCTTTATGTTTTTCCTAAAGATTTACTTGCTGACTTTGAACCCAATTTACCATTCTCTATTGAAAAAGATTTTTTTGCTAAAATTACAAAACAGATGAATGTTAGGCTTATAGCTTCAGATAATTATTTTATAGATATTGGTATACCTGAAGATTACCGAAGAGCACAAAAAGAACTTTTACCTTATATTCAACAACTGAAAGATCATGAAAATTCTGCATTTTTATAAGACCTCGTTTCCTGATTCAACAGGCGGTGTCCCTGTTTTTATTGATACTTTATGTAATGCCACAGCAGCGCTTGGAGTTGAAAATACAGTTTTAGCATTATCTAACAATGCAAATGAAAAGCCCTTAAAAATAGGGGATTATACCGTATATCAAGCACAACAAAATTTATTTATTGCTTCAACGGGGTTCTCGATTTCCGCATTCTCTAAATTCAAAAAGCTTGTGCGTGAGGCTGATATAATTCATTATCATTTTCCTAACCCTTTTACAGACATGTTGCATTTTGCTTGCAAAGTAAAAAAACCATCTGTTCTAACCTATCACTCTGACATACTAAAGCAAAAAAATTTAGTCAAACTATACAAACCACTTATGACTCATTTTTTGAACTCTGTTAGTCATATAGTCGCAACTTCACCTAATTATTTATGCTCTAGCAAATTTTTGCAAAGCAATAAAAATAAAACTTCTGTGATTCCTGTTGGAATAGACATTAATAATTATCCAGAGTTAAATCCAGAAAGATTAAAATATTGGCAGGAGAGGTTCCCTCAACCATTTTTCCTATTCATTGGAGTGTTACGTTATTATAAAGGGTTACATACAGCTTTAGATGCGATTAAAGGCACTGATATTCAACTTGTTATTGGTGGAACAGGGAGTAAAGAAAAAAACTTGCATCAGCAAGCAAAAAAAAATAATTTGAACAATGTTCATTTTCTGGGCTTTCTTTCAGATGAAGATAAAGTTGCGTTACTTAACCTTTGTTATGCTTTTGTATTTCCCTCTCACTTGCGTACAGAAGCTTTTGGTATTTCACAGCTTGAAGCAGCTTATTACGAAAAGCCGTTGATCTGCTGTGAAATCGGCACAGGAACAAGCTATGTAAATTGTCATCAAGAAACGGGGCTAGTTATTAATCCTTCATCTTCTCAAGAGTTAAAAGAAGCGATGCAATACTTGTTAGATAACCCGCAACGGGCCACTGAATTTGGAAAAAACGCGAGAAATAGAGCAACCACTTTATTTACCGCTGAGCAGCAAACAAAGGCTTATTATGAATTATACCAAAAGCTATTACAAATGAAGCATCATAAAACTATTCGCTTTTGATCACTGTGCCCTACTGACTACTTATCGAGAAAATGGCTTGTGATCCTGCAATTCGGTGATCAACAATAGTACAAATACCCAAAGAGAATCGTTGTGGATATTGTTGACGATATTCATGGATTAAGTTAGTTGAAGGTCTTATTGGCGAAAATTATCATCAGCAACTAGCACAATAGGCTAATATCAACTTGCAAACGCCGCTACGTGATAATATGGTGGATACTAGAGGAAAAGATGTCGGGCCATGGTTGGTATCAACACGTCGATTGGTAGAAACAGTCATTGGTCAATTAACTGAACAGTCCCACATTCAAAAAGTCAGAGCAAAAGATTTGTGGCACTTTATCAATTGGATTGCCAAGAAAGTATTGGCTCATACAGTCGGCATGTTTGTTAATAAAGCGTTGGGCAATAAGGCTTTGCAGTTTGAGATGCTCATCATTAACTAAATAAAGTTGAGCACGGCGTAAATATAACATTTTAGAAAAATAAATTGGGTTGCGATTGAAAAGCGATTTTGACACGGGAGTGTATAGTAACATACATGATTGTGGCAAAATCGTGCAGCCAACAAAGCATACAATTCAAGTACGCCGAGTATAAGTGTACTAAAGCTAGATTAAGGATGATAGGCACATGTTTCAAGGATATTCATCACGCTCACAGCAGCGTGCGACTAATACAGTAGCGCAGCGTAGGCAAAATATGATGACCGATTCAAACTTATATGCTCGTAAGCTATACCCAATTTATTCAGCAAGCATGTTGCTAAATAGTGATAAACGTCGGCGTTTATTAACTGAGATCCGTGGCTTATTAGCAGCACCTGATGATACCTTCGACGAATACTGTCTACCACTCATTCATGGCATTGCTGAACTTGCCCAAGAATTACCTGCTAAAAATGAAATAACACGTTTTGACTATCCTGGTGGATTATTAGATTTCATGCTAGAGCGTTGCAGTGCAACACTACGCTCATTTCAAAATTATTTGGCTAATAGCAATGCTGCAAATTATATACTAGAGCAGCCTATTGTATGGGGTTATACATTATTTAGTGTGGCTTTATTGCAACATATTGGTGTGTTGGTCAGTCATTATCATTTCACTTTATTTAACGAAAATAAAGAAAGCATCGGCGCATTTTCCCCGTTTGATGGCACAATGTCGAACCATGGAACATTTTATCAAGCAATCTACGATAGTAAAGGTGATATTCAAGAACGTAATACGGCAACACTATTGTTAGCTAGACAATTAATGCCAACAGTTGGTTTAAATTGGATTAATCAATTCAATGAAGCTTTTCATTTTTGGGCAATTACAATTATTGGTGACACAGTTGACCAAGATGGCCGTAGTGGTGGTGGCCCAATTCAAATATTAACTGATGCACTAGAACGTATTTTAAATCGTAGTTTACCCGGTGGTCACCCAGGTACCCACTTCTTCGATGAACAATTACACAGTGATTCATCAGAACATCAAGCAACAACAGAAGCTGAAAAACAAAGTTTAGCGACACTGATCGACAAGAATACAAACGATACACGTGTTGCGCAGGCATTCTTAAATGATTTAGCCGATCGTATTGATCTAAGTGGGTTGATTAATGATGATCGCTATACTTCCCCTCGTGAGGATAAAATTCCAGTAAATAGCCGTGCTGCAGTACACGTTGTTAATGAAAGCGGTGGGCCTGTTTGGTTTGTTAGTTTTACAGCCATTGCCAATTATGCTCGTCTACAAGGTATTGGTTGGCAACACTTAGTTCAACTATTAGGTAAATTAGGTGCGATTCGTAATCATTATGCTCATGCACTATTATCTATGGGCTTAGGTGCTTCACGTAGTATTAGTGGATTTACGTTAAAATTACCAATTGATGCACCTGCAGAAGCTATGTCAACAACCCTAACATTAAATGCTAGTATTACTGCACAACAGAGTACATCAAATATGCAAGGTGATGCTTGGCCAAGTAAATCAGATCAAGATATGGATGCTCAACAACGTAATAATCCTTCGCAAAATACATCTTCAACTAAGTGGTAAAGGAGAAACACCATGGCAACTTATCAACATATTTTGCTTGCAACCGACTTAGGTCCTGGCAGTGATCAATTAGCACAACATGTGCTCGATCTAGCTAAACAATGGCAAGCTAAGTTAAGCATTGTACATGTCATTGATTATGGCCCAATGATGTATGGCGGTGGTGAATTTGCAATCCCATTGGATTCAGATGTCGAAAATGATCTTGCCAAGGAAGCCAAACAAAAATTGCAAACTCAAAGCAGTAAAATTGGTATTGCGGACGCAGATCAATGGATTCTACATGGCCAAACCAACGATGAAATTATTGCGCTTGCTAAACAAATTAACGTCAGTCTGATTATTGTTGGTGGTCATGATCAACGTTGGCTTAATTTCTTATTTGGTTCAACTGCAAATGCATTAATACATCATATGCCATGCGATGTATTAACCGTACGTCTTGAAAGCAGTACTCACTAATCAATTACCTGATATTCGAAATCAATTAAACCAACAATGCAAAGTTAGAGAGGAATAGGATGGCAACATATGTCATTGGTGATGTACAAGGCTGTTTTGTTCAGCTTAATCAATTACTAGAAAAAATTAACTTTTCATCTCAACATGATACATTATGGTTTGCTGGCGATTTAATCAATCGTGGTAATCAATCATTGGAAGTATTACGTTTTATTAAAGGACTAGGGAAACGTGCTGTGTGCGTGTTAGGTAACCATGACTTACATTTTCTAGGAGTACGTTACGGGCATACGAAAATTAGAAAAACCGATACATTTCAAGATATATTGCGTGCAACAGACTGTGATAGTTTATGTGAATGGTTATTAACACGCCCATTATTGCATCATGATAAACAGCAACACGCAACTTTAGTACATGCTGGTTTAGCACCACAGTGGGATTTAATCACTGCAAAGGCATGTGCCGAAGAAGTTGCACATGTCTTGCAACATCCTACACTCCGTCATCCATTTCTAAGTCATATGTATGGTAATCGACCTAATCATTGGAAGCCAACACTTAACCGTTGGCGACGCCTACGCTTTATTACCAATTGTTTAACGCGCATTCGTTATGTAACTGTCAAAGGACGTTTAAATTTTAAATATAAAGGTACTATTAATAATGTACCTAAAAAATTAATTCCTTGGTTTAACCATCCACAACGTCAAACTCAAGATGAGTTCATTTTGTTCGGACATTGGGCTGCATTAATGGGTCAAACCCACTATCCTGATGTTAATGTAATTGCACTAGACACTGGTTGTTGTTGGGGTGGTGCATTAACTGCCTTTTGCTTAGAAACTAAACGCAGCGTCAGTGTACCGTGTGATCAATTAATGATAGATTGACATTTATCTCTAAACTGCTTTGTTAATCAAAACAAATTATTTTGTAGAAAAACATATGACTATTGTGTTATTTTATATTTAATATAGTTGTTACCCCAGGCCTTTACATGACAAACTATAACGAAATACTGCTTGAACAGTTGCTATTACATATTCCTTGCGCTGTATATTGGCGTGATCGGCAAGGACGTTATCTTGGTTGTAATCAACTCTTTTCCCAACAAGTTGGTCTACCAATACAAGATATCATTGGCAAAATTGATGCTCAATTGCCTTGGGGGATCCAAGATTATTATCAAATTGATCAAGATGTAATGCGTACAAATACCGTGATTGAACGTATTGAAACTCGTCAATCAGCACAACATACTGTCACCTTACGCATTACTCGGATCCCACTTATGCAACAAGGCAGAACTGTTGGTATATTAGGAATTGCATTGGATATAACTGAAACATGTCAATTACGCGAGCAAGCAGAAACAGCTAGCCGATTAAAATTGGCATTTATTCGTGATATGGAACACGATATTCGCACCCCATTATCTGGTATTTGGGGCACAGCTAATATGATCGTACAACAAGAAACAAACAATGAAAAAAAACAACAGTTACATGACATTGTAAATTGTTCAAAAGAATTATTAAACTATTGTAATGATATTATCAACATATCAAAAATAGAAACTTGCCATACGCCCATACTAGCAAAAACCATTAACTTAAAAAAATTAATTCACTCTATTTTGCAAATTGAGACACCCATTGCTAAACGTAAAAAGATTAATTTAACATTTAATTATGCTGATAATCTATCAACTATGGCTATCGGTGATCCACATCGAATAAAATGCATCTTGTTAAACTTAGTTAGTAACGCAATCAAATTTACTCAACAAGGTTACGTAAATATTAATGCAAACTGTATTAGATCTGATAAACAACAGCGCAATATCATTATTGAATTATCAGTTACTGATAGTGGTATTGGGCTTCCAGCTGACAAACGTGATTGGATCTTTGAAACATTTACTAAAGTAGATCCTAGCAATACCGGATACCATAATAATCACGGATTTGGTTTGCGTATTGTAAAACGTCTTGTTGACGAACTAGATGGTGATATTCATCTTAAAACAGAACTCGGTAAAGGTTCTACTTTTTCAGTACATTTGCCACTAAAAATTCCACTGACTGATACAGTTATTAGTGACAGCGAAGATGCGTTGAGTATAAATACTTAATTGATGCCACGTGCCTTCAGTAATGCATCAACCGAAGGCTGACGGCCACAAAAATCAAAAAATAATTCCATCGGTGGTCGAGAACCACCTTTCTCCAGTATGCAATGTAAAAACTTATCACCTATTTTGTGATTAAATAAGCCATATTTCAAAAATTCATCGAATGCATCTGCAGCTAACACATCTGCCCATGCATAACTATAATAACCTGCAGCATAACCACCACTAAAAATATGGGTAAATGCATGCGCGAAGCGGTTATACGCTGGCACTGGCATAATGGCTACTTGTTTTCGCACTTGGGTCAACGTGTGCTGTGCTACATCAGGTCCAGCTGGTTGTGTATGCAATTCCAGATCAAACAAAGCAAATTCAATCTGTCGCAGTAACTGTAATCCAGATTGAAAATTTCTAGCTGAAAGTAAATTATTAAATAATTTATCTGGCAATGGCGTTTTTGTTCGATAATGTTCAGCAAATAGTAACAAACTTTGTTGTTGCCATGCCCAATTTTCCATAAATTGACTGGGCAATTCGACAGCATCCCACGGTACACCATTAATCCCAGATACATCGCTATAATCGATTTGGGTTAACACGTGATGTAAGCAATGTCCAAACTCATGAAATAATGTTTCAACATCTTCATGAGTTAATAAAGCTGGCTTATCTTGGCCAGGTGAGGCAAAGTTACACACCAAATACGCGACTGGATGCTGGATCCCATCCGCTGTTTCGCGCCGTAATTGACATTCATCCATCCAAGCACCACCACGTTTATTTTCCCTAGCAAATAAGTCCATATATAACTTACCACGTAGTTGTTGTTTATGATCAACTATACGAAACAGTGTTACTTGTGGGTCCCATGCTGTTACTGACTCTGAATACACAGACATACCATACAATTTTTTAATAATACTAAATAATCCTGTTAGCACTTTATCTAAGGGAAAATATTCGCGTAACACTTCTTGACTAATGTGATATTGCTGCTGACGTTGCTTTTCACTGTAATAACTAATATCCCAACTTGTTAATTCTTCGGTATTATCGAAACTCTTTGCGAATTTTCGCAGTGAATTTAATGATTGTTTAGCAATTGGTTTTACTTTATTCAGTAACTGGTGGAGAAACTGCCTTACTTCATCAACAGAAGTTGCCATGTTAGGTACTAACGAATATGCCGTATAATGTTCAAAACCAAGTAATGTGGCTAACTGATAACGCTTTTCTAAGATGGACTGCATTAGCTTACTATTATCATACTCTACAATACCTTGGTCTGATGCGCGTGTTACATACGCATGATACATTTGCTCACGCAACTGTCGATTATCAGCATACATCATCACACTGGAATAACAGGGGAAATCGAGTCCGAGCAACCAACCCTGCATATTCTTATCTTTAGCTTTTTTTGCGGCAGCAATAATGACATGTTCCGGCAAACCAGATAATTCCAACTCATCTATAATATGCTTTGTCCATGCCTGAGTTGCATCTAATACATTATCACTATAATCACTGGTTAGTTTACTTAAATCGTTTGTTAATTGCTGATATTGCTGCTGTTGTACTTTTGCCAACTCAATGCCACTTAATTTAAGATCACGTAATGCATGTTGAATAACGGTTTGTTGCGCGATATCTAATGTATGAAAATAATCGTTGTTGGCAATTGTTTTATATGCATCGTACAAGCGCTTATCTTGATTAATTTGGTTATGGTATTCAGTAATTTTTGGCAATACAGCATAATACGCATCACGCCACTGTGGTGAATCGGTTACTGCATGTAAATGACACACAGGTGACCAAGCTTTATGTAATTCATCTTCAGCTTGTTCTAATGGAACAATTAAACTATCCCACGTATAATCATTATGCCTTGTTAATATGTCATTAATTAATTTGCGATTTTTTTTCAAAATAAAATCAATCGCTGGTATAACATGATGTGGTTCAATCTCAGTAAACGGTGGTAACTCATATTGATGTAGTAATGGATTCACGTTAGACATCATTTCTCCTAAGTGTTACATTTTACTAAAATACTCAGTGTAGCTTAGCTGATTATAACTTTCGATAGGCAACATTAACATGAATATGTTCGATTTAATTTGTATTGGTGGTGGCAGCGGTGGTATCGCCACTGCAAACCGTGCTGCTCGATTTGGGGCAACTTGTGCAGTAATTGAAGCAGATAAGCTTGGTGGCACCTGTGTCAATCGTGGTTGTGTCCCGAAAAAAATAATGTGGTTCGCTAGTGATATTGCTAACACACTGCAACACGCAGCTGACTATGGTTTTGCGCCTGTTGACAGCAAATTAGATTGGCCAACTTTAATAAAAAAACGTGAGGCATATATTACACGTTTAAATAAATTATATAAACAAACTTTAATAAACAATAGCATCACCATTATTAATGGCGTTGCTCAATTCATTGATCCACACCATATTTCTGTTGATGAGCAAGTTTATTATGCAAAGCACATCGTCATTGCTACGGGTGGCAAACCGATGATTCCTGATATCCCCGGCGCCGAGTTAGGTATTACATCAGATGGCTTTTTTAAATTAACCGAACAACCTGATAATATCGCTATTGTAGGTGCAGGGTACATTGCGGTTGAATTAGCGTGTATGCTGCAACAATTAGGTAGTAATGTCACATTATGTGTGCGATACGATAAACCATTACGCAAGTTCGATACTATGTTAAGTGATAGTTTAATAACAGCTATGCAACGACATGGCATCCAAATTAAAACACATTTTACTCCAACTGCACTATCTCAAATAAACAACAAATTGACATTATATGCAGAACAGCATAATCAACTAGATAACTTAGATTGTGTTATCTGGGCTATTGGGCGTTCACCAAATACCCAACAACTACAGTTAAATAATGCCGGCGTGCAATGCGACAATAAAGGATATATCCCTGCGGATCTGTATCAAACAACCAATGTTCCTCATATTTACAGTCTCGGTGATATTTATGGAAAAGTTGAATTAACTCCTGTTGCAATCGCTGCTGGTCGACGCTTAGCACATCGATTATTTAATCAAGAAAAGAAATTGAAACTTGACTACGACTTAGTTCCAACAGTTATATTCAGCCATCCACCAATTGCGACCATTGGCTTAACTGAGGCACAAGCTATCGCACAATATGGAAAAAATAATATTCATATGTATACCACAATGTTTAAACCGATGTACTTTGCATTCAGTGATACACCTGAATTCAGTGTGATCAAATTAATCACTCAAGGTGATCAAGAAACAATTATTGGTTGCCATTTGTTTGGCACTGGCATGGATGAAATTCTGCAAGGAGTTGCAATTGCGATTAAAATGGGAGCCACCAAACACGATTTTGATAATACGATTGCTATTCACCCTACTTCTGCTGAAGAATTGGTTACAATTGGATAATGGATTAACCCCAGTTTGGAGTTTGATTACAGTGAGTGAATAAAATTTAATTGACGCCATGCTTCATAGACAATCACAGCGACACTGTTAGCTAAATTTAAACTACGACTATCAGGTTGCATTGGGATACGAATGATTCTGTCATCAGAAAATGTTGTTAGCACAGTTTTGGATAATCCACGGGTTTCTGGTCCAAATAAAAATGTATCACCTTGTTGATAGTGATGATCAGCATAATGCTGGGTTCCTTTTGTAGAACAGGCAAATACTCGTTTTGGTCTAATCTGTTGATAGCAATCATCCAATGAATTGTACAATTGCACTTGTGCATATTCGCGATAATCTAATCCGGCACGCCGCATACGTTTATCATTTAGAATAAAGCCAAGTGGTTTTATTAGATGTAACATGCAACCACTATTAGCACATAAACGAATAATATTGCCAGTATTAGGTGGGATTTCAGGCTCAAATAAAATGATATTAAACATAGATTAAGTATAACATGGTAAGCTTAAATCTAAAATCCGCAGTCCAATTGAACTGTGAACTTTAGAATAAACATATTTTCCATAATTATTTTATCGTTTTTATTTAACTATCATCGTCATCAACATAAATGTCATTTTGATCGTCTAAAGGATTAGTAGTATGTATACCACCGTCAATTAAGTTGGCCCGCTTTTGCAAATAAGCATTTCTTATCGCCACATATGGATCTAACGACGTTGTATTGACTATCTTATCTGCTTTTAATAAGTTAGCGCGTTTGTTTACTTTATCTAATCCAAATGCAGGATATGAAACATAAGCAGGCAAATAATAAAAAGTATAAGGCCACACTGTCATAAAATAATTAGGCACTAAACCAAGTCCATCACGAATTGTACTAGGTCCTAGAATAGGCAACTCTAAATAAGATGATTGTTCCCAGCCCCAATGTGCCAATGTCAAACCAAAATCTTCATGATGTTGATCTAATCCAATTGGTGTAGCTACATCAAATAACCCACCAACACCCACTGTACTATTCAATAATAACCGTCCTGTATCTGCAGTAGCTTGTGCAATTTTTCCTTGTAGCACACCATTTATTACTGTAGGAATTTCACCTAAGTTATTAAAAAAATGGGTAATGCCGGTACGAATGAATGGTGGAATCAAGACTTGGTAAATTTCTGCGGTTGGTTTTAATATAGTCCTGTCTAATTGTTTATTAAAACCATAAGTAAATCGATTAAATGATTCTAATGGATCAGCAGATTCTTTTGTTGTGGTTGTTGTATCGTCAGCAGCTAATAATACCGGACTGCATACTAAACACATTGCTAATAGCAATACGCAACGTCGACAAGTTGTTAGAAAATGCATAATGATCTCTTTTTAATAGGTAACCAGCATGAGTCGTGACAATGCAAAAACCATGCTAGCCATTACAGTTGTTCTTATTTTATCCAAAATAGAGTGGACAAAATAAAATATGTTCAGAATTTAGTTGGGCTGGCACCATTTTAACCTAAAATCTGCAGTTGGATTTTAGGTTTAATTAACGTAACTGCGCTGCTGCAGTTTTAGTGGCATGGATCAATGCATCGATCATTGCTGGCTCACCACTCGCATGACCAGCACTACGTACAATATTTAATGTTGAGTTTGGCCACGTTTGATGTAATTGCCATGCAGATTGTAAACGACATACCATATCGTAGCGCCCATGCACAATGATTCCAGGAATATGCTGAATGCGATGCATATTAGCTAATAATTGATTAGGTTTAAGAAAACAATTATTTAAAAAATAATGTGTCTCAATGCGCGCAATGCTAGTTGCTAAACTTGGATCACTAAATAAATCGCATACCTTAGTATTCGGTAATAATGTACTTAAACGACCTTCCCATAAACTCCATGCTTTTGCTGCTGCCATGCGTGTTATTTCATCAGTACCAACTAAACGTTGATGATACGTACTAAGATTAGATTGGTGACGCTCTGCTTCTGGAATAATACTAATGAAATCCTGCCAATAATCGGGGAAAATGGCATTAGCACCGTCTTCATATAACCAATTGACTTCAGCTGCTGTCCCCAAAAAAATACCGCGTAAAATAAGAAAATTAACATGCTGTGGATACGCTTGCGCATACGCTAAACTCAGTGTTGATCCCCATGACCCACCGAATAATGCCCATTGTTCAATTTCAAGTTGTTCACGGATCAAATGCATATCTGCAATTAATCCATCGATATGATTGTCATTTAATTCACCGTGTGGTGTGGAACGACCACAACCACGCTGATCAAATAAAATAATCCGATATTTTTCTGGATCAAAAAAACGGCGTGCATCAGGAAAACAGCCTGATCCAGGGCCACCGTGTACGAACAAAATCGGGATCCCATTTGCTATCCCTGCTTCTTCGACATAAATAGTATGTACATCACTGACTGGCAATTGATGTGTGGCATACGGTTTTATATTAGGATAATACGGCTGCATAGTTGGCTACATCCTGTATACAAACTCAGATAGTATAGCATTACGATTCAGTTGCACGATTAGCACGTTTACGTTCATGTTCTTTTAAGAACTTTTTGCGTAACCGGATCGCTCCTGGGGTCACTTCAACTAATTCATCATCTTCAATAAATTCTAATGCTTGTTCTAAGATAAATTGCAGCGCAGGTGTTAGTAAAATATTCTCATCTGAACCAGATGCACGAATATTTGTTAATTGCTTACCTTTAGTCACATTGACGACTAAATCATTATCACGCGAATGAATACCAACGATCATCCCTTCATAAACTTCTGTTTGTGGACCTATGCACAGGCGACCGCGATCTTGTAAATTCCATAATGCATAAGCAGTAGCTTTACCGGGACCATTGGCAATCATCACCCCGTTCTTGCGAGTGGTCATTTTGCCCGTTTTAGCTGGACCGTAATGATCAAACACATGATATAACAAACCCGTACCTGATGTGGCTGTCATAAATTCTGTATGAAATCCAATTAAACCACGCGTTGGAATTACAAAATCTAGGCGCACTCGGCCCTTTCCATCTGGCACCATATTTTGTAAATCAGCTTTGCGTGTATTCAGTCGTTCGATAACCGTACCTTGGTGTTGTTCTTCAACATCGACTGTTAAGTTTTCATAAGGCTCTTGGCGCACACCATCAATTTCTTTCATGATCACTTCAGGACGTGACACCGCCAATTCATATCCTTCACGACGCATGGTTTCAATTAGAATACTTAAATGCAATTCGCCACGGCCACATACTTGAAACTTTTCTGGATCGTTTGCTTGACTAACCCGTAATGCGACATTGTGAATCAGTTCGCGTTGTAATCTTTCATCTAGTTGGCGACTTGTTAAGTATTTTCCTTCACGGCCAGCAAAAGGTGATTTGTTTACGATAAATGTCATACTAACCGTTGGCTCATCCACAGATAATGCAGGCAATGCAACAACATTATCGGGCGCACACACGGTATCAGAAATATTAATTGGTTCAATGCCACTGATCGCAATAATATCGCCAGCACTAGCACTGTCGACGGATAAGCGTTCTAATCCTAAATAACCAAACACTTGACCAATTTTGCCTGAACGCGTTTTACCTTGTTTATCAATAATGCTCACTGGATTACCTGATGCAATGTGGCCACGGGTAATCCGACCAATACCAATTGCTCCCAAATAACTGGAATAATCTAAAGATGAAATTTGCATTTGCAATGACGCATCAATGTCAACTGTCGGTGGTGGAACTTTATTAATAATCGTTTCAAAAATTGGATCCATGTTTGTCCCAGGTGTATCCGGATCAAAACTAGCATAGCCCTGCAACGCTGATGCGTAGACAATTGGAAAATCTAATTGAGTTTCGTTTGCACCTAAGTTATCAAATAAATCAAATACACTATCGATCACCCAGTTAGGTCTGGCACCCGGTCGATCAATTTTATTCACCACAACGATCGGATTGAGTCCTTGTGCAAATGCTTTTTGTGTCACAAAACGTGTTTGTGGCATTGGACCTTCTACTGCATCGACTAACAATAACACTGAATCTACCATGGATAATACACGTTCAACCTCACCACCAAAATCAGCATGCCCCGGCGTATCAACAATGTTAATTCGATAGTCTTGCCACTTAATCGCTGTATTCTTCGATAAGATCGTGATCCCACGTTCACGCTCTAATTCATTACTATCCATGACACGTTCAGGGGCATCACTACGTTTATCTAATGTGCCAGATTGCTGCAATAACTTATCAATTAGTGTGGTTTTCCCATGATCGACATGGGCAATGATCGCAATATTACGTAATGTAGTGGTATTCACATGGGGTCCTTAAATAATTTGGCAAACGCGCATTATAGCCTGATGTACTATTAAAGTCAGGATATTTAGACGGGATTTAGTCATTTAATGCAGTTATAGAAACAACATCAAATCAACGCATTAGCTGGCGGCAATTGTCTATTAGCTATACTCACAGAGACATCAATAATGAGTCAATGAGTCGACGTGAGGCAGCATTTATGGAAAAATTGATTTTACACTCAACCAGCACAGCACAGTGGCATGCATTAATTAATGAAGCACAAGCTAGCAGCCACATCACTCTATCAGAAGAACTAGAAAATTATTTAGTATTTTTATTAATGCGTTTTGTATCACAAACTACATTAGCAGATAGTATTGTCGCCATCGATTTTTTACATGGGATTAATTTAAAAGATAAACACAGTCACCATCAATTACAGCATGTCGGTGATAAATGTCTATTGTTCTCTGGTTTATTTCCTGGGCTTGCTGAAAAACGCTTAGTACGTGCCAGCTATTTTGTTGATATCGGCCAATCTGCTTATGGTGTATTATCAGCTGCACCACGCACAACCCAACCTGATTTATTTGCTGCATTGTCCGCACAATTCGTATCAATGATGGATATCTTACAAGCGACTCGTGACAAAACAACCATATATAACAACCCATTATTTGATGTTGAATTATGGCAAGACACTGGCAGCCAAGCGGCTTATCAACGTTTATGTAACGAAGAATATGTGCCTTTGGTTGCTAATTCGTCGAAATGTCATTAATTAACACCATGTTCGACTTTATCTAAAAAGCTAAATTAATTTGTTTTCAAAAACAAATTAATAGAACCTCTACGCATTGAGGCGTTATCCCAGAAGCCGTGGAACGGCTGTCTGGGAGTCGCTGTCATTGGCAGCTGATTGTTTATTTCCACATATATCTCTTTTCCAGAAATTAAAAATACAGCTACTACTGTCTTCAGGTTGATTAGCAATATCTAACGTTTCCTGCACTAATTCTTTGTCTTCGTCTACAATAACCTCTGTTAACTCTTCGACACTTGGGTTTTGCCGCTCGGCAATATAGTGCAACAAATCTTCCAATTTCGTACAATTTTCCAATTCCAGATCTGCTGCTAAATAGGAAAATATTTCGTAAGGTGTCACAACACTCCAACAATACCAACATGTCTTTTCTAAAATTGCGTTATACCATTTTATTGTTTCTTCATATAATTTTTGATAGCTTATGCCCTGCTCATTCCGCTTCTGTAAGTAAAGCCTATAGAAATCTCTTTTGATTTCATCTTCTGACAAGACATATCCTTCATGCACTTTTTGAATGCTTTGTTCATTTTTCTCAATTTCCTTTCGAATTGCTTCAAAAATTTTCCCACTACCATTAAAAGGATATCCAAAGAAAACACTATTAATAAAACTCTGATCGCTACGAACAAGTCGATCCAGTGGATTAGTTAAGCTATTCCTTTTAACAGCATCATAAAAATAATTCAAAACACTATAATTTGGAGTACTATTAGCTATTTTTGCACTAACGCGTTCTCTAATATCCCTGGTAGAATACTCACATACTAATGTATCTTGTGATAACCAATACGAAGATTTTTTCAAAACAAGCATAATATTATACGTATTAATAACAAATACAGCGCCAACAGAAATTCCATATTCACCTAAGATAGAAATCTTTTCAGAATCTATACCAACCCATGGGACTTCTCGCCAATCTGAATATTTATGAATGGTATTAGCTGCACTCGGTGCAGTTGTCGGTGCAGTGATAATAGGTAGGATAAGATCACCAAATAGATCACTAGGCTCTATTGGACAACGCGTAATAAGCGCAGTATTTTCTGAACTTTCATTGGTAATTTTATCCGATAAAACTTTATCATCCTCATTTGCAGTATCTTCCAGCAAATCTTTACTACCGAAAACTAATTTTAATAAGGAGGCAACATATTCAAAAACATAGGCAAATTTATCGACAAAACTTGCAGCTATTGATAACACTGTCAGTATCGGCATAATAAGAATGCCGAAGCGGCCAGTAGTTGCAGCATAACAGCATAATGTCAATACATACTCTAATAGTGCTAATAGTGTATCAATCATACTATTTTCTAACCCTACAGAGCCAGAATCGCCTGTAGAATCAATATCGTTTTCTGGACCAAAGATATGATGTAATGCTGCCCTACCATAGCCTTCCCGAGCATAGAGTAATTCACATACTGCTAGCCCTAACACAGGCAATGCTAAAACAACATACATTGGATAGCTATTCGCATTTATGCGACCCCATTCTGCAGTTTTAGTTGTTAATTTCTTTGTTAAATCTTCGCTAAGCTTACCTTTATTTTTTTGCTTCAGCGCTAAATCAACTAAATCAACCATTATTTGCTGAGATTGTGTCCGTGAAACAGCTGACATACTGTTAAGTGCTTCTGCAAATATACCCAATTGCACTTTCATAAGAGAATATGCGGTTAACACAGCCGATGAATTGGCTTGGAATACTGTTAACAAAA
This sequence comes from Gammaproteobacteria bacterium, assembly GCA_965116795.1. Classification (GTDB taxonomy): domain Bacteria; phylum Pseudomonadota; class Gammaproteobacteria; order JAJFKG01; family JAJFKG01; genus JAJNDI01. The sequence goes on from OZ220716.1 coordinate 575,889, forward strand.
ATCCAGGAAAAAATCTAGCGACAACAGGCGCATCATCCACTAAAAAAATATTAACAAAATCATTTGTCGAATCTGATGCTATCTCCCATATCACAGGCAATGAAAGCAGCCAAACAGCAGATATAGCCAATGTTATACATGGAAATGCAAATTTCCCAATTTTTCCTAATTGATAGCCTGGCCGTATCTGTTGCTGATCTGAAGTGACAGTATCATAAAAAAAATTTATATATTGTTTCGCAGTTGGCAGTACATTAGCCCACGCCACTCTACCAATTGCAGTATTAACACTAGCACTTAACTCAATGATAACCACTTCTAGTCCTTTTAAAGACTGATACATATGTTCGGGTAATGTTTCTAAAAATGCAGCGGAAAAATTAACAAATGGGAATACGCTACCTATGTTATTTATTGCATAAAATGCTTCTATACCCAGTACCTTTCCTCGTTGTTTATTGAATAGTTTAGCTTTGCACTCTTCTCTATTTTTCGTACAAATGGAGATATAATTCCAAAGATGTTGTTGTCCTGGGTTAGTGCTAACGCTTGCCATTGCAGCAAAATCTAATAGAGTAAATTCGCGAAGACTATCTGTTTTATTATGCTGTTCATCTTGCCTATCGTCAGCCCCAAAAGTAGATTCGGCAACTAACACAAGCTCGTTATCTCCTGACATATTACCCCCGTATTTAATTGTTAGTATAATTACCTGGTATTAACTTACGTTCACAGTAAACAACCACAACATGGCTTGGTTAACGTTATTCCAGGATTCAATTGATAACAGCAACATCACTGTGCTGATAAGAAAATTACTTAACTGTTAAGTTGAAAATAATCTATCGCAGGATATGTTTGGACATTGGGGCACAAACATGACATGCAACTTGTATTGTTGTGTTTATAATACAACATATTACACAACTAGCCTCTAAGTTTAGTAAATGATAATACTAATAATTCAGCATTAATTTAATGTTTTATTTATAATATTTTTGTTGTTTAGTTTAATTGGCAGGCAGTCTAATTAACTTAGTCAACCAATGCAAGTTTTTATAAATGATTATTACGTATAACTATTTAATATGCTTAATAGAATTAAACTATTTTTTTATGTTTAAAAATGGGAAATTTATTTATTGCAGTTGTAATTACAATAGGTTATCGTCTACACACACTAAAAAATACATTATTTTTTGAATATTTATTGTGTTGATATCAAGGTAAGTTAACATGGAAAAATCGAAACGATATTACACAGTTCGTCAGGTTACTATTGTTAGTTTAATAACCAACGCAGGCTTGGGAATTATAAAAACGGTATTCGGTTACTTAGGTAATTCACATGCTGTATTTGCAGATGGTCTGCATTCATTCTCCGATTTATTAAGCGATTTTTTAGTATTGTTTGCTGCAAAATTCGGTGGCCAAGCTGCTGATCACGATCATCCATATGGCCATCGACGTATTGAAACCGCTGCTACTGTTGCCGTTGCATTATTAGTCCTTGCCACCGGAGTTGGTATTTTATTAGATGCTGCAGATGAATTAATTAAAGGGTCTCAACACATACGTCCGCATAACTACGTTTTATGGATTGCGTTATTGTCAATTGTGGCTAATGAATGTTTGTTTCGTTACACCGTGCATATTGGTAATCAACTAAATTCTAATTTATTGCGTGCTAATGCCTGGCATAGCCGTAGTGATGCATTATCATCTGTTGTTGTATTGTTAGGTGTAATAGGCGCACTTGTTGGGATTTTGTGGTTAGATAACCTTGCTGCAATTGGTGTTGGTGTGCTAATTATTAAAATGGGTTGGGATTTAGGTTGGTCTAGCGTACGCGAATTAGTCGATACCGGTTTAGATCTAAAAACAATTAACAACATTAAAGTCGTTATTAATAACGTCCCTGGTGTACGTGCACTACATTGTTTACGCACTCGCTCAATGGCAGGCGATATTTATATCGATGTGCATATTCAAGTTGATTCTACTCTCAGTGTTTCAGAAGGACATTATATTAGTCATCAAGTACATCACCAATTATCCAATGCATTGGATAATATTACCGATGTTACCGTGCATGTTGATCCTGAAGACGATGGCATTGCTATATTATGTGAACATTTGCCAACACGGAATGCCTTGATACCTCAGCTACAATCGTGCTGGGCTAGTTTGCCAAACGCCAGTGCCATTAACCATATACAGTTACATTACCTCGAAGGTTACATTGATGTTGATGTTTTCTTTTCCGATAAAATAATCAATAAGGTACCACATGGCAATTTTAACCTGGAAAAACGCTATCTTGATGCCATCGTAAACATCAACGTTGTTCGTCATGTACGCTTGTGGCAGCGATGTATAGATAACGTGGAACAGAATTAACTATACTGTTCGCATTTTGAGTTTCAACAACGTATAGACTCAAGCAATTGGATTATAGGCAAGGCGGTAAGCGATTTTGCCACAGGAATGTATGTGGCAAAATCGTGCAGTCAACAAAGCCTACGATTCAAAGGCGCTGGGTATATTCTGGTTTTTAATCATTGAATACGTTAGACTTGCCGGCGACAAACACTGCATTAATCCATCATTGTTAGGCGAGGCATCAATGACTAATACCCAGACTATTATTAATTTAATCAAAGAACAACATATTAAATTCGTTGATTTGCGTTTTACTGATACCAAAGGTAAAGAACAACACGTATCTATTCCTACTAACTGCATTGATGAAACCTTTCTAGAAACCGGCAAAATGTTTGACGGCTCATCGATTGCAGGTTGGAAAACCATCGATGCATCTGACATGGTTTTAAAACCTGACATAGAGACAGCACTTGTCGATCCGTTTTGTCGAGAATCAACGTTAATTCTACGTTGTGATATTCTCGAACCAAATACGATGATGGGTTATGACCGCGATCCACGTGGCATCGCAAAACGTGCTGAAGCTTACTTACAAAGCACTGGTATTGCCGATACGTGTTTTTTCGGGCCAGAACCTGAATTCTTCTTATTTGATGATGTAGGTTGGGATGTGGAAATGCATGGCGCGTTTTACCGAGTGAATTCTTGCGAAGCGCATTGGAATACTGGAGTTGAATTACCGCAAGGTAACTTAGGCCATCGGCCAACAGTTAAAGGAGGGTATTTTCCCGTTCCACCAGTTGATTCATCACAAGATTTACGTTCACTGATGTCATCAATCTTAACTGATATAGGGTTAGTTGTTGAAGCGCATCATCATGAAGTTGCTACTAGCAATCAAAATGAAATTGCAACTCAATTTAATAGCTTGGTTAAAAAGGCTGATGAATTACAAATTTTAAAATATGTGGTACACAACGTTGCGTATCAACAAGGAAAAACTGCGACATTTATGCCAAAGCCATTGGTTGGTGACAACGGCTCTGGTATGCATTGTCATCAATCGTTAGTTAAAGATGAAATAAATGTCTTTGCTGGCGACAAATATGCTGGGTTATCCGAAGAGGCTCTCTATTACATCGGTGGTTTAATGCGTCATGCAAAAGTAATCAATGCATTTTCCAACGCCACCACTAATAGTTATAAACGGTTAGTACCAGGCTATGAAGCACCGGTATTATTAGCCTACTCCGCACAGAATCGTTCTGCATCGGTACGGATTCCGCATGTTACCAATCCAAAAGCACGTCGAATTGAATTACGTTTTCCAGATGCAGCAGGCAATCCATATTTAGCCTTTGCCGCGATGTTAATGGCAGGCCTTGATGGTATCGAAAACAAAATCCATCCTGGCGAACCGATGGATAAAGACTTATATGACTTGCCGCCTGAAGAGTTACAAGATATCTCAACAGTTGCCAACTCACTAGAAGATGCATTGGCTGCATTAGATGCAGATCGAGCCTTTTTGCTCAAAGGTGATGTATTCAGTAATGAAATGATCAATGCTTATATTCAATTAAAACAGAAAGAATGCGAACGGGTACGGATGACTACTCACCCCGTTGAATTTGATATGTACTATAGTTCTTAAACACTATTGTTAAATAAGGAATATAATTATGCGACATGGATTAGTTGAATGCGGGATCATCGTATTAACGATGATAGTCAGCCAGCCAATATTGGCCGACATTTACCGCTCTGTTGATAAAGATGGCAGTGTCATCTTTTCTGATTTGCCAGCTAAAGGTGCTGAAAAAGTAGAATTACCACCAGCACAGACGTACACTACCCCAGCATCAGCAACACCAAATACATCTGATACAAACCAAGGTAACACTGAGCAACCTCAACAAGTTGGTCATTATGAAGCAGTTACTTTGTCTGGCATACAAGCAAAATCTACTTTGCCGCATAACCAACCTATATCCATTAGCGTTTCATCAATGCCTGCACTGCAAGATACTGATCGCTACGGTGTGTTACTCGACAGCAAAGCAATTAGCAAACCGCAAACTACTGGGCAATTTACTATTCCAGCTGCCGCAGTTACTCGTGGCGAACATCGTGTACAAGCTGTTATCGTCAATCAGAAAAATCAAATTCTAAAACAAAGTGATCCGATTACATTTTTTGTGTTTCAACGATCAACATTACTTGGACCAAATAAAACTTCACCCTAGTTTGTTACGATTCTATTTTATAATCAGTTAACGATTTGTAGTACCGCCAATTGATAAACTTGGCAAGTTAGTGAACATTAGTATATTCACATTGTCAGCAAGCAGATGTGCATCTTGTAAGTGATCTCTTAATCTCATGTAAGACTTTTCGCTTTTTATGCTGTTTAATCGACTACAATTTCGATTATCATTTATATAGTGCTTTGTATACGTAGTGCTTTCATATCAAACTGATAAAATATGGCCCCAATTCGATAGCTTTTCTTTGGAAAACAGCACCTTGTTAGGCTTTTTGATTCATACTAGAGTAATTGTCGAGGCCACTTGTGACTATTGAGAGCACAGCAATTGATTGCAGGATGCAATCGACATGTTAAACGGATAAAACGATTTTTGTTAGGGAAGACTACTTGCTAAAACGTAACGATTGTTATGTTTAATCGCAAGCGCAATGGATCTGCTTTTACACGGATGTAAGGCAGGGAAGCCGCAAGGAAGCGTAAGTGGGCATGGAACGTCCACATGAGGCCTGGGAAGGGCGGAATTTCCGCCCTTTCTTCATTTTAAAGCAAATAATCACTTCTTATTTCTATAAATTATCAATCACAATCTGTTTTGATTCCCATTTAAATTCGCTGTGTTACAATCGCCCACATGCAAATGACATCCCGAAAACGTTTTATTGCCGGCGCAATCTGCCCAACATGCAAACTGCTTGATACTATCGCGTTATGCCAACATAAATCTGATACGGAATATATCTGCTGCGTACATTGTGATTACCACGATGAACAGCGTGATGGTGTATTAACAAACCATCAACATACAACAACTAAACCAATTAAAATGGTATAAACTCAATGCTTCCTAACACAGTTGCGCGTACCACAAATCATTTTCATCATGTTCGAACCACACTAACTCAGCAATTACAACAACGCATATTGCTGCTCGATGGGGCAATGGGCACGATGATACAACAACGTAAATTAGTCGAAGACGATTACCGCGGTAAACGTTTCATCACGCATAACCATCCTCTTAAAGGTAATCACGATATTCTTAACTTAACACGCGCTGATGTAATTGAGTCAATTCATACAGCATATTTAAATGCTGGCGCGAATATTATTACGACCAATACATTTAATGCTACGTGTATTTCTCAAGCCGATTATGGCCTTGCTGATCTTGCAATTGAATTAAATCAAGCTGGTAGCACAATAGCACGACGTGCTGTTGATAAGCAGAATTTACAGTACCCTTTGTTTGTTGCTGGTACGTTAGGACCAACAAATCGGACCGCCAGTTTATCACCTGATGTGGATCACCCAGAATATCGCAATATTGATTTCGACACGTTAGTCACTACTTATTTTGAAGCAATTACCGGATTAATTGCAGGTGGAGCCGATTTATTATTAATTGAAACTATCTTTGATACGTTAAATGCAAAAGCAGCTATTTATGCATATAATCAATATTGTGAACAACATCAACTTGATATTCCATTATTAATTTCCGGCACTATCACCGATGCCAGTGGTCGTACGTTATCAGGACAAACGTGTACAGCCTTTTGGCATTCAATCGCTCATGCCAACCCACTTGCTGTTGGTTTTAATTGTGCGCTAGGTGCTGAGCAATTACGTCCACACATTGCTGAATTAAGTGCAATCGCTAATACTTATATCAGCGTGCATCCGAATGCTGGGTTACCCAATGAGTTTGGGGGATATGATCAAACACCTGAAGAGATGTCCGCTATTCTAGGTGAATTTGCCAACAGTGGATTATTAAATATTGTTGGTGGATGTTGTGGGACAACGCCCGAACATATTCAAGCTATTCAACAACGTTTATTAAACATTACACCGCGCCAATTACCTGAGATAGTACCTTATTGCCGTTTAAGTGGATTAGAACCATTAACAATTACCCCTGATTTATTGTTTGTAAATGTTGGTGAACGTACAAATGTTACTGGCTCTGCACGTTTTGCCAAATTAATTAAAGCACAACACTATGATGCTGCATTAAGCATTGCAAAACAACAAGTCGAAAATGGTGCACAGATCATTGACATCAATATGGATGAAGGCATGCTGGATTCACAAGCAGCTATGGTCCATTTTCTAAGGTTAATTGCCAGCGAACCCGACATTTGCCGTGTGCCAATCATGTTGGATTCATCGAAATGGGACATTATCGAAGCCGGTTTAAAAAATACGCAAGGTAAAAGTGTTATTAATTCAATTAGCCTAAAAGAAGGTGAAACACAATTTTTAGCACAAGCACGCAAAGCACAACAATACGGTGCAGCTGTTGTTGTGATGGCATTTGATGAAACTGGACAAGCTGATACGGCAGCACGCAAAATTGAAATCTGTAAGCGCACTTATACATTGCTATGTGAGAAGTTAAATTTTAATCCTTGCGATATTATTTTTGATCCCAACATTTTTGCAGTTGCTACTGGCATTGCAGAACACAATCGTTATGCACTCGATTTTATTGAAGCAACTACTGCGATTAAACAACACTGTCCGCATGTTTCAATTAGCGGTGGTGTTAGTAATATTTCTTTTTCATTTCGTGGCAATAACGTCATTCGTGAAGCAATGCATTCTGCCTTTTTATACCATTCAATTAAAGCTGGCATGAATATGGGTATCGTTAATGCAGGGCAAGTCACTGTGTATTCTGAAATTGAACCTGAGTTACTAACATGCATTGAAGATGTACTGTTTAATCGTCATGATGATACCACTGAAAAATTACTTGAGCTTGCCCAAACATATGCAGCTCAAACAACCCAACAAAAAGAATCATCTAATACAGCAAAACTTGCATGGCGTGAATTAAGTGTAAATGAACGTTTAAGTCATGCACTAGTGCACGGAATCACTGATTACATTATTGAAGATACTGAAGCTGCTCGTGTTAATGCCACCCATCCATTAACTGTTATTGAAGAGCCACTCATGGATGGTATGAATATCGTTGGTGATTTATTCGGTCAAGGTAAAATGTTCTTACCACAGGTTATTAAAAGTGCTCGTGTGATGAAACAAGCTGTTGCCCATTTAGTGCCATTTATTGAAAAGGCACAGGCTGATAATCCACAACAAAAACGGCAAAAGTTAAAAATTGTTTTAGCCACTGTAAAAGGCGATGTACACGATATTGGTAAAAATATCGTAGGTGTAGTATTGCAATGTAATAACTACGAAGTCGTGGATTTAGGCGTCATGGTGCCGTGTGAAACCATTTTAGCAACTGCACAAAAAGAGCAAGTTGATTTAATTGGGTTAAGTGGCTTGATTACACCATCATTAGATGAAATGGTACATGTCAGCCAGGAAATGACGCGTCAAAAAATCACGACTCCGTTGTTAATCGGTGGAGCAACCACGTCTAAAGCGCACACTGCTTGTAAAATCGCACCTAATATTACTACACCGGTTGTGCATGTACCTGATGCATCACGCGTAGTTAATGTTGCTGCTAATTTATTAAATTCTGATAAATGTGATACTTTTGTTAACGAATTACGTACGGATTACGCAAACGTACGTGAGCGTATTAATAGCAAACAAATTAGTATTCCATTTGTATCACTACAGGCTGCACGGAATAATAAAGTTAATGTTGATTGGCAACAATACCAACCAATTAAGCCAACATTAGGGATCCATGTCATTGAATCGCAGTCATTGGATACACTAATTGATTACATTGACTGGACACCGTTTTTCCGCTCGTGGGAATTGCACGGAAAATATCCTGCCATTTTAACTGATCCAACTGTAGGGAAAGAAGCAGAACAATTACTTAATGATGCAAAAACATTATTAGCACATATTGTAGATAATAAATTATTCACTGCCAAAGGTGTTGTCGGTTTATTTCCAGCAAATCAAATTAATGATGATGACATTGCGATTTATACTGATGAATCACGACAACGTATACACTGGCTAGCACCACAATTACGTCAACAAACAGAAAAATCGGCACAAATTCCTAACTATTGTTTAGCAGATTATATAGCCCCTTCTGACAGTGGTATTGCCGATTACATTGGTTGTTTTGCAGTAACAACCGGTTTGGGCTGTGATGAATTAGCAACACAGTACGCAAAACAACACGATGATTATCGTAGTATCATGACCAAAGCACTAGCAGATAGATTGGCTGAAGCATTTGCTGAATATTTACATCAACAAGTACGTTGTCATTATTGGGGATATATAAAAGATGAAACGTTACTAAATAACAATGCACTAATTGCAGAAAAATATCAGGGGATCCGTCCAGCTCCAGGATACCCAGCCTGTCCTGATCACAGTATCAAACGTGGTATTTTTGAATTACTTAATTGCGAACAACATTGTCACATAAAGTTAACGGATAATTTTGCGATGTTTCCAGCTGCATCAGTGAGTGGTTGGTATTTTGCACATCCAGACGCACGGTATTTTTCCGTGGGTAAATTGGATAAGGATCAGGTGATAGACTACGCCAAACGCATCCAACAACCGTTAGCTATTACTGAAAAGTGGTTACAGCCTAATCTTGGGTATAGCTAGATGTTTAGCCTAACAAGCCATTTACATAACTTATTGATTTTTTATAAAAAATCCGCATAAATTGTGCAAATACTATACTATTACTAAGTGCTTTCGCCAGGTTGATGGCACCTGAGCCGTTAATAATATGACTTTTGGTGGCCGTACTAGTAAATGTTGTGTGTATACCGTCAATAAACGGCAACCTAACGCATTTCTGACGATTACCCCCTTACCCAAAGGGTTCAGTTTGTGTCCTCCTGGCAAGCACGTTAACCTATCTGAGCAAGTTTTATTCCCTTATTAGAAATTACGTTGAATTAGTGGCATTTTACTAGGAAATGAATATTAATACCCCTGTTCAGAGTTTTAATAAAAATCTTGTTGCCACGCGCTAGTCAATTGTTTACGTGGTCCAATTAGTGAAATGCTATAAAGATTAGAATCACCACTCACCTGACTGCCATCAATTCGATCTAAGCTGCTGCCATTCCAGTGGATATATAATGGATCACCACCTTGCTTATCTCCGACTATCCAACAATGATCAGATGTCAAACAGTCAACATCTCGCAAAATGCGATTCTTGGGAATACTATTGTTCAACATTAACATCTGCCATTGTGTACCATTGTAGCGTAAGACCAGTGGTTTTTTCTTATATGCTTCACCCACTGCCCAACAATCATCACTAGCCGTACAGGTTACAGAATATAAATTCGACTTTGATGGTACCGAGTTTGGCACTGCTTGCTGTTGCCATGTTGTGCCATTCCAATGCAAAATCACTGGCCTTTTGTTACTTCCATTATCATAATTACCCACTGCCCAACAATCATTACTACTAATGCAATGTACTGCCCTTAGGTTCCCATCAACTTCATTATTTAAGATAAATTGTTGCCAGTTTGTGCCATCCCAATGAACTATGACTGGAATATTATAGTCTTCATCATCATCGTCTTTGCCTTTGTCTTTGTCTTTTTTATCATCGTCATCATCGTCTTTACTTACTTTCACTGTTGAACCAACAGCCCAGCAATCATTCGTATCTATACAATCAATACCATATAGTTTTTCTTTCATATCCAGATTTGTTGGATTGAACCAATCCCATTGATTACCATTCCAATGAACAAACAACAAATTATCTTGGTAATCATCACCAACTGCCCAACAATCTTTTTCAGATACGCATTTCACAGCATTTAAATTTTTATTAATATTCTTGGTTGGCAACACACGTAACCACTGATTGCCATTCCAACGCAATAAATTCAGTTTATTATTCTTTTTCTTGCCAACTGCCCAACCATCAACATAAGACAACATATCAACTGACAATAAATCAGCATCTGGCAAACCAGACGTACTAAAACGTTGCCATTCACTATCTTGCCATTTTGTTAAGTAGGCTCCATTTTTTCGTTTACCAACAGCCACAAAAAATGATTGTTGTACTGCTGTTAACACATATTGTTGGCTATTTAAACCAGCCACATCGACTGTACCTGTTGAACGAATAATGCATTGAGCTTGTCCAACACGCGTTCCATTACTGTGTGATCGTGCAGTGGTATCATCAACACCACGCGTTACTCCAAATAAACATGGGGCATTACCACCGCAAACCGTGTTGTTTTGACTCACACTAGTATAATCAATGGCTTCTCTATTAATAAGAACACGTCCACCTGTAGCAGCATAAGGACTAATTGTCGTTAGTGGAATAATAGTATCTGCACTATTAATACTGCTGCTGAGTAATCCAGGAGATGTTGTAAAGATATTAGTATCTTGCAACGTATATGTGCCTGGAATGCCTGTTCCAAGAGGAATATTAGTATAGTTGCTCAAGTCATTACATTTTTCACGATTAGTGATATCTGATTTATATAGACTATACACTCCAAACTCTAAACCACTTTCCGCTGCATAAAAAGCTTGGTTTGCAGTTAGCAAATCTGTTCCAGAACGTGAACTAGAAGAAAACATAAAAAATAATGCACTGGTTAACGCACCAATAGCCACTATTAAAATAACTGCCGTAATTGTTAAAAATCCAGCTTGTTTTTTCATCATCATGTCTAGATTACGTTTCATAAAATACCTTACGGTAAGTTGCGCGGATTTACCGCAGTGTAAAAACTGTAATTCATGTTACCTTCAGTAACAACCAAATGAATACGAATGAATCGCACTAATGCAAACTGTGCCAAATTAGTAATTGTGTTACGGTTTTTATTATAGTAAGTAAAATCTAATGTGCTAATGCCATCAGCTAAAGATTGATTGTTCCGCATTAACGTATTGCCATTTAATCGATAAGTGATCATCTCACCACTAGTATCAATAAAGGTAATTTGATTAGGTACGCTAATATTTAATGACCTGGGATTACGAATCAAACGTAATTCTCGAGTCATACGCTCTAAGGCAACTCGTGACTGCCAATCTGCTCGCAATGTTTCTATGCCTGTATATGATGCTCTAAAACCCTCAGTTAGCAAAGAACCGCCTATGGCAAATACAACACCAACAATTGCAATCACTAATACAAGCTCAACTAAACTAAAGCCTTTATTTTGACGTTTTAGAAATACTTGCTTAGCAAACACATTGCCTCCTAATAATTGGCAACTATTGTTGTTAATGTAGCATTACCGGCACCAGTCACTGTTGCAGTAATTTTTTTAAAATTAGAGTTTAGTGATGTTATGGTCACTGCTAATGTGTTTTTATCAACAACACAAGGTGTACTGCCACATCGTACCGTTGCTGTTGATAATGTTGAAAGGCCATTTAAACGCTTTTGCCCAATAGCAAACTCCATACCTTCTTTAGCCAGTTCTGCCGCACGCGTTTGATCATCAATACTATGTGCCTGACTAAATAATGTTGAAAATGGCACGCTCAGTCCTGCAGCTAATACTCCAATAATTGCGATAAAAAATACTAATTCTACTAATGAAAAGCCGCGTTGTATTTTTTTCATCATTGTATCACCACACGTCCTGTTTCAGGTGACACAATAATCGCTCTTGGTGTTTCACCAGAGGATGATAAAGTAATCACCGCATTACTAGTTAAAGCTGTATTGGCTGAATTAAAAGGAATACCTTTACCATTGAAGATAAACGCAGAATCCGTTGCTGATATAACAATTCCATTTGACAGTGTGATTTGATCTGTATTGGTTCTTGGGCTATTGATTCTTGTTGTATTATCTTGATTACTAAACCAATAACAATCAGGAGTACCTGCACCTTGACAGGCATTTAAAAAATTAATCCGATAACGGGCACCTTTGGTAATCCCTAAAGTTTGTGCATAACGAATATCACTGGCTAACTGTTCAGCCTGTGCACGTAACGTAACATCTTGAGTGTTATCATCACTGTAGAAAAAAGTTGCACCGAGTATACCAATCAGTGCAATGATGATGATCAATTCAACAAAAGTAAAACCACGTTGTTGTTTATTCACGACAAAATAATACATACGATCGTTCATCCAATTTCTGCTCTAGTTAATCCCTAAACCAACAAACGTTGCTTGAATACTATTATTATCAATTCGTTTTACTGTGCAGGTAACCGTTGCATTATTTGCAATTGATTGTGAAACAATGCTGTAATCACCGGGTAATCCTCCTGCCATTAATGACCCAACATCAGTACAATTGCTCACAGGTACCCCAGATGAGCTATTAGCTTTACGTTTACCATAATTTGTTGCTGCAGCAGCATTTAGTGCACCAGCCACCCCTTTGACTGCACTTTGTTTCGCATCCGGGCTTAAATCTGACATCATCGGCACTGCTAGTGCGGCGACAATACCAATTACCGCGATAACCGTAACCAACTCAACCAGTGTAAAAGCACGTTGAAATATGTTTTGATCATGAGAATAATAAATTTTCATTGACATTCTCCAATTTAATTCGCAAAACAGTAACCTGAATAAAAAAGCCAGATGCTATATTTGCATCTGGCTTTTTGTATAATCCTTCATTATGTAATTACCACATATTTTTATTATTCAGTTGTGGTGACTGTAAATGTTGCTGTATCGCCTGATGCGTCAAACGTCAATGTACATGTATGTTCATCACCAGCAGAACTGCCAAAAGCAGATGTTGGTGTGACAGAATAACCAGAAGGTACTCCTCCATCAAGCAACAATCCCGCTGCTGTCGCACAGTTACTAGTTGTTGCAATAGCAACCCCTTTACCTAAACTACGTTTCGTGGTTTTATTCATTTTGTCTGCGCTGTTTAATGCACCAACAATTCCAGCAAGTGCTTGTGTCCGGGCTTCACCACTGATATCAGTAAAGTTAGGCACAGCAACCACTGCTAAAATACCAAGCAATGCAATCACAACAACTAGCTCTATTAAGGTAAAACCAGATTGTTGTTTACTTAGCAAATGGTGTTGTTTCATCATATTTTAACCCTCTCTTTTAAATAGCTATACGTTATCCATATTCATGAACGTCCTTGTTCAAAATCACTATTAACATCCACTTGTCGTTACCGTGGCTGACCCAGTTTCGCTAAATAGCACTTGACAAGTTGCGCTACCACCATCATCCGGTTGAATAGCAACGGTTGCACTTCCATCACATGCAGTACCTGTCGTTGTTCCTAAACTAAATCCATCTATGGAAAATAATGCTGACCCAATTCCGTCAGAATCAGCACAAGGTACACCTTTTAAAGTAACATCAACACTGGTGCCATCCATAGAGATTGGACTACTTTGACCACTCACTCTATATTTAGCGCGTGCTAATAACACAGCCCCATTAATTGCCCCCCGCATTCCATTCACAGATGCTGTACGTGCTTCTGATCCAAGAGTTACAAATTGTGGTACTCCTATTGCAGCTACAATTGCCAAAACTACAATAACCACAACCAACTCGATCAAGGTAAACCCGCTACTTTTAGAAAATATTGTCATTTTCATATTACGCCTCACTTGATTTATGATTTAGATTGTCGATTCTTTGTTCTGGCTTCCTGCCAAATGTTAGCAATATCATTGCCAATCTTTTCGATCCGTATACTTTCAAGCGTAGTTGATTTTCATCAAAAAACACAAAATTTATACTTAAGAAATACCTAAGTATTTGTTATTTTGTTTGATTAGCAGCACTCTGCCAGAAAAGGCTAGATAAGATTCAAGTAGCTTGAAACATGAAAATATATTAGTAATTTACCTGTTTATGCACAAAGTCAACAATATCGATTAAGAACTATAGCGTTATGTTTTTATGATACATAACATTGCCCGAGAACACAGTTTCCACGTTATTTTATCCTTTTTTTACTGCACTCATCATATCCCACATGGGTAGGAAGATCCCAAGCGCCAGAATCAAAACCATTGTTGCAATAACAGTTAATAAGATTGGTTCAATCGATGCACTTAATCCTTCTAAAGCATAATCCACTTCTGCTTCATAATATTCAGCCACATCTTTTAACATTTCACTTAAGCTACCTGATTCTTCACCCACTTCTATCATTTGCAGTACCAACGGTGTAAATAATCCACTATTTGCAACAACGCGTGATAAGCTTTCTCCTCTTTCAAGACCCTCGCGCATTAACAAAATTTCTCGTGCATAATATGCATTATCAACAGCCCATGCTGCCAAACTAATACCTTTCAAAATAGGCACACCGGCGTCTATCATCATAGCAAATGAACGAGTAAACCGTGCTAATATAATCCTGCGCATCACAGGGCCAACAACTGGCATACGTGTTTTTGTTCTGTGCCATATAATACGACCTTGTTCATCTTGAATCCAACGCAAAAACCATACTACTATTGCAGCAAAAACCCCTAATAAGATATAACCATATGTAATAATAAAATTAGACATGCCAAGTAACACACGGGTTGGTAATGGCAGTTGTGCATCAAACTTAGCAAACATATTAGCAAACCCAGGTAACACAACCACATTAATAATAATTAATGCAATAAAAATTGCAGCAATAACAAATATTGGATAACGCATGGCGCTTTTAACTTGATTAACCGTTTTACTTTCTAATTTTAAATAATTAGTAATTTGCATAAACGCAACATCCATACGTCCAGTAGTTTCACCGACTTCAATGATATTGACATATAGTGATGAAAATACTTTAGGATGTTCTCCCAATGCTTGTCCTAAGCTTCTTCCTGCTGAAATTGTTTCAGCTACTGAACGCAATGCTCTAGAAAGTGCATGGCAGCGTGTCGTTTCTGAAAGGCGTCTAAGTGATGCTAATACAGATACCCCTGCCTTAGTAAGACGATACATTTGTCGGCTAAACATAATTAATTCTTCAATCGGCACTTTAGTAAAGCCGAATTTTTCACGAATAGCACTAAGAGAAATATCCTGACCAAGTGAAGTGGGAACTATTTTGATAGGAGTAATACCACGTGCAAGTAATTGGTCAGCAGCAATAGTTTCGTCATCTGCCTGTATTTTTCCAGTTACCGAGCTACCACTAGTTGTACGTCCTTGATATTCAAACTGGGGCATATTTTATACTCTCTACATTATCCAACTACTCATCATCTCGTTTCAATGACAATTTAAATGGTTGTTGTGGTTCATCTGTTGCTGTCTGACTATCCTGTTCAGCGCTAGACGATGCTGTAGAATTAATTTCACTATTATCTTCCAGGACAATATCAGTCAATTTGTCAAGATCAATTTGTTCAGCACCGCTTCCTTCATAATCATCATCAAATTCACCCGCAATACGTAACGCTTCACTAATCGTCGTTTCACCAGATTTTGCAGTTTCTAGCGCACTTAACGATAAAGAGTGTTTTTTCTGATGCGATTCTATTGCCAAATTAAATGCATTTGGATCATTATTACTTAATGCATCAATTACTTTTGAATTTAACTCAAATAATTCAAATACCCCTGTTCTGCCATGAAACCCTGAATTATTACAGTAAGCACAACCTTTACCATGATAAAATGGGGTATCTTTGTAGTGCTTTCCTCCAACTTTAATTGCCCAATTACGCTCATTATCAGTAATTTGACATTCTTCCCTACAACTTTCACAAATGCGTCTTACTAAACGTTGTGCAAGCACGGTACGCAATGCTGTTGCAATCAAATACCCTTCCATTCCCATATCCATTAATCGAGTAACACTACTGGTTGCATCATTAGTATGTAACGATGCTAGTACTAAGTGACCTGTTAATGCAGCACGAATGGCAATACTAGCGGTTTCCTGGTCACGCACCTCACCAACTAAAATAATATCAGGGTCTTGACGCAACGCTGTACGTAACACCCTAGCAAAATCTAAATCAATTTTTTCATTAATTTGTACCTGTGAAATACGTTCCATTCGATATTCCACCGGATCTTCAACAGTAATAATTTTTTTATCTGCTGAATTTAACTCTGACAGTGCACTGTAAAGTGTGGTTGTTTTACCACTACCTGTCGGTCCAGTGACTAGCACCATGCCATAAGGCCGCTTAATGTTACGACGAAACCGCGCCAACATACCATCTGACATGCCTGATTTTGTTAAATCGAGTGATACTGCTGCTTGGTCTAATAGCCGCAACACTACAGATTCACCATGCTCTACTGGCATTGTTGATAAACGCACATCCACACGTCTATCTTTAAATTTAAAATTAAAACGTCCATCTTGTGGCAGACGTCTTTCCGCAATATTAAGCCCACCCATTAATTTAAGTCGTAATGTTAGTGCTGATGCAATCTGTTTTTCATTAATGATTTGTTCATGTAATATGCCATCTACACGATGTCGAATACGCAATACATGCTCATCTGGTTCAATATGCACATCCGATGCTTGCACTTGTAATGCATCTTCCAGTAGAGTCTGTAGTAATTTAACAACTGGTACTGATGATGTTGATGTTGGTTCTTCTTCAGTGCTATTTTTTTCAGCATCAGTTAATTCTTCTGTTAAGTCTTGGGCAAATCCACTAATTTCATCAGTGCGTCTATACAACATATCAATCATCGTCAACACTTTACTTTCTTGTACTAACACTAATGAAATAGGTTGTTTAATAACATGCACTAATTCGTCATAAGCGAGCAAGTCCAACGGATTTGCCATACCAACAATAACATTTTCTTGATCTTTGCCTAAAATAATTGCACGAAAACGCCTAGCATAATTGGCTGGCAATAAGCTTACTAGTGTTTTATCAAAATTATGGTGGGTTAAATCAATAAAGGGAACACCAATCTGTTCCGCTAATGCAGCCAACATCATATGTTCGGCAATAAATTCCAGCGATACCAATACTTGCCCAATTTTACCGCCATTTTCAGCCTGTTCAGTCAGTGCTTGTTGTAATTGCTCTTCGGTAATACTACCGTTTTGTACTAGCAATTCACCTAAGCGCTTGTGATCTGGCTTAGCCATCTTCGTTCCCTCTAAGGCTTACACGAAAAGTTAACCAAATAAAGTATGATGGGTATCGTGTAAGTACAAATCCTTTTGATATTTTCTACTCTTAGTAAAGCACAATACGACTGACAATTTTTTTACTTAAAATGTTATAAGAACAAAGTCACTGTAATTTTGTGATTTGCTCATCAACATACGCACGTAATTGTGGTGTTAGGTTTGACGAAAGTTCAGCTTGCTTATAAGCATGTAATGCTGCACCGCGTTGTTCGGTTGCATTTAGTCCGATTGCCATCCCTAGCCACCATAATCCATTATTCGGTTGTATCTTAACAAGCTCATCGTACAGTTTAGCAGAAAACAAATAGTCTCCATTTTGCTGGTATAATGCAGCCAAAAAAGCATAATAATTTGGATATTTACGTATTGATGGTGAATGTTTCTGCAATAATGCAATTGCCTGTTTGCGTTTACCTTGAGCAGTTAATGTACGTGCTTGTAGATCGAGAAATGTTGGTAATTCTGGATGAATCGATAATCCCACGCTCAATAAGCGTTGTGCCTGACGATAACGTTTTTGTTTGATATAAATTGCTGCTAATGTTTCTCTAGCATCATGAAACTCTGGTACTTGTTTTAATATTTTTTCTAATAATGTGCTAGCACCAGCAATATCATGTCTATCTGCCATACTTAATGCGCGCGCATAATAACGATTAGCCATTTCTGCAGATGTTAATGCACTTTCTTTTTTAAAAACACCATTCTTAACTGATTGCGATCGATTTGTTGTCCATGAGATATCATCATTTTTTAAATTAACGTGGGTAAATGCAAATAATAGCTGCATTCCTGTTGGTTTATCTAGCAACATGTCACTTACATGCGTACCTGATTCTAGTTGAATACTAATAATAAGATCGTCGCCTCGCTTACTAGTATTAATATCAGCGATTGGCGGTAATAATGACTTAATAGCTTGATACTGCTGATGTAGTTGTGTTTGCATCAATTCAATGGTTAATTGATTTTGTTCAGGGTTCTCAATAATCTTATACATTGGGTTTGTTGATAAATCTAATGTCAATTGTACCCCCTCCGGTATCGCTTGTGCTGACATTAAATTTAAGCTTGCTGTAGATGACATGCGTGGCTGTTGCTGAGTAATTTGATCAGCCAATTGATGTAATGCTGCGGTATTCTTTGCTGATGTTTGTTGAACGTCTGTCAGTAGTTTATCCAAATGTGCATATTGATTTTTATCTTTATTAGCTGAGGAAGATTTCCTCAATCGTATTTTTAGATGGTGCTTTAATTCACTCAACACATGATGAATCTCGCTACTGATTGAATGTTTTGCTACAGTCGGTTGGCTACTTTCTTTTGAATTTGAAATTGACAATTGTTGCCAATAATTCCAACCAAGCATACCAATCGTTACCCCAACAATTAATAGTAATGGCAATCGCCAATGAGAATATGTTGGTAGACTGAAGAAAGACCGTCTAACTTTTACGCCCACTGGCTGCTGTAATTGTTGCACACCGTCAGGGATCCCTTTATCCGCACTTGGCTCACCTTGGCGCCGTCTTTTATCTAAATCTTTCAGCATTTGATTAATTAGGCTCATATACCATCTCAACTATGCATGTAATCCAATTAGCGCATGATATTTTATGCCTAACATAATGCCTGCGCACAATATTCCACTAGTAATCAATATATTTTTATGGCGTTTATGCGGCACAATTTCTCTAGAATCAGCAATCGCTTGACGCATTGCTTTTGCATCAACTGCTGCTTGACCACGCCCATAAGCAACCATTAATGCTTTGTGACATAAAATATTGATGATCCGTGGTATTCCCTGACTTGCTTGATACAACAAATCACATGCTCGCACATCAAATAATGAGCCCCGTGTATAACCAGCCATACTTAAACGATGGCAAATATACGCAGCCAAATCTTGGCGATTAATGGGTTTTAATTTATGTGAGAAAATGATGCGTTGCTTCAATTGACGTAAATTAGGCTGCTCCAAACGCCTGTCTAATTCAGGTTGTCCAAACAAAACAACTTGTAGTAATTTTTTAGATTCTGTTTCAAGATTAGTTAATAAACGTAATGCTTCTAAGCTTTCATTAGGTAACGCTTGTGCTTCGTCGATTAAAATCACAACTTGCTTTCCTTGAGACACTAAAGTCAATAATCTCTTACTAATTAAGTCAAGTAAATCATGTTGATCAATTCGATTAGGAAATTCAACACCCAATTCTAATGCCAATGCCTTACGGATACCGGATGGTGTTAAATCTGGATTGGGGATATAGGCTGTAATAATATTCGGATTAAGTGTATTTAAAAATTTACGACATAAAATTGTTTTGCCTGCACCGACTTCACCAACAATTTTAATAAACCCTTCCCCACTCTCAACACCAACTAATAACATATCCAAGACAGCTTGATGGCCTTCTAAATTACAAAAAAAGCTCGTATTGGGTGTTAGAGTAAACGGAAATTCCTTCAATCTAAAATGTTCTAAGTACATATACTACAGCCCTGTTGTGATTGTACTTGGCAGCCTCTTGTGCATTGTAAGCTATTGTCAGCTATATTGCCTCACCGTAACTACTCAGGTTCTACTAAGAGCCTGTTCAAAATCTTCTAATAGCCAACACTAAAAAAGCCAACACCACCATTTGCAAACTTGTATTCATTTTTCTTTCGCAGTTTTTCCATAGTCGCCGACATTTTTCAATCCAACCAAATGAACGTTCCACCACCCAGCGTTTTGGTATCACAGCAAACTTATGTAATTCACTGCGTTTAGCCACCTCAACAGTCGCACCAATGATTTCCTGTATCGCCTCAGCAAAAAGGAGCCCCGTATAACCACCGTCCACTAACACATTTTGAACTGTACTCAAGTTGTCTTTTGACTTCGTAAACATAATAATTGCACCTGCACGGTCTGTTATATTAGCCGTTGTAATGTGAATAGCATGCGGTAATCCTTGGGTATCCACAGCAATATGTCTCTTGATACCAGATATCTTCTTGCCCGCATCGTAACCCTTGTTTTCTGCTGTATCTGTGTTTTTTACACTTTGCGCATCGACAATGCAGAAACTGGTTTTTTCTTTGCGATTATCATCAACGCGTAATTCGGCAACCAATTTTTTTTAAAGCCTGCTCAAGTAGGCTTGGTTCTCCATCAACTTGTTCACTCCAAATTTGAAAATAGGCGTGGACGCTGCGCCATTTTGGAAAATCTTGGGGCAACATTCGCCATTGACAGGCTGTTTTCAATAAATAAAGTACCGAACAGAAAATATCATATAAATCATATTGTCTTGGACGCGTCTGCTTTCTAGCACTCAGCAATAATGGCTCTATTAACGCAAATTGCTCTCGACTTATGTCGCTTGGATATCCCCTGCGCATTTTAACTCCCTCTTAAATGATAACAGCGCAGATGTTAACTCTTTACTCTTGGATTTTGAACAGGCTCTAAGGAAAACGCCATCTTTGATAAAATAGAGACCAGCTAAACAGTGGCATCTCATCTAAAAAACTAGATACGTTTACAATAGATCCTCTTTAATATTACTCAAACCAATGTGCAATCGATTTCGGCTTTTTCATTTCTTTTTGCTGCACATTCATACCCTTAAATGCTTTTTGTGTCGCTTTTAGCTGTGCAATTGCACTTTTTTGGTCAATAATAATTGGGCGCAATAAAATTACCAGTTCGCGTTTTTGTTGCTGGCGTTCTTTATCATTAAATAATAGATCACCGACTAGTGGTATACGACCAACCCCAGGGGTCATCCCTGCATAATTAGTATATTCATTCGTCATCAACCCACCAATTACCACAACTTGGCCATTTTTGGCATGTACAATACTATCTGTCTCACGCACAGTACTTAAGGCTAATGGTAATTTCAGAATATTGTTATCACTTAACTCTATTACTTTACTCTCATCGGTAGTTACTCTGACTACCGTTGGATGTACGTGCAAAGTGACATTACCAGCACCATCGATCTGTGGGGTAATGTCCAAAGCAATGCCTGAGAAGAATGGCGTTAGCTCAACCCCCTCCGATGAAGTAGGTGCTGCTGCTGTTGTTGTAGTTGAACTTGACACATTGGTTACAAAGAATTCATCCTTACCTACTTTCATTAATGCTTTTTGATTATTAACCGTAGTAATCCGTGGACTTGATAACACTTGTACAGTACCTTGGGTTGATAACAGTTTAATCGTAGCTTCGAAGTTTCTTGCTGTTACTAATCCAGTAAAGGCATTAAACGTATTGATTGTTCCACCACTGTTAGCCTCTTCTGGTGTAGGAAGACCAAATGCCTGAAAGTGAGAATCTTTTAAATCACGGTTACCTTGTTGCAGTGCAGCCCCAAACAATTCCCAATTAATTCCTTGTTGATAACCTTCGCTTAAAGTTACCTCCAATACTTTAGCTTCGATCAATACTTGGCGATTCATACTATTTTGGATCTTATCTAAGTATATTGCTACTTCTCGTAACTCAGCTGGCGTTGCTCGCACGACAACTACTCCAGCTTGTGGATTTAATACAACAGAACGACCATCTTTAGTGCCAATGATTTCACGCAAAGACGTGCGCAATGTACCCCAGAAATCTGAACTAGTATGGGTAGCCACCGCTGTATTAGAAGTGCCGTTAGAGCTACTTGAACTTGGTGCTGCTATCGGTACACCACCACTTACAGTATCGCCTGCAATAGGCGCTGCTAAAATCCCAGCTGAACCACTGCTTGAACTGGTATCATCATCTTCATCATCACCAATACTACTACTGATCCCAGAACTTACTTCTGTTTGTGACGTACCACTTCTGCGTACATTTAAATAATTAACAATGAAAGTTTGCCTTTGTAATTTAGTAGCAGAAAACACTCGGTAACCAACTCGAGTTTGTTCATATTCATAATTATACGCATCACGTACGGCTTCCATCACTTGTGGAATCGTCACATTCTTTAACGACAAAGAGAGCGTACCAGTTACGGTTGGATCAACCATAATATTATAAGATGTGCCATCAACTAACCCCATAAAAAAGCTGCGCGCAGGCACATCGTTCACTGCAATATCAAATCGTTTTGCATTTTTTGTCGTTGATGACGGTTGTTTTACTGACAGTGACGGCATTAATGCTTGCGTCACATCTGTTGGTGGTTTTGTATTGTTAGCTGCCTTTTTACTGATAGCAATACTGTTACTCAACACAGTTTGCATGCTATCAAGCGGCTGTTTTGCTTCTATGTCATTAGCAGCACAACCGGTTAATTTACCGATGACAATAATGCAAAGTAATATAAAACCTATTTGCCGCTTCATCATTTATTTAATAATATCCCTATAATGTTAAGCTGCAACTGCTAACATTTAATATGCCTCATCAACTGGTGTCTTAATCTGCAATTGTTCATGCACAGTTAATGTAAACTCTTTTCCCTTACGATTTCGATCGCGCACTTTTACTGAATCAGCATCAATCGATAATACTTCAATCGAACCGACCTTATCACCAACCCGTACAATGTGATCATCAATGATCGCCAATCTACGTTGAGGTGAAAAAATAATTGTACTTAACAACCCGCCGCTTGTTCCCGTTGGTCTCGAGCTACTGATGGTACTACGCGCAGCGACCCCAGCTTCTGCTGGAGGACGTGTTGGATCACGTAAACTACCTATTGCACTCGCAAGATCGGCTGACTCTGCCTTTGCTGCCACCGCATTTTGCTGAGTTACCACCAATTTTGGTGTGTTAGCCAACCCGATCAGTGAGTTAGTCATATAAACCCACGCTAATAATACCAGGATTAAGCGCAAAATGCGTGATACCCATTTGTAATCAGCACATAGCAAACGATGACGGCATGTGAAAGCTGCTGCTCTAACCACTGATAAATCCCTTTTGTGAACTGAGCGTGTGTAATTTAATCGTAATTTGTGCAGTTGGGTACATAAGCACTTTGTACTCCATACTATCCCAAAATAAACGCCAACCTAATGACTCTAGCGCACGTAGATAATTCAGCACACTAAAATAATCACCCAATAATACAATGGTAATCTCGTGTTTATAAATTCCAGGCAGTGATGCTGCCAAATCATTACTGTCTTCTAATTCATCGTCTGTTTCTAATTGTTTTGCAGGTGCTGTATCTAAGCTTAACAAATGTAGTCCTTGCTGACGCTCTAACATTGCTCGTAACGCCGTTACCATTTGGCTAGATGAAATCAAGTCAGATGTTAAAATGCCTAATTTCTCATCTAGTACCTTAGCTCTTTCTAGTAATTGTGCACGGGTAGTTAAATCGTCACTAATATCATCACTGCCTTCTTCAACCAGCTCAATAACTTCTGCAATTTCTTGATCTATTTTTTTTGTTTTTTCACTAACTTGAACAATATCGTTGCGCCTTTTGTAAATGCTTGCTTTAATTGGTTTATATAACAACATATTCCAAAACGTATAAATAAACACAACTGCAGCAAGAAATAAAATTAAACGTTCGCGAGTACTACGCGCATCAAGCCAAGCGAGATGGCGTGGAGAAATGAGATTAGATATGCCTGGAATATTCAGCAATTTCATTCATCATTTGCCTTGTTAAATATATTACCCAATGCAGCAGGTAAATCAGTTTTCCCACCACTACCACCACTACCACCACTTGTTACTACTGTTTTTAACAACGTATTAATTAAATTATCACTCACTGTACCTTTCTTTTTATCTCCTGATTCACCATCTTTAGCACTTTCTTGCTCAGCATCTTCTGGGAAAATATATACATCTTCAAAATTAGGGGTTGTGCGTAATGCAAATGCCATATTCAATTTATCTGATGCCGGCTTGGCTAGTTTTAATTGTTTGAATTCAATATTGGAAAACACAGACTCTTTGCCTAATTCTGCTAAAAATAGTGGAACTAAATCCGAATTTAACGTCCTACCCAACAAGGTGATATCACCACTTTTTTGATCAATGCTAATTTGTTTTAACCAAACGCCTGGTAACGTTCTAATAGCCAACGCTTGCATATAATCAGAAAACGTTTTATTCGCACGTTCTGCAATCTTCAATAAACCTGCTTTCTTATCGATATCTTCAGTTAATTTACTCACTTCTTTTTGAATATTTTCTGTAGCATCAGATTCCGGTAATTGGCCTGATAATGTTGCTAACTCCCCTGCTCGTATTTCTTGGGTCACTGACAACAAAGCAAATCGTTTGTCTAAAACGTTTTTCTCAAAAATAGCTTGCACCTGCAAGCCCGTTAACACAACAATAACTAGACATAGCAACCTTAACATCATGCTAGCAGGCAATACTGGTTTTTCTGGTGGTGTAAATGCGTTTAATAAATTAATCTGTTGTTGCATTGTTTATATTCTCTTAACGCAATAAGCCACCTAGTACCGACACGCACTGTGCTTGCACTTCCCACATCAATTCTTGTTTAGAATTAAATACATCATTTAAGTCCGCAATTACAACATTTGGAGATAGATTATCATTAAGGTATGTCTTAAGTGTATTAGCACGAAAAGACAATGGCATGATAACAATTGACGACAGTGATGGTTGTACCATTTGATTTTCAAAAAAGTCTAATGACCGTTGAATATCTGTCACTAACTCATCAAATGCATCTGGGACAGTGCCAGTTTCAGATTGCAAACTGATAAAATCATCACTAATGGTTTGCAGATTAATTTGTAATTGTCTAGCGAAATACAAATTACCTGCCTGATACACAGCCAATTTACTATAGTCAGGCATTAAACTAAGCAACAACACACTGTCATTTTGTTCGACAAACAATCTTGTTAAGTTACGCAATGCTAATTCAACAATATCAATCGCATCCAATAACAAACCACTCTTTCGTAACAGCTGTAAGCGTCTAGCCAATTTGCTTTCTTGAGCGATAGCAGCATACAACATATGCCGATGTTCAGAACCAAATTCTGGAATCAGACAAGTATCAATCACAGCTTCTTCTAGTGGAAAATTGATTAATTCTTTTATTTGCCAACGTACTGCTGCATTGCGTTCTTTTTCTGGGACATCCGGTGCATCAAGCATTAACAATTTGTAATCGGTTGGATCTAAAATCCAAGAGCAAGTTACGCCATTAAGGCCTCGACTAGTCACAATATCAATTAACCACGTTAACTGATCAGTGGCAGCATTACTGCCATCAGGATAAAATTCACAAAATTGAATACAGGGTTGTTGATTGTCATCAAACAGACAATATGCTAATGCAATACCATCTTGCTGTAGACTGATAGCAGCACGCCCAGGTGCTGCATTTTCTTTGTTATTCTTTTTGAAGCTAAACCACTTGGCCAAATCCATTTTACCTCTATGATTAATCACAGACATTCCATTACACCAACGCAAATTATAACTAACTTAGCGCTAACTGTCTTGTTTTATAGCCAATTATCGTATTTAAAGATACGGTTCTTGACATACAGTTGAACCGTTGATGATTTGCTTATAGCCAATATGCACTGCGTGTCATTACTCGTGACATTAAACGCATTATTCCTTTCACAATAGTAGGTAATTTGGCTGCACCAGCCTGACAAGCTGTTGTTGCATGTTGTAATTCATCTTCACGCATTTGCATAAATACACGTCGAGTTTTGTGATCAGGTTCAGGTAACCGTTGTAAATGTTCATCTAAGTGGCGTACAACCTGTTGTTCCGTCTCAGCAAGAAACCCTAAACTCCATTTATCACCACATAAACCGGCAATCACCCCTAAACAAAACGAACCGGTATACCACATTGGATTCAAATAACTTGTACGAGAATCTAATGCCTGTAAACGTGCTTGACACCAAGCAAGATGATCATTTTCTTCTTCAGCTGCTGCTAACAATGTCTTTTTCAATGCCGGATCACGTGCGGTTAACGCCTGTCCTTGATATAGGGCTTGCGCTGAAACTTCGCCTGCCTCATCAATACGCAGCAACCCTGTTGCTACTCGTTGTTGCTGGCTGGTTAACTCCCCTTCCTCAGCAATACTATCTGCTGGATTAGCACGCTCTCCCAATGGCTGACGGCTAAATACTGTACGTATACCATTATCAAATTGAACAATTAAATCATCGAGTTTTATCATGATGATCACCTTAGTGAGGTTAATATCAGGCACTGTCCCTTATTTTGTCAAACACGTTCAGTCTAAAGCAACCTATATCGCTTAGCACGACTGTAGTCAGTCAATAACTGACCATAACAATATTTAGAGTGGTTCAAATCGATCAATCCGTAAATCTTACGTATTGCCTGCCAACCAGCAGGTTGTTAGTTTGTTGACCATTAAATTTTCTTTGGGGCGCCGGATAAGTTAATGCGTGGTTTCATTAAGCCCGCTTGACTTATTCGGTTTTTTTATAAGACATAATAAAATCATTTCTATATCAACTTAATGTGTTAACCAGCTTCATATCCAATATTCATTAATCGAGAGAATACTTGATCAACTTATTATTACACCCCACAATTGTGTATATTGCTAGTTGAGTCATTATGATGTCTACCCCTGTTAAAATAATACAGCTATCTGATCTACACCAATTTGCTGATCCAGCACAAACGTTAATGGGCATGAATCCAGATCAAAGCCTACGTGCCGTGTTAACTCAATTACAATCCATCATACCAATGGCAGATATGTTATTACTCACCGGCGATTTGGCTCAAGATAAACAACCAGCAACATATTCTCGTATTGCACAATTAATCGATACCTATTCGATTCCAACCTATTGGCTTGCAGGCAACCATGATCAACCGGCGACTGTTATTGCTCACTACTTAACTGGCAACCATTTATTTGAAGATAAAGTGATTACCGCTGATCACTGGCGCTGTATTTTATTAAATTCACAACTGCCTAATGCTGTGCCTGGATATATTAATGAGACTGAATTAGCATTTTTGGATACTCAGTTACAACAAAGTACTGATCAACATTGTCTAGTCGCACTACATCATCAACCGGTTAATATTGGCAGCAAATGGTTAGATCAATTAGGTCTGCAAAATCAGTCCGATTTTTGGCGTATCATTGACAAACATCCTCAAGTACGTGCTGTTATTTGGGGTCATGTCCACCAAGACTATGACGGTAAACGTAACCATGTCCAATTGTTTGCAGCACCATCAACGTGGATACAATTTTCAAAAAATAGTGATACGTTTGCAGTTGATCCGCAGCATAAACCAGGTTGCCGTTGGTATGACTTATATCCCGATGGACGTATTGTGACAGGTATCATTCGTGCAACAGATTTCAATTACACACCTCCAGATAATGCCACACAAGGATATTAAAATGACTATTGTATGCGTACAAGATCTGATTGGTATTTAGCACAAACCATGTTAGACTCGCACGCTCATTCTTGCTGTCAACTTTCTTTAAAAAATTATTCGTGGGCCCCAAACAGGGATTGGATTTATGGTTGAAAAAACCACGCCAGATGCAATGCATGCTGCAGAAATACAGCAACTCAAACAATCTCTTGCTAATCTCCAAGCGCGTTACACTACGTTGCAGCAACAGCAACAAGAAATACAACTTGCAAATGAATGCATGACAGCAATCATGCAAACGCAAGCTGCTTCTATTGCTAATATTAGTCACGATGTGCGTACACCTTTTACTGGTATTTTAGGTGCGGCAAGCATTTTAAAAAAATGTGAAACCGATCCAGAAAAATCTGAATTAATTAGCTATATTATTTCTTCATCTGAACAGTTACTGACATTAGTAAACGATGTGCTTAGTAATATTAGCACGCAAATAGATTATCATATTAAGCCAACATTAACGTCATTTAACTTGCAAGAAACATTAGCACATGTACAAGCTATGGTGGCACCAGCGATTAAGCAAAAGTCATTGGATTTACAAATTCATTATCCAAACAAAGCTCCAACTCAATTTATCGGTGATCAAACAATCCTAAAACAAATTTTACTGAACTTACTGACTAATGCGCTCAAATTCACTGAAGCAGGCGACATAAGTGTTATCGTTAATTTTGAACCTGCTGAGCAAACGGATAAGCTTAATCTAATCTTGCAAGTCACTGACACTGGGATAGGTATTGCCAAAGATAAACAAGACATTATTTTTGATCGCTTTAGTCAAGTACACACTTACTATGATACTAAACAATTTGAAGGCAATGGATTAGGTTTATGGCAAACTAAAAAATGGATTGAAAAGTTACATGGGAAAATCGATGTCGTCAGTGATGAAGGTAAAGGGGCAACATTTACCTGTATTATTCCACTCGCATTACCCAACACAGCCACACAACAGAAAGCAACCAACTTAGCTGATGATGATTCGTCGTCATCAACACATTACCAACAAGCTACTCCAGATAAAATAGCTAAACAATGGCGCATACTATTAGTTGAAGATGACACGATTGCCAGCACAGTTGCCAGTTATATGCTGACTGAACAGTTTAATAGTACACTAGATCATGCCAAGCTAGGTGCAGATGCCATTCAATTAGCTAATCAACATGCTTACGATGTTGTGATACTCGATATTACCTTGCCTGATATGAACGGTTTTGAGGTAGCTAAACAAATCCGAACACATAGCACACCCAATCAAAAAACACTGATCATCGGCTTAACAGCACATGACAATCAAACATTAGATGACAGCAATTACAAACCGTACTGTGATACTATTTTTAGTAAACCATTATCTAATAAAGTGTGTACTAAAATTGCATATTTATTAGAAAATAAGTAATTACAGTGACCATCGTGTATTTGCAATGACAGTTAACACAGCCATACGCATCGGAACACTATTACGTACTTGGTGTAAGATCACTGATTGTGACCCATCGGCAACAGCATCATCAATTTCAACACCGCGGTTGATTGGTCCTGGATGCATTACGATGGCATCTGGCTTGGCTAATGCTAAACGCTGTGCAGATACACCAAATTGCTGGTGATAGGTAGTCACATCTGGACATTGATTGGTTGCGATCCGTTCTGTTTGAATCCGCAAACAAATCACAACATCTACACCCGATAGCCCTTGTTCAATATCCGCCATGACTGTTACTGGCCACTGTTGGATATCGGTTGGTAATAATGCTGTTGGTGCAACTACACGAATGTCACTCACACCCAATTTACTTAATGCACAAATTTGTGAACGTGCTACGCGTGAATGCGATACATCACCAATGATGGCAACCTTTAATGCCTTAAAGTTTGGTTTGTGTTGCTGAATAGTCAACACATCTAATAATGCTTGGGTTGGGTGTGCATACATACCATCACCTGCATTAATAATTGCTGCCTGATCAGTAAACTTTTCTGCTAAAATTGTTGCTATTTTGTCGTGAGGATGACGCACAATTAAAACATTAGCGCCCATTGCAATTAGGCTGGCTGCTGTATCTATTAACGATTCACCTTTACTAACAGATGAACCCTGCTTGTTAAAGTCAATGCAGTAAGCATGTAAGCGATGGGCTGCCAGCTGAAATGACATACGTGTGCGTGTGCTGTTTTCGTAAAATAACGTTGCAACGGTTTTATGTGTCAATGGTGTGTTAATTGGCGCTGTTGTTGCTTGTTGTAAATAAGTATTTGCTTGGGTTAACAGCGCTGTAATCGTGTCACTAGAAAGTGATTCAATATCGATTAAATGTGGTAATTGGACTGTTGCCATGTGCTGTTCTATTTAGGCTAATTGCGCATGACTATAACGTAATTGCTTAGCGATTGGCAAATCAGCTCGATAATGTTTGAATTGCGGTTATTTTGAGCCACCATAATGTTCCAACATCCATGTCTCTAAGATCAACTGAGCTGCAACGCTATCAATACTATTATTTTTCAATGCACGATAACCACCATCCGCATAGAGCTTGGCACGCGCATCCACTGAGGTTAAACGCTCATCAATATAATGTACAGGTAACTGATAACGATTTACTAAACGTTCACCAAAACGTTTAGCTGCATGTGTAATTGTCTGCGCACTGCCATCCATGTTCAAGGGCAAACCGACCACCAATACAGTTGGCTGCCATTGCTTAACTAATTCATCTATTGTTTGCCAGTCAGGGATCCCATCTGTTGCAGGTAATACATTAAGTGGTGTTGCACTACGTGTTACTGTCTGCCCAACTGCAGCACCAATACGTTTCATTCCAAAATCAAAACCTAGCGCAACCAGTGGTGTAACATCCATTGTATTTGTCATTTTAAGCATGTCCAGCATCATGTGATAATGTGCTTAAGTCAACACCCAATATGCGTGCTGCTGCTTGGCGACGTTGTTGATACGGCACCTGAAATAAGATCGATAAATCAGCCGGACTACTTAACCAGGTATTATTTGCCATTTCCATTTCCAATTGACCCGCTTCCCAACCAGAATAGCCCAGAAAGACCATCGTCTCTGTCGGGCCGTTCCCAACTGCCATTGCTTCTAAAATATCACGTGATGTTGTCATCATTAATTCATCATCTAACGGCAAACTTGCATACCACTTTCCATGTGGACGATGCAATACAAAACCACGTTCACATTGAATCGGACCACCATAGTAAACTGACTGACTGCAATCGACTTTAGGATCTTGTTTAATCCCCATTTGTACCAACATATCTGCTAATGTCAACTCAAGTGGGTAATTAACAATAACCCCCATGGCGCCTTCCTCACTGTGATCACAAATGTAGGTTAATGCATCAATAAATTGGAGTGATGTGCGTTTAGGCATCGCAATTAAAAAATGCTGTCCTAAATAGGTAGTCTGTTGTTTTGCATAACCCATCGTGTACCGCCGTTTGTTGCTGATTCTTGTGCCGCAATCATTTAGACGACAAAACAAGGGTTAAGTTCCTTGATTAATTGCACTTTTTGGCTGATAAAACAAATGGTTAGTTCGTGTGAGTTGTATATAACCTTCCTTGTGAAAAAGGTAGGCTTTGTAATTCTAAGCCAATACCCACACGTGATTTGGGCATTGGCATCGATAAGTGATATTTTAGATGGTCATAGAAATTTATTTTTAAAATGTTGGGCCAGAAAAGCCATTTTCTTCTTCACTACTTGAACTTATCTGAAGTAATCCTCTTTTATCATCTTGCCTGTTACTACTATATTCCACTGATGCAGAACGTTCTCGCTTCCTTTCGCTTTTTTCAGAATTATTTTCGCCAACTTTTTGGTAAGCCTGAAGCAAATGAGTATTTTCATCTACATCAATGCTATCACGACTTGGACTATCTAATTGTGTATCACAACTAACAGATTCCACTTCTCTCTTTTTAGGTTCTTCATTTTTACATTCTTTCTGCGACTGTCTTTCTTCTACTGTTAACTTAGTAACATTTGACCGCTGACGAGCTCGCATTGAAACACCTAATAAATTTATTTGACGCTGTTCTTTAAACAGTTTTCCTAGCTCTTTATGATCAAAAATTTGTTGTTTGAGTTCCGGCTCTAACTCAAAATCTATTTTAGCACCAGCAGCAAGCAAATGTGTTACCAATGCTTTTGCAGCAATTTTCGTTTCATCAGAAAATTCATATGCGCTATCCCAAAAGAAAATAATTTGACGCACAACAAGATGTAATGGTGTTTGATTAAGATTATTTTTAACATTTATATCAGCACCATATTGAATAAGCTGTCGTGCAAAATTAAAATGTTTTTTATTAATAGCAATGTGAAACGGCGTACGCTCATCTTCACTGATTGGATCGATCTCAGCACCAGCATTTATTAATTCTTTAGCCACAGCAAAACAATCATGACGCGCTGCTGCATGTAATGGCGTTTCACGATTGATGTCTAAATAATTTGGATTTGCTTGCATTGCAATATATCTTGCAGCATTTATCGCATCTGTTGTTCGGTGCAACAACGAACGACCATATCCATCCGGTTTATTGATTTCATCTACGAATAATGATTTAGCAGCAGACAAAAGCTGATCGGGAATAGCCCCAAATAAAGTGGGCATATTGCTATCTCCTTGTTTTAATTATTCTTTTAAATAAGAGTCAAATATGAACCGCACATTTTACAGGAAAACTAGAAAAGGTCAATATTTGAACTATTTTAGTTTTGTTTTCAAACAGTTAGCCAACTGGCAATTTGCTGAGAATGAACAAAAAATAACCGATCTATCAGTCAATAAGCGTAAATCTAGGCCAACAATATCGTTTAAAAAATCAATCAATTAGCAGAAATATGTTGACAAAAAATGACCGATTGGTATAAGATCCGGCAACTTTGATAAAGCACAAATTTATTTTTCTATTATAACAACTACAAGGTAAACAATTATGGCTAATGGCATCAACAGGGTCATTCTATTCTATTTTCCTGACAGCCCTACTTTTTTAAGGAGCGCTCAAGCATTACACCAACGCCATTTGCTTAAAGGGCGTGAAGTCTATTTAGTGCCAGTCAGATATAATCAAAATACAGATACTAGTTATATCGATGATACACAGTTACCTCCCGATGCAATTAATCAGAATACAAAAATCATTGTTGATGGACACGGAGATAGCAATTATCTCCTTGATTATTTTAGTGGTGATCGTGGGGAAAAACTTTATATTGATGCACTTGTCGACATAATTAAAAAACATTTAGTACCAGACTGCAAGCACGCATTAATTAAACTACTTGGCTGCAAAGCCGGCACAAGCCAATTTGGATATATAAGCAGCTTGGCAAACAAATTATTCTCTGCATTACAACAAGAACAACTAAGCTCACAAATCTCAGCGAGAACTGAAAATGTTATGCATACACCCAACTATAATTTTCCGCCAAATTCATTGGTACCTTTACTAGGGTATTCTCTCTCCTTCTCTGATTCTCTAAAAATGAAAACTGCACTAATAACGAGAATGCCAGAAGTTAATCAAAAATTATTTGCCGTACCAAAGGAAAGCGAATCTATTATTGTTGATCTTGTTGTTACTGACTGTGACTCTTCTACAGAAGAAAAACAACAAATACTTGGACTTTTGCAGCACGAGGAGGATATATATCAAATTGCCTATTTAGAATGTAAAGGTCCTGGCACCAAAGTTATCTTATCAGGCAATGATGAACACATTTTTCCAAAAGCATGTTATCCATATGGAAAACCGAATGGCATTCCAGACGATTTTCCGAAAGCACAACGAAACCTTAACCACGCCTACTTTTTACGTGCGAAACAAGAAAGTTGTAGACTACAAAAAATTTATAGTGAAACATTCGATAAATACGAAAGTATTTATCGCAGAAAATTTGCAGACAGTAGTTTGCTGCAACTTGAAAACTATCAGGCAGTTAAACAATTTTTCACACAAGGCAGTATGTTTTCACCAGTGCGCACGTTAATCATGATCAATGTAGCCCTTGAAAAAGGGACTATAGCCTCTAACTATAATCCAAAACAAAAAGAACTTGTTAAACATCTTCAGGATGAACTCAGAAAAATTGATCTCTCTAACTATCGAAAAACAATTGATAACACAATTATGCGTGAAGACTTTGTTACTGAAGAAAGAACAGCAGCATACCAACAAGATTGTGCATTCATGAATAAATATAAAAAAGAAGTATTTGCGAAACATGATTTTGGTTTATTTTCTAAACCTGTTAAACAAGAAAAAAATGATCGTGATGAGCCAATTGTATCAGGTAATGGTGACAAAGAAAGCGACTCATTAACAAAGCCTGAAGAAAATAATACTAAGCAAGCCAAGTCCGAACGCTGCTGCTCTGTGTTTAGCCCAACCTATTCAGCAGTATTTGGTTATTAATATTGTTAGCTTAGTCACAACTTTATTATGAATTGTTATATTTCGTCATTAACCATGTTACGTTACTTAGTTCGAAAAACAATACAACAAAACTAGCTTGGATTTTCTAAACTTAAGGTTCCGGCATTGTAATCATACGCGAATATTTCGGCATAACGTCCCCAATCAATGGCAACGCGTAATACGCGTTCTGTCTCTTCTTCACTTAAGTAATTCGATAATTCTTTTAAGAATAGATCTTCGCTAGCAATGTGTTCTTCATCTGCATCTAATACATAACGAATATGTCTAGCCAATGGCACATAACGAATTAAATGCCGCGCAAACACGGGTTTTTGTGCCAACATGTCTAATTCGATAAACCGTTTACCGGCAGGGGTAATATGAATATCCCCTTGAGATACACTAGCAAAACGTAAAATCTCTAATACTTCCGTCAGTGGAAACAATTCATCGACAGCTAGTTGGGTTGACTCAGCTAATTCTGGCAAATCCATACAGCCTTGTTCACCTTCATCATCAATTGTTTCGAGCAATCCAATTAATTCTGCAATTTCAACATCCGGTAAGCGATAACCAATACCAATATCTCGGTATTTTTCATCAACACTGGTGACACCTGGAATGGATTTTGTTGTCATTAAGGTATAAATATCATCAACCAATTTACGAAAACGCGGTGACTGTTCATCACGTGGATGTGGTAATACCACCGGTAACTCCGAACGAATGCAACCTGGATTACTGTCAAAAATAATAATTCGATCGGCTAAGATTGCAGCTTCTTCAATATTATGGGTGACGAAGATCATGCCGCTGCTACGATCTTTAGTTTTACGTGTTTGCCATAAATCTAATAAATCACTACGCAAATTTTCCGCAGTTAACACATCCAATGCAGAAAACGGTTCATCCATTAATAACACATCGGGATCAACCACCAATGCACGGGCAAAACCAACCCGTTGACACATACCACCGGATAATTCCTTAGGCAGTGCCGATTCAAATCCATCTAACCCAACAATATCGATCGCATTTAATGCCTTGCGACGACGTTCTTCGCGACTAAATCCTTGCGCTTCTAATCCTAATTCAACATTTTGCAACACGGTTAGCCAAGGCAATAACGCGAAATGTTGAAATACCATGGCGATCCCTTCTGCTGGTGCAAGTAATCGTTGTCCACGATAAATAACATCGCCCGATGATGGCTGAATCAATCCCGCAATAATGCGTAATAATGTCGATTTTCCAGAACCTGACTTGCCTAGCAAGGCAACAATTTCACCTTCATGTAAAGTAAAATCAACATCTTTTAATACCAATAATTCTTGGGTACTGTCTTTTTTAAACGACTTACAAACGTGATTAACTGACAATAACGCTGATTTTGTATTCATAGCAAACTCACTTAATTTACTGTACTGAGTAACGTTCTTCGGCTAAATTATATAACGGTTTCCATAACACACGATTAAACAATAAAACGTAAAAACACATGACTGTAACGCCTAAGGCAATCCGTTGAAAATCACCTGATTCCGTATATTCAGTAATATACGCACCTAATCCAGTCGCAATTAATTTATGTTGTCCCCAACTGGCAACTTCAGCGGCAATACTTGCATTCCATGCACCGCCTGCAGCTGTGATCGCACCAGTAACATAAAATGGGAAAATACCCGGCAATACAAACTTACGCCACCATAACCAACCACGCACACCAAAATTGGCCGTTGCCAAATATAAATCTTTAGGTAACGTCGATGCACCAGCAATTACATTAAATAAAATATACCACTGACTGCCTAAAATCATTAATGGTGTTAACCAAATGTTAACGTTTAAATGATACGTTAAAATGATGATCACAAATAATGGATACAGTAAATTGGCAGGGAATGCTGCTAAGAACTGGGCAATAGGTTGGGCAATGCGTGCAGCGCGTGAATGCATGCCAATCCAAACACCGATGGGGATCCAAATAATGGAAGATAAAATTAATAATACAATAACGCGTATCGCAGTAATGATACCTAAACCAAACACATTTAACACTTCACTGACAGTCACCGCATGTTGAATAAATTGCACTAACATAAACAGTGTTAATGCAACCAAGGTAAACACAGTTGTATGCCAAATGATGTTTACCCAAATCGAAGACATTGTTGAGTCGACAGATACTTTTTTGCGGCGTTTTCGATTACACCAACGGTTGTTGATCCATGCATTACTGAATGCATGAAAACACACAGCAATCCAACGTAATGATTTGACGCGATAAAACAATTCGGTAAATATCGGTGCAGATACTGGATCATCCTCAATGGTTTGGGTCACACTAAAACGCATTGACCAATAGAGTAACGGGCGAAATAGTAATTGGTCATAGAATAAGATCACTACTAACATCGAAATGATTGCATAAATCTCTGCGTGTAAATTGGCTTGGTTAATCGCAACGGCAATATAAGATCCGATCCCAGGTAACATAATCGTTTGGTCAGAGACAGTAATCGCTTCGGAGAACACAATGAAAAACCAACCTGCTGACATCGATAACATCGTATTCCACAATAATCCTGGCATCGCATATGGTACTTCCAAACGCCAAAACCGTTGCCAAGCAGATAATTGAAACAATTGCGATGCTTCTTGCAAATCTGCTGGCACAGTGCGCAAACTTTGATAAAAACTCAATGCCATATTCCATGCTTGTCCGGTAAAGATCACGAAAATCACCGCAGCTTCTGGCCCTAACAAACTATTCGGAAATAAATGGATAAACCCAACAACGGCAATCGATAAAAAACCCAAAACTGGTACTGATTGCAAAATATCAATTAATGGAATAATGATTTTTTCTGCGCGTTTACTTTTTGTAGCCCAAGTGGCAAAGATAAAGGTAAATAAAAATGAAAATACTAATGCAATCACCATGCGTAACACAGTACGCAATGCATAAACCGGCAATTGATCCGGCGCTAGGCTAATTGGCAACACTTGGCCAACTTGATAGGGTGCTGTCATCTGCCTGGCAGCATGTGCCAAAGCGATAAATACGGTAAATATGATTAATAATGCGAGCAAATCCCAACGATTCGGCAAACCAGCTATTTGTTCTTTTACTAAAAATGTATCGCGTTGTGCTCGCATGGTAAACGCTCCGGTGACTCGCGATGGTACTTAGGCACTTGATAAATTGATAAAAATGAGGCGCCGCTAGGCTGTTGGCACTGTAATGAATTTGCTGGATATTGTCAATTTTTGGCAAGTTAGCCTAGATTTGTCATCAGGTAGTTAACGATTAAATTGCTTTTTTAGCCTTGTTTGATAGGATCAGGGTTCATTCTATTACTATAAAATAAGGAGAAAATACAATGCCACATATGAAACCTAATCCTATTAATATATCAACAGAACTGTTAGCTCTTTTTAACGAACTTGATGTAACAAAGCCAGTTACACCAGATCAACTCAGAAAATTTACAGCACTTGTTACAAAAAATACTATTTCAGATAGTTTGTATAGAGCAATAACAAACAATACTCGTGAATTATTGCACCTGCTAGAACAATTGACTGATGAAATACACAATCAACTGTTAGCAGATGGCAAACTTGTCAATCTATTACCTAAAGAAAATTTAGAAAGACGATCATCTACAGAACCCTTACATATTGCTGTTGAAGCAGGTTATGTGAAGATGGTTGATACACTGGTTAACAAATTAAACTTTGATCCAGAAAAGCCGCGAACTATATTGAGCTTTAGTGGTGACGGACAAAAATTCACTTCACAAACTCCGTTACAATTAGTTAAAAAAGCCCCTGCAGACTCACGAGTAGCCATTAATGATGTGCTATCACTAGCCATAAGCAATAAGAGCCAACGTTATACAGAAGCTACGGATATAATAGCGAAAGGTGATGCAGAAAAATTTAAGCAAACTATCTGTCGAGAAGGAAAACCAGCATTATTTCTCTTAAATGAAGTAACACCATTGCTGCATTTGGCTGCTTTGCACGGGCAGTTAGATATAGTTACTTGGTTAATTGACGAATGCAATGCCAATCCAAATAAAACAGATCCAGAAACAGGATCAAATATACTGGGTTTTATTGAGTATAAAGCTAAAGAACTACGTAAAGATTTAAATACGCCAACATACAATGATATTTTTATTAAACTGTTTGAACATATGGATGCGACACTAGCAGAAGAAATGAGGCAGTGGGCTGTACATAATAACTTAGGTAACTTAGCACGCGCTTTGATGTTAAAAAATGATCCCAAACCATCTTCGCCATTAAATGGTTATCATCATACAGTAAGCAATTCGTCATTCAACTCAAGCAGTTCACCTCAACTAGACATGAGCAATGAAGAAGAACTTAAAGCAGATGCTAATGCTCCACTTGTGAATCCACCAGCCAGCCAATCGCGATTCACTGCATTTCCTTGCTCATCACTATGTGCTGAGAGAAAAGCGACAAGCGAATCAGATCGTGGATGCAATGCTCTTACTGAAACTTGCATTATTCTGTAATATATTACAGCTTCTGTCATGGCCATCCCGGCTTCGCTAATAGCTACGCCGCAGCTGGCCATGACGTAGCCATGAAAAGTAGCATCCATTTTTCTACCTTTATAAATAAAAACTCGTTTAGAAAAGTACAACCATCACATTACATCCAACGGATCCACATCCAAATGCCAACGCAATTGTCGTGGAATGTGTATGCTTGCTAACTGTGATATTAGCTGGGTCAAACTGTGATGCAGCGACGATTGGGTTAAGCTTTGCCATAACAATTGCACCCGATAATAATTCGCTTTACGCGCCATACTCGCTGGCATTGGACCTAGTAATTGAACACCATCAACCAAATGTGGCATCAACTGATGACGAATGGTTTGTAAAAAGGTATTAGCTTGTTGCAAACTTGGTGCTTCGACACGCAACAATGCCATGCGCGCAAACGGTGGTAAATTTGCATGTTGACGTTGGATTAACACCGTATCAGCAAATGCAGCAAATCCGTCCGTTAATAATTGTTGCAATAGCGGATGTTGTGGCATATGGGTTTGGATCAATACCTTTCCTGGTTTATCCGAACGACCAGCACGCCCACCCACCTGTGTTAACAATTGTGCCAATTGTTCAGTAGCACGAAAGTCTGCACTGTATAACCCAGTATCAGCATTTAAAATCGCAACTAAGGTGACGTTAGGAAAATGATGTCCTTTGGCTAACAATTGTGTGCCTAATAAAATACACGGTTCACCTTGTTGGATAGTATCGACATACGCATGCATTGATCCTTTGCGACGCGTAGTGTCGCTATCAATGCGTAACACTGAATACTCAGGAAACAATGTCATTAACGCATTGGCCACCCGTTCAGTACCAACACCAACCGGCACTAATTGTTGACACTGGCAATCTGGACAATGAGTTGGTTTTACTGCAGTTACACCACAATGATGACACTGCAGTCGTGCGCGTGCTTGGTGCAATGTCATGCGCGCATCGCATTGTTCACACATTGCTGACCAACCACAGTCATGACAAATTAATACCGGAGCATAACCACGCCGGTTTAAAAACACCAATGCTTGTTGTTGCTGCTGTAATGTCTCTTCGATTGCGTGACGTAATTCAATCGAAATGCCATCGTTTAACGGCTGTTTGCGCAAATCAATTAAATGGTATGTTGGTGCAACCGCATTACCCGCACGTTGCGTTAATGTTAATAATTGATAACGATTAATATTGGCATTATGTAATGTTTCTAATGATGGCGTAGCTGAACCTAAGATCACTGGAATACCTTGCAGCTGCGCACGCACAATACTCAAATCACGCGCTGAATATCGCCATCCTTCTTGTTGTTTAAACGATGTATCATGTTCTTCATCAACAATGATAACCCCTAAATTGGGCAACGGTGCAAACAATGCCGAGCGCGTACCAATCACAATGTTGGCTTCACCACGCCACGCTTGCTCCCAAGCTAATTGCCGTTCACGATTAGTTAACCCTGAATGCAATACAGCAATACATATTGAGAAACGCTGCTGAATTCGACTCACTGTTTGTGGGGTTAATCCAATTTCAGGGACGAGTAGTAATGCTTGTTTGCCCTGCTTTAATACAGCCGCAATTACCTGCAAATACACTTCGGTTTTACCGCTGCCGGTTATCCCATGTAATAAATACGGCGCAAATTCGGCTAACTTATTATTAATTGTTGTGACTGCGTGCTGCTGTTCTGAGTTTAATATCACGTTGTGTCCATCGAGCATCGATAACGTTGCTGGCGATGTTGTAATAGGTTTCTGAGCAACTTGAATGAGTTGTTTGTTGACTAAACCGTTTATTGCTGAGGTTTGGATCGCTAACTGTCGAATATGTTGCACAGACAAACCCGCTTTTCCAGCGCGTTGTAATGCTTGGTACAGTTCATATTGACGTGGTGCACGTTTAAATACATCCGCAGTTAATTGGGTTGCATTTGCAGTTAACGTATACACCGCTTGGGTTTGCACACCGAGTAACGACTCACCCTTGCGCAAATTAACTGGCAACATGGTCGCGCACACCTCTCCAATCGGATAGTGATAGTAACCGCTGGCAAACTTAGCTAATGCGATCAATTGTTCAGATAAGATTGGCTGTGGATCTAACATCGCAATAATCGCTTTTAATTTTTCTGGGGGCAATGTGCTACGTTTAGTAACCTCGATCAATATACCAACTAATTGGCGATGAGCAAAAGGTACTTTGACTCGCATTCCGGGTAACAGGGTTGGCTCAACAATTAACAACTTGTTCGGCAACACATAATCAAATAATTGTGGTAATGGTGATGGCACAGCAATGCGCAAAATGATCGGTGAATGTGCCATGAAATCCTAATCCCAAACAAGTACGTTGCAGCTGATTATGCAGGATGAATACACAATTGTGAATGATATTAGTCATGTCATTCACAATTAGCTAAAGTGTGTGTAAAATGCATAGCAATTTTACCCCTTAAAAAGCTAATGTGAACTATGTCAGCAACAACATCGCGAACCAATGAATTATTTGACTGGGCTAATACTCAGCTCACCACGTCGATTACAGACACAACCGCTCTTAAAAAAAGCGCAGGATTTCGTCGTTATTTTCGTTTGCAATTGGCAGATAACACCAGCGTGTTAGCTGTTGATTCACCATCGCCTAGCGATAACAACGCTGGCTTTATGCAATTATCTGATACATTAGCACAATTAGGATTTACTGTGCCCAATGTATTAGCAGCCGATGAACAACGCGGTTTTTTATTAGTGACCGACTTAGGTGATGTTACTTTTGAACAAGGATTAACATCTTATGATCTTGATCAATTATACAAGCGCGCACTAGACACATTAGTTGAGTTACAAGCTCAATCAAATAAGCCACCGTTTACGACACTACCTATCTTTGATCAAGCCCAGATGCAACATGAATTAAACCAATGCCAATTGTGGTTTTTACAACAATGGTTGGGAATTGCAATAACACCCGCTGTACAACAACAATTAACTGCTTTGTTTACCAATGTTGTTCAACAGGTAACACAACAACCAACCACGTTGGTACACGCTGATTATCAGTGCCGTAATATTAT
The DNA here is from genome assembly GCA_965116795.1 of Gammaproteobacteria bacterium. Classification (GTDB taxonomy): domain Bacteria; phylum Pseudomonadota; class Gammaproteobacteria; order JAJFKG01; family JAJFKG01; genus JAJNDI01. Next base: position 618,123 of record OZ220716.1, read on the forward strand.
GGTACTTGCTGATAACACACTGGGATTGTTAGATTTCCAAGGTGCATGCATTGGACCTATTACCTATGACGTCGCTTCATTATTATGGGATTGCTACCTTGATTGGCCAACAACACAGGTAATGCAATGGCTCGATTATTATTATGCGGCACTGTGCGATCACACTATTATTACCCCGGTTGGTAGTGACATCTTTCACGATTGGTTTTTCTGGTCAGGATTACAACGCCATTTAAAAAATTTATTTATTTTTTCGCGTAAGTATCTACGTGACAATGATCCAGATTACCTACACTACTTACCACGCACGCTACACTATGTATTAACCAGTTTAGCGCACTACCCAGCATTAGATCAGCATTACCAATGGTGGCACACCGTGGTCAAGTCACAGCTGCAACAACAATTAGCTGCGGAGTTTGATTAATGCGTGCAATGATTTTAGCCGCCGGCATGGGTAAACGCATGGGTAACTTAACCCATAACACCCCTAAACCATTGCTATTACGCGATGGTAAACCATTAATTGTGTGGCAAATTGAAAATATCGTACGTGCTAACATCACTGAAATCATTATTAATGTTGCTGCAATATTCGCTAAATCATTGCAATCTGTACTGGGTGACGGCACTGCATTCGGTGCACACATTCATTATTCAATTGAAACTGAAACATTAGAGACAGGCGGTGGGATCATTAATGCATTACCCCTATTAGGTAAACAACCGTTTATTATTACCAGTGCCGATCTTGTTACCAACTACCCGTTTGCAAACTTAACCCGTATTACGTTACAACCGCCACACACCTTAGGGCACTTAGTGTTAGTCGATAATCCACCGTATCACCCAACTGGCGATTATGGATTAGTCGATGGTATTGTTTGTTTAGATAGTACTGAAACATTCAATTACGCAGGGATTGGCTTATTGCATCCACAATTATTTACTAACCGTTCGTTAACTTGCTGCAAATTAACAGACTGTATTAACCCCGCCATTGCTAATAATCAGATCCGCGGTGAACATTATCGCGGACAATGGCATAATGTCGGCACGCCAGAGCAGTTAGCGGCGTGTCAAACACTTGGATAATGCTATGCGCCAACCTGACATCATTGCCCCATCGATTTTATCTGCTGACTTTGCCAAACTCGGCGCTGAAGCCAATGCGGTATTAGCCGCAGGCGCACACTGGATCCATTTTGATGTGATGGATCAACATTACGTACCCAATTTAACCATTGGTCCGATGGTCTGCCAAGCGTTAAGAGATGCCGGCATTAGCGCACCGATCGATGTACACTTAATGGTAACCCCAGTTGATCCGTTAATTGATGCATTTGCCAATGCCGGTGCCAGTATGATCAGCTTCCACCCGGATGCAACCGATGATCTCAATGCAAGCATTCAGCGTATCCGCCAACATGATATACAAGCTGGTATTGCATTAAACCCTGACATACCCAGTAATGTATTAGAACCAGTTCTAGATAAAATCGATTTAGTCCTATTAATGAGTGTATTCCCTGGCTTTGCTGGACAAGCATTTATTCCAGAGGTGCTCGATAAAATTGCTAACGTACGTCAACGCATCGACGCACAAACACGTCCTATTCGTTTATCCGCCGACGGTGGGATTAATCAAAAAACGATTATTGATGTTGCTAACGCCGGTGCAGATACCTTTGTTGCTGGTTCAGCGATATTTAATCAGAAAGATTACGCGGCTGCGATCACTGCCTTACAGCAAGCGATTGCCAGTGTACGGGGTTAAAGACAACATGCCAGATACGGCGAAGCTGTAAACGAAGCCGTATCTGGCACAATAATAAAAACATTACACAATCGTACAACTATTGCTAATGGTTTCAGATGCACTTTGTGGTGATGGTTGTGATTGCCGGCTAGAACATGGAGCCGGCAGCAAGCTAAAACACGATCGACTGACTGATGGTGAAGTTGGGCTGTTAACAAAAGGAGCACGTTCAGTAACATCTTCCTCTGTTTTTTCTGCCTGCTCTTTTTCCTCTTTGGCTTTTTGCTCAGCCGCTTCTAAAATAGTTATTATTTCCGGCTTTTGATTGGAAATAGACTCTTCACCAAGCAGTTCTGCTTTTTCTTCTTCTTTTTTCGGTGTTTTTCTCTCGTTTTTTTCCGCTCCAGCAGATTGAGCATAATATTGTTTGGCAATATCCAGCGGTGTTTTCCCTTCCTTATTAATCAGCAATGGATCAGCACCATTCTCTAACAATAATTGGCACATAGCGGCATCACCTTGCCTAGCAGCGTAGTGTAATGGTGTATTATTGTTAACATCTTGAACATTTATAGAATGACTTGCTGCTATTAACTGCTCTGCTAACTCAACTAACCCATGCTGTGCAGCAATGTGTAACCCTGCCTGCTTAGATAAACTTGCATGATGCACTCTACCTTCTATAAGCGTCAATAAAACCTGCGTACATTCTGAGGTGTTTAAGCCTTCTCCATTTTCCTTTGCTTTTGCTATAACATAATTTAATGCATTTTGTTTTATTTTTGTTGCTGGAGCTTCATAAAGTGTTGCCGGATTAACTTCGGCTTGATTCAATATCCATTGCAATATAGGTAACGCCTTATGTAAAGCAGCTATATGTAATAGTGGTACAGTTAGGCGTATTCCTTCTGCCAGCAAATACCGTTTTTTACTAATAATATGTTTAAAATCATCCTCTTTTTTTTCTTCTATTGCTGTTACAGCGGCCTCATATCCTTCTGCTATTGATGCTTTTAAAATAGCGCACAGTTGCTCTCTCTTTTCTTCAGATGCGTGCTCAACTAACTTTAATGGTTCCACAGTCTTTGATTCAGCTAAACTGATTTTCTGTGGATCAAAATTTAATTGATTAACTAATAAATTAACTACATTAACACAGCCTAATTTAATAGTAAGATGTAACACATCAGCATTGCTATTCAAATAAGTAGTGTTATTGTAATCAATGCTATTCTCGAAGAGATTTGTTAGCTTACTAGTTTGTATGCTGCTAGAGTTTTGCTCTCCACCTAGGATTAATTCAAGCAAATTTAGTAATGCATACCTCTGCTCAGAAGTATTTAATTTGTTAAAGATATTCTTAACGTCATTTTCTACAACAAGTTCTCTAAATACTTTGATCTGTTCGTCAGTGAACACAAGTTCTTTCACATTTAGTTTAGAAATAAACGCTACAAGTGGGATTTCACCATTATGCATAACTTTTCTCCGTATTTGTTCTATCTTTTAAAAAAGGGGGGCTATTTTACCACAAACTGTAAAAAAAACCAACCGCCTTAATGATTTGAATTTACCCTTATTTTCTCTAGAATGTATGTATAGCTATGTCGTTTTATAAAACCGATAATATCAATTAACATCCACATCAAAACAGATTGTAAAATGTCACTAACCTTGTATATTGCTTTTCTTTAGTAAGCTAATTCGAATTCCTGAAGACACATCATGTTACTGCTCATCGATAACTACGATTCATTCACCCATAACATTGCACGTTATTTTCGTCAGTTACAGCAAACTGTGGTAGTCAAACGCCATGATGAGATCACCCTTGCCGAGATCGATGAATTACAACCGCAACGTATTGTGATTTCCCCTGGGCCGTGCACGCCTGATCAAGCTGGGATTTCATTAGCAACCATTACTACGTTTGCCAATGCAATTCCGATATTGGGCATTTGTTTAGGACATCAAAGCATCGCGCAAGCATTTGGTGGGCGTATTGTGCGTGCCAAACAGGTGATGCACGGCAAAACATCTACTATCTACCATCAAGGACAAGGGATGTTTACTGATGTCAGTAACCCATTTACCGCAACGCGTTATCATTCATTAGTGGTTGCGCCAGACAGTGTGCCAGATTGCTTTACGGTAACCGCGTGGACACAAACAGCGACGGGTGAACAAGACTGCATCATGGGATTACAACACAACACCTTGCCATTATTTGGTGTGCAATTTCATCCGGAATCGATTTTAACAACTGCAGGTCACACGATGTTACAGCGCTTTTTAGCGATTACTGCCTAGGCTGCTGTGATTGTTGTTCCTGAAGTAAATGGTTAACTTGCTTGCGCAATTGTTGTTGTTGATCGGGTGGTAATTTATTAATGGAATCTTCTAATTGCTGGCGTTGCTCCGGTGTTAAACTACGTAATTTATGCCGCAAGGCTTGTTCACGTGCTTGTTGTTGCGCCGACGTCATGGTTGATTGTGGTGGCATTGGGTTAGGTGCGGTTAATTCAGACGGCTGTGGTGGCATTGATTGTTGCGATGGTGGAATTAATCTATTTACCGAATTGGTATTAATCGTTGGCGGTGGTGTTGGCATTGTATGTTTTGGTTGATTAGTTGGTGGTGCCATCATGTTATGCTGATTAGTTGGTGGTGTTGGTAGTACGCCTGGCTGTTGTTGAGTCGTCGGCATAGGTGCTGGTGGCATAGTTTGCATGGTCGGCGCAGCAGCTGCCGGTGTATTTGTGGTTGTTGCTTGTGAAGCAGTTGTTGATGGCTGTGATGCTGTGGTATCTGCCCACCCATACACTGGGGTTAATCCAACTAATAATCCTAAAATAACGACTTTGTTGATTGCCTTTGACCGAGATGGCGTTAACCCACAATATTGCATGGTGTATATCCTTATCCTGTTATCCAGCAGTTGCTTAGTCACTATATTATAGATAACACTTAAAAAAGTGCCAATTTTTGTTTTAATTCATACTCTTATTGAGTGATATTACTGCCTACTGCTAAGAATGCTGTACAATAATTAAACCAAGCTGGAACTGGCTATTTAAAAATACGTATCAGAGAAATAACCTACTCTTTTCCAATATTATATTTATTAAATCGTCAGCATCACTGATAAAAACAACGGCACAGTAATCATTGCTACCGCAATACTTAGCATCACGGTTAGTGCCACCTTTTCAGGCTTTGTACCCAATTGTGCAGCCACTACAACACAATTCCCAGCCAATGGCATCACTGACAACAGTAACATTGCATTAACAACCGCTGGCGTTAACCATTCGTTTGGAAACAATGGTATGTACATAGCAGCTAAAATAACTAATGGCCATAAGACAAATTTAAATAAAAAAGTTGATCCTAGAAACCGCCAATCTAATTGAGATCGTGTTGTTGATAACCCGGTTAAACTGATCCCGATTAACATCATACCTAATACACTATAGGTTCCTTTGAAATGCGCTAACAATGTTGTTATTGGCGTTGGTAGCACTATATGGAAATGTTCACATAGCAGGGCTAAGACAAAGACATACACTAATGGCAACTTGGCAAGCTTTCGCAAACTATCGTGCATGCTTGCATCTTGTCTAGCAACAAGATAATAACCATAGGTAAATTCATATAATGCCAAGCCAAATGTAGAAAATGCCACAATCGCAACCGATTGTGGACTTAATAATAAAATCGCTAACGACAATCCAAAATAGCCGGTGTTACCAGTCCCTGCAGAAAATGCTAATAAGTTCGCTTCAATTTGTTGTGGCCACAGATAACGTCCAACATGATACGCAAGTGTCGCTAACACACAGGCAGTTACGTAAAAAAACACAGTAAATAACAAATAATGTAATTGAAATGGCACGCTATCGATGGCACTGAAAATTGCTAGTGGCGACACAATATAAATTAATAATGAGGCAATACTTTTAACATCGATCGATACATTACGCGCGAATACCGCACCTAATACCGCTAAACTTACCAATGAACTAACGGTAATAAATAAATTGGTTAATACCATAGCTTATTCCTGACAGGCTAATCGAATAGTAATAAAACTATTAAGCAGCTCGCATACTCTCTAAGTCTATTTGCCACGCTGCCAATCATCTCGGATCTGCTGTTCTTGCCAAGTAATACTCAGTTGGTTACTACCGACATTGCGGCGAATAACAGCGCCGGCACCGGTGGTTGCATGATCACCAATAGACACCGGTGCACGCAACAATGTATTCGATCCAATAAACACATGATCACCAATTGTTGTTTCAAACTTATTAACACCATCGTAATTACAGGTAATAGTGCCTGCACCAATATTGGTATACGCACCAACGTTAGCATCACCTAAATAACTTAAATGACCCGCTTTACTGTGTTCACCAATGGTTACATTTTTTAATTCAACAAAATTACCAATGTGTACATGTTCAGCTAACTGAGTACCCGGACGGATCCGAGCAAACGGACCAATAGTACTGTGCGCTGCGATAGTCGCACCATCAATCACTGAATTAGCATATACGTTAACATTATCTGCTAATTGACTATGGCGAATAATCGTATTAGGCGCTATGTAACAGTTGTCACCCAAACTAACATCGCCCTCAAATACGGTATTCACATCGATAACAACATTACGTCCAACACGCACCGTACCACGAATATCGATGCGGCTTGGATCGATAAGGGTAGCGCCTTGTTGCATTAACGCCTCTGCTTGGACACGTTGATAATGACGTTCGACATTGGCTAATTGCGCGCGGGTATTTACCCCTAACGCTTGCCATTCATGTTCACACACAACAGGGTAAATCGTGTGGTTATCTTGATGCGCTAAGGCAATGATATCTGTTAAATAATATTCATCTTGTACATTGTCACTGTTCAGTTTTGGTAAATAACGTTGTAATAATGCAACTGATAATGCAAACACACCCGTGTTAATTTCGTGAATTGCATAAATATCAGCTGGGGTTAATTTATTAATACGCGTATTAGCAATGTCTTTGTCTTCGATAATGGCTTGCACATGATGACATTGGCAATCACGGATAATGCGCCCTAAACCAGTTGGATCCGTTACACAGGCAGTTAACACACCAATATCAGTTGGCGTTGTTAAGGTTGTTAATAAAGTTTGCAAACAAGCTGTAGCTATTAGTGGCATATCCCCTAATAAAATTAATGCCCTATCATCTGCGTTTAATAGCGGCAATACTTGTTTTACTGCATCACCGGTACCTAATTGCTGCGTTTGGTGTACCCAGGTTATTGGCGTGGGATAATCAACAAAGGCTTGTTGCAGTTGCTCACCATGATCACCATACACAACATACATATGATCCGGTGTCAGCGCGGCAGCGGTAGCTAACACATGCGACAAAATGGGGTTATTGGCAACTGTGTGCAATACCTTTGGCTTATCTGAACACATCCGTGTACCTTGACCTGCCGCTAAAATGATAATGTGTAAGCCCATCGTGGCTCCTTTATTTTCTGGTAACTATTCAGGCCCTATTTAAGAAAACGCCATCGTTGATGGATGTTGACAGAAAATATCAGCATGGAGGTTTTTTAGCAATATAAAGACTGACTGATTAGTTACATTTTCTGACATACCATAGGCGCATTGTAAGTTAGCGACGTTACTTTTTACGTACCCGTCTCACTGCACGAATTTGTGCGACGGCTTTGGCAAGATCGGTTGCAAAGTGATAATAGTCTTTATCTGCTTTATGTGTTGTTAAGGCATCTTCAGCACGTTGTTTGGCTTCTATTGCCGCTGTTTCATCGATATCAGTTGCTCGCACCACCGTATCTGCTAATACAGTAACGACATACGGCTGCACTTCTAACATTCCACCTGAAATATAAAACACATCTTCTTGGTTGTTATGTTGTACACGTACCAATCCCGGCTTGAGCGCGGTTAACAACGGTGTATGTTGTGGGGTGATCCCAAGCTCACCTTCAGAACCGGTGACAAACACTGCATGCGCATCACCTGAAAAAATTTCAGCTTCGGCACTGACAAGGCTAATTCCAATAGTATGCTTTCCGGTTTCCACTGTTTATCTAACCTCTTATAATGTGTCGCGCTTAGCTAACACTTCGTCGATAGTACCTACCATATAAAACGCTTGTTCGGGTATATCATCTAATTCACCATCTAAGATCGCTTTAAACCCACGAATGGTTTCTTGTAGTGATACGAATTTACCTGATGATCCGGTAAACACTTCGGCCACGAAAAACGGTTGCGATAAAAACCGCTGGATCTTACGCGCACGCACTACAGTTAATTTATCTTCTTCAGACAATTCATCCATACCCAGAATCGCAATAATATCTTTTAATTCTTTGTAACGTTGTAGTGTACGTTGAACACTGCGCGCGATATCATAATGCGCTTGCCCAACCACCAGTGGATCTAATTGACGACTGGTAGAATCCAACGGATCCACCGCTGGGTAAATCCCAAGTTCAGCAATTTGTCGTGACAATACAACAGTTGCATCTAAGTGGGCAAACGTCGTGGCAGGCGATGGATCGGTTAAATCATCTGCAGGGACGTATACTGCTTGCACTGAGGTGATCGATCCGGTTTTAGTTGACGTGATCCGCTCTTGTAACATCCCCATTTCTTCGGCCAAGGTTGGCTGATAACCCACTGCCGATGGCATTCGACCTAACAATGCTGACACTTCTGTCCCTGCCAACGTGTAACGGTAAATGTTATCGATGAATAACAACACATCACGACCTTCATCACGGAAATTCTCGGCAATGGTTAACCCAGTTAAGGCAACACGCAAACGGTTCCCCGGTGGCTCATTCATTTGGCCATACACTAATGACACTTTGTCTAACACATTTGATTCACGCATTTCATGGTAAAAGTCATTACCTTCTCGAGTACGCTCACCCACACCAGCAAATACTGAATAACCGCTATGTTCAACCGCTATGTTGCGAATTAATTCCATCATGTTAACGGTTTTACCCACACCAGCACCACCAAACAAACCGATCTTGCCGCCCTTAGCAAACGGACAGAGTAAATCAATTACTTTAATACCGGTTTCTAATAAACTTTGATTAGCCGATTGGTCTTTAAAACTCGGTGGAGAACGATGGATTGGTAATTTGGTTTTTTCACCAATCGGGCCTTTTTCATCAATTGGATTGCCTAACACATCCATGATTCGGCCTAAGGTTTCAGTTCCCACTGGGACTTGAATCGCACTACCCGTATTGCGTACCGCGATACCACGCGATAACCCATCGGTTACCCCCATCGCAATGGTACGCACCACACCATCACCTAACTGTTGTTGTACTTCTAACACTAAATTATTCCGTTCTGGGATCACTAACGCGGTATGAACCCGCGGCACGCTGCCTAACGGAAATTTTATGTCAACAACCGCACCGATCACTTCAATGACTTCACCGGCAACATCTGTTTTTGTGGCAACTGCTACACTCATTTGTATTTACCTCTACCTTTTTGCTTTTTGATCATTACACTGCATCGGCACCGCCGACGATTTCCGATAACTCTTGGGTAATGCTGGCTTGGCGTGCCTTGTTGTACACCAATTGCAATTCATCAATTAAGTTATTTGCATTATCCGTCGCATTTTTCATTGACACCATGCGTGCGGCTTGTTCACAAGCAATATTTTCCACTACTGATTGATACACTTGTGCTTCAATATAACGGGTAACCAATGCGGTTAATACCTCCCGTGCATCGGGTTCGTAAATATAATCCCAATAAAAATTTAATTTATCATCATCAACGGGTACCAACGGTAACAAGCGTTCAATTCGCGGTTTTTGCACCATGGTATTAACAAATTCATTGTATGCGAGATAAATACTATCAATTTTTTTCTCGCGATATAAATCTAACATCACTTTAACAATGCCAACAGTGTCGTTGACTGCAGGGGTATCACCAATATGCTCTGCTGTACCCACAATCGTCGCGTTATTACGCCGAAATGCACCAATGGCTTTATGTCCAACCAAACATAAATCAACGTCAATATTATGTTGAGTTTTATCGCTCATCTCTTGCTGTGTTTGTTTAATTAAATTGGTATTCAACCCACCACACAAACCGCGATCAGTTGTTATGACAATATAACCAACACGTTGTTCTTCACGCACATCAAGGTATAAGTCATGGTATTCCGGATGCGCCTTGGCTAAATGACCGATTACTTCGCGTACTTTACGCGAATATGGCCGTGACGTTAGCATCCGCTGCTGCGCTTTACGCATTTTACTTGCCGCTACCATTTCCATTGCACGGGTAATGGTTTTGGTTTTGGTAATGCTTTTAATTTGCGAGCGTACTTCTTTGGCGTTTGGCATGTCACTCTCTTACCAAGTTTGTGTTTGTTTAAATTCTTCTAATAGGGTTTTCAACGTGTCTGCAATGTCATCGCTATAACTACCCTCTTTATTAATCGTGTCTAATAATGCTTGATGTTGTTCATGAACAAAACTATGCAAGGCTTGTTCAAATGCAGCAATCTTGTCGAGCGGCACATCATCTAAATACCCTTTTTGTGCAGCAAACAAACTCACTGCCATGTCAGCAACGCTTAACGGTTGATATTGTTTTTGTTTGAAGATTTCGGTAATGCGTTGCCCGCGCTCTAATTGCTTACGTGTGGCTTCATCTAAATCCGATGCAAACTGAGCAAATGCTTCTAATTCACGGAATTGGGCTAGCGCTAAACGTACCCCACCGACTAATTTTTTCATGATCTTGGTTTGTGCGGCACCACCAACACGCGATACCGATAACCCTGAATTAATTGCCGGACGCACCCCGGAATTAAATAATTCAGTATCCAAATAAATTTGACCATCGGTAATTGAAATCACGTTGGTTGGTACAAATGCCGATACGTCACCGGCTTGGGTTTCAATGATTGGCAATGCAGTCAACGATCCAGTTTTACCCTTAACTCTACCGTTAGTTTTCTTTTCAACGTAATCGGCACTAACACGCGCGGCACGTTCTAATAAACGCGAATGTAAATAAAACACATCGCCTGGATACGCTTCTCGCCCTGGTGGACGACGTAACAATAATGAAATTTGGCGATACGCCCAGGCTTGTTTGGTTAAATCATCATAAACAATTAACGCATCTTCACCTTTATCACGAAAGTATTCACCCATTGCACACCCAGAATATGGAGAAATGTATTGCAATGCGGCCGCTTCTGATGCACTGGCCGCGATCACGATGGTATGTGCTAAGGCATCGTGTTCTTCTAATTTACGCACCACATTAGCAATCGATGAGGCCTTTTGCCCAATGGCCACGTAAATACATTTTACCCCAGACCCTTTTTGATTGATGATGGTATCGATCGCAATCGCGGTTTTTCCAACTTGGCGATCACCAATGATCAATTCACGCTGTCCACGACCAACTGGCACCATTGAATCCAATGATTTTAATCCGGTTTGTAAGGGTTGACCGACTGACTGACGGGTAATCACCCCCGGTGCTACCGCTTCAATGGGTAACCGCTCGCTAGCATTAATTGCTCCTTTACCATCTACTGGATTGCCGAGCGAATCGATCACGCGACCTAATAATGCTTCACCGACGGGGACATCTAACATGCGACCCGTACATTTAACCACTTGCCCTTCGGCTAATTCCTCATCCGAACCTAATACCACTGCACCGACAGAATCGCGTTCTAAATTTAACACTAATCCATATAACCCGTTAGTAAACTCAACTAACTCTTGTTGCATCACATCGGCTAACCCGTGAATACGCACGATCCCATCTTTTAAGCTGACAATCGTACCTTCGGTACGTACTTCTTGAGTGATCTCAAAGTTATCGATACGCTGTTTGATCAGCTCACTAATTTCACTGGGGTTTAACTGTTGCATAGTCTATCCTCTTTAAAAAATCGTGTTATGCCATTAATGTGTTAGTTAAACGGGTTAATTGGCTGGCGAACGACCCATCAATAACGACATCACCAGCTCGCACAATCACACCACCTAATATTGTTGCATCGACGTGATATGTCACCTCAAGTTGTTGGGCAAATCGCTTATGCAGCGCCGCTATCAATTTATCAGCATCTGTTTTATCAAATGCAATCGCCGTGGTTACCTCTACCGGCAACACTTGCTGATGTTGGCGATATAACGCATCGAATAATTCACTGATCTGAGTTAATGCTTCTAAACGTTTATTTTCTGCTAATAGCTGCACGAATTGCTGACACGGTTGTTCAAGCAAATCATTCATTAAGGTCAATACGCGTTCACCGACTTGCTCTGGCGTATAGCGTGGTGATTGCAATACCCACTGCATTTTAGGGTGTTCAATGCATTGAGCTAACCCTGACAATGCACGCTGCCAAGCAGGCAATTGCTGCTGTTCAAGCGCGTAATCAAACGCTGCTTGAGCATAGGGTCTGGCAATAACATTGGCGTTGGTCACGATGCTTCCTTGATATTCAGTTCATCAACAAACGTTGCCATTGCAGCACGTTGCGTGGCTGTATCGACTTCGTTACCTAAAAATTTCACAACCCCTGCCATGGCTAGATCAGCGACCTGTTGTTGCAATTGATGACGTGCTTGTTCACGTGCTTGTGCAATGTCATTGTCAGCTAATTCCAATAACCGTTTACCTTCAGCCTGTGCTTGCTGTTTAGCCGTTTCGATAATACCAGCCGCTTGTTGATTAACTTTTTCGATGATTTGCCTGGCATTTGCACGCGCATCGCGTAAGATGTCTGCTGCTTTATGTTGTGCCATTTCCAATTCATGCACCCCTTTTTCAGCGGCAGCTAATCCATTGGCAATGGTTTTTTCACGTTCTTTAATCGCATTAATGATTAACGGCCACACAAAACGCATGGTAAACCACACAAAGATCGCAAACGTAATCATTTGCCCCAGCAATGTTGCGTTTAAATTCACTTAATTGTTGCTCCTATCACTAGACACGGCGTAGCCATAAGCAAAGTCGTGCCGTTTACCATCTTCTGACGTTCTCAAAATTTGGATTCAGTTCAGGGACGTATCTTTAACCGCCCAACGCTTTCATTGCATACACACCAATCGCTTCGGTTGCCAATTTTTGAAACGGGCTAGCAAAGGTAAAGTACAATGCAATACCAACCCCAATCATAGTCACAGCATCCAACAAACCGGCGACGATAAACATTTTCACTTGAAGCATTGGTGCCATTTCAGGTTGGCGAGCTGCGCCTTCTAAAAACTTACCGCCCAAAATACCAAACCCGATCGCAGTGCCCATTGCACCTAAGCCAATGAGTATCGCCACGGCCAATACCGTCATGCCCTGTAAGTCACCAATAATTGCTGCAATTTCCATGTTTCCTCCTCATTATTAAACCATTAATACCATCACACACTAGTGTGACTCATGCGCCATACTTAAATACACAATTGTTAGCATCATAAAAATAAATGCCTGCAATACAATAATTAAGATATGAAATATTGCCCATGGCACGCCTAATGACCACTGCGCCCACCACGGTAGTAATGCAATTAAAATAAAAATTAATTCGCCGGCGTATAAGTTGCCGAACAACCGTAATGACAATGATAAGGGCTTTGAAATTTCTTCAATCAAGCGAAACACGATGTTGATTGGCAACAAATATGGGAAAGGGGTATGTAATAACTCTTTACCTAAACCACCAAACCCTTTGGCTTTGACGTTATAGAATAGGATTAACACAAACACAGCCAGCGCCATACCAATCGTTAAGTTGGGATCGGTGGTGGGTACCGCACGAAAATGATTAATCCCTACTAAACCAGCGCCCATTGACAGTAAATCCACGGGGATTAAATCCATGAAATTCATCAAAAACACCCAGACAAAAATGGTTAATGCTAATGGTGCTATCAATTGACTGCGTCCGTGAAAAGTTTCGCGCACTTGAGTATCGACAAAAGTAATTAAGATTTCTAAAAAGTTTTGCCAACGGCTAGGCACACCACTGGTTGCACGTTTGGCGATACGGCGAAACAACCAACAAAACAACGTACCTAATACCAAAGCAATGCCAATCGTATCAACATGAATAGTCCAGAAACCATGATTGGTAAAGGTGAAATCATGAAAATTAAATGGCAAATTCACCAAATGATGTTGGATATATTCAGCTGAACTGGCTGGATTGGTTGCCATTTATGTTTAACCTTTAAAATAAAACTTAATTATCGCATTAACCACGGCGCTAACCATGCACACAATTGCACGCTTAGATAACCAACAAAAAATGCCATTGCATGCAATTCTGAATAATGAAAACATGCGATAAACAACACTACACTGGTTATTATCTTTAACACTTGCGCTTTATACAGATTACGTACAACCTGCTTGGCGACACTGGCGCCAGTAATAGCAAACAATCGATTCGCAAAACACACATTGGGGATGGTCGCCACCAAAACCCCTAGCAATACCGAATATGCTGTTTGCCAACCGGCTAACGCACTACTCGCACAGGCAATGGATAATCCCACGCCACACTGGATAATAATGAAACGATACGCTCGCGACTTTGCTAGATGCGCGATCCCGACTGGCATCGACTCCTCCTGATCACGATATACTCAAAGTGTTTTGAATTTATGCTTTGTTGGCTACGCCCTCTCGTCAAAGTCATGTATTTCAATACACTCCTTTGACTCAAAGGCTTGCCGCCTCGCCTAAATTCAAAACACTTTGAGTATATTGTGCCGTTTGTGGCCAGTGCAAACCTAGCCCGCGCCAAATTGAGCCGAATTATAGGGATTTCATTACCATAGTGCAATATTCGCACGTGAGTAATTACCGCATTGGAGTCTCTACATCAACTTGACTCTGGTAATTGTGGCAATTGCGCTGCTATCAAGGCATCATTTTGTGTGCTTGTATTGTCTATTGCATTTGGATTATCACTAGCTCCACACCTAAACAGTGTGCAGAAAGCTCCCCCCTGCTTATAGAATCGCACACAGATGCCTCCATCACGCTGTGATTCAATTTCTTCTGGTGATAGCTCTTCTCCCACTTCGTCTCGTTGTACCAAATCCATATCATTATCGTCAGGAGACAAAGCAACCCCATCATCTGCTTGCAAGCTGTCAGACCGTTCCAAAGGAACAGGCAGACACGCTGCCCGTTGAAAAGCAAAGCCGCTGATGGCCAACGGAATATAAGCCAACACTCTAAGCGCTGTGTTATCAACCTTAACGCTGACTACCATAAAATATGTTTTATCAATTGCGGTTGAGCAACAAACTCCTCTTTCTAATCCATTAACTGTTTCATCTTTTTTTGCTAGCATTCCGTATTCATTACCAAAACCAGGCCACATACGAATATATTCACCTGACATAATCAATAGTCCTTGAACACACAGCCAAGCTGTTTCAATTGGGTTTTTGCTCTTCGCCAGACTGGAGGGAAAATAAGTCGCTGCTGATGAAAATGCAAATAACCCTACTGGGATCCGTATCAACCCTTTTGCAACCCAATTATCAAACCACTTTGATTGGTTTTTATGTGTGTGTTCAAAACCGAAATATAACGTTCTAAACACATAGTTCAGTGCTCCAACGATAGCACTAACAGCACCGGTTAGTATTACATTATTAATTAACCCTGTTTTAGCGATTACCAAATGCGTTCCCATACCTGATATTACGGCTATCATGCCAATAGCAACTGTCAAGGACCCTTGCTTGGCTTGTTTAACAAACCACTGATAGCGTGTTTCTTCATCCTGATTTGTAATACTATTTTTTGCTTCTTTAGTAAGCCATGACTTTGAACTTTGTCCAAACATATCCCGGATCTTGTTATACACCAGCAATAGATACGCCGGAAAAAATACTAGATATATAAACAGAGATGAATAGAATTTTATTTCATCTTCGTGCTTGTAATCTTCCTCTAGCAACGCATCGTTCCAAATGAGTTGAATGTACGCATTTGCCGTATCTTTTAACAATTCAGCAGATGTCCACACATCGCCTAGACTCAACGCAATTAATATGGCTTCCTGCGAATACCACGACAACCCTTCAAATAATTCTTTACCTTTGTTTGTACACGTTGTTGCGACATCAATTGCAGTGTTAGCGACGCATGCCATACCACTGAAAACACTGTCAGTAACATACGTAGCGCTAGTGGAAAAAAAGCTAGGGCAATAGTTTTGCAGTGAACAACTAGAAGATTGGGAATTGGTAGACTCGGAGTCAGCCATAATAGTTCTCCCTATAATTATTTGTTATTAAATGAATATACTGTATTTGGGTGCCAAAACAGTTTTACTCTAGCATGTCAACAACGTGCTGACAACAAACACCATTGGCAAGATTTGCAGAAGAATAATGTGATATTAAAGTTGTTGAAGAAACAATAACATAAGCGACACATGAAACTGTGTCGCTTATGTTGATACAAGAAAATCTAGAGAGTGAATTTCAATCCAGCTGAGACAAGATACATTGATGCAATCATCGGATGGTTTCTATCATCAGTTGAGGAAAAGCGTATCACTGGTGCACCACCCGTAAACTGGGTATTAAATGCAATATGGCGCGTCATGTTGTATTCCACACCTAGCCCATAAATGAAACCATAACCCGTGGCACTGGTTTTCATCGTAGGATCAACTGCTTTGGCTTCGTTGCTTAACGATACCTTGTGGAACATAATCGACGGCCCCACTTTGGCAAACACATCGAAATTATGTGGCAGTGGCGCAGTTAAACGTAAAGCAGCATCGATCATCCAATCGCGTTTACTTTTCGCTTTAAGTGACGGCGTATCTTCTGACTTAAATTTTTGGGTGCCATAGCTAGAAACTCCAATCTCTGCCCCTAAATACTGAGTGAATTGGTAACCTACGTTGGTGCTAAACCCAAAACCACTGCGCGTACCTTTGACGGTATGAAATTCCAATGAACGACTAGAAGGTTCGCCATCACCGACAAAGCTGATACCAGCATTGGCTTCAACATATGGCCCAGTTGGGATAACGGTTGCAGCTGAACTAACGCTAACAACACCGATAAGTCCAATTAATAATGCTAAACGTTTGACTAACATTGCATACCCCTTTTTGTATTTAAATGAAGCGTCGCACTGTAACGTTAAAGCACGACGATGTCTATATTCTTTGCCGGTAAATACAGGTTTTGTTTGTTATTGATTAATACGTTCAACAATGCCGGCTAACTCCTCAACTGAATGATAGGTAATCACAATCTTACCTTTACCGGTTGCATTACTGTGTTGCACTTTCACTGATGCAACCAATTTATCAGTCAATAAGTGTTTTACTTGCTCAACAAGTTGATTAGACTCGCGTTTTTGTACTTGTTTTGGTGCCAATATTTGTTTGACTAAGCGTTCTGTTTCGCGAACAGATAAGTTATTTGTAACTACTCGTTTGCCTGCATCAACTTGTTCACTCCCCCCATCTAATGCAAGCAAGGCTCTGGCATGCCCCATTTCCAGCTCTCCTTGTTCAACCAGTTGCTTTACTGCTGGGTGTAATTCAGTTAACCGTAGCAAATTAGACACAGCTGATCGTGACTTACCAACAACATCTGCAATTTCTTGATGGGTTAAATCAAATTCGGTTAGCAACCGTCGCAATGCATTGGCTTCTTCCATCGGGTTTAAATCTTCACGTTGAATATTTTCGATCAACGCAATGGCTAACGCATCTTTATCACTAATTTGCTTAACCAAGGCTGGGATGGCGTGTAATCCTGCCAATTGTGCGGCACGCCAACGCCGTTCACCGGCGATTAATTCATACGTATTAGCACGATCAGTCTGACGTACGGTTATTGGTGAAATCACCCCTTGTTGTTTGATCGAATCGGCCAACTCTTGCAATGTCGTATCAGCAAATGCCTTACGCGGTTGGTAATGCCCTGGCTCAATGGCATCGATTGCTAATGACACCACGTGATCTGAGGATTGGGTTGTTGGATGAGAGCTCTCTGCTATTGGGCTATCAATATTTGCAGCTGTAGCTGATTGCTCAACAACACTACGTGCCCCACCGAGTAACGCATCTAAGTTTCGGCCTAACCCACGTCGTTTAATCGCCATTGATTCCCTCACTTACTAAACGTTATTGTTATTCATTTACTGTCTCTATAGAAACAGGCTCTTGTTGTTTTACACGTTCACCTTGTTCTCGCCGTAAAAACTCACCCACCAACGCTGTGTACGCATTCGCGCCTTGAGAACGTTTGTCATATAGTAATACTGGTAACCCATAACTGGGGGCTTCTGCTAAACGCACATTGCGTGGGATCACCGTATTAAATACGCGATCTCGAAAATGGGTATACAGCTCTTCGGATACATCTCGACATAATCGACTGCGTCCATCGTACATGGTGCGCAACAAGCCATCTATGTAAAGTGTTGGATTAAGCGTTTGCGTAATTTGCTCAATGGTATCCATTAATGCTGACAACCCCTCTAGCGCATAATACTCACATTGCACCGGGATAATCACACTATTGGCAGCCACTAATGCGTTAACCGTGAGCATGTTTAACGACGGTGGGCAATCAATAATAATGTAGTCATAATCAGAGGTAATTGATGATAATCCATTACGTAATGTATCCTGGCTATCCGGTTGTTGTAGCAAAGCCACTTCGGCAACGGTTAAGTCACTATTGGCAGGCAATACATCAAACCCCGCTGACGATGAAACAATCCCATCTGTTGGCGTCGATGTTCCTAAAAAAACATCGTTAATTGATGACGTTAGTTTATATTTATCAACACCACATCCCATGGTGGCATTACCTTGTGGATCTAAATCGATTAACAATACACGATAGTGTTCTGCTGCTAATGCTGCCGCAAAATTAACAGCGGACGTGGTTTTACCAACACCACCTTTTTGATTGGTTAATGCAATTACTTTTGCCACGGATTACTCACATCTATTTTTTCAGTGTCTCCTACTGTAATGCATTATACCGATTGATCGACAATACGCTACTGATTTTTATCAGCCAAAAAATACTTAAATGTGGGGTTTATATTGATATCTTTTTAATTTGAACTAATCGTCGCTGTTGTTCAACCCCAGGAACGGTTAACGTAATAATCGAATCAAACTGCGTATTTTTAGGCAAATTAGTATATTCATCCGCAGCAACAGCGCCTTTTAATAATAACCATTGACCTGTTTTAGCAAGCAATCTATTTGAAATACTGACTAATTCAGCACAGCTAGCAACGGCTCTGGCAGTTACCGCATAAAACAATGTATTGGATTGGTAGGTTTCAATGCGTTGATTAACTACTTGAACATTGGCTAAAGAGAGTGTTGCCACCACTTGATTTAAAAACCGTGTGCGTTTTTGCTGACACTCTAACAATACAAATTGATGCTGTGGCAGGGCGATTGCCAGTGGGATCCCGGGCAATCCAGCCCCCGAACCAATATCCAATAACGGTGATCGAACAACATAAGGCATGATTGCCAAACTATCTAGCAGATGCATTGATACCATTTTGTGTATATCACGCACAGCCGTTAAATTATAAATTCGATTCCACTGTTCTAATAACACCAGATAATCAATTAATTGTTGATATTGGTAATCGGATAAGGTTAACCCTAACTGATTAGTTCCTGCAGTTAAGTTTGTAATAAGTAATTCACGCTGTTTTAGAGGAAGCATGATGTGTGCGTCGTAATTGGTGTTTTTTAACATGCAGCAGCAATAACGAAATTGCCGCGGGCGTCATCCCAGGAATACGCCTAGCATGATCAATTGTAGTAGGCTTAATACTGGTTAACTTTTCAATTAATTCTGCTGACAATCCAGAAACCTGATGATAGTCAATGGTGTCAGGCAATGCTGTCGCATATGCACGCTGCTGTTTGGCAATATCGTGTTGTTGGCGGGTAATATACCCTTCATATTTAGTTTGAATCTCTACTTGTTCTGCCACATTTGCAGCAATCGTTACCTGTTCGATACCTGCCAACCCCACAACATCTTGGTAAGTTAACTGTGGACGACGCAATAGATCTAATGCGTTAACACCTTTTGTCAGTGACTGGCCCAGTTTATTAGTTAATGCCTGATCAGCTGTATCACCTGGGTTTATCCAAATCGTACGTAATCGCGCAGTTTCGGCATCAATTGCATCGCGACGTGCACAAAAGGCTTGCCACTGTTGATCGCCAACCAAATCCAATTCTCGTCCTGTTTCGGTTAAACGCAAATCGGCATTGTCTTCGCGTAACAATAAACGGTACTCAGCTCGACTGGTAAACATGCGGTATGGCTCTTGTGTGCCACGCGTAATTAAATCATCGATTAACACACCAATATAGGCTTGATCGCGACGCGGATACCAAGGTGCCTGTTCGCGCGCTTGTCTAGCCGCATTGATTCCCGCAATTAACCCTTGTGCTGCCGCTTCTTCATAACCTGTGGTTCCGTTAATTTGACCCGCGAAAAACAATCCTGGTAACGGTTTGGTTTCAAGCCACGGGTGTAATCCACGCGGGTCAAAAAAGTCATACTCTATGGCATACCCTGCGCGAGTGATCACAGCACACTCAAACCCAATAATACTGCGTACAAAGGCTTGTTGTACGCTAAACGGTAAACTAGTAGATATCCCATTAGGATACACTTCATTAGTGTACAACCCTTCTGGTTCAACAAAAATTTGATGTGATTCTTTATCAGCAAAACGCACGACCTTATCTTCAATCGATGGGCAATAACGCGGACCAACGCTTTGAATATCACCTGAATACATCGGTGATTCGTGCAAATGCGACCGAATAATTTCATGGGTTTTTTCAGTGGTGCGAGTAATATGACAAACCACTTGCTGTGGATGATCAGCAACATCACTTAACACTGAAAATACCGGGGTAGGGACATCGCCTGGTTGTACGGTCAACTGGCTATAATCAATCGTTTTACCATCAATGCGTGGTGGGGTGCCTGTTTTTAAGCGATCAATATTAAATGCTAATTCACGCAACCGTGTTGCTAATGCATTCGCTGGTGGATCGCCAGCGCGTCCACCTGGATAATGGGTTTTACCAATATGAATATGACCACCCAAAAAGGTTCCCACAGTTAATACTACCGTCTTTGCATAGAAACGTAATCCCATCTGAGTAATCACACCAATCACGCGATTGTTGTCGACGATTAAGTCATCGACACCTTGTTGGAATAAACGTAAATTAGGCTGTGACTCAAGGTATTGGCGAATAGTTTGTTTGTATAATTGCCGGCAGGCTTGGGCACGTGTAGCACGTACTGCAGGCCCCTTACTCGCGTTTAACCGTCGAAAATGGATCCCGGCGTGATCCGCTGCACGTGCCATCACCCCGCCGAGCGCATCAATTTCTCTAACCAAATGGCCTTTTCCAATCCCACCGATCGCAGGATTGCATGACATGTGTCCTAATGTGTCGAGATTATGTGTCAACAGTAACGTGTTAGCGCCACTGCGTGCTGACGCCAACGCCGCTTCAGTACCGGCATGACCACCACCAACGACAATAACATCTAAACCATCTAAATTTTCCGACATAATTTGTTGCTCACATTAAAAAACAATGCCTTTTGGTTACTTTCCTATACAAAAACGGCTAAAAATCTCACCCAATAAATCATCCGAATGAAACACGCCGGTGATGTTATCTAATGCCAACTGTGCCTGGCGTAACTCTTCAGCAATTAATTCTACACCCGCATGTTGTTGTAACTGAACCTGCGCATTTAATAATGCTTGATTGGCTGCTGACAACCCGGTTAAGTGGCGCCGCCTAGCCAAATAAATTCCTTCCGTCTGCGCATTATAACCTGTAATAGCAAGCAAATGTTGACGCAATAAGTCGATGCCTTCACCAGTCTTTGCTGATAAGCCAATCGTCGTATAATCATCATGTTGGCTAACAAACGTAGGCTCATCAATTAAATCAATTTTATTGTTGATGATAGTAATTGGTAACCTTTGATTATTATCGATGGTTAACGTTGCAGCTATGTCAGCATATTTTTGCGGTTGCTGACTATCTTGCACCCACAATACATGATCAGCCTGACTAATTTCCGTATGCGCTCGCTTGATCCCTTCTACTTCTATACGATCGGGATCAGCACGCAACCCAGCGGTATCGATAATATGTAACGGAACCCCCTCAATATGAATATATTCACGTAACACATCACGAGTTGTTCCGGGAATATCGGTAACAATCGCACTGTCGCGACCGCTTAAGCGATTTAATAAACTGGATTTTCCGGCATTCGGCTTGCCGGCAATAACCAGCGTTAACCCTTCTCGCAAACAATGGCCTTGCGTAGCTTGTTGTCGAATTAAGTGTAATGTCGCTAACAATTGCGTTAATCGTTGTGCCACATTACCACGTTCTAACCAATCGACATCTTCATCGACAAAGTCAATGGCGCCTTCGATATATAAACGCAATTCAATTAATTGCTGTTTAAATTGATTAATCGTATTAGCAAACTCACCTTGCAACGAACGAACGGCTAACTTGGCTGCTTGCACCGATCCACTATCGATCAAATCAGCAATTGCTTCGGCTTGGGTTAAATCTAACTTGTCATTTAAAAATGCGCGTTTAGCGAATTCACCGGGTTCAGCTAAGCGTGCACCCAATGATAATACCCGTTTTAATAAACTATCGGTAACAATCACCCCGCCATGACCATGTAACTCAATCACGTCTTCACCAGTAAATGAGTCTGGCGCCTTAAAATACAGGCATAAACCAATATCGATCGGTTGATTATCATCCGCTAAAAAAGACGTGTATTTAGCAACTCGAGGGGTAAACTCACCTACCCCCAGCCGTTTAGCAATGTCATAGGCTTGTTCACCTGATAAGCGTAATATGCTAACAGCGCCTCGCCCTGGCGGGGTAACCGGTGCAACAATCGTATCTAACATACGTGTTACATCTTAGATTTAAACAACGACTTTTTACTTGATTTAAAGCTTCCTTTTTGTTGTTCTAAATCAAGTTTACGCATGATATACCACTGTTGCGTAATTGAAATAGTATTGTTAGTTACCCAATACAACACTAATCCTGCAGGGAAATATAAGAATAATACGGTAAACACAATGGGTAACATCATCATCATTTTGGCTTGCATTGGATCCGGTGGTGGTGGGCTTAACTTTTGTTGTAAAAACATGGTTAACCCCATAAACAAAGGCAAAATGTAGAATGGATCTTTGGCGGATAAATCATGGATCCAGAATATCCACGGTGCTTGTCGCAATTCAACACTTTCAATTAACACCCAATATAACCCTATAAACACCGGGATTTGAATTAAGATCGGCAAGCATCCGCTTAGTGGATTGACCTTTTCTTTGCGATACAGCTCCATTATTGATTGACTAAACTTTTGTTTATCATCGCCATAACGCTCTTTTAAGGTTTGAATTTTAGGTTGTAACAACCGCATTCTACCCATCGAGCGGTAACTGATAACTGACAGTTTATAAAAAACTAAGCGCACAAACAGGGTTAATAATACGATTGACCACCCCCAGTTGTTAACTAACACATGAATTTTACGCATCAACCAGAACAGCGCACTGGAAATCACCCAGAAAATCCCGTAATCGATAGTCAAATCTAAATTCAGTGCAACTTGCTCTAAGCGTTGTGCGCTTTCAGGGCCAGCATAAAGTGTTGCTGTTTGCTGTAATACGGTATTAGGCTGCACCGTCATTTCAGGACCAATTGCTCCTAACGTATATACCCCATTGTTCACGTGGCTATAAAAGTGATTGACTTGTCCAGTCGGTGGCACCCATGCAGTTAAGAAATAATGTTGCTGAAAGGCGAGCCAGCCATCTTTACTACTAATATCAACATTCTTTTTGCCTAGTGAACCGTAACTTAATTTGTTGTATTTTTTATTGGTTGTTGAAGTTGCCGCCCCAGTAAACGTATGCAACCCTAAAAATGATGCACCTGTCTGCGCTGGTTTTTGTTGTATTTGAGTGTATAAATGCCCTTGCCACGGTTTTCTAGCGTTATTGTGGATGGTATAACGCACATCAACCGCGTATTTACCGCGAGTAAACTCATACGATTTAGTGATCGAAACACCTTTACTATCCTTCCACATTAAATCAACAGTTAATGTATTGTGATCATCGGCTAAGTTATAGTGACTTTTTGCAGCTTTATACTGCGCCAACTTAGTCGGCGTATCAGGCCCCTGAGTTCCAGTTAAACCGCTTTGTGCAATATACAAGGTGTTTTGCTTATCGTTTAATAAGGTAAAGGCGGTCGAGCTGCCTAAACTATCTGGAAAATTGAGTAATCGTACATTAATGACATTGCCACCTAAGGTATCAATGGTAACCTGTAGCATATCGGTGGTTATGCTGATTGTTCGTGCGGTTGGTGTCAGCGCAGTTGGCTTACTACTATTTACAGCGGGCACTGCTGTTGAACCAGCTGTCATTGCTGATTGAGTAGCGACTTGCTTTGCGGGAATAGTTGGAACATGGGTATTACCAGACGATGCCACAGTAGACGCTTCTGCATGAACAGTATTACTTATCTGTTCATGCTGCCAAGCCGTCCATAATTGCAAACCAATAAATAGTAATGCACCCAGTAAAATAACACGTTTTATATCAGTTCGTCCCATTATCTATTTCTCAATCGTTGTCGTTAATGACAGTGGATGTGTAGGCACGGGATCAATCCCACACCCTCCCCAAGGATGGCAACGACTCAATCGTTTTAGAGTTAGCCACAGACCGCGAACAATGCCATGCCGATTAATTGCTTCTGATGCATAAGCAGAACAACTCGGATAAAAACGGCAGTGTTGGCCTAACACCGGGCTAATCAATAGCCGGTATAGTTGAATAATACCAATTACGCTGTATTTTATTGCATTTTGGTAACTAATCGTTGCCACAATTTATCAATGTCCTTACGTAATCGTTGCTTGATAATCAATGCTTGCTCTGCTGTCTGATCACCATGCTTACTAAAACAGTATTGATTGGCAATCACAATGATATCGACATTACTAAACACGTGCTGTTGCTGGCGAAAACGTTCACGCACAATACGTTTAACCAGGTTACGCCTTACCGCCAACTTAGAACAACGCTTAGAGACAATAACCCCCAAACGTGCATGCGTGAATGAGTTTGGTAAACTCAGCAAACGAAAACATCGGCCAGTTATTGATAAAGGCTTCCCTTTAAATACGCGTTGGTATTGCGCTGGTCGACGTATCCGGTATTGCGGCGAAAATGTATACTCTTCCACCTTAATTAACACGTTTCACCGTCACTATACAGTAAGCTGCTTGCGTCCTTTGGCTCGACGACTTTTTAATATATCGCGCCCACCTTTGCTTGCCATACGTGCTCGAAAACCGTGCTTACGATTACGTTTTAAGTTGCTGGGCTGAAATGTTCTTTTCATGATTCACTATTACCTAGGTTGTCATTTACTTGCAATCAACGCCTGTTACTTATCTATACCGATAAGGGCGCAGATAATAGGTGATCTATCTACCCATTTCAAATCATTTTTGGTTAACTTATTACCGACTGGTGTTGCTTGGGTACATTGTTCTGTGGTGACTCAAGCAGTAACTATATTATCTTAAAGAATATTTATTATTTTATGGTTATTATTAAGGGCTACTTTTCCTGTTAATACCCTTGGTTTATCCATAAATAACAATAAGTTAGCGTGTTATTATCTTTGTGGATAAGGTGCTGGTTTTTTGGGTAACCGTTGTGAATCTGTCTGGATAATATATGACTATTGCGAGTAGGCATCGGTCATTCAAGCAATCACCCCCAATTAGTCTCATGGTTATTCACAGGTTTTATTAAATCTAAAATCCGCAGTTCGGAGTTTCTTGACCATTTGATTGCTTATTCACCAATCCTGTTTGTTTGCAGATTTTTAGGGTTAATGATTATTCCCAGCAATGGAGTGTCTGAGTGTTTGTGCATTGCTCAATAACAATGTTATTTTTTTAAGCGTCAATATATTTGCTGTGGATAACATGGTTAAAGCGAGATACACTGACAAGCTGTTTGCGTCATGATGTGAAGCGATGCGCCCCTAATAAAATGAAAGATAAGTTTTAGTATCTATGCTCAAAACGTTTTGAGTATATTTGTCCCACGATTGTGTTAATCAAGAGGGAAAATAAAGGAGAAAAGTACGTGGCTGTGGTTGTACCCGTGTCAGCGCCCGCACCATTATGGGACACCTGTTTGGATAGACTTCGCGATGAAGTACCTATAGAACAGTTCAATACGTGGATAAGGCCGTTACAAGTCGATCATTGTACCGAGCAAAACACGTTAACCTTGCTAGCACCTAATCGTTTTGTCTCTGACTGGGTGAGTGAGAAATACATAACAAAAATTACTGCACTGTTAAGCGATATTGTTGGCAATGATCCGCCTAAAATAATCTTACAAATTGGCTCCTCATCGGTACGTGAAATTGAAGCCAACGCTATGGTGAGTGCACTAGCAATCGATGGAGTAAGTGACGCAACCGTATTAGATCCGCCAGCTGTTGCTGCGTTTGATAGCAGTTTAAACCCAGGTTTTACCTTTGATAACTTTGTTGAAGGAAAGTCAAATCAATTGGCGCGCGCAGCGTCACAACAAGTCGCGGAAAACCCTGGGGAGGCCTATAACCCGTTATTTATTTACGGAGGCGTGGGGTTAGGTAAAACGCATTTAATGCATGCGGTCGGTAATTTAATCCAGCAGCGCAAACAAGGTGCGCAAGTGTTGTATCTCAACTCAGAACGGTTTGTTGCAGACATGGTAAAGGCATTGCAAACTAATCGCATGAATGAGTTTAAACGGCTATATCGCACTGTGGATGCTTTATTAATCGATGATATTCAATTTTTCGCGGGTAAAGATCGTTCTCAAGAAGAATTTTTTCACACCTTTAACCACCTATTAGAAGGCCAACGCCAAGTTATTTTAACCTGTGATCGCTATCCCAAAGAAATTAATGGGCTAGAAGAGCGATTAAAATCGCGTTTTGGTTGGGGGTTAACGGTTGCTGTTGAGCCGCCGGAATTGGAAATGCGAGTGGCGATTTTGATGAGCAAAGCTGAACAGTTACAACTCAGTTTACCCTATGAGGTTGCGTTTTTTATCGCAAAACGGATTCGTTCAAATGTTAGAGAATTAGAAGGCGCATTGCGGCGTGTGATGGCGAGTGCGCATTTTACCGGCAAACCGATTACCTTAGACTTTGTCCGAGAAGCATTAAAAGATTTATTATCGTTGCAAGCTAAGTTGGTTACAATAGACAATATTCAAAAAACGGTTGCTGAATATTACAAAGTTAAAACAGCGGATTTATTATCAAGTAGGCGCAGTCGCTCGATTGCCCGTCCGCGGCAAATGGCAATGGCATTAGCAAAAGAATTGACCAACCACAGCTTGCCTGAAATCGGCGATACGTTTGGCGGACGCGATCATACAACGGTATTGCATGCGTGTCGCAAGATTAAAGAATTGATCAACGCTAATTCAGATTTGGCGGAAGACTATACCAATTTGTTACGGATTTTATCAACGTGATAGACAGTTAGGTAGGGAACTATGAAATTCAGTATAAATCGTGAAACC
The DNA here is from genome assembly GCA_965116795.1 of Gammaproteobacteria bacterium. GTDB lineage: Bacteria > Pseudomonadota > Gammaproteobacteria > JAJFKG01 > JAJFKG01 > JAJNDI01. The sequence goes on from OZ220716.1 coordinate 645,683, forward strand.
ATGCTAAAACCGCTGCAATTAGCAGCGAACGTCGCCGAAAAGCGACAAACGTTACCGATCTTATCTAATGTCTTGTTGGTGTTAAAAACACAAACGTTGCAAATGACGGCAACTGACTCAGAGGTCGAGGTGGTAAGCCAGCTCGGTTTAGATGAGCCAGCCGAGTTAGGCGAAATCAGCGTCCCTGCGCGCAAAATGTTAGATATATGTAAGAATTTACCGTCATCTGCCGTGATTTGCTGTGAACTTGCTAAAGAACGTATGGTGGTTAAGTCAGGTAAAACCCGGTTCACGTTATCTACCTTGCCCGCATCTGATTTTCCTCACTTTAGTGATGGCCCGGGTAAGTGTGAATTCCAAGTAGATAGCCGTGCATTGAAGCAAATGATTGAGAATACCCAGTTTGCTATGGCACAACAAGATGTGCGTTATTACCTAAATGGGATGTTGTTAGAGGTGACTGCAGAAAATAGCCTGCGCGCAGTAGCAACTGATGGACATCGGTTAGCCATGAGTTCGGTAGCGTTATCCCAGCCAGTTGCTCCGATCCAAGCCATTATTCCGCGCAAAGGGATTTTAGAATTGTCACGTTTATTAAGTGATGGAGACGAAACCTGCATGGTGACGATTGGGGATAACTTTGTACGAGTTGGTTGTGGTGAAGTTACCTTTACTTCGAAGCTAGTTGATGGCCGTTTCCCCGACGTTCAAAGCAAATTGCCTAAAGCGGGCGATTCGGTGGTTGCCGCATCGCGAGATTTACTAAAGCAAACATTGCAGCGGGCAGCGATTTTAACCAATGAAAAATACCATGGAGTCCGCCTGCAACTGGCAGAAAACACACTGACAGTGTTGGCGAATAATCCAGAACAAGAAGAAGCTGAGGAAGAGTTAGCGGTGTCTTACAGCGGTAATTCATTGGAGGTTGGCTTTAATGTTACCTACTTGTTGGATGCGCTTAGCGCATTACCCGAAGGTGATGTTGAAATAGCCCTTGTTGAGGGAAATAACAGCGCCTTAATTCGCAGTTTGCAGACCGATGATCCGATCGCAGCAAACAGTTTGTATGTGGTGATGCCGATGCGAGTATGAGCATTGAGTCCCTCGAAATAGCTCATTTTCGTTGCTTTTCGACGCATAAACTGCACTTATCTCCAGGTTTTAATCTGTTTGTTGGCCAAAATGGTAGCGGCAAAACATCGCTGCTGGAAGCAGTTTATTATCTTGGGCGTGCCAAATCCTTTAAAACCCATTTACCACGACGTTTGATCCAACGTGATCAGGCAGCATTTTCATTGTTTGCTCGGGTAACTGAGCAGCAAGATGATGCTGGCTCCATGCCGATTGGGGTACGGTATTCGACAAACGGTGAGTCTTGTCTGCGAATCAATGGGGAAACGGCGTCTTCGCGAGCTGAATTAGCCTCGTTATTGCCAATACAATTAATTAATACCGAAAGTTATCGCTTGATCGATTCTGGGCCGACGCCGCGCCGCGAATTCTTAGATTGGGGTGTGTTTCACGTGAAACATGACTTTTTACCCCTGTGGCGACGATTACGCCACCACTTAAAACAGCGTAATGCAGCGATTAAGCTCAATGATCGTCGCCATATGCTGGCTTGGGACACTGGTTTGGTCGACATTGCGAACGCATTGGATGCGTTGCGCCAAATGTATTTTACCCAATGGTTGTTGGTATTAACCCCATTATTAGATCAACTATTACCTGATATGCCCATTGACTGGCAATATTATCGAGGTTGGTCAGCTGAGCGGTCATTAGCAGACGCATTGGCGATGAATGTTGAGCGTGATCTGAGACTGGGTTATACCACTGTCGGTCCGCAACGTTGCGATATCGTGTGTCGAATTCACGGTGTGCCTGTGGACGATGTGTTATCCCGTGGACAGCAAAAATTACTGGTGATTGCGATGCGCTTAGCGCAAGGGATCATGTTGTATCAACAATTGGGGCGCCAAGTGATTTATTTGGTGGATGATGTGGCTGCAGAGTTGGATCCTCGACATCGAGCCTGGGTATTGGAAGTATTGCAATCATTGCATGCCCAAGTGTTGTTAACAGCGATTGAGCGAGATGATTTAACCTTGTCTGTGCCGGTAACCGAAACACAATTGTCTATTTCCAATGTTTCACGTGAAACCTCAGTAAGCTCAAGTGAGCCACTGAGCAGTGATTAAGCATGATTCTCTGTTTTTTTTTTGCCCGTGGCGGGCATTGTTAGCACAATAAAGGGCTAACAATTAACGCCATGTTCGATGTTATCTAAAAAAACCAAATAAATTTATCTTCAAAACCAACTTAATAGAACCTCTGTGCGTTGAGGCGTTATCCCAGAAGCCGTGGAACGGCTGTCTGGGATCTGAATAATCAAATAGTTATGCTATTACATCGAAAGCCGAACATCACGTTAATTAACTGCATAGTGACTAAGAGGAGACTGTTAAGTGCTTATTCTGTTGTTGTGATGGTAAACGCGTCGTAACGAATGGGATTGGTCACTATCAAATAACAGGTACGGTCTTGGCCGGGTGAGCCACCCATAGGCCAAGCAATTGGCCAGACAATGTAATTATCGGGTAATCCGCCATCCAATAGTAAATTGGTTGCGGTTAAGCAGGACATGCTGGTTGGTATGGCAACACCTTTGTTCAAGTTTAACTTGGTTGTTTTGTTAATTGAATTAGCTGATTCTAATGATCCTAAAACAGACTGAAAACTATTTTTTTTGGCCTCATCACTGATATCAATGAAGTTGACGAACACGACAATGGATAGAATAGATAGCAACACAATGACCATAATAAGTTCAATTAAGGTAAAGCCGCGGTTGCTGGGTAAAGTAGGTAATCTAGACATATTTTTATCCAATTATACACTGATTAAAGGTTAAGTATAGAAGGCAAATTCAATTCGTGTGGTGATGCCAATAGCCTTATTATCTTTTTTGATTGGCAAGATAAATTAAGTGCAGACAAGCCTGTTAAAAAACCAACACATATCCCTAGATTTTTTAGTATGGTAGGGTTGTTATTTCTGTTACAATATTGCGTTTTTTAATCCACCAAACTGGAGATAGCTATGGCAACGGGCAGTGCAAGCAATACTGTCAACACGACCAATGATGCATACGATGCCTCTAAGATTAAAGTCTTAAAAGGATTGGATGCAGTACGCAAACGGCCAGGGATGTATATCGGCGATACTGATGATGGTACCGGTTTACATCACATGGTCTTTGAAGTGGTGGATAATGCTATCGATGAAGCATTAGCGGGCTTTTGTTCGCAAATCATCGTTACTATTCACAGCGATCAATCCGTTTCAGTTGTTGATGATGGTCGCGGGATCCCAACTGGCATTCATCTTGAAGAAAACCGTTCCGCTGCAGAAGTGATCATGACGGTACTGCATGCCGGCGGTAAGTTTGATGATAATTCTTATAAGGTGTCTGGTGGATTGCACGGTGTGGGTGTATCCGTAGTCAACGCCTTGTCAGAAAGGTTGGAATTGATTATCCGTCAAGACGGTAACGCGCACCAACAGCGTTATCATTTAGGGGTGCCTGAGGCGCCGCTTGCTGTGATGGGTGACACCGATGCGCGCGGCACCGAAATTCGTTTTTGGCCAAGCGATAGCATTTTTAAAAACATTAACTTTCAATATGACATCTTAGCCAAACGTTTGCGCGAATTATCCTTCTTAAATTCCGGTGTGTGCATTGAGTTGATCGAAGAAGCCAGCGGTAAACAAGACATCTTTGAATATGAGGGCGGGATCCGATCCTTTGTCGAACATTTGAATAAAAATAAAACCCCAGTGCATGAACACCCGGTTTATTTCACTGTTGAGCGCGATGGTATTTGCGTAGAACTAGCCATGCAATGGAATAATTCATTTCAAGAAGCGATTTTTTGCTTTACCAATAACATTCCGCAGCGTGATGGCGGTGCTCATTTAGCGGGTTTTCGAGCCGGACTAACCCGCACATTGAATTCATTCATTGATAAAGAAGGGTTTGCCAAAAAGGCGAAAATAAATACGTCGGGCGATGATGCGCGTGAAGGGTTAATCACAGTATTATCAGTTAAAGTACCCGATCCAAAGTTTTCATCGCAAACCAAAGATAAGTTGGTGTCTTCTGAAGTCAAACCGATTGTTGAATCAGCAGTTGCTGAACATATCAATAGTTTTTTATTAGAAAACCCCAAAGACGCTAAGATTATCGTCACTAAAATTATCGATGCAGCGCGTGCACGTGAAGCAGCACGTAAAGCACGGGAAATAACCCGGCGTAAAGGTGCACTAGATATTGCGGGATTACCCGGCAAATTAGCCGATTGCCAAGAGAAAGATCCAGCATTATCTGAATTGTATTTAGTCGAGGGTGACTCGGCTGGTGGTTCAGCGAAACAGGGGCGGGATCGACGCACACAAGCCATATTACCGTTACGTGGTAAGATCTTAAATGTCGAAAAAGCACGTTTTGATAAGATGCTAGGATCAGAAGAAGTCGGCACCTTGATTACGGCGTTAGGTTGTGGGATTGGTAGCGATGAATTTAATCCGGATAAGTTACGTTATCATCGCATTGTGATCATGACCGATGCGGATGTCGATGGTGCGCATATTCGCACGTTATTGCTCACGTTTTTTTATCGACAAATGTTAGAGTTGATCATGCGTGGTCATGTGTATATTGCACAACCGCCGTTATTTAAAGTCAAAAAAGGTAAACAAGAACAGTATTTGAAAGATGAGGCAGCGCTAGAGGCATATTTATTACAAACGGCGTTAACCGATACCGCGCTGCACGTTAATGCACAGGCACCGGCTATTTCTGGCGATAAATTAGAAACATTAGTCAAAGATTATTTAACGGTGCAACATGCGATTACGCGGTTAGCTCGGCGTTATCCAGAAGCAGCGTTGAAACAATTAATTTATACCTCACCATTAACGGAAGAGACCTTGCGTTCACAAACAGCCATGCAAACGTGGATTGAGGCATTACAGGATGCGTTAACTATACAAGGAAATGCTGGCGAAGCGCAATTTACCATGCAACTGTCCGCTGACACAGACAAACAGATGTGGTTTCCCAAAGTGTCGGTGTTAGAACATGGGATTACGGTAACGTATACATTTGATTTGCCGTTTTGGGTATCCAGCGATTACCAACGGATCACGGCATTGGGTAGTGCGATTACTGGACTAATCGAAGCAGATGGCTATATTCGTCGAGGTGATAAACAGCAACCGATCGCATCATTTGCTGATATGTTAACCTGGTTAATGAATGAAGCTAAACGTGGTCAAGTGATCCAACGTTATAAGGGGTTGGGTGAAATGAATCCGGACCAATTGTGGGACACGACAATGGATCCAGAAAACCGTCGCATGTTACAAGTTACTATTGAAGATGCAGTTGCTGCTGATCAAATATTTTCAACATTAATGGGCGATCAAGTGGATTCACGTCGTGAATTTATCGAGAAAAATGCACTTGAAGCTGAAAATATCGATGTGTAATCGCCTATTTTATGGCGTTATTTTACCCGCCTACACACGATAAACGATATATCATCATCTTTTAAAAAAGCTGCTTGTTTAACAGGATTAACCATTTGTTGACAACATTGTGTTAAGCGTTGGCTGACTTTTGCGACTGTGCCAGCACGCACGGTATTAATGAGATCCTCATCTAACACATTATCAAATAAACCATCTGAAGCCAGTAGCAACGTATCGTAACGTGTTAATGTATTTAATGGCCCAATTTCAATCATCATGCTGCTATCGCCGACGACATTATCTACAAAATGGTTGTGAGGATGTTGTTGACCTTCGGCACGACTCAACAAGCCGGCTTGCACAGCATAACCTACAGGCGATTGCGTAATGGTGCGGTATTTCTGTTTGCCACGTAGCCCACAATGCAATAAACCAGAATCACCAATTTGCAAGGTACAATACTGTTGTTTATGTAGGATGCAAACAGTTAATGTGGTTTTTTTATTGCCATCTGTTGCTAATTGGTGATTGGTTTTTTCAATGGTAGCGATTACATGATTGCGTAGTGTGCTCATATCATTTGTTTCGGTAGGTAGGCGCGTTAATTGTTTATCTAAGGCATTTACGATAGCGCGTGCGGCTAAATGTCCGAGCGTGGAACCTACCCCATCAGCAACGGCTAATACTAACGTGTGTGGATTAACTGAGTTGACCAATAGTGCATCTTGATTGGGTGGAAGTTTGTCGCATGCGCATTGGGTATAAACTCCCACAGTGAAAGTGTCTGTATCGATAATTTGAGAGGCAGTTAAGTTGTCGTCACAATAGATTGCAGTCAATCGATTAATCCTCTTTGCACATCATTCACGATATGCGCTTGTCCATTCAATATTTTCCAAGTAATTACGTAATGCCGTGGCAGATTTAAATTTTTTCTGGATCAAGGTGCGTTTTAATCCGCAACAAATGGCTTTGACTTCCGGTGGCAATACCATATACCAACGCTGTCCGCCGATTGCGCTGTAAAAGACATTAATTGCTTCACAGACATCGTCTTTGGTGTAGCTACGCTTATCACCCACCCAACGGTACATATCTAATAATTTTAACTCAAATCCTAGACCATAGCGTTTAACGATAATGTTTTCTGCGTGCAAGTCACCGTGATGTATCTTTAAGTTGTGCATTGATTCAAGCCCAGTGGCTAACGCATGTAATAATTGCAGGCCACGAAAGACACCAAGCCGTTTTCCCGGTTGACGTTTTAAAAAGTCGGTAAGCAACATGCCGTCAACGTATTCAGAAATCAAACAACATACTTTATGACCATTGAACTCAATGAATTCATGGGTTTGATAATGAATAACAATGGGGCAACTTGCGAGTTTGTGTAGTAACTTAGCGTAACGTGTTGCGGTACGATTGCTAAGATTACGATGTGGAAAAAAGCATTTAAGGGCGCGTTCTATTTTGGTGTAATCTTCGACGACTTTATAGACTTCACTTTCAAAGCCTTCTCCCAATTTTTCGATCACCGTGTATTTGTCAGCGATCTTCTGTCCAGGTTTAAAGTTAAAAGCAGTAATGCGTTGTCGTTTTGTCATAGAAATAACCTACCACTTTATAGGCTAGCTTTTCTCATGCCTATTAATTTTTGGCAGAGTATACACCAAATAAATTGTTGATGTATAACCAAAATAAAAGCAACAAAATAAGTCCAGCAAAAGCCGACAGTTTATTAGGAAATAACATCTTGCAATTTACTGCAGAACCTTTTAATTTGTGCTGCCTGTATGCTTCACGTTTTAACGGTATGGTGTATTGGTTACACTTAATATCAAAACACTTTAAGTATAGTTTGCATGATAAACTTTCTAAAACAAAACATAAGACAAATGTTACTGTTAAATTAAACCAGGTCGAGGATAAGAATGAATAATACGATTAACACCATTGTCAAACGTAATGGGGATGTTGTCCCATTTGACTTAACCCGTATTGTACAAGCAATTAAAAAAGCGATGCATGTTGCTAATGAAGGTTCGTCAACAGCAGCCAATCAAGTCGCCAATACCGTATTATTTAAGCTGGAAAAGTTAGCTGGTAGCCACGCGCACTTCATGCCAAATGTCGAAGGGGTACAAGATGATGTTGAAGATGCATTAATTAATGCGGGGTTTGCGCGTACTGCTAAAGCGTATATTTTATATCGTAAACAACACAGCGATTTGCGCCAACAACGACATACATTACCTGAACACGTTAAACAATTGGCGCGTGACAGTGCTCAGTATTTCCGTAATAAGTTAAATGAATTTGTGTATTTGCGTACGTATGCACGTTGGATTGACACGGAAAATCGTCGTGAAACTTGGATTGAAACCGTTGATCGTTATATTAATTTTATGCGTGATAATGTAGGTGAACAGTTAACAGATGACGAATATGCTGAGATACGCGAAGCCATTTTAAAGCAAGATGTGATGCCATCAATGCGCTTACTGCAATTTGCAGGTAAAGCTGCAGCAACAACTAATGTGTGTGCCTACAATTGTTCTTATATCGCACCAAAAACATTACGTGATTTTGCGGAAGTAATGTATGTATCAATGTGTGGTACCGGCGTGGGTTTTTCAGTGGAAACCCAAAACATTCAAACGTTGCCAATCGTAGGTTATCAAACCGGTGAAACACTACCAACGCACATTGTTGATGACAGTAAAGAAGGTTGGTGTGATGCCTTATTATTAGGCTTAGAAACCTGGTATGGTGGTAAAGACATCGCGTTTGATTATTCTAAATTACGTCCTGCCGGTGCGCGCTTAAACACAATGGGAGGGAAGAGTTCTGGCCCTGAACCGTTGCGTACGTTATTGCAATTTGCTAGACAAAAGATTTTATCACGCCAAGGACGTCGGATTGCTAACATCGATGCGCACGATATTTTGTGTAAAATTGGCGAAATCGTTGTTGCTGGTGGCGTACGCCGTAGCGCGATGATTTCTTTATCTGATTTAGATGATGAAGCGATGCGCGATGCGAAAAAAGGTCCGTTTTATTATACCGATCCGCAACGTGCGTTAGCGAATAATTCAGCAGTATACGATAACAAACCGAGTAACCAACAATTCTTAGATGAATGGATCGCATTAATGAAAAGCGGTTCGGGTGAACGTGGGATCTTTAATCGTTATGGTTTGCGAAAAACATTACCTAAGCGGCGCGTTGATGTATTAGATAAGGCAGGCTATGTACAAAACGATCGTATTGTCGGTTGTATTGGTACTAATCCGTGTGGCGAAATTATTTTGCAATCTAAGCAATTTTGTAATTTATCTGAAGTGGTCGCGCGTGCTGAAGATGATTTGGCATCATTAAAGCGTAAATTACGTGTTGCCACGTTGATAGGGACATTCCAAGCAACGCTAACCCATTTCCCGTATTTATCCGAACAATGGCGTACTAATTGTGAAGCAGAACGCTTGCTTGGGGTATCGATTACTGGGCAATGGGATTGTGTGGCAGCGCGTGATGGTGATGTGTTAAATACATTGCGCGACATGGCAGTTGATGTTAATCAAACCTACGCTAAGCGTTTTGGTATCAATCCATCAACGTGCATTACGTGTGTAAAACCATCCGGTACAGTGTCACAAACTGTGGATTGTGCCTCTGGTATGCACCCGCGACATGCACCGTATTACATTCGTCGTATTCGCATTTCCGCTACGGATGCCTTGTATAAAATGTTAAAAGACCAGGGGGTCCCAACTCATCCTGAAGTAGGACAAACCGCCGCTGAAGCCACCACATTTGTACTGGAATTTCCGGTCAAATCACCTGAGGGTGCGATTTGTCGTGATGATTTAACCGCATTAGATCAATTAGAACATTGGAAGACAGTGAAATTACATTACACCGAACACAATCCATCGGTAACTGTGTCAGTCGGTGATGATGAATGGATCCCAGTTGCCAATTGGGTGTACGCCAATTGGGATATTGTTGGTGGATTATCATTTTTGCCGCGTTTAAATCACGTTTATCAATTAGCGCCTTATGAAAGCATTGATAAACAAACCCATGAAAAATTGTTAGATACGATTAAAAATATCGATTTTTCCCAGCTATATAAGTATGAAATCACTGACGAAACTGAAGTAAAACGGGAATTGGCTTGCATGGGTGGGGCATGTGAAATTGTGTAACTATACTCTTCGCGTTTTAACTGTATGCTTTGTTGGCTGCGCCCTTGGATCAAGCTTGTCCTGAACTCGATTCAGGATCTGGGCAAGCCTTTTTATAAAAGTCATGTGTCACTATACACTCCTTTTATTCGATGGCTTGCCGCCTCGCCTACAGCCAAAACGCTTTGAGTATAGCAAGCCAACAGAAAAGTTTAGCCTCAATAAAACTTAGCCCTTAGCTGATCAAGAGCAAGTTTGGCGTTCATACACACAAAAACAATAATCAAAAGGATTGTTAGCATCGGCTTGATGAGGTTTTCGTTGGACTTCATCCCACTCTTGTTGGTCCCATTCAGGAAAGTAAGTATCGCCATTAACAACGGTGTCGACATACGTAATGTATAACCGTGTTGCTAAAGGCAATGCTTCGTTATACACATGATTACCACCGATAATCATAATTTCTGTGTCATCACCGGCTTGTTGCAATGCCTCTGTTAGACTATGTGCCACGCTCACATCAGCAGCTGTCCATTGTTGATTACGGGTGATCACAATATTGTGTCTACCCGGTAGCGGTTTGCCGATTGATTCGAAGGTACCCCGCCCCATAATAATCGGTTTACCTAGGGTGATCTGTTTGAAATGTTTTAAATCAGCAGATAAATGCCAGGGAATTTGATTATTGTTGCCGATCACACGGTTGTTAGCCATAGCGACGATCAGCGCGATGTTACCCATCTTCTCTCCCGATACATTGTTAGCGTGAACGCGATTATCGCCAGTTATATGACTGACGTCCACTATCAGCAAAACTGTGGATAACTTTGTGGTTAATTTTGTTGGTAATACCGTACTGGTTGACAAATAAAATGGGTTACATTAACGGCGTTGATTAATTGCCCAAAAACTAGCCGAAATACAATGCATTAGCGGTACTAAATGCTTGATGAGTGGCTGAATAACTGATCCACACACCAGACAATCACTGACAACGGCTGTGGATAAATGCAGTCACTAATATAAAAATACGCGTGTTTTAGATGCTATTGATTAAAGCCAGTCATCAACAAAGGCTGCCAGATCAGCATATACTAATGCTTGTTTTACTAGCGGATCATCTGCATGTTGAGCAAGTGTTTGTGCCCCATTTCCTGTTTTAACCAATACCCACTGTTGGCAGCCAGCAGCGTGTGCTGCTTGCAAGTCACGCAAGGAGTCGCCAACCATGATGATGTCAGTTGGTTGGCAGCCAGATTGTTTCATTACGTGTTGTAATAACCCGGGCTTGGGTTTACGACAATCACAGTTATCCCTTGGGGTATGCGGACAATAAACAATGCCGTCAATGTGGCCTTTTGCAGCGGTGATTGCGAGTTGCATTTTTTGATGGATAGAATGTAACGTTGCTACATCAAATAAACCACGACCAACTCCAGATTGATTCGTTACAATAAATACACGGTAACCGGCTTGGTGTAATCGTGCAATTGCTGCCAAACTGCCTGGAATGGGTTGCCATTCATCAGGTGATTTAATGTAATTATCAGCATCGTGATTGATCACACCATCGCGATCCAATGCAATAACAGGATGTTTTAGTGTTGTTTGTTGCATGTGTGATAACCTTCCCTTCGCTTACTGCTGCGCCGGGTTATTGTAATAGCGAAATATCTGCCACATTTAAGAATAAATCTCGTAATTGAGTTAATAACGCCAATCGATTGTGTTTTTGTTTAGGATCGTCGGCCATGACTAACACGCTATCGAAAAAATCATCTACCGGTTGTTGTAAGTTTGCTAACAAAGACAACACATCAGCATACTGTTTTTGTTGTAATAAAGGGGTAATTTGTCTTTGTTTTTCACTAATGTGCTGCGCCAATTGTTTTTCTGCTGGTTCGCTTAGTACATTAAGATCTAATGTTGTTGGCTCTTCACTGCCAGATTTTTTCAATAAATTACTCACGCGTTTATTTGCCGCAGCTAGTGCTGCTGCTTGTGGTAATTGACGAAAGTGATCAACTGCGTGTAACCGTTGCCACGTATCGGTTGGGTTGGTCGATGCGCGCGCTAATACGGCAGCAAACACATCAGCCTTACCGCCTTGTTCAAGATACCAAGTACGCAATCGTTCTGATAAAAATTGAATGATATCGTCAACAGTTGATTGATTAGATAACGGTGTTTGATATTGTTCTAATGCGTACACTAATAACGATTCTAAGTTGATGTCGTATTGGTTTTCCACGATGATCCGCAACACACCCAAGCCAGCACGGCGCAACCCAAACGGGTCTTTATCGCCAGTTGGCGCTTGATTAATGCCAAAATGGCCTACTAATGAATCAATTTTATCAGCAAGCGCAACAATGCAACCGATAGTGGCGTTTGGGATTGCATCATTAGCAAAACGTGGTTGGTAATGTTGTTTGATTGCATTAGCAACTTCTGGCGTTTCACCGTCATGTAATGCATAGTAATATCCCATGATCCCTTGTAATGCCGGGAATTCACCAACCATATTGGTTTTTAAATCGCATTTGGCTAGTAACCCAGCGCGCTCCGCAGCTTGTGGATCGGCTTTTAATGGTAATGCCAAGTGTTTTGCCAACATACTGATCCGTTGCACACGGTCACGCAAATTACCTAGTTTTTGTTGATAGATAACATGCGCTAATGTTGCTAAATGACTGGCTAAGCGTTGCTGTTTATCCGTTTCGAAAAAGAAAGCGGCATCGGCTAAGCGTGCATACATCACCCGTTGATTGCCTAAAATCACTGCCTGTTGATCACGACTGTCGATGTTACAAACCGTAACAAAATACGGTAATAATTGATTGAGATCGGTTTTGCTAACAACAGCAAAACATTTTTGATGTGATTGCATCGCACAGATTAATGCTTCTTTGGGTACACTCAAAAAATGCGGATCAAATTCAATCGATAATGCAACTGGCCATTCGACAATGGCGGCAACTTCATCGAGCAACGCATCATCAATTAACACGTCACCATCGCTTAATTTAGCGTTAATTGCTTCGATTTGTTGGCAAATACGCAAACGACGTAGTGCTGGATCAGCGATTACATAGCCGGTTTTTTCAAGGATTGTGGCATATTCATCAGCGTGCTTAATCACTAATGCGTGTGGGTGATGAAAACGGTGACCATAGGTTTTATTACCGGTGTTAATGCCTAATATCGTGGTATCGATCACCTGACTACCATATAACAAAGTTACCCAATGCACTGGACGTGCGAATTCAGTTGTGTGCGAACCCCAACGCATTGGTTTAGGGATCGGTAATTGGGTGATCGCATGGTTAATGATGTTAGGTAATACGGTTTCAATCGATTCACCACCGGCTTGATAACGGTGCATTAACCAGGTGCCTTTATCAGTTTTAACGTGTTCAAGTGCATCCACTGCAACACCACACGACTTTGCAAACCCTAAACAAGCTGGCGTTGGGTTACCATTATTATCAAATGCACGTTCAAGTGACGGCCCTTTACGTTCCATGCGTTGCGTTGGTTGTTTGGCGATGACATCACGCACAATTACCGCTAAACGTCTAGGGGTTGCATAGGTTTGCAACTCACCATGAGTAAACTGTTGTTGATCTAAACCAATACCAATCTGTTTTGTGAGAACATTAGCCAATGTTGCCAATGCCTTTGGTGGCAATTCTTCGCAACCAATTTCAAATAAAATATCATCTTTATTCATTGAATTATGCTCGTTATAAAATGCCGGTTAAACGAATATCACGTTTAAAATACCCTTGCGACATCGCTTGTTTGGCTTGCAATAATGTTTGTTCAGCAATTGCATTGGCGTGTGCCGTGCCGTCACGTAATATTGATAACACTTGAGCACGATCATCAGCAAAGTCAGCACGTCGTTGTTGCATTGGTGTTAATAAGTCAACTAATACGTCAACTAATGCTTTTTTACAGGCAACATCACCGATGGCACCGGCTTGGTATTGTGTTTTAGCCTGTTTGACCCATTGTTTATCTGAGTTAAAGGTATCGTGAAAGATCCACAATGGATTGTTTTCAACCGTGCCTGGATCGCTGGCACGTAAGCGTTTTGGATCGGTATACATCTTCATGACTTTGTCACGGATTACATCGGGTGGATCACTTAAAAAAATCGCATTATTTAACGATTTGCTCATTTTCACTAACTGTCCTTGTGAATTGGGTCCACCGGTACCGACTAAACGACGTGTGCGACCTAATTTAGTTTGTGGGATTGGAAATAACCCACCGTTGGCAACGTAATCAGCATCTGCTGTGTGTGGATCAACATTGCAATACAATTGATTAAAACGTCGTGCTACTTCGCGGGTTAATTCCATATGCGGTTCTTGATCTTCACCAACGGGCACAATCTCAGTGCGAAATGCGAGAATGTCAGCTACTTGATTAACCGGATACATTAAAAAACCGATCGAGTAATTATCCCCTAACCCTTTATTGCGAATTTCATCTTTGATGGTTGGGTTGCGCATTAAGCGTGGTAGTGGCACCAACATGCTAAAAAAGTGGGATAATTCTGCTAATGCCGGCACTTCGGATTGAATAAATATTGTAGCTTGTGTTGGATCAATTCCGCATGCTAAATAATCTAACGCAACTTCTAACGTATTATCACGCAATATCTGTGGCTGTTGTACGCACGTTGTGAGTCCTTGCACGTCGGCAATAAAGAAAAAACACTCGTATTGTTGCTGCAACGCGACACGATTTTCTAATGAACCTACCCAATGCCCTAAATGCAGCTTGCCAGTAGGCGTATCGCCAGAAACTAATCGAGGTTTGTTTGCCATTGCGATATCCTATTATGTTGTTTGTGTCGTATTTGTTTGTAATGGGAAGCCCAATGCTTCGCGTGCTTGATAATAACAAGTTGTTACCGCACGAGTTAATGTGCGTACCCGTAAAATATAGCGCTGGCGTTCCGTCACTGAAATGGCGTGACGTGCATCGAGTAAGTTAAATGTATGTGATGCCTTTAATGCCATTTCATATGCCGGCAAGGGTAGTGACAATTCAATTAAGTGTTGGCTTTGTTGTTCATAGGCATCGAATTGTTGGAATAACATGTGTGTGTTAGCGTGCTCAAAATTATAGGCCGATAGTTCTTTTTCATTTTGTTTGAACATGTCGCCATAGGTAATCGTACCGATTGCAGTATTTGCCCAGACTAAATCAAACATGCTATCAACATTTTGTAAATACATGGCAATGCGCTCTAAACCGTAGGTTAATTCGCCAGTAACCGGTTGGCATGTTAAGCCACCGACTTGTTGAAAGTAAGTAAATTGCGAAATCTCCATACCGTCTTGCCATACTTCCCAACCTAATCCCCATGCGCCTAATGTAGGCGATTCCCAATTGTCTTCAACAAAACGAATGTCGTGTACCAGTGGATCGATGCCAAGTGCACGCAACGAGTCCAAGTATAAGTCTTGAATATTGTCAGGAGACGGTTTGATTATCACTTGAAATTGATAATAGTGTTGCCCGCGATTTGGGTTGTCAGCATAACGGCCGTCAGTTGGGCGCCGTGATGGCTGCACATAGGCGCAATACCATGGTTCTGGGCCAATTGCGCGTAAAAAAGAACATGGATGAAATGTTCCAGCGCCGACTTCCATATCCAATGGTTGTACTAATAAACAGCCTTGCGCTTGCCAAAATTGTTGTAGTGTTTGGATTAACCCTTGAAACGTGGTGACATCCGGGGTGTGATTAGACAAAACGCCTCCAACCTGTCGCGTAAATCGCGCTATTCTAACATTGAATGGGCAGTTGCTAACAATGAATTAGTAGTATTTCTTCGTCTGTTACCAACTATTGAGTCACTTATTTTCTAAAAACCGCGTCATTCTGGACTCACTCGCAAGCTCGTTCTCCAGAATGACGGAGTTCTCAGTAATAATATGCGGCATAGTTGATGATGTTGTATTTAACCCTGATGCTGATTTTTTAAAGTAACATAGTGTTGTGCGCTATATAAAATGCTGGCCTTTTCATCAGCAGTGAGTGGGCGTATTTGCCGTGCTGGACTACCCATCCACAAGTAACCGCCTTTAATAATTTTCTTGCTAGGGATCAAACTCCCCGCTGCAACAATGGTATCAGATTCAATCACTGCATCATCCATGATGATGCTACCCATGCCGATTAAACAACGCGATTGCACAGTGCAACCGTGCAAAATAACTCGATGACCGATGGTCACATCGTCGCCGATTGTTAACTGTGAACTGGGATGGTACGGGCTACCGATGTGATTCACATGTCCAATACTGTGATCTTGAATGTTTGTTCGATCACCAACGGTGATCGTATTTACATCGCCGCGTAATACTGTCATTGGTAAGATAAAACAATCTTGTCCTAAGGTGACATTGCCTAACACTAATGCGGTTTCATCGATATGAGTACCGCGACCGATGTGTGGTGTACTATTGGCAAATGCTCGAATCATGTTGATGCCGTTTTGTAATCATTGGCTAATTGGTACAAGTATTCCCAGGTAAATAAGCCAGTGTTATGTCCATCATCAAATGCAAATTTGATTGCGTAATTGCCCACAGGCGTTATTTCAATAATATTAATGCATTGTTGATTATTTGCTGATGCTGAGTCATTAGTACGTTGTTGTTGATTATCTGCTGATGGTGAATTAATTCGTAAATAAGCGCACGGTAATTTAACGTGTAGCCCATTACTAAAGGTAATCTGCACACAACGTGATTTTTGTAATACTTGAATGTCAGTAGGAATGGGGTGCATTATTTTATCCTAAATAAACGTTTCTAAAGAATATAACGACTCCAATCTTCATCATCCGCCAACGCTTTTAATGCTTCATTAACGTATTGTTTATCAATATTGACTTGTTCGCCTTCTTTATCCGCAGCGTTAAATGATAGTTTCTCAAGTAACCGTTCCATCACTGTGTGTAATCTGCGTGCACCGATATTTTCGGTTTTTTCGTTAACGTGTGCAGCAATTTCAGCTAAGCGTTCGATCGCATCATCAGTAAATGATAACGTCACACCTTCGGTTGCCATCAAGGCAATGTATTGTTTAGTCAACGATGCATCTGGTTCAGTTAAGATCTTAATAAAATCTTGTTTTTTTAACGCGGCCAATTCAACGCGAATCGGTAAACGGCCCTGTAATTCAGCGACCAGATCAGACGGTTTAGTCATGTGAAATGCGCCAGAAGCAATAAACAAAATATGATCTGTTTTTATCATGCCGTATTTAGTTGATACCGTGCAGCCTTCAACCAAAGGTAATAAATCGCGTTGTACGCCTTCACGTGATACATCACCGCCACTGACATTATCAGCACGTCGACACACTTTGTCGATTTCATCGATAAACACAATGCCGTTTTGTTCAACATTATGTAACGCATTTAATTTAACCTCATCATCATTGACTAATTTTGCGGCTTCTTCATCGCGCTTTACCCGCAACGCATCTTTGATGCGCATTTTGCGTTTTTTAGAACGTGATGGCCCCATGTTTTGTAATAAATCTTGTAGTTGGTTAGTCATTTCTTCCATGCCTGGCGGTGCCATGATTTCAACACCGACTGAATTAGCTACTTCAATTTCAATTTCTTTATCATCTAAGTCACCTTCACGTAACTGTTTGCGAAATAATTGACGCGTGCTGTCATCAGTTGTCTTATTATCAGTTGGTGCATTTGCGAAACCTTTGGGTTGTGGTAATAAGGCATCTAAGATCCGATCTTCTGCGGCCTCTTCAGCAAGGTAATGCACTTTTTTCATCGCTTGTTCACGCCCATGTTTCACCGCCGCTTCGACCAAATCACGAATAATCGATTCGACTTCGCGTCCAACGTAACCTACTTCAGTGAATTTAGTTGCCTCAACTTTAATAAACGGTGCATTGGCTAATTTAGCAAGTCGTCTGGCAATTTCCGTTTTACCCACACCAGTTGGACCAATCATTAGAATGTTTTTCGGCATGATTTCATGGCGCAATGCTTCATCGTCAATTTGTGTGCGTCGCCAACGGTTACGCAATGCAATAGCAACCGCACGTTTTGCGTCATCTTGTCCGATGATAAAACGATCTAGCTCGTGAACGGTTTCTTTGGGTGTCATTACTGATGATTCAATAGGAATAGCCATGGTATTACTCTCTTGTTGTGTGCGTGTTACTATAATTCTTCAATAACGAAATTATGATTAGTGTAAATGCAAATATCGCCGGCAATGGTTAAGGCTTTTTCAACGACATTGCGCGCACCTAATTTAGTATTATCCAATAAGGCGCGTGCTGCTGCTCGTGCAAATTCACCACCGGAGCCAATCGCGATTAAACTGTCTTCTGGTTCGATCACATCACCGTTACCGGTAATCACTAACGATGTGGTTGCATCGGCGACGGCTAATAATGCTTCTAAACGACGTAACATCCGATCAGTGCGCCAATCTTTGGCGAGCTCGACCGCAGCGCGGGTTAAATTACCGTGATGTGCTTCTAATTTTCCTTCAAAGCGTTCAAATAAGGTAAATGCATCGGCAGTACCACCAGCAAATCCGGCAATCACTTGATTATTATATAAACGACGCACTTTACGCGCATTGCCTTTCATGACGGTATTGCCTTGGGTTACTTGGCCATCACCACCGATCACGACATTGTTGCCACGACGTACCGACAAGATAGTTGTTCCGCGATATTGCTCCACTTACTGTTCCTCATTTATTAACTACGCGAACCATGCCATATGGGGGTGTTGGCGTAAAGTTCAAGCCGGTCCTACCCGACTTTACGTAATAAACTATTGATATGCTGTTTAGTTAATTCAGCTTGTGCACGACGTGCAGACTGTGCAGAGGCATAAGGGCCTACCCAAACGCGATACCATTGTTGTTGTGCCTGTTGATAATGACGCACATTGACGTCAAAACCAAGCAAGCTTAAACGGGCTTTTAATGCATCAGCATCTGTACGGTTTTTAAATGAAGCAACTTGCAACACATATTGTGTGCTCGCTGGTGTTGCTTTGTTTGGTGCAGTCGTAACAGGCACAGGCCGTTTGGTTTTGGGTGCTGATTCTGTGACAGGCACTTCTACAGCAGGCAACATTTGATAAAAATCAAACGTTGGCTTTATCCGTGGTGTTGTTTCTGATGTTGTTATAGGTTGTTTGCTGAATACGCCTTGACGTTGCAAATAAATCACTGTCGTTATTACCACCAAGGCCAATAATCCGAATAGCCACTTCATCCACGGTGCTGTACTGGTTGTTGTCGCTTGTGTCGTGCGAGTTGATGCACGACGTTTTTTATTTGATGTTTTTGTCGCACGTTTTTTGGTTGTTTTTGCCATGATTAATTACCTACATTTTTTCTGGTGCACTAACCCCAATTAATGATAATCCATTTTGCAGCACAATTTGTACTGCATTAACTAAACACAAACGCGCATCGCGCACAGCATTATCATCTACAATAAACTGCTGTGCATTGTAATACGCATGAAAGCTGGCGGCTAATTCACGTAAATAATGCGCGATCCCATGTGCTTCTAATGTGCTAGCACCATGAACAATCATCTCAGGATAACGGGCTAACAAGGGTAACAATGCTTTTTCAGTTGGATCTGATAACGCCGCTAGATTTGCCAAACCGTTACGCATATCGTGACGGATGCCTTTCTCGGTCAATTGTCGCCAAATGCTGCAAATCCGCGCATGTGCATACTGAATATAATACACTGGATTATCGTTGGTTTTTGATATTGCCAATGTCAGATCAAAATCCATGTGTTGTTCGTGTTTGCGCATCACATAAAAAAATCGTGCAGCATCATTACCGACTTCTTGACGCAATTGACGCAACGTCACGTATTCACCACTGCGCGTTGACATCGATACCTTTTGTTTATCACGCCATAAAATCGCAAACTGTACGAATGAAACAATAAAGCTGTCATCAACTTGTTTACCCATTGCGGTTAAAAATGCACGTAATCTAGCGACATAACCGTGGTGATCTGCACCAAATATGTTGATCACTTTAGTAAAGCCACGGTTATATTTATTCATTTGATAAGCGACATCAGAAGCAAAATACGTGGTCTGACCGTTTTCACGCACCAATACCCGATCTTTGTCATCACCAAATGCAGTTGATTTAAACCACAGTGCACCATCACGTTGGTAAGTGTGTCCACCGTCAGTTAATTGTTGAATACCCGTTTGAATATCACCGCTGTCGGTTAAACTGCGTTCAGAAAACCATTGATCAAATGTCACACCAAATTCAGCCAAATCATCGTGAATGTCTTGTCGTAACGTATCTGCTGCTATGGTTTGCAATTGCCAATAGGCATCACTAAGACTGTTCTTAGCATACGCAATTAATGCATCGATATACTGATCGTTAGTCTTTTCTGTGTCTGCTGGTAATGTAGCTGTTATCTCAGTTGCTGATCGTTGTAATACAGTGCCAATATCATTAAATAACAACTTGGCAATGGTGTGAATGTAATCGCCTTGATAGCCTGCACTCGGAAATGGCATGGCTTCATTACACAATTGTAAATAACGACACCATACACTGACTGCCAAGATCGACATTTGTCGACCCGCATCGTTAACATAATATTCACGATGCACTTGAAAATCAGCAGCAGTTAAGATATTTGCAAGCGTTGCTCCGTAAGCTGCTCCACGCCCATGCCCAACGTGTAATGGACCAGTAGGATTAGCAGAGACATATTCAATATGTATACGTTGTTGTTTGCCATAATCGCTGTGACCGTATGTATGTTTACGTTCAAGAATCTCAGTGATTATTTGCAAGTTAGCATTGTCAGCTAAATAAAAATTAATAAAACCCGGTCCAGCAATATCAACCTTAGCAACGTTGGCGATCACAGGCAGTTGTGCAATGATTTTAGTTGCAATTGTGCGTGGTGGTTGTTTGAGGATCTTAGCTGCTAATAATGCAATGTTAGATGTCCAGTCACCAAATTGACTATCACGTGTGCGTGTTAGTTGAACATTGCATTGTGTAGTGACATCACTTGCAAAATCACCGTTGTCATGCAATTCGGTTAACGCGTTGGTGATGTGCTCAGTTAATTGGGTCTTCATCGATGTGTTGGTAGTTTGCTATTGAGTTGGCGATATTCAAATCACCAACGATATCAACGGGCTGCTATTGTCCCATCCTGATTAAATTTGGCAAGAATTTCTTATATTGTTCAATAAGTTATCGTCCTTAACCTAATTTTACCCTGAAAAAGAGTAGATTTTGTCCATAATTAAAGGAATGGGTGTACCTAATATTAATGTGGATTGCACGAAGGAGATTTCCCCGCCTATGCATTTTGATGACTACTTACAGCAAATGGTCGTGCGTGATGCCTCGGATTTATATTTAAGTGGCGGCGCAAAGCCGTCAATGCGAATTCATGGCGTCGTTCAATCAATTATTGAACAACCTATTTCAAGCGAAACCATCGCCCAATTTGCGCGTGATGTGATGACGCAAACTCAATGGCAGGATTTTGAAGCACGCCCTGAAATGAATTTAGCGGTGACTAGCAGTGATGGTAATCGTTTTCGGGTGAATATCTTTCGCCAACGCGATGAAGTTGCCATGGTATTACGCCGCATTCAAATCACGATTCCTACTTTTGAAGAATTAGGTTTACCAGATATTTTTTCCGATTTGGCTATGATGAAACGTGGTTTGATTTTAGTAGTGGGTGCAACCAGTTCAGGTAAGTCGACAACGTTGGCATCGATAATTGACTACCGTAATCAACATTGTGCTGATCACATCATTACAATTGAAGATCCAATTGAATTTATTTATGAACATAAACGATCAGTAGTCAATCAGCGTGAAGTTGGGATTGATACGATTGATTATGCAGATGCCTTGCGCAATACATTACGCCAAGCGCCAGATGTGATTCAAATCGGTGAAATCAGAGCACGTGAAACCATGGAACATGCGATTTCGTATGCAGAAACCGGCCACTTATGTTTGTCAACATTACATGCTAACAATGCATCGCAAACAATCGATCGGATTATTAACTTTTTCCCGGCAGAAAGGCATGACCAATTACTATTAGACTTATCACTTAATTTACGTGCCATTGTCTCGCAACGGTTAGTAAGTTCTAAAGATGGTAAACGTTTGCTGGCGTTAGAATTATTATTAGTTACGCCAACTGTCAGCAAAATGATTAAACAAGGTGAGATTGAAAAAATTAAAGAAATCATGCAAAAATCCACAGAAGTAGGCATGAAAACATTCGATATGTCCCTTGTGGAATTATGTCATGCTGGTAAGATCACCCGCGAAGAAGCATTGCATAATGCAGACTCACAAAACAATGTGCGTTTGAGTTTGTCGTTAGCAGAAGGTGTCAAAGATAAAAATGAACGTGTTAAATTATCAGTACAAGGTCTTGCGACTACTGATACTGATACTAATACTGATCGCGGTAAATTCTTAGATTGGACGGATAATAATGGCGGAGAACAGACAAAGTTCGATTAAGCTTACCCAATTTAAACACATCGTTTTAGCCAGTGCCAATCCAGGAAAACTCCACGAACTACAACAGCAATTAGCACCGCTTGCCATTGAGGTGACAGCACAATCACACTATGGTGTGACTAGTGTTGCTGAAACGGGTACAACTTTTATTGAAAA
Organism: Gammaproteobacteria bacterium; assembly: GCA_965116795.1. Lineage (GTDB taxonomy): Bacteria > Pseudomonadota > Gammaproteobacteria > JAJFKG01 > JAJFKG01 > JAJNDI01. Next base: position 668,157 of record OZ220716.1, read on the forward strand.
TGCCCTATTAAAAGCACAGCATGCTGCGCGCGTTACTCAATTACCCGCATTAGCAGATGATTCTGGTTTGCAAGTTGATGTATTACAAGGTGCGCCCGGTATTTATTCGGCGCGCTATGCTGGTGAACATGCCAGTGATGCAGATAACATCAATGCATTGTTGCGTGCATTAGCTGATGTACCGGAACAACAGCGTCAAGCTAGTTACTATTGTTGTTTGGTGTTGTGTCGTCATGCTGCCGATCCAACGCCGATCATTTGCCAAGGTCGTTGGCATGGACGCATTTTGTTTGAACCGCAAGGCACACAAGGATTTGGTTATGATCCGATTTTTTTCGTCCCAGACTATCATTGCAGTGCTGCCCAATTAGATCCTGCCAAAAAAAATGTTATCAGCCATCGCGGTCAAGCGATGCAGCAATTGCAGCAATGTTTACGAGAAATTTGTTGATAATAATGTAGTAGCCAAGTAACACTAAAAAAACCGTCATCCTTGAGAGCCCGTGGAACGGGCGAGTCAAGGATCCAGTCTTTAAAATTTTGTAAAATAACAGAAATAAAGTTTAACATTTTTGAACACACATAAAAATAATAGTCTCATTTACTAGTTAGATAAGACAAAAGACTAGATTCTGGATCCTTGACTACTCAAGGACAAGCTCGCATCCCTGGATAATCTCCGATTTCCAGGGCAAGGTTTTATACATGCTCTCCAGAATGACAGCCACCCACTATACTCAATATATTTATGCATGAAACAACGCAACAGGGATTAGGTTAACATGCACCAACAACGTCAATCGCAACATGGATTATGGTCGTCGCACTGGGTATTTGTATTAGCAGCAACCGGTGCGGCGGTTGGATTAGGTAATGTGTGGAAATTCCCGTATATCACCGGTGAAAATGGCGGTGGTGCGTTTGTGATATTGTATTTGATTTGCATTGTGATCGTTGGCATTCCATTAATGATGGCAGAAGTGTTGTTGGGTCGACGCGGACGGCAAAACCCAATCGCAGCGGTGCGAACGATTGCATTAGAAAATAACCGTAGTCATTGGTGGAAAATAGCAGGTGCAACCGGTGTAATAGCCGGTTTTTTAATTTTATCGTATTACAGTGTGATCGCGGGTTGGGCATTATCCTATGTGTTTCGCGCGATGTTTGGTGACTTTGTTGATGCCAGTGCAACACAAATTACCGACATGTTTAATCAATTCATTGCTAGTCCGTGGCGTTTATTACTATGGCATTCGATCATTGTATTAACCACTGGCATTGTGGTTGCTCGCGGGGTTAAACGTGGCATTGAAGAAGCGATCTTAGTCATGTTTCCACTCATGTTGTTATTGTTGTTGGTGTTAGTGGGTTATGCAGTGGAAAGTGGTTATTTCATGCAAGGTGTACGCTTTTTATTTTCACCTGACTTTTCTAAGTTATCAACAGAAGGGGTGTTAGATGCATTAGGCCATGCCTTTTTTACGTTAAGCTTATCAACCGGTGGCATTATGATGTACGGTGCGTATTTACCACAGAATGCATCGGTGATCAAAGCCTCTATTGCGATTGCTGTTGCTGACACCGGGATTGCATTACTTGCTGGGTTAGCTATTTTTCCAATTGTATTTGCTAATCAATTATCACCTGGTGCTGGTCCTGGTTTAATCTTTCAAACCTTACCGATTGCATTTGCACACATGCCTTACGGTAGTTTGTTTGCAACCTTATTTTTTGTGATGTTGGTGTTTGCTGCATTTACATCAACGGTATCATTGTTAGAACCACCCGTCGCTTGGTTTATTGAGCGTGTAAAAATAAGCAGACAGCAAGCAGCATTATTTGTTAGCATTGGTGTGTGGTTATTAGGTATTATCACCATATTATCATTTAATAAGTGGCAACACATACGTGTGTTTGGCAAAGATCCATTTGATTTATTAGATTACATCACTGCCAATATCATGTTGCCATTAGGCGGCTTTTTAGTGGCATTGTTTACTGGTTGGTTTCTGTGTCGTGAAGATGCACTCGATGAATTGCAATTACCCGATCGCTGGTTGTTTGCTAAATGGCGTTTCACCATTCGTTATTTAACCCCAGTGGCAATTTTAGCCGTATTTTTCAAGGTGATTGGGGTTTTTTGATTTACCCTACCCTAAATAACTGCATAATTCCGGTTGATCCTTCATCCAATAATCGTCATGATAGATCCTTTGGCTAAAAGACGAGGGGCATATGACATCCAAAGGCGTGCAACCGACCAAGGCATCGCATCACTATTTTATTTCTCCAAAAACAACACTTCCTGAAATCACCATTAAAGTCACGTTGATTTCGTTGGTATTAACCATTGTGTTGGCGGCGGCAAATGCGTATTTGGGATTAAAAGTTGGGTTAACCATCACCGGTTCAATTCCTGCGGCGATCATCGCAATGGGGTTGTTGCGTTTATTTAAACATTATAATGTTTTAGAAAATAACATTGCACAAACCGCCGCATCTGCCGGGGATACCTTAGCTGCGGGGATTATTTTTACCTTACCGGCTACATTAATCATCGGTGCGTGGACGGATATTGCCTATTGGCCAACCGTCATGATTGGTTTATTAGGTGGTGTATTAGGTGTGTTGTTTGCCGTTCCTTTGCGTCGCGTATTACTTGATGATCCAAATTTACATTTCCCAGAAGGTGTTGCTATTGGTGAAGTGTTAAAACACACTGCTGGTGGCGATACCACCGGTTTAGGCACATTAGTCAAAGGCAGCTTGTTTGGTGCAATCATCAGTGTTGCTCAGATTGGTTTTAAACTGATTGCTGACGGGTTATCGTATTGGGTAAAAATCGGTAGTAGTTTATGTGGCATTGGTTTAGGGTTTTCACCAGCATTAATTGGTGCGGGTTTTATTGTTGGTTTTGGTGTGAGTTTCAGTATCTTAATCGGTGTGATCTTGGGGTGGATCATCGGTGTGCCGATTATTAGTGCGCATCAAGGCGTGCCTGATTTATTACATGATAATACGCAAATTGCTTATTACTACTGGATGCATTACATCCGTTATATTGGGATTGGTACGATGATTGTTGGTAGTGCCTCGGCAATTATCTGTTTATTTAAACCAATGTTTCGCGGCATTCGTGCATCGATAGGTGCAATGAGTCAACACGATGATTCAATTTTACGTACTGAACGTGATATCCCATTTAACCAAGTGTTAATTGGCAGTGTTGTCATTACCTTAGCGATTTTTGTGATGATTTACTTATTTGCGCAACATAACATGCCAGAATTTTCGTTGACTCAACATATTATTTTTGCTGCCATCAGTGCATTATTAATTTATGGCTTAGGGTTTTTAGTCGCGGCTATTTGCGGTTATTTTGCAGGATTGGTTGGATCATCGATCAGCCCGATCTCTTGCATGATTTTAATTGCCACTATCAGTGTGAGCTTAGTGTTATTAGTGCTTGCCTCGGTTTGGCATTTACCCAAAACCCAATTAGCCAGTTTTGCAGTGCTAGCGGTGTTGATCAATGCTGTCATCGCAGCGGTTGCGGCAATCAGTAACGATACCATTCAAGACTTAAAAGCAGGACAAATTATTGGAGCAACCCCGTGGAAACAACAAGTAATGTTGTTTTTTGGGGTGGCAGTCGCTGCATTTGTGTTACCGTTTATCATTAAATTGTTATATCACGCTTACGGCATTGCCGGCGTGTTTCCGCGCCCGGACATGGATCCCAGTCAAATGTTATTGGCACCACAAGCAACGTTGATCGCAACCGTAACCAAAGGGGTGTTTACCTTGTCATTGCCGTGGACCTTGTTAGGGATTGGGATGGCGATTGGGTTACTGGTTATTGTGTTAGATAAGTGGTTAAAACCACGTGGATTGCATTTGCATATATTAGGTGTCGGTACCGGTATTTACTTGCCATTTAGTGCGACGGTGCCGTTAATCATCGGTGGGTTTACCGCTGGTTTTGTCGGTTATGTGTATCGCAAACGTAAAGCAGCATTGGCATTGGCTGATGACAGTGACCATACCGTCAAACAAACGGGTTTATTAGCCGGTTGTGGATTAGTGGCCGGGGCGTCGATTTCTGGGGTATTACTTGCCATTCCCTTTGCTATGTTCGGGTCATCTGATGTGTTACGATTGGTCGGTCCAGGCTTTGGGCCGTATGCCAGTGTATTAAGTGTGCTTACCACAATTGCATTAGTCTATTGGATTTACCGCGTCACGTTATCGTCGGTTTTCAATAAAAAACCATATTAAGAAAACGTTAATAAAACTGGGCGTAGCATGGCAATGACGATTGGGCAGACCAACGAGGAGTCAATAATGAAACAACTTAGAATTACAACCAGGTTAAACCGTTTTGGTCTATGCATGGCCGTATTATGTGCCTTGGTAAGCCATGCTGCATGGGCAGCAACTACTAATGCAACCGACAAAGGCATTTTCAATTCTGGTGTGTTTGACGTGGGTGCGTATGGTAATACCGAGTTTGGCTTCATCCTGCAAACTAAGCTATCTGGCTATTTAGGCGACAGCGGTCGTCAAGCAATGGCGCTGGAATTAAGTGGTGGCCCTAAAACAATGCGGGTTAATGCAACCTATGGATTAGCATTAACATCAAAGCAACGCCTTAAATTAACCTTTGAACGCTTAGATCAAGAACTTGATTTTGACTTTGATTCTGGCAACGTAAGCCGTTGGGTCGGGCAAAATGCAGTGGGTGCCGGTTATGCATATTTATTTGATAACCCGTATATTAATGCATTTAATCTGGGTGGTTATTTCTCAAATTCGCCAAGTAGACACCTTTCTTCGAAAGATAAGCCATTTGATGATGAGACTAACACCGGTTATTTAGAACCGGAAAAACGTCATATCGCCGGTGCTAACAGTGGTAATGTGCATGCTGATCTAACCGTGACTCCATGGCCGTACGGCCGTTTAACCGGCGGTATGGATTACGACATTGTACGCTTTGATACCAAGTATCGTGATTATGATGTCGATGGCTTAGGTGGCCACGTGAGATTAACTCAGCGTATCTTCCCACAATTAAAAGCCACCTTTGCGTCTGAGTTTCGCCAAAATCAACGTGAATACCTAGGTGAAATTGGTTGGTTGTTACCATCACCACGTGGCACACAGTTAGAGTTGGTAGCATTATTAGATTATGTCGATAATTTAGCAACTGAACGTGACTTTTACACCAGCGGTGCACGTTTGAATTTATCACTCAATCCAGGCGATGGCACTTATAGTGAGTTAGCTAAACAACGTCATGCTGATCTATTAACGTGGACACGTACTCCAGCAGTACGTATGTCGACTGTGTTGGCTGTGACGGATAACAAAGTGTCGGCGTATATCCGAGGGTTGTATGTGTCAGAACTTGTTGATGGGCCTGTTGGTAGAGTTGTGCGTGGTTGGACAGTAACGGAAGCGCAAGGCTTCAATCTTAACGAAGCTATTGCGATAGATTTATTTAACTATAATAGCAATTCTGGAGAGGCAGTTATAGAGTACATAGACTCGCCAACTGGTGGAATTCAAAATCTCAGAATCACCCGTTCGGATGTTAGAGGAGTGGTAATAGACTCTAATTCTGCGTGGGTAGCCACTAGTACAGGATTTAGGTGTGATGTGCCAGCTGTTGAAGTTGATAACGCTATAAATAGATGCCGTTTCCTCGCAGCAAAGCAGCATTAAGCAACACTCTGTGATGTGTGTTAGTTAAGAATAGAATTCACATCCCTCAACTCAGACAAACCCCAGAAAGGTAACTTTCTGGGGTTTTTTCTTTCTTTTCCATCATCCCAGCGGCTTGACCCAAAGGTTTTTATACAAGTAATACACCGACCTTGCTCTCCCCAGCCATCACCTCGCGGCTTGACTCAAAGGCCTCTACGCAAGTAACGCAACTATCTCCTCCCATGGTCGTAACCACAAGTAATGCACCTATCCCCTCCCTACGGCCGTCACCCCGCGATCAAGTCGCGGGGTGACGGTTGTAAGAAAGCGACAGATACTTGCATTAATAGATTTTTTGTGCAATAAGTATAGGAAATTCCTATACAGCTCTATAAGATAATCTTACATACCCATGAAAGAAATTACGCGACATCTCGAAAGCTATATTATTCAATCACTTACGTCATTTCCGGCGGTATACATTGCTGGCCCTAGGCAATCCGGCAAGACCACCCTGGTACGACATATTGCCGCCAATCACCATCCGGCACGTTATATTACCTTTGATGATTTACAAATGCGTTCAGCAGCGGAGCACGATCCAGACGCATTTTTACGCAGTCTAACCGGTGCAGTGGTATTAGATGAAGTGTATGCTTCCAGTACCGTTGCGTGACAGCCATCAATCTGTCAATTATTCTGTGTAGGGGCAATTTATTTTTTTGATTTTGCCATTGTGCTTTTTTCCGACTTGCAATTTGAAAATAATGGGATCAGACTTGTTTCCAGGTCAGGTTATTTCTGACTGACCAATGGATGAAACAAGGATTATGTTGTGAAGAAACCGGAAACGATTGATTTAAGCCATGCAGAAGCAGAGTCATTACTGTCACGACTTGAAACAGGTAATCTATCAGACACCGATCGCAAGCTATGCAGCAGTGCACTACGCATGGTATTTTGGTTGCAAGGTCAATTAACCGAAGCCAAACTCAGTATCCGTCGATTGAAGAGAATATTTGGGATCTGCAGCGAAAAACAGGGGTAAAAGGTACATCAACGTCGGCAAGTTCTTCTGACAAAGTGCCAAAAGACACTGACAACGTTAAGGAAGATGATGTATCTGAGCAATCAAACAAAGGGCATGGACGCTATAGCGCAGATGATTATGTTGCAGCAGAAGTTCACAAAGTGAGTGATGAACGTTACTACCCAGGTGCACATTGCTTACATGTTGATTGTAAAGGCCGTTTATATTTATGGAATAAACCATCAAAAGTGATCCGTTTGTTAGGCCAACCAATGGCGCGGGTTGTACGTTATGACAGAGAGGTCTATCGTTGCGGATTGTGTTTAACGTTATTTACAGTGCCGTTACCAAAAGAAAGCGGCAAAGATGTCTATAGCGATAGTTTCAAAGCGGTATTGGCGGTGAATCACTATGTATTTGGTTTGCCATTTTATCGGATAGCGAAGTATCACGAAGCGCAAGGCATTCCATTACCGACATCGAATCAATTTGCGTGCATGGAGACGGTGTTTAATCACGTACTTCCTGTTTATCAAGCATTGCAACGTACTGCGGCCAACGGCGAGTTGGTCCAATACGATGACACCACAGCGAAGGTCCAAAGCCTCGTGTTAGAAAACCAGGCGCTAGAAGAAAAAGCACGTCGTGGCATATTTACAACAGCGGCACTATCAAAAGTAGGTGATAACGAAGTGGTATTAGTCTTTACAGGTCGCTCACATGGTGGTGAGAATATCACAGCGTTATTGCGCAAACGTGATACTGAGTTAGGGTCTGTTATTTTAATGTCAGATGCGCTGAGTCGAAACCGCATCAAAGACGAGTCGATTGCCGAACAGACGCAAGTTAGCTATTGTTTAACCCATGCCAGACGCTATTTTTTCGAGTGCAAAGACGTTTATCCGAAGGTATGTCAGCCAGTACTAAACTGGATTGGGCAAGTGTATCGACACGAGCGTCATTGTAAAACATACGGCTATACACCAGAGCAACGCCTGCATTATCATCGTCGTCATTCGAAACCGATAATGAAACAGCTACGGCGATTTTTAGAACAATGTGTTCGAAAACGCTGGGCGGAGCCTAACAGTAGTGCTGGCAAAGCTATCAATTATATGCGCAACCATTTTCGAGAGTTAACGTTATTTTTATCTGTTCTTGGTGCAGTGCTAGATAACAATGATTCTGAGCGTTTAATTAAGATTGCACCCGTGATGTATCGTAAGAATTCACAACAATATCGTACCACTTATGGTGCTATGGTTGGCGACGTGTTGATGAGTGTATTATTCACGGCGCAATATGCTGGTGTTGACCCAGTGGATTATTTACAAAGTTTATTGTTGCATAAAGATGAGTTACAACAGCGTGCTAACGATTGGTTACCTTGGCATTATAAGGACACACTCAACACCAAGGCATTAGCCAAAGCGGCCTAAGCCGCTTTGGCAGGTAGAGACTTCCAGTTTTGTTGACAATTAGCGGTAATGGGATTGCCGTTATACAGTAAGATATTCAGTGTGCTGGCAGTTAATTCAATCGTCGTGCAATTATCTTGTGGCCACCACTGAAGTCGTCCTCTGGACAGTCGTTTATGACATAGCCAGAAACCTTGGCCATCGTAGGTCAGCAGTTTGATGGCGTTACGACGACGATTGGTAAAGACAAATACCGTGCCATTAAAGGGGTCATTGTACATGTTAGCTTGGCAGACTCGACACAAACCTTCGATACCGGCTCTGAAGTCCACCGGTTCTTTGGCTAATAAAATGCGGTGTTGAGGCGTTATTTGCAACATCCGTTTATCCTCAGCACAGTGTTTTCAATAGTTGGGCTGTTGATGTGACATCCGCTAGACGAATAGCCACATGCAGACCATGTGGGTAATGGATAGTCAACTCACACGCGGCCGTTTGTATTGCGATGTTGGTTTGAGGTGCTTTGTTCTTAATTGGTTTGACGGTGACAAAGTGTGGTGTTGTTTTACTTGATACGGCTTTTTGCTCACGCCAGCGTTTTAGTTGAGAATGATTTATTCTTAATGACTTCAGTTTTGAGAATGGTATGCCGTTATTAAAGGCGCGAACAGTTGCTTGGCGTAACGCTAGTGGCACAGGCGCATTGCTAGATTTGTTAGCCCGCCATTGTTCAAACTGTTGTTGCAATTGATCGAATGATGACGAATTTGCAATCTGTTTTTTACTACGTAAAGTTGTGCTGTGCGTTTTTGATTTCCTTGTTCCCATTAAAATGTCCTCTTGATACTGTTAGCAACTTCAGGCTAAACCATCAAAAAACACTATGCACGCACTTTTGCGGGAAGCATACGATGAAGTGCAATTAGTGCCAGAGATCTTCAGGCCATTAAAAATCATGATTGATCATTATCGTGGTGATGCTGATGGCGGTCGCGGAAAGTTTTTATTAACCGGTTCAGCCAGCATTATGGCATTGCCTGCATTATCAGATGCCTTAGTTGGACGCATGGCATTACATACCCTCTTACCATTTTCTATGCGCGAAATTAGTGTGTGTGGTGCAAATGATTTTATTGAACAAGTGTTTGCGGCTGATTGGGATGTTACCCAAACTGATACCACTGATCTCAATACCATGTTAACTAGAGCATCATTTCCCGAGTTGTTATCATTAAATACAGTAGAAGCACGCCATACATGGTGTGATAGTTATTTAAATACATTGTTGCAACGCGATGTGCGCACTTTATTAGAAGTTGATAAACTCGCAGTTTTGCCCAATTTATTACGTTTAATAGCAACGCATAGCGGTAGCATATTAAATACTGCATCGTTATCTCGTACTATTGGTTTAAATCATGTTACAACTAAAAAATATTGCCTATTACTGAATAGTTTATTTCTAACCTTATCTATACCGGCATGGTCGGTTAATCTTGGTAAGCGCTTAGTGAAATCTCCAAAGATATATTTAACAGACATCAATTTATTAGGGTATTTACTTAATATTCACCTCAATGAATTACATCAACAAAACCCGATGTTATTGGGCCAAGTCTTAGAAAATGCGGTTGCCATTGAATTAAGTAAACAAATTGCATTCTCAAAAACACGCGTGCATTTGTACCATTACCGCACCAGTGCTGGGCAGGAAGTCGATTTTATTCTAGAAGATAGTCGTGGTCGTGTGGTTGCTATTGAAGTTAAAGCTAGCAGCAAAGTAACGGCCAATGATTTTCGGCATGTATTAACCTTAAAAGACGCATTGGGTAAACGCTTTCATCGAGGTTTTATTATTTATCAAGGCGCTGATAGCGTGGCATTTGCTAATGACTTATTTGCTATTCCGTTTAATGCGTTGTGGGCGTGATGTATGCGGTATGCTTGAATTGGCTTTGTTGGCTGTGTGATGTTGTCACGGTTATGTATGTCCACTCCACACTAAATTGCACTAAGTGCAACCTACTGTAGAGTAGATTGCTAGGAACTCCGATAACATCATCATGTTATGGGATTTTTTATGCTGGGGCGTTGTTCCTAAACCCCGCAAACCAAGCCTATAGATCTCTACACAAGTAATGCAACTACCTCCTCCCGATGGCTATCACCCCGCGGCTTGATCGCGGGGGCCAGGGAATCGTGTGTATTTTCTGATGCTTACTATGGTTTTATCTCTGAGCTTGATCCAGGAACGGAAAAAGAAAGAGTCATAGGGTGACGCCAATCAGAGAATGATCGAGCCACAGATGCTTATTCTGAGTGTGGATTGGGAACAAGCGCCAACAAGAAATCATAATCTTCATTTTATCCCATAGTTACGCTCACTTAGACGTTAACAGGCTCGTCAAAAATGCCTCGAGAAACTTCAGAATAGTGCTTATTTTGACCAGAAAAGGTGTGTTTTGGTCATAACTATTGCAATTGTGTTTATTTTTTGATACCTTTCCTCTCCGCTTAGACAAGCGATTGTCATTACGGACAACACGATAAATCTGCTCACAATGGAGCCATTGCAGATACAAAGCAGCAGAAGTTGCTTGGGATATTAGATAGCAAGGTTGCATATCACTCGCGCAGGCAAGCGCACGTTAAAACATTATAAAACAGCAATTTGACACAATACTGAATAGATAAATCAAGATGATTTGTTTTTAATTAAAACTAATACCAATAGTGTATTTGGTTTTAATGGATAATTATTCACAGTGAATAATCATCCAGCAATAATTTTATTTTAATAATTATTATATAAGGGGTTAATAATGAAAACAGGCAATGCTTGTAGTAAGCAATTTATTTTCGGCACATTAATCGCAGCAACTATCATGGCAGTTGGTTTGATATCAAGCCAAGTAATCGCTGAGGTAGCAGAACAATCGGCGATCCAACCAGCACCGATCCAAGCAAATTACAGTGATACTGGCAGCCATTTATTTAGTTCAGGCACATTAAGTACGGGTGGTTATTACGATACGACATTGGGCGCGTTTGCCGATGGTAAGTTGTCAGCCTATCTTGGTGGCAGTGACCAACATGCTGTAGCGTTAGAATTTGTCGGTGGTGCTAACCAATACCGAGTGAATACAACGTACGGTTTTGCATTAACCGATAACCAACGAATTAAACTCACCTACGATTATCTAACCCAATACCACAATTTTAAGTTTGATTTAGGCGACACTAATCGTTGGGTAAAACAACATGCAGTGGGTGGTGCGTACGCGTACTTGTTTGATAACCCCTACGTAGAATCGATTGAAGTAGGTGGTTACTACTCGACATCACCAAGCCAAGGCTTATCAACTCAAACTGAAACAACAGACACAACTATCAAAACCAATGAACGTCGTATTGCCGGTGCTACCAGTTGGCATGCCTACACTGATTTAGCATTACGTTTATGGCCGCACAGTCGTTTGATCGGTGGTATGGACTATGACTATGTCAATTTTGATACCCAGAACTCCAACACGAAAACGGTTAACGGCGTTGGTGGTCACGTACAAGTGGAACAACGTGTACTACCACAAGTTAAAGTGACTGGTATGGCACGTTTCCAACAACAACAACGCGAGTACCTGGGTTCAGTAGGTTGGTTATTGCCATCACTACACGGGATGCAATTGGAGTTAGCTGCGGTGACGGATTACATTGACAGCATTGCTACCAAACGTCATTTCTTTATTAATGGTGCACGTTTAAGTGTGGCATTAGGTACATCAAATGGTCGTTATGCTGAGTTAGATGATAACGGTAAACAAAGTCTATTAGCCTGGGTGCGTACCCCAGCTGTGCGTATGAATGATGTGTTAGCAATTGCAGATGGGAAAAGCCAGTTCCTAGATATTGATCCACAGTATGAATCAAAAACACTCATACCAGAAGCAAATCGGATTCGGTGTAGTGCTAACAAAGATGGAGACGGAAATGTAACTAGCATTACTTGTATAAGTGATGATGGACTTTGGAAAGGAACGGTAACTGAAGTGGATTATGAGGGTTTAGATGCTCTTGTTGATGAAGAAACAGGTGAAGTGTTGGTGAATTTGAAATTCATAGAAGCAATCTACATCCCTGATGGTACAGAACATTTATTAATGGCTAAATATAAAGATCCAGGAACTCTTTTCGAAGCAACTTTAACATCGAATTCTAACAGTTATTTACAGGTTATTGATGTTGATAAAGAAAGTGATAGTAGTCTATGGACTCCTACTGATGAAGTAGATGGCCATCTATCGTGTTCTTTTGGAGAGAATATCACTGTTGACCAATGCCAATTCCTCGTACCAGCAGGTAGTTAAGCGATAAACCAAACTGGTCATAACTATAAAAGGATATAGGTTAGTTTAGGTTACACAATTTATTTTTTAGTAATTAGATAACAACAAGGGTGAAAATAATGAGTCGCAAAAATAGCAAGCAATTAAATAAAGAGTTAAAGTTTCAGACAAAAAAACAGCGATTACATGGTGGCAGAAACCAATTTGGTCCTGCGAAAAAACGTGACATACAACGTATGGAGCAGCAACAATTTTTCAGCTCAACGCCTTGGAAACATACTCCACCTGCTGGAGTGACTTTGTTGTTATTGTCGATGATGGTGGGTTCAGCTGCAATCCAGGCAGGCCGAGAAATGTCAGAACGAGGGAATAGCAATTTATCATCTAGAGAACGTCGCCCTCGTCAGTTTGACTCAATGATAAGTCCTTCACCGAGCCCCTCATTGAGCCCATCGCCGAGCCCGAACTCACGAGAGTTGACATCTGAAGAACAAATCGTATTACAAAGTGTTAACGATTGTTTGGACGCTGAGCCGAGTCAAGCCAATTATACCTCTGTTGTGTGTGATGATGCAGCTGAAAAGTGTATTGAATATATGACAGATGCTGATTCTGCGGGTGAGCTCGGTGATGTAGGTTCTACTAGTATAACTTCTACAGACATAGGTAAACTTTGTGATAGGTTTGTAGATGGCTATAATGGTAATTCGGGTTTAACGAGTCAGAGTTTAAGTTTATCACCAAGCCCGAGTGTGAGTCCGAGTCCGTCGCTGGTTCCAAGTTTGAGTCCGTCGCTGGTTCCAAGTTCGAGTCCGTCGCCGGTTCCAAGTTCGAGTCCGTCACCGGCTCCAAGTTCGAGTCCGTCACCGGTTCCAAGTTCGAGCCCATCGCCGGCTCCGAGTTCGAGCCCATCGCCGATTCCAAGTTCGAGTCCGTCACCGGCTCCAAGTTCGAGTCCGTCACCGAGCCCCTCATTGAGCCCATCGCCGATTCCAAGTTCGAGCCCGTCACCGATTCCGAGTTCGAGCCCATCGCCGAGTGTGAGTCCATCGCCGGTTCCAAATCCGAGTCCGTCGCCGGTTCCAAGTTCGAGTCCGTCACCGATTCCAAGTTCGAGCCCATCGCCGATTCCAAGTTCGAGTCCGTCGCCGGCTCCAAGTTCGAGTCCGTCGCCGAGTTCAAGTCCGAGCCCGTCACCGGCTCCGAGTTCGAGCCCGTCACCGATTCCGAGTTCGAGCCCATCGCCGAGTGTGAGTCCATCGCCGGTTCCAAGTTCGAGTCCGTCACCGGTTCCAAGTTCGAGTCCGTCGCCGGTTCCAAGTTCGAGTCCGTCGCCGGTACCAAGTTCGAGTCCGTCGCCGGTTCCGAGTATGAGTCCGTCGCCGGTTCCAAGTATGAGTCCGTCGCCGAGCCCAAGCCCAACTCCGTTATTGCCATGTATAGAAACAGGAAAAGAGCTATCTGATCAGATGATGAGACTGACTATTGCTAGGGATCAGAAGGTTTCCGTGAACAAAGTTTGCGTCAATGGAGAAAATGGTCCAATTACCGATGAGCAATTGGAGAAGTTCTTAACAACTTCCGAAAGACCTCAATTAGGTACATTGCTACGGTCTAACGGTGTGACTATGGTTGGTACAGTAAATGGTCAAATAGTATATCAACCAGGTACACCCTATTTAGCAGGTAATTTTATTACAAGAGAATCGATTGGTGACAAATCCTTAGATGCAAGTGGATTGCTTTCCGTAGGTGCAGAATGGGTACGGGGGAGAACTCAACCAATAGAGGGTAGTGATTTTAGTAATGCTACCTTTTTAGGAGGGACGTTACCTGGCGGCCATAGGTGTAATTTTAGTAATACTTACTCTAATCTTGGCCAACGAGGAGTATCTTTACGGTGGACGAAGAGCAACGTAGAAAATGCTTACCTGCGTTATACATCAACGCGTAATCATGATGCTATTTTTACAGGTTCTCATGGAGATAACTTTAGTGTTGAAGCCAAATCTAAACAACCGATTCATTTTAACTTCGATCTTTTTGAAGGTGCAGATCTAAATGTAACGGCTACGGTATCTAAATCTAGTCCATCTGATTCAACTGACACAACGTTTTCGTTTATGGGATCACAAGTTAGGGATCTGACAACGAATGCAATGAAAGTTGTTAATGGTACGGTAGGGGTTATTAAAGGACAGGTTGGTGACTACGCAAGCATTACTGCTGCTGATCCAAAGATACAGCACATTAAAGTCATTGGTGATAATGATGGTACTGCTTGTTTAGACCGGGACCTTATTGAGAATGGTGGCTGCCCTGTTCCGCCAACGCCAAGTCCATCACCAAGCCCAAGTTCAAGTCCGTCGCCGGTTCCAAGTTCAAGTCCGTCGCCGGTTCCAAGTTCGAGCCCGTCACCGGTTCCAAGTTCAAGCCCGTCGCCGGTACCAAGTTCGAGTCCGTCGCCGGTTCCAAGTTCGAGCCCGTCACCGGTTCCAAGTTCGAGTCCGTCACCGAGCCCAAGTTCGAGTCCATCGCCGAGTTCGAGTTCATCGCCGGTTCCAAGTCCGAGCCCGTCGCCGAGCCCGAGTTCGAGTCCATCGCCGAGTTCGAGTTCATCGCCGGTTCCAAGTCCGAGCCCGTCGCCGAGCGTAAGTGAGTCACCAAGTCTGAGTCCATCACCGAGCCCGAGTGTATGGCAAACAGCTAAGCCAACGTTGCCAGAACAGATTGAACGAGGGATTAAACAGCATGAAGTGGTATTTGGAATATCAGTTGCTGCTACTGTAGCAGTAGGATTGTTTGGTATTCACAGATACAGCACAAGTACAGCAAGAAGGATTGCAGATCTGATGAACTATTTAAATGAGATCGACAAAATAAAGCCTTTCCTTGGAGATGACTTTGAACAGCAAGAGTGTGTAAAAAATCTGGCTTCACAGTTGCGTACTGCACGGTTTAGTGAGCTAACAAAGAATTTTAATAGTTTGACTAATGGATTAGAAAGTACCATAGGTAGGGTTAACGGAGATCAGGCTAACAATTTCAAAGATCAAGTTCAGCCTCTTCTGACAGCTATCCAAAGTGCACATAACGAAGATGCTCTTAGAAATCCAGGAGATAACAGGTATATAGCAGGGAATGGCGCTAATCTGATAAGCAATATTGCAGATGTTGTTGGAGCTATTGAAAATATAATGGGAGCATTGCCACAAAATCAATCTGCAGATGTACAACAATCTAAAACTTGCTTACAACAGTTGCACAGAGAAATGCGAGCATTACAAGAGTTTGTTAACGCTGTTAGAAATCATCCTAGTTTAGACGCAATTAAAGGATATTTATGGGGTTATAGAAGAGGTAGTGACGCACCTTTGCCACTCGATCAATTATTGGGTGCTGGCCGCCTTAAAAATTTAGTTACGCAGGCATCTAGTACTCTTACAGAGTTGAAAGGGCGGCAGCTATCAGCAGCAGGAGGATTACAGCTTGATGAGGGTGCAATTATGCAAGAAGGTGAAGGTGATGACCACTTGATAGCGTTCAACTAAAGACGGAATAATCAGTGTCGCTACGCGAGGATTAATTTGTAGTACGTTAGTGAGTTTGTTAACATTGCAGTTATCCGGAATTTCCGGATAACTGCGTTAACGGTATGCACATTACTACTTGATTTTTTTCTTTGAACTGTGTTGATACACCCTCTCTTCAATAACTGGCTTCAGTCAGTTCTTATCTTAATAAGCCAGCCGTTTTAAATCATTTGGTAACGACTTGATCGAATAGCAAAAAAGCGCTGAACTCGGGACCTACAACACTTTCATAAAACAGACAAAAATCTTCCGCTTGATTTTGGTTTAAGGTATATTATAATTAGTCTTGAATCTATTAAAGACTATTATATGAGACTTTAAATGAAGACGCCGGTCAATTTGCCAATTCCTGCTGTTACTGCACTACGTAAACTGGGTGGTGATATTAATGATGCGCGACGGCGGCGGCGTATTACGATTGCGCTGATGGCAGAGCGTGCTGGCCTGTCGCGAGCAACGGTTGGCAAAATTGAAAAAGGTGATCCAACTACATCCATTGGTGGCTATGCTACCGTATTATTTGTGTTAGGCATGATCGATAGGCTAAGCGATTTGGTGGATGCGGTTTATGATGTCACAGGTCGCGCACTTCAAGATGAAAAATTGCCACAACGGGTGCGTTTACCTACTAAGTTAGTAAAGAAAAAACAACTTTAGTGCATGTTGCAATTGTTACGTTTCTCACATCTGTGACCATAAGCATTAAAGCGTCGCGTGCTAATATCCCGTCATTCCACATAGCCTCACTAACGTTCGGTTTCTGGCATGACGGATTTTCTGTACTAAACGCGGTAACATAATTGATGATGAAGAAGTGGTACGCCGAGGCTGAAATGTCGGAAGACGGAAAAGATGGATGTTCTCACGACTTTGCTATGCTACGCCGCGGCATAATTATCAGCGAAGCTAGGCCTGGCTGACAAGATTTGGAATTAACTGACACTTATCAAATAATACGCCACATGCCCTGCTGTGTGTTGCCGCGTGATCTGCCAATTTGCAGGCAAACAAGGTGTTAGGTCAACTGTTTTTTCGGTCTCAATGTACACATAAGCATTGTTAGCTAAGCAAGGGTATTGTTGTAGTGAATCGATACAGCGTTGTACATTATTTTGGAAAAACGGTGGATCTAAAAACACGATATCAAATAGTTGATCAGATTGTCGTTGTGATACGTAACTGGCAAATGTTGCGGTGACGATTTGTGTCTGATCAGCACAATCCAATGTATCAACATGTTGCGCAAGTGTTTGGGTTAATTTGTGTTGGTTATCGATAAAGGTAACATGGGCAGCGCCACGCGATAACGCTTCTAATCCCAATGCCCCACTGCCAGCAAACCCGTCTAGGCAATGTGCATCGATAATGATCGGCATTAACCAATTAAATACAGTTTCTCGAGTGCGATCGGTGGTGGGTCTGAGTTGGTTAACATTGGGAAATCGTAATCGCCTACCACGCCACTTACCGGCAATGATGCGAAACTCACCCATGTTGTGTTGCTTGGCCAACAGTGATGGTCGTCATTTTGCTTGGATCTAATGTATTAGCAAACGCACGCCTGATTTGCGATAAGTTAACCGCGTTTACGTTATCGCGAAACGTGTCTAAATAAGTTAACGGCAATTGATAAAATGCCATGGTTAATACATTGTCGGCGATGTCATTGTTACTACTCAAATTCAACGCAAAACTGCCAACGATGTTTTGTTTGGCAGCAGCTAATTCTGCTGGTGTTGGGCCTTGTTGAATAAAATTGGTTAATACATCACGCGTTAATTGTAATGCCTTATCAACGCTGGCATGTTTAGTTTGCAAGCCAATGACAAATGGGCCGTTGGCTTGTAATCTGTTGAAGTAACTGTAGATCCCGTACGCTAATCCATTCTCAATGCGTACCATTTTGAACAAACGTGATGCAAAGCCACCACGGCCTAAGGTGTAATTACCAACATACAATGGAAAATAATCTTTATTATGGTAATTAATGCCAACTTGTCCGATACGGATCGTGGTTTGGCTAGCAGGGAAATTAATCTGTTGTGCAGTTGCATCGGTTGCTGTTGCTTTCACAATTGGAATGGGTTTGGCTGCACTGCCACCGGTTAATGGTTTAGTGATGATGACAGCAATGTGTTTAGCTTGTTGTGTACTAATATCACCGACTAACACTAATACTGCATTGCGTGCGACGTAGTATTGTTGATAAAACTGTTTGATTTGATCGTGGGTAATG
Organism: Gammaproteobacteria bacterium; assembly: GCA_965116795.1. Taxonomy (GTDB): domain Bacteria; phylum Pseudomonadota; class Gammaproteobacteria; order JAJFKG01; family JAJFKG01; genus JAJNDI01. Next base: position 686,486 of record OZ220716.1, read on the forward strand.
GTGGGGATCGAAGTTGAATCACCACTAACCGAGTGTGCATACGCAGTGTGTTGATACAATGCTTGGTAAAATGCATTGCTGGCAACGTGGTTGGGATCTTGTTTTTGTTGTTGCAATGCAACCAGGGTTTGTTGTTTGATGCGATCGATACTGTCTTGTGGGAATGTCGCATCGGTTAACACAGCAGTCAATAAATCCAGTGCAGGTTGTAATGTTGTTGGTGTAGTCAGTGTGCGCAGTGATAATCCTGCCTGATCACGATTGGTTGATGTTGAGAAAATCGCACCGACTTGATCAAAGCCATTGGCAATCGCATCCGCATCTTGATCAGAGGTTGCTTCTCCAATGAGTTGATTGGTTAATTGGGCAAGACCAGGTGTACTGCCATCGTGTGCCGAACCTGCAGCAAAGGCGATACGAATATCTAGCATCGGTAATTGACCCGATTTCACAAAGTATACCCGTACCCCATTGGCTGTTTGCCAATGCTGAATATCGATTAATGGTTTGTTAACCGCAAATGCTGTAGTGACTGTTAATGCGAATAGACTGAACAATAATACGCGTGCTGTGGTTCGAATCATGTGTTTATCCTTTTAACAAAATACACTAAGAGCCCGTCATTCTGGAGAACCCATGGAATGGGTGAGTCCAGAATCCAGTCTTTTTGTTTTGTCATGAGTTGCGTCATTAACTTGCTTCGGCACTAACACTGCAATGGTGCGTCTATCTGGAATCAAATAATGTTTTGAGACTGTTTGAATTTGTTCAGCAGTGACGGCATTGATGCTATCAACATAGGTATTCATTGTTTGCCACGGTAAATTTAAACTGACTAACTGACCTAATAAGTTTGCTTTAGCGCGAATGGAATCTTGGCTAAATACATTACCAGCAATGACTTGATTTTTTACTTTAGTTAATTCAGCTTGGCTGACTAATGTAGTTTGTAAACGGTGTATGTGTTGTTCAATAGCGTCAATAACACTGTCAGTGCTACTATCTTGAGTTGGTGTGGCATCAATGACGAACAGATCAGGGAATAAAGTGAATGGTGTGTAGTGAGCATCAATCTCAGTGACTAAACGTTGTTTGCGAATTAAGTCTTGTGGCAAACGTGCACTGTCACCACTGGTTAAAATCGCTGAAGCCAGTACCAATGCATACGCTTTCCAGGTTGGCTGTGCGGTGTTGATGTTTGGTGTGTTATAAGCAAGTAATACATACGGTACTTTGGCTGGAATGTTAATTGTAACGTGTCGCGGACCTAGTGATGGTGGTTCACGGTGTGCTTTTAATGGCGTGATTGCAGGATTTTTAGAAATGTTGCTGAAGTACTTTTTAGCTAATTGATATACTTTGTCTGCCTTCACGTCGCCAACGACAACTAAGGTTGCGTTATTAGGTGCATACCATTGTTGGTACCATTTTGTTAAATCAGCTAACGTATGTTGTTGAATGTCGTGCATCCAACCAATTGGCATGTGGTGATAAGGTGCTGCTAAATGTGCAGTAGCATATAGACGTTCAACCGTAGCCATTTGCGGGTTATCATCAGTGCGCATGCGCCGTTCTTCTTGTACCACTTGATTTTCTTTTTCAAAATCGGCTTGATGCAATTGCAAATGTTGCATACGGTCGGCTTCTAATTCAAAACTTAACGCTAACTTATCAGCAGGTAACATTTCATAATAATATGTTATGTCTTGGCTAGTGCCCGCATTGAATTGACCACCGTTATCTGCGATTAATTGTGTCAAGGTATCGCCCGGGAAACGCGTTGTCCCTTTAAACATCATGTGTTCTAACATATGTGCTAAACCAGTACGGCCTGGTGTTTCGTATGCCGAACCGACTTTATACCAAATTTGTGACATCACAACTGGGGCACGGTGATCTTCGATCACAAATAATTGTAGGCCGTTGGTTAGCGTGTAATGGTGTACATTGACTTTTGCATAGGTGATTGGGCTGAGAATAAGTAATGCTATAAATAATATATGACGCATGATGATGCAATGTTGCATGATTATCCCCTCTTCATGCTTAATACTCTTCGCATTTTAAATTTATGCTTTGTTGGCTGTGTCTTCTCACAAAAGTCATGTATTTTAATACACTCCTTTTGATTCGAAGACTTGCCGCCTCGCCTAAATTCAAAACGCTTTGAGTATATTAGCCTTACTCTATAGCCAAATACTTTGAGTATAGGTTGAAACAGTGTAGACTAACACAGTCTTTTTTCCACGTCATCTCTGCACGGCTTAGCGATAAGCAAAGCTGTGTTGATTAATAATAAAAGAGCAGCGCATGTTAAACTTTTTAAAACGTCGCCAATCTACGACATCTGATCCTGCTACTGACAAGGCAACCTCATCATCTACTCCTTGGCTAAATCGTTTAACCGCTGGGCTTGGGCGTACGCGCAAACAATTAAGTAATGCCTTGGGTAACTTGATTTTAGGTGCCAAAACCATCGATGCCGAATTGTTAGAAGAAATCGAATCGCAGTTACTCATGGCAGATGTTGGTATTGAAGCCAGCGAGTATATTATTGATGATCTCAAACAGCGTTTATCGCGTAATGCATTAGCTGATCCGAATAAGGTAATCGATGCATTGCAAGAAAATTTATACGATATTTTACAACCGTGCACAGATCCATTAGTGATCATTCGCAGTGATAAACCATTTGTGATGTTAATGGTAGGTGTGAATGGCAATGGTAAAACGACTACGATTGGTAAATTAGCTAAACATTTGCAACAGCAACATCACAGTGTATTGTTAGCTGCCGGTGATACGTTTCGTGCTGCAGCGGTAGAACAATTACAAGTATGGGGTGAACGTAATCACATTCCAGTGATTGCCCAAGGTCAAGGTGCTGATAGTGCATCAGTAATTTATGATGCGGTGCAAGCAGCAACAGCGCGTCACATTGATGTAGTGATTGCCGATACTGCAGGGCGTTTACACACACAAACTAATTTGATGGAAGAAGTCAAAAAAGTAAAACGGGTGATTAATAAATTGGATGCAAATGCACCGCATGAAATCATGCTAGTATTAGATGCAGGGACTGGGCAAAATGCACTGCAACAAGCCAAACAATTTGATCAAGCATTAGGGTTAACTGGGATTACATTAACAAAGTTAGATGGAACCGCGAAAGGCGGGATGATTTTTGCGATTGCTAAACAACTACGTATCCCAATTCGTTTTATCGGTGTTGGTGAAGGGATAGATGATTTACAGCCGTTTGATGCAAAAGCGTTTATTCATGCATTGTTTACCAAATAGCGAAAGACACATACAGGAAAACGATGATTAATCTAAATCATGTCAGCAAGTATTACGAACAAAATCGTGTTGCATTGTCGAATGTTAATTTAGCCTTAGAGCAAGGTGAAATGGCATTTTTAACCGGTCATTCTGGTGCAGGAAAAAGTACATTATTAAAATTAATTGCCTTAATCGAACGTCCAAGCCAAGGTAATGTGTGTATTGGCGGCGTTGATTTAGCGGCAGTTGGACATCGTGATGTCCCCTACGTGCGCCGTCGCATCAGTGTGATCTTTCAAAATCCACAATTACTTCCCGATCGCAGTGTATTTGATAATGTGGCATTGCCGTTAGTTATTGCGGGTTGGCATCGTGCGCCAATGCAACGCCGAGTACATGCAGCGTTAGAAAAAGTGGGATTAGCTGACAAAGAAACCATGTTGCCACAAAAATTATCGGGTGGTGAACAACAACGTGTGGGGATTGCACGTGCTATTGTTAATAAACCTGCAGTATTATTGGCTGATGAACCAACTGGTAATTTAGATCCGGATTTATCCGAAGAAATCATGCATTTGTTCGAAGATTTTCAGCGAGTTGGAGTAACAGTATTAATTGCTAGTCATGACTTACAATTAATTGCTAAGATGAAACACCGTGTCATCACCTTAAAAAAAGGTAGCGTGGTAAATGATGGATTGGATTAGCATTGGCAATTTACAACCGTCATCCCACGGCTTGACCGCGGGATCCATAAAGAACAATATCCAGCAGTATAATAATAGTAATTATGTAAATTAAAAAAATGAGACAATGATGAAAACGACTACAGCAACAACAACAGTAGCATCTAATCATAAAACAGCAACATCATCGTATTATCATTCCACATTAACTACCTTGTTCATCCATCATCGTCAATGCGCATATTTAAGTTTAAAACGCATGTGTCAACATCCACTTGCCAGCTTATTAACATTATTAGTACTTGCAGTGTCATTAGCCTTGCCAGCGTTATTAACCGTACTGCTTAGCAATGCGACTACCATGAGTCATAATTGGAATAGCAGTGCACGTATTTCAGTGTATTTATCGGTTAACAGTAATCAACAGCGTGCTGAACAAATCGTCACTTTATTGAAAGAACGTTATCAGTTGCAGGCTATTCGCTATATTTCACCGAGTGAAGGATTAGCTCAATTTGAACATGATACTGGAATTGAACATGTATTAGCTCAGCTGCAACGCAATCCCCTGCCTGGCGTGATTGAAATAACGCCAGCGACTACAGTCACTGCTAAACAATTAGAAACGTTATCCGAGCAAGTGCAACAATTTCCAGGTGTTGATTCAGTGCAATTAGATTTAGCCTGGGTAAAACGATTGCATAATATTATTATCTTTGCTAAGCGAGTGATCAGTGTATTAGCAATATTATTGGCATCAGCTGTGTTATTGGTAGTAGGTAACACGATTCGATTGGCTACGCAAAATCGTCAACAGGAAATTATGGTGATGAAGTTAATCGGGGCAACCAATGCGTTTATTCGCCGCCCATTTTTATATACGGGTATATTTTACGGGACGTTTGGTGCATTAATGGCTTGGGTAATGGTAACAGTCGTGATCATGTGGCTAAGGCAACCGGTTGCACGTTTGGCAACGTCATATCACAGTGATTTTCACTTGCATGGTTTACTATTAACGGGCGGTTTACAATTAGTACTGATCGGGGCTGCACTTGGATTAAATGGGGCAGCATTGGCGGTGAACCTGCATTTGCGCCAACTTGATTAGGATGACGATGCTTTATAATAGGTATGTGTATAGTAAACACAGGGAAGATAACCAGTGACAACTGCTATTACGGATCAACACGCTACTGTTGATATTCAATTAGACGCCAGTCGCATTCAATGCCGTGGAACCTGGACAACCGATAGTGTTGCTAGTGTGCAACAACTGTTACAAAGCGTTACTTGGTCTGGTACACAACCGCTGACAATTGATGGTAGTGCAATCACACGATTAGACAGTGCTGGTGCATGGTTAATTCGTAAAATCATGCAAGTGATTCATACCCAAGGCGGTTCAGTAGAGTTGGTTGGGTTTAGCCGTGAACAAACCGATTTAATTCAGTTATTACAACAACAATCAGTCCCCGATCGTGTTAAGTCTAAAAAAATATCATGGCTATCTATGATGGGGTTACGTATTTGTTATGCTGTCACGCATGGTTGTGCGGTGCTTGCATTTATTGGTGAAACAAGTCACTACTTATTGCGCATGGTATGTCGCCCGACACGCTTACACGGGCATGAATTAGCGAGAGTGATTGAACGAACAGGTTATCATGCGTTACCAATTATTGCATTATTAGCCTATTTAATCGGCGTGGTATTGGCGTATCAAATGGGGATCCAGTTAAAAAATTATGGCGCTAATATTTATATTGTTAATTTGTTAGGGATTGCTATTTTACGTGAATTTGGTCCGTTAATTACAGCGATCATTGTCGCTGGTCGTACCGGTGCAGCCTATACTGCTGAAATTGGTACGATGAAAGTTAATGAAGAAATCGATGCGTTACACACATTAGGCGTTGCTCCAGCAGATATTCTCAGTATCCCACGTATCATCGGTTTAATTATTGTTGTACCACTACTGACTATTTGGGCTGATCTGTTTGGTTTATTAGGTGGTATGGTAATGGCAAACAGTATGTTAGATATCGATTTTTATAGTTTCTTGCAAGAATTCCAAGAAGTCATTTCATTTCGCACGTATTACCTTGGCATGATCAAAGCGCCTGTATTTGCATTATTAATTGGTGGTGTCGGTTGTTACCATGGTTTTCGAGTCAAAGGTGGCGCTGATAGTGTTGGCCATGAAACTACTAAAAGTGTGGTGCATTCTATTTTCTTAATTATTGTCGCTGATGCGATCTTTTCGGTGATCTTTGGATGGCAAAACATATGAATGACCAACAAAATACAACGCCATCACCGGTTGTGATCGATGTACGCGATTTACAAGTTTGTTTTGGTGAACAAACCGTATTAGATGGGGTTAATCTAACAATACATGCGGGTGAAATCGTTGCGATCGTTGGCGGCAGTGGTGCGGGTAAATCAACATTGTTGCGTTGCATGGTGATGTTACAAGCCTTTACTGCGGGTACCATTAATTTATTAGGTAAAGACATTGTCCGTTTGACTCGATCAGAATTGATGTGGTTACGCCGTCATTGGGGGATGATGTTTCAACATGGTGCATTATTCGGTTCAATGACAGTCGCACAAAATGTTGAATTTCCCTTACGAAAACATACTAATTTAAGCCGTGCAATGATCCGTGAATTGGCCTTGTTAAAGATTGTGATGACGGGGTTGGCAGCGGAGGCTGCAGTTAAATACCCGGATGAATTAAGTGGTGGCATGCAAAAACGGGCTGCGTTAGCGCGTGCACTAGCATTGGATCCAACATTATTGTTTTTAGATGAACCAACAGCCGGTTTAGATCCACAAGGTGCAAATGGTTTGGATGAATTAGTGCTGGATTTGCGTTCAAGCCTTAATTTAACTATGGTCATAGTGACGCATGACATTGACACGTTATGGCGTGTTGCTGATAAAGTAGCCTTTTTAGCGAATGGTAAATTGATTGCAGTGGACACCATGCAAAATTTAGTAAACAGTCAGGATCCGATTATTAAACGTTATTTTAATGGGCCACGTGCTAGGGCAGCACAGGTGGAATATACATAAACCCCAGTTCGGAGTTTTTTCACTATTAGGTCAAGTAGTTAGCTTAGGTTCAAGGCAAAACTTGAAAAAAAGCGTAGGACTAGCAGCGCTAATGCGAGCATTTTTTTCAAGTTTTAACGCAGAAATTGGGCTAAATGCGCCGAGCTAATAGTGAAAAAACTCCGAACTGGGGTTACATAACCATAGGATAGTATAACGTGGGTGGTAGAGTAAATTACGCAATTGTTGGTGTGTTTGTTATATTGCTAACAGCAATGGTGATCACTGTTGGTTTATGGTTAAGTGAATTGTTAACCCGGCATGCTGCTTATGATACATATATTACGTATTTAGATGAGTCAGTGTCTGGGTTAAATATTAATTCACCGGTGAGACTGAATGGCATTGTTGTCGGTTTTGTTGAACAAATCTCACTTAACAAAAATAATCTCAAGCAAGTTAAATTAGTGTTAAATATTCAACAAGGCACGCCAATTACTGAAGATACCCAAGCATCGTTGCGTATGCGGGGGTTAACCGGCATTGCCTATGTTGAACTTGATCCACAGGGTAAGAATAATCAGTTGTTACATCCAACCTCAACTAACCCGACGCCAGTGATCCAGTCGACAACATCGTTTTTTAATAATATGCAAACAGAAGTCACTAAGCTTGCCAAGAATTTAACGGATATCAGTGACAGTTTGCATGATGTATTGAACCATGAGAATCAACGAAACTTGCAACAAGGGTTAGCTAAACTAAATCAAACATTGGATTATGTAAACAAAATTGCGCATAATACAGAAATGGCTAGCCATCATTTTCCCGAAGTTGTGGACAGTATTCAGCGCAGTGCAGACGCGTTTGCGACCATGACAACGAATATTGATCAAACCAGTGCGCAAGTTGCGCAAACAATGCAAGATGGTGAACTGGCAATTGAAACAATGTCAACGCAAGTGATGCCAGTCGCCGTTGATTTGCTGACAAAATTGCAAGTTGTGATGACAAATTTAGGTTTATTAAGTGGTGAATTACGCCAAAATCCATCAATGTTAATTCGAGGCCGTAACATGGCAGCATTAGGTCCTGGTGAACAATCAGTACAGGAAAAACAGAAATGATCCGACGTTATTATCAATATATATTAGTCAGCATTAGCTGTTTAGTATTATCAGCTTGTTCGTTGTTTAAACCGGTAAATGTGCCACCGTTGCAAACCTACCGGCTTGATCCCTCACCAGTTGCTATTGTTAAGGGCAAGAAAACCCATGTGAGTCTGTTAGTACAAATGCCAAATATGAATCCGGGTTTTCGCACGCAACGCATGGCATATGTCACTCAAGATTTTAAAGTCGGTTATTACAGTCAAAATCAATGGGCAGGTTCAACCAGTGATATGTTGTTACCATTGATCGCACAGGCATTGGAAAAAACTGGTCATTATACTGCAGTGGTAACACCACCGTTTGCTAGTTTTGTTGATTTGGAATTAGATACGCAAGTATTATCGCTATATCAAGATTTTCGTGAAAAGCCCAGTCGCATCCACTTACGTATTGTTGCGCAATTATTAGATCGGCGTACCAATGCCGTTGTCGCAACCCGCGATTTTGTCATCGATCAAGCAGCACCGGCTGATACACCTTATGGCGGTGTTGTCGCTGCAAATAAAGCCGCTGCTAAATTCTTAACGCAGTTAACCCAGTTCTGCGTTGCATACAATGTAAAACCCACTGTATCTAAGCATTCTACTACATAACGCGTCATGCCCGGCCTGTCTCGGCGTAGCTGTAAGCGGAGCCGGAACACCACTGCATTGGATTAACAGCAACACCATTATGTCGGATCGCGAAGTATAACCCGGGCTGTGCTTGTGCACCGCTTTGTCCAACCAATGCAATGGCATCGCCTTGACTAACAACATCCCCGCTGTTTTTTGTTAATAATTGATTATGACCGTATAAACTCATATAACCACCACCGTGATCGATAATCAACAATAATCCCATGCCACGTAACCAGTCAGCAAACACAACTTTACCTGGTGCAATCGCTTTCACATCTTGTCCGGCTGGTGCGGCGATGATCATCCCGTGCAGTGATAAGTCACGTTGATTGGATAATGAATCATTAAAGCTAACAACGGTTCTGCCTATGGTTGGCATCGGCAATTTGCCTCGGTATCGCTTAAACGTAGTGAAGTCGGTTTGATTGCTTGCAGCCCTTAATTTTTTGAGCAATGCAGTTAACGCTTTTTTATCACTATCAAGCTTATTAAGTTGTTTATTTTTAGTGTTTAATTGGTTGCGTATTTCATTCAACAATTTCTGCTGTTTTTGTTGTTGTACTAATAATATATTTTTTTGTTTAGCTTGTTTTTGCTTAAGCGATGTCAATTGTACTGTTTGTAGTTGAATAGTTTTTTCATTGTTGTGTAATGCAGATAACGTCGATCGCATCTGATCAATGCGTTGTGAATGTGCTTGATTAACATAACGGTAATAAGTCAGTGTGCGACTTATGTCGCTAATAGATGATTTATTTAATAAAAGTTTCATTGGATCATGTTGGGTTAATCGAGCAGCATGACGTAACTGTTGCGCTAATGTATCACGTTGTTTGGTTAAATTATGTTGTAAGGTTGCTTGTTGTTTACGTAAATTTAACAATAATTTAGATTGTTGTTTTAATTTTTTTTGAGTAACCGTTAAATCAGCTGCGCTAGTAGCAACAGATAAGTCAATGCGTTTTAATTTGGTGTTGCTATATTTTACCCGTGTTTTTGCATCGACTAAGTCAGTTTTTAATTGTTTGATTTTGGTTAATACTTTTTTTAATTGTGAATCCGTTTGACTAATATTAGTTTGTGCCATTGTTGCTAGTGGCAACAGTAGGATTATAATGATAATTACACGATGCAGTTGATAAGTTATAGTTCGCATTAACGTCTCAATTAATCTAATCATCAAGCTTAAAGATAGATTGCCCCGTCATTTCAGTTGGGATTGCTAAGCCTAACAATGATAATACCGTGGGTGCAATATCAGCAAGAATGCCTTGTTGATGTACACAATGAGCTGGACGGCCTTTGTAAATAAACGGTACCGGTTCACTGGTATGTGCAGTATGTGCTTGCCCACTCGTTGAGTCAGCCATTTGTTCAACATTACCGTGATCAGCGGTAATTAATAATTCGCCCCCAACAGCTGTTAATGCGGTAAGTACGCGCCCAATGCACTTATCTAACACGGTGACTGCTTTAATGGCTGCATTTAAATTACCAGTGTGGCCAACCATGTCCGCATTTGCATAATTACAAATGATCATATCGTATTGTTTTTTATTAATGGCTGCAATTAATGCATCCGTTAATGCTGGTGCACTCATTTCAGGTTGTAAATCATAAGTGGTTACTTTCGGCGATGGGATTAATTGACGCTCTTCTAATGAAAATGGTTGTTCAATACCGCCATTAAAGAAAAAGGTGACGTGTGCGTATTTTTCCGTTTCAGCTAAACGCAATTGATGCAATTGCTTACTGGCTAAGTATTCACCTAAACAATTATGAATGACTTGCGGTGGGTAAACAACAGTTGTTAGTAGATCATCTGCGTATTTAGTTAAACTTAAAAAGGTTGTTAGCGGAATAATTGGCGTGTCGCGTTCATTTAACGTTGGTTCGATGAATATTCGAGTTAATTGACGTGCACGATCAGCGCGAAAGTTCATGAATAATACACTGTCACCAGCGCGGATCGGATGGCCTTTGCCGATTTGTGTTGCTTGCACAAATTCATCGGTTTCACCACGTGCATAGGCAGCGCGTAATCCTGCTTCAGCGCTATCAGCGCTGTGTATTGTGTGGATTCCTGTGAGTAGTTCATATGCTTGTTTGATCCGATCCCAACGATTGTCACGATCCATTGCATAATAACGTCCAATGATACTAGCAATCTTACCAACGTTAGTGTGTTGTAATTGTGCTTCTACTGTTTGTAATGAAGCTAATGCACTTTGTGGAGGGGTGTCACGTCCATCTAAAAACGCATGCACGGCAACATTGTGTAACTGTTGTTGAGCAGCTAATGTGATTGCGGCTTGAATATGTTGTTGGTGACTGTGTACACCACCTGGTGATAATAAGCCTAAGATGTGTAAGCATCCATTATTGGCTTTGGTACGTGCAATTGCATCGAGCAATACAGGGTGTTGGTAAAATTCACCGTTGTTAATCGCATGAGTGATCCGTGTATAATCTTGCGGCACGATGCGCCCAGCGCCTATGTTTAAATGCCCGACTTCAGAATTACCCATTTGCCCGCTAGGTAGGCCGACATCATCACCGGAGCCGCTGATCAATGCATGTGGGCAGGTTTGCCATAAGTGATCCCAATTCGGTGTATTGGCTAATGCAATCGCATTATTATCGGATTGTTCACGGTAACCCCAGCCGTCTAAGATCATCAATACTAGTGGTGTCGTCATATTTATTTCATACTAACAATAATTACCATTGCAATCATAGCAAAATAGCCTACCGCTTTTATAGGGTTTTTGCTACAATTACTCGCATTTTCTTAAATTACACTGGATAACTTACAAAGGCACATTGCAATGGATCAATTATTATCTTTTTTCTTGGAACACTGGATACTGTCCAGCGCGTTTATTATTGTATTAGGATTACTGATAACAACTGGGCAAGCATCCGCTGCACATGGAGTACGTTTGTTAACAGCAGATGACATGGTGATGTTGATGAATCGTGAAAAAACCACTGTGATCGATATTCGCTCTGCAGATGCCTTTAAACAAGGCCATATTTTGGGGGCAGTTTCCCTACCTGATGCTGAGCCTAGTGCATTTGCATCTGGTTTTGATAAAACCGTACCAATGGTGATCGTTGGACAAGCTGAAACATCTGCACTACGCTTAGCAAGCAAATTAGTCAAACAAGACTATAAACAAGTATGTTGTTTACGTGGTGGGTTAGCAACATGGCGTGAAGCAAATCTGCCGTTAACTCAGCAATAACATGTAGACCAATTAACTTATTTAGGGACATAATTATGGTGAAAAAAACCACTGCTAAAAAATCAACTGCTAAAACCAAAGTGGCTGCATCAACTGATGCGACATCGTCGCAACAAAATAATAAAGCCACTGTCGACATTCAAAAGATTTATATTAAAGACGTTTCTTATGAAGCACCAAATACCCCTGCAATGTTTCGTGGACAATGGCAACCACATGTTAATTTAGAATTAAATACAAGTAATTCATCCTTAGATAACGATGTACACGAAGTCGTATTAGATGTAACGGTAACGGTTACGTTAGAAGAGAAAATAGCGTTTGTTATTCAAGTAAAACATGCTGGGATCTTTGCCATTGCTGGTCTTGAAGGTGACATATTGGAGCATACCTTAGGTAGTTTCTGTCCGAATATTATCTTTCCTTATTTGCGCGAAGTCGTATCTGATCTGGTTATTAAAGGTGGCTTTCCGCAATTGAATTTAACACCGATTAACTTTGAAGCGGTGTACCAACAATTCAAACAACAACAAGATGACAAACAAACCAAGTAACACACATGGGCTGTGTATAGTAGGTGCAGGTTCTTGGGCAACTGCATTAGCCATTACCAGTGCGCGTAATCATCAGTCAGTATGTCTGTGGGCACGCGATCCAGATGCGACCGCAACCATGACAGCTACGCGAGAAAATCAGCGTTATTTGCCCGGAATCACATTACCAGATGACATTACCTTAACTGCTGATTTAAAAACAGCAATACAATCGACACGTGATATTGTAATTTGCGTACCTAGTCATGCGTTTCGCGGATTACTACAACAGTTAGCACCATTATTACACCCACAACACCGTTTATGTTGGGCAACCAAAGGGCTTGATCCCAATACCAGTGCATTGTTGCATACAGTCGTTAGTCAAGAGATCCCAACATCACCTACGATTGCGGTATTATCTGGACCAAGCTTTGCCACAGAAGTGGCTAAAGGATTACCCACCGCAATTACCATTGCTAGTGAAGATGATCCATTTGCTGATGCATTGATTGGTTATTTTCATCATCAACGTTTTCGCGTGTATCGTAATCGTGATGTGATTGGGGTTGAAATCGGTGGTGCGGTTAAGAATGTGTTAGCCATTGCCACCGGTGTTAGCGATGGATTAGGGTTTGGTGCCAATGCGCGTGCAGCGTTAATTACCCGAGGTTTACAAGAAATTATTCGTCTAGGAACTGTATTAGGTGGGCAGCGTGACACGTTCATGGGATTAGCCGGCTTAGGTGACTTAGTATTAACCTGTACCGATGATCAATCACGTAATCGCCGTTTTGGTTTGGCTATTGGGAAAGGACAGGATCGTCAACAAGCAGAAAAAGCCATTGGTCAGGTGGTTGAAGGCATCCGTAATGCTGATGATGTGTACCGTTTAGCGAAGCAACATCAGATCGATATGCCGATTGTTGCGCAAGTGCATGCTATTTTATATGACAATAAATCCCCTGAAGCTGCCGTAATATCATTAATGCAACGTGTCCCGACAGTGGAATGATAAATACTTCCAGCATTATTACATTTTTTAAAATACAACTTGCCTGTTTTAGAGCTCAGCTACGTTTACAACCCTGCGGGTCCTGTCGCTTGTGTCACCCCGCCGTACTCGCAAGCTGCGTGCGACGGGGACCCCACTCCAGCGCCACCCGCAGGGAAATACTAACGAATTACTTCATAATTTCTTATGGACTACCAGTGAGTTAATCTGGACTTAAACTGATGATCACTTAACAGTGTCTAGAGTCGACCACTGTTCTAGTTTTCCTTCTCTAATCAAATAATATGACTGTTAATTTAGCCTGGATGAGTTTAGCGATCTTATTATTGATGATATGTAGTTATTTAAATCGTAATAGAGAAATAAAATAGAGTTCATATATTTAAAGTTGTTAGGGAATTTTCAAGTTAAGTGGGCTTCAACTCATTGGCAAGTAATGGGGATTAAAGATGTACTGATTTAGTATTCCCCTGTGGGAGGCGCAAGCGACAGGACCCGCAGGGGTTCTAACGTAGCCCAAATCTAAAAAAGTAGACTAAGGAAATTATTTAACTCCAGATCCCTTAATTGTTTCAACCGTATTATCGTTTGCTAATAACAATACATCTGCAGTACATGTTGCAAATAAACCACAAGCAACAACACCCGTAATATTATTGATGTGTTGTTCGACCTTGATCGGTTGTTGTAGCGGTAAATTGTGCACGTCTAAAATACAATTACCATTATCAGTTACAAAGCCATCACGATACACAGGATCAGCATCAAACTGTTTTAATAATTGGCGAGCAATGTAACTGCGTGCCATTGGGATCACTTCAATTGCAACGGGAAAATCACCTAATGCTTTTACATATTTACTACTGTCTGCAATGCACACAAATTGTTTGGCACAGCAGGCAATGATTTTTTCACGGGTTAATGCCCCGCCGCCGCCTTTGATCATTTGCATGAGTGGATTAATTTCATCAGCACCGTCAATGTAGACTGCAACCTCATCAACGGCTGTTAAATCAAACACAGGGATCCCATGCTGTTTGAGTTGAGTTTGGGTGCGTGTTGAACTGGCTACTGTACCAGCAATACGTTGTTTCTGTTGTGCAAGTGCTTCAATAAAAAAATCTACGGTTGAACCGGTACCTACACCAATAATCGCATCATCAATAATGTAATCTAGTGCAGCTTGTGCAGCACGCTGTTTTTGTTGTGTTTGTATCATATTAATTTCCTAAATGATTTATTAACGATATAACCATGATACAGTCGTGATAGTAACACCAGTAATCAGCAAACCAACAGTTAACATGGTATTGGTTACATGTTGCGTAACTGTTGTCTGAGTCAATAAATAACTGATCCCAGCAGTAATGATTATACCAATCCCAATGCCAGTAGCTAATTTTGTTGTTTTTGATGTAATCGCTGTTGTTGGTGTTGCTTGTGGAGGTGATATATCCTGGGTAAAGCGTTCTACCATTAATTCAGGTAGTTTTGCTAACTGTTCAGACCAACGTGGAAATTGCTTACGCATCGAACATAATACCGTTTTTGGTGAATATTGTCGGCGTACCCAACGTTCTAAAAATGGTTTTGCTGTCGACCACAAATCTAAATCCGGATATAACTGGCGACCTAACCCTTCAACATTTACCAAGGTTTTTTGTAATAACACCAATTGTGGTTGTACTGGCATATCAAATTGTTTAGCAATTTGAAATAAGTGAAGTAATATATTTGCAAATGAAATATCTTTTAGTGGTTTTTCAAACATGGGTTCTAACATATAACGAATTGCTGCTTCGAATTCATCAAGTCGTGTATCAGCTGCTACCCAACCACTTTCAATGTGCAATACGGCAACTTGATAATAATCGCGTTTAAAAAAGGCTAAAAACATTTCAGCCAAATAACGCTGATCGGTTGGGGTTAATGTGCCCATGATCCCAAAATCAACCACGATGTAATACGGCCTTTTCGGATCATCAGTACACACAAAG
This sequence comes from Gammaproteobacteria bacterium, assembly GCA_965116795.1. Classification (GTDB taxonomy): domain Bacteria; phylum Pseudomonadota; class Gammaproteobacteria; order JAJFKG01; family JAJFKG01; genus JAJNDI01. The sequence continues at coordinate 702,099 of OZ220716.1, forward strand.
ATGTTGCCAGGGTGCATGTCTGCATGAAAAAAACGGTGTTCGATTACTTGAGTAAAAAACACAGTGACACTGTTTTCAGCTAAGCGTTTTAAATCAACACCGCGTGCTGATAAGGTTGCAATATCTGAAATGGGTACACCTTGGATATACTCCATGACCATGACATTTTTACGAGTGTATTGCCAATATACATCAGGTACATACAGTTGTTGCGAGTCAGCAAAATTACGTCGCAATTGTGATGCATTGGCTGCTTCGTATTGTAAATTTAATTCTTTATCAAGCGTTTTTTCAAATTCAGCAACCACTTTACGTATCCGTAAACAACGATTATCATGCCAACACCATTCAAGTAAGCGGGTGATCGCATACAGTAATTCAATATCGCGACGCACTAAGCGTTTGATGTGTGGACGTAGTATTTTAACGGCCACATCCCTGCCGTCGTGTAATCGGGCACGGTGCACTTGAGCAACAGATGCGGACGCTAATGGTTGATCAACAAATTCACTAAAGATGGTATTAATATCCGTTTTATATGCTTTTATTAAGAGCGCTTTGGCTTGGCTGCTGGGAAAAGGTGGGACTTTATCTTGTAACAATGCCAGACTGGCAATGATATCACTGGGTAATAAGTCAGCACGTACCGATAATGCTTGACCAAACTTAACGAAGATAGGGCCTAAGTGAATAAGGGTGCGACGTAATCTATCGCCACGTGGCTGTTTGCGATAATGGTAATGATATGGGTTGGCATATGCCAGTAATCGCAATATAGAGAATGCAGGGATTTCAGCAATGATATCCACTAAGCCATAACGCATAAATACCCAATTGATGTGGATTAAACGCCATAATATTCTTAGTTTAGAGCGCATATAACTTACTCCTGTCGTAACTACTCAGCCGATCGTTACTCTACTAAAAAACGTCAGCTTTGAGCGGAGGTTGTCAGAAAATACAAGCAAAAAGCGCAGTGTATTTGGCATACATGGGCACTTTTTGCTTGTATTTTCTGGCAAGATCTGCCAAAGATGGCGTTTTCCTTAATCGTGCCTAATCAGTTACCTCCTGTAATTGATTTTCTAAGTGAGTAATACGTGCTATCAAGCGTGCAGTATCGTCACGTACGTTATCAACATCTGTTAAAAAGTCAGTTAACTCGATGTGAGTCGGGGTGATACGAATTTCTTCAGTAACATATTCACTGACATTAGCACGCGTTGTACGAACAGTGTGTTTAACTGCACGCTTTATTCGGCGTGCGGCATTACCCACCGCATGCGCGGCGACATCACCGATGCCATTGGCTAAATGTCCTTCCCAATCGATGTCCATGTTGTCGAAAATGGTTTTAATCGTTTGTCCTAATTCGATGTCACCGCTTATTTCAATGTCTTGATTGACAATCCCGTTGTCTGTTGACAGTATACCTAAACGACACAATGCTAATGGTGTGCCTTTGATATACGTTGTTGGAACAACAGTAGGGTCATCTGGCAGCACACGGATCTTATCGTTAGTTAATTGCAATTGAAAGATGAATGGTGTTGCTAAGCCAGTGCATTCTATCGTGATGTAGTTGCCGGCAAGTTGCTGTAAACGTTGCTGAGTATGTGGATCTAAACCAATATAGCGATTGATGGCGATTTCGATGACGGTTAATAGTGATTTAGTTAACATGGTTGTTGCCTTTTAATACTTGGTTGCACTGTGTAATGCAACAACACCGCCGGTTAAGTTATGGTAATCACAGTTATCAAATCCAGCGGCTAAGATCATGTCACGTAGTGTAGTTTGATCAGGATGCATGCGAATTGATTCAGCTAAATATTGGTAGCTATGTTCATCATTGGCAACCCATTTGCCGAGTTTGGGTAATAAACTAAAGGAATATTTATCGTAAAGCTTACGCAAACTAGCAAGTGTCGGTTTGGAAAATTCGAGCACTAGTAAACGCCCACCAGGTTTTAATACACGGTACATGCTGGTTAATGCATGTGGGATGTTAGTCACATTACGTAACCCAAATGCCATACTGATAATATCAAATGTGTTATCAGCAAATGGCAATGTTTGCGCATCAACTTGAATGATATTGATGTTATTAATATAACCGCTATTTTCCAGGCATGATCTGCCTACCTGTAACATCGCAGCATTGATGTCAGCTAAAATAACTTGCCCAGTATCACCAACACGTTGGCTGAATTGTTTAGTTAAATCACCAGTGCCACCGGCGAGGTCCAATACGACATGACCACGGCGTACCCCACTGTGAGTTAAGGTAAAACGTTTCCATAAACGATGAATACCCAATGACATTAAATCATTCATCAGATTGTATTTTTGTGCAACCGACGTAAATACGTCACCAACTAATTCAGTTTTTTCTGTTGTCGACACAGTGCGGTAACCAAAATGGGTAGTGTTTGGATCAGATTCAGTCGTTTTATTCATCATATGTGCCTATGCTACCAGTGCCGACCATTATGCCAAATTTTCAGTGCTGCTTGAACCTATTTGCACGGTTTTACTGTTAGCTATGCCGTATCACAGCATTGTTAATGACCGCCTAACAACTTGATTCCTGGTGATAATCTGCCTGGCATTTATCTTGCTGTTGCTGCACAACCTATTTTTCTAGCCATAAACATAATAAGTGGTTTGTATTGGGCATATCCTAGCAAGCCGTTATACAGAAGGATCCTATTCATGAAAATATGCTACCGTTCGTTGTTGCCTTATCCGCTGTGTTTCGGCTTGCTTATTATGTGTTTTGCTTTGTTTAATGTGACTTATGCAAAACCAACCAGCGTTACAACACCTGTTAATCCAATCGATAATACTGAAGTCATCGAAGTTGATGAAACATTACCATTAGATGATATCCAACGTTTTACCACAGCCATTAGCCAAATCAAACGCTACTATGTCAAAGATGTTGAAGATGAAGAATTATTTGAAAATGCAATCCGTGGCATGTTAACGGGACTTGATCCCCATTCTGCTTTTTTAGATGAAGAAGATCTAAATAATTTACGTGCCAGTACTACGGGTAAATTTGGTGGATTGGGCATAGAAGTTGGGATGGAAGATGATGTAGTCAAAGTCATTAGTCCAATTGATGATACACCTGCACAACATGCTGGGGTAAAAGCAGGTGATTTAATTATTCGCTTAGACAATACACCAGTTAGAGGCATGGAATTAAGCGAAGCAGTTAAGTTAATGCGAGGTGAAAAAGGCACACCGATTACGCTGACTATTTATCGAGAATCAGAAAAGAAAGTGATTAAACTAACAGTGGTGCGCGATATTATCAATATTAAAAGTGTTAAAAGTGACGTGTTAGATAGTCAGTATGGTTATATTCGCGTCAGTCATTTCCAACAACCTTCAGCAACACGGATTAAACAAGCAGTAAGTGACATCATCAAAGAAAATAAAAAACCGATTAAAGGATGGATTTTAGATTTACGTAATAATCCAGGCGGTTTGCTTGATGCAGCTGTGGATGTGTCTAATTTGTTCTTAGATAGTAATAAAATGGGAGACAATAAATACATTGTGTATACCAAAGGACGTATTCCCAGTGCGATGTATAACGCGGATGCCACGCCAGGTGACATATTAAAGAATGTGCCATTAGTTGTGTTAATTAATGAAGGATCGGCATCGGCTGCAGAGATTGTTGCAGGTGCTCTACAAGATCATGGCAGAGCATTGATTATTGGTATGCCAACCTTTGGTAAAGGATCAGTGCAAACCATTTTACCCATTGATGAAGACGCCGGCATTAAATTAACAACATCATTATATTACACGCCATCAGGTCGTTCTATTCAAGCCGATGGAATTAGCCCAGATGTGTTTATTGAAATGTTAGTCATTGTTGAACAAAACGGTGATGAGATTGATGCGGTCAAAGAAGCCCATTTAACTGGGCATTTAGACGGTGCTGACGAAGACTCAGCAGCATCAACTGTTTCCAATGAAAAAGATACTGGCAATTTAGCACACGATGATTACCAACTCTATCAAGCGTTGAATATTCTAAAAAGCATGGCCGCTGTTAATCGTATGCAAGCTAAAGCCAATACACGTTAAACCTAAAATCCAACTGCGGATTTTAGGTTTAATGACAGTCAGTCACGTCAAAAACCCACCAAATTTAAATTGCTACAAATTCATCTATTTACAAAAGCTTGTGTTTTGTTTAGAATAACCCACTGAATTTGTAAATAAAACAGTCGGTTACCTGTTTATGCTAGCAGATTTGAGATAAGGATGCAGTCAAATCATTACAAATAAATAACTACAATAACAATAAATTAAAATTAATCAAGAGTGCATAGTTTGCAAGGCCAACAGTTTGACACTGTGTTCAATAAGAAGATGGTTGTGAAATGTAGACAGACACACAGCTCGTGTGTTTTTGGGGGCAGCAACGTATGCAATTACCGGCATCTGATCAAGCATTGATCCAATTGATTTTGGACTCTAGTCAACATTCGTTGAATTCGTTAGCACGCGAACTCAATCTGCATCGCAATACATTAATGCGTATTTTAAAAGGTGAATGTCAAGCTACACAACAAACTAGTAGTCGTTTACTAGCATATTATATGGCAATGCATCCAGATGGTATGTGTACGAATTCGGAATGAATGGTGCTATACGATGTTAGTTTTAAATTAATAAAATATTCTGTAATGACTATTAACTCAACTCTAATTCTTAGGGAATTACAAAGAAGAAAGGACTGGATACTGGACTCGCCCATTACATGGGCTCTCCAGTATGACGGATTGCTGTTGTATTATTTTCAGTTTAAACCGCGACAGCACCTTTAATATGTGAGTGTGCTTGATAATTTTTAATAATAAAATCATCGTAGCAGTAGCCAGTAACGTCATCGGGTTTACGCACGATCTCTAATTGTGGCAATGGGTATGGAGTGCGGGTTAATTGCAATGTAACTTGTTCTACATGATTGCGATAAATGTGGCAATCACCTCCAGTCCACACAAAATCACCAACGTCTAAATCACATTGTTGTGCGATAATATGGGTTAATAATGCATACGATGCAATGTTAAATGGCAACCCTAAAAATGAATCCACTGAACGTTGAATTAACATACACGATAAACGTCCATCGGCAACGTAAAATTGAAATAACAAATGACATGGCGGCAATACCATTTGATCTAATTCACCAACATTCCATGCACTGACAATATGCCGACGTGAATTTGGATTGGTTTTGATATCGTGAATAACGTGATTAATCTGATCGACTGTTTTGCCATTAGCGCATTGCCATGAACGCCATTGTTTGCCATATACTGGACCTAGGTCACCGTTGTCATCTGCCCATTCATCCCAAATGCTAATGCCATTGTCATTTAAATATTGAGTATTAGTATCGCCACGCAAAAACCATAGCAATTCATAAATAATACTTTTTACGTGACATTTTTTGGTGGTCACTAATGGAAACCCTTCGCGCAAATCAAAACGCATTTGGTAACCAAACACACTTAATGTGCCTATACCAGTGCGATCAACTTTTTCGACACCATTATTTAATACATGACATAGATAGGTAAGATATTGTTGCATAGGTTAACTCAGCAGTAGTCAATATTGTGGACTAATGTTAGCATGGGCGTTTGGTTGATAAAAGGGAATGCGGCAATAACAGGTAAGTGATTAATGAAACAATTATTTTTGCAACGGCATGCGAAATCGAGTTGGGATAATCAACAATTAAGTGACTTTGAACGGCCACTAAATGCACGTGGTGAGCGTGATCTAACAGTGATGGGTGATGTGTTAGCCAAGTTAACCATTAATCCTGATCAGATCATCACGAGTCCAGCAATGCGTGCGATCACGACGGCACAAGGATTAGCACCTTATTTACAGTATCCAATTGATCAGATTATCGAAGTTGCTGACATTTATTCAGCGGATTTTTCTGGGTTAGTGCACATCATTCATGGTGTAGATAATCACTTTAATCGCATTATGTTAGTCGGTCATAATCCACATTTATCGTTGCTTGCAGGTTATTTGTGTCAAGACGCTAAATATGAATTGCCTACGTGTGGAATATATGGCTTAACCTTCGCTGTTGATGCATGGGATGCGATCACACAACATAGTGGCCAGCTGCAGTTTTTGGAATACCCTAAGCGACATTTATCTTAAATAATTAAAAAACATTCGTCAGATATAATGAATATTATCCTGTTTTGTATAGAAATAAGATATTACTCACAGTTAATAGGTGTTAAGTTAGAGTTGGTACGAGTCGCAGGAGGTGAAAGCCAAGTCGTCATTCTGGAGAGCCTGTAGCACTGGCGAGCTTGTCCTTGAGTAGTCAAGGATCCAGAATCCAGTTTTTTTGTCTTTTTGCTAAAAAAATGTTTAATTGAATTTCTAGTATTTTCTAGAATAAAACCCGTCATCCTACCCGGCTTCGCTTACAGCTACGCCGAGGCTAGGCGAAATGCGATGCTTTCAGTCAGTAACCACTTATTTTCGAGTACGTGCTAATTGTCGTTACTTATTGAAAATAATACATTTTTTATAATATTCTCCCAAAATTGTTACTGGCTGCCCAAGTAAGTCGTTCAATTTATTGACAAAACAGGTCAAATGAGTTAAATTATGCGCGTTTTTGCATAATAAATAAGTACAAGTTGGCCTTTCTGTTAATTCTTATCATGTCGTCAATTCCATCTTATTTATTCGTGTGAAACACAATACGACTTGTCGGGTAACTTACGCTTAGCAACGTTATGTAAGTAACTCAACTTTTTTTAAATTAATTATTAATAATGAATTAGAAGGAGATGTGATAATGGGTACACAAAGTTTTATTGGAACGGCTGGTTCACAAGCGGAAGGAGAACAGACTAAAATGCGGGATCAAATACTGCAGTCTCAGCAAGTAAAACAAGCAAAGAATGAAAGGGAACAAGCAAGACAACAACGAGAACAAACAAATCAGCTTTTGAAACAATTAAAAAAAGATGAGCAACAATCTAAGTTGGTTCGTAAGCAACAAGAAAGAGATGAAGCTGATTTGGGCCAATCTAGTAGCACAAATAAAGTAGAAAGCAAAGGTACATTAGGAAAAGCATTAACAGACGAATTGGAACAAGACGAATTATTAAATCTTGCTCCTAGAGTTTTGGATGAAGTTAGTGATGCTGAAGATAATACGATGGCAGAACAACCGAGCACCAAAAAAGAAGAAAAAATAAAACTGGTTGACGACACTCAAAACGGTAGTGAACAATCCACTAACTGCTTAAGTAGAGTGTGTGCTGGCCCTCTTAGTTTCTTTTATCATGTGAAACACCAACTTTTGGGTAATGTTGAAACAATCGGTGACAGTCATCGAAGTGAATCTGAAAATGATTCAGAGCATGATAGTGGTAGAACCTCTCCAGCTCCAGCTGCTAGTGAATAAGTTTAGTAATTAAAGATTAAAATAGTTAGTTACATTACATTCACTATATTTCTTATTATAATCACACACCAGGTTGTTAATAACAGCCTGGTGTTTTTTTAAATGTATTCCAACGGTTGATTCTATTGTTTGTAGTATTGTCTGAAATGAATTCAAGACCTCATCGTTTCTGCGCATAGCAATATGCATACACAACACAGCTGATGCCTAGCAGTAATAGTGGAATTGATAATAACTGCCCCATGGTCAGCCAATCAAATGCGATGAATCCTAATTGTGGATCCGGTTGCCGGAATACTTCACACAACAAACGTGCGTAACTGTAACCAATTAAAAATACCCCAGAGACTGCAGCGGGTGGTTTAGGTTTTGCTGAATACCACCACACTAATACAAATAAAACAACGCCTTCTAATAAGAATTCGTATAATTGTGAGGGATGCCTTGGATATCGATCAACATGTGAAAACACCATACCCCACGGCACGTTGGTTACCCGTCCCCACAATTCACCATTAATAAAATTGCCTAAACGGCCAGCGGCTAATCCAATCGGTACTAATGGTACAACAAAATCAGCAACATTAATAAATGATTTGCCTTTTGTTTTGGCAAAGATCAGCAATGCACACAATACACCAATAAATCCACCGTGAAATGACATGCCACCTTGCCATACTTTGATTAAATTTAGTGGGTGCTGGATTAATTCAGTAGTGTTATAAAACAACATATAGCCCAAGCGTCCGCCGACAATGACGCCAATGGCTGCATAAAAAATTAAATCGCTAATCTCTTGGTATTGCCAATCACTACGTTGTTTTGCGCGGTAATAAGCGAGTCCCCAAGCGCTGGTAAAACCAATTAAATACATGATTCCATACCAATGGATGGCTAATCCACCAACTTGTAGTGCAATGGGATCGATCGATGGATAACGTAACATAACGGTAGCCTTTATCATTTTTTATGGTTAACGTAACCACATATCAATAGCAATCAATAATAAAAAGATAGCGAAGAATCGGTTTAACACAGCAGTGTGTAGACGATATGCTAAATATGCGCCTAATGGTGCGCACAAAACAGCAGTGGGCATTAATCCCAAAAAGGCTGGCCAGTAAATGTAACCCGTACTCCATGCGGGGATGCCCGTTTCATTTAAACCAGTGAACATTGCAAAGCAAGCGGCAGTTAATGCCGTTGGAAAGCCTAATACAGCTGACATCGACACCGCGTTGCGCATGGGTACATTGCAGCCTCGGAAAAACGGTACTGAAATTGCGCCACCGCCCATGCCCAGCAATGAACAAATAAACCCTTGAATAATGCCGTACGTTCCTAAGCCGTAGCGTTTAGGTAATTGTCGGGTTGAATTAACCGGTTTGGGTTGCCAACTTAACAATAATTTGATGCTAATCAACAAAGCAAATGTACCAAAACATTTTTGTAATACATGACTTGGTAATTGATCTACAATCAATGTGCCAATGATCGCACCGATGATAATACCAGGAACAATCATACTCACGGTTTGCCAATTAATCCCACCTTGACGGTGGTGTGCCCATGTCGATGAAATTGACGTGACAACGATCACCATCAGCGATGTGGAAACAGCAATGTGCATCGCAACATTAGTAGGAATGCCAATGCGTGGCAATAATTGTGACATCAGTGGCACAAATAATAAACCACCACCAATGCCAAGTAACCCAGCTAGTGTGCCGGAGATTGCACCGGCAATTAAGAAAATTAATAATGTCATGTAAACCAACTAAATATGTTTTAAAGTATACAGTAGAGCAAACACTATACTCTATAAATTGTATTGCTTGCAATTATCAATACAGTAGAATGACGGTAGTGGTTAAATCTACTATACTGTCTGCCTTTTTATATAAACAAGCAAGTGAGTTAATCGTGTCATTGCCGCAACCTGATGTAGCCAGTCAACAACGCAGTCAGCAACTTATTGATCGAATTGTCACCGAAATTGAACATGCACCTGATAAACGCATACCCTTTGCACATTTTATGGAGTTAGCATTGTATGCCCCACAGCTTGGGTATTATGTTTCGGGTAATGCCATCATTGGTAATGATGGTGATTTTGTCACAGCGCCGACAATATCACCGTTGTTTGCACGTTGTTTAGCACAACAAGTAGAACAAGTGCTTGAGCAATTACCTGAAGAAAACATCTTTGAATTTGGTGCGGGAACAGGCGAACTAGCTGCACAGTTGCTGTTAACATTAGACAAACAAAACAAGTTACCAAAAACCTATTTTATTTTAGAACCCAGTCCAAGTTTGCGCGAGCAACAACAACACACAATAAATACAGTATGTCCACAATTGTCTGCACGAATAACCTGGTTAGATCGCTTACCAACTCACCCATTATCAGCGGTAATCATTGCCAATGAAGTGATCGATGCGATGCCAGTGCATGTGGTTCAGTATCATCAGCAACAATTACTCGAATGTTATGTAACTTATGATGGCAATCAATTTAAATGGATAATTGCAACATCAAGTAATCCAGCATTAATTGATTATTGGCAGCATATATCAATCAATAATAATGAACCTTATACTAGTGAAATTAATCTGTTTGCATTAGCGTGGTTAACCAGCATTAGCGAATTATTAACAACGGGTGCGATTTTATTAATTGACTATGGTTTTCCACGCCATGAGTATTATCATCCCAGTCGGAATATGGGAACCTTAATGTGTCATTATCGTCAACAGGCACACACTGATCCATTTTTATTGCCTGGCTTACAAGATATTACTGCGCATGTTGATTTTACTGCATTGGCGATGCGTGCCGTTGAATTGGATTTAACCGTAGCAGGGTTTACCCATCAAGCAGCTTTTTTACTAAACTGTCAGTTGTTAACGCATTTACAAGCAGCGCAACAACACTGTACTCGTGAAGCAGAACGTGTACAATTAACTCAACAAGTACAATTGTTAACAGCACCCCATGAAATGGGTGATTTATTTAAAGTGATGGCATTAACTCGTGGCATTAGCTTGCCATTAATCGGTTTTACACAGCATGATCAACGCCATCGTTTGTTAATAGAGGATTAATTAATATGTCTAAGGTAACGACTATTGAATTATTTAAAGAAGACATGAAGTTTTCTGCCGGGCATTTTACGATTTTTTCTAAACAACAACGTGAACGGTTACATGGCCATAATTATAGGGTGCGCGCATTGATTACTGCTGATGTTGATGAAACGGGGTTAACCTTTGATTACCGTGAGTATAAACAAACATTGCGTACACTATGCCGTGAATTAAATGAAATCTTTTTACTACCCGCCAAGTCGCCTTATTTGCAGATTAGTGAAAAAGATCATTATTATCATTGTGAATTTAATCAAGAGATGATCCCGTTTTTACAATCCGATGTAAAACTGTTGCCATTAGCCAATATCACTGTAGAAGCACTGTCGCAGTGGTTTATTGATCAGCTAACCCAAGACGTGAAGCAATTGGTACAGCATAATATCCGAGCAATAACCATCCATGTCTTATCTGGCCCAGGGCAATCGGGTTCTAGCACCTGGCAAGCTGCGGAGGGGGCATGACAACACAATTCGATGATATTGCAATCATCACCGGTGCTAGTCGCGGTATCGGTTATGCTACGGCAACTTTATTTTTACAACACGGTTGGCAAGTCATTAATACTTCGCGCCATCCATGTGATTTGTCTGATGTTACTAATATTCAAGCAGACTTTAATGCATTTGATCAAGCGGTTGTATCACAACAATTAAAAAAGCATTTACCAACACACGCACGGATTTGTTTAATTCATAATGCCAGTTGGTATCAACATGATCGTATTGATAAGCTCCCCATGCAAAATATGAGTGACAGTTTAACGGTTGGGGTGATTGTACCTAGCCAATTAAATCAATATTGTTTACCGCACATGATATCAGGGTCATCGATCTTATATCTTGGATCAACCTTGTCAGAAAAAGCTGTAAAAAACGCGGCATCTTATATTGTAAATAAACATGCTGTGGTTGGGTTAATGCGTGCAACTTGTCAGGATTTAGATAATCGTGGTATTCATACAGCCTGTGTGTGTCCTGGGTTTACCGATACCGAAATGTTGCGAAGTCACATTGGTGACGATCCAACAGTGCAACGTCGATTAACCGACATGGTCAGTGCACGACGTTTTGCGACACCCGATGAAATTGCTGAATTACTATGGAGTTGTGCTGAGCAACCGGTGATTAATGGCAGTGTGATCCACGCTAATTTGGGGCAGATTGCTGGTTAACTTTATGAAGCACAAATAACAATCCAATTATTAAAAATATACTAAAAAAGCCTAAACTCCATTGTGCCATGCTTAGCCCCATGATCCGCATGACAACCTTAGCGCAGTCGCCGCTACCATTTAGTAAGTTTAAGAGAATCTGATGCCAAGGAAAATGTGCCAGCATGTAGTCTAAACTGGCACCACAAGTACGTTGTTGATCAGCAGGTAACAGTTGCAACCATACTTGGCGTGCACTAGTCATAATGCCAATGCTAGCAATGAATATCACGCCGCTACCATAATAACGCCACGTAATTAGCTGTTTATTGCGATGACACCAACTGATAAAGAATAATATGCCAAGCAATACAAATAAGAAACGTTGAATTAAACACAGTGGACAAGGATGTAAATATAACTGCCATTGCCAGTAGTAAGCTAGTGCTAATAACATAGCGCACAATAAACAACTGCAACCGCTGATGATATGTAATGGTTTATGCATTAAGTCAATTCCGTAAAATTGATACTGTTTTGATATTACCAGTATAGTTGATTAGTAATCATAGGAAAGGGTGGTATTATTTTTTTTACAGCTATTCCACCGTTACCGATTTGGCTAAGTTGCGTGGTTGATCGACATCGGTGCCTTTCATTACCGCAACGTGATAAGCCAGCAATTGCAATGGAATGGTATAAATAATCGGTGCGATGATATCATCTATGGTCGGTACGGTCAGGGTAACCACATCGGTATTATTATGTTGAGTGACTAACTCTGCTTGTTCATCAGCAAATACAATTAATTTGCCGCCACGAGCCTGCACTTCTTGCAGGTTAGATTGCAATTTAGTTAACAATGCATTATTCGGTGCAACTGCAATCACTGGCATATATTCATCGACTAGTGCTAATGGTCCATGTTTTAATTCGCCTGCAGGATATGCTTCAGCATGAATATATGAAATTTCTTTTAACTTTAATGCACCTTCTAATGCAATTGGGTATTGGATCCCTCGGCCTAAAAATAATGTATGGTGTTTATCTACAAACAATGTCGCTAACTGTTTAATCTGATCATTTAATTTTAATACAGTGGTGACTTTTTCAGGCAGTTCACGCAGTAATTGTACGACACGGGCTTCTTGTGAATTGTGATGACCACGTTTATTGCGTGCCAGTACGGTGGTTAGCATTAATAACCCAGTGAGCTGTGCGCTAAACGCTTTTGTTGAGGCGACACCGATTTCAACACCAGCACGCATCATCAGTACCAACTCTGAACTGCGCACTAATGAACTTTCTGCCACATTGCAAATGGTTAGTGAGGCAAGGTAACCAGCATCTTTAATGCTATGTAATGCGGCTAATGTATCAGCGGTTTCCCCAGATTGAGATAAGGTGACGAACAGTGTATTGGGTTGGGTAACTGTACTGCGATAACGAAACTCACTGGCCACTTCAACTTGGCAAGGAATACCAGCAAATGCTTCTAGCCAATAACGTGCGACTAATCCAGCATGATAACTGGTACCGCATGCAACGATTTGTACCCGTTCTACTTGTGGGAAAATCGTATCAGCATGTTCGCCAAAGGCTTGGGTTAAGATGAGTTCATTACCTAAACGGCCTTCGAGTAATTGAGTCAATGCCAATGGTTGTTGATGAATTTCTTTTTCCATAAAGTGACGGTAATCACCTTTACTGGTTTCATCAACCAAGGTTGTTGACGTATGCACACTGCGATTAACGGCATTGCCGTCTTTTGTATAAATCTTGTAATCTGTTAGTTGGATATCTGCAATATCACCATCTTCTAAATGCACGAAACGTTGGGTAAATGGTAATAACGCTAATTGATCAGATGCAATAAAATGTTCTGCATTGCCTAAACCAATGACTAGTGGGCATCCTTGACGAATCGCAATTAAGCGGTTGGGATGGTTGATATGTACGATCCCAATCGCAAATGCGCCTGTTAATTGATTTGCGACTTCACGTGCGGCAGTTAATAAATCTGGAGTAATCGTTAATTGTTGTTGTAGTAAATGCACTACGATCTCTGTATCAGTGTCTGATTCAAATGTAAAACCAGCCTGTATCAGCTGTGTACGTAGTCTATTGTGATTTTCAATGATCCCATTGTGGACAACTGCAAGTTCTGCCTTTTCTGACATGATCGGGTGAGCATTGCGCTCTGCGGGAATGCCGTGGGTTGCCCAACGCGTATGCGCGATCCCAGTGTGGCCGCTGATCACACTTTTTTCTAAAAAGGTGGCTAATTCGCTGACTTTACCTTGTTTGCGGATCCGTTGTAGAAACGGTTTACCGTTAATAATGGCAATTCCAGCGGAATCATAGCCACGGTATTCTAAGCGTTGTAAGCCGGATAACAACATTGGCCATACATCACGTTCGGCAATCGCACCAACGATCCCACACATAACTGATCTCCTGATTTGGTTAGCGTAATTAAATGATCACGACCTAGGGTTACGTGTCTAGAAACATAGGCTACCTAGGCCAAAAGCGACCCCGTATCTTGGCGCTACTATACGTGTTTTGGGCTGAAAATGTCACGTTTTTGAGCAAAAAAAGCACTTGTTTCGGCTAAAAAATACTCGGCATCCTAATGCGCTGCTTCCCAATTGTCTGCGATACCGATGTCTACTTCTAGAGGGACATCTAAGGCAAATGCAGCACACATGTGACTAGGTAGGGCTGCTACCACGGTATCGACATCGCGAGTATTGACTTCAAATACCAATTCATCGTGCACTTGCATGATCATCTTACAATCTAGGTGACTGGCAAGCAGCCAAGCATCGATATTGATCATGGCTTGTTTGATGATGTCGGCAGCCGTGCCTTGTAGCGGTGCATTAATAGCAGTACGTTCTGCTGCTTTTTGTTGCATTTTGTTGCGAGCATTGATCTCGGGTAAATATAATCGTCTGCCAAATAACGTTTCAACAAAACCATTTTTACGCGCTTGTTCACGCGTAGTATCCATGTAACGTTTTACTCCAGGATAACGTGCGAAATATAAATCAATGTAAGCTTGTGCTTGTGATTTATCGATTGATAATTGACGTGCCAATCCAAAGGCAGACATCCCATAAATTAATCCAAAGTTAATCGCTTTAGCACTGCGACGTTGTTCGCTAGTGACCTCATCTGGGTGACAGTGAAACACTTCTGCAGCAGTGATCCGATGTATATCAGCATTGTTTGCAAAGGCTTCTAATAGCGTTTTATCTTGGGATAAATGTGCCATGATGCGTAATTCAATTTGTGAATAATCCGCAGCAACAAGTTGGTATCCATTTGGAGCAATGAATGCATGGCGAATACGTCGGCCTTCTTCAGTACGTGCTGGGATATTCTGCAAATTAGGATCAGAGGATGACAAACGACCAGTTGCAGTCACCGCTTGGTGATAGGACGTGTGCACCCGTTTGGTTTTTTGGTTAATTTGTTCTGGCAATTTATCAATATACGCCGAGAGTAATTTGGTTAAATGGCGGTGTTCTAAGATCAATTTTGGTAACGGGTAATCAAGCGCTAATTGTTGCAATACATCTTCGTTAGTGGATGGTTGTCCAGTTGGAGTTTTTTTCAGGATAGGCAATTGTAATTTGTCAAATAAAATATGTTGTAATTGTTTTGGAGAAGCCAAATTAAATTCTTCGCCAGCTAATTCAATTATATTAGTGGTAACCGTTTGCAAACGTTGATTGAACCTTTGGCGTTGTTTAGCTAATTGTTCAGTGTCTATCAATACACCATGACATTCCATGCGTGATAACACGGGTATCAAGGGGATTTCGATGGCATTTAATACCTTGATTAGAGAAGGTGTTTGCTGTAATTGTTCGGATAACAAGTAGTGTAGACGCAGTGTGATATCAGCATCTTCAGCCGCATAAGTTGCTGCCTTTTCAATAGTAACTTGATCAAAACACACTTGCTTTGCCCCTTTACCAGCAACCTCTTCAAAATGAATAGTTTGTTCATTTAGATATACATTGGCTAGGGTATTTAAATCGTGGCGGTGGGCAGTGCTATTTAATATATATGATGCCAGCATCGTGTCATTAACAATGCCTTGCATGTGAATGCTGTAGTTAGCTAATACATTCATATCATATTTAATGTGTTGGCCGACTTTTTTAATCGATGGATTTTCCAAGATCGGTTTCAATGCTGCTAATACATGATCACGATTACATTGTTGAGGTGCGTTTGCATACGTGTGAGCAACGGGTACATACACTGCTTGGTGTGGGGTGATCGCAAATGATATACCGACAATCTCAGCTGAAGCATAATCCAGTGAAGTTGTTTCGGTATCAAATGCAATCACATCAGCATGGGTTAGTTTTGCTAACCAGTTAGCTAAATCAGCGTTTGTTAATACAGTATAATAATGTCTTTTTTGTATTTGTTTTGATGTGTTATCACCAGTTGCATGTTGATCCAATAATTCAGACAACCAGCGTTTGAATTCCAATTCACGAAACAGTGAAATTAATTGATCATGATCCGCTTTATTAATAGTTAGCTCAGTGATGCTAACTGGCAATTCAACATCGTACTTAATTGTAACCAGTTGTTTCGCCAGTGGTAGTTGATCAAGGTGTTGACGTAAGTTCTCTCCTACTTTGCCTTTAATGGCAGTTGCATTATCGATGATTGCCGCTAGATTGCCGTATGCATGTAACCACTTGGCAGCTGTTTTAGGACCGACATTGGGTATGCCAGGAATGTTATCGATTTTATCACCCATTAACGCCAGGTAATCGATGATTTGATCAGGTGTCACACCAAATTTCTCAATAACTGCATCAGTATCCAGTGTTTTTTCACTCATGGTGTTGACTAATGTGATGTGCTCATTAACCAATTGCGCCATGTCTTTATCACCGGTTGAAATGACAACCGGCCAGTGATGTTGGCTAGCTTGTGTGGCCAAAGTACCAATCACATCGTCAGCTTCAACACCATCCACAGCAATTAATGGAAATCCCATGGCGCGCACAACGGCGTGTAGTGGTGTAATTTGTTCAGCTAATTCTTCTGGCATTGCTTCGCGATTTGCTTTGTAATCTGGGTATAAGTCGTCACGAAATGTTTTAGCTTTGGTATCAAAGATCACCGCCATGTGTGATGGTTGATAATCGGTGCGTAGTTTGCGTAACATATTCACTACGCCGTAGATGGCACCGGTTGCTTGGCCTTGACGATTGGTTAATGGCGGTAATGCATGATACGCACGAAATAAATAGGATGAGCCGTCAACGAGGATCAGTGGTTTGGTAGGTTTTGTTATTGACATACTGTGAATCATCTTGCTGCATTTCTAAGTGCGGAGAGTATATACTAGATAAAACGATGGGTAAATTTAAGGAATTACATGGCAGTCTACACACCAGTAACACATGCTGATTGCAATACATTCTTACAACATTATACCTTAGGCGAGTTACGCGATTTGATTGGGATCAGCAGTGGGGTGACCAATACCAATTACTGTTTGCTGACCACGTCTGGTCAATATGTATTAACATTATTCGAGCACATTAATGCAGAACGGTTGCCATTTTATTTGGATTTAGTGACGCATTTGGCGAATGCTGGCCTACCCTGCGCACAACCGATTGCTGATAATAATCACAATAGCGTACAAATGCTAAAGGGGAAACCAGCTGTTATTCAACGTTGGTTGCCGGGGAAAGCAGTGACAACGCCATCGATTGCACAATGCAGTGCAGTGGGTGATTTATTATGGCAATTGCATCATGCTGTTAATACATTTTCACAACAGCGTATTAACGTACGTGGACAAGCCTGGCGTGAAGAGATGTTATCTAAGTGTCGGCAGTATGTTGATGAAACAGCAGGCCAATACATGCAACGTGCTGTGACCATATGTGCGCAACTGCCATGGCAACAATTACCGCAAAGCATTATCCATGCTGATTTATTTCCAGATAATGTATTATTCGATCATGATCACATCAGCGGTGTATTTGATTTTTATTATGCTTGTTACGATGCACGATTATTAGATGTTGCAATTACGGTGAATGCGTGGAGCATAGATGAAAACAGTGGCAAACTTGATCTAGATAAAGCACGTGCATTGTTATCACGTTATCAAGATAATTACCAATTTGCTGCAATAGAAAAACAATATTGGCCACAGGCATTAGTTGCTGCTGCACTGCGCTTTTGGTTATCACGTGTCTATGACCAGCACGTTGCAAGTCCTGATCCGACAGGGATCAATCAAGTAAAACCACCACAGCCTTATTATCAGTTATTGTTATTTTATCTTAATCAACCTAATACACTCGGTGCCCTTGAATTGTAGGCATTGTTGGCTGTGCGATATTGCCACAGTCATGTATGTCAATATACACTCCTATGTCAATATCGCTTGCCGCCTCGCCTACAATCCAATTGCTTGAGTCTATACGTCGTTCCAACTCAAATGAATCCGCATATCTTTTACTTGATAGGGTATATACCAATTAATTCATCATTTTTATGTTAAAATCCAGCACATCGCACAATAGGAGAATTTGCATGTTACGCTTACACACTGTTCCACAAACGGTGGCTGAGTTAATTAAATCAAGCTGTATTGCTTGGAAAAGCACATTTAAACATATTCGTTATTTTATCGGACCACTGACGTTGGTCAAAACAATATATCCCCTATTGCTATTACAATTAACAGCAACAATGAATGCATCTGTTGAGCAGCATGGTTTAATGTTAGGGCTATTATTAATTACGTTGATAGCAACCATGATCATGGGTTGCTGCTTTTTTGCAGTGTTTAGTGCAACACAGAATAATTCACTGTCTGCAGGAGCAGTTGTGACGGCTGTTAGTCAACGTAGTCTAGTGTTTTTAAGTACATGGCTATTGTGCACTCTATTAACCATAGTCGGATCATTATGTTTTATTGTGCCAGGTGTTTTATTCTATTTATACACTAAATATGCCAAATTAATTGCATTATTTGATAATGTAACCGTTACTCAAGCAGTGACTAGCAGTTTACGGTTAGTGTCAGGCAATTGGTGGCGGGTGTTAGCAGTAGAAGCATTTATCGTGCTCGTCAATGTTATTACATTTTTATTAGCAAAAGCGGTTATATCATTATTGATGACACCAATTATGTTAACGATAACAGATGGCAGTATGCTACATCCAATGTTCGATGAAATAGTAACTTTTCTGATTATACTGTGCATGCATATTGTTGCTATACCATTGCTAGTTAATATTCAATTGTTACAGTTACACGATTTAAAATTACGTTACGGTGTACAGCAACGTGATGATCTTGAGCAAGACAGTGTTATTTGTTAGTGACTGATTGGAGATAGATAGCATGGAGTTTTTAGGGAAAAAAGTCATTGTTACGGGTGCGAATCGTAGTATGGGACAAGATGCAGCAATTGCCTTTGCAAAACAAGGTGCTGATGTTGCCATTAGTTATCGTAGCGATAAAACCGGTGCTGAGAAAACAGTACACACTATCGAAGCATTAGGTCGTAAGGCGTGTGCGTTTTATGCAGACTTTTCTGAGATGAAAAATGTGGCAGCGTTTGCTGAGCAAGCAATTGCTTACTTAGGTGGTGTCGATGTGTTAGTCAATAATGCGGGTATATTGTTACGTCAACCGCTATTGGAGTTGTCTGTTGAGCAAATGCAACGTGTCTTTCAAATCAATACGATTGCCCCACTATATTTAACCCAACAATGTGCGGCTAATATGGTTAGTCATAATAGTAAAGGTTGTATTATTAATATTTCGTCGATTTCTGGGGAAGTCACGATGCCTAATCGCATTGGTTATGCTGCATCTAAAGCAGCGATGAATAAGTGGACTAAGAATGCAGCGCTTGATTTAGCAGAACAGGGTATTCGAATTAATGCCATAGCACCCGGTGTGATTGAAGCCGGTATGAATGAAAATACTGTAAAAACCGATCCAGATCTATGGGCACAGCATCAACGTCGGATCCCATTAGGCCGTGCTGGGAAACCCGATGATATTACCCAAATGATTTTGTTTCTCGCGTCTAATCAAAAAGCTAGTTGGATCACCGGCAAAGTATTTACTGTCGATGGTGGACAGGTGCTGTAACAGAACAAATAAAACAGAGTAATTAAACATACGTTAAATACTGACTAAACTCGGGCAGCTTACCGTGTACAGTGTCACTATACAATGACATGATCGTTGAAGTTAACTGGCCAGTTTCGCCATTGCTTATGGTGCGATCATCTAACCGATGAAACGGTGTTATTTCAGCAGCGGTACCACAGAAGAATGCTTCATCAGCATTATACATATCATCTAAGGTTAATACGGTTTCTTTTGCAGTAATATTATATTGTTTAGCTAAATCAAATACGGTTTGCCGAGTCAATCCCGGTAAAATGGTTTCTGATGGTGGTGTCAATAACGCATTATCTTTTACAATAAAGACATTTGCACCTGATCCTTCTGCAACATTGCCATCGGCATCAAGTAATAATACATCACTATAATCGGTGTTAATAATTTCTTGTAGTGCTAAGATACTGTTAATATAGTGACCGCTAATTTTAGCATCCGTTACTGTGGAGCGTGGGTGAATGCGAATATAACGACTGGTTTTAACGGCCAAGTTGTCAGCAGGTAAATATTTTCCCCAGGGAAATGCAGCAATTGCAACCTCAATGGGTACTGTTTTCGGATAGATCCCTAATTTGTCTGCACCATAAAATGCGATTGGACGAATATAACACGCATCTAATTTAATTTGGCGTACTAGTTCACACGTTGCATCAATTAATTGGGCTGCAGAATACGGTAATGTCATCTTTAACACAGATGCTGAATATAAAAAGCGTTCGATATGATCGGTTAAGCGAAATATAGCCGTGCCTTTATCAGTTTGGTAAGCACGGATCCCTTCAAATACACCACTACCATAATGCAATCCGTGAGTTAACACGTGTACAGTTGCTTGGTCCCACGGAACAAAGTGACCATTTTGCCAAATAGGGCTAGGTGTCTCCACGTATGCATTACTCCTGTGATTGTGCAATATTATTGAACATTATGGCCGCGTCATTATAGAGTGTGGTTGCGCAAAACCCAACTGGATCGCAACGTGATTAACCGTTAATGCGCTGATATTGCCTAATTTTCTGCTTAAATTGACTAATTAACATCGCCTTGCTAGGATAATATTTCAGTTTTTACGGATCCTAGAGCAATTAACTGCAATGAAATTAGTAACACCGTTAATGATGATGTCGATGCCAAGCCTATGCACTGTGCGGCGGGTTGGGGCGATGAGTTTGATGTAACAGTGTACTAACTTTTTCAACTCACGAACGCAACTTAACGCCAGTGTTCACTTAGATGACACTGGCGTTTTTTTATGACAAAACAATGTTAAATGAGCAAGCTAAGATGTTGAAATTAACCCAAGTCAGTAAACAATATCATGTGCAGCAACAGACCGTCACAGCGCTACGCGATATTAACGTGTCGATTAAGCGTGGTGACATTGTTGGGATCATTGGTAAAAGTGGTGCTGGCAAGAGCACATTGATCCGTTGTATCAATTTGTTAGAACGTCCGAGTAGCGGTGATATCTTCATTGACGATGTGAATTTGATGACATTATCGACAGCAGACTTACGTCAAGCACGACGTAAAATGAGCATGATTTTTCAGCATTTTAATTTATTAACATCGCGTAATGTTTTTGACAATGTTGCCTTGCCATTAGAATTGCAAGGCATGGATAAGCTAGCAATTGCCAATACTGTTGATCCATTACTCGAGTTAGTTGAATTAAGCGATAAACGTGAGCATTTTCCACATCAATTAAGTGGTGGGCAAAAACAGCGGGTAGCCATTGCGCGTGCGCTAGCTACTGAACCGCGTTTATTGTTATGTGATGAAGCTACGTCTGCATTAGATCCAGAAACAACCCACACCATTTTGGCATTGTTAAAGCGGATCAACCAAGACATGGGACTCACGATTGTGTTAATTACCCACTCGATGGATGTGATTAAACAGATTTGTGATCGGGTTGGGATCATCGACAATGGTAAGTTGGTTGAATACGGTGATGTGATTAATGTATTTGCTGAACCAACACACCCAGTGACTCAACGTTTAATTGGTCAAGCATTTCATTTGGAATTGCCAGAGAATTTACAACAACGTGTGGTGTTTGAACCCGCCGCTGGTTTGTATCCCCTGGCTCGCTTAACCTTTGTGAATAATTCAGCGAATACGCCATTGGTAACCGATATTCATCAACGTTTTGGCGTGGTGGTGAATATTCTACAAGCTGATCTGGAATACATTCATGGTAATAACATTGGTTTTATGCTGTGCCAATTGATTGGTGAGTCAGCTGCAATTGAACAGGTATTAACTTACTTAACCACTCAATCGGTGAAGTCAGAGGTGTTAGGTTATGTCTGAGTTTGCAATTATTCCATTAATCAAAGCGATGTGGGAAACATGGTACATGGTATTTGTTGCCAGTGCAGTTGGTATCACTGTTGGATTAGTATTAGGTGTGATCTTGTTTTTTACTGAAAAAAGTCAAGGTAAGGGATTACGTTATCTGCATCAAGGATTAGGGTTTATCATTAACGTCACTCGATCGGTACCATTTATTATTTTATTAATTGGCGTGATCCCATTAACCAGTTTGTTAGTCGGTACGTATATTGGTACCACTGCTGCGATTGTGCCGCTAACCATTGCGGCTATCCCGTTTTATGCCAGAGTCAGTGAAGCTGCATTAGCAGAAGTACCGCACGGTTTGTTAGAAGCTGCATTTGCAATGGGCACTACACGTTGGCAATTAGTGCGTTATGTATTGTTACCAGAGGCATTGCCTAGTTTAGTCAAAGGGGCAACGTTAACCATCATCGGGTTAGTTGGTTATTCAGCAATGGCGGGTGCAGTTGGTGGCGGTGGCTTAGGTGAATTAGCGATTAATTATGGTTATCAGCGCTTTGATCCGATTGTCATTGTAGAAACCGTGATTTTATTGGTTGTATTAGTACAAATACTACAAAGTGTTGGAGATGTGATTGCGAAAACACGACGCCTGTCAATTTTATATATTGCTGTTGGCGTTGCTGCTGGTTGTGCATTGTTACCCTTTGCTGTGGCAAAGTCCTTGGAAAAAACCGATGTGATCCGTGTTGGTATTATCGCTGGAGTACAACAAGATATTATGCAAGTGGCGCAACACGTTGGGCGTGAACGTTACGGTGTGGAATTAGACATAGTCACCTTTGACGATTATGCACTGCCGAATATTACATTGAATGATGGTAAAATCGATGCGAATATTTTCCAGCATGAGCCGTATTTGCAAGCGCAAGTACGTGATCACGGTTTGCAATTAGCGGTGATTGGCAAAACATTTGTGTATCCAATGGGGTTTTACTCGAAAAAAATAACGGATAGTTCACAATTGCCAGCAAAGGCATTGGTAGCGGTTGCTAATGATCCGAGTAACCAGGCACGTGCCTTATTAATCTTACAACATGCCGGGTTGATCCGCTTAACATCCGATGTATCGGTTAATACCAGTTTGCGAGATGTGATAAGCAACCCAAGGCAGTTACGCTTGGTGGCAATGGATGCGGCACAATTGGCACATGCATTGTCTAATGCCGATTTAGTGGCGATCAACAATGACTTTTTACCGATGACAGGGTTAACCCCACAAGATGCGGTGTTGCATGAAAGTAAGGAATCACCGTATGCCAATCTGATTGTGGTCAATCGTCGCGATCAACAAGCACCTTGGACTGACACCTTAGTTGCAATCATGCATTCGCCTGAAGTGGTTAATGCCACAATGGAGTTGTATCCACATGGTGGTGCAGTGAGTGCGTGGTAGGATCTAAATTAAGAAGTGTTTCTGTTAGCAATTAAAGTGGACATTACCTTAAGAAGAAATCAGCACTAACGCCAAACATTTTTTTCAATCCGATTATTTGTGTTTTTGATAATTCTCGTTGGCCATTTAAAAATTTTGACACATTGGCTTGGCTACCAAATATTGATGCCAAATCTTTTTGGTATAGATTATTTATTTTCATTAGATATTTTACCATTTCAATATCACTCACATCTTCACCAATAGCAGGATAATGTTCATTATCATACGCTTCTAAATTATCACCAATGATTTCCATCACAGTAGCCAGTGGATGGTTACCATTATCTTGGACTTGATCGATTAGGTTATCGAGTAAGCGTTGTAGTCGATGGTAGTCACTACCATTAGTTGGTTTTTTAAAAATGGTGACTGGTTGATGGAATACTTGCTTTGTTTTACCATCAACGTAATCAATCTTTAATCGTGCAGTTTTCATAATTCACCTGTTTTTAATTTCTGTTGGTTTATCCGTTTACTATATTCAGCATGTGTCCAGATAGTTCGTATGTAGCAGCGTTGTCGGTTATAATGTATAGCTGTAATTAAACGGTAATGGTTGCCACCAATATCAAAAATAGTATAGCCATGTGCTGGGTCAACACTGTTAAATATGTTTTTTAGTTCGCTAATATTACGAATATCTTGTGAGTATATTTTGTAATACCAATTGACTAATGGCAGTTTTGCTTGCGGATTGTTTGTGTAATAGTCCCGCAATTTTTTCTTTAATATAACCCGCATTTCATTTTTATACCTATATCAATGACTCCATATTTAAGCAGTATAAGTCAGATTGACATATATATCAATCTGACTTATTTCGAAGCAACAAAACAGGATATACTGATTTCTATCATTTGAACGGCTGCGTGTAACACAGTATCGGACATCAATTTTAACCAGTCTATTTACACTTAACACTTTGTTTTAACTGGTTTTATTAGCAAGATCATGGTGTTTTGCCAAATTGGCACTCTCAGGCAAAGAGTGCTAAAATCGCCGGTAGATTAACTAATTATATGTACCTTACATCTTGCAAGAGGAGTTTATTGTGACTGGTGCACTGCAATCCATTGATTTTAGCCTATCGGCAGGCAGTTTAGAGAGTTACATTCAACGTGTAAATCAAATGCCGATCCTCACTGCACAACAAGAACACGAGTTAGCAACTCGTTTGGTCGAAGACAATGACTTATCTGCAGCACGTCAATTAGTGTTAGCACATTTACGTTTTGTGGTGAAGGTTGCACGCGGTTATTCGGGCTATGGGTTAGCTCAAGCTGATTTAATTCAAGAAGGCAATGTTGGCTTGATGAAAGCGGTTAAACGTTTTGATCCAACAGTGGGAGTGCGTTTAGTGTCCTTTGCGGTGCATTGGATCAAAGCAGAAATGCATGAATATATCTTGCGTAATTGGCGGATTGTGAAAGTCGCCACTACTAAAGCACAACGTAAGTTATTTTTTAATTTGCGCAGTGCGAAAAAACGGTTAGGCTGGGCATCGCAAGCTGAAGTCAACGAAGTTGCACAAACCTTAGGGGTAAAACCACAAGAAGTGATGTTGATGGAAGCACGCTTAAATGCGCAAGATGTGGCTTATGATGGTGCTGATCATCAAGATGATAGCCAACACGTTGTTAGCTATGCGCCAAAATATTATTTAGAAGATAAACAAGCCGATCCGGCATTATTATTGGAAAATAGCAATAATGCCGCTGTTGGTACACAACGTTTACGCGATGCATTAGAAATACTTGATCCGCGTAGCCGTGCCATCATCCAACGCCGTTGGTTAGTCGATAAAAAAGCAACACTACATCAATTGGCAGCTGAATATCAGATTTCTGCCGAACGTATCCGTCAGCTTGAAGCCAATGCGATTAAGAAATTAAAAGCAAGTTTGTTAGATTAAATCTTTTCCTAGCCGTGGCGCAGCTGTAAGCGAAGACAGAGACCAGGATCCAGTCTCGTACACTTGCACTCCCCTCTGAACCCGTTATTATATGCCGAATATTGTGCTAATGGTGCCATGAAGGGTTATGCTAATTTATTTCACTTATCTATTAACATTTATTGTGACGGTCATGTGTATTCACATGATTAAGCTAATCGCTGAGCGCATTTGTTTAGTCGATATACCCAATCCACGCAAACATCACCCAGAACCAGTGCCGTTAGTTGGTGGGATAGCCATTGTTTTTGGCATTGGTATTGGTTTATTAGTCCTAGATATATCGATTGCGCCATACCGTAGTTTTCTGGCCGGGATAATACTGATGGGATTCGTTGGCTTACTCGATGATTTTCACGAATTAAAACCACACACACGACTATGGACACAAATTATTGTTGGTTTATTGATGACGATTTGGGGGGAGGTTTATCTACATACTTTCGGTAATATTTTATTTGTTGATCCGATTGTATTAGGTAATTGGGGGATCCCTATCACTATTTTTGCCTTAGTTTGCATTATCAATGCGATCAATATGCTAGATGGTTTAGATGGCTTAGCAGGCGGTATCAGTTGGATACAGCTGACAATGTTATTTATCATTGCAGGTGTTGAAGGTCGTTTAATGGATATGCATATTTTAGCATTAATTGCAGCAGCCTTATTAGGGTTTCTTGTATTCAATTTCCCATTTAACCGTGCTCGTGTAGCCAGTGTGTTTATGGGAGATGCTGGCAGTATGGTATTGGGGTTTTGCTTAGTGTGGTTTACAGTGAGTTTGTCCCAAGGAGCACAAGCGATTGCGCCGGTTGTCATGTTATGGGTGATGATTGTGCCGATTTTTGATTTTTGTGGTGTTGTCAGTTTACGCTTATTGCAACGTCAACCATTGCTAAAGCCTGATCGTCAACATATCCATCATTGGTTACAACAGATGGGCTTACATCCACGCACAATTACCATGATTTTAAGTTTAGTGACGTTAATAACCAGTAGTTTAGCGTTTATTTTAAATAAAATTGGTGTTGCTGATGGTTATTTATTTATAGGGTTTATGTTGTTATTTATTGGCTATTTGAGTGGTATAGTTTGGTTTTTAAGGCATGTTGATATACAGAACTATCAAAAAAAGAAATAAATACTATTTTATATTGTCACTTCATGAAGATATAACAACAAGTTAATAGAGTATTAAATTCATGACAATCTATTGGTTACTTTTTTTATTTCCTGCATTGATGACACTATCACCTAATCTAGTTGATCAGCAGAAACAGAATTACTTACTATTGGTCTATGGCATCGCTGCCACACTGATTATTGGATTGCGATATCAAGTGGGTAGGTAGTGATTGGGGTGCCTACCTTAATCACTATATAGATTATGCTAACTACGATAGCTTATTTAGTTTGATAAAAAATAGTAGACACGAAATTGGCTAGTTGCACAGTTAGGTGGAGGTATTACCAGTGTTAATTTAGTCTGTAGTGCTTGTTTAATGAGTGGGTTAGTGCAGTTTTGCCGAAAACAACCTTTACCTTGGTTAGCACTTGCAGTAGCAGCGCCATTTATCATTATTGTAGTTGGTATGGGTTATACTCGTCAGTCAGTCGCATTAGGATTTATTTTATTATCAAGGTTCAAGCTTTTGATAAATTATCAGGTGTTTGTTAATAACAGACTTAATATCGAATGTACGCTCTGCCAGTTGACGTCCAGCATTTCCCATTCGTTGACAACCAATAGGATCATCTAATAGTTGCTTAATTGCAGTGGCTAATGCTTGGGGATCACGTGCAGGTATTAATAGACCCGTTACTCCAGGTTCTATCGCATCACGGCAGCCGGGTACATTTGTTGTGATGACCGCGCGTGCGCAAGCAGCAGCTTCAATTAACACTTTAGGTAAACCTTCGCCATAATAAGATGGTAGTACCACTGCATATCCGCTAGATAACACATTGGGCATGTCTGTACGATATCCCCAATAGTGGATATAACCTTGTTTAACCCAATTCTCAATGTCAGTTAATTGTAGACTGGATGGGTTGCCTGGGTCGCATTTACCAACTAATACGAAATGAGCATCATATCCAGATTGACTAATGATTTGAGCTGCTTTAACGAATTCATGAATACCCTTTTCGGCAAGTAAACGTGCTGCCATGATGATAGTCGGTTTTTCTGTCGGTAACGGTTTTATTGAATAATCATTTAAGTTAACACCGGACCCTCGAATTAATGTGGTTTTTGCTATTGGTAATTGGGTAAGCTGTATTAATAGGCGACGATCATCTTCATTTTGAAAAATAACATGTATGTTAGGATGAGCAAATACACGTTGATAAGCAATATTAATGAATTTGCGCAATATATTGGTTTTTATATTTTGATTAGTATACATAAAACCCAAACCAGGGACTGCAACTACCAGTGCAGGTGCTTTAGTGATACGGGCAGCAATCCCGCTCAATAAAACCGGTTTAATAGTAATAGCATGTACTAATGTAGGTTTTATTTTTTTTATGATGGTAACAAGATGCAATAATGTTAATAGATTAGATAAGGGATTTAAGCTTTTCCTATTAAGATGTAAAGAATGTACTATTAATCCATTTGTCCGTAATATATCTGCTTTATCAGTAAGTGGTGTTGCAATATGCACTTCATAGCCTTGCTCGATTGCAGCCAGTGCAATAGGCAAACGATGTGACAAGAATGACCAATCGACATTTGTGATAAAAAGCAACTTGTTTTGCACTGCATTTATCCTTGAAGAATGAAGTAATGTAAATACTGTTTATACATTAAAGTAGTCACGATACCATGTAACAAAACGAGTGATACCTTCTTGTATGTTAGTAGTTGGTTTATAATGGAATTGTTTCACTAAATCATCTACATCAGCATAAGTATCTGGCACATCACCGGGCTGTAAAGGTAGTAATTCTTGTCTAGCTTTTTTTCCTAATGCTTTTTCTAAAGCAGTAATGTAATTTGATAATTCGATCGGTTGATTATTCCCGATATTGTAAATGCGCCATGGTGCTTTGCTAGTACTGGGATCAGGATTGTTACTATTCCAATTTGGATTGCTTTGTGCTGGGTGGTCCAAAACGCGGATAATGCCCTCAACAATATCATCTACATAAGTAAAGTCACGACGGTGTTTGCCATAGTTAAAAACCTTAATTGGTTTTCCAGATAAAATGGCTTTAGTAAATGTAAACAATGCCATATCTGGGCGTCCCCAAGGTCCATAGACAGTAAAAAAGCGCAAGCCAGTGGTTGGTAAATCATAAAGGTGGCTATAAGTATGTGCCATTAGCTCATTGGATTTTTTGCTGGCAGCATAAAGACTAAGTGGGTGATCAACATTATGTTGCACTGAAAATGGCATCGTAGTATTAGCACCATAAACACTTGAACTGCTGGCATAGACTAAATGTTCAATATTATTATGTCGGCAACCTTCTAAGATATGTGCGAAACCGACAATGTTGCTATTGATATAAGCAAGCGGATTTTCAATAGAGTAGCGTACACCTGCTTGTGCGGCTAAGTTAACAACTCGTTGTGGTTGGTATTGAGCAAAGCAATCATTTATAGCTTGTTGATCGGCAAGATCAATGCGTAGGTGTGTATATTGTGGATTATCAATGTGACGAGCAAGTCGTGCTTCTTTAATGGCAGGATCATAGTAGTCGTTATGGTTATCAATACCAATGATGGTATCACCGCGTTCAAGTAAACGCAGTACTAATGCAGAACCAATAAATCCAGTAGATCCAGTGACTAATATATTCATGTGAAATAGCGCTAATTAAGCATATTTATTTGACTGCTATAATAACTATTACATTATACTTTGCTAAAGTAACGTTATTTAATGATGAAATCTATTAAAACAATAACACATTTTCTCAGAAAATAAAAAATATTATTAATTATAGAAAAATCTTGCTACTTTTGATTCTTTAAAGTTACTGTACCCTGACTAACTTCATATATTTTGTTACAACCAACAATAGTTTCTGGTCTGTGAGATACAATAATTATGGTTTTTTGCTTAGCTATTTGATTTAATTCACTAATAATTTGTTTCTCAGTGGTTATATCTAACGATGAAGTCCCTTCATCCAGAATAATAATATCTGGGTCATTGTATAAAGCACGTGCAATGCATAATCGTTGTTTTTGTCCACCAGATAGTCTAATTCCATTTTCCCCCACGCTTGTTTCGAGCCCTTGTTCCAAGCTTTGAATAAAATCAGATAAGTTTACTAAAGATAATAATTTTTCTATTCTTTTTAAATCGATTTCTTCATTATCTATGCCTAATGCAATGTTTGCTTTTATACTATCATCGACTAGATAATAGCTTTGAGGAACATAACCTATATTGGTCATCCAATTAAGGCTAAAATAGTCAAGAGGGTGACCATCTATTAAAATTTCACCCGAGCTAGGTTTCAAGAGACCTATTAGTAAGTCAACTAAAGTTGATTTTCCAGCACCTGAGCGACCAATAATTGCGATTGAATCACCTTTATTAATCTCAAAGTTAATATTACTGATAACATTATCTTTTGTTCTTGGATATTTAAAACTTACATTATTAAATTTAATGTTTTGATTAAAATGCTTGGTTTTGTGCTGTTTTTCATATTTGGCATCATGTAGCATTGCTAGATTATCAGGTGTATTCATTTCTTTTGAGAGTAATTCTAAAGTAGGGATAGTGGATGTCATCATTGAAAGGCTAGTTACAACTTGATTAACTGATGGTAGGATTCTAAGTGCAGCAGCAGCAAAAACTGAAATCTTAATAACTATTGTTGTTGGATCTACTCCAAACCAAAACTCGGCTGCCATTAAACTTAATACAGCGCAAACAACAACAAACTCTAAGAAAAATCGTGCAGACGTAGTAATAACATTAATTACCACGTCTGACTTTGTAGAGATTTCCAATGATTTTTTTAGCTGTTCAATAAAGAAATTTCGTTTATTTAAGCAGATTATTTCTTTAATGTTACGTAAGCTTTCCATTGTAGTGGCAATAGTTCTACTTAATAACTTCTGAGAAGTCCTTGCATTTTGCATTAGCATTTTTTGAGTGATAGTGCCATAAAATAAAGCAGCAATAATTAAAATGCTTGCAAGAATCGTAGTTGCACGCCAATCATAGATCAGCAAGAAACTAAGGATAAAGATCGAAATAATTCCTTGCGTTAAAAAAGTGAGAAGCCCCATCATTAATTTTGATGCAAAAAGGGCAGTTTCTTGTTTAAGATTTTTAACAAGTTTTGCATGATTCTGCTGTATATGAAAATTATAATCTTCCCATAAATACTTTTTAAATAAACGCAATGTGATTCTTTTTTTATTGTTAAAAACGAATTGCATACGTTTTACTTGTAAATAGAATAACATGCTGTTTTTAATCGCGAATAAGAATACTAAAAAAATCGCGCCAAATAAAATGATTCCAACTTGTGTACTGTTTTCAAATAAAAGGTGTAATTTTTGAAACCAAGCATGTTGTTGAAATGATGTTGGTTGGAGTAACAATGTTATAAATGGGATCAACATCCCAATACTGACGGTTTCTAGAAGAGCACTGAAAATCATTAAATACAGTAACCAGGCAAACTTTTTCTTTTCTTGTTGTGTCAATAATGTTTTGATGGTGGTTAAATATTTATAGTTCTTTAATGTATTTTTCATCAAATTTTAACTCCTGTTTTTGCTTCTTTCTAGCAACGTGTGTTTGATAGCAGATGTAGTGAGGTGTTTAAGGTTTACTATTTTGGAAGCTAATTGTGAACCAGTTAGAATCATCATGAGCTAAAGCTACAAGCACGCATTTTGGCATGTATATATATGTTCGTCAAAAGTGGCGTCCTCACATCTCTGGAATTTAAAAATAGCTCCTCAGAATGTGTATTTTATCTTATACGCTTTTCAATTTCGCTGACAAAAATTTTGAAAGGAGGTAGTAAGCAGGCTAATATTAAAAAAAAATGGCCTTTCCAAGATTTGTTTCTGAAATAGTAGAATTTTGCATAACTTTGTAAAATTGCGCCAAGATAGACTTTATGCTTTTGTAAATACTTTTTATGTTTTTTACGTAGCATTAATGCATATTGTAAAGGTTTTGTGCCAGATTTGTCTATAGTTTGGGTTTTATGTTGGATGACAAGAGGCTTATCGACAGATATGAAGTATCCACCCTTTAGGGCAACACGTATTGCTAAATCCCACTCAGCAGCACGTCTAAAGCTTGTATCAAATCCAAATTCTTCTAAAATTTTTTTAGAGGCCATCATAGTGCAGCTTCCAAATTGTCCCCATACATAATTTTTTACTTTTTTATGCCACAAAAGGAAATCAGCGACCATTGAGTCATGTGGTTCTGGTGTTTTATGTCCAATGGCTTTAACAAAGCCATCTGACTTTTCAATACCATTAATAAATACTCGTCTGTGTGAATAGCAAAGTACAGCACATCCTGGATGCTGCGTTTGGAATTTTGTAAGTCGTTTATATTGCTTAGTTAAGCGGTCTGTACTGTGTTCATCATCATCATCAAAAAAAGCGATATATTCACCTTTGGCGTTTTTAATAATTGTATTAAGTGCAGCAGGATAACCTTGGTTTTCTTTATGACGAAACAAATTGATTTTTTCGTTATTTTCTTGAAATGTTTTAATTATTTTAGCGGAGTTATCTTTTGAACCATCATCAACAATAATAATTTCAAAATTAAGCCAATCTTGTTTTTGAGCACTTTCTATGGCTCTTCTTATGGTTTCAGCAGCGTTAAAACATGTTATTCCAATTGTTATTAGAGGGATGGATTTTGTCACAATTAAAAATCTCTATTGATTTATTAGCAGCTAATTTTGAAGAGGTCACTTATGTGTGTTTCCAATTCTAATGTAACTTATACATGGGCATGGTCGAGCATAATCTTTGATTAGAAAGTTTTATTTGTCCTATTAGCTTACATTCAAGTCGCTTTATGTTTAAATATATTTTTCTTTTATAAGTCGTCTAAATATTTTGTTTATTAATTTCATGTGTTATTTTATCACAACAGCTTGTACATTTGATGGCATCATTGAGTCAATCAGATCTTCTTCTTTTTTTTCGCCTGCTTTTCTATACTGAGCAGTGATACCTTTATCAAACAGCGGCATTATTAATAATAAAATTTCGATAATTGGCCTAAAAGGGGGGGAAATTTCGCATTGTATCAAGGTGCGCTGCATTAATATGCTAATAGTTTCAAAAGGCTGGCTAGCACCACGTAGCATTTTAATGCTTGACCAAGCTTGAAAGAGAACTCGAAAACCGTAAGGAGTAAAATGAAAAAAGTTATCAGGCCCTTCATGAAAAGAAAATACTGCGCTAGCAGAGATAATTAATTTTCCACCGGGTTCTAAAATTCTATGGAATTCGTTAATTAGTCTTTGTGGATCAGGAATATGTTCTAATAATCCAGTACACAAAATGATCTGAAAGCTTTCGCTATCAATCTTACTCACATCTTTGTAATACAAATCAACATGCATATCAGCAGGTTTGTCTTGCCTTTTTGTTACAGTAAATGCGTTAGAAAAGTATGGCTTATAATCCACATCCTCAGAGTGAACTACTAAGGTCCTTTGATTGCTAGCGTTTTCTGCACATAATCTATCAAGATTTTTGGTTGAGAGTTTCTTTTTTATAAAACGATAGCGAGATGCTTTTTGCCAAAAAGTTGGCTTAGAAGGCGCAGTCATTTTTTGAAATTTTCCTTGCATGTGTATTCAAGATTATATTTAACATTATTTAATTTGTTTCAGCAAGTGATCTGCCAAACGTAGGGATAATGCAGTAATGGTTAAGAATGGGTTAGCAAAACCATAGGTTGGGAATAAGGAGGGACCGGCAATATAAAGATTGGAAGTTCCATGTACACGTCCGTCAGCGTTGGTAACAGATGTTTTAGTATCATCTCCCATGCGAGTTGTACCCATCAAATGAGAATGAACACCAATTAAAGGCCAGTCCTGTAAAGTTTCAAGCCCGGAATATTCAATCATGCCAATATTATGTTTTTGTAGTATTTTATTAAGATATGAAAAAAATGTTAAGACAGATTGTTTGTCTTTTTCAGAATAATGCCACTGAATGTCTACTTTATGTGTGCCATCTTTTTTGGTATCAGTTGATAATTTTATTCGATTTTCTTTATTTGGGAATTGGTCTAAAAACCCGCGCAAAATAAATTTACTAGTTCTTGGCTGTAATTTTACAATACGGCCAATTGCTGCATACGTTATTTTCCCTAAGCCAGGTAGAAAACCTTGAATTAATTTACTGTTATTTATTAAATTGTTTTCTAATACTTTTGTCTTTTTAATAGCTTCAAATGCTCTATTGGCTTGATATTCTAGTAAAGGTGAAAGCTGAACATAGTGATTTAGTAGGCTTAAATGTTTTTGTATATCTTGAGAAAAGCCAATGCCGTAACGAAAATTACCTGCGCCAAGTGGTTTATCCATAAACAGTGCATGTGATGTCGATATAGATTTTTTTAAAATAATTGCGGCTATATTTGCTTTAGGGTGTGTAGAGAAATAGCGTCCGACCACATCGTATTCGTTTCCAATGCCAGTAGATTTTGTTTGATTAGAATTAAGTAGGAGACGTGGTGTCTCAATTCCACCTGCAGCTACTATGAATAGGCGAGCTTTTACTTTAACAATGTTAGTATCTTTCTTAGTAATCTGCGCATACATAACATGAGAGCCATCTATATTTTCTTGTAAACGACTCACAGGAGCATTTAGTAATATTTTTAAGGATGGATAGTGTTTTATTATTTTTTCTAAATAATTAGAAACGATAAAAGGCGTCTTTGACCATTGAAAACATTTGGCTTCAAGGCCAGTTTCTCTACTTAAAAGAGATGTCAAGCTATTTTTTGTATTATCTAGTTTATCATCCTCAAAAAAGTAGTTAACTTTGGGGACTTGCAAAAGTTCTGTAGCTTTTTTGTAATATGGCATTAGAGTTGAAATTGCAAAAGGCCATCCACTATCTGGGATCCAAGAGCGTTTTACAAAATCTATTTTCTCTAATGGAGATATACGCCCTGCCCAAAGGTTTGATGAACCACCGAATTGGTGAGACCAACCGAAACGCAGATCAGCTATATCCGAAGAAAGATTAAATGTGGAAATAGAATTACGATTATAATCTGGTAGTGTAGAACCAGCTTCTAATAGTAAGACATTAATATGTTTTTTAGCAAGTTCTGCTGCAACTATTCCACCTGCTGGTCCGGAGCCGATAATACATACATCTGTTTGAATATCTTTTATGCTCGGCTCTTTTTCTATGTCTATAATATTCATTAAAATCTAATTTTTTAATTAATATTTAATTTTGATTAAATATGTTAGCTGGTGATAATTACTCAATTTTATCGATAAGGATTATATAATAGTACCCTAATTTACTCCTCAACATACTGCATATTACAGTGACTGTGATTGCTCCAAATCAGTGAGTTAAATTTTTTATATTTTTTATATCTATAATTTACTAAAAGACGAAGTATATAAAAATAGCTTACATTTTCTTTGCTACAAGTACATATCCAACGGCCCATTTTGATCTTAATTTTTCCGGAGATTTTTTGATTATCATTAGTATGAAACCTTCTATTAAGTGTGAAATGTAAAATAGCCATCGAATAAATTGTATTAGCATATGGATTATTTTTATTCTTTTTAAAAAACCTTTGTCGAATGTTTGTAAATATATACCCAAGAATTGACCAGCCATGTACCAGAATCCACCAACCTTTTTCAATTCTAATATTTCAAATTTTTCTGCTTTTAGAAGTTTTTTAATGCTAAATTCGGTAAATCTAATAAAATCATGTGGTTCAGCATGAAGAGGATACAGAAAAGGTATAGATAGAAAAAATAGTCCACCTTCTCTTAAAATTCTAGCGGTTTCTTTTATAGCACTTCCTGGTTTTTCTAAATGCTCTAATACCTGTGATGAGATAACAGCATCTGCTGAATTGGCTTTGATCGGTACGTTATATGCTGTGCCTAATAAGTCAATATGCCTAGTGTCATAAAATCCATCTTCTATGTCAACGCCAATGTAATTTTTAACCTTTCCCGTCAAAATATTTTGGAATGGCTTACTGCCGCAGCCAACGTCATAAACGTCCATGTTGTGTGTCAGGTATTGGTTAAAATATTCTTCTAGCAAAGAACGTATATCTTTTCGTAGATTAATAGTTCTAAATAACATGTATTTCCTTTTCTTTAGAACAATAAGCGTGTTTCTTTAGCTTGTCATTCTTTTTCAATAAGGTGGCCATTATATTATCGCTATATTAATACATCAACTTTATCAAAATTTCTATACCTAATGCATTGCACTTCATATAACATAGCTTTAGCAATGATTTTGATAAAATTTAGGTTTTATGCCAAAGGTAAAACGTGTTTTTAAGCATCTTAATGGATTTTTCTTGGTATGAAATGAAGTATTTAGCTAAACAGCTTAAAAGGCTTGTGCAATTTGAATCTCTATATACCGGGTGTCCTGTACTTTGTATTCACATCGACGAATTTTTGTAAACGATATTGAAAAGCCAGATGCTTTTGTGCAAGCAATAGGGTGTCGATCACCTGAACCACATGGTCTTATAGTTGCTGATTTTCTGCTATGGCATAAAATAAATAAGGATTATACTTGGGGTGCCTTTGGAAGCTGTACTATAACGCGGGTGTTGTTGATGGATATGGGCTTGGCGGGCGTTGTTTGCATTGCCATAAGGCAGCGCGCCTATTATCCACTGGCATAGCGTTTCTACTGACAATGTCAGTCCGTGAACTTCAGTCAATTTCTCATGAGCAAACGTTGGTCCGAAGTTAGAGTAATGGCTCTTTACCAGGGTCAGTGCTTGCTGTTTCAGTGTATCCGGAAAACGACGATTGCTTGGTTTGCCACAGTGTTTCGATTGCAAATCAGACGTGCCTTCTCGTTCGTAAGCACGGATTAATCGCCTTAATTGGCGAGTACTCAGACCCGATTACTCCGCTCCTGCAATCTGGCTCAGTTGCTTTGATTTTATCCGCTCTATCACCTGGGCTCGGCTTAGTTTCTGTTCGCTCATCGCATACCTCTGGTCTGTCATTTTTCTCTCCACTTCTAATAGGTTAGTAATTACTAAAAGCGGGCATTTTAACTTGAGATAAACTGGACATTACTACTTCGGGCTAACACAGTAAAAATTAAGTTTACTGTGTGTTAACTATTGTTTACTATATTTATCGTGTTAGCTGATAGGAAATAAAATATATAATGTTCATGATGGCTCGTTTAAAAGCAATAATTCAAGGAATTGTTCTTCGGTATTTAAAACCCTATTTTTCAGATTTATATCAGTATGATTCTAATGTAACTGTAGCAAAAGACGTTGAAGATTTTTTCAAAACTTCTGATGGTCGTTCTATACTGGTTTCAAAACATCACAGATACAGCTTAAAACCAGCTTGGATGATGTTTGGTCCGATGAATGCTCTGAATGAACTGGACAAGAAAGGTTTACTAAATGGAAATGACCGTCAATTTTTAGAAAATGTTAAAGGCTATAGAACAATTACATCATCTTTATCTGAAATAAGAAATGTATTAAAACCGTACCTCGAAAATTATGCCGATTTATTTTTAAATGCAAATATACCGAATCTTGGAATCCGTGTCTTAAAGCCAACAAAAGAAGAAGTAGAAGCGTGCATTGCCAAGAAAGTACAAATGCATAAAAAGCGTTTTGAAAAAATCAAGAAAATCGTTTCTTTTGTTAAACAGGAAAATATAAAAGTCCTTGAAGTTGGCTATACTTCAGGCGGGGAATCTATCATTGGTTTTGAACGTGTAGGTATGCAAGCTTATGGGTTAGACTATAGCTATAATAATGTGTTAGAAACGCATAATCGCCATGTTCAGGTTGCACGGCTTGCAAATTCAAAAGTGA
This sequence comes from Gammaproteobacteria bacterium, assembly GCA_965116795.1. Taxonomy (GTDB): domain Bacteria; phylum Pseudomonadota; class Gammaproteobacteria; order JAJFKG01; family JAJFKG01; genus JAJNDI01. The sequence goes on from OZ220716.1 coordinate 739,906, forward strand.
AATTTTTAACTGGTGATATAACAAAAAAGACTTCAATAGAAGATAATTTTTTAGATTTTATTTATACACAAAGTGTGTTAGAGCATATTCAAAATTTGCCGGATGCTTTTGCTGAAATGTATCGTATATTAAAGCCAGGTGGTGTAATGTACCATCGTTATGATCCTTATTTTTATATTGGAGGAGGCCATCGCCCATGTACGCTTGATTCTCCTTGGGCACATATGCGCATGAACGATCAAGATATCGAAAAGTACATTTTGGAATTTCTGCCCAATGAAGCAGAAAGCACAATTCCATGGATCCGTAATGCATTAAATCGAAAACATACGCAAAGATTTGTTCAGAATTCTCTTATTCAACAAGGTTTTCAGATTTGCTGGTGGCGGAGGCGTGAATTATCACAAAGATACAAAAAACTGCTCAGTCCCGAAATTATTTCAGATTGTTTAACAGTTAATCCAGATGTATCGCTTATAGATCTGTTAAGTGACGAAGTTGCTTTTATCACTGTAAAACCACTCTAGATTTTTCTTCTGTAATGAAAAGTGTCTCGAGCATTATTAAAAAATAACGTAACTACTCAGCTTCCGATTTTTGTTGTACCATAGTGTGGCAGGATATTGCACGATGACTTTACTAATCATTAATATGAGTTTTATTACTGATTATTTTCAATGCAGCATATCAATTGTTAAGCAAAATATAGGATTCTACTCACAAACTATTCATTTGACTAAAAAAAATAAAGAATCTACAGAAATTTTTTTGGGAAAGATAATAATGGCTAGCCTATACGTTCATGGAAAGAGTTTTATTAATCGTCTTATATGGCTTAATTCTCTTATGAGGGGAATATTGCCTGCTGTGATATATCTTATCCAAGCACGTGGAAAACCAATGAAGATTGGCCATGCATTTTATAATAACGTAGAGTTAGAATTTCGTAATTGTGATTCCACAGCTTTAAAAGAAGTTTTAGTTGATGCAGAATATAATTTTCTGAAAGAATTTTTGAAATCATCTCTGTCGCCTGTCATTGTAGATGTCGGCGCTCATATAGGAACCTTTTCACTTTGGGTTTATTATCAGAACCCTAAAGTCAAAATGTTAATGGTAGAGGCTAATCCAACAAGTCATCAAATTCTCGTTCGCAATATTAGGAAAAACTTTTCTGCCAAACAGTACAAAATTCTCAACAAAGCTGCATGGAAGAATAATGACGTTTTAAAATTTTTTACAGCTGGTGACAGCATGGGGAATAGAGTATCAGAAAAAGGAGATATTAAAGTTAGTGGTGTGACATTCGTTGAAATTGTTAATATGGTTATTGCAAATAATTCTTCAATTGACCTAATGAAAATTGATATTGAAGGAGCAGAAGAAGCTTTCTTTGAAACAGCAGATTTAGTATTAGATAAAGTAAGACGTCTTGTTATTGAATTACATCCTAAATATTGTAATACAGAATCTATTATACAAAAACTAGAGAGACGCTATAAACATATTAGAGAAATTTCTAGTCGTATAGATTCTAAGCCTCTTCTCTATTGCACAGATGAGTAAAAATCATTTGTCTTTACATATACTCTTTTAATAAATTTTCCCACTTATCAAAGATTTTCTCAGGCTTATACTGCTTCATGGATTTAATAGCATTTATACTAAACCGTTTTCTCTTTTCTGGTGAAAGCATCAATTCCTTTAAACAATAAGCTAGTGTCTCTGGGCTGCCATTCTGTTCTGCGAGTAAACCATTATATTCATGTTGTATTAATATATTCGTGCCATCGCAATCTTTATAACCAATGCAGGGTAACCCATGTGACATAGCTTCAGCAATAACATTTGGAAAACCTTCCCATTTTGATGGTAAAACAAATAAATGTGCTTGACAATAAAGCGAGCTAGTATTTTTTACGTTACCTTTAAATATTACTTGTTTAGTTAACTTTAATTTTTCAACTTCTGCTTCAAGCTGTATACGGTCTTCTCCATCACCTGCAAGCATTAATTGCCAATCAGGAAAGTCTTGATAAATTAAAGAAAATGCTTTTATTAAGGCATATTGATTTTTTTGGTATGCTAATCTACCAATGCAAAGTAATATTTTGTTTTTTGTATTTTCAGCTGGTTTTGCAAAATTAGTTGCAGGCAAGACAGGATTTTCAATACAAATCATTTTATGGTGTAAAAATTTAGGGTAATCTTTTATATAGCTAGGAAGTTGGACAGTGATTTTATCTGCTAGTCTAAATGTTTGTAAGATAAAATTTCTTCTTGTACCAGATTTAGTATGATTTAAACGTGAAATGGCATTTCGTTCTGCTGCAATGATTGGGATCTTAAATCCAAATAAAAAGAACTTAAAACTAAGGAAGGCACCATGTTGAAATGCTAAGATAATGTCAGGTTTAATACGTTCCACAATTTTTCGCACTTTAAATGCTCTTTTAATACGTGTTAGCCAGTTTGCTTTTTTTAGATGGTTTTGTATATCCATTACATGCCAATCAATTTGATTATCTATTTTATAAAAAGCGTTTTTGGTATTCTCTTTATCCCAGGTGAAAAGCGTTACATTATATTTCCGATTAACCATTTCATTCATGAGCATAATAGCCATGCGTTCAACACCACCAGCCATATTATTAAAAGAACGACACACGAAAAGTATTTTCATCTTAATTTAACTTCTTTTCGCATATTTTTTTCATGAGACACTCGTTTTAAAATACTAGTTAGCATTCTGTTTGTAAGTAAAATAGGATGCAGTAACCATAAAATAATCATTAGTTTTACCATTTTAAAATGTTGGTTAGTAAAGTGGTAGAATCGAACTTTAGGCCATGTTTTTGCGTAAAAATATACTTTTTTTCTTTTTAAATACTTTTTATTTTTTTGTGCTAATAATGATTCTCCTTGTAGATTTTTCATTGGGGATTTATCTTGTGCATTTGTTGAATATTGTGTAAATAGATTCTCTTTACAACCAATGAAATATCCACCTTTAAATCCAAGCCGTATCGCAAAATCACAATCTTCTAATCTGCGTAGATTGGTATCAAATTTTCCAACAATATTGAAAGTTGTTTTCCTTGCCATTAAACAACATGTTGGTGTTCCTCTGCCATAAAATACCCCTTTTTCTTGCTTATAGTACAGCAAATAGTCGACAATTTGTGTGCCTTGTGGTGGTAGAAGTTCTGATCCTATTGCAGTTAATTTTAAAGTATATCCATTTGAGTATAATCGATAACCCGAAGCGTAACATGCAATTAAATGTGTATTAAGTGATTTTTCATATGCAATAATATTATGATATTGTTTCGTTAGTCGATTTGGCATGCTCTCATCATCATCGTCAAAAAATGCAATAAAATCGCCTTTAGCATTATTTATAATTGTATTCCTAGTGCTTCCTACGCCCATATTTTTTTTATGCATGATCAATGTAATTGGAATATGGTCATATTGCACCATAATAGAGTTAACAATGTTAACTGACTGGTCTGTTGAGCAATCATCCACAAGCACTATTTCAAAATTAGGCCAGTCTTGTTGTAGTGCACTTTTTACAGCTTTTGCAATAGTATCTTGTGCATTGTAACAAGTAATGCCGATAGTAATTAAAGAAGTGTAGTTGGCTTTTGGCATTATTTCGCTATTCTCTTATAGAAAATGATTGAATGTAGATTTGTTTTTAGATTAGGTAATGCCCAACTAATTTTTCTAAGGGTTTTTATTGGGTATTGTAAAAATAATATTAATATTTTAAGAAAAGGTATGAGTTTTTTACCTGCTAAAAACCTACACTTTATATCTTGCCATTTCTTACAAAACAGGTAAGAAAAGTATTTGTCTATAAATTCTTCATATTCATCTAGTAATTTTTGCCTGTAGAAAAATGTCTTTTCCAAATTCTTATCATTTGTATATGTCATTTTCTGAATAACTAATGCGTCTTTAATACCAATAACTTGGCCATTTGATAATCCGAGTCTAACGTTTAATTCAGTATCTTCTGATAATCTAAATGTTTCATCAAATAAACCTAATTTTTCATAAGTTATTTTCCTTCCCATCTGTGAGCAAGTTGCGCAGGCTCCATTTCCTGCTTTAGGGTATCCAAATAGAATTTTTCTTGCTATATCAAGCCCCGTTGGTGCTGGGAGTTTTTCGTTCGTTGCCATGGTTTGCACATATTGAAACTGTCTATCACAATATATTTGCTTTCTTGCTGTATGGCACAACAAATTCTTTTTATTATACTTTTTTTCATATTCAATTATTCTATAATATTGTCTTGTTAGCCTATTTGATAGACTTTGATCATCATCATCAAAGAAAGCAATAAAACTACCCGATGCATTTTTTATAATTGTATTTCTAGCACCAGCGACGCCGGTGTTTTTTTTATGTATTATTAATTTAAAAGATATATTTTGATGTTGGGCTAATATATTATTGATATTTTTAACAGAATTGTCAGTAGAACAATCATCGACGATAACAATTTCAATGTTAGTCCAGGCTTGTTGTAAAGCACTTTTAATTGCATCTTCTATAGTATCTTGTGCGTTGTAACAAGTGATGCCTACTGTAATTAATGGCATGGACTTCTGCTTGGTATTCATATTAATTGCTTAATGAGAATGTAAACATGGGTATGCTACTTTTTTAATTAACTTTTCCCACTGATCCACCACATTTTTTATACTATATTTCCCTAGCTCTTTTTTGGCTTGTTGGCCTAATCTTTCCCGTAATTGTTGTGAACATATCAATTGTTCAAGTCCTTGTGCAAAGGCATGCGCTTTATTTTGCCCACTAACTAAAATACCATTTTGATTGTTGGTAATCAATTCATTGGTACCTGGACAATCTGCAAAACCAACAACAGGTAACCCATATAACATTGCTTCTGCAGTTACAAGTCCAACACTCTCATAAAGAGAAGGCATAGCAAATATAGTTGCTTTTGCATATTCTCTTTCTATATGTTGCGTACTTCCAGGTAAATGCACTCTATCTTGTAAATTATAATTTGTTATTAATTTTTCTAATGCTGGGCGCAGCTTACCTTCACCTATAATATGAACGTTCCAATCGGGGTATTTTTTCGCAAGTGAAGCGAAAGCATGAATCAGATCGGCGTGATTTTTTTGGTTGTCTAAACTCCCAATACTTAAAATAATATTTCTATTATATTCTTTTTTGATTCCTTCAAAATTTTGTACTGGATTAGGAATGGATTGCATTTTTCTTTTTATAAGCCAAGGATAACCACCCTTATTTTTTTTGGAAACAGCGGCAATAGTAATTTTTCTAAATTTTAGTTGTAATAATAAAAATAATAGTAGTACAAGCTTTCTATTTTTGTAATTTTGAAAAACATTATGTTCACTTGCAATTATTGGTGTTTTATCACCTAACATAGCCATACCCGTCGGTATAAACGTACTACACATAAACGGTATAATAACATCGGGTACTATTTCTTTGATAATTTTTCTCAGTCGATTTATTCGTTTGAATAAATCGATAAAGTTTGTTTGAACTTGACTATTTCCTATATCAAGGAATAACAATTTTATTCTAGGATCAAAAGAGTAGAATGATTTGACTTCTTCTTTGTCAAATGTCAATAGATAAATTTGGTACCCTCTATTGACTAGTTCTTCACTAATATTTGCCAAGACTCTTTCTGCTCCACCGCCTTTGACTGCAATGGATTTAATCGTAAATAATAATTTCATTTTACGCTACTTTTGCATAATGTTGCGTAATCATACACTGCCTATCGCTATACAGGAAATATCAGGAAGCACTTTGTTATGTTCTTCGAAAATAAATTTATCGTCCAAAATCCTTCCAAAATCCCTTGCCCTCCTGCCCTATTTCTGCTCTAATGCCTGCCTATTTTTCACCGCTTTGAAGGCAATTCATCAATGAACGTTACGGTTTATGGTGCAGGTTACGTGGGTTTGGTCACAGGTACATGTCTAGCCGATGTCGGCAATGATGTACTCATTGTTGATATCGATAAAGATAAAATAGATCAGCTAAATCAAGGTGATGTACCCATCTATGAGCCTGGCTTACAAGAATTGCTCGTCAAAAATACTGCCACTGGACGTCTGCGTTTTACCACCGACCCCAAGCAAGGTGTTGCTCACGGTTTGTTTCAGTTCATTGCTGTTGGGACGCCACCTGATGCCAATGGCGCGGCTGATCTGCGTTATGTATTCGATGTGGCGGATAAGATAGGTCAATATATGACCGAATATCGGATTATCGTCGATAAGTCGACAGTACCAGTTGGCACCGGTCAGCGGGTTATCGATACCATCCATAAAGCCCTTCACCAACGCCAACTCAACATACCCTTCGCTGTAGTCTCCAATCCTGAGTTTTTAAAAGAAGGGGCAGCATTAGCAGATTTCATGAAACCTGATCGGATTATTGTGGGTACCGATTGCACGAAAGCAACTGAATTAATGCAAGCCTTATATGCACCGTTTAACCGCAATCATGATCGCTTTATGACAATGGATCGTGCGTCAGCTGAATTAACTAAATATGCCGCTAATGCATTACTGGCAACCAAAATCAGTTTCATGAATGAACTAAGTCACGTTGCTGAGCTCGTTGGTGCTGACATTGAACATGTTCGTCGTGGTATTGGTTCGGATCCACGTATTGGTTATCATTTTATTTATCCAGGCTGTGGTTACGGTGGTTCATGTTTTCCAAAAGACATTAGTGCATTACGTACTACTGCTAATCAACATAGTTACAACCCTAGGTTGCTTAGCGCCGTTGAACAAGTCAATGATCAGCAAAAACAAGTCTTATTTAACAAGATTACGCAGTACTATCAACATAAATTAGCGGGAAAAACATTTGCATTATGGGGATTAGCGTTTAAACCAAATACTGATGATATGCGTGATGCACCAAGTCGAGTGTTGCTCGAAGCGCTATGGCAAGCTGGTGCAGTGGTACAAGCGTATGATCCAGTTGCGATGGCAGAAGTGAAACGTATCTACGATGATCGCGATGATTTAGTTTTATGTGACACTGCACAAGCAGCGTTAACTAATGCAGATGCATTGATCATCGTTACCGAGTGGCGTGAGTTTTATACGCCGACATTTGCTTGGTTTACCCAGGAATTGCGTGAACCAGTTATTTTTGACGGACGTAATGTGTATGACCCGAGTTTTATGGCATCACAAGGTATACAGTATTTTGCAATTGGCCGCGGTCAATCGATACAAACTAGTCAACACATTAAGCAGCCTGATCCAGATCTCGTGTAATCACATCTAATAACTAATTTTAATAACAGAGGTATTATTAAATGAAGAAAATCGGTATTCGTAAGGCAGTTTTCCCAGTTGCCGGTGTTGGTACACGTTTTTTGCCAGCAACCAAAGCAACGCCCAAAGAAATGTTGCCGATTGTAGATAAGCCCCTTATTCAATATGCAGTTGAAGAAGCCGTTGCTGCTGGTGTTACCGAGTTAATTTTTGTGACTAACAGCGGTAAACGTGCGATTGAAGATCATTTCGATAGCGATCCTACCTTAGAAAAATATTTACACAACGCTGGCAAAGACGATTTGTTAGCTATTGTTAACGATATTCTACCTAGTGGGATTAACTGTGTTTATATCCGTCAGTCGCAGCCATTAGGGCTAGGCCATGCAATTTTGTGCGCGAAAAATGTTATTGGTAAAGAGCCATTTGCTGTGTTGTTGGCTGATGATCTAATCGACGGTGGCGAACGTTATTGTTTACAAAAGATGTTAGATATTCACAAAGCAACGGGCAGTGGTGTGATTGCCACTGAACACGTTGCCAAACAACACGTTGATCAATACGGTATTATTGAATTAGATGAAGAAGAAGGCGGTTGTGCGCAAGTCAAACGCATTATTGAAAAACCTTCCCCAGATAAAACAGAATCGACATTGGCTGCAATAGGCCGTTATATTTTAATGCCAAGCATCTTTAAGCACTTAGACAATACGGCACCGGGTGCTGGTGGTGAAATTCAATTAACTGATGCGATTGCAACGCAACTAAATGAAGATCCAATGTATGTGCATCAAATTCAAGGTGTACGTTATGATTGTGGTAGTAAATTAGGTTACTTAAAAGCAACAATCCAGTATGGTTTAAAACATCCAATGTTAGGCAATGATTTATTACATTATTTGCAAGATATTATTAATGCTGAATCACAGCAAGATGTTTCTTCATTAATTGATGCCGTTAAACAAATACCAGAGCCAGAAGAGTTAGTTTAAATAGGCTTTGTTTGTATTGTATGAAGTAATGTCCCGACTTTACTTATAGCTATACCAGATTACAGCTGCGCCAAAGCTGATATGACACAAGCTCCTGTAACACAATATTTTTTTCCAACGTTGCATTACTGATAACCCTGCATTACAATTTACTCAATGCATTGAGTAAAAATACGAAACATATTGAGTAATTTGTAAAATATGGTAAAACGTCAATTATATCAATTAGTTACGAAGAGACTGCAACAGAAGCGCCAGTTTATCCAAGTGTTGCTTGGGCCGCGTCAGGTAGGAAAAACTACGTTGAGCCAACAGGTGATGCGGCAATTCGCTGGTCCAACCCACTATGCCAGTGCCGATGCAGCTACTCTGCAATCATCTGCCTGGTTAGAGCAACAGTGGCTGCTTGCACGGCGCATGCAACAACAAGCATCTCATGCACAAGGCATTCTATTGATCCTTGATGAAATTCAAAAAATCACGCAATGGTCGGAGTTAGTTAAATTTTATTGGGATGAAGATACGTTAACCAATACCAACATTAAAGTCTTATTGTTAGGTTCAACACCACTGTTATTACAATGTGGTCTTAGTGAAAGTTTAGCAGGTCGCTTTGAAGTATTACCCATTATGCATTGGACGTTCCCGGAAATGGTACGTGCTTTTGGATACACACTTGATGAATATATTTATTATGGTGGTTACCCAGGCGCTGCACCGTTGGTCAAAGAGCCTGAACGTTGGCAACAATACATTACTAATTCTTTGATTGAAACAACTTTGTCTCGTGATGTATTACTGATGAACCCCATTCAAAAACCGGCATTGCTAAGAAGATTGTTTCATTTAGGGTGCCATTATTCGGGACAAATCCTATCATACCAAAAGATGTTAGGTGAATTACATGATGCAGGCAACACTACAACATTAGCACATTATTTAAAGTTACTTACCGGATCGGGTTTGCTCGCTGGGCTAGGCAAGTTTACCGGTAAACGCGTATTAAAGCGAGCTAGTATACCTAAGCTACAAGTCATGAATACAGCACTTATGTCAGCTTTAGGAGATTACTCATTCGCACAAGCAAAGGCAGATAATACTTATTGGGGACGTTTAGTAGAATCTTGTATTGGTGCTTATCTGATTAATGGATCGTATCAATACCATTATCAAGTTTACTATTGGCGTGAACGTAATCATGAAGTTGATTTTGTTGTGCAGTATAAGAAGCAATGTTTAGCAATAGAAGTGAAAAGTGGGCAACAGCGAATTGCAAGTCATGGTATGACGCAATTTGCTAAACAATATCCCGAAGCAAATTTGTTACAAGTCGGTGGTTATGATGGGATCTCAGTTGATGAGTTTCTAAATACGCCAGTGATTGATTGGTTCAAATAGCCGTAATTTTTTAATTAACCACTTGCATTTCTAAATAAAACTGATTAAGGTCAGTCTTTATAGAAAGGAGGCGTGCCATGATTGATTCCAGCGTATTTGATGATTTAGCGCGTAAGTTAAGTGACTGCGTACCTGAATCGTTAACAACATTGCGCAGCGATTTACAAAAAAATTTCCGCAGTGTATTGGAAAGTGGTTTTGCCAAATTAGATTTAGTGACTCGCCAAGAATTTGATGCACAAGTTGGTGTGTTGCAACGTACCCGTGCGCAACTTGATGCATTAGCAGCACGTGTTGATGCACTAGAAAAACGTATCAAACAATCCTAATCCGTCATTTTTCCAGGCCATAACAGCAACGTAGTTTGATTTAATATAATCAAGGTGGTTATTGTGGCACTTGCCGTTTTATACAGTCGCAGCAGCAGTGGCGTGAATGCACCGAGTGTGAGTGTTGAAGTGCATATTGGTGCTGGGTTACCGAAATTTTCCATTGTTGGTTTGCCGGATACCGAAGTTAAAGAAAGTCGTGACAGGGTGCGCAGTGCATTGTTAACGATGGGATTTGATTTTCCCTATCGACGGATCACGGTTAATCTAGCGCCCGCTGATTTACCCAAAGAAGGTGGACGGTTTGATTTACCAATTGCATTGGGGATCTTAGCCGCGAGTCGGCAATTATCAACAAAGACCTTAACTGACTACGAATTTGCAGGCGAATTGGCATTAACCGGTGAATTGCGTCCATTTCGTGGTGCATTAACCTTTGCTTTAAGTGCACGCGAACAGCAACGGTGTTTAATTTTTCCTGAACAAAATGCAAAGGAAGCTGCATTAGTCAGTGATGTTACCATTTATGCTGCCAAACACTTTACTGATGTATGTCAACACTTGACTCAACAAACTTCGTTGCCAGTGCAACACCCACAACCAGTAACGTCACAAGTAACAAACATGTCGGATCTCAGTGATGTGCAAGGTCAATTGCAAGCGCGTCGCGCTTTAGAAATTGCAGCAGCCGGTGGTCATAGTATATTGTTTGTTGGTCCACCGGGTACCGGCAAAACCATGTTAGCCAGCCGTTTACCAAGCATTTTGCCGACTATGTCGACGGATGAAGCCTTAGAAACTGCAGCTGTATTATCAATTAGCCAATGTGACGTTAATCCAACGCGATTTTACCAACGTCCATTTCGCGCACCGCATCATACAACGTCAAGTGCTGCGTTGGTGGGTGGTAGCAGTCCACCGAAGCCAGGTGAAATTTCATTGGCACACAATGGTGTATTGTTTTTAGATGAATTACCAGAATATCCACGCCGTGTGTTGGATACATTGCGTGAACCGTTAGAATCTGGTCACATCACCATTTCGCGCGCTGCAAAGCAAGCACAATTTCCCGCACGTTTTCAATTGGTTTGTGCAATGAATCCGTGTCCATGTGGTTATCATGGTGATCCGCATCGTGAATGTCGTTGTACACGTGATCAAGTCCAGCGTTATCAATCGCGTATTTCAGGCCCCTTATTGGATCGCATCGATTTACATGTCCAGGTGCCTGCCTTACCACACAGTGCACTGTTATTTACATCAACTGTTGCTGAGTCCAGTGAGAGTGTACGGCAACGGGTGACGCAAGCACGCGATCGTCAACAGCAACGCCAACAGCAAATTAATGCCTTGTTAGCTAGTCGACAGATTCAGCAACATTGTCAATTAACGCAAGCCGATCAAACGTTGCTAACAGATGCGATGACAACATTGCATTTATCAGCACGTGCGTATCATCACATCTTGCGAGTAAGCCGCACCATTGCCGATTTAGCCAAGTCAGATCACATTACCCGCAAACATTTGCTCGAAGCGTTGAATTATCGTCCGCATTTGCATGTGGAGCTGTAAACATACACGCGAAATACGAAGCGTATAGACTCAAGCAGTTGGATTATAGGCGAGGCGGCAAGCGATTTTGCCACGGGAGTGTATAGTGGCATACATGACTGTGGCAAAATCGTATAGCCAACAATGCCTACGATTCAAGTGCGCTGAGTATATCTTGCGATTTGTCGCTAATCTCGCCATACTACGCCCATTTTTACCGCACAATAGGAGATATTACTGTGAATAGATCTAGCATCGCTACATTAGCCGATACTATTAATATTCTTGCTGCTCCAGGTCGAGGCATTTTGGCAGCCGATGAGAGTGTAGCAACAGCAACCAAACGATTAAACAGTGTGAATGTTGAATCAACCGAAGAAAATCGACGCCGTTATCGCGAACTATTATTTACTGCACCTGGATTAGGTGAATATATTAACGGAGTGATTTTATTTGACGAAACACTACGCCAACAGGATACCAATGGCAAAGCATTTGCTGATGTGTTAATTCAACAACAAATCATCCCGGGGATCAAAGTGGATAAAGGGCTGATTGGATTAGATAACGCAGACGATGAAAAGGTAACTCAAGGATTAGATGGGTTAAGTGAACGTTTGCAAGAGTATGCATCATTAGGCGCACGTTTTGCAAAATGGCGTAACGTTTATCGTATTTCTGCACATACACCTTCACGGTTAGCCATTCAAATTAATGCAGATAACTTGGCACGCTATGCTGCTATTTGTCAGAGCAATGGTGTTGTGCCGATTGTTGAGCCAGAAGTATTAATCGATGGTGATCACAGTATTGAAATGTGTGATGAAAAAACGTCAATGGTACTGAATGCTGTGTTTAATGCATTAAAGTTACATCGAGTGAGTTTGGAACATATGGTGTTAAAACCAAGCATGATTATTTCCGGTAAAACAGCAACAGGACGTGCTGATATTGATACCGTGGCAACACAAACAGTAGCTGTGCTAAAACGTGCTGTCCCTGCAGCAGTACCAACTATTAATTTCTTATCCGGTGGTCAAACACCAGAAGAAGCAACGGCGCACTTAAATCGTATGTATCAATTAACACAAGGTACATTACCGTGGAATTTAAGTTTCTCTTATGGGCGTGCATTGCAGGAGCCTGCATTAACAGCATGGGCAGGTAATGAGGCCAATGTAACAACAGCACAACAGGCTTTATTGAAACGTGCTAAATTAAATGCAGCGGCAAGTACCGGTAATTACAGTGAGAGTATGGAATAGCTCTGTTAAGTTACTAATACTATGTTTGCTTGACAACAAAAAGGCGAACATAATAGTCCGCCTTTTTTAAGTAATGCTATTTACAACAATCATTTAATAAATACTTGATTGCTGCACCAGCAACGAGTGCTAGTGTAAATACTTCAAGGAATGTGATTAGCAGTACGATATCTGGATGCATCATTGGTGGCAATACCAATGCTAGAATCCCTAAGATTAATGCTGCGATTAACGTTGCGATCCCGATAATTTTTCCCATTACCATTGACAGTCTCCTTACTTTAACAGTTAGTTACTTAACGAATTGTGCCATAAATATTAACATAACTTAAGGCTGTTCTTTTTTTATTCTCTATAATCTTGTTTGTTATTGGTATCCTAGACGTTCTCAGGTAGCCACAGTATGATTAGCCGCGCGCGCCCGTAGCTCAGTTGGATAGAGTGTTGGCCTCCGAAGCCAAAGGTCAGAGGTTCAAATCCTCTCGGGCGCACCAACCTACGCTCTTCTGGAGAAGAGCCATGAATACCAAGTTCAGTTAAGTAGGATCAATGAAACAAGAATGTTTACGTATTGCCAGTCGTCGTAGTCGTCTCGCCCTGTGGCAGGCTAATGAAGTCAAACGCCAGTTGCAGCAGCATATTGATGTCCCTATTGAAATTATCACCTTTGTTACTCAAGGCGATACGTTGTTGGATCAGCCATTGAATAAAATTGGTGGCAAAGGGTTATTTGTAAAAGAGTTAGAACAGGCACTATTAGATCATCGTGCAGATATAGCAGTGCATTCCAGTAAGGATTTACCAGCTGATTTTCCTGATGGGTTGTGTTTAGCAGCAGTGTGTCAACGCGATGATCCACGCGATGCCTTTATTAGTAATCAGTTTGCTCATATTAGTAAGTTGGATCACACTGGAGTAATCGGTACATCTAGTTTGCGTCGCCAATCCCAATTAGCTAATCAGTATCCTCAGCTAACATTTTGTAATGTGCGTGGTAATGTGGAAACGCGTTTGAAAAAATTAGATGATGGTGATGTATCTGCTTTAGTACTAGCGGCTGCAGGATTACGCCGTTTAAGTTTAACAAAACGTATTACCCATTATTTTGAACCGGATGAGTGTTTACCAGCAGTCGGACAAGGTACATTAGCCATTGAATGTTGCAGCGATGACATTACTGTTTTAAATTGGGTAAAACTATTGAATGATTATCCATCACAATTATGTCTTAATGCTGAACGTGCGTTTAATCATCATTTAGGTGGCAATTGTTATGTGCCTGTTGCTGGTTATGCAACGTTAACCGATAACAATACCATGCTACATATTGAAGGTTGTGTTGGTAAACCTAATGGAGATTTGGTATTGCGTCAAACAGTGAGTGGTGATGCAAAAGCTGCGGTTGAATTAGGTGTGGTGTTAGCTGAGAAATTATTACAACAAGGGGCGCAAGCCATCATTGATGCATGTTAACAATTGATCTGCAATCATTACGCGTGTTAATAGCACGCCCTATTCGGCAAGCACAGACATTGGCGTCAATGTTGTCTGCGTGTAATGCGAAATCGTTTGTTTATCCAGTATTATGTATTGAACAGATTGCATTTAATCAAACGGAATTTAATCATGCTGTTGCTAATAGTGACGTCATTATTTTTACTAGTTGTAATGCTGTTTGGCAAACAGCAGTAAAGTTATTGTATTATCAACGACAACAATCCTTGCCACAACTAATTGCCATTGGCCCAGCAACAGCCGATGCGATTGCCGAAGAGGGATTACCATTAGCTAACAAACCCACCTCTGAATTTTCTAGCGAGGGGTTGTTGGATATTCCCTTGTTACACTCTTGTTATGGCAAACGCATATTGATACTCAGTGGTGTTGGTGGTCGTACAGTATTAATAGATGAATTAACTGCACGCGGTGCGGTGGTAGAAAAGCTTGCCGTGTATCGACGTTGTCATGGTATAAAACCGAGCAAAGAAATGCTTGCAACTTGGCAACAACCCGGTATTGATGTTGTAATAAGCACGAGTGGTGAAGGACTGTCACAATTAGTGAAACAGATAAGTGCTGTTGGCAAGTCATACCATGACTGGTTGCTGACGCAACAATTATTAGTGATGAGCCAACGTTTAGTACCATTAGTACAACAATACGGTTTTACCTGTCAGCCATTAGTAGCAACGCAAGCAAGTGATGTCGGCTTGATTACGGCATTAGCTAATTTTTTAACCTAAATTCAGCAGTTGGATTGGACTGTTGAATTTAGGTTTACAACAGAGGAAGGATACATAGCGATGTCAGATGATAAAACGGATTTAACAACACCAGTTAATAATCAAAAAACATCAACTAAGAAAAATCAACCGTCACGTTTTGTTAATACATTGAGTTTATTTGTTGTCATTGCTATCGGCGCATCGGTTTTTTTATGGCATCAAAGCATGACCCAGTATCGTAAGCTGTTATCACAACAAAAAGTGTTACAAACTACGTTGAGCAGCGCCACCAATACTATCGATAAATTACAAACGGAGTATAACAGTACGCAAACGCAACAGCATACACAAATCAAACAGTCTGACAAGCAACAACAACAAATAAATCATTTGCGTGTGATGTTAACTCAAGGTGAACCGGTGTGGTATTTATTGCGTATTGATCATTTGATTCGCCTAGCTAATTACCAAGCATTGTTTCTGCATGATACACCTGGAACAATTGCTTTATTAAAAGCAGCAACGCAAGAATTAAAACAAGCCAATAAGCCACAATGGTTGCCATTATCAACTGCATTGCATCAAGATATTGAGGCACTGCAAGTTGCTGCTGCTGTCAATGTCAATGATGTATTAAGCCAACTAAATGCATTGGACAGTCAGTTAAGCCAATTACCACTAACAGTTGCACAATTCGGTCAAGCTAATATGAAGAAAGCACAAGCTATTGTCGTGCCAGAAACTAACACAAAAGATAGTTTATCATGGTGGAAAGAAAAATCATCCGCACTGTGGCAACAATTACGTGGGATTTTAGTGATTCGTCACGATGATAAAGCCATTATTCCGATTATTGATGCACAGCAACAAGCTTATTTACGCCAGAACTTACACTTAATTATGTTTCAAGCAAAATGGGCAGTGATCAATCACGATAATGCACTATATCATAGCAGTCTAGATCAGTTTATTCAGTGGATTAATGACTATTTTAATACGCAAAGTGCTGTTACTAAAATGGTATTAGTTAATATTGCTGCGCTGCAAAAAGTGACATTAACAGAAAAACTACCTGCATTAACAGCAAGTTTAGCCCAAGTGCAACGTTTATTAACAACTGTTTCTTCTGCCCCTGTTGCGAATACACCACCGGTGACAGCACCTACTAATCGGCAGCCAAAAAAGACTAAGGAATCAGCATCAATACCACAGCCTGAGGTGATTGACTCATGATACGTTTATTTTTATTTCTGATTTTATTAGTTGGATCAGTATGGTTGGGTTTACAGATTTACGCTGATCCAGGCTATGCTCTGTTTACTTATCGTGGCTGGTCAGTAGAAATGCCACTATGGTTTGCATTATTTTTATTATTGATTGTGTTCATAGTGACATATAGTAGTATTCGATTAGTTATACGTACTAGTCGCTTATCTAAACGTTTACATGCAAAGAAACGTACTCGTCGTCTATTACGTGCACGTAAACAAACAAATCTAGGGTTAATTCAGTTACTAGAAGGTAATTGGCGTACTGCAGAAGCACATTTAATTCGTGCTGCTAAGGTTAATGATACACCACTGATTAACTATCTTGCTGCAGCACGTGCTGCGCAAGAACAAGGTGAACACGATAGGCGGGATGATTATTTGCGCCTAGCACATCAAGCAACACCAGAGGCAAAGATTGCAATTGGTCTTACTCAAGCTGAATTGCAATTACATCATCAACAATTAGAACAAGCATTAGCAACCTTGCGTCACTTACAGACAATTGCACCGCATCATGGCTATATTTTAAAACTGTTAAAAAATGTATATTGTCAATTAGGTGAGTGGCAGAATTTACGTACACTATTGCCAGAATTACATAAATATAAAATCTATCAAAAAGAAGAATTCCAACAATTGGAAAAATTAACATTTCAAGAATTATTAAAGCAATATATTACAACTCAGTCAGAAGAAAAGATACGTTATTTATGGGATGAAATGTCACGGGTGCTGCAGCGTGACCCGTATACATTAACTGTGTATTGTCAATACTTATTATGTCATGACTATGCTGATGAAGTTGAAATTTTGATACGTGAACAATTAAAACGAGACTGGGATAATGAGTTAGTTAAATTATATGGTCAAATTAGTAGTACTCATTCTGAATCACAGTTGCTTGTTGCTGAAACATGGCTAAAAGGCAGAGAACGTAATCCAGAGTTGTTACTCTGCTTGGGTCGTATTTGTCGACGTGCCGAGTTGTGGAAGAAAGCCTGCGATTATTTAACAGTTTCTATTAACATCAAACCTAGTACAGATAATCACGGTGAATTAGCGCAATTGCTACTAGAAATGGGCGACGTTCAACAAGCATTAGAGCATTATCGACAAGGATTGCAATATCAGCAAGAAGCTGTTATGCCAGCTATATCTAAGCAAATTCATTGTGAAAGTGGATTAGCGCTACTTTAAAAGTGCTGAAGTAATTCAATCAATCTTTATTTTCTGTTTAATGCTCATTATATACTAACCGAATAGTAAAGCTCATCGGTTGTTGTACTTGATTAGGTGATAATGTCATTGGTGATGCAGCTGTTAGCGTGTGTTGTGCTGCTTGATCAAGCAAGCTATTACCACTCGATTGTACGATATTAATGTCTTGGATCTTTCCAGTTGGTAATAATTGAAATTGCAACCATACCGTGCCAGTTTGTTTACGTGCGGCTGCTAATGGTGGATAAAAATGATATTGTTGAATGTGGTTATGAATTAAAGTAAGCAATTCTGAATTACCTTGTTCAGTTAACTGACCACTGCCTGCAGTTGTATTGGTTGTCGCATTAGTAGTTTGCTTGTTTTTGTAATTGGTAGTGGCTGTTGTTTTAATTGATATTGATGATGGTGTGATTTTTGGTGTATGTGTTGGATTTAATTTGTGAAGTGTATGTGTGGTGCGTGTATTACTGCCTTTTACATGACGATGTAATGCTGTCCATGGAAATAAATAAGAATGAATAAGATGTACATGAGGTGTTCCAGCACGCTGACTATTTTGATGTATAAAATTTAAAAATGTTAAGAATAGTATCCAATGCAATGCGATTGCGAGCAATAAACAAATAGCCAAACCTTTTTTTTGTTGCCAGTGTATCATAGGAATCGATAATGTATAGTTAATAAAAAATTTCGTCTTGGCGCTGGGTAATAACCCAGTGATGATGCCCAAGGTTGAAATACGACATAATTGTAATATTTCTTATTAGTAATGTTATTAATACGGCTTGTTACTCCAAATCCTTTGTATTGATAATGGATTGCTGCATTATATATAGTATAGCCGCCGATTAGATGTTTATTCTCATCATCGCCCGCTGCAAACATTTTTCCAGTAAAAATAGTTTCTGCTAATAATTGCCAATGAGTAAATAAATGATAATTGGCTGATATACGTGCCATATTTTTGGCAACGAATGGGATCTGCTTGCCTGAAAAAGGGCCACTGGAATAGTGACCATCGGTATACGTATAATTACCGTTTAGTGTTAATCGTGGGATCACATTTAATCTACTATCCAATAACAATCCACGACGACGAGTTGGGTCGAGATTACGGTTTGTTGCTATTCCATGACGATTATGATCTGGTGGCATATATGCAATTTCGTTACGCAAATTAAGTTGATAAACTGCAGCACTGAGTTGATATTGTGTCGATTGCCAACGAACCCCAATTTCATAGGAAACGCCAGTTTGTGTTTTCAGGGCGTTAATCTGATTAGGATGTATATTGTTTTGTTCATCTACTTTTGGAAAGCGATAATTACCACTGCGACGAACATAACCAGTTAATTGTGGAATAAATTGATACTGTAAGCCTAACTCAGATACCCATGCGTTGTTATCAAATTGTTTCCCATTAAGTTTTCCTTGTAGCCATGCACCACGTGTACCAATGATTGTCTGCAAATGTTGCCCAATCGGTAATTGTAATTGGGTATAAACTGATTGCTTAGCTTGTTTATCATTGATGTTATATTGGTTATGTGGGGTTGTGTTGAGTGAATAACAATCATGTTCGAAATTGGCACCAAATCGCCAAGTCAGCGGCCGTTTAAATAACCGATAATGCGCAATTAACAATGGATTTATTTGCATACTATTACGCGATTGAGTTAATTCAAATGTGGTATATGTGCTGTCTCCATGCGTCCACCATTGCGATAAATCGGTTTGTAGTGACCAGTGTGGGGTTAGCCAATGTTCAAATCCACCGGTTAAGATAGTGCTAGTATCGTCTGCAAAATCATGTTTTCTATCAGGATCAACACCGCGACGATCAGTATTGAGTTGTTTTTTGGTTACACTCCCTGGCAAATTAACATCATGTTGACGATATTGCCCTTGAATAAATGCAGAGCCACGATCGTAACGATAACCAAGCCGTAACGAACTACCACCAGTATCTAATTGATTATGTTTGCGATAGTTATTACTAACATGCTTGTCACTGTCGACTTGTATGTTTATACCATTGCTAAACATATTTGCTGCACTTGCATATGCATCAATTGTTTGATAGCTACCATATTGTAATGACGTTTTGCCAGCTAATTTGTCTGCTTGTTGAGTAATAATGTTAATAACACCGCCAACGGCTTGATCACCATATAATACGCCAGCACTGGCTGGGAAAATTTCAATACGTTGTATACTAGCTAATGGAATCGTACTTAAGTCAGCTCCTGCCATATCTGGGTTAGTTAAACGTCTGCCGTCGACTAGGATTAACGTATTTTGTGTAGCATTACTGCCAAAACCACGCATACTAATGGTTGCTCGTTGCAGGTCATTACTGCTCGTATAAACGCGTAAGCCAGGTTGGCCATTAAGTAATTGTACTAAGCTGCTAGCACCGCTGTTATTAATTTGAGTTCTATTAATGATGGTTGTATTTGCTAATTCAGTTAGTACTGTTGTTGATTGTTGTGGTGCAGTAACGATTACATCAGGTACAGGTATCGGTGTTGCTGTTGCAGCAAACGTTGCATGAACTGATAATAATAAAATAAAAGTAATAACGTAATAGTACTTACTATGCACTAGCTAAGCCCTCCGCAAAGCGTTTATGAAACATAACAGTCTGCTACTGTATGTTGAGTTAGTCTTTAAAATTCAACATTCATTGCAGATGTGAGACTATGCGGATAGGTCTCCGGGCTTATAAGTAGCACTATACTTTTTAAGTATTCATCAAATTGCACATTAACCAATTCCTTCCCATACAATAAAACACAGTGGCTAATTTGGCTAATGCTGTATTAAACAATAATACAGATCCTTATTTACCGTTGCGGGGGCAGCGTTGGCTTTATAGGCTTTGGGTTAATACGCAAAGCCACCAACTTCCCTACATCATCAAATTACTATTATCGATAATGTGCTAGTTCAATAGCATCCGACGGCAGGCACTCTAGATCAGAGTCTAATGACTGTCAAATTGGTAATGTAATGATTGGCTGAATAGTTACAATTTGAGTAGCTATTCAGTCGATCTTTACGTTACCAAAAAACGTCAGCTTTGAGTGGAGGTTGTCAGAAAATGTAAATAAAAAAGCGCAGTGTATTAGGCATACATGAGCACTTTTTATTTACATTTTCTGACAAGATCCGCCAAAGATGGCGTTTTCCTTAGTAGTGCCTAAGTAGTTACCTCAAATTGACTATATTGATATACCTATAAGTGGAATGAGAATTGCATATTGCTCCGGACTCAAATAATACCCAACTGCATGGATCTGAATTAATTAACTGTAAGGCAAGTAAGCTGATGATTACCCTAGAAAAAATTTTAATTCTCAAAAGTGTTGATCTGTTTAAAGAAACACCTGACGAATTATTGACAGATATTGCTAATGTGCTGCATATGCGTACAGCTAGTCGTGATGAAACAATTATCCATGCTGATGAACCAGGTAACTCAATGTTTATTATTGTTGAAGGTAAAGTACGTGTACATCGAGGTAAGCAAACGTTAGCAACATTAGGTGTACACGATGTATTTGGTGAATTATCTGCACTCGATCCTGAACCACGTGTTGCTTCTGTATCTGCGTTGGAAGATGTATTGTTATTTGTGATTAGACGTGAAGAATTGTATGAAATCATGAGTCTTAATGTTGGCATTACACGTGGGATCATCAAAGTATTATGTAATCGTATTCGTTCAATTTCCAAGCAATTAATGGTCATGAAGTAAGATGCAATTAGAAGATCCTGACTTATCATCTCATATATCACATCAGCAGCATAAATCGATTGCGCACAGTAAGAGAATTGCAGTCTGTATTGCTAATGGAACATTGTCTGGTTTTAATCAGACATTATTGCTCATTTTACCTATTGCTATCTTCTTGCCAATATTTAGCATTAATACGTTGCCATTTGTTTATGTAAGCATAATACTCATTAATTTCATTTTACATAAAGCACATGGAAAATTTAGCAAACATATTAGTTCAGCAAAGCCAACATTTTTCTACAGTATTTTAAGTGCTTTGCTTATTTTGGCACTGTGGTGGGATTTAGTTTATTACACTCATTTGTGGGCGAGTTTTGCGTTGTTAATTGTATCAATCCCATTGATTAGCCTTAGTAACTTACAATTAAATGAATTAAATCGTTCATTATTACTGAATAACATGTATAGCATCCATCGTGCTGTCAATATTTGTCAGCTGGCAGCTATTGGGGTAGGTGGACTTATAGTTCCATTATTAGTGCTAACTTTTGGGGTGATTAACAGTTTATTAGTATTGTGCGTTAGCTTGTTGGCTCATAGTTTCTTTGTTTGCTTCTCACCAAAAATTTCTTTTAAAGCAGATGAAGATATCGTTAAAAGCCATTTTGATCACCATGGGTCGCGTGCACTTACCATTTATATCATGAAGCTCATTGCTTATTCTGGAATGGGTGTATTTTGTTTTTACTTTATTAATATATTGTTTAATTCTATTGTGAAAGCAGAATTTATTTATCCAGATAATATCGCTATATTCTTGGGAGGATTTTTTTCTTTAATTGGCTTTGCATCATTGGCATTACACGTTTTTATCAATAAGTATTTAGTCAATCGTTTAGGGATCGCTATTTTATTAAATTTATGGCCTATTTTAATTATTGCTTGCAGTGCGATAATTATTGTGTTTATGCCTACTGCTTATATTATCGTTCCAGCAATTATCAGTTTGCAATTCATTGATGAAATGTTAAGAAGAGGTACACTAAGCGAGATCCAAAGCTTGATTTACCAACCACTCTCTCCAGATGATCGAAGTTGGCTTGAAAATGACGTTAGGCCTGTTGTACGACTTATCGTAGGATTTATCGCTAGTATGTTGATTCTTGTCTTAGACGCTAATTATGGAATGAATATTACCATGCTTATTACTGGTGTAATTATTGTTTCTGCCGCAATGTTATATTTAATTCCAAGCATTAAAAAATTATATACCCTAAATTTAGTAAAGGCGCTGGGCAAACATCATTTAATTTCTCCTGATTTTACTATTCTTGATAAAACTAGTCTTAATATATTGAAGTCAGGACTTAAAAGTACACACACTGAGGTAGCCTTGTATAGTTTAGATGTGCTTGAAAAAACTAATGCACGGTTTTTACCGGAAGCAATTGAATACTGTTTACATCATGACAGAAGTGTTATACGAAAACGTGCACTTAATAAAGTGCGAAAACATAATTTTTTTCATTTGCGTAATGATGTGATTCGTTGTGCTCAAGATGATATTAGCGCAGATGTTCGGGGAGAAGCATTAATTACGTTAGGTACAATCGTTGGTGCAGGTGCAATTCCAATGATAAAACGCTATACAGATAGTGATGAACCTGCTATACGTTCGAGTGCGATTATTAGTCTATTACAATCTTGTGGAACAGATGGTGCGTTGCTGGCTTCAGATAAATTACATGCAATGGTTGAATATCCACTGCCAAGCGAACGTATATTGGCTGCTAAAATATTATTAGCTATTGATATTCGTGAATTTCATAATGCACTTAAAAAATTGCTACATGACGATAATAATGAAGTGCGTAAGGCTGCATTAGAAGTGGCAAGTAAAGTCCCAGATCCAGAAATTATTAATACATTAATTGATTGTCTTAATTATCCACAATTGCGAGTGACAGCAATACGAACACTTAGCAAATTTAATAAGTTAGTTATTCCTAAATTAGCTGTTGCATTGGAAGAAAGTGAAAGTGTTCCAGATGTATTTAGAAGTATTACTATTGTGTTAAGTCAAATTGATTCGCCGATGTCTCGTGATCTCCTGTACCACTATATCGATAATTCCAATGCAAAATTACGACATAGCTGTTTGGCAGCGCTACATCAGTATCATTTTAAAGCAACTAGTGATGCAGTTAATACAAAAATAAATAGTCTATTGAAAATGGAGGCATCAATTTGTATTGAAATATTAGAAACACTGGCTGATATTGAAAAGTCTAATGCAACATTTTTATTAATTAACTTATTAGAATCACAGTTTAAGCAGCAGCAAGAAAATATAATCTATTTGTTATCATTCCATTATCCGGAAAAAGGTATTATGCGTGCATGGGATAATTTGCAGTCTAGTGATAAAAAGACTTCTGAATATGGTATTGAATTGTTGGAGGGTTTGTTAACAGTTTCACATAAAATGTTGTTGATTCCGTTGCTTGAAAATAAGACGGTCTCTGAGAGAATTCAACGATTGCCACAATCACAAATGCATCAACAACAAGGTATGCCTAGTAGATTGCGTTATATTCTGCAAAGGAATACATATTTTAATCCATTAATTCAAGCCAGTGCATTGTATGCGGCGACCTACATGAAGTTGAATGATATAGTGAGAATTGCTGAAGAAAAAATACAGAATCCAAATCCAATTATTCGTGAAACGGCATTATGGACGTTATGGTTTTGTCGTCATATTAACTTTGCACAGCATGCAAAACGTTTATTAACCGACCCACATCCTACTGTAGCTAATGTAGCCAAAATACTTATGCGTTAGTATTCTTTTTACTGTTAATTCAAGCGTTAAATTTAGTTTTAAGTAATAAGCTTAAATAGTTAAATGTTAGTTTACTCATAGCCAAATTCATAATATATATTTCTATTGCGGAATCCAACTAAGCCAGGTAGGGTATATACTTCGTTGCAGCTCAAATAGTTCGTCGCTTCTATTTGTGACATTTTTAAATGCAATCAGTATAATGCTATTATCAATGCAAGTGCTTAGGGGGTTTGACAAAATAATGAGAATAACAAATAGATTTTGGGTGATTAAGTTAAGTTGCATATTCATCTTTTTTGTAATCCACTTAACAAGTTGTAGTACACCACCAAAGCCAACCAATGTTGATAATATATGCGCTATTTTTTCTCAATATCCAGATTGGTATTGGGCAGCGCTTAAGTCTGAACGACGTTGGGGTGTGCCTATTGCTGTACAAATGTCGATTATGCGACAAGAGTCTTCTTTTAATGGGAAAGCAAAACCGTCGCGCACTAAATTATTTGGTGTGGTTCCGTGGTTTCGCAAGTCAGATGCGTATGGCTATGCACAAGTAAAAGATGCCACATGGGCAGAATATAAAGAAAGTGCTGGCGGAATATTTTCATCGCGTTCAACATTTAAAGATGCCATCGATTTTATTGGTTGGTATGCTAACAATGCAAATCGCCGCGCGGGTATTTCTAAGTCAGATGCATATCGTCTATACCTGGCTTATCATGAAGGTATTGGTGGTTATCAACGTGGGACTTACCGAGGTAAGCAATGGTTAATTCGAGTATCTAAACATGTTGCTGTACGTGCTGCTATATGGCGTCGCCAGTTACAAGGTTGCCAGAACAACATTCATAAATCTTGGTACGATTTCTTTTAACGGCTCAGTTACTATTAAGGGAAAGGCCATCTTTGGCAGATCTTGCCAGAAAATATCAGCAAAAAGCTTGTCCCAGGCTTGAACTGGGATGCTTTGCAGACCAATTCAACTGCTGAATCTAGGTTGAATGTTCAATGTTACATTATTATAAAAATACCGCTATGCTTAATCTTATTAACTGTTTCTCATTTGGGAGTGTCTTTGAATGAAAGCATCTGATCAGTTTATAAAAGCATTAGAAAATGAAGATGTTGAGTATATTTTTGGGATCCCAGGTGAAGAAAATTTAGATTTATTAGAATCAATCCGCAATTCTCAGATTAAATTGATTATTACTCGTCATGAACAAGCTGCTGGTTTTATGGCAGCAACTTATGGGCGATTGACAGGTAAAACAGGTGTGTGTTTGTCGACACTTGGCCCTGGTGCGACTAACTTTGTGACTGCAGCAGCATATGCCAATTTAGGTGGTATGCCAATGTTAATGATCACTGGGCAGAAACCAATTTTAAAAAGTAAGCAGGGACAATTTCAAATTGTTAATATTGTTGAAATGATGCGCCCATTAACTAAGTTTACTCGGCAGATTGTCAATGGTAATCACATTCCCTCATTAATTCGAGAAGCATTTCGTATTAGTCAAGCCGAACGTCCAGGTGCTGTACACTTAGAATTACCCGAAGATATTGCCCAAGAAGATTGTGATGCTTCGTTATATACAGTTACCAAACTGACATTACCTCATCCAGATGCAGCCAGTATTAATGCTGCAGTTGAATTAATTCAAGCAGCAAAACGCCCATTAGTATTGATCGGTGCTGGTGGTAATCGCAAAGCAATTTCTGCTGCATTGCGTCAATTTATTGATAAAACAGATATGTATTTTTTCAATACGCAAATGGGAAAAGGTGTACTAGATGAGCATGATCAACGTTTCTTGGGGACAGCGGCCTTATCTAATAATGATTATGTACATTGTGCAATTAGCCGTGCTGATTTAATCATTAATGTGGGTCATGATGTGATTGAGAAACCGCCTTTCTTCATGCAGCTTGGCGAAAAACGTAAGGTTATTCATCTTAATTTTTTTCCAGCAAATATTGATGAAGTATATTTCCCAACACTAGAAGTGATTGGCGATATTAGCTGTGCATTGCAACAGATAACAGACTTAATTAAAAAACAATCACATTGGGATTTTGCTTATTTTGCTACGATCAAACAAGAAGTTGATCAACATATCAGTCAACACAATGACGACCCACGTTTCCCAATCATGCCACAACGGTTAGTTCATGATGTACGTCGTGTATTACCCAAAGATGGTATTGCTGCGTTAGATAATGGCATGTATAAGATCTGGTTTGCACGTAATTTTAGTGCCTTTAATGCAAAAACATTACTATTAGATAATGCATTAGCTAGCATGGGTGCTGGGTTGCCTTCAGCAATTGCTGCTAAGATTGTCCATCCTAAGCGTAACGTGATAGCCATTTGTGGTGATGGTGGTTTCATGATGAATTCGCAAGAATTAGAAACTGCAGTGACACTTGGGCTTGATTTAGTGGTTATTATTATTTGTGACAAAGCATACGGTATGATCAAATGGAAACAACAAGCAATGGGTTTGCATGATTTTGGTTTAGATTACAATAATCCTGACTTTGTGACATACGCCAAAGCTTATGGCGCAACAGGTCACCGTATTACACAAACCGATCAATTTGCACAGACATTAACAACATGCTTACAACAAAAAGGTGTACATATTATTGAAGTGCCTGTAGATTATTCAGAAAATATACGCGTGTTAACAGATGAGTTGTTAGCGAAAACGTGTACCTTATAAGGATAAATAGATGACGAATTTAAATGTTTTTTCTCCGTACGATGGTCATTTAATTAAAGGTATTGAATTATTAACTGAATCACAAGTTGAGTCTGCATTAGCTACAGCGTATGCCACATTTACTGATCGTAGTCAGTGGTTATCTATCCCCGAGCGCATTGCTATTTTAGAACGGATGTATGTGTTGTTTACTGAACAGCAAAAAGCATTAGCCAAACAATCTGCGGAAGAAGGTGGCAAGCCGTTAGTCGATTCGTTGATTGAAGCCGAACGTGCAGCACAAGGTATTAAAGTCGCGATTGAACATATTAGCCAAATGACGGGTCGGGAAATTCCAATGGGATTAACCAAGGCCAGTGAACAACGCATTGCATATACCTTGCGTGAACCAGTCGGTGTAGTATTGGCAATCAGCGCATTTAACCACCCGATGAATTTAGTGATTCACCAAGTGATCCCAGCCATCGCTGTGGGTTGTCCTGTGTTAATTAAACCGGCGAGCACAACACCTTTATCATGTTTTGCTCTTGTTGAATTATTACATGAGGCAGGGTTACCGAAAGCTTGGGCACAAGTGATCATGTGTGACAGTAAGGTAGCAGAAAAGTTTGTATCTGATCCGCGCATTAGTTTTTTATCGTTTATTGGCTCTGGTCGTGTTGGTTGGCATTTGCGATCATTATTACCACCAGGTGTGGGCTGTACATTAGAACACGGTGGTGCTGCCCCAGTCATTGTTACTCAAGATGCAGATATCGATGCAGCGGTGCCATTGTTAACAAAAGGTGGTTTTTATCATGCAGGACAAGTGTGTATTTCAGTACAACGTGTTTTTGCACATCAAGATGTCGCAAAACGCTTAGCAAAAGGGATGACAAAATTGGCTGAACAGTTAATTGTTGGTGATCCAGTTGATCCAAAAACGGAAGTAGGCCCATTAATTAGTGAGACTGAAGTGGATCGGGTTGCTGAGTGGGTAGATGAAGCAGTAAATGCTGGTGCAAAGGTATTATGCGGTGGTAAACGGTTATCAAAAACGTGTTATGCGCCGACAATTTTATTGAATCCACCATTGGATGCTCGCGTGTGTCGCGAAGAAATTTTTGGGCCGGTTGTGTGTATTAATACCTATCAAGAGTTAGATGATGCAGTGAATGCGGCTAATGTGTTGCCATTTTCATTTCAATCAGCAGTATTTACCAAGAACATTGATACGGCATTCGATCTAATTAAACGTTTACAAGCTAAAACGGTGTTAATCAATGATCATACCGCGTTTCGTGCCGATTGGATGCCATTTGCTGGACGTAAACAATCTGGCTTTAATACCGGTGGCATTCCCTATTCAATGCATGACATGACCCATGAAAAGATGCTGATCATTAAATCGGATGTGTTGTAGCATATTCACGATTTTATACTCAAAGCGTTTTAAATTTAGGCGAGGCGGCAAGCTGTCGAACAAAAGGAGTGTATTGAAATACATGACTTTTGTGAGATCAGCGCAGCCAACAAAGTCCTAAATTTAAAACGCTTTGAGTATAGACAGATTCAACTTGCCTGCATTAATGCCATTGTGGTATCTAACATCCGATTAGAAAACCCCCATTCATTGTCATACCAAGCCAGTACTTTGACAGTGTTGCCAATAACTTTAGTTTGTGTGGCATCGAATGTAGATGAATTAGGATTATGATTAAAGTCAATCGAGACTAATGGTAATTCGTTATAACCTAGCACAGCGTTTAAATCAGTTTCTGCAGCCTGTTTAATCACTTGGTTTACTTCATCAACACTGGTATTGCGCGCAGCGACAAATGTTAAATCAACAACCGAGACATTGATTGTTGGTACTCGAATAGCAAAGCCATCTAGTTTGCCAGCTAATTCCGGAATAACCAAGCCAACGGCTTTGGCCGCTCCGGTTGATGTTGGGATTAATGATTGAGTCGCCGAACGTGCACGACGCAAATCTTTATGGTGTACATCTGTTAACACTTGATCGTTAGTGTAAGCATGAATTGTATTCATTAATCCAGATACAATGCCGATTTTTTCATGCAATGGTTTGACGATTGGTGCTAAACAATTTGTAGTGCACGATGCATTGGAAATGATAGTATCACTACTTTTTAATACCCGATGGTTAACACCATATACAATCGTTGCATCAACATCAGTGCCAGCTGGTGCAGAGATAATCACTTTTTTAGCCCCAGCATTGATATGGGCTTGCGATTTATCGCGGCTTGCAAAATGCCCCGTGCATTCATATACAACGTCAACATTCATACTACCCCAAGGGATGTCACTTGGATTGCGTTGCGAAAATACACGAATTTTATCGCCATTTATCACTAAATTATCACCATCAACACCGACTTCTGCATTAAAGTGTCCGTGTACGGAATCATAACGAGTTAAATGAGCATTAATGTTAATGTCACCTAAATCGTTGATAGCGACAATGTTAATATCGTTGCGACGTTTATTCTCATACAGTGCGCGTAATATATTACGTCCGATGCGCCCATAACCGTTGATAGCGACGTTGATGGCCATAGTTTCCCTCATGTTTTGTTGATGAATTTACGATGTTAATTTAGTGTGTGAATTGTAAAACAATTAATACGATTTTTCTATATCAGCGATGGGTAACATTAGTGTATTATTATTTAATTGTGTGCACAAAAGCTAATTTTACTGCAAACATGCCTCAATAACCGCATCTGTGGTGAGCCCAAGATATTCGAATACTTGCGCTGCAGGTGCTGATTCACCAAAACGGTTAATGCCAATGATAGTGCCTTGATCACCTACCCAACGGTACCATGATTCTGGACTACCGGCTTCAACGGCAACACGTTTATTAATAGTGCTAGGTAATACGGTTTCTTGATAATCTTTAGATTGCTGGCTAAATACATCGAGACAAGGCATAGATACCACGCGCACGTTTATATTATGCTGTTGTTGCAAGCGTGTTTGTGCAGTACATGCTAATGATACTTCTGAACCGGTTGCGATGATGATTGCATCAATGGGTTTGGTTGGCTCACTGTCACGTAACACATAACCACCACGACTGATCTGTTTAACTGCATCGTCATCGCGTGCCAGTGTTGGCAAGTTTTGTCGTGATAGTAATAAACAGCTTGGGCCGGTGCGATGTTCAATACTGTGTTGCCAAGCAACAGCTGTTTCAACACTGTCTGCTGGACGCCAAACATTTACATTTGGGATCAAGCGTAAACTGGCTGTGTGTTCAATTGGTTGATGTGTTGGTCCATCTTCACCTAATCCAATTGAATCATGTGAATACACTAAAATAGTTTGTATTTGCATTAATGCTGCTAAACGTACAGCATTACGTGCGTAGTCGCTAAATACTAAAAATGTCCCAGTATACGGAATGATACTGCCATGCAAACGCAAGCCATTGGCAATTGCTGTCATCGCAAATTCACGCACACCATAGTGAATGTAATTACCACTGTAATCAGTTGCAGTTAATGTACGACATGCCTGCCAATTCGTGCAATTTGATCCGGTTAAGTCAGCTGAACCACCGACTAATTCAGGTAAGATCGGTGCAATCGAATTTAAACAATGTTGTGATGCTTTGCGAGTAGCAACCGTTTGTTGCTGTTGTTGTAACTCTGTAACTAATGTTGTTATTGTTTGTGACCAGGTTTCTGGTAATTCATTGTTAAGTCGCCTGTTTAATTCAGTAGCCAATTTAGGGTGTGTTTGTTGATATGCTGTCAATTGTTGTTGCCATTGACTAACGTGTTGCTCGCCTTGTTTACGTGCATCCCACGTTTGATAGATATCATCTGGGATCACAAACGGTGGGTGTGGCCAGTTAAGTTTTTCACGGGTATTTGCAATTTCAGCATCGCCTAATGGCGCACCATGGCTTTTTGCAGTACCAGCAACTGCTGGTGAACCAAATCCGATCACTGTTTTACAGCAGATTAAACTGGGTTTATCGCTAACTGCTTTTGCAGCAGTGATCGCTGCGTCAATTGCCTGTGGATCATGACCATCAACATTATCGATAACATGCCAATGATACGCTGCAAAACGTTGTGCGGTGTCGTCAGTAAACCAACCGCTGACATCACCATCGATCGAAATACCATTGTCATCCCAAAATACAATTAATTTACCTAAACCCAGTGTGCCTGCTAATGAACAGGCTTCGTGAGAGATCCCTTCCATTAAACAACCATCACCTAAAAATGCATACGTGTAATGATCGATAATCTGAAAATTAGGTTGGTTAAATTGGCTAGCCAAGTGGCGTTCAGCGATTGCCATGCCAACCACGTTGGCGATGCCTTGTCCAAGTGGACCGGTTGTAGTTTCAACACCGGGGGTGATCCCAAATTCAGGATGGCCAGGTGTTTTAGCGTGCAATTGTCGGAATTGTTTTAAGTCATCAATACTAAGGGGGTAACCCGTTAAATGCAGTAATGCGTATTGCAGCATTGAACCGTGACCATTAGATAACACAAACCGATCGCGATTAAACCACTGTGGGTTGTTAGGAGCATGACGTAAATGTTGATGCCATAATACGGTAGCAATGTCAGCCATACCCAATGGCATGCCTGGATGACCTGAATTGGCTTGTTGTACCGCATCCATACTGAGTGCGCGGATGGCATTAGCGAGATCATGGTGATTAGGCATGTGATTTCCTGTAGCTTTTCAGAAAAATAAATTGGATTTTATCATGTCATCTTGAGCTCATCTAGGCGGGTTGCTCATTCAAAAAATACTCAAAATAGCCCAACTATTCTTCCGCTTTTTTTCAATCGCAACCCGACTACCTAAACCCAATCTGAACGCTAAAATCCAATTTATTTTTCTGAAAAGCTATTTTGTTAATAAAAATGACTTGGACTATGGCTCAAAGCGGGCGCTATTTTGGCGTACAATATCCTATAACGCAAATCCTAAATGATCCTGATACACTGTATGCTTAGCCACAAGGAGAGTTAATCCGTGATTAAACTGGCCACTTGGAACGTCAATTCATTGCGAGTGCGTTTACAACATGTCTTAGATTGGTTATCAACACATCAACCTGATTGCTTAGTACTGCAAGAAACTAAAACCATTGATGCTGATTTTCCAGCTGCAGCCTTACAAGATGCAGGCTACCATGTCACCTATACTGGACAAAAAACGTATAATGGAGTTGCTATTTTAAGCAAACAAATGCCAAGTGATATTGTAATAGACTTACCTGATGTTGAGCCTAGCCAACGGCGTTTTATCGCCGCTAGCATCGGCACATTGCGCATCATCAATGTGTATGTACCCAATGGTGCAAGTCTTGATTCACCAAAATTTCCATATAAATTAGATTGGCTGGCTAAATTGGCTGCATATTTACAGCAACAGACCCAACAATACACACACGTTGCTGTCATGGGCGATTTTAATATTGCACCAAGTGATACAGATGTCGCACAACCGGAGCGTTGGCAAGGTAGCGTATTAGTCAGTGAACCTGAACGCGATGTGTTTAATGCATTATTAACGGTTGGATTTGCTGATCTGTTACAGCAACAAGGTAATGCAACCGGTACCTATAGTTGGTGGGATTACCGTGCTGGGGCATTTCATAAAAATTTAGGATTGCGTATTGACCACATTTTGGTAACTCCAGCGTTGGCTACCTGTGCCAAGCAATGTGGGGTTGATAAACACCCGCGTACCCTAAAACGCCCTTCGGATCATGCGCCAGTGTGGGCAGATTTTGCATTGGATCTGAATTGAATTATTACCAATATAATCAACAAGTTAATGGTATTATTTTTTTGTTTTCATCATCTTGCGTGCTGTGTAGGTAACCGTAAGACTGTTATGGTTGCGATGATGGGTAATTTTGGTTACTATCCGCTTCCGTTATTTAGTTACATATTTTGCTCAATGTAGAGGTTTTAGAGATAATGCAAGCGGACATCCATCCAAATTATGGCGACATCAAGGCGACATGCAGTTGTGGTAACAGCTTTACCACCAGTTCAACGTTGGGCAAAGATTTGCATTTAGAAGTGTGTTACAAGTGCCATCCATTTTACACTGGTAAGCAGCGTATTGTTGATACTGGTGGTCGAGTTGAATCATTTGCTAAACGTTATGGCCATTTGAAACCGAAAAAATCACGTGATGAGTCATCATCAGATGACAGCAATAAATAATATTTAGTGTATTGTTGGCAACCTATTCACACTGAGCTGCAGTATCCATCTCATTTACATACCTGTTTTGCTAATAGAGGTTCGATGACAACCTATCTTAAGCAATTAGGACAAGCATTGCAGGTATCGTTACTGTATCAAGGAGTAGCGCATACCGTACCTGATTCACATCGTTATATGGGTGTTTCACCAATTGTTCCCATGTTTGTACGTCACGTTATTTTATTGAGTGATGCACAGCCTGTGTTATTTGCGCAATGTGTGATGTTAGAAGCCATGTCTCAACAACATGATAGTTGGTTACAACAGTTAGGTGAATACTCAATTGGTGAACAATTATTTCAACGCCCTCAGTTACAGCGTAGTAACATTGAAGTGGCGCAATTACCGGTGGATTCAAATTATCATCGTATCATGCCAGCTGAGTTGGCAATTAATCATTTGCCGCTTTGGGCCAGACGCTCACAGTTATATGATGATACAATTCGTGTTGGTGTGATCGAAGTGTGTTTGCCCACGTTGTTAAACCTAAAATCCGCAGTTGGATTGACGACGAGAAGGCTTAGTGTGTAGAAAAATTGATTTTTAAGATTTTTGGCGCAATCGTACTGCCCCCGTACGGTGAGTACAAAAATCTTAAAAATCGGCTTGAGATTCTAGGCAATAAGCCTTCGCAGACCGATTCAACTGCGGATTTTAGGTTAAAACGACTGCAAGTGGATTAATTTTAATGTCATCTTCATTAGTATTATCACAGCGTTTATTACGCTATGCGGTATTAGCAAGACTAAATAAACCCATCGGGATTTTGTTATTATTATGGCCAACGTTGTGGGCATTGTGGCTGGCGCAACAAGGTATGCCATCTTGGCATTTACTATGGATTTTTTGTTGTGGTGTTGTGGTAATGCGTTCTGCAGGCTGTGTGATCAATGATGTGATTGATCGTAAGCTTGATCCACACGTGATGCGTACTCAACAACGTCCACTAGCATGTCATGTTGTGCAAGTACGTGAAGCAGTGTGGTTATTCATAGGGTTGTCGTTGTTGGGCTTGATTCTATTACTACAACTCAATGAGTTAGCAATACGTTGTGGGACTATAGCGCTTGGTTTAATTGTATTGTATCCATTTGCGAAACGTTATACGCATTTCCCTCAGGTTATCTT
Source organism: Gammaproteobacteria bacterium (assembly GCA_965116795.1). Classification (GTDB taxonomy): domain Bacteria; phylum Pseudomonadota; class Gammaproteobacteria; order JAJFKG01; family JAJFKG01; genus JAJNDI01. The sequence continues at coordinate 774,184 of OZ220716.1, forward strand.
AGGATTGACTTTCTATACTGGGATACCCATTGCATTTGCTGCAACCCTCGGCCATTTTACCCTAATAACGTGGTGGTTATATATTATTGCTGGATTATGGGCGTTGATCTACGATACATTTTACGCGATGGTGGATCGAGAAGATGATATAAACGTCGGGATTAAATCAACAGCGGTGTTGTTTGGCAAATATGACAGATTTACTTTGGGGATATTGCAATTATTGTTGATTGTATTGCTATACCAACTTGGCCAGATTGCACAGTTACATTGGTCGTATAATGCTGCTGTAGCAGTGACTGGATTGGTATGTTGTTACCATCAATATTTGATTCGTCAACGGCAACCAGCAGCGTGTTTTCGTGCGTTTTTACATAGCAATTGGATAGGATTTGTTGTATTAATTGGTATTATCTTTGGATTGTTTCGTTAAGAAATGACGATGTATATTCAAAGCGTTTTGAATTTAGGCGAGGCGGTAAGCCTTCGAATCAACAGGAGTGTATTCAAATACATGACTGTTGTGAGGAAGCGCAGCCAACAAAGCATAAATTTAAAACGCGAAGAGTATATATTTGCATTTGCAAAGAAACTTGATTAAGCTTAGCCGCACTGATTTTCCTGCTTATTCTATTTGATTTTAAAGAGAGGACAATATGGCAATACGTTTGCAGCAACATGCTTATCCAGTTATTGACATCATAATTAAAGAAGCAGCTGATGATGTACAAGCCGATGGTGATACGATTAGTTGTCATAAAGGTTGTGATCATTGTTGTCACTTATTAGTAGAAGTATCGACTGCCGAAGCTAAAGAAATGGCATATTGGTTGTTACAACAACCTGAAGATGCTCGTGCTATGTTTTTGCAACGGATCCAACACAATGCTGCTGAGGCAAAAGAATTATTTTTGCAATCTCGTCGTGATAAGCAATATGTTGGACGTGTCTTTGATGATGAAGCAGAAATTTCCGAAGCTACTCATGATGCTTATTTTTACGATAAAAAACGGCCGTGCCCATTTTTGGCACCAGAAGGACATTGTCTTGCTTATGAAGTACGTCCTAGTGCATGCCGAATGCATTTAGTTACTTCACCTGCTGAATTATGTTCAGTTGAAGCTGGTGAAACAGATGATTATGAAATTCCTGATCGTATTGAAGACATGCGTGATGAAATTGCGCCCATTAACAGTGCTGTTAACGTCGAGCAAGGTTGGGGACAAATGTCGATCATGGTAGAGTTGGCGTTGGCTGATATTGCCCAAGAACAAGCAACCGGTGTTCCAGAGACTGCAGAAAATTAAGCGCTAGTTATTTTTTCCACTAAATCTGCAACGCAATAACCTACGTTAGCTTTTTTCGCACGATACATCGCTAAGTCAGCTTGATGTAGTAACAATTCAGCATTATTACCATCCTTTGGATAGACAGCAATCCCAACGCTAACATTAATTAAAATATCATCACTGCCCAATTGAAATGGTGTTGCTAAGGCTACTAATAAACGTTCAGCGACAATGGTTGCTGAATTTACATCAGCAATGTGTGTTAATAGTACGACAAATTCATCACCACCTAAGCGAGCAACCGTGTCAACATTACGTATACACGTTTGTAACCTTGTTGCTATTGTTTTTAATAACGTATCACCATATTGATGGCCATATTTATCATTAATCAATTTAAAGTTGTTGATATCTAACATCAGTAACGCAAATTGTTGTTGATAACGCTGACAGTAAGCAAGTGTTTGTTGTAATCTGTCTTGTAATAACTGACGATTTGGTAAACCGGTTAATACATCATGGTTGGCCAATTTAACTAATTTCATTCTAATCTGATGCCGTAAAATAGCACAATCAATGGCATGCATTAGTGTATGTGGATTAATATTTTTTTTGATTAAATGATCTTGCGCACCCATTTTTATCATTGATGATACACATGATTCATCATCCTTATCGTTGATAATGATAAGTGGCATTTCTGGATAATACGTTTGCATATAATGCAGTATTGTTTTATCTGGCTCAATTAACATAGCGTCAGATGACTGTATAGTAACTGTTGTTAATTCAGATAGTTTTGTAATGTGAATTAATTTAAAAGTATTACCAGTATTTAGAAAAGTGCTAACTTCTCCAAAATTTTCTGGGTTGTTTGTTATATATAAAATAGTTTGCATAGACATACCGTTTTTTAGAAGAGGGTTTAAAACAGTTCTTCCGGCATTAACTCATCAACTGTTGATATGGGTGTTGTTGGTGTGTTGGTATTGTTGGCTATTGGTTTAGTATTTTTTGGAGCATATTCTTTACGAAATAGTTCAAATTTCGTGTCTTGTTGTTCTGTTGATGCAGGTAAACCGGTTTTTCTATCAATACGTACTGTCACAATGCCAGGCGGTTGCGATAAACTGTGCTCTGGGCGATTCGCTAGTGCATATTTCATGAAATCGATCCAAATTGGTAACGCTAATTGTTGCCCATATTCATGTACACCACGTGGTGCATCAAAACCAGTCCACACAGTTAGTACAATATCACCATTAAAACCAGAGAACCATGCGTCGACTTGTTTATTTGTCGTGCCTGTTTTACCTGCTAAGTCTTGACGGTGTAATGTGCGTGCGCGTCGTCCAGTCCCATACTTAATCACATCTTGTAATGCTGATGTAATTAGGTAGGCATTGCGTGGTGAAATAATACGAGGCGCTAATGGTTGATCAACATCACCGCGCATTGATATATCCGATGTATAACACGTTGCACAGGCAATGTTTGGTATTGCTTGATATAATACATCATTGTCATCGTCAGTAATGCGTTGAATGAAGTGTGGTGTGATTTTGTAACCACCATTAGCAAAACTGGCGTAACCTTGAGCTAATTCTAATGGAGTAACTGTCCCACTACCCAGTGCTAGCGACAGTGTGTTTGGTAATTGTGTTTCTACAAAGCCAAATCGTTGTAAATACTGGCGAGCAAATGGAATGCCAATGGTTTGCAGTAGACGGACAGTAACTAAATTTGTTGAGTGGATAATACCATAACGTAATCGTGTCGGTCCGTGAAAACGGTGATTATCATTGTTAGGGCGCCATGCATCTTCTGCCGATGCATCCTCGATAACAATGGGTGCATCGTTAATAATACTGGCTAGAGTCAATCCTTTTTCTAGTGCAGCTGAATAGATAAATGGTTTAAATGCAGAGCCAGGTTGCCTTTGTGCTTGAATAGCTCGATTAAATTTACTTTGATTAAAATTAAAACCACCGACTAATGCCAGTAGTGCACCGTTACTTGGATTAAGGGCAACCAACGCACCTTGTATAATAGGTAATTGTGTTAAGCGCCATTGGTTACCTATTTGACGAACTCGGATGACATCACCTGGTTTAAGAATATCACTTGCTTGGGTTGGTGTACGCCCTAGTATATTACGTTTGGCATTGATCACTGGACGTGCCCATTTCAATCCAGACCATGGTAATGTGATTTGCTGACCATCGGCTAATAATGCTGTTGCTGATTGTGTTTGCGTTGCAAGTACGATTGCTGGCAGAATATCTGCAATGGTGGGTGTGTTACTCAAGATCTGCTGTGCATCTCCCAGAGTTGTTACAGGTGGGTGATGTTGTTCAATACCACGATAACCATGACGTTTACTATAGGCCAATAGTCCATTGCGCACATTGCGGGTTGCTTGTTTTTGTAATTGACTATCAATAGTAGTGTAGATCTTTAAGCCCATGGTATAAGCAGCATCACCATATTCAGCAAGTAATGTTGTGCGTGCCATTTCTGCAATATAGGGTGCATTAACTTCGGGTGATGAGCCGTGATAACTCGCTGTGATAGGGACATTGGTAGCAGTTTGGTAAACGGTTTCATCAATATAATGTTCTTCTAACATACGGCTTAATACATGGTTACGTCGCTTTAGTGCTGCCTCAGGATTTGCAATTGGGTTTATTGCTGATGGCGCTTTGGGTAACCCGGCAATCATCGCAAATTGTACCAAGGTTAATTCATTTAATGGTTTTCCATAGTACACAGTTGCAGCTGCGCCAACACCATAGGCGCGATTACCTAAATAAATTTTATTAAGGTATAACTCAAGAATTTTACGTTTGCTTAATTCTTTATCAATTTTGATTGCCAGTAAGATTTCTCTTAATTTGCGTGTATACGTTTTCTTGCGTGATAGAAAAAAGTTGCGTGCTACTTGCATGGTGATCGTGCTACCACCTTGATCTTTTTCACCAGTTAATACCAACTGCCAGGCAGCACGTAATAAACCCACTGGATCAATACCAGGGTGTTGGTAAAAACGTTGGTCTTCTGTCGCTAGGATCGCATCAATTAGTGGTTTTGGAATGGCATCGATTGGTATTGGAATGCGGCGTTTATCACCATATTCTGCAATCAATTTTTCATCTGCAGTAAATACGCGTAGCGGTACTTGGAAACGCACATCTTTTAATACATTAACGTTTGGTAATTGTTGTTCAAAATAAATATAGGTAGCTGCTAAGCCTACCAAGCTAAGTGCTGTTAATGTGATTAATCCTTTACCTATGGTTGCCCAAACGGATCGAGGGTTACGCTTGTTTGTTTGCTTAGCCATAGTGAGAGAATAGTACTCTGTTTCTGTTTATCTCGCTAGACTCGGTGTTCTTGAATTGTAGACGTTATTGCCATAATCCTGTCTGTCATCCTAAAATCCAACTGCGGATTTTCGGATCATATATATTGCTTGTGCTTGGATTAGTCACGACATTACGTTAATCACCATTAATTGTCACAATCTGAAACCTTGACAGCATGACAAGCAGTTGCGTAATATCATGACACTGCTAACTAATCTTATGAATTCCTAAGAAAATGACCATTGTTGGTGCTCTTTTTTATTCCAGCCATTGTGTGTGACGTGTTATTGATAACCTAAATAGCTATTTGCACATTCTCAGAGTCTGAGTCGTTATTTGACATGTTTGTTTCAACCTATACTCAAAGCGTTTTGAATGTAGGCGAGGCGGCAACCCTGGATAATCTCCGATTTCCAGGGCGAGGCTCCTCTTCGAATCAAAAGGAGTGTATTGAAATACATGACTTTTGTGAGAAAGCGCAGCCAACAAAGCCTAAATTTAAAACGAGAAGAGTATTATCAATGCACGGTTGTCATTGAATTGATTGGTATAGATATTGCACCTACTCCGCGCTGGAATACAAAAGGACAAAAAACGTGTTTAAATTGTTCAAAAAGCAAAAAAGTGGGCTGTTAGGGATTGATATCAGCTCTAGTGCCGTCAAAATTTTGGAATTAGGTTTTGCTGGCAAGCAGTACTCTGTTGAGTATTTTGCTACGTCACAGTTTCGTAGTTCTGCCGTGATTGAAAAAGATATCCGCGATATTGACGCCGTTGCCCAAGCTATTAAAGATGCTTATCTCAATTCTCAGTCACAGACCCGTGCGGCGGCAGTTGCTGTTGCAGGGTCATCGGTAATCACAAAAATTATTCAAATGGATGCTGGATTACTTGATCACGAAATTGAAGCACAAATCTACGGTGAAGCTGATCGTTATATTTCTTATCCTATTGAAGAAATGAATGTTGATTTTGAAGTACTTGGCGTCAATGAATCCGATCCAAATTTAGTGGATATCTTAATTGCTGCTGCACGTACCGAAAATGTTGATGCTCATATTGAAACATTACATCAAGCTGGCCTACAACCGCAAGTAGTTGGTGTTGAAATTTATGCAGTTGAGCGTGCGTACCAATTAATTGCAAAACGATTACCTAATCAGGGTCAGGATCTAACTGCAGCTATTGTTGATATTGGTGATGAACTATCAACTATCAGCGTATTATGTTCAGGCAAGACGATCTATATGCGTGATGAATTATTTGGTGGACAACAACTCACTAATATGATCATGCAACACTACAATTTAACTAAGCACGAAGCAGAAAAAATGAAATTGTCTGCTGATCTGCCTGACGATTACCAACAAAAAGTATTAGAACCATTTCAGCAAGAATTATTGCAACAGGTTAATCGTGGATTACAGTTTTTTAATACATCCGAACAACATCGTGCTATTGACATTATTTTATTAGCAGGTTGGTGTTCTGGGATCCCTGGTTTAATGCAACATATTGCTGAAGCAACTAATACAAACACAATAATAGCCAATCCGTTAGAAGGATTAAAAATTAATAGTCGCATCAATAGAGATGAATTATTAAAAAAAGGTCCGCAATTATTAATTGCTTGTGGCCTAGCAATGAGGGCTTTTACCGATGCCACATATTAACTTATTGCCATGGCGCGAAGAGCGTCGTGATACTTCAAAAAAAGAATTCCTGACAGTACTGGGGGGTATTGCCATTATTGCTGTTTTGCTAATTGGTTTAATGCATTTATTTATTATGCGAAATATCAGCACTCAAAATAGTGTTAATAATTACCTAAATAAGCAAATGGCGACTATTAAAGCAGAGGTTGACCAAGGTAAACAACTAGAGGAAAAGAAACAAACGTTACTTAGTTATGTCAATGAGTTGCATGATATTAACAAAGAACGTATTGAAACAGTTTTGCTATTTAATCAGTTAATTGTTTCTGTTCCAGATGGTGTATATCTAACTCATTTTGAGCGTGATGGTGAAACCGTTGAAATCAACGGGATAGCTGAATCAAACACAAGCGTATCACAGTTAATGCGTAACATAGAGCGATCTGAGACTGTGCGTGAATCAATATTGTCGCGTATTGAAAATACTGACAAGTCAGGGCAAGGCATTAACGTTTTCACCGTTAAACTTGTATTAAATACAATACAAACTGGTCAGCAGAAAACATCAAAAAAACGATCAAGGAAATAAGTATGACAATCGAATTATCTGAAATTGATTTTGATAATATTGGTCTGTGGCCAACATCAGTCAAAGTAATTGTATGCTTATTAACGTTTACATTGATATTGGGCATGGGTTATTGGTTTGATATTCGTGGCCAATTAGCTGGTTTGCATAAGGCACAAGAAAAAGAAGTAACACTACGAAAAGAAATTGCCACGCACCAAGCTCAAGTGTTACCGATAAAAGAATTAAAACAGCAAATTGAGACAGTAAAAACATATTTAGATAATACATTAAAGAAAATGCCGAGTTCGGCTGAAATACCAAAAATTTTAGAAGACATTTCAGCGCAGGGCATTAAAAGTGGTTTAGAGTTTCGTTCAATTCGCCCATTACCTGAAGTGTTACATAAATTTTATGCGCAAACACCTATTAGTATGGTGCTTGTTGGTAACTATCATCAACTTGGAAAATTTGTTGCTGACCTGGCTGCATTGCGGCGCTACATTGTGGTAACGGATTTTTCCTTAAAGGAATTAGTAGAAAAACAGGAACGCTCAAGTGGACGCAATAAGAATGTGCGGCGTACACCAACTGGATATATCAAGTTAACGATGACATTAGAAGCGAATATATACCGCAGTATTCCATTGGAATGATTGGGAAGATTACATGAGCAGATTGAAAGACAGAGTAACATTAAAAATCAGTATAATCGTGTCACTGATTATTATCATGTTATTGGCAACATGGTGGTTTTTTGGTAAACCGATGACTGCGCACTCAGCAATTGAACGTTATGTGAAGCAAGTACGCCAACGTCCCGGAAAACCTGTCGAGAAATTAGCGAATTTCCCAGTATACCTACCGGTTACTTATACCGGTGAAAGTGATCGTAGTCCGTTTAAACCAAAAGTAAGGGCACCAGCTATGATAGCTGGCCAAGGGCCTGACTTAAGTCGTCCACGTGGCGAATTAGAAGTGTTTACAATCGATTCATTGCGGATGGTCGGTGTGATTACTCAAGATGGTAACACGTGGGCGATCGTACAAGCACCGAATGACACAGTTTATCGTATCTCTGTTGGTGATTTTATTGGAAAAAATTATGGTGAAGTTGTGGAAATTTTGCCAACAGAAGTTCAAGTATCTGAGTCTATATCAGATGGGTTTGGGGCATGGACAAAACGCCCTGTAACATTAACATTGAGTGAGAAATAGCTATGAATACGAAGCATGTTAAATTATCTCGGCATAGTAACAAACGTAAGTTGATGGTTACTTACTGTTGTTTGTGGATAGTGCTAAGTTGGTTAACATTAGCCGCCGTAGCGATTGGGGCAACAAAAGATGATCAAGCTGCAAAAGATAGTCAAGCTACAGCTGATGTAAAAACAAACACGGCTGCAAATGTGTTAAAACGTGTACGTTTTAACGCATTACCACAAGATGTAGTACAAGTTCGGTTGCAGTTTGCCAAACCATTGCATAGTGAACCACATAGTTTTATTACGCGTAATCCATCTCGTATTGTTATTGACTTAGACAACAATATACATAATGCAACTGGAAAACTCACTCATCTAGTTGGATTAGGCTTAGTTAACAATGTCATGACATTGGAAGCAGATGGACGTTTTCGTATTGTCGTTGATTTATCGGGTTTGGTGAAGTATAAAACGCGTATACATGGCGATAGTTTATATATCAATATTCAAGGTGAAAAAGTAGCAAGCTATGTATTAGATAAAAAGAAACAAGATTATGGTGCTGATCTTACTGGAAAAGCAGTGTTTGGCATCAAAAATATTGATTTTCGTCGCAATGATCAAACAGGAAGAGTGATTGTTGATTTATCCAGCCCTGATATTGCAGTTGATGTTGTCCAAGAAGGTAAACAGATTATTGCTAACTTTCCCAAAACACGTTTGCCAAAGCGATTACAGCGACGTTTAGATGTCACCGATTTCGGTACGCCTATTTCAACAATCGATCTGGTCAACAAACAAAATAGTGTACAAATGACAGTTAATTCATCAGGTGATTATGAACAATTGGCTTATCAAGTGGATAATCAATTTTTTATTGATGTTAAAGCGTTAACTGAAAGTGAAGCTGAAGAAAAAAGAAAAAAAGAACCAGAATATACGGGTAAGCGTTTATCACTGAATTTTCAAAATGTAAAAGTGCGTTCTGTATTACAGTTGATTGCTGAGTTTACGGGGATAAATATTGTTGTCAGTGATACAGTGAATGGTCAAATTACACTGCGATTAACTGAAGTGCCTTGGGATCAAGCCCTTGATATTATTTTACAAACCCAAGGCCTTGGTAAACAGCAAATAGGTAATGTGATGTTGATCGCACCATTACCTGAATTAGCTAAACGCGAAAAACAAGAATTGCAAGCATTAAAACAAGTAGAAAAACTAGCACCTTTACAGTCTGAGTTGATTCAGCTGAACTATGCAAAAGCATCAGAGGTGGTGGAGTTGTTCAAAGCAAAAGGTAATTCAATTTTGTCTGATCGCGGTACAGCCACGTTTGATTCCAGAACCAATAAGTTATGGGTGAAAGATACATCGACGCAATTATCTGAAGTGCGAGATTTTGTTAAGCGCTTAGATGTCCCAGTGCGCCAAGTATTAATTGAAGCACGAATTGTTGAAGTTGATAAAACGTATGAAGAAGATATAGGTGTGCGCTTTGGGATTTCTAATCCTGATGATAATATTACTGGGACATTGCACGGTGCTAATCAGTTGGCAAATGGTGATTCACTACGATCACTTGAACCTGATGACAGGCTTAACGTTAATCTTCCAGCAAAGAAATTACTAACAAATACGGCGCTTGCTGCGGGTGGTCCAGCTACGTTTGGGTTGGCATTAGCTAAAATTGGTCAAGATATATTCCTCGATTTGGAATTATCTGCATTAGAAACAGAAGGTCGTGCCAAAGTGATTTCAGCACCGCGCGTGATTACGGCTGATCAACAAGAAGCAAAAATCGAAGCAGGCCAAGAGATCCCATATCAAGAGTCGACATCCAGTGGTGCGACATCTACATCATTCAAAAAAGCTGTGTTGAGTTTAGAAGTCACTCCACAAATTACCCCAGATAACCGCATTATTATGCAACTTAAGATCCATAAAGATAGTCGCGGTGCAAGGGATGAAGATGTTAAAGATGAACCAGCAATCAATACACGATCAGTTAAAACCAATGTCTTAGTTAAAAATGGTGAAACCGTTGTGCTGGGTGGGATTTATCAACAAGATAAAACCTTAACAGTTAAAAAGGTACCTTTCTTGGGTGATATCCCAGTCATTGGTCTTGCTTTCAGAGAACGTCAACAAATAAATAATCGTAATGAATTGCTTATTTTCATCACACCTAAAATCATCATGCAAGAAAAAGTGGTTTAATCAAGATGAGTAATAGACAGCAACGCATTTTTTTATTAGGGGCTACTGGTGTTGGTAAGACAGTGATTGGTCGCGGTTTGGCACGGTCACTTGGTTTTCGTTTTTATGACATTGATAGTATGATCGCCCAACGATCAGGTGTTGATATTCCCTGGATTGTTGAAGTCGAAGGTATGCAAGGCGTACATGTCCGTGAGCAAAAAATATTAACTGAATTAGAACAGCAGCACGGTATTGTGGTTGCCACAGGCAGTCACATTGTCGAAGTTGCTGACAATAGGCAACTATTGGCACGTGCGGGTATCGTAGTTTATTTGCGTGCCTGTTGCACACAACGTTTGCAACGTTTACACAAGCGTTATCAAGGCGTTGATGATGCACAAGCGCAAGCCGATTTATTGGATGAAGAAAAACAATTGTCACCCTACTATGCTGAATTAGCTGATGTCATCATTGATACCGATGATCTGACATATCAGACAGTGACTAATCAACTTGCTAGGCAATTGACAACATCGCCTAGTCAATGGATTTCAAGTTAATAACTTGATAGTATTTCCCGCCTGCCGTGTAACGATGAGGCGATAATTGTATGCACACGATCCAGGTTAAGCTGCCTGAACAAGGTTATCCTATTCATATTGGACAAGGGTTATTACAACACCCTGATCAAGTAGCACGGTATATCCAGGGCCAGCAAGCATTGTTGGTTACAAATAAAACGATTGCAGCGCTGTATGCAAACCCACTGTTAACCAATCTACGAACACAAGGCAAACACGTCACGTTATGTGTGTTACCCGATGGCGAACAATATAAGACAATTGCAACATTAAATATAATTTTTGATGCATTATTAACAGCAAAGCATACACGTGAAACAACATTGATTGCACTAGGTGGCGGTGTGATTGGTGATTTAACCGGTTTTGCTGCAGCATGTTATCAACGCGGCGTTAATTACATTCACATTCCAACAACCTTATTAGCGCAAGTAGATTCATCAATTGGTGGTAAGACAGCAGTCAATCACCCATTAGGTAAGAACATGATTGGAGCATTCCATCAGCCACGTGCAGTGATTATCGATGTGCAAACATTATCTACATTAGCACCGCGTCAATTTAATGCAGGTTTTGCTGAAATTATTAAATGTGCTTTAATTCGAGATGCCGATTTTTTTGCTTGGCTTGAACAACATATAACATCATTGTTATGCCAAAAATTAGATGTGTTACAAGAAGCGATTATCCGCGCGTGTCAAATCAAAGTAGATATTGTGTTACGTGATGTGAATGATCAACATGGCGAACGTGCATTATTGAATTTTGGTCATACGTTTGCACATGCATTAGAATATTGCATGGGATATGGTGCCTGGTTGCATGGCGAAGCGGTTGCAACAGGTATTATCGCAGCAAATCAAGTATCACAACAACACGGTTGGTTAACAATGGCAGATACATTACGTGTACAACAGTTATTACAACAAGTAAAATTGCCGATTAAATTTCCTAAACAATTGGTACCAACTACATTGTACGCTGCGATGCAGCGTGATAAGAAAAAGCGAGATAATGCATTGAATTTAATTTTATTAAACACTATTGGCAACGCAAGCATTTACCATCATGCTAGTCAAGCCAATATCATTAATGCGATTCAACAAACGCAATAGAGGTAACCCATGGAAGAACAATATTGGCATCACTTTGGATTAACCCAATCACCATTTGACGTCGATCAGGAAGAAGCATCGTATTTCCCAATAAAAGGGTGGGAGCAACGCATGGAGTTGTTGACCCATTTATGTCAATTTAGCCAAGTGTTATTAGTAATAGCCGGTGAAGCAGGTTGTGGTAAATCAACATTTAACCGGCAATTTATTAATGCGATGCGTTCAACGGATACCATTATTTGTGAAATGATTGGCAGTGATATATTAACACCTAGTCAATTATGGCAGCAATTAAGTGAATATCTTGATTTAAACCAAACTGATGTAGAAACGACTAAACTATCTACGCAAATTAATCAAGTCGCTACTGCACTCAGTTCATTACAGCAACCACATTTGCTAGTGATTGATGATGCACATTTGTTACCAACAAAAACATTATCTGCATTATTGCAATTAATAGCCATGCAGACAGATCTTAAGAATAGATTGCGTGTATTGTTAATTGGTAGTCCAATGTTGTCTGAACGGTTAGATGTGTTAGCACAAGAAAGTCAGTCTGAAAGCCTGATTCATACTATGGTGTTTGAGCCATTTACCTTAGCACAAACCAAACGGTATTTAGAATTTTGTTTTAAACAAGTCGGCTGTCAAGACACATTACCCATTCCCGACACGCAAATTGCGCGGATTTATCGAGATTCTCAAGGAAATCCACGTTTGATCAACGATATGACAGAAGAATGGATGGTAACCGTTAGCAATCAACAGCATGTGCTCGCCGCACAATCATCATTGTTATCAAGACGCAATAAACAACTGCTAATAGTTGGTTTATTAGTGTTCATAACAGGCGTAATATTTTTAGTAACACCACTATTGCAGCGGAAAATACAATTAACTGATGTATCCCGGCAAACTAACGATGATCAAAAAATCCAGGCATTAGTGAATGTGGATGACAAACAGGCTACTACAATACCCTTACCAGCACAGACACGCTTATCTGATGCGACGTCCACTTCCACTGCTAAACAGGTGAAGATAATGGAAACAGTGGCAATTGCCTCACCGGCAACGACTGATTTTTTGGAAAAAATAGTTAATCAAGCCGTTAAACAACCTACTGTCAACAAAGTAGCTAGTAAGATAACAAAACCAATTTCACCAGTTATTGCTAAACAAAAAACACCAACAACGCAACATAAAACTGTTAAACAAGCACAAACAGCAGCATCAGCGAAGCGGCTTAGTCGACAGCAGGCAGAAGCGATTTTAGCAAGCATTAATCATGATGCTGATATCGACGATGATTTCTTGAATGGTGATTTGGCATCATCAATGGCTGTTGAACAGCAACAGATAGACAATGCTAAACAGGATCGTATTGTAGCAACAAAGCCATCGACCGCATCTAATAAGGCAGTACAACCTGTTGTCATTGTTCACCCACGTGCGGATCGGCAAAAAAAGGTTACTGAGCTAGCTGAAAAACAACACAGTAATCAACAACAACACACCACTCAATATACATTGCAACTAGTTGGATTAGGTTCTGAACAAGCTGCTGCACAGTTTATTAAACAGTATCGGTTACAGCAGGCACGTATTGTTCACGTGCGTTCGCATCAACAACAATTTTACGTTGTATTAATTGGTGACTATCCATCAAAAGTTGCTGCAAAACAAGCGCTAATAACCATGCCGTTAATTATTCAACAATTAAAACCGTGGATAAGAACATTGGCTAGCGTGCAACAGGCAACGTTGTCGGATGCTGATGCTGCTCCACAACAAGCCAAGCAAACCAAAATGATTTCTGGTAATGTTGCTCATGCAAATACACTGTTTTAATTATGACGTAACGACGACCGAATAGTTACACTTATAGCTTTTCAGAAACATAAATTGAATTATAACGTTCAGATTGGGTTTAGCTAGACGGGTTGCGATTGAAAAAAAGCAGAGGAATAGTTGAGCTATTTTGAGCATTTTTTGAATGAGCAACGCGGTTAGGTGAGCGTAAGATGAAATGTTATAATTCAATTTATGTTTCTGAAAAGCTATAGGAGTAAATATGCCAGTTTTACAAAATGATCGCTTGCTACGTGCATTGTTACGTCAGCAAGTAGATTACACACCGATTTGGATCATGCGACAAGCAGGTCGTTATTTACCAGAATATTGCGCACTGCGTCAACAAACACCAGATTTTTTAACATTTTGTAAAACACCTGAGTTAGCTTGTGAAGCAACCTTACAACCATTGCAACGCTATCCATTAGATGCAGCGATTATTTTTTCTGACATTTTAACCATTCCGGATGCAATGGGATTAGGTTTACATTTCATTGAAGGTAAGGGGCCTCAATTTCAACATCCAATTCGATCAGCAACTGATATTAATAAATTAGGTATTCCTGATCCAATGCAAGAATTGCGTTATGTCTGTAATGCAGTTTCAATGACAAGAAAAGCCTTACACAATAGGGTGCCATTGATTGGTTTTGCGGGCAGTCCATGGACGTTAGCAACGTATATGGTCGAAGGCGGTAGCAGCAAGCAGTTTAGTATTATCAAAAGCATGATGTATAGTGATCCGACTAGTTTGCATAAATTGTTAGCTTTGTTGGCAGAAGCAGTGACTATTTACCTAAATGCCCAAATTGCAATGGGTGCACAAGCTATTATGTTATTTGATACGTGGGGTGGTGTATTAACAACAGAAGATTATCGTGATTTCTCACTGAATTATATGGCGCAAATTGTCAATGATTTAATCTGGGAACACGAAGGGCGACGTGTTCCTATTACATTGTTTACTAAAAATGGTAATCTATGGCTAAGTGCCATTGCGCAAACAGGGTGTGATGCAATTGGTGTCGATTGGACAATCCCACTCGCGCAAGCACGTGCACAAATTACTAATAAGGTTGCGCTGCAGGGTAATTTGGATCCGTGTATTTTACTTGGACCAAAACAACGTATTCGTCAGGAAGTACATGCAGTGCTTGAGAGTTATGGTAAAGGCCCTGGACATATATTTAATTTAGGCCACGGTATTCTGCCAGAAACACCTCCGGAAAATGTGGCTTATTTGGTTGATGTGGTGCATGAATTAAGTCAAGAATATCAGTGATTATTTAGGTCCTATTAAGGAAAACGCCATCATTTGGAAAAATGAAGATTGATTGAGTAGTGAGGGATTTATAACTTAATGAAGTTAATTACAGCAATTATTAAACCATTTAAAATGGACGATGTACGTGAAGCACTGGTTGATATTGGTATCCAAGGTATTACCATTACCGAAGTAAAGGGTTTTGGTCGACAGAAAGGACATACTGAATTATATCATGGAGCAGAATACTTAATTGATTTTCTGCCTAAACTGCGCCTAGAGTTAGCCATTGACGATGCACAAGTCGATATTGTAATCGATACTATTGCTAAAGCTGCGTACACTGGTAAGATTGGTGACGGTAAAATTTTTGTAACGCATCTTGAGCAAGTTATCCGGATTCGTACGGGTGAAACTAATATAGATGCTTTATAAAAGGAACACTAATGTTACGGCTACTGTATTCATTTGGCTTTGCTTGTTGCTTACCCTTTATTCTAATACGTTTATTATGGCGTTCTCGGCACAATCCAGCTTATCGGCAACGCCTAGCAGAACGTTTTAGTTTTGCGTTAATTAAACAGAAAAAAAATGGTATTTGGATACATACTGTCTCGATGGGTGAAGCAATTGCAGCAACGCCATTAATCAAGGCAATTCAACAACAATATCCACAATTACCAGTGACAGTAACTGCAATGACAGTGACGGGTTCTGAGTATATTAGCCACACATTTACTAATAGTGTTTACCATTGTTATTTACCTTATGACGTATATTGTATGCAGCGACGTTTTCTTAAAAAATTATCACCGCGATTGGTTATCATTTTGGAAACGGAGTTATGGCCAAACTTATTAGCAGCTTGTCGATATTACGCTATTCCAGTATTGCTTGCTAATGGTCGTTTGTCTGCACGTTCAGCACGCGGATATCGTCTTATTTCACCGATAACACGTAGCATGTTATCTAGTATTCACGTTATGTCTGTACAAGAAGATGCACATAAGCAGCGTTTTCAACAGTTGGGAATGCCACTGTCTACTATTCATGTGACGGGCAGTGTGAAGTTTGATATTACGGTTCCAGAAAATGTTATTGCACAAGGACAACAGTTACGCCAGCAACTAGGTACAACGCGTCCCGTTTGGATTGCAGCGAGTACTCATGAAGGTGAAGAACAACAATTGCTGGAATTGCATCGTCGCTTACAAACCCATATCCCAACTGTGTTATTGATCATAGTACCACGACATCCACAACGCTTTGATAAAGTGACTCAATATGCTAATGATGCTGGATATAACGTTATTCGATACAGCCAGCGACAAGATTGGACTACTGATGCAGTTGCGGCAGCAAATGTTGTGGTCGGTGATGTCATGGGACAGTTATTAATGCTATACGCCAGTGCAGATGCTGCCTTTGTTGGGGGAAGTTTAATTAAACATGGTGGACATAATCCACTAGAACCAGCAGCACTGAAGTTACCCATTATTGTTGGTGAACATATGTTTAATTTTATTGAAATCACTAAAAAATTAGTCGAAGGTGGTGGAATGCAGCAAGTAACTGACTTAGATCAATTGACTGATACAATAAAACAATGGCTAATAACGCCAACACTAGCACAACAAGTCGGTGAACGAGCACAGCAAGTAGTGTTGCAAAATCGTGGTGCATTGCAAAAACAGTTAGACTTAGTTGAGCAGCTTTTAAAAGACTCTCCTTCCTACGACCGTCACCCCGCGACTTGATCGCGGGGTCCAGGGAATGAGTATATTATTCTGATATTTACTGTCATTGTCTCTCTGAGCTTTGTTCCCTGGATCCCGCGATCAAGCCGCGGGATGACGGTACTGAAGTTAAGCTAACCATTCAAATAGTGTTGTTGGTTGTTTAGTGCATTGTAAAGGACAACCTTTACACCCACGATTGTCATAACAACATTGGCGTACTTTTCCTTTGCGAATGAAATATTGCAACATCCCTTCAATTACACTATCTTGCTCAGAAAATTGAATAGTCAACTGAGTCAATGATACCCGTTGTTTGGTTTGCAAATAATCCCGTAATGCCATTAACGATACCATTAAGAATACCCCGTAGATAACACTGGTTTTGATAAAGCAATCTGTTTTGTACTGCATAAGTGTAACGCTGTAATAAACAGTGCATTGACACTGAGTAATCCAATGATCCAGCTACTAGCAACTAATGGTTGCTGCCACCAGATACTTAGTTGATAAAACACTACTGCAATAGTATAGGCAATTAATACACTCCAACCAGTGGCTAATGCCATCCAAGTACTACCAACTTCGCGCATTAATGTTGCTAGTGTAGATGCACACGGAATATATAATAAAACGAATAGCAAATAAGCAAATGCAGCTATTGGATTAACGAATGCACGATACATATGTTGCATAGCATTAGCTGAGAATTCATGTTCTGCTTCATTAGCGGTAAATGGATTGATCATTTGTGCAGAAAATAACTGTTTAAAACCATTAACTGTCTCAGTAACTGCACCACCTAATTGTGGTAGTAATTCAAAGTGGTTTTTTGTTACGGTTGTATTATCTTGACTGTATAATGTGTTTAACGTCCCGACAACAACTTCTTTAGCTAAAAAACCAGTGATGATTCCAACTGTAGCTGGCCAGTTTTCTTGAGTGATCCCCATTGGATGGAAGACAGGTGTGATTGAACGACTGACTGTTGATAATATGGATTGCTGACTGCCATTTGCAACAATGTGGCCATTGGTTTCAATTGCATTAAGGCTGCCAATCAATACACACATTGGTACAATGACTTTACCTGCACGAAATACAAACCGTTTTAATTTTTGGCTGGTTAAGCGCCAAATCGTGTTGAATAATGGTTTGTGATACGTTGGCAATTCTAATAAAAATGGTTCGCCTTCACCACGCAACAGTGTTTTCTTGAATAATAACCCAGTGAGCATGGCAACACTGATCCCGATTAAATATAAAGAAAATACCACAAAGCCGCCGTGTGTTGGAAAAAATGCATGTGCAAATACCACAAAAATTGCTAAGCGAGCACCACACGACATAAAAGGTGACATTAAACATGTTAAAACTCTATCGCGTGGACTATCTAATGTGCGTGTTGCCATGATGGAGGGGACGTTACAACCAAAGCCGATAATTAATGGTACAAATGATTTACCTGGTAATCCAACCCATTGCATGAAACGGTCCATAACAAATGCAGCACGTGCCATGTAACCGGAATCTTCTAAAAATGCTAAGAACAAAAACAGTAAACCAATTTGTGGGATGAATTGCACCACGGTATTAATGCCTAATCCAATGCCGTGCGCAACAACAGCAGTGAGCCAAATGGGTAAATGATATTGCTGTCCAAGATAATCAAGACCATCGATAAAAATAGCACGTGAACTGATATCAAATAATGGTTGTAATAATGTGCCGATGTTCATTGAAAATTCGAACATCAAATACATAATCAATAAAAAGCATGGGATCCCAAACCAACGATGCATAACAATATTGTCAATACGTTGAGTGACAGTATGTGTAGCAGTTGATTGTTTCTGGGTGCAGCGATCATATAGCCCATTAATGACTTGATAACGAGCATCGGCAATTAAAATATCACATTCTTCAGTGGTTGCTTGTTTAGTATCATGACTGATGTCAGCAACGAGTTGGTGAATGTTAGGAGCATCATATAATTGTTGAATAGCGATATCCTGTTCAAGTAATCGCAATGCTAAACATTCAACGTGAATACCGCTGGTTTGTTGACAACGTGCGATGGCACTTTGTAGTGAAGGTAAGGCAGATTGTATGACTGAAGGTAGCTGTAATTGATAATGAGGTATTGCTTGCTTCAGATTATGAGTAACAATCGCATCGCATAATTGAATCAGTCCTTGTTTTTTATTAGCAACGATCGGGACCACTAGACAACCAACGAGTTGACTTAATGCAGCTGTATCAATCGAAATACCATGTTGTTTTGCAATATCACACATGTTAAGTGCAATAATGCAGGGGATACCCATTTCCAATAGTTGTACGGTTAAATATAAATTGCGTTTAAGATTGGCTGCATCAACGATATTAATATATAAATCAGCTTGCTGATCATCGATAAAACGACACACGATTTGTTCATCGATTGCAGTGTTAGTATTAGTCGTGGTTAATGAATAGGTGCCGGGCAAGTCAGTAACGTTGATAGTCTGTTGTTGATGGGTAAATTGTCCTTGTTTTTTACTGACAGTTACTCCAGGCCAATTACCAATTTTTTGTTGACTGCCAGTCAATGCATTAAATAAAGTTGTTTTACCGCAATTTGGATTGCCGACAATAGCAATGTGAAACGGTGATGTCATGGTAATATGGCCTCACATTCGACGTAGGCTAATTCGTGACTACGCACGCTTAATGCACAATCCCCAATGCGAATTTCGATGGTGTTGCCTAAAGGTGCACGGCGGATGACTGCAAAATGTTGCTTGGGTAATAATCCCATTGATAGTAATTTATGTTTATATTCGCGATTGATCCCGGCACGGAAACGACGGATACGGTATTGTAATCCAGGTAAAAAAGTCGTTGGGGTTGGCGTATTCATCAGATGGATAGGCCCCTAAAATTGTTTAATATTTAATTGAGATTGTTAGCATAAATAATATTCATCATTTATGCTATAGCTTATTGCAAATGAGAATGATTTGCAACAATGGCAGCAAGCACGTATTAATTGGCAACAAATTGCCCAGAATGGTGGAATTATAACAATGTGTGTTGTTCTAGCATCGGCGTTGAATTTATAGCTAGCTTGGGAAGTGGAGGTTTAGTGGGTTTGCTCACAGTAGCAGATTGTTTACGCAGGCTTGATTTGGTTTTTGGTGTTGGTTGCTGCCGAGCAGGTTGTTTGTTGGTAACGGTATTAGGTTTATTGGGTTTAGGTTGAGAGCGTGGTGCTTTTTGTGATGTAGGTTGTGGCATGGATGCATGTTTGTGAGCATCATCTTCAGGTGATGCCGCTTTTTTTGCGGCCGCTTCGCTATGCACTAGCAAACGATTGATCCCTTGTAGATCAGCCAAACTTAATGTACCAGCTGCTTGTTTCAATGCAATGGTAACCAGCAAATAGTTATATTGGTCTTGTGCATGTTGCTGTTGTGCTTGGGTTAATGTTGCGACTGAATCTAATACGTCAATGATAGTACGTGTTCCTACTTTAAATGATTCTTCATTGGTTTTTAGCGAACCTTGTGCAGAACGAATAAATTGTCTGTCCGCATTAATTTTACTGATTCCAGCGATGACATTATTGTAATTTTGTCGAGTATCATTAACAGTTTGTCGATACTGCTGTTGTTCCTCAGCGATTGCAACATGATATTGTGCGATTGCTTGACGAGTTTGTGAGGCGACTAAACCACCTTGAAAAATGGGTAAGTTAATAGTGACACCAATACTTGAATCAAGTTCGTTAACTGATTGTATGCCACCAAGGCTATTGCGATTACGTATACTGGATGCATCAACTGTCACTGTCGGGAAGTGGCCAGCATGCGCTTGAGTGACATTTGCAGAAGCAGCTTTTGTAGTATAGCGCGTTGCTTGTAAATCAAAGTTTTGTTGTTTTGCCCTATCAACCCACGCAGTAATATTAGCTGGTGTTGGACGAACCAAAGGTAAACGTTTACGCAGTGGTGCTAAATCAGTGTAATACACATTGGTAATGGCACGTAAATCTTCTCTGGCATCTTGAACTGCATTTTTATCAGCAATGACTTGTGCGACCGATGCATCGTAATTTGCTTTGGCATTGTAAACGCCCGTAATAGTACTTATCCCAACTCGATATTTTTCTTGTTCTTGATCAAGTTGACGGTAATTAGCACGTTTACCGGCTAAATCATAGCGCAATGTATCTTGCGCATCTAAGACTCGAAAGTAGGCACGTGCTACACGTTGTATTAAATTTTGTTGCGCTGCATTAAATGTAGCGACTGCTGCTTTGACATCTGCTTTTGCTGCAGATACTGCTGAGAATTGCCCCAGATCAAACACTGTTTGTGACAAGGTAAGACCATAGTCAGTGCTAGCAAAATGGTGTTTACCACGTGATAGTGACGAGTTATTTTTTGTGAAATTATTGGTTTCGTTACCTTGATGATTACCACCAGCTATTATTTGTGGAAGTAATACAGCGATTGCTTGCGGTGTTTTTTCAATATCTGCGCGGTATTGTGCGCTGGCTTTTTGGAAAGTAGGATCGCTTTTTAGTGCTTGTTGGTATACTTGTACCAAGTCAGTTAAAGCTACTGCAGGAAGCGATATGCTGACTAAGCCGAACACTATTAATAGCCTTTTTATTATTGCTAACATATTTTTCTCATATTAAAAAATAAATGCGTTATCGTGTATCGTATGATCAAGTGTTGCTACATTCGTTTCAAACAGTATAGTATGTTGCCAATCTGTTTCATTTTGACGGGTGTACAGTGTTGCCGCCATAACCGGTGCATCGCCAACAATACAAAATAAACGGCCACCGCAACGCAAGTCACGTCGAAGACGGGTTGGCAAATAGGGCAACGAACCGGTAATCACGATAACATCATAGGGCGCACATTGTTGGTAACCATTGGTGCCATCGGCTGTAATCAATTCCACATTGGTAATACTGCATTGTTGTAAACGCGCTTTTGCGCGCTGACTCAATTCCAAATGGATATCGATGCTATATACCATAGCACCAAAGTGGGCCAGTAGTGCAGTAAAATAACCACTGCCTGTGCCTATTACTAAAATATTATCACTTGGTTGAATAGCTAATGCATTTAAAATTCGTGCTTCTTCCATGGGAGATAACATGGTTTGGCCGTAGCCAATAGGCAAATGGGTATCAGCAAATGCGAGATTGAGATGTTGTTTGGGAACAAAGGCTTCACGTGGTACTTGTTGCATGACAGCTATGATATCATCATTGTCTACGTTACAAGCGTGAATCTGTTGTTTTAACATGTTAGTGCGAGCAACTTCGATGTCCATAAATGACCTTCAATATAAACACATTTTGGTGGCGTCAAGACCGGCTGAGTAGTGACAATAGATTGTCATCGATAATACCGCCATCCATGCTAAAAGTGTAGATGAATGGCTAAAATTTGTCATTGTATGGCATTTCAGAAAAATAATTAGCTATACTCTTCGCGTTTTAAATTTAGGTCTTCGTTGGCTTCGCCTCCTCACAACAGTCATGTATTTTAATACACTCCTGTTGTTCACAGGCTTGCCGCCTCGCCTAAACTCAAAACGCTTTGAGTATATTCAAGTGTTTTATTAATGAGCGTGATCTAAATTGAGCACTAATTTATCCCCATTATCTCTCTATGTGCATATCCCATGGTGTATTAAAAAGTGTCCCTACTGTGATTTTAATTCACATGCCAGTCAAGCACGGGACGTTAATACCAATGAAGAAGCGTATGTTGATCGATTAATCGATGATATAACCATGCATCTACCGATGTTGGCCACTCGTTTGATTAATACTATTTTTATTGGTGGTGGTACCCCAAGTTTACTATCAGCAAATGCCTATGCTCGGTTATTTGATTTTATCAGGCAGCATTGCCATGTCAGTGATACAGTCGAGATTACATTAGAAGCCAATCCAGGTACCGTTGAGCAGCAACGTTTTTGTGATTATCGTGCAATAGGAATTAATCGGTTATCGCTTGGGGTACAAAGTTTTTCAGATGAGGCATTAATTGAATTAGGCCGTATACATGATGGTGCCGGTGCTAACGCTGCGATTATTAGCGCACAACGTGCTGGCTTTGAGCGGATCAATATCGATATTATGTATGGATTAACAGGACAAACTACGCAAGCAGCGTTAGCTGATTTACAACGGGCATTACACTATGATGTAGAGCATATTTCATGGTATCAATTGACTATTGAACCCAATACTGTTTTTTATCGTTATCCCCCTGCATTGCCTGATGTTGATCACATTGTTGCTATTGAAGATGCAGGACAACAGTTACTGGCTGAAGCAGGTTTTACCCGTTATGAGATTTCAGCGTATTGTTGCCAATCGGCTTATTGCCAGCATAATTTGAATTATTGGCGTTATGGTGACTATTTAGGTATTGGTGCCGGTGCACACAGTAAGATCACTGATCCGATCACTAACGTAATTACTCGTTTTTGCAAGGCAAAGCAACCTACTCACTATTTGAATGCACAAAAGAATATGTTGACTAAACAACAACAAGTGAGTTCAGATGAGCTGCCGTTTGAATTTATGCTGAATGTATTACGTTTGTTTAAGCCAACGACATTTACCCATTTCCAACAGTGTACTGGGTTGGCTAATACAACCATCATGGCGACGCTCAATGTGGCTAAACAGCGTGGTTGGTTGGATTATGACGATCAACAATTTTGGCCAACAGTCAGTGGATATCGCTATTTGAACGATTTGGTTGGGTTATTTTTACCTAATGAGTAGTTAATTGCCTATTGCCAACGAGAGACTATATTAGTAATAATATAACCGCTCTATAAATGGATTTAGCTAGTGATACCCGGAGGGTAGAAAATGAGCACAGCGTCGAATGACGTTTTCCCTGAGCTTGATGTCACCAAGCCGTTTGAGATTAATGCGTCTCGGCAATTCACCTCTTGGATGTTTGAGCAAAAACTCAGCTTTTTGTTTACCACATATCAAACCGGCAAGTTATTTTTAATTGGTTTGCAATCCGATGGACGGTTATCAGTCTTTGAACGTACATTTAACCGTTGCATGGGTTTGTACACACCGAATAACAATACCATTTACATGAGTTCGCTATACCAATTGTGGCGCTTCGAAAATGCATTAATGCCGGGGCAGTTACACGAAGAGTATGACAGATTATACGTTCCACAAATTGCGTATACCACAGGTGATATTGATATCCATGACATTGTTGTTGATAATCAAGATCGGTTGGTATTTGTTAATTCCTTATTTAGTTGTTTAGCAGTTACTGATGATACTTATAGTTTTACCCCAATTTGGAAGCCACCGTTTATTAGTAAATTAGCTGCTGAAGATCGTTGTCATTTAAATGGTGTGACAACCGATGAGGCGGGTGAGATACGTTATGTGACTGCGATTGCTGAAAGTGACGCCAATGAAGGATGGCGCGATCACCGCGAACAAGGTGGCATCGTGATTGATGTAAAGAGTAACGAAATTATTGCACGTGGATTATCGATGCCACATTCGCCACGCATTTACCGCGATAAATTATGGTTGCTGAATTCAGGAACAGGTTATTTTGGTTTTATTGATCTTAAAAAAGGTAAGTTTGAACCTGTTACATTTTGCCCTGGCTATGCTCGTGGTTTAAGTTTTCATGGTGATTTTGCATTAATTAGTTTATCGATGCCAAGGCATAATAAAACATTTAGTGGACTTGAATTAGATCAAACATTACAAGATAAAAAAGTGGCGCCACGTTGTGGTGTGGAAGTTGTTGACTTGCGTAGTGGTGACATTGTGCATTCGTTGCGAGTCGAAGGGATAGTCACTGAATTATATGATGTATGTGCTATTGCTGATGTATTTCGTCCAATGGCATTAGGGTTTCAAACGGAAGAAATCCGCCGAATTGTTACGTTAGGTGGTACTCTTGATGATGAAGTGGGATCAACATAATGCAGATAACTAATCGCATCATTCACATTATTGTGATAACCCTAATTGGGTTACTATCAGTAGTCAGTTATGCTGATAATGCTAAGCAACAGGACGTATCGGTAGTGATCCGTAAAGGACATCCTTATGATGTGACTAATCGTAAAACAACACGACCTGTTAATAATAAGCCTAAACAAGCAGTTGCTACTGATTCATTATTAGCTTGGGAAAAGAATCGTGCTGATTTGACCAAGGTGCTTGTCTTTGCATTGCGTAATCATCCTAGTGCATTAGCTGCAGATAGTCGAATACGTGTTGCTGAACATGAATTGCGTAATACTCAAAGTGGTTTTTTGCCTAAGTTAGATGCTGAATATGCGTATGGGCCTGAGCGTTCCAATAACCCTACTACACGTGCAGCTGGTGACGGTAGAGTTAAATTAATGCGTCAAGAAAGAAAGTTACGTATTCAACAGTTACTCTATGATGGAGGTAAAGTGTGGAATCGTGTTAAGCGTGATAAGGCTGGTGTGCAGGCTACTAAACTTAAAGCTAGAAGTACCCGTGAATCAGTGGGTTTACGCGTAGTGGATGCATACTTGAATGTGTTGCGTTTTCGTGCGAATTTAAATATTGCTGCACAAGATGTACGTACCCATCGAGATAATCTGAGAAAGATAGAGTTACGCTTAAAAGGCGGTGCTGGTCGTAAGTCAGAATTGGCTTTATCAAGGGCACGGATCAGTGAGGCACAAGCGCGTTATGAGTTAGTACAAACTAGGAACCAAGCAGCGAATAATGTATTTATTCAGCAGGTTGGCAAAGCGCCACCACAATATTTAGCTAAATCTACGGTATTGCCCAGTCAGTTACCACAGGGCTTAACTACTGCGAAGGTGATTGCTTTGAAAAACAGTCCAGTTATTGCTGCTGCACAAGCTGAAGTGACTGTAGCAGGCAATAATGTTGCGGCGATGCGAGCAAATTATTTACCTAATGTGAATTTGGATTTGGAATTGTCGCGTAATAATGAACTTGATGGTGTGCGTGGTGCTAACAAAGAAGAAATGGCGTTAGTCAGGGTAAATTATAATTTGTATAATGGTGGTGCTGATCACGCTAGTGTTAAGAAAGCCATTGAAGAACGTAATGAAGCCTTGCAAGAGCTGGCTGAAGTACGTCGTGATGTTGAAGAGCGCATTGCGACTGCATGGACAGACATGAAAACTAATTATCTACGTTACCGTGAATTACAAAATAATGTTGCTGATGCACAAGTCGTTGTTAAAAGTTATCAACAAGAATTCAGTTTAGGTCAGCGTAGTTTATTGAATGTATTAGATGCAGAAAATGAATATTTTCGTGCGCGTACTAATTTAGTTGATGCCAATTTTGTATACTTGCTTAGCCAGTACCGTGTATTAGAAGCTATGGGTATGCTAACTACTACTGTGCTAACAGGCTAGTTATCCACCCAAAGCTGACGTTTTTTAGTAAAATGAGCAGTGATTAACTGGGAATTATGTCAAGTTAGTAAAGAAAGAGAATTGTGCTAAATGCACAAACACATTTGGTGCTGCGTAAGCAGCAGCCACACCGCTGATTAATCCAAATAAATGACTTTCCCACGATGACGTTGGTTTGTTAGGAAAAATGTTGAGTAACATGCTGCTAAAATAGTATAAGCATACTAAGGCCAATATGATTGCTAACATCGAATGTTGGTAGTATGCGTTAACTAGCAAATAACTCCAATAACCCATAATGATACCACTGGCACCTATATGATACGCTTTGCGTGCAAATAACCATGTTAGTAATCCGCACACTAGCATGATGGTTAAGGTCACACTAATGAAAATGCCCCAACCATTAATTAACACAAAGTTGGCTAATATGAATAATGGGATTGAATTTAAAAATAAATGACTATAGCTGCCGTGTAACCATGGGGAAAATATGATGCCTAATGAGCCTTTAACCTGGCGTGGGTAAATTCCAAGATGATTTAATTTATAACCCGAGACTGCATTGATAATTTGGATCCCCCATAAAATAGCAAGTGTTATTAACAATGCGGGAATGTTGTTTTTAAAACTGTTAACAAAGTAGATCGCTGTGTTTGCAAGTGCATTCATGTTATGTTACTTAATTCTCTAAAGTCTAACTTATAAAATATGGCGGTGAATTATAGGAAGTTACTTACTATACGTCAATTCCGATTATTATGTTTCTATGGACTAAACACAATACCAAGATCATCTAGAAAACTGAGTAGAGGTTGCATTGGTTGCTTGACTTTGTCACGTCCAAAGACATTGAGATAGCAGTGTAAAATATAATCGTACTCAGGTAGTGTAATAATATGAGCAATGCGTTCACAAAATGAAAGCCATTGTGGATGTCGATATAATTGTTGTTGGAATAAGATTGCCATTAAAATTGCGGCCTTGCTGGCTTTACGTGCTGGATTAGCACGATCAAAGCTGTCGATGCAAAAATGTAAAGCACGTTGTTGATCCCATAATTCCCATTGGTGTAATACACTAATCGCCGCTTTTTTACACTCATAAATCGCTGATTGTGTTCTAGCTTGTGTTTCCTCAAGTAAGTTTAAATATAAAATAGCTGGGATCACCGCTTCGATATTTGCCCATGCACAATTTCCGGAGAGTTGTACCGGTAATTCTAAATAATCAATTGGCTTTAAACCAATGAGTTTAGCAAGGTCGTTATCGATAAACTGATGTGACTGACGTTTGTATAACAGATTTTTCATAAAGTGCTTATTGAATTTATCAGGCATATCAATGCGATAAATAATTACAGTACCATTGGCTTGGCCGAAAGTGCCACGATCACAACGGATCAGATAATTACGCAGTTTAACTAAACTGATCGCATGACCGTCGTAGACAATTGGTAATAATAATGGTGAATGATCTAATAGTGCATTAATTCTGTCATTGTGATTTACAATATCCACTAAGTACTGTTGATATTTGATTAACTCAACGGCATTACGCAGTAATTTTGCGATTGTGCCGATGCGATGGAAGTGTTCACGTAAGTGTTTCGCACTAAAGTTGGTTTGAAAATCTAATAATGATTGTAATGCTAATGATAATGTAAATTCTGAGTAAAATCCCTCGAATTCGACTTCAATAAATGTATTATCAGGACTGACGATGTCAACACGACCCTGCAAATCAAAGCGATGGCCTAGTGTTTTTGCGTTGATAAAGTCTCTAGCAAATTCAAGATCTGCTCCTGCTTGATAGAGCAATTCTTTCATTTGCGTATGATGACGTAAAAACGGCATCGCTAGCGCAGGTTGTCCGGCACTGGTATACACATTTGGATCAGCTTTTTTTGCTAATAATTGTTTGGCAATATCAAGATTGTTATTATCAGTTGCCCAATGCAATGCGCTACGTCCAGTCAAATCAGTAAAATTGACATCAGCGTCTTCATCAATGAGCAATTGACATTTTTTCGGATCATTAACAATTGCAGTTTGGATAAGCGGGGTATAACCGTATACATCGATTTCTTCTAATGTTGGTTTTTGTGTTAATTCATCTGCAACTGCTTGTGCTGTTCCGTAAATAATAGTTTTTGATAACGACATATACGGTAACCCTTATCGTGGTTTAGGAGTGGCAATATGACTTTGCTGCAATGCAGCTTGCAACTGTGGCTTTTGTTTTAATTGCAAGCTTAAATCGTGTTCGCCACGTTCAGCAGCCGCGTCGACCATTTCATCTTGGTTGTGATTGCTGACAATAGCCGTGAGATCTGAAGAGGCGCCATCAGGTTGATCAACTAGCAATGGGTGTTGTTCAAACGGCGATGGCAAACCACGTCCGCTGGAACCACCTTCATCATCGTCTTCGCGGTAGGGCTTACGCATCAACACGCGACCGAATTGGCCGTGACCATCTTTACGGCGTGCTAATAATTCACTTAATAAGCGTTTTTGTGCAGTTGAGATCGAATAATATGACATAATATTGAATAATATTGCTTTGGCTTGTTTGATTCTAGCATAGGTTGGTTGTTGAACTTAAGCTGTTTGTCTGGTGAGTTAAAGTAGCGGTCAGCTGAGCAGTGACAATTTATATTTGACATCGCTATTATCTGCGGGTCCTGTCGCTTGCGCCATCCCAGTGTACTCGCAAGCTGCGTGCACTGGGGTCTCCCCGCTCCCGCGGCCACCCGTAGTAGCCTCTTCTATCAATAATTGTGGTATTAATTATTGACTTTGAGAGGAGTGTATTAGTAGTCGTCTAGCTATGAGTTCTTATTTTTCTCCGATAAATTTACAGCATACTTATATATGACTAGTATAAGACATCAGTTATACTGACTAATAGAAATAGTGTAGAGCCAACTATTATGCAGCAAAATTTAATTAACTTAGGCGTGTTTTTTGGCGGAAAGTCACAAGAACATGAAATTTCCTTGATTTCAGCGCGTGATGTGATGAGTCATTTAGATCAATCACGTTACCGTATTATTCCGATTGGTATTGATAGACAAGGTGGTTGGTGGTGGCAACAAGATATTAATTGTCTGCAACATATTACCCAACCACAATCTGTTGACTTGAATAAAAACGCGCGCGCGATTGCGTTGATCCCAGGTGAACAAGGTAAATTAATCACGTTAGATGCTAATCATGAAGTAGTACATTTAGATGTTGCATTTCCAGTGTTACATGGTCCTTATGGTGAAGATGGTATTATCCAAGGCATGTTAACGGGTGCTAACATTCCCTGTGTTGGTGCAGATGTATTAAGTTCATCTATTTGTATGAACAAGTATATTTTTAAATGTTTATTACGTGCAGCTGATTTGCCGTGTGCTGAATTTTGTGGGCTAAAGCAGCACCAATATACAGATGATGATGCACAGTTACGTGCAATTTTCGATAAATTAGGTTCTCCTTGTTTTGTTAAACCTGTAGATTTAGGTTCATCCATTGCCATTCACAAAGTGGATACTATCAATGAATTAAGACAGGCAATTATTGATGGTTTTCAATATACCCAACAGTTAATTTTTGAAGCCTATACCCCTGGGCGTGAAATCGAATGCGCGGTAATGGGTAATGAACAACCTAAAGCTGCATTACCAGCAGAAATCCATGTGCAGCATGATTTTTATTCTTATGCAGCAAAGTATTTAGATAACAATGGTGCTACATTTACTGTCCCTGCTGATTTACCAACACCTGTACAACAGCGTATTCAAACGTTGGCTATTGATGTATATCAGTTAGTTAATTGTACTGGATTGGCACGAGTTGATTTTTTTATTTTGGCTAATGATCAAATTGTCATTAACGAAATTAATACTATCCCAGGATTTACTCCAATTAGTTTATTTCCTCAAATGTGGGCACACAATGGATTGCCTTTTGCTAACTTACTTGATGAATTAATTGATTTAGCATTAGCAAGTGCGGAGAAACAGCGTAGTTTGAGCGTAGTCTATAAATTGTAACTAACCGTTATCCAGCAGTTTAACCTTATAGGACTCCAAACAATTAACGTAACTATCCTGTTCCCCTGCGGCTTGACCGCGGGATGACGGACTTCAGAGGAGAAAGATAATTAAAAATTAATTTTTTCAGTAGCCTTTCATAGATATTTATAGCTAAATACTAAACATGCCTACGTCGTTGATGTACAGTATTTGCTGATTGCAATGCTAACCGTAGCGATTTGTAATTAGGAGGTCGGTTTAATTCATTGGCAAATTGTTGGTAAACTAATCGCCCTTCGGAATCTAACACAAATATAGCTCGTGTATTAAGATTAGCTAACTTACTGTCAACAATACGCGTCCCGTAAATCATATCAAATTGCGGTGTGCGAAAGTTACTAACCAAATTAAGATGATTAACATTATGATGTCTAACAAAATTAGCTAATTGAAAAGGTGATACGTTTGCAACAACAGTAAATTGGATATGTGGTAGCTTGCGTGCTAACCGATCTAAACGTTTAATTTCAGCTTGGCAAACAGGCGTGTCTAGTGAAATAACTGTTGCAATTACTTGAGACTTATTAGATATCCCGCCAACACGCATATTGTTTAAATCTGCATTTACGAGATCAACAGTTGGTACTGTTTGGCCAAGTTGAATCGTACCTTGATTTAAATTAAGTGGTTTTCCAGAAAAAGTAACTGTTTGTGTAGCAGTTGCTAATTGACAATTAAATAATATACCAATAAAACTGATAACCAAATGCCACTTGACGTGCTTCATGCCAGTGTCTCCCTTCTGTGTGCTTCCATTAACTACAGCCGTCTTGGCTACAAAAATTAAGTAAGCAGTATATATCAAATCATCAATGAAACAAATTAGTGCCATTTGCAATGTTAGCTAAATAGTAGTGTTTTAGCCGATGAATTGACATGCTCTTAATAAGTCAGATATAGTCGCAATTCATTATTACTGTAAGTGTAAAAGCTTAGATTTGTTAACTTTCAACTCCAACCAAAGGGGCAATGCTAGGTGAAAAATACACAAAAAATAGAAATCCTATCCATGCTGCAAGATGGTGTTTAACTGAATATACTCAAAGCGTTTTGAATGTAGGCGAGGCGTAGTCTTTGAGACTTAAATTTAACATGATGTTCAATCCTCGAGGACGTGCTTTTTACAGTAATAGCCTAATTAGTTGATTATTCAGATCCCAGATAGCCGTTCCACGGCTTCTGGGATAACGCCTCAACGCCTAGAGGTTCTATTGAGTTGATTTTGAGAGTAACTTTATTTAGCTTTAGATAAAGTCGAACATGGCGTTAAATTTAAAATGCGAAGAGTATAGTGGTATTAAGCAATGAATAAACACACTTATCAGTTATGGCAACTTCCTATTTTATTTATTATCACATTGATAATTAGTACGATACTAGCAGTTACTTCATTAACTGTATTGATGTGGTTTTGGGGTATTGTTAGTGTTAGTTTGCTTGCTATCGTTTTACATACAGCATTATGTACTGATAAAAATCGTTATGCTATTCGTAATGACTCTCCTTATTATTTTACTCACCAACAGGCACTGCATGTACCGATTACAATCACTAAAAATGGCTTTGTTTGGCCAGATGGGTTAGCCAATTGCGATACCATATTATTGCGTTTTACCGTAAAAGCAGGATTATTGGGCTGGATACGTGATCCATATCTTATCATAAGTCATCAATATAAAATTGATAAACATGTATTAGAGCGAGGTGTTAAAGGGGTACGTTTATTAAATATCAGCAGTTGTCGTTCATTAACACCAGGTGATGTAATTTATATTAGTAGCCGCCATATGACATGGAAAACTGGTATGGCAACTCTAATAGGGTTTAATAATCTCATTGATGAACGTAAACGTTTATTGATTATTGCACCACATCCAGATGATGCTGAAATTGCTGCTTATGGTTTATATAGTCAACATGATAGTACCATAGTCACTTTAACAGCTGGACTTGGTAGCAGTAAGTCTTATCAGCACATTGTACCGGATGTCAAACAGATGTGTTATTGGCGTAGTAAGTTGCGTGCATTAGATAGTGTAACCGTACCGCGTTGGGGAGGTCTTGCTACAACACAGTGTGTTAATTTGGGTTACCCTGATGGTGATTTGGCTAAGTTAGCCAATGATAAAACAAGTGTGTTAAGCGATGAACAACGCACAGCAATGGTCGCATTTCGCAGTTACAACACCGCGACTTGGTTGCCTGAACTCCCTGCAATAATCGGCTGGCAAGACATGATTGATGAAATCGCTCATATTATTAGAACGGTGAAGCCAACTGCTATCGTTTGCCCACATCCAATTATCGATAGACATCCAGACCATCGTTATGCAACCCATATGGTGGTTGCTGCATTACAGCAAATACGACAAACAGATATGATGCTTTACTGTTATCAAGTTCATTTAGCTACTTCACGTATTGCTCCTTTTGGTCCTGCACACAGTGCAATATCATTGCCACCAGTTTCTAAATTATTACCAGATTATGGCAAAGTCTATGCACAACCACTATCTGTAGAAATGACACTTGCTAAAGTGTTTGCATTGGAAATGATGCATGATTTACGTCATCCTCCTGCACCATCATTGCCATCTTGGCGACAATATCATTATGCATTGGCTAGAATAATTAACAGGCGGCAACTGTCTACATACGGCGACAGTGATTTTTATCGTCGTGCCATTAGACCACATGAATTATTTTTTTGTTATAGGTTATCTGCATTGCTAACTTTGCTAAAGACACATAACACTGAATTGGCATGGTTATCAACTGTCACTCATTCAGCTATTCCTGTGAATTGTAACGGTGTTCAATCTTTTATTGATCTGGCTAATTATCCAGGCACAGTCTATCGTCAAGTTAAGAATCGACAAACTAAAGCAATTACCTATAATCAGCAACATTACTTTGTTAAATTACATCATGGTGTTGGTTTAAAAGAGATATTTAAAAATATTGTGCAAAGCCGTTTGCCAGTGTTTGGTGCATCTAATGAATGGCAAGCTATTTTTCAATGTATGCAAGCGTCTATTTTAACAACGCCATTAGTATGTTATGGCAAATGGGGTTATTTACATAAGCAACGTTCTTTTATTATGACGCGAGCATTAACCCAAACCTGTACCTTAGAAGATGTTGGTGACATATGGAAAGAAACACTGCCTTCTTTTAATTTGAAGCGTCAGATTATTCACAAGCTAGCCGATGTGGTGCGTCAGTTTCATCAGCAAGGGATGAACCATCGTGATTGCTATGTGTGTCATTTTCTCATTCCAGATAGTGTATTATCGACAAATAGTGTTATCGATAACTTACCGATGTATATCATTGATTTACATCGGGTACAGATAAGACATAAAGTACCAACACGTTATCTGATTAAAGATCTCAGCGCGTTACTATTTTCTGTGCTTGATTATGGATTAACTCAACATGATTATTTTTATTTTATTAAACATTATTTGCAAACTGATCTCACTATAGCGCTAGCAAATCAATCATTTTGGCAAAAAGTAGTGAAGCGTGCTAAAAAGTTATACTGTCAAGAAAATCGTGAAAAGTGCTAAACTTGAACCTGATAGGCTAAGGATAGGTAATCACATGAGCGCAACAATTTCAGTATTAATTGTAGGTGCTGGTCCAGCTGGGTTAACCATGGCGGCTGAATTAGCAAGACATGGGATACGTGCTCGGATCATCGATAAGCGTACTCAGGCAACCAGCACATCTAATGCACTTGGGATTCAATCACGTACACTTGATGTTTGGCAAGATATGGGAATTACCCAGCAAGCGCTGTCAAAAGGTAATATTATCCATGGTTTACGTCTATTCAATGATAAACGTCATTTACTAACGCTTAAGCTTGAAAAATTATCTACTCAGTATCCATTTATCTTGACGTTACCTCAAACTGAAACAGAGGCATTATTAACACATTTATTAAGTGAAAAATATAATGTTACTGTCGAACGTGGTATTGCTTGTGTCGATCTAACTCAACATGCTGATCATGTTGATGTTGTGTGTCAACGTGATAGTGGTGCTACTGAAAACATTACATGTCAATGGGTTATTGCCGCTGATGGGCATGATAGTGCACTACGTCAATTAACCAATACACCGTTTGTTGGGCATGCACTTGAAAAACACTTTATGATGGTTGATTGTCAAATTGATTGGCCATTGCTAACCGACAGAGCACATGGGTTTTTAACCAAGAATGGTATGATGGCAGTGTTGCCAATGAAAGATCGAAAACGAATTATTTTTGATATCACCCATATTGATGAATTAATTAATAAAGATGAATTATGTTTAGCTGATTTTCAACAGTTAGCCAATCAGCGTTGTTATTTCGCAACGTCACTCACTGAACCGACATGGTTATCACGGTTTGCTATTGCTGAAAAACAAGTTGAACATTATCGTAAGCAGCATGTTTTCTTTGTAGGTGATGCCGCACATGTTCATTCACCAGTAGGTGGACAAGGGTTAAATATTGGGATCCAAGATGCGCATAATTTAGCGTGGAAATTAGCATTTGTTACCCATGGTTATGCCACAGAAAACTTGTTAGACACATACCATGTTGAACGTTACCCAATCGCACAAGCTGTTTTAAAAAGTACAACAAAAGCCACTAAGATGATTACGTTAGATAATATTTTCTTACAATGGGCGCGTAATAATATCGTGTTACGTTTGGCAGCACTACCTGGTATACGTAAGCGTTTATTAGCACATATTGCACAAATCGATACACATTATCAACAAGGTATTATCAATCAGCAAACACATAAAAGATTTTTTTACCGATCACCAAAGCCAGGGTATCGTGTCATCAATCATCCAGTTAAAATGGATAAAGAAACGTTGAGTTCATTTAATCAAATTATTGAAACGTGCCGGTTTAAATTAATTTTATTCACCGGGAGAAAGCCGAATCGTACAGTTGCAGATATTAATACAGTAATTGAAGGCATAGCAGCACATTATGCAAAACAAATTGGATTATTCTGTGTGACTACTGATCCCCAATACCATGCCCCATGGGCACTGCAATGTATTTATGATGAAAGACGTAAGTTACACCGTTATTTTGGTTGTCAAGCGGGAGGAATGTATTTGTTACGTCCTGATAATGTCGTCGCATTGCGTGATCGCCATATTAATTTATCATCGATTCATCAATTACTTGATGCTTATTTAATAGAGACTTAGCATTTATATGTTCTCAGATTTGCTGCCTTTCAGCCAGTCTCTGTTTTTCTATTAACTCCTTCCTTAATAGGGTCTGAGCAGTTACCAAATTGTTTTGAGTATGTATAAGCATTAATAATGACATCTTCAGTTGCATGTTGTTGATATGCATGTTCACTTAAATAACGTCGCCACCTACGTGCACCTGGGTGTTTATGTAATAAACCAAAGATCGGTTTAGTAAGTGTTGCTAACGGTACGCCAGCATTACGTTGGGCAATAACATACGGTAAATATTGTTGGATAATCTCATCTGGTGTTGGGATAGTGGTCTGATAAAAGTGTTGAGACAATTGTGCAAGGTAATATGGGTTGTGGTAACTTTCACGGCCGATCATCACCCCATCTACATATTGACAGTGATTAATAGCACCAGCCAATGTCGTGATCCCACCATTGATAATAATAGTTAATGCAGGAAAATCTTGTTTAAGTTGGTAAACCCATTCGTAGCGCAGCGGTGGAATACAGCGATTTTCTTTTGGACTTAATCCTTGTAACCACGCATTACGTGCATGCACGATAACTTGTTGGCAACCTGCTTGCTGTATCTTATTAATGAATTGATAAAAGTAATGATAATCATCTTGCTCATCAATACCGGTACGTGTTTTTACTGTGATTGGTATACTACAAGCAGCTTGCATAGCTGCAACGCAGTCAGCTACTAATTGAGGTTCTGCTAATAAACATGCACCAAAACGCCCATTCTGTACACGATTACTAGGGCATCCTACATTTAAATTAATTTCACTAAAACCTGCCACTGCCGCACGCTGTACACATGTTGCTAATGCCTGTGGATCACTACCACCTAATTGCAATGCAAGCGGTTGTTCTTGTGCTGAAAACTCAAGAAAACGTTCGGAGTCATTTGCATGTAATACTGCACCAGTTGTCACCATTTCAGTGTATAAACGGATATGTGGACTAAATAAGCGTAAAAAATAGCGACAATGACGATCGGTCCAATCTAACATTGGAGCAACGGCGATTTGTGGTGAGAACATTGGCATATTATTTTTTTACTTATTAGAGGGCGAGGATCATAGCGAAAAACCAGTGTTTTATCCAATATTAGCCAGTGTGAGGAAGTGATATCTTAGATAAGTTTTTGATGTTACAATCAATACATGAGTGAGATTGCTTTTCTACAAACATTAGCTAAGTGGGTTATTCCAGTATTATTTGCGATTACGGTGCACGAAGTTGCCCATGGTTGGATTGCTAATAAGCTTGGCGATCCGACAGCTAAAATGTTAGGGCGGTTAACCTTAAATCCAGTCAAACATATCGATCCAATTGGAACAATTGTATTACCGTTACTCATGGTATTTACCACCGGTTTTGTATTTGGTTGGGCAAAACCAGTACCAATCACCTGGCAAAACTTACGTCATCCTAAACGTGATATTGCATTGGTTGCTATCGCCGGGCCTGGTGCCAATTTAGCAATGGCAATCTTCTGGGCTATTATCTTTAAATTTGGTTTGTTGATGGAAAGCAGTGCATTGCAAGGCATGGGAGAAGCAGGCATTGCAGTTAACATCATTTTAATCGCATTAAATATGTTGCCTATTCCTCCGTTAGATGGTTCGCGAGTTGTTGCGAGTTTTCTGCCAGGACCATGGGCGTGGCAATATTCTCGTTTAGAACGGTATGGTTTTATTATTATTATCGTATTATTAGTTACGAATATTTTACCTAAATTGATGTTGCCAATAGTAAAAGTGTTATACCAATTTATTGTAGCGTTGGTGAGTTAATTAGTCTTTAGATTTTTTTGAGTAATTACGTTGTAATTATTAGCAATTAATGTTGGAGCTACGTTATAAACCCTGCGGGTCCTGTCGCTTGCGCCACCCGCAGGGCAATACTAATTAGCATTGTGTCTGTATTTCGTTACTGCCAGTGAGCAAATATATACTGCACTTGGTAATCACTTAAC
The DNA here is from genome assembly GCA_965116795.1 of Gammaproteobacteria bacterium. GTDB lineage: Bacteria > Pseudomonadota > Gammaproteobacteria > JAJFKG01 > JAJFKG01 > JAJNDI01. The sequence goes on from OZ220716.1 coordinate 811,771, forward strand.
AACTTCAGTAACCGACTCTTGTTGAATACTCTTTTTCTCAGTGTCCGTCATCTCGTGTCTTTCGAGAAAAAATATTAACATTCCTTTTATACTATCTATTAAACTTCAGGAGTGATGCGAAATTATTCTTAAAGAATTTGTCGAATTCGCGTCTAAGGCAGAGTAATGTCTATAACATGCAGATAACTATCAAGTTAAAATGGGCCAATCTCATTGGCAATGATAATAATGGAAGATGATGTGTATTAGTATTCCCTGCGGGTGGTGCTGGAGCGGGGTCCCCAGTGCGCAGCTTGCGAGCACACTGGGGTGGCGCAAGCGACAGGACCCGCAGGGTTTAAACGAAGATAATAAAAAATCAATTTATTTGATCACGCAATTGACGTAATACAGGTTGAGTATCAACAGTAACATCATGCCAACGATTAAATGTTAGTGCAGCTTGTTCCACTAACATTCCTAAGCCATCAACTGCAGCTTGTGCCTGCTGTTGTTTAGCCCATTGAATAAATGGTGTCGGTGTGGTTGCATAATTTAAATCATAGCAAACCATGTTAGTTAGTTGTTGGTCCGTTGTTAAAAAATCAGGCAATGCTGGTGTATCATGGGCTATTGCATAAATTAGTAAATCAATGTCTGTTAAATAATCTTTAATTTGTGAAAAGTCTAATACAGTGATATTCCCTAGTAGTGCAAATTGCTTAGCTATTGCTTGTGCGCGTGAATAAGTACGATTTGCTAAGTACAATGCAGCAGGTTTTTCTGTTAGTAACGATGGAATAATTCCGCGAACAGCTCCGCCGGCACCTATTATCAATATGCGTTCATTATTAATTGGCCAGTGTAAATTGTTGGTTAAATCACTAACCAGCCCTGTACCATCAGTGTTATCCCCTAATACAGTGCCAGTTTGGTCAAAACACAGTGTGTTCACCGATTGTGCTATGTTGGCACGGGTAGTATGTTGTGTTGCATAATTGAATGCGTCTAATTTAAATGGCATGGTGACGTTAACACCACACACACTTTGAGTGCGTAATTGATCAATAGCATGTTTAAATGATGTATTAACAATATTATAAGGCTGATAGCAAATAGTTTTATTAGTTTGCTTAGCAAATAATTGATGGATCAAAGGTGATAAGCTGTGTTGTACAGCATTACCAACAACAAAGTAATGTTTAGGTTGCATCATTATCATTCACTATGAATGTTTAAGCAACATGATACATAGCCCGACAAATGCAATTAAGATCAAGGCTAAAACCCCTAATGTGCTCATGGTTTTACTAAAATTAGCTTTAGTAAACGATGCCTTTTGATTGCGAATTATTCTAAAACACCACCAGCATAATAATGCGGCGATAATGAAGAAAAATAGTTTAGACCAGTCCATATTGCCCCCTTTTTATTATTGAAAATACAATATAGCCAGGTAGGCCACATAACACAATAATAATAGTCCACCTGCTAATCGTGTAATACGCCCTGTTCGATGAAAACTGTACGATGCAACAAATAAAATTAGCGTTAATCCAACCATCACTGCATAATCACGATATAGTATATCTTTATTAATAGGGATTGGAGTGATGAGTGCGGGTAACCCAAGCACTAATAATATATTAAAAATATTTGAACCTAAGATATTACCAATAGCAATATCATATTCTTGACGCAGTGCACCAACAAACGATGTTGCGATTTCTGGTAAACTGGTACCGATGGCAACGACGGTTAACCCAATTACTAATTGACTGATGCCAAAGTGATGGCTCAATTTAACTGCGGCAAATACTAAAATACGTGCGCTGATTGGCAATAAAATTCCACCTATGATTAACCATATTAGTGCACGCAACGTTGACATAGTATCGCGTATTTCTGTAGGAGATGCTTGTTGTACAGCATGATTATCAGCACATTGCAGCGACTTGCTGATTAACCAGCCGATTGCAATACAAAAAGTAAATAATAGAAAATACCCATCTAATCGATTAAGCACACCATCGGTAATCAGTAACCCAAACAATAACATCCCAATAAATAAAACAGGATATTCTTGACGTAAAATTGTTGAACGTACTTGTAATGGTTTGAACAATGCGATTAAACCGATCCCAAGACCAATGTTGGCAATGTTGGAACCAATCGCATTACCAATGATTAAATCAGTTTGCTGATGAATTGCTGCAATAATTGCTAAGACAATTTCTGGGGCGGATGTGCCAATCGATACGATGGTTACACCAACTAATAATGGATTCATGCCCACGTTACGTGCGATATTAGCTGCACCGATGACAAAGCGATCCGCTGACCATACTAACAACGCAATACCAATAATAAGTTCGAATAACATGAGTAGCATGCTAGTTCCTATTGATCACAAACGCCAAAATGCAGGGCTAAATAGTACGAGTAGCGTGAATATTTCAAGTCGACCAGTTAACATGGTAAAGATTAAAATCCACTTTGCTGCGCCAGAGATATCTTTAAAATTTTCTGCAACGCTACCTAAGCCTGGGCCAGCATTGGAGATGCATGTTGCAACTGCACTGAATGACGTACGCAAATCTAAACCGGTTGCCATCATAGCTAGCACGTACACAGTAAATACTACAAGAAATAATGCGATAAATCCCCACATCGCTTGAATAACCCGTTCGGATAATATGGTATTACCGAATTTTAATGCTAATACTGCCTTGGGATGAATTAACCGTTGTACTTCACGTGATCCTTGCTTGTAAAGTAATAACACGCGTAATACTTTAATACCGCCACTGGTTGAACCAGCACAACCGCCAATGACAGCGATGATCATCATCATAATTGGTATGAAGGTTGGCCAGCCATCAAAATTCGCAGACACAAAACCAGTGGTTGATCCTAGTGCCACAATATTAAATAGACTTTGAATAAAGGCCTGGCCAGGATGTGCGTATATATTGTGAATACATAAGACAACGGTGCTGATCACAACAGCTACTAATAAAATATAGAGATACGCTTTAAATTCAGCATCACGCCAATAATGGTTGAGGCTGCCTTGTTGTACTGCGATAAAATGTAATGAGAAGCTCATGCTACTGATCAGCATGAAGAAAGTAGCAACGATATCTAACACGTTACTGTGATAATAAGCAAAACTAGCATCATGTGTTGAAAAACCACCAGTAGCAACCGTTGCAAAGCTATGTCCAATGGCATCAAATAAATCCATCCCGGCTGCCCAGAATGCTAAAGCGCATAATAATGCAATACCGACGTAGATATACCATAATGTTTTGGCAGTTTCAGTAATGCGTGGTGTGAGTTTATTGTCTTTGGTTGGTCCTGGTACTTCAGCGCGGTATAACTGCATACCCCCAATCCCTAACATCGGTAAAATCGCAACAGCCAACACGATGATCCCCATGCCGCCTAAGAATTGTAATTGTTGACGGTAATATAATATTGCATGCGGCAGTTGATCTAATCCAATCAATACAGTTGCACCGGTTGTAGTGAAGCCAGATACCGTTTCAAACATTGCATCGGTTAACGATTCATGTAAATTGTTAGCAAGCATTAGTGGAATAGCAGCAAAAAAACAGAAGACGAACCAAAATAACGACACAACCCAGAAACCATCACGCGTTTTTAATTCGTGTCGATGTCGATGGAAAGGGACCCATAAACAAATACCCACACTAGCGGTAATAACAGCACTTAGAATAAACGGTTCAATCGCACCATCTTGATATATCCAACCAACGAGTACGGGTGGTAGCATGCTTAGACTAAATAACAGCAGTAATAGTCCTAATACGCGACATATTGCAGTAAATTGCATGGTATTCTCTTATTAAAAATAATCTACATCAACTTGAAAGAGTTGTTCGACTTCGCCAATTCGTTTTCTATCAGCGAGAAATAGAATGATATGATCATCAGATTCAATCACGATATCATCGCGACCAATTAGGGTTTCACCCTGACGTACAATGGCACCGATACTGACACCTTTAGGCAAACGCATTTCACCTAAGGTACGTCCAACAACATTCGAAGTACGTCGATCACCATGGGCAATGGCTTCAATGGCTTCAGCAGCACCGCGACGTAGTGAGTGTACTCGTACAATGTCACCGCGACGTAAGTGTGTCAGGATGCTGCCGATGGTAGCATGTTGTGGTGATACAACAATATCAACATTGCTACCTTCAATTAAATCGATATAAGCAGTGCGGGTAATTAATGCTATTGCTGTTTTTGCGCCGAGACGTTTAGCTAACATTGCTGACATAATGTTGGCTTCATCATCATTGGTGACCGCACAGAAAATATCAGTCGCATCGATATTTTCATCGATTAACAAATCTCTATCAGACACATCACCAAGCAATACGGTTGTTTGGTTTAATGTACTAGCTAATAGTTGGGTACGCTTTGTATTGTGTTCGAGCAGTTTGACATTAAAGTGTTGTTCAAGTGCAGCCGCCAAGCGAGAACCAATATTGCCACCACCTGCAATCATGATACGGTGATAAGTATTATCAGAATGGCGGAAGATCGCAATTGCGTCGCGAACATGTTGATGTGCCGCAATAAAAAAGACTTCATCACCAATCTGAATAGTGGTTTCCTCAGTCAGTGGAATCGAACGATTACCACGATAAATCGCAGCAATGTGTACTGGCATATTGGGTAAGTACTCTGGTAGTGCGCTGATCCGTTTACCAACTAATACCCCACCGTGTTGAGGGTGCAGTGCAACAAGTTGAACTGCACCATCGGCAAAATCTAACACTTGCAGTGCACCTGGGTATTCGATCAAACGTTCAACGTGATCTGTTACCAATTGTTCAGGGCTGATACATACATCGATAGGTAAATTATCATTGCTATATAAATTAGGGTGCATCAAATATGGATGTGCACGAATACGGGCTATTTTACTAGGAGTATGAAACAATGTGTACGCAATCTGGCAAGCTAACATGTTGGTTTCATCGAAATTGGTAACCGCTATTAACATATCCGCATCTTCTGCGCCTGCTTGTTCGAGAATATCAGGATAAGAACCACACCCAACAATGGTACGCACATCTAAACGGTTTTGTAATTCACTTAGTCGTGCACTGTCAGTGTCAATAATAGTGACGTCATTATCTTCAAGTGCTAAGTTTTCTGCTAATGTGCCACCAACTTGCCCGGCACCTAGAATGATGATTTTCATATGTCCTTATCCGTTACGATAACACTATCAATAGTGTAACCGATATAGTTGTTACCATACTAGGCATTTTATCTGTTAACAAGTCTAATAGTGTAGATATACTCTTTTCCTTTATCCGTCATCCCGCGGCTTGACCGCGGGATGACGGTTGTGGGGAGAGAGGTAGTTGCGGGATGACGGCTGCGGGAGAATTTTTAATTTAGTTTCCTTAATTTAATGCTACTAGCTTTCATGTATCAGTTCATTGCAACGAATTATAAACAGCCCCTAGATTTCATCATGAAAATTAGCGAGAATCGCAATCATGTTTATTTTCGGTAAAATCATCGGTGGCTTATTTGGTCTATTGCTGGCGGGGCCATTGGGTGCATTGGTTGGGATTATTATTGGGCACACGTTTGATGATGGCTTACGTAAAAATTGGCAAGTGCATCCTCATCGATTTCATGCCAATCACCAACAAGCGCAACGTACATTTTTCACTGCAACGTTTTTAGTCATGGGTCATTTAGCTAAGTGTGATGGCAGGGTCAGTGAACATGAAATTCGTATGGCACAAACGGTGATGAATCGCATGGGATTAAGTGCGAGTCAGCGACGTGAAGCGCGTGATTTATTTACTCAAGGTAAACAAGCCGATTTTATGATCGATCCAATATTACATCAATTGCATGATCATTGCGGCGGCGATCATCAATTATTGCAATTATTTATCAATATCCAATTACAAGCAGCGTATGCGGATGGTCAATGTACTCAGAGCGAACGTCAATTATTACAACACATTTGTCAGCGATTAGGATTGGCTAACATTGATTACGATCAATTTGAAACGTTTTATCAATATGCTGATCATCGATCATCGCAGCATGGAAAATCGCGTTATGCTGGCAATCAACGTCAGCAACACACTTCATTAGCAGCAGCCTATCAATTACTGGGGATCCAACAGAGTGCCAGCAATGTGGAAGTGAAACGGGCATATCGTCGTCAAATGAGTCAGCATCATCCGGATAAATTAGTCTCAAAAGGATTGCCAGCAGAAATGATTAAATTGGCCAATGAAAAAACGCAACAAATCAAACAGGCCTATGAGCAAATTAAACAGGCACGTGGGTGTTGAGTAAGCTATTATTTGGACATTTAATTGTTTATTGATTTTGTACGCAGAGTCCCTTAAAATTTCACCTATCTGTAGCACCTATAGATTTAGCTAATGCAATAAATTTACTACAAGGACAGTAGTTAACATGATCAAAACCTATTTGCATGGAAGATTCATTGGTACAATTATATTAGCTGTTACCATTGGGTTAGTTGCCCTATTGTCTTGCCCAGTAATCGCCGCGCCGTTAGCCACACAAACCAACAATACTGCAGCATCTCATAATAATGTATTTCAATCACCGTTATTTAGTATCGGTGCTTATGGGGATAAGACATTAGGGTTTATCGCCGAAGTTAGGCTAGCCAGTTACATTGGTGATAGCCAACGTTATGCAGGTGCATTGGAAATCAACGCTGGACCTAAAATTTTTCGTGCCAATGCAACATACGGTTTTGATACAACCGACAATCAGCGGCTTAAGTTGACCTTTGATCGCTTGCAGCAAAAATTAGATTTTGATTTTGTAACGGGCACGACATCAACGTGGGTAGGACAAAATGCAATTGGTGCAGCGTACGCATTTTTATTTGATAATCCTTATATTGAATCCTTTGATGTAGGAGGTTATTACGCGCATTCATCTAGCAAAACATTGTCGGAGCAAGATATCGTGTTTGATCCTGACCTAACAATAGAAACGGCAGACTATAGGCGCATTGCGGGTGCTGATGCGGGTAATGTACATGCTGATATCGTATTACGTTTATGGCCATATAGCCGTTTACGTGGTGGTATTGACTATGATAGCGTTAAATTTGATACGAAAAACCGACATGGTAAAGATATCAATGGTGCTGGTGGTCATGTGCAACTGGAACAACGATTATTACCACAATTAAAAGCTAAATTCCGCACACGCTTGCAACAAACACAGCGTGAATATATGGGGAGTGTTGGTTGGTTGTTACCATCGCCTAAAGGTATGCAATTAGAATTGGAAGCAATCACTGATTATGTCGATAGCCGTGCAACTGCACATGACTTTTTTACCAGTGGCGGACGTTTAAATATCTCATTATCACCATCAACAGGTGTCTACAGTGATTTTGCCAGACAACAACAACAAAATTTACTAAGTTGGACTCAAGAACCTGCTGTGCGCATGACCGAAGTGTTAGCCATTGCTGATGGTAATGCGTTTGACTATATTAGGCCATTGACAACACAAGAGTTGATAAATAGTGGCCAGCCAGTTGTAGGCTTTAATTTTGGGGGGTGGCAAGCTGCATTTGGCAATGCTGCTTTTGATTTTAATAATGCAATTTTTCTCGGGGCTGCGTTTTTGCCTAGTGTATCAAACGGAACAGCATTTTATTATGATAGCAGTCAAGATTTATACTTTTTAATAATCCGAACTGATGTGAGTGGTGTAATAGGAGATAGTTGGGGTGATTCAGAGATTAACCCACCGCATACTGCGGGTGCTAATGCTGCTATGGGCACCATTGCCAATAATTATTGCAATGCGATTAATGAACCCGATCGCTGCCGTTTTAAACCCGACTAATTCATGTTCTTTTCTCCATTCTCTGACAATCAGCAGGTTGCAAAGAATAAGAGACTCAACATAACCAATTGATTTATAATCAAGTCATAAAAAACAGCCTTATTAGGTCAATTTTTGCCCTATACTTAAAAAATAGAGGCAAATCAGCAATTTCGCTGGTTTTGGCTATGTATTCTCAAGCAATTCTATATATCGGTGAGTATGATGGCTACGCATGATAACAACAGTACAATACCCTTAACTGATAGTATTATCCAAGCGGATTTCTTGGTCAATCCATTTGCCGATGATTTAATTCCCTATCTAACTGATCCAAATACATTCACTGATATTATTGATATTGGTGATGAACAAACGTCTGAACGATTGTTTCAACTCCCGATATCGACAATAACACCATTACCTGCCTATATTGGAGATGCATTTCATTCACCGATGAGTGTTGGCTTATTACCACTTGCATTGTTGTTGCCATTGTTTGCTATGCAAGCTGAATCTACTAATCCAGACTTGTTATTTACTACTAATCATATGAGTGTTGATGCTAATAGCGTAGCTGATGTTGTCGTTGGTGATCATTATGCAGAATTTTCTGCATTAAATGTGACGGACTTATTTGACATTGAGTTAGCAGATAACAGTGTGATGCCCACAACAACACTAACGATGAATAACGATACGACACCTGGTTTACTGGAACAACCACTGGATACCATGGCATTCTCAACGATTGATTTACTGGCTGGTAACGACATGATCCTCCTACTGCCAGATTCTGAGTTGGTTAATAACACATAAGTTGACATATACTCTTCACGTTTTAAATTTAGGACTTTGTTGGCTGCGCCTTCTCACAAAAGTCATGTATTTTAATATACTCCTTTTGATTCGAAAGCTTGCCGCTTCGCCTAAATTCAAAACGCTTTGAGTATATTCACATATTGATCAAATAATCAAACCGACGACGTAGACCGTTTACACGCAATGCGTGGCAACTTTCCGGCTATCCCCATCGGATGACGTGCTAAACGGGTCTTCAATGGGGTAATCAAATCACAGGTTAATAAACCAATGTTACGTGCAATGCGTAACGAGACCAAGTTAGAACGAAACGCACTGGCTAGAAAATCCGTTGCACGAATGATATTGTGTTGATCACGTTGCCGTTGTTCACAATATTGGGCGAGCAATACCGGATCGTATACTGTTTTTCCATCAGCTAAACCTGTTTCAATGATCTGGGCTAAGGTTGCACTATCACGCAGGGTTAAATTAAACCCTTGAGCACCAATGGGATGAATTGTATGTGCCGCATGGCCGATGAGTACGACTTGGCGTTGGCTTGCTGCCTGCGCGCGTGATAATTGTAATGGAAATACTTGCCGATCACTGACTTCGATGAATTTACCAGCACGATAACCAAATTCACTTTGCAGTGTTTGTAGAAAATCAGCCGGGGGTAACGTTTGCCATTGGTTAACTTGCTCCGGTGTACCCGTCCAAACCAATCCGTAACAGTGATCCGATTTAGGCAGTAATGCGATGGTATGATCGCGACTAAAGCGTTCATAAGCAGTATGCTTAGTGTCATTTACTGTAACCCTTGTCACCAATGCTTGTTCTGGATATTGTTTATGTTCAACGGTGATGCCTAACAATTTACGGATCGTTGAGTGAGCACCATCAGCCCCAACCACTAATTGTGCAGTTATGGTATTACCACTTCGCAAGCGCAAATGTACTTGATCATCGCGATAATCCAGTTGCGAAACCCTGTCAGGGGAATGCCACATCACGTTTATTTGCTTGTGCAATGCTTGATATAACTGGGTTTGTAATTGAGTAAGTGGTACCACATAACCTAATGCAGGCACGCCTTGTTGTTTCGCACTAAAACGCGTTGCCCCAAAGCTTTTGCGTTCGCTAACATGAATATGCTGCAATGGATACGCTAATGGCGCTAACGTGTCCCACAACCCTAGATTATCATAAATACAGGCTGATCCATGAGCTAGCACTAAAGTGCGGCCATCTTGATTATCGGTGGTTAAACTAACTGGTGGTTTTGTTTCAATGATGGCAATGCGTAATGATTGCGGTGCATTAATTTGGGTGAGTGCTAATGCAAGGCTAGCACCAGCTAACCCACCACCGACGATGGCAATATCTACTGATTGCACAGTACTCATGTTGATTGACCGATCATGGCTTCTAGATCAGCAATGCGTTTTGCTAACCCATCACTTAACACGGTGTTGCCATTGTTAGTGACCACAACATCATCTTCAATGCGCACCCCAATATGCCACCATTTTTCATCGACGTTGCAATAGCATGGATCGATATAAATACCCGGTTCAACGGTTAATACCATGTTGGGTACTAATTTACACCATTGTTGCTGTTGATCTTTATACGCACCTACATCGTGTACTGACAACCCTAACCAATGCCCAGAACTGTGCATATAAAATGGTAAATACGCTTTTTGTTCGATTAGATTGGTCACATCACCTTGTAACAATCCTAAATCAACTAAGCCTTGGGTAATGTGTTCGACGATCACAGTCTGAATGGCGTTCCAACGGTTACCCGGTTTGACAGCATCGATTCCAGCTAATTGTGCTGCTAACACGAGTTCATAAATGGCTTGTTGCTCTTTGCTGAAATGTCCATTGATTGGAAAGGTACGGGTGATGTCAGCGGCATATTGTTGATATTCAGCACCCGCATCGATTAATACCAATTCACCGTCATGAATCGTGGCATTATTGGCAGTGTAATGTAGTGTACAAGCGTGTTTACCGCCAGCCACAATCGATGGATAGGCTGTTGTTTCACAACCATTAGCAATCACAGTATGCATGATCTCTGCATGCAGTTGTGCTTCACTGATACCCGGTTTGGCGTGGCGCATTGCACGTTGATGTGCATCGATTGAAATATCAACCGCACGTTGCAGGCAGTCTAATTCATATTTATCTTTAATTAGCCGTAAGGGTGCAATTGTTCTATGCACATCGTGAAATGTCGTTGGGCAATTGACTCCTTGACGTACCCGTTTACTTAATTCAGCAAGCCAACGTTGCACTTGTTGTACAACGCCTAATGTTGGCTGCATTGGGTAATGTATCTGTTGACTATCACGCAGTAATTCTGGCATGCGTTGTTCTAATTCAGTAATTGGATAAGCATGGGTTGCACCAAATAGGCGGCATGCGTCGGTTTGCCCAACGTTCTCACCAACCCATTGGGTTTTAACCGGATCGCGTGTTTGGTTAAACACAATAAATTGACAATCATCATCAGTTGGCAATATCACGGCAACCGCATTCGCTTCACTAAAACCAGTGAGATAGTAAAAATCATTATTCGATCGGTAACCATAATGTGTATCTTCGGTACGGTAGATTTCATCTGGATTGACGACGATGGCAATCGCATTGCGCCCAATATGGTTAGCCAATTGACGACGACGTGCTGCATAGATCCTGGAATCAAACGATGCCAATGGTAACTCCTAACGTTAATGCACTACTGCTTCTTCTGGGCGAAACGGTTGCATGTAACGTAATTCATTGGTGTATTGTTGGGTATGATTACCAGTGAATTCACTATGAATTAAAATCACACCTAAACGTACGTATTCAATCACTTGTTCAAATGCATCAATGTCATCATCATTGCAAGCAATATTAGTATGATTCAATTTAGCAATTTCTTCGCAATGAAATAATGCTTCGGCAACATTAGTGCGGTATAGCTCATAATCGGTAATACCGGCAAAACGCAACCCAGCTAAAAATCCGTGGCACCAGTCACTTAAACTGCGCGCGCGTGTAGCTAAATCGTCGCTTTCTTCTAATAGCAAATGAAAGTGATTACCGAGCTCACTCAGCTGTTCGCAAAGCAAATGGTATAGACAAAGCAATGTACGACGACTGTGAGCCATGGTGCTGCGCTCAGGGACGATTAGCCCTAATACGGAGTCGATCCAATGACAGCCATTGGTATGTAAACCGGCGCAAACAACGCCAGCGACTGCTCCATGAATTTCTGCGATGCTAGTGGTAGGTTGCATGGCGTGTAACTGGGTGCGCACATACGCCAATGTCGTACAATTTTTTTTCATAATTAGCCAGGCTCCTGATTGAATGGGTGTGAGTGGGTTATGTGAATACAATAACTAATACCATGTTCGACTTTATCTAAAAAGCTAAATAAATTTGTCTTCAAAAACAACTTAATAGAACCTCTACACATCGAGGCGTTATTTCAGAAGCCGTGGAACGGCTGTCTGGGATCTGAATAAACGCTATTACATAGAGAATCGAACATCACGTTAACTACAGCTACAGTCTAGTGCACTTTTAACATTAACAACATCAATGCACCAACATGATAATTGTATCAGAAGGGTGGTTGACTAGCGATGTTAATCAGTGATTGAAAAGTTACCGCAATGTGTATAAAATAAGCACGATAAAAATTATTACCAGGAGTTTTAAGTATGACCTTTGATACTAATATTGCCCTATTTTCTCCACAATCAGCCACTAACTTGCCAGATGAAACGGTTATGTCAGGCTCTGTTAGTTGGGAAAATTGGAAAGATCCTGAAGTAATTATGCTGACAGCTATGCTGCTAACGGGTTGTTTGACCGTATATGTCCTTTGTTTTGGATCGGCTTTGATGTGGCAATTCGGTTGTTATGAGCCGAGGTCGAATCTTGATGAAGAAATACCAGTGCCACAAGTTGAAGAAATGCCAGAACCTATTGGAAATGATGAGATGCCTCAGTCACAAATAATAACAGCTGCATTGCTTTATCGTTAATCATATGTAGTTGCAAGTAAGTTTAGAATTTTTTATAGTGGCACTATATCTGTTAAAAAAGTGGTTGCTATGTTTCAGGCAGACGTCTCACAGCTTGCATCCGACGACATGTCTACGCTGTCTCAGCTAGAAGCGATTATCGATACGTTGCTAAACGAATATGCCACGTTGCAACATCAATATAGACAGCTTGAGTGCCACTGTGCGGCATTGGCTGAAAGTGAGCAGAATTTGCGTGATAAACAACAATCGGTGCATGATGCATTGAGCAAAACGGTTGCCAAACTCAAAGCGATTAGTAATATACCTGAGCAAGAACTTAAAGTAACAGTGGCTGTCACAGAGCAGCCACCTGTTACTGAGACTGTTACTTCTCCCGTCGTTGCCACAGAGGAAGCCTTATGACAATGGAAGATAAAGTTGCGATAGATATTTTAGGGCGGCATTTTAAGATTAAATGTCCGGCTGATAAAGTCACTGAGTTACAACAAGCAGCCGCATTTGTTGTTGAGATGATGGATGATATCCGTCAACAAGGGGTTAGCAGTCCGGATAGGATTGCAATTATGACAGCCTTGAATATTGCGCATGAATTATTACTATTGCGAGAGCAAAAAGATCAGCAAGTGCGTAATATGGGTGAAAGATTGCATAAATTACAACAACGTATTGAGCAAGCATTAGTGCAAAACGAACAATTGGAATTGGAATAAACGCTGCGTTTCTTTCTTTCCCATTCCTGGGTCAAGCCGCGGGATGACGGTTGTAAAAGAAATAAAGTTAACAGATCTTTTTTGAAAATTTGAACCAATTCTTCACAACAATGTTAAATGTTATATAGTGATAATTTTCCCGATCATAACATTTACTATCTAATTAACATTATCAGTGATCGATGTATAAGATAGTTTGCCTTTTCATGGTTGAAAGGTGGTATACTTTAACGTGCACGCACTGTTGTAATCTGTTAGTTATGTTACTTGAACCAATAAGTTAGCTAAGGGGTGCGTTACGTTAATATTGTTGTGCAAGCTTACCATGCAGTAAGAAGCCTGATATATTAACTCTGGATCCCACCTGAACCACCGGTTCAGTGGCTCGCACTAACAGTGTACAGTGCGTGCAATATCTATTGGATATCATTATGCGTCAACAACAACACATCGCCCAAGCACAAGGTGGTAAACGTGAATTGCGTCGTAAGTTACGTATTTTACGTTGTAGTGTTAATCCGACTGTTCAACAAACCCATGCAAATACAGTTGCTGATTTATTAGCAGCACTGCCTTGTTTTATACAAGCAAAATACATTGCATTGTACATCCCGTTTGATGGGGAAATGCCAACGGATGCTATAGCCAACTTGATTTGGCGCCAGGGAAAGTTGAGTTATTTACCGATTGTCACCCCAATGCAATCACAATTGTGTTTTGTGCCGTATACACAACACAGTCAACTAACTAATAATCAATTTGGTATTGCTGAACCTGATTATACATTGGATAAAATTATTGATATTAATCAGTTAGACATTGTGATTACCCCACTGATTGCATTTGATGATAACGGTAATCGTCTAGGTATGGGGGGTGGTTATTATGATAAGACATTTGCGTTTCTGCGCACATTATCTGAGCAACATCCCCAATTAATGGGTATCGCCTATGATTTTCAGCGACAAACATCATTACCAAAACATACATGGGATGTGCCATTAACTGCGGTAATTACTGAGAAAAAAGTATATGAATTTGCTGATAATGGAGAATAAACAATGCAATATTGGCTAATGAAATCAGAGCCCAATGCATTTAGTATTGATGATTTACAAATAGGTAATGTTGATCATTGGGATGGTGTGCGTAATTACCAAGTGCGTAATATGTTGCGTGATCAAATGAAAAAAGGTGATTTAGCCTTTTTTTATCATTCTAATTGCAAGCCACCTGGAATAAGTGGCGTAATGCAAGTTGTGAAAGAAGGTTACCCCGATTTTACAGCGTGGGATCCGCACAGCGATCATTTCGATTCAAGTAGTACTCCAGATAATCCGCGTTGGTTCATGGTCGATGTTAAATTTAAACGTAAGTTTGCTAACGTAATCACGCTAACTGAATTAAAAGCGAATCCTGCATTGATCGACTTACCCATTTTACGCAAAGGAAATCGCTTATCGATTGTGCCTGTTACCGAACAACAATGGAATGCCGTATTATCAATGCTGTGAATTTACTGATTACTATCAATCATATCTTCTGGTCTAACCGCAACATCAAATTCTTCAGCGCTTAAATAGCCTAATTTAACGCACGCTTCACGCAAGGTGATATGTTGATGGTGTGCTTCGTGGGCAATCTTAGCGGCTTTATCGTAGCCAATCACAGGATTTAATGCGGTGACTAACATCAACGAATTTTCTAAGAAAGTTTGAATCTTATTACGATCAGGTGTTAATCCAATCACCATAAATTCAGTGAAACTACGACTGGCATCTGTAAGTAAACGTACTGATTGTAGAAAGTTAGCGATCATCATTGGTTTAAATACATTTAATTCAAAATTACCTTGTGATCCAGCAAATCCAATCGCTGCATCATTACCCATGACTTGAATACATACCATTGTCATGGCTTCGCATTGGGTTGGGTTAACTTTACCTGGCATGATCGATGAGCCAGGTTCATTTTCTGGTAAACACAATTCACCAATACCACAGCGTGGCCCAGAACCCATCCAGCGAATATCGTTGGCTATTTTCATTAAAGCAGACGCCAATGTTTTTAAACTGCCACTGGCGCTCACTAAGGCATCGTGTGCTGCTAACGCTGCAAACTTATTCGGTGCAGAGGTAAACGGTAATTTAGTCAATTCTGCAATGTATTGTGCAGTTAACGTAGCAAACTCTGGATGAGCGTTTAAACCAGTACCAACCGCGGTACCACCGATAGCCAATTGGTATAAGCCATCTAAGCTGTGTTTAATACCATCCAATGCATGTTCTAATTGTGCAACATACCCTGAAAATTCTTGGCCTAGACTCAACGGCACGGCATCTTGTAAATGAGTACGTCCAATTTTAATAATATCACGATAAGCAGCGGCTTTAGTGGCTAAGGCTTCATGCAATTGGGTAACAGCAGGGATTAATTCTTGGGTTAATCCAATTGCCGCAGCAATGTACATTGCTGTTGGAAAGGTATCATTGGATGATTGTGACATGTTAACATGATCATTTGGGTGGATTGGCGTTTTGCTACCTAATGTGCCACCGGTAATTTCAATGGCGCGGTTAGCAATCACTTCGTTAGTATTCATATTAGTTTGAGTACCACTACCGGTTTGCCAAATGCGTAATGGAAAATGTGCATCCAACTTTCCTTGGTATATTTCAGTTGCTGCTTGAATGATTAATTCAGCTTTATCGTTAGGTAATTTTTCTAATTTATTATTAGCCAGTGCACAAGCATGTTTTAAAATACCCATTGCACGCACAACCGCTAGTGGCATACGGTCAGCATGCGGATCACCAATGGCAAAGTGGTGTAAAGAGCGTTGTGTTTGTGCACCCCAATATGCGTTGCTCGGTACTTGGATGTCACCCATACTGTCTGATTCAGTGCGATATGTGATCTCATTCATAGTGTATCCCTCGTTAACTGGCGGGCTAATCATACGGTGTTTTTGGGGGAAATCAAGTTAAAACACGAAGAGCGTATATTGCTGATAGGATTAATGTTAATTACAATAGCATGACTAATTGGTTATTCGGATCCCAGATAGCCGTTCCACGGCTTCTGGGATAACGCCTCGACATGCAAAGGTTTTATTAAGGTGTTTTTGAAAGCAAACTTATTTGGCCTGTTAGATAAAATTAAATATGGCGTTACAATGCAATTAATCTACTGAGGATCTGACGTTTATGACAATTACCACCAATACATTTAATGCCGATGGCATTGAACAAACACCGCTGCATGTGTTTACTGAAAAAGCTTATCTCGATTATTCAATGTACGTCATTTTAGATCGTGCCTTACCACATTTAGGTGATGGTTTAAAACCAGTACAACGGCGCATCGTTTATGCGATGTCAGAATTAGGCTTAAAAGCCAGTGCTAAATACAAAAAGTCTGCACGCACTATCGGGGATGTATTAGGTAAATACCATCCGCACGGTGATGCAGCCTGTTATGAAGCGATGGTGCACATGGCACAAGCATTTTCTTATCGTTATCCATTAGTAGATGGTCAAGGTAACTGGGGTTCAACAGACGATCCAAAATCATTTGCTGCAATGCGTTATACCGAAGCACGTTTAGCTAAGTATGCGCAAACACTATTAGCTGAATTAGGACAGGGTACGGTTGATTGGCAAGCTAACTTTGATGGAACATTACAAGAGCCAGTTAATTTGCCAGCACGTTTACCGAATGCATTATTAAATGGTGCCACTGGGATTGCAGTTGGTATGGCAACCGACATTCCACCACATCATATTAATGAAGTAGTCAGTGCGTGTATTCACTTATTAGAATCGCCGCGGGCAACGTTAGACGATATTTGTCAGCATATTAAAGGTCCTGATTTTCCAACCGCAGCTGAAATCATTACACCACATCAAGAGATCATGACAATGTATCGCACTGGAAATGGCAGTGTACGGTTACGTGCTGTGTACAGCAAAGAAAAGAGCGACATTGTGATTACCGCACTACCTTATCAAGTCTCTGGTGCCAAAGTATTAGAACAAATCGCGCAACAAATGCGTGCAAAGAAATTGCCAATGGTAACGGATTTACGTGATGAGTCTGATCACGAAAATCCGACCCGTTTGTTAATTACGTTAAAGTCTAACAGGGTAGATGCAGATAAATTGATGGCGCACTTGTTTGCAACAACCGATTTAGAACGTAGTTATCGCGTTAATCTGAATATGATTGGCTTAGATGGTCGTCCCAAAGTTTTTAGTTTATTGGAATTTTTAAAAGAGTGGTTATCATTTCGTAAACAAACAGTAAAACGTCGCTTACAATATCGTTTGGAAAAGGTAGAAGCACGATTACATATTTTAGATGGGTTATTGATCGCGTACCTGAATATAGATGAAGTGATCCAATTGATTCGTGAGGCCGATAAACCAAAGGTTGAATTGATTAAACGGTTTAAATTATCTGAATTACAGGCAGAAGCCATTTTAGACTTAAAGTTGCGCCATTTGGCTCGTTTAGAAGAGATTAAGATCAAAGGTGAACAAAGTGAGCTGGCCGATGAACGTGACAGTTTAACTCAAACGCTTAGTTCAGAAGGTCGCTTAAAAACCCTAATCCGTAAAGAACTCACCAGTGATGTAAAAGAATATGGTGATCAGCGTCGTTCGCCATTAGTTGAACGTGGACAAGCGCAAGCATTACGTGAACAAGATGTCTTACCCAATGAAGCAGTCACCATTGTGCTATCTAAAAAAGGCTGGGTGCGTGCTGCCAAAGGTCACGATATTGATCCGAATACATTAAGTTATAGAGCCGGTGATGGGTTCTTAACCAGCGCTAAAGGGCGTAGTAATCAAGCAGCATTGTTTATTGATACCAGTGGGCGTAGTTATAGTATACTTGCCCACAGCTTGCCGTCGGCGCGTAGCCAAGGAGAGCCATTAACTGGGCGCGTCAAGTTAGCAGAAGGTGCTGAATTTATCGGTGTATTATCTGGAGAAGTAGAACATTACGCATTATTAGCATCAGACGCAGGCTATGGATTCATGACTCAGTTAAGTGAATTACACACTAAAAACCGTAATGGTAAGGCGGTGTTAAAGCCACCGACAAATACATTAGCACTAACACCATGTAGTGTTACCCAATTAGATAATACAGTGATTGTAGCGATTAGTAGTACAGGACGTTTGTTAGTCTTTGCAACCAGTGAGTTACCTTTGCTGGTGCGCGGTAAAGGAAATAAGATCATGAATATTCCAAGTAGCAGTGCAGCCAAGCGCGATGAATTGATGGCGCATGTCGTGGTATTGGATAAAACAAAGAGTTTAGCGATTCAATCTGGTAAACGTACTCTAACGTTGAAACCAAAAGACTTAATCAATTATCATGGTAAACGTGGCCAACGTGGTAGCAAACTACCGCGTGGTTTTCAACGGGTAGAAGCAGTGAGTATAATCGATTAATTCAATGTAATTTTAAGATGTAAAGTAAGGGGATTTATGGCACGGGTTAAAGACAAGGTTACATTGATTACCGGCGGCAGTCGAGGCATTGGCTTAGCCACAGCTGAGTTATTTGCACGTGAAGGTGCAACTGTCATTATCACCGATATTTTAGTCGACGAAGGTCAAGCAGCTGCTAACGACATTGGTGCACAGTTTTATCGATTAGATGTTACTGATGAACAAGCTTGGCAGGATGTAATGCAGACGATTAAGCAACAATACGGTCGCTTAGATATTGTATTTAATAATGCTGGGATCACCGGCTTTGATCACAATTTAGGTCTGCAAGATCCAGAGCATACCAGTTTAAAGGCATGGCATTATGTACATCAAGTGAATTTAGACGGGGTATTTTTAGGATGTAAATATGCTATTAGTTTAATGAAACAACACGGTGGCTCTATTATTAATATGTCATCGCGTTCTGGTTTGGTTGGTATTCCAGGCGCTGCTGCATATGCATCGAGTAAAGCAGCCGTGCGTAATCATACTAAATCAGTTGCTTTATATTGTGCGAATGCCGGTTACCATATTCGGTGTAATTCAGTGCACCCGGGGGCAATCTTAACTCCAATTTGGGATGCAATGTTAGGTGATCCTAACAACCGGGAGACTGCTATTGCTAATGTTGCTGCCGGGATTCCATTAGGTCACATGGGTGAACCAATCGATGTTGCTAATGCAGTGCTGTATTTAGGATCAGATGAATCGAAATACATAACTGGTATTGAATTAACGATTGATGGAGGTATTTTGGCAGGCAGTAGTGCGTCACCAAAATCGGATGAAGAATAACTATTTACTCAAAGTCATGCTATTTTAAGCTCTTAATTACTCAAGAGTTAAGAAAACAATATAAATTGTTATAGGCTGTTTACAATTTGCTAAAACGAATTGGTTTACTGCAATGAACATTATGAAATTTAAAGAGACTGAATTATCTATTTCCCTCCTGGTTCGTTATCCCACAGCTTGACCGCGGGATGATGGACTTGTAGAACGGAATTGTAAATAGTCCCTAATGTGTTGCTATTATTAATGTGGTGATAGTGAGATAAAAGATAACGGTCCACTTTTGTTAGACGATAGCGTGGTACTATTACTAAATAGATTACTAAGTGAATTACTAAGTTGACCAATGACACTTTGCTGATATTCAGTTTTTTCCAAGGTTTGTTTTTCAGTTCGTTCTAATAGTTGGAGAAGCTGCTCTTTTTGCTGCGTGCATTTTGCTGAGACATTATGTGATTTCAACATGGATAGTGCTGTTTTACCATCTTTATTTGTGATTGTTACATCAGCTCCATGCTCGAGTAATAGTTTGCAGATGACTATGTTATTTGCTGTCATTTCATACGACATAGCTTTAATTAAATCCATTAATGGGGTATTCCCATCATTATCTTGTAAGTTAATACTAATATTAGGTTGTTTCAATAACAAAGTTACTATATCTAGTTTATTACTGTTTTTAACTTGTTTATCATCATAATTTTGCTCTTTATTACCATTTCTAATGCGTTTAAATTTGCTAATTTGGTCTTTTAAGCAGAAATCACTTGCTATTGCATAAAATAGTGCATTTCTTCCTGTATTGTCTTGCATGCTTGTAGATGCGCCATTCTCGAGTAATAATTCAACCATCTTGTGATCATTAGATACTATAGCCACCATCAACGGTGTTTTCCCTCTAGTAATTTCGTGTCCGTATTTATATTGATTTTGGCTGTCTACCTCAGCGCCTTTTGCAAGTAAAAAATTCACCATATTATGATCACCATTTAATGTGGCAATATGCAGTGCCATGTAATCAAAGCCAGTTCTTTGATTAACATCTATTTCAGGGCGAGATAACAGGATGGATGCTAAGCCTTGTGAACGATTTTTAACAGCAGTATGTAATGGAGTAATATGGGCGTGTATACTAATATTATTGATATTTGACTGGTTTTTTGTTTGTAAAATTTCTTTTTTTACGTTTACTCTTGAATTTTGAAGTAACAATAAAGCTATATCTGATAATTTATTTTTTATATAGTTATCCTGTTGGTAATCGTGGCATTCAGCTAATATATGCAATGCATTATTATCTCTATCGTCAATAGCAGATAAATCAATGACATTATGGTTAATGAGCCATTCAACCATAGCTACATTTGTGTTTTTAATTGCGTGCATTAAACAAGTTTCGCCGCAGTATAATTTTTGATTTTCATCAATTCTGGATAAATCAGCTCCTCTTGCGAGCAACAGATCTGCTATTTCGGTGTTCCCAGTTCTAATCGCAGTAGTAAGAGGTGCTTTAGCATTACTGGATTGGTTGATATTAGCACCTCTGTCCAAAAGTAGTTCTACAAGTTCTTTGTTTTCTGCTTCCACTGCCGCAATCAGTGGAGATTTATCATAAAATTTAAAGCTGTGAATAAACTTTGATTTATTTGCTGTATTTGGATCAGCACCTGCTTCAATTAGCATTTTAGCAATACCAAATTGTCCTTCTTCAATTGCATAGACTAAAGGAGTGTTACTATTACCATCTCGTGCATTAAGTTTGGCTTTAAATGCAATCAATAATTTGATAAGTTCTATACGACCTTTTGCAATTGCTGCTGTTAATGGAGATTTTTTACTGACTTCTAGATAATATGTATTTTGATTTGCTTGGTCTAGATTAGCACCTGCTTCAATTAGCATTTTAGCAATACCAAATTGCTCTTCTTCAATTGCATAAACTAAAGGAATGTTTTCTTTACCATCTCGTGCATTAAGTTTGGCTTTGAATGCAGTCAATAATTTGATAAGTTCTATATGACCTTTTGCAATTGCTGCTGTTAATGGAGATTTTCTACTGACTATCGGTCCGTATCTATCTTGCTTTATTTGATCTAGATCGGTCCCTTGTTCAATAAGTATTCTAGCAATTTCAAGTTGTCCTTCTTCAATTGCAAGTGTTATAGGACTGATACTATATTTATTTGATCGATGCTTGACGAACAGCATGACAACGTCAGCATATCCGTATTTCATTGCAGTTTCTAAATAGTCCAAGTTGTTTTTTTCAGGATAATTCGCAATTATTTTTTCAATAATATCAATATTTCTGATTTTCATTGCAGTTTTTAAACTGTTTGAGATGTATTTATTTTCTGCGACTAGATGTGTTCTAGGTCCACCTGCTTTTGAGCCAGAAGTAACTGCACTACTTGTTAAGTTATTTACTGGGTTAATATTCAGTTGGTGAGTGATCCCATTTAGTAATTTTTGAAATATAAGCAAAGGAAGTTCTCTTGGTAAACGAAATGAATGTGCGCTACCTTTTAGGTCACCATCAAGTGTCTTGGGATCATTAAAATAGTTTCTGTAATTTTCAGTATAGTGGCAAGAAAATTGATTTTGACTGGATGATCTATTTTTAACAAATCCTATATTACCTTCTATTTCACCGTGATTATTGTGAGTCTCTTTAACCCATGTCTTAATTGTATCTTCAAGATCAAGTCGTTGCTTCGGATTTAATTGTTTAAAATTTGTTGGCAGTTTACTTATTTTTAAGCAAAGTATTTTAGGTAATTTTTTTGGTTGATAATAATCTAATTCATCATCGATGAAGTATATTTCCCATTGCTTTTTTTCACTATTAAGAATAAATAAATATTCATTTCTAATACGAGCTTCTTTCTGAGGTAACTCTTCAAGAAATTTTACACCGATGCCTGATTTCCAAATTCCAAAACCAAAAAGTAAGCCATTGATTCCAGCTTTGTTGCCAAGTTCAAGTTTTGCAGCACTGAATGTATGTAAATCACCAGTAAAATTCCCCAGCTCTTGCATGGATTCAACAGCACCAGCAAAAGGTTGATTAAATTTATCAGTTCTTAGAAGACCGTCATTCTTATTAAATGCGGGAATAAGGTGTATTTTGACAATGGATTGATCTTCATTTGGATTATTTGGATCAGGAAGTTCGGCAAGACCAATGTAACCTTGTTTAGGTTTCCCTGCTTCAAATGCCTGTTTTGATGCTTCTGTTAAAACAAGGCGAGTTTCAGGCGAAAGAAAGCCTGGCATCTTATCGATTGTAAAGTGTAGTGATAATGTTGGATCTGGCTGAGAGGAAATACCAGTCGGATTTGCTTGAAGAGAAACATTGGAGAGTGTCATTTTTATTACCTTTGCTTATTTTGTTATAATTAAAAATTGGCAATATTATACTAAAAATAACCAAATAGGTCAAATTTTGACCTATTTATTTTTTAATCAGTTAACTTTTAGCATTATTAAGAAGGCAACTTGGAATGATTCTCGTAAAGAGATAAGCTATTGAAAATATTATAATTTTCCCGCATGGGATAGTTTAGTGTTTTATCCCCCTATTCGTAGCACTCGCGTGTTGATTTGGCTAAGTAATTCGTAGGCGGGCATATTGGCATAAGTAGCAATTTCTTCGATTGGTAACTCTGTTCCTTATGGCACAACAGATGTGCCAATCTGGCAATCAGGATGATCGTGTAGCTTAACCGCTAACATGTCCATTGAAACGCGTCCAACGATATTGGCACATTTACCGTTTATCAACACCGGTGTGTTATTAGCAACATGATGTGGGTAACCTATCACCATAGCCAATATTAAAGATACCAATGGGCATGGCTTGTGGACATTGCCAAGTGCTAACTAAGAAGCCATCGAATCTATTAATAGCAATGTTTGTGTTTAAATGGTTGTAGTTACTTGATTTATTGTTAGTGTAAGCGAGTTGTTATATTTTTTATGCCAATGTTTCCTGATATGGTCCGCCAAAGATGAGTTTTTTCTTATACTTTATTCGATTACCCTTATCACTCGCGAATTAATTTGGGCTAGCAATTCATAAGCAGTGGTATTGGCGTAAGTAGCAATTTCTTCTATAGGTAATCCGTTTCCCCATAGCACTACAGGTGTACCTATTTCACAATCAGGGAGTTCGTGTAGATCAACTGCTAACATATCCATCGATACCCGCCCGACAATACCCGCACGTTTACCATTAATTAATACCGGTGTGCCGTTAGGGACATGGCGTGGGTAACCATCACCATAACCAATATTAACAATACCAACTGGCATCGCCTGCGGACATTGCCATGTACCATCATAGCCAACATGATCACCGGCTTGGCATTGTTGAATGGCAATAATGTTGGCGTGTAGTGTCATCACCGGTTGTAAATGGTAATCACTGGCAGTGGTGCTAGCTACTGGTGATGCACCGTACATCATTAATCCTGGACGTACCCAATCACGGTGTGCGTTCGGCACATGTAAAATCGTTGCTGATTTAGCAAGACTGCATTCGATGGATGACGAATCATCAGCAAATGTATCAACGGTTTTATTAAAACATGCTAATTGTTGCTCGGTTTTCGGATCATTAAGTAGATTAGCGTTAGCAAAATGGCTCATACAGCGAATCGGCTTAGCGACAGATTCACAATCGTGTAGTTGTTGCCATAAATGAGCGGCGTGTTTTGGAGAAACGCCTAAGCGATTCATCCCAGTATTAATTTTAAGCCATACCTGTACGGGTTTTGTTAAGGTTGTTTGTTGTAATAAGTTAATTTGTTTTGCTGTGTGTAGTACTAATTGTATGTTGTTATCTGCGGTGATGTGCAATTCATCTGCTTGATTGATACCTTGAAACACGATAATCGGTATATTGGGATGTTGCTTTCGTAATGGCAATGCCTCTTCTAACAGGGCAACGCCAATCGCATCAATACAGTTTGCTTGCACTAATATGTCCGCAATCTGTGCAGCCCCATGTCCATACGCATTGGCTTTGAGCATTGCAATGATCTGCGAGTGTGGGGCGTGCTGTTTAACAATAGTGATGTTATGTAATAGGGCACTGCGATTAATAGCAACACGGGTGTTACGCATTAGTGTGTGTGACTCCAAGAATATCCATGTCATTCTGGAGAGCGATCCTGGATTGTAATTCAGGGAAGTGAGTCCAGAATCTAGTTCTTAAATGCTCAATAGACGGAAAGACTGGATTCTGGACTCGCCCGTTCCACGGGCTCTCCAGAATGACGTGAGTTTGGGTGTTACGCATTAAGTACTATTACCTGGTTGTGCATACGATAGATTATCAAAACGCATATATTGTCCCATAAACGCTAAGCGTACTTTACCAATTGGGCCGTTGCGTTGCTTGCCAATAATGATTTCAGCGATACCTTTATCCGGCGAATCTTCACGATAGACTTCATCACGATAAATAAAGGCGATCAAGTCAGCATCTTGTTCAATGGCACCTGATTCACGTAAGTCTGACATCACTGGTCGCTTATCGGTACGTTGTTCTAAGGAACGGTTTAATTGTGATAGTGCGATCACAGGAACTTTTAATTCTTTAGCTAGTGATTTTAATGAGCGTGAAATTTCTGAAATTTCTAATACGCGGTTTTCACGAAAACCGGGTGCTCGCATTAATTGTAAGTAATCGACGATGATTAATCCTAATTGTCCATGTTCACGGGCAATACGCCTCGCACGTGAACGTATTTCGGTTGGTGTTAGACTCGGTGAATCATCAACAAACATTTGGGTTTCTGATAATAAGGTTAAGTTAGATGTGATCCGTGACCAATCTTCATCAGCCAAATTACCTGTGCGTAATTTGTGATGGTTGATCCGACCTAATGACGATAGCATGCGCATAGCAATGGCATCGCCTGGCATCTCTAAGCTAAACATTAATACAGGTTTTTTTACGTCTTGTTTTAGATTTTGTAATGCCACTTGTTCGGCAATGTTTACGCCTAGGATCGTTTTGCCCATCGATGGCCGTCCAGCAATGATGATTAAATCGGAGTCTTGCAAGCCGGATGTCATATTATCTAAATCTTTAAAACCGGTTGGGGTACCGGTGATAGCACCACCGGAACGGTATAATGTATCGATGCGTTCCATGGTGTGACCTAATAAGGTGGGTAAACCAATAGGCCCTTGTGTGGTTTTATCATGTTCAGCAATTTCAAAGATACGTCGTTCTGCTTCATCTAATACATCTCGCACATCGCGCCCGTTAGGGTTAAATGCATCATCTGCAATATTGCTAGATGCACTAATTAACTGGCGCAACACAGCACGTTCGTGCACGATATCAGCGTAAGCGGTGATGTTAGCAGCGGTTGGTGTGTTCTTGGCAAGTTCAAATAAATATACTTCACCGCCAGCATCGTCTAATTCGTTTTTACCTTTTAGCCAATCGGCGACAGTTAATACATCAATCGGTTTGTTTTTATTAACTAATTCGTTGACTGCCTGAAAAATAAGGCGGTGATCACGGCGATAGAAATCATTAGCGTATACCCGGCCATTAATCCGATCCCATGCCGTGTTATCTAATAAGAGCCCACCTAGCAGTGATTGTTCTGCTTCGATCGAATGCGGTGGCACTTTAACATCGGCTGGATTGCCACCGGCCTTGGTAGCGACAGTTGTGGTGGTCAAGGGTTACTCCTGTGCAGTGACGATGACATTAATGTCAACAGTGACATCGGTGTGTAAGTAAATGTGAATTGTGTATTCACCTACCGTGCGGATTGGGCCTGACGGCATTTGTATTTCACTTTTTTCAACACTGGCGCCAATTTTAACCAATTCGTCGACGATTTCACGTGGCCCTAGTGAACCATACAATTTACCTTCATCACTAGCGGGTGCTTGAATGGTTAGTGTCACATCTGTTAATCCTTGGGCACGTTGTTGTGCTTGCGCTAATTTTTCCGTAGACAGTTTTTCCAATTCGGCACGGCGTTCTTCAAAAATAGCAACGTTATCTGATGTTGCAGTGACAGCCTTACCTTGTGGTAATAAATAATTACGCGCAAACCCGGATTTCACCGCAATTTGTTCGCCTAATTTACCGACGTTAGTGATATCTTCTAATAAAATGACATTCATCTTGTTTACCTCAGTTTAGTTTGATAATGACTTACAAAAACGTTGACGCAAGTTAAATACACTGTCAAGACAGGCAGCCAACAATAACATTGGCAACACTATTTTATTAACTGCAAACAGCCCAATGTAAATTAACAATAACCATAGCCAACCAGTTTTGTGCTGATGCGCTAATGCGTGTATGACGCTTAACCCAGCAATTAACCAAGCAGTGATAATAATCGGTAATACCCCAAATAGCATCGGCGTTTTTAAGATGAGTAACACCGTTATTAAAATCACGAAGATTATTGATAATAAACATGGCATGCGAATTTGTAACAATTCTTCGCGTATGCTAGTGGCATTTGTATCCATGTGTGCTTGCCACCAGCGGGCAATGATCAGTTGGGCGATACCAGCAGTATATAAAAACATAATAATGATGCAACCGGCAAAGTAGCTGGCTAACTCAGGGATGAAAAAGCGTTGATAAAATTGCAAACTAAGCTGGGTAATATCGTTTTGTGTAGCGATGGGCAGTATCCCGCCACCAAGTTGTAATATAGATTCTAATGTGTCTTCAAACCATTGTGTGAGAAAACCACCGAGTTCAGTCATGTGGATATTAGCGACTAATAGCAATGGTAATCCAAGTAATATGGTGAACATCAATACGCTAACCCAATTGCGATAATGATGTAGCAACAGCGCCATAATCCATAAAAATAGGCCGCCTACTACTGCAGAACCAATAAAAGATAGGCAGGCTAATGCTAGTGGATCACCACGTTGCATAAGCCAATAAGCATGAGCAAGATTAGCTAATACTAATGTAGTGAGTGCAATGGTGCTCTCTTTGGGTGATTTACACAGTGTTACTAAACCTAATATCACTGATGCTAACCATCCCATCAGTGGTATAAAGGTACAAGCGACAATCACCCAAGCAGCGTTAATGGGTTTACGCAATAAGTATTGACCAACTGCATTCATTGTAACCACCTCAATGTGTGTATTCTCTACTATTTAAGCATTGTTACAAAACTTGTTTTACTGTTTGAAATAGTAAAAAGTATGTATGTCGTTACTGACGATCGCTATACGGCAATAATGCCAAAAAGCGGGCTTTTTTAATCGCTTGCGATAACATTCGTTGGTAACGTGCACGTGTGCCGGTAATGCGGCTGGGTACAATTTTCCCCGATTCACTGACATAGGATTTTAATGTATTTAAGTCTTTGTAGTCGATGTCAGTCACATTATCTGCGGTGAAACGACAGAACTTGCGACGACGGTAGTATGGAACGCCCATGGTAACTCTATCTCCTTAGTTCGGTTTATTAAACAATATTTCGTTAACTATTCACTGTCTGTTTTTGCATTATCATCTGACGTCACCGCAGCTTGCTGCTTAGTGCTTGCAGTGTCACTACGACGAGTATTGCGCTCACGCTCGCGATGTGAGCGTTCATTTTCTTTTTCTTTCTCTTTCATCAACGGTGATGTTTTAGTGATGACTTCATCGCGTTTTACCACTAAATGACGAATAATCGCATCATTAAAGCGAAACCCATTTAAAATATTATCGAGTGTAGCTTGATCGCATTCAATGTTTAATAATATGTAATGTGCTTTATGTATTTTATTGATTGGGTAAGCTAATTGACGACGCCCCCAATCTTCTTGACGATGGATATGGCCCTTTGTTTCGTTAACCATATCGGTATAGCGTTGCACCATTGCGGGTACTTGTTCACTTTGATCCGGATGGACCATCATGACAATTTCATAATGTCGCATAATAGACTCCTTTTGGCTATAACAGTTCCCCAAAACGTGTGGTGGAACAAGGATAGTTTGAGCGGCCAATTTTAAGGCAAAATGAGATAAATAGCAACGATTAGAAGTGGCTGATTGACAGGATATTGAGTATTTTTTGTTATCTGCAGACCCTGTTGCTGGATTTCTCCTCGACCCTCGACCCTCGACCCTCGACCCTCGACCCTCGACCCTCGACCCTCGACCCTCGACCCTCGACCCTCGATGTCTCGAGGGCCAAGTATGCCGATAAATTCCGCATGTCAGGCGTTCATAAAGTCTGTTACCCACCGTAGTTTACCTATCACCAATTGTTATGGTATTTAAGTTCAATTCAGTTCGATGTTACTGAATTGTGAAATTACCTCGTTTAATTGGTTTTCTGCTCCTAGCTCTGCTTGTATTATCTCGTTATAATTTAGTATGGATTCTGTGGCGATGAGACATAGCCCATATTCTTTTGCAAGTTCTTCAACACTTAATCGACTAACTTGCTCACGTTCTGCTAGTCGACTTTGGTCAATGTCATTGTGGATTTCTTGCACTTTATTAAACATATCTCGGTGTTCTTGATATAACTGTGAATAGCTCTGTGTCAACAATTCATGAAACTGACTGTGGCTCATGTAGTAAGTTAAAATGAAGAATTTTGTAAAATCATTGGGGATATCTCGAAAGTTTGTGTTCAAAAGTTTTAATCTGATCGAAGAGTCAGGGTTGTCATAAATACTTTGATAA
Source organism: Gammaproteobacteria bacterium (assembly GCA_965116795.1). Taxonomy (GTDB): domain Bacteria; phylum Pseudomonadota; class Gammaproteobacteria; order JAJFKG01; family JAJFKG01; genus JAJNDI01. The sequence continues at coordinate 841,212 of OZ220716.1, forward strand.
GCACCTTTTTCTAAAGCAACTTTTAGATTTGCTAAATCAGTATCTTCTTGAGATAACTTTGTTTTCAGAGTGTTAAATACTGAAATGGCGTAACCATGGTGGCTATTAAGGTTAGGATCAGCGAATTGACCATATTTTTTTATGTTAGGGAAATGTTGTTTTAATTTTTCTTGGAATATAGCTTTGTGTTGCTTGGTTAGTACTCCACTTTGCAAACCCATTATACATGATTGTTCTAACTCTGGTTTTACTCCTAGTTTTTTACAGCGCTCCAAAAATGGTTTCCAGAAAATTTTATTTTCCTTTTGCAGATATCCAAACATAATAAACTCCTTAGGCCACGTCAAAAATTTTTTATCACTAATTTTGTATATTGCTATAAAGCAATACAGTACCGAATTGTAGAATAAATTAGCTAAAGTTTCTACTTGAACTCAAACAATTGATTTTTTAGTGAGGCATTGATTCAGTGAGAGTAGTAGTGTTTGAAGAATTTTATTTGCATTTTAACAACCGTTGACGACGCATCTCAAATAAACTAATACCACTGGCGACAGAGACATTAAGGCTTTCTACTTGCCCGAGCATTGGAATCGAAAACATATCATCACACTGTTTACGGGTTAACTCTCGTAACCCATCACCTTCACTGCCGAACACCAATGCCATTGAACCGGTGCCATCAAGTTGATATAGCGATTGGTTAGCATTGGCACAGGCACCATAAATCCAAACACCATGCGTTTTTAACATGGATAATGTACGTGCCAAATTGGTCACTTGAATAAAGGGTACCGATTCAGTGGCACCACAGGCTACTTTGCGTACGGTTGCTGTGATCGAGGCTGCTTTGTCTTTGGGTGCAATCACTGCATTAACGCCTGCTGCATCAGCTGTGCGTAAACAAGCGCCTAAGTTATGTGGATCTTGCACGCCGTCTAATATTAACAACAATGCCGGTGTGGTTAATTCAGTTAACATAGTTGCTAAGTCTTGTTCAGTGTGAATTAATGTCGAAGCAGTATTATGTTTGTAACGAATGACAATGCCTTGATGGTGACTATCGTTAACTAAATCTGTCAATGCTTGACGTTCTATTTTTTTAATGGTTAACTGATGGCGTTCGGCTAGTTCGATGATTGCATGTAATCGTTTATCACGTCGTCCGTGTAATGTATATACACATTCGATGTCATTTGCACGGGTTTTACACACTGCCATCGCTGCATGTAAGCCATAAACGTACTGGTTATTGGTGTTCATCTGTTGTTGCCGTAATATCCAATTCAATTTGCTTAGTGTCACTATTAACGCGACTGACGATAACCGTTATTTCATCACCAAGACGGTAACATCGTCTACTGTGCTTGCCAATTAAGCAATGTGTGGTTGCATCAAAGTGATAGTAGTCTTTTGGTAAAGTAGCAATGTGGATTAAGCCATCAATAAAAATATCATCTAATTGAACAAACAAGCCAAAGTTAACCACACCGGTAATGACTCCCGAATAGCGTTGTCCGATTTTGTCTTGCATAAATTCACACTTTAACCAATCGTTAACATCACGTGTTGCATCATCAGCGCGTCGTTCTGTCATCGAACAATGTTCACCAAGATTTACCATGTCAGCATTGGTGTAAGGAAATTCATCATCTGACTCACGATTAATAATATGTGAAATGGTGCGATGCACGATTAAATCAGGGTAACGACGGATCGGTGAGGTAAAATGTCCATACGCGTCATAGGCCAGTGCAAAGTGACCTTCATTTTCTGGACCATATACTGCTTGGGTTAACGATCGCAAGATCACCATTTGAATTGACATGGCATCAGCACGAGTCACAACGGTTTGTAATAATTTGGCATAATCAGCTGGTGTTGGTTGTTTACCGCCACTTAAATTTAAACTAAACATGCCTAAGAATTCGCGTAATTGCGTTAATTTATCTTCACTTGGTTTACTATGAATGCGAAATAATGATGGTTTTTTATGGCGTACTAAGAAACGGGCAGCGCACACATTGGCTGCTAACATGCATTCTTCGATGATGCGATGCGCAACAGTGCGTTTACGAATTTTTATAGCACTGATCTGTCCTTGATCGTCGAATTCAAAATACGGTTCATTAAATTCAAAATCAATAGCCCCACGAGTTGATCGAACAGTCAGTAATATTTGATACAATGTGTGCAATTGCTGTAAATGTTGGTTCAAATCTACATATTGTTTTGCCGCTTGACTGTGCTGATCAGTGAGTAAGTCAGAGACTTCATCGTAAGTTAAGCGTGCATGTGAATGGATAACCGCGTGATAAAAGCGTGAGCGAGTGATCTTACCACTGCTATTGATTGCCATTTCACAGACTAAACATAATCTGTCGACATTAGGACGCAGTGAACACAGACCATTAGACAATGCTTCAGGCAACATTGGAATTACCTGTCCGGGGAAATACACAGAATTTCCCCGTTGTTGAGCTTCATGATCTAAGGGGCTGTTGGGTTTGACATAATAACTGACATCAGCGATGGCAACGTATAACTGCCAGCCGCCTTTTGGATTGACTTCACAGTAAATAGCATCATCAAAATCTTTGGCATCGGCACCGTCGATGGTTACAAACGGTAATTTGCGTAAGTCACGGCGTTCGTTTATTGTCGTTGTAGAGACATGATCAGGTAATGTCGCTGCTTGAGTTGATGCAGCCTCAGGCCAGCGAAAGGGTAACTGATAACTGCGGATCGCAATGTCAGTGATTAACTCAAGTTGATGTTCTGATTCTAATACTTCGCTGATTTTTGCAATGGGATGTTGATGTAAACCCGGTTGCTGAATAAGTGTAGCTGCAACGCTTTGTCCAGGGGTAACCGATAGTGAGCTGTTGTTAGTGACAGTAATCGTACGAGCAATACGTTTGTTACTTGGTGTAATAAAGCCAATCCCACTTTCTTCGTGATATTTACCCACTATTTCTTGAGTATTGTGACTTAATACCTCGACGATTGTTGCTTCTTGACGACCACGTCGATCGATACAAGCAACACGTACTAATACATCATCATCATGTAATACTTGACGCATTTCATTGGCACTTAAAAATAGATCAGGACCATCACTATCATGTCGATTAACAAAACCATAACCATCGCGGTGTCCAATGACTCGTCCACGAATTAACTCGAGTTGATCAATTACACAATACTGGCTTTTGCGATTTTTTAATAATTGCCCATCGCGTTGCATTGCGCGTAAACGCCGTTTTAATGCATCTAGTCTATCCGGTGCAAATAACTTAAGTGCGTTAGCGATTTGTTTAAATAAAACAGGTTGGCCAGCATGAGATAGATAATCTAAGATATGTTCTCGTGATGGGATTGGATCAGCATAGTTTTTTGCTTCTCTGTCTGCAAACGGATCAAAGCGTTGTTGCCATTGTTTGCTAAGGTCAGTCTTTTTAGAACGACTGGCTGACTTACGTGAGGATTTATCTTGCTTAGGCGTCGTTTTTTTCTTACGTTTACTGTTGTGAGATTTGCCTGTCGACTTAGATGGTTTCATATTGCTGGTGTTGTTTACTCGATTGATTGATAGTTCAGTATAACATTGTCATTGTGCCACACAAAATTTTGATATTATTGATAGGTGTTATTTGACAAGATAATATATCAACGCTAAATTGCCTGTCCATTTGCCGAGGTGGTGAAATTGGTAGACACGCAAGCTTCAGGTGCTTGTGGGGGTAGCTCCGTGGAGGTTCGAGTCCTCTCCTCGGCACCATTGGGCTGTTATTTAAAGCGAACTATATCATCTTTTCTAACGGATGATGCTTAATAATGGTTTCACAGCGATCAGGGCCTGTGGAAATAATATCAATCGGAACGTCGTCGAGCAATGTTTCAATACGCTCTAAGTAACGTTGTGCATTACTCGGTAGAGTCTCATAATCAGTCATGCCAACAGTAGAACATTGCCAACCGGGTAATGTTTCGTAAATCGGTTCACACTGGGCAAGCACGTTGCCATCGAGTGGTAATATGTCGATAGTGTTACCTTGATAACGATAACCAGTGCACAGCTTAATCTCTGATAATGTATCTAATACATCTAATTTTGTAATGGCTAAACTGGATAAGCTGTTAATCTGTACAGCGCGTTGCATTGCTACTACATCAAACCAACCACAACGACGGGCACGACCAGTGACAGTACCAAATTCGTGGCCTCGTTCAGCTAGTGTTTTCCCAACGTCATCGGTTAATTCACATGGAAATGGCCCGTGACCAACACGTGTTGTATAGGCTTTGGTGATCCCTAAAATATAATCCAAATCACGTGGGCCTAGGCCACTGCCATTGGCGGCACTACCTGCTGTAGTATTAGATGACGTAACAAATGGATAAGTACCGTGATCAATATCCAGTAATGTACCTTGTGCCCCTTCAAAAATGATCACCTTGCCTGCTTGACGCAATTGCGCAAGTTGATGGGGGACATCAGCAATTAACGGTACGATAATGTCTGCAGCTTGTTGTAATTCATCTAATACAGATTGGTAGTCTACCGGATTAGCTTGATAATACTGTTGTAAAATAAAATTGTAATACTTAACTCGTTCACGTAATTTGTCAGCAAACGTGGTTTGATTGGTTAAATCTAACAGGCGTAGCCCTTGGCGTGATACTTTATCTTCATAAGCTGGACCAATACCACGCCCCGTTGTTCCGATTGCATGTTTGCCACGAGCCTTTTCACGGGCTTGATCGAGTGCTACGTGATAGGGCAGTACCAATGGACAAGTTGCACAGACATGTAACCGTTGGCGTACTGAAATCCCACGGTCTTCTAAGGTCTGTATTTCTTTAATCAGCGTTGTTGGTGAGACGACAACACCATTACCAATAAAGCAGTCAACATGTTCGCGTAAAATCCCCGATGGCAGCAAGCGTAATGCAGTTTTTTCACCTTGAATAACCAGAGTGTGCCCGGCATTGTGTCCACCTTGAAACCGTACTACGGTGTTAGCACGTTCAGTAAGTAAATCAACTATTTTACCTTTGCCTTCATCGCCCCACTGACTGCCTAAGATTACTAAACTATACCCTTTGTCTTTCAAGTGGCGACGTTGCTGAAGACTTGCCATTATATACCTCTTATATTGTTAGACATAAATTAAAAAGCTGGGGAATGTTGATCATACAATGTGATGTACAATAACTAAAACAAGTGCGCCGGCGATCATCATGGTTAAACCCATGCGGCGTAATGCCACATCGTTATAGTCACTGAGTGTGCGTACCAATTTACGCCAGCATTCTGGACACAATGCCGGTAAAAAGCCTTCAATGACCAACACCAATGCGATCACTGACCAAAAGAAATCCCAAAATGTTATCACGATATGTGCCTTACTAATTTATCCAGTCGTCTTTTTAGCTTTGCCATTAGCATTATTAAAGTATTTGAAGAATTGACTGTCTGGATTGATGACGACGATGTCATTTTTATTATTAAAACTGCTGGTATAGGCTTGTGTACTGCGTAAGAATGCGTAAAATTCAGTGTCTTTAGAATACGCATCTGCATAAATTTGCGTAGCGGTGGCATCACCTTCAGCACGCACTTTAGCCGCAGTGGCTTTAGCTTTCGCTAAGATCACCCGCACATTTGCATCGGCTTGAGCACGCACTTTCTCAGCAACAGCTTGTCCACTGGCGCGGTGTTTAGCTGCTACTTGTTCACGCTCAGTAGCCATGCGTTGAAATACCGATGTGCTCACTGCTGTGGGTAAATCAATGCGTTTCACCCGTACATCAACCACGTCCACACCTAACGTTGATGCACTTTTATTGGCTTCTTGCTGTAAGGTTGACATGATATCACCACGTTCAGCAGAAACGACTTCAGTAATCGTATGTAAACCAAATTGTGCGCGTAAACTATCATTGATTTTTTGTTGAATTAGGTTATCAGCACGGTTGGAATTACCACCGGTTCTTGTGTAGTACAATGGCACATTCTGAATCCGCCATTTTGCGTAATAGTCGACGATTACGTATTTTTGCTCTGCAGTTAAAATACGCGATGATTTAGCATCTAAGGTTAGTAATCGACTGCTAAAGCGATGTACGGTTTCAATAAATGGAATTTTGACATGCAACCCAGGTTGATAGATTTTTGCATCAGCAAACAATTCTGGACTGATTGATTCGTCGTCCGTGTTATTGGTTGGTACCACTTTGGTATTACCAGATGTTGTTACAATCTTACCAAAGCGCAGAATAATCGCACGTTGATCTTGACGCACGGTAAATAATGTACTTGATAGTATAAACAAGAGTACAATAAACCCAATTAATATTGGCATTAGTTTGTTAGTGTTCATGAGCGTTCTCCAACATGGCTGTCAGGATTATACGTTTGTCCACGTGTAGGTCGTGTTGAACGAGTTACATTACTATTGCTAGTACGCAAGGGCACATTAACTTGATGGGTTTGTTGTGCTATCTCAGACAACAATGCGTTTGTTTGTTTATTAGTATTATCGTTGCGCGGAGGTTGTTGCTGGATGATTTTATCTAAGGGTAAATACAACATATTGTTACTACCATGCACATCAACTAATACTTTCGTACTACGGTTTAACACAGTTTGAATGGCATCTAAATACAAACGTTCGCGGGTAATACCTGGTGCACGTCGATAAGCAGGTAAGATTGCTAAGTAACCAGCTGTATTTCCTTTAGCAGCGAATACAGTTTGACTTTTATATGCAGTAGCTTCTTGTAATAAACGTTGTGCTTGTCCTTGTGCGATGGGTTCAACTCGATTGGCATATGCTTGTGCTTTATTAATAAAGCGTTGCTCATCTTCACGTGCTTTAATCGCATCATCAAATGCCTCAGTAACCGCTTCAGGTGGTTTAGCCGGTTGCAAGGTCACATCAGTAATTTCTAAACCAGTTTGGTATGATTGCGTTAGCATGCTCAATTGTTTATATACATCTTCACGGATTTGCGCACGTCCAGATGTTAGTGTGGCATCAAGCGTTTGGCTACCGATGACTTGACGCAACGCGCTAGCAGTTGCTTCTTGTAGACTTTGTCTGGGATTATCTACCTTCAACAAGAAGTCTTCTGGATTATTAACCCGATATTGCACAACTAAGGCAACATCAACGATGTTCTCATCTTTAGTTAACATTTCTGATTGGTATGGAAATTCAGCAATTTCTTGTGTATTGACTTTATAGGCAGCTTCGATGATCCGCGGGATCCAATGAATGCCGGGCCCAAGGGTTTCACTGTATTTCCCAAAACGTAAAATCACTGCATTTTCAGCAGCGCCAACGATGAAGATCCCAGATAATACCCATAAGATTAGTGCACCGATCCCAATTAAACTAATGATGGCCACTGTGCCACGGGTACCGTCACTACTATTGTTATCACCCTGCTTATTGCCACCACTAAACAAGCCAGCCAGGGATTGTTTGAGTTTTTTTAACATCTCATCTAAATCAGGTGGTTCATCTTTAGATGATTTATTGCGATTCCATGGATCGCGATTGCCACCCTGTTGATTATTTCCCGGCTCATTCCACGGCATGTAGTTGCTCCATTTTAGTGAATTTGCATAGTGCGATTGTCTGAATACTGATTGCAAAGACAAACCCAGTGCCAATTCTATGTGTCCCTACCCATCGTCGCAAGCATTCGCGTCAAAAAAATGGTTTCAGTAGATTTAGTGTGGCTATTCCAGTTTATTTATTGAGTTGATATTGGGTAAATAGTATTGGTTGGCTACTATTTGCACAAAATGGCTTCAAATTCACTGCTGGGTAACCGTATAGTTAATGTAGAGTGCCCATGTTGGTCAATTTGCTCAGCAAGCACAGCTTGCATTTGATATAATGTAGCGCGTAATTTACCTTCAGTAACCGGTAAACACACATCGCCGATCCGCATATCTTGACGTAATAATAATCCAATCGCATCAATTAATTCATTAATGCCTTGTGTCCTTGTTGCGCTAATCCATACTCGTTTAGCACGGCGTACGTGCGTGCTTTCCTCCCATTCGATGCCATACATTGTGTTGGGTAAACAATCGGCTTTATTAAATACGGGTAAACACATGACTTGCTCGGCACTAATTTCATTGAGTACTGAGTTAACTTGTTCAATGTTATCTTCGCGTCCATTGGCGCTGGCATCAATAACATGTAATAGTAAATCAGCTTGACAGACTTCTTCTAATGTTGCGTGAAATGCGTTGATTAATTCATGTGGTAGGTGGCGAATAAAGCCAACAGTATCAGCAATAATAACAGGTCCTATGCCAGGGACAGTGATTCGCCTCAACGTTGGATCTAACGTTGCAAAAACTTGATCTGCAGCATAAACACGTGCTTGAGTTAATTGATTAAACAACGTAGATTTGCCAGCATTGGTATAACCGACTAATGCAACGGTTGGTATGGCTTTACGTTGACGCGCGCGTCGGCTTAATGTTCGTTGTGTTTTCACTTTATCTAAACGTTGCTGAATAGTTTTAATCCGTGCTCGCAATAATCGTCTGTCAGTTTCTAATTGGGTTTCACCAGGTCCACGTAAACCAATACCCCCTTTTTGACGTTCTAAGTGAGTCCAACCACGGACTAAACGGGTTGATAAATGCCGTAGCTGAGCTAATTCAACTTGCAGTTTCCCTTCAAATGTTCGTGCACGTGTGGCAAAAATTGCCAGGATTAAATCGGTGCGATCAATAACACGTACACTGCATAGGCGTTCAATGTTGCGTACTTGGCCAGTGGATAAGGCGTGATTAAATAACACAACACTAGGCTTGTGCTGCTCAACAATAGTCTTTAATTCATCCGCTTTACCGCGTCCGATAAAATATTTTGGATCAGGAATATCACGAGTAGTGGTTAGGCAATCTATACTGACTAACCCTGCTGATGCAGCAAGTTGTTGGCACTCATGCAAATCTTCTTGTTGGTGACGTTCATGTAAATTAACATGCACAATAACCACAGTTTCTGCAGGAGGTTGTTGTTCAATCAATTTGCTTGCTATCCAGACTATCGTTTAACGTAACTATGCAACGCGAATTTGACAAAATCTTTAAGAGACCCCAGTTCGGAGTTTTAACGGATAGTATAAAAGGAATGTGACTACTTTTTCTCAAAAGTTATTCCTGGATAAGTGTCCGCGACTTCCTTTGTACCGTCATCCCGCGGGATGACGGTATTTACAACTATGCTGAGTTACTTGATGGTATTAATCCATCCCTTCGACTGAATATGTGCCGTGCTGTTCATTGTCTTTAATTGTATCGCCGCGTTGTTCACTCGCTTTATATGTTTCGTCATTGGTTGTCATGCGTACACTACGGGTTGGTACCACCGTTGAGATAGCATGTTTGTATACCATTTGATTGACTTGGTTGCCTTGACTACCTGTGTTTTTCAGCAAAATGGCAAATTGATCAAATGATTCAATTTGTCCGCTTAGTTTAATCCCATTCACGAGATAAACTGAAACAGGGATCTTCTCTCTCCTTAAGATGTTTAGCAAAGGGTCTTGTAAGGATTGCCCTTTTGACAATTGTCCTTTTGACATAAGTATCTCCTTATAGTTTTGTTCACCATCACCGCTATGCGAGTTTATATTACTCTTCGCGTTTAAATTTAGGCTTTGTTGGCTGCGCCTTCTCACAAAAGTCATGTATTTCAATACACTCCTGTTGATTCGAAAGCTTGCCGCCTCGCCTAAATTCAAAACGCTTTGAGTATATCTTTCAGTTTGCTCTTAAAATACATTGAGCATAATGTTGATAACAACACAAGCGGATCGCCCTCTTAGACTTGGCAGAGAGCTAAGCAGTGCCCGGCCAAGATGAGGCGCAGTGTACCATAGCCATTACAGTAGAGACAATGGTGGGATACACAAAATCAGTAGGTTGAGTGTTAAGGTGGGTAATCAATACTCGACTATTTTATTATTAATCAACTAATTTATTGGTTATTCCTTTAATAATTAATGACAGTGTTTCTGGTGAATCTATTTGAATTTGCTCGATAGGATCACGTGTTGGCCAGTGGCGTAACCAGGTTAACTGGCGTTTTGCCAATTGTCGCGTGGCGATAATCGCGGCGTCTACCATGCGTGCATGATCGATTTCGCCTGCTAAATATTGCCATACTTGTCGATAGCCTACCGATCGCATTGCTGGTAAATCTGCATGCACATCATCACGTTGATAAAATTGTTCCACTTCGTCAATTAATCCATCGGCCAACATCGTTTGAAACCGTGTTGCAATGCGTTGATGCAATAGTGCGCGCGTATTGGGTTGTAAACTGATACATTGAATTGGCCAAGGTGGTGGTGTTTGACACGTCATATCATCTTGCCAATAAGCACTACGCGTTTTGCCTGTGGTTAAATACACTTCTAGCGCACGTTGGATCCGCTGGGTGTCACTGGGATGAATACGTTCAGCACTGTCAGGATCAACGTCAGCTAACCATGCATGCATTGCTGGCCAGCCAATGGTTGCAGCACGTTGGGTTAATTCAGCACGCATGCTGGGATTTGCACTCGGTAGTGCTGATAATCCAAATAATAGTGCACGAAAATATAACATCGTACCGCCCACTAATAATGGGATCCGATCATGGGCACGAATATCGTTAATTAATGTAGTCGCATCAGTTTGAAATTGTGCAGCAGAATAAGCCGTTGTGACATCACATATATCGATTAAATGATGGGGAATACGATTACGGATAATATGATCAGGTTTGGCAGTACCAATGTCCATACCACGGTATACTTGTGCAGAATCAACGCTAATGATCTCGCAGGGTACTTGTTCAGCTAGCGATAATGCTAATGCGGTTTTACCACTGCCCGTCGGGCCAAATAGACATAGTACCGGTAAAGAAGTTGTAGAATAATCAATCATGCAGGTGTTAGTTTTTTTTGTTTATCAGTGAACCAAGTCTCTACTGTCTGTGGCGTAATGCAATGCTCGTATTGAGTGACTGCTTGCCCTAACTCAGTTGCAATGGTCATGATACGATCTATATCGTGTTGTTTAAATGGCTGCTGACATAATTGTGTTTCCGCCGTCTGCGCTAGGGCAGTGATTAATGTTGATAATGCTGATGATGTATCGGATCGATCGGCTAATGCGGCGAATACCGTGTCTACTAATGTCGTAGTTGCTACCTGACTTAGTAAAGCTGGAATATGACGAATCGCCAGTGTATTAATGTCTAGTTCAGTGGCATCGATGCCTAAGCATGTCAATGTGGATTGGTGTTTTGCCCAAATGGCTGCGGTGCTCGTCGTCAGTTGGTAGCGTACGGGCACTAGTAGTGGTTGCTGTTCAACCTTGCCATTAGTCACTTGTTTCGTTAAGTGTTGTGCTACCCATGCAGAATAAATAAGTTTTGCATCAAGGATAATCAAATTATCATTACGTGCTAATAAGATATAATGTGACTTAAAAACACCAATGATAGTGTGGTTAGGGGTGTTAGTTTGGTTAGAGACAGCTGGTTCAGGCACAACTACGGGTTTAGCCATTGTTGTTGGTTGATGGGTAGTTTTGCCATGGATGTATTGTTGTTTCCAAGTTTCACGTTGGTAATCATCAATAACCGCATTGGCTTGTTGTGTTGATGTTGTGTTGTCATTATCAATGAGACAGGTTTGTGATGTCTTGTTGAGTACATCTTGTATACTTCTTACGATAAAATCATGTACTAAACGTGCATCATGAAAACGCACTTCATGTTTAGTTGGATGCACATTCACATCCACTGTGATCGGATCACAGTTCAGAAATAAAATCACACTCGGGTAACGGCCTGTTGGTAGGGTATCTGCATAGGCTTGGCGTATTGCATGATTGATCAATTTGTCACGTATTACTCGTCCATTGATAAAACAATATTGACGATCAGTTTGATTGCGCGCCAATTCTGCACTGGCTATCCAACCGTTTAAGGTTAACGGAGCACGTTCAATGTCAACATGTACACAATGTGTCAAGAAGGCTTTCCCCATTAATGTCGCAATACGTTTTTCTTTTTCGATAAGAGATGCTGCAATGGGTAAACGCCATACAGTACGCTCGCCATGCATTAACTGAAAACCAATCTCAAATCGACTCAGTGCAGCACGTCGTACCACTTCTTCAATATGATTAAACTCAGTTTTATCACTGCGTAAGAATTTGCGTCTAGCCGGGATATTATAAAATAGATCATTGACGATAATCGTTGTCCCAACAGGGTGAGCAACCGTTGTTACTGATTGCTCAGTTTGGGTTGTATTATGTGTAATTTGATAACCAACATCAGCAGTTGTACTGCGAGATTGCAAGGTAAAGTGTGACACAGCAGCAATGCTTGCTAAGGCTTCACCACGAAAACCTAAGCTGGTGATAGCATTTAGATCATCTGCAGTGTGAATTTTACTGGTTGCATGGCTAGTAATCGCTAATGGTAAATCTACTTTATTAATTCCACCACCATTGTCAGTGACTTGAATGCGTTGCACACCACTTTTATGAATGGTTATGCTAATTTGCGTTGCACCAGCGTCAATACTGTTTTCAATCAATTCCTTAACTACCGATGCAGGGCGTTCTACCACTTCGCCAGCTGCAATTTTGTTAGCGAGCGCAGTGGATAGTTTATGTATGATGGGTTCCATTTGCCTGTCTCCTGTATGTTGCTGTTAGTGTTAAACAGTGTGTTAACTCACAGCAGGTAATATCAACACTTGCCCAACACGGATTGTATGGTTTGATAATTGATTACGTGTGCGGATTGCATTCACTGATACATGATATTGTTCAGCGATTGCAGATAATGTATCACCTTTAGCAACATGATATGTCATCTCTTGATGACGTTGTGCTAATTGTTGTTGCTTTTTAGTGGCATAATACGTTCCACGTGGTGGGTGTTGAGTAAAGTACTGTTTTATCCCAGCTAAGATAGCACGCGCTATCCGTTTGCGATAAGTACTGCTGCGTAAGTTGCGTTCTTCACTCGGATTGGAGATAAAACCAGTCTCGATTAGGATAGATGGGATATCAGGTGATTTTAATACGACAAATCGGGCTTGTTCAACTTTGTTATGGTGTAGCGAGTTTAACAGTCCTAGTTTCTTTAATACAGTGGAGCCAATATTTAAACTCTCGGCAATGGTTGCCGTTTGCGATAAGTCAATCAATACTGATCGCAATGTTTTATCGTTGCTCTCTAAACCATTTAAATCAACGCCACCTAATTCAGAATGATTTTCTTTTTGTGCTAACCAACGTGCAGCTTCACTACTAGCACCACGCTGTGATAATGCATACACAGAAGCACCACGTGCCACACGATTACGATAAGCATCAGCATGGATAGCGACAAACATGTCTGCTTTTGCTGCACGGGCTTTTTGTAGACGTGTGCGTAACCTAATAAAATAATCACCACTACGGGTTAATACTGGGGTTAAACCCGGTTCACGTCGCATTAATTGATATAGTTCTTTGGAAATGCTCAAGACAACGTTTTTTTCACGAGTACCCTTGCTGCCAATAGCCCCGGGATCTTTGCCACCATGGCCAGGGTCAATCACCACAATAATATCGCGTGTAAAGGCTTTCTTTAACGGCACATCAGCAATGGGTTTAGTAGCAGGGGTTACGGTTTTCTTAGTAGTAGTGGGCGTTGTTTTCGGTGTTAGCAACAGGACTAATCTGTCACGGTAGTGTAATTCAGGTTCAAGTAAATACGCACGCGCATTGATCGGTATTTTAGCATCTAATACTAATCGAATAGTTTGTGATTGTTTGCCAACACGAATCGCTTTGATCGGTGTATTGGTTAGCTTAAGTTTACTAAGATCAGTTGCCAGTGTTGCGTTGCGAATATCTAATATCACACGTGTTGGGTTTGTCAGTGTGAAGTAAGTATATTTGACCGGTTGATTTAACACGAATACAAGTTGTGTTTGCTTGTTGTTGGTTGTTAGCCGTGCAGCGCTAATGGTTGCTGTACTAGCAGCAGTGATATGGCTGCTGACAAGACACAGGCTGAGTAAACTAATGATTGTTAACAGGTGGCGATACGTCATGATTTTGCCTTAGTAACTACATGAGCCACTTGGGCTAACAATTGATTGCCATGGGTAGATTGTGCTGATAATTTGATGCATCGTTGTTCTTCAACTTGGCCAGTATGCATAATATGGCATATGACATCGGCTAAAGGCAATTGCTCACCGCCTTTTTCTGGCCATTCGATGAGGCAAATACTGTCTGCTGAACAATAATCATCAATACCAATCGTAACTAGTTCAGCCGGTGTAGTTAAGCGATACAAATCAAAATGATAAATATGATAATCACGGATGCGGTACGGTTCAACCAAGGTAAATGTTGGGCTTTTTACGCGGCCTGTTATGCCTAGTGCTTGCAATATGCCACGTACAAGCGTTGTTTTGCCAGCGCCTAATTGGCCTTGTAAATATATCACGCAAGGTGGAACACAGGCGTTGGCAATGTGTTTAGCTAATTCGTTGGTTTGCATTAACGTAGTGATATTAACGCAGATAGGTTGATATACGTTACATGATGTTGTCACGATTAACCCATTAATTGTTTTAAGTAAGGCAGTAAATCAGATGCTATCAAACCACGTTCACCTGAACGTGCAGCTAAATCGCCAGCATACCCATGAGCACATACACCGATACACGCTGCTTTATATGGATTCAGTCCTTGTGCATATAAGCCAGCGATGACACCACTTAATACATCACCCATACCACCTGTTGCCATACCTGGGTTGCCAACGCAACATATGGTGGTATCAGCTGTGTTTGTTGTACCGATAAGTGTGCCAGCGCCTTTTAACACAACGGTAGCTTGGTAACGTTGGATTAATTTGTGTAGTGCGTTAATGCGATCATGTTGAATGTGATCAGTGTTACAATTTAATAGGCGTGCTGCTTCACCAGGATGTGGAGTTAAGATTGCATTAGTGATAGAGGTAGGTTGTTTAGCTAATTGATTTAAACCGTCAGCATCGATGATACACGGCTTATTCGTTGCTAGTGTGGCTTTGAATAAGTCATTTGCCCATTGGTCATCACCCAGTCCAGGACCAAGCGCAATGACAGTAGCACGTTCGAGTAAATGAGTCAGTCCAGCTGTGTCATTAACCGCATGCACCATTAATTCTGGCATGTGGCTTAATAAAGGAGTGACGTGTTGAGCACGTGTTGCTACCGACACTAATCCTGCCCCAACGCGATAGGCAGCTTGTGCTGCTAGTGCGGCTGCACCGCCCATACCGTAATTGCCACCAATAACTAATACGTGACCGACATTACCTTTGTGAATAGTACGTGCTCGATTGGGTAATTGTGATTGTACAGCTTGCCAGTCTATACAATGTGTCGTTGAAGTGATTTGGTCAAATATAGATGTTGGTAATTGTAAATCGGCTAACTGTACCTTCCCAGCATAGTGCACACCATCACCAGTAAATAACCCAATCTTATAACCAATAAAGGTGATCGTTTCAGTCGCATTGACGATGTTACCATTATGACTGCCAGTATCAGGATTTAATCCTGATGGTGAATCAAGGGCGAGTATAGGTCGTTTTGCTGCATTGATTAAGTCGATCAGTTTGGCAACATCAGTGCGAACAGCACCATTTACACCGGTGCCTAAGATGGCATCTACCAATAGATCAGCATTGGATAAATCAACAGGTTTGATCTGAGTCATTGCTTGACAAGAAACACCGTGTTTTAGTGCATATTCAATTGCATGACGTGCAACGGCTATATTAGCTTGAGGTATATCACCTGTATGCACTATGCTAACGAGATAATTTGCTTGTTTAAGTAAACTAGCCAACACATAACCGTCACCACCATTATTACCTTGTCCACAGCATATCACAATGCGTTTTGCTGATGGTATGTGTGTTTTAATATAAGCAAATGCCGCATCAGCAGCGCGCTGCATTAATGTGTCTTCAGTGATTCCTGCTGAGGTTATAGCTAGCTGTTCACATTGGCGAATTAGTTGACTTGTGTACAGTGGAATGTCCAAGTTATGTATGTCTCATCAGTCACATTTTAAGTGGCCAAGAGGTTACCATGTCGTTTAGTTAAAGCCCAGTGTTTATCGCTAATAGCCACCCCAAAGCTGACTGATAATTATACAAGTAATGTATACTTAGCTGCTGGATTTAGCATCGGGTAATGCAAACAAGTGTTCACGGTAATAGCGTAATTCATCGATTGAATCACGGATGTCTTGTAGTGCTAAGTGTTGAGTTTCTTTATTAACACTATTATAAATGGTGGGTGCCCATGCTTTAGCTAACAGTTTCACTGTGCTTACATCAATATGCCGATAATGAAAATATTTCTCTAGTGTTGGCATTAAACGATGTAAAAAACGGCGGTCTTGGCAAATGCTATTACCACACATCGGTGATTTGCCTGCAGGTACCCACTGTTTTAAAAAATCCAAGGTTTGTTGCTCAGCGTCTGCTGCAATCAACTGACTTTGGCGAACGCGATCAAGTAAGCCGGATTGGCTATGGTGTGTTTGATTCCATTTATCCATTTGAGTGAGCACATCATCAGGTTGATGAATGGCGAGCATTGGCCCTTCGGCTAAGACAGTTAACTGTATATCAGTAACAATAGTGGCAATTTCAATAATATAGTCTGTATCCGTATTCAATCCTGTCATTTCAAGATCGATCCAAATGAGATTAGTTGCTTTTTGCACCACGTTATATTTCCTTAACAGCATAATTTGATAAATAAAGTAAGCAGTATAACATGATCAGCTATAGGTAGCTGTGTGAACGGTTGGAAGTGATAGTGTATTTGTCAACTTAATGAGTATGTAATAGTAGACAAAAGCTTAAATGGTATTCAAAGATAATGAAATGGTTACTTTACGTTCGTCCTGCTATAGCTGCAGGCAATTTGGGGCGCCGAAGACGAACGTAAAGTGGAAGCTCTCTTGATAATTGACATTATCTCTTGCCTAGCAAATCAATTTGTTAGCAATTTAATATCATAGATCGCGGGCATTGTAAGCAATAAGACATAAAAAGACAAGTTAGTTATTTTTAATAAGTAGATCTATTGTTTCGCTAAACCTGCATAGTTTAATTGTATTTATAACTTAGTGCGATTTTTATCGCGATATGCCATTGACCCAACCAGTCTGGCGACTAAGACAGCAAGGTAAAATATACCAGTGACTTCTTCCAGAATGACAATAGAGCGCGCGTAAGAATTAATTGCAATCACATCACCAAAGCCGACAGTGGATAGTGTAGTAAAGCTAAAATACACTAAATCATAGTTGCGCACTAAACCAAATCCTTGGTTACCACTATATAAAAACGAGCCTGGAAAAATAAATTCGATTAACTCATATAAGTTGCCGTACGCGATTCCAATTAGTAAATAAGCCGATAATGCTCCGAAAATTAAGTCGCGGGTTATTTCTCTTTCTTCTAATACAATCGTAATAATCATAATGGCAACAGTACAATAAAATGAGAATGATAAAATCAGATCGATTAATTCATATTTCATATTAAAGTGATTGACTTTAAGTAGTGTTACTAAAAAGATTACCATGGCAATCACAGTAAGATACAAAAAGTGTTTCTTGTTTTCACGAATCGAATAAATAGAAGTGATGATAATGATGAGTGATAATCCGCTAATGGTTAATTCACCATAAGAACGAGTCAGAAACAAAGGGCTTACCAGAATCATCAATATTAAACTAATAAATAACGCAATAAATTTATGTTCTCTATTGACAATGGTTCGGTGCACGCGCTTCTCCCTAAGCTAGCATTAATGTTTCCTGTTAACGACTATAACATAAGATCATGTAATAACAAGTAATGCTATTCGATGGCCATCCTGTAATTAGATTTATAAAGAAATTGTGCCAATCAGGTAAGGTGTAACCTGTCCAGTGAGTTCAACTTGATCATCTAGTAAGCGGCATATGAGCTTACCAGAGCGTGCGGATAATTGTCGTGCGCGTAATGTGGTTTTATGTAATTTTTCAGCCCAGTATGGAACAAGCGTACAGTGTGCAGAGCCAGTAACTGGATCTTCAGTGCATGAGTTCAGCGGTGTAAAAAAGCGTGACATGATATCAATGTTTGGATCGTCACTAGGGGCAGTTACAATAATACCGAGTGTATCCAATGGTGCAAACATATCGCAATCTAGCTGTAAATCACGCAGTGTTTGTGCTGAATCAAATATTGCTAAGTAGTTATTAGCACGATATACCGCTGTCGGCATAACACCGAAACCCGTCGCAAAATAATCTGGCATTGTGCACGGCTGTGCGGATAACGCAGGAAACGTCAGCACAATCCCTTCGTTAGTGCGTGTTGCCAGTAATGTGCCTTTTTTCTGAGTGGTAAATGTCAATTCATTGGTAGTTAATTCAATATATAATTGAAGATCACATATGCAGCAGCTAATGTTGCATGACCACATAGCTCAACTTCGTGTTGTGGTTTGAACCAACGCAAATGATATTGGCCATTTTCACCGACAAAAAATGCTGTTTCCGATAGATTATTTTCAGCAGCAATTGCTTGCATAATGTTATCTGGCAACCATGTGTTCAGTGGGCACACGGCAGCTGGATTTCCTTTAAATAAAGTATCAGTAAACGAGTCAACTTGGTATAACGTATACGTACTCATGTGTGATTTGTATTACTATTAAATTGGTTACTAAGGCAAGATTATACGAGCCTTTCTGTTGCAGGGTCAATGACTCAAGATCTATCTATTTAGGTAATGCAGTCAATGCGATAGCTAGTGCTTGTGCAAGCCAAGGTGTGTATTGCTCAGGGTGTTGCTGCAATCCTTCATGTAATCTGTCTATGTTCATCCACGTATAATCAGCAACTTCACTTGAATTTATGTTAAGTTTAAGCGCAGCATTAGCAATTCCAATGAACACATGATCAATTTCATTTTCAATTAAATCATTATTACAGTTAGCAATATAATGAAACTTGTCGACAAATTGTAATGGGATAGTGATCCCCATTTCTTCACGTAAGCGTCGTTTGGCTGCAGTTAATGTTTCTTCCTGAATATAAGGGTGGCTGCAACAGGTATTTGTCCATAATCCACCACAATGATATTTATCTAATTGGCGTTGTTGTAATAAACAGTCCCATGTGTGTTGTTGTTTACGGAATATAAATACAGAAAATGCACGGTGACGTAATCCTTGTTGATGAGCCGCCAATTTTTCAATATCACCGATGGAATTATCCTGTTCGTCTACTAGAATAACATTTTGATATTTTTGGGACATTACACTGTATCTCAAGTAATATAATAATAGTCTCGCATAGTAGCGTAACAATAGTTATAATGCCAGGCCATGACATTAGCCACATTTTTTCAACAATATCAGCAACGCATTAATACGTATCTACAGTACAGATTAGATAACACAGCCTGTGCTTCAGCATCACTGACTGATGCATTGCACTACAGTGTACTCAATGGTGGTAAACGGTTACGCCCGCTCTTAGTGTATGCTATTGCTTACGCTCTAAAACATGATCAATTCATATCGTACTTAGACAATGCTGATCGTTGTGCAGCAGCATGTGAATTTATCCATTGTTATTCGTTAGTGCACGATGATTTGCCAGCGATGGATGATGATGATTGGCGTCGTGGTCAGTTAGCATGTCATAAACGCTTTAATGAAGCAGATGCCATATTAGTTGGTGATGGTTTACAGGCATTAGCATTTGCGATGATCAGTGAACCGATGGTATTTATTGACGGCGAGCAACAATTAACAATGTTGTCGTTATTAGCCAATGCTGCTGGTTTTGCTGGGATGGTGGGTGGCCAGGGATTGGATTTGGCTAACCAAACAACTACCTTAGATGAATTAGTCAAGATGCATCAATTAAAAACAGGCGCATTATTTACTGCCGCAGTTGAATTAGGTGCACGTTGTGTTGGGTGTACTGATGATCGGTTGTTAGCTCAACTCAATCAATTTGCTCATCATTTAGGATTAGCATACCAAATCCAAGATGATGTCTTAGATATTACTCAATCTAAAAAGGTATTGGGTAAACCACAATGTTCAGATGTGATTAATGGAAAATGTACATTTGTCAGTTTGCTTGGTCTGGATGCAGCAACTGAGTATTTACATACAACGTATAAAAAAGCACATGATTGCTTAGCTAATCTTAAATTAGATAATACTATATTAACCGAGTTCGTTGAGTATATTCATCAACGAAATTGCTAGTATCTATAGCTTTTCAGAAAAATAAATTGGATTTTAGCATTCAGATTGAGTTTAGATGGCCGGGTTTCGATTGAAAAAAAGCGGAAGAATAGTTGGGCTATTTTGAGCATTTTTTGAATGAGCAACGCGGCTAGGTGAGCGCAAGATGAAATGATACAATCCAATTTATTTTTCTGAAAAGCTATAGCTTAGATTAAGCGATTTTACCTAACAAAAACAATGCACCGTTAACTGGTAATCCTTGCTGTAAGCGAATTGTTTCTGTTGATTTAGCAATAATAGTTAACTGGTTTTGCTGAGTCAATTGTTGAATATAATTCATATTATGCTGAAATCGACCAGTCGGTTGTAATTGCATACAAGGCTCTTCTGTTAATTCAATGCTAAAAGCAATCATGCCACTTGGTTTAAGCAACTGGGCTAATCGGTGAAATAATCTATCCAAATTGCCAATATATCCAAATACATCAGCAGCAATGATCAGATCAAACATTGTATCACATTGCTCTATAAAGGTTTTAATGTCTGTGCAGGTTAACTGATCATAGATTTGTTTTTCTTCTGCTTTTTTCAACATACTTATCGCCACATCGATCCCTAGTAAATAGTGGGCATATGGTTTGATTTTGCTACCCATTAAGCCAGTTCCACAACCTAAATCTAATATATCCCAACACGGTGATTGTGACATAACTGTTTTTTCAATTAACTGAGTCAGTAGTATAGGGATTTGATAGCATAATAATGTTTGCAAGTGATTATCATAGTCATTTGCATAATCATCGAATAGTTTTTTTATATATACTATTGGTGTTGTTTGTTGTTTGCCATCTTGCTTAATAGCGCTTAACAGATAAGATAACGCTGGGTTTTCTGGCGAAATGGTTAACGCTTTTTCATAGCAAGCAATAGCCATGTCCGTATTATGCTGTTTGTAATAGCATACTGCTAAATTTTGTAGTGCATCAAGATGATCAGGTTGTAGAGTAATTGTTTGCTGATAATGTTCAATTGCATCAGTAATATTATTTTGCTCAGCTAATATCACTCCCATATTAAAGTGTACACTAGATGAGTTTGGTTCTAATTCGAGTGCTGTTTGATAACACGCTTGTGCATTGGTTAGCTGATGTTGTTTTACATGTATTGCTGCCAAATTAGCATAAGCATTAACTAATGTTGGTTGTTGCTCAATTGCCAGTTGATAATGCTGTTGTGCTTCAGTTAATTGATTAGTTTGCGCTAATAAGTTGGCCAAGTGAAAATGAGCTTTCCCATGAGTCGGGGATAGTGAAACAACCGTCTGAAATTGGTTTATTGCATTATTAAATTGATCAAGCTTCGTATAAATTAACCCTAGATTATAATGTGCGGCTAAATAATCTGGATGAGTTGAGATGGCTTTCTGATAATAGAGTTTAGCTTGATTAAATTGAGTGAGTTTATAATATAAACTTGCCAAATTGTTACATATTTCTGCGTATGTGTTTTGCTTTTCAATTTGCAACTGTTTGTTGTCACTGTCTACACCCTCTTGAGGGTTATCTTCATATTTCTTAATGGCTTTTAAATAGATTAATTCAGCTTGCTTGAATTGTTGCTGATGTACTAGACTTAATCCCAGATCATTGTAAAGTGCATGTTGTTCGGGTGTATATCTAATGGCTTGTTGAAAATAATCAATTGCTGTAGGAAAGTCACCTTGTTTTACTGCTAACATGCCACGTAAACGCAATCCATCAATATGATTAGGAACCGTGTCCAGTAACTTCGATAATAATTGACTTGCTTTACTCAGTTCACCTTGTTGGATAAGTACGTTAGCTTGTTTGCATAATGTATCAGCATCATTGTTTACACTCACACTAATGCCTTACCAAATGATAACAATGCACCATATGACATAATAAATTGCACGAATAAAATCGCGCATGCCTGTAAACATACCATGGCAACTAGTGGTGATATGTCTATATTAGCAATCGGTGGAATGATTTTTCGAAATGGTTGTAAGACTGGATCAGTTAAGCGTGCAATGATATCTACAGCTGGATTTTGCGTGTGTGGCGCTATCCAACTTAATATTGCGCCGAATAAAATCGCATAAAAATAAATGTTGATTAATAAATTAATAAGTTCGCCAGATGTCCATACTGCCAAACCAATTGGGTTAGCTAATACATTCGCTTTTAACCAAACAATAATGCTTAATTTAACGATGCCAGTTATAAATAATACGATAATTGCTGCAGAATTGATATTTTTATAATAAGAAATAAATTTTCCTACGGGTTTAACTGTAGGGTTAGTAATGGTCAGTAAAAATTGAATGACAGGATTATAATAATTGACACGTGCACTTTCTAATAAGATTCTGACTAATAATGTGATCATATAAATATTAAAGATAACTTGTACTAAAAATAGGATTGTATTGTTGATTGCGGATAACACAATTTACTCCTTACTGTTTTGCTTAGTGAATTGTTCGGAAAGTTCCATTGAACGAGCTGCTGCATTAGATAGTGCTTGTTGAACAATATCTGCTAATTGTTTATCGTTAAATAGGTTAATCGCTTGTTCAGTTGTCCCTTGTGGTGATGTGACATGTGCACGCAAATCGGCAATGGACACATCACTTTCCAGTGCCAATTTGGCCGCACCAAATACAGTTTGCAATGTTAATAATTCAGCTGTTTTTTGTGATAATCCTAATGTGATTGCTGCCTTAATTAATGCTTGCATAAACAAATAAATATAAGCAGGCCCACCGCCTGATAATGCGGTGACAGTGTGTAATTGTTCTTCGTTATCTAACCAAATTGCCATGCCAACTGCACGGATAATTGATTCAGCTAAATCACGTTGTTGCAAACTTACCTGTTGGTTAGCATATAATGCGCTGGCACTACATCCGATCAATGCTGGTGTATTTGGCATGCAGCGTACAATGGCTAAGTTGCCGCCAAGCCATTGTTGAATACTAGATTCAGTAACCCCTGCGACAATACTGATAATTAATGGTTGTTTAGCTTGAATGTGATCGCGTAGTGTATTGCACAATTCATGTAAACAGTGTGGTTTGACTGCCAGTACGACGACATCTGCCGAGTTGACGGCAGTGATGTTATCAGTAGTTGTCTGTATACTAAAGCGTTGTGCTAGAGCAGCTAGTGCATCGCTGTTACGACGTGTTGCCCAAATGGATTGTTCAGGATAGCCTCGTTGGCGCAATCCACCGATTAAACTGGCTGCCATGTTGCCTGCGCCGATAAATGCAATGGTTGCCTGTGTTGACATGACATTTAACCCTTTACGATTTGTTTATTGTCGTAATGATTGTACTATTAGCGTTTGCTTAAGGGAATGGCTTTTTAGGTATTGTTGTTGTACGTTGTCCAAAAATGGCTGTACCTAAACGTACCGTGGTTGCACCATGTGCAATCGCCTGCTCCCAATCAGCTGACATACCCATCGATAATGTATCTAATACAATACCTGCCGCACAGATTTCTTGACATAATATCTGCATGCGTGCAAAAGCGGTTTGTGTGTGCGGACGTGGGATTGCCATCAAGCCGCGTAATGTTAAGGCTGGTAAAGTTGATATTGCTTGTGCTAGTGATAATACATCTGTTGGTGCAATCCCGGATTTCTGCGGTTCATTATCAATATTCACTTGGATGCACACATTCAGTGGCGCTAACTGAGTTGAGCGTTGTGCAGCTAGGCGAGTTGCTTGGTCGAGTCGGGTTACGCTGTGTACCCACGCGAAATGATTAGCAATTAGGTTAATTTTATTACGTTGAATCGTACCAATATAGTGCCAAATCAGATCAGGCAAGTCAGCCAGTAATGTCATTTTCCCCAACGCTTCTTGTACTCGGTTTTCACCAAAATGGCGTTCACCTGCTGTATATGCTTCACGAATAGCACTGTCTGGATGATTCTTGCTCACACAGATTAAGGTCAATGAATTAGCGGATCGTTGCTGTGCAGCCAAACAAGCGTGGGCACGTTGGTGAAAATTGACTATATTATCAGTAAGCTTATTCATGAGTTTGCCTTTAGGAGCATTGGTAATGGATATTAAGGATTTACTCGCCTTCGCTGTTGAGAATAAAGCATCTGATTTGCATTTATCAACTGATTTACCACCGATGATTCGGGTTGATGGTGATTTGCGTCGTATTGATATTCCGGCATTAGATCAGCAAACTACACATGATTTATTATACGCTGTGATGACAGATAAGCAGCGACGTGAATTTGAAGAAAATCTTGAAATTGACTTTTCATGTGAAATTCCAAAACTATCACGTTTTCGGGTAAATGTGTTTAATCAGAATCGTGGTATCGCGGGCGCGTTTCGGGTAATTCCAGCCACCATTTTAAGTTTGGAAGAATTAGATGCCCCTGCTAGTTTGTCAAATATTGCTAAGTTTCCACGCGGATTGGTATTAGTAACCGGTGCAACGGGTTCCGGGAAAAGTACAACATTGGCTGCCATGTTACATGCAGTCAATAAACAACAGTATTCTCATATTATTACTATTGAAGATCCGATCGAATTTGTACACGTTAGTAATCGTTGTTTGATCAATCAACGTGAAGTGCATCGAGATACCTTTAGTTTTAGTAATGCATTACGTTCTGCATTGCGTGAAGACCCTGATATTATCTTAGTGGGTGAGATGCGTGATTTAGAAACCATTCGTTTAGCATTAACGGCTGCTGAGACTGGGCACTTGGTATTTGGAACGTTACACACGACATCAGCAGCTAAAACAATTAATCGGATCATTGATGTTTTTCCTGGTCCTGAGAAAACAATGGTACGTACGATGTTATCAGAATCATTACAAGCAGTAATTGCGCAAAACTTATTAAAGAAAAAGGGTGGTGGCCGGATTGCAGCACATGAGATTATGATGTGTACCCCGGCGATTCGTAATTTAATTCGTGAGGATAAGATCGCACAAATGTATTCAGCAATTCAAACAGGTCAAAACGTAGGGATGCAAACCCTGGAGCAGTGTTTATTAAAATTAGTGAATGAAAATAAAATACCAAAAGAAACAGCAGTCGATGCGGCTAATAATAAAGATATGTTGAAATAAAAATAACTACTTAGGTTTTTTTAATGTAAACGCCATCTTTAGCAGAACTTGCCAGACAATATCAGTAAAACGTGCTCATGTATGCTAAATATACTGCGAAGCCCGTCATCCCGCGGCTTGACCGCGGGATGACGGGAGAGAGGTAGTTACATAAAAAAAGCCCACCAAACAGGTGGGCTTTTCTATTTGTGACTGTAGGTCAGTCGGTAGCAAAGGCTGTATTACATCATACCGCCCATACCGCCCATACCACCCATGCCGCCCATGTCGCCTGGACCAGCAGCTTCTTCTTTCTTAGGTAGATCAGCGATCATGCATTCGGTTGTGATCATCAACCCAGCAACAGATGCCGCATTTAATAATGCAGTGCGTGTTACTTTGGTTGGATCTAGAATGCCTTGCTCGATCATGTCGACATATTTACTGGTTGCGGCATTGTAGCCGTAGTTACCTTTACCGGATTTTACTTTATCGAGCACAACAGAAGGTTCATCGCCCGAATTGGCCACGATATGACGTAAAGGTGCTTCCATCGCACGTTTGACAATTTCAATACCAGCTTGCTGTTCAGTATTATCACCTTTAAGGCTATCAAGAACGGTAAGTGCACGCACTAATGCGACACCACCACCAGGGACAATGCCGGCTTCAACGGCTGCACGGGTTGAATGCAATGCATCTTCAACACGTGCTTTTTTCTCTTTCATTTCAACTTCGGTTGCCGCACCCACTTTTACCACAGCTACACCGCCAGCTAATTTAGCAATGCGTTCTTGTAACTTTTCTTTGTCATAGTCTGATGTACTGCTTTCAATTTGCGTACGCAATTGAGCAACACGATCGTTGATATCGCTAGATTGACCACTGCCATCGATAATGGTTGTATTATCTTTGGTAATCACAACGCGTTTAGCACTGCCTAAGTTTTCTAGCGTAGCATTTTCTAACGTTAAGCCAACTTCCTCAGAAATAACGGTACCATTAGTTAAAATAGCAATGTCTTTTAACATGTCTTTACGGCGATCGCCGAAACCTGGAGCCTTAACCGCACAGACTTTAACAATGCCACGGATGGTGTTTACCACTAATGTTGCTAATGCTTCGCCTTCCACATCTTCTGCAATAATTAACAGTGAACGGCTAGCTTTTGCAACGTTTTCCAAAATAGGTAACATATCCCGAATATTGGAAATTTTCTTATCAACTAACAAGATAAATGGATTATCCAATTCAGCATGCATGTTTTGTTGATTGGTTACAAAGTAAGGTGACAAATAGCCACGATCAAATTGCATCCCTTCAACGACTTCTAACATGTTTTCTAACCCTTTGCCGTCTTCGACAGTGATAACGCCTTCTTTGCCGACTTTATCCATTGCTTCAGCAATGATTTCACCAATAGACGTATCGGAGTTAGCTGAGATGCTACCAACTTGCGCAATTTCCTCACGTGTTTTACACGGTTTAGATAATTTGCTAATGCCTTCTGTAGCCGCTTTAACCGCTTTGTCGATCCCACGTTTTAATTCCATCGGATTCATTCCAGCAGCCAGTGATTTGATCCCTTCTAACAAGATAGCTTGTGCTAATACAGTGGCAGTTGTTGTACCATCACCGGCAACATCGGCTGTTTTGGAAGCGACCTCTTTTACCATTTGTGCGCCCATGTTTTCGAATTTATCTTCCAACTCGATTTCTTTAGCAACGGTTACGCCATCTTTAGTAATGGTTGGTGCGCCGAATGATTTTTCAATAACCACGTTACGTCCACGTGGACCCAGGGTTACTTTGACTGCGTTGGCGAGTAAATTCACCCCTTTTAACATTTGTTCGCGTGCTCCAGCTGCGAAATTGACTTGCTTTGCCATTGTCATACCTCACTAATAAATTACGTTAATTTAACCTTAAATATCACAGTAAGTGGTTATTACTCGACAACACCAATGATGTCATCTTCGCGTAGTACCACTAACTCTTCGTCGCCGATTTTAGTTTCAGTGCCGGCGTATTTACCAAACAACACGGTGTCGCCTTTTTTAACATCGGCAACTTCGCGACGTTTGCCATCATCTAAGAATTTGCCAGGGCCGACGGCGATCACTTCACCTTCCGCAGGCTTTTCTTTTGATGAATCTGGGATCAAAATCCCACCCTGAGTTTTTTCTTCACCAGGCCGACGTCTGACAATGACGCGATCACCTAATGGACGAAGCTGTTTACTCATGCATGTTTCTCCTAAATATAAAAAAGTTGAACATCGTGCCTGACATACTCTTCGCATTTTGACTGTGGGCTTTATTGGCTTTGCCTACATTTAAAATACGTTGAGTCAGCGTAAGCGCAATGTAATTCTTTGAAAAAGCCTAACTTTTTCGTAAGATTACAGATTAGCACTCTCGCCTAGCGAGTGCCAATCATACGCCCTTTGCAAAGTGAGTCAAGCGTGTAGGCCTTACCAAGTTACCCCAGCGTTCCCACGTGTGCCTGTGATATGATGGCACGTCAAACAAATTTCAAGGTTATTGAATTGAATAACTATCCTAATCGGTACAGTCGTCGTCGGTTTGCATGGGGATTCGTGCTACTGTTTGCGCTTTGTGTAACCAGTGCATTTGCCACAACACCCCTACCAGCACAACGTGCTTTTGTATTGTCCACGATGGTGTTGCCAACAATTAAAGTGTCCAAATCAAGTGCAGATGAAATGGTAATGGTGCGCGCTACTTGGCAGATTACCCTGGACCATTTCTTATATCGCGATCAAATTACCGTTAGGCTAGCTGATAATACGGATGAGATGACGGCTATTGGCGTTGTACAATTTCCTACAGGTATGATGCATACCGATGCATTATCACAACAGTATCCGATTTATCGTGATCAAGTGGCCATTAATATTCCCATTGTTTATCCACAACAGTCAATAATTACACTCGATATTAGTTATCAAGGTTGTTCGGATGCCGGACACTGTTATCCACCTATCACCCAACGTGTTTCATTGGATTTGCAACAACCTGGTGTCGCTATTCAGGGTCACGTACAACCAAGTAGTGTACTGAGTACAGTCGATGAGTTAGTTAATCCACAGGCTATTTGGTTAACGTTAATGAGTTTTATTGGATTGGGATTGCTGCTAGCGTTTACACCGTGTGTGTTGCCAATGATTCCAATCTTGTCTGGGATCATCATTGG
Source organism: Gammaproteobacteria bacterium (assembly GCA_965116795.1). Taxonomy (GTDB): domain Bacteria; phylum Pseudomonadota; class Gammaproteobacteria; order JAJFKG01; family JAJFKG01; genus JAJNDI01. Next base: position 869,924 of record OZ220716.1, read on the forward strand.
GCATGGTACTCAGTTAACTACGTTCAAAGGGTTTTTATTATCGTTATCCTATGTATTGGGTATGTCATTAACCTATGCGGTGTTTGGCATTGTGATCACCACAGCGGGTTATAACTTACAAGTGTTATTACAAACACCGTGGGTAATTGGTTTATTTAGCTTGCTATTTATTGGATTAGCATTATCGATGTTTGGCTTATTTGAATTACGCCTGCCACGTGCAATTGAACAGATATTACATATGCTTAGCTATCGCCAACGCAGTGGAACCTATTTGGGTGCGTTTGTTATGGGTTCAATTGCAACGTTGTTAGTTTCACCGTGTGTGAGTGCACCGCTGGTTGGTGCATTGGCTTATATTAGTAAAACTGGTGATATTACATTGGGTGCGTTGACATTATTTTGTTTAGGGTTAGGCATGGGATTACCGTTGTTGTTACTGGGTATTTCTGGAGGAAAGTATTTGCCTCGCAGTGGTCATTGGACGCGACGCATTAATGCATTGTTTGGTTTCTTACTATTAGCAGTGGCTGTTTATTTGGTGGAACGCTTATTACCAAGTGTTATTGCAATGTCTTTATGGGCAATGTTATGTATTATGATCGGCATTTATCTTATATCACTCACACTACCACACCTACAAGCACGCATCATCAGTAAAACAATTGGCTTAATTAGTATTGGTTTAGCGGTATTAATTTTTATAGGTGGCATGTTAGGTAACACATCACCGCTAAAACCGTTAGCTAATTTACATTACACAGCTCGACACGGTTGGCAGTTAACAACGAATTCGCTGTCATTTATTAATATAAAAACAGTGAATGATTTGAAACAACAATTGCAATTGGCGCGAACACAACATAAAGCAGTGATGTTAGACATTTATGCTGATTGGTGTATTGCATGTAAAGTCATTGAGCGTGATGTGTTTACCCATCCCGCTGTAATTGATGCGTTGCAATCATTTGTGTTATTGCAAGCAGATGTGACAGTTAATAATGCTGCTGATCGTGCCTTACTTAAAGCGTATGACATTATTGCACCGCCAACGATTCTATTCTTTGATAAGAATGGCACTGAACTGATTGCTACACGGATCATTGGTGAAATTAATGCGCAGCAGTTTTTGCAACATATTGCGTCAGTCTCCTCATCAAATGCGGACTAATAGTAGTCAACGTGAAGAATTTGCAGTGAACTTGCGACGAATTGCAGTGAACTAGACAAGAAATCTGAATTACGGCACAATGCGCGTCAACCATCAACTCGGATGATATTGATGACGAATGTGCACAAAATTTGGGTGTTACACGGACCAAATTTAAACCTACTGGGACAACGCGAGCCAGATGTCTATGGCCATGTATCGCTAGCTGATCTCAATGGTGAATTAACCACCTTTGCTACACAACATGATGTTGCATTGACTTGCCATCAACATAATGCCGAACATGCACTAATTGAGTTAATCCACCAAGCTAAAGTAGATCATGTACAATGCATTGTGTTTAATCCCGCTGCATTTGCTCATACCAGCATTGCGTTGCGCGATGCATTATTAGCAGTCAACATTCCGTTTATTGAAGTGCATTTGACTAATGTTGATGCGCGTGAACCATTTCGACAACAATCCTATTTTTCAGATATTGCACTCGGTGTGATCAGTGGGTTTGGTGTACAAAGTTATTTATTGGGATTGCATGCAGCTGTAAAGTATGTGCAATGCAAATGTTAGTAATGTTACTCAGGTATTATAGGCTCAAGCAATTGGATTGTCGCCTCGCCTACAATTCAAGGGTGCCGAGTATAGTGGAGATAATAAATAATGGATATTCGTAAAGTCAAAGCATTAATTGGGTTGTTAAAAGAAACAGGCGTAGCTGAAATTGAAATTCATGAAGGTGAAGAATCAGTGCGTATAAGCCACTATGCGACAAATGCGCCTGTTACTAGCGTACCGGTTGCTGCTCCTGCTGCACAAGTCGTAACACCTACACTTGAAGCACCATCGCCAACTAAGACCACGATTAGTGGACACGAAGTAAAGTCACCGATGGTTGGCACAATGTATACGTCACCATCTCCAGGCGAACCGACATTTGTGGATGTTGGTCAACGGGTGAGTGTTGGTGATGTGTTATGTATTATCGAAGCAATGAAAATGTTTAATCAGATCGAAGCGGATAAAGCAGGGGTAGTCAAAGCACGCTTAGTTGAAAATGGACAACCTGTTGAGTTTAATCAGCCACTATTTATCATCGACGATGAGTAATTTGTTTTTAATTATGTTTATAGAGAAAATTACATGTTTGATAAAATTGTCATAGCCAACCGTGGTGAAATTGCTTTACGCATTTTACGTGCATGCAAAGAGCTAGGCATTAAAACGGTTGCAGTTCATTCGATGACAGACCGTAATTTAATTCACGTACGCCTTGCAGATGAATCTGTTTGTATCGGTCCAGATAAGGTGGCTGATAGTTATTTAAATATTCCCGCGGTAGTTAGTGCTGCTGAAGTTACTGATGCTTTAGCACTGCATCCAGGTTATGGCTTTTTGGCTGAGAATGCTGATTTTGCAGAACAAGTCGAAAAAAGTGGTTTTGTTTTTATTGGACCAACACCTGATACTATTCGTTTAATGGGTGATAAAGTCTCGGCAATTGCTGCAATGAAACAAGCTGGCGTGCCATGCGTTCCGGGATCAGACGGACCATTGGGTGATGATTCGCAAACCAATCTAAGTATTGCACGTGATATTGGTTATCCTGTCATTATTAAAGCCGCTGGTGGTGGTGGTGGACGTGGTATGCGCGTTGTTCGTAGTGAGGCTGCGTTAATTAATGCGATTAGTATGACGCGTCAAGAAGCTAAAGCTGGTTTTAATAATGATATGGTGTACATGGAAAAATTTTTAGAAAATCCGCGCCACATCGAGATCCAAGTGTTGGGAGATGGTAGGGGAGATGCAATCCACTTAGGAGAACGCGATTGTTCATTACAACGACGCCATCAAAAAGTATTGGAAGAATCACCAGCACCAGGTTTGAGTGAAGAACAACGACAAACCATTGGTATGCGGTGTGTGCAAGCGTGCCGAGAAATGTGTTATCGGGGTGCAGGCACATTCGAATTCTTGTATGAAGATGGGCATTTCTATTTTATTGAAATGAATACCCGTGTCCAGGTAGAACATCCAATCACTGAAATGGTTACCGGAATTGATATTGTTAAAGAGCAGATTAAGATAGCAGCAGGTGAGCCACTGACTATTAAGCAAGATGATATTCGATTATCTGGACATGCGATCGAGTGTCGGATTAACGCAGAAGATCCATTTAACTTTACCCCTAGTCCCGGTAAGGTTGATCTATATCATCCACCGGGTGGTCCTGGGATCCGCGTCGACTCACATCTTTATAGTAGTTATACGGTGCCGCCACACTACGATTCATTAATTGGTAAATTGATTGCGTATGGTAATGATCGTCAATCTGCCATTCGACGTATGCGTCAAGCGTTGGATGAGTTACTCATCGAGGGGATTAAAACCAATACTGCCTTACATCAAAAGTTAATGCGTGATAGCCACTTTATCGAAGGTGGGGTTAATATCCATTATCTTGAAAAGAAACTGAATTTATAAAGGGAAAATCAGGGTATATCTGCTCTCTAAGAACCCCAGTTCTAGGGTTAAAGATCATCTGTATTCAGGATAAACGGGTATAACTCATAGCAACCCGATAATTTTTATATAAGAATTTGCAAAAACAGTATGTTAGCTAGCTTAGTGGTCAAATATGGCCGGCTGTTTTTGTGCATAAATTGGCCAATTCAGGCCATCTTTTTTCCGAAAAAGGGCAAATTAGACTTGTATACTTCATTACCAATGTCTATAATGCGGCTTCCTTTAGTCGGGATCTCCTCATAGGACAGTGTACAGGGGTAGTTGCCAGGACAGCTGTCGTCGATGTTGTTTTTAGGCGGTAGCCGTGCTGTCAGGTGGAGAATAATAGTAACGAAATAAGTTAACGTAATGTTCGCTTTTTTATACAATAGCGTAATTATTTGATTTTTTGGATCCTGGATAACCGCTTTGCGGCTTCCAGAGCTTGTCCTGGACTCGATCCAGGAATAACGCCTCAACGCGTAGAGGCTCTATTAATTTGTTTTTGAGAACAAATTTACTTGGTTTCTAGATAAAGTCGAATATGGCGTTAGTTATTGATTTAATTAGCCTTTTTCTAACTAATGGATGAGAGAGTACGTTACCAATGAATATATCAGATACAGCAAATAATACAGCCAACATGGTTACCGATACGGTACCGGTGGTTGAACAGCAAGAACAATCGTTGAAACAACGAGTGCTTGATTGTTCACGCGCGGTATTGCAACGGTTTCGTAATGAAATTGATGGGCGTGTTTATGACATCATCTTAGCCGGTATGGAACGCCCTTTATTGCTTGCGATCATTGAGGAATGTCGTGGTAATCAAACCAAAGCAGCCGATATGTTAAGTTTAAGTCGTGGCACATTGCGCAAAAAATTGAGAATACGTGGTATTGATCGCCATGCTAATCAAGAAGCTGTTTCAGCGGAAAGTGGCGAATTGCAACAAATGTTAGCACCAATGAGTGATTGTGTGTTGCAAAACGTACGTCGTTATTTGAACAATATGCGCGGCCAATCAATTACTAAAATGCGTAATATGGTATTGGCTGAAATTGAAGAACCCTTACTAACTGCGGTGATGGAAGAAGTACGCGATAACCAGACGCGCGCAGCAAAGTTATTGGGCTTAAGCCGTGGTACATTACGTAAGAAATTAAAAATTTACGGTATTGAACGCCGTTAAAGAATACCTCCTTTGATGTTGATAAAGCGCGGATACCTTCTTCCGCGCTTTGTTTTTTTTAGTGGTTATCTAGGCTCTTTAAGGAATGAGTGTGAAGCCAACACCTATTCGCACCGCATTACTCAGTGTGTCTGATAAGACAGGTATTGTTGAATTTGCTCGCCAACTAATCTCGCAAAACATCACATTATTGTCTACCGGTGGCACAGCTGCCTTACTCAAACAACAGGGTATTGCCGTTACTCAAATCAGCGAGCATACTGGTTGTGCTGAAATGCTTGATGGGCGCGTCAAAACGCTACACCCCAAAATCCATGGTGGTATTTTAGCGCGTCGTGGGCAAGATGATGCATGCTTACAACAACATGGGATTACCCCCATCGATTTAGTTGTTGTGAATCTATATCCATTTCAACAGACAATTGCTGATCCGAGTTGTACGTTAGCTGATGCCATCGAGCAAATTGACATTGGCGGACCAACAATGTTGCGTGCAGCAGCAAAAAATCAAACCTATGTTAGTGTCGTGGTTGATCCAGATGATTATGCTGAAATAGGTGCAGCAATTGGTATGCATGGTGGTTTATCAGTGCAACAGCGTGCTAGCTTAGCTAGTAAGGCATTTATACACACTGCTCAATATGATTGTGCGATTGCTAACTATCTTCAGCAACAATTAAGTGAAGATAATGCTATATATCCCACGTTGTATCAGCCAATGTATATTAAGCACAGTGATTTGCGTTACGGGGAAAACCCACATCAGACCGCTGCATTTTATTGTGAACCCGGTGAATTGACTGCAAACGTTGCTAGTGCCCAATTAATACAAGGCAAACCCTTATCGTTTAATAATATTGCCGATGCTGATAGTGCCTTTTGTTGTGTGAAACAGTTGCCAACAACGCTAGATCAATATGCCTGTGTGATTGTAAAACATGCTAATCCATGTGGGGTAGCAATTGCCCAGTCACTGGAAGCTGCCTATCAACGTGCCTTTATAACTGATAAAACATCTGCATTTGGTGGAATCATTGCGTTCAACCGTGCTTTAGATGGTGTGACAGCACATGCTATTTTAGCTAATCAATTTTGTGAAGTGATTATTGCGCCTGGAATGACTGATGAAGCACGTCATTGTTTATCGCAAAAGCCAAATATACGCGTATTAATAACCTCAGCTATTGAGCCAGCGCGATGTGGTCAATCAAGCATAGATTATAAAAAGGTAGAGGGTGGTTTATTAGTGCAAAGTGCAGACACGTTAGATGAATTACCCGATACGTTTACTGTAGTCACTCGACGTAAACCAACGGATGCACAATGTCGCGATTTATTATTTAGTTGGCATGTAACTAAATATGTTAAATCAAACGCAATTGTGTATGCTCGGGATAATGCCACTGTTGGTATTGGTGCTGGTCAAATGAGTCGGGTGATCAGTGCGCACATTGCTGAGTACAAAGCACAGCAAGAGCAATTGTCAGTCAGTGGTGCCGCCATGGGTTCGGATGCCTTTTTCCCATTTCGTGATAGTATTGACGCTGCTGCTACTGCTGGGATCAATGCCATCATTCAACCGGGTGGTTCAATTCGCGATGAAGAAGTGATTGCAGCTGCTGATGAAGCGAATATTGCAATGGTATTTACTCATAGACGTCACTTTCGTCATGCCTAATGGGAGTTAAGGAGTAAATGTGCGAGTCTTAATTATTGGTGGTGGTGGGCGTGAACATGCATTGGCTTGGAAAGTAGCGCAATCGACTCAGGTAACGGATGTGTTTGTTGCTCCAGGTAATGCAGGCACGGCAACAATGCCTAAGACACATAATATTGCAATTGATGTATTAGATACAGATGGTCTGATTACATTTGCTAACTCAAAACACATTGATTTAACTATTATAGGTCCCGAAGCACCGTTAGCTAATGGTGTTGTCGATGCATTTAAACAAGCTGAGCTAGCTTGTTTTGGCCCTACTCAAGTCGCTGCACAATTAGAAGCATCTAAGGCATTTAGTAAAGCATTTATGCAACGCTATTGTATTCCAACAGCAGCCTATGCAACGTTTAATGATGTCGCTGATGCAAAAAGCTATCTTGACAAGCAAACGTATCCCATTGTGATCAAAGCAGATGGATTAGCAGCGGGTAAAGGGGTTGTTATTGCTACTGATCAGCAGCAAGCAATCGATGCCTGTGAAACATTGCTTGCTAGTAGTGGTAAACAGAATGTAAATAAACAGATTGTCATCGAAGATTATTTGTCCGGGGAAGAAGCGAGCTTTATGGTCATGGTTGATGGAACCGATTTTATTCCACTGGCTACCTCTCAAGACCATAAGGCACGTGATGAAGGTGATAAGGGGCCCAATACCGGTGGAATGGGAGCATACTCACCAGCACCGGTGGTTAATGCAACAGTTGAACAACACATCATCGACGATATCATCAAACCAACACTTGCTGGATTAAAAGCCAATGGCATCGAATACCAAGGTTTCTTATATGCCGGTTTAATGATTGATGCTAAGGGGCAAGCTAAGGTTCTAGAATACAATTGCCGTTTAGGGGATCCAGAAACGCAGCCGTTGATGATGCGATTACGTTCTGATTTGGTAAGCTTATGCCAAGCTTGTCTACAACATCAAATTACTAAGCAAACATGTGAATGGGATCCGCGTTCTGCTTTAGGTGTTGTGCTGGCTGCTGGTGGCTATCCAGCTAGCTATCAAAAGGGTGATCTTATTACTGGATTAGAGACAACGGCTGATACGTCTAATGTATATGTATTTCATGCAGGTACGCAACAACAAGGTGATAATATTGTCACAGCTGGTGGACGCGTGCTGTGTATTTGTGCTTTAGGGGATACTATTGCTGCTGCACAAGCAATAGCTTATCAACGTGTAGAGGCTATTCATTGGCAACAACAGTACTATCGTCGTGATATTGGATACCGTGCATTATCCTAAAAATCAACTTGATCTTCTACACATTAATCCTTCTCGTCGTCAATCCAACTGCGGATTTTAGGATTATCATTAACTTCTTGACAGAAAATTGATTTTGAATTGTAATGATTGTGCTTAGTGCAGAGAAAAAGGCTATATAGGGAGATTAAACATGCTTACATTAACCTGCAGTCGGGGAGGGGCTTTACGTTTTGGTGATGAAATCCAAATGTATATATTGGATGTGAACCGTGGCCAAATCAAACTGGGTTTTAAAGCACCACCGTCAACTCGTATTGAACGCAAGGAATTATATTTGCGTCGTCAACAAAAAAAGTCAGCCAAATCGCACAAACATTCTAAAACCGATTCTTAATGTTTTAATTTTAATAAAAAAAGCCTCCCATTTGGGAGGCTTTTAGTGTAGCACTCACAACGTGAGGCTGACTTCTAGCACGTTCAATTCTAATCAAACAAAAAATAAAAAGCAAATCATACGATGTTATGTTTGCTTTACATTATATTAGTGTTGCTGGTGTTTACCGATAGTGCTCGTTATAATCGCAGTCCAATTATGTATGTTAATTAAGATTGATATAGAGGAAATATATATGCGGCCTAGTCATCGTTCAGCTAATCAACTTCGTGATATCACTATTACTCGTGATTGTACTCAACGTGCTGAGGGTTCAGCGTTGATTATTATTGGCGAAACACAAGTGTTTTGTACCGCGTCTGTTATCGAAGATGTACCGCGTTTTTTAAAGGGGAAAAAGCAAGGTTGGTTGACTGCAGAATATGGTATGTTGCCACGTGCTACCCATACCCGTAGTGATCGTGAAGCTAGCCGTGGCAAACAAAGTGGACGTACCCAAGAAATTCAGCGGTTAATTGGGCGAGCATTGCGTCAAGCGGTTAATTTATCAGCACTTGATGGATATACCCTATATATTGATTGTGACGTCTTGCAGGCTGATGGGGGAACGCGTACTGCAGCGATTACCGGTGGTTGTGTTGCATTAGTTGATGCCATTCGTCACATGCAGCGTGAGAAAATGATCACGACCGATCCACTTAATTATATGGTTGCAGCGGTGTCTGTTGGGATTTACCAAGGTGTACCAGTGCTTGATTTAGATTATCAAGAAGATTCAAATGCACAGACAGATATGAATGTGGTGATGACGGACAAAGGTAGTTTTGTTGAAATTCAGGGTACTGCTGAAGATGCCCCATTTGACCAATCACAGTGTAATGCCATGCTAGCATTGGCGATGGAAGGGATCTCACAATTGTGTGAGAAGCAGCGTGCAGTCCTAGCAGAATAAATATATTGGCGCTCTTTCAATTGCTTGAGTCTATACTTTGTTGAGTAACGCGGCAATATCAACTAAGCCACTGTGTTGTAGCCAACCAACCAAATTCATTAACATCAAAAATAGTACGAGCAATAACGCGGTAGCTTTCCAACCACGCCAGCTGTTTGGTGGTGTGTGAGCACGAGCAACACATACCACTGCAAAGCATAAATAGACTAATCGACTGCCTTGACTCAGTGCCATTGCATTCCACCCAAATGGTGTGGTTAATGTGAGAACCAGGTTGCCAACAAATAAATTGCCTAATACTGATATTAACCAAAACGCACGGCCTACTGTACCCCCACGTGTCCAAAACGCAATAAACTGGGTGCTAAGTGGCGTTGTTGAACTGGTTGGTATATGTGTTGGTTTTAGTAACGTAGTTAAGATAATTCCAATGATAAATAATATTGGAATAATGCTGAGTATAAGCCACCAATGGCTAGTAACATCGGTATTCAACATATTGGCAGTAACTTGGAGCACGTTATCACTTAATGCACTACCCAGATAAATTAAAATAAAGATAATACTAAATGCTGTACCTAAGCATAGCCGCTGACTATTGGCGTTAATGATTGCATAGGTGAGTACATATGATGCAGCAGCAAAGCTAGTAATACACAGTAAAATAATATCAAGCATGTGGTTTTGAATAAAAAATAATGAAAATATAAAACTGATTGCAGCAATAATATAACAATACTGGATTAATTTACGATGATCAGTTATGAAATAGCCTAGTTTAGCTACTAATAACAAACCAGCAGTTAAACTAAATACCCCATAATTAAATATATCGGTGATTTCCACTTCTTTAAAGTGGCTAATGCTGGCCAAGAAGCCGGGACCAATCATCGATAAAAATAAATAAACGAATAGATAACCACAGGTGGCGATGAGACCGGTTAGCCAGATGTTGCGATTGGTTAATGTTGTCGCGATATCATCTATGTTAGGGCGAACACGAGAGGATTCTGATTTGGCACGTGGTACCAATAAAAATAAAATCAATAATACAATGCCAATTAAACTCAATGCATTAGCTGACTGTACCCAAGCATTTTGATATATAAATAAATGAATATCGATGCCAAAAAACTTTGATAGTGTTGATATTGCCAATAGTAAGCCAACGACAACACCAAATATTCGTTTTGGTAATTGTTGGGCCAGTAATACGAGTATGCTAACCGTAGCTAGCAAGCCACCAATCCCCATCGTGAAACGAGTAGTTAGCAAGGTATATGTGTCAGTGGCATGACTAAATAAATAATTTGTGATAACAAAAATAATTAAGGCTAACAAAATACTCTTTTTAGCGCTGAGCAAATCAACAATAAAACCAAAAAACAACAATAAGAAAATAAATGGCATCTCAAACGCATTGACTATGTGATCAAACTCAGCTAACGATAAATTAAATTGAGTACTGACTTGTTGTGAAAATGCCAATGGCAGGGTTTGCAATAAATCAATGTAAATCGCAAAGCAGACGGTTAATAGAATAAGTAAGTTTTGACGCCAGGTTATTTTTGGTATTACATCCATGTATAATCCTCCATTATATAATAATGCTATTGTAGTGGCTGGATGCTATTAGTCAATAATGGCTGTGGGTAACGCATAGTCAATAATTAATGGCGCATGATCGGAAAACCAGTCATCTTTATAAACGTGTGCTGCATCAACATAATCAGCTAATCCTGGCGTGGTCACTTGATAATCGATCCGCCAACCGACATTATTGGCACGCGCTTGTCCACGGTTAGACCACCAGGTGTATTGTTCTGCCTGCTGATTAACAACACGAAATGCATCAACAAATTCTAATTCGTCAAATAACATATCCATCCAGGCACGTTCTTCGGGCAAAAAACCTGAATTTTTTTGATTGCCACGCCAATTTTTAATATCTATTTTTTTATGTGCAATGTTCCAGTCACCACAAATAATATATTCCCGTTGTGTACGTTTGCATTTCAGTAGATGGTTACGTAATTTTTCTAAAACATCAAATTTAATTTGTTGACGTTGTTCGCCGCTACTTCCAGATGGTAGGTACAATGATATGACACTGAGTTTATCAAAGTCGATTTGTAAGTAGCGTGCTTCATTGTCCATAACAGGCCACTTAAGGGTATATGTGACATGTTTTGGTTTGGCCTTAGTATAAATAGCCACACCTGAATATCCTTTTTTTTCCGCATCAACATAATAATGTTGAAAGTCGCTTGGGTAAAAAATAGGATCAGTTAAATCATTACGCTGTGCTTTTGTTTCTTGTAAACAAACTATATCTGCTTGTTGTTGTTTAAGCCAATCGAAAAACCCTTTACGTGCTGCTGCACGAATACCGTTGACATTATAGGTAATAATACGCAATACTTTATTTCCTGATTATCAATTAATAATTTACCCAGAAAAGGTAACACAGACAATGCAAACATATCAACGTCAATTTATCCAATTAGCACTTGAGCGAGGTGCATTGTCATTTGGTGAATTTACCTTAAAGTCAGGGCGCATTAGCCCTTATTTTTTTAATATGGGTACGTTTAGTTCTGGTAAAGCATTAACGCAGCTAGGTGAATTTTATGCAGCTGCTATTGCTGATAATCAAATTGATTATGATATGTTGTTTGGTCCAGCCTACAAAGGTATTTGTCTTGTTGCTAGCACAGCTATTGCCTGTTATCTCAAACAACAGCGTGATATTGCGTATGCATTCAATCGTAAAGAAGCTAAAGACCACGGTGAAGGTGGCAATATCGTCGGTACACCGTTAACGGGTAACATATTAATTGTTGATGATGTGATCACAGCGGGCACTGCGGTTGGTGAAGCGATGCAATATGTAAAGCATGCAAATGCAACCTGTTCAGGTATATTAGTTGCGTTAGATCGGCAAGAATGTGGCACTGATAGTACCCAATCGGCAGTGCAACATGTTGCTGATATGTACAATACCAACGTGTATAGTTTGATTACGTTAGACAATATTGTTGAATACGTTAATAGTACTGCTGAACTTGCACAACATATCGATGCTATTGTGAAGTATCGAGAACATTATGGTGTTAACTGATTAGCATGTTACAACTTGCATCTCATCTGGTAGTACAAGAGTTGGATCAACTTTTAATAGTTGTTCACGGAAGTCAGCAATGATCCGTGATAATGCTGTTTGATTATCCGCTTCAAACCGCAACGTTAAATAGGGTGTTGTATTTGACGGACGTATCAATCCCCAGCCATCAGCAAATTCAATGCGTAATCCATCAATTGTAATAATGCTTGCATCGGTAAATGTTATTTTTTGCTGTAATTGCTGCATAAATGCAACTTTACGATTATCTGGCATAGGGAGTTTCAATTCAGGGGTATTGACACTGTCTGGAATGGTTGCGAACAATTGATCGACAGTGTTTGTTTGTTGGCTAATGATTTCTAATAAGCGTGCTGCACAATATAAGCCATCATCAAATCCGTACCAGCGTTCTTTAAAGAAGATATGCCCACTCATTTCACCCGCTAATGCGCTATCGGTTTGGGCTAATTTGTTTTTAATCAATGAATGCCCGGTTTTCCACATCAGTGGTTTGCCGTGGTGTTGTTCAATAACAGTCGCTATGTGTTTAGAGCATTTTACATCGTAAATAATCGTAGAATTTGGATTACGTGATAACACGTCTTTAGCAAATAACATTAATTGTCTGTCTGGCCAAATGATGTTGCCTTGATTGGTCACCACACCTAGACGATCGCCGTCACCATCAAATGCTAATCCAATATCTGCCCCAGTCTTTTTAACGGTATCGATTAAATCAGTTAACGTTTCTGGGATGCTTGGATCAGGGTGATGATTAGGGAATGTGCCGTCTACATCAGCATATAAAGTAGTTATTTGTCCACCTGATTTTTCTAGTAACCTTGTAAACAAACTGGGTGCAACTGCACCGGCGATCCCATTTCCACAATCGATAACTACGTGTAACTGACGAGTAATATTAATGTCATCTGTAATTCGCTGTATATAGGTTTCAATAAATGATTGTTGTTGGCGTGTGCCAATTGTCTTAGTTGTATAAAACTGTTGAGTAATAATGCGTTGGTATAACTCTTGAATTTGTTCTTCGATTAACGTTTTGCCATTAACCACCATTTTTAGTCCGTTGTATTCAGGTGGATTATGACTGCCAGTAATCATCACGCCTGAGCGTATATTTCCAGTAGCACATGCATAGTACAGTACAGGTGTTGGTGCAGGTTCAATTTCAATGACGTTACAACCGACTTGTTGCAAACCAGTTGTAAATGCATCCATTAATGTTGCACCGGTCAAGCGTCCATCGCGTCCAACATAAAGTGAGTTTTCTCCACTATCACGAATGATGCTGCCTAGTGCCAAGCCGATTGCATATACCGTATTTTCAGTTAATTCAGTAGCAACGATGCCACGAATATCATAAGCACGAAAGATTGATTGGGTGATCTTATCTGGAATGGTATAGGTCATGCTTAACTCCAAGTTTTAACCTAAAATCTGCAGTTGAATTGACGACGAGAAGGGCTTGTGTATTGTAATATCAGGCTTATTTTTAGGATTTTTGGCGCAAACGTACTCACCCGTACGGTGAGTACAAAAATTCTGAAAATAAGGTTGAGATTCAATGCAATAGTCCTTCGTAGTCCAGTTCAACTGCGGATTTTAGGTTTAATGTAAGGTTTAGGTTATTGAATACCAGACGAACCAAAGCCACCGTCACCACGTTCACTTTGAACAAATTCATTAACAACAGTAAATTCGGTTTGTACAATCGGTAGAAATACTAATTGTGCAATGCGATCGCCAGGGTTAATTGTAAAATGATCATTGCCACGATTCCAACAGGATACCATTAATGGGCCTTGATAATCTGAATCGATTAAACCAACTAAGTTACCCATTACGATCCCATGTTTATGACCGAGTCCCGATCGTGGCAAAATAACTGCAGCTAAGTTTGGATTTTGAATATAGATTGCCATACCGGTGGGTAATAAGGTGACATCACCGGGTGCCAATTGTTGCGATGCATCAAGGCAAGCACGTAAATCTAAGCCGGCTGAGCCGGTGGTTGCATACGTTGGCAATGGAAATGTATCACCTAAGCGATTGTCTAAAATCTTTAATTGAACAGGTTGTTTAGTCTGTGACATGGTTATTCCTCAGTAATTATATGTTCTACAGTGGCAGAGTAATGTTGATTAATCATATCAATTAACAATTTAGCTAGTTGAATTTTTGGCATACGTGGCAAACTTACTTCTTCATGTTTTGATAACACAGTCACTTGATTATCGTCACTGCTAAAACCACCCTGTGTGCCACCAACTTGATTAGCGATGATCAATGCAACACCTTTATCAATTAATTTTTGTTTGGCATATGTGATTACATCGTGTGTTTGTGCAGCAAACCCTACACAGAAAGGTGCATGATCACGTTTGGCAACCGTTGCTAAAATATCGGAGTTTCGCACTAGTGGTAAATGAATTTGTTCTGTTTGCCAGTGTTGTTTTTGTGAATGATATGTTTGTGTACGGTAATTAGCGACAGCTGCTGTTGCAATGAAGATGTCATGTTGATCACAATGGGCTAGTGCAGCACGATACATCTCTTGTGCACTGGTAACATCAATGCGTAACACATTAGGCGGTGTATCTAATTGAGTAGGCCCACTGATTAGTGTTACGTTAGCGCCAGCATTAGCTGCTGCGCTAGCCAGTGCATAACCCATTTTGCCAGAACTGTAATTTGTTAAGTAACGCACGGGATCGATGGCTTCACGCGTTGGGCCTGCTGTGATCAACACGCGTTTATCTCGTAATGGCTGCTGGTGCGTTACTGGTTGTTGACGTGTTTGCCAATCTTCTAATAAGGTTGCTGCAATGGTAGTCGGTTCGCACATCCGTCCTTGACCAATATCACCACATGCTTGTTCACCTTGTTCGGGGCTTAGCCATAGTACGCCAAGTTGTTGTAATTGACTGATATGTTGTTGTATTGCTGGATGTTGCCACATGTATTGATTCATTGCCGGTGCTAATACTAATTGTGCACGCGTGGCTAAACAGACAGTTGTCAGTAAATCATCTGCAATGCCCTGACTTAATTTGCTGATGCAATTAGCGCTAGCCGGGGCAATACATAAGTAGTCAGCCCAACGAGCTAATTCGATGTGATCCATACCCGCTTCAGCAGCCGGATCGAACAATGTGTTACGTACGGGATGACCACAAACAGCTTGTAAGGTGAGTGGGGTAATAAATGCTTTTGCCCCTTCGGTCATGATAACCCGTACATCAACTCCGTGACGGCGTAATTGACGTACCAATTCAACGCTTTTGTAGGCGGCAACACTACCGGTGATCGCAACGATGACACGGCAATGAGGAACAGGGGTAGATTGCATAATAATTGCTCAATTTTAACTGTAGGTGAGTGCTAGCCTAGCACGTGATTTTTTTCCTGGAAAGTCATGATTGTGGTCAAAATAGTTTAAAAAAAGCCCTGGCCAAGCGGTGATCTTGCTGCCGGTTAGTGAATTTGGTATAAAGCCTGCCTTCGCCCAATATAATAGTGGAGAATTAGAATGTCTAAGGTATGCCAAGTTACTGGCAAACGGCCTATGTCAGGCAATAATGTATCACACGCGAATAACAGAACGCGGCGGCGCTTTTTGCCGAATTTGCATACCCATCGTTTTTGGGTGGATAGCGAAAAACGCTTTGTGAAATTGTTGGTAAGTGCCAAAGGTATGCGCTTAATTGATAAGCTTGGCATCGATACGGTGCTAACCAAGTTACGCGCCAAGGGTCAAAAGATATAGGATTAAAGAACAAGTATGGCAAGTATCAAAGTTAAAATGGTTTCTACTGCTGAAATCACCAAAAACGGTAAAACTCGTAAAACAGGTTACTACCGCACGACAAAAGTCAATCCACGTGCAGAAAAAAAGCTGGAAAAAATGATGTACGATCCTGTCGTACGCAAGCGTGCTGTATTCAAGCAAGGAAAAATCAAGTAACGCACCACAGCATCTCTCCTCCGAATCCGTCATCAACTAGGTGGCGCAACATAGTTGATGACGGGCTTTATCTCGCATGTTAATTTACAAGTAATCGATCTATTCTTTGCCCCCTTTTATGAATACCGTTATGGGGAGGTATGTATGCCTGAATTGCCTGAAGTGGAAATCACTCGTCGTGGTATTGCGCCATTGATCCGTGGCAAAACCATTACTGATGTCATTATCCGTCAATCACGATTGCGTTGGCCGATCCCGACCGATTTATCAGACCAACTCATTGGGGCCACTTGGCAAGCCGTTGAGCGTCGTGCCAAATATTTATTGCTCAGCACGCAACGTGGCACGCTGATTATTCATTTGGGGATGTCTGGTTGTTTAAGAGTACTTGGCGTAGACATTCCAGCAAAGAAACATGATCATGTGGACATTGTGTTAAATAATGAAATGATCATGCGTTACCACGATCCAAGACGTTTTGGTACCTTATTATGGACCACTCAATCACCTGCGCAGCATCCATTATTACGTGATTTAGGTGTTGAACCGTTATCACGACAATTTACTGCAAAATATTTATATACTATTGCAAAAGTACGGCAGAAGGCGACAAAATCATTCATTATGGATAATCGAATAGTCGTTGGTGTTGGGAACATTTATGCAACAGAGGCCTTATTTGCCAGTGGCTTACACCCAAATCGTCGCGCAGCAACATTGAGTTTGGCTGAATGTCACCAGCTGGTAATGAATATCAAATCAATTTTGCGTGCGGCTATTCGTCAAGGCGGTACTACCTTAAAAGATTTTTGCGGTGCTGATGGCAAACCGGGTTATTTCTCACAGACACTGCAAGTCTATGGCCAACAAGGAAAGTTATGTCCATGTTGTGATGCAGTCATCCAAGCAATAACAATTGGTCAACGTACCAGTGCGTTTTGTCCAAGTTGCCAGCCTATAACAAAGTAGTAATCTGTGTATTACATTAACATATAGTTATGTTAGTGATGTCTATTTCTTTGTTGGCAATGTTGCTACACTCGCTTTACCATAGCGTCTTGGATCGGCTGCGGCATATAATTGATTACGTTTACGATCCCATAAGATAGCTTGCATGTTGCCATACGGTGCAATCGGTTTTAAGTGATACCCCATTTTTTCCAGTTTTGCTAACGTGGTTGCTCCCCACAT
The DNA here is from genome assembly GCA_965116795.1 of Gammaproteobacteria bacterium. Classification (GTDB taxonomy): domain Bacteria; phylum Pseudomonadota; class Gammaproteobacteria; order JAJFKG01; family JAJFKG01; genus JAJNDI01. Next base: position 887,365 of record OZ220716.1, read on the forward strand.
GCCTTGTTCATATTCAACAATGTCTGGTAAAAATTGTTGATGGAAACGTTTGCGTGCTACCCAATGTTTTGGTAAATGGCCATCGGCCATGTCTAAGATAGCTAGTAACACCATGCTAATAATACGACTACCACCTGGTGTGCCTAATACAGCCACTTTATCATCAGTAACAACAAACGTTGGTGACATACTGGAAAGTGGTCGTTTACCTGGCTCGATACTGTTTGCTTCTGATCCAACTAAACCGTATACATTAGGGACCCCTGGTTTAATTGAGAAATCATCCATGTGATTATTTAATAATACGCCAGTGCCGGCAGGCATGAGGCCAGAACCAAACATGTAATTAAGCGATAAGGTGGCAGCCACCCAATTTCCTTTATTGTCCATGATCGAGAAATGGGTAGTGTCGTTACCGGCTTGCATTTGTTTTTCTAATGTCTTGCTAGGAGTGGCTTTGTTTAGGGTAATGCTGTCACGTAATGTCTTAGCATGTTGTTGACTTAATAAATTGTCGGTTGGGATAGATACGAATGCTGGATCACCTAAATATTGTTGGCGATCACGATATAGCCGACGTAAACTTTCAATAGTTAATTGAGTACGTGTCAGTGACGGTAGTGTTTGCAGATCAAAACCAGAGAGTGTATTCAACGCAGTGATTAATCCAATGCCGCCAGCAGAAGGCGGTGGCGCACTGACAATGGTCATACCACGATAATGACCATATACAGGATGGCGTATAATAACTTGGTAATCCAGTAAGTCTGCCTTTGTCCAAATCCCACCAGCTTTTTGTACGCCTTTAATGAGTTTTTTAGCAACTTTGCCTCGGTAAAAACCGTTATTGCCGTGATAGGCAATTTGTCGCAGTGTTTCTGCGAGTGCAGGTTGCTTAATAGTGGTGCCGATTGCTGGCACTGTACGTTTGCGTAGAAATACATTTGCGGCTGCCGATGAAGCACGTAATGCGAGCAAACGCTTTTTTGCCATCTCTTGATAGTGCTTATCAACTTTAAACCCATCTCTAGCCAATTTGATTGCCGGTGCTAATGTAACTGTTAACGGTAATGTACCGTAGTGTTCGGCTAGATATACCAATCCAGCCACTTCTCCTGGAATTGCTGCTGATAATGCACCATTTAACGAAGCATTCTTAACAGGTTTGCCTTGTTTATCTAAAAACATGTCTTTTGTGGCATTGTCAGGTGCTGTTTCACGTGCATCAATGAATATTTCTTCATTGTCATCAATTGTTGGTGGCAAATCATCATCACCGTGTGCGCCTGCAATCCGTAATAAAAAGAAAGCGCCCCCGCCCAGTCCGGAACTATACGGTTCAACAACAGCAAGTGAGCTGGCAACCGCAATTGCTGCATCAAATGCATTACCACCTTTTTTTAACATTGCTAATCCTGCATCTGTTGCTTGTGGTGCTGCAGAGGCAATCGCAACTTGTTTAGGCATGTTTGCCAAAGTATTGGTAGTGTGTTGAGACGTTGCATATGCAGGTGAGTTTATACTAATAAAAACAGTAGTTAATATAAATAATAAAACAGACTTATTTAATCGGACTATCATTATCAGCTGCTCCTTGCGTTAAGCGTAGGTATTTAGCGTTAAGTTGTTGATGCGTTTCCTGGCAGTCTGGATCAGTTATGATACACGCTACTGGACATACTTCAACACATTGTGGTTCGGAAAAATGGCCAACACATTCTGTGCAATGTACAGGATTAATTTCATAAATATCCGGTCCCATACTAATTGCTGTATTTGGACATTCTGGTTCACACACATCGCAATTGATGCAATCATCAGTAATTTTTAATGCCATGTTAGATTACCTTTTTACTAATACTTGTTTGACTGCATTGGGTACAAATGCTGAAATATCACCGCCATAACTTACGATCTCACGCACTAATGAAGAAGAGATATGGCAAGTTTGTGGTGAAGGTGGTAGAAACACTGTTTCTATGTTTGGTGCTAATGCGCGATTAGCATTCACCATTTGTAATTCATATTCAAAGTCTGATACCACACGCAAACCACGAATAATCACTGATACGTGTTGTTGTTTAGCAAAGTCAACTAATAAAGTGTCGAACGTACACACACTAACATTAGGGAGTGTGGTCACCACTGTTTGCACAAGTTCACAACGTAGTTGAGTATCAAGTAATGTTGATTTGATGCGGTTATTGGCAACTGCCACAATCAATTTGGGGAATAGGCGACTTGCACGTTCAATAATATCGATGTGGCCATTGGTGATTGGATCAAATGTGCCTGGGTAAAGAGCAACAATCGGTGTTGACATAGAGCTTTCCTTCAACAAGCAAACGATTCTTATGTAAAAACACGATACACGATTCTAATATGAAAAAATAGATTCCGACATGGCTCACGAATCACCTTGCATTCATCACAGAAATCTCACATAATTAGTACCAGATAGGTTCTAATTGATTTTAATAAAAAATATGATGTTAATCAACGAGTTATGTATCTTTATCAACCAAATTAAAGGATTAACCCATGCTACGTATCAGTAAATTAGCCGATTATGGCACTGTTATTCTGACGCATATGGCAAAAACGCCGCAGACACGCATGGCCGCACCAAAATTGGCAGCTGCCACGTATATTTCAGTGCCAATGGTTAGCAAGATTTTAAAAATGCTTGCCAACGCCAATTTACTCACATCGACGCGTGGTGCTAATGGTGGATATGCATTAGCGCTATCGCCTGAACAGATCGCAATCACCGATATTATTACTGCATTAGATGGTGACATGGCGCTAACAGCATGCACCAGTCATGATGAAAATTGTGATCTAAAAACAATTTGTCACATTCGTGCAAATTGGCAAGTGATTAATACAGCGATTTACCGTACGTTAAATGGCATTACCTTAGCTGATATGGTGATGCCAATGCCAGCAAATCAATTTATCGATACATCCGCATTAACTAATAAGTTAAACAAGAAAGGTAAGAGGTAATATTAAATGGCACGTGATAATGCACAGCTCGATCATATTCTCGATAAAGATTATGAACATGGTTTTGTGACTGATCTTGCCAGCGAAACCTTGCCACCTGGTTTAAATGAAGACGTTATTCGCCGTATTTCTGCTATAAAAAACGAACCCGACTTTATGTTGCAATGGCGTTTAAAAGCTTATCGACATTGGCTAACCATGCAAGAGCCACACTGGGCGCATTTACACTATAGCCCAATCGATTATCAAGCCATTTCTTATTACTCTGCACCAAAGCAAGATAAAGATAGGCCACAAAGTTTAGATGAGGTTGATCCAGAATTATTGCGTACCTATGAAAAATTAGGGATCCCATTACAAGAGCAAGCTATGTTAGCAGGTGTGGCGGTTGATGCGGTATTTGATAGCGTATCGGTTGCCACAACGTTTAAAGATAAATTAGCAGAACATGGCATACTATTTTGTTCATTTTCAGAAGCAGTGCAGCAGTATCCTGAATTAGTTAAACAATACTTAGGCAGCGTCGTACCGTATTCTGATAACTTCTTTGCAACACTAAATTCTGCAGTATTTACTGACGGGTCGTTTGTGTATATCCCTAAAGGGGTGCGTTGTCCAATGGAATTGTCTACCTATTTTCGTATTAATGCAGCGAATACCGGTCAATTTGAACGAACCCTGATCATTGCTGATGAAGGCAGTTATGTCAGTTATCTAGAAGGGTGTACTGCGCCGATGCGTGATGAAAATCAATTGCATGCGGCGGTAGTAGAGTTAGTTGCATTGAAGGATGCTGAAATTAAATATTCTACTGTGCAGAACTGGTATCCGGGTGATAAAGAAGGTAAAGGTGGTATTTTTAATTTTGTGACTAAACGCGGTGCATGTCGTGGTGATCATGCCAAAATTTCATGGACGCAAATTGAAACAGGTTCGGCGATCACCTGGAAATATCCCAGTGTATTGCTGCAAGGTGATTATAGCGTCGGTGAATTTTACTCAGTTGCATTAACTAATCATTGTCAACAAGCCGATACGGGTACAAAGATGCTGCACATTGGTAAACATACTAAAAGCACGATCATTTCTAAAGGCATTTCAGCAGGCCGCGCACAAAATGCGTATCGTGGTTTGGTGAAAGTATTAAAAGGGGCAGAATGCGCACGTAATTACACCCAATGTGATTCACTATTACTCGGTGATCAATGTGGTGCACATACCTTTCCGTATGTCGAAGTAAAAAATCCAACTGCTCAAGTTGAACATGAAGCGTCGACGTCCAAAATAGGTGAAGATCAATTATTTTATTGTCAACAACGTGGTATTGATCCGGAAGATGCAGTCTCTATGATTGTTAATGGCTTTTGTAAGCAAGTTATTAAGAAATTGCCGATGGAATTTGCAGTAGAAGCACAGAAATTATTAGGTTTAAGTTTAGAAAATAGTGTAGGTTGAGTTATGTTAGCAATTAAACAATTACATGCGACCATTGGTGATAAACCGATTTTAAATGGGATCGATTTGCTGGTGAAGCCTGGTGAAGTCCATGCGATTATGGGACCTAATGGTTCTGGCAAAAGTACGTTGTCAAAGATCATTGCCGGGCACCCAGACTATACCGTGACTAAAGGCAGTATCACCTATCAAGGCCACGATTTATTAACCTTATCACCAGAAGAACGTGCACAACAAGGTGTTTTCCTTGCGTTTCAATACCCAATTGAAATTCCAGGCGTGTCTAACATTTATTTATTAAAAGCAGCGGTTAATGCAAAACGTCGTGCGCAAGGTGAGCCTGAAATCGATGCATTTGATTTCATGAAGCTGGTTAGGGAAAAATTAACATTAGTTAATATGGATGAAGCCTTTTTACATCGCGCAGTGAATGCAGGGTTTTCTGGCGGTGAGAAAAAACGTAATGAAATATTGCAAATGGCTTTATTAGAACCGGCATTAGCTGTTCTCGACGAAACGGATTCGGGTCTTGACATTGATGCACTGAAGATAGTTGCTGAAGGGGTTAATAAGTTAAAAGATCCTAAGCGCGCTACATTATTAATTACCCATTACCAACGTTTACTTAATTATATTGTGCCTGATCATGTGCACGTGTTAAGCCATGGTAAAATTGTTCAATCAGGTGATGCCAGCTTAGCAAAAAAATTGGAAGAGAAGGGGTATGGTTGGGTGGAGCAGCAGGTATAGTTAAAGCAATGCAAGATACGACTACTAATAACAATACAGTTATACAAAACTATCAACATGAGTTTGATAACATCATGCTGCCTGGTAAGGAATTATCATGGCTAGCACAAATCCGCCAACGTGGTTTTAATGAGTTTATTGCACAATCTTTCCCAACACGTAAGCAAGAAGATTGGAAATATACACGAACAACAGCGTTCACTGAACAACATTTTCCACTGAATCAAGCGCCGCAATCAATCGAACATAAACAATTATCGCAACATACTATATTGTCTGAATTAGATTGTCATAGCATGGTATTTATTAATGGTGTATTTAATTTGGCATTGTCTACTATAAATGATTTACCTGAAACAGTTGTTTTGCAAGATTTGCCAACAGCATTGACCACAAACAACAGTGAGCTGAAACAACAATTAATAACTAATTCACATGCCACTAAACCAAGCCAACATGGGTTTACTGCATTAAATACAGCACTAATGCATAATGGTACTTGTTTGGTTATTCCTGAGCAATGTGTGGTAGAAAAACCAATTCATGTTATTCACATAGTCGATCATAGTAATCATGCATCACATATTCGCAATGTAATTATGTTGGGTGCTAATAGTCAAGCATGTGTTATTGAGCACTATATTGGTTTAAAAAACATTCCTTATTTTAACAATATTGTGACTGATATTAGCTTATCTGAACATGCTCGCTTAAGTCATTATAAGGTGATTCAAGAAAGTGATGCTGCATTGCATATCGCTAGCATACGCACCACTCAACAAGCCAATAGTGAGTTTGATAGTTTTTCATTAACATTAGATGGGCGTTTGGTGCGTAGTGATACCCATACATTACTACAAGCACCGAACAGTCAAGCAACATTAAATGGTTTATTTGTCGCGCAAGGTACACAGCATATTGACCATCATACCTATATTGAACATGCTGCTAATAATACTAGGAGTAATGAACATTATCGTGGCATTTTAACTGATAAAGGACGCGGTGTGTTTAATGGACGAGTCTTTGTTAAGCCAGGCGCTACCGGCACTGATGCTAAACAACACAGTAATAATTTACTGTTAAGTCGAGATGCTGAAATTGATACTAAGCCACAGTTAGAAATATTTACCGATGATGTAAAATGTACACATGGTGCAACAGTAGGCCAATTAGATCAGGATGCTTTGTTTTATTGTCAAGCACGTGGTGTTTCATTTGCTGATGCAAAAGCCATGTTAACCTTTGCATTTGCGAGCCAATTACTTGAATCAATTGAACACACTGCTATTTGTGATGGCCTAACTAAGGCAGTATTAAGTCAATTGCCCACTTAGCTTAGGATACATGCGATGCTAACCATTGATAAAATACGACATGAGTTTCCTGCATTACAGCAAACGGTGCATGGCAAGCCATTAGTGTATTTAGACAGTGCAGCATCAGCACACAAGCCACAATCAGTCATCGATGCAGTGACTCAAGTATATAGTCGTGATTATTCTAATGTGCACCGCGGTGTACATACCTTAAGTGAGCGTGCAACGGCACAATTCGAAGCAGCACGCACAACCATTCAGCATTTTATTAATGCAAAACATGCACACGAAATTATTTTTGTACGTGGTACTACAGAGGCAATTAATTTAGTAGCGCAAAGTTATGGACGCCAACAACTTGATGAAAACAGCGAAATTTTAATTAGTGAAATGGAGCATCATGCCAATATCGTCCCATGGCAATTGTTGTGTGAACAAACTGGAGCAAAATTGGTTGTGATCCCAATTACCGATGCCGGTGAGATTGATCAAACCACTTTTAAACGTTTAATCAACTCAAAAACAGCATTGTTAGCTATTACCCATATTTCCAATGCACTAGGTACCATGAATCCAATTAAACAGATGATTGCAACTGCACATGATCATCATGTTCCCGTGTTAATTGATGGTGCACAAGGCATTGTCCATGATCGTGTAGATGTGCAAGCATTAGATTGTGATTTTTATACGTTTTCTGGGCATAAGTGTTATGCCCCGACAGGAGTCGGTGTTTTATATGGTAAAACTGATTTTCTAAATGCAATGCCACCGTATCAAGGTGGTGGTGAAATGATTAGTAGTGTTACCTTTACTAATACAACGTACGCACCGTTACCACATAAATTTGAAGCGGGTACACCGCATATTGCAGGTGCCATTGGACTTGCAGCAGCCTGTGATTATTTGAGTGAAATAGGGTTTGATACGATCACAACGTATGAAAATAAGTTACTCGATTATGCGACAACTGAATTAATGCGTGTTCCGGACTTACGTATTATTGGTACAGCAAACAATAAGGCTAGCATTATATCATTCGTGCTAGATAACATTCATGCCCATGATATTGGTACTATCTTAGATCATGCCGGCGTTGCTGTGCGCAGTGGACACCATTGTGCTATGCCATTAATGCAGCGTTATGCTGTTGCGGCAACTGTGCGAGCCTCATTAACATTTTACAATACACAAGCTGATGTTGATGCATTAGTAACAGGGTTACATAAAGTGCGCGAGGTGTTTTCTCGATGAGCCAGGCCAATCCATATAATAATGTTGATGAATTTGACAATGTGTATGACTTATATCAAGAAGTGATTATCGATCACAGTCAACAGCCACATCATTTTCATGTGCTTAATCAAGCTACTCATCAAGCTGATGGTTATAATCCATTGTGTGGCGATAATCTAACGTTGTATTTGACTGTAAAAGATAATGTGATTACTGACGCAAGTTTTCAGGGACAAGGTTGTGCCATTTCAACGGCGTCAGCATCGTTATTGACTGATAGTATTATTGGCAAGTCAAGTACAGAGGCGTTAGCCTTATTTGAAGCGTTTCACCGTTTAGTGACAACGGGTGAACAAACAAATACGGTAGATTTGGGTAAACTGGTGATTTTAGCTGGAGTAAAAGCATACCCTGCTCGAGTAAAGTGTGCGACATTGGCTTGGCATACCTTGCAAGCAGCCTTGTCTAAAACGTCTGACGTGGCGACTACGGAATAGTACAATGAAAGATGATGATCCAATTTGGAATGAATTCATGACAGATAAACAGAGTGTAGATGAGATACACTCACCTACACAAGCAACCGTACCATTTACCCCAGAGATTAGTGATCATCCATTAAGCGATGAAGTGGTGACAACACTAAAGACGATTTATGATCCAGAAATCCCAGTTAATATTTATGATCTTGGGCTGATTTATAAAGTGATCATCGATGATCAAAACAATGTTCATATTGACATGACGTTGACGACACCGGGTTGTCCAGTTGCACAAACCTTCCCAGGACATATTTCACAAACAGTTGAAGCTGTTGAGGGCGTAAACACGGTCACTGTTGAAGTTGTATGGGACCCACCTTGGACCCAAGATTATATGAGCGAAGAAGCAAAATTGTTATTGGGTTTGTTGTAGATTTTATGGTTATTCACTGTCTGTTTTTACTGCTATATAATCGCTAAATCAATTACTTTTTTTCACTTTCAAAAAATACTTTTAACACATCAAGTACAACATCTCGTGAAAAATGTTCGGGGATAGGTTTTCCTTCTCTGAGTAACTGACGTAATACAGCGCTAGATACACTGATATGATCAGCATCACTGTGTGGGCAATCATGATCTGTTGCCATGCCATCACATTGATTGCACCAAAAAACAGAATTTAAGAAAAGTGGTTTGATTGCCAATGTATTTTGTGGGATTTTAGGTTAATTGGGTTGGAAGTAACATATTTGCCTGGTACGGTGGAACAAGTACTGTCATTTATGATAACTCTCTTACATGTAAGATATACTCTTCTCGTTTTAAATTTAGGCTTTGTTGGCTGCGTCTTCTCACAAAAGTCATGTATTTCAATACACTCCTTTTGATTCGAAGACTTGCCGCCTCGCCTAAATTCAAAACACTTTGAGTATATTATTTGCTGTTAGCAAATCAATGATCGCTTGTGCGCAGGCTTCTGGTGTTTGTTTATCTGTACGCAAATGCAAATCTGGATTTTTTGGTTCTTCATAAGGATCATCAATACCAGTAAACTGTTTAACTTCACCGTTCATCGCTTTTTTGTATAGCCCTTTTGGATCACGTCGTTTACACACTGCTAACGATGCATCAATAAAACATTCAAAAAAGGGGAGTTCGGCTGTTTGATGTAATTCACGTACCCATTGTCTATCTGCTTTATAAGGCGATATAAAACTCATAATAATGATAACCCCAGCACTAGTGAACAACTTGGCAACTTCACCACAGCGACGAATGTTTTCACTTCTATCCACTGCAGAAAAACCCAAATCACGGCATAAACCTTCACGGATCTTATCGCTATCTAATATGAATGGTATGGCACCTTGAGCAAATAGTAAGTGTTCAAGGTGCCGTGCAATGGTTGATTTACCCGCTGCACTTAATCCAGTTAACCATAGTGTACAACCACGTTGCTCTAAGCGGGCATAACGTAATGTGTTGCTAACAGGTTGGATTAAATTTTCCTGCATTAGATGTGCCTTATTATTTATTAGCGTTCTTTAAATGCTGCTTCACGTGCGCGCAGAATTGGTTTCATGATATAAGATAAAACAGATTTTTTGTTGGTAATAATGTTAACGGTTGCAGTCATTCCCGGCATAATAGGTAGTTTATTACCTTCTTTATCTAAATAGTTTTGTTCAGTGCGTATTTTAACTTTATAAAAATGATTGCCTTTTTCATCTTGAATAGTATCTGCACTGATACTTTCTACTGTAGCAGGCAATCCACCATAGACTGCATAATCATAAGCGGTAATCTTGACTAATGCTTTTGCTTCCGGATGGATAAAGGCAATATCAGATGGTTTTACATCAACTTCAACGGTTAGTTGATCTGTCATGGGTACAATTTCAATAATATTGTCTCCAGATTTAATTACTTCACCTAATGTGCTGATATTCATCGATTTAACAACACCATTTACTGGTGAACGTATAACGGTACGATTCATGCGATCTTCTGCTGAAATCATTTTTTCTTTAGCGATAACTAACTCCGCTTTCTTTTCATTTAATTGAGCATGCGCTTTGCCTTTAAAATCTTCTAATGTCTCATCCATCTGTCCTTTTAATTCATTGACCTCACGTTCAAGTCGCAATAACTCCAATTTTGACATAACTTGTTGTTCAACTAGTGGTTTAACAATTTGTAACTCTTGTTCTGCTAGTAAATAACCATCACGTAAATTAGTAATTTTTGCAGTTAGATCAGTTTGTCTATCTTCAAAAAATAGTGTTTCACTGACTACTAATTGAGGAGCTTCTTTTTCTAAGATGGCAGGAAATAAAATAGTTTGATCACCGCTGGATTCTGCACGTAGCCTGGAAACGTTAGCTAGCAGCGTTAAGTAGTTTGAATGTACTTCGCGATAATCTGAGTTAAACCGTGTTGCATCAAGTCGGACTAATACTTCACCTTTTTTGACGATGTCACCGTCTTTAACATTGATTTGTTGAACAATGCCACCCTCTAAATTTTGGATCACTTTAATTTTTCCAGATGGAATAACACGTCCAGCACCAATAGTAATTTGTTCTAATTTAGTAGTTGTTGCCCAGATGATTGCAATAGTAATGAAGGCTATGACGATATAAAGTAATACATTTGCATGGCGGTATGTTTGTGACAATACAACGGCTTTACTATCTGAGACAAAATCCATATCTTCATGATGAACAACTGCAATTTTATCTGTATTTGGATCATCCTTATTTGTATTTTTGTCAGACAGTAATGCATCTATATTGTGATATTTATCACGTTTTTTTTGTTTGTCATCATTTGCCATGATTGCCTCCTGATGCTGTTTTGGCTTTATTTTGTGCCAATGCAGCCAGTACTTTATCTTTAGGGCCATCAGCAATGATTTGTCCACTATCCATCACAATTAATCTATCTACCATCGATAGCATTGATAATTTATGTGTGATAAGGATCATGGTTTTGCCTTCACTGTATTTTGCTAAATTTTTTGTAACGATTTGTTCAGTACGATTATCCATCGCACTAGTTGGTTCATCTAATAAGAGAATGGGTGGAGAACCGAGGATCCCGCGCGCGATCATAATTGCCTGGCGCTGGCCTCCAGACAATCCATCACCGTGCTCCCCAACCCATAACTGGTAACCCGCTGGATTGCGGCTCATGAATTTGTCGACACCAGCAATACGTGCTGCGTCCAATACCATGTCATCACTAGCCCATGACATACGCATAGCAATATTGTCGTGTATTGTGCCGTACATTAAGCGTTGATCTTGTGGAACATAACCAATATTGCGGCGCAAATCGGCCGGATCGATTTGGCTAATATCAATGCCGTCTACTAGTATATTGCCATCTGTTGGGCGATAAAATTCTAATAACAGTTTTTGTAAAGTTGTTTTACCTGAACCAATACTACCAACTAATCCAATACGTTCACCGGCTTTTATCTTAAAAGATATGTTTTGCAGTACATTACATTTTGCATTTGGGTATTTAAAGCTAACGTTATCAAATTCAATATCACCATCGAAATGTGGCCGACGTAGAAATTTTGCTTCATGTGGTCGTTCAATGGGTAGTTCCATTATTTTATTTAAATTTTCTAATGCAATACGTGACTGTTGATAACGTAATAATACAGCTGTCATCTGAGCTAATGGGGCAATGGCGCGACCTGCTAGAATAGTGCATGCAATTAATCCACCGACGGTTAAGTTGCCTGATTGAATTAAATACACACCGTAAACGACTACACTAATTGTCACAATTTGTTGCATGAATGCGGTAAAGCTAGATGCAATTGTAGAAAATTTGCGAGAACGTCGTCCGGATTTAGCAGATTCTGCAATGGCTTCTTCCCATTTTTGTTGCATACTTCCTTCTGCGCCCATACTTTTGATCAATTCAATATTATTAATTGCTTCGACAAGTACAGCATGTTTTTGGGTTGAACCAATATAACCTTTGCTGACTTCACGACGCATTGGCATTTCTAATAATACGGCGACCATAAATACAATGGGAGCAGCAACCAACGGGAAAATGGCGACACTGCCACCGATTAAGAAAATAAAGAAGATAAATAATACTAGGAAAGGCAAGTCAATTAATGTTGCCATGGTGGCTGATGTAAAAAAGTCACGCAGTACTTCAAATTCACGCAAGTTATTAGCAAATGCTCCAGATGATTTTGGCTTTGCTGACATTTGTAGTCCCATGACATGTTGAAAAATATTGCTTGCCATCGAAATATCTGCTTTTTTACCTGCTGCATCGATAAAATAACCACGTAGTACTTTCAATAAGAAATCAAATGCGATGACGATGATAACGCCAGTTGCCAACATCCATAGTGTGGCAAGTGCATTGTTAGGTACAACTTTGTCGTATACATTCATCACAAATAATGGCGTGGCTAATGCAAATAGGTTGATGAGTAGTACAGTTACGATGACACGAAAATAAATATGGTTGTAACGTGCTAATGTACCCCAAAACCATTTTCGAGGTCGTCCCAACTTATATTCATCTGCACGTGATTCAAATTGATAAGATGCTTTAATTAATATGACATAACCAGTATATGCATCTTCAAGATCGTCAATAGTAATTTTCGAAATAACTTCACTAGTATCAGGAAAAATAACATCAGCACTGCCATCTTGATTAAAAGCAGTTAATACACAAGCGTGACCATCTTTTAAAATTAGAATAGCAGGTAGTACTAATGGGTTAATTCGATGGATTGGTCGATGAATTAATTTTGCATATAAGTTAGCACGTTCGGCGGCACGTGGAAATAGATCAGGTGTTAAGCGATTGTTGCGCAGTGGTAGTCCAGCAACTAATGCGTCACGCGAGTAAGGGTGGTGTCGTAATTTAGTTAGGGTTATCAAACATCCTAAGAGAGGATCATCTACATCATCTTCGGAATAATGATAACCGCCAGCGTGTTTATCCATTATTCTTCAATATTTCCTATAACATTCAACTAAATAAATATAGCGATTATTTAATAGGTTGCTCAGTCTGCAAATTTGGTACCAGCAAGAGGTGGAGTTATTGTATGTTATTGAAACAATAGTGCTTTTGTTGCGAGTGACTCAATAATACAGTTACGATGTTTGATTTGTACGTAGATCAGCTAAATTACCGTTTTTCTCTAGCCAGTGCCGGCGATCAGTCGATCGTTTTTTAGCAAGTAACATGTCCATAATACATTGGGATTTAGTGCCATCATCTAACACTAATTGCACTAAGCGACGTGTATCTGGGTCCATTGTTGTTTCACGCAATTGCAATGGGTTCATTTCACCTAATCCTTTGAAACGTTGAATGTGGAGTTTGGTGGATGTGTTTTTGTGTTCTGCTTGGATCCGATCAAGTACACCTTGTTTTTCCGCATCATCCAATGCGTAATAAACATTTTTACCGAGATCAATACGATATAGAGGTGGCATTGCTACATATACATGTCCATTCTCAACCAATGCTTGAAAATGTCGTAAGAATAAAGCGCATAGTAATGTGGCGATATGAGCGCCATCTGAATCGGCATCAGCCAAGATGCAAATTTTGTGATAGCGCAGTCCAGTTAAATTGTCGCTACCAGGATCAACACCAACGGCAATTGCAATATCGTGAATGGTTTGTGATGAAAGCACTTGAGTTGAATCAACTTCCCACGTATTTAAGATCTTTCCACGCAATGGCATCACTGCTTGGAATTGACGATCACGTGCTTGTTTTGCCGATCCACCAGCAGAATCACCTTCTACTAAGAATAATTCACTGTTTGCTGGATCTTGACTAGCACAATCAGCTAATTTTCCAGGCAATGCTGGCCCACTTGTGATTTTTTTACGGGTAACTGTTTTGCCTGCACGCAAACGTTTTTGGGCATTATCGATAGCGAGTTCAGCAAGTGCTTTACCTTCGGCAACATGTTGATTTAACCATATGCTAAATGCATCTTTAACAATTCCACTGACAAAGGCAGCACACTGACGGGATGATAAACGTTCTTTGGTTTGTCCAGAAAATTGTGGGTCGAGTAATTTAACAGATAAAACGTATTGGCAATTTTCCCAAATGTCATCAGCAACCAATTTAACACCGCGTGGCAATAAATGGTGAATATCACAGAATTCACGTAGTGCATCAAGTAAACCGCTGCGCAACCCATTAATGTGTGTACCACCAGCAGGGGTTGGAATTAAATTAACATAGCTCTCTGTTAATTGTTCCTTAGCTTCTGTTAGCCACTGTACTGCCCAATCGACTTCTTCATCTTGTGCGTTAAATGAGCCGACAAAAGGTTGTTCTGGTAATACAGTATAGCCATGAGTTGCCTGGATAAGATAATCTGCTAACCCATCAGCATAGTGCCAGGTTTCATTTTGTTTTGCTTTTTTATCGTGATAATTAATAGTAAGGCCTGAACATAATACTGCTTTTGCGCGCAATGCATGCATTAATTTATTGGTGGTGATTTTAGTCGTATCGAAATACTGAGTGGCTGGCCAAAAGCGGATGCAAGTACCTGTCCGACGTTTGCTGACATCGCCTACCATAGTGAGCTTTTTGCTAACAGCACCGTTGGCAAATGACATCTGATGTTGTTTGCCATGTTGATAGACATCTATGTTTAATTTACTTGATAATGCATTAACAACAGATACGCCAACACCATGTAAACCACCAGAGAAACGGTATGTCTTATTGGAAAACTTAGCGCCAGCATGTAAGCGCGTTAGGATTAATTCAATGCCTGAGATTTTTTCTTCTGGATGAATGTCCACTGGCATACCACGACCATCATCGCTGACTTCAATTGAGCCATCAGTATGCAATGTGACATCGATAGACTTACCGTAGCCGGCCATGACTTCATCAACACTGTTATCGATAACTTCCATGACCAAATGGTTTGGGTTAATTGTATTAGTGTACATGCCTGGGCGCTTTTGCACAGGCTCTAATCCACTTAATACTTCGATGGCATTAGCAGTATAATTTGTCATAGTTCTAACTATAGTCGTTTTCGAGCATTTAACCTAAATTCTGCAGTTAAACTGGACTGCGAAGGTGTATTGCATTGAATCTTAATTTTATTTTTAGGATTTTTGACGCAGTCGTACTCACCTGTACGGTGAGTACGACTGCGTCAAAAATCCTAAAAATAAACCTAATCTTACAACGCACTAACCCTTCTCGTCCTCAGTTTAACTGCGGAATTTAGGTTAAATTTAATGCATTTTATAATATAGGGGGATAATAATCTAAAATACAAAGCGTGCACAATATTACATTTCGCTCTGACTTGTCCAGCTCAGTGGTGATTTGCGTCTCTATTTGTGATAATTTGAGCGTGACTGCCGGCCTTTGGAATTATCAACAGTGTCAATTGACAGTAGCGTATTGCTACCACAGGTAAATGTTATCGCTGAGCAAGCAGCGCGTATTATTATGGATATATATCATAATGGTATTACTGCCGAGCAAATTCAGCATAAAGTTGACAACTCACCGGTAACAGTAGCCGATCTTGCTTCGCATGCTTATATTGTAAATGCACTTGCTGCACTAACACCAAGCATTCCGATTGTCTCTGAAGAAACTGCGCTACCTGATGTTGCCATACGCCGTCAATGGACGCACTATTGGTTAGTGGACCCACTTGATGGTACCAAAGAGTTCATTGACCATAATGGTGAGTTTACAATTAATATTGCCTTAATCGAGGATGGTTGTGTTGTATTGGGTGTTGTCTATTTACCAGCAGTAGAGACTTGTTATTATGCCTATGCAGGAGGCGGTGCTTATAAACAAGTTGCTAATGGTGTTGCCAAGCCAATTCATGCGCGTCGACGAACCACCGCAGATGAATTAATTATCTTAACAAGCCGGCGTAATCATAGTCAGCGAGTGACCACTTTGGCAGATAGATTGCCACATGCACGTATAGAACGTTATGGTAGTGCGATTAAATTATGTTTTTTAGCAGAAGGTCAGGCGGATGTGTATACCCGTTTTGGCAATGTGTTAGAATGGGATTTAGCAGCAGGACACTGTATTATTGAACAAGCAGGTGGGTGTGTTTCTAGTATTGCTGGGACTCGTTTAATTTATAATACACCGCAATTAGAACACCCTAATTTTTTTGCAGTAGGTTGTTGCGATTATCCGTGGCAATCTTATTTAGTAGGTATATCATATGACAATTAATAAACATGTTAACGTAGCAATTACTGGAGCGGCTGGTCAAATTGGTTATGCGTTGGTATATCGTATCGCATCGGGGCAAATGTTTGGTAACGACGTCACAGTGAGTTTAAATCTGATTGAATTAGAGCACTCACTTCCAGCATTATACGGTGTTGCAATGGAGTTAGAAGATTGTGCCTTTCCACTGTTGCGTGATATTAAGTGTACTGCCAGTTTAGCTGATGGTATGCATGATGTGAATTGGGCAATTCTAGTGGGTGCAGTACCACGCAAAGCGGGAATGGAGCGTTCTGATTTACTGAAAATAAATGGTGGTGTTTTTACTGAACAAGGCAAAGCAATTAATGATAATGCAGCTGACGATGTACGCGTGTTTGTTGTCGGTAATCCATGTAATACCAATTGTTTGATTGCAATGCACAATGCGCCAGATGTGCCTAATGATCGTTTTTATGCAATGACCATGTTAGATGAATTGCGTGCAAAAGCACAATTAGCAAAACGGGCTAATCAACCTATTACCGCAGTGTCTAACATGATTATTTGGGGAAACCACTCAGCAACACAATATCCAGATTTTTATCATGCTAACATTAATGGTCGTATTGCAGTCGATGTTATCCAAGATGAAACATGGTTGCAGCAAGAATTTGTTAAGATAGTACAGCAACGTGGAGCCGATATTATTAAAGCACGTGGTGCGTCGTCAGCTGCATCAGCTGCTAATGCCATTATTAATGGCATTTATCAATTAACTCACGATACTGCATCAGGCGATTATTTTTCAATGTGTTGTTGTGCTAATGGTGAGTATGGTGTTGATGATGGATTAATTTTTTCTTATCCATGTCAAGTAAGCCAAGGGAAATTATGTATTGTTAATAGTATTGACCATAATGAGTATGGACAACAAAAATTGCAGGCAACGTTAGCTGAATTACGTCAGGAGCGTGATGCGATAAGAGCAGAAGGTTTAATTTAGTATACTCTTCGTATTTTAACTGTATGCTTTGTTGGCTTCGCCCGTTCGCAATAGTCATGTATTTCAATACACTCCTGTTGCTCACAGGCTTGCCGCCTCGCTTACAGTCAAAACGCTTTGAGTATACACTGAGTTTAAGCTGACGTTTTTTGGTGAAGGTACAGTTCAGCTAAGTTGTTTTATAGTTAGCAGATTGCAAATCTACATGGAATGTAGGAGTGTATACTATACTACTCAAGCCTACGGCTAAAATGTGAAGAGTGTACATGGATAGTAAATTGAACAAACCATCTATACGACCAATTATTATTATCATTGTTGTTGGCCTTGTTCTAGCTGGACTAGGGTATAAGGCAATGGAGTATGCTGGAGATAGTCAGCAGCGTAATCAATTTCAGCAATTGGCCCAAAAGAGAAGTTTCTTAGCCGAACAACAACTGGATGATGTATTAGATAGCTTGGTTGCATTGCGTACATTTTACCTTGCATCTGAAAATGTCACCGCAACAGAATTTCAAATCTATGCCAACCATCTTCTAAACCGTTATCCTGGCTTAATAGCGTTGTTGTGGGCACCAGTTGTCAATATAGCTAATCAGGTTGACACAGATAATATACTGCCTGATGATGCTCAAACAACGGTATACTATCCAATCACTTATTTTGCTGGCACAACCCAATCAGCATTACCGTTAGGCTTAAATTTAGCGTCATTGCCAGACTTGCATAATCAGTTGCAAACACAGCATCGCCAACAACTTATTTGGCAAGCGCTTGGTACGCTTAATGGTAATAGCAACGAAAGATCATATTATATTACCGTGTTGGCTGTGCCTAATACCATAGGTAATTTAATGGGTTATGTTGCAGCTGTTGTTGATTTATCTACGTTACTAGACCCAATTTTTCAGGATGCTACTACACCACTCTATGCGCAAATTACGTTACAACATGATCGTCATATAACCTATACATTCGGTGAATTAAACAAACCAATTATCCAATATCAACGTCCATTGACAGTCATCGGTGGTAATTGGGATTATCAACAATCATTGCTATATCAAAAACTAACTTGGGAATCATTATGGCCGCCCTTGCTTATTTTTATAAGCTTACTGTCTATTGCTATTATTTTAGCGATTTACATTAAAAATAAATTAGAACAACAGCAGCGTACCGAAAAAGTCGTCAAATTGCGTACGCAAGAATTAAGTTATACTACAGCGCGTTTAAAGCAACGTAGTTTACAATTGGCTAATATCAATACTGAATTGCAACAATTTGCCTATGTGGCGTCACATGACTTGCAAGCACCATTACGCATGATCCAACGTTATGCTGAATTATTGCAACAAGAATTAGTTAATCAAGCCAATAATGACATAGGAAAACAATTACAGTCTATTTTTGTAGAAATTGGGCATATGGACCAATTAATTACGGGTTTGTTAACCTATTCTCGAATTGAAAATGGCAATATAGAAATTAAACCTGTTGAAATGGAACATGTTGTTACTGCAGTGCTACAAAAATTAGCCGATCAAATTGAACAAGCTAATGCAGTGGTGACCCACGATGAATTACCAACTGTCTACGGCGATCAAGTTCAATTAACTAGTTTATTACAAAATTTAATTAGTAATGCGATTACCTATTGTCATGCTGATGTTAATCCAGTCGTACACATTAGTTGTGTGCGTCAACATGATGAATGGATATTTAAAGTCAGTGATAATGGTATTGGGATCCCTGAAGTTGATCACGAGCGTGTATTTGATATTTTTCAACGTTTACATACTCATGAACAATATCCAGGTACGGGTATTGGTTTAGCTATTTGTAAGAAAATAGTAACACGTCATCGTGGTCATATTTGGCTGGAATCAGTTCCAGATGAAGGGACTATATTCTTTTTTAGTTTGCCTGTTGGTCAAATAACTAAAACAAATCATACACTGAAAGTTTAGTCTAAAAAGAAAAGCGGCGTAAATTTAATTTATCTTTCCCTGAAGCTGATTGCTTAATGCGTTGTATAGCAGCAATGGCACTTGTTAAATGCAATTCAGTATACTCCGAAAATACACGTGATGAAGATGCCTTTGTTTTTATTCCTTCTGGAGTCATTGGCAAATCACTGACTAATAATAATGCGCCCACGGGTACTTTGCGTGCAAAACCTGTAGTGAACAATGCACTGCATTCCATTTCGACACCAGTTGCTTTTTCATTGCGTAAGCGTTGTTTAAAATCCTCATCAAATTCCCACATGCGATAATCAGTTGTATGCACAACCCCTGTCATAAAGGATAAATCACGTTCAATTAATTCTTCAGCAATGTATTTTTGGATCATAAATGATGGCAAGCTTGGTACTTGTTCTGGCATATAATGACGGCTAGTGCCTTCATCACGTACTGCAGCAATTGGTAATAACATATCACCAATACGTTGTCGTCGATGTAAACCACCACATAATCCAAGCATGATAACAGCCTGTGGATTTAAATAAGATAATACATCCATTAATAATGCTGCCATTGGTGATCCAACACGATAATCGATAATACTAATTTTGTGTGTTGGTGAATGAGCAACTTGTAATACAGGACCTTTTTGACACGTTATCTTTGCATAGTTAGCAAATGCGTCAGCATATTGTGAAAAATTAGTTAATAAAATAAAGTCTTGAAAGTCACTAATATCACTATTGGAGTAACGAGAGAGTGTATCTAGTGCAATTTGACGGCGGGTAATTTGTCCGCGAGTGGCGGCTGCTTCATGGGTGATCCCAAATGCTTCGGTATCACTGTTGCGTAGTATTTCTGAGTTAGAATCAGATAGTGTTTTTTTATGCTTAGACATCTGCACTGTGCTCATCATTTGTGATGATTTAAGCATAGTACATATTCTGAGTTAATACAGATTAGACTTTATTAGTAAATATAGACTGCAATTGTTGGTCTTTAGCTTCCCATAGTGTAGTGAGCCATTGCTGAGTTTGTTTACGTAACTCAGTTTCATTGTCTAGCTGAGTCAGCATGCTGTTTGGTATTGGGATACAGTTAACGTGAGTATATATTCGCTTAATCCGTCCACATAGTAGGTCCCACAATGTTACTGTTGGATTATCATATACAATAGTAACATCAACTAACTGAGTAACATGATCGCCTAATATAGATAAACTCAATGCTAACATGCTGCCTTTAGGACGCAGTAAATGTTGATAAGGTGAGTTTTGGTTACGTTTTTTTGCTTGGGTAAAGCGGGTTGTTTCTGGAAATAAAATAATAATACTTGGATGTAATTTAAAAGCAGTACACGATCGGCGTGTTGCCTCAATATCTTTACCTTTTTTTTCAGGATGTTTTTTTAGATAACTTTTACTATAACGTTGCATAAAAGGAAACTGTAATGCTTTACATGCTAAGCCAATACCTGGCACCCAAATCAATTGTTGTTTTAAGAAAAATTTTAATGGTGGTGCTTTACGGTTGAAGACATGATGCAGCACTAAAATGTCAACCCAAGAACGGTGATTAGAAATTAAAAAATACCACTTGCTACTATCTAATCTGTCAATACCATCATGTTTCCATTGAATGCGAGTCAATAATCGTAAAATGATGAGATTCCCATCTACCCATAGTATGGACAAATAACTCATTAACCGATAACACCAATGACGCCATGATGAAATTGGTAGTAAGTAACGTAATAATGCAATTAATATAATAGTTGTAGGGATAACCAATGCATTAATTGATAACAATAGTAAACAAACTATGCCACGAATTGATGCAATAAAATTCATAGGGTGCTCCTGTTATTCTTCCAAGTAGGTGTAGCCTTCTAAGCCATCTAGTAATTCGGCCAAATACATTGCTTTTTGCTGCTCATCCATTTGCGATTTTTGGGATAATTGTGTTTGGTAAGATTGCTTTAATTCAGCTAAATCAAGATGTACATAGCGTAACACATCGCTAACTGTATCCCCTAATTCAGGTTGACTAACGTGATGGTTACCATTGTTATCGATGCTAACATTAATTGCATGAGTATCACCAAATAAATTATGCATATCCCCTAGGATTTCTTGGTATGCGCCTACTAAGAAGATACCGAGCAATGGTGTTGGTGTTTGGGTGAAATCAACAGTTGGTAAAGTTGAATCAACTCCATTTTCAACAACATAATCTTTAATGCAACCGTCTGAATCACAAGTAATATCATGCATGATTGCCCGCGATGTTGATGATTGATTAAGACCCGTTAATGGCATAATAGGAAATGTTTGGTTGATTGCCCATGTATCTGGAATAGATTGAAATATAGAAAAGTTTACAAACAGTTTATTGGACAGTTTGTTAGATAATTCATCTAATATGGTTCGATGTGTGCGATTATTGGGGGTTAATAGTGATTGAATTTGTTGGCATCCGTGTAAATATAATTGTTCGGCTTGAGCAAGTGTGGCTAAATTAACTATTCCGTGGGTATATAATGTATGTGCCTCTGCCATCCAGTGTTGGATATCATGGTATGCTTCTAACACAGATTTTGTAGTGAGCTTGGTGTTATCAAGGTATAAATGCTGTAATACAGGGGGCGCATCATCGGCTAATTTGAGAGTTGGATCTGTTTTAGAGAGTGGGCATTCAACATCAATAACATTAGTAATTAATACTGCATGGTGAGCTACTAAACTACGCCCGGTTTCACTAATAATTGTTGGATGTGGCAATTGTGCTGTCTCACATGCTTCTTGGAATACAGTGACAACATTGTTTGCATATTCTTGCAATGAGTAATTAATCGAATAGCCATGACGTGAACGTAGCCCAGTGTAGTCAATGCCAAGACCACCACCAATATCAATAGCCGTAATCGGTGCACCTAATATGTATAGTTGTGTGTAATAGCGGGATAATTCTAGTAAACCACGCTGAATATCACGGATATTAGCAATTTGTGAACCCATGTGACAATGCAATAGTTGTAAACAATCTAATTTTTGTTGATCACGTAATGTATTTATCATCTGTAATACTTGGTGTGCAGATAAACCAAATTTTGACTTTTCACCACCTGAATTTTGCCAGCGACCATGAGCAACTGCATTAAGTCGTATACGTACGCCAAGGCATGGTTTAATCTTTAATTGTTGTGCTTGTGCTAATATCAATGCTAATTCAGCTACTCTTTCAATAATAATGTAAACGCGATGTCCTAACTGTTGCCCGATTAACGCAAGGCGGATGTATTTGTTATCTTTATACCCATTACAAATAATGACAGACTTATTTATATTTGCTAATCCAAGAATGGCTAATAATTCTGGTTTGCTACCAGCTTCTAATCCAATCTTATTATTGTGTTTGCTAATATTATTAGTGTGTAATAGTTCAGTAATTACTTGTTTTTGTTGATTGACTTTAATTGGGTATACACTTACATAATTGCCACGATAATTAACCGTTTGTCTTGCAGCGGCAAAAGCATGTTGTAGCCTTGCAACTCGATCATGCAAGATATTCACAAAACGCACTAAGATAGGTAGTGATAAGCCTTGTTGGGTGATCTCATTAACTAAATTAGCCAGCACAATCGTATGTTGGCTGTCTTTCCCATGAGGGCGCACAATGACATCGCCATGATCATTTATAGCAAAATAGTCATTACTCCAATGGGATATATTATAAGTAGTCATTTGCTCTCAATTTCTATTATATGTCCAGTGTAAAGAAACTGGCTAAGGTTAGCAACAAAGTTTATCTAAGTCTAATATACTCAAAGCGTTTTGAATGTAGGCGAGGCGTAGCCAACAAAGCATAAATTTAAAACGCGAAGAGTATAATAAATCGATTGTCATGGACAAACTAGCTAAGGTTGCTTAGAATCATGCGCTTATTAATGTCTTGGAAATTAATTCGTATGTATCATGGCAGCAGCAAGCTAAACACAATAACCACTAACCGATATTGGCGTTGGCTTTATGCACATCCTTACCTAGTTGCTTGTGTATTAAGCGTGTTAGTTAGTTTGATTATTTTTAGTCATCAACATATTACTGATGTTGATGGTTTTTTATATCTACGAGCAGCACGTGCTTATTTACAACAGGGTTACGATGCCAGTGTAGCAATATACCGTTGGCCATTATACTCACTGTTAGTTGCATATACGCACAAACTAACCGGTTTAAATGTATTTCTCAGTGCTTACCTACTAAATGTTATGTTGAGCACGCTGTTAGTGATCAGTTTTATGTTGTTGGTTGATGAAGTATATCGGCGTCAAGGATTCAGTTGGCTTGGATTATTAGTCATTATTAATTTCACACGTTATAATCATTATCGCGATGATTTACTTCGGGATCATGGTTATTGGGCAATGAGTTTATTAGCGCTAGTATGTTTATTACGACTTGCCCGTAGTCAATGCTATCGATATGGAATAGCTTGGGGTTTACTCATGCTAATTGCAACACTATTTCGTATAGAAGGGGCTATTTTACTGGGATTAGTGCCGCTTGGTTTATTGTGTTGTGGCAAAGATGTGCCGTTCCTACAAAAAATACATTTACTTGCTAGTGCCTATGCTGTTGTTATATTAATAGCTATTAGTGTAGCAATATATATGGTACTACAACATAATCCAAATCACTTAGGGCGTATCCAAGATTTATTGGTATATTCCTCGAATCCAGTCAGCATGTTCATTGGTCCATTACAGTCAGCAATTGATATGATGCGCAATTCTGTACTGGATAACATCAATGAATTTGCAGGTAGTAATGCTCAAATCATGATAGTTACTGGTGTTATCGGGATCTTTGTTATTCAGTTTATCGGATCAGTACAGATTCTTTATCTATTACTAGGTGCTTATGGAATAGCAAAACGTGTCATCAATTCCCCAGCTGCTTTATCATTACTCATTTGGACGGTGTTACTTAATGTAGTGATTGCACAGTTATTTACTATGCAATACTTTTTTACATCTGCTCGTTACTTAACGTTATTGTGCTTATTGTATTTAGTGTGGGTGCCTGGAGCAATTGCATTAATCTATCAACAATGGCGTCAACGTGCAGCTACATTTGCTGGCAAACGTTGGTTATTTCCACTGGTTTGTGCTGGCTTTTTGTCTCTTAGTATTATTAATGTAAGTGATTTTGGTTACGCAAAAGCTTATTTAGTTAAGGGAAGTAACTGGCTAATCAAACAACAAAATATCCCATTATTAATAACAAATAGTAAGAGGGTTGCTGGTTTAAATGAAGAATACCACGATATTATCTACGAAAAGTTCGATAAAGAACAACGCATTGTCCCTCAAGTGGTTGAGTTGTATCGTAGCTATCAGCAACAGCCAGCTTATTTTGCTATTATGGTGTCACGTAATAGTGATGAGTTAAATAACATCATTGCTATTTTCCCAACAGCACCAGTAAAACGGTTTGATGGGCGTAGAGGGGATACATTGCTTATTTTCAGCAATAAAATTTAATCATATTTATCTAGTGCTTGAGTAAACTGTGTCAATAGTGTTGAATTATATTGCCAGTTACGCAATAAGCGATTGCGATCTTTTAATCGTTTACGTTGTTTATTCCATTTTGGATGGTGCATGGCATCTAAATCAATTAAAAAAGTACGGTTTTTCTCATCAACTAACATGTTTGTACTTTTCATGTCACCGTGTACAAATCCATGCTGATGAATGGTTGCTAACATACGGGTAACGTCAGTCACAATCGATTGTTGTATTGCTAGTGGTTTTGTTGGCAATACGTTACACAACCAATCACCTTCGATATATTGGTTAATATAAAATGCCGTTCTGCGTAATGGGCCATAACGTTGTTCAATATATGCAACTGGTGTTGGCGTGTTAATGCCCCACTGAATCAATCGATGAGCATTGTGCCAACTATACCAAGCACGTGAGCGTGACAATGCACGGCGTATACGGTGCCCAAGCCCTTTTAAATTATAACGTTTGACGACTAACAACTGATCTGCACAACGTATTACTACGATAGTACAGACATTTTCTTGTTTTAGTACTTTTATAACATCATTATGAAATGCACTATTCGGGTCATGTAGTAATTTTTGTAATGATGGTGTGAGCATTGAGCGTTGGCACACCCAATGATAACGCCAGGTATGTTTTATTTGCCAATCATTTTGCATAGATATATTACAGCTATAGCTTTTCAGAAAAATAATTTGAATTATAACATTTCATCTTGCGCTCACCTAACTGCGTTGTTCATTCAAAAAATGCTCAAAATAGCCCAACTATTCCTCTGCTTTTTTTCAATCGCAACCCGTCTAGCTAAACCCAATCTGAACGTTAAAATCCAAATTATTTTTCTGAAAAGCTATATTTAAATATAATTAATCTGTTACGATTTATTAATCACATGGATGGTGGCCACTTGTTTAGTACCATCTGTATTATGGTGTTGATTCACTGTATGCAACAATTCATCTAATCCGGTTAATACATAAGATGGTGTTAGATCGTTAAGACAGCGTAAGTGACCTAATGGACATGTGCGTTCAAAACACGGGCTGCATTCTAAGCCTAATGTTAGGATTTTAACGTGTTGTGCTAATGGTGGAGTGAAACTAGGATCAGATGAGCCATATATCACAACCAGCGGTCGTTTTAATGCAGCGGCAACGTGCATTAACCCAGAATCATTGGTGACAACCGCATCAGCTAACGATAATAAATCAACGGCCTCAGTTAATGTTGTTTTCCCACCTAAATCGTAACAATGTGCACCTATTTTATCAGCGATTTCGTTAGTAATGGTAACATCGTTAGGCCCACCAAATAGCCATATGTCCCAACCTTTCTCAACATAGGCACGTCCAACAGTTGCCATGTAATCAGCAGGCCATTGTTTTGCTGGGCCATATTCTGCACCTGGACATAATGCCAGCACTGGGCGGTTACTTTTGTTAACGAGATGTTGTTGCGAGTTAATATTGGCTTGAGAGGGTATGGTTAATTGTGGAAATGGTAGCGGATCAGGTAAGTCATCTTGTTTATCTAAACCTAACGCGATAAAGCGTTCTACCATAAAGGGCAATGCAGTTTTGTCTAAGCGGCGTAGATCGTTTAGTAATCCATAACGCATTTCACCGCACCAACCTGTTCTAATTGGGATCTTTGCCCATAATGGTATCAACGCTGATTTAAACGAGTTGGGTAATACAATAGCTTGCTGGTATTTTTCTTGACGTAAACTACGTGCTAACTGATAACGTTTTAATAATGCTAATTGACCATGTCCAATCGGCATTGGAATAAAACGACGTACCTCAGGCATGTGAGTAACAATAGGGCCACTGGCTTTGGGCGCTAATACATCGATAATAACACCTGGATAACGTTTACTGAGTAATTGATACACACTGTGTGACATGATCATGTCACCTACCCAGGATGGCCCAATAATTAGAATTTTATTAATCATGTTTATCTGTGGTTTCATCGTTAATTAAGGTAAATTGTGCGCCACAATATGGACAAACTGCTGTGCCTGTGGCTTCGATAGGTAAAAATACCCGTGGATGGGCATTCCATAATGGCATTTGTGCAGTTGGGCATGATAATGGTAACGATTGCGATGTGATCTGATATGTTTGTGCTGCACATGCTGCTTGTTTTAACTCTGCCATGGTGACGATCCTTCTGGTCAAATATTGCCAATCTTTAAAATCAGCCGATTTTAGCGTAGATCGTTGGGTATATGCAATTTGAGAAATATTGCTAATATTATTAACCTATTGAAAGAATGTGATTTATATCTTTCAGTTACCTATCCAATCAAGCCATTGTGCCTTAACGGCTGTGATATGTGGCTGTAAATCGGCGAGATCAGCAGTAATTGGATGTTGAGTCAAACTGTGCTGATGTAATAATTTGCGATAACAACAGTAGGCATCCATTAGTATATGTGCGCGTTCATCAGTTAATTTGCCAGCGCGTTGTAGGCAAGCAAGTAGTCGCATATTATCAGTGTATGCAACTAATTCTGGATGAGCATGAGCCCAACGTAATACGGCATATTGTACTAGAAATTCAATATCGGTTAATCCACCCGGACCACGCTTTAGCATAGATACTGGATCAGTTGTTGTTGTCTGAGATAACTTTGATCGCATATCAAGAATATCCTGACGTAATGAATTATGGTCACGTTGTAAGGTTAATATTGTACGACGCAATTGCCAGAATTGTTTAGCTAATTGCGGATCACCATACACTGGGCGGGCACGCACTAATGCTTGGTGTTCCCATGTCCATGCGGTTTGTTGTTGATAATTAGCAAAAGTAGTTAATGTATTATGTAATAATCCTGCTTTGCCAGCAGGACGTAAACGGGTATCAATTGTATATAGTACGCCTGTATTGGTGCGAACGTTTAATGTGTTTAGCAAGCGTTGTGCTAAGCGTGTATAAAAAAGAGAGTTGCTAATCGGTTGTGTACCGTTAGTGTATTGTTGTTCATCAACAGACGCATGCAAGAAAACCAAATCTAAATCCGATGTATAACTTAACTCAATCCCCCCTAGTTTTCCATATGCAATAATTAGCAAACCATCATCAATCGGTTTGCCGTGTGTATCTATTGGATAACCGTGGCGAGTAATTAATTGTTGCTTAACCAGTGTTACGGTTGCATGTAGAATTGCTGTGGCTAGATTGGTTAAATAGTCGCTGACACGCATCAATGGCAGTTTATCCATTAAGTCAGACGCAGCAACTCGCAAATTATGCGAGTGTTTGAAATGACGTAAATGTTCTATTTGTTCTTCAGGATCATCGCGTAGCTTAATTTGTTGATTGAGCGAATCTGTTAGCATCGCAACAGTGGGTACAATTTGTTTATTAAAAGGTGCTAATAATTCGTCTAGTACAACTGGATAGTTAGCTAGCTGTTTAGCTATCCATTCGCTTTGTGCGATTAATTCAATGAGACGTGATAGCATCATTGGATTTTCAATGAGTAGTGCTATGTATGCACTGCGTTGTATGATTGCTTCTAATAAACGTATAGTTCGAACTAAAGTTTGTGATGGATCGGATGTATTTGTTACTTTCATTAATAAGATAGGCATTAATTTGTTGATACGGCTGCGTGCCAACGTGCTCAGTTTACGGAAACGATAACTGCCTCTAAATGTTGCTAGAAGTTGACTAATATGTTGAGGATTACTAAATCCAATTCGGATTAATATGTCGTATTGTTCAGTATGTTCTAGCCAAATTGCTTGTAATGCATCGTGAATGTGTTGATGTTGATCGTGAGAGAAATGTTGAGGCTGATTGCCAATCATATGTTTAAAGTGTTCGATCACATATTGTTGATGGTAATGCAACTGTTCAATGAGCTGCGACCATTGATCAAATCCACAATATAAACAGATTCTAAATTGAATAATTGGATCGCTAGGTAATGTATGTGTTTGTTGGTCGTTGACTGCTTGCAACGCATTTTCGACACGACGCAAAAATTGGTATGCTTGCCATAATTGTTTGACAGCTAATTTAGGCAAGCATTTTGTTTTAACTAATAGTGGCATAACATTAATGAGATTTGTTGATTGCAAACGTGGGTCTTTTGCAGCGCGGATAATTTGAAAAGCTTGAACAATAAATTCAATTTCTCGAATACCACCTTTACCTAATTTAATATGTTGCTGTAAGTTTTGACTACGTGCTTCTCGATCAATTTGTTGTTTTATTGCACGCAATCCGTCTAAAATGCTGTAATCGATATAACGTCTATATACAAACCTACGCAACATAGTTTCTAGGTGTTGTGCATGATATCCGTGTCCACTAATGACTCGTGCCTTAACGAGTGCGTAACGCTCCCAATCACGACCGTGTTCTTGATAATAGGCAAGTAAACTCGGAATACTATTGACTAAAGGGCCGCTGCTACCAAAAGGTCGCAAACGCATATCAACACGATACACAAAGCCATCTTGGGTGGTTTCACTGAGTACTTTAGTCAGTGTCTGTGCTAATCGATTAAAAAATAATTCTAATGTAATCGATTGATTGGCATGTGTGACATCACCTTGGTGCGCATATAAGAATTGCAAATCAACATCAGACGACAGATTTAATTCATATCCACCTAGCTTCCCAAGACTGAGTACAATTAACTGCATTGGTTCACCTTGTTTATCGTACGGTGTTCCGTATTGATTACACTGCCATGAATATAATTGCTGCAGTGCGACATCAATACAGACTTCGGCGAGTGCAGATAATTGCTGCAGCGTTTGGCTTATATTATCTACCTGTGTGATCTCACGCCAAATTAAACGCACTAATTCACCTTGACGAAATAAACGTAATTGATGCATTAATTCATTGAGTGTGTTGATTATCCCTGAGTGGGTTTGCCAACGATTTAAATAATCTGATTGGGTAAACCGCTTTTTGATATCACCTTGGTCGAACAATGTGGTTAATAACGTAGGTTGACGTACCAACGTTTTTGCAACAAATTCACTAGCGGCACAAACACGTGCTAATGATTGCCGGCATTGTGATTTGTTGGGGATGTCTGTTATCTGTTGATAGTAATTTTGAACATTTGCTGATAGTTCAGCCGGCCAGTTATCCGGTAGTGGTAATAATATATCCATCTTTTTCCTAGCACGTCCCTACATTTAGCTGCATAAGTGGTAATATTCCAGTATTGGCAGGCTGTAAGTGATTTATTTTTACTATTTTACCTTGAAAATTGTAAGGTGTAGTTACAATTTTCAAGGTAACAATGTGCGTAGGGGTTAATGTTAGTTTTCGCATACAGGCTTATGTTCGCATTGGCCACAAACCATAAGCTGGTTCTTCATAGGGGTGCGCTTTACGTAATGCAATGATGACATCATCAACAATATGATCACCACACACCATTTCTACTTTATATTCGGTGACTTTTTCTAATGTGTCTTGTTTACCTATGTGGGGTTTACTGCCTGCTAATGGACGAAATTGTCCAGTGCCTTGGGTTTGCCAACAGGTACAATCATAATCACCAAGCTGGCCTGCACCAACAGCGAATAGGGCTTGTTTTACAACTTCAACGTGGGTATCAGGCACATAAACGTAAAGATGATACATAGATTATTCTCCTGATGATTGGATAGGTTGTATATACTCAATAATCAATTGCACAGTTTGATTGCCGCGGAACTCATTGAGATCCAATCGATAAGCAATATGGATGCATTGTGATAATTGTGGTTGATAATCTAATTTATCTACATTAAATAATAATGCTTCTACTGCCTTTTCATCTTCTTTAGTGTCACTCAATAACAACTTTAAGTGGTTTTTTCCTAATGTTTGGTAATCCATGACATAAAACTTACCATCGAATAATGGTTCTGGAAATTGTTGTCCCCAAGGGCCACCATTGCGTATTTGTTTAGCAAAGGATATTGAAAAGTAGTTAGTAGACAGTTCACCATCACTATCGATTTGGCATTGCAGTTGTGATGGTTGTAGATGCTGTGCTAATACATCTTCAAAGATATGTTTAAAACGAATAAAGTTATCTTGCTTGATAGATAAACCAGCTGCCATTGCATGTCCGCCAAATGTTAACAGCAGATCAGGATGTGCGGTGGCAATATCACTTAAACAATCACGCATATGTAAATTTGCAATCGAACGAGCTGATCCTTTTAATTCATCATCACTGGTTTTGGCAAACGCAATTACCGGGCGATGAAAACGATCTTTTAATCGAGAAGCTACAATGCCAATAACACCTTGATGCCAACTTGGATCATATAGACATAAACCAGCTGGCATATTAGTTTGTTGGGTATTGATATCGATTGTAGCTAATGCATCCAATGCTTGTTGTTGCATAGTAGTTTCGATCACTTTGCGTTGTTGATTTAATTGATCTAAACGTGCGGCTAATTGTCGTGCCTGCAATAGTGATTCTGTTAGCAAGCATTGAATACCAATCGACATATCTTCTAGGCGACCAGCTGCATTTAACCTGGGGCCTACTGCAAAACCAAGATCAGCACTAACAATGCGACGGAAATCACGTTTGGCAATTGCTAATAATGCATTAATGCCAGGACGGGCAAGCCCTTGGCGGATACGTTGCAATCCATGATGCACTAAAATGCGGTTGTTACGATCTAATGGTACAACATCAGCAACCGTACCTAATGCGACTAAGTCTAATAATGGTGATAATGCTGGTTGTTCAATATTATGTTGAGCAAACCAATCTATTTCACGTAACTGTCGTCGCAGTGCCACCATCAGATAAAACGCAACACCAACACCTGCTAAGCATTTACTGGGAAATAGACAGCCGGGCTGATTAGGATTAATAATCGCATCGGCTAATGGCAAGGTATCACCTGGTAAATGGTGATCGGTAATAATGACATTCATGCCATAGTCTTTTGCAGCAGCAACACCATCGATGCTACTGATCCCATTATCAACGGTGATGATCAGATCAGGTGAAGATTGTTTGGCGACGTCGACGATTTCAGGTGTTAACCCATAACCATAATCAAAACGGTTAGGAACTAAATAATTAACATGTTGAAATCCTAAAGCATGTAAACCGGATACCATTAATGTACTACTAGTAGCGCCATCTGCGTCAAAATCACCAATAATCATTACTTTTTGTTGTTGGGTTAATGCGTGGGTTAAGCAGTTAATGGCTTTCTCTATATTTAACAAGCTATCTGCTGGATATAATTGATTAAGATCATGATTTAATTCAGTGATCGATGTGATCCCACGCTGCTGATAGATCTGTTGTAACATGGGATCTAATGTATCTGACCACAATGTTGTGGTTTCTAATGCGGGACGTCTGACAATGACTTTATCCATAATATACTCTGTGCACTTGAATTGTATGCTTTGTTAGTTGCGCGATTCTACCACAGCTACGTTAATTTAAGTGTTGTTGCAGTATCGTATTGATTGCATTAAGTTCAGGTTCGACAGTAATAATTGGACTAGTGGCATTGTTGATTGCAATATCTGGATCTTTTAATCCGTGTCCTGTTAATGTGCATACCACAGTGCTACCTGATTTAATTTTTTGTTGTTGCAGGGTTTTGTCTAATCCGGCTAGTGATGCAGCCGATGCCGGTTCACAAAAAATGCCATCACATTCGGCTAATAAGCGCTGCATCGATAAAATGTCATCATCACTAACGTGATCGAACCAACCGTTGGATTCGTGAGTAGCATTGATTGCTAAATCCCATGATTGTGGACGACCAATGCGGATTGCAGTGGCAATGGTTTCAGGGTTATCAATGGGATGCCCTGTTAAAAAGGGTGCTGCATTACTGGCTTGAAAGCCAAGCATTGTTGGCAATTGTTTACATAGCTTGTGTTGATGATATTCTTGGTATCCCATCCAATACGCACTGATGTTACCGGCATTGCCAACTGGCAAGCAATGGTAATCTGGTGCATCGCCTAACACATCAACAATTTCAAATGCTGCAGTTTTTTGTCCATGTAACCGATATGGATTTACTGAATTGACTAAGGTAATCGGTAATGCTTGGGTAATTGTTTTCACTAATTGCATCGCCTCATCAAAATTACCTTTAATTTGTATAACAGTAGCGCCGTGAATACGTGCTTGCGCTAATTTGCCTAATGCAATATTGCCTTCTGGGATCAATACAAATGTTGAGATATTAGCTCGTGCTCCGTACGCTGCAGCAGCAGCAGACGTATTTCCAGTCGACGCACACATGATTGCTTGTGTTCCTTCACTAACTGCGTGGCTAACAGCAACTGTCATTCCGCGATCTTTAAAGGATCCAGTTGGATTTAGTCCTTCATATTTAACATATACATCAATATCCCAATTAAGTTTTTTAGGTAAGTTTTGTAATTGAATGAGTGGGGTATTGCCTTCTTGTAAGCTGATGATCGGTGTATCTTTAGTTAATGGCAAGTATTTATGGTAAGTTTCAATTAAGCCAGAATAAGCAGTGATTGTTTGTTGACTCATTATATATTTGTCCTTGCAGGTAATGTATCAATAAAGTCAGTTAATTGTTGTTTTAATGTAGCTAGTGATGGGATCACATACAAAATAGTTTGCATTTGTGTAGGATCGTAATCTGTACGAATGATGTCGGCAATCGATAATGGACGTCGTTCGACATTTGCTGAAAAACAATGGGTTAATTCACCGTATGACGATAATAACCCTGCGCCAAATGCTTTAACATCATTATCTTCTTCAAGTAAACCAAATTCGATGGTAAACCAGTAAATTTTATCCCATTGCCACAATTGTTCATCTTGTGAAAAGCGTACACCATCACCGATTAAACGGGTGATCTCGGTGTATTCTGGATGCACTAATGCGGGTAAGTGACCTAATACATCGTGCACAGCATCCGGTTCTGGTGTGTATTCTGGATGAGTGTGATATCGAATAAATTGCGTGCATGGCATAATTCCACGGGCTAAAAATTCGTGAAAATCACGCGTGTCGAGTAATCCTTCTGCTGGCGCTAAATGAATGTCGTGGGTTGCTGCTAAGCGTTGGTCTAGCTCATGCAATTGTGGCATGTGATCGGGATCTAATTGCAATATTGTTTTCCCAGTTAAATAACCAGACCATGCGTATTGTTGTTGCAGTGGGGCTAGCTTTTGAGAAACCTGTGCCCAGACGGCGTGTTCTTCCGGTGTGTAATCGATAATGGGTAATTCTTTATGGTGTAAACGGTAGTCACGTGAGGTATCGAAGAAGTATTGGCGTCTAGCAATGTAATTTGCATCATCTCGTCCTGGATGTTTCGGATCAATAACTAACTGTTGTGGACTGTTGTCGGTTGTCATCGGTGTGGTAATACTCTTTGTTTGTGAAATTTTTTGTTTATTTCAACATGCTCACAATCATTATTGCTATTATCTGCGGGTCCTGTCACTGGATTTCTCCCCGTCACCCTCGCAAACTCGTGTGCCCCTAAATCCAGTGCCACCCGCAGTTGTTCTCATATTAGTATTGTAATACTTATTAATTGCGTTAATTTTGATGATGTATATTACTCAAAAACAACGTCATTCTGGAGAGCGTATGGAATACGTGAGTCCAGAATCCAGTCTTCTATGAAAGCGACTACTGTATGTTTTAGCTACTCTCATTCAATATTCTATTGCTCAAATACGTCTGTTTCAACTGGAATGGCTAATATCTCTGATTTTACCCCAGCTAATGCTGCAA
This sequence comes from Gammaproteobacteria bacterium, assembly GCA_965116795.1. GTDB lineage: Bacteria > Pseudomonadota > Gammaproteobacteria > JAJFKG01 > JAJFKG01 > JAJNDI01. The sequence goes on from OZ220716.1 coordinate 922,165, forward strand.
TATCGGTTAATGCAGCCTGCTTCGCTTTGCCACTTGTTGGGTGGGTCAGTATGATAATATAAACAAAATCAGTATCAGCAAGCCGGTCTTTTTGTAGAATAGCTTCAATGCTCACTTGATATTGGCCGAGGATTTGAGTGATATTAGCTAGCACGCCAGTTTGGTCGCGTACTAACAAGCGAATGTAATAACGTGTCTGAATAGCATCTTCACTGATAATGGGTGTATTAGTTAATGCATCGTATGGTAACAATAATGGTGGGATCCGCTTTGCTGGTGCTATTTGCATTGCTCTTGCCATGTCGATCAAATCGGCGACAACAGACGATGCTGTGGGTAACATGCCGGCACCCGCACCGTAGTATAAACTGTGTCCCAATGCATCACTGTTTACCCAAACACTGTTCATTACACCATTAACATGTGCAAGCAAACAATCAGTTGGAATACACGTTGGGTGTACACGTAATTCAATGCTATTAGTGTGTTTACGTGCAAACCCGAGATGTTTAATGGTAAAGCCTAATTCGGTGGCGTAACGTAAATCTGACAAGGTAATATTGCGAATACCTTGTGTGCTGATAGTATTTAATTGCAATGGAATTGCGAAAGCTAATGCAGATAAGATTGTTAGTTTGTGTGCTGCATCAATACCATCTACATCTAAACTAGGTTCAGCTTCGGCATACCCTAGTTGTTGTGCACTGGCTAATACATCAGAAAATTCACGTTGCTCTTGTTGCATCGCAGTTAAAATATAATTGCTGGTACCATTTAAAATCCCAGCTAGGCAATGGATTTGGTTAGCTGCCAATCCTTCACGTAATGTTTTAATAATTGGGATCCCACCGGCAACTGCTGCCTCAAATAATACAAGTACACCTTTTTCATCAGCACGTTTAAAAATAGTATTACCGTGTTCGGCAATCAATGCCTTATTAGCAGTGATAATGTGTTTGCCATTATCGATTGCACGTAGTACGTACGTTAGCGCATCGGTTGTACCACCGATTAATTCAACCACGATATCAATGGTTGGATCATCGATAATAGTTGTTGGATCGTCGGTTAAATTCAATGAGTTGGTATCACAGTCACGTGGCTGTTTTAAATTGCGTATACTGGCTGTGGTGATATTCAATTGACAGCCTGCACGTTGAGAAATCAATTTATTGTTGTTAATTACATTAACAACACCACTGCTAACAGTACCTAAGCCTAATAGGCCGATGTTAATAGTTTGCATAATTATCAATGATTCCATCCTGTCTGAACATTCGTTTAATATTACGTCCTGCTTGACGAATACGTTGTCGATTTTCAATTAAACTGAAACGCACGTAATCATCACCATGTTTACCAAAACCGATTCCAGGTGAGACGGCAACATGTGCGTGTTGTAGTAAGTGTTTAGAAAACTCTAATGATTTCATATCACGATAATGAGCTGGAATTTTGGCCCAGACAAACATCGTCGCTTTAGGAGGTGTTACTGTCCAACCTGCTTGATTTAATTGTTCACATAACACATCACGCCGCTGTTTATAACGCTGACAGATTTCAGTCACGCAATCTTGAGGACCTTCTAGTGCGGTGATCGCAGCGACTTGAATCGGGGTAAACGTGCCGTAATCAAAATACGATTTAATTTGTTTTAATGCACCGACTAATGTTGGATTGCCACACATAAAGCCTACGCGCCAACCTGGCATGTTATAACTTTTGGATAAGGTATAACTTTCAATAGCAATGTCTTTAGCACCAGGAACTTGTAATATCGAAGGAGCTTGATAACCGTCAAATGTAATATCTGCATACGCTAAATCATGTACTACCCAAATACGGTGTTGTTTGGCAATCGCAACAATCTTTTCAAAAAAATCGATATCAACACAGTGTGTTGTTGGATTAGACGGAAAGTTTAATACCAACATTTTAGGGTGTGGCCAACAATGAGTAATCGCATCTTCCAATTCAGCAAAAAAATCTTGATCAGGTAAGATCGGTACGTGACGAATATCAGCGCCAGCAATGATAAAACCATAAGGATGGATTGGGTAAGCAGGGTTTGGTACTAACACAGTATCACCGGCATCTACTGTCGCCAAGGCTAAATGCGCCAAGCCTTCTTTAGAGCCAATTGTCACGATGGCTTCATTATTTTTATCTAACGTAACGTCATAGCGAGTTTTATACCAGTGACAAATGGCTTGACGTAAACGTGGTAACCCTTGTGATGTTGAATAGCGATGTGTATCAGGGCGTTGTACGGTTTCAGTTAATTTGTCAACAATGTGTTGAGGAGTGCCTTGATCAGGATTCCCCATGCCAAAATCGATAATATCTTCGCCACGTGCGCGTGCTTGCATACGCAATTCACCGACAATGTTAAATACATAAGGTGGTAGGCGTTTAATCCGATTAAATTCGCTCATAAATGGTGTTTGTTTAACGTATTAAAGAGAGGTAATAATAACATCCTGCTATTGTTTTTGATACCCTGGTTTTACTTAGTATACCGTCATTCTGGAGAGCGTATGGAATACGCGAGTCCAGAATCTAGTCTTTATGTAAATGATAATTAAAATTTAAATAGTATAAATAAATTTGCACTAACAACACATGGCAATTAGAATTATTGTTAATAAACATTTTTTGGCTACTATGCGGTAGCTTACACAAATACAAAATAGATGGTGGTATATGGAACTCATTCAAGACAGTAGTGGTGGCAACTATCATATTTTCGGTTATGGCCAGGGGTATGTACAAGTTAATCAAGATAAATTAACCGATAGCTTTATCATTAGCCCTAATCAATTACTATCACCATGGCAAGTTGCCACAGCAAATCAATTAACCGAATCACAATTGCAATGTGTTCTGACAATTAATCCACAACCTGCATTAGTGTTATTAGGTACTGGTAATACTGCAGTTTTTCTTGATCCAACATTACTTAACATTTTCTATCAACGTCAGATTGGGATTGAAATCATGACAACGCCGGCTGCGTGTCGCACCTATACTGTGTTAACTACGGAAGGGCGTGATGTAGTGTGCGCGATTATTGTTGAATGTTAATATTGTTTTCTACGATAGTTTTTCAGAAAAACTATAACGGTGGCCAAATACGGGCAAGTTTAACCATGTTTTCTTTTACTGCTAACACTTCGATAGGGTAACTCTCGATACGTACACCAATGCCGACAGTTGGGATTGTTTCTAACTGTTCTACGATTAATCCATTGACGGTTTTAGGGCCATTAGTGGGTAATTGCCATTGCATTAATCGATTAATTTCACGTAAATTGGCTTCGCCTGCCACTAAAATAGTCCCATCCGGTTGTGGGTGAATCTCTATATCAATAGTCGATGTGTCACTGCTAAATTCACCGACGATTTCTGCCAAGATATTTTCAATGGTAATTAACCCTTGAATATCACCATATTCATCAACAACTAACGCACTACGTTGTTGCTCTTTTTCAAAATTTAACAATTGACTGTGTAATGGTGTGCTCTCTGGAATAAAATAAGCGGGTTTAGTTAAGCGTAATACATTCTTTTTGCTAAATTTGTTGATTGCAATAAATTTTACTGCTTCACGCACTTGTAACATACCTTTAACATTATCGATATTACGGTTATACACTGGTAATCGATTGTATTTAGCATGGATAATTTGATTAATAATAGTTGATAACGGTTTACTAATATCAATGCCAACGATTTCATTACGCGTTGCCATCACATCATTAACCGTAACCCGTTCCAAATCGAGTATGCGTAACAACATATCTTGGTGATGTGATGAAATATGACCACTAGATTCATGTACTAAAGTGCGTAACTCATCACTGCTTAATGCATCTACTCGTTTTGTATTGACATTAAATCCAAAGATGCTCAACAATCCATTAGCTATTGCATTGGTTATCCAAACAATTGGATATAGCAATTTTAATAAAAATTGTAATGGCAGCGATACAATAAATGCGAAACGTTCTGGGCGTAATGCAGCAACAGTTTTCGGGGTGATTTCGGCGAAAATTAAAATAATTAGGGTTAACAAAATGGTAGCTAATAACACACCAATTTCACCGAACCAATAAGTGGCTAGTCGAGTTGCTAACGCTGCAGCAAGAATGTTAGCAAATGTGTTGCCGATTAAGATCACACCGAGCAGACGGTCTGGGCGTTGTAATAATTTTTGCGCGCGTTTTGCAGCACGGTGTTGCTGGCGTACTAAGTGACGTAACCGGTAACGGTTAAGCGACATCATGCCGATTTCAGAACCAGAGAAAAATGCTGATACTAATATCAATAATAATAAACTCAGTAGTAGTAATTCGCTTGAGATCGTCATACTGTCCTTTGTGTTATTGCCCAGCTTCGCCTACGGCTACGCCGAGGCCTGTTTCTAATTCTAGTGAGTGAATTGGCCCCGGTCAATTGACAGTCGATAGTGAGAATCCATTGATTTTCAAGTATACTCCGTTGCCAGTTGAGTTTTTAGCCACTAAAGATAACGTAGCAGAGATCCCCATGTTTGATAATTTAAGTCAGCGTTTACATAAGTCATTACAAAAAATCAGTGGCAAAGGGCGTTTAACCTTTGACAATATCAAAGATACGCTAAAAGATATCCGCAAAGCATTGCTCGAAGCAGATGTTGCCTGGTCAGTGGCAAAACCGTTTTTGGATGATGTGCGTAAACGTGCAATTGGACGTGAAGTTACAAAAAGCATTAACCCTAGCCAGACATTTGTGAAAATCGTGCAGCAAGAATTAACGGCAGTGATGGGTGAAGCAAATGAAACATTAAATTTGGCTACAACCCCACCTGCAGTGATTTTAGTTGCTGGTTTACAAGGTTCGGGTAAAACCACCAGTGTGGCGAAGTTGGCGCGCTATTTACAAGAACGTGAAAAAAAGTCAGTGTTAGTTGCCAGTGTTGATATCTACCGACCAGCAGCGATCCAACAATTAGAAACATTGGCTACTGAAATCGGCGCACAGTTTTTTCCAAGTAATTCGCAACACAAACCAGTGGATATTGCAGTGGCAGCCATTAAACATGCGAAACAACAGTATGTTGATGTTGTGATTATCGATACGGCAGGACGGTTGCACATTGATGCTGAAATGATGCAAGAAGTGACTGCGATTCATCACGCCATTGATCCGATTGAAACGTTATTTGTTGTTGATAGCATGACTGGCCAAGATGCTGCAAATACCGCCAAAGCGTTTAACGATGCGTTACCATTAACCGGTGTCGTATTAACTAAAACTGATGGTGATGCACGCGGTGGTGCAGCGTTATCGGTACGAATGATTACTGACAAACCGATTAAGTTTTTAGGCACAGGTGAAAAAACCGACGCCTTAGAACCGTTTCATCCAGAACGCATTGCATCGCGTATTCTTGGCATGGGTGATGTGGTGAGTTTAGTTGAAGAAGCCGAACGCCATTTAGATGAGAAAAAAACTGAGAAAATGGTGAAGAAGCTTAAAAAAGGTCGTGGATTTAACTTAGAAGATTTTCGTGATCAATTACAACAAATGCGTAACATGGGCGGGTTGACCAGCTTATTAGGGAAATTGCCTGGCATGGGGCAATTACCTGCTGGCTCGCCAAGTCAACTCGATGATAAGCAATTTATCCGATTCGAAGCGATGATTAATTCAATGACTAAAGGAGAACGTCGCGATCCAACCATCATCGATGCATCACGTAAACGTCGTATTAGTCGTGGTTCAGGTACCGAACCACAAGATGTTAACCGGCTGTTAAAGCAATTCAAGCAAATGCAGAAAATGATGAAGAAAGTCGGACGCGGTGGCATGGGTAATCTATTAAATGGCTTGGGTGGGAAATTGCCGCCTGGCTTAGACGGAATGCAGTAGTAGGTATTGCTCAAATTTAGCAATGTTTTGTTATTGCACGTCACCAACGAACACGCTAGAATGACGACCTTTTTGGCAATATACAGTTGGATTTGTGAGAGGAATTAACCATGGTAGTCATTCGTTTAGCACGCACTGGAGCTAAGAAACGGCCTTTTTATCATGTGGTTGTCGCTGATAAGCGCATGCCGCGTGATGGTCGTTATATCGAGCGTTTAGGGTATTTTAACCCGATTGCTACTGGCCAAGAAATTCCACTTTGTTTAAAAACAGACCGTGTTGACTATTGGTTATCCCAAGGTGCCCAGCCAAGTGAACGGGTGCAAAGCTTATTAAAAGACTGGAAAAAGCAAAGCAGTCGTGTTGCTGAACAAGCTGCATAAGTATTGATGTAGGTCATTTTGTTGTGCAACACCAATCTGTGCCAAGTGATGAAGTATTAACGGTTGGTAAGTTTGGCAAAGTATACGGTGTAAAAGGTTGGTTGCGGCTAATTTCTTATACCAAACCAGTCACTAATATTTTTGATTACGCACCGTGGTACATACAGCAAAAAACAGAACAACATTGGCAGCCGTGTGAAGTAATAGCACATCGATCGCATGCCGGTGGTTGGATTGTTAAATTGGCAGGTTGTGATGATCGTGATCACGCTAGTCGTTATGTAAATGCGCATATCGGTGTGCCAATAACGTGTTTGCCTCCCTGTGAACCAGGAGAATTTTATTGGCATCAGTTAATCGGTTTGCGTGTTGATAATACCGACGGTCAAACGCTTGGTACGGTAACTGAATTATTTGAAACGGGTGCCAATCAAGTGATGGTAGTCAATAATGAACAATTGCTGCCGTATGTAGATGATGTCATCTTAACGGTTGATTTGATTAACGGTTATATACAGGTAGCCTGGGATCAAGATGAATGATGCGTATTGGTGTCGTGACATTATTCCCAGACATGTTTACTGCATTGAACAGTGGGATCAGTGGGCGTGCATTGCAAAACAACCTCGTTAACCTAGCGTGTTTTAATCCGCGTGATGATGCATTGGATCCGCACCGTACGGTAGATGATAAACCCTACGGGGGTGGGCCTGGGATGGTGATGCAAGCACCACCATTAGCAGCCAGTGTACAACGTGCGCAAACATGGGTAGGTAATAGTACGCCAGCTAAGGTGATTTACTTATCGCCGGCAGGTAAGCCATTAACCCAGCAAGCGTTGAATCAGTTTGCAACGCTGTCAGCATTGGTATTGGTGGCAGGACGTTATGAAGGGGTTGATCAACGGTTTATTGATCATCACGTTGATGAAGTGTGGTCGCTGGGTGACTATGTCTTAAGTGGTGGTGAATTGGCAGCCATGGTGATGATTGATGCAATCATCCGTTTATTGCCAGGCAGTCTTGGTGATGCCAGATCGGCACAGCAAGATTCATTTATGGATGGTGTATTAGATCATCCGCACTATACGCGACCAGCCGTATACCATGATGATACGGTGCCGGATGTGTTATTAAGCGGTGATCATCAGGCGATTGCTAATTGGCGACGCCAACAAGCGTTGGGACATACATGGTTACAACGCCCAGATTTATTGGCTAAGGTAACCCTTAGCGAGACGGATGCTGCCTTGTTGAAAGCGTTTCAAGCAATGTATGCGAAAGAGGATAATCAATAGGAGTAAGAAGTAATGACAAATTTAATTGCAGTTGTAGAACAAGCACAATTAAAACAAGATATTCCAGCATTTGCTGCTGGGGATACTGTTGTTGTTCAAGTCAAAGTGAAAGAAGGTGAGCGCGAACGTTTACAAGCATTTGAAGGTGTGGTGATCGCTAAGCGTAATCGTGGATTAAATTCATCATTTACTGTGCGTAAGATTTCTCACGGTGAAGGGGTAGAACGGGTGTTTCAAACCCATAGCCCGTTAGTTGCATCAATCAACGTCAAGCGCCGTGGTAAAGTGCGTCGTGCTAAGTTGTATTTCTTGCGTGAGCGTACTGGTAAGGCGGCTCGCATTAAAGAAAAGTTATAATTGCTACCCAGTTCTATTAGGGAAAACGCCATTAGATTTTCTCTCTCTTATAGCCGTCATCCCGTGGCCAAGCTGCGGAATGACGGAAAGAGGACAGTGGAATAATGAAAACAAAAGACAAAGGACAGCCAATAAAAAAGATGGATTAGACAATTATTACTTACTTTTATAGAGTGATTGTTATGACATTAATATTACGCTTACTCATTACTTTTTTGACGTTGATTGTATTAGTCCAACCAACGATCGCGCAAACATCACATTCTTCGGCTTTACCGGCTACTAACAAATACTTCATTGATAAGCTATTACCGATTATTCATACGGTCAATCAACGCATTGCTGAGCAACGTGCACGTTTAATGCGTGCCTATATGCATTTTAAACAATATGGGTTGATTAATGTAGTTGAACAAACATGGCTAGCTGATTTAGCGCGTGAATATGCAGTGACACCGAATTTTACTAATGCAGCCACCTGGTACACATTGCTGAAACGTGTTGATATATTACCGACATCATTGGTGTTAGCTCAAGCAATTAACGAATCTGCCTGGGGACGTTCACGTTTTGCTAAACAAGCTAATAATTATTTTGGACAATGGTGTTATCAACCCGGTTGTGGGATTGTGCCGGCACAGCGCCCATTGGGAAAAACCTATGAGGTGCGCGTGTTTAACGATCCGAGTTCATCAGTTAAGTACTATTATCGCAATTTAAATACTAATCGTGCCTACCAAGCATTACGCGATAAACGTTTTGAGATAAGGCAGCGAACAGGTGATTTGGACAGTGTTCAATTGGCAGCAGGGTTAATCAATTATTCACAACGCAGAGATGCGTACATTGATTCCATTCAACAATTAATTACACATTTTAACTTGCAACAGTATGATCAATCTTACTATCAACTGTTTGCTTCTTTTTCAGAAATGCCGTTTGTTTTGTAATATCAGATGCTCTATTAAGAAAAACACGATCTTTGACAACTTCCGCTCAAAGCTGACATTTATTGGTGAATTGATGATTGATGTGATTTATTGAATCAATATTTTATTCGATTCCCCAGGTTGCTCCATCACATAGCGCGGTACTAAATAGCCAGGCAATTTAGCTTGGCATTCTTGGATAATAGCCATGCCTTTGCTTTCTGGCACGAAAAAATGGTGTGTGCCTGCAACCCGATCTAACTGATGTAAATAGTAAGGCAGTACATGATTGGCGAATAACACATGTGATAGTTTAATTAACGTCTCAGCATTATCATTAACACCTTTTAGTAATACTGCTTGATTTAGCAATTGTACGCCAGCGTTGTGTAGTGTTATTAACACATGACTAATATTATCATCGATTTCATTTGGGTGGTTACAATGAACAACCACAACACATTTTAATCGAGTTGTTGTTAGCAAATAGATTAATTCATCTGTTATACGTTCAGGTAGCACGATGGGTAATCGCGTGTGCAAACGTAGTGTATGTACATGAGGGATATCTGCAATCGCGTTAATTACATCGGTTAACACCATGTCAGTTGCCATCAACGGATCACCACCACTTAAAATGACTTCATGAATGTCAGAATGTTGCTGAATGTACTCCCATACAGTTTGCCAACCATCTCGCCCAGGATTGTTTTTATCATAAGGAAAATGACGTCTAAAACAATAACGACAATGGACTGCACAACTACCGGTCAGTGTGAGTAATACCCGTCCGTGATATTTGTGTAATATCCCTGAGACGGGGTTTGCGTGTTGTTCATGTAGTGGATCAGTAGTAAATCCCGGTGCATGATGACTTTCTGCATCTAATGGTAATACTTGGCGTAGTAATGGATCGTGTACATCACCAGGTTGCATCCGTTGTACAAAACTATGTGGTACTCGCAAGGGAAATAATTGGCTAACGCGTTTTGCTGCAGGTAATAATGTCGTTGGCAATTGTAATTGCTGCCATAAGATGTCAGGTGTGGTAATTACATCACGTAACGCTTGTTGCCAAGTTTGCTTAGTCAGTGTAGTAGTCAATGATCCAGAATCCAGTTGTCTTTTTCTTAAAAAATAGAGTTAGTTACATCGTAATATACACAAATATTGCCACAATACAAATACTAATGACTATGCTACAATCGCCGCCAATCTTTGCAATTGAAGCATAAAACAGAGGTATATATGCCAAATTACAGCACAAACCAATTTAAAGGTGGATTAAAAATCATGCTCGATGGTGATCCGTATGTGATCATCGAAAATAACATTGTCAAGCCAGGAAAAGGACAAGCATTTAATCGGGTTAAAGTGCGTAATTTAAAAAATAATCGCGTGATTGAACGCACCTTTAAATCAGCTGATTCAGTTGAAGGTGCTGATGTTATCGAAATGGATATGCAGTATTTGTATAGTGATGGTAGTCATTGGCATTTTATGGTGCCAGATACCTTTGAACAGCATGCAGCCGATGCTATAGCAATGGGAGATAGTCAACTTTGGCTAAAAGGCGAAGATATGTGTATTGTGACGTTATACAATGGCCAACCGTTATCTATTGAACCACCTATTTTCGTGCAATTGACAATTACTGATACCGATCCAGGTTTAAAAGGTGATACTGCCAGTGGTGGTACCAAACCAGCAACTTTAGAAACCGGTGCAGTGGTGCAAGTCCCATTGTTCGTGCAATTAGATGAAGTGATTAAAGTCGATACGCGTACTGGTAAATATGTATCGCGAGTAAAAAGTTAAGTTGTTATCAGCATGACAACCTGGCAACCAACAGCCGACTTAGCTACATTATGTCAACGTGCTAAGCTCATCCAATTAATCCGCAATTTTTTTAGTGAACGAGACGTATTAGAAGTAGAAACGCCAATATTAGGTAATGCCACGACAACAGATGTGCACATTGCTAGTTTAGCAACTTACTGTCTTGTGCCAGGTTACCCTGACTTACAAAAGCGTTTTTTACAAACGTCTCCTGAATTTGCAATGAAACGTTTATTAGCTGCTGGCAGTGGTCCCATTTTTCAAATCAGCAAAGCTTTTCGTCAGGATCCAAGTGGGAAATTACATAATCCTGAATTTACGTTATTAGAATGGTATCGTCCTGGGTTGGATCATCATCAGTTAATCGATGAAGTCGATGCGTTGCTACAATCTATATTACACACATCGCCATCGACAAAAATAACCTATCAGCAATTGTTTAGTGACACACTGGGTGTTTGTCCATTCACTGCTAGTGTTGCTGAGTTGCAGCAAATTGCAATTGCGCGTGGGCTGGATGCTGATTTAGCCATCACAGCAGCAGCACGTGATCAATGGTTACATTTATTAATGAGCCATCTCATTGAACCTGATTTGGGTCGGCAGCAACCACTGTGTATATATGACTATCCGTTGTCTCAAGGTGGTTTTGCTAGACAAAATGGTGACTATACGACAGCGCGCTTTGAATTTTATGTGAGTGGTATTGAGCTTGCTAATGGCTATCATGAAATAACCGATTCAAAACAACAACGCCAGCGTTTTGCACAAGATAATCAACAGCGTCAACAATTAGGACTGGGCAGTGTGCCGATTGACAATGCATTATTAGCTGCATTAGAACATGGGATGCCAGATTGTGCCGGTGTTGCCTTAGGAGTTGATAGATTACTGATGTTGGCATTACATAAACAGACATTACAAGAAGTTATGTCATTTACTAATTAACTGTAATGTCATCATGAGTGCTGTCTACAGTTTACATAATGTTGAATAAAGCCAATCACATCAGCATAAGCATTGTATTCACTAACTAACTTAGCATGTACATTACCTGGATATTGTTTCCATACCTTAGGCTGGTTTGCCTTATCAAATAAGATTTGACCTTCTCGCATCGGCACCACTTTGTCTTTTTCACTGTGCAAAATTAATAATGGCATATTAATCTGTGCGATTTTATTGACATTATCGTAGCGTTCGCGCAGTAATAATTGTGTTGGTAGGAATGGATAATGTGCATGTGCAGCACTGCTCAATGAACTGATCGGTGCTAATAAAATAAGTGCGCCTACATCGTGAGTGATTGCCATTTGTGTGGCAACACCACTGCCGAGTGATTCGCCGTAAATAACGATGCATTGTTCAGGAATATGTTGGTCTTTAACAAAGTCTAATGCAGTTTGTGCATCTTGATAAAATGCTGTTTCACTTGGTGTGCCTGGATTGCCTGCGTAACCACGGTATTCTAATAAAAAGATCCCATATCCTTGTTCTAAATAAGGTCGCATGGTAATACCACGTTCTGTAATGTTGCCAGCATTCCCGTGAAAGTACATGATCACAGGTTGTTGCGGTTTAGGGGGTGCCCACCATGCTTGTAATGGAATGCCATCTTGTGCAGTGATTGTGATTGGCTGAAATTCAGCAACACCAACGCTACTTGGTAATGGATTACTGTCTTTTCCAGCTGCGTAGATTAATGCACGTTGCCATAACCAAACACCGGTGCAAACTATGCCATAGCTTATGATGATTCCAATTAATATTTTCACTACAAATTGTCTCATTCCTGTTTACCCAACTATTGTATAAGTTTACGTTAATCTATAAGAAAGTCGTTTGTGTTGTAAACCAACTCACTGTAATGAGCTCAAAAATAAAACACACATTGAGTTTTTTTTGCCCAGCCTCTGGTTAGAGTAAAAAATTAACAAATGGCGTGTATTTGTCATATATTTACAGTAGAATAATCACCGCGTAAGATATATCGCACAACTTTATCAGCAAAATGAGGGGGATGTGTACAGATAAACCCATGAAGGTAACGCTGTAACGCATCAAAATAAGTAGGGAGACCAACACTAGCGTATTTGCGTTAGGGAAGGTGTGATGGAACCGTTAGGGAAAACAACACGGTACACATAATACCACAGGTCAGGTTAAGCATTGCAGCGACCAAGGAGTGCTGCCAATTAGGTTGGGACGACAATGACAACAACATCTGAACTGACAGAAACATCTAAATCAATCACAAAATCTGAACTGATCGTTAAACTCATCGAACATATGCAACACACAGAGAATTTACTGTCTGAAAAAGACATTGCAAATGCCGTCAATGAAATCCTCGAATTGATTTGCCGATCGTTAGCACGTGGTGAGCGTATTGAAATACGTGGATTTGGCAGTTTCTGTTTACATCGTTGGAATGAACGCCATGCACGTAATCCAGTGACCAGAGAAACATGGCGTACCAAACCAACTTATGCAGTGCACTTCAAAGCAGGTAAAAAATTACGTGAACTTGTTAATGCGCGTTTTCTACAAGAACAGCAGGAAGACGTTGAGTTCGTTATTGAACAGAGCCCTGAAGAAGCGGTTGAAGCAGTAGACTAGTAATAATATTTTGCTTAGGCACGATTAAGAAAAATAATATTTTTGGGTGGCATGAAAAGATTAGCTAAGTAGTGTAATTACCTTTGCATTTAAAATCCTGAATTAGGCTGTGCCAAAAAAGCGATTTCTTCTGCTGTTGATTCACGTTGTAAAATAGCATTGCGATGTGGAAATCGACCAAAACGAGCGATGATGTCGTAATGCTGTTTGGCAAAATCATAATAATTTGCAAAGATTGACTGATGCGCAGGGCTTGCATCCCTGTGCAATTGCATGAACAGTTCTACTGATTGAATTTGTGCGCTTAAATCTTCAGCGTGTTCAAGTGGCATATAAAAGAATACTCGAAAAATAGGCACCAACGCTTTATCTATCTGATCATCAATACCAGCCTTTGCCAATGCTAATGCTTGAGTATCATAAGCAAATGCACGTGGCATATCGCGATAACAATTACGTGGGAATTGATCCAATGCAATCAGTGCAGCCAGTCGTCCTTTGGGGTCGGAAAACCAATCATCATGTTGACTGTTAGCAACTGCATCAATTGTGGATTCAAATTGTTGCCTGACTTGATCATCGAATGTGGGATTCTTTTGCCACCAGCGCGTGACATGGGTTTGATCAGGTAAGGTATCGTGACCTAAGCGGCCGAACCAAAAGTTGAGTAGGGTTTGATAGTACATAATGGAACACTGTTGATGGAAAAGTAGTATCGATTGTAAGAGAGTTTTATATTCGCTGCAAATTGAATATTATTCATTGGCTTGCAAACCTGTTTGGCTTGTTTTATCTTGTAGATATTAATAGAAAATCATGTAAATCCCTAGCGATGAGAACACTATTATGTCAACATCAATGATTACCGGCGTTCCCCATTTAACAACCGCATCATCTGCGCCATTAGAACATTTAGAGAAACATTTCTTAATTCATCAAACATCCATTGAAACATGGTTGCGTGAACAGTGGCAACATACACCTGCGCCGTTGACCTGTTCAGTTGATTTGCGTAATGCAGGTTTTAAATTGGCACCGGTGGATACCAATTTATTTCCAGCAGGATTTAATAATTTAAATCCTGATTTTATGCCACTGTGTGTGCAAGCGGTGCGTGCTACGTTAGAAGCAGCCTATCCGCAAGCAACACGAGTCATGATTATTCCAGAAAGCCACACACGCAATCTAGCGTATTTAGAAAATGTGGCTATATTACAACAAATCTTTATCCATGCAGGTTACCAAGTGCGTTTGGGCAGTTTATTAAATGACTTACCTTCGCCAGCACATATAATTACATTACCATCAGGCGAGACAATAACATTGCATACTATTGAACGTCGTGGCGATCAATTAGTCGTTGCTGAGTTTGTGCCAGATATCATTGTGTCTAATAATGATTTATCTGCGGGTACCCCAGAGATTTTACAACACTTAACACAACCGGTTACCCCATCCTTATGTTTAGGATGGTCACATCGTTTAAAGTCACAACATTTTGCTATTTATCAAACCATGTGTGAACAGTTTGCTGAGATTGCACAGATTGATCCGTGGTTAATCAATCCACTATTTACGGTGTGTGATGATATTAATTTTGTTGAACGTACTGGTAGTGACGCATTAGAGCAACATGTTGACGAATTGTTAACAGCTATTCAAGCAAAGTACCGAGAACATGATATTGATCATCAACCCTTTGTATTTGTCAAAGCAGATGCAGGTACGTATGGCATGGGTGTGATGATGGTTAATAGTGCGCAACAAGTGCGTGAGTTAAACCGTAAACAACGTACTAAGATGGCAGCTTCCAAAGGTAAACAACAGGTAAGTCGAGTGATTATTCAAGAAGGTGTACCGTCAAATGAAACTTGGGGTGAAACCGGTGCGACAGCTGAACCAGTCATTTACATGCTTGGTCATCACGTTGTCGGTGGTTTTTATCGAGTGAATCAACAGCGTTCTTCTCAAGATAATTTAAACAGTCCAGGCATGACGTTTGAGCATTTAGCCTTTGCTGAAAGTTGTTTGTGTCCACAAGTGACCTGTAAACCAGACGATTGTCGCAATCGTTTTTATGCTTATGGAGTGGTTGCGCGTTTAGCTTTAGTAGCTGCTGCACGAGAGGCATACCAAGTGAAACATTCAGGCGATGGAGACTGTTAATGACGATTAAATTTGGCATTGTCATGGATGACATTGCAACGATTAATCCACATAAGAATACTAGTTTAGCTATATTGCGCGAAGCAATGCATCGTCAATGGACATTATATTTAATTCATATGCCGGATTTACGTTGGCAAGAGAATGTTGTCTATAGTGTAGTTTATCCGTTAACAGTATTCGCTGATGATCAGCATTGGTTTGAGTTAGGCGATCCGCAACACATCCCACTGAATACCTTGGATTGTATCTTTATGCATAAGGATCCACCGTTTAATATGGATTATATTTATGCCACGTATTTATTAGAACAAGCTAGTCGAGACGGTATATTTGTCTTTAATCACCCACAAGGGTTGCGCGATTTTAATGAGAAGTGTTGTATTATGCATTTTCCTGAGTGCATTGCACCGACCTGTGTCACTGCCAATATGCACAGTATCAAGACATTTTTAGCCGAGCATCATGACATCGTAGTTAAACCATTAGATGGAATGGGAGGCAAAGGGATCTTTCGTTTACAGCAGCATGATCCCAATGTGAATGCGACATTAGAGATATTAACTGCTTCGGGAAAACATCCGATCATGGCGCAGCGTTATTTGCCTGATATTACTAAAAAAGGTGATAAACGAATTTTGTTAATTGATGGTAAGCCAGTGCCACATGCCATTGCACGTTTCCCTACAGATGATGAAGCTAGAGCAAATTTAGCTGCTGGTGGTCATGCAGTGGAAGCTAAATTAAGCAAGCGTGATTATTGGTTATGTGAACAAATCGCACCGCAACTACAAGCACGTGGATTATTATTTGTTGGTATTGATATCATTGGTGATTACATTACTGAGGTTAATGTAACGAGTCCAACCTGTGTCTGTGAATTTAATAAAACATTTAATATTAATGTCGGGGAGATGTTGTTAGATGTTGTTAGTGATAAATTATCCTCATCATGAAAACATTACAGCGTAGTTTATTTTTAGTCGGCCCTGCCGGTGTTGGTAAAAGCACTATTGGTAAACAGGTTGCGCTGAAATTGCAGTGTGAATTTTATGATATTGATCGTATTATCGAACAGCGAACCGGTGTTGGTATCGCACATATTTTTGATGTTGAAGGTGAAGTTGGTTTTCGTCAGCGTGAGCAAACCATCTTAGCTGAATATGCGAACAAACCAGCTGCTGTAATTGCTACAGGTGCGGGTGCTGTATTGACTCAGGCTAATTGTGACTTAATTAAACTAACCGGTGATGTTGCGTATCTATGGGCACCGGAAGATATTTTGGTGGAACGTGTTGAACGCAATAATAATCATCGTCCATTATTGCAAGTGGAGAATGTATCACAGACAGTTGCAGCAATGTTAGCTGAGCGCACGCCGTTGTATGAATCATTAGCAACATGGCAGGTGAATGCATTTGATCGCAAAATCAGTCGTATTGCTAATGAAATTTATAAATTGTTACCGTTATAGTAGATATACAAAAAGTTATACTTACGCTGCCACCACTTCACGTTGTTTTTTTTCTGATACAATACTAGATGCATTCTTCAACAGCATCTGTATTAATTGGCTCAACGTTTCTGTCATGATGACAAAGTCTGCATCGAAGCGTTGTTCGGCAGTTTCTGTATGGATATCTAATGTTAATTCTTGAATTAAATCCAAAAAGCGCATGCTGCCAATGCTGCCGTCTTCTTTTAAGGTAAAGCTAACTCTATCTGACCATTGCAACCCCAATTGTACGACTTGATAATCGTTTTGTAAGAAGTGTTGAATTTCTTCAGCAAAAATATCTTGATTCTGGCATCGTACAACGGTTTTATTACTGCTGGCTTGACGTAATACAATGCTATCTAATGCACTCAATTGATTGGGTAAATTCATTTGTTTAATCCAGCGTGTTAATGTGGTTGTTGCTGGTGTCAATGGTTGATTTATTAGTTTTTTCTCAGAAACAGTGTCATGCCAGCATGTTAAAAACAATTCGAGTTGTTTTTTGCTAGCAACATCAACGATCATCTGTTGATGCTTGGGATCGATATAGGCATAAATCCGTGTTTGCTTGGTAAATGCCTGTGGTAATAATGAAAAATACAATTCATCTTGGATCCCTAATTTTTCACGTCGACTGATTTTTCTATGTTGCTGTTGTTCTAGTTCTAAAATCTTTGTTTGTAAAGCTTGTTTAACCACACTACTTGGTAGTAATCGTTCATCGATTAATAAACAAATCAATAGATAGCCATTAGCAGCGTGGACTAACAGTGTATCCTCTTGATCAAGTTGAACAGTTTGTATGGGTGCTGTCCAACCAACATGATGCGGACTAACTCTGGGGCAGGGTACACTGTGCTTTGTTGCCAACTTAGCATGTAATGCATCTGCATTGTATGCAAGCGGTTGGCTTAATTGATATAAACGAATATTCTTAAACCACATAACGACTTATCCTATAAGTGAGGAGGCTATTATACAGAAATCGATTATTAGCAGAAGGTAAGTTGTGTTTAATTAATGCGCGGCTTACAAGATTATTGCACACAGACTAAAAGTTGGCTACGCTAATTAACAGTAATAGACACAGGGATGTGGTGGTGATGAAATATATTAATACGCTTATTCTGATCCTCAGCGCAGGATTAATTGGTTGTACATTTTATACGCCTAATTATTATGATATATCTAATCAGCAGTGGCAACACATGCCGATGCAGCAACAAACCAATTCAATTTATGCGTATAATACTGAACAGGCAGTAGAAGCTAAGCGACAAACAAACTTTACTTTTAATCCATTTTAACAAGCGCAAAGTAACGCCATGCTCGACTTTATCTAAAAAGCTAAATAAATTTGCCTTCAAAAATAACTTAATAGAACCTCTGTGTGTTGAGGCGTTATCCCAGAAGCCGTGGAACGGCTATCTGGGATCCGAATAATCAAATAATTACACTATTACATAGAAAGTCGAACATCGCGTCAAAGTACTAACGAGCAAGGAATTTAAGTGATGCATATATCACGTTTATACATGCATAATACCTTACGCAATTTTAATTACATTGTGGCTTGTTCTGAAACAGGTGATGCATTGGTGATCGATCCATTAGATGCGAATGCCTGTTTGGCGGAAGCAAAACAACATGGCTGGACGATTCGTCAAATTTTGAATACTCATGAACACAATGATCATACTGCTGGTAATCGTGACCTAGTTGCAGCGACTGGTGCACAAGTATTAGCGCATGCCAACGCTGCCAAAACCATTGGTGGTGTTAATCACGGCTTGCAAGCAGGGGAGTGTATTCGCGTTGGTAACACAATTGAATTACAAGTGCTAGATACGCCAGGCCATACATTTTCTCATGTATGCTTATTTGCGCATGCTGATCAACCTGCATTATTTTGTGGTGACACGTTATTTAATGCGGGGGTTGGTCATTGTCGTAGTGGTGACCCCATATTGTTATACGAAAGTTTTGCTAAACAGTTAACAAAGCTTGCTAATAATACATTGATTTACCCAGGGCATGATTATTTAGTGAATAATTTACGGTTCACCTTAGATCGTGAACCGAGCAATCACATTGCAAAAGATACATTAACTAATGCTGAACACTATACTGGTTTTTGTGATGTGGTAAATACGTTGGCTGAAGAGCGTGATATTAATGTATTTTTACGTCTGCAATCACCAGATGTTATTGATACATTACGTCAACAATTTTCTGATTTTCCAGCACAACCCAGCTCAAAAGACGTTTTTTTAAAACTACGTCAATTACGTGATCATTGGTAAGCCTTTTATAGGTTTGAATATGGCTAAGCCCAACGGTTTTTCAATTGCCTGTGAATTATCTTTAATTTTTTTACGAAATAGTTGCATTAATATCCGTATCAACATAAAGATGAGCGGTGCTCGATGTATAATGCGTATAGTCAACACCGGAAATATTAACAGTGCCTTGGCTTGTCCAACCTTCGCCAGTGCTGGTAACGGAATCACCGCTGTTACCTTGTACTAATAGTGTATCCGCTGAATCAGGATTGGGCAGTGTGTTAATCTCATCTGATAAGTCAAACACATCTTGTAAACCTAAGGTTAAACTGTTGTTGCCAGAGCCAGTTAAGTCAATTACCTCAATGCTTACAAGGCCGGCATTACTTAAATCCATATTCATACCGCTGCCATCAAAGCGAACGGTATCCATACCATCACCGCCATCAAGTTGAAGATAATTGAGATCATCAATCGCTAAGATATCATCGCCAGTGCCACCTAGTAGACTATCAAAGTGGCTGCCACCGTATAATGTGTCATTACCAGCGCCGCCAAGGAGCGTATCGTTCTCACTACCACCGTTGATAATATCATCGCCAGCACCACCTAGTAGGCTATCAAAATGATTACCACCATTGATAGTATCGTTGCCTGTGCCACCAAGAACTGTGTCGTTCTCATTGCCACCATTGATACTGTCATTACCAGCGCCACCCAGTAGACTATCAGAGTGGGTACCACCATCGATGGTATCGTTGCCTGAGCCACCAAGAATGGTATCGCTTTCATTCTCCCCATTCAGAATGTCATCGCCTGCATTCCCAGTAATGTAATCGTTGCCTGTGCCACCGTTGACAGTATCATCCCCTAAACCGGCAATGACGTTATCGTTGCCAGCGTTTGCATTAATATTATCGTTACCCGCATAAGCATGGATGTCATCGTTATTTGTAGAGCTATTGATTGTATTTGCACTGTCTGTGCCTGAATGTGTTGCTTGGTTAGTAAAGTCAGTACCGTAGATGATATATGCTTCATCTGTACCGGGTGCACCGACTAAGATGTCATCATAACCATCGTCGTTGACATCGCCTGCACTGCTCACGGCATCACCAGATTGATCACCTGCTGTAGCGCCTTCAATTCTGAAGCCATCACTCTCAGTCATGCTTGATAATTCAAATGTGGCACCGAAGCTACTTGCTTTACCATAAATTAAGTAAGTCGTTCCGGTATTTGAATTCGTATCGCTTGCACCGATTAAGAAGTCATCAAAACCATCGCCATTGACATCACCGGCACTGCTGACACCATTACTACTGATACCTCTGCCGATGTTATCGCCTCCATCAACGCCAGCAATTGTAAATCCATTGGTACCATTGAGATCGGATAACTCAAGTGTTGCGGCAAAACCACTACCTGAGCCATAAATAATATAGACTTCTCCTGCGTTTGAACCACCAGATGGATCGGCAGCATCAGCACTAATAATGATATCACCATAGCCATCGCCATCAATATCACCGGCATAGGCGACACTGTCTCCAAGGTCATCATTGGCATTAATGCCATTAATTTGGAATCCATTGGTACCGTTTAAGTCTGATAATTGGAAGGTGCTAGCAAAACTATTTGATGTGCCAAACAGAATATAGGCTTTACCTGCATCAGTTTGACCATTTGGAGCCGCATTTTTTGCAGTGATGACAATATCATCGAAACCATCACCGTTAATATCACCTGCATTGCTAATAGCACGACCAGATTGATCATCGTCATCAATACCATGAATTAAGAAACCATTGGTACCATCTAAAGAAGATAATTCAAATGTGGCACCGAAGCTGCTGGTTGTACCAAAGATAAGATAGGTTTCACCTGTACTACTACTACCAGAAAGTTCAGCTGAGCGGGCACTAACCAAGAAGTCATCAAACCCATCACCATTAATATCACCGGCACTGCTGACATCGATACCTGCGCGATCATTTCCTGAAATGCCGTTAATTTGAAAACCGTTAGTGCCATCTAAAGAAGATAATTCGAATGTAGAAGAGAAGCTGTCACTTGTGCCAAAAATAACATAAGCTTCTCCGTCGTTAGTATCAGCTCCATAAGCACCAATGATCATATCATCGTAACCGTCGCCATTAATATCACCAGCTGCACTGACGCTAAATCCAGATTCATCACCGGCAACTTTACCATTGATTTGAAAACCAATTATGCCATCTAAGCTAGATAGTTCTAATGGTGTTGAAAAACCTGTTTGTCCAAATACTAAGTAGCTTTCTCCTGCACTAGCGTTACCATTCGGATCGGCATAATCAGCACCAATGATAAAATCATCAAAACCGTCACCATTAAAATCACCGACATGACTAACAGAAATACCAGTACGGTCACCACTATCAATGCCATTGATTTGGAATCCATTGGTGCCATTTAGGTTATTTAGGTCAACAACACCGGGTTCAGTAGCACCGATGACATCACTACCAGTCAGTGTAAACAATCCGGTTAATTCAATTTCAAAGTTGGTTGAACCGTTGGCATCAGAATCAACTTGAATAATCGTGTTGCCACCGGTTTGAGTATAACGCACTTCATTGTCGGAACCGCTAAAGGCATCGGTACCATTAAATACAAATGATCCAATGGTGCTGAGATCGATCTTATCGGTACCTTGTTCAAAATCAGTGACGATATCGCGGTTGCCTGAGCCAATGCCGGATTCAGTATCGGCTGTCCAAATGAATGTGTCAGCGTCAGTTCCACCTGTTAGAGAATCAACGCCATCTTTCCCCGCAATGCTGTCAGTACCAGCTCCCCCAATGATAGTATCATCAAAGGCAGCACCTCCGTCACCGCCGCTAAGACTATCATCACCATTTCCGCCTATTATGGAATCTGATCCAGTTCCTCCGTCGATAGTATCATTACCATTACCACCAAATAAGAAATCTCCCCAACTGTCTCCATTGATAATATCATTACCCTCTTCACCATTGATAACATCTACGTGACTGCCTCCTATTAATAAGTCTGCACCATCTCCTCCAGTTATTAAATTATGGCCATCGTTTCCTGTTATAGTATCGTTTCCGGTTCCACCAGCAATGGTGTCTTCTCCTGTACCACCAATAATGTTGGTGTTAACACCATCTTTTGCAGTGACTGTATTATTCACGCCATCAGCGAGTGTCACAGTTCCAGTGCCGCCAATCGTGACTGTACCTGTGGTAACAGCGGAAGTGTCGAGAGAAGTAATTGTGTTAGTGCTATTGGCTAACTCAATAGCATTGCTGTCAGTGTTTGTTAAGAATGTTTGATTTAATGTGATGCTATTGCCATTAGCATCAAACTGAATCACATCAATACCGGATATATTAGCGAGTTCTGCAGTGGTGATAGTGGCAACATCAGTGAATTGTAATGTATCTGTGCCAGTGCCACCAGTAACGGTATCAGCAGCAGCAAAGTTACTTTCAGTGAACTCAAAGACATCACTACCAGCGTTGCCGGTGAAGTTATCTGAGCCAGAACTACCAACCATGGTATCGTTACCAGAACCACCGACGATAACATTATTGACATCATCCTTAGCTAAGACTCTATTGCCATCATTGGATAAGGTAACGGTGCCAGAACCACCGATAACGACATCTCCAGTAACGGCGCTAACATTGAGAGACGTAATTGTATAAGTTGAATTAGCCAGTTCAACAGAATTATTATCACTATTACCAACGAAGGTTTGGTCCAGGGTAACGGTATTACCATCCACACTGAATTGTATGGCATCAATAGCGGTTTTATTAGCAAGTAAGGCGGTGGTAATAGCAGCAGCATCGGTGAATTCAATGGTGTCAGTTCCAGTTCCACCAGCTAAGACATCAGCAGCAGTGAAGGCAGCGATTGCAAAAGCAAACACATCAGCCCCTGTGCCACCGGTGATATTGTTGTTAACTCCTAATTTACCGACAACACGGTTGCCATTATTGGATAATGTAACAGCCCCAGTACCACCGATAACAACATCGCGGGCACTGTTAACACTGGATGTATCTAATAATGTAATTGTGTTAGTACTATTTGCTAATTCGACAGAATCACTGGTTGTAGAGTCGATGAAAGCATCGGTGAGAGTGATGGTATTACCAGTGCCTTGTAAAGTCATAGTTTCAAAGTTGGTGATGTTGGTTAAGTCAGCAGAGCTGATGTTGGCGGTATCTGAGAATGTTAAGTTATCGGAGCCGGTTCCGCCAGAAAGTGAATCGGTTGAAGTAAAGTTAGCGTCAATAGTTGTGATAGTATCGTCCCCTGATCCACCAATGACGGTATCAGCGCCAGTGCCGAGAGTGATGTTGGTATTAATTCCATCTTTGGTTGCAACGCGGTTACCAGTGCTATCAGCTAAAGTCACTTGGCCAGTGCCTCCAATAGTGACGGTGCGTAATGCATTAACACCAGATGTATCTAAATTAGTAATGGTATTGGTGCTGTGTATCAATTCGACATTATCTGAAGCAGATGCATCGACGAAGGCGTCGGATAAAGTAACCGTATTAGTTGCACCTTGTAATTCTAATTCTTCGATATTGGATTTATTTTCTAAGTCAGTGGTGGTAATAGACGCATTATCAGTAATGATGACACGATCAGTCCCGTCATCAGCAATTAACGTTTCAGACTGGATAAATTCTGAGTCTAAGAAGGTAAAGTTATCATTGTCAGTGACGGCATTGACAGAGACAGTTGTGGTGGCGGTGGTGCTATTGTCATCACCATCATTGATAACGAACTCAATAATTCTATCGGTTTCATTTGGGACATCATCAGAGTTTGCATACGTTACCGTTTTTAAGACGGTTAGGTAATCAGCGAGTTCATCAGAGCCTGTTAGAGATAATATACCGGTTCCTGAGTTATAGTTTGCAGTAATATTGGTTCCAGTTGTATCAGCAGCTAGGATTTCATAATCACCATCTAATAAATTAGTAATGGTAATGGTTGCTGATTCGATGTTGGCATCATCAATATCTGTCAAAGTGGCATCTGAATTAACGATGTTCACTGGTGTTGGTGTTGTAGAGATTTCGTAGTCATTTTCAGTGAAAGATGTTGAGAAGTTAACACCGCCGGTGGAATCATCCAAGTCGAATACGGGCGCATCATTAATAGCGTTCATAGTCACGGTTGTAGTCGCGGTAGCACTGTTGTCATCACCGTCGTTGACAACAAACTCAATGGTTCTGGCTGTGGTGTTTGGATTTTGGCTAGTGTTGTTATAGGTAATGGTGCTTAATACAGTTAAGTAATCCGCGAGTTCATCGGAGCCTGATAGCGTTAGTACGCCAGTGCCAGAATTGTAGTTGCCAGTGATGTTAGTGCCCGTGGTATCGAAGTCTAAGGTTTCATCGGTACCATCGAGTTGGTTAGTGATGGTGATGGTAGCTGATTCAATATGGGTATCATCGACATCGGTTAGAGTGGCATCAGTATCAACAACACTAACAGCCCCACCATCTTCAGTGAAGCTGGCGCTGAAGTTGATTCCAGGATCAGTTCCATTAAGGTCAAAGACCGGCGCATCATTAACAGCGTTCATGGTAACGGTTGTGATCGCGGTCGTACTGTTGTCATCACCATCATTGACGACAAACTCAATGGTTCTCGCCGTGGTGTTTGGGTTTTGACTAGTGTTGTTATAGGTAATGGTTTTGAGTACGGTTAAGTAATCCGCGAGTTCATCGGAGCCTGATAGCGTTAGTACGCCAGTGCCAGAATTGTAATTACCGGTGATATTAGTGCCCGTGGTATCGAAGTTTAAGGTTTCATCGGTGCCGTCTAACTGATTAGTGATGGTAATGGTAGCTGATTCAATATGGGTATCATCAATGTCGGTTAGGGTGGCATCAGTATCCACGATGCTGACGGCGCCGCCATCTTCAGTGAAGCTGGCGCTGAAGTTGATTCCAGGATCAGTTCCATTAAGGTCAAAGACCGGCGCATCGTTAACGGCGTTGATAGTAACCGTGGTGGTGGCGGTAGCACTGTTGTCGTCGCCATCATTGACGACAAACTCAATGGTTCTCGCTGTGGTGTTTGGATTTTGGCTAGCGTTGTTATAGGTAATGGTGCTTAATACAGTTAAGTAATCCGCGAGTTCATCGGAGCCTGATAGCGTTAGTACGCCAGTGCCAGCGTTATAGTTACCGGTGATATTAGTGCCCGTGGTGTCGAAGTTTAAGACTTCGTCGGTGCCGTCTAATTGATTGGTAATGGTGATGGTAGCTGATTCGATGTTAGTATCATCAACGTCGGTTAACGTAGAATCAGTATCCACGATACTAACCGTGCCGCCATCTTCAGTGAAGCTGGCGCTGAAGTTGATTCCAGGATCAGTTCCATTAAGGTCAAAGACCGGCGCATCGTTAACGGCGTTGATAGTAACCGTGGTGGTGGCGGTCGTACTGTTGTCATCACCGTCATTCACAACAAACTCAATGGTTCTCGCTGTGGTGTTTGGATTTTGGCTAGTGTTGTTATAGGTAATGGTGCTTAATACAGTTAAGTAATCCGCGAGTTCATCGGAGCCTGATAGCGTTAGTACGCCAGTGCCAGCGTTATAGTTACCGGTGATATTAGTGCCCGTGGTATCGAAGTTTAAGGTTTCGTCGGTGCCATCGAGTTGGTTAGTGATGGTAATGGTAGCTGATTCAATATGGGTATCATCAACGTCGGTTAGGGTGGCATCAGTATCCACGATGCTGACGGCGCCGCCATCTTCAGTGAAGCTGGCGCTGAAGTTGATTCCAGGATCAGTTCCATTAAGGTCAAAGACCGGCGCATCGTTAACGGCGTTGATAGTAACCGTGGTGGTCGCGGTAGCACTGTTGTCGTCGCCATCATTGACGACAAACTCAATGGTTCTCGCCGTGGTGTTTGGGTTTTGGCTAGTGTTGTTATAGGTAATGGTGCTTAATACAGTTAAGTAATCCGTGAGTTCATCGGAGCCTGATAGCGTTAGTACGCCAGTGCCAGCGTTATAGTTACCGGTGATATTAGTGCCCGTGGTGTCGAAGTTTAAGGTTTCGTCGGTGCCGTCTAACTGATTGGTGATGGTAATGGTAGCTGATTCAATATGGGTATCATCAACGTCGGTTAACGTAGAATCAGTATCCACGATGCTGACGGCGCCGCCATCTTCAGTGAAGCTGGCGCTGAAGTTGATTCCAGGATCAGTTCCATTAAGGTCAAAGACCGGCGCATCGTTAACGGCGTTGATAGTAACCGTGGTGGTGGCGGTAGCACTGTTGTCGTCGCCATCATTGACGACAAACTCAATGGTTCTCGCCGTGGTGTTTGGGTTTTGGCTAGTGTTGTTATAGGTAATGGTGCTTAATACAGTTAAGTAATCCGCGAGTTCATCGGAGCCTGATAGCGTTAGTACGCCAGTGCCAGCGTTATAGTTGCCAGTGATATTAGTGCCCGTGGTATCGAAGTTTAAGGTTTCGTCGGTGCCATCGAGTTGGTTAGTGATGGTAATGGTAGCTGATTCAATATGGGTATCATCAACGTCGGTTAGGGTGGAATCAGTATCCACGATGCTGACTGCGCCCCCGTCTTCAGTGAAGGATGTTGAGAAGTCGACACCGCCGGTAGAGCCATCGAGGTCAAATACGGGTGCATCGTTGACAGCGTTCATGGTCACGGTTGTAGTCGCGGTAGCACTGTTGTCATCACCGTCGTTGACAACAAATTCAATAATACGATCTTGTGTTGTATTAGGATTGTTCGATGTTAAATCGAAAGTGATTTGTCGAATGACACTAACATAATTATCGATTGAGTCATTGCCAGTTAATAATAATACGCCAGTAGTGCTATTGTAATTAGCAGTAATATTAGTGCCAGTGGTATCGGTTGCTAATATTTCTTCACCGGCATTTAAAATATTAGTAATAGAAATTTCAGCAGATTGCAATGATGTATTGTCTGGATCGGTAATCGCGATATTGCTATCAGTAATCGTAATAGCACCACCTTTTTCTACGAATGTGGTAGTGTAATTGGTGCCGCCTGTGCTTGCACCATTTAAATCAATTATGGAAATATCGTTTGCTGGGGTAATGTTAACGGTTGCAGTTGCAACCGTGCTATTAGTGCCATCACTAATACTAATGTCAATGGTACGGCTAGTGGTATTAGGCGTATTTGAGTTATTTTCATACGTTAAAGTTTTTAATACGGTTTCATAATTGGCAAGTGTATCTGTGCCAGTTAGCTCCATGATGCCCGTGTTAGTATCATAATTGCTTACTATGTTAGTGCCAGTCGTATTGATTGCTAATATTTCAGCATTTGTATCAAGTAAGTTAGTAATCCTTATTGTGGCAGATGTTAATGTCGTGCTATCGCTATCAGTAATACTTAATGTTCCATCGTTTAATGCCACTGTACTGGTATCTTCAGTAAATGTGGTAGAGTAGCTGGTGCCAGCACTATTGGTACTTAAGTCTACGGTAGGTGGTTGAGGCTCAGGTTCTGGTTCAGGCTCAGGTTCTGGTTCTGGTTCTGGTTCTGGTTCTGGTTCTGGTTCAGGCTCGGGCTCGGGCTCAGGCTCAGGTTCTGGTTCAGGTTCAGGTGCGGGTATCTCAGGCATTGGTGGTGTTACTGGTGGATCATTTATTATTTCGGGTTCTCTAGGTTCATCATCGCCTTTTGTATCTGAGTCTAAATCAGCTTCATAATAATCAAATAGATTCTCATCAAATTCGTGTAACAATAAGAATTGTTCATCAAAGAAATTTTTATACTGTTCCAATTCAAGTGTGGTTACACCATCATTAATACTAAGTTTTCGGTATTGTATAAATTCTTCATCAATTTTTTTGTGACGATGTAACATGTCTTGGTATTCTGTGGCCAATGTTGGGGTACTATAAGTAATAGAGATCCCACCAATGATGGCTTCACCAATAATGAGCATAGTGTTGTAACCAAGACTGCTGCCAACAGGAGCGTAAGCACCAAAACGTACACTTCTTAATTGTGACAATAGATCATGCGTAGACCTCAGCCATTTTGATACAGCTGATCCCAGTGCGGATTTCTTTTTTGTTTGCTGGACACGTAATGCCATCTGCTGCCACCTTAATAGTGCAGGTTACATAACGGCATTTAGGGATATAATAATTCAGTAGATTTGGTTAATAATCAAATATTATTATTTAACTAATTGCATAACCCCTAATATGTAACTGCCAAAAATGTTATTTATTTATTATCATTTATTTATACAAATAAGCAGTTTATGTGTTATGGGAGATAGTAAGAAAAACATCGGTGTACCCGTTTTAAGGGCATTAAAAAAATGTATAAAACCCCCAATGCTGCGATTTAGCAGATTTGATGATTTTTTATTGAGTGTAATAAATGTAGATGTTTTTCTTATAATTTTTAGTGTGCATTTGTTGCCGCAAAATAGCATAACCAATAACACAATACCGCTTACCTATAAGTGTAGTTGGTCGGCCAATTTATTGCCAATATTCAGCTTGTTGTAACTGATTGAATTGACCTGAAAAATAAAATTTTTCCTTAGTTTTATTCCCTATAAGGTGGTAAATAGCTCAGTGAGGAAGTTTTGCATCGCCAACCAGGCACGTTGATTAGCCAATTCGTTGTAGACCGTACCAAAATCTGGGTCGTTTGCATCGGGCTTGGTGAAGGCATGCATGGTATTGCCATAGGCATGCGATTGCCAATCAGCTTTGGTAGCCGTCATTTCTTGACAAAATGTTATGACTTGGTCTGGAGTTGCCATGGGATCATCATAACCGTGTAACACCAGTACTTTTGCTGAAATGTTATTATTGCGACTCGCATTGTCTGGCGCATTTAATAAACCATGAAAACTAACAATACCATTAATGGCTGTTCCGCTACGCGCTAAGTCAAGTACGCATAATCCGCCAAAACAAAATCCAATCGCAGCAACACGTTGTTGATCGACAAAAGGTAATTGTTTAGCTGCCTCTAATCCAGCTTGTAAACGTGCTAATAAGAATTGTCGGTCTTCGATAAAGGGGGCAATTAATTGTGTGTTTTGTTCACGACTATTACCTAATACACCTTTACCAAACATATCGATAGCAAAGCCGACATATCCTAGTTTAGCTAATGCACGTGCTTGATCACAGGCAAATTGATCACGTCCACCCCATGCATGTGCAACTAGTACCAATGGCTGTTGTTTACCATGCGTGGCATCAACTGCACAGAAGCCTTCTAATGTGGTATCCGTATGTGTGTATTCAATCAATTGTGTTTGCATGTTACCTCCTTGCTATCCTGTTTTCCTGAACATTACAGTGTGCTAGTCTATCCAATTTTTTCGCGTTAGAAAATCATTTAGCAAATGGGATTCTGCTTTTTGTAATTCAGTGGGCAATGTGTAATGCCAATGCACTTGTGGTGGCAGTGACATTAAAATAGATTCAGTGCGTCCTCCAGACTGCAATCCAAACAATGTGCCACGATCATAGACTAAATTAAATTCGACATAACGACCACGACGGTATAGTTGAAATTGCCGTTCTACTTCACTATAAGAGTGGGATTTTCGTTTTTGTATGATCGGTAAATAGGCTAATAAATAATGTTCGCCAACATGTTTTATAAACTCAAAGCATGTAGCAAAATCCCATTGATTAAGATCATCGAAGAATAATCCACCTATCCCACGTGGTTCATTACGGTGCTTTATAAAAAAGTAATCATCACACCATGTTTTATACTGTTGATATGCTGCGTCACCTAATGGTTTACAGGCTTGCTTAGCAATACGGTGCCAATGCATACAATCTTCAGTAAAACCAAAATAGGGGGTTAAATCAAATCCGCCACCAAACCACCAAATCGGTGGTTGATTTGGCTTTTCAGCAATGAAAAAGCGAATATTGGCATGTGATGTTGGTACATAGGGATTCAACGGGTGGATAACAATAGAAACACCTACTGCTTGAAAGTGACAACCAGCTAATTCTGGGCGTTGCTGGGTTGCTGATGGTGGTAGCGTGTCGCCATACACATGAGAAAAGTTAACACCACCTTGTTCTATAACATTGCCATTACTAATCACACGTGTGCGACCGCCGCCACCGTGTGCACGTTCCCATAGATCCTGATGAAATGTGGCGTTGCCATCTTCTTTTTCAAGTGCAGTACAGATAATATCTTGTAATGTTAATAGGTAATCTTTTACAGGTTTAATGTCATGTATTGCCATATCTTTCTCTAGCTACCGTATTTTTTCCTTTGTTATCGCGTCGTATATTGGTGTCGGGCCAATATGATTGTCAATATTTCCTGGGATGACTAAATCAACCTGTTTACCAAATTGTGTAACGACATCATCATAATCGGTTAACGGAGTTTGATTCGCCACATTCGCACTGGTTGATGTTATCGGTTTTGCAAACTGTTCACATACTGTTTTGATAATAGGATGTGCGCTAATCCGTACTGCTAATGAAGTTAATCCTGGCAGCAATAGTGTACGTCCCTTTTCAGACAATGGAAATATCCAAGTAACAGGGCCGGGCCAAGTTGTCATGATGTAATCTAGATCAGTAACAGCAGAGGTATCAATGATATTATCAATTTGTGCAAATTCACTGGCAACCACAATGAATGCTTTGTTTGCTGGACGTTGTTTAATATCTAGGATACGTTGCCAGGCGACTTGATTAAATGGATCGCAGCCTAAACCGTACACACCTTCTGTCGGGTAAGCAATCACTCCACCCTGTTGTAATAGTAATGCAGCTTGATCAATATACTGTTGATCTAACATGTTGCAATCTTATCTATATAGTTAATGGAAGCAGTTAACAATTTATTATTTGGAGCCATCAGTAGTCGTTGTATCTTCTTCATAGGCTTCACGGTAATTACAGTTCTGTTGTGGGCATAGTATTTCACGACCTCTACGCTTCGTGGTTTTAATCGTTAAAATAGGCCACTCACAATTAGGGCATGGTGTTGCTATTGGTGGATCCCATAATGCATATTCGCAATTAGGGTAGCAGGCACATGAATAAAAGATCTTACCACGTCGTGATTTACGCTCTAATATATTACCTTTTTTGCACTTAGGACATGCTATTTCAGTGTCTTTTGGTTTTTCTAATGGTTCAGTGAAGTTACATTCAGGGTAATTGCTGCAGCCGATGAATTTACTATAACGACCCGTTTTGATGACTAATGTTTGTTGGCATTCAGGACATTGACGTCCTTCAACGGCTTCTACTTGTTCTTGATTATCGTCACCGTCTAAATTGCGTGTGTAATCACAATCAGGATAACCAGTGCAACCAATAAAGCGACCACGTCGTCCCAAACGAATGGATAATGGTTTACTACATTTCGGACAATTCTCATCGAGTTTTTCTTGGGTCACATCACTGCGTTTGACCGTCTGATTAATTTCATCAATGCGCTGCTTAAAGCGCTCCCAAAATTCATCCATTAACGGTAACCATTCTTTTTCGCCACGTGCAATTTCATCTAAAGCATCTTCCATGCGCGCAGTAAAATTATATTCTACATAATTGGTAAAGTACGTGGTGAGGAATTTAGCGACTACGCGACCCACATCAGTAGGTGTAAATCGTTTATTATCAAGTTGTACGTATTCACGTGCTTGCAGTGTAGAAATGATCGATGCATAGGTTGATGGTCTACCGATCCCATGTTCTTCCAAACTTTTTACTAGGCTTGCTTCACTGTAGCGTGGTGGTGGTTCAGTAAAATGTTGGTTTGGTGTAATTGATTTTAATGTAATAACATCACCTTCTTTCATCGTAGGTAGTAATTTTTCATCATTATCTGTTGTTTTACTATCATCTTGTCCTTCAAGATAGACCGCCATGAAGCCAGCATGTGCAATGCTAGAACCATTGGCACGAAACGCACAATCATCACCACAAGCTAAGGTGATAGCAACCGTATCAATAGTAGCGTGTATCATTTGACTGGCTACTGTTCGTTTCCAAATTAATCGATACAGCTTAAGTTGTTCTTCATTTAAGTAATCTTTAATAGCATCTGGCGTACGCATTGCTGATGTTGGGCGAATTGCTTCATGTGCTTCTTGGGCATTTTTCGATTTTGTTTTGTAAGTGCGTGGCTGTTTCGGTAAGTGAGAGTCGCCATATTGTTTGTTAATCAAATCTCGAATTTCATTAATTGCTTCGTTAGCTAAATTAACCGAGTCAGTACGCATATACGTAATTAATCCGACAGTGTTACGGCCAATGTCGATCCCTTCATATAATTGTTGGGCAACACGCATAGTACGTTTAGTGGTAAACCCGAGTTTGCGCACAGCTTCTTGTTGTAGAGTTGATGTAATAAAAGGAGGTGCTGGGTTGCGCTTACGTTGTTTTTTCTCAACTTGTTTAACAATTAATTTTCCGTCACTTTGCTGAGCAAGATAAGTGACATATTCAGTTGCTTGTTGTTCATTGGTAACAGTAAATTGAGTGACTTTCTCGTTTTTATATTCAACTAATTTTGCATTAATGATTTGCGATTGCAGATCGCCAGCAGCAATAATGCTCCAATATTCTTGTGATTTAAATTGTTCGATTTCATGTTCACGTTCGACAATCATTCTCAATGCTGGACTTTGTACACGGCCTGCTGATAAACCTCTGCGAATTTTACTCCATAGTAATGGTGATAAAGTAAAACCGACTAGGTAATCCAATATGCGTCTAGTACGTTGGGCCTGTACTAAATCCATATCCAATGTGCGTGGATGCTCAATTGCTGCTTGTACTGCATTTTTAGTAATTTCATAAAACACAACACGATGAATTGGTTTATCATTCAGTACACCTTTATCTTTTAATATTTCGTACACATCGAATGAAATGGCTTCACCTTCGCGGTCAGGGTCAGTTGCCAGATACAATGCGTTAGCTTGTTTTGCTGCTTTGATCATCACATCAACATGTTTTTGATTTTTATCGATGTTCTGTAATTTCATTTTGAATTGGTTATTCGGATCAACTGCTCCACCTTTGGGAACCAAGTCACGCACATGGCCAAAAGAAGCCAACACATCAAAGTCTTTTCCAACATATTTTTTAATGGTTTTCGCTTTAGCGGGTGATTCGACAACAATAAGATGTTTAGCCATAGTTAGTGTGTCACTCTTGATAAGTTGCTCAGTCCAGTTTGTATATCAGTAAACAAACTGCATAGTGTATTCAATGGTTGTTGTGGGTTTAATATAACAAATAACGCGATATATGCTAAGCGAGCGGTGTTGATTAATCGTTTCCCCGAATAATGTAAACAAACGGTTAATACGGTTTCTAGTGTTGTTGTTGACAATAGTTTGAGTTGTATCAGTTGATACAATAATTGCTGTGCATCGTGTGTTAGTGCTGCTTTCTCAACAGGCGATAATACACGAGTAGTTTGGTAATACACAGTTTGTTGTGATACTTGCTGATGAGCAGTTAACCACTGGTTTAATAAGTCTAATAGCTTGCTTAGCTCAGCGGCAACGGCATGATTAGCATTGGTATCATCTAGGGCTAATGTATTCGTTGCATGTTGTTCGAACAACATATAATTTTCCAATAAATAAAACAGTATACTTAACATATTAACGCCATGCTCGACTTTTTTCATACAGTGACGAGCCTTTCAAACTGAAGTGGTTTGTTACCCACTATCTTATTAATAAATACGGCCAAGGTGTGTGATAATATTTTTCTGGTAACACGATTAGTGAAATGCCATGTATCTCTTGCCCTGACTTTTTGAATATGAAACCGTTCGCTTAATTGGCCGATAACCGTTTCAACCAAACGCCGTGTTGATATCAACCATGATGCTGCATCTTTTCCTCTTGTATCAACCATATTATCGCGTAGTGGTGTTTGCAAGTTTACGTTTGTCTCTCGTGCCAGTTGCTGTTGATAATCTTTGCCAATTAATCCCTTGTCAGCCAACATTAATCCACTAATGCCGCCAATAATATCCCAAAGCGATTCTCTTTCATCGATATTAGCGGCTGTCGCCGTTATACTACTGATCACACCTTCAGAATTAATCACAACATTTCCTTTGAAACCGTAATAAGTCTCATCTTTGGATGCACAGTATCCAAAGCCTGCTTCACCCTTAAATACACGACTATATTTTGCTCGTTTGAATTTGCAAACCGGTATCGGAAATCCATCTGCCATATGTAATGTGTCATCAGTAGCATGCAGTTGGTCACCTATTTTCATTTGGATAACTTGTTTTACTTTCCACAGGTTTGCTGCTTGTTTTGCAAAGTTACTACGTGCTCCTAGATCGGGAAACAACATTTGCCAGTTAGTTTTAAAATAAGACCATAAGCCTTTATCTGTATCAATTCCTAAAAATTCTCCGACAACTTCCATGGTAATTACTTCTTCATCTGATAACTTTGGTGCGAAACCTCGATGTCGTAGCACCTGTAATCCTTCCATACTTTTGGTACTTTCCGCTACTAAACAAAACACCGTAATGATAAAATCCTCCAATGGCATGGTGACTCTCCTTGTAAGGGCGATTCTTTCAAACCAAAATTACTGGAATTCACTGTGCCAGTCAAACTTTAAACAATTTTATCCCAAAAAAGTCGAGCATGGCGTTATTATTTAAATTACATTTCGTTTAATATTATCGTTAATTTAAACGGCTGTGTCCTTATTTGCAATTATGCTCACTCGTAACAGTTGAATATTGATCAGGCAAACACTGCACGATTTTAGCGTTGTTTTCGCGTATATCCATTGGCGCTAGCTTTGATATGTCCTGACAAGGTTAAATCCGTTAACAAGGTAGCAACCATAGCGACGGATAGCCCGCTGCGCACAATGATTTGTTCCATAGGCGTTGCCTGATAGCCGACACACTTTAATAAAAAAGCGTGATCGTTGTCTAGCGACGTTGTTTGCTGAATGGGTAAATTGTCTATTTTTTCACCGTTTGTGCCTGTTGATGCTAAATGTGGTAACGCATTAATAATGTCATCGACATGTTCGACGAGTTGGGCACCCTCACGTAATAAATGGTGGCACCCTTTCGTCATCGGATTGTGGATCGAACCTGGAATAGCAAATACTTCACGGTCTTGCTCTAGCGCAAGACGTGCTGTAATCAACGATCCACTGCGCAATGTTGCCTCTACTACCAAAACGCCAGTACTGAGGCCACTGATGATGCGATTGCGTTGCGGGAAATGGTATGCACGTGGTGGTGTATTTGGTAAAAATTCACTGAGAATGACACCACCTTGCTCACGAATTTGATCAGCAAGTTGTTGATGGGTTTTGGGGTAGCACTGATCAAGGCCAGTTGCGATTACAGCAATAGTATGAGGATGGTTACTATTCAGTGCTCCACGATGGCTAGCACCATCGATGCCGTGTGCCAATCCGCTGGTAATGACTACACCATGATCCGCGAGTGTTTTAGCAAAATGTTGGGCCAACTCGATTCCATCTGCACTCGGGTTACGGCTGCCAACCATCTTGCTCACGAATTTGATCAGCAAGTTGTTGATGGGTTTTGGGGTAGCACTGATCAAGGCCAGTTGCGATTACAGCAATAGTATGAGGATGGTTACTATTCAGTGCTCCACGATGGCTAGCACCATCGATGCCGTGTGCCAATCCGCTGGTAATGACTACACCATGATCCGCGAGTGTTTTAGCAAAATGTTGGGCCAACTCGATTCCATCTGCACTCGGGTTACGGCTGCCAACCATAGCAAGCTGGTTACGTGATAATAATTGCCAATTACCATCGGCAAATAATACAAGTGGCGGATCGACGATGTGTTTAAGTAGTGGTGGATAGTCTGATGAGCCTAGGGTGATGATTTTCCAATGGTGTTGATCAATGCAATTGATTGCCGCATCGATTTGATTCCATGGTGGACTTTGTAAATACGTAATTTGTTTAGGTGATAAACTAGCTTGTTGTAATAAGGTTACGTTAGCGGTGAATAGATTATTGATCGATTGATCTAAAATGGTGGCTAGTGCATATAAGCGGATATGAGGTTGTGGTGCACGTGCTAAACCAAGCCACTCACGCAATGTACCTTGCAGAGGTCTAACATCAATTGATGAAGATAGCAGTTCGGCGCCTGGTTGTACTTGAGATAGCGCATGCACGAATCACCCTTTTGGATTGGTGACGGTATCCATAATACTAATAATATTGCTAGCTTTTAAAATAAGTGCGTAACTAGCATTGTAGAAGGTACGAAATATCATCATTTCACCCGATTTATAGCCAGGGATCTCGATTGGTTTTTCAGGATTACCATCATCACCAATATTGGTTACCATGCGAGGATTGGTGTAAATGTCGAGGACATCGCCGACAGCGAGTCCATCTTGTGTGCCTTGATCAAGGACAACGACTTGATATTGCCCTACCTGAGCTAAACCACCTTCCAAACTAATAATGTTTCCATGGATAGGTCGTTTAGGCATTTTAGGTGTGAAATAAATTTGTAAATCGGATGTGTCACGAGGTAATAACTTATCACCTTTGATTACTTCGCCATGTGTATTCGATAATATTAAGGTGGCCGGTTCGCCTGGTTTCAGCAATTCAGCATCACCAACATATATGGCATTGATCCCAATCACTTGCTTGGTTTTTGGATTAGTAAATGTTTCACCTCGGCGAAACAGTGAATATTGAGAGGAGCCGCCTTTACCACTATGCAGGCCAGAAACATACACGACATCACCGCTACCGGCAATGATCCGTTCACCCTCATGAGCGACGATGGTGGGTGCATGTGTTAGTGTATGTGGCGCTACAATCCGATTGCCACTGATAAACGGTTTAATGTCGACTAGTGGGATTGTAGGGATAGCATTATCTAATGGCATACTGCGTATTTTGGGGGATAACTTAGCTGTGCCGGTTTGCGTAATCGTTAATACCGGTTGCTGTTGTTTAACAGATACTTGGATAACATCGCCAGGATAAATACGATGACGATGTTTAAGTTTTGGATTCGTTGCTAATAGCGCTTCCCATTGCCATGGATATTGTAAAATTTTGCTAGAGATATCCCATAATGTATCGTTTTCTTTTACGGTATAGCGTTTTGGGTAATTTGGATTCAAGATCGGCGCTTCGGGTATGTTCAGTGTTGAAACGTGTGATGTAGATGTTGGTTTCTTGGTTGGTAGCGGTGAATGTGTCTGTGCAGTTAGTGTCGTTGTCCACACGAATAGAGATAGACTGATAATCAACAATGGGCTGAACTTTCTGGTGCTGGTCATACTCGTTATCCTTATGAGTGTAGCTGAGCTGTTGCTCAGTGATCATATCCATTCCATTAAACAACAATAGTAATTTTAACGTGATTCTCAACTTTTTACAGTGTAGCCTATCTAGTTGATTTTCATGGATCCTGGATATTTGCTTCGCAAATTCCAGAGCCTGTCCTGGGCTTGATCCAGGAATAACGCCTTAACTGTCATAGGTTTTTATAAAATTGTTATTGTTAGCCAAATAAATTTGCTCTCTAAAAAAGTTGAGAATGGCGTTAATTTTATACTAAATATATAGCAATGTATCGTGAAAATCAGGTAAAAGACATGCCGAATTGTTTTGTTTTTAACAAAATGTAACAAATATTGCCTAATTCCTGGGTGGATCAAACTGGATAAGATGGGTTTTAGGGTTTAAGTGCAGATGTAATTATCTAGCAAAACGCATACAATATTTACATTCCATGTATTTATTAGGAGATCACCCACAGTGAAGGTGATATTTGCGGGTACGCCTGAATTTGCCTGCCCAAGTTTGCGAGCATTGATCGACAGTACGCATACGGTTGTTGCGGTACTCACTCAACCGGATAGACCGGCTGGTCGTGGTCGTCAATTACAAGCAAGTCCAGTGAAACAGTTAGCTGTAGCACATCGAATTCCTGTGCATCAACCGGTTACATTGAATGATACCAACATGCAAACGCAGTTAACTAGCTATCAAGCTGATGTGATAGTGGTTGTAGCGTATGGGTTGTTATTGCCAACTGCAGTATTAAATATACCAACATATGGTTGTATTAACATACATGCATCGTTATTACCGCGTTGGCGAGGAGCAGCCCCGATCCAACATGCCATTTTAGCCGGTGACAATGCTACTGGTATTACCATTATGCAAATGGAACGTGGTTTGGATACGGGTGCAATGTTAGCAATATCTGCATGTGCAATCGATTTGGATACAACGGCTGCAATGTTACATGATCAATTATCCCAATTGGGGGCACAAACAGTATTGCCAGTATTAGATCAACTTGCTAATGGCAATGTGACGGCAATATCGCAAGATTCGGCATTAGCATGTTATGCACCGAAATTAACTAAGGCACAAGCAGTTATCGATTGGAATCAATCTGCAATAGCCATTGATCGTTGTATTCGTGCCTTTAATCCGTGGCCAGTTGCGCATAGTCAATTGTCAAGTAATGTCGTGCGTATATGGTCAGCGCACGTTATTCAACAAAAGACTGATGCCACACCGGGTACGATCATTAATGCTGATCCACAGGGTATTGCGGTAGCAACGAGTGAAGGTGTTTTGTATATTGACACATTGCAATTGCCAGGAAAACGTCAATTGCCAACTGCTGATGTATTAAATGCACACGCACAATTATTTGCAGTTGGACAACAATTTGAATTGCTGAAGAATTCTTGATGATAATAAATACGCGACTGATTGCTGCACGTATATTAGTTCAAGTGCAACAAGGTAAATCATTAAATAATGCGATAACAACGGTGATAGCTGCCTATTCACAAATAAATCGTGCCGATCGCAGCTTGGTGCAAGAATTAAGTTACGGTGTATTGCGTTGGCATTTACAGCTTGCGTATCTAGCAACACAATTATTAACAAAATCGTTAAAGTCGCGTGATCAAGACGTTTACTACTTAATATTAATTGGATTGTATCAATTAGGCTATCTTAATCAGCCAGATTATGCAGTGATCAATGAAACGGTTAAGGCAGCGACATTACTCAAAAAACCATGGGCAACTGGGTTAATTAATGCAGTATTGCGACGCGTACAACGCCAAGGACAACAGTGGGTAACTCAAACGATTACTCAAGCTGATCGAACAGTAATGACAGCACATCCTAAATGGTTGCTGGATGCATTAACAGCTGCATGGCCAGCACATATCGACGATATCATTGCAGCTAATAATGCTAAACCACCATTGGTGTTGCGGATAAACCGTTTACAAATAACGCGCGATGCGTATTTACAACAATTGACTGAATGTAATATTGCAGTAGCCCCGCAAGTGCACTGTGAGGATGGTGTTGTGTTAACTCAAACATTACCTATAGAAACTTTACCGGGTTATGCTGATGGATTATTTGCTGTGCAAGATGGGGCAGCGCAGTTGGCAGCGACGTTATTAAAATTAGATAGCGCCACATCGATGCTGGATGCATGTGCGGCTCCAGGCGGCAAAACAGCACATATGTTGATGATGGCACCACCATCAACACGTTGTGTTGCTTGGGATAAGGCGCCTGCACGGTTAGCTATGGTTAAGGAGAACTTACAACGATTGCAATTAGTTGATGAGAATCGCATTCAATTGCAGGTGATGGATGCGATTAATCCTCAGCAACCCGATCAACTATTTGATCGAATTTTAGTAGATGCACCGTGTTCGGCAACGGGGATCATTCGTCGTCATCCGGATATTAAACTACATCGTCAACCAACTGATATTGAAGCGCTTACTGCAATCCAATTACGATTATTACAGTCGTTGTGGTCATTATTATTGCCAGGAGGGTATTTATTGTATGCAACATGTTCTGTATTGCCGCAAGAAAATGTAAATGTTGTACAATCGTTTTTGCAAGATACACAAGATGCGGTGCATGTGCCGATTGATGTCACATGGGGAATCGCGCAATCCCTAGGACGACAGATTTTGCCAGGTATGCATGATATGGATGGATTTTATTATGCATTATTAACCAAACAAGAGGAATGATAATCATGCTAAAAAATATTGCGTTAACGTTTATTGTTATATTGCTGTGTTTGTTGATTGGTAGTTATTGGTTTTTTGCATCGCCCGTAGCGTTTGCTGCTGGTGTTTGGGGGTGATTGTCGGTTCTGTAGTATTGTTTTGCATTGCTGCGTTACTATTTTTTGTATTAACTGGCATTGGTATTATTATTTTAGGCATGTCCTTTTTTATTTGGACGATAATCTTATTGATTTTATTTCCATTCTTATTGCCACTCTTATTACCATTATTGATCGTGTTAATTTTTATTTCATTGGTGCGCAAACGACAGTTGCAGAAAAAGTAATAACAATATGCCAGTTAATCAAGACAAGCTAATAGCCAATGTCGTAATTGTTTAATTTCATCGTGACATACTTCATGTGCGATAGGATATGTATTCCACACGACATCATATTTCAATTTTAATAAGTGTTGGTAGCTAGATTTGCCGAATAACAGCGGCACAATCGGATCAACGCTACCATGTGCCATAAAAATTGGTGTCAGCTGATTAGTATCTTGATGACCATCATCAATGTATTTTGCTAAGGGTAAATAACTGGATAATGCAATTAGTCCAGCTAATGGTTTTGGATAACATAACCCACTATACAGTGCAGTTGCACCGCCTTGTGAAAAGCCACCGATAATAATGCGTTTTGCGGTGATCCCACTTTGTTGCTGCTGTTTAATCAGTGCGTGGCATTGAGTACAAGCTTGCTTAATTCCAGTTTCATCTTCTGGTGAGTCAATGGTTAATCCTAAAATATCAAACCAACCACGCATTGGCATGCCACCGTTTAGGGTAATTGGGCGTACGGGAGCATGTGGAAATATAAAACGAATCGTGTGGTTGTTGGGTAATGCTAATTCATTCGGTAGTGTACTGAAGTTATGGCCATCAGCACCTAAGCCATGTAGCCAAATTACACACGCATCAGCAGTATTTGGTGGTTCTTGTGTGATATATTCTAGTGGTTGTTGCATAATTAAAGAACTCATTAATATCAAAGTTAATAGTGATCGATTAAATATTATTTAATAATTAACCAATTAAATAAAACAACGTTATCAACTAGATTACGTTGCATAGTGTAAAAAAGTTCGTCCCTGGACTGAATCCAGGGACGAACTTTCTTAAATGTAAGTTGCTGCTATCATCAGCACTCAGTATACTGACACACAATTTCATAACAGTGAAGCATTGACATGATAAATTATCAACAACACAAACGTTGGAACTACTTGACACTAATATTGGTTTGTTTGCTAAGTATCAGTTGTTTATTGAACTTAACAGGGTGTGGCATGAATGGGAAATTGTATCTACCTGATAACGATCATCCGGCACCAACCAAACCCGATCCGAATGAACCGACTTGGTTTTGAGTAAATAACATAGCACAGAGGTAAACAATGGATCATTTTAATTATCATGATGGACAACTCTATGCCGAGAATGTTGCTGTCATTGATATTATCGCTGAATACGGTACACCTTGTTATATTTATTCACGTGCGACCATCGAACGTCATTGGCAAGTGATGAATGATGTGTGTGGACAATGGCCACATCAAATTTGTTATGCAGTCAAAGCCAACGATAATTTGGCGGTGTTAGATGTGCTAACTCGGTTAGGATCGGGTTTTGATCTGGTCTCACAAGGTGAACTAGAACGCGTATTACACGTTGGTGGTGATCCAAACAAGATAGTATTTTCCGGCGTAGGCAAACTAACCACAGAAATACAACGTGCCTTACAGGTTGGGATCCATTGCTTTAATATTGAATCGGCAGATGAATTAACTCGGATTCAGCAGTGTGCACAATCATTAAATATAATGGCACCAATTGCGGTGCGGATTAACCCTAATGTTGATGCAAATACCCATCCTTATATTGCAACCGGTCTGCGTGATAGTAAGTTTGGTGTCGCTCCTGATGTGGCTAGACAGTTATATCAACGCGCGCAACAACTCTCTCATATCGATATTGTTGGGATAACCTGTCATATTGGTTCGCAGTTAGCCTCATTAACCCCATTTACCGATGCAATGCGTGAGTTATTAACGTTTGTTGATGAATTGCAAGGCATGGGGATCACCTTACAACATATCGATATGGGAGGTGGTTTGGGTGTGCCGTATCGTCAAGATGAACAATTGCCAACGCCCGCAGAATATACACAAGCATTGATCGATCTATTAGCTGATCGTCAATTAACATTACTATTAGAACCAGGTCGGTTGATCATGGCCAATGCGGGCATTTTAGTCAGTCGTGTAGAATACATTAAAACAACTGATAATAAACGATTTGCGATTATTGATGCTGGGATGAATGATTTATTACGCCCAGCATTGTATCAAGCATGGCATGATGTGATCCCGGTGCAGCAATTAGAACGCGAGCAACACACTTATGATATTGTTGGACCGGTGTGTGAAACATCTGATTGTTTTGCGACTAAACGTGAATTAGCAATTGCCACAGATGATTATATTGCGATCCGCAGTGTCGGTGCTTATGGTGCATGCATGAGTTCACAATACAATGCCAGAGTGCGTGCTGCAGAAGTGATGGTTGATGACAAACAAGCGCATTTGATCCGTCGGCGTGAGACTTGGGATGATCTAATGCGGCATGAAACGCCGCTGCCTGCACGATGACAACGACGATATCTCACGACTTAACCCACATCAGTGTTAGTACCTTGCGTGGTGTTGGTAAACAAACGATAACCCGTTTACAACAAGCTGGATTGCATACATTATTAGATTTAATCTTACATTTACCAATGCGTTACCAAGATCGCACCCGAGTTATTCCGATTGCTGAGTTGATTCCAGGACAATTTGCTGTGATCGAAGGCCGTGTATTGTCAGTGCGTCGCACCTTTGGCAAGAAGCCCAGTTGGCATTGCCAAATTGAAGATGAAACCGACAAGGTGACTGCCATTTTTTTTCATTTGCATTCAGGATTAACTCAGCAATTAACTAACGGTGCCTTGATACGTTGCTATGCAGATGTTGCTCAAGATAAACATAAACAAGCGTGTATTTTATTACACCCTGCCTGTGATATTGCTACCGATCAATTGCCACCGTTAGCCACTGAGTT
Organism: Gammaproteobacteria bacterium; assembly: GCA_965116795.1. GTDB lineage: Bacteria > Pseudomonadota > Gammaproteobacteria > JAJFKG01 > JAJFKG01 > JAJNDI01. The sequence continues at coordinate 965,724 of OZ220716.1, forward strand.
AACTCCAATCTATCCGCTTACTGAAGGATTAGGTCAAACACGCTTGCGTGGTTTTATTCAACAGGCAATCACGATATTAAAGTCGAGTCATGAACATGCACTGGAATTATTGCCAGATGAATTACGTCAACAATATCAATGGCCAGACTTTGTGACAGCGATTAACGCGTTACATCAACCATCAGTTGATGATGATATTCAAGCGATTTTAAATAACCAACATCCAGCGCAGCAACGATTAATTGTCGAAGAGTTATTAGCTTATCAATTACGATTGCGCGCCTATCGATTACGAATTCGTCAAGCAGCCAGCTATGTGTTAAATGACGATCAAACGGTATTAAAGCGTTTCATTAAAACATTGCCCTTTGCGTTAACCGAACCACAACAACATGCTATTGATGCAATTGTTGCTGATATTACTAGCAAAACTCCGATGATGCGTTTGCTACAAGGTGATGTTGGTTCAGGTAAAACCATTGTGGCCGCGTGTGGATTATTGCAAACGGCAATCAGTGGTTATCAAGCAGCATTAATGGCACCAACTGAGTTATTAGCTGAGCAATTGTATCAGCAATGTTATGCATGGTTTTCACCATTGAATATCAATGTGGTGTGTTTAACTGGAAAACTAACCACACAATCACGTAATCAAGTGTTAGCCTCTATTGCAGAAGGCAGTGCTCAAATTATTGTGGGAACACATGCCCTGTTTCAACAACAAGTCACCTTTGCCAAATTGGCGTTTATTTGCATTGATGAACAACATCGTTTTGGGGTGAAGCAACGATTAGCCTTATATGACAAAGGCAAAACGGGACACGTTAAACCACATCAATTAGTGATGAGTGCTACACCCATACCGCGTACATTAGCCATGCTGCATTATGCTGATTTAGATTGTTCGATTTTAGATGCATTGCCACCGGCACGATTGCCAATTAAAACCCTTGTTTTAGCAAATACACGTCGTGATGAAGTCATTCAACGTGTTAACAAATTGTGTGCACAAGGCCAACAAGTGTATTGGGTGTGTCCATTGATTGATGAATCAGAGACATTGCAATGTGAGACCGTTGATATGATTGCCAACACATTGCAAACACAATTACCAGCATTGCGTGTTGCGGTTGTTCATGGTCGTATTGATAATGATGAAAAATCTCAAATCATGTATGCCTTTCAGCAAGGTGATATCGATATTTTAGTGGCAACAACGGTGATTGAAGTGGGTGTCAATGTACCCAATGCCACATTAATGGTGATTGAAAATGCTGAACGCATGGGGTTAGCCCAATTACATCAATTACGTGGGCGTGTTGGTCGCGGTAGTCAACAAAGTTTTTGTATATTGCTATATCAAACACCGTTAACTGAACAGGCTAAACACCGTTTACAAACAGTGCGTGATAGTCAGGATGGATTTTATCTAGCAGAACAAGATTTGCAATTGCGTGGTAGTGGTGATGTATTGGGAACCCGACAAACTGGCATGATGGCATGGCGTATTGCACTGTTGCCACGTGATCAACAGTGGTTACCAATGGTAATAACGCAAGCAGATTATTTGTTAGAACAAAATCATTGCGTTGCAAGACGCTTGCAACAACGATGGTTATCTAAAAAAGATTTACGAACTTAAATGAGGTAAATTTCTTGTTTGCAAATAAAAATTGAAAATGTTTTAATTGCCATGCTTTTATAAAGCTGATAAATAAAAATGAATAATTATTAATAATGTGCAAGGAGAGGACGATTATGCCAGCAGATCAAAAAGGAAAAAAAAGCAAAAGACAAATAACTTCAGATCGCCATTACCTAGATAAACTACATAAGGAAGCAGCGGCAGCAGGAGAAAAACTGTCTTGTGGCATTGGCCACGATAGTGTGAAATTACTTTATTCGCCTGAAGCGTATTTCTATTTCTTCTCGCGTTTAACAGGTAGTCATGCTGCAGCATTGATAGCTTGTACCATGCTCGGCTTTGTAGGATTTGCCGCAGCGGAAAGTAATTCACGCTCACAGTCGGACTCTTCAGATTTAGGGCCACATTCGCACTCTTCGAGATCATCAAGTACGGTGGCGGCTGGTCAGGCATTAGTAGTTGAATTTGATCAATCACGGAGTAATCAACAGCAAGAATGTTTTCCTGAAGATAAGTTAAAAGAATCAGAGCTACCATCGTTTGCAGATACTTTAGTTGTGTTGACTAGGACAGAACAGTTCTCAAAAGTTAAAGCTGCTACAGCAGATCAAATCATTTCACTCGGACTTGAGTTTTTACGTGCATTACAAACCGATCTTAATACTGTTTATGGTGAACTGTCAGTAGCTAATGAATTGCGTGAGAAAGCAATCATATTGTTAGAAAATGCTAAACAGGAACAAGGTGATACACAAGCTCGTTTGCATAAATTAGCGTTTACTTTATTTAAGCTAGCAGCAGAGCTTGGCCATCCAGTAGCAGAGATTGATGTTGCATGGTGCCATAGAAATGGTATTTATGTTCAACGTGATCTCAGTGAAGCATTTAAGCATTATGAAAAAATTTCACAAGATCTAACGTCATCAATGCGGTCGCGTGCATTAGCATTTATGGCAAATGCTTATCAGAATGAAGAGGGAGTTAGTAGGGACTTCCAACAATCACACCAATTGTGGAAACAAGCAAACGATTTAGGGGATGATTGGGCAAAACAGGTACTCGATGAACAAAAGCCACTGTGGGATTCAGTCTCAATATTAGCGAAATTACAAGATGACAGCACATTAATGACCACACTTTCTTCGCTGGAAGATGAGATGTTAGTGCAAGTTCAGCAACAGCTATCTACTAAAAATGTTCCATTGCCAATTGCTGATATATTACGTGAGAAAGCGGTTTTTATATTGCAACAAAACAAAGAGCCTGTTGAGGAACAGTCACAAACAGAAGCATCATTGCAAGATACAACTTGGTTATCATCAATGGTAGGTAGTATGACATCATATTGGCAAGCAGTGGAAGATGTTATACCTAACTTATCGGTGAGTGATGCCTTCGTTTTGTTGCAAAGAGCAGAAGCACTTGGGCATCCTGAAGCACCTTCAGACATTGCATGGTGCTATGCTAATAGTAAGGGTGTAGAACGAGATTTAGTAGCAGCATTTAAAAAAAATCAAGCGATTGCAGAAAATAAAGCGTTTTCTAAAACTGGACGTGCGTTGGCATTAGCAAAGTTAGCACGAGCTTATCAAGAAGGTGAAGGCACGACAGTTGATTTAGCCAAAGCGCGTGAATTATGGCAGCGAGCGGCTAATTTAGGTAATGAGTGGGCACAGGGTGTTGTGAAGAATAAACAAGTAGAATGGGAGCATGCTGATTCAGCAAAAAATGTCTTTGACATGATCAACGATCCAACAACACCAATATCAGTATTATTATCAATAACCGATGATAAACTCGTGGAGCTACAACAAACATTGGCAACATCAGAAATACCATTGCCTGGTGCTGATGCATTAAGAGAAAGAGCAATACCTTTATTAAAAAAATTAGCGGATCCAAGTGCAGTACAGTTGCAACAGCAACGGCATGCTTTTCGGTTATTGAAACGAGCAGCTAAACTAGGTCATCCAAAAGTACCCTTAGATATTGCTTGGTGTCATCAAGAAGGTATAGGCACTGATCAAGATGATGTCGCTGCTGTTGTTGTCTATCAGGCTACTTTTGATCAAGAGAATTTACCAAAAGAAACACGCGCACTTGCGTTAGCGAAAGTGGCAAATGCTTATTCTCTTGGCAAAGGGGTTGATGAAAAAGATTGGCATAAGGCACGTGATTTATTTCAACAAGCTGCCAAGATGGGTGCCCCATGGGCACAAGAGATGGTTACATTTCATCAACCGTACTGGGATCTCTTTGATAAGATCACTGATGCAGATACTACAGTAGAAGCATTAATATCGGTTGATATTAATGAACTTGTGGCATTGCAAGGAGATATGGGTACGCAAGAAGTAGCAGCAATATTACGTGATAGAGTGACTGCATTTGTTAGACAGCAACCATACTCTTATCAAAATTCACAGTCAAAAAAAGAAGCTTTTTTATCGGCTTTTTTGATGGAACCTAAGCAACTAGTACCTGAATCATTGCGGTTATGTGGGAGGGCTGCAATACTGGGTGATGATGTTGCCAACTTTTTTGTGGATCAGTATAGCTATAAATTTTATGCATCTCACAATGACGAGAATAAGACGTTTCATGAAAGTCGAGCTAAATTAATTAGAGTTCTGCATGACGAAGAGCAACCAACATTCATGCGTGAAGCAACTGCTGTCACATTAGTGAGTGAGTACTATGATAAGCTTAGAGAAATGGTAAATGAGGCTACGTTGGATGAGTTAGTAGTTTATGATGTACAAGAACTGCTTACTATGCAAGCGTGTCTGCAGATGTTTCAAAAAAAATCAACGGTTGAACTCCTTTTGCAATATGAAGCAATATTGCATCCAGGCGATGCACACTATTTAGCTAACATGGAACAGTTTTTTTCAAAGCATTCAGTATTTAAAAGCAAATGGCCGGTTGCAGCTATTCTTTCGAAGCAAGTCAATCTTTTGCTGCAAATTATGAATATAGTTGCTGATGAAGAACGGCAGGCAATATTTGCATTGGTAGAAGAATTGCAAAAAAAAGTGGCCATATTAGAAGGGCGTGATCTTGAGCAAGAAACATATGTGGTGGCATATAGCGGCACTAGTATTGATGATAAACAGGCAATTTTTCCTGAACTTATGCCAGTTTCATATGAGTCATTGCAAAAATTAGCATCAACAAGTCCAATAGAGACCCAGTATGGCGCAGTAGAGCTATTTTTATCTGTTGCATCGAATCGTATTTTACATGGTGAGATTAATGCAAATAATCAGCAATACTTTTTTGCTGGTTACTGTAGTATTAGGAAGGAAGTATTGACATTAGAGTTAATTGATTCAGAGGCTAATACTTGGCAGAGCTATGTTAATCGATATTCATCGATGTGTGAGCAATTAGCTAGACGATTCCAACTGGAATATAGTGATGCCTTCTCAAAGGCTAACAATCAAAGTAGTTTTTTTTCGTTTGACATGGTGGAGGAAGATTGGCGTACAGAAACTAATTTTGAAAACTTTGTAAAATTTGCTGAAAAAAATCCTCATTCTTTCACGGCACAATTATTAACATCATTCGGTTGTGAACTTCCATTTCAGGAAGAAGCGTCAGTAATATTAATAAAAGAGGGCAAGGAAGAAGCATCAAGTATTAGATTAACAGCGTAAAATTTCATAGTTGTTTGTAGCACTGGCGATGTGTTGAGTATACGGCAAAGGATAATGATATGGCGTATTGTAAGTTACCCCGTGGCCGACAATGGTTGTCTATAGTGACGATGCTTGCTGATGATTTTTATAAAAAAACTGCAAATTGTCATGAATGCGACTTTTTCGAAACTAATTTAATCTGCAGCACACAACCAACGGCTCTTGCATAGCGTTTTAATGGGTTAAATGACGATGATGGTTGCTTTTATTAAGATCAAGTGATTCTAGACGTGAAATCACCAATGTTGTGGTTTGTATTATATACATGCAAGGAAGAAATTATTTATGGCTGGTAAAGGGCACAAAGGCAATATAAGACAATACAATGCATTTGTACATTATTCTAGGAAAGAAAAACATCAAGCATCTTCATTTCCTCAAAGAGCTAGTAGCCGTCAGCGCAATTTGATGCGGCGCTTCGAATCAAACTCCTGGGTTATCTGATGAATCGAATCAGGGAATGAATCCAGGATTACTAAATTGGGTATTATCTCGTGAGAAGCAATCACACAAATCGTCTACGCGAGATGGTACGACTAAGCAAAGTATCAAAAAAGCTGCATCGAATAATAGAGTCAGCATATATCATCCGTTTAGCAGTATTTTTCATTTAGTTCGATTAGCTCATGATAAGCCAGTAGAGACGGCGTTGATGGTGGCGAGTGCCACCATTTACGTACTAATACTGTCTGAGTTTTTGCGAAGTAGAGGAGTGCGATCACAGCAAATAGACGCTGATAGTGTTGGAGAGTTGTCAGCATTCGATGATATGGAGTCTGCTCATTATAGCAATGCCAGCCTAGTATTACCTAATGATGGTTTAATGACTGGTACTGGTTTTCAGCATCATCAGCCAACAACATTTGGTAAGTTAGTTGATTCGCACGCTGCAGAAAATCAATTTCAATCTGTTTCTAAAGATTTAGACAGTGACAAAGCGAAAGAAGAAATTGCTAAGGTAAAAGCGGAAGCAGTGAAAATAACTAAGTCTAGAATATCGGATGCAAGCAAGAAGGTTAGACAACTAAAAGCATCTCAAACTATCCAAAATATGTCATTAGATGAATTGTTGGATAAGCTTGATGATTATATTGCACTATGGAAAATCCTAGCGACTGCTTTTTGGGATTTTCCCAAAAATGAGAAACCAGATCATCTTGCGAGAAAATATGCTAGAGAGTTAATTGATTTGATAGCTGCTCGCATTGAGCCGTCCATTAGTGACTGGAAGCAAAGCTTCATTATAGACCGTGATGATGCCTCGTTTTTAAAGGCAATAGAAATATATAGCGTGTTAGCACGAAAAACTTGATGACAGCACTACTGAAGGCACTATGGCTTTTTTTGATTATCAGGATGCTGTTTTCAAGCATGAGCGTGGAGATACTGATGGATCAGATAGGCTCGCTAAATTAGAAAAAATCGAGGGATTTTTTAATGACAAAGAAAAAAATCTGCTTGTTAAAAATGGTGAGTTTGAACGCATATGTAAAGCGAGATTAGCCTCACTGGGTAATGCACCATTACGAATATTGCTTTTGCAAAATCCTGCGGAATTGCAAATTATACAACGTGAATTATGGGACGTAGCAGATCGAGAAAAAGTGACAAATATTTATGTGAAAGCGATAAATTCATTAATAAAAGAAAATAGTGATCATGCTTACGATAGACAGCTCTCACAACTTGTCGAGATAATAGCAGCCATATCTGATGATTCTCAGTGGGAAAACTTGGTGAACCAAAGACAAGTACCAAGAGAGGAAATAAAGTCTAAACCATTAGAGTTAGATTGTATTGATGAACTTATTTCGCAAAAGTTGCAAACGACACCGGCGATAGCGAATGAAATCTTTTCAAGTGATGTGTACGAGTATCACAATCTTGGTAACTGTTTAATAAATGTCTATAGTTCAATTCTTGAACCAACATTAGAAATGCTGTTAGAAGAACATCGTTTACCGATTGAAAAATTTGTTAAACGAATAGCAGCAATAGCTCACTCGAAGAATGCGCCAAAATATTTCCATTGGAAACGAGAAAGTATAAATTATAATACAAGATATGCTTCGATTTTGAATGTATTTCAGCAAGAATTATTTCATTTGGCAAAATTTCAGGCTGGTAAACCCCTTGAGGAACAAGTAGTTGAGAAATTTTGCTGGATAAAACAACAAATGAAAATACTAATAGGAAAAAACGGAGATGATTGGGTGAAACGCTTTCTATTTGTGACCTCAGTGATCCCCTCATTTTTTTGGAAATTAGCAACATTTTCTCTGGAGATCGCGCATTTTAAGCAAAATAAATTTTTATGTCGCTAATATTTCAATTTGTGCAAAGGATGCATATCATGAAAAACCTGGGTTTTACCCCATAAACAAGCGGTTTTGATACCTTTTAAAATGAGGGGATACATGAGATTTGTGACACCTAACTTGGATGCAGGTGAATTAGACAGTCAATTATCAGAATTGCATCAAAAGTTCTTAGATAAATTTCGCGAAGTATATCAGAGAAATGATGCTGTTATATCTGGACATTCTAGTTCTGAGATGACAATGTTTACGCCTTTTAATCCGTTATCAGAAGATGTGTCTGTAGAAGAAATCTTGCAATATGTTGAGGAAAAGCCATCTTCACTTATAAGCAAGTGCATTACGTGAAATGGGTTATCGTAGTTTGCCACCGCCATTGTTTTCGACTATCACTAAACACGAAGACACGCAACAACACAATCAAAGTGCTCCGCTTTATTTCTTTGAACTTGAAGACATACAGGAAGAAGGTGTTCAGCTTCAGATGTAATGTTTAGCTAGGCGGTAAAAAGCGACATTGATTAGCATTTTGCGGCTGAGTTACTGCTGGCCCTATATTACAATTAAAATGACCGGTAAGACCCTCAAGTTGCCAGACATCTCCATTGTCTATTACTCCCGGAAGATCACGACGTTGCAATACTAAAATCGAACTACTAGTGCCACCAGCAGCGTATCGAACACGAGCGTCGTTTCCTACGAATTGCACAAGGTCAACGTACTCAATCTCATTAACATTGCTTACTTGATTGTTTTCATGGCGTATAGTCCATCCTTCCAAATAAAAAGAACCATCAGTTAATGATTGACCTTGGCCACCCTTTTTGAGTTCGCTCACTGTCAATGGCACAACATAATCGCCATCGACTATGGCCAATACAGTCGCCATTCTAACGGCCGGTTCACGTGTCCACGTAAGAATACTTTGCTGTTGTTGTTTAGCAACGTCTTTGTACACTCCGGGTGACGGCGCAAATGAGATATTCAAGCGCGCACCATTGGTAAAGAAGTTATGTGCAGTTGCACGACTGTCTACATAATCTGTTATGGCTTCTAATTCGAATTGCATACCAGCGGGTGATGGCAGTAACCAACCGATACTGGCCATATATTCATATTGGATCTGCTGTAGACTTGTGAGCAATGTGGCTTTTAATTGGGGAAATAACCGTTGTTCTAGTTGGATGTGACCACCAATGCCTGAAATATTTTTATCTCTTCGATGTGTTTTAAACTGATACTTATCGTCAAAGTAGCGTATAGTTTTGCGCTTTTTAGTATTAAAGTGTACAATATCATAGTCAATACCGCCACGTAAACGACTGTAAGGCCACAAGCGTAACGCCAAATCAGCGTGCACATTTCCTGCTTTGGCGCCGGCAATGCGGCGGTCGTATTCAGTTGAGTCAATATCGAAACCAGGCGATATATTTTTACTGGGTGATTGTGAGAAATAGCCTCCGAACCCAAGCGATTCGATAAAACGATTATCTAGCAAATAGGCATATGCCCCTCCAATCGCATTTTGATAAACCCACCGGGAAGTGTGGCCTGATTTAAAATCAAAATCCAAATTTTGTCGCAAGTATTCATATGTCAATTTAGCACGTTGTCTACTGGTTAAATCAATACCGTAAGTGACATTAGCACGGAAGACTTTAGGGCCACCGTCGAATTCCAATGCCAATGCATCACGCTCATTGTAGCTGAGATAACTGGCAAGTTTGGCTTCTGCAATAAATCCTAATGTCGTATCACCATAAGCCCCCATACTAAATAGTGGTCCTTTGAGTACGTCAATACGCGGTAAGGTAGATGACTGTTGAGCATGCCTGTGAGAAGGTGCTGTTGGTGTCGATGGTTGCTGTGGTTGAGCTAGCGATGGTGTTGTTATTGTCAGTAAAATAATGGTTAGTGCACTATAGAACTTTTTCTTGGGTATTTTCACCATGGCCAATCTTCCTTAATCGGTTAGTATTTATGTCAGGCTGCATTTAGCTAGCAGTAGACTGAATGTTATCAGTGAGCTCAGTTTATTTCAAGGAAAGATTTCATACCTGGTTATAAGCCAGCTTGTAGAGGGCTACTTAAGGTATGATGGTAAGCGCGTAACATTTCACGAATTAACCGATATTCTTCTGCAAGATCACCATAAGCTGCTGCTGTTTTCGGATCGTTTAATAACGTTTTTTTAAACTGTGTGTGACTAATAGCGTCCATGTTTGTTCTCCTTTACTCATTTTAATGCGATAGAGTTACTTCTCTAGCCGGTGTCTTTTTGAATTTATAAAAACTCTACAAAAATAACAAATTAATATCAACAAGATAATAAACATGGACATACTCATGCCCAATTTCGTGTAAATTATTATCGAATACTGGCTGCGGGCATTATTTATTTTGAAATGGTTTAAGCTGGGTAAATCCCACCTAGCACGCACGGATGTGTTGCACCAGTAACATTCGGTACATTGCCGGGCTGGTGTTGTAGAGTTTGTTGAGCTAACCAAGCAAATGCCATGGCTTCAACCCAATCGACAGCAACACCGTAATCATTACTCGTGCAAACACGGTTTGGCCAATGCGTTTGAATGCGCTCACACAAATAACGATTATGGGTACCACCGCCACACAAGATTAACTCAGCTGTATTAGTGTGTGTTATTGCTGCGTTACATAAACTAATTGCGGTCAGTTCAGTTAATGTTGCTTGCACATCCGCATCACTAATCGATATGTGATCATTTGCTAAATCAGCTAACGCCGTTTGCAACCACGTTAGATTAAATAATTCAGGGCCAGTGCTTTTTGGTGGTTGCTGACAGAAGAATGGCAGTGATAACAACTTATCTAGTAACGCATCACAACATGTACCACTGGCTGCCCAGCTGCCATTTTTATCAAATGCAATACGACGTTTATGCTGACTCCATGCATCTAATAATGTATTGCCTGGCCCAGTATCAAACCCAATAATCGGTTTATTTAGGGTTAATACAGCAATATTAGCGATGCCCCCAATGTTAGCAACAACTCGTGGTTGTGTTGGATCAGCAAATACAGCCTGATGAAATGCAGGCACTAACGGCGCACCTTGACCACCAGCAGCGATATCACGACGACGAAAATCAGCAACGGTTGTAATTTGAGTGTGTTCAGCGATACGATTCGGATCGCCAATTTGTAGTGTATAGGCTATGTCAGCATTCGGACAGTGACGAATGGTTTGTCCATGACAACCAATTGCCATCACATCCTTTGTTGCTACATTGGCGTTATCTAATAATTCAAGACAAGCTTGAGCAAAATGATTACCTAATTCGGCATCTAATGTAGCAACTGTTGTGAATGAAACAGAATCATCACCGTGCAATAGCTGTAATAATATTTGTTGTGTTGCTGTTGGGTAAGCCAATTGATGGGTAGCCATTAATGTAATATTGTTATTGTCACTGTGGATCAATGCCGCATCGATGCCATCGACACTGGTACCTGACAGTAAACCGACATATAAGTTAGATACTTGTTTAAGCGATGTTGGCAGTTGGATCATTTAATAAACTTAAGTAATAGTTAGCTTGTTTTAAAAACGTATCATGAACACTACTGGCTATGGGTGCAGCACTAGGCAGTTTAACGGTTAATGGGTTGTACGGGCGGTTGCGAATGCGTATTTCGTAATGTAGATGTGGGCCATCAGCAACACCGGTCATACCAACGTAACCGATGATGTCACCACGTTTTACCCGTGAGCCAACATGTAATTTTCGATTAAAGCGTGACATGTGTGCATAGCGTGTCGAATAGCGCTTAGCATGTTGTAATATGATTGCATTACCATACCCACCTTTGCGTCCGACGAATGATATGACACCATCACTAGCTGCTTTAATTGGTGTGCCACTGGGGGCAGCTAAATCAACACCATAATGAGGACGACGAATATGTAATACAGGGTGCATACGTCCACGTGAAAACGACGAACTGATCCGTTTATATTGTACCGGCTTGCGTAAAAACGAACTTTCTAAACTATCGCCATCGGGTGTGTAATAATGTGAGCGACCTTGTTTATCAACAAAACGTATTGCTTGATAAAGTATGCCACCGACT
>OZ220716.1:985000-2447832 GCA_965116795.1 Gammaproteobacteria bacterium
CGAGATGTGGAAGTGCAGTAATGCATGTAGCTAACTCGTACTAATTAATCGTTACTTGTTCCTATAACTCATGATGGTTTAATTGACTAAACTGTAATAAAACCGAGTTAATTTGAAATAAAGTAAATTCGCTTAACTTAACCAAATAAAGACGTTTCCAAATTGTTATCTGTATTGACTCATGATTAAATTGTGAGATGCAGATAAAATCAGTTTTCCTGGTGATAATAGCAAGTTGGCACCACCTGATCCCATCCCGAACTCAGAAGTGAAACAGCTTAGCGCCGATGATAGTGTGGGGTCTCCCCATGTGAAAGTAGGACATTGCCAGGATTTTATTCGAAAAAGGCCAGTATATATTACTGGCCTTTTTATTTTAAGAATTTGTGTAGAGATATGCTTTCCTGAAATGCTATTCGCATTTTATGCTACTATAAATAGATAAACAAAGCTTATAAAGTGTTTGATAATGGCACCAAGATAATGTCTAAAATCATCAATATAACAATTAATCCCTCTAAATTTAAAATTCTTAGTGAGCTAGAAAAATCATTGTTTACGGATTTGCTAAAAGAGCAGTCATTGTTGGAAAAAGATTCAGATAAAAATATTTATAGCGACAGGGTTTATTTTATATCAAAGGAAGATATTACGTATCAGATACGACTAAGCACATCTCTTTTTCATTATGCAAGCCCTAGCAAGTCAACAAATATTGATCGCTGGTTATGTATACATGATTTCGAAGAACAATTTAATCAGCAGTATTCTTATTTTGCATTAAGAGCAAATGGGTCACTTGAATATAAATTAAATACTAGTCTGCGTGGTAATAAAAATGTTTCTGTAACGAGACAAAAGGGACGTTTTAGTGGCTATTATAGTACACAATATTTAGAAAGAGACGCTAGATTTTTAACAAGAGTAAGACCTCAAGCTAAAATAGCAAAACCTTATTTAACAGCATCAATTGCAGTTCAGCCAGGGTTTGGTTTAAATTTGCAAGAATACTTAAGTATAGATTCTGTGCTTAAGCATGATGATAAAAAATCATCTTCTTTTGATAGAGATGCTCTAACGGTACTAGGATTAATTTGGCGAGCAGCGGCAGAACTTAATTGGTTGTTTGAAGAACATAAAATTCTGCACAATGATATTAAACTCGAAAATATGGGATATGATTATGTAAATGACAGATTTGGTTTTTTTGATTTTGACTTATCTACAACGATTTTAGATGGTCGGGAAGTTCGCGCGGGCAGTAGAAGTACAAGGGCGCCAGAAGTTATAAATGAGGGAGAAGGAAACAGTATAAAAAGTGATATTTACAGTCTTGCTGCTACCATAGAAATGATAGTTAGATATGACACACTTGAAGATGAACATAAAAAAATAATTATGCCTGTAATAAAAAAAATGCGTTCTTATAATGCTGCTGATAGACCTAATAATTGTAACGAATTAATGCATATGTGCGAGTTCATTTCTGCTTATGAAATACTTTTTTTCAATAAAAAAGATTATGATGATTTATCATATGGTACAAAAATGGCTGCAAAAAAATATATTACTAAAGCAGTAGATTCAATTGTAGAGAGAGATGCCACCGTTAGAAGTGAAGATAAAGAGCAAGTTTCTTTACTTTTTGTGAATGACATTATGCAAAACGCACGAAAGTATAGAGGTTTGTTTGTCGATAAACCTGACTTTCCGACTGATGATCAAGAAAGAAATGAAGCTATTTTAGAGAAAAATATTAAACTTCTTTATAAAGCACGTATAGTGGAAATAAAAAAAGAGCTGCAGGATATAAAAAAAATGGCAGTTCTGATTTATGCAGATTTATCTAATTTAACAGCTGAAGAAGCTGTTAATCAATTCGATTTTTACTCTGTGATTGGTCGGGTTAGTCAAGATGGTGAACCATTAACTAATGTTCTTTATAAGTACGATCAATTCATGTTAATTGAGAGAGTTATTGCAGCTATTAAAATAATAGATAATGCGTCATTATCGGAAAATGAAAAAATAAAGCTATTACATGATTTGATAGAGAAGATCTCAAATACAACATTTGCAGCATGTCAAAAAAAATTATCAACTAATCAGCAACAGCCAATTACATTTAAGTTTGTGAATGAATTGCATCATGTTAATAGAGGAAGTTATGTGCACTTCTTGAGCAAACAAGAAACAGCATTATCTGCTGCAGTTTGCAAAATTATTGCTAATCATATTGATAAAAATTCTTGTCACTTTGAAGTTTTAATACAAGAGTTATCTGATAAAGAAACAAAGAATAGAAATGAAGTAAGTAAGCAGAATGATATTGCTCACATAGATATGATATCTTCTAATCGGAATTACAAACAGATAAATTTGAATGATTTAATAAATCCAAATAAATTAGATAATTTTTATAAATGGATGGGAGTTGATGATTTCACTGCTGAGCAAAGAGATGATGTTTTTGCAATATTTAAAAGTAAATTTTACGAGTGGGTAAACAATATAGATGATTTTTGCGAATTAATTATCACTTCTGGTTTGACTGTTGAACAACAAGGTAGCATTTTTGAGATATTTAAGGATAAGTTTTCCGATTGGGTAACCAATGTAAATGATTTTGTCGAATTGTACGCTATTCGTAATTTAACTGATGAACAACGCAGTGATATTTTTAAGTTGTTCAAAGATAAATTTTCCGACTGGGTAACCAATGTAAATGATTTTGGCCGATTGATTACTGTTCGTGATTTAACTGACAAACAACGCAGTGATATTTTTAAGTTGTTCAAAGATAAATTTTCCGACTGGGTAACCAATGTAAATAATTTTAACAGATTAATTGCTATTTATGATTATTTACCTGATGAACAACGCAGTGATATTTTTGAGTTATTCAAGGATAAATTTTCCGACTGGGTAACTAATGTAAATGATTTTGACCGATTGATTGCCATTCATTATTTAACTGATGAACAACGCAGTGATATTTTTAAGTTGTTCAAAGATAAATTTTCCGACTGGGTAACTAATGTAAAGGATTTTGGCCGATTGATTACTGTTCGTGATTTAACTGACAAACAACGCAGTGATATTTTTAAGTTGTTCAAAGATAAATTTTCCGACTGGGTAACCAATGTAAATAATTTTAACAGATTAATTACTATTTATGATTTACCTGATGAACAACGCAGTGATATTTTTAAGTTGTTCAAAGATAAATTTTCCGACTGGGTAACCAATGTAAATGATTTTGGCCGATTGATTACTGTTCGTGATTTAACTGACAAACAACGCAGTGATATTTTTAAGTTGTTCAAAGATAAATTTTCCGACTGGGTAACCGATATAAATGATTTTGGCCGATTGATTGCTATTCGTGATTTAACTGACGAACAACGCAGTGATATTTTTGAGTTATTCAAGGATAAATTTTCTGAATGGGTAACCAATGTAAATAATTTTGACAGATTGATTGCTATTCATTATTTAACTGATGAACAACGCAGTAATATTTTTGACGTGCTTAAAGATAAACTTACCAACTTGACAAGCACAGCAAATGGTTTTGATGAATTGCTTACTATGCCTTATTTAACGAGCAAACAACGAAGTTACATTTTTGAATTTCTTAAAAATAAATTTTCTGAAATTGCAACCGAATACAGTATTTTTTATAACTTGATCAAGTTAGATTTAACAAAAGAGCAACGCAATAACCTTATTGGAAATATAAAAGAAAAGATTCCAAATTTAATAGATACTTTTCAAAAAGCTAAAAGATTTATGTCTTTATTGTCTCAGCTTGTGGAAGAAGAAGAATTAGATGAGCAACAAGCAAATGAAGTTTTTACGGAACTTAAAAATAAGCTTCCAAATTTAGTTGATGATCCTAAAAAATTTCGTGAGCTAATGAAAGCTTCATTTTTAGATGAGCAACAAAAAAGTGAGATTTTTGCAATACTCAAAGACGAACTTCCAAGTTTTACCAATCACTTAAATGATTTCTATGATATTATATTTAATTCGGGATTAGCTGAGCACCAGCAAGAAGAGTGCATTGCTGTTTTTAAAGAATCATTGCCAAGTTATGTTAGCAATAAAGATGACTTTATCAGTATAATGGAAAGGTTTAATAATCATCCTTGTAAGTCAAAAATTTTTGACGTTTTAAAAAATCAATTGTCAAATTATACAGAAGCCTCGTCAGACCTTGCTGCATTAATGAGTGCAGATTGCTTGTCTGAATATAAATCGGAAATTGTTATAGCAAAGTTATCTAGTACGGTGTATGGCTTTGTTAATACGTTGTCTTCAGTCCCTGGATTGGCGGCGCAAGCATTGGGCGACTTTATTCATGTAATAGCTGATTGTGTAAGTCAGCCTGCTCATTTTGTGGGAAGTTTTTTTTCTCGTACTTCTAGTAGACGTGCCGAAACATCTTCACCTGTTGTGAACAGCAAGCAAGCAGAGCAACAGGCAAGATTGTTGCCAGATGATGAAGGTACAAATTCTGATACATCAGATTCAGATAATGATAAGCCATCAAGACCAAATCATTCACCGACGTCAGACTGATGAAGGTGAAATAGAAAGTTAGTACCCTGGGAAGAAGCTCAATCGTATTATGATGGTTGAGTCAGTGCGTGAAATGTCAGATAAAACCACGACAGATAGACGGTTTTATATTACCTCATCAGCTGTTTCAATCCAGACATTATTAACCGCTTCGCATAAGCATTGGGGAGTTGAGAATGCATTGCATTGCATTGGATATTGGATGTGACTTTTAGAGAGGATGAATCGCGGATCAGAAAAGGAGCTTCACCAGAAAACTATGCCATTTTTCGTCACATTGCATTGAACATTCTCAGAAAAGATACTTCCATTGACGCTAGTATTAAACGAAAATGCCATATGGCCGCTCTTGATGATAACGTTAGAACAAGGCTGATCAAAAATGGGTTGATTTAGATGCGGTTACCCTGGCTGATAAGCAGTAATAAATGATCGAACCCTTTTTTTGCTGCAGAATTTACTGGTGCAATTCTAATGTAATTCTAAATCTATATAAACCCACTCAAATTACTAGCAGATAATTTGAGTGGGGTAGAAAATATACAAGGGGTTATCAGATTGATGAGATATCGGAGTATTTCTACTAGTGATATAACGTTGATATTTCACTGCCCCAAAGACAAAACTTGTTTTAATGATTCATCAAGTATGCTCATATCATCTATGGATAGGCAGCCAGCGTGGTTTTTTAAGCGAGTTTTATCGATAGCACGAATTTGATCGCAAATAGCAATTGCTTGTTGATTGAGACAAGTGACGTTGACGGTGAGTGGTGGTTTTGATTTGGCTACGGTAGATAATGGCACGACTACAACGGTACGCCGGGCTTGATTAATTGGGGTTGCTCCTACTAATACACATGGTCTCAGTTTCATAATTTCAGCACCAATGGTTGGATTCAGGTCAACCCAATAAATGTCACCACGATTCATCTTTTTTTAAGCCATCACTGATTGTTGGATCCCAGTCCTGCATTTCGTCATTGAGAGCATCATCGTTTTCAACATCATTGGCACATTGATATAACGCGCGTTCGCGCTTAGTTATCTCTTTCTCCAACAGGCGTACAATGACTTTGCTACGTTGGCGTGCTGGGATGGCTGCTTTCATTCTCATGGCTAACTCATCTGGCATAGAAATAAGGACTTTTTTCATAAAAATTACCTGGCTATAAGATAAGTATATTATATATCCTATATAATATCAACACTTAAGTTGTCTGTGATCGCTCTGTTATTGAATGACTCAGTGTTTACCAATTTCAACCTAATTTGAAATCAGAGATAAGACTTATAAGCGGGTTTTTATTGACGGCGAGTAAATTTATCGTAGCTAATGCTGTTGCTTAGGGTATATTCATTCGATTCTAGCCTACTCAACATCATGCTGAAGTAGTCAATGTTAAATTAGGTTTAAAAAATGAGAGAAAATGAATACCTCATCAAGCCTGCCAATTAAGGCTACTCTCGCCTCAGCAAATCTCTTTGAAATTACGCCAATTTAATCGGTTTTATTCCTTGACTTTCGATTTCCTTTTCATCAAAATGTCGTGCTTTATTTTGGAGGGGTTCCCGAGCGGTCAAAGGGATCAGACTGTAAATCTGACGGCTCAGCCTTCGCAGGTTCGAATCCTGCCCCCTCCACCACGGGTGTTGGGGGTGGCGAACTCGAACGGTTGTGCGGGTGTAGTTCAATGGTAGAACCTCAGCCTTCCAAGCTGATGGTGTGGGTTCGATTCCCATCACCCGCTCCAGTGAGCCACTGGGCTTACGTGAGTGTGCCCACATAGCTCAGTGGTAGAGCACTTCCTTGGTAAGGAAGAGGTCACCGGTTCAAGTCCGGTTGTGGGCTCCAGTTTGCTGCAACCCACGATGGGCAGTGTGAGATTTTTTTATTGTTAAGGTATCGATGGCAATAGACTCAACGTGTTTATATAAGTAACAGATACGTTTGCGTCACATTAAGTTAAGTTTCGAAAGAGGAGAGTGTCATGCCAGAAGCATTTAAGCGAGACAAGCCGCATGTAAATGTAGGAACGATCGGTCACGTTGATCAC
Organism: Gammaproteobacteria bacterium; assembly: GCA_965116795.1. Classification (GTDB taxonomy): domain Bacteria; phylum Pseudomonadota; class Gammaproteobacteria; order JAJFKG01; family JAJFKG01; genus JAJNDI01. Next base: position 991,641 of record OZ220716.1, read on the forward strand.
GGTAAGACGACGTTAACGGCGGCGATCACGAAGGTGATGTCGGAGCAGTCTGGAGAAGGTGAAGCGAAGGCATTTGACCAAATTGATAATGCGCCGGAAGAAAAGGCACGAGGTATCACGATTGCGACGTCGCACGTTGAATACAATTCAGAGGCGCGTCACTATGCCCACGTAGACTGCCCAGGACACGCGGATTATGTGAAGAACATGATTACCGGTGCAGCGCAGATGGATGGCGCGATATTGGTGGTATCAGCGGCGGATGGTCCGATGCCGCAGACCCGGGAACATATTTTATTAGCGCGCCAGGTGGGTGTGCCGTACATTGTGGTGTTCATGAATAAAGTGGACATGGTAGATGATGAAGAATTATTAGAATTGGTTGAAATGGAAATTCGCGACTTGTTATCGAGTTATGAGTTTCCAGGAGATGATACGCCGATTGTTAAAGGCTCAGCGCTGAAGGCATTGGAAGGTGATACGAGTGCGATTGGTAAAGAAGCGATTATTCAGTTAGTGAAGACGATGGATGAGTATATCCAAGAGCCGGAGCGTCCGGTAGACCAGCCATTTTTGTTACCGATAGAAGATGTGTTTTCGATAGCCGGACGCGGGACGGTGGTGACGGGCCGTGTAGAGCGCGGGATAGTCAAGGTTGGTGAAGAAGTTGAGATAGTTGGGATACGAGATACGCAGAAGACGACGTGTACGGGTGTTGAGATGTTCCGTAAGTTATTAGATGAAGGGCGTGCTGGCGATAACGTAGGTGTGTTATTGCGCGGATTGAAGCGCGAAGAAGTAGAGCGCGGTCAAGTGTTAGCGAAGCCGGGTTCGATTACGCCGCATACGAAGTTTGAAGCGGAAGTATATGTGTTATCGAAGGAAGAGGGAGGGCGTCATACGCCGTTTTTCAAGGGGTATCGCCCGCAGTTTTATTTCCGTACGACGGATGTGACCGGGGAAGTGATATTACCCGAGGGCGTTGAGATGGTGATGCCAGGGGATAACATCAAGATGAATGTAACATTGATCGCGCCGATTGCGATGGAAGATGGGGTACGGTTTGCTATCCGCGAGGGTGGTCGTACGGTGGGGGCCGGTGTCGTCTCCAAAATTGTTGAATAAGTCGCATAACATTAGGTAATTGTTGCCCATCTTGTGGGGTATTCATGAGATGGGCGTTTGTGTTTATATAGGTTAATAGGCCAGTAGCTCAATTGGCAGAGCGGCGGTCTCCAAAACCGCAGGTTGGGGGTTCGATTCCCTCCTGGCCTGCCACGAAGTGTGGATTAAGATGACAGATAGTCAACGAACAACATCTCATGCTGATAAATTAAAATGGCTAGGTGTATTTACCTTAATCACGATCGGTGTGTTGGCTAATCAATATTACAGTACGTATGCGTTTTCATTACGTTTAATTGGCTGGATAGTGTTAGCAGCGGTAGCAATAGGACTGGTTGCTACTACGGCAAAAGGTGAAAAAGCGCGTGCTTTTTCACGAGAAGCGCGCATTGAAATGCGCAAAGTGGTGTGGCCAACGCGTCAAGAGACTATTCAAACAACAATGATTGTTATGGTGATGGTGTTTATCGTTGCCTTATTTTTATGGGGTTTAGACTCATTATTACTCATAATAGCACGTTGGTTAATGGGCTAGTACATAGGGGTTTTCATGTCAGAGATTGAAGTGACAAAGCGCTGGTATGTCGTGCATGCCTACTCGAGTAATGAATCCAAAGTCAAGGAACAAATCTTAGAAACGGTTGAACGTAACCGTGTTCGCGATAAGTTTGGCAAAATTTTAGTGCCAACCGAAGAAGTTGTGGAAATGCGTTCTGGGCAAAAGCGTAAAAGCCAACGCAAGTTTTTCCCAGGTTATGTATTAGTGGAAATGGTGTTGGATGATGAGACTTGGTATCTCATTAAGAACCTCCCGGGCGTGCTGGGTTTTATTGGGGGTGCGCCTGGTAGTAAACCAGTACCACTTAGCTCGAAAGAAATGAGTAATATCTTAGAACAGTTAGAAGCAACCGTTGATAAGCCGCGGCCTAAAGTGTTGTTTGAAGCTGGTGAAGTGGTACGTGTGGCTGATGGTCCATTTGCTGACTTTAGTGGTGTTGTTGAAGAAGTGAATTATGAAAAAAGTCGTTTACGGGTAGCAGTATTGATTTTTGGGCGTTCTACTCCGGTAGAACTTGAATTTAGTCAAGTGGAGAAAACATAACATTGCATTAATTGCTATGGCCCGTAGTGATTAATAACAATGTTCCACAAGGGGAGCTTATTCCTAGAGAGTAGGTGCTAGTACCCAAAGAGGAGAAAACAAATATGGCAAAGCAAATCACTGGCCTAATTAAATTACAAGTGCCAGCTACGCAAGCAAATCCAAGTCCACCGGTTGGTCCTGCATTGGGTCAACATGGTGTAAATATTATGGACTTTTGTAAAGCGTTTAATGCACAAACGCAATCATTTCAGCCGGGATCACCGGTACCTGTTGAAATTACCGTATTTAACGATCGCAGTTTTACCTTTATCGTTAAAACACCACCGGCATCGTACATGATTAAGCAAGAATTGAAATTAAAGTCGGGTAGTGGCACACCTAATACAGTGAAAGTCGGTAAATTAAACCGTGCACAATTAGAGAAAATTGCCAATGCAAAAGAACCTGATATAACCGCGGCAGACTTAAATGCAGCCGTGCGCACTATTGCTGGTACAGCACGCAGCATGGGTGTTGATACTGAGGGGGTTGAGTAATGGCAGCGACGACATTATCTAAAAAAAGACGAGTAGCGCGTGAAAAAATTCCTGAAGGCAGTGTGTACAGTTTAACTGATGCATTGACACTAATCGTTAACGAATTGCCGAAAGCAAAGTTTACTGAAACAGTTGAAATCAGTGTTAATTTAGGTGTGGATTCACGTAAATCTGATCAAGTCGTGCGTGGTGCAATTGTGTTACCACACGGTACTGGTAAATCAGCGCGTGTTGCCGTGTTTACTCAAGGGGCTAATGTTGATGCTGCCAAAGCAGCGGGTGCTGATATTGTCGGCATGGATGAATTAGCTGCAAAAGTAAAAGCCGGTGAAATGGATTTTGATGTAGTGATTGCTAGCCCAGATGCGATGCGTGTAGTTGGGCAGTTAGGGCAAATTTTAGGGCCACGTGGATTAATGCCAAACCCAAAAGTGGGTACGGTTACGCCAGATGTAGCCAATGCGGTTAAAAATGCTAAAGCCGGACAGGTGCGTTACCGTACCGATAAAAACGGCATTATTCATTGCAGTGTGGGCAAAGTAAACTTTAGCCCGACGCAATTAGCAGACAATGTAAATGCACTGATCGGTGCGTTAAAGAAAGCAAAACCGAGTAGTGCAAAAGGTATATTTATTAAAAAAGTCACATTATCTAGCACCATGGGTCCGGGCTTGGTAATCGATACTGCATCGATCAGTGACTAAAACGACTTTGGTCGGTCATGTGATCTGTGATCATGTGTCCGTCGAAGACCGTAGGTGTTTGTGATGTCACAAACTTAATAGAATGGTCTGAACTGCTCCTCAACTTGAGAAGTACTTCAGTTGTCGGCCTACGCAGACGGTGAACCGAGAGATATCAATTTTTTATGATGATCAGGATCACCAAAGATAGACCAGGTTAATACGTTTTTGTATTGACCAATGGGAAGGAGGTAACCTCAGTGGCATTAAGGCTAGAAGATAAGAAAGCAATTGTTGCTGAAGTTGCAGACGTTGCTGCCAAAGCATTATCAGCTGTGGCGGCAGACTACCGTGGTATTAGTGTTAGCGACATGACAAAGCTGCGCGCAACGGCACGCACTAATGGTGTGTATTTGCGGGTGGTACGTAATACGTTAGCGCGGCGTGCTGTAACAGGAACGGATTTCGAGTGCATGCAAGATGGGTTAGTTGGCCCATTGGTGTTGGCATTTTCTATTGATGATCCGGGTGCATCTGCCCGCTTATTGAAAGATTTTGCTAAAGAGTGCAATGCATTAGAAGTTAAGATGTTGTCAGTGAGTGGTAAAGTGTTACCAGCAACTGACATCGATGTGTTAGCTAAATTACCGACATATGAGCAGGCAATTAGTCAGTTAATGTCAGTGATGCAAGCACCGATCAGCAAGTTTGTTCGTATCTTAGCAGCACCACATACTAAGTTGGTGCGCACGGTAGCTGCAATTCGCGATCAAAAGCAAACAAGTAATTAAGTTAAATCAATTTAAACGTTAGGAGTCAATACAATGGCCGTTTCCAAAGATGATATTTTAGAAAGCATTGCAAATATGAGTGTAATGGACGTGGTGGAGTTAATTGAAGCCATGGAAGAAAAATTCGGTGTAACTGCTGCTGCACCGGTTGCTGTTGCTGCCGCACCTGCGGGTGGTGACGCTGCTGCTGAAGAGCAAACCGAGTTTACCGTTGTTCTGAAAAGTTTCGGTAGCAACAAAGTAGCGGTAATTAAAGCCGTACGCGGTATTACTGGGCTTGGTTTGAAAGAAGCGAAAGACTTAGTTGAAAGTGCACCATCACCGTTGAAAGAAGGTGTATCAAAAGACGAATCTGATGAGCTAAAAAAGCAGCTTGAAGAAGCTGGTGCAGAAGTTGAGGTTAAATAACCTTGACGATTGTTAGTTAATCGCATCGTGTTTATTGAATAAATCCCAATAGCGTTAGCTGTTGGGATTTGTTGCTGTGAATTTTATTGATTGAAGTAAGAAACATCGAGGTACACTGATGGAATACTCCTACACTGAGAAAAAACGCATCCGCAAAGACTTTGGTAAGCAACCGTTTGCATTGCGGATGGATGCACCTTATTTATTGAATATTCAATTAAATTCTTACCATCAATTTTTGTATTCTAAATCTACTGATATCGGTTTGGATGCAGCGTTTAAAAGTGTATTTCCGATTGCTAGTTATTCAGGCACAGCTGAATTACATTACGTTCAGTATTCACTTGGTGAAGTGGCTTTTGATGTGCGTGAATGTCGTTTGCGTGGTCTAACCTATGCAGCACCGCTGCGAGTAAAAGTACGTTTAGTCATTTACGATAAAGAATCATCAGACAAATCTATTAAAGATGTTAAAGAACAAGAAGTGTATATGGGTGAGATGCCATTGATGACTGAAAATGGCACATTTGTAATTAATGGAACTGAACGGGTTGTTGTGTCACAGTTACATCGTTCACCTGGTGTATTCTTCGATCACGATCGCGGCAAAACGCATTCGTCAGGTAAATTACTCTATTCTGCACGGGTGATCCCTTACCGTGGTTCTTGGCTAGATTTTGAATTTGATCCAAAAGATTGTGTGTTTGTGCGTATTGATCGTCGTCGTAAATTACCGGCAACAATTTTACTACGTTCATTGGGGTATAGCACGGAAGAAATATTAGCAATGTTTTTTGATACGACGACCTATCGTTTCAAGAAAGATACGATCATGATGGATTTAATTCCTGACAGGATCCGTGGCGAGATTGCCCAATTTAACGTGTTGGATAACAAAGGTGAGGTTATTGTTGAAGAAGGGCGTCGGATCACCGCGCGTCACGTGCGTGAATTAGAAAAACGCAAAGTAAAAGCATTACAAGTGCCATTAGACTATTTGGTTGGCAAAGTGTTGGCAGGAGCAATCATCGATGATGAAACTGGTGAAGTGGTTGCTGAAGCCAATAGTGAAATGACTGAAGAATTATATCAAGCATTAGTTAAAGCCGGTGCTACTGAAATTCATACGATTTATACCAATGAGTTAGATAAAGGTTCGTATATTTCCGATACCTTACGTATTGATCCAACCAGTAGTCAATTAGAAGCCCTTGTTGAAATTTATCGGATGATGCGTCCTGGTGAGCCGCCGACTAAAGATGCAGCAGAAGGGTTATTTAACAATTTATTCTTTTCCGCAGATCGTTACGATTTATCTGCAGTCGGTCGGATGAAGTTTAATCGTCGTTTAGGCCGTGATGAATTAATTGGTTCGGGTGTGTTGGGCAACGATGATGTTGTTGATGTGTTACGTGTGTTGATCAACATTCGTGATGGATTAGGCGAAGTTGATGATATCGATCACTTAGGTAACCGTCGTGTTCGCAGTGTTGGTGAAATGACAGAAAATCAATTTCGTGTTGGTTTGATTCGGGTTGAACGTGCAGTTAAAGAGCGTTTAAGTTTAGCTGAGTCTGAAAACTTAATGCCGCAAGATTTAATTAATGCAAAACCAGTATCAGCAGCGATTAAAGAGTTTTTTGGCTCTAGCCAATTGTCACAATTTATGGATCAAAACAATCCATTGTCTGAGGTTACCCATAAACGTCGGATTTCTGCATTAGGTCCTGGTGGATTAACCCGCGAACGTGCTGGCTTTGAAGTACGTGACGTACATACCACACATTATGGTCGAGTATGCCCGATTGAAACACCTGAAGGACCAAACATTGGTTTGATTAATTCATTAGCTGTGTATGCGCGCACCAACGAGTTTGGTTTTTTAGAAAGTCCTTATCGTAAAGTTGTTAAAAACAAAGTAACCGATGACATTGTGTTTTTGTCGGCAATTGAAGAAGGCGAATACGTGATTGCTCAGGCGAATGCAACGTTGGATGACAAACTTAATTTGGTTGATGACTTAGTCGCATGTCGTTATCGCAATGAATTTAGTTTAACCATTGCAGATAAAGTGCAATTCATGGATGTGTCACCAAAACAGATTGTGTCGGTAGCGGCGTCATTGATCCCATTCTTAGAGCACGACGATGCTAACCGTGCATTAATGGGATCAAACATGCAACGTCAAGCGGTACCTACCTTACGTGCAGAAAAACCATTAGTTGGAACCGGAATGGAATTAACCGTTGCCAGAGATTCAGGGGTAACTGCGGTAGCGCGTCGTGGTGGTGTAGTTGATTTAGTCGATGCAGCACGGATTGTAGTGCGTGTAAATGACAGTGAAACGGTACCCGGCGAAGCAGGTGTTGATATTTATAACTTGATTAAATATACCCGTTCTAATCAAAACACCTGTGTTAACCAACGTCCGTTAGTGAATGTAGGTGATGTGATTGCCAAAGGCGATGTGTTAGCTGACGGTCCATCGACTGATTTAGGTGAGTTAGCCTTAGGGCAAAACTTACTGGTCGCATTTATGCCGTGGAATGGTTACAACTTTGAAGATTCAATTCTGATTTCAGAACGCTTAGTTGAAGAAGATCGCTTTACTACCATTCACATCGAAGAATTATCTTGTATTGCGCGTGATACCAAATTGGGATCAGAAGAAGTTACGTCTGATATTCCAAATGTAGGTGAAAGTGCATTGGGTAAATTGGATAATTCAGGGATTGTGTATGTTGGTGCTGAAGTTAATGCAGGTGATATTTTAGTTGGGAAGGTGACACCAAAAGGAGAAACCCAATTAACCCCAGAAGAAAAATTATTGCGTGCTATTTTCGGCGAGAAAGCATCTGATGTGAAAGATACCTCATTGCGTGTGCCAACTGGCATGTCAGGCACCGTGCTAGATGTGCAAGTGTTTACGCGTGATGGTGTGGAAAAAGATGCGCGCGCATTAGAAATTGAAGAAATGGAAGTTGAAAAGGCGCGTAAAGACTTTGGCGATGAATTGCGTATTTGTGAAGATGATGTGTATGCCAGGGTCAGTCGTTTGTTACTGAATAAAGTGGCTAATGGTGGTCCGGAAGGTTTGAAAAAAGGTGATAAGATCACGCAAACGTATTTAGATAGTATTACCCGTGAAAAATGGTTTGATATTCGTTTAGGTGATGACAAAGCAAACCAACAATTAGAGCAAGCAGGCAAACAATTAGCGCAATTTAAACAAGAGTTTGATGAAAAGTTTGCAGCAAAACGTAAGAAGCTAACCCAAGGCGATGATTTGGCACCGGGTGTGTTAAAAATCGCAAAAGTATATTTAGCGGTGAAACGCCGCATCCAACCAGGGGATAAAATGGCAGGACGTCACGGTAATAAAGGGGTGATCTCTACCATTGTGCCTGTTGAAGATATGCCATATCTCGAAGATGGTACACCGGTTGATATCGTGCTCAATCCATTAGGGGTGCCGTCACGGATGAACGTCGGGCAAGTATTAGAAACCCATTTAGGATGGGCAGCTAAAGGGCTTGGACACAAAATCGCGAACATGTTGGAACAGCAAGAGTCAGTGGCAAACTTGCGTAGTTTCTTAGGGAAGATTTATCACAGTCATGGCTGTAAAAAAGCGGATTTAGATACGTTAAGCGATGCAGAAATCATTGCGTTATGTCGCAATTTGCGTCAAGGCGTACCAATGGCAACACCGGTATTTGATGGTGCCAGTGAAGCGGAAATTAAATCCATGCTTGAATTGGCAGACTTACCTCAAAATGGACAGACACAATTATATGATGGCCGTACTGGTAATCCGTTTGAACGACCAACAACGGTTGGTTATATGTACATGCTGAAATTAAATCACTTGATCGATGACAAAATGCACGCACGTTCTACCGGTTCATATAGCCTTGTGACTCAACAACCGCTAGGTGGTAAAGCACAATTTGGTGGTCAACGTTTCGGTGAAATGGAGGTATGGGCATTAGAAGCATACGGTGCTTCGTATACCTTGCAAGAAATGTTAACGGTTAAATCCGATGATGTTAGCGGACGTACCAAGATGTATAAAAATATTGTTGACAGTGATCACCGTATGGATCCGGGTATGCCGGAATCATTTAACGTGTTGGTGAAAGAGATCCGTTCGCTGGGGATCGATATTGAGTTAGACGGCGAATAAATTTATTCATGTGTAAAGTGTTTAACAGTAACTAAACTGGGAGAAAAACCTTGAAAGATTTGCTCAACATGATGCATAAACAAAAGCAGGTTGATGAATTCGACGTGATCCGCATTAGCTTAGCGTCACCAGAGATGATCCGGTCATGGTCATTTGGTGAAGTTAAAAAGCCAGAAACGATCAATTACCGTACCTTTAAACCTGAACGTGATGGATTATTCTGCTCAAAAACGTTTGGACCGATTAAAGATTACGAATGTCTATGTGGTAAATACAAACGCATGAAGCACCGTGGTGTGGTGTGTGAGAAGTGCGGTGTTGAAGTAACGTTAGCCAAAGTGCGTCGTGAACGGATGGGACACATTGAATTAGCCAGCCCAGTTGCACATATCTGGTTCTTAAAATCATTACCATCGCGGATTGGATTGTTACTCGACATGACATTGCGTGATATTGAACGTATTTTATATTTTGAAGCCTATGTCGTCGTTGACCCAGGGATGACACCGCTTGAAAAAGGGCAATTGTTGTCGGATGAAGGTTATTACAATGCGATGGAAGAATATGGCGAAGAATTCCATGCATTGATGGGTGCTGAAGCTATCCAAAAATTATTAGCTGAACTCGACTTGGAAGAAGAGTTGCAGCAGTTGTACAACGACATGAACAACACCAAGTCAGAAACCAAACTGAAGAAATTGGCGAAACGGGTTAAATTGATTGAATCATTTGTTCAGTCAGGTAATAAGCCAACGTGGATGATCATGACCGTGTTGCCAGTGTTGCCGCCAGACTTGCGTCCATTGGTGCCATTAGATGGTGGTCGTTTTGCGACATCCGATCTAAATGATTTATACCGCCGAGTGATCAATCGTAATAATCGTTTGAAACGCTTACTTGATTTAAATGCACCGGATATCATCGTGCGTAATGAAAAACGGATGTTACAAGAAGCGGTGGATGCATTATTGGATAATGGTCGTCGTGGTCGTGCGATCACTGGTTCTAACAAACGCCCATTAAAATCGCTAGCTGACATGATTAAAGGAAAACAAGGGCGTTTTCGGCAAAACTTATTGGGTAAACGGGTTGATTATTCCGGGCGTTCAGTGATTGTGGTTGGACCTACATTGCGTTTACATCAATGTGGATTGCCAAAAAAAATGGCACTTGAATTGTTTAAACCATTTATTTTTTCTAAGTTAGAATTGCGTGGTTTAGCAACGACAATTAAGGCAGCTAAGAAATTAGTTGAAAATGAAGGGCCTGAAGTGTGGGATATCTTAGAAGAAGTTATCCGTGAACACCCAGTGTTACTAAACCGTGCACCGACCTTGCACCGTTTGGGGATCCAGGCATTTGAGCCAGTATTAATTGAAGGTAAAGCCATTCAATTGCATCCATTAGTGTGTAGTGCGTATAACGCTGACTTTGATGGTGACCAAATGGCAGTACACGTTCCATTGACGGTTGAAGCGCAGTTAGAGGCACGTGCGTTAATGATGTCAACCAATAATATATTGTCACCTGCTAACGGTGAACCGATTATTGTGCCATCACAAGACGTAGTATTAGGCATTTATCACATGACGCGTGAATGTGTGAATGCGCGTGGTGAAGGTATGATATTTTCGACATTACAAGAAGTACATCGTGCTTATGAAACCGGCGTGGTTGCCTTGCAAGCCAAAGTCAAAGTGCGCTTAACCGCTGAGCAAATTGGTTTTGCGATTAGTAAACTAGGTGATGATGACGAGGATGAGAGTGGTTCTAGTGATAGTGCACCACAACTTGCACCGGGCACAACAGCGTTGGTTGATACCACAGTGGGTCGTGCATTATTGCGTGAAGTATTACCACAAGAATTACCGTATCACTTAATCAACGATACCTTAAATAAAAAGGTAATTTCACAACTAATCAATGAGTGTTATCGTCGGGTCGGGTTAAAGGCAACGGTTATTTTTGCTGATAAATTGATGTATACCGGTTTTTCATTTGCCACACGTTCTGGGATTTCAATTGGCGTAGATGATTTGATCATCCCAGAAGAGAAAACTAATATCATTAGCAAATCAGAAACAGAAGTTAAAGAAATTGAAGCGCAATACTTATCAGGATTACTGACCTTTGGTGAACGTTACAATAAAGTAGTTGACGTATGGGCGCGTACCAATACGCAAGTAGCAAAAGCGATGATGGAGAAGATTGCGACTGAACCAGTGAAGGATCGTGATGGGCAAGTAGTCGAGCAAGCATCGTTTAATTCAATTTACATGATGGCTGACTCTGGTGCCCGTGGCTCCGCCGATCAGATTCGCCAATTAGCAGGGATGCGTGGTTTGATGACCAAACCAGATGGTTCGATTATTGAAACACCGATTACTGCTAATTTCCGTGAAGGGTTAGATGTATCGCAATACTTTATTTCAACCCACGGTGCGCGTAAAGGTTTGGCTGATACGGCGTTGAAAACGGCTAACTCTGGTTATTTAACTCGACGTTTAGTTGACGTGTCACAAGATGTGGTGATCACAGAGCATGATTGTGGTGCTACACAAGGATTAGTGATTACGCCACACATTGAAGGTGGTGATGTTGTTGAACCATTACGTGAACGTGTATTGGGACGTATTTTAGCTGCTGATGTTATTGCACCAGACTCAGATGAAGTCGTTGCACCGGCTGGTACATTGTTAGATGAACAGTGGGTGAATCTATTGGAACGTAAGAGTGTTGACTCAGTCAAAGTGCGTTCGCCGATTAATTGTTCAATCCGTCATGGGATTTGTGCGTTATGTTACGGGCGCGATTTGGCACGTGGGCATCAAGTGAATGTGGGTGAAGCCGTTGGGGTGATTGCTGCACAATCCATTGGTGAACCAGGTACTCAGCTAACCATGCGTACCTTCCACATTGGGGGAGCAGCGTCACGTACCAGTGCTGAAAACAGTGTGCAGGTTAAATCAAGTGGTAAGATCAAATTAAATAATGTGAAGTCGCTGAAGAATTCCGACGGTAACTTAGTAGTGATTTCACGTTCGGGTGAATTAACCATGTTGGATATGCGTGGCCGAGAACGTGAACGTTATAAATTACCTTACGGTGCGGTGTTAACTGTAGCAGATAATTCAAAAGTAAATGCATCTGAAGTAGTTGCGACTTGGGATCCACATACTCATCCAATTATTAGTGAGGTGGCTGGTAAAGTGAAGTTTGTTGACATGGTTGAAGGAGTTAGTATGAACCGTCAAGTCGATGATGTTACCGGTTTATCTAATATTGTGATTACGGATACTAAACAACGCAGTAGTGCCAAAGATGTACGTCCAATGATTAAATTGGTCGACAGCAAAGGTAAGGATGTCTTTTTACCAGGTACTAATATGCCAGCGCATTATTTCTTACAAGCCAATTCAATTGTCAGCTTAGAAGATAATGACAAAATTGCAGTTGGTGATGTGATTGCACGTATTCCACAAGAAGGATTAAAAACACGTGATATTACTGGTGGTTTGCCGCGGGTAGCGGATTTATTCGAAGCACGCCGCCCGAAAGAATCGTCTATTTTGGCGGAAATTTCTGGTATGGTGAGTTTTGGTAAAGAAACCAAAGGTAAACGGCGTTTAGTTATTAATGGTGATGATGGTGAGACATTTGAAGAATTAATTCCAAAATGGCGCCATGTGTCTGTGTTTGAAGGTGAGCATGTCGAGAAAGGTGATGTGGTTGCTGATGGTGCGCCGAATCCGCATGATATTTTACGCTTGTTAGGTGTTAGTGCATTAGCTAGCTACATTATTAATGAAATTCAAGATGTGTACCGCCTACAAGGGGTGAAGATCAATGATAAACACATCGAAGTGATCGTGCGTCAAATGTTGCGTAAGTGTCAAATTACCAATTCAGGTGAAACCAACTTACTGCAAGGTGAACAAGCGGATATGTTCCATGTGCAAGAAATCAATCGCCAAGCGCAAGCGCAAAACAAACAGCCTGCACAATTTGAACGTGTGTTATTAGGCATCACAAAAGCATCGCTGGCAACCGAATCATTTATGTCAGCAGCTTCGTTCCAAGATACAACACGGGTACTAACCGAAGCAGCAGTTTGTGGCAAAACAGATGAGTTACGCGGCTTGAAAGAAAATATTATTGTTGGACGTTTGATTCCAGCAGGGACTGGGTGGGCGTACCACAATCAACGCCGTCGTAAAGCTGCTGCCAGTGAAGATGTGCTTGAGGATGGCGCAACAACGGGTCCGACGGCTAGTGAAGTCGAACAGGCATTGAGTGAAGCGTTGAGCTCCTCAGGGTCGTCTGAAGAAGAACGTCAAGGCGATCATAGCTAAAGGCAGTATATCAGTCGGTCTTGCAAGGCATTGGCACACTTGCTTGACATTGATTAGTAGGCTATTTAGAATCGCGCCTCCTGTGGTTTTGGCTGCAGTGCGGTTTATTTACTTTTTAATAGGGGCAACAATAGGTTATGCCAACGATTAATCAGCTGGTTCGCAAAGGGCGCAAGGCCGTCAATAAGGTGACCAATGTGCCGGCGTTGAACCAATGCCCACAAAAACGTGGGGTATGTACTCGGGTGTATACGACAACCCCGAAAAAGCCAAATTCAGCGTTGCGTAAAGTAGCGCGGGTGCGCTTAACCAATGCGATGGAAGTAACCACTTACATCGGTGGGGAAGGGCATAACTTGCAAGAGCACTCTGTGGTGTTGATCCGTGGGGGGCGTGTAAAAGATTTACCAGGTGTGCGTTATCACACTGTGCGCGGTAGCTTGGATACCTCCGGCGTTGCCGACAGACGGCGTGGACGTTCTAAGTACGGAACGAAAAAGCCGAAAGAATAAACAAAATTACTCGCTACATAACAGTACGAGTGTTAGGAAGAGATGACATATGCCAAGAAGAAAGCAAGCACCAAAACGTCAGATCTTGCCAGATCCGTTATTTGGCAGTGATTTATTGGCTAAGTTTATTAACCACATTATGAATGATGGCAAAAAGTCAGTTGCTGAAAAGATTATTTATGACAGCATTGACATCATTGCTGAAAAAACAGGTGGAGCAGCGGCGGCTAAAGCGGATAATGATGATGGCAGTAGTGGTGCCACTGGTATTCAGCAACGTGCCATTGAAGTCATTAAGCAAGCCATTTCCAATGTGCAACCGCAAGCAGAAGTCAAATCACGTCGTGTTGGTGGCTCAACGTATCAAGTACCAATGGAAGTGCGTGCTGAGCGCAGTTTAACCTTAGCAATGCGTTGGTTAGTCGAAGCAGCAAAAAAACGCAGCAGTGAAAAAACCATGGCAAGTCGCTTAGCAGCTGAATTGTTAGATGCGTCAGACAATCGTGGCACTGCAATTAAAAAACGTGAAGATATGCACCGGATGGCTGAGGCTAACCGTGCATTTGCCCATTACCGTTGGTAAAGATAATTAATAAGGAAGTCTCATTGTGAGTACAGCTAGAACAACCCCCATCGATCGTTACCGTAATATCGGGATCATGGCACATATTGATGCTGGTAAAACCACGACTACAGAACGTGTGTTGTACTACACCGGTGTGTCACACAAGATTGGTGAAGTGCATGATGGTGCGGCGGTCATGGATTGGATGGAGCAAGAACAAGAGCGCGGGATCACGATTACCTCAGCAGCGACTCGCTGTTATTGGTCGGGGATGGAAGGCCAGTTTGAACAACATCGGGTCAATATTATTGATACCCCTGGACACGTTGACTTTACCATTGAAGTGGAACGCTCATTACGCGTATTAGATAGTGCAGTTGCCGTGTTATGTGCTGTCGGTGGTGTTGAACCACAAACTGAAACTGTATGGCGTCAAGCGAATAAGTATACAGTGCCACGCATGGTATTTGTGAATAAAATGGATCGTGCTGGTGCAGACTTTTTCCGAGTGGTCAACCAAGTTAAAGAACGCTTAGCTGCGGTACCGGTACCGATGCAAATGCCCATCGGTGCAGAAGATAACTTTGAAGGTGTAATTGATTTAGTATGCATGAAAGCGATTTATTGGGATGATTCATCCAAAGGGATGAAGTTTGAATTACGTGACATCCCAGAGAACTTACAAGCGCAAGCGAATGAATGGCATGAAAAATTAGTTGAGATTGCTGCAGAAGCAAATGAAGCGCTAATGGATAAATACCTTGAAAATGGTGATTTAGACATTGATGAAATTAAACAAGCCATTCGTCAACGGATGATTGCCAATGAAATTATCCCAATGTTGTGTGGTTCTGCCTTTAAAAATAAAGGGGTGCAAACCTTATTAGATGCAGTTATAGAATACTGCCCATCTCCAGTCGATGTGCCACCGATTGAAGGCATCTTAGATGATGCTAACGAAACCAAAGCGGTGCGTAAATCTGATGATAATGAACCGTTTGCTGCATTGGCATTTAAGATTGCAACTGACCCATTTGTAGGGACGCTAACCTATTTCCGAGTGTATTCCGGTGTATTGCGTTCAGGCGACACATTATATAACCCAGTGAAAAGCAAGCGTGAGCGCATTGGACGTATTTTACAAATGCATTCAAATTCACGTGAAGAAATTAAAGAAGTACGCGCAGGTGATATTGCAGCTGCGATTGGTTTGAAACAAACAACTACCGGTGATACCTTATGTAGTCTAAACAATGTAATCACCTTAGAGCGCATGGAATTCCCAGAGCCGGTTATCTTTGTTGCGGTTGAACCTAAAACCAAAGCTGATCAAGAAAAAATGGGGATTGCACTAGGTAAGTTAGCCGCTGAAGATCCGTCATTTCAAGTGAGTACCGATGAAGAATCTGGGCAGACCATTATTGCCGGTATGGGTGAATTACATTTAGAAATCATTGTTGACCGGATGAAGCGTGAATTTAGTGTGGAAGCCAATGTTGGTAAGCCGCAAGTTGCTTATCGTGAAACCATTCGTGCTACGGTCGAGCAAGAAGGAAAGTTTGTTCGTCAAAGTGGTGGGCGTGGTCAATATGGTCACGTATGGTTGCGTCTAGAACCACGTGAATCGGGTGAAGGTTACGAGTTTGAAAATAAAATCGTTGGTGGTGTGGTGCCGCGTGAATACATTTCATCGGTTGATAAAGGTGTGCGCGAGCAAATGGAAAACGGGGTAATTGCTGGTTACCCAGTTGTTGATGTCAAAGTCACCTTATATGATGGGTCTTACCACGATGTTGATTCGAGTGAGATGGCATTTAAAATTGCTGGTTCGATGGGTTTTAAAGAAGGTGCGCGTAAAGCAACCCCAGTGTTATTAGAACCGATTATGCAAGTGGAAGTAGTCAGCCCTGAAGAATACATGGGTGATGTGATGGGTGATTTAAATCGCCGCCGCGGGATTTTACAAGGTATGGAAGACATTCCAGCGGGTAAATCGATTCGTGCAGAAGTGCCATTAGCAGAAATGTTTGGTTATGCCACCGATTTGCGTTCACTAACTCAAGGGCGTGCAACGTATACCATGGAGTTTAGTCGCTACAATGAAGCCCCGGCTAATGTAGCAAAAGATATTATTGATAGTCGTAAGTAGCTAACGGTTCGAGAATATAAGAGGAGAGTGTCATGCCAGAAGCATTTAAGCGAGACAAGCCGCATGTAAATGTAGGAACGATCGGTCACGTTGATCACGGTAAGACGACGTTAACGGCGGCGATCACGAAGGTGATGTCGGAGCAGTCTGGAGAAGGTGAAGCGAAGGCATTTGACCAAATTGATAATGCGCCGGAAGAAAAGGCACGAGGTATCACGATTGCGACGTCGCACGTTGAATACAATTCAGAGGCGCGTCACTATGCCCACGTAGACTGCCCAGGACACGCGGATTATGTGAAGAACATGATTACCGGTGCAGCGCAGATGGATGGCGCGATATTGGTGGTATCAGCGGCGGATGGTCCGATGCCGCAGACCCGGGAACATATTTTATTAGCGCGCCAGGTGGGTGTGCCGTACATTGTGGTGTTCATGAATAAAGTGGACATGGTAGATGATGAAGAATTATTAGAATTGGTTGAAATGGAAATTCGCGACTTGTTATCGAGTTATGAGTTTCCAGGAGATGATACGCCGATTGTTAAAGGCTCAGCGCTGAAGGCATTGGAAGGTGATACGAGTGCGATTGGTAAAGAAGCGATTATTCAGTTAGTGAAGACGATGGATGAGTATATCCAAGAGCCGGAGCGTCCGGTAGACCAGCCATTTTTGTTACCGATAGAAGATGTGTTTTCGATAGCCGGACGCGGGACGGTGGTGACGGGCCGTGTAGAGCGCGGGATAGTCAAGGTTGGTGAAGAAGTTGAGATAGTTGGGATACGAGATACGCAGAAGACGACGTGTACGGGTGTTGAGATGTTCCGTAAGTTATTAGATGAAGGGCGTGCTGGCGATAACGTAGGTGTGTTATTGCGCGGATTGAAGCGCGAAGAAGTAGAGCGCGGTCAAGTGTTAGCGAAGCCGGGTTCGATTACGCCGCATACGAAGTTTGAAGCGGAAGTATATGTGTTATCGAAGGAAGAGGGAGGGCGTCATACGCCGTTTTTCAAGGGGTATCGCCCGCAGTTTTATTTCCGTACGACGGATGTGACCGGGGAAGTGATATTACCCGAGGGCGTTGAGATGGTGATGCCAGGGGATAACATCAAGATGAATGTAACATTGATCGCGCCGATTGCGATGGAAGATGGGGTACGGTTTGCTATCCGCGAGGGTGGTCGTACGGTGGGGGCCGGTGTCGTCTCCAAAATTGTTGAATAAGTTGAGACGGTGAGATAAGACGATGAATACAGCAGCTAAAAAACAAGTTATTGCTAAACGTCAACGGATCCGTATCCAGTTGCATGCATTTGATCATCGTCTGATTGATTTGGCGACCCATGAGATTGTGGAAACGGCTAAGCGTACCGGCGCACAAGTGCGTGGTCCGATCCCGTTACCAACCAAAATTGAAAAATACACGATATTGATTTCGCCACATGTGAATAAAGATGCGCGTGATCAATATGAAATCCGTCAGTACAAACGTTTGGTGGATATTATCGATCCGACTGATAAGACAGTGGATGCATTGATGCGTTTGGATTTGGCCGCTGGTGTGGATGTGCGGATTAGTTTAGATAGTTTAGAACAATAGAGTATTAAGTAGCATGGCGTTGGCCATGTCAATTGGAGAAAAAGATAATGGCAATCGGGCTAGTAGGACGTAAAGTAGGCATGACCCGCGTCTTTACTGATGCTGGTGAATCAGTTGCAGTGACGGTATTACATGTGGAACCTAACCACGTTACCCAAATTAAAACCATCGATAATGATGGCTATGATGCATTGCAAGTGACCACCGGTACACGTTCGCCTAATCGCGTTAATAAACCAATGGCTGGACACCTACAACAATCTGGTGTTGCATGTGGTCGCGGTCTTTGGGAATTTCGGTTAACACCAGCAGAGCTTGGACGCATTGAAGAAAGCCAAGACGATGCAATTAAACTAGGAAGTGCATTAACAGTAGATAATGTGTTTAGTGTTGGCCAATTGTTGGATGTAACTGCAGTAAGTAAAGGGAAGGGGTTTGCTGGTGTGATCAAGCGCCATAACTTTGCTACACAAGATGCCAGTCACGGTAACTCATTGGCACACCGTGCGCCAGGTTCGACCGGACAAAACCAAACACCAGGGCGTGTGTTTAAAGGTAAGAAGATGGCAGGGCAATTAGGTAACGTGCAAGTTAGCATACAAAATCTAGCAGTAGTGCAGATTGATAACGAACGTAACTTGTTATTAGTAAAAGGTGCGGTACCGGGTGCGCCGGGTGGTTATGTTATTATCGCACCAACGGTTAAGGCTAAAGCAGCCGCTTAACGTCATGTAGTAATTTGATAGTATTTTTGTGACGAGGAGATCAACATGGAACTTAACATAGCAGTTCCTGGAAAAAAAACGAAGTCGGGCAAAGTCAGTGTCTCAGATGCGATTTTTGCGCAATCGTTTAATCAAAGCTTGATTCATCAAGTGGTCACTGCGTATTTAGCCGGTAGTCGTGCGGGTACACGTAGTCAGAAAAATCGTTCGGCTGTTAGTGGCGGTGGTAAAAAACCGTGGCGACAAAAAGGAACGGGTAATGCGCGTGCTGGTACTATTCGCAGCCCATTGTGGCGTGGTGGTGGTGTTACATTCGCCGCTAAGCGACAAGACCATTCACAAAAAGTGAATAAAAAAATGTTTCGTCAGGCAATGCGTAGCATTTTATCTGAATTGGTGCGTCAACAGCGATTAGTAGTTGTTAACACGTTAGATATTACTGAGCCGAAAACCAAACTGATGGTTAAGTTGCTCGACGGTTTACAGTTACGTGATACAACAACATTGTTTGTCACGGAAACGTTAAATGAAAATGCGTATTTAGCCATGCGTAATCTACATCAAGTTGCTATGGTAGATGTAATGGAAGTTAACCCAGTGAATTTGATTCGCTATGACAACATCGTGATGACTGAAGCAGCGATTAATGCATTAACAGAGAGATTGCAATGAATACCGACCGTTTAATGACAATTTTGCACGCACCGCATGTTTCTGAAAAAGCAACCATTGCTGCGGATACGAATCGTGCCTATGCATTTCGGGTGCAACCAGATGCGACTAAACGTGAGGTCAAACAAGCGGTAGAGTTAATGTTTGATGTCAAAGTTGCTACGGTTAATGTATTAAAACAAGTTGGTAAACAAAAACGTTTTGGTAAACGCATGGGTCGCCAGAGTGGGTATAAGAAAGCATATGTCACGTTAGTGGAAGGTAATGAAATTCACTTTGGTGATGAAGGGGGCAAATAAGCAATGGCACAGATGGTAAAAGCAAAACCAACATCAGCTGGGCGTCGATTTGTTGTTAGCGTTCGTAATGACGAGCTTTATAAAGGTCGGCCATATGCACCCTTGACGAGTAAATTATCGAAGACGGGTGGGCGCAATAACATGGGGCGGATCACCACGCGTCACCATGGTGGTGGTCATAAGCGTTTGTACCGTCAAATTGATTTTAAACGTAATGATAAAGATGGGATCGTCGCAACCGTAGAGCGGATTGAATATGATCCTAATCGCAGTGCCAATATTGCATTGTTGCTATATGCTGATGGTGAACGTCGTTATATTATTGCACCCGATGGTGTTAAAGTTGGTCATCAGTTGCAATCAGGTACACAAGTACCAATTAAAGCAGGTAACTGCTTACCGTTAAATCGGATCCCAGTGGGTACGGTGATCCACTGTATTGAGCTCAAACCACAAAAAGGTGCGCAAATGGCACGTAGTGCTGGTGCAGCAGTGCAATTGGTAGCACGTGAAGGCGTGCATGCAACATTACGTTTGCGTTCAGGTGAAATGCGTAAAGTGTTGGCTGATTGTCGCGCCACAATTGGTAGTGTTAGCAATAGTGAACATAATTTGCGTTCACTGGGTAAAGCAGGTGCAAGTCGCTGGCGCGGTCGTCGTCCAACGGTACGTGGTGTGGTGATGAATCCAGTTGATCACCCGCATGGTGGTGGTGAAGGGCGTAGTTCCGGTGGACGGCATCCAGTAACCCCATGGGGTGTGTCTACCAAAGGGCATAAGACACGTAAAAATAAGCGTACAGATAATATGATCGTGCGCAGACGTAGTAAGAAGAAATAGAGGAATAACGACGTGGCACGTTCAGTAAAGAAAGGACCATTTGTTGATTTGCATTTGCAACGCAAAGTGGAAGAGGCGCAACGGACGAATAGTCGAAAACCGATTAAGACATGGTCGCGTCGCTCAACAATTACGCCTGATATGATGGGATTGAATATTGCGGTGCACAATGGTCGGCAACACGTGCCAATATTGCTGACTGAAAATATGGTTGGGCATAAGCTTGGTGAATTTGCTCCAACTCGTACGTTTAAAGGGCACCCTGCAGATAAGAAAGCGGGTAAGTAGCAGGAAAATATTAGAGGTTAATGATCATGAATACAGTATCAGCAACATTACGCTTTGTTCGCTTGTCAGCGCAAAAGGCGCGCCTAGTGGCTGATCAAATTCGTGGTTTACCGGTGGATAAAGCCGTGGAGTTGTTAATGTACAGTCCAAAACGGCCAGCTAAAGTCATTAAAAAAGTATTGGATTCAGCGATTGCGAATGCAGAGCATAACAATAGTCTGGACATTGATGAATTAACAGTGAGACGGATCATGGTTGATCAAGGGCCTAATTACAAACGTATTCGCCCACGCGCAAAAGGACGGGCATGTCGTATTTTAAAACCAACGAGTCATATTACTGTTGAAGTTGGGGTAATAGAGGAGTAACTGAATGGGTCAGAAAGTACACCCAACGGGTATGCGGTTAGGGATCATTCGTGATTGGTCATCCAAGTGGTATGCCAGTAAACGCGATTTTCCCAAGATCCTAAATGAAGATATTAGAGTGCGTCGTCACATTGAAAAGGTGTTGGCACAAGCATTGGTTAGCCATGTGCAAATTGAGCGTCCAGCACGCAATGCCAAGATCACGATTTATGCAGCGCGTCCAGGGGTGGTTATTGGTAAAAAAGGTAGTGATGTTGAACGGTTGCGCGCAACGGTGAGCAATATGATGGGTGTGCCGGTTCACATTGATATTAAAGAAGTACGCAAGCCAGAATTAAACGCAACCTTAGTGGCAATCAGTATTGCACAACAATTGGAGCGTCGAGTGATGTTTCGTCGTGCAATGAAACGTGCGGTGAGTAGTGCAATGCGCTTGGGTGCTGAGGGCATCAAAATTAATGTTGCTGGTCGTTTAGGTGGTGCTGAGATCGCGCGTAATGAATGGTACCGTGAAGGGCGTGTACCGTTACACACGTTCCGTGCGGATATCGATTATGGCGTTGCCAGAGCACAAACGACATATGGGGTGATTGGGGTTAAAGTATGGATCTTTAAAGGTGAGATCGTGAGCCCTAGTCAAAAAGAAGACCGTCAACAGGGTAGTGGTGATGTAGCATCAACCACTGAGACGGCAGTGTAATTGAGGTGAAACATGCTGCAACCAAAGCGCACTAAATTTAGAAAACAGCAAAAAGGGCGTAATCGTGGCTTAGCACAGCGCGGTAGTAAAGTCAGTTTTGGTGATTTTGGCTTGAAAGCCACAGGGCGTGGGCGGTTAACGTCACGTCAAATCGAAGCAGCGCGTCGCGCAATTTCGCGTGCGGTAAAGCGTGGTGGAAAAGTATGGATTCGGGTATTTCCCGATAAACCAATTACTAAAAAACCATTAGAAGTGCGTCAAGGGAAAGGTAAGGGTAGTGTCGAGTATTGGGTTGCATTAATCCAGCCTGGGCGTGTGTTATTTGAATTAGAGGGTGTACCTGAAGAGTTAGCACGTGATGCTTTTGAAAAAGCAGCGTCTAAATTACCGTTTAAAACCCTCTTTGTATCGCGGACGGTGATGTAATGAAAGCAGTTGAGTTACGTAAAAAATCGTTAACGGAGTTGCAACAAGAATTACGTGAATTGTTGCGTGAACAATTTAACTTAAAAATGCAGCGTGGTGCTGGGCATGCAACGCGTACTCATTTATTTAAAGAAGTACGATGTAATATTGCTCGGGTAAAAACACTGATGCATGAGCAACAAACGGCAAAAGGTGGTGAGCAATAATGGCGGAAGTAGAACAAAAGCAGCGTACAGTTACCGGTATCGTTGTTAGCGATGCCATGGATAAAACAATTGTGGTGCGTGTTGAGCGTCGAGTAAAACATCCATTGTATGGTAAAGTGATACGTCGCTTTAGTAAATTGCATGCACATGATGAAGACAATCAATGTCGTTTAGGTGATACCGTTGCTGTGTGTGCATCGCGCCCACTGTCAAAGAAAAAACGTTGGTGTTTAGTTGAGATTAAACAACGTCAGTTTGCCGGAGAACAGCCATGATTCAAATGGGAAGCAAATTGGCAATAGCCGACAACAGTGGTGCACGTGCGGTCGAATGCATTAAAGTACTGGGCGGTTCTAAGCGTCGTTATGCTGCTGTGGGTGATGTGATTAAAGTCTCAGTAAAAGAAGCGATCCCACGCAGCAAAGTGAAAAAAGGCGATGTGGTTAATGCTGTGGTGGTACGTACTAAAAAAGGTGTGCGCCGTCAGGACGGTTCGTTAATTCGTTTTGATGGTAATGCAGCTGTATTACTGAATGCACAATTGCAGCCGATTGGTACTCGGATCTTTGGTCCGGTTACTCGTGAATTGCGTGAACGTTTCATGCGAATTATTTCATTGGCGCCAGAGGTCTTATAGGTTTATTAAGCGAGTTTATGATGGCAAAGGCAGATTCAAAAAAAATAGCACGCAATAAATACCGCATCAAAAAAAATGATGAAGTGGTAGTGATTGCAGGGCGTTCTAAAGGTGTGCAGGGTAAAGTATTACGCATGTGCCCAGATGAACGTGTGTATGTGGAAGGGGCGAATATGGTGACTAAACACGTGCGTCCTAATCCAAACATTGGTGAAGCAGGTGGACGTAAGCAGCAAGAAGCACCTCTACACATTTCTAATGTAGCGATATTCAACCCGAAGACTAAAAAAGCCGATCGGGTTGGTTATAAATATTTAGCTGATGGTAAAAAAGTACGGGTATTTTGCTCGACTAAAGAAGAAATTGATCTCTGATATAGGTGATAAGCAGTCATGATACGCTTTGAAGAGTTATACAAAACACAAATACACCAGAAATTAATGCAACAGTTTGGCATGAATGCAATGCAAGTGCCGCGCATTGAAAAAATCACTTTGAATATGGGATTGGGTGAAGCGGCTGCAGATAAGAAAATCATTCAAGCAGCAGTTGGTGATATGACAGCGATTGCTGGGCAAAAGCCAGTGGTTACTGTGGCGCGTAAATCAATTGCTGGGTTTAAAATTCGTGATGGGTGGCCTATTGGTTGTAAAGTAACATTACGTGGCAAGCGCATGTATGAATTTTTAGAGCGCTTGGTGTGCATTGCTATTCCACGGGTGCGTGATTTTCGTGGACTTGGCCCAAAATCATTTGATGGCCGTGGTAATTACAGTTTAGGTATCAATGAACAGATCGTGTTTCCTGAAATTGATTATGACACGATTGATACGATTCGTGGATTAGATATCACGATCACCACCACTGCCAACACCAACGAACATGCCAAAGCATTATTAGCTGGTTTTGATTTTCCGTTTAAGAAAGAGGGTAATTGATAATGGCGAAAAAATCAGTCATTGCACGCAATCAACAACGTCGCGCTACTGTTGCAAAGTATGCTGACAGACGTGCTGAGTTAAAAAAGCAAGCACGTTCATTAGATCCGGAAGTGCGTATGGCTGCAATAGCGAAGTTACAAGCATTACCACGCAATGCAAGTCCGGTTAGGTTGCGTAATCGTTGTGAAGAAACTGGGCGTGGGCGTGGTGTTTACCGTCGCTTTAATTTAAGTCGTCATAAGTTACGCGAGTTTGCTATGAAAGGGCAAATTCCAGGTTTACGTAAATCAAGTTGGTAAAAGATTGATGAGGATGAAATAGAGTATGAGCATGCAAGATCCTATCGCCGATATGTTAATTCGCATCAAGAATGCGCAGGCGGTATTCAAGCAACATGTCAGCATGCCAGCATCTAATGTAAAGCAGGCAATTGCGGCTGTGTTGATGCAAGAAGGTTATGTCAACGATGTTGACTTAGTTGATGATGTTGAGGGTAAATCGCAATTGCGTATCACCTTAAAATACCACCAAGGTAAAGGTGTTATTTGGCAATTGAAACGGATTAGTCGACCAGGATTACGTATTTATAAAACGTGTAAACAGTTACCACGGGTAATGGGTGGTTTAGGTGTGGCGATTATTTCCACCTCGCAGGGAGTAATGGCTGATCACAAAGCACGCCAATGTGGCTTGGGTGGTGAAGTGCTTGTTGAAGTCAAATAGCCTGAAGATGAATTAGGAGACAGATAGTATGTCATTACGTGTTGCAAACAAGCCGATTCAAGTGCCAACGGGCGTTGACGTTAATGTCAACGGTCAGCAACTTGATATTAAAGGCAGCAAAGGCGCACTGACTCATGTATTACACGATGCAGTGAATATCACTCATCAAGATGGTGTGTTGCAATTGTCGGCGAGTAATAACCAGCCAGACAACATTGCGTTGACGGGCACCATGCGTGCCTTAATCAATAATATTGTGATTGGGGTCAGTCAGGGTTTTGAACGCAAACTTGAATTAAAAGGGGTAGGTTACCGCGCACAAGTGCAAGGTAAGAACTTGAATTTAACTGTTGGTTTTTCGCATCCGGTTGTTTTCCCGGTGCCTGAGGGAATTACCATTGAAACACCCAGTCAAACTGAGATTGTGGTCAAAGGTGCAGATAAGCAATTGGTGGGGCAAGTGACGGCTAATATTCGCCGTATTCGTCCACCTGATGCGTATAAAGGTAAAGGCATTCGTTATGCCGATGAACGAATTAGTTTGAAAGAAACTAAGAAAAAATAACGCTATACTCAACGCATTTTGAATTTAGGCGAGGCGTAGCCAACAAAGACCTAAATTTAAAACGTGAAGAGTATATTCTTGGTGGTTTCATCAGGGTTGTTATTTGGGTATTAAAACAATTTAAGTTGAGTAAAGCAGATGAATTTACGTAAACAATCACGCCTACGCCGCGCTAAGCGTAGCCGCAAAAAGATGCAAGAGTTGTGCGCAACACGATTATCAGTGCACCGCACACCAAAGCATATCTATGCACAAATGATCGATGCCAGCGGTAAAGTGGTTGCTGCTGCATCCAGTATTGAAAAAGAAATGGCGCAGCAAGGTTATACCGGCAATGTAGCTATGGCAAAACGCGTAGGTGAAGCTGTTGCTAAGCGTGCTAAGCAAGCCGGTGTTGAACGAGTCGCGTTTGATCGTTCTGGGTTTAAGTACCATGGTCGTGTTAAAGCGTTGGCAGACGCTGCACGTGAAGGTGGTATTGAGTTTTAATAAAGGGTAATAGCATGGCAACATACGATCAATCAACAAGTAGTGATGGCTTAATTGAAAAATTAGTAGCAGTTAACCGTACCGCAAAAGTGGTTAAAGGTGGGCGCATCTTTGGTTTTACTGCAACAGTAGTTGTTGGTGATGGTAAAGGACGTATTGGTTATGGTCGTGGTAAAGCACGCGAAGTCCCCCCAGCAATTCAAAAAGCATTAGAGCAAGCACGTCGTGACATGACCAGTGTCGCTTTAAAAGGATCGACATTGCATTATGCGATAACCGCTAACCATGGCGCTTCTAAAGTATTTATGCAACCTGCTACCGAGGGTACTGGAATTATTGCAGGTGGTGCGATGCGTGCAGTGTTTGAAGTATTAGGCGTGCACAATGTGTTAGCTAAGTGTTTTGGTTCAACCAATCCAATGAATGTTGTGTTGGCAACAATTAAGGGGTTAAGACAAATTGCCGCCCCTGAAGCGATTGCTGAAAAACGCGGCAAACCGATTCATGCATTGTGGCATGGTACTAAGAAGCAATCTAAAGATACTGATCAGGCAGCAGCGGAGTAAATGCCATGGCAGCAGGTAAAACAAATAAACAGTTATCAGTGACATTAGTCAAAAGTCCGATTGGTGCATTGCCACGGCATCGTGATTGTGTACGTGGTTTGGGTCTGCGTCGATTACACCATACGGTGACGTTAGTGGATACGCCTGCCGTGCGTGGGATGATCAATCATGTTAATCATCTAGTAACGGTTGAGGAAGGGTAGTTATGCGACTTAATACATTACAACCAGCAACAGGTGCCAAGCAGGTGGCAAAACGTCGTGGACGTGGTATCGGATCTGGCTTAGGTAAAACCGGTGGCCGTGGTCATAAAGGACAAAAATCACGTTCAGGTGGTTATCATAAAGTTGGGTTCGAAGGTGGGCAAATGCCATTACAACGCCGTTTACCAAAGTTTGGTTTTAATTCTTGGCGTAAACGGGTGACCGCTGAAATTCGCTTAAGTGATATTGAAGCAATGCAAGCTAACGAGATCACATTAGCATCATTGAATGTTGCAGGGGTTATTAGTAGTAATATGCGCTTTGCCAAAGTTATTCTCTCAGGCGAGTTAACCCGCACAGTGACAGTGCGAGGATTACGTGTCACTAAAGGTGCGCGTCAAGCAATTGCCAAAGCCGGAGGCAAGGTCGAAGACTAATGGTACGTGCAGCTGCAACCACAATGATGCCTCAAGTGAAAGGCGGGCTTGGCGAATTAAAACGCCGAATACTCGTTGTATTATTAGCTATTGTGGTTTTTCGCATTGGTGCACACATTACGATTCCTGGATTGGATCCACAACGATTAGCCGATCTGTTTTCACGACAAGCTAGTGGTATTATTGGTTTATTTAACTTATTTTCTGGTGGTGCACTAGGACGGTTAAGTGTCTTTGCATTGGGTGTGATGCCTTATATTACTGCTTCAATCATTATGCAATTGTTAAGTGCAGTGATGCCGCAGTTAGAACAATTGAAAAAAGAAGGCGAAGCAGGTCGTCGTAAGATCAATCAGTACACGCGTTATGGCACGTTGGTATTATCGATATTCCAAGCATTTGGTATGGCAAAGTTGTTAGCCACATCAGGCGCTGCACTGCAACCTGGCTTTACCTATTACTTCACGTCAACGGTCACCTTAGCAACCGGTTGTTTATTTTTGATGTGGTTAGGTGAGCAAGTGACTGAGCGCGGTGTTGGTAATGGGATTTCAATTATTATTTTCGCCGGTATTGTGTCGGGTTTTCCTGGTGCGATTGGTAATGTCCTTGAGCAAGTACGTGAAGGGCAAATGTCAATGTTGGTACTGTTAGTGGTGATTGCATTGATATTAGCGGTGACGGGTTTTGTAGTATTTATGGAACGTGGGCAGCGTCGGATCACAGTGAATTATGCCAGACGTCAACAAGGGCGACGTATGTATGCTGCGCAAAGTAGTCATTTGCCATTAAAGGTAAATATGGCTGGGGTTATCCCACCAATCTTTGCATCTAGCATTATTTTATTCCCAGCAACCTTAGCTAACTTTTTTGGGCAAGGTACTGGGGCAAGTTGGCTAAACCAAGTCAGTGCAATGTTAGGCTATGGCCAGCCGTTATATATTTTAATTTTGGCAGTGGGTATTGTGTTTTTCTGTTTTTTTTATACGGCATTGGTGTTTAATCCACGCGATACTGCAGATAATTTAAAAAAATCAGGTGCATTTATTCCAGGATACCGTCCTGGGGAGCAAACGGCGAAATACATCGATGATGTCATGACACGGTTAACATTAGTTGGCGCAATGTATTTGGTTGCCGTATCATTGTTACCGGAGTTTATGTCGCAAGTGTGGGGTGTTCCTTTTTATTTTGGTGGGACATCATTGTTGATTGTCGTCGTCGTCGTAATGGACTTTATGGCGCAAGTACAAGCCCATCTAATGTCACATCAATATGAATCGTTGATGCGCAAACAAGGTGGTAAAAGCGGCGGCTTGCTGCGTTAGATGAATGGGTTTTAACGAAGCCTACAATTCAAGGGCGTAGAGTATTAGGTAGGAAAATGAAAGTAAGAGCTTCAGTCAAAAAAATTTGCCGCAACTGCAAAATCATCAAGCGCAATGGGGTTGTGCGGGTGATTTGCAAAGAGAAGCGGCATAAGCAACGCCAAGGTTAAGTTATCGTTGATTTTTGATGTCAACAACGTTATCCTTGACGTCTTTTTTAGGCAGTTTATTGAACAATTAACCCAAGGGGGCTAGATAATGGCACGTATTGCAGGTGTCAATATTCCTGATCAAAAGCATGTAGTGATTTCACTGACCTACATCTATGGCATTGGTCGTCCAACCGCGCAAGCGATTTGTGCTGGTGCTGGGATTAATCCAACGACTAAAGTGCGTGATTTAGCGGAAGATGTGTTGGATAAAATTCGCAGTGAAATCACCAAGTTAAAAGTTGAAGGTGATTTGCGTCGAGAAGTTGGGATGCATATTAAACGGTTGATGGATTTAGGCTGTTATCGTGGTTTGCGTCATCGTCGCAATTTACCGGTGCGTGGCCAACGTACGCGTAGTAATGCAAGAACGCGACGTAGTCGGCGCAAACGTAGCTAACGTATAAATGATGAGTGGAAAATATGGCACAAGTGAAAGGTAAAGTAAAAACACGTAAAAAAGCAAAACGCGTCGTTACTGATGGCATTGTTCATGTGTTTGCATCATTTAATAATACGATCATTACTATTACTGATCGGCTTGGTAATACCTTAGCATGGTCAAGTGCAGCGAAGTGTGGGTTTAAAGGGTCACGTAAAAGTACACCGTTTGCTGCACAGATTGCCGCACAAGAAGCCAGTAAAGTTGCGATAGAAACCTATGGGTTAAAAAGTGTTGAGGTTAAAGTCAAAGGGCCTGGTTCTGGCCGTGAGTCATCAGTGCGTGCATTAGATGCCGCTGGGTTGAAGGTGATTGATATGGAAGATGTCACACCGATACCATTTAATGGTTGTCGTCCACCAAAAAAACGACGTGTATAATAACTAGCCTAGGAGTAAACATGGCAAGGTATTTAGGTTCAAAATGTAAATGGGCGCGTCGCGAAGGCATTGACCTTGATTCTAAGAGTGGGATCCGTGCATTAGATTCCAAATGTAAATTAACCACAAAGCCAGGACAACATGGGTTACGTGGTGGACGTAACACAGACTATGGTACCCAGTTGCGAGCCAAGCAAACCATTCGTCGTTATTACGATGTATTGGAACGTCAATTTCGTAATTACTTTAAAAAAGCAGTTAAGCGAGTCGGATCAACAGGGGAAAACTTGCTATCACTGTTGGAATCACGTCTTGATAATGTCGTGTATCGCATGGGGTTTGCTTCAACACGTTCGGAAGCTAGACAACTAGTCTCACATAAAGCGATTTTGGTGAACGGTCGTTGTGTGAATATTCCATCGTATCATGTCAGTATTGATGATGTGATTGCAGTTCGGGAAAAATCAAGAAAACAATTGCGTATCCAAGCGGCACTTGAGATGGCCGGTGAGCGTGGTTTTCCTGAGTGGATGCAAGTTGATGAAAAGAAAATGGAAGGAGTCTTTAAGCGTTGTCCAGACCGAGATGATTTACCATCTTGGATGAATGAACAACTGGTTGTGGAATTATATTCTAAATAACACAGTATTTATATTGTGTTATTGTGTTGCAGCATTGTAATAGTGTAACTAGTTGATTGTTCAGATCCCAGATAGCCGTTCCACGGCTTCTGGGATAACGCCTCAACGCACAGAGGCTCTATTAAGTTGTTTTTGAATGAAAATTTATTTAGCCTTGTTAGAAAAGTCGAACATGGCGTTAGTTTGGTAACAGTATATTTTAGTTGAATGTTAGTGATTGGAATTCACTGGATGATGTCAATACGTAACAACCTCAACAATTAATAACGGAGAAGCGTTTATGCCGGTTAATGTAACTGAATTTTTGATCCCACGTGAAATAGATGTGCAGATGGTTAATCCGTATCGTGCCAAGATTACCTTAGAGCCGTTAGAGCGTGGTTTTGGTCACACCTTGGGTAATGCATTGCGTCGTATTTTATTATCATCAATGCGCGGTGGTGCGATTACCAAAGTCAATATCGCTGGTGCATTACATGAATTCTGTACATTAGAAGGCGTGCGTGAAGATGTGATTGATATTTTGCTAAACCTAAAAGGGGTGGCGATTAGATTACATGATCGCAATGAAGCAACGTTAACCTTAACTAAGCAAGGCGCTGGCGTAGTTACTGCGGCTGATATTCAATTAGATCATGGCGTCGAGATCACTAATCCAGACCACGTTATTGCTCATTTGGGAGATGGTGGTCAACTGGATATGACAATGAAAATAGAAGTGGGTTGTGGCTATGTGCCCGCAACATTACGTAAGCAACCTGTGTCGGAAGATGGGTTGATGATAGAAGACGAGCATACGATTGGTTGGTTGCAACTGGATGCATCGTTTAGTCCAGTGCGTCGCGTTAGCTATGTCGTTGAGAGTGCACGGGTAGAAAATCGTACTGACTTAGACAAATTAATTATTGATTTAGAAACCGACGGTACGCTCGAGCCTGAAGAAGCAATTCGTCGTTCTGCTACGATTTTACAACAACAGTTATCGGTCTTTGTTGATTTAAGTGGCCAGTCTACGGAAAGTGCTGTGCATGAAGAGCAAAGCGTTGATCCAGTATTGTTACGTTCAGTAGATGATTTAGAATTAACAGTGCGTTCAGCCAATTGCTTAAAAGCAGAGAATATTCATTTCATTGGTGATTTAGTTCAGCATACTGAAAATGAGTTACTGAAAACGCCCAATTTAGGTAAAAAATCGTTAACTGAAATTAAAGATGTGTTAGCGTCACATTCACTGATGTTGGGGATGAAATTAGAAAATTGGCCACCAGCTCACTTACAAAAAAATTAGTTATTAGCAATTAAAGGGTTAACATTATGCGCCATCGCAATACCGGTCGCAAATTAAATCGAACATCGAGTCATCGCCAAGCCATGTTTCATAACATGGCAAAATCGTTGTTTAAGCATGAATTGATTAAAACAACATTGCCAAAAGCAAAGGATTTGCGTGCCGTTGCAGAACGGTTGATTACCTTAGCGAAGACTGATTCAGTCGCTAATCGTCGTCTAGCATTTGCTAGACTGCGTGACAAAGCGATTATCGGCAAGTTGTTTACTGATTTAGGCCCGCACTATTTGACGCGTCCTGGTGGTTATTTGCGAATTTTAAAGTGTGGCCATCGTCCTAATGACAGTACACCAATGGCGTATGTACAGTTAGTTGATCGCGAAACAGATCAAACTAGCGATAGTGCTGAATAAGCCAATTTCAAGTATTTTTTATAACTACTCAGCCGATCTTACCTTACCAAAAATGTCAGCTTTGAGTGGAGGCAATAGTGGAAACGTTACAACAACGCTTTATTTGCCTACTACCGAAACGCTTAGGTGATTTGATTTTTTGCACCCCTGCTATTGCTTTATTACATGAATTAATGCCAGGTGTAACAATTGATGTGTTCTGTGGATCGGCGTTGGCAAAACAAGTCTTAGCTAGAAACTCAGCTATTAATAATATTTATATTGCTGCAAAGCCAAGTGCAGTAAAACGTTGGACACAGCGTTACGATAAGATATTTTGTTTGAATGATGAAAAATTCACTAGAAAGGTTGCCCACTATATAGGTGCACCTTGCTATATCGCGCATGCCACATCAACACGAAAACATCATAGTCAATTACCAACCAATGCGGTTGCTCAAGCGTTATTAGACCATACTAATGTGGTTGATAAGCGTTATTGCCTTTATCCAAATGATGATGATCATCAACATGTTGCTAATTTATTGCGACAACATCATATTGATGTTAATCGAAAGCCTACCCTGATTGGTTTTCAAATTGGATGTAGTAGAACATTAAAATATAGTAGTCGCTGGTGGGTATCGCGTTCTAAGCTTTTCCCGCGTAAATTTTGGGATATTCAGCGTTTTTACGCGCTTGCTCAAGCTATTCATGACATTGATGATTCGATTCGGATTATATTAACTGGCACTGAGAGTGAACGCAAAGTATTACAATCGATGTTAGCATTACCAAACGTAGTTGATTTGTTAGGCAAGACTACGGTATTAGAGACAACAGCATTAATGTCATATTTGTCGTTGTTTATTACTATTGATACTGGACCACTGCATATTGCAGCAGCAACTGATGTGCCCCTTGTTGCTCTATTGGGGGCGACATCTCCTGGAGAAACTGGCCATTTTCCAATGCGTGACAATATTACTGTATTTGATACAGACTCGATGGGTGACATTAGCGTTGAGGATGTTTTGCAAGCAGCCATGTCGTTATTGCAATTACCACTGTCACAAAGTGTGTAGTGTTTTTAAACATTTATAATGCTTTAGACAAGCGCCAATAGATTAGCAAACTGATCCCAGCAAAGAGTACCAATAGAGTACCCATTGGGATTTGGTTGTGTTCCGGCACAAATAACACCAAAACCAAACACAATGTAACGATAAGCAATCGTATTCCCCCTAATAAAGCAGCGGCCATGCCTGTGCCTACATTAAGACTGCTAAAGGTAATGCTGCTCGCCGCTGGCATGATCAACCCGATCCCTGCACTGTTAACGCTGGTTGGCAAAATTAACACCCATATATTGAGAATGTCGCACAATCCAATTGCCAATAAGCTAACACTGCCCAGCAAACACGATAGTAATCCAGCAAATACCAATTTACTGGGTGTTTGTGATGTGCTGAAGTAATTTACTGAAAATGCACCCACTATAAATCCAATCGCATTGGCAATATAAACAAAGCCATTTTGTGCGGGGGATAAACCGAGAACTAATTGATATAAGAAGGGACTCATTAATAAATAGGTTAAGCCAATTGCAAGACAAGTACCGGATAACAAGGTGCTGTGTAGGAAAGTGCGATTGCGAATAAGGCTACAATAAGCGGTTAGCATAGTGTTTAGGCTTAGTTGAGTTAAGCGTTTTTCTTTAGGTAATGTTTCTGGCAAACCGTATGCGAGTGATATTAACAATATCACTGCCCACATACTTAAAAAAATAAATGTCCAACGCCAGCCCAATGTTTGTTGAATAACACCGCCTAACACGGGTGCCAGTGCCGGTGAAATGTTAATTGCCATCGATAAATAAGAGAATGATTTTAATAATTTAATGCCACTGAATCGATCACGCAACACCACGCGTGCAGTGATGATTCCCGCACCGCTACCAAAGGCACCAACAAAACGCGCAATCATTAAATGAGTGAGTGATGTTGCGCATGCAGCAAACACATTACCCATTAAACAAATGCTTGCGCCGATAAACACAATAGTTCGCCGCCCAAAGCGATCACTAAGTGGGCCATATACAAATTGTGATAAGCCAATACCTAATGAATATACCAGTACAATGGCTTGGATGTGATCTGCATCAGTGTTGAAGTGATACATGATACTCGGCAATGCCGGATTAATTAAATCGATAGAAAAAAATGACAGTGTGATGAAAAAACATACGAGAAAAATAATGCGAGCATCGGATGTGGAGGTGTTAGTTGGCATGGGTATTCTCAGTATATTGGTATCAGGGCGCTACATTGTTTTTATTAATCAGTAGGATATCGTAACATAGCTAACTTAATTAGTGTGATGCTCTGAGTTAGATATTGGTGTATTGATCGATTCTTGATATAATTTGCGCCAGCTAGCCAGACAGTCGCTGTGTAATATTTTTTACATGGAGGAAAGTCCGGGCTCCATAGGACAACGTGCCAGGTAACGCCTGGGCGATGTGTGATAAGCGCATTGACGGAAAGTGCCACAGAAAAGATACCGCCAGTTTAGAGCACGCCGTCAAGTTAAGATTTTTGCTGTAAAGACAAGGCAAAAATACCGAGGAAAGCGGAGTTTATTTATTATAAATGAGCATTTTCGAGGTGTTTTTAACGCTGTATTTACACAAAAAGATAATTTGACGGCGTGCTCTAGTGGTAAGGGTGAAAAGGTGCGGCAAGAGCGCACCGCGCTGTTGGTAACAACAGTGGCAGGGTAAACCCCACGGGGAGCAAGACCAAATAGGAACTCGTTGTAAAGTGGTCCGCTTAAGAGTTCGGGTAGGTTGCTTGAGGTGTATGGTGACATACATCCTAGATAAATGACTGTCCACGACAGAACCCGGCTTATCGGCTAGCTATCCTCTAATTTGTGCCCGGCTTCGCTTACAGCTACGCCGAGGCAAGCCCGATAAGAAACTATAGTCGATAGTATGCAAACACATAACACATTACCGTCTTTCTGAATCAACAGATAGCACTATTATAACCAATCATTTTTCATTAATTGTATTAACCAATTGTTCAAATAGTTAATAAAAATGTGTTATTGATCGCATGACAGTGATGTATGGTATAAATAGTTAATCATATGTTGTGCCCGTCAGGTAATGTTAATACAGAATAGATAAAAATTTGTCAGCTTACGTTTTATATTTTCTAAGGGTATCATTTTATTTAATATTATTTAGGATTAGAGATAATTAAATAAATATGTTAGCATCGCGAAAAGTTGGTGTTTAATAAATATAACATTATTATTAACATTTTTAACGCCAATAAAAATTAATAACTAAACAAGATAATAAATATAGGAGCAAGGGTTATGGATCCTGGTAATAGAGAAGGTGGTACAAAACAAGGTTTAACAAAACGTCGAACTACTGATGGGCAGTCTTCTAGACCGTTTACACAAGGTAGTGTTAATCCTAGCCAAAGACAACTTACTTTTACTGGCCCCATTATTGCTTCTTCATCATCTTCGTCCTCGTCAGCGAGTTCTACAGCTATTAGTCTACTTTTAAATAAGCCCAATGAACCCCGGCATCAAGATAGTAGTGTTGTCTTGCATGAAGAATCCAATCAACTAGTTCTAGATAAACCAATTCAAGAAATACTACTTAAAACTATAAATGAATTACGCGATGACATTACTAGTATGAAGCTTGAGCCACTCCAGGAAAGCGAACTGTTAAGAGTGGTAAATGATACTGCGGCCAAAGTGCGTAACACTACTAAGAAGACAGCAGAATTTAGTGAACAAGCATCACCTAGTACTCAAACTGAAGACAGTAATCAGTTGTCTAGTAAGACAGGGGGGCTAGTAGAAGTACGTGCAATGATTGAAGGATTAAATGAGCTTCTACGCAAATTCAAAACTTATACTACTCACTCCACTTCTCAATATTTCTTATCTTATATTTTCGGAGCAGGCCAACAAAATCAAGTATTCCAAGCAAAGCTGAAAGCTTATCTTAACTCATTACATATTATTATCCATGCAGGCTCCGAGCAAAAACAGGCATTAGACTTTGAGAGAAAACAGTTACTAGATCAGTCGACGAATTCTTCGTACGATGTTGAACGGTACGAGCAACAAAGTCAGCTCTTAATAGCAAAAGACCAGCTAATATTAGAGCAAGCACAACAAATAACAGAATTACAAAGAAAACTTACAGAATCAAACAGGGAAAATGAACATTTAAGATTACAACAGGGCAAGAAGTCAGAAATTATTTTCGCTGATGTACGAAAAAATCCATATACAACTATTGAGTTTCCGACTGCGCTTATCCCCGAATCTAAACTGTATATACTCTATAATGGCTCTTATTCAAAAGAGAGTATTAATTCATGGTTAAGTTATTTTTTATCTCCTGAGAAATATTTACTGTTTCAAGCAAGCATGGCATATCGCTCAGAATTGGCTACGATGATGTCCGCAAGTAATGTAGATAAAAGTAATCCGGTCAATGGCTCTGAAGCTAAAAAAGCCTGGGTAGCTAGAGCTGAGTTACATAACTTACTGGCTTTTTCACTGAATTGTTTACTCTTTGATGATACGGTTGGTGAGATCATTGAACGTGCTAAAGGCCACCCATACACTCGGCAAGCATACGAACTGTATAAGGGAAATGAGAGTTATAATTATAATGGCGAAGATGAGAGTAAGAAGGGAGCTGTTGCTTATCAATATTGTCAGCAGGATGAGCAGCAAGGCAAAGTACATCACCTTAGATTCGCTCAGTTAAATGAGATGTCTGATGGTTTAGTACCTTTTAGTCCTGGTCAAGATGAAGATGCTGCGACATCAGGTTTTCCAGGTGAGGAATTTCTTACTAAGAAGGTATTCGAAGTGTTACCGGAGCAGTGCGAGCAGCAGTTTGAAACCTTACACGATGGCTGTAGTGAAGAAAATAAGCAATTTTTAAAAAGATTATTTGCAGGACAGGATGTTGAATCAGTGACTCATTTTGTGCGCTATCGACAAGAGACTTTGTCACAGCAGGTAGCTCACTCTGGTGGTTTTAAAACTGTTTCAGAAGTTTATCAAGAAGTGTATCAACAACGTTTTGCTTGGCAGAGATCGTCCGGTTTAGAAAAGATATTATCACGTAATGGTTTTTCTCACTTTATTGCTCAGCAATCAGATGGAAGAGTGTTTAAAAAACTTGAGTTGGATACTCGAGTTTGCCAAGATAATTTTGAAACAACGTATTTGATGTGGGTTGATGGTTTTAACCCAAAGCCACAAATAGAGAAGACAAAGCTAGAGATGAAAGAGGAAGAGGTATCTTCCAGTGAGGACAAGAGTATGAGTAGTGTATCTCTAGGTCATGGGTAAGATGATAGAAATAGTGAGTTGTATCTACAACTATAATAGAACATAAGCTATTATTTCCTGCCGTCATTCTGGAAAGCATGTGGAACATGCGAGCTTGTCCTTGAGTAGTCAAGGATCCAGAATCCAGTCTTTAAGAATGTAAAAAAGCAGAAGAAAAGTAGATATACCACATCATAGCTGATGCTGTGTCGCTAGTATGATGAAAAGCCTTTAATTTTTTGGGTGCAAAAAAAGGGGATCATCTGATCCCCTTTTTAATATTAAGTAAATATAACTATACAATTAGAATGTATATTTAAGACCACCAGACACTAACAAACGTGTATGGTAAGCAAAATCATTACGGTTACTTAATGGTGTCATTGCATTTACTTGACTGTTAATAGCAATGTGGTTAGTAAGATTATATTCAACACCACCACCGTATGCTGCAGCAAACGCAGAGTGAGTTTCAGTATCTTTTTTACCGGTAAAATTAGATTTCCCTCTCAGGGTTTCTGTCATAATACCAGGTCCTGCTTTTACGAAAACACCTAATATGCCAGCTTTAGTAGAGCGACCACTATTAACTAAACGTACTGGTAAGGTAAGACGGCCGGCTAAGTCAAATCCCCAGTTGTTTCGAGATCTAATCTTAGCGGACTTAACACCAGCAACTTTATAATTGAGTTTATCGCGGCTAAATAATGTTGCTCCTAGTTCTGCAGCAAGATATTGGTTGAATGCATAACCTAGATTAACATTCATACCAAAACCAGATTGTTTATCGTTTGAATCAGATCCCTTAGCATGTGTAACTTTCTTTCCTATCTTTTCTGCCCCATTTGCATTGCTAGCACTGTAACTATACCCTGGGTTAAGTTCGATATAAGAATTAGCATGAGCGGTACTCATACCAGTGATTAATCCGAGTAAGGTAAACGGAATAAGAAAACGACTGCATTTGTACATAAATCCTCCTATTTTTGTATATGTGCAAATAATTAGACTGCGCAACCATACAACGAAGGGAGTTGGGTTGTCTAATGTAATGCTTGACATATCAGCCTCGATTTTTTTAAGAAGAATAATTTTTTATCCTACACTATCAAATAGATAAATGATTATGATTATTGACGTGTTATTCTCATAATATTTTGTCCTCGAAATGTCCAAGCATTATTAATCACACTGGTTAAATCCACTGTGTTTTTCCCATTAATCCCCTTGCAAAACCTTATTTTCCTGCCTATAGTGTCTCCAAGTGGAACAAAGTGGGAAAGAGTGGGACTCTTTGATAAAAAAATAATATGTTTCGTGGGATCTCTGCTTTAAATTTAGACGCTAAAGGACGCTTGGCGATGCCAACGCGTTACCGTGATCAATTACCTGATGGTCAGTTGGTTGTTACCATTGATACTGACGAAACCTGTCTATTGATCTATCCCGTCCAAGTATGGGACACGATCGAACACAAGATTGAAGCCTTACCCAGTCTTGACCCACGCAGTCGTCGCTTGCAACGTTTATTAATCGGTCATGCTACAGATGTTGAGTTAGATGGCAATGGTCGGATTTTATTACCGGGTTTATTACGCGAATACATGTTACTCAATGATAGTCACAAAGCCGTGACATTAGTTGGGCAAGGTAGCAAGTTTGAATTATGGGATGCGCAGCACTGGCAGGGTAGACGTGAAGCGTGGTTGCATGCAGATGGTACTGACACAACACCGTTATCTGATTTACTACAGCAATTGTCGTTGTAGTGGTCAGGGTGAATAACGGTGTACCAGTAACAGTGCCATCTGTGCACCAAAGTGTGTTGCTTACCGAAGCAATCACAGCATTAGCTATTAAAGCAAACGGTTATTATGTTGACGCGACGTTTGGGCGTGGTGGTCATAGTCATGCGATATTGTCGTTACTTAACAGCAATGGACGTTTGTTAATAATCGATAAAGATGCATCAGCTATCGCACATGCCAAACAGTGTTTTGCTGAGGATAAACGCGTCGTCATTCGACAGGGATCATTTGCTCAATTACACGACTGGGTAAGTGAAATCGGATCGGGTGTTGACGGTGTGTTATTTGATTTAGGGGTGTCGTCTCCGCAATTAGATGAAGCGACACGAGGATTTAGTTTTCAAAAAGATGGGGCGTTGGATATGCGCATGGACCATCATCATGGACAAACGGCTGCACAGTGGTTAGCAGTTGCATCAGCTGATGAAATTGCAGATGTGTTAATCCGTTATGGTGAAGAGCGCTATGCAAAACGCATTGCTAATGCGATTGTTAATATGCGCGTGCAAATACCAGTTACTCGCACCACACAATTAGCTGAAATCATTAGCAAGGCTAGTCCGCGTCGTGAACGGCATAAACATCCGGCAACCCGTAGTTTTCAAGCAATTCGTATTCACATTAATAATGAATTAACTGAATTGGAAGTGGGGTTAGCACACGCTGTTAACGTACTAAATAAAGGCGGGCGCTTAGCCGTTATTAGTTTTCATTCGTTGGAAGATAGGATCACGAAACAATTTATTAAACAACGCACAACGCCAAAGCCAATCCCACGTGGCTTGCCAATACGTGGTGTTGATGATAGTCATATTATTTTGTGGCGTTGTGGCAAAGCAATTAAACCCAGTAGCGCTGAAGTGGCAATTAATCCACGTGCACGCAGTGCTATTTTACGTGTGGCGGAGAAAATATAATGAATTCAACAGCACGTGCATTAGCACAAGCCAGCTTTTCAATGGAAGGTGCATTACCGTTTTTAACTTCACGTCGGTTTTGGTTAATCAGTTTATTAGCCATCATCGTATTATTTTCTGGATTGGCTTTAGTGTATACCAAAGATGCCAACCGACGTGCGTTTATTCAGCAGCAACAGTTAGAACGTGATCGTGATAATTTACACATTGAATGGGGACAATTGCTATTAGAAGAAAGTAGTTGGTCAACAGCGCGTATTCAACGGATAGCCCAAGATACACTCGCTATGCAAGTACCTGCAACACAGCAAGTGATCGTGGTGCATCCGTGAAAAGTGGTGTAGATAACTCTGTATCTCCATGGCGCTATCGATTTATCTTATTGTTATTATTTCTAATTAGTGCCAGTTTAGTGTGGCGTTTAGTCTACTTAACCTTAATTGATCAATCCTTCTTACGTAACCAAGGTAATGCACGTACATTACGTATGTTTA
This sequence comes from Gammaproteobacteria bacterium, assembly GCA_965116795.1. Taxonomy (GTDB): domain Bacteria; phylum Pseudomonadota; class Gammaproteobacteria; order JAJFKG01; family JAJFKG01; genus JAJNDI01. The sequence continues at coordinate 1,032,021 of OZ220716.1, forward strand.
GACTCCCAGCATACCGTGGGATTATTACTGATCGACAGGGTGAACCGTTAGCAGTTAGCACACCGGTTAAATCAGTTTGGATCAATCCAAAAACATTTTCAGCAACACCTAAACAATTACATCAATTAAGTAACTTGTTGTCAATGTCAATGACTGAGCTTAAGAAACGTATTCCTAATTCATCAACCACTCATGTCGAATTTGTTTATTTAAAACGACACATTCAACCTGCGATTGCAGCTAACGTGGATAAGCTTGCTGTTCCTGGCATACATTTACAGCAAGAATTTCGTCGTTATTATCCAGAAGGTGAAGTAACTGCGCAATTAGTTGGATTTACTAATATCGATGATCGTGGACAAGAAGGCATGGAACTGGCGTATGATAGTTGGTTGCGTGGCGAAGCAGGTAAAAAACGTGTATTAGTGGATAGGTTAGGTCAAGCAGTGAGTGATCTTGGCATCGTAAAAGAAGTGCGTCCTGGACACGATTTAGTATTAAGTGTCGATAAGCGTTTGCAATACCTTGCTTACCGTGAGCTAAAAGAAGCAGTTGTTAAGTATAAAGCAGAATCCGGATCAGTGGTGATATTACAACCGCAAACGGGTGAAGTGTTAGCAATGGCAAATTACCCGTCGTTTAATCCGAATAAACGGTTTCGTCGTGGTGATGGCAGTCAGCGTAATCGTGCAGTAACCGACTTATTTGAACCGGGTTCAACTATGAAAGCGTTTAGTATTGCTAATGCGTTGGCAAGTGGTCGTTATCAACCGGATACAAAAATTTCTGTATCGCCTGGCAAGATGAAGATAGGGCGTAATATAGTTAAAGATCCACACGGTGACTTGGGTACGATCGATTTGACTACTATATTAAGCCGCTCAAGTAATGTTGGGGTAGCAAAATTAACATTATCATTGCCATCGGATAGTTTACCTAACTTGTTATATAAAGCAGGCATTAGTCATAAAACAAATTCTGGCTTTCCAGGAGAAAGCAGTGGCACCATGCAATCGCTTAAGCCATGGCAGCGTTTTAGTTTGGCAACACAGGCATTTGGTTATGCCTTCTCAGTCACCAATTTACAATTAGCACAAGCGTATTCAATTTTTGCAACCGGTGGTTTGAAATACCCAGTGACCTTATTGCGTGCTGAACAAGCGCCGCAAGGTGAGCAGGTATTAACAAAACAAGTAGCCGATACGATGCTAACTATGTTAGAGTCCGACGTCACGTCATATGGGACTAGACGTGTTGGGGTGAAGGGTTATCGCGTTGCAGGCAAAACCGGCACAACACGTATGTTAGGGCCTAATGGTTATCAAATCGATCATCATATTGCATCGTTCGCAGGCATTGCACCGGTGAGTCATCCACAATTTGTGATTTCAGTGGTTGTTAAAGATCCCAAAGGTTTTCGCTATTACGGTGGGCAAATAGCTGCGCCATTGTTTTCACGGATTTTAACTGGGGCACTGCGGATTGCAGCAGCGTCGCCTGATCAACAAAAAGTAGCAAGTTCATCATGACGATAAACAGTAAAACACATTTAACAACATTATTAGCTGATAGTGTTAATGTGGCGAACATTCCTGATTGTGTGATCACAGGGTTAACCTTAGATAGCCGTCATGTCACACAAGGTGATCTGTTTTTTGCATATGCAGGTGGTAAAACAGATGGTCGACACTATATTGATGAAGCCTTAGGACATGGTGCAGCTGCTGTTATCTGTGAGGCAAGCGATGCGGTTGTGTACGTTGATGTTCGCCAGTTAGGTGGACGTCACATACCGATTATCACTATACCCGATTTGGTACAACAAGTTGGTTACATTGCAGCACGATTTTATGGTTACCCAGCACGGACCTTACCTATTTTTGGGGTGACGGGCACCAATGGGAAAACCTCAATTACTCACTTAATTGCACAAGCCTACGATTATTTTCATAAACGGTGCGCGGTTGTTGGCACGATAGGGTATGGTTTTTTAGATCAATTAACATCACAGTCATTAACAACCCCGAATCCGATTGGCGTGCAGCAACGGTTAGCACAATTGTGTCAGCAAGGGGCAGATGCAATCGCCATGGAAATTTCATCGCATGCGTTATCACAGTACCGTGCCAATGGTGTTGAATTAGATACGGCGATATTTACTAATTTAACCCGTGATCATTTGAATTACCATCACACGATTGAAGCGTATGCCAATGCAAAAAAACGCTTATTCGATTTGCCACTAAATAATAAAGTAATCAATTTAGATGATCCAATTGGAAGAGATTGGTTAACAGTGTTTGCAAACGGTCCTAATGTGTATGCGTATAGTGCTACTGATCAAACCCATCCCACGTTACCTACCATTAATGCCACTCAGATTAGCGTTCATCAACACGGATTGACCATTACTGTGCGTACCCCGTGGGGTGATGGTGTGTTGCGTACCCAATTATTAGGCCGTTTTAATGTGAGTAATTTATTGTGTGTATTAACGACCTTGTGTTTACAAGGTTATGCACTGCCTGATGTATTACAAGCATTGGCATGTAGTAAAACCATTAGTGGTCGTATGGAACCGTTTACTGCAGAGAATGCACCGACGGTGATTGTTGATTTTGCGCATACCCCTGATGCATTAACCCAAGCATTAATAGGACTACGTCAACATTGCCAAGGCGAATTATGGTGTGTGTTTGGTTGCGGTGGTGATCAAGATCGCGGTAAACGCAGTTTGATGGCACGAGCTGCTAAAACTTATGCTGATCATATTATTGTGACGGATGATAATCCACGTTATGAATCGCCTAAACAAATTGTTAACGATATTTTAATGGGTTTTGCTGATGACATGACTAATGTCACCGTGATCCATGCGCGTGATCAAGCCATTGCCAATGCAGTTAAGCAGGCAAAGGGAAATGATATGATTTTAGTTGCTGGTAAAGGTCATGAACCGTACCAGCTGGTCTGGGGGGAAAAGCGGTCGTTTAGTGATCGTGATTATGTGCGCTCCTTGGTCAACGTATAGACTGAGGAGCCATGTAGTTATTATATACTCTTCGCGTTTTAAATTTATGCTTTGTTGGCTGCGCTGACCCCGGATCAAGTCCGGGGCAAGTCTTTGTACAAAAGTCATGTATTTCAATACACTCCTTTTGTTCGAAGAGCAGCCTTGCCCTGGAAATCGGAGATTATCCAGGGTTGCCGCCTCGCCTAAATTCAAAACGCTTTGAGTATAGGTTTAGTGAATGGATATAATCGAGATGATGCCATTTCAATTTTCTAAAATTGCTAGCACATTGAATGCACGTATTGTGGGTAATGACGTGTCATTTAACGGCGTTAGCAGTGATACTCGTCAACTAAATCCAGGTGATCTATTTATTGCGTTAACCGGACCGAATTGTGATGGGCATGATTTTGTGGCACAAGCTAAACAAAACGGTGCCGTGGGTGCGTTAGTTAGTCGTCCTGTCGATGTAGATTTACCCCAATTATGTGTTGCTGATCCGTTACAAGGGTTAACCCAATTAAGCCGATTGCGTCGTGCACAATGTTATATTCCAGTGATTGGTTTAACTGGTAGCTGCGGCAAAACGACTACAAAAATGTTACTTGCGACTATCTTGCAACAAGTCGGTCCTACGTTAGCTACCCAAGGGACATTGAATAATCACATCGGTGTGCCATTAACGTTAATGCAATTACAAGCACACCATCAATTTGCGGTGATTGAAATGGGAGCTAATCATGTCGGTGAGATTGCCCATTTAACGGATATTGTCAAACCAACAGTGGCAACGATTACCAATGTCAAACCGGTGCATATAGAAGGGTTTGGTAGTCTTGATGGTGTATTTTGCGGCAAAAGTGAGATTTTCTCAGGGTTAGCTAAAGATGGGATTGCAGTACTCAATGCAGATGAACCGCATTACCCACAGTGGCAACAACAGTGTGCTACCCATCCTCAATGTACATTTGCTATCGCTCATCCAGCACAGGTGCATGCTAGCAATATACAACTTGATGCAAAAAATCGTGTTGGATTTACCTTATCTATTAATGATCAACATGTTGATGTTAAGTTGCAATTGCTCGGCAAACATAATGTGAATAATGCATTGGCTGCGGCTGCCTGTGCACACAGTGTTGGTATTGATATTAATACCATTCAACGTGGATTAACCAATGCAGATGCAGTCACTAATCGGTTGCAACAACAATGTGGTCAACGCGGTTGTATATTATTAGATGATTCGTATAATGCCAACCCATCGTCAGTAACAGCGGCAGTGTCTGTGTTAATGCAAACATCCGGAACACACATTGTTATTTTTGGTGACATGTTAGAGTTAGGTGAGGATGCTGCGCAAATACATGCTGATATGGGGCAGACATTTCGCGATGCTGGGATTGATTATGTGTTTACGGTGGGTGACTTAACCCAGCACACTGTAGCGCATTTTGGTCAAGGTGGAGAGTATTTTTCAGATAGACGACATGCCTTGATTGATAGGGTTAAATCGTTATTAAACGACAATGTTACTGTATTAATTAAAGGTTCGAAACGCAATCGTATGTGGGAATTTGTTGAGGCATTGTCAATGACAACAGCAACAACATCAGTGGACAGTTAAGGGGGTGTTTTTATGTTAGTGTGGTTAGCCCAAGCATTAAGTCAATATGTTCATGTGTTACATGTCTTTCAGTATTTAACACTGCGTGCAATTTTTAGTGTGCTAACTGCGTTGACTATTACATTACTATTGGGACCAGCGATGATTAACTGGTTGTCGCAATATAAAATTGGGCAAGTGGTACGTGATGATGGACCACAATCTCATTTAAGTAAAGCGGGTACGCCGACAATGGGTGGCGCATTAATTTTAACATCGATTGGTTTGACGACGTTGTTGTGGGCAGACCTGACCAATCGTTATGTTTGGATCGTCTTGCTTGTGATGTTAGCGTATGGTAGTATCGGTTTCGTAGATGATTTTCGCAAACTGATTTTGCAAAATTCGAAGGGACTCCCAGGCCGATGGAAGTTGTGTTGGCAGTCAGTAATCGCACTTGTTGTCACAAGTTATTTATACTCGACTGCCAGTACCCCCACTGAAACTGCACTACTCATCCCCTTTCTTAAAGTATTGATACCGTTAGGTTGGTGTTACATTCTATTTACCAGTTGTGTCATTGTTGGTTCCAGTAATGGGGTTAACTTAACCGATGGTTTAGATGGCTTAGCCATTTTACCCACAGTGATGATCGGTGGTGCCCTGGGTGTGTTTGCCTATTTAACTGGGAACAGTGTGTTTTCCGAATACTTATATATCCCCTATATCCCTGGTGTCGGTGAAGTGGTAGTACTGTGTGGTGCGATCATCGGTGCAGGCCTTGGCTTTTTATGGTTTAACACGTATCCAGCCCAAGTATTTATGGGGGATATGGGTTCATTGGGATTAGGTGCAGCACTTGGGATAATTGCGATTATTGTGCGCCAAGAAATTGTGTTATTTATCATGGGTGGTATTTTTGTATTAGAAACGGTGTCGGTGATGTTACAAGTTGCTTCGTTTAAGTTACGTGGTAAACGTATTTTTCGCATGGCACCGATCCATCATCACTTTGAGTTAAAAGGCTGGCCGGAACCACGAGTCATTGTACGCTTTTGGATCATTACCTTTATTTTAGTGTTATGTGGGTTAGCTACCCTGAAGTTGCGTTAGATTATCATGACAGCAGATACCGTTATCGTTGGTTTAGGGCAAACTGGATTATCTTGTTTGCGTTTTTTAACTCACTATCAGCCTGAACGTAGTGTAGCTGTGGTGGATACACGCCAAGCACCGCCCCAATTAGCTGATTGTCAAACACAGTATCCAAACGTACCGATTTATTTAGGCGAATTGCCGGAGGCATTGTTATTCTCAGCGACGCAAATAGTGGTTAGCCCTGGTTTGCCACTGCACGGTGACATTTGGGATAAGTGCCGTGCGCGTGACATTGCCATTATCGGTGATATTGAATTATTCGCCCAATATGCCAAAGCACCGATCATTGGGATCACTGGTTCTAATGGTAAAGGTACTGTGACTACCTTAGTCACCAATATGGCATTGGCTGCTGGTCAGAATGCAATTGCCTGTGGCAATATTGGCTACTCTGCACTTGACGCATTGTTGGATGCACCCACACCAGATTGGTACGTGGCAGAATTATCCAGTTTTCAATTATTATCTACCTATTCATTACATACTTATGCAGCGGTTATTTTAAATTTAACCCCAGACCATTTAGATTATCATCAAACAATGCAACATTATTTACGTGCCAAACAGCGTATTTATCAACATTGTATACATCCGATCATCAATCGTGATGCGCCAATCTGCCATCAAGATTATCCGTTTGAGGTTAAACCGATTAGTTATGGTTTGCAGCCACCACCTACAGCAGCAGATTACGGTATTGTATCCAAGCATGGCAAAACGTGGTTAGCCAAAGGAGAGGTAGCTAGGTTCCCAGCCGATGTATTGCGTATTGTGGGTCAGCATAATTGGCAAAATGCGTTAGCTGCGATGGCGATCACTGATTGTATGCAATTACCCAATGAAGCGATTAAGCAAGGGTTAACAACATTTACTGGTTTAGCCCACCGTTGCCAATGGGTTGCACAACATCATGGGGTAACCTGGTATAACGATTCTAAAGGGACAAATGTTGCTGCAACTGAAGCGGCAATTACTGGCGTTGCGACAACACTAACTACCGGTAAGATCATATTGCTAATGGGTGGACAAGCCAAAGGTGCTGATTTTAAGCAATTAATACCCACGGCTAAACAATACGTGCGTACTATTTATGTGTTTGGTGAAGATGCTAATGCAATTGAAACAGCACTATCATCGGCAACAACGGTGATTGGTGTCACTGATTTAGCCGATGCTGTTGCTCAAGCAAAATACACTGCCCAAGCTGGCGATAGTGTATTATTATCACCAGCTTGTGCTAGTTTTGATATGTTTGCTAATTTTGTTAAACGTGGTGAACAGTTTATCCAATTAGTTAAGGACGTCACTCAATGACATCACTATCAGTAAAACGCCGAGTAAAAATACCAGTTTGTTACGACAAGTGGTTATTATTAGCGGTTTGTTTATTAATCAGTGTTGGGGTGTTGATGGTAGCTTCTGCATCAACTGTAATCGCCGAAAAACAACATGCTAATCCATTTTATTACTTGACCCGTCAATTACTTTATTTAAGTTTAGGGATGGTGATGGCCTTTGTATTAATTAAGTTACCCAGTCGATTTTGGAAATCGTTCGGACCATTGTTGTTACTAGTCAGTATTGGGTTATTAATCGCAGTACTGATTCCGGGGATAGGGCATAGTGTGAATGGTTCACGACGTTGGTTAAGCGCAGGCCCATTAGTGTTCCAAGTCTCAGAGATTGCTAAGCTCAGCTTTGTGTTGTACATGGCAGGTTATTTAGTCCGTCAACAACAACAGGTACGTGAACGCATCAGTGGTTTTATCAAACCGATGTTATTAGTTGGGTTGTTAGGACTTTTATTATTAGCCGAACCTGATTTTGGTGCGGCGGTGGTGATCACTGCCACTGCATTAGGCATGTTATTTTTAGCCGGCGTGCGGTTTTCATTGTTTGTTGCGCTAGTCGGTGTAGTAATCGCATTATTGAGTGTGATCGCGATTTCATCACCGTATCGCATGGCGCGTTTAACCACATTTTTAAATCCATGGGCGAATCAATTTGATAGTGGCTATCAACTCACACAATCGTTAATTGCATTTGGACGTGGCGGTTGGTTAGGTATTGGATTAGGTGACAGTATCCAAAAATTATTTTATTTGCCTGAAGCACACACTGACTTTTTATTCGCAGTATTAACCGAAGAACTGGGTTTATTAGGTGCGTTAGCAGTGATGTGTTTGTTTGGGTTAGTGGTTACTCGTGCGTTGATGATTGGACGCCATGCGTGGCGTTTAGGACGTTATATGCAAGCGTATATTGGTTATGGGTTAGGATTGTGGGTTGGCTTACAAGCAATGATTAATCTCGGGGTAAATATGGGTGTGTTACCAACAAAAGGATTGACGTTGCCGTTTATTAGTTATGGTGGCAGTAGTATGTTAATCAATTGCATGATCATCGCAATTTTGTTACGCATCGATCATGAAAACCGGATGATCGATTACGGGTTAGTGCATCATTCGGTGTATGACTGAGAATAGAGGAAAAGTATCATCGTGCAACCTATTATAGTAATCATCGCCGGTGGTACTGGTGGCCATGTCATGCCAGCACTCAGTGTTGCTGCACAATTGCAGCAACAAGGTTGGCGACTTCATTGGTTAGGTACGCAACGTGGTTTGGAAGCACGGGTGATCCCAGAGCGTGGGATTGCTATCGATTTTATTTACATTACTGGTTTGCGCGGCAAGCGTTTATTCACCAAGTTATTAGCACCATGGCGTATTGTCTACGCCACCTGGCAAGCATGGCGTGTGATCAAAAAAGTGCGTCCGAATGTTGTATTAGGCATGGGTGGGTTTGTCACTGGTCCTGGGTGTGTTGCTGCATGGTTGCGACGTATACCGGTTATTATTCATGAACAAAATGCAATTGCTGGAATGACCAATCGTTATTTGGCGCGCATTGCTAAAGCGGTATGCAGTGGTTTCCCAACTGTGTTCCCTGAAAAATATCACCCAATCGTGATTGGTAATCCAGTGCGTGCTGATATTGCATCGATTGCCGAACCTACACAACGTTACTCGCAACGCCGAGGCCCGTTACGATTATTAATTATTGGTGGCAGTTTAGGTGCGAAAGCGATTAATCAATTGGTACCACAAGCACTAGCTGATATGCCAGCAGCGCAACGCCCACAAGTATGGCATCAAACGGGTGAACAACATTACCAGGATGTTACTCAAGATTACCAACAACGTGGATTAACGGCGCGCATTGAACCGTTTATTGACAATATGGTGGCTGCCTATACGTGGGCAGATGTTGTATTATGTCGCGCTGGAGCGTCGACGGTTGCTGAATTAGCCGCAGTTGGTGTGGCGAGTATATTGGTACCGTATCCGTGTGCGGTTGATGATCATCAATACCATAATGCTGCATTTTTAGTAAACGCGCAGGCAGCTATCTTGTGGCGACAAACCGATGATTTTTCAGCAACACGTTTGCAAGCAATGTTACAGCAGTCGCGGACCGATTGGTTAATCATGGCTAATGCAGCAAGACAGCAGCGACGCATTGATGCAACTGCATTGTTAGCAACTCAGTGTTGCCAACTTGCTATACTCAAAGCGTTTTGAATATAGGCGAGACGGCAAGCCTTCGAATCAACAGGAGTGTATTAAAATACATGACTGTTGTGAGGAGGCGTAGCCAACGAAGACCTAAATTTAAAATGCGAAGAGTATATTAACAAACATTAAGGAATAGAGATAACAACATGACAAATAACACTACGTATCCAATGGGGCGTATTCGCTGTATTCATTTTGTTGGGATCGGCGGTGCTGGAATGAGTGGAATTGCCGAAGTGTTATTAAACTTAGGCTATCAAATCAGTGGTTCTGATATGAAAACTAATCCGGCAATTGCACGTTTACAAAGCTTAGGCGCACACATTGATTTATCACACTGTGCTGAACAGGTCACTAATGTTGATGTAGTGGTGCAATCATCTGCAATTAATGATTCTAATCCTGAAATTCAGGCGGCCAAACAATTGCGTATCCCCGTCGTCCCGCGTGCAGAAATGTTGGCTGAATTAATGCGCTTTCGTCAAGGGATTGCGATTGCCGGCACCCATGGTAAAACGACTACTACCAGTTTAACTGCGAGTATATTATCACAAGGTGAACGTGACCCAACCTTTGTAATCGGTGGGCGACTTAATAGTGCCGGTGCTAATGCGCGTTTAGGTAAGAGTGACTATTTTGTTGCGGAAGCAGATGAAAGTGATGCATCATTTTTATATTTAAAGCCGATGATCGCTGTGGTGACCAATATTAATCGCGATCATTTAGAAAATTACGTTGGTGATTTTGAACGGTATCAACAAACGTTTTTACAATTCTTACATCATTTACCGTTTTATGGTTTAGCAGTAGTGTGTATTGATGATCCTAATGTACGTAAACTGTTGCCGCAAATTGCACGTCAGGTGATTACCTATGGGTTTAGTGATGATGCGGATGTAAAAATTACTGCGTATCAACAAACTGGCGTCACTAGTCAATTTACATTTATCGGTGGTGCCTGGACAGCACCGTTAACAGTTACTTTAAATTTGCCAGGTAAACATAATGCGTTAAATGCCTTAGCATCAGCGATTGTTGCACGTGAATGTGGTGTTGATGATACAGCAATCAATGCAGGGTTAGCTAAATTTTCTGGAGTGGGACGTCGTTTTCAAGTATACGGTGAATTAACGTTGGCTAATAAACACGTATTATTAGTTGATGATTATGGCCACCATCCGCGTGAATTAGCTGCTACCATCACTGCAGCCAAACAAGCATGGCCAACGCGACGTTTAGCCATGTTATTTCAGCCACATCGTTACAGTCGTACTCATGACTTGTTTGATGAATTTGTCGATGTGTTAAAAGAGGTTGATCAATTGCTATTGCTTGATGTCTACAGTGCCGGTGAACAACCCATTGATGGTGCTAATAGTGAAGCATTGTGTGCAACGTTGATCGAACAGCATCGTAAACAAGTCGTTCATGTCACTGATCATGCTCAATTACTTTCAATACTGGAACAACAATTAGATGAAGGTGATGTATTGCTCACTCAGGGTGCAGGCAGTGTTGGTACCATTGCAACACAATTAAGTGAATATGTCGCTGTTGATCAACCAGTGTCAGATAATTAATTCTCACAGAACCTGGATAGTGACTCCTGGAGGTTGCTACAAAAAGCGCGTACTATATGCTTCATGGGCAAGCAACGTAGACAAGCTAAGTACATAACTCACCGTGGTGATCAGCAAACCCAATATCGTTCATTTGGTATCCATTTTATTATCTTAATTGCGATTATCAGCATAATCGGTGGTGGCTATTGGTTTTGGCAAACAGTGCGATCTGATAATTTTCTACCCATTCAACAGGTTAAAATCGATGGCGATGTATCACATATTAATCAAGATGCACTTGTGCAACGCATTACACCAACATTAACACACGGTTTTTTTGGGATTGATATGCAACGTATTGCTGATATTGTCGAACAACAGCCTTGGGTTGCCCATGCCAGAGTGCGACGTGTGTGGCCAGCAACGCTAAAAATCACCATTAATGAGCATAAACCGATTGCTCGCTGGGGTAAGCAGCAATTACTCGCTGCTGATGGCAGTTTGTTTACCCTAGCATCAGTTGCTGAATTTAGTGAATTACCTCAATTTAATGCACCTACTGTGCTGGCCAAGTCACTGTGGTCAGAGTATCAACGTTTGCAAGATGTGTTATCGGTGGTGCAATTGCGCATTCAACGTTTGAGTGTAAGCGATCGCCGATCGTGGTCTGTTGACTTGGATAATGGGATGCATATTGCCTTGGGTAACGATGATATTGTTGCGCGTTTGGGCCGTTTTGTAATGACGTATCCGCAGATTGCTGAGCATCGGCGCGTGCAAAATACGACAATCGATTTGCGCTATACTAACGGTTTTGCGTTTAAGCCAGCATGATGGTATAAGCACTTGCGTGCTGTAGTGAAAAAACATTTCAATCAATGCGTGTGTAGTGAAGGAGAAGGAATAATGTCTAAGAAAAAACAAGAAAAGCCATTAATCGTTGGCTTAGACATTGGCACATCAAAAATAGCAGCGTTAGTCGGTGAACTGGATGATAACAATGCAATTAAAGTTGTTGGGCTAGGTCGTTCACCGTCGAAAGGATTAAAGCGTGGTGTTGTTGTTGATATTGAAAGCACCGTTAACTCAATTCAACATGCGGTTGAAGAAGCTGAGTTAATGGCAGGTTGCCAAGTGCATTCAGCGTTTACTGGAATTGCCGGTAGTCACGTACGTAGTTTAAATTCACACGGTATTGTTGCTATTCGTGATAAAGAAGTCGTGCAAGCGGATATTGATCGAGTAATCGATGCGGCGCGTGCAGTGGCTATTCCCGCTGATCAAAAAATCTTACACATTTTGCCACAAGAATTTATTATCGATAACCAAGGCGGTATTCGTGAACCGATTGGCATGAGTGGTGTGCGTTTAGAAGCAAAAGTGCATATGGTCACTGGTGCAGTTAGTGCTGCACAAAATATTATAAAATGTGTTGGTCGTTGTAATTTAAGCGTAGGCGACATGGTGTTAGAACAGTTAGCATCAAGTGAAGCCATTTTATCAGAAGATGAAAAAGAACTGGGTGTGTGTTTAGTTGATATCGGTGCCGGTACAACTGACATTGCGATATTTACTCATGGTGCTATTCGACATACAGCTGTGATCCCAATCGCTGGCGATCAAGTCACAAATGATATTGCGATTGCATTGCGTACACCGACTAAGAGCGCTGAACAAATTAAATTAGCGCATGCTTGTGCAGTCACTGAATTAGCTGATGCAAAACAATTGATTGAAGTACCAAGTGTCGCAGATAGACCTGGTCGTCGCGTATCACATAAAACATTGGCAGAAATAGTAGGGCCACGTTATCAAGAGTTATTTTCATTAGTGCGTGCTGAATTACGTCGCAGTGGTTTTGACGATAGCATCCCTGCAGGTATTGTATTAACTGGTGGTGCATCGCGTGCGCGTGGCATCGTTGATTTAGCCGAGAGTGTGTTTGATATGCCAGTGCGTTTAGCTGCACCGGAAGGGATCGAAGGTGCTGCTGATCTGTTGCAAGATCCGGCATATTCAACCGGAATTGGTTTACTGTTAATGGGTAAAAAGCACCTATATCATTCGCGGACTCCTAATGTATTATCGCGCAGCGCAAGTGGTGTGTGGAATAGAATGTCTGATTGGTTTCGTGGCAATTTCTGAAAATGACGTTTTTCTTAGTCGTGCTCGAGGAGTTACGAATTTTTAACAGTATTATTTTTAATTAATGCAAGGTTACGCTATTATAGTAGACAATCAATGGTTTTTTAAATTGCAGTCAATTTGCAAACGCGGTAGGAGAGAGTAGATGTCAACTGGACAAGTGTTTGAATTAGTAAATGATAATGACGGAAGTGCAAAGATTGCCGTGATTGGGGTCGGTGGTGGTGGTGGTAATGCTGCGCGTAATATGCAAGAACGTGCCATTCAAAATGTGTCTTTTATTGTCGCCAATACTGATAAACAAGTCTTAGACCAATCCACTGCTGATACAGTCATTCAACTTGGTGCTCAATTGACCAACGGACTGGGTGCCGGTGCTGATCCTGAAATTGGTCGTCAGGCAGCTGAAGAAGACCGTCAACGTGTTCGTGAAATTTTAGATGGCATTGATATGGTATTTATTACCGCTGGTATGGGTGGTGGTACCGGTACCGGGGCAGCGCCAGTGATTGCTGAAATTGCCAAAGAATTAGGGATTTTGACCGTTGCTGTAGTGACTAAACCATTTTCTTTTGAAGGCCGGATGCGTAAGCAAATTGCCGAACAAGGGATTGCTAACTTATATCAATATGTCGATTCACTGATCATCATTCCAAATGATAAATTGCTCACTGTACTCGGACAAAATGTCTCGTTGTTAAATGCATTTAAAGCTGCAGATAATGTTACATTAGGCGCAGTGCAAGGCATTGCTGATTTGATTACTTGCCCCGGGTTAATCAATGTTGATTTTGCTGATGTGCGCACAGTGATGTCTGAAATGGGTATGGCGATGATGGGAACCGGTGTTGGTAGTGGTGAAAACCGTGCACGTCAGGCAGCCGAAGCAGCGATTGCCAGTCCATTACTCGAAGATATCGATTTATCCGGTGCGCGTGGTATTTTAGTAAATATTACCGCGGGTTTAGATATGTCGATCGGTGAATTTGAAGCAGTGGGTGATGCGGTAAAAGCGTTTACTTCAGAAGGTGCAACCGTTGTTGTTGGTACCGTTATCGATCCAGACATGTCAGGCGATATGCGCGTGACTGTCGTTGTTACTGGGCTTGAAAATCCGCATAAGCCTAGACAACCACGTGCAGTACCATTAGTCGAAAGTACTAATACAGATGGGACTATTGATTATCAACAATTGGATCGTCCTGCGGTGATGCGTCATCCAGAACGCCAATCGCAGCAGCAAAAAGTGCGTGCTCGATTTGACTCACAAAACACGGCGGGTGCTCAGCAGGCGACCAGTCTTAGTAACAGCAGTAATAGTCCTCACCGAGCTGAAGCAGCGGATATTGATTATTTAGATATCCCTGCGTTTCTACGCCGTAAAGGCCGCCAAGAATTGACTTAACCCCCGGTCATAGGCCGAATAGTAAGGAAAAAAGACAAATCATTGAGTGCCAGGAATAATGTCAATTATTGACTGGGTGTGGTAAAATAACTGCCTTTCATCGCGTCAAGATTGAAAAACTGGTAAAAATCAATGAGATAACTACAATTAACGTAATTGTTAACTAACAGGAAAATGGATAGTTACATGATTAAACAACGTACACTAAAAAATGTCATCAAAGCATCGGGTATCGGATTACACAGTGGTGAGAAAGTGGATTTATCGCTACGTCCTGCGCCAGTTAACACCGGAATTGTTTTTTGTCGTACCGATTTAAATCCAGTTGTTGAAATTCCAGCTACTGCACAATATGTCGGTGATACAACATTAGCGACATCGTTGATCAAAGATGGGGTGCGGGTTGCTATCGTTGAGCATTTACTATCAGCAATGGCAGGTCTTGGGATAGATAACGCCTATGTTGATTTGTCAGCAGCAGAAGTGCCAATTATGGATGGTTCAGCAGCGCCATTTATATTCTTGATCCAGTCAGCGGGTATTGAAGAACAAAACGCAGCAAAACGGTTTTTACGTATTAAACGTAAAATCACAGTTAGTGAAGGTGAAGAAGACGAAGATGGTAGCGAAGGTGGCAGTAGTCAACTTTTTAAGAAAGCGTCAATAGCACCGTTTGATGGTTTTAAAGTGTCAGTTAAAATTGATTTTAATCACCCTGTGATTAATGGTACACCGCAACACGCTGAGCTTAATTTTTCAAGCACGTCTTTTGTAAAAGAAGTTAGTCGCGCTCGTTCATATGGTTTCTTATCTGACTATGAATTGTTAAAAGAACGCAACTTGGCGAAAGGAGCCAGTTTAGAGAATTTAGTCGTTGTTGGTGATTATCGAGTGATGAATGACGGTGGTTTGCGCTATAAAGATGAATTTGTTAAGCATAAAGTACTTGATGCAGTCGGTGATTTGTATTTATTAGGTCCTATCATCGGTGCGTTTGAAGGATACCGTTGTGGACATGGATTAAATCACAAATTACGCTTAGCACTGCTTAACAATAAAGCTGCTTGGGAATATGTCACCTTTGAAGATGATGTCAAAGCACCGATTACCTTTGCCAAGCCAGTAACAATAACAGTTTAACGTCTTGCATTGAGTTGTACACAAAGCGTTTTGACTGCAAGCAGACGCGCAGCCAGCAGTGCCTAACTTTAAAACGCGAAGAGCATAAGAACCGATGACAGGCGATACCATAGTCTTTTCCATTTTTCTGATTTTCTCTGGTGCAGCATTACTCTCAACGGTTGCACTGTTTACTCACCAGTCCTTGTTAGTTGCTTACATCGTATTAGGTGTTGCCATGGGGCCGTGGGGATTAGGTTGGATTGGTGATTCTGTATTAATTAAACATGTTGGTGAAGTCGGCATTATTTTCCTACTGTTTTTACTTGGCCTTAATTTACATCCACAGAACTTATTTCATTTATTACGTAAAGCAATGTGGGTGGCAGTGGTAAGCTCATTGGTATTTGCAATTATTGGTTTTGAATTGGCGCAATACTTTGGTTATAACCGCACTGAAAGTTTGATTATTGGTGCAGCCACCATGTTTTCTAGCACCATTATTGGCTTGAAATTATTACCAACCACTATCTTACATCATCAGCACATTGGTGAAGTTGTGATTAGTATTTTGTTATTGCAGGATTTGCTAGCGATTGTAATATTGCTACTATTGCACACGGCAACAGTAGGCGCATTATCGACGATTAAATTGGGTTTGCTAATTGCATCGCTACCACTATTGGTGGTATTTAGTTATGTGGCAGAACGTTATGTGTTAGCTAAATTAATTGCACGTTTCGATAAAGTACAAGAGTATGTGTTTCTACTATCAGTTGCCTGGTGTTTAGGCATGGCTGAGTTAGCTAAACTACTTGGTTTATCCATGGAGATTGGTGCATTCTTAGGTGGAGTATCGTTAGCTGCCAGTCCTATCTCACTCTATATTTCAGAAAGTTTAAAACCATTACGCGATTTCTTTTTAGTAATGTTTTTCTTTTCCATTGGCGCTAGTTTTAATATTCAGTTTTTACACGTCGTATTGTTACCATCACTAATGTTGGCATTATTAATTTTAGTGATTAAACCTCTATTATTTCGTTTTATTTTGACGCGTACTGGTGAAAGTAAACAAGTGAGTTGGGAAGTTGGCATACGACTTGGGCAAATCAGTGAGTTTTCATTATTAATTGCGTATTTAGCAGCAAGTACTGAATTAATCACTGATTCAGCAAGTTATCTAATCCAAGCAACCACTATCCTAACATTTATTGCTTCTTCTTATTTAGTCGTATTACGTTACCCAACACCATTGGCCTTACGTGATGAGTTACGTCAGAATTAGCCCTTCTCGTTGTCAGCTCAACTGCGGAATTTAGGTTAAATAATCCTTGCCAGCTACTACATTTATCGTCATAATCTGCTTTCAGGTATCGACTACATAGCGGGGATCAGATTGACCTCCGCTTTTTGCGCACCTGAGATTTTCGGAGGATATGTGATAAAGCCGGCCCTATTGGCACTCGCTGATGGCAACGTGTTTGCCGGTACAGCTGTTGGTGTTAGTGGTGTTACCTGTGGCGAAGTCGTGTTCAACACGGCGATGACTGGTTATCAAGAAATCCTCACCGATCCTTCCTATGCTCACCAATTAATTACCTTAACCTACCCGCACATTGGTAATGTAGGTGTCAATGTTGATGATGCAGAAGCGCGTGAGCCGTGGGCTAGTGGGCTTATCATTCGTGATTTACCGGCAATGGCAAGCAATTGGCGTTCGCAAATGAGTTTAGACATATTTTTAAAACGTCACGGTATTGTTGCGATTGCTGATGTTGATACGCGTGAATTAACCCGTCACATTCGTACCCATGGGGCACAAAGTGGGTGTATTGTTACTGGTAATGTCAGTGCAGACACAGCGATTGCCAAGGCACGTGCCTTTGCCGGATTAGATGGGGCTGATTTGGCTAAGGTTGTGACTACTGACAGCCGTTATCTGTGGACTGATGGCAGTTGGCAACCAGGAATAGGTTATCAACACTATAGTGGATCACAGTTGCCTTACCATGTTGTTGCTTATGATTTTGGGATAAAGCGCAACATTTTACGTTTATTGGCTGATCGTGGTATGCGAGTCACCGTAGTACCAGCAACAACATCAGCACAAGAAGTCATGGCATTACAACCACACGGTGTATTTTTATCAAATGGTCCCGGTGATCCCAGTGCCTGTGATTATGCAATTGATGCGGTTAAAATGCTGTTAGCAGAATCAATTCCACTATTTGGTATTTGTTTAGGGTGTCAATTGTTGGCATTAGCCAGTGGGGGGCGCACTTATAAAATGAAGTTTGGCCATCACGGTGCAAATCACCCGGTGCAAGCACTGCAAACTGGAAAAGTGTTTATTACCAGTCAGAACCATGGGTTTGCGATTGATGAAGCCAGCCTACCGTCGACGATGACGATCACTCACCGATCATTGTTTGATAATACTGTGCAAGGGATCCAGTCCACACTAAACAATGTTATCGGATTCCAAGGACATCCAGAAGCGAGCCCAGGTCCGCACGACATCATCGAATTGTTCGATCAGTTTGCGACGCACGTTGCTGCCTATGCTAACGGCAATGATGGATCATCTAGTATAACGAATACACCACAATCCACTGCGCACTCAACCAAGGTCACTTCCCATGCCGAAACGTCGTGATTTACAGTCTATTTTAATCTTAGGTTCCGGACCAATTGTCATTGGTCAAGCCTGTGAGTTTGATTATTCAGGTGTGCAAGCGTGTCGTGCACTGCGTGAAGAAGGGTATCGCATTATTCTTGTTAATTCTAATCCGGCTACCATCATGACCGATGTGAGTTTAGCCGATGCGACGTATATTGAACCATTACATTGGCAAGTACTCGCACAAATTATTGAAGCCGAACGTCCGGATGCATTGTTACCCACCATGGGTGGGCAAACTGCATTAAATTGCGCGCTTGATTTAGACCGTCATGGCGTTTTAGAACAATATAATGTGGAAATGATCGGGGCTAATAAGAAAGCAATCGATAAAGCTGAAGATCGAAAATTATTCGCTAAAGCCATGCAAAAAATTGGGTTGCCGATGCCGCAATCAGCAGTAGCCAATAGTTTAGCGCAAGCACATGACATTCAAGCCAGTATGGGTTTCCCAACCATTATTCGCCCTTCGTTTACCATGGGTGGTAGTGGTGGTGGTATTGCCTATAACAAAGAAGAATTTGTGGATATTTGTACACGCGGTTTAGAGCTATCTCCAACAACGGAAGTCTTAATCGAAGAGTCGATCATTGGTTGGAAAGAGTTTGAGATGGAAGTGGTGCGTGATCATCAAGACAATTGCATTATCGTATGTTCAATTGAAAATGTTGATCCGATGGGTGTACATACCGGTGATTCAATTACCGTAGCGCCTGCTCAAACGTTAACGGATAAAGAATATCAATGGATGCGTGATGCAGCGATTGCAGTGTTGCGCGAAATTGGAGTGGATACCGGTGGTTCGAATGTGCAATTTGCGATGAGTCCAACCGATGGGCGTTTAGTCGTTATCGAAATGAATCCGCGGGTATCGCGTTCATCAGCATTAGCCTCTAAAGCAACCGGTTTTCCAATTGCAAATGTTGCAGCAAAGTTAGCTGTGGGTTATACATTACCGGAATTGCGTAATGCGATGACTAACAATCAAACGCCGATTTCATTTGAACCGGCAATAGATTATGTTGTCACTAAAATTCCACGGTTTAACTTTGAAAAGTTTCCCGAAGCTGACGCCAGACTAACTACTCAAATGAAATCGGTTGGTGAAGCGATGGCAATTGGGCGCACGTTTCAAGAGTCACTACAAAAAGCGATCTGCAGTTTAGAGAATGGGGTGATTGGTTTACATTCGGTTCTACCAAAAGATGCAGATACAATAGAATTAGCCACCACATTACGTCGCGAATTGTGTACACCCAGTTGTGATCGATTGTGGTATGTTGCCGATGCGTTTCGTATTGGCTATTCTTTAGAAAAAGTGTATCGCTTATCCGGGATCGATGTGTGGTTCTTGACCCAAATTCAAGAATTGGTGGATATTGAACAACAGATCAGCGCGATGAATTTATCTGACATTGATAGCACATTGATGTGGCAGTTAAAACGTAAAGGGTTTGCTGATGCTTATTTGGCAGACTTGTTACACATTGATGAAACCGATGTGCGTCAACATCGACAGCAATTAAATGTGCGCCCAGTGTATAAACGAGTGGATACCTGTGCAGCAGAGTTCCCAACTGAAACTGCTTGCCTGTATTCTACCTATGAACAATATTGTGAAGCGTCACCGACGACAAAACCTAAAATAATGGTGTTAGGTGGTGGGCCAAATCGCATTGGTCAAGGTATCGAATTTGATTATTGTTGTGTGCATGCCAGTCTTGCTTTGCAAGAGGCTGGGTTTGAGACCATCATGGTAAATTGCAATCCGGAAACAGTGTCTACTGACTATGATATTTCCAATCGCTTGTATTTCGAACCATTAACCTTAGAAACGATCTTAGCGATTGTTGATGTTGAAAAGCCCCAGGGTGTGATTGTGCATTATGGTGGGCAAACGCCCCTGAAATTAGCCAATGCATTGGAACAACACGGCGTACCGATTGTGGGTACAACACCGGATGCCATTGATTGTGCTGAAGATAGACAACGTTTCCAACAATTATTACAACACTTAGGCTTGCGTCAACCGGCGAATGGCACTGTGCGTGATGTGACAGCCGGTATTGCCTTGGCTAATCAAATTGGTTATCCCTTAATGGTACGCCCATCGTACGTATTAGGTGGCCGTGCGATGGAAGTAGTATATAATCAAGATGAATTAAGTGGTTATTTATTACGAGCCTTTCACGCATCACCGAATGCGCCAGTGTTGCTAGATCAATTTCTTGATAATGCGATTGAAGTGGATATCGATGCAGTGTGTGATGGTGAAGATGTGATTATCGGTGGGATCATGGAACACATTGAACAAGCAGGTGTGCATTCAGGTGATTCATCCTGTTCATTACCACCACATTCATTATCATCATCGATACAACAACAATTGTGCGATCAAATGATCAAAATGGCTAAGGCATTGCAGGTTGTTGGTTTAGTCAATGCACAATTTGCGATACAAGATAATGACGTTTATGTTCTAGAAGTGAATCCACGTGCATCACGTACAGTGCCATTCGTGTCAAAAGCGATTAATTTGCCGTTAGCTAAGATTGCTGCAAAATGTAAAGTTGGAATATCACTGGCTAAACAAGGGATCACACAACCGGTGTTCCCTCCTTATTATTCAGTTAAAGTACCGGTGTTCCCTTTTGTTAAATTCCCTGAAGTGGATACGATTTTAGGGCCTGAAATGAAATCTACTGGTGAAGTGATGGGTATAGCCAGTAATTTTGGTGAAGCCTTTGCAAAAGGACAATTGGCGATTGGGTTTGTGATCAAGCCACAAGGTAATGTATTTATCAGTGTGCGTAATCGGGATAAACCCCATGTTGTCGCATTGGCACGTACGTTACGTGATGCGGGTTATACACTATTAGCAACGCGTGGTACCGCAGCTGTGTTAGCTGAGCAGGGCATTGAGTGTCGCGTAGTAAATAAAGTTGCTGAAGGAAGGCCGCATATTGTTGACATGATTAAAAATGATGAAGTGCAATTTATTATTAATACCACAGAAGATAAACAAGCGATACGTGATTCAGCAAGCATTCGTCGCAGCGCACTACAACATCGTGTTGCTTACACGACGACATTAGCTGGTGCACAAGCAGCGTGTATTGCATTAGCCTATCGTGGTCAGCGCCCAGTGAATGCGCTACAATCGCTTTATCAGCATCAGCTTGAAACTGTTGATGCTTGATCAGGTACAAGTTTAGAGAGGATAAGCAAATGACAGTAGACCGTGTGCCGATGACGGTAACAGGTGAACAGCAATTACGTTCTGAGTTAGAACAACTTAAATCAGTTGATAGACTGGATGTCATTAAAGCGATCGCTGAAGCCAGAGCCCATGGTGATTTGCGTGAAAATGCAGAATACCATGCTGCAAAAGAACGCCAAGGGTTTATCGAAGGGCGGATCAGTGAAATCGAGGCCAAGTTAAGTTGTGCACAAGTGATTGATGTAACCAAAATCACTAATAGCGGCCGTGTTATTTTTGGTGCGACAGTTGACGTGATTAATCATGACACCAATGAAGCAATCACCTATCAAATCGTTGGTGATGATGAAGCCGATTTGAAACAGCAAAAAATTTCAGTTAACTCGCCCATTGCGCGCGGATTGATCGGTAAGGAAGAGGGTGATGATGTCACAGTTGATACCCCTTCTGGAAAGATATCCTATGAAATCAAGTCGGTAGAGTATACATAGTCTATTCCGCATTATCTCAATGTAAGCATTTTCGCACACAAGCTTTAGCCTTTTGCCATTGTCTTAACCGAGAGTGTCGAACTATACTAATACAGTCAAATTGCATAACTCCTTGTATTTGTGCCGCGCGTATAAAATCACCTTTTTATACGCGCTTTTTTATACCCACTCTTTTTCCCTTAGTATTAATAACCATATTTAAGCATTGCTAGTGTTTTAGTGTTTATCTGGTTTACACTGGGCACTAGGTTATTGTTTAGTGAGTAAAGTGAAGGGACTATCTATGTACCTTATCCAGGTTATTATTGCTATTTTGTTATTGATGAATTCACTGACTGTATCAGCACAAGGGTTAACAACCGAATTAGATAAGATTATTACACAGCGCTTACCAAATGCTGATGTAGGTGTTGTGGTAGCAGATGCTAATACGGGACAAGTGCTCTATGAGCATCAAGGATTCAAGGCCTTTACTCCAGCAAGCACATTAAAATTATTTGCTGTAACAGCGGCATTGTATGGGTTAGGCAGTAACTTTCGTTTTCAGACAACCGCTGCAATTAATAAAAAACAATTACAGAAAGGTGTATTGCACAGTGATTTAGTCGTAACGTTCACCGGTGATCCAAGTTTTACTACGCATCAGTTAGATCAATTATTCCATGATGTTCGACGTTATGGTATACGTGAAATTTCAGGCAACATTATTATCGATGATACGCAGTTTTCACCACCTAATTATGGGCCTGGTTGGAGTGTTGATGACATCGCTTGGTATTATGCAGCGCCAGTTACTAGCGTGATCGTAGATGAAAATGCTAATCAATATAAGTTGATACCAGGTCAATCACTGGATGAAAAAACCCAATTAATTCCAAAGACAACACCGTCGCTGATTCACACGGTTGCCGATATTAACACTGTGACTGACAAACAAGCCAAAGAGCGTTGTTCATTGGTGTTGCGTATTGAACGTGATAATACTATCAATGCAAGTGGGTGTTGGCCAATTGGTGAAACAGCAAAAACAGAACGGATTGCATTGGCTAACCCAAATCAGTATGCGATACAATTAATTCACCGTAGCTTACGCAATAATAAGATCGCTTTTCACGGAAAGATAGTGGTTGGCAAACGCGATGATGGATTAACTGTGATTGCAAAAAAACGTTCGAAACCATTAAAACAATTGATCAAGCCAATCTTAAAAGACTCTAATGATTTGTATGCAGACAGTTTAACCAAAACATTGGGTGCTGTGTATTATCAACAAGGAGACTTTAATAATGGAGTACTAGCCATTCGTGCGATGCTAACAAAACATGCTGGCATTAACTTTGATCAAGTGCGTTTAGCCGATGGTTCCGGATTGTCACGTTATGATTTGATTACACCACGTGCAATGATGCGTTTGTTGTATGTGGTTCAACATACGCCTAAGTTGCGTAAATTAATCAAAACAGCATTACCGCGTTATGGCAAAGAGGGCACATTGGCCAAACGCATGCGAACATTTGATGTCGATAGTATTAAAGCGAAGACGGGTTCGATGAGTGGGGTTGCTACGCTAACCGGTTATATCACCGCGAAAGATGATCGAGAATTAGTATTTGTGATTATGATCAATCGCATTGTCGGACCATTAACCAATGCCATCGCAGCGCAAGAAGAAATAGTCAGTCGTTTGTATACGGTGACGTAATTGCTGTTCTGTTTGATTGATATTAAATCAATAATCCAACAGTTGGCTTATTATTTACAATAACATGTGCTTACAGTGAGGAAAGTCTTAGTGTTATTTCCGACTTTTGCGTATTTTACTACAGATTCAATTTGTTTAGACTGCTCTTGTCGTTAAGCAAGTGTGTAGACGGACATTTGCTACGGCAGTTAGCGCGTAGGTTTGGCCTGGGATCTGCGCGCTAGCTTTTTATAAGTTCTCTTCGGTGTTTCTTCTTCAATGATGTTGCCATTATTGCTCAAAGAACCAGCAGATTCAATATCATGATCACCAACATTTCACGTAGTGATAGTTAGCTTGCAGTTTCGGCAGCCTCTTTTTGTTGGGATGTGTAATTGGTGATATACTCGCGCCCCTGTTGACTGGAGAGATGGCCGAGTGGCTGAAGGCGCTCCCCTGCTAAGGGAGTATGGGGCTTAAACTCCATCGAGGGTTCGAATCCCTCTCTCTCCGCCACCCTATGCTCTTGTGAGCTTCCGGGGGCGGCACTTGTCACCCGGAAGCTCACAAGAGCATAGGGTGAAGCCAGCTTTATTATTGTTGGTTGTAGTTAAAAGGGGATATAGCGAAACAAGGATTAAACAGGTAATATGCACCGATTTTATGCGCCCGTAGCTCAGCTGGATAGAGTACCTGGCTACGAACCAGGCGGTCGGGAGTTCGAATCTCTCCGGGCGCGCCATTAAATAAAAAAGGGGGAGTCTTCGACGCCCCCTTTTTTATTTATATCAATACATTACTTGTATTACTTATCTCTTAGTGTTCTTGCGGATTATCTTAGTAGCTTTTGTAACACTCTCGCTGCGCGCCAAGGAGAGCGATAGCTCAAGGCGCGTAGTCCGCGGAAGCCGAGGCTTGTCATCGCAAACGGAGTTGCCGGAAAGCCAACGCTCGCAGGCAAGCGCAGTAAGCGATGACAAGCTATCCTCGGCGTCGAGTCACTTGAGAGGCGATCTGCAGTGTGCGTCAGTACACGTAGGAATCGGTGACGAGGACGGCCGCGGCAACTTAGGTAGTCACGTTAGCGAGTCGATTTTGGGCATGGATGAACGAAATCTTTCACGAGATAGTGACTCAATTGTGCGTTATTCCAGCTTGTTTTGCTTGTAGACGTGCTTTTTTTATGGTGGCTTCGTATTCTTTAACAAATGGTTTTTTAATAGGTTATTAAAATAATGACATCTTTGAAAGCCTTATCAATAAATGAGTTGCTGCGCTGTTAGTGTAGTCATATCTAATCATTGACTATTTCATCTGATTTGACATTAGTCTGAGGCGACTATATCCTGTGCGCCTTCGTGTCGTAGGGCACAGCGCAGCTGACGATGACTGCGTAATCAATCACTTGAGTCCCCATCGTCTAGAGGCCTAGGACATCGCCCTTTCACGGCGGTAACAGGGGTTCGAATCCCCTTGGGGACGCCATTCACCTATCGCTAAACTTGCTATTGTGATTTTCAACATCCCGAAAAAGCCCAGAGATACTGGGGTTTTTGCCAAAAACCGTGGTACACGGAGCCTTAAAATTGAGGTGATTTTTCGAGGTTTTTTTCGCTAAAAAGGCAAAATCGCTAAAAGCGTGGTACTTTAGCAGATGGAGTACCGAGCTCTTACTGTTTGATATTGTAATGTTTTAGCTTGGTACTAGTTGTCCTGGGCTATGGGGGCCCATGGACAGTAGTGCACCCCTATTGTATTGATTGTTAATTTATTGAAACAGTAAGAATAACCTGCGCAGCACAGTGCCACGCTTAGCAAATAGCGGGTGGTTTAGTGGTAGACGTTTTCTTCTTATCCTGGAGCACCTCCTAAGCTCAGGCTACTGCTCGCATTTGAACTGCTCGGTGCACTACTACTAGAACTCGCAGATGAACTACTCGGACTTGAGCTAGGGCTGGGACTCGGAGTAGGGCTCGGAATTCGAAATGTTGAAAACGGGCTATCCCAGCTGCTATGTGATGCAGAAGAAGATGATGAACTACTGCTAGACGAGAAAGATGAGCTACTGCTGCTAGATGAGAATGACGAGCTGCCACTAGACGAGAGCGGAATATTATCTTCTTGCGTTGTCTTTCTCTTTTTTCTGTCTTCAGTTTTTTTGCTAGAATTCCCTACCGAGAAAGTTGGTGATGTTTCTTCCCTTTTTCTTTTTTCTTCAGAAGTAAGAGGTGATGAAGATGAGCTACTGCTGCTGCTAGATGAAGTTGGTAATGCTTCTTCCATGAGAAGATTAGCAGATCGCTCCTTCTCTAATAGTGCGCGCGCGTTGCTTAATAGCAAGCACCATTCCTCATTATCAAGAAGCGGCGTCCACTCTAGCAGGCCTTGCAGGCGTGTATAAAGTTCATCAGACATCCAGCGAAATAGCGATTTCTCATTAACAAACAATTCCTTGAGAGTCTGTATTTTAGGATAAAATTGCAAGATGTTTTTTATATGGCTGATGTAGCTAAGATATTGATAGGTAGTCAACGAATTTAGTGGTGATGTGGCATTTTTGTCTCGTATGTTAACATTGGCATCGTGCTCAAGTAGTAGTAGTAGACCTGCAATGCCTAGCTCGTATTTAGAGGAAGGATAATTGGGATTATATCTCTTTTTATAAAGAAAATTAAAGGTAGCATAATGTAGAGGTGTTCTGCCGTGGTTATCTTGTATATTAACATTGGCACCATGCTTGACTAATAAGGCTACAACCTTTATATGGCCTTGACTGGCAGTATAATGTAGAGGTGTTCTGCCGTGGTTATCTTGTATATTAACATTGGCACCATGCTTGAGTAATAAGGCTACAATTTCTGCAGCATTACATTCGACAGCCCAATGCAGAGGTATTTTGTTGTGTTCTTCTACTTCGTGCCCTGTGTATGAGTTGTCGTAGCTTGCGTCGTGTGAACTGTATGAGAAGTCATCCGGTGTACCCAAAGGAAATAAAAAATATGTTGTGCTTTTTGAGTGTGCGTCGAATGATGGGTATGAGGTGCGGGTGGTGCGTTCATCATAAATCACTTTATTAATATTGAGCTCTTTGTTTAACAGTCTAAGTACGGCTTTTAAGTCTTTTTTCCTAATGGCTTCATATAATTCCTTAGACATAAGAATAACTCCATCCTATTTATTAATAACATGAAGAGAGATTGTACCAGAAATCCTGGAAATTGAGCACCATATTTTGGTTCCCCCCATTTCTGGGTTGTCTGTTTTATTGAATCAACAGGTTAGGTTTTTTTAAATTCAAATGCAGTACAATTTTCCTTAATGCCCACTGCCACTTGCGTAAACCGGTCATGCGATTGTAACCCAGTTCACGGGTTATCCGTTTCCAGCAGACGCGCTCGGCGCGACGCCATACCAATTTGCGCTCATCAACGGTTAACCACTTCATCCAACCAAAGGCTTGCTCCATTTTAGCAATCATGTCGGGGGTGGGTGGCAAACGTATCGGATTGGGTTCGGTGCAAGCGACTTCATGGGGGGGGCGCACGATTTCAGGCCAGCAACTGACATACCCTTTCGTGTTAACCGGTGGTAACTTGTGCATGGTAATAACCGCTTGCTCCAATTGTTTCGCTACCATCTCTTGTGTCCATTTGTGATAACGTGCCATTGGTTGTTTACACCTTTGTACCAAACCCGAATTGAGCACAAGCGTAATGAAGTAACGCGATGGCATCACTTTCGTTATCATCTTCAGGGTTGTAACCTAATGCCTGTACCGCATCGATAACAGCGGCTTTGTTAGCGTTACCTTTGCCAGTAATAAATTTCTTGATGGTGCCAACCGCGACACCTTGATAGGGAATACCATGACGTTCACACCACGATGTGAGTGAGCCAAGAAAACCACCGTACACATGCGCGGCATCCACACCTAAGTGTCGCCTAACTTCTTCGAAATACACCGTATCAATAGAGCCCATCACACTACGCACTTCATCTAACCACTGCCCGAAGCGTAAGTATCGCATTCCGCCCCCGTCAAAACGCCGCGGTTGAAATGACATTACACCGCTAACAACATGCCCATTTTGATTAGCCACCGCCCAACCGGTGTTGGACCCTAAGTCCAAACAAAATAATACAGGTCGTTCTACCAATTGCTTTTCCTTCATTGAATACGATTTCATGATATGTTCTCCTCATCGTCGTAAATCCATACAGTTTGATCTTCAACCGGTAACACCGCCGCGGTTTGTTTGCATTTGTAATGGGTGGGATAAACCCGTTGTAAGGTTGCGGTAATTTCCCCTGTCTTTGGGTTAACTTTTTCTTTACCATTACCAATATGCATCTCTTCCACACACAAGAAACCATACTTAGTCCGTGCTGGATTAGGCAGGCCATAGTCACTGGCATTTTTAAAAAACTTGACATGACCTTTGGTTGCCAATACATCTAATCTTCCGCGAATGGTATCGGTGCCACCCAACCCTGCGCTATTTTCAAAGGCCTGACAGAATTGGTTCATGGTATACACTCGCCCCAGACGGGCTTGTTCATGAATGATTTGCAAAATCGCCTCTTGCTTACGCCTGCGTTCGGCATCGAGTTTGGCACTGTATTTATCTTTGATAAGCCGTTTGCTATTGGCCTCTAACTCGCGCCATTGCCCGTTGACTTTATCGATGCATTTACCCTCAACTCTTGAGCCGTTGCGCAACTCAAACAACAATTGCCGCCGTGATTGCCGCTCATCTTCTCGAAACAACATCACCCCCGTGGTGTAATAACTGCGTAAACTGCTGGCACCGGATAAGGCCTGGAAGGGATCTTCTGCTAACTGTTTCTTTTGCATCTTGCGAGTATGGTGTGCCAGGATAATCCCTGCCTCACCATTGACGGCTTCACGCAATGCGTCTAACCGATGTTGTAAGAAGAATAACATCGAGGTGTTGTTGTTTTCATTGGCATCGGGCTCTCCACCATCAAACACATTGCGCAAGGGATCAACGGCAATGATATCGATGGGTTTGTCAGGGAAATGTTTCTCTATGGTGTGCTTAACAATGTTTACCCCGTCTTTATCAAGTAGCCTATTTGATTGGGGGGTAATAATTAAGTTCTGGCGCACCAGTGGCAATGCATGCGCCGCAAATGTTTGCTGTTGCAACCGCTCACGTAAGTAGTGATAACCAATTTCCGTTTGCAGATAGAAAATTCTAAGAGGGCGTGGGGGCATTAAGCCAAGAAAGGGGATACCGGCAGCCAGGTGACTCAGTAATGACAATAAGAAATCACTCTTACCCACTTTCGGAGCGCCCCCTAACACCATTAAGCCACTGGGTGTTAATACCCGTGGTGCAATCAAGTCAATGGGCATCGATGAGGTATCATCGAGTAATTCACCGGTAGTATAGGCTGGCATGACCGGTATAATCGGCTGTTGCGGTTGTTGGGTATTGGCAATAAATGCGATGACATCCACGCCGTCTGCCACGGCATCGGCGGCATCCCACTTTTCAGGTTTGTTATTAGGAATGGCTAATACATGCAGTGATAATAACAACCCTGTCGTGGCTAAGTGCTGACTGACAGTGGTTGCATACTGACGACCGGCGTCATCGTTATCTGGCCAGATAACCACGTGTTTGCCTCGTAAAAGTGACCAATCCGTTTTATCAGGGGGCGCATTGGCACCTTGCATGGCCGTCGTTGCAACTACGCCTTGAGAAATGAGCGCATCGGCGGCTTTCTCGCCTTCGACTAACACCACTTGTGTGGCGTTCTTAATACCAGGTTGGTTATACAGTGGGCGCGGATTAGGTGCGCCATGTTTTCGACTTAACACATCCCAGGGCCGGTATTGTTTGCCAGTGTCGGTATCGTAACGATATACACAGGCAATGAGTTTGCCATTGGTATCTAAGTAGTCCCACTTGCCGGTGTGCATGCCAAGGTTATCCAACAAGGGTGACTGATGTGGCAGGGACTGTTGTGATGACAACCCTAACCACGCATTGGCAGAGCGCAGCACATCCAAGAATTGTCTCTTGCTATGCAAGTGATGACACGCTGCCCATAAATCAATAATGTCACCGCCTTTATCGATGGCAAAGTCATGCCATAGGCCGGCTTTACTGCCACGCAATTCCACTTTTAAACTGCTACCTGCATTGCCATTTACATCACCGACTTCAAATTGATGACCACGAATACGTCCTTTAGGTAAAAGGTAAGCAAGTACATGCTCTAAACGTGCTAACAATTGATGGCGAATGCAATCAACGGATAAGGGTGGTGATGATGGATCAGTATCATATACCCACATATCTGGCGCATCGTTGAAATCCAACCACATGGTGGATTTTTGCTGTTCCCTTAACATAAATACCTCCAGTTAATTCAAGTTAATTAAGATGTCATTTCCTATTGCCCATCACAACTACTGCGCCCACGGTGGCGACACATCAGCGGTCCCTGTGAGTGTTGCATTATTGATAGTGGGTGGTGATATGGTGGTTGGTTGTGACTTCCCATTCATGTAAATGGCATACTCTTTGTTGTCAGGGGTTATCGCCACTTTAATGACATTCTTGTCACTGCCATCGGGTTTTGTTTCAATATCAATGCGTGCCAAAAACACCAATCCCTCTAATGCACCAAAATGTTCAATCTGCAATACGTGTTGTGCTTTTGAGGAATTGTCTTTAGGTGAAACAGCATGCGCTGAACACAAGATGGCTTTAATAAAGCTGCGCCCCATGTTGCTCCAACAGTCACTTTTCGGGCTGTGTAATCCGATTAAACCCCAGGCTTTGCGTTTTGCGTATTGACCGGATACCACGGTGAATTCACAATTCAAATACACCGCCCCGGTCTTGGGATTTTGTGTTGCCCAGCCACCAGTCCAG
This sequence comes from Gammaproteobacteria bacterium, assembly GCA_965116795.1. Classification (GTDB taxonomy): domain Bacteria; phylum Pseudomonadota; class Gammaproteobacteria; order JAJFKG01; family JAJFKG01; genus JAJNDI01. The sequence goes on from OZ220716.1 coordinate 1,062,590, forward strand.
CCACAGTCTGCGTTATCAAAGCCGCCTGGTTTAATTTTTAAGATCACTTTGACTAAGGTGTCTTTGGGTATTAATGCATACGGTTTTTGCTCATCTGCACCGCTAAAGTCAGTCCAATTTCTGCTGTTACTATTCATGTTGTTACTCTCCAATGGTTTCAATGTGGGTTGATGGGGTGGGTTGATTTAATTGATGCTCTTGATTTACCTCATTACTTTCCGGCATGGCATAAGTTAAGCGTTCATCAATGGGTTTAACCTCGCCTGCAATTTTCTGCATCAGTTTGCCAAGGTGCGGCTCTTCGATTTCAGCAAGACGGCCGGAGCGGTCTTTAGCCGGATAATCGTGCTCGTTTAATGTTTGACAAAAAAACGCACGATAGGATTGATTATCACTGTTGGTGATGTCAGCCATAGTAATGACTTCATCAACAATGCCCGGCAATTCCAATCCGGTTTTACTGCCTTCAATTTGTGCTTGATAAAAACGATGATTAAACTCATCGACTTTTTCATCGAGAATGCCAACAAACCAAATATTTTTGTTGCGCGTGTGTTGCAAGTGGGTGAGCCAAGCAATCATCTCTTGGGCATGCAGCCCATAGGCCGCACGCATATCGGGTTTGCCGGTGCGCTCACTCAAGGCTTGCGGTTGTTGTTTACACCAGTTAAAACACAAGCGACCGGCCACGGTAATCGAGTCAATAAAAATCGTGTCGTATTTGTCGAGTAAATGCGGCGAACCGAATTGTTGGTAGACACAACGGTAATGGTAAGGGCTATAGGGTTGCTCATCGGGCAGTGCCGGATTACGTCCACCAATAAAGCAGGCGATATCACGACACTCTTCCCAAGTGCGGGGGCGAATGACATCGCCTTGCCAGCCCTCAATGGCTAAATCCCCCGCTTCTAAGTCAAAGAATAAGGTTTTCTCTGGTGGCAATGTCCACAGCAGTGACGTTTTACCGATGCCACTTTTACCAAAGATGCACCCCTTGATGCCTTTGGTCTCATTAACCCGTTCGTTAGCTGAAATGATTTGTAATGTATTCATAATTGTCCTCCCAGAGTTTTAGTTAAAACGGTTTGGTTATTTTTCAGTATCAGTACACTGTCTAAACATGTCAGCAGTGTGCGTGCAGTCAGCTGCTTGCGTTTGAGCTCTTGCTCAGGTAAGTCGAGCAAATCAGCAATGGAACAGAAAAATAGTTTATCTAAATACATGTAACGGTCTCCTATTGTTAATAAACACTCAGATGCTCAGCATCCTTTGCTGTGCAGGCACATCGGGGAACATGCCGCTTATCACTTCAGCGGTTGCGTTGTTTCTGCTGCGATGGCAGTGTTGTATTCACGCAAGCCCCGATAATTTTAATGCCTACATTAAGCCTTCTATGCTGTGATGATTGATTTATTGAAATTATTTTTAGTAATCGATTTTTAGGCCGTATTTTGTCAACACAGTGCGCAGTTGAGAGAGTTGATAGTAAAGCTTGGCATAGGGGACATTCATTTCGCGTGATAGGTCTTTGAGTGAAGTGGTTTGCAATCCGGCTAACAAGGCGGCCAAGTCAGCGGGTAATTTCACCAGAATACGCGATAAATCGCAGCACAGTTCACAATGTATGGCATTGCCTGGTTGAATGTCTGAACGAAGCAGGTCTTCCTCGCTCACTGATTGGCCTGAGTTTTGACTCAATGATACATGGGGTACGTTAAGCCCACGTTTTTGTGCGTAAGCATCCCTGATCAAACGAACATGGCAATAATCCAACACCATGCTGACAAACGTACGCCAACTGGCTTTCTGTGGATCATAAGTATGCTTGCGTGATAAGAACCACAGCATCAGCTCTTGTTCTAAATCATTGATCTCAACATGGCGCAAGGCAGGGTGTCGTTGCATCGAGCTGGCGTGATAACGAACGCGCTCTACCAAATACGGGGGCAGGCCATCATAGTGATTTTGGCTCATGACTTTCATCTCCAGTTAGTTTGCCGCCACACGGGCGGTTCAACTGGTATTGGTGAAAAGTCACTGAGCGGTGCAAAAATCACCTATTTTTCCGATTAAAAAATAGCAATCCATTGATTTAGATGTGATTAATTTTTTTTAGAAATGGGTCAAAATCGTCTGGTAAAAAGTCACAGAGCGGTTTGTTTTTCACCGGATTTGTCAGGATTAACGACAGATAGTTAGCCACCGGCTCACGATGAAGACGGGTTATCAATAGAGGATGGCGGCTGATTGAGGATGAGTTATTTCACAAACCCAAAGTGGGTTAACTGCTCCTCCCACAGCAGGGGAAAAGGTGATAGCAAGTGTCGCTGACTTAAGCTCGGCGGCTGTGTGCCGGCTAAGATGGCTTGTTTGATATCAGGGGAGAGCATGTTCAAGCGTAACAGGCGTGATGTATAAGAAGAGTTAAGGCGTTTGTGTTTGATTAATGCACCAAGGGAATCAAATTGTCCGCCGTCTAACAGTTGCTGCCAGTGATAGGCAGCAGCGAGTGCTTTGACTAAGGCGTCATTGGGTTTTGGTTGGGCGGTTGGCAATGTTGTTCTTTCAGGTAAGGTTATCCACACCTGTCCCCGATAGCGTTTGATGGCAATGGGGACTTTAATCGAAATAATGTCGTTGTTTAGTGTGACGGTTGTTTGCATACAAGCGCACCTTGTGGTTGATTCTGGCAACGTAACTGTTGCGTCAGATCATGAATGCCGTTAACCCTGACTTGAATATCCAAATAATCAGGATGCAATACGACTTGTGTTAATAGCAATTCTAACAAACGTTTTTGTTCAGCCGGAAAGAGAGATTGCCAAATGGGAGCGATATCGGTTAACGCTTGACGTACATCTGCATCGGTCAGTGAGTCATCAAATTGCTTGGTGGCTTTCCAGGTATCCAGGATCATCTCAGGGGTTGTGAATACAACTTGCAATTGTTGCAGTACCCGTGCTTCTATTTCACCGGCACTGATTTGTTTTACAGGACAATCGGGACAACAGCCTTTCTTGTAACCGGTGGCGGCATAATAGCGATATAACTTCTTACCACGTTGCTTCGTGGTATGCACTGGCGTCATCGCGCGTAAGCAACCGCTGCACTTGAGCAGTCCTGTTAGCATGGCACGTTGCCCGCGTTTGGCTTGTGTGTCGGATTTATTGGCTCGGCTGTGCAACAAGTTCTGTGTTGCCTCCCAGATTTCTTGAGTAATGATAGCCTGATGACGCCCGTCATACAGTTCGTCTTTATGTTTAATCTTGCCGATGTAAATGGGGTTATTCAGGATTTTATAAATACCACCGATATTAAAGGGTGTGCCGCCGACGGTTCTCTCTTTTTTAGTGACGCGCTGTTTACTGACAACCCCCATGTCGGCTAATGGTTTGACCATTTGTGTAGGCGATTGGGTTTTCAGAAATAAATCAAAGATGGCACGTACGGTGTTGGCCTCAACCTCATTAATCTGCAAATGCCGGTCTTTGATGTCATAGCCTAATGGCACAACACCGCCCATCCACATGCCTTTGCGTTTAGAAGCGGCGAACTTATCACGCACCCGCTCGCCAATGACTTCACGTTCGAATTGGGCAAAGGATAAAAGAATATTTAAGGTTAATTTTCCCATGGACGTCGTGTTATTAAAATGCTGTGTTGCCGACACAAATGACACATGCCATGCATCAAATAGTTCCACTAACTTGGCAAAATCAGCCAGGGAACGTGATAAGCGGTCAATCTTATACACCACTATCACATCAATTGATCCCTGTTGAATATCGTTGAGTAATCGCTTCAGAGCAGGGCGCTCCATATTGCCTCCGCTAAAACCGCCATCATTATAATGGTCATCCAGTAATAACCAGCCTTCGTGTTTTTGCGAAGCAATATAACATTCGCATGCCTCACGTTGGGCATCCAGGCTGTTAAACTCCATCTCTAATCCTTCTTCGGTGGACTTTCGGGTGTAAATGGCGCAGCGTTTTGGCGGCGTGGTTGTGTCATTAACAGTGGTTTTGTTTTTCATGCATTGGCTCCACTTGCTTTACGTAATCCAAAAAAGGCAATGCCTGAACAGTTATTACCGGTAATCAAGGTGGCGAGTTTCGATAAGCTGTTATACACACAGCCGTCATATTCATAGCCGTTTTCTAACACCGTAATGTGATAGTTCATGCCTTTGTAATAACGCACTAAGCGTGAACCTACCATCGGGCGTGTGTAAGTGGTGCGTTTGCGTTTGGTGGAGGTGTTATTGAATTGAAAATAGCGTTTAGCCTGTTCGGCTAGGCGTTTGTTGATATCAGGGTTAACGCCATAGGCCAGCTCTTGTAAGCGATAACTCAGTTTTCTCACCAACAAAGGTTTTTGTTCGGTGGGCAGCTTGGTGTCGCAGAGCGTTTTCCAGAGACGTTTAAGTTCGGGCAGTGACATATTCGGTAGGGCGGCCACTTGTTTCAGGACAGTGGGGTTAGGGGTAGTCTTGGTGCTCATGGGTTATCCTCCGGTGATTGTTTTTTACGGCATTATGGCGCTGTGCTATCAATCCATAGCGCCAGGTTAAAGTCCAGCGATGATGAATCGTTAGCGCTATTGCTGCGCTGATGTTGACGCTTTTTCAAACGAACAATACCAAGGGCCAATAGTTTGGCTATTTCATGGCGGCGTGATTGAGGATGGGTCGGTATTGTGCTTGACATGTTTCATCTCCGTTGAATAGTAAAAATGCTTTTGTATGTGGCTTCATTAAGCTAATTATCCAGCGGAGGTGAAAAGTTGAAAATAAATAACAACAACACGATTAATACAGCATTGTCTTACAAATGGGGTTGTTTTATAGTGACCGTTCTTGTTGTTGCCCTGCGCAACCGTTCATTTTTCTGAAAAACAACAACAACGTCCCGCCTGTTATACAACGACACCTGCAATATTGACGTTCGCGGTAATAACTTACCTCTTGCTGATCAGCGTCATTTACATCGGTACTTTGCTTTAGTACCACAGGAGTCAAGGATGAAATCTATTTGTTTTACAATTCACTGTTCATTAGTTTCACTACACGATATCGATAATCTCGCGCATGATTTCGCGGTGACCGACGGTATCAATAGTGCGGTGCTAACCGAGTTGCGCTATGACTGGGGTGGCAACATTGAAATCCGGCAGGCAAACAACTTGTTGGCAACACTTATCGAAAAGAACCAACAATCACGCACACACTGTGCCCATCTCATTTATGCGCAATTTTATTTGCAACCCAAAGATAGGAATATTATGATCCAATTGAACTTGCATGAAGGTAAGCCGGGGGTGTTGCGTCATGATGGCCCCTCTGATAACGAACTTTACCGACAGATTGAAATGCTAACTCAGACGTGGCTGACACAGTTGGGATGCATGGACAGTCAAGCAAACACAAAAAAAATCATCAGTCGGCGCTGCAGTCGGCTCCGATGCGTGGGAGGCGTTAACCAAGTTGCCCTGTTATCAGCACCGTTATGATTTCTTATGTCAGCACTTTAATCAAAACGCAACGCTTGTTCGTCATGGGTTTGAGCCAACGTGTTTGTTTGATGCGTATTACTGTGACAACGGCGACAGGGATACAAGAGAAAATACGCGTTTGTATAGCTTCAGTCTGCCAAAGTTGGCAAGATACGTTGCAACCAGGTTAGTGGAGACAGAATTATTTCGTCGTGCGATTAAACCCATCAAAGCCAGTCCCAACCTGATCCGGCTGGGGTGGTATACGCCAAGAGGCAGTGTGCGTTTTCCGGTGTTACTGGGTATTATCCTGCGGGAGGGGGATATGCATGCCATCGTTAATTATCTGCTGATGCGTAACAAGCCCACCCTCATGCTATTGCCATCGATTGAAGCGGTGCCCGATGACACCCTGACAGAGATGCAACACAAAGGACTGTTCTTGGTAAGCTTGCAACAACTGGCTCATGAGGATGGGTTAATTGACAGTGCCAACGTTGCCAAGGTTTACCAGGCGTTTAATAAAACCCAACCTGATGCTTGCCCGCAACAACAGTGCGAGACATTTCCAACGCCCTCAGGGGCACGTTGGGAAGATATTAAAATAGCCTTTACCGATAACCACACCGTGCGTGTTAGCTGTAACGTTAACGGGGTGAATGTACCATACACGTACAATTACATCAGCATGGGGATGAATGACAAACGTACCTCTGTGCCGAATTATCAATGGGCGTTGTTGCAAGGGTTTGCTGAAGAAAACGGGCAATTTACGTGGTATAACCCTCGGGCAGATGAGAAGCAAAGAGCACATCGATATCGGCTTGAGGCGACACTGAAAAAGTTTTTTGGGCTCAATGATTCTCCCTTTAAATCAGTACACGATGATAAGGGACGTGTGGGTTATCAAGCGTTGTTTACGGTGTTGTCGGCGTAAGTGGCGGGAAGTGACGCCAGTTACGTTAGGGGCACCTTCAATTGATTGGCTGGCGTCACTCCCGATGCGTTTTTAACTGTCTTTACAGGCCCTATCGGCTAATTGCGCCTCACTCATCAAATCGCCTGGACGCAGTTCATCGCATTGCGCGCAGGCCAGTTGCAACAAGTCGGTTAATCCCCATAAGATATGATACAACTCACGCTCAGAGGGTTGACCTCGAATCGTGACATTGGCAATGTCGGCCATTTGATGTAACTTAGCGCTCAAGGCTTCGTGGGGTGTTTTGTAATCGTCTTCGTCTTGTTCGATGCTATCGTGATCCAGTAGAATAGATTGATTCATGACAGTTGGTCTCCTTACGTTGTTGACACTGTTGTGATAGCTGCAGCCAGGCTTGTCCGGCAACTGGCTGCAGTGCCATCGCTAATGATAATCGCTAGTATCCTCGTTAATAGCAAGTGCACCAAAACCATCAGCGCAATTAGCTCGCTGGGTTGGGCCGCATTAACGCTTAAGAGCGCACTAACGTGCCGCATTACCCTACCCGATGGCACTGTCCATTTCAGTTTGGGACTTGGCTAAAAAGCCAATATCGCGTAAACGGCGCATAGACGCGATAGGCGCAATGAACTCACGGTGACGACGGCTTCTCCAATGGCGACTCCTCAATCAACCACTGTGTACCGACAAATAGCGTTCTCAGCCGCAAAATAATCGCCATGTAAAACAAGCTAATCACTGCAATGAATTATGGCGTCATTAAACTGGTTTAAACTGCTAAATCGCCTTAACTGAATAATGACAAAGACAGCTGCAAATAGAATAGGTTACTGACGTTTTATGGGTAATTTCAGAATCAGGTTTTGAGGCTTGGCGTTGACCCCCCAAACTCAGCTGGTTTCGGTTAGGATTCAGAGAGTTAACCGCTGGTTTCAGTTTACGGGTGCACTACTATTATTACTAACGTAATAATAATAACAGTAAGATACACTAACGTCAGTTACTGTGTAAATTACTTTAATTATAAATTAATTTAATTTAAGTGCCGCTTTATTTAATAACCCACTCAGCCTATCACGTATACTCCCTTGTGCTATTTTGTCTTTGCACACAAGTGAACACTCATCACGCCTTTATCACTTCCTTCACTTCCCTCACTTCGCTTACCTCATTGTCACTAACGCCACTTCACCTCAATTTCACGCTTAACATCACCATCAAGAGATAATGAGTGCAGGTGTTAAAAGATAATAGCCTTAAAACGCCCATAGACATGCTTTAAACGCGTTAACACTTTTTATTAATGCATTGTCATTGCTTAACATAACATCGTTTCTTAAAACGCTTATACGACGTTTTTGTTGTTTAATAAAATTAACGCTTGCAAAATACTTAACACACAAAAATATTTTTGATGCAGAAGTAAAACAAATAGCGGTCATTGTTTTTTTGACAATGCACTTGTGTACTCCGGTTATGCAAGTGGATCTTTCAGGGTGCTGATTGACATCAGTGAAACGAAAAGTCGATAAGACATGCGCAGAGATAACAGGGTTTATTTAAATTAAAAATATTCATGGCAGAGGGTAAAAACAAATTATCCACTTGAACGCCGACAAATAGTTTTAAACGCGTTAAATGTTTTTGTTAAACTTCCCCATTACTTGCCACGACATCGTTGTTTAAATCGCTGGTATGGCGTGCTAAGCCAATCACCTCACTCGCGTGACTAACTCACAGTGCTAACACATCATATTTTTGTGTGCAGAAGTTAAAATAATCAACAATAGGCTCATTTTTTATGAGTTGTCATCCCCAATGCCCACCCACAATAGGGTTACAACTTTTGCTATTTTTACTTATGGTGAATTTTAATACAGCGTGTTTTCTTACAGTATTATGCGGTTATCGTGTTACATCTTATATGATACAAAAACCGCAATTCGTGGTAGACTTTTCGCTATGGTTGGCAGAGGTGGCACAGGGGAGCCGCTGGCGGATTTACAAGAAGGTAAAACCAACGTCGAAACACCGCTATCCATCTTACAACACAGCATGACAGGCGTTAACAGAGGGCACAAAGAAGCGAGAGACGAATGACAGTCGACATTAAAAATCTTTTGAATATCAAATGGTTACGGGTCCTTCCTCGGGCTGAAATGCATTCGGGCATCCGTTGCGCAATATATCGCTAGCGATAGAACAAAAAAAAGGGTTTGCGGGTTGCACCTAAACCTAAAACACAAAAAACATCAAACAAATCAAACACTTAAATCAACATTCGACCCATTTGCTCCACTCTGTGTGGTTTGCAGGCAGAAGCTAACTGATTGAATTTCATATATTTTTTTAAAATTTAGGTTTGCACCCTAGGGTTTGCAGCCAATTCACATAACTCATTGAATTCACAGCATTTATCTTAAATCTCAGTGCAAACCCAGCGTCAACAGGTTTGCACCTTGATTGCTCTTGGGGTTTGCACTCAAGCCACACCTTGGTTTGCACGTCACTCCTTCACTCACCCACTTGAAAAGGATTTGCCATGGACTTGACGGTTCAACAGACACCGCTGGAACAAGTGATCCCGTATGCCCGCAATGCGCGTATGCACAGTGAGAGCCAAGTGGCACAAATTGCCGCGTCCATTATGGAATTCGGGTTCGTCAATCCTGTATTGATTGGCAGTGATAATGTCATCATTGCCGGGCACGGGCGTGTACTGGCGGCACAGAAGTTAGATATGAAAACGGTGCCAACCATTATGCTGGTTCACCTAAATGAAAACCAACGCCATGCCTTAGTGATTGCCGATAACAAGCTAGCGGAGAATGCCAGCTGGGATGAAACATTACTGCGTTTGGAATTACACAGTTTAATCGATGATGATTTCAATGTGGATTTGTTAGGCTTTGATGATGTTGATTTGGATGCGTTGCTGGATGGTTTAGAGGATGAAGATAATACGACATCCGTTACTGAAGACGATTTGCCAGAGCCGCAAACTAATCCGGTTAGCCAATTAGGACAACTGTGGGTGTTAGGCGATCATCGCTTACTGTGTGGTGATGCCACTTGTCTTGCCAGTTATAAAACACTGATGCAAGAGGAGGCAGCCGATATGGTATTTACCGATCCGCCGTATAATGTCAATTATGCTGATCCGAAAAGGGGGACACTGACCCAGCGTAACAGTCAATGCAGTCATCCACTTTTAAATGACAACTTAGGTGATGACTTTGAAACATTCATCAGCAATGCGTGCTGTCACATGCTGGCCTACACCCAAGGTGCGTTATACATTTGCATGGGACTTGGCGAAGTCGGTACGTTACGAAGTGCTTTTTGTAATGCCGGTGGTAGATGGTCAACATTTATTATGTGGGTGAAAAATAGCTTTGTCTTAGGTCATGCGGATTACCATAACCAATATGAACCTATCTTGTATGGCTGGAAGGAAGGTGATGATCATTATTGGTGTGGTGCACGTGATCAAAGCAATGTGTGGTTTTATGACAAGATGCAAAAGAATAACTTGCACCCGACGATGAAACCAATTGGGTTGGTGAGTCGTGCGATTGAGAACTCCAGTCAACGAGGGGAGGTAGTATTAGATCCCTTTGCGGGTTCTGGCACAACGCTGATTGCAGCAGATCAAAGCGGACGACGTGCACGGTTAATCGAACTCAATCCTTGCTATGTGGATGTCATCATTGCCCGTTGGCAAACGCTAACCGGCAAACAAGCCTATCTTGAGGGTAGCAAACAAACGTATGACGCCCTATTACAAGCGCAACAAATTAACACTGTTAACGTTGATGCCAAAGAGGAATAAATCATATGGGTGTTTCTATTCGTGAGTATGCCAGAGTCCGTGGGGTAAGCGATACCGCGGTTCACAAAGCCATCAAGCAAGGACGTATTATTAAAGAACCTGATGGTAGCATTGATGTTGAACGAGCTGACAAAGATTGGTTAGCCAATACCGTCTCATCTCAATTGAAATCGGTTCCCAATGCAGCCATACAAGATGTGATCACTACACTGCAAGAAAACGGTCAGGCTGTCTCCTCACGGGGCAACACTTTTCTTGAAGCCAAGACGGCTAATGAAATTATCAAAGCAAAAACCAATAAACTGCGCTTTAAACAATTAAATGGGGAATTACTCGAGCGCGATAAAGTTTGTGCGCAAGTCTTTCAATTAGCCCGTCAAGAACGTGATGCTTGGACTTCTTGGCCAGCGCGCATTGCGAGTCAAATGGCCGCACAATTACAAGTTGATGCGCATACATTGCAAGTGACACTGGAACAGGCTATTCGTGAGCACTTAGTTGAGTTAGGCGACATCGCGTTAACGGTTGAATAACATCATGTCAACACAGATTGTACCCATGACTTGGCGAATGGGGGTGATCCCCGATCCAAACTTAACAATTTCGCAGTGGGCAGATGAATATCGCACCTTATCACCCAAAGCCGCGGCAGAACCAGGACGTTGGCGCACCCATCGCACGCCATATTTGCGTGAGATAATGGATGCGTTATCACCACATTCACCGGTGCAACGGGTTATCTTTATGAAAGGCGCCCAAATTGGTGGCACCGAAGCGGGAAATAATTGGATTGGGTATGTTATACATTTGTCACCCGCACCAATGATGGCCGTCGCACCGACAACAGAACTGGCTAAACGTAATTCTAAGCAGCGTATTGATCCACTCATTGAAGATTGTGCCGCATTAAAAGAACGTGTTAAGCCAGCACGTTCGCGTGATTCAGGCAATACCGTATTATCAAAAGACTTCCCTGGTGGTGTGTTGGTGATGACCGGTGCCAACTCGGCAGTTGGGTTACGCTCTATGCCAGCGCGCTATTTATTTATGGATGAAGTAGATGGTTACCCAGGAGATATCGAAGGCGAAGGCGATCCGATTGTTTTAGCCGAAAGACGCAGTGCGACATTTCAAACCAGGCGCAAAATATTTTTAGTCAGCACACCAACGCTCAAAGGCTTATCACGAATTAATCGTGAGTTTGAACAAACGGATAAACGTTACTATCAGATACCGTGTCCGCATTGTCAGCATTTCCAAGCATTACGTTTTGGTCAATTGCGTTGGGAGGAAGGTCATCCCGTTGATGTTACTTACCAATGTGAAGCATGCGATGAATACATTGCAGAGCACCATAAAACAGAGCTATTAGCTAACGGTAAATGGGTGGCTACGAATGATAACCCGCAACAACGCCATACCGTCGGTTATCACTTATCAAGTTTATATAGTCCCATTGGGTGGTTTAGTTGGTCGGATGCAGCGAGTCTTTTTGAACAAGCTAAAGCGCATCCAGAGCTGATGAAAAGTTTTGTCAATACTGTATTAGGAGAGCCGTATGAAGAAGAACACGATGCACCGGACTGGGAAGCCATTTATCAAAGACGTGAGGCGTACCCACAAGGTATTGTCCCGCTTGGTGGATTGTTTCTTACAGCTGGTGTTGATATTCAAAAGGATCGTATTGAATGTGAAGTCACTGCTTGGTCACGCGATAAGCAGAGCTGGTCAGTTGATTACTTCGTTCTGGCAGGCGATACAGCGCGCTTGGAAGTCTGGCAAGCATTAGAAAAAGTATTACAGAAAGATTGGCCGCATGCATCAGGGCATACGTTACCTATCAGAGTGATGGCGGTTGACAGTGGCTATGCCACTCAAGAAGTGTATAACTGGGTGCGTCAACATCCGCAAGCCATTTGGGGTGGCGGCGGTGCCAGAGCCAATCAACCACGCACTGTTGTTGCAGTGAAAGGACGTGATAGAGATACGGCACTCATCTTGAGTGTTTCCAAAGTCGATGTCAGTGGCAGACGTCGCGGATTGCGCGTATGGAATGTCTCCAGCTCCATTGCCAAGGTAGAATTCTATCGCTGGTTAAAGTTGGAATGGTCCATTAGCGATGATGAGTCTCAACCTACCGGCGCTCCGGCAGGTTACTGTCATTTCCCGCAGTATGAGCCAGAGTATTTCAAACAACTGACAGCTGAGAAGCGCATTATTCGGGTACACCGTGGTTATCCAAAAGCTGTCTGGGAGAAAGACCCAACGCGGCGTAATGAAGCCTTAGATTGTCGAGTGTATGCCAGAGCGGCGGCGAGTATTTATGGCTTAGACCGATTTAATGAACATCATTGGGTTCAGTTTGAAGAAGCATTAGGTAAACCAGTGCCAGAAAAAAGTGATGTAGAAACATCAACGTTAATAGCAACACCAACAAAAGTTGTCACAACACCACCATCGAGTGGTCGGAGTGCTTTCTTGCGCGCGATGATACAACAACGTCCCATGCAATTATCGGATGACCCGTATTTACAAGGTGATGATGATTTTGATGTGACGGATTTTTAATAAAGTAAATGAGCAAAGAAACAATAGAGTAAATAATAATGGCAATGACTGATGTAACCACATTACAAACCCGACTCAAAGAAGCCGAAGAGGCTTATCATTTATTAATGACAGGGAGCCAAGAAGTCAGTGTGCATATTGATGGGTATGGGGCTGTCACTTACACCTCTGCCAACATGACGCAGTTGGAGCGTTACATCACCAACCTTAAGACTGTCATTGCGCGCCAATCAGGTCGTGGTGGACGTAAAGCCATTTTTGTTGAGTTCTAATCATGCGTATGCATACCAGTAAAATTCCTGACACCGCACATCGTGGTGCATCGCATACCGCTAGCGAATTGCGTTCTTGGCAGCCACCTAAAGGGTCAGCTGACAGTGATTTGTTGCCAGAATTAGATACCTTAGTATCACGTTCTCGTGATTTAGTCCGCAATCATGGGGTGGCCAGTGGTGCCATACAGACGCTAACCGATAATATTGTTGGCTCAGGGTTACGCTTAGCGGCGCGGCCTGATTATGTAGTATTAGGTAAAACAAAAGAATGGGCCGATGACTGGGCACGGCAAGTGGAATCTCACTTTCGTACCTGGGCAGAGTCAACAATGTGTGATGCTGCCAATTCACTGACCTTTGCAGGACTCACGATACAGATATTTCGTTCATCCATGTTGAATGGTGAAGCGTTAGCATTGCCACTGTGGTTACCTAACCGCGGTGACTTTGCAACAACATTGCAATTAGTAGAACCCGATAGATTAAGCAATCCTAACGGTGAGCAAGATAATCAAACGTTGCGCGGTGGTATTGAGATTGACAAATACGGCGCACCGGTAGCGTATTGGATTAAACGCACTCATCCTGGTGATACATTTATGTTGGCAGAAGAGGATGATTGGCAACGACTACCAGCAACAACAAAGTTCGGTCGTCAACGTGTATTGCATATTCATGATAAAGAACGTACTGGACAGACACGTGGCAAACCGTTATTAACCAGCGTGTTACCACTTTTTAAAACGTTAGACCATTACGAACGCAGTGAATTACAAGCCGCTGTTGTTAATGCGATGATAGCCGCCTTCGTTGAAACACCGCTAGATAACGATGCGATTAGTGATTTATTTGGGGGTGATGTCAACGATTACATGAAAGCGCGAAATGAATGGCGATTACGTTTGCAAAGTGGTGCCATCATTCCGGTGTTTCCAGGCGATAAGGTCTCAGCATTTACCCCAAGTCGCCCTAACAGTGGTTACGGACAATTTGTTGAGAATGTATTACGACATATTGGAACCGGACTTAACTTACCTTTTGAGTTATTAATGAAGGATTTTTCTAAGACGAACTACTCCAGTGCTCGCGCTGCGCTGATGGAAGCGTGGCGCTTTTTTTCAGGACGCAGGCAATGGTTAGCGACGTACTGGGCAAGACCGGTGTATGCCTTGTGGTTAGAGGAAGCAATTAACAAAGGATTAATTGACGCCCCACACTTCTATCAACAAAAACAAGCTTGGACGCGCTCTAAGTGGATTGGTTCAGGCCGCGGTTGGATTGACCCGGTTAAAGAAGCCCAAGCCTCAAACATTCGGATGAATATTGGGTTATCCACATTAGAAGAAGAATGCGCCGCTCAAGGTTTGGATTGGGAAGAAGTGTTAGAGCAACGTGCAAGAGAGCAAGCTAAGCAACGGGAACTTGGACTTGCACCAAACAATACCGTCACGCAAACGGGTGAGCCGTCACATCATGAGGATGACAATGAAAGCAATGAAAGTGGAAACGACAATGGAAAGGACTAAGCGGTGGTTGTACTGGGTGGATATAGCGTTAATTTTTTCAGGGTTAGCCGCCGTTGTTCTTTTAATGTTGACGTACTTGTGGCATTTAATCACGCCGCTTGCCTATTTGTCATTACACCAACTGCAAGAAATCAGACACATTCTGTTTAGTGTCGTGCTTACTGGCATTTTGTTGTCAAGGTTCAAGAAGCTTGAAGAATCCTGGTTATAAATGAAGGTATTTCCATGTGTCGGGAACCCTGAAAACAATCTCTGCATTAACTCAAAAAAGGAATACACCATTATGCGCGCTTGGAACAAAGCCACTGGCGAGCCATGGGCAATTACTCATAATGCTCTCAGTAATATATTAGATATTGCGGCAAGACAAAACCAGTCACCGGAAGTCGTCGCGGCTAAGTTAGGACGTGAGTTACAGAACACGCGCCAGATGACTATCAACAATGGCGTTGCAGTAATTCCGGTTGTGGGTGCATTGTTTCGTTACGCCAATGTGTTTACCCAAGTCAGTGGTGCATCTTCTTACGAGTTAATTGCAACAGACTTCAGAGATGCATTTGCCAATAACGATGTGCAGTCCATTATATTGAACATTGATTCGCCAGGGGGCGAAGTGAATGGCTGTTGTGATTTAGCACAAACCATTTATGAATCCAGAGGCAAGAAACCCATCATCGCGTATGCTTCAGGTGATGTGGCATCGGGGGCGTATTGGATAGCAAGCGCTTGTGACAACATCATTGTTTCTAAAACCAGTAGCGTTGGCTCGGTTGGTGTTGTCGGTGTGTATCGTGATAACAAAGATGACAATAGTATTGAGATTGTCTCATCCCAAAGTCCACACAAGCGTGTTGACATACAAACCGATGAAGGCCGTGCACGACTACAACAACGCATTGATGCGATGGCCACTGTCTTTATCGAGGCGGTTGCGACGTATCGCAACATTTCACCTGAGTCAGTACAACAACGTTACGGCAGTGGTGATGTTTTTATTGGTGAGCAAGCTGTTACTCAGGGCTTAGCTGATAACACGAACACATTTGACAACATTCTTTCTCAACTTCAACAAAACCACTCTCAACCTATTTATTCACACTCACAGGAGATACTCACTATGACTGATAAAATAACTGATATCACTACATCAACCGATGCAGCAAATTTACTAGAAAAAGGCAAAGTGCAAGAACGTGCTCGCATTCAAGCCATCTTAACGTGTGACGTTGCCAAGCATCGGCAACGATTAGCACAACACCTAGCCTTTGCCACCAACATGGATGTCGAGCTTGCAAAACAAACATTAGCGTCTGCATCTACATCATCATCCCAAGCAAATGATACCACTGGCTTTCAAGCGGCAATGAACAAACTTGAAAACCCTGACATTGTTCCAAGCAGTGCAGCAGATAACGATGAAGCCGATGAAATTGATGCGGCTGTTAAACGCATTGCGAGTTATTAATGGCACTTTGGATAATGGCATTTCTATTGACTAAAAAGAGGAAACCAACATGAGCGCACAAGGCTTTACTGACCAGGGGTCAATTATCCCCGATAATTTATTTGCAGGGGAATTTCCTTGCGTACAACGCGTTGAAACCATCACCGGTGGAACAGCACTGGTGCGTGGTAGCGTACTAGGCCGTATCACTTCATCACGGCATTACACATTAAGCCAACACAAAGCTACCGATGGCTCACAGCTGCCTGCGGCTATCTTAGCTGAAGACTGTGATGCAACAACAACAGATGTCAAAGCCGTTGTCTATCACGCCGGCGAGTTCAATGCCAAGGCTCTTACCTATGGCGAGGGCCATAATGCCACATCCGTTTGGAGCAGTTGGCGTAAAAACGGCAACAATGCATTATTTCTACGTAATAACCAAGGAGCATAATCATGGTCGACATTTTTTCAACCTTTGTTTTAAATCGCACAATTGAATGCTTAGAGCGTTCATCATCTTTTCTGTTAGATACTTTCTTCACTTCTGTACAGATGGAAGAAAGCGCGGAAATCCACTTTGACATTAATGAGTCTAAACCCCGCTTAGCCCCATTTGTATCACCTTTGGTCGCGGGTAAAGTGGTGGATGCACAAGGCTACAGTACTCAAAGTTTTAGACCGGCGTATGTGAAAGACAAACGCCGCTTTGATGCTAATACCCCATTAAAACGAGTTATTGGTGAAACGATTGGCGGCAGCTTGCCGGCTAACCGACGATTAGAAGCGGCAGTGAGCAAAGCATTACGCGACCAGTTGGAAAACTTAACTCGTCGTGAAGAAGTGATGGCAGCAGAGGTGTTAACCAAAGGCACTGTCACCGTATCTGGCGACAATTACCCAACGCAAGTGGTTGACTTTAAACGTGACCCCAAGCTTACGATTAAACTCTCAGGCAATAATGATAAGTGGAGCAATCCAGAATCCCTTGCCCTTGACCAATTAGAAGATTGGGCAGGTCTCATTCAAGAAAAGTCGGGAGCAGTGGCACGGCGTGTTATCTTAGACCCTAAAGCCTGGCGATTGCTACGTAAGAACAAACAAGTTATCGGTCAACTGGAAATTCGTCGTGGCACTACCATCAACATCGATACTGACCCGATGAGTCACGGCCAAGGTAACGAGAAAGCACGTTATGTTGGCTCTATTGGCGATTTTGACTTTCATGTTTACAATGATGTCTATGTTGACGATGAGAATACCGTACAACATTTGTTACCTGACCATACCGTATTACTGGTCAGCCAACAAAACTTAGAAGGCACACGGTGTTATGGCATGATACGTGATGAAAAGGCGGACTTTCGCGCGATGCGTTACTTCAGCAAAAGTTGGATGGAAGAAGACCCAGCCGTTAGGTGGTTGTTATTACAATCAGCGCCATTGATTGTCCCGTATCGTCCCAATGCATCACTTTGCGTCACGGTAGCATAATCATGTTGCCTGCATTTTCACAAGCCACCGATAGATTGTTTGCGCGCTTAGGGGTACAAGCGAAGTATCATCCGCAAGGCACAAGCAATAGCATTACCTTGCCAGTCATTTTAAAAATCCCAGACCACATTGTCGATTTCGGTGAAGCGCATTTGCATACGTCAACACAAGTGATTGATGTGAAATGCAATGATGTTAAAGAGCCGAAAATAGGTGATGTCATTACCATTGATAAATCATCTTATCGCATCCAAAGCGAGCCGGTACGTGACTTACATGGATTGCTATGGAAAGTGGACGTGATTAAAGTATGCAATTAAAAGCGGCGTTGAGTGGTCGTTTAGACAAATATCTCAAAGCCAACTTAAAAGAAGCCGAGCATGCTGTCACGACTGGCATTAAAACAGCAACAAACAACTTAAAGCTGCAAATGCGTAGCCAAGTGATAGCGGCTAACTTGGGAAAACGCTTAGCCAACAGTTGGCGCGGGGATGTATATCCAAAGCAAAAGACAAGTTTAAATGCAGCAGGTCATGTGTATGCACGTGCGCATAAGATCCTCACCAACTTTGAACAAGGCAGCCTCATTCGAGGACGTAAAGGGTTATGGTTGGCTATTCCAACTCCTAATGTGCCTAAACGCGTTGGAGGAAAACGCCCTATGCCAGGTGACATTGAACGTGCCTGGAATGTAAAACTACGTTTTGTATATCGCTCTAATGGTGCATCACTGCTGGTATTAGATAACCGTCGCGCATCCTATAGTCGCAAGACAGGAAAATTACGTGGCTTTCGTAAAGCCAGTCAATCAGCCCTAAAAACAGGCCGTGGATTAACCACCGTTGTGATGTTTTGGTTAGTGCCACAGGTGAAAATGCCAAAGCGAATCAACTTTAAAACGGCAAGTGAACGTCAGCAACGACAATTACCGAAGCTCATTACCGATAACTGGAAATAATCCCCATGACCAGCACCCGTGAATATGCCATTGTGACGCTCTTTGGCCAGCTTCGCTGTGCGCTTCCGGCTATCACGGTATTGCGCAATGCAGTCGTACCAACAACTATTCCAAGTGAAGGATTAATCATCTTGCGTGATGGCGATATGGGAGAGCCAAGTATGATTTTATCACCACCGCGCTATGCGTATTATCACCATGCGGCGTTAGAAGTCATTGTGCAACAAGCCGATGATGACAAACGCGAGGCACAGTTAGATGACTTGCTAATAAAAGTGGGAGAAGCCTTGCAGCAGCCTTTTCCTGCAGATGATGGCATTGATTGTTGTAGAGTGGGGGAACTTGAATTAACCACCGAGCCCATTGAAGGGGCGGCGACACTCAAAATTGCCCATGTCCCCATTATTGTGGAATATGTCACGACCAATCCATTGTTCTAGCAGTCACTAACGCAATCAAACATTATGTAGAGGAGCAAACGCATGGCAAGAGCGTATGGCTGGAACGCCAGCCTATTATTTGGTTTTGAACAAGACTACGGTGCACCGCCAAATAGTGGATACCAGCAAGTCCCGTTTATTTCATCGTCATTGGACTCAGAGCAAGGATTGATTGAATCCAATGTATTAGGGTTAGGACGCGACCCCACTGCTCCATTCCAAGATGTTATCAATGTGGATGGCGATATCGTTATTCCAGCAGAGCTTCGTAGTATCGGATTGTGGCTAACCGGATTATTCGGTGAGCCAGAAACAACACACAATAAAAAAGTTTATCAACATACATTTGCTTCTGGCAAAACACGCCTACCCAGTATCAGTTTAGAAATTGGGTTACCGGATGTCCCTGATTACCCACTGTATACCGGTGCACGGGTTAACTCGATGGCGTTTAACTTTGAACGTAGCGGTGAAGCGCAAGTGACGGTGAATCTATTAGGTCAAGGTGAAACAGCGAGTCATACAACGCGTGATCCAGAGCCATCACAATTTTCTTACACACGCTTTTCCCAATTTCAAGGCTCGATTAAACACGCAGGAGAATTCTTGGCAGACGTTACCTCCGCTTCCATCACTTACAGCAACAATTTTGAGAAAATCCAAACGATACGTGATGATGGTAAAGTAGATGGCATTGATCCAGGGATTGCCGCGCTCTCAGGTAATATCTCCGTGCGTTACAGTAATTCAAAGCTGATGGACTTAGCTAGAGAAGGAAACCCCATTGATATTGAGCTAGCCTACACTATCGATGAGCACCGTAAATTAGTATTAACCGCGCACTCAGTGTACTTACCCAAAGCCAAACGTAGTATTAACGGTGCCGGTGGCATTGAAGCGGCATATGATTTTCAAGGGGCGAAGTCTGAAGAATTCAATCGGATGTTAACGGTGACATTGGTGAATGATGTTAGTGATTATCACACACACGCATTACCGCAAGAACCACCACAACCACAGCCACCACACAGACCAACGAAACCAACTAACCAACAAAAGGAACCTAACGATGCTGAAATTGTCATTATCAACAAACCCACATTGGATTGATTTAGGGATGCAGGTGCGTGTTAAAGTGCGCCCGTGCAATAGTGCTATCTTTTATCAAGCCAAAGCCTTCATGCAACATCACTTGCAACAAATAGGCGAAGACTACCGTATTCAAAAAGACAGTGGTGCTGACATAAGTCACTTGCCTAACGTAGAAGATGAAACTGTCCGTGAAGCGTTAGCGGCGCAATACCTAACACTGGGTTTAGCCTTGGTGGGTATTATCGAATGGGAAGGCGTACTGGATAATAGCGATAATAACAAAAACGAAGATGTCATTGCGCCAGTTAACGAAAATAACATCACGCAACTCTTTGAGAACTACTGGGTGATTGCCGAAACATTCCGTCAACAATATACCGGCATGCGAGAATTGTTAGAATCGGAAAAAAACGAATCACGGCTCGCTTGCAATGGCACTGCAACGGCGGGTCGGAGTATTGCGCCAACTGTGCCAGACAACAACTCCCCTGCGCGCAAGGACGAGCCAACGAAGACGGAAAAAAATGCCCGTACCTCGAAAATACATTAAAGACGATAGAGGGTTGGCAAGCCTGGGATGTGGCTAACAAAGTGTTAACCCAATGTCAGGAGTGCTTCCCGTTGGATGTAGCATTGCAGTTAAGTGAAAGCTTAGGTTACCATCAAGCTGCAATGGCAGAGCTGTTACCATCGGTGGCCATTGGTATCGCGCTTGCTCTCAAAGACATGCAGAAAAATAAGGAACATTAATAACAATTAAAGGGCGTATATTAACCATTTTACGGTTTAGCATTGGTAAATGCTCCCATTTTGTTTGAAGATGGCTTAAAGTGTTTTTTCAATGAAATGTGTACGGGAAGGAGTTTAAATGAAAAGGTTTCTTTACGTATTGCTAGTAATGATCATGATTGCTTCATGCTCAAAGCCAGCACAAAAAAATGTTGACGATACATTTCCGGAATATGATATAAATATGTACTGCCATAAAAGAGCTGAACTTTATAAAAAAGACGATATTGATGGATTGATTAGTTTTTCTGATAGCATATTTAATCATTGTCTTGAAGAAAAAAAAGTTGATTATGAGTGGCTAAAAACCAACTGGGATTTGCTTTCTTCAAAAGCTAAGACGTTTTGTAAGCAAGCAGCCGGTGATCCTGATGAAAACTATAGCGACTTAAAAGTTTGCGCACAAGTCGTTACATGTAAAGAAGATAATGATAACCTAGATATTTGTGTCGATCAAAAAAACTAAAAGTTATTCTAGGCCGTTAATTTCTCATTTCCGTGCCTAAATTAGGCAGTCATAAATCTATTTCAAACCAAATTTATCACTAATGCTACAGCTTAGGAAATACTTATGTTTAACGTAAGGGATACACTATGAGTAACTCTACCAACAGCAAAACCTTATCAATTCGATTAGCTGCCACGGGTGGCGATCAATTACGCCGAGAGTTTGATAAGCTTGGCACACGCGGTCAGCGTGCGTTTGATAATATCAAGGATGCTACCAAACCCGCATCAAAAGGCATCAAAGCTGTTGATGTGGCCGCAAAGTCCTTAAACCGCACTCTCAAACAAGCCGCGGGTTTGCTGGGTGCTTATACCGGTATTCGTGGTCTCACACGCTCCTTTGGTTTTTTAGTGTCAACTAATCGGGAGTTTGAGCGCTTACATGCGAGCTTAAAAACAGTTACCGGCTCTTTAAAGGGTGCTGATGATGCCTTTAAGTTGATTGAGGACTTTGCCTCAAAGACTCCATTTAGTGTGGAGCAGTTAACAGAAGCCTTCATCAAATTAAAAGCACTTGGCTTAGATCCGTCAGCCGACGCGCTGCGTTCTTACGGCAACACGGCTTCTGCGATGGGCAAAGACTTGTTGCAATTTGTTGATGCGGTGGCTAATGCGACAACAGGCCGCTTCATGAACTTAAAGTCCTTTGGGATTAATGCCGAAGTGCAGGGCGACAAGGTCGCTTTTACCTTCAACAAAGTTACCACAGTTGTTAAAAAGAATGTCACGAGCATTGAAGCGTACTTACGCCAGATTGGTAAAACTCAGTTTGCCGGTGCTATGGCCGCACAAATGGATATCTTAGAAGGGATTTTCAGTAATATTAAAGACAATATCTCCCACATTGCACGTGAAATTGGTAAAGGTGGTTTCACTCACGCGATTCACGATGTGGGGGTGAGTATCAGAGAAGCTACCGGCGATGTAGATGAGGCGGCTCATGCTGTGGGCGAAACACTCGGTAATGCAATTCGTATTAGTGCAGATGCATTCGGATTTTTATTTCAGCATGCGAGTCTGGCGGCTAAAGGGTTAGAGTATCTC
Source organism: Gammaproteobacteria bacterium (assembly GCA_965116795.1). Lineage (GTDB taxonomy): Bacteria > Pseudomonadota > Gammaproteobacteria > JAJFKG01 > JAJFKG01 > JAJNDI01. Next base: position 1,084,989 of record OZ220716.1, read on the forward strand.
TTAGTTGCGCGCACGGCAGCTAAAGCGGTTAGCTTATTAAGGGCGGCTATTGTTGGTCATGCAGGTTTGATCGTGGGGTTACGACTATTAGCCAGTCTATCAGTCGGCACGGCTGCTAAGGTGACCATACTTGAAGGTTCCACAAAATTAGCGACCGTTGCCATGCTTGGCTTCAAACGTGCATTGGGATTTGTCGGTGGCCCATTTGGTTTGGCTGGCATGGTGGGGTTAGCACTTTATAAATTGGCAGAAGGCCATGATGCAGCAAGCATTGCTGCCAAACGACATACTACTGAGCTTAGCAAGCTGATGGAGACAGTAAAAAAAGCGGCTAGTGGTACGGGGCAACCGATGTTGGTCAACGAAGCTATCGCGCGTCTGACTGAAGAATTGAATACATCAAAGCAGCAAGCCGCCAAGCTGATGCAAGAAATTCGTTCTGTTTACCCTGGCAGTTTCTTAGACCATGTCAAAGAGTTGTTTCATTTTGACTTAATGAAAGATTTAGAGCAAGTCCGTGACGCCTTTCAGACGGGCAAAAATGCTATGGATAAACATTACAAAGCTATATGGGATTTGACGTCAACGCATCCAGAATTTACCAAGCAAGCTAAAGAAGCTGGCGGGCAGATAGATGCTTATAAAGAACTACAGTCGAAAATCGAAGAAACTGAAGCCAAGCTGATTAAATTACAAAACGGCACACTTAACACGAGCCCAAGCAAACATGACCTGAAACAAATCATCCCTGCATTAGATGACAAACAAATACAACACATCCAAGAGACGATTCAATCATTAGAAGCCCAGGCTGTAGCACTACAACGCGTCGTTGCTGCTCGTAAGGAAGGCAATGAAGCCGTACAGCTTGCCTTGATATTAAATGAGCAAGAAAATACATTCGCTAAATTTGGTATTGATATACATCAACAACAAACTGAAGAAGCTTCTAAGCTCATCAACCGGACTAAAGCGTTAATTCAACAAAAATATGAATTGCAACAAGCCGACAAAGACGCCATTGAAACGGCTAAGCGTCATGCGCAAACAGTACAAACCATCACACGCGCATTGAATGCAACCAAAACTGAAAGTGAACAAGCCCGCATTGAAGCGGATACCTGGCGTCAGAGTGCATTAGCTGGATTAGATAGTACGCGTCAAGGCTATGCTACCTTTGCCAGTGACATTGAAACCGTTTACCAGAACATGTTAAAGCAAGCTCGCGAGAAAGATTTAGCAAGCTCCAAACGTTGGCAAGATGGAGTAACCCGCGGACTTCGCGATGTGGTTGATGAAGCCAATGACATGGCATCTCAAGTAGAGAATGCTGTTACTAATGCCTTCTCGAACATGGAGGATGCGCTCCTTGAGTTTGTGATAAAAGGCAAGCTTGATTTTAAATCACTGGCAGACTCTATCATTTCCGATATTCTTCGCATTCAAATCAAACAAAACATCACGGCACCCTTAGCGAGTGCATTAGGCTCAGTTAACTTTAGTGGTTTATTTGGCGCGGCACATACTGGAGGCGTCATTGGTCATGATGCATTAACAAAACGGGCTGTTAATTCCTCTGTATTTGATGGTGCTCCGAAATTTCATGGGGGCGGTGTGGTTGGTAATGAAGTGCCGATTATTGCTAAAAAAGGTGAGACCGTCTTTACGCCAGGGCAAATGCAATTGTTAGGAGCAGGCTTAGCCTCACGCAATGCGGCTCCCACTGTTACGGTACATGTGCATAACAACGTTTCTGGTGTACAAGCTAAAACGCATACAACCAAAACACCTGATGGCAATGTGCAGCTGGATATTATTGTTGAACATGTTGAACAAAAGCTTGCGCGCAATATCACGCGTGGTGATGGGCTAGCACCGGTGATGGAACGACGTTACGGTTTGAATCCAGCTAATGGCAGTTATCGATAACAAAACAAAACCGAGCAAACCAAATTGCTTGCTACTCCTTGACCTACTCGGTGCTTTAAGAAAAGCTATCAACTAATTATTTTAGTTTTTAATTACATAATATCCGCTTGTATTGACGCCTTTTTTTGTTATCGGAACTTGAGTTGTTAACAAAACCAATACGGATGCGAAGCACCGTATCGTGTTAGTGATGACGAGGCAAGCTTAACAACTGTGACAACCGCATGCCGTGCAAAAATATAACAGAGTCTTCAGTATTATGATTACATGGCCCGATAAACTCCCTTTTCCCACGGTTGAGGGATATAGTATTCAACCTGGTGATGCGATTGTACGCACCAATATGGAAGCGGGTAGTGCCAGACAACGCCGCCGCTTTACCCAAGTCCCCAGTCGCATTCAGGTGCGCTGGTTGATGTCACAAACCCAGTTTGCGATATTCGAAGCTTGGTATCGCTGGGAGGCTCGCGAAGGCGGCGCCTGGTTTGATATTACATTATTAGGTGGTTTGGGATTGTTATCACAACAAGCGCGTTTTACCCAACCGTTTCAAACGCAACTGGTCACCGGCACGTTATGGGAAATTCGTACCGAGCTTGAAGTGCGTGAACGGCCTGTGCTGACTCACGATACATTACATCTGTTGTTAACCGAAGACTTGCAGGGATTGATGAATGCCATCGACAGCTTGCATCAATTGGTACATTACACCTTGCCAAGTTATTTTCATTAATGGGTTGTATTTAACAATCTATCATCAGCGTTAAGAGTAAGCTATGACATTACAACACGACTTAGAGCTAGCGGTTACACAAGTCACGCAAGACAGTCAAACATTGCATGAGATTGTGCATGGCGATGAACAGACTGTCGTTCCCACTGAAGGGGGCAATGTCAGCTCGCCTGCCAAAGTCATCTTTGACATGGAGCAACAGATTCAGCAACAGTTATCCGATTTAAATATTACCCTCAATGCACTGCAAGAGGCGGTAGCACAAGCGCAACATTACGCTGATAACGCCGAGCAGCAAGCACAAACAGCAACGACTGCTGCAAACAGCACGAACTTTCCTGCTGATTTAACTGATGGTGCTGGCAAGTTGTTAGCGGTTAATGATAAGGAAGATGGTTACACCCTGACGCAAACCAGTAGCACCGTATATGGTTTTTCTAAAGCCAGCGCCAAGCTCAAACTACATATTAATGAAGACAGCTGTAATGCCAATACATTTTTGTCTTACTTCATTGCGCCGGTCGGTATTGCCATTGAAATCGATACTCGTGGACACTTATTAGTAACTGTCTAATGACATAGGAATCAGTATGACAATTTTAGATTTAGGGAATATCCGCATGAATTGGTGCGGCGCGTATGACAGTGACGTTACTTACGTGCGTGATGATGTGGTGTCTTACCACGGTTCCAGCTTTATTGCCAAACGCGATGTTACTGGAATTGCTCCCACTATTGGTGATGACTGGGATATGTTAGCCGCGGGCACGCATCAATTGATTGAGCAAGGTGACTTGTTAACGCATGATGGTAATGCCACGATACGCTTACCCTGCGGCAATCCAGGTCAAGTATTACAAGCCGGTGATAACCAGCAACCGCAATGGCGTGATGTAGGCTTGCCTCCCTCACAAGCCGTGTGGAAATTATCACGAGTGAATGGTTTGGGCGGCTGGTATACGCGCGTCTACTTGATGCGTGATGGAACGATTAAAGCTTGCGGCTTAGGCAATAACTACAGCAACGGTGACCCCAATGCTAGCCATACTTACTTACCGAGTCGGGTAGCCTCTTCCAATAACGATGTACGCTTTGTCAATGTCTTCTCTGGGGGTCAGCAACATTATGCGTTAACCGCTGAAGGCGATGTGTGGTCGTGGGGATTTAATAACTATGGCCAGTTAGGTCATGGCGATACGTTACATCGCAGTATGATGCGGCGTATAGATTTTTTCTTTAACAACAATATCAAGATTAAACACATTGTCACCGGTCGCCCTAATCACTTTGATTATGGCTGTGCTTTCTTCTTAACAACCGACGGTGAAGTTTATGCGTGTGGGTATAACAGTAACGGTAGTTTAGGTAATGGTACCAGTACCCATCAATATACACCGGTGCGCTGTGGAGCACTCACCAACATTGTCAGTGTTGCCGTATCGGGTCAACCCTACAGTGTGACTGCCATTGATGAAGAGAAACAACTGTGGGTATGGGGGTGGAATGGCACGGGTCAGTTAGGATTAGGCGATATCACCGAGCGTCGCAGCCCTATCTTGCATCCCAGCTTGGATAACGTGGCCAAGGCGGTGATTACGTGCGGTTATCAGACAGATGGCAAAAGTCCTGTGGGTAATGGATTAGTGTTATTAGACGATGGCACCCTGTGGTCAACGGGTTACAACGGTTATGGACAGTTAGGGCATGGCGATACAACAACACGCAACAGCTTCGCTCAAATCCAACATGCGTCAACGTTTGTGGATATTGTCACAGGAGATGGGCGCTACCCTAGTTCTGCTGCTATCACTGATAAGAAAGAGCTTTACGTATGGGGATACAACGGTTACGGACAATTAGGCACAGGCAATACTACACATCAACATTCACCGACCAAACCCAGTGCTGATTTTCAAGGGAATGTGGATAAAGTTTGTTTTGGCGGCGGTGCCAGTTATGAAGGCTGCATTGTTCAAAGTGGCAATACATTATGGGCGGCTGGTTATGGTAACCGTGGTAACCTGGGTACTGGCTCAAATGCTAATGCCAATAATCAATTCAAACACGTACTCGGACAATCGGGTGAGATTGAAGGCTGGGGGTGCTTCGGTCAAGGCCAGACGGATTGGGGATTGGGCGTACTGTATACCGATGGGCGTGTGGATGCGTGTGGGTATAACAGCAGTTACGGTCAGACCGGTACGCAAAGTGGCAACTTGCATCATGTGTTAGTACTCAAGAACGTTATTTTTTGACAAGGATGAATAAAACCATGACAGGTAAAATCAAATCATATTTACATAATCGGCAAGTACAATTTAAAGAAAGCAAAGCACCACCGATTTGTTTAGGCGATATCAATGGACGTATTTATTATGCATTTTCTCATGAAGCAACAATACCACCAGGCGGTAAAACTGTCACGAAGAGTGAGCATCAAACATTAAAAGTTAACAGTGACTTAATAAAACAAGTTAAAGCGGAAGCCATGCGACGCATCTTAAGCATTGCACCGTATTGGAAGCAAAATAATGCGTTAGCAGATTTGTATGCATTGAATAACAAAGCTGATTTAACCGATGAAGAAGCATTGTGTTTGGATAACGCTAAACAATTGTGGGCAACGATTCAGCATTTGCGTAAACGTTCTAATGACATTGAAGCCGCCTTATTGCAAGGAGAAGCTATCGATTATATGCAGGACGTGGCATGGGAAGAAGAACCAGCACAAGCGCAAGTAAAAAATAAAGCAAAAGAACATGCACAACAACCTCAAGCGACAACATAAAATGCCAGACCCAACTCTCAGTCAAGCCATTTGCGAGGCGTATGCTTCATCCCCCAGTGATGTGGTGATACTGCATACCTTAGAATTGCGTCATCCTAAGTTTGTTGATGATGAAGGAAATGTCATGGCAGTGAGGTTAGTGCGCGATTATCAAAACTTAGCTGCAACGCTTGAAGAGACTGCACCACTCAATGCAAATGAAACCGTTACATTCATTGCAATGAGTTTTGATTTGAGTTTGCCGACGGTGGATACCGCGCCAGTACCGGAGATTACCGTAACGATTGACAACGTTAGTGGTGAACTAATGAGGCACCTGGATGCGGCTGTTGATAGTGGCGATAAAATTGAAGTAACGTATCGCCCGTATTTAAGCAACGATACATCGACTCCGCACATGGTGCCACCCATAACACTGGTGCTAAGCGATGTCGAAGCTGATGTCATGCGTATCGTAGGGCGTGCCAGAATGTTAGACATTGGCAATAAACGCTTTCCAGCAGCGTGTTATACGTTAAGGCAGTTTCCTGGCTTATCACGGTAGCGTATCAACTAACATTTTCTTTTTTTGATTAAGAATAAGAGATTTTTCTATGACCCATTGGGCGTGTCAGTACATTGGTTTGCCTTGGCAATCAGGTGGCAGAGATAAAGCTGGTTTTGATTGTTGGGGTTTGGTGAAGTATGTACAGCAAAAGCATTTTGATCACACGCTACCTGATATTCCAGTTGATGCGATTAATTTAACACAGGTTGCCAAAGCCTTTAAACAACATCCCGAGAAGCAACGTTGGCAGTTGACTGATAATCCTGTCGAAGGTGATGCGGTTTTGTTACGTCAATCACGTTGTCCAATACATGTGGGCGTTTGGATTGCTATTAATGCTACTGAACAAGGCGTACTGCATTGTATGCAAAATAGTGGTGTGGTGTTTCAAACCGTTAACAGTTTGCACGTATCGGGTTGGCAAATTGAGGGTGTTTATAAATTTCAAGGTGATTCACTGTAATGGCACACATTGTTATTCTGCATAATCCTTTTTTGTGTGAGCGTGGGCGAGAGCTGCTTGCTGTTGATCATTCCATTACTATTGCAACGTGGTTAACGCAGACTAATATTGTTACATTTGAATTGCCAACCATTTGTTTAGTCAATGGCAATGCCGTGTTACGTCAAGATTGGCAAACGACAATTATAGGCGTCAATGATGTCATCACCTTTATTACCTTGCCACAAGGCAGTGGGGGCGGCGGTAAAATCTTACGTTCCGTGTTAATCAACTATGGTTTTCAAATGTTTAAAAATTTTTCTTTTAGCGAAGAAATATACAAATATGGCTAGGTACAGCACATGGCTATAAGCAAAGATAAAGAAAAAAGTAGATACTAAGACGCCTTACAAAGCACAAATGAATATAGGTTAAGCGTGGTTATTGTCAAGGGTGGCTTCACTAACAGTGGTGCATTCAGCATTGCACTGCAACCCTTGACAATAACCACGCTTAACCCAAAATGTCATCATGCCTTGTAAGGCTCGTTCTGTGCTACATCTTGCGATTAAAGTATTATTTTAAGTAATTGTAGCGTTTGCATTTACTTGGCCTGTTTCAATAAAATGATCGCGCATTCTTGCATTCGCTATCACAATAATTTTTCGCATTAATGCCACTAACGCTACCATCTTTCTTTTACCAGACTCAACTAAACGTCTATAAAAATCGCCTAATGCTCCTTTACTTTTAGCTGCAGCCATTGCTGCAATAAACAATATCCGTTTCACTTCTTCTCGACCACCTCGAGTAAATCGATAACCTTGCTTAGTGCCGCTATCGTTAGGATGAGGGGCTACACCGGCTAAGGAGGCGATTTGTTTTCGATTTGCCTGACCCAATTCCGGCATAAAAGCCAACAATGTTGAAGCAACTACTTCACCAACACCGGGTATCGTTTGCAAAATCTTTTTTGTTTCAAGCAATGAGTTGTCTTGCTCATAGATCAGATTGATTTTCTTTTCGATTTGCTTAATTTCCTCGGTAAAATACGCTATCATCCTGTCGATGCTCTCTGTAAGAATTTCTTGTTCTGGTGATTGCAAACGATTCTTTTCTTGCACTAACATTTTGGTTAACTCATTACGGCGCAGAAGTAGTTTTTGCAGTATTTTATTTGCTGGTTCTTTGTATACCTCTAAATCAGCATGACGCTCATAACCGTACTTAGCTAAACCTAATGCATCAATCGTGTCTGTTTTACCCAGTTGGCCAAACGAACGAATAAAGTGTTTTACTTTGCGTGTATTAGCTCGATGTACAGCATAGCCTTTTTCTTGCAATGCGCGAATCAACGCTAATTCGTGTCCACCTGTCGTTTCTAACACTATCAGTGCTGAGGATAGCTTACTTGCCCATTCCTCAAGATAACGTGCGATACCGACAGCGTTATTCTCATAAACGCTGACTTCTTTTTCCCCATGGATGGCACTGTAAAACTCATACTTACCAATATCAATTCCTATAAATTTCTGATACATTACATATTCCCTCGTGCGTTTAATGTTTGTTTAGGATTGTAAACGGGCGTTTAGCCCTTTCAACTATTCAAACGTATCGAGGTCGATCTAGGGTACCCAGATTAACACGGTTGTTAAGACCTATGATTGCACGGTCGCCCACGATCGCGCAGCTAGGTTAATTCAGCTTAGCGGCTCACCTCTTAAAGTGAATATTAACAAAATTTCAACTTACAATGATTGCGGTGATGGTGGCGGCCCCTGCTATTGGGGGTGCTGTGGCTGGCGCTATGGGTATTACCAGTAGCATTGGTGTTGGCTTAGTGACAGCCGGAGTTGCATTAGCCGGTACGGCATTGGTGAATGTGTTAGTGCCACCACCGATGGCATCCATCTACGGATTTGATAACACACCAGCACCCAGCCCCACGTATTCATTGCAAGCTAGGGGCAACCAAGCACGCTTAAGTCAACCAATTCCGGTGATTTACGGCAGGCATATTGTGTATCCTGATTTGGCCAGTACACCGTATTCTCATTATGCCAACAACGAACAATATCTCTATCAGTTACATTGCATTGGTCAGGGAGAATATGAAATTGAGTCCATTCGTATTGAGGATACACCGATTGCCTCATTTCAGGAAATCACTTATGAAGTGGTGCCACCTGGTAAGCACGTTACCTTATTTTCAGAAAACGTCATCACCGCACCCGAAGTCGCGGGCCAAGAGCTGTTATCAACCAGTGAAGGGGGCGGTTACGTTGGTGGCTTTGTGGTGAATCCGGCGGATACGGTTGCAACGCAATTGAGTATCGATATTATCATGCCACGAGGGCTTTATTATGCAAATGATAAGGGTGGTTTAGATGCACGTACAATAACCTGGGTAGTTGACGCCAGACAAATTGATGATGAAGGTAACCCATTACGTGATTGGCAGCAGTTAGGCAGTGAAACCATGACAGCCGCGACCAATACACCACAACGGTTAACCTATCACTACAGTGTGGCACCAGGGCGTTATGAAGTGAGGGCGCTTAGAACTAACAACAAGGATGCATCAGCGCGTGCAGGAAATGAATTACGTTGGGCGGGACTCAAAGCCACGCTTAACCAATCTGCTGATATGGGTAACGTGACCTTGCTGGCGATTAAAATGCGTGCCACCGATAATTTATCACAGCGTGCATCGCGATTAGTTAATTGCATTGTTACGCGCAAACTGCCAACGTGGAGCAAAGAAACAGGCTGGAGTGCACCCAAGGCAACACGCTCGATTGCTTGGAGCTTAGCGGATATTGCCAGCAGTGAATACGGCGGCAACTTGCCTGACAGTCGCATTGATTTGCAAGCGTTAGCTAACTTAGATGCGACATGGCAGCAACGCAACGATTGTGCCGATGTGGTATTTGACCAACCGATTACAGTATGGGAAGCAATGACACGCGTTGCCCGTTGTGGGCGTGCGGTGTGTTTTATGCAAACAGGGATTGTGCGATTCGTTAGAGACGAACCCAGAGAAATTCCCGTAGCGCTCTTCTCGCCACGCAATATTGTTAAGCACAGTTTAAAGTTGCACTATTTGTTAGCGAGTGATGATACCGCTGACAGTGTGATTGTTGACTACTTTTGTAACCAAACTTGGCGACCTGATGAAGTGGAAGTCAGTTTGCCTAATAGTACCAGTGAACAACCGGCAAGAGTGAGATTGTTAGGCTGCACCGATAAGAGTCAAGCAATACGCGAAGGCAAATACATGGCTGCCACCAATCACTATCGCAGACGGCTCGTTACCTTTCAGACGGAATTAGAAGGACTAATCCCAACCTATGGTGATTTAATTGCAATCACGCATGACATGCCGAGCTGGGGGCAAGGCGCCGAAGTGGTTAGCGTTGAAGGTAATACGTTAACCTTGTCGGAACCGTTGACTTGGGATGAGAATAAACTTAACGAACATGTCATTGGCCTTCGCAAGCAAGATGGTAGTGTCAGTGGAACATATCAAGTGATGCCAGGTAATAATGCGAATCAAGTTATTATTCAAGGTGAATTTAATTTTCAACTCTATACCGGCGAATCACAAGAGCGCACGCATGTGGCCTTTGGTGTTGGCAATGCGTGGAGCACATTGGCTCGCGTTACCGCTGTGCGTCCTAGAGGAGATATCATTGAAATTAGTGCCGTTACCGAACATCCAGTCGTGCATAGTTCAGATGTGTAACCTTCTTACGTTTAATCAACATGTTTACGTTCACCCAGAGATTGAGCAATCATAGAAATAACCAATGTATTTAAACTAACACCATCTAATTTGGCTTGTTGAGCTAAACGTCTGTGTAATGATTTAGGCGCACGCTGCACCCATCTGCCGCTGGCGGTCGTTAAATCATTTGGACTTGGAATATCACGATTGGCTTCTTTAGCGGCTTCAATCCAGCACTGTACGGCATCGATTCCATTTTCAATGGTTTCCTCAACTGTTTCACCATCAGACATACAGCCAGGCAAATCAGGAAATTCAATCAAATATCCACCACCTTCTTCCTTAGAGAGATGGCGTACAGTAAACGGGTAATCAAGCTCTTTCATGACAAGGTATCTCCAATAAATTAATCAAGGCAACAAACTTTTTAATATAAACAGGCTTTACTGGCCGATGAGCAGGGACACATAGCAATTCTATCCAAGCAGGATGGTTAAATACCACGTGACTACCTTTGCCCTTTCTCACATTAATACCATAATGCTTAGCCACTGTTTCCAGTTGCTCAATCCTCCAATCCCGAGGATTTTCGTTCATTTTTTTGATGATTTTGCTAGCATTTCTCATAATCATGCATGATACTGCATATAGTATCATTTGTCCAGCTTTTTATATCAATGACAGAGGAAACTTACCCATGACGAGCAATAACACTGAGCCATCTAACGATGGCATCACACTATCACAGGCACAGCTTGACGAATTAATTGAAAAAGCTTCTGCACGTGGTGCACGTAAAGCACTCATTGAAATGGGCTTGATGGATGATACGGTCAATGATTTGCGTACATTACGTGGTTTGGCTAAAACACTGAAGACAATGCAACACACGTTTGTGCAAACCATGGTGCGTTGGTTAACGATTGGGATGTTGGTGCTGTTTTTCGCAGGGATTTCAGGGAAGCTGGATTCGCTTTTTCATATCAATAAGCAATAGAGATTATAAAGGGGAACATCATGTTAACATTCTTAGGTGCCCTGTTAGGGTTTATGACATCAGGCTTCCCATCCGTATTGAAGTTAATCCAAGACAAAGCTGACCGACAACATGAATTGGCTATCCTGGATAAACAACTGGAGATGCAACGTCAGGGACACAATCAACAGTTGGTTGAGATTCAAACCCAAGCTGATGTTACCGAAAGCCAAGCATTGTATCAACACGCAAGCCTCCCAAGTGGTGTTAAATGGATTGAAGCGTTACGTGCGTCAGTGAGGCCAATAATTACGTATGCATTTTTTGCCTTGTTCGTGTTTGTCAAAGTCATGACATTAGTGACGTTATTACAACAAGGTATCTTGGTCATGGACGGGTTGTTAGCTATTTGGGACGAAGAGACGCGCACTTTATTTGCGGCGGTTGTCACTTTCTGGTTTGGTCATCGGATGTTAGTAAAACGAGTCTGATAGCGCTAAATATAGGCTAATTTGACTGGCTATCTCTTCGATAGTAAGCGTTAATTACAACGTAACGTTAACTTAACTGGAGAAAAAATCATGAGCACATTAATCGATAGACTATTTTACAAGCCTCTTATTTGGGATGTGAAAAATACCCATTGCACTAAACAGGAAGAAAGCGCATTGTTAGACATTTTTGAAAAAGCCATGCAACGCGCCGCACTGGTGCCTGCCAGTCAACTGCGCTTTGAATTAACGCACATTACACCTAAGCAAACAGCATTGCACCCTTTTGTTCTAACGATGCACTGCGACAAGGTATGCGGGCAAGTGCAATGGCAGGGGGTGTTTGAAACTGCAGATAACAGCAAAACATTGGAAGTGCTAGGTGCTTTAGAAAAAGAGTAACCTGCCTTTTACACCCAGCCACAGGCGCCAACGTTTGGTGTCTGTGGCTTTTTTTCAGAGCGCAACGTCTTACCCCTATCTTTTCAATTAGCATGACAGCGCCCAAATTTATTTGTTATTCGACAAAATTTCTCATCAGTAAACACTGCATCGATTAATAGCAAAAATAGTGGCTATTTAGCGAAATATAACTTGCTATAACCTGCAGGTAGAGCGATTAATGTAATTGTTAAAACAAAACTGGAGGTTAACATGAACACAGAAATTAACAACGAATATCACACCGAATATTATGAAAAATATTACACTAACATTGTGGACAATGAAGGCTTGACGATTGCTGAAGTTAACGCCGCATTAGAAGCTTTCGAAAAAGCGTTAGACATCGCCTTTCAAAATTCAGAAGATGCGCTGGGATTTGATTTAAAAGGCTTTACACCGCAATGCGCGCACATTGAAAATTTTGATTTTTCGATGGAGCGACAAATTGTTGACGGACAAATTCAGTATTGGGGAATTTTCACAGGCGAAGATGACAAAGCCTTTTACCTTCAAGGCTGGGTAAGAAACAACAACAACGATTAGCTCTCCAGGCGATTGACCACATGCGCCCAACGTTGGCGTGTGTGGCTTTTTTTATGTGCATCCCGCACTAATCCCTTATCTATTTTTATCTCTCACAAACGCCGCTGTGTTGGCTGTGTTAAATAACCAAAACATCAGTTAATACTGCTGCAATACATAGCATTTTTTCGCTGGATATAGTGCCACACCCGAGCATTACTTATCACACCTTGAAAATTAAAGAAGGATTATCACAATGTCAACCGAGATTGAAAATCGTACGCCAATTATTTTTTACATTGCGAACACTCGTTGCAATGATGATGAGTTGCGCATCTTGCTAGCCAACTTTGAAATGACTCTGCAATACGCGGCTAATTTTAAAAACACAGTATTCAGGTTTGACTTTAAATGTTCAATGCCATCACGCAATTTATTATTTCCGTTTAGTTTAACCATGAAACGACACCGCATTGATAGTCAGTTTCAATGGCATGGCACGTTTAAACACCACAGTGGTTTGAAGCAATTGCAGGTTATGGGAATTTTAATATGATACGGCATATTAGTGAAAATGGATTGTCATTGATAAAACAGTTTGAAGGGTATTCAGCCACCGTGTATCGTTGCCCTGCCAGTTACCGCACGATTGGGTATGGTCACGTTCTTAGAGCAGATGAACATTTTGATGATGGCATTGATAAACAACAAGCAGAATTGTTATTGCGTTCTGATGTGCAAGTAGCGGAGCGTGCTGTGTTACGTTTGATTGATGCGCCATTAACCGATGGACAATTTGCAGCATTAGTGTCGTTTGTCTTTAATCTTGGTGCGGGGGCGTTACAGCGTTCAATACTGCGGCGCAAGGTTAATCGTCAAGAGCATACTGAGGTGCCAGCGGAATTTGTGAGATGGGTTTATGCCAGGGGGCGTAAGTTGCCAGGCTTGGTGAAGCGCAGACGGTGTGAGGCGATGTTGTATCTTGGTACATTTTTGTGATGAGCGCCATTGTGTTCGCGGCCATAGCTGACGATGGTAAATCGACATTCTATTTTTGAGCAAGCTGTTGGAAAATGCTTTACAAGTGGGTTGGTTTTGTGGGATAAAGTAAGCGTGCGGGGTGGGATAGGATTATGTCGTTATTCTATCTAATATCTCAACGCTTCAATATCATAAACAAGTACACGCTCATAACATAACAAGCTAACAGCACAATCATAATAAACAACAACAATAAAACAAACGCATTGCTCCCCAGGGAAAGTCGGATGGTCAAGCAAGGAGATGGCTATGTTAGTGGTATGTCAGTTATGCACTGCAAGCAGGATTTTTCCTGACTTTCTTCAAAGTGGTAACGTAAGGTGTGTGATTAACCCTTGTCGCTATTCATTCTTACGTCTTCTTCAATTGTTTCATTGTCTGATTTTATTAATACCGCCTGTCTGTGTCAGTGCAAGGAGTCGGGTTTTCTGGGTGGTTTATATAAGACGGGATTTGTTCAAGTGGGGTGGTTGTGGAATGCTAGATAAGATGGTCAAATATTGTGCACAAGGGTTTTGGGGGAGGCAGGTGTGCCTGCACCCGCCGGTGACGGCAAGAAGCGAGGTTGAAGAAAGGTTTTTTGTTTGGGGTTAGGGTTTTAATTTAGATTAAGGAGATTAGAGCATTATGTTTAAGGGAAGTGAGAAAGAGAGTAGTAATAGAGAATTAGCAGAAAAAGCAGGGCAGTGTCTCAGTATCTGGAAAGGGCATAAGGGGTCTGTTACTGCCTTGGCGGTGCTGGAGCAGGGGAGGCGGGGTAAGCCGTTAGTAGTAAGCGCAAGTTGGGATAACACCATTAAGTGTTGGGAGATGGATGAGAAGACAGGCAAGGCACAGTGTTTGAGTGCCTGGGAAGGGCATGCGTATGGTGTTAATGCCTTGGCGGTGCTGGAGCAGGGGGAGCGGGGTAAGCGGTTAGTATTAAGTGGAAGTGATGATAACACCATTATGTGTTGGCAGATGGATGAGAAGACAGGTAAGGCACAGTGTTTGAGTACCTGGGAAGGGCATAAGGGGTCTGTTTATGCCTTGGCGGTGCTGGAGCAGGGGGGCTTGGGTAAGCGGTTAGTAGTAAGCGCAAGTCATGATAAAACCATTAAGTGTTGGGAGATGGATGAGAAGACAGGTAAGGCACGGTGTTTGAGTACCTGGGAAGGGCATACGGGTTCTGTTAGAGCCTTGGCGGTGCTGGAGCAGGGGGGCTTGGGTAAGCGGTTAGTATTAAGCGCAGGTGATAACACCATTAAGTGTTGGCAGATGGATGAGAAGACAGGGGAAGCACAGTGTCTCAGTACCTGGGAAGGGCATACGGGTTCTGTTAGAGCCTTGGCGGTGCTGGAACAGGGGGGCTTAGGTAAGCGGTTAGTAGTAAGCGCAAGTCATGATAAAACCATTAAGTGTTGGGAGATGGATGAGAAGACAGGTAAGGCAGAGTGTTTGAGTACCTGGGAAGGGCATACGCATTGGGTTAGAGCCTTGGCGGTGCTGGAGCAGGGGGAGCGGGGTAAGCCGTTAGTATTAAGCGCAAGTATGGATAAAACCATTAAGTGTTGGCAGATGGATGAGAAGACAGGTAAGGCAGAGTGTCTCAGTACCTGGAAAGGGCATAAGCGTGGTGTTTTTGCCTTAGTGGTGCTGGAGCAGGGGGAGCGGGGTAAGCAGTTAGTATTAAGTGGAAGTGGTGATGAAACCATTAAGTGTTGGCAGGGGTTCCCGGTACCACAAGCGGTGCAGGAGCAGAAGAAAGCGGCTAGGCAAGAGAAGCGGTTGGCGTTTGAAAAACAACATGGGTTAGTACCAATACGTGGGGCGCAAGGTGTGAAAGCGGAAGAAGGTGCGAATGTGTCAGCTTCCTCATCTGTTTCAAAAAAGAGTCGGAGTGAAGAAGAGAGCGTAGGGAAAAAGGAAAAAGCAGGAAAAGAAAAGAAAGAAAAACGCACGAAAAAAAAGGAAGGTCCCAGCAAGAAGAAATCCAGTCGTCGCCATCGCGATTCAGAAGCAGCGTTACCGGCATTGCCCAAAGGGGAAGTAAAAGCTCTGCAGGGGTATCTGGCTCCCGCTGATTCGGGTCAGTTATCGTTACGGTCTGGTGAGACACTGACGTTGTTAAGCGATGAAGGCAATTGGTGGCGTTGCCGCAATGAAAGCGCTGCAGAAGGGTTAGTGCCGAGTAACTATGTGAAGAAGGTAGTCACCTCGACAAGCACAGACAGCCCGTTGCCATCAATGCCCTCTCCCTTACCGGAGTTACCTGCCAAGCCCGCCGCCGCTGCCGCGAGTATCGCTTCCTCCTCAGAGAGTGACAAGCCATCCGATAAGACTTCCTCTCAGCCATCGGTTTCTGAAGGTCAGTCGACAAGTGGTGGTGCTCCTACAGTGACGCCCTCTCCTTCCTCCGGTCGCTTAAAAGCGGCCTTGGCATCAGCCGAGCAACGTTCAACGTCTTCGTTTGAGAGCGGCGGTGGTTCGTCCTTTGGCAGCAAAGAGAAAGTGTCGAGTGAGTCTCGGGGCGGTAGCAGCACGTTGTTGTTAGATGCGCAAGGCAAGGCCCAAGTTGACCCGGTGTTAGCGTACGAGGATTTAACTTTTGGCAAGGTATTAGGCGCCGGTGGATTTGGTGAAGTATACAAAGGCCAGTGGCAGGGTGTGGATGTGGCGATTAAGAAGTTATTGCAGAAGCACTTAACCGAGGCAATGGAATCGACGTTTCGCAAAGAAGCGGGGGTGATGGTGCAATTGCGCGGGACACACCCGAATATTATCAACATGTATGGGATAGTGTTAGTACCGGAGCCATGCATGGTATTAGAGTTCATGGGCAGAGGCGCATTAGATGGATTATTGCATGGCAAAGTGCCGATGAGTTGGGAGATGCGCTACACGATAGGATTAGATGTCGCCAGAGGATTGTTCTACTTACACAATAAGCGGATATTGCACTTGGACTTAAAGAGCATGAATGTCTTGATGGCTAAAGACGGGACAGCGAAGTTAGCGGACTTTGGGCTATCGGAGATAAAGGGGTCAACGAGCCAGCAATCAGCGTGGGGCGATGAGAGTAAGAAAGCCGGAGGGACGTTACGTTGGATGGCACCGGAGTTATTCCGAGGCGGGCGCTATCGTCCGTCGTGTGATGTGTACAGTTTTGCGATGGTGTTGTGGGAGTTAGCCAGTCGCCAGGTGCCGTATCGTTATCAGCTCAATGCGGCGATACCGGAGTATGTCAAGACGGGCGGCCGAGAAGCAGTGCCGGTGGATACGCCAGCGAGTGTGCAGGCATTGATGGTACGCTGTTGGGCGGCCGATGCCAGTACGCGCCCGAAGATGGGTGAGGTCATGAAAGACTTGCAAGCCCATCCGGTGACAGATGAGACACCGATACCCTCACCGCATCTCAGCGGGGTGGATGATGAGGATGTGTGGAGCGATGAAGAGACAACAGAGAGCGACGGTTATGCGATGGGGCGCACGGCGCCGCAACCTGCTGCACCTACTTCACAGGCAGCAGCCGTAGAGAGTGTGGATTATGCGGTTCGCAGCGAAGTGCCTGGGGTATTACCCAGTGCGTCACCGAGCTCGAGTTCTCAATCTAAAGCAAGCACAAGTCAAGCGCAATCGGTGGATGCGTATTATGCCGGTCGCAGTGATGTGTATGGCGGGACATCATCCAGCGGCAGCAGCGCTACCTTATTCCAGGCGGCTGCTCCGCCTCCCCCGTTGCCGGATGACGAGGATGATGTATTAGAGGCGGTCGCGACGGGGAATTACCGTGCGCGAGAGGGGAATCAGTTGTCGTTTGCCAAGGGAGCGACGTTAACCGTGCTTGAGCAACAGCCTTCTGGCTGGTGGGTGTGTGAGTTGAATGGCAAGCAAGGGTTGGCGCCGGGGAATCGGTTGCAGTTGGTAGAGCCACAGGTGAGTCAGTCGCAAGCAGGTGAATCCTCGACGGAGAGTATGGGGTATGTGTAAAGGTTGTCGATTCTGCGCAAGGGTTTGAGACGTTTCAGGATAATAACAACAACAAGCAGGTCTGTGTGAGCAGGATGGTTTGATGGGTGCCAGGTGGCCTATCAAGCCAGGATAGTTGAGGCGCTGTCTGGATGAACGAGGCAAGCGTATGTGTTATTTGTCATATAAGGAGAGAGATGATGTTTGACCCAGGAAGTATTACCGTGGGTGCGGTAGCGAAAGTGAGTATTGGGGTAGCCCAACAGATTTACAAGCAAGCCCAAGCGGTAAAGTATAACAAGGCGCAATGTAAGCGATTATCAGAGCGGGTAAAAACGATAATAGTGTCGGTGAATGCGTTGGTAGAGAAACTGCCGAAACAGGCCAAGCAGTTAGGTGGGGGCTCAGATGGGGCGACTGTTCACACGACGGCGTTGTTGTCATTGAATAACACATTGGATGCAGTATTGAAGCTGCTGAAGAATTTCAGTCAAAAAAACGTATTGGATAAGGTGGTGTTAGCTCGAGCTCATAACACGAAGTTTGATGAGATTTATACGCGGTTAGATGAAGATATCAAGCAGCTTAACTTAGGACTCAATGCCAAGCAAGTCCTGAATCGTGAGGAAGATAAGTTAGACCAACAAAAAGATTTTCAAGACTTGATGGCCAATCAAGTCGAAATCCTTAAAGAAGCGCGAGCGGCCAAAGGAGCGATGCAGAAGATAATGGCCGATGGTAAGCATCGAGAAGAGGTGCTGACCAAGCAATTAGAATCAATGCAGTATGCCTTGGCGCAGTTACATCCGGATAACAAGGGGGCTAAGAGTAAGAAGGCGGAGATTAGCTCGAAGTTATTGGTGCCGTTTTTTGATTTACAGATAGATAAAGTCTTAGCCGAAGGGAGCTTTGCGAAGGTGTATCTAGGGCGTTTTCGCGAGCAAGACGTGGCGATTAAGCTATTGGATGGGGACTTAACGGAGATAGAGCGCCATGAGTTTGTTCGTGAAGTGCGGATTATGCAGGGGTTGCGCAGTGATTACGTAGTGCCGTTGTATGCGGTGTGTGATGAGCCAGGGCGGATGTGTATGATAATGAAGTACATGGCGCAGGGGTCATTGCGCACGGTATTAGACAGTCAAGCTCCTCTATCTGCCAAGCAACGCCATCAGATGGCATTGGATGTAGCGTTAGGGTTGTACTATCTGCATAAAGAAGGGATATGGCATCGGGACTTGAAGAGTGGGAATGTGTTGATTGACAGTGAGGGGCGTGCTCGGTTAACCGACTTTGGGTTATCGAAGAGTCACAGTGCGGTGGTGAAGACCATTGATAAACAAACAGAAGCCATGGAATGGATGGCACCGGAGATATTGGCCAGCGGTGGGGATAAACGGATGTTTACGGCGGAAGCCGATGTGTATAGTTTTGGGATGGTGTTATGGGAAATCATGACGGGTCAGACGCCGTATGCGGGGTGTGATGATGCGGATATTGTGTTGCGCGTCAAGCAGGGCCAGCATGACGCTATCCCAGAGACGGTGCCAGTGGTGTATCGCGAGCTGATAGAGGGGTGTTGGCAGGCATCGAAGTACAATCGGCCATCGCTGCCGGATATCATTGGGCAGTTGCGAGTGTATACCCCACCTGCTCCAGCCGCACTGGTGCCACCGAGTGCCAATCCCGTTGGGTTTTTCGCGGCCCCACCGAGTAGTGGCAGCAGCAGTAGCAGTGGTGCGATATCACAGGCTCAGCTAGAGGGATTGTACGATGCGGCGGGGGTATGTGAGCAAGCCAAACAGTATGATAAAGCGGCGGTGTGTTATGAGCTAGCAGCGAATCAAGGGCATGTCAAAGCCAAGACGGGGCTAGGGATGTTGCACTTGCAAGGTCGGGTTGAGGGAGCCGATAAGGGCAAGGCGCATACGTTATTGCTTGAAGCCGCCGAAGGGGGCCATCCTCGGGCGATGCAGAATGTGGCCAGGCAGTTTGAGAAGGGGGATGGGGTTGAGGCTAATCTAGAGCGAGCGCATCATTGGTATGGCAAGGCGGCGGAAGAGACGAAAGATAGCAAGTTGCTCAGTAAATACCAAAGTCTATCGATGTCCTTGTCAGGCTCCGGTGGGCCATCGTTGGCGATGTCGTGATAATAAGTTCGGTTTGGTGGGTGTAAGCCGTGCGTGGTGCGTTGTTGCGTACGGCTTGCGCTAACACAGATACTGAGAGTGTGGGTGCGGTGAGGTTCATAAACGCATCCATCCACATTGGTATTGACGGTTTAGCGAGTTGTCCTCTCGCATTATGGCGGCAGATTGAGTATAATTGACTCAATTGTGAGAGAGGGGGTTGCAATGACAACGCGCTATTTGAATCCAAAAATCGACATGGTGTTTCGCAAAATATTTGGGCAACATCCTAATATTCTAAAGAGTTTCTTAAATGCGATACTGCCATTGCCAGAAGGGCGGTACATCACGGAACTCAGCTACTTACCTGCCGATGAAGTCCCTGCGATACCGTCGTTCAAGCACACGATAGCCGATGTCAAGTGTAAAGACCAAACCGGTGATATCTTTCTGGTGGAGATGCAGGTTCAGTGGACAGCGAGTTTTGCCAAGCGGTTATTGTATGGCACCAGTCGTGCGTATGTCCATCAGTTGCGTCGAGGTGAGCCTTATAAGGGTTTAAATCGCGTCTTGGGTGTGGGGTTAATCGATGCGGTATTTGATGAGACGACCGATGAGTGGTATCACCATTACGAGTTACGTCACAAATCAATTAGCGATAAGGTACTGGACGATGTGCAGTTACTGTTTATCGAGTTGCCGAAGTTCAAACCACAGTCGTTGGTTGATAAGAAAATGCAAGTGTTGTGGCTACGGTTTATGTCGGAGTTGAATGAAGAAACAGTCGATGTGCCGAAAGAGTGGCTAGAGGTGCCGGAAATCCAAGAGGCATTGACGCTGGCACAAGAAGTGGCCTACACCCCAGAAGAGCTGGCCTCGTGTGAGACGTATTGGGACAGTGTGAGCACCCAGAAATCATATGTGCACGATGCAGAGAAGAAAGGCAGAGAAGAAGGCAGAGAAGAAGAGAGGTTTGAGGTAGCCAAAAAGATGCTGGCCAAGGGTTTGGATATCCCTACAGTATCAGAAGTGACCGGCTTGCCTGCGGATAAAGTTGAGCACCTGACTAAAAAATCGTAGCAATTCCCACTAAAATCAGCGTGTTAAAGGTAAGGTGCATTTTAGCAAAATGAGAGTGCACTACTGTCAATGGGTGGCCGGTATCTAAAATGGCATGTTGATGAGGGTTTTGGTAAAAAAATAGCAGAAATACAGAGAAAAGTGGGTTTGAGGTGTTTATGGTGGTACTCGGTCGGTACCCAGACATAGCTAAGGTGGAAAAAATGATCAATTCGCCTGTGGATAACTTTGACCAACCTACTGGGGAGTAGGTAAAAACTTTATTAAAATCATAGGGTTATGAAAAAGGCATTTTTAGCAGATTTAGGGTGCAGTACTTTCTGGAGCGGCCATCAAGGCTAATGATCTAGCGGAGTGAAAGTCTCTGCACCGCCAATTACTCGGTTCGGGCGGTTAGTATATCCGATGCATGTGAAGGTAACGACACATGTTCTGCTCGGAAGTAAAAGTCATCGCTGCTGCTTATTACGTAGAGAATAAGTGGTGGGAGCAACCAGGATGGCGAGCAAAGACTGGGGTCTGAACGTAAAGAAATGTTTGCAGCCTCGAAAATGCACCCCACACCGAAGTTGCAGTGTGGATCGTGGAAGGTAGTCGACCCTCTGGAAAGTAGGGGAAGACCGACGCGCTGGAGGAAGAAACGAGTAAGTGCACTTTAGCGACTTCCGGGGTATGGAGCCAGACACCAGTTGAAAGATTGTTAGATTAACGATGGGAAGAGCCACTTGCCAGCTGGGGCTAGCAGCAACCAGCAAAGACTGAGCTGAATAGGGAGACCGAAGCAGCGCAGAGGCACTTGGTTTGGCGCATGAGATCGTATTAGCGATGAGAGATGGGTAATGCCATCTTAGGGATTGGGAAACGCTCCCTTGTTAAGGTAACACCGAAGACAAGCGAAGGATCTCTCGGCAACTGGTGGGCTATTGGACTAATGCTACTCAGGACGCAGAGCCTGGCAAAGTAGTTCCATTACAACGATGGTCGAGGCGTGGAGTAAACTGACAAAGGCAGGGGTGTATACAGGCTAGTGTTTAAGCTTCGCCCTTGTCAGGAAGGCTGCACGAGGAAAACCGGTGTCGCCAACCGTATTCGGGAAATCCGACCGTACGGGATGAAAGCGGGGGCATATCGAAACGTGTATCAGGGTAGAACTGTGAACCCACTTTGCAATCGAAAGAGCAAAGCTGGAAACCCTCTGCCTAAAATAGCGCGCGCGGTATTTCTATCCAGACATGGGCACCCATTATCGAAAACGGTATATGTGTGGCATATTGGTGAAAAAATAGCAAAAATACAGAAAAAGATGGGTTTGAGACGGTGAGGGCGGTATTCGTTCGGTACATGGATGAAGCTTGGGTGGAAAAAAATGATCAATCTGCCTGTGGATAACTCTGACTTACCTACTGAAGAGTAGGTAAAAATCCCCTTAAAATCATAGGGTTATGAAAAAGGCATTTTTAGCAAAAACAGGGTGCGTTACTGTCTATGGCACGCCATTACTCGTTTACTAACCTTTCTGTAACTGGATCTGCCACCTAAAAAAGCCTTAGTAATACAAAGGCTTTTTGGTGTAATGTCATGACTTCAAACCACCCAATTTCGACGATTTTTTGTGATTTTTTCCCCTAATATCGCCAATCCTCTGAAAAGTCCGTACTTTAGCAAACGACGTACGGAGGCATTAAGTCATGATGTTGTAGGGATTTGTCGCCGTACTAGTTCGAACTTGAAAGTGCCGGGGCATAGACATTAATGCGCTACTTTCATGTATGTGGCAATTATTTACAGGCGGTATTACATATTTATATATACTACCATGCCAACAGAGAGCTTTATTATCAACATGTTACTTATTTTATTGTTGAAAACCGTGCAAAATCGGAATTTATGTTGTTTCCTTTCATTTATGTGGCACAAAACCTTGGAACGCTCCAGAATCGATAGACACCTTAGCTTCTTCAACTGTAACTCTACTGTGTAATTCCTCGTAAGTTGGTTAATTTACTCAGCTAGATTTTACATAATAGATGGGAAAGCATAAATAGAACCTGGTCTGTTACTTTGTTGATAATCTAATATCACTCGTTGAATATAAGGCGCTATATTAGGATTTTGTTTTATATAGTCCTCAAAATCATTGTAATTTATCTTGTTTTCTAAATAAGCAAGAAAATTTTCATAACAAACGCGCCAATACCTTAACATTTCGTTATCATTCGATATTAATTCAAGCTCTGTTGAATAGGATTCAATCATATTAATCTCGTGTAGAAGCTCTTTGCATATTGTTTCGTTTACAGCTATAGATTTTGGAAGCATAAACATCGTACCATTAATATAATATATTATATTTTTTAGATGTTTAAAAAAAAAATTCCTTGTAACCACAGAATCCTGGAAGGTTAAAAACAAGGCTTCAGATAAAGAAACTGCTCCTGTACTAGAAATTATGCTGTCTATTTTTACATTAAGTTTATTTACTTGTTCTTGAGTGCTAGGAGCAAGGCTATAAAAATTTCCTTGTATATATAGTTCTACTGACTCAATATCACCTTTCTGCAGCTCTTCTAGCAAGATTAACCCACCATGACTTTTTATGGGATAACGTAATTCTATTTCAGAGTTTAAAATGCTGTGACAAAGATTTTTAAAAGATTTAACATGATAAGAGTATTCATACTTTTGTATCATATTGAGTATTTTGTTTAAACACACTAACGCCTTAGATCTTAGTCCAAGCTTTTCTAAAACTATGTACTCTTCTGTAATGGAAGTTTCTTTACTCATAACGATGTAAGCATAACATAATTTAGCACATCCAAATAACATGACATTTGGTTATTATCAACTTCCTTGCTGGTAAAGAATAATTTGGCTTAATCAGCAAACATTCACGGTTATAATCATCGCCAAACAGTAAGCCAGATAACCAATTTTCTAATGGCCGCTTTCCACCTACGCCAGGCTGTCACTTTATCACAACCGATTTCACGTGCTATGGCTTTCCAGTGGATATGGTCAGCGCGTCGCCATAACAATTTACGTTCATCCACCGTTAACCACTGCATCCAATCAAATACACGTTCAAGGGAAGCCAACATTTCCGGTGTGGGAGGTAACCGTAATTGTTTTGGCTCTGTGTTAGCAATTTCTGTGGGCGAGCGTACTATCTCCGGCCAGGTGTGTACATATCCATTGCTTTGCAACGGCGGTAATCGTCGTATTGTAATTACCGCCTGCTCCAATTCATTCACAACAGTTTGCTCTGTCCATTCACGTTGTTTTACCATCACGTTATTTACCTTGCGCACTTAACCCGAATTGGGCGCACGCATAGTGTAATAGCGCAATCGCATCGGCTTGGTTATCATCTTCAGGGTTATGCCCTAATGCATACACCGCGGCGATAACCGCTTCTTTACTGGCGTTACCTTTACCTGTTGCAAACTTTTTAATGGTGCCAACTGGAATGCCTTGATAGGCAATGTTTTCTCGTTCACACCAACTGGTTAACGCACTTAAGAAACCCCCGTAAACATGCGCCGCATCGACACCTAAGTGACGTCTAACTTCTTCGAAATACACCGCATCAATGTTTCCCATCACCGCATGTATTTCTTCTAGCCACTGATTAAGGCGTAAATACCGCATGCCACCGCCTTCAAATCTTTTCGGTTGAAAGGACAGGGTGCCACTGATGATGTGTCCATTTTGATTAGTGACCGCCCAACCGGTGTGAGTCCCTAAATCCAAGCACAGCAACACAGGTTTTTTTTCTGAGGCTAATGGTTTAAGTAATTTCATTTTCATTGTGCCACCTCATCATCGTTACAGTTCCGGTTATGCTTATCCTTAATGGGTAGCACTTCTGAGGTTTCCCCGCACTTGTAGTGAGTTGCTTGGACAAGTTTCAATTTTGGTTTGGCTGTATTCTTTGTTGAATTTGTCTGCGGTTTATGTTCAGGGATTTGCATTCCTTCCACACATAAAATCCCGAACTTACTGCGCAGTGGTATTTTTGTTCCACGTAACGTCGGATCTTTGCAGAATTTCACTTGACCTCGGGTGGCTAAGGCATTTAAGCGTTTGCGGATATTCTCAGTCCCCCCTAAGCCTGATTTATTTTCAAATGTCTCACTGAACTGATTGATGGTATACAGTCGCCCTAAGCGTGCTTCATCACAAATGAGTTGTAAGATGACATTTTGCTTGCGCTTGGATTCAGCGGCCAACTTGCGTGCGTACTTATCTTTTACCAACCGTTTGTTATTGGCTTCCAACTTTTGCCACTGACCGCTGATTTTATCGATGTATTTGGGTTTGAGTTCTTTGCCATTACGCAATTCAAACACCATCTTTCTAGGTGACAATTCCTCGTCTTCTTTAAACAACAAAGCTCCGGTGGTGTAATAACTTCGCAAACTACTGGCACCGGCCAACGCTTGAAAGGGATCAGATTCTAACTGCTTTTTCTGTATCTTACGGGTATGATGAACTAAGATAATGCCCGCTTCTGGATTAAGTGTGCTACGCAGGGCATCTAATCGTTTAGTTAAGAAAAACAACATACCGTCATTGCTGTTTTCACCATTTTCATCATTACCTCTGTCATACACATTGCGCAGTGGGTCAACCACAATCATATCAACGGGCTCATCAGGAAAGTGTGCCAGTATGCTGCGCTTGACAGTACTTACTCCCTCTTTGTTGAGCAATAAGTTTGATTGCGGTGTCATGATTAAATTATCAGGCGCAAATGCTGGCAACTTGTCATTAAAATCAGAGGCACGACAACGCTCACGTAAGTAGTGATAGCCAATCTCCGTCTGCAGATAAAAGATGCGTAGTGGTCGTGGGGGTGTTAATCCAAGAAACGGCATACCGGCTGCCATGTGAGAGAGCAGTGATAACAAGAAATCACTTTTTCCCACTTTCGGCGCCCCCGCTAACACCATTAACCCCCCTGGTGTTAATACCCGTGGTGCAATGAGATCAGTTGGCATGGGCGACGCATCATCCAACAATTGCCGTAAGCTGTAGGCTGGCAGCCAGGTGGTAATCGGCCGAGGTGATTGAGAGTGCGTTGTGATAAAGGTTGTTGCATCCATCCCTTCATTAATAGCATCGGCTGCATCCCACTTTTCAGGTTTATCGGCTGGAATCGATAAGACACACAGTGAGAGCAACAAGCCTGACTGTGCTAAATGTTGACTCACTGCGTGTGCGTAGTGTTTGCCAGCGGCATCGTTATCTGGCCAGATAACCACATGCTTGCCAGTGAGTGGTGACCAATCGGTTTTACTGACAGCCGCTTTAGCACCGAACATTGCCGTGGTGGCCGCAATGCCTTGCTCAATTAAACTGCTTGCTGCTTTCTCGCCTTCAACTAATACGACTTGTATTGCCTCTTTTATCCCAGGTTGGTTGTATAAGGGACGTGGATTGGGTGCACAATGTTTACGGTTTACCACATCCCACGGACGGTATTGCTTACCTTCGGGAGTATCGTAACGATACACACAAGCGATTAATTGCCCGTTCTCATCCACGTAATCCCATTTAGCGCTTGATGCACCTAATGTGTCATAGTGATATGAAGGCAATACACCCTCATTTGTTGGGACATTGGGTTGTAACCCCAACCAGCTACTGGCAGAGCTTAACACCTTGGCAAACTGGGTTTTCGACACTAAACCCGAACACGTTGCCCATAGATCAAGGATGTCGCCACCCTCACCGGTGGCAAAGTCGTGCCACAGTCCGGCTTTACTGCCGGTAATTTCAATCTTTAAACTGTCACCTGGGCTACCATGAATATCCCCAACTTCATACGTGTTATGCCGTATGCATCCATTAGGGAGTAAATACATCAATACCGATTCTAAGCGTGAGAGCAGTGCGCTATGCACGACATCAGCTGAAAGGGCATGATGATGTGGTTGTTGTGATGTTGCGTTGTTTGCATTTAAATATGTGGTTGACATGCGTGTTTCTCCTATTTCCATGAAGGTGTGTTGATGTGAGGGTTAGCTGATAAGGCTGTGTTTTGGTAAACACTCGAATCGGCCGATGATGTTGCTGTTCCCTTGTAAATCGCATATTGTTTATTTTCAGGTGTGATCGCGACTTTAATCACGTTTTTAAGACACCCTTGATTATCTTTTTCCGTATCAATGCGAGCGACAAACTCAATGCCATTGAGTTCACCAAAGTTATCAATCTGACGCGCTTGTTGGGCGGCTGATGAATTATCGTTATTGGCAATGCTACGCGCTGAGCTTAAAATGGCTTTAATAAAGCTTCGGCCACTGTTACCCCAGTAATCACTCTTCTCACTATGCAAACCAATCAAGCTCCATACTTTGCGCTTAGCATAAAGACCAGCCAAGATGACAAACTCACAATTCAAATAAATCGAGCCGGTGTTTTTGCTACACGTTGCCCAACCACCGCTGAGTTCTTGCGAGGCATCATCGTAACCACCTGGTTTAATCGTCATACACACTTTGGCAATCGTGCCTTTTGGGATGAGATCCAAAGTGGTTTGCTCGTCTGCATTATTAAAATCGTTCCATTGACTCATGATGTTTCTCCTTCAGGTTGTTGAGATGGGTTTGTATGATTAGGGATAACGTGTGTTAACCGTTCATTAGGCGGTTTAGCTTTGCCAGCAATTTTCTGCATGAGCTTGCCAAGATGCGGTTCTTCAATAACGTCTAATCTGCCAGAGCGATCTTTAGCGGGATAGCCACTTTCATTTAATGTTTGACAGACAAACGCACGATAGGATTGATTATCATTATTGACGATTTCGGCCATGGTGATCACTTCATCCACAATGCCCGGCAACTCTAAACTGGTTTTGCTGCCCTCGATTTGCGGTTGATAAAAACGGTGATTAAAGTCATCTGTTTTTTCATCGAGAATACCGACAAACCAAATGTTCTTATTACGTGTGTGCTGTAAGTGTGTCAGCCAAGCCAGCATCTCTTGACCGTGTAATCCATAGGCGGCACGCATATCCGTTTTTCCGCTTCGTTCACTGAAGGCTTGGGGTTGGCCTTTGCACCAGTTAAAACACAAACGACCTGCCACGGTAATAGAGTCGATGAAGATGGTGTCGTACTTATCAAGGATGCTGGGTTCCCCCAATTGCTGACACACCGCTTGATAATGTGCTTGGCTGTAACACTGCTCATCGCGCAGTGCCGGATCGCCACCCCCAATAAAACAGGCAATATCACGACAGGCTTGCCAGGTACGGGGGCGAATGGTATCGCCTTGCCAGCCTTCAATGGCTAAATCCCCGGCTTCTAAATCAAAGAACAGTGTCTTCTCTGCAGGCAATGTCCAGAGTAATGATGTTTTGCCAATCCCACTTTTGCCAAAGATGCAGCCTTTAATGCCTTTGGTTTCATTGACGCGTTGATTCATGGATAAAATGGCAAGGCCATCGGTTGTGTGTGTTGTGCTCATCGGGCTTTCTCCTGTTTCTCAATTTCTCTTTTCAATACCAACAGACTGTCGATGCAGGTAAATAACGTGCGTGCCTGCTGCTTGCGTTGGATAAGTTCCTCATCGGGTAAGGTGATAAGGTCGTTTAACGGTTTGTAAAACAGATAATCTAGGTACAACATGGTTTTTTCTCCTGTTTCAGTTAATGGTTAAGTAAGTGGTACCCGCGCTTGCCATAGAGATGACAAAAACACGATCCCCTCACTACTGTTAACTACGCCATTGCTCCCAATTTTTGAGTATCGTCGTTGCAATAGTTCAATCATTTCCCATGGTGCCAATAGATGTGCAGTCCATGTTCTATTAATGCACTACGCAAGCGTTTAAGTTGTTGCCTGACGGTGAAGTAAGGGGTGTTGGTCAGTCGTGCGATGTCGATGAGGGTTGAAGAGCACAGCCTGAGCAGCAAAGTCGCCAGGTCATCGGGTAATCTGTCTTTGATACGGCTTAGATCACAGGCTAAATCACATGCCGAGTTCTCTTGGATAAGGTGTGCTGGCCAGGGTGAATAAGCGTCTTGTTCATCAACAGCTAACAGGGTTTCAAGTGAGTGGTGTGGAATACCTGCCCCATGTTTTTGTCTGCCGGCATCACGAATAAGCTGTTTGTGGACACAGTTGAGTACCAGATCCACAAACGTTGACCACTTGGCTTGATCGGGATCGTAAGTGTGCTGGCGCAGGAAGAAATGCAACAGCAAGGTTTGTTTTAGATCGACCAGGGGAGTGTGTTGTAACAGTGGATGGTGTTTCAAGGTCTTGGCATGGTAGTCGACTTGGCTGATCAAATACGGCTCTAATCCGTTGTAGTGGTGGTAAGGCATGACGGTTCTCCTAATGCTGGCCGCCACACACGGGCGGTACACTAGGACGTGGTCAGATCTGACGGAGCTGGGGGTATAAATGACCGGTGGTTTAGTTAACCCCTTCATTGTGAAGTGGCTTTTAAATGAGTTTTTTTGAAAAAATGCCAATCGAACGCCGTCAGATCTGACGCAAACAGTTTATAAATGAACCTTTAGGTAATAAATTTACCCGAGGATAAGGTGGAGCCATTGAGTGCTGATCGAGTGGATCCATTAGCTGATGATCCGGTGGATCCATTGAGTGCTGATCGGGTGGATCCATTAGCTGATGATCCGGTGGATCTTTTAGGTGCTGATCGGATGGATCCACTCACTAATGATCCGGTGCATGTAGTTGGAATGCTAACGGGCAATGACGATATTAGCCTGTAAACCCAAAGTGGGTGAGTTGCTCCTCCCATAATGATGGGAAAGGCAGCAGTAGGGTTTGTAAGCTCAACTCAGGGGGTTGTGTGCCGTCTAATATCGCCCTTTTGATTTGCGGTGATAATAGATTTAACCGCAGTATGCGCGAGACGTAGGAGGGATTGACCTGTTTACCTTTGGCCAATGTATCAATCGAAGTAAATTGCCCGGTGTCTAAGGCATGTTGCCAGAGGTAGGCTTTGGTGAGGGCTTTAATCAGGGGGATATTGGGTTTGGCGGCGGTCGCGGTGGGTTGCTGTTCGCCTTCTGGCAATACCAGTAGGGTTTGTCCACGGTAGCGTTTAAGGGTGATAGGAATTCTAATAGAAATAAAGTCATCAAAAGCGGTTACGGTTGTGGTTGACATGCTCCCTCCGTTGAGTGGGTGTTAACGTGTAGTAGATCCAGCAAACCGGTAATGCCATTGATTTTGACTTGGATGTCGACATAATCTGAATGCAGCACGACACGGTTAATTAACAGTGATAATAAGCGTTGTTGTTCAGTGGGAAATAACTCTTGCCAAATGGGGGCGATGTTTTGTAAGGCGTTGCGTACTTGGGATGGTGTTATCGACTTATCGAATGTCTTTGCAGCCTTGAGGGTATCTAAGAGAATATCCGGTGAGGTGATGACACGCTGAACCTGGTGCAGTACATGGGTTTCAATTTCATTGGCGGCGATTTGTTTGATCGGGCAATCAGGGCAGCGTCCTTTCTTGTAACCGGTGGCGATGTAGTAACGGTAAAGTTTGCGGTGTTGTTTGCTGGTGTGGGTGGGTGTCATCGCACGTTGACAGCCGCCGCAGTGAATGATCCCAGTTAATACGGCACGTGCACGTCGCTTGCCTTCTGTGTCGCCACGTTTTGCGCCTTCACGCAAGATGGCTTGTGTTTTGTCCCAGATTTCTTGTGAAATAATCGCTTCATGTCGGCCTTGGTATAGAGTGTCTTTATGTTTAATTTTGCCGATATAAATGGGGTTTTTGAGGAGCTTGTAAATACTACCCATATCCAGTGGCACTCCACCCATCGTACGACCGTCTTTGGTAAGGCGTCGTTTACTGCAAACACCCATGGCAGCGAGTTGCTTTACCATCAGCGTGGGTGATTTGGTTTTGAGAAATAAATCAAAGACAGCGCGAATGGTACGAGCCTCACTGTCAACACTGTGTAAGTGTCGGTCTTTAACATCATAACCTAAAGGCAAGACGCCACCCATCCACATGCCCTTGCGTTTAGAGGCGGCGAACTTATCACGCACACGCTCGCCAATGACTTCACGTTCAAATTGGGCGAAGGATAATAAAATGTTTAACGTTAACCGTCCCATCGAGGTGGTGGTATTAAAATGTTGGGTGATTGACACAAAGGACACTTGCTGTGCGTCAAACACATCGGCTAACTTGGCAAAGTCAGCCAGTGAACGCGATAAGCGGTCAATCTTATACACAACCACGGTATCGATATGCCCTTGTTGAATGGCATCGAGTAACCGCGTTAAGGCGGGTCTACTTAAGTTACCGCCACTAAAGCCACCATCATCATAGTGCTCTGGCAGTAACACCCAACCTTCTTGTTTTTGCGAGGCAATGTACGCCTCACAAGATTCGCGTTGGGCATCCAAGCTGTTGAACTCCATCTCCAATCCTTCTTCAGTGGATTTACGGGTGTAGATAGCGCAACGTTTTTTAATGACGGTAGTCAGTGATGTTTGTTTCGCTATTTTTGTTTTCATCCACGCATTCCTTTTGTGTGATGTAATCCAAAAAAGGCGATGCCTGACCAATGGTTACCGGTAATGCGTTTGGCAATCTTGGATAAGCTTTTGTAAACACAGCCGTCATATTCATAGCCTTTATCTAAGACGGTGACGCAATATTCATGATCTTTGTATTGGCGCACCAATCGTGAGCCTGGCATCGGGCGAATGTAACGCGGTCGTTTGGGGGGTGCGCCGTTGCGCGTAAAAAACTGTTTAGCATATTCTTCCAAGCGCTGATTGAGTGTGTCATCTTCACCATAGGCTAAGGCTTGCAGGCGATAACTGAGTTTTTTAATCAGTGCAGGTTTTTGAGCCGCGCGTGGCGGCTTGGTGTCACACAGCGTTTGCCAGAGGGCTTTTAACTCGTTTAATGACAACATTTGTAAGCCAGCTATTTGACGGAGTAGTTTGGGGTTAGCTTTGCTTTGGGTAGGCATGTTATTTCCTCCTATAAGTCATGCGATTGTGTCAGTCGTATCAGTCCATAGTGTGGTGTCGAAGTCCAGCGGGTGAGTCGGATCAGGCGACTTAGTGCGCTGTTCACGGCGTTTTTTCGCACGTACAATGCCCAATGCCAATAACGTGGCTACCTCACGGCGACGAGATGGGATCGTGTTAATCATTTCAGTTGACATGGGGAGCTCCTATTTCAATAACATGGGTGATGAGAGCGCGTGATAAAACGCTCCCCTCATGACTATTAACTATGCCGTTTGAACGAAAAAATGAGTGTGTGCGCATTTACTGACATGATGATTGGCATTTACGCCTTTGTGATTTTTCAAAGTGTGCTCTACAGTGGCTCGTCTACAACAAACAAATTTCGACAT
Organism: Gammaproteobacteria bacterium; assembly: GCA_965116795.1. Taxonomy (GTDB): domain Bacteria; phylum Pseudomonadota; class Gammaproteobacteria; order JAJFKG01; family JAJFKG01; genus JAJNDI01. The sequence goes on from OZ220716.1 coordinate 1,117,165, forward strand.
GGCTACACGCTAGCAACACACAACAACTTATCATTCAAAACAATCGGGGTTACACAGGATGGCAATTTGGCATTAACCCGTGTCGTTGGCTGTTATGACACTCAATGACATTTCTCATGTGTTTGTTCAGGAGAACGCCATTGAAAATTCACCTTGCTGCCTCTGAGTTATCATCGAGCTCAATCTCATCTAATCAAACTAACACCCCCACTTGCACCCATTTATCATTGGATGCATTACGTAACGTTACCCATCCGGCTCATGGGTTTGCAATAACAGAAGGTATCGATGATGTGATCCTGATTAAGTTGCAATACAATTGTGGGGGTCAGCTTGACACGCATCAATCCAGTAACGTATGGGGCACATTGATTAAGAAAAATCAGCAACGGTGCATGCGGTATGCAGACATTATGCAAGGAACATTTGTGATGCAGCGTACCGCTAACTCAACCCCGATAACAGTTGATATTCATCCCGGGAAAGGGGTGATAACCATAGACGATAACCAAGATAACAATCTGTGTACTCTACCCGCGGTAATAGCCGAGATAAAGAAAATTGTTTGTAAGTGGATGAAGCAAGCGGGATTTGTGATCACACTTCCAGTGGCTTCATCAAGTGACAAGGGTATCGAAAAAAAAATCAGATCCCCATTTTCTCTATTGGGAAGCCCTAGCTAGGTTGCCTCGTTATCAGCACAGTTATGTGTTTTTAATGCAACATTTCAATCAGAACATTGCTATCATTCAGTATTGGTTTGAGTCAACACGCTGGTTTGATCATATAACGTATGATAATCATCATGCTCAAGAAAAAGAATCGACGCGCTTGTATAATGTGAGCTTATTAAAGTTAGCCAACTTCATCATAAAGGGGCTCAGTGAGCTCTCACTGTTTCGCCGTGCGATTCAGGTTGTGAATGCCGCGCCTCATTGTGTGCGCTTAGGCTTTTATAGCGTCAATCGTCGTGCAGCCCACTGTGTATTGTTAGGGATGGCTATCGATGAAGGTGAATTAGAGAAAATGATTAATTATGTGCTTATCCAAGAGACACCAAGCGTGTTGTTACTGCCCTCTATCGATGATGTCTCCGCAGACAACTTGCAAGCGTTACGGATTAAAGGCAGTCAGGTTGTTGCACTGCAACAATGGCAAACCCAAGCGGTGTTGATTGACAAACAGCAGGTAGTTGATACGTTTAATGACATTCACAGAATAACAACACCGGTTAAATTACGTCGCAATCCATCTGGCCAACCGTATCGTTTCCCAACACCCCCCGGTGCTAACTGGGAGGATTTCACTTTCCAATTCATTAATGGAGAAACAATACAGGTGACGTGTGATTGTGAAGGAGGTTATGCCAGTGAGAGCGTTAGCCTTGACAAACTTGAGCTGCTGGACAAGCGCAGTGATAAGCCTAATAAATTAGGGTTATTACTAAAAGCGTTTGCGCAAGGTCACGGCATGTTTAGTTGGCCGTATCAAGGTGTGACCAGTCAACAAAGGACGCTGAAATACGCCTTAGCTAAATCTTTACAAGCAAGCTTTGGGATATATGACAGTGATCCATTCGTTTGTGAGCAAGAAGATAGTGGCCGTGTCACCTATCAAGCGTTATTTAACGTACTACCAGAGTAAATGATGGTGTCCTGTGTATGGCATTTATTCTTTAAACAATTCTCGTTTTTTCATAAGTGGGTATATCCCGTGGTGTTAAGTTATCACATAAATGAGATGTTTCTGTGAGCATATCGGCTAAGCTACACAACACATCAAATAACTCTTGTTCTTTGATCTCTTTAGATCTAATAGTAATGTTAGCAATGTTCTTCATCTGATGCAGTTTGGCACACAGTGCTTCATACGGGTTGCGATAATTATCATCATTGCTCTTTTCGGGACTATGAGGTTGCGGTAAAATGGGCTCACTCATGACGTTTCACCTCCGTGTTAGGTTTTAAGGTTGTGATAGCCGCAGGAAGGTGGTACCAACACGTTTCTGCGGTGCCAATGATGATTGCTCGGTGTGATGGTAATAGCAACTTAAGTGATGAGCGTCAGAACGGTTATTACGCTGCTTAGCGACATTATATGCCGACTAGCCTAATTACCTTGCAAAATAAGGCATAACCTTGCCCTAATGAAGTGACACAACTATCCCGAATGCCTGCATGATTATTGACAATAATGGGTAACTTAGTCGTCTGTTAAAGCCGCTAATCCGGTTTGGAATGCTGTAAAAAATAATTGACATGACAAAAACGCTATAGACGCTCTATACCCAACGAACTCAATGCAAGTGTCACCTTGCCCTACGCTACTTCACTAAACGTAATAAATGGCTTCTATGAAATACTTAACGATGTAAACGATATACAGCATACATAGGGCTCTAAAAAACGTACACAAACCCCTTAAAAAAACTTCACAAAATATCTCTTGGCTCTAGAACAACTTTTCTCTAAAAGTCACTAGCAACACAAGTCATTAGCTTTACATTTTTCTCTGTGCCTAGTTTGGAATATCTCGGGTTCTAAACTGTTTGGTGAAATTGCACTTAACGCTTTGTTATTGGAGGGGTTATGCTGAGTATGAGTTTGTGGGTGTAACCTATATATTATAAATAATATATATAACGCTATAAACACTCTGTGTTTTATAGCTGTTGTAATGGAGTAATGGTTTGTAAACGAAAAGCAATAGGGGTTTAGGTTAAAATTACAATACCCCTAAAACGCTTATAGACGATTACTAGTACACTTACAGCCTAGAATTACGTAATAAAAGCAAATTAGACTTCAATCGTGAATGAAAGATGAATTATCACTGTTAACGTGTTGCCATGTTATTTATGCAGGTGGAAAAATAGGGGGATTAAATAAATAATTTTACGCCGCGCTGCACCTGCAAACATAAAACCGTAACGATAGAAATTCAATGCGCGATCGATTTTAAATGTCGCGCACAACAGCCGTACAAGATCGCTACACGCTTTTCTACGCATAAGACATGGGGTAGTGGCTCTTCAAGTTAAATCGTTGCTTGAATCGCTTTATTTTCAATTATGGTGAAGTGGTATTGTTAAGTGTGTAGTCTGGACTCACTTCATCTAAGCAAAACGTAAACGTAAATGCTGTTAACACAAACGCGAATTGCAAAACGTTTACGCCTTTGTCAATGCAAGACGTTAACAAGCTGTTGTGTATTTCGCTAAGACGAGTTGCAAGTTAATGCATGATGAATAACAGGCAAGTAGATCACCTATTTCAATTGCATTTATTCTAGGTTTTTACCGTTATTTTTATGCTTATGCCAGGGCATAGGGGAGTCTAACTTTTGCTATTTTTGGCAAATGACAAGTTTAAGTACACCGTGTTATTTACGAAATGATGAGGTTATCGTGCAATGTTTTAATTGCAACAAAAAAGCGATTTTGTGTTAGACTTTTTGTTAACGTCGGAAGTGGTTTACATAACGCAAGTGCAAGTAACACGACTGATTGTTAACGTTACGATATACAAGTTAGCTCAGCTAATACGTTACAATGAACGTTAACAAAAGTTTGTCATTAACATGAATGAACACACACATGTTAATAGCAACTTGAATATGTTGTCGTGCAACAACTTTTTTGTAGAGACGATAACAAAACGTGATAGATATAGATTACATAGATGTGTTAACAACGGGGGCGTGAAAACACGATACAAACAGCAGATAGCTGAATACAAATCGGCACTAGAACATCTTAGACAATCAAACACCTACGGGTCCTTCCTCGGGCTGAAACGCATACGGGCTCCTGCAGCGCAATATTTCGCTAGCGTTAGAACAAAAAAAGTGGTTTGTGGTTTGCACCCTTATCATACAAAAACCCAATAAAATCAAATGCTTAACTCACAAAATTCACCATAAATGCTCTAAACTGGGTTTGCACCAAATTATAGCTAACTCATTGAATTTTTAGACATTATATTGAAAAAATGGACTGCAAACCTAAACAGCAACCAAGTTTGCAGCTATTCTAGGTTAACTCATTGAATTTTAAGTATTATTTCTGAAAAAACCCTTGCAAACCCGTCAATCAACAGGGTTTGCAGTTAATTTATCTAACTCATTGAATTTACAGCTTTTTACCTAACTTTCAGTGCAACCTCCCACCTGACAGGGTTTGCACGTTAGGTTGCACTTGGCTCAACCCACTTGAAAAGGATTTACCATGGACTTGACGGTTCAACAGACACCACTGGAACAATTGATCCCGTATGCCCGTAATGCACGCACTCACAGCGAGAACCAAGTGGCACAAATCGCGGCTTCCATTGCCGAGTTTGGTTTTGTGAATCCGGTATTGATTGGCAGTGACAATGTCATCATTGCAGGTCATGGTCGTGTGCTCGCTGCACAACAACTGAAACTTGAAACTGTCCCAACGATTGCTCTTGTGCACTTAAATGAAAATCAACGCCGTGCCTTGGTGATTGCCGATAACAAGCTGGCTGAGAATGCCGCTTGGGATGAGGAACTGCTGCGTTTGGAATTGCAAAGTTTAATCGATGATGATTTCAACGTTGACCTGCTTGGCTTTGATGACGTTGATTTAGATGCGCTGTTGTCTGATATTAACAGCGATGATGCCACTATTGTTGAAGAGACAATCCCTGAACCCCAAGCGGATCCTGTGAGTAAGGTCGGCGATGTTTGGATATTAGGTGATCATCGGTTACTGTGTGGTGATGCCACTAATCCTGGCGTACTCCAGACGCTGATGAATGATGAATTGGCCGACATGGTCTTTACCGATCCACCGTATAACGTCAATTACGATGATAAAGACAAATATCCTACTGGGCGTACTGGCAAGGCCAAGCGCACAATCTTAAACGATAATCTTGGCAATGACTTTGAAACATTCCTCATGGCTGCTTGCAACAACATGCTTACCTACACCAAAGGGGCATGTTACATCTGCATGAGTTCCAGTGAACTCGATACCTTACGACGTGCTTTCTGCAATGCGGGTGGCAAGTGGTCAACCTTTATCATTTGGGCGAAGAATACCTTTACGTTAGGCCGCTCTGATTATCAACGTCAATATGAACCGATGTTGTATGGTTGGAAAAGTGGAAACGATCACTACTGGTGTGGTGCACGCGATCAGGGAGATGTGTGGTTTTTCAATAAACCGCGCAAGAACGATCTACATCCGACAATGAAGCCAGTGGAGTTAGTGATCCGTGCGATTAAGAACTCCAGCAAAACCCATGATATTATTCTTGATCCTTTCGCTGGCTCTGGTTCAACCTTAATCGCCGCTGAACAAACCGGACGACGGGCACGATTAATAGAGTTAGATCCACGCTATGTCGATGTGATCATTCAACGCTGGCAAACTCTAACAGGTAAACAAGCTTACCAGCAAGATACCCAACAACCGTATGATGCATTGCAGGCGCAGCAAACCACCGTTGCCAATTTAACCTAAGGGAGGATAACCCACATGGGTGTTTCTATTCGAGAATATGCCAGACAACGTGGTGTCAGCGATACGGCGGTTCGCAAAGCTATTAAGCAAGGGCGCATTAGCAAAGAGCCTGATGGTAGCATTAACATTAAACGTGCCGATAAACAATGGCGTACCAATACCGTTAATCCCCAGACCAACATTATGAAACCCGTGCCTGCCTCTGCCCTGCAAGATGTGGCCACAACGTTGCGTGAAAATGGCCAAACACCTGGCGCACAGGGCAGCACCTATTTGGAAGCCAAGACGGCCAATGAAATCATCAAAGCTCAAACCAATCGGCTGCGCTTTAAGCAACTCAAAGGTGAATTAATTGACAGGAAAACAGCGTGTGATCACGTCTTTCAGCTGGGACGACAAGAGCGCGATGCTTGGGCTTCTTGGCCAGCGCGCATTGCCAGTCAGATGGCAGCAGAGCAGGATGATTTACATGATCCATACCGATTGCAAATTATTCTTGAACGTTACGTACGTGAACATCTGACTGAGTTAAGTACCCTTGAACCACATTTTCAATAAAGCAAATTTATGCGCGAGCAAGTGATTATTACCTCATGGCAATCGAGTCTTAGCCCCGATTGCTTTTTAACGATCTCACAATGGGCAGATGAGTATCGCACCTTATCACCCAAAGCCGCGGCAGAGCCTGGGCGTTGGCGCACCCATCGTACACCGTATTTGCGTGAGATTATGGATGCGTTATCCCCGCACTCGCCGATTCAGCGGGTTATCTTTATGAAAGGGGCGCAGATTGGTGGGACTGAAGCGGGAAATAATTGGATTGGCTATGTGATACATCTATCACCTGCGCCAATGATGGCGGTGGCTCCAACAACGGAGTTAGCTAAACGTAATTCTAAGCAGCGTATTGATCCACTTATTGAAGATTGCGCCGCATTAAAAGAGAGAGTAAAACCCGCACGTTCGCGTGATTCAGGCAATACCGTGTTATCAAAAGACTTCCCGGGTGGTGTGTTAGTAATGACTGGTGCCAACTCAGCAGTTGGGTTACGTTCTATGCCAGCACGTTATCTATTTATGGATGAAGTGGACGGTTACCCAGGAGACATCGAAGGTGAAGGTGATCCGATTGTATTAGCCGAAAGACGCAGTGCCACCTTTCAAACCAGGCGCAAAATATTTTTAGTCAGCACACCAACGCTCAAAGGCTTATCACGAATTAATCGTGAGTTTGAGCAGACTGACCAGCGTTACTATCATATACCGTGTCCACATTGTCAGCATTTCCAAGCATTACGTTTTGGTCAATTACGTTGGGAGGAAGGTCATCCTGTTGATGTTGCTTACCAATGTGAGTCATGCGATGAACACATTGCAGAGCACCATAAAACAGATTTATTAGCTAACGGTAAATGGGTGGCTACGAATGATAATCCGCAACAACGCCATACCGTTGGTTATCACTTATCAAGTTTGTATAGCCCGATTGGGTGGTTTAGTTGGTCAGATGCAGCGAGTCTTTATGAACAAGCTAAAGCGCATCCTGAGCTCATGAAAAGTTTTGTGAATACCGTATTAGGAGAGCCGTATGAAGAAGAACACGATGCACCGGACTGGGAAGCAATTTACTGCAGACGCGAAACGTATCCACAAGGTATTGTCCCGCCTGGTGGATTGTTTCTTACAGCTGGTGTTGATATTCAAAAAGACCGTATTGAGTGTGAAGTCACTGCTTGGTCGCGTGATAAGCAAAGCTGGTCAGTTGATTATAAAGTGTTGGCAGGTGATACAGCACGTGCTGATGTCTGGCGACAATTAGAAGCCGTATTACAACACGATTGGCCGCATGCATCCGGGCATACGATGCCTATTAGAGTGATGGCGGTTGATAGCGGTTATGCCACTCAAGAAGTGTATAACTGGGTACGCCAACACTCACAAGCGATTTGGGGTGGCGGCGGTGCCAGAGCCAACCAGCCGCGCACTGTTGTTGCAGTGAAAGGACGTGATAGAGATACGGCACTTATTTTGAGTGTCTCCAAAGTCGATGTCAGTGGCAGACGTCGCGGATTACGTGTATGGAATGTCTCCAGCTCCATTGCCAAGGTAGAATTCTATCGCTGGTTAAAGTTGGAATGCTCCATTAGCGATGATGATAGCCAACCTACCGGTGCTCCGGCAGGCTATTGTCATTTCCCGCAATACGAGCCAGAATATTTCAAACAACTAACCGCCGAGAAACGTATTATTCGCGTACACCACGGTTATCCTAAAGCCGTCTGGGAGAAAGACCCAACACGACGCAACGAAGCCTTAGATTGTCGCGTCTATGCCAGAGCCGCAGCCAGTATTTATGGCTTAGACCGATTTAATGAGCACCATTGGCAACAGTTTGAAGCGGCATTAGGGAAACCAGTACCAGAAAAAAGTGATGTAGAAACATCAACGTTAACAGCAACACCAACAAAAGTTGTCACAACGCCACCATCGGGTAGAAGTGCCTTCTTGCGGGCGATGATACAACAACGCCCCATGCAATTACCGGATGACCCTTACCTACAAGGGGATGATGACTTTGATGTGACTGATTTTTAGGAAAAGTACTATGCCTGTTACCGACTTAACAACATTGCAGACACGATTAAAGGAAGCCGAAAACGCCTATCATTTATTAATGACAGGGAGTCAAGAAGTCAGTGTGCATATCGATGGCTATGGGTCTGTCACCTATACCTCCACCAACATGACACAGTTAGAGCGCTACATCACCAATTTAAAAATGATGCTGACTCAGCAATCCGGTCGTGGTGGACGTAAAGCCATTTTTGTCGAGTTTTAATATGCGCATGTATCCAAGCAAACACGCTGATACGGCGCACCGTGGTGCATCGCATAGCGCTAGCGAATTACGCTCCTGGCAGCCGCCAAAAGGGTCAGCCGACAGTGATTTGTTGCCAGAGCTTGATACATTAGTATCGCGTTCACGTGACTTAGTTCGCAATCACGGTGTCGCCAGTGGTGCGATACAAACGCTAACCGACAATATTGTTGGCTCTGGGTTACGCTTAGCGGCGCGGCCTGATTATGTAGTATTAGGTAAAACAAAAGAATGGGCTGATGCGTGGGCACGGCAAGTGGAATCTCACTTTCGCACCTGGGCAGAGTCAACAACCTGTGATGCCGCGAACTCATTGACATTTTCTGGGCTCACGATACAAATATTTCGTTCGTCCATGTTAAATGGTGAAGCGTTAGCATTGCCATTGTGGTTGCCAAACAGAGGTGAGTTTGCAACAACACTACAATTAGTAGAACCGGATAGGTTAAGCAATCCCAATGGCGAACAAGATAATCAAACGTTGCGCGGTGGTATTGAGATTAATCAATACGGTGCACCGGTGGCATATTGGATTAAACGCACCCATCCTGGTGACACATTTATGCTGGCGCAAGATGATGATTGGCAACGACTTTCAGCAACAACCAAGTTTGGTCGCCAACGTGTGATACACATTCATGATAAAGAGCGCACGGGACAAACGCGTGGCAAACCGCTGTTAACCAGCGTGTTGCCATTATTTAAAACACTAGACCATTACGAACGCAGTGAATTACAAGCCGCGGTTGTTAATGCGATGATAGCCGCCTTTGTAGAAACCCCGCTAGATAATGATGCCATTAGTGATTTATTTGGGGGTGATGTTAACGATTACATGAAAGCACGTAATGAATGGCGATTGCGTTTACAAAGCGGTGCCATTATTCCGGTATTTCCTGGCGATAAAGTCTCTGCCTTTACCCCAAGCCGACCTAACAGTGGCTATGGCCAGTTCGTGGAGAATGTACTGCGTCACATTGGCACCGGACTCAACCTCCCGTTTGAACTGTTAATGAAGGATTTCTCTAAAACCAATTACTCCAGTGCTCGCGCTGCGCTAATGGAAGCGTGGCGCTTTTTTTCAGGGCGCAGGCAATGGTTAGCGACGTACTGGGCAAGACCGGTGTATGCGTTGTGGTTAGAGGAAGCCATTAACAAAGGATTGATTGAAGCTCCCAATTTCTATCAACAAAAACAAGCTTGGACGCGCTCTAAGTGGATTGGTTCCGGCAGGGGTTGGATTGACCCTGTCAAAGAAGCACAAGCCTCAAACATTCGGATGAATATTGGATTATCCACATTAGAAGAAGAATGCGCGGCGCAAGGTTTGGATTGGGAAGAAGTGTTAGAGCAGCGTGCTCGTGAGCAGGCCAAGCAAAAAGAATTGGGCTTAACCATAGATAACACCGTTGCCCCTTCACCTAAAAAACCGAATAACGATACGGTTAATGACGACGACACGAATACCATTTAACCACTCAAAGGAAATAGACTATGCGCGCTTGGAACAAAGCCACCGGCGAGCCGTGGGCGATTACCCATGATGCTTTAAGTAACATACTTGATATTGCGGCAAGGCAAAACCAATCACCAGAAGTCGTCGCGGCTAAGTTAGGCCGTGAGTTACAGAACACGCGCCAGATGACAATTAATAACGGTGTAGCGGTGATTCCGGTTGTTGGTGCCTTGTTTCGTTACGCCAACGTATTTACCCAAGTCAGTGGCGCATCCTCTTACGAGTTAATTGCCACCGATTTCAGAGATGCGTTTGCCGATAACGATGTGCAGTCCATTGTGCTTAACATTGATTCGCCAGGGGGCGAAGTGAATGGCTGTTGTGATTTGGCGCAAACCATTTATGAAGCCAGAGGTAAGAAGCCGATCATTGCCTATGCCTCTGGTGATGTGGCGTCGGGGGCGTATTGGATAGCAAGCGCTTGCGACAACATTATTGTTTCTAAGACTAGCAGCGTTGGCTCGATTGGCGTTGTTGGTGTGTACCGTGTTAACAAAGATGACAATAGCATTGAGATTGTCTCATCACAAAGCCCGCATAAACGTGTTGACATCCAAACCGATGAGGGTCGTGCACGACTGCAACAACGCATTGATGCCATGGCCAATGTATTCATTGAAGCCGTTGCTACCTATCGCAACATTTCAGCTGAATCAGTACAACAACGCTACGGCGGTGGTGATGTATTTATTGGTGAAGATGCCGTTAAGCAAGGCTTAGCCGATAACATCAACACATTCGATAACTTGCTTGCTGGGCTGCAACAGCAAACTTCTCAACCCATTTATTCACACTCACAGGAGATATCTACTATGACTGATAAAACATCTGAAAATACTGTATCAACCGATGCAGCAAATTTACTAGAAAAAGGCAAAATGCAAGAACGCGCTCGCATTCAAGCCATCTTAACGTGTGACGTCGCTAAGCATCGGCAACGATTAGCACAACACCTAGCCTTTGCAACCAACATGGATGTCGAGCTTGCTAAACAAACGTTAGCTTCTGCCTCTACATCATCACCCCAAACAAATGATACCACTGGCTTTCAAGCGGCAATGAACAAACTTGAGAATCCCGACATTGTGCCAGGCAGTGCATCGGATAACGATGAAGCCGATGAAATTGATGCGGCTGTTAAACGCATCGCGAGTTATTAATGGCACTTTGGATAATTGCATTTCTATTGATTAGGAGGAGGAAACCATCATGAGCGCACAAGGCTTTACTGACCAGGGCTCTATTAAGCCCGATAATTTATTTGCAGGGGAATTCCCCAGTGTACAGCGTGTTGAAACCATTACTGGTGGAACAACACTGGTGCGTGGTAGCGTACTAGGCCGTATCACTTCATCACGGCATTACACATTAAGCCAACACAAAGCTACCGATGGCTCACAAACGCCGGTGGCTATCTTAGCTGAAGACTGTGATGCAACAACAACAGATGTCAAAGCCGTTGTCTATCACGCCGGCGAGTTCAATGCCAAGGCTCTTACCTATGGCGAGGGCCATAATGCCACATCCGTTTGGAGCAGTTGGCGTAAAAACGGCAACAACACCTTATTCTTACGCAACAATCAAGAGGCTTAATCCTATGGATATCTTTTCTACATTTATTTTAAATCGCACGATTGAATGTTTAGAGCGTTCATCATCCTTTTTGTTAGATACTTTCTTTACTTCCGTGCAAATGGAAGAAAGTGCGGAAATCCACTTTGATATTAATGAATCTAAGCCTCGCTTAGCCCCATTTGTATCACCTTTGGTCGCGGGTAAAGTGGTGGATGCACAAGGCTACAGTACTCAAAGTTTTAGACCGGCGTATGTGAAAGACAAACGCCGCTTTGATGCTAATACCCCATTAAAACGAGTTATTGGTGAAACGATTGGTGGCAGTCTTCCGGCTAACCGTCGTTTAGAAGCCGCTGTTAGCAAAGCATTACGCGACCAATTAGAAAACTTAACCCGTCGTGAAGAAGTGATGGCAGCAGAAGTGTTAACCAAAGGCACCGTCACCGTATCTGGCGACAATTACCCAACCCAAGTGGTAGACTTCAAACGTGACCCAGGACTTACCATTAAATTAAATAACAATGACAAGTGGAGCAACCCAGAATCACCCGCCCTTGACCAATTAGAAGATTGGGCGAGCCTGATTCAAGAAAAATCTGGTGCAGTCGCTCGTCGTGTTATCTTAGACCCCAAGGCCTGGCGGTTATTACGCAAGAACAAGCAAGTTATCGGTCAACTGGAAATTCGTCGTGGTACAACGATTAACATCGATACTGACCCAATGGTACGCGGACAAGGCAATGAGAAAGCACGGTATGTTGGCTCCATTGGTGATTTTGATTTCCATGTTTACAATGACGTCTACGTTGACGATGAGAATACCGTACAACATTTGTTACCTGACCACACTGTATTACTGGTCAGTCAACAAAACTTAGAAGGCACACGGTGTTATGGCATGATACGAGATGAAAAAGCAGACTTTCGCGCGATGCGTTACTTCAGTAAAAGCTGGATGGAAGAAGACCCAGCCGTCAGATGGTTGTTATTGCAGTCAGCCCCATTGATTATGCCCTATCGTCCGAATGCATCACTGTGTGCTTTGGTGGCATAGGATGTTACCTGCATTTTTACAAGCCACTGACAGATTGTTTGCCCGCTTAGGGGTACAAGCTACCTATCATCCACAAGGCACAAGCAATAGCATTACCTTGCCAGTCATTTTAAAAATACCAGACCACATTGTGGATTTCGGTGAAGCGCATTTGCATACGTCAACACAAGTGATTGATGTGAAATGCAATGATGTTAAAGAACCGAAAATAGGTGACATCATTACCATTGATACATCATCTTATCGCATCCAAAGCGAACCGGCACGTGACTTACATGGATTAATCTGGAAAATAGACGTGATTAAAGTATGCAGTTAAAAGCGGCATTCAGTGGTCGTTTAGATAAATATCTCAAAGACAATTTAAAAGAAGCCGAGCATGCTGTCACGACTGGCATTAAAACAGCAACAAACAACTTAAAGTTGCAAATGCGTAGCCAAGTGATAGCGGCCAATTTGGGTAAACGCTTAGCCAATAGTTGGCGCGGAGATGTATACCCGAAACAAAAAACGAGTTTGAATGCAGCAGGTCATGTCTATGCACGTGCGCATAAAATTCTCACCAACTTTGAACAAGGCAGCCTCATTCGAGGACGTAAAGGATTGTGGCTCGCTATTCCCACACCCAATGTGCCGAAACGTGTTGGCGGTAAACGCCCGATGCCAGGTGACATTGAACGTGCTTGGAATGTAAAACTACGCTTTGTATATCGCTCTAATGGTGCATCACTGCTGGTATTAGATAACCGGCGTGCCTCTTACAGTCGCAAGACAGGTCAGTTACGTGGCTTTCGTAAAGCCAGTCAATCAGCATTACGTACTGGCCGTGGATTAGCCACCGTTGTGATGTTTTGGTTAGTGCCACAAGTTAAAATGCCAAAGCGACTTAATTTCAAAACAGCAAGTGAACGTCAACAACGACAATTACCGAAGCTCATTACCGATAACTGGAAATAATCCCCATGACCAGCACCCGTGAATATGCCATTGTGACGCTCTTTGGCCAGCTTCGCTGTGCGCTTCCGGATATCACGATATTGCGCAATGTGGTCGTACCAACAACTATTCCAAGTGAAGGATTAATCATCTTGCGTGATGGCGATATGGGAGAGCCAAGTATGATTTTATCACCCCCACGATACACGTATCATCACCAGGTTGAGTTAGAGGTCATCGTGCAACGAGCAGATAGTGATGAGCGCGATCAACAATTGGATGAATTATTAGTAACAATTGGTACAGCGTTGAAAGGTGCCACTCAATTAGATAACAGTATTGATTGGCTAACCGTAGAAAGTCCCTCGCTCTCAACAGAACCGGTTGAGGGGGCGGCTACACTTAAAGCAGCCACTGTACTCATTACATTAGAATATGTGACAGATAACCCATTATTATGAATGACAGACTTTAGAAGTGAATATTGTTTGTTATGCATAAACAAACTCATGTCTACAGCCATATTTTATTCAAGACTATTGACATCAAAATATCTTAACCTTATCCTGAGCGTGCAATTGACGATAGGGAGTTATGTCATTACTACAAAAAAGGAATTGCTGTGTGCAAGCAGTCATTTCAAAATAATCTAAATACTATTTAATTAATCCTTAAACTAAAGCCCCCAAAACTTCCTAGCAGCATTGCATTAAGTTGGTATCTACATGAATATAGATACTGCAGTAACAACTAACTGCCAGCTAAGTTTGCTAGGCTAAGGATTTTTGCGATGATGGGACCAAATGCTAGAAGGAGTTCACTTGGAAGCGATGCGGAGAGTGAAGCTGATTATAGAGGTGGGGGAGTTCTGAGTCCTCCCGGCACTCCTGAATCTGCCCACCATAATGGTTTCTCTGTCTTGCGGTGTACCGTGGGACCCGCTAGCCCTCCTCCTCCTCGTTCCGTTACTCCTGACCATCTTATCATGGGCGTCAATCAATACGAGGGAGGAACTCATACTCCTATTCCTTCAGATGAACTTGAATACTATAGCTCAGCTTCTTATAAAGAAGAAATTGATAATATCTATGGCTCCTTTGTACCTAAGTCTAAAGCAATGCAAACTGCGCTGGAAAACGACAATATCAGAACAGTCCAGGTATTAATAGAAAGACACAATGGTCCATATAATATTCTTTCATATGATATTCGTGCATGGAGTTTGATTGGTGTGTACGATAGATGCGTGTTTCCAGCAAAGGAAATTTTGCATGCTTATGGGATCATCACTGATATCGAAAATCTACGCACTACAGCTCAAGAGACACTAGATGCCTACAGAGTAGCGCCAGATGACAATCGGCGTTATCTAAAACGGCTACTGTGGGGTGTAAGTCGCCTGCTTGAACAATGGCAGGCAGATAGTTTGAAAGATATTGCCGCTGACAAAGCATTAACCGAAACAGCGATAGCAACGCTACAAATGCATTGGCAAGGTAGTCGAGAGATATTATCGCCTGAAGTCATCGATGCTATTACCAAAGTACGCGAACAACTTATAAAACACATATGTGAGCAATGGCAAACTAATACACTAAGCGATAGCACTTCGAATCAAGCATTTAACAGTATCATAATTGAGCATATCTGGAGACAGTGGAAACAAGGGGCGCTCTCTAGCGAGCTTGCACAAAGTATGCCAATAGAGATTGAAGACGCTATCGAAATACAGTTGCTTGCACGTTGGAAAAAACACGACTTACCCACTCGCTTTAAAGACGGTTGGAAAGCAAGATTGGTTGAGTTATTAGACAAACAATTTGAAAACCACTCGCTTGATACAAAGTTAGATGTGTTAGTTATTGCACGATTTAATAGTATTATTCAAGAAAATTATGGTGGACGCGTTCCACGTAATACTACACCAGTTTATGAGGAAGCCATCAGTCAATTAATTGATGACTGGCGTGCCGGTCACCTAGCCGAAGCACAATCTGAGAGGATAGCTATAATTGCAACAATTGTACGCAAAGAGATGGAAATTCCAAGCGATATGCGTCTACGTGTTGAAAAAGAAGCTATTGCCTCGATTGTAACTCAATTCAAAGCAGGTCAATTCCTGTCTAATCAACCTTCAAAATTGGAAATATTTACCCGCGATGTATTTGCTGTGTTTGAAGATAACTTGATACCAGTGTGCAGTGGTGTATCAAGTTATGAGCTATACCCCCTGCAACAAAAAATTACTACTGATGCTATTAGTGCTGTATTAGCTGATTGGCGTGCAGGCAGGCTGGATAATGTTGAACAGACACAGCTGTTAACATTATTGCCCGAATGGTCAGCATTAAAAAAAGAGCTTGAGACACAAGTAAATTTGGCTAGCAAACATGAAGCATTACAACAAAAAGATGAGCGAATTGCCGAGTTGGAGAAAGAATTGACTGAACTAAAAGCGAAATTAGTGCAGCCTGAGTCGCAACAAAGTAGTTCATCATCTAGTAGTGATGCAGAAAACATGAGCTGCATTGGTAACTTTGCAACAAGTGCCAATCATCATATAACTGACGAAAACATTATTGAGGCACAAATCTCATCATCTTCGTCTACACCATAACTCAATAATTCTAACAATTTTTAGAACAATGCTAACTCTCAAATTAAATTTTGGGAGTTGGCTATTTTGTTCGATTAACCCACATTGATCTTAGCAGGAGCAACCCCATGGCACGCGCATATGGCTGGAACGCCAGTCTATTATTTGGTTTTGAACAAAACTACGGTATCCCACCAGAACGTGGGTACCACTTAGTCCCCTTTATTTCATCGTCACTCGACTCTGAGCAAGGTTTGATTGAGTCTAATGTATTAGGCTTAGGACGCGACCCCACAGCCCCATTTCAAGACGTTATCAACGTTGATGGCGATGTCGTTATCCCAGCGGAGCTTCGCAGTATCGGTTTGTGGTTAACGGGATTATTAGGCGAGCCAGAAACCACAAACAGTAAGAAAGCTTATCAACATGCATTTGCTTCTGGCAAAACACGTTTGCCTAGCATCAGTTTAGAAATCGGGCTACCTGATGTGCCGGATTATCCACTGTATACCGGCGCACGAGTTAACTCGATGGCGTTTAACTTTGAGCGCAGCGGTGAAGCACAAGTGACGGTGAATATGTTAGGCCAAGGTGAAACAGCGAGTCATGCAACACGTGATTTAGAGCCATCGCAATTTTCCTATACGCGGTTCTCGCAATTCCAAGGCTCGATTAAACACGCTGGGGAATTTCTAGCTGACGTTACTTCTGCATCGATTACCTATAGCAATAACTTTGAGAAAATTCAAACAATACGTGATGATGGTAAGGTCGATGGCATTGACCCAGGGATTGCAGCGCTCTCAGGCAATATCTCCGTGCGCTACAGTAATTCAAAGCTGATGGATTTAGCTAGGGATGGCAATCCCATTGATATTGAACTGGCTTACACTATTGATGAACACCGTAAATTAGTATTAACCGCGCACTCAGTGTATTTACCCAAAGCCAAACGCAGTATTAATGGTGCCGGTGGCATTGAAGCCTCATACGATTTTCAAGGAGCTAAATCTGAAGAATTCAATCGGATGTTAACGGTAACACTGGTGAATGATGTCAGTGGCTATCACTTACAAGCATTACCACCCAAACCACCCAAAACATTGCCACCGAAAAAACCACCGCAAGAGACCGAGCAACAACAGGAGGAACCTAACGATGTTGAAACTGTCACTTTCTACAAACCCCCACTGGATTGATTTAGGCATGCAGGTGCGCGTTAAAGTGCGCCCATGCAATAGTGCTATCTTTTATCAAGCCAAAGCCTTTATGCAACATCGTTTGCAACAAATAGGCGAAGACTACCGTATCCAAAAAGACAGTGATGCTGACATGAGCCACTTGCCCAACGTAGAAGATAGTACCACACGTGAAGCGTTAGCCGAGCAGTACCTAACGCTGGGTTTAGCCTTGGTGGGTATCATCGAATGGGAAGGCGTATTGGACAATGATGATGATAACAAAGATGAAGATGAGATTGCACCAGTCACAGAGAACAACATCACACAGTTGTTTGAGAATTACTGGGTGATTGCTGAGACCTTTCGTCAACAATACACCGGCATGCGAGAGTTGTTGGAATCTGAAAAAAACGAATCACGGCTCGCTTGCAATGGCACTGCAACGGCGGGTCGGAGTATTGTGCCAACTGTGTCAGACAACAGCTCCCCTGCGCACAAGGACGAGCCAGCGAAAACGGAGAAAAGTGCCCGTACATCGAAAATACATTAAAGACGATAGAGGGTTGGCAAGCCTGGGATGTGGCTAACAAAGTGTTAACCCAATGTCAGGAGTGCTTCCCGTTGGATGTAGCATTGCAGTTAAGTGAAAGCTTAGGTTACCATCAAGCTGCAATGGCAGAGCTGTTACCATCGGCGGCCATTGGTATCGCGCTTGCTCTCAAAGACATGCAGAAAAAATCGACTGATTAGCAATAATAACCAGCATCAGAGACAGTAGTTAATCGTATTGATGGTGTTGGTGTGATCAATGCTGCCATTTTTCCTGTAGATAGCTTAAAATGTTTTTTAATATTCAAACGGTCGATAGTGTGCAGGGGACATTTCAAATGAAGAAACTCATTTACATTGTGTTAGTGATGACTGTAATTACCGCATGTTCAGATCAAACACAAACAAATGTTGATGATACGTTTCCAGAGTATGATGTTATTCCTTATTGTCTTAAATTTTCTAGCCAATTCAAAAAATATGATGTCGAGGGCGTATTTAGTGTTTCTGAGAGTACATTTACTGATTGTCTTAAAGAGGAAAAAGCCGATTATGAATGGCTAAAATCTCATTGGGATTTACTTTCTTCAAAAGCTAAGACATTTTGTAAGCAAGCAGCCGGTGAGCCTGATGAAGATTATAGCGACTTAAAAGTTTGCGCACAAGCCGTTACATGTAAAGAAGATAATAACAACTTAGATATTTGTATCGAGCAAAAAAACTAAAAGTTATTCTAGGCTGTTAATTTCTCATTTTCATGCATAAATTAGGCAGTCATAAATCCATATTCAAACCAAATTTATCACTAATGCTACATAGCTTAGGAAATATTTATGTTTAACGTAAGGAGTACCCTATGAGTAACTCTACTAACAGCAAAGTTTTATCAATTCGCTTAGCCGCGACAGGCGGTGATCAGTTACGTCGTGAGTTTGACAAGCTTGGGTCACGTGGCCAACGTGCTTTTAATAATATTAAAGAAGCCACAAAACCCGCATCAAAAGGCATCAAAGCCGTTGATGTGGCTGCGAAGTCCTTAAACCGCACCTTCAAACAAGCCGCAGGCTTGCTGGGTGCTTATACGGGCATTCGAGGACTTACACGCTCCTTTGGTTTTCTGGTCTCCACCAACCGTGAGTTTGAACGTTTACATGCGAGCTTAAAAACCGTCACCGGCTCTTTAAAAGGGGCTGATGATGCCTTTGCGATGATTGAAGACTTTGCCTCAAAGACGCCGTTTAGTGTGGAGCAGTTAACCGAAGCCTTTATCAAATTAAAAGCACTTGGCTTAGATCCCTCAGCTGATGCACTACGTTCTTACGGCAATACCGCCTCTGCGATGGGTAAGGACTTATTGTTATTTGTCGATGCGGTGGCTAATGCGACAACAGGCCGCTTCATGAACTTAAAGTCCTTTGGGATTAATGCAGAAGTGCAAGGCGATAAAGTTGCTTTTACCTTTAACAAAGTCACCACCGTTGTTAAAAAGAATGTGACTGCCATTGAAGGCTACTTGCGTAGTATTGGTAAGACCCAGTTTGCCGGTGCCATGGCCGCACAAATGGATATTTTAGAAGGGATTTTCAGTAACATTACAGATAATGTATCCCACATTGCACGTGAAATTGGTAAGGGTGGATTTACTCTCGCGATTCACGATGTGGGGGTGAGCATAAGAGAGGCTACCGGCGATGTCGATGAGGCGGCTCATGCTGTGGGTGAAACATTAGGTAATGCGATTCGCATTAGTGCAGATGCATTCGAGTTTTTATTCCAGCATTCGAGTTTAGCAGCTAAAGGGTTAGAGTATCTCTTGGTTGCTCGCACTGCCGCCAAAGCCGTTAGCTTATTAAGAGCCGCTATTATTGGTCATGCGGGGTTGGTAATAGGGTTACGGTCATTAGCCGGTCTGTCAGCCGGCACGGCTGCTAAGGTGGCTATACTCGAAGGTTCTACAAAATTAGCAACTGTTGCTATGCTCGACTTCAAACGTGCACTGGGATTTGTCGGTGGCCCTGTTGGTTTAGCGGCGATGGCAGGTTTGGCACTGTATAAACTGGCAGAAAGCCATGAAGCAGCTACCGTCGCGGCCAAGCGACACACTGCTGAGCTTAGCAAACTAATGGAGACATTAAAGCAAGCGGCCAATGGCACGGGGCAACCGATGTTGGTCAATGAAGCCATCGTGCGTCTGACTGAAGAATTGAACAAATCGAAACAGCAAGCCGCCAAGCTGATGCAAGAGATTCGTTCTGTTTACCCTGGTAGTTTCTTAGACCATGTCAAAGAGTTGTTTCATTTTGATTTGATGAAAGATTTAGAACAAGTCCGTCACGCCTTTCAGACGGGTAAAAATGCTATGGACAAACATTACAAAGCCATATGGGATTTGACATCAACGCATCCAGAATTTACCAAGCAAGCTAAAGAAGTTAGCGGACAGATAAAAGCTTATAAAAAACTACAGTCGAAAATCAAGGAAATTCAAGCTCATTTAGTTGAATTACACAATGGCACACTGAACACGAACCCAAGCAAACAGGACTTGAAACAAATCATTCCTGCGTTAGATGAGAAACAAATACAACACATCAAAGAGACGATTCAGTCATTAGAAGCACAGTCTGTGGCAATGCAACGCTTAGTGGCTGCCCGTAAACAAGGCAACGACGCAGTACAGCGTGCCTTGATATTAAACGAACAAGAAAATACATTATCCAAGCTGGGTATTGATACCAGCCAACAACAAAATGAAGAAGCCTCCAAACTTATCAAACAGACTAAAGATTTAATTCAGCAGAAATATAACCTGCAACAAGCGGATAAAGACGCCATTGAAACGGCTAAGCGTCATGCACAAACAGTACAAACTATTACCCGCGCATTGAATGCAACCAAATCCGAAAGTGAGCAAGCCCGCATTGAAGCGGATACCTGGCGTCAGAGTGCCTTAGCGGGATTAGATAGCACACGTCAAGGCTATGCTGCCTTTGCCAGTGACATTGAAACCGTTTACCAGAACATGTTAAAGCAAGCTCGCGAGAAAGACTTGGCTAGTTCCAAACGTTGGCAAGATGGAGTGACCCGCGGACTTCGTGATGTCGTTGATGAAGCCAATGACATGGCATCGCAAGTAGAGAATGCAATTACCAATGCTTTTTCTAACATGGAGGATGCGTTAGTTGAGTTTGTAATGAAAGGCAAGCTTG
This sequence comes from Gammaproteobacteria bacterium, assembly GCA_965116795.1. Classification (GTDB taxonomy): domain Bacteria; phylum Pseudomonadota; class Gammaproteobacteria; order JAJFKG01; family JAJFKG01; genus JAJNDI01. Next base: position 1,138,150 of record OZ220716.1, read on the forward strand.
ATTTTAAATCACTGGCAGACTCTATCATTTCCGATATTCTTCGCATTCAAATCAAACAAAACATCACTGCGCCATTAGCGAGTGCATTAGGTTCGGTTAACTTTAGTGGTTTATTTGGTGCTGCCCATAGCGGTGGTGTCATTGGTCATGATGCGTTAACAAAACGTGCCGTCAATTCATCTGTATTTGATGGCGCCCCGAAATTTCATGGTGGTGGTGTCGTTGGTAATGAAGTACCGATTATTGCCAAAAAAGGTGAGACCGTGTTTACACCAGGGCAAATGCAATTGTTAGGAGCAGGCTTAGCTTCACGCAATGCGGCTCCCACTGTTACGGTACATGTGCATAACAACGTTTCTGGTGTGCAAGCTAAAACGCATACAACCCAAACACCTGATGGCAATGTGCAACTGGATATTATTGTTGAACATGTTGAACAAAAGCTCGCGCGCAATATCACACGTGGTGATGGTTTAGCACCGGTGATGGAACGGCGCTACGGTTTGAATCCAGCTAATGGCAGTTATCGCTAACAACAAAAAAGCCGAGCGTGCGCCACGAAGCGCCGTATTGCTAGCGGTTGAAAGTACCGCCGGTGAAGTGGAGCCCACCACACACCGTACCAAGTCTTGGGCGAGCTGTGGTAACGCAGTTGGTCAAGCGTAGATAGGGAGATATTAGGCCGTAGGCATGAGTCGAAGTGATTGAGCCTCGAAAATTTTTGATTGGAGTGGTCGATGGTGTGTTCGGACCAGAAGACAATATTGCGCATGACGAAAATGGGAAGCCATGCGTAGCACTCCCGGGGTCTGAGAGCATGGCATGATATCAAAGCAATACAGTGAACGTGGGAGACCCTGGTTATTCGCAAAGGAAAGCGTATTGGGCAACAAGCCTAACGGCAAGGCGCCTGAGAAGATAACCAGGGAGTCAGAGGAGGCATAGTATTGATGAAGATGGGTAATGCCATTGGAGAGAAGGCCTCCAGGCAAGCAACACCTCGAGGGGGAAACGTGATGAGAACATCAGATTCTCAATTAACAACGGCAACGCAACTTGAGAGGATAGCTTGGTTGTCCACGCAAGATAAGACGAAGACATTTAGGTGCATAATGCACCATGTCAACGTTGACTCTTTGCGGGCATGCTATTACCAGTTGGATGGAAGAAAAGCAACAGGTGTAGATGGGATAACGAAAAAGCAATACGGGGAAAACTTGACGGCGAACTTAGAAGAACTGATTACCAAGATGAAAACGATGAGTTACCGGCCACAACCAGTAAGACGGGTAACAATCCCAAAACCGGGACAGGCAGGTAAAACGCGTGCACTTGGGATTGGCAGTTTTGAAGATAAGCTGGTACAGAAACAGTTTCAGTGCATATTGGAAAGCATATATGAGCCACTATTCTTGCCAAGTTCCTATGGTTTCAGGCGAGGGTTAGGCTGTCATGATGCGATCCGTGCACTACGGAGCTATCTGTACAAAGAGCGAGTTGACACTGTAATAGATGTTGATCTGGCAAGATACTTCGACAGCATAGATCATAAGGAACTAATGAACATTATAAGCAAGAAGATAAAAGATAAACGATTTATCCGATATCTAAAGCGGATGTTCAGAGCGGGTGTATTGAGTGCAGGAGAACTGACAGTTAGTGCAGAAGGCGTAGCACAAGGAAGCTGCGTTAGTCCTGTGCTTGCCAATATATTCGCGCACTATGTGATAGATGAGTGGTTCGAAAGTACGGTAAAAGCACACTGCCGTGGAAAAGTTGAGTTATTTAGATACTGTGACGATCTTGTGATTTGCTGCGAATTTGCAGCGGACGCACAGCGGATCAAAACAAGTCTAGGGAAACGCTTGACACGCTACGGACTGGAAATGAATGAAGAGAAGACATGTCTGATTCGGTTTAATCCGAACCGAAAGGGCTGCGAGACATTCAACTTTTTGGGCTTTACATATTATTGGGGTAGATCAAGGCGAGGTTATTGGACGCCAAAGGTGAAGACCGAAGGCAAACGGCTTCGTACAAAACTCAAGAATATAAAGCAGTGGGCGAAAGCAGCAAGGCATAAAGCTGAAACAGAAGACATTTGGGCGTGTTTCTGTAAGAAATTGCGGGGACATATACAATACTATGGTGTTTCAGACAATCTAAGGCAGGTAAACACATTTGTGTGCCATGCGACAGAAACAATGTCTTACTGGCTTAACCGTCGAAGCCAGAAACGATCTTTCAATTGGGAACAGTTTGACAATTTTAAACGATTGCACCCAGTACCAAAAGTAAAGGTTTATCATCGGCTATATTGAAATCCACAACCAGTGAAGTGGAGCTTGTCGTGAGCCCATTGCCTTAATAGGGCACGATGTGGTTCTAACGAGGGGCCGGGGCACAAGTGAACTATGAGCAAGATATTGTGGCACCATCAGAAGGAAACGAGATGGAAACAGTGAAAACGAACTTTGCTCTAAGGTACACGAGGAACCGGTCTACTCACTAAATCAAATTGCTGGATGGACTTCCTTGACCTACTCGGCGCCCCAAAAAAGCGGTTAATTCGTTTTAGCTTTATAAATACATAATGGGCATCTTGATGATGCCTTCTTGTTGTTAGTAAAACCGATACGTGAAGCGTATCGCATTATCGATGACGATGCACGTATAACAATTACTTATTTTGTCGGCAAATAAAACATCAAACGTCCTTCCCCCTGCCAACATAAACGCTGTGGAGGTGAATTGTCATGAGTATCCAGTATGAGGTTAATCGATTAACCGAACGCCTAGCGACAGATACAGCACTGCTACACCAAATTGTACACGGTGATGAGCATACCACGGTTACCACCGAAGGCGGCTTAGTCAAATCTGCAGCCTATGTCATTCATCAACTAGAGCAAACGGTCGCAACAGCTGAGTTAGTGAAGACCGCCACAGCCAACTATCAGGTGGTCGTTGCAACGGCAGAGTTGGTGATACCAGAGAAGTGGTTTATTCGTCTGTTGCAGTTATTACAGCAACAGCTGGCGTGTGAAGCCGCCTTAGTGCTAATGGATATGCGGACATTACCAGCAGCAACAAGCAAGGATTTATCTGAAACAACATAGGAATATCACCATGCCAACCTCAACTGAAACTCAAGCTGAATTAACCGATGCAACTACAACTGAAACAGCGACTTCAACCGAAATTGAAAACACTACGTCACCGACTGAACTAACCGCCCTTGGCAGTGACATTCGTTCATTGCGCGATACATCACGTACCTTGGTGGATACCGTCACTCACAAAATCGATGACATCACCGCGCAGCTTGATTTGAAAAAGCAAGAAGTTGACAGCCTGATTGCCACATTATGTTTAGAGGATGTCGTATTGGAAGTGGGTGAAGACAAAGATTATGCAACACCCCAAGCGGCATGGGATTATTTGGTTGATAAGAAACTGCGTGGCAAGATTATTATTCGCCTTCACCCAGGGGAATATGCGGTGAATAAACTTGAATTTAATCACCAACCCGATGCCAGCCACATACAGGTGGAAACGGTCTCTGATGTCGATGGCGATACGGTGATCCGCTTTATCCCCGATGAAAAAGGTAAATCCCATGGGTGGTTCTTCTATAATACACGCCATATTCATTTTTACGGCAAATTTAAATTGGTCGGTCATGGAGCAGACACCTATCGTGGTGTGTATGTGGCTGACCACAGCCATGTTACCTTTGAAGCGCATGCCTTAAGCATTGAAAACTGTAATACCGGTGCAGAGGTATTGCGCGGTGGGATTTTGTTGGCAGATTATGTCAGCATGACACAAGTCAACACAGGTGTGGCTGTCTACATTGGTGGCATTGGACTTTTGCAATACCTCTATGCTGAGGGCGTTAGTCGTGAGGTCTCTCAACGCGGAGCGGTATGTTTTGATGGTGGCACGTTGTATACGATGCACAGTCAAGTCAAACACTTTGCATTGGGTTTCTCAGCCCATCGCAGCAATTCCTTTTTAGCCGCCAATCAATCGACAGCGGAGGATTGCACGATTGGGTTTAGTGCCTATGGCGGAGAGCTATTGGTACATGGTGATGGTGTGGACAAACGTGGATTAGCCATCCGTTGTGATGATGGGACAATGTCTGTTTATCATGGCACGGTCTATGCGCCTTGGCTAGCCGTAGAACAGTGCAATCGGGCTTTTATCGCGGACCAAAATTCCTATCTCTTAGCCAGCTATACCAAAGTCAGTCATTGTAAAGACGGTTATATTGCCATAGCCAACTCGTTTGTGCTGGCAGATGGCACGGTTGCCAATACAGTCAATGTGGACAATCCAGTCATTACGACTGAGGGCGGATTAGTTCGGCAATCGTAATGTTAATTGAAATAACCTCATGATTACATGGCCAGATAAACTCCCTTTCCCCACGGTTGAAGGTTACAGCATTCAACCCGGCGATGCGATTGTGCGCACCGATATGGAGGCGGGCAGTGCGCGTCAACGTCGTCGCTTCACTCAAGTCCCTAGCCGTATTCAAGTACGCTGGTTAATGTCACAAACCCAGTTTGCGATATTTGAAGCCTGGTACAAGTGGGAGGCTCGCGAAGGCGGCGCCTGGTTTGATGTTACCTTGTTAGGTGGCTTAGGATTGTTATCGCAACAAGCGCGTTTTACTCAAGCTTTTCAAACACAATTAGTCACCGGCACACTGTGGGAAATCCACACCGAGCTTGAAGTACGTGAACGGCCTGTGCTGACTCACGACACATTACATCTGTTGTTAACCGAAGACATGCAGGGATTGATGGATGCGATTGATGGCTTGCATCGGTTGGTGCATTACACCTTGCCAAGTTATTTCCATTAATGGGTTGTATTTAACAATCTATCATCAGCGTTAAGAGTAAGCTATGACATTGCAAAAGGATTTAGAGCAAGCGGTTGCGCAAGTCACCCAAGACAGTCAAACGCTACATGAGATTGTACACGGTGATGAACAGGCTGTGGTTCCAACTGACGGGGGTGAGGTGAGCTCCCCTGCTAAAGTCATCTTTGACATAGAGCAACAGATTCAACAACAGTTATCCGACTTAAACGTGACTTTAGTAGCATTGAATGATGCCGTCGCACAAGCAGAACACTACGCAGGTAACGCCAAGCAACAAGCACAGACGGCCGCCACCACGGTGGGCACGGTGAATCTCCCAACGGATTTGACTGGGGGTGGCGGCCAGTTGTTAGCCGTCAACGCTAAAGAGAATGGCTATGTCCTAACGCAATCGAGTAACACTGTATATGGTTTTTTCAAAGACGGCGCCAAACTGAAAGTGAATATCAATGAAGAACACTGTGATGTTAATGATTTTTTAACTTACTGCATTGCCCCAGTGGGTATTGCGATTGAAATCGATACACGTGGACACTTATTAGTAACGGTCTAATGACATGGGAGCAGTATGACAATTTTAGATTTAGGCAACATCCGCATGAATTGGTGTGGAGCATATGACAATGACATTGCTTATGTGCGTGATGACGTTGTCTCTTATCATGGCTCAAGCTTTATTGCTAAGCGCGATGTGGTTGGAGTTGCGCCTACCGTTGGCGATGATTGGGATATGTTAGCCGCTGGCACGCATCAATTGATTGAGCAAGGAGATTTGTTAACGCATGATGGCAATGCAACGATACGCTTACCCTGTGGTAACCCAGGCCAAGTATTGCAAGCTGGGAATAACCAGCAACCGCAATGGCGTGATGTGGGTTTGCATCCTTCACAAGCGGTGTGGAAATTATCCCAAGTGAATGGCTTAGGAGGCTGGTATACCCGTGTCTACTTGATGCGCGATGGATTGATTAAAGCCTGTGGCTTAGGTAACAATTACAGCAATGGAGACCCCAATGCTAGCCATACTTACTTACCCAGTCGGGTAGCGGCTTTAAATAACGAGGTACGTTTTGTAAACGTTTTCTCTGGCGGTCAGCAACATTATGCATTAACACAAGAAGGCGACGTATGGGCATGGGGATTTAATAACTATGGTCAGTTGGGACATGGTGATACGCTGCATCGCAGTATGATGAGACGCATTGATTTTTTCTTTAACAACAATATTAAAATTAAACACATTGTTACTGGTCGGCCTAATCACTATGACTATGGCTGTGCATTCTTCTTAACAACTGACGGCGAAGTCTATGCTTGTGGCTATAACAGTAACGGTAGTTTAGGTAATGGCACCAGTACCAATCAATATACACCGGTGCGCTGCGGGGCATTGACTAACATTGTGAGTTTAGCGGTATCGGGTCAACCTTACAGTGTGTATGCCATTACAGAAGATAGACAATTGTGGGTATGGGGGTGGAATCACAATGGGCAATTGGGGTTGGGCGATACTGCTGACCGCCATAGTCCTATCTTGCATCCCACTTTGCATAATATTGCTAAAGCGGTGATTACGTGTGGTTATAGAACAGATGGGCAAGACGCTGCTGGTAATGGGTTAGTGTTATTAGACGATGGCACACTGTGGTCAACCGGTTACAACGGTTATGGTCAGTTAGGGCATGGCGATACAACAAATCGCACCAGTTTTTCTCAAATCCAACATGCGTCAACGTTTGTGGATATTGCCACAGGAGATGGACGTTACCCAAGTTCTGCTGCTATCACCGATAAGAAAGAACTCTATGGTTGGGGATACAATAACTACGGACAATTAGGCACAGGCAATACCGCGCATCAACATTCACTGACTAAACCCAGTGCGGATTTCCAAGGCAAAGTCGATACAGTCTGTTTTGGGGGTGGTGCCAGTTATGAGGGCTGCATTGTGCAAAGTGGCGATGCATTATGGGCCGCCGGTTACAGTGATCGCGGTAGTCTTGGAACGGGCTCAAAGTCTGGCACAAACAATCGATTCAAACGCGTGCTCGGACAATCAGGTGAGATTCAAGATTGGGCGTGCTTCGGCCAAGGCCAGACAGACTGGGGATTGGGTGTGTTATACACCGATGGGCGTGTGGATGCGTGCGGGTATAATAGCAGTTACGGTGCAACCGGTACGCAAAGTGGCAACTTGCACCATGTGTTGGTGCTCAAGAATGTAATTTTCTGATGCCGGATTATTAAATCAGCTTGTTAATTGCCAACCTAACCCTACTGCAACTTAATCATATTAGTTTAAGGATGAATGAAACAATGACAGGTAGAATCAAATCGTATGTACATAATCGGCAACCGCAGTTTAAAGAAAGCACGGTGCCGCCGATTTATTTAGGCGACATCAATGGACGCGTGTACTACGCATTTAGTCATGAAGCAACAATACCATCAGGGGGTAAAACTGTTACGAAGAATGAGCATCAAACATTAAAAGTTAACAGCGTACTGATAAAACAAGTCAAAGCAGAAGCCATGCGGCGCATTTTAGCCATAACACCGTATTGGAAACAAAATAATGCATTAGCGTATTTGTATGCATTAAGCAACAAAGATAATTTAACCGATGAAGAAAAGTTACGTTTAGATAACGCTAAACAATTGTGGGCAACCATTCAGTGCTTACGTAAACGTTCTAATGACATTGAAGCCGCTTTATTGCAAGGAGGCACCATCGATTATATGAATGATGCCGCTTGGGAAGAAGAGCAAGCGCAAGAGAAAAATAAAGCAAAAGAAAAAGAACAACAAACACAAGCGACAACATAACAATGCCAGATGGTATGGATCTCCGACTTAGGAAGGCTTCATAATGAGCCGCAATTGAAATTAATCAATTGAAACGTTAAGAGGAGATCCGAAATGAATGTTACTACAGTAGGTATAGATTTGGCAAAGAATGTATTTCAACTATACGGTGTTAATGAGAAAGGAGAATGTGTGTTAAAAAAACGCTTATCACGAACAAAATTTGCAGAATTTATTCAACAACTGCCTAAATGTCGTTTGGTAATGGAAAGTTGCGGCAGCGCACATCACTGGGCAAGACGCTTTAAAGCAATGGGTCATGAAGTCAAGCTAATAGCGCCTCATTTTGTGAAGCCGTTTGTGATGGGCAATAAGACGGATGCCAACGATGCTAGAGCAATTTGTCTAGCAAGTTTATGTGCAGACATGCGTTATGTGCCAATTAAAGAATTAGAGCAGCAAGATATTCAAAGTCTTCATCGGCATCGAGAGTTATTAGTTAAACAGCGCACGCAATTAGTGAACCAAATACGGGGTTTATTGGCAGAATATGGTGTCATCATCCCAAAGCAAATACGTTTTGTACGTAACCAATTACCAGAGATTGTGGATAATAGTGAAAATGAATTGACGCCTTATGCCAGGGAGTTATTTAGAGAAATGTACAACGAATTAAAAGAAAAAGATAAAAAGCTAAAGGGCTATGATGTGAAGCTTGAATCAATAGCCAAGGTACATCCGGCCTGTGGCAATTTAATGACAATACCTGGTATTGGTAGCAAAACAGCAACGGCATTGTATGCATCTGTGGGTTTTGCTCATGAGTTTAAAAATGGTCGTCAGTTTGCAGCATGGTGCGGATTAGTACCCAAGCAATCATCCAGTGGCGAAAAGGTGCGATTAGGGAGCATTAGCAAGCGAGGCAACGCTCAACTTCGTACGTTGTTAATTCACGGAGCCCGTTCAGTGATGCGTTGTGCATCGAAATCTGAGACGCCAACAGCACGTTGGGCATGTCGAAAGCAAGCACGTAGTTCGACGAACCGTACAGTTGTTGCTTTAGCGAACAAGAATGCACGAATTGCTTGGACAATGCTGTCACAAGGTGTTTGTTATGATGGCAATTTAGCTTGTGCTGGTGGCAATGTGTGAGGTTTTTTGTTGATTAGCAAAAAACATAAAGTTTTTTAGTGAGTAATCGCAAACGTAAAAGTAATGGATAAAATAGGTAAAACCGACTTTCTAAAAACCTAACAGGGTCTGGGGCACTAGATAGATGCCATATGCCAGATGAGGAGAGAAAGTTGCATAGTGACCATTAGGGCTCGAACAAGATGATTGTTCACTACGAAGCCAAATATAAGGTAGCGACCTACTAAACCATTTTTCCTGAAAACGCTTGCATTGCACGGGAGATCCATATAAAGACCCAACGTTAAGCCAAGCCATTTGTGAAGCGTATGCGTCATCACCCAGTGATGTAGTGATATTGCATACCTTAGAATTGCGCCACCCAAAGTTTGTCGATGATGAGGGTAACGTTATGGCAGTAAGATTGGTGCGCGATTATCAAAACTTAGCTGCAACGCTTGAAGAAGATGCACCACTGAATGCAAATGAAACCGTGACATTCATTGCGATGAGCTTTGATTTGAGTTTGCCGACGGTGGATACCGCGCCAGTACCGGAGATTACTGTCACTATTGACAACGTTAGTGGGACACTGATGAAACACTTGGATGCCGCAGTAGACAGTGGTGATAAAATTGAGGTGACATACCGGCCGTATTTAAGCAACGATACATCGACTCCACATATGGTGCCACCGATTACATTAGCGTTATGTGATGTCGAAGCCGATGTCATGCGCATCGTAGGACGTGCCAGAATGCTCGATATTGGTAATAAACGGTTTCCAGCCGATAGCTATACTATTAAACGTTTTCCTGGCTTAGCGCGTTAACGTAACAGTCAACACTTTCTTTGATCTTTTATTCTTTAATCAAAAAAACAGAGTAACCCTTATGACCCATTGGGCTTGTCAGTACATTGGTTTGCCGTGGCAAGCTGGTGGCAGAAATGTATCAGGCTTCGATTGCTGGGGATTGGTGAAGTATGTGCAACAAAAACATTTTAATTGCACATTGCCTGATATTCCCGTTGATGCGGTTAACTTAACACAGGTGGCTAAAGCATTTAAGCAGCACCCCGAAAAGCAACGCTGGCAATTAACTCAAAACCCTGCTGAAGGGCATGCCGTATTATTACGTCAATCACGTTACCCGATTCACGTTGGGATATGGATTGCCATTAATGCCACTGAACAAGGCGTACTGCATTGCGTGCAAAAGAGTGGCGTTGTCTTTCAAACGGTTAACAGTTTGCAGGTATCAGGTTGGCAAGTTGAGGGCATTTATAAATTTCAAGGTGATTCACTGTAATGGCGCATGTTGTTATTCTGCATAACCCTTTTTTGTGTGAGCGTGGGCGAGAGCTGATTACTGTTGATCATCCTGTTACCATTGCAATGTGGTTGATGCAGACTAATGTTGTTACATTTGAATTACCGACAATTTGTTTAGTCAATGGCAATCCATTGTTACGCCAAGATTGGCAAACAACAATTATACAGGCAAACGATGTCATTACCTTTATTACCCTGCCACAAGGCAGTGGGGGCGGCGGTAAAATCTTACGTTCTGTGTTAATCAACTATGGTTTTCAAATGTTTAAAAATTTTTCTTTTAGCGAAGAAATATACAAATATGGCTAGGTACAGCACATGGCTATAAGCAAAGATAAAGAAAAAAGTAGATACTAAGACGCCTTACAAAGCACAAATGAATATAGGTTAAGCGTGGTTATTGTCAAGGGTGGCTTCACTAACAGTGGTGCATTCAGCATTGCACTGCAACCCTTGACAATAACCACGCTTAACCCAAAATGTCATCATGCCTTGTAAGGCTCGTTCTGTGCTACATCTTGCGATTAAAGTATTATTTTAAGTAATTGTAGCGTTTGCATTTACTTGGCCTGTTTCAATAAAATGATCGCGCATTCTTGCATTCGCTATCACAATAATTTTTCGCATTAATGCCACTAACGCTACCATCTTTCTTTTACCAGACTCAACTAAACGTCTATAAAAATCGCCTAATGCTCCTTTACTTTTAGCTGCAGCCATTGCTGCAATAAACAATATCCGTTTCACTTCTTCTCGACCACCTCGAGTAAATCGATAACCTTGCTTAGTGCCGCTATCGTTAGGATGAGGGGCTACACCGGCTAAGGAGGCGATTTGTTTTCGATTTGCCTGACCCAATTCCGGCATAAAAGCCAACAATGTTGAAGCAACTACTTCACCAACACCGGGTATCGTTTGCAAAATCTTTTTTGTTTCAAGCAATGAGTTGTCTTGCTCATAGATCAGATTGATTTTCTTTTCGATTTGCTTAATTTCCTCGGTAAAATACGCTATCATCCTGTCGATGCTCTCTGTAAGAATTTCTTGTTCTGGTGATTGCAAACGATTCTTTTCTTGCACTAACATTTTGGTTAACTCATTACGGCGCAGAAGTAGTTTTTGCAGTATTTTATTTGCTGGTTCTTTGTATACCTCTAAATCAGCATGACGCTCATAACCGTACTTAGCTAAACCTAATGCATCAATCGTGTCTGTTTTACCCAGTTGGCCAAACGAACGAATAAAGTGTTTTACTTTGCGTGTATTAGCTCGATGTACAGCATAGCCTTTTTCTTGCAATGCGCGAATCAACGCTAATTCGTGTCCACCTGTCGTTTCTAACACTATCAGTGCTGAGGATAGCTTACTTGCCCATTCCTCAAGATAACGTGCGATACCGACAGCGTTATTCTCATAAACGCTGACTTCTTTTTCCCCATGGATGGCACTGTAAAACTCATACTTACCAATATCAATTCCTATAAATTTCTGATACATTACATATTCCCTCGTGCGTTTAATGTTTGTTTAGGATTGTAAACGGGCGTTTAGCCCTTTCAACTATTCAAACGTATCGAGGTCGATCTAGGGTACCCAGATTAACACGGTTGTTAAGACCTATGATTGCACGGTCGCCCACGATCGCGCAGCTAGGTTAATTCAGCTTAGCGGCTCACCTCTTAAAGTGAATATTAACAAAATTTCAACTTACAATGATTGCGGTGATGGTGGCAGCTCCTGCTATTGGGAGTGCGGTTGCAGGTGCTATGGGTATTACCAGTAGCATTGGTATTGGCTTAGTGACAGCCGGTGTTGCGTTAGCCGGTACTGCGCTTGTGAACGTGTTAGTGCCACCACCGATGGCATCCATCCACGGATTTGATAACACACCCGCACCCAGTCCGACGTATTCATTGCAAGCCAGGGGCAATCAAGCCAGACTTAGTCAACCGATACCCGTGATTTACGGTAGGCATATTGTGTATCCTGATTTAGCCAGTACACCGTATTCCCATTATGCCAACAACGAACAATACCTCTATCAATTACATTGCATTGGTCAAGGCGACTATGTTATCGAACAAATACGCATCGAAGACACACCAATTAGCTCATTTCAGGAAATTACTTATGAAGTGGTGCCACCTGGCAATCACGTTACTTTATTTTCAGCGAATGTCATCACCGCACCCGAAGTCGCGGGCCAAGAGTTATTATCAACCAGTGATGGGGGCGGTTACGTTGGTGGCTTTGTGGTGAATCCAGCGGATACGATTGCAACGCAATTGAGTATCGATATCATCATGCCACGAGGATTGTACTATGCAAATGATAGTGGTGGCTTAGATGCACGCACCATAACGTGGGTCGTTGACGCCAGACAAATTAATGATGAGGGTAATCCATTACATGATTGGCAGCGTTTAGGCAGTGAAACCATGACAGCAGCGACCAATACCCCACAACGATTAACGTATCATTACACTGTCACACCAGAGCGTTATGAAGTAAGAGCGCTTAGAACCAACAACAAAGATACATCTGCGCGTAGCGGTAATGAATTACGTTGGGCAGGATTGAAAGCCACGCTTAATCAACGTTCTGATATGGGTAACGTCACGTTGCTCGCCATTAAAATGCGTGCCACCGATAACTTATCACAACGTGCATCGCGATTAGTTAATTGCATTGTTACACGTAAGTTACCAACATGGAGTAAAGGAACGGGTTGGAGTGCGCCAAAAGCCACACGCTCCATTGCTTGGGTGTTAGCGGATATTGCCAGCAGTGAATACGGTGGTAATCTGCCTGATAGTCGTATTGACTTGGAAATATTAGCAAGTCTTGATACAACATGGCAGCAACGTAACGATTGTGTTGATGTGGTATTTGACCAACCGATTACAGTGTGGGAAGCATTAACGCGGGTGGCACGTTGTGGACGCGCAGTGTGTTTTATGCAAACGGGGATTGTAAGATTTGTCAGAGATGAGTCAAGAACAATTCCAGTAGCGCTATTCTCACCACGTAATATTGTTAAACACAGTTTGAAGCTGCACTATCTCTTAGCCAGTGATGATACCGCTGACAGTGTGATTGTCGAGTATTTCTGTAACCAAACGTGGCGACCTGATGAAGTTGAAGTGAGTTTGCCTAATAGTACCAGTAAACAACCAGCAAGAGTCAGATTATTAGGCTGCACTGATAAAGAGCAAGCTATTCGCGAGGGTAAATACATGGCCGCTACCAATCATTATCGCAGACGACTCGTAACATTCCAAACAGAACTGGAAGGCTTAATACCCACCTATGGGGATTTAATTGCGATTACGCACGATATGCCATCTTGGGGGCAAGGCGCGGAAGTCGTTAGCGTTGAGGGTAACACGTTAACTTTATCGGAGCCACTGACCTGGGATGAAAATAAACTTGACGAACATGTTGTTGGTCTTCGCAGCCAAGATGGCAGTGTCAGTGGTACGTATCAAGTCAAGCCAGGCAACAATGCCAATGAAGTTATCATTCAAGGTGATTTTAATTTTCAACCCTACACCGGTGAATCACAGGAGCGCACGCATGTGGCGTTTGGCGTTGGTAATGCGTGGAGCACGTTGGCTCGCGTTACTGCTGTGCGTCCTAGAGGTGATGTCATTGAAATCAGCGCAGTCACGGAACATCCTGCGGTGCATACTGCTGACGCATAATATTTAATTCATTTATTTTTTTCAATCCAATTTTATTTAACTTTGCAACAGAGAGGAAACTACTATGGCAACCGACAATATCAAATCATCTGATGAAGGTGTCAAATTAACGCAAGCAGAACTTGACGAGCTAATTGAAAAAGCCTCAGCACGTGGCGCACGTAAAGCACTCATTGAAATGGGCTTGATGGATGATACAGTCAATGACTTGCGTACCTTGCGTGGACTAGCAAAAACCCTCAAGACAATGCAACACACGTTTGTGCAAACGATGGTGCGCTGGTTAACAATTGGGATGTTGGTGCTCTTCTTTGCGGGGATTTCAGGGAAGCTGGATTCACTTTTTCATTTAAACAATGGCAAATAAACAAGGAATAAAATAATGATAACCTTACTAGCTACGTTAGCGGGTTTTATTTCTTCAGCTTTCCCAGATGTTTTAAAGCTTGTTAGAGACAGAGCCGACAGAAAACACGAACTTGCTATCCTTGACAGGCAACTTGAAGCCCAGCGTGAAGGCCATGCTCAGCGTTTAGAGGAAATTCAAATCCAGGCAGACATGACTGAGAGCAAAGCACTATATCAACATGCGAGTCTTCCAAGTCATGTGAAATGGGTCGAAGCTCTGCGTGCATCGGTAAGGCCTGTTATTACCTATACATTCTTTGCCTTGTTTGTGTTTGTTAAAGTGATGGCATTAATTACATTGCTGCAACAAGGGCTCACAATAGTAGACAGTGTGTTAACGATTTGGGGCGACGAAACACAAGCATTGTTTGCTGCTGTCATGGCGTTTTGGTTTGGGCAAAGGAGTGTGACAAAATCCCGTCAATTGCATCACCTTTAACTGCACGAATATTTCATTATAAGAATCTCTCCTTGAGTTTGGCAACAGGCGTCCAATGTTGGCGTTTGTTGCCATTTTTTTATTTGAAGTAAATGTTGTTATGTCGTTTGCTCAATGATTAACATGTTAGGAATAACACGATGCGCTATATTACCAACGCTGGACTAAGCTTGATTAAACGATTTGAAAGTTTTTCATCTGCAATATACTGTTGTCTTGCGGGTTATCCCACGATTGGATATGGCCATGTACTCAAAGCAGATGAGCATTTTGATGGCGGCATTGATAAACAACAAGCAGAAATATTATTGCGTCGTGATGCGCAAGTAGCAGAACGTGCTGTGTTACGTTTGATTAACGTTCCATTGACCGATGGACAATTTAGTGCATTGGTGTCGTTTACATTTAATCTGGGTGCGGGGGCGTTACAACGCTCAACGCTACGACGCAAGGTTAATCGGCAAGAGCACGATGAAGTGCCAGCGGAGTTTGTCAAATGGGTCTACGCCGGTGGGCGCAAGTTGCCAGGTCTGGTGAAGCGCAGACGACTTGAGGCAAAAATTTATTTTAATAGCTGGGTGAATATCAGTACGCAATCACCTGGACATACAGAACAATAATCACAAATGGAACGTATTATACCAGTATCAACAGGGATGCTTTGTTTAAACAGTTGTGACAGTGTTTCAATGATGAAAATGATATTGCAATACTTAAATGCCATCGTGTATCATGCGATTGATGACAGGAGTTATGTGTTTGTTCCCATTAAGAACATTCACTTAGGTAGTATCAGCGCATTGGTTTTTTAGGGATTAATAGTTTCATCAAATTAATGGCTGTGTTCTATTGTCGTCGGTGTAACTTTAAGAGGTGTCGCAAAACCCTCAAGCAGGAAAAAACCAAGTGAGTGCAACGATGCATAAGCGTTGTTGTTCTTGTGCTCTGGATAAGGTCAAGGCGGCTGAGCCTAATGCCGTGGATGCGGCGGTTAATCAACGCTACCTAATCTGATGGGCGTTTTGGTGGAAATCCGCAGGCAATTGGTATCGATTGGATGTGTTGAGTCAGTGAGTAGACTATGCGCGTGATCACTCGCCTGATTATGCGTGGCTTGGCAGTGGGTTGATAGCGTTTGAGGGCTGGTTGCGACGGCGCGTCTAAACGTGGTGTTTACAACTAACCGCCAGCCGAGTTTCGCTGGTCTAAGGATTTCTACATGAAAACTCAAAATTCAGGGGCGCGCGACACGTCTTTGTGGGGCTGTCCGTCTTTGCGCGGGTGCTCAGCGTCCCGTTTGCCTCTTCAATTTTCTCCTAGTGCGCTAAGAAATTATGAGATAAACCGTGAAAATGGCACTGCAACAGATGTCCCCAATCGACCCTTTCCAACTGCAGGCCTAGAATTTTGCCAAGATTTTTTCAAAAACTTCGATTGGGAGGAAGATAGTGGACGAGGCTATCCCGGAAAAGATAGCCGAGGCAATAAAGAACGGTATTGGTTTGTCGTTAAGCATAGGCAATCAGGTCAGCGCATCGAAGGGTTTTATCAAGAGCCAAATTATGAGAAAGGCTTTCCTGATGCTAAGAAAGAGTACTGGTACCGCGTTTGCTTTACCGATACCGAAAATCCGGCCATTCGGGCGTGGATGAAAGAAAAAGATTTAAATTACCTCGACCGCATTCAACGAACAAACCCCGCTCTGTATCAACAAGAAACCACAGCCCACCCCGGTATTCACCAAAAACAACTGACCAGACAGTGTGAGCGCGGGGTTGTTGTCGGTGGTGAACAGAAAAAACAGGCTGTCAGCTTAGCGTCTAAGAAACAAGGGAAAGAAAAAAAAGAAAAGCGTAGGAAAAAAGAAGAGTCTAGCAAGAAAAAATCCAGTCGACGCCACCATCCCGAAGCAGGTGCGGCGTTACCCGATGTGCCTAGGGGTAAAGTCAAGACAATCTATGCTTACCAGTCACCGCAAGGCTCAGGACAGCTATCGTTTCCTGCAGGCAGCCTATTGGACTTGCTCAGTGATGAAGGCAAGTGGTTACGGTGTCAAAATCAAGCGGGTGATGTGGGTATGGTGCCGAGTATCTGCGTAGAAAAAGCCAAAAAAAGTCCGAAAGGTGGCGCAGTCGCCGAATTACCCCCCATGTTAGTTGTGGAAGGTGATTTCTCCTCATCCCCGGTGAATCGCTTGCAAGCGACGCAAAAGGAGGGCGGTCCAATAAAAGTACCAACTATCCTTGGGCGTGAACCGGTCCCACTTCCGAAGCATCCTAGAAAGCAAGCTAAACAGTACGTTAACGTGTTGTACGATTATACGCCCGATGATTTGGCAACGGGTTTGGTGTGTCATGAAGATGAGCGATTGACCTTGTTAGATGACTCCGATGAGACATGGTGTTGGTGTCAAAATGAGAGAAAGCAAAAAGGGTATGTGCCGTCCAATTACCTTGAGAAAGTAGAGGTGAAAAATAAGCGCGGCGCGTTGAAAGCGGATAACGGCCTGCAGGGTAAAGAGGTAGAGACAGCGGCCGGGCCGTTACCACAGGTGCCGGATGTAGTGCCATCCTTGCCACAGGCACCGGCGGTGGGCTCTGTCAGAGCAGTGTACGGGTATCAAGCATCGCAGCCAGACCAGCTAACTTTTGTGTTTGATGAGCGTTTGGAAGTGTTACGCGATGATGGGGATTGGTGGCAGTGTCGCAAGCAGTCTGGTGAAGTGGGGTTAGTGCCGCGTAATTATGTGATGAAAGCGGATGAAGAAGTGTCCCTTGCGTCGGAAGCGGTCACTCCACCACTGCCAACCCCTCCGAGCCCATCGCCGTCTCCGAATCCATCCCTGGGAATAGGCAGCCACAGTGCGGAGCACCTGGTGGACTATGCTGATTTACGTTTTGGCAGGCTGTTAGGGCGAGGTGGTTTTGGTGAAGTCTACCGTGGAACGTCTTCGGTGCATGGTGAGGTAGCGATTAAGAAGTTATTGCAACATAAACTGACCGCGACGTTAGAAGCGGAGTTTCGTCATGAGGCGGCGGTGATGGTGAAGATGCGTCATCCGAATGTGTTAACCCTGTACGGAGTTGTATTGATACCGGAGTGCTGCATGGTATTGGAGTTTATGGCTAGGGGGTCATTGTATGATGTGTTGCACAGTGAAGAGCCACTGAGTTGGCAGATGCGCTATCAGGTTGGGTTAGATGCGGCCAGAGGGCTATTGTACTTGCATGGTAAACATATCTTGCATCGGGACTTGAAGAGTTTGAATGTGTTGTTGGATGAGCGCAATAAAGCCAAGTTAGCGGATTTTGGGTTATCCAAGATAAAGGTATCGTCGAGTCAAACGCATAATGCGGGAATAGCGGGGACGACGCAATGGATAGCGCCGGAGTTATTTCGGGGAGAGAGGTACACGCCGGCGTGTGATGTTTATAGTTTAGCGATGGTGTTGTGGGAGTTGCTGAGTCGGCAGATACCGTATCGGAATCAAGTGCCAGGGGTTATTCCGGAGTGGATAAAGAGTGGGGGCAGAGAAACGCTGCCGCCCGACTCTCCAGACAGTTTGCAGGCACTGGTGTCAGATTGCTGGAAGCCACAACCACGGGAACGGCCGAAGATACGGGAGGTGGTCAGTAAGCTGCAAGCCAATCCCATCACAGATAGCACACTCATTCCTTCACCGCACGTGCAGGGGGCGAGAGCAGCGGATGAGGATGCATCGGTATGGTCTGGTGAACCGTTAGACACCGAACCCAATGAGCGGTCAGGCAGGCCAGCGCCGGTGAGCACGGGTTGGTTTGACAGTGCAACACCTGCATCCACGCCGTCACCATCAGCGACCCCCAAAACCGGTCAACCTAAACGCGAGCAAACGCACGACAGTGGTTGGTGGATGCAAAGTGGAACGGGCTCAGCAGAAGGTCAGCGCAGAGGTGCAAATCAGCGTGGCCGTGCAAATCAGCGTGGCGGTATGAGAGGACGTGGGAACATTGGTGGTGGTTCAGCCTCCCCGGGCCCAGCTGGCGCATCGCCATCGTTGTTTCAACCAGTAGGGCAAGGCCGCGGACCATCACTAATCCCGGTGATGACCCCACCCCCGCGGTTAGAAGGGGATGGTGATGTCTTTGAAGCACTGGCAAAGGGGAATTGCCAGGCACGAGATGCGAGACAATTATCGTTTATGAAGGGAGATAAGCTCACGGTGATTGAGAAACAGCCTTCTGGATGGTGGATGTGTGAATTGAATGGCAAGCGCGGATTAGCGGCGGGGAGTTGGTTGCAGTTGGTAGAGCCAGAGGCCCCTCAACAACAAGGTGGTAGTGAGTCTTCGTCTAGCATGAGCAGTGGGTATGTGTAATGTGTGAGTGAAAGAGAGCAATGCAAGTATCGTGTTATTGAAACGTTTTAAGGTGTTGAAGTAGTTAAAGGAGGAAAAGCAATGGACTCAGCAACGATAGCAGTAGCCGGAAAAGTAGGCATGGCAATGTTTGATGTGGCCGCGTCTAAACGCGGTGTTTACAACTAACCGCCAGCCGAGTTTCGCTGGTCTAAGGATTTCTACATGAAAACTCAAAATGATGATGCGTATATTTGTGGCGGCGGAGGCTACTGTCCCTCTACTTCAGTCACAGGGGATGTTTTAGCCCTTGGTCTATTGCGGTCGGAGTCGGTCTCTGTGCTTGTGCAGGGGGCGCTAAAAAACTATAGAGAGAACCGTGAAAACGGGGCCGAGCAAGACAATCCAAAAAGACCTTTTCCAAGCGCCGAATTCTACGCATTAAATATCAAAAAGAGTAGCTTGCAAAGCTACAGCAAATGGCCCGATAAACAAGGCCGCCGCTGGTGGAAACTCACCTTGGACGATGGCGGAAAAAACAAGGATTTTTATTGGGCAAAGGATGACGTCCGCGGTTATCCTGACAAAAATGATAAAGACCGCTACTGGTTCATTGTGCATTATGCCCCCACTGGTACCAAAATGGAAGGTTTTGCCCTAGAGCCTGACCGAGCAAAAGGCTTTCCTGATACTAAGAAAAGATACTGGCACCGTGTTGTCTTCACCGATACCGAGAACCCAGCTATTCGGGCGTGGATGGCAGAAAAAGATTTAAATTACCTCGACCGTATTCAAAAAGAAAATCCTGCGCTGTACAATCAAGAAATTGCCGACCTCAAACGTCAAAATGACCCTAACAGCATACTCCCGCAACATGAAGCCAGGCAACGTGAACGTGGCGTTGTTATCGGTGGTGAACCCAAAAAACAGGCTGTCAGCGTAGCATCTAAAAAAGAAGGGAAAGAAAAAAAAGAAAAACGCAAGAAGAAGGAAGAGTCCGTCAAGAAAAAATCCAGTCGACGTCGCCATCTTGAAACAGAATCTGCGTTACCCGATGTGCCCAAGGGCAAAGTTAAGGTGATCCATGCTTACCTATCCCCTCCCGACTCTGACCATTTGTCTTTGTCTGTAGGAAACGTATTGGACTTACGCAATGATGAAGGCAATTGGTGGCAATGTTGTAATGAGCGTGGTGAGGTTGGATTAGTGCCCAGCAACCATGTGGTAAAAGTGAGTGAAGTAGTCTCCCCGATGGCTA
This sequence comes from Gammaproteobacteria bacterium, assembly GCA_965116795.1. Taxonomy (GTDB): domain Bacteria; phylum Pseudomonadota; class Gammaproteobacteria; order JAJFKG01; family JAJFKG01; genus JAJNDI01. The sequence continues at coordinate 1,158,461 of OZ220716.1, forward strand.
CGTTACCGCTCGCGCCAGTTGTGGCAGGTGAGTCACCATTCCCGCCCCCGGTGAATCGACTGCAGCTGGCGCAACAAGCGGCGGCGAAGTTACAGGTTAGCAGTCCTTCTTGGAGTGACTCAGGCTCAGCTTCGCCGTCTCCATTGCACAGTGGTCCGGAAGAGGAGACGCCGCCGCGCAAAGGTAGCACGATAGGGGTGTTAGACAATCGTGGCACTGGCCAGGTGGATATGCTGTTGAATCATGCTGATTTAATCTTTGGCAAGAGATTAGGGGAAGGTGGCTTTGGTGAAGTCTGTCGTGGGGATTGGTTAGGGACGGATGTGGCGATTAAGAAGTTATTGCAACGTAAGTTAACCGCGAAGTTAGAGCAAGAATTTCGTCATGAGGCAGGGGTGATGGTGCAATTGCGTCATCCGAATGTATTAACCCTGTATGGGATTGTGTTAGTGCCTGAGGCGTGCATGGTATTAGAGTTCATGGCGAAAGGGTCGCTGTATGATGTGTTGCACAGTCAAACGCCGATGAGTTGGCAGATGCGTTATCAGATAGGGTTAGATGCAGCCAAGGGGTTAGTGTACTTACATGGCAAGCATATATTACATCGAGATTTGAAGAGTTTGAATGTGCTGCTAGATAAAGATTATCAAGCGAAGCTAGCGGACTTTGGGTTATCTAAGATAAAGGTATCTTCGAGTCAAACGCATAACGCGGGGATAGCAGGGACGACGCAGTGGATAGCGCCGGAGTTATTCTCTGAGGACAAGCCACGGTATACACCGGCCTGTGATGTCTACAGTTATGCGATGGTGTTGTGGGAGCTCATGAGTCGACAAGTGCCGTTTCATGAGATAGGGAATCGCTCCCTGATACCAGTGCGGGTGATGCAGGGTAAACGTGAAGCCATCCCACCCAATTCACCGGAGAGTTTGAAGGTGTTGTTGGTAGGCTGTTGGGCACAGCAGCCAGAGGGTAGACCTAAGATGAAAGCGGTGGTCAGTGAGTTAAAAGCTCATCCGGTAACGGATAACACGCCGATACCTTCTCCGCATAGTCACACGGTATCGTCTGCCAGCAGCAGTTCATCGATGTGGTATGACGACAGCATGGAGCAAAGCAGTGATGTGGCGCGGAGTAAGACGCCGGGTCAAGTATCGCCCGGTGTGTCACCACCGCCGGTGAGCACGGGTTGGTTTGACAGTGCAACACCCGCCCCCATGCTGTCACCATCAGTGACACCCAAAACCGGTCAACCTAAACGCGAGCAAACGCACGATAGTGGCTGGTGGATGCAAAGTGGAACGGGCTCAGCAGAAGGTCAGCGTGGAGGCGCGAGTCGAGGGGGGCAAGTTGATAGTGGCTATGTTGGGATATCGGTATCCTCTTCCTCAGGCAGTAACTTGGCGATACCAGAGAGTCGTTCCTCTATGACGATGTTTAAGTCATCAGAACCACGCGGTGGTGTATCCTCAGCTTCGGCATCGGGATCGGCACCACAGCTAGGTGATGATAAAGTTGTGTATAAAGCGGTGGCAAAGGGTGATTATAAAGCACGTGATGCGAGACAATTATCGTTTATGAAGGGGGATAAGCTCACGGTGATTGAGAAACAGCCCTCTGGGTGGTGGGTATGCGAACTAAATGGGAAACAAGGATTAACGCCGGGGAGTTGGTTGCAGATGGTAGAGCCAGAAGCACCCCAACAACAGGCTAGCGGTGAGTCTTCGTCTAGCATGAGCAGTGGGTATGTGTAGGAAAGTGGGGTCGTGGCGCTTATTGTCAGTCAACCTTTCAGGTTGTATTGATTGAGGGTGATTGTTAGTGAATAACGTGTTGGTATAGTCAGGAATAATAGGAGAGATGTGATGGACCCAGTGAGTAGTGCTAAAACGATTATGATAGTGACAAAAGCGATTTACGACCATGCGAAGTTGGTGCAATGCAATAAAGCGCAATGTAAGCGTTTGGCACAGCGGGTAGACATGATTACGACCTCGGTGGAAGAGTTGCTGAAAGAGGCGTCAAAAAGAGGCCCGGGTGCACAGGACATGTATGCAGTGGCGTTAGCGGCGTTTAAGGTCACGTTGGATGATGCCTTGAAGTTAGTGCAGAGTTTTGGTGGCAAAGGCTGGGCGCACCGTGTGGTGCGTGCACATTCACATCAAGGTAAGTTTCAAGGGCTTTACCGCCGTTTAGAAGAAGACATCACCCAGTTGAACTTAGGGTTGAATATTAAGCAAGTGTTAGACCATAAAGACGATGTGGCTGACCAGCAGCAAGACTATCAAGCCTTGTTAGCGCGGCAAGATGAAATCCTCAAAGGCAATCAAGAAGCCAATGCGGCATTGCAGCGGTTAGAGTTGGATGATGCCAAACGCCATGATGTCTTAGCTAAGCAGTTAGAATCGATGCAATTGGCATTGGCACAGTTAAACCCTTTGAGCCAAAAAAGTAAGAAAGCGGATATCAGTCCTAAGTTGTTGGTACCGTTTTTTGAGTTAGCGATAGATGAGGTGTTAGCCGAAGGCAGTTTTGGCAAAGTGTACTTAGGGCGTTATCGAGAGCAGCAGGTCGCCATCAAGTTATTAGAGCGCGAGTTAACAGTTGATGAGCGCAAAGAGTTTATCCGTGAAGTGCGGATTATGAAAGACTTGCGCAGTGATTACATTGTGCCGTTGTATGCAGTGTGTGATGAGCCCGGTAGAGCGTGTGTGGTGATGAAGCACATGGCCAAGGGGTCATTGCGCTCGGTGTTAGATGGAAAAGCCATGCTGACAGCCAGTCAACGTCATCAATTGGTATTGGATGTGGTGTTAGGGTTGATGTACTTACACAGTGAAGGAATATGGCATCGGGATTTGAAGAGTGCCAACGTGTTAATCGACAGTGAGGGACGCGCCCGGTTAAGTGACTTTGGATTATCGAAGAGCGCGAGCAGTCAAGTCACCACATTGGACAAACACAGTGATGCCCTAGAGTGGATGGCACCGGAGATTGTGTTGAGTGGTGGAGATAAGCAAGCCTTTACCGCCGAAGCGGATATTTACAGTTTAGGGATGGTGTTGTGGGAAATCATGACAGGTCAAACACCGTATGCGGGATGTGATGATGGGCAAGTTTACTTGAAGATGAAGCAAGGTGGGCGCGAAGTGATACCAGAGAGCGTGCCGGAGGTGTATCGCGAGTTAATCAAAGCCTGTTGGCAAGAAGAGAAGTTCAAGCGGCCAAGCTTAATTGATGTTGTGCAACGTTTACGGGCGTATGAGCCGCCCAGTATAGTCAAGGTTGAAGAGTCTGTCCCTGTCGCGAGCAATCAAGCGGGGTTTTTCTCAGTGCCGCAATCAAGCAGCAGTAGTAGTGCACAAGCCGATATGATAATGGTTCCCCTATTGCCGGAAGCCGTAGTCGAAAACGTATATGCGGCCGCGATGACCTGTGAACAGGCGAAACAATATGCACAAGCGGCGAGCTGTTATCAGCAAGCGATACAGCATGGGCATGTGAAAGCGAAAACGGGGTTAGCGATGTTGCATTTGCAAAAGCGGGTTGAACAACCGGATAAGGTAAAAGCCCATCAATTGTTATTGGAAGCGGCCGAAGCCGGACACGGACGGGCGATGCAAAATGTCGCCAGGCAGTTTGAAAAAGGTGACGGGGTTGAAGCCAATCCAGAGCGGGCGTGTTATTGGTATGGCAGAGGGGCTGAGGTGACCGGTGATAAACGGGCATTAGAGAAGTATCAAACCTTGACGATGTCACTGTCAGGCTCAAGTGGGGCGTTGGCGATGTCGTGAAACCAAGACAGACAAGCTGATTATGAATTGCGCGAATCAAGCTATTTTATCGGGCGGCGTTAGGAATTTGGATCCAAGCCGCGTCACCGGCAAAATACGCTTCACGGTGCCCTATGTTTGAGATTTAGCGAGCGATTCTCTGTGGGTAAATATTGACAAATGTACGCCATTGGCGTACCATGTACTTATGGTAATAAAAGAAACACATATTTTTACCCGGATCATTCAAAAGCTTATGACGGATGGTGAGTATCGAGTACTTCAGGAAGTACTGGTTGATAACCCTAAGTTGGGTGATGTTATTCGAAGTAGCGCAGGCTTAAGAAAAGTTCGATGGAAGATACCCGGCAAGGGCAAAAGAGGCGGACTCAGAATTATTTATTACTATTTTGAGCAGGATATGCAAATCTATATGATTTTTGCTTACAAGAAAAATGAGCAGAGCGATTTAACAATAGAGCAAGTTAAAACGTTGAAGAGAGTCGTAGAAGAGGAACTATTAAAATGAACGATGATGACTTTAATAATCTATTGAAAAGTATTAGCCAAGCGGCTGGAATAAAGCGTGGTGAAAGGCGCCCATCTAGAAAATACGAGTTTAGTCCTTTAGACGTAAAAAAAATACGTGAAGATACTGGATTGTCACAGAGGCAGTTTTCAAAGGTGATACATGTCAGTATTAAGACATTACAAAACTGGGAACAAGGGCGTCGTTATCCACAGGGTCCTGCATTAGCATTGTTGACCATCTTAAAAAAAGATCCACAGCAGGTTGTCAGAAGCTTAAATGGCAGATAGAGGAGATTTCTTTCTTTGGATTCAGATTGAAAAAGGCAAGCTCGAGGTAGCTAAAAGTCTGCTAGCCCAAGGCTTGGACCTCAATATGGCCTCAAAAGCGACTAGCCCGCCTGTGGATAACTTTTGGTGATTGCAAAAAAGTCGTGATAAATCTCTATAAAATCATAATGTTAAAGAAAAGGTGCATTTTAGCAAAAACAAGGTGCACTACTTTCTATGGCACGCCATTACTCGTTTACTAACCTTTCTGTAACCAAATTTGCCCCCTAAAAAAGCCTTAGTAATACAAAGGCTTTTTGGTATAATCTCATGACTTCGGACCACCCAATTTCGGCGATTTTTCGTGATTTTCTCCCCTAATATCGCCGATCCTCTGAAAACTCCGTACTTTAGCAAACGAAGTACGGGGGTATTAGGTCATGATGTTGTAGGGATTTATCGCCGTACTAGTTCGAACTTGAAAGTGGGGGCGCGTGGACAGTAATGCGCTACTTTTGTGTGTACGGCAATTAAAGGTGCAAACTCACTAATGTGCTTGAATTTCTAGGATAGTCCATGCTAATTTTTTCATTTATTGAATGCTGCACCAAGTAACATTTTCTTGAATTTCTTCTGTTGATTGTATGGCTTTATTTTTTTCTATTGAATCTTCATAAGAAGTATCAATTGTTTCAGATTCTTTCGATTGAGACTGCTCTTGTGGATCACAAGAATTGTTTCTGATAGATACACTTTCAATAGGAGATTGCGCTGGTTTTTCTTTATCTTCTAATGAAGCATTAGGTTTTTGTGAAGTTACTTTTTTCTGAGGATTTTCTTCATTTTGGTTCGTCACAAGAGAGATATCTTCACCAGGACTATGAAATACTGAAGAATGTTTAACAAGCAATTCACTTTCAATTTTTGGAGGTTGCTTCTCATCTGTATCTATCAGCAAACTTTCTTCTTTGATGGAAGTTTCTTCTGCTGTCAAAATAGTCTCTTTTTTTGAAATAGCCATTTTCTCTTCTTTTTCCTGAGAAATTTCAGCCTGCACTTTCTGACTGCTATCAAAATAATTGGCTATCATTTTGTGAAAATCATTTTTGCTAAAACCAATTTTTTCTTTTTGAGAAGTTCGTTTAACAACAGGGCTAATTTGTTGATTGAATTCAATTAAGCCCTCGACAGGCAGGTTTGTGTATTGTTGATATAAAGTGAGGATTTTCTGGGCGCTTTGATCGTTTTGTTTTGCAGCTTGTTCTAACCAATGTATACCTTCTTGAAAAGTGTCGTAATTTGCAACCAGCCCAATACCTAAATCAAATTGTGCTTTGTTGTAATTCATTTCTGCTGCTTTTCTAAAATATTCATTAGCTGTTAATATATTTTGCATGTAATCAGCGTGGCTTTCTGGGGGGAAGGCATGTGTTGTATAGCTCAGGATTACTCCAATAGCATGAAACGCCTTGTAACATGCCATATGTGGGCCGACAGAACTAATGGCATTACTTGTCTGTTTAATAGCGCTTGTTAAGTAATAGGATGGGTCTTGGAACTCTTGTGTGATTAATGGTTGTTCAAGGAAAACTTTTATCCCTAATAAAAACAGAGCAGCAGGGTGATTCGCTGCCGCAGCTTTTTTGAGTAGAGAATATATTTCAGAATCATTCTGGCTGTTTTTCTGATAGAGTTCAAGATACAAAGCGCACATGAACATAGAGTCAACGTCACTCGCTTCTGCTCCTTTTTGCCAATACTCAAATGCTTTTTGTAAGTTGGTTTTTCCAAAATAAAATCCCAACTCTTTATACGCTTCTGATTGACCTGTTTTAGCAGTTGATTTAAGGATTACAACACCTTTTTGCTGCCTTTGAGTTGTTGCTTTCTTTGATTTTGCGGGATTGTTCAACATGAAGGTGCCTAAAATTAACTTTGTGAATGGTAGTAATTTCTCAAGGATATCATCAATTGGCTGTGCTGCTAATAGTTCTAATAACTGTTCTCTTTTATCATCTTCTTCGAAATTTAATTGCAATAGGCTTTCTTGTGCTAAGATTGAACCTGCTTTTGTGCCATTTATAAAAGAGGATCGCGCTTTGTCAATCTTCTTACATTCTAGATAATATTGCCCGATGAAAAAATTGGCATGAGTACTACCAAATGCATCTGCTTTATTTAGCCACTCTAATCCTTTCTTTACATTTTTTTTACATCCATTACCACTTAAATAGTAATCACCAATTAGCATCATTGCATCAATATCACCCCCTTCAGCTGCCAATGAAATCCAAGTGAAACTTTTCTTGATATCAATGCATGTGCCATGACCTATCTGATGAAAGAGACCAATTTGGTATTGACTATATGCGTCACCTAAATTTGCAGCACGCAAATACCATTGGTACGTTTTTTCAGGATCTTTTTTTGCTATGATACCTTGATAGAAGAAATTGCCAACACGACGCATAGCCATAATGTTACCCCAGTTAGCACTTTTTGCAGCCCATGCAATGCCAAGGTTAGCATCGATGTTTGTCCCCCAACCATTGAGATAAATGGAAGATAATGTATAGGCAGAGCCGGCATGTTTTTTATTAGCTGCCTTAGTTAACCATTCAATAGCAAGTTTGTCGTTTTGTCTGACACCTTCACCAATAAGGTATAAATGACCGATTTGTCCTAATGCGTCAACGTGTCCCTGATTAGCAGCAGCTAAAAACCATTTAAATGCGGCTTTGTGGTTAATGTTAACGCTGCCAAATCCACTCGAATAAAAACAGGCTAATTCAAATTGTGCATTTGGATCTTCTTTTCTTTCTGCTTTCTCTTTAATAGCTATAAAGTATTGTTGACAAAATGCTGCATCTTCTTCTGCATCGAATTGGTAATCAGGAGTTTTGAGTTTTGCAGTGTAATAACCATCTTTTCTTTCATAATGTTCAATTAACGGTTTTAATTCATCACTTTCTAGCCAAATTTCACATGCGTCGAAAATAACACCTCGATTGCCCTTTGCATTAATATGGTTACCTCGTCCTGTAATAATTCGGCAGTTATACCAACCATCAGCACATGCTTTCCTAACATGTTTAAAAACAGCTTCTTTTGCTTGTAAAACAGATTTACCATGTAAATCTATATATAAAAGCGTCCGAGTAGATTTTTTTGTAAGTTGCGTTATGATAGCTGAACCCATTAATGCAAGATTATCTGTTTTATCATTTAGTTCACTTTGAAACATGATATATAACTCCTTTTAACGATAAGATAATATTGTCCTTATGAAAATTTGTTTCGCAGAAATGTCATTTTTTGCGTAACCTAGTTATAAGTCAAGCAGAATACGAATTTAAAGCAAAGAATTGACCGATAAGCCAACCCAAATACAATTAATTATTTGCTCATATAAGGTTTGACCGGACGTCCGCGTTAAATTAGTTCCACATCAGCGAAAACCAATTATGTCTACCAAACATTAAGCCGGATGACCAATTTTCTAATTACTGCTTTCCACCTACGCCACGCTGTCACTTTATCACAACCCATTTCACGTGCAATGGCTTTCCAGTGGATATGGTCAGCACGTCGCCATAGCAGTTTACGTTCATTAACCGTTAACCAGTGCATCCAATCAAAGACTTGCTCAAGTGCTGTGATCATCTCAGGTGTTGCAGGTAATCGTAACCGCTTAGATTCTTCTTCCATCGATGAACCCATCATCTCTGGCCAAGCCTTAGCATAACCATTAATCCGCACTGGCGGCAATCGCCGTATTGTGATTACCGCCTGTTCCAATTCGTTGATAACATCCTCTTCTGTCCAATTACGTTGTGTTACTGTCATGTTATTTCTCTTGCTTTTTTCAAATCAAATTGCGCATGTGCATAATGTAACAAGGCAATGGCATCAGCTTGATTATCATCTTCTGGGTTATGTCCCAATGCATGTACTGCGGCTATAACAGCCGCTTTGTTTGCATTGCCTTTACCGGTAATGAATTTTTTAATTGTACCAACGGGAACACCTTGATACGCAATGTTTTCTCGTTCACACCAACTGGTTAACGAACTTAAGAAACCACCGTACACATGCGCGGCATCGACACCTAAGTGACGCCTGACTTCTTCGAAATACACCGCATCGATATTTCCCATCACCGCATGTATTTCTTCTAGCCACTGATTAAAGCGCAAATACCGCATGCCGCCCCCTTCAAATCTTTTCGGTTGAAAGGAAAGGGTACCACTCATGATGTGGCCATTGTGATTGGTAACCGCCCAACCGGTGTGAGTGCCTAAGTCCAAACACAACAACACAGGGTTTTTTTCTGACGCTAATGGTTTAAGTAATTTCATTTTCATTGTGCCACCTCCTTGGTATTAACATCCCAGGTAAATTGATTGTTAACCGGCAACACATCGCCTGCTTTTTTACATTTGTAATGTGTTGGGAAGACGGGCTGCAGCACCATTGTTGCTTCACCGGCATCGGGATTAACATGCGTTTTACCATTAGGCATTTGCATTCCCTCCACACATAAAAACCCAAACTTGCTGTGTAATGGATCTTTTAGCCCATACAAATGGCCATCTTTAAAGAACTTGACCTTCCGATTTGTCGCCAATATATTCAAATGATTGCGCACGGTATCAATACCGCCTAAGCCTGATTTATTTGCAAATGCCTGACAAAATTGATTCATGGTATACGCATTTCCTAACTTTGCTTCTTCACGAATGAACTGCAAAATTACGTTTTGCTTGCGTTTGGATTCAGCCGCGAGTTTGCATGCATACTTATCTTTAACCAAGCGTTTGCTGTCATTATCTATTTGATGCCACTGTCCATTATTTCTATCAATGTATTTGGGTTTTATTTCTTTGCCATTACGCAATTCAAATAGGAGTTTTCTGGGTGACAATTGCTCGTCTTCTTTAAACAACACTGCACCGGTAGTGTAATAGCCACGCAAACTACTGGCACCGGATAAGGCTTGAAACGGATCTTCAGTTAACTCTCTTTTTCGGAGTTTGCGTGTGTGATGCGCTAGAATAAGACCCGCATCAGGATTCACCGTATTGCGCAGTGCCTCTAGTCGTTTAGATAAGAAAAACAACATGGACGCATTATCATTTTCACTTGCATCATCATGACCCCCATCAAATACATTACGCAACGGGTCAACGGCGATGATATCCGCTGGTTCATCGGGAAAGTGTGTTTGTATGCTGTGACTAACCATGTCAACGCCTTCTTTGTCCAGCAATTGATTTGATTGTGAGGTTATGTTTAAGTTTTTATGAACCAATGGCAATAACGAGCTGTCTATCTGCAGCTGTTGTAAGCGTTCGCGTAAGTAGTGATAGCCGACCTCTGTTTGCAGATAGAAAATCCGAAGCGGTCTCTTTGGTGTTAACCCAAGAAACGGTATGCCTGCTGCCATGTGGACTAACAAAGTTAACAGCACACTGCTCTTACCCACTTTCGGCGCACCGCCCAATACCATTAATCCACTGGGTGTTAAGACCCGTGGTGCAATCAAATCAACGGGCATCGGTGAGGTATCACTGAGTAATTCAGCGGCACTGTAGGTGGGTATGAGTGGTTTAATTGTGCAAAGTTGTTTTGGTGTTTGAGCAATGAATTTTTCAACATCACCCCCTTCATTCATCGCATCGGCTGCATCCCATTTTTCAGGTTTATCATTGGGTATTGTCAGAATACGGAGTGATAGCAGTAACGTTTCCTTAGCCAAATGCTCACTGACGACTTTGGCGTAGTCTTTTCCCGTTTTATCGTTATCTGGCCAGATGACGACATGCTTACAGGCCAATGGAGACCAGTCGGTCTTAGTGACAGGCGCTTTAGCACCCAACATGGCTGTTGTTGCTGCAATCCCCTGTTCAATTAAACTATCAGCGGCTTTTTCTCCTTCAACCAGTATGACGTGGTCTGCGTTTTTAATGCCGGGTTGATTGTAGAGTGGGCGAGGATTGGGTGCGCAATGTTTACGGTTGACCACATCCCATGGGCGGTATTGCTTGCCGTCTTTGGTTTCATAGCGATACAGACAAGCAATTAATTGTCCTTGGTTATTATGGTAATCCCACTTATTGGTTGGCGTACCGAGTTCATCATAATGACATCGGTTTAATGTTGTGTGAGTGGTGTTACTGGCTGACAAGCCTAACCAATCACTTGCAGAGCGCAGCACGTGGGTAAATTGATTTTTTATCTTTAAACCATGGCGTGCTGCCCACAAACTGAGAATATCACCCCCTTCACCGGTGGCAAAGTCGTGCCACAGTCCGGCTTTATCCCCAGTTAACGCTATCTTTAAACTTTCACCCGGATTATCATTGAGATCGCCAATAACATAAGTATTATTGTGCTTTTGTCCATGGGGCAGTAAATAGGTTAATACATTTTCCAGTTGTGATAGCAATGCTTGGCGCACGGTATTAGCAGATAATGCCTCATCATCTACTGATTGAGAAGGCGCGTTATTAAAATCTAAGTAGGTAATTGACATGATGGTTTCTCCTATTTCCAAGTGGGTGTGTTGATGTGAGTGTTAACTGATAACGGTGTGTTTTGATGGACACCCAAATCGGCCGATGATGTTGCTGACCCCTTGTAAATGGCATATTGTTTATTTTCAGGGGTAATCGCGACTTTAATCACGTTTTTAAGACACCCTTGATTATCTTTTTCTGTATCAATGCGCGCGACAAACTCAATTTCATTTAATTCACCAAAGTCAGTGATCTGACGCGCTTGTTGGGCGGCTGATGAGTTATCATTATTGGCAATGCCACGCGCTGAGCTTAAAATGGCTTTAATAAAGCTACGACCACTGTTACCCCAGTAATCGCTTTTAGCACTGTGTAACCCAATCAAGCTCCATACTTTGCGTTTAGCATAAAGACCAGCCAAGACAACAAACTCACAATTCAAATAAATCGAGCCGGTGTTTTTGCTACACGTTGCCCAACCACCGCTGAGTCCTTGCGAGGCATCCTCGTAACCACCTGGTTTAATCGTCATACACACTTTGGCAATCGTGCCTTTTGGGATGAGATCCAAAGTGGTTTGCTCGTCTGCATTATTAAAGTCGTTCCATTTACTCATGATGTTTCTCCTTCAGGTTGTTGAGATGGGTTTGTATGATTAGGGATAACGTGTGTTAACCGTTCATTAGGCGGTTTAGCTTTGCCAGCAATTTTCTGCATGAGCTTGCCAAGATGCGGTTCTTCAATAACGTCTAATCTGCCAGAGCGATCTTTAGCGGGATAGCCACTTTCATTTAATGTTTGACAGACAAACGCACGATAGGATTGATTATCATTATTGATGATTTCGGCCATGGTGATCACTTCATCCACAATGCCCGGCAACTCTAAACTGGTTTTGCTGCCCTCGATTTGGGGTTGATAAAAACGGTGATTAAAGTCATCTGTTTTTTCATCGAGAATACCGACGAACCAAATATGTTTATTGCGCGTGTGTTGCAAATGTGTCAGCCAAGCCAGCATCTCTTGACCGTGTAATCCATAGGCGGCACGCATATCCGTTTTGCCGGTACGTTCACTGAAGGCTTGGGGTTGGCCTTTGCACCAGTTAAAACACAAACGACCTGCCACGGTAATAGAGTCGATGAAGATGGTGTCGTACTTATCAAGTTTGCTCGGTTCTCCCAATTGCTGACACACAGCCTGATAATGTGCTTGACTGTAACACTGCTCATCGCGCAGTGCCGGATCGCCACCCCCAATAAAACAGGCAATATCACGACACGTTTGCCAGGTACGGGGGCGAATGGTATCGCCTTGCCAGCCTTCAATGGCTAAATCCCCGGCTTCTAAATCAAAGAACAGTGTCTTCTCTGCAGGCAATGTCCAGAGTAATGATGTTTTACCAATGCCACTTTTGCCAAAGATGCAGCCTTTAATGCCTTTGGTTTCATTGACGCGTTGATTTATGGATAAAATGGCAAGGCCATCGGTTGTGTGTGTTGTGCTCATCGGGCTTTCTCCTGTTTCTCAATTTCTCTTTTCAATACCAACAGACTGTCGATGCAGGTAAATAACGTGCGTGCCTGCTGCTTGCGTTGGATAAGTTCCTCATCGGGTAAGGTGATAAGGTCGTTTAACGGTTTGTAAAACAGATAATCTAGGTACAACATGGTTTTTTCTCCTATTCAGTTAATGGTTACGTTAATGGCTACCGCTCTTGCCACAGACGTGACGAAAATAAGAAGCCCTCACTACTGTTAACTACGCCATTGCTCCCAATTTTTGAGTATCGTCGTTGCAATAGTTCAATCATTTTTCATAATGCCAATAGATGTGCAGTCCATGTTCTATTAATGCACTACGCAAGCGTTTAAGTTGTTGCCTGACGGTGAAGTAAGGGGTGTTGGTCAGTCGTGCGATGTCGATGAGGGTTGAAGAGCACAGCCTGAGCAGCAAAGTCGCCAGGTCATCGGGTAATCTGTCTTTGATACGGCTTAGATCACAGGCTAAATCACATGCCGAATTCTCTTGGATAAGGTGTGCTGGCCAGGGTGAATAAGCGTCTTGTTCATCAACCGCTAACAGGGTTTCAAGTGAGTCGTGTGGAATACCTGCCCCATGTTTTTGTCTGCCGGCATCACGAATAAGCTGTTTGTGGACACAGTTGAGTACCAGATCCACAAACGTTGACCACTTGGCTTGATCGGGATCGTAAGTGTGCTGACGCAGGAAGAAATGCAACAGCAAGGTTTGTTTTAGATCCACCAGGGGAGTGGGTTGTAACAGTGGATGGTGTTTCAAGGTCTTGGCATGGTAGTCGACTTGGCTGATCAAATACGGATCTAATCCGTTGTAGTGGTGGTAAGGCATGACGGTTCTCCTAATGCTGGCCGCCACACACGGGCGGTACATTAGGACGGGGTCAGATCTGACGGATTTGAGGTAATGCAGTCAGATATAGGGCAAGCGATTGGGCTAACTCCTTCATTGTGAAGCGGCTTTTAAATGAATTTTTTTTGAAAAAATGCCAATCGAACGCCGTCAGATCTGACGCAAACAGTTTATAAATGAACCTTTAGGTAATAAATTTATCAGAGGATAAGGTGGATCCATTGGGTGCTGATCGAGTGGAGCCGTTAGCTGATGATCCGGTGGATCCTTTAGGTGCTGATCGGGTGGATCCATTAGCTGATGATCCGGTGGATCCTTTAGGTGCTGATCGAGTGGATCCACTCACTAATGATCATCCGGTGCATGTAGTTGGAATGCTAACTGGCAATGACGATATTAGCCTGTAAACCCAAAGTGGGTGAGTTGCTCCTCCCATAATGATGGGAAGGGCAGCAGTAGGGTTTGTAGGCTCAACTCAGGGGGTTGTGTGCCGTCTAATATCGCCCTTTTGATTTGCGGTGATAATAGATTTAACCGCAGTATGCGCGAGACGTAGGAGGGATTGACCCGTTTACCTTTGGCCAATGTATCAATAGACGTAAATTGCTCGCTATCTAAGGCGTGCTGCCAGAGGTAGGCTTTGGTGAGGGCTTTAATCAGGGGGATATTGGGTTTAGCGGCGGTCGCGGTGGGTTGATGTTCGCCTTCTGGCAACATCAGCAGGGTTTGTCCACGGTAGCGTTTAAGGGTGATGGGAATTCTAATAGAAATAAAGTCATCAAAAGCGATTACGGTTGTGGTTGACATGTTTTCTCCGTTGAGTGGGTGTTAACGTGTAGTAGATCCAGCAAACCGGTAATGCCATTGATGTTGACTTGGATGTCGACGTAGTCTGAATGCAGCACGATACGGTTAATTAACAGTGATAATAAGCGTTGTTGTTCAGTGGGAAATAACTCTTGCCAAATGGGGGCGATGTTTTGTAAGGCGTTGCGTACTTGGGATGGTGTTATCGACTTATCGAATGTCTTTGCAGCCTTGAGGGTATCTAAGAGAATATCCGGTGAGGTGATGACACGCTGAACTTGGTGCAGTACATGGGTTTCAATTTCATTGGCGGCGATTTGTTTTATCGGGCAATCAGGGCAGCGTCCTTTCTTGTAACCGGTGGCGATGTAGTAACGGTAAAGTTTGCGGTGTTGTTTGCTGGTGTGGGTGGGCGTCATCGCACGTTGACAGCCGCCGCAGTGAATGATCCCAGTTAGCACGGCACGTGCACGCCGCTTGCCTTCTGTGTCGCCACGTTTTGCGCCTTCACGCAAGATGGCTTGTGTTTTGTCCCAGATCTCTTGTGAAATAATCGCTTCGTGTCGGCCTTGGTATAGAGTGTCTTTATGTTTAATTTTGCCGATATAAAGGGGGTTTTTGAGGAGCTTGTAAATACTACCGATATCCAGAGGCACTCCACCTATCGTACGACCGGCTTTGGTAGTGCGTTGTTTACTGCAAACACCCATTGCCGATAATTGCTTGACCATCATTGTCGGTGATTTGGTTTTGAGAAATAAATCAAAGACAGCGCGAATGGTACGAGCCTCACTGTCAACACTGTGTAAGTGTCGGTCTTTCACATCATAACCTAAAGGCAAGACGCCCCCCATCCACATGCCCTTGCGTTTAGAGGCGGCGAACTTATCACGCACACGCTCGCCAATCACTTCCCGTTCAAATTGGGCGAAGGATAATAAAATGTTTAAGGTTAAGCGTCCCATCGAGGTGGTGGTATTGAAATGTTGAGTGATTGAGACAAAGGAGACGTGCTGTGCTTCAAACAACTCAACCAACTTGGCAAAATCGGCTAGCGATCGTGATAATCGGTCGACCTTATAGACAACAATCGTATCAATGTTACCTTGACGAATGTCATCCAGCAGCCGTGTCAATGCGGGTCTACTTAAGTTGCCACCACTAAAACCGCCATCATTATATTGTTCTGGCAATAGCTCCCAACCTTCTTGTTTTTGCGACAAGATGTACGCTTCGCACGACTCACGTTGTGCATCTAAGCTATTAAACTCCATCTCCAACCCTTCCTCCGTTGATTTACGGGTGTAGATGGCGCAACGTTTTTTGATAAGGGTACTTTTATTCGTTTTCATCCACGCATTCCTTTTGCTCTATTTAATCCAAAAAAGGCGACGCCTGACCAATGGTTGCCGGTAATGCGTTTGGTAATCTTGGATAAGCTTTTGTAAACACAGCCGTCATATTCATAGCCTTTATCTAAGACGGTGACGCAATATTCATGACCTTTGTATTGGCGCACCAATCGTGAGCCTGGCATCGGGCGAATGTAACGCGGTCGTTTGGGGGGTGCGCCGTTGCGCGTAAAAAACTGTTTGGCGTATTCTTCCAAGCGTTGATTGAGTGTGTCATCTTCACCATAGGCTAAGGCTTGCAGGCGGTAACTGAGTTTTTTAATCAGTGCGGGTTTTTGAGCCGCACGTGGTGGCTTGGTGTCACACAGCGTTTGCCAGAGGGCTTTTAACTCGTTTAATGACAACACTTGTAAGCCAGCTATTTGACGGAGTAGTTTGGGGTTAGCTTTGCTTTGGGTAGGCATGTTATTTCCTCCTATAAGTCATGCGGTTGTGTCAGTCGTATCAGTCCATAGTGTCGTGTCGAAGTCCAGCGGGTGAGTCGGATCAGGCGACTTAGTGCGCTGTTCACGGCGTTTTTTCGCACGCACAATGCCCAACGCCAATAACGTGGCTATCTCACGGCGACGAGATTGGGTTGTGTTAATCATTTCAGTTGACATGGGGCGCTCCTATTTCAATAACACGGGTGATGAGAGCGCGTGATAAAACGCGCCCCTCATGACTATTAACTATGCCGTTTGAACGAAAAAATGAGTGTGTGCGCATTTACTGACATGATGATTGGCGTTTACGCCTTTGCGATTTTTCAAAGTGTGCTCTACAGTGGCT
Source organism: Gammaproteobacteria bacterium (assembly GCA_965116795.1). Classification (GTDB taxonomy): domain Bacteria; phylum Pseudomonadota; class Gammaproteobacteria; order JAJFKG01; family JAJFKG01; genus JAJNDI01. The sequence continues at coordinate 1,174,931 of OZ220716.1, forward strand.
CGTCTACAACGAACAAAATAGCTACACGCTAGCAACACACAACAACGTATCATTCAAAACAATCGGGGTTATACAGGATGGCAATTTGGCATTAACCCGTGTCATTGGCTGTTGTGACACTCAATGACATTTCTCATGTGTTTGCCCAGGAGAACGCCATTGAAAATTCACCTTGCTGCCTCTGAGTTATCATCTAATCAAGCTAACCACTTATCACTGGATGCATTACGTAACGTGACCCATCCGGCTCATGGGTTTGCAATAACAGAAAGTATCGATGATGTGATCTTGATTAAGTTGCAATACAATTGTGGGGGTCAGCTTGAAACGTATCAATACGGTAACGTGTTGGTAACATTGATTAAGAAAAATCAGCAACGCTGTATGCGGTATGCAGATATTGTGCAAGGAACATTTGTGATATACTGCACCGGGTATTCAACGCCGATAACCGTGGCTATTTACCCTGAAGCCGGAGAGATTATCATAGACGATAATCAACCGAATACGCTGCCTAATCAAGCTGACGTGATTGACGAGTTAAAGAAAGTCGTGTTGTCGTGGGCGCATCAAGCAGGCTTTGTTATTACGCTTCCAGCGACTTCATTGCATGATGAAGGGAACGAAAAAAAAATCAGATATCTATTTTTATTATTGGGAAGCCTTAGCCAGTCTGCCACGTTATCAACACAGCTATAGCTTTTTAATGCAGCATTTCAATCAGAACGTTGCCATTATTCAGTATTGGTTTGAGTCAACACGCTGGTTTGATAACTATCATGCTAAAGGCACAGAAGCAACGCGTTTGTATAATGTGAGCTTGTTAAAGTTAGCCAACTTCATTCTCGCAACACTGAATACTATGCCATTGTTTCGGCGTGCTATTCAACTTGTTAAGTCGGCGCCTCATTGTGTGCGCTTAGGTTTTTATAGTGCGAATCGTCGTGCGCCTCACAGTGTTTTATTAGGCTTGGCGATTGATGAAGGTGAATTAGAGAAAATGATTAACCATGTGCTGACTCAAGCGACACCCAGTGTGTTGTTATTGCCCTCTATCGATGATGTTTCCTCGGATAACTTGCAAGCATTGCGCATGAAAGACAGTCATGTTATGGCATTACAACAATGGCAAACAGAAAAGGCGTTAATTGATGATAAGCACGTCATCCATACGTTTAATCATTTTATTAAAACATCGGCTAACACTCAGCATGTGGTTAATACCAAAGACCCTTATCATTTCTCCATCCCCGCTGGGGCTAATTGGGAAGATATCACGTTCCAGTTTAAGGATGGGCACACAGTGGAAATTACCTGTCATCATCAAGGAGAAACTGTCAATGATTCATTTCATTATTCCCAGATGAGGATGATTGATAATCGTAATCACATGCCAAATCAATTGTGGGTGACACTCAAACTGTTGGCAGAAAATGGGGGGCGGTTGATTTGGCCCAGTCACTTTGCAACCAGTCAACAAAGAATGTTGATACATCAACTTGTAAAAGCATTACAAGCGCATTGTAACTTGTACACACCACCCTTTGCGAGCATCAAAAATGATAGAGGCTGTGCGGGACATCAAGCATTGTTCACTGTGTTGCCTGAATCCTAAAAAAATAAACGGCGACACCCTATCTGTTATCCATTGGATCAGGTGGTACGTCTTGGGGGCGCAGGTTGTCACACAAATCGCAACTCTCTGCCAGCGTATCTGCAAAGCCACATAACACATCAAACAGTTCCTTTGAACTGGGATTGATAGCTTTCACTGTGATGTTGGCAATACTCTTCATTTGGTGAAGCTTGACGCATAGCGCCTCATACGAGCTGCGATAATTATCTTCATTGCTCTTTTCCGGGTTAGTACGTTGCGATAGTATTGGCTTAGTCATGACGTTGAACCTCCACATTAGGTTTTAAGGTTGTGATTAGCCGTAGGGAGGTGTTGGAAGCACCTTCCTGTGGCGCTAGTGATGATGATTGCTCTGTGTGTTCTGGATAGCAAGTTAATAATGGTAATAAGAACGGTTATTGCGCTCGTTAGCGATATTATATGCCAGCTAGCTTAATGACCTTGCAAAATAAGGCATTATCTTGCGCTGATGAAGTAGCACCACTATCCCGAACGCATGTTCTCTAAAAGTCACTAGTAACACAAGTAATTAGCTTTACATTTTTCTGTGTGACTAGTTTGGAATATCTCGGGTTCTAAACTGTTTGGTGAAATTGTACTTAATGCTTTGTTATTGAAGGGTTATGCTTGAGTATGAGTTTGTGGGTGTAACCTATATATTATAAATAATATATATAACGCTATAAACACTCTGTGTTTTATAGCTGTTGTAATGGAGTAATGGTTTGTAAACGAAAAGCAATAGGGGTTTAGGTTAAAATTACAATACCCCTAAAACGCTTATAGACGATTACCAGTACACTTACAGCCTAGAATTACGTAATAAAAGCAAATTAGATCTCGATCGTGAATGAAAGATGAATTATCACTGTTAACATGTTGCCATTGTTATTTATGCAGGTGGAAAAATAGGGGGATTAAATAAATAATTTTACGCCGCGCTGCACCTGCAAACATAAAGCCGTGACGATAGAAATTCAATGCGCGATCGATTTTAAATGTCGCGCACAACAGCCGTACAAGATCACTGCGCGCATTTCTACGCATAAGGCATAGGGTATGGCTATTCAAGCAAGAACGCCGCTTAAAACGCTTTATTTTCAATTATGGTGAGGTGGTATTGTTAAGTGTGTGGTCTGGACTCACTTCATTCAAGCAAAACGTAAACGTAAATGCTGTTAACACAAGCGCGAATTGCAAAACGTTTACGCCAATGTACATGCAAGACGTTAACAAGCTGTTGTGTATTTTGCTAAGACGAGTTGCAAGTTAATGCATGATGAATAGCAAGCAAGTGATCCACTGATTTCGATGACGTTTAACTTAAGTTTTACCGTTATTTTTATGCTTATGCCAGGGCATAGGGGAGTCTAACTTTTTCTATTTTTGGCAAATGATCAGTTTAAGTGCACCGTGTTATCTACGAAATGATGAGGTTATCGTGCAATGTTTTAATTGCAACAAAAAAGCGATTTTGTGTTAGACTTTTTGTTAACGTCGGAAGTGGTTTACATAACGCAAGTGCAAGTAACACGACTGACAGAGTTGTTAACATCAACGACGGTTAATTAAAAACAATCAGCAATGTGTTAGCGATGTAATGGTTGTAAACGTATTAGCGTTATGTATGGACTTGAACACAAGCGTTTACTCGTTTCGTTAACAGCGGTGATAAACACACAGCAGTTACCAACAAACTTAAACGACGTTAGCGTTCAACAACTTTCTCGTAGTTGCAGTAACAACACCAGGCGGTAGAACAGATGCAGCTGTTAGGAATTTCAAGACACAGAGAAATGGCAGACGGTCAAATACGAATTGACGACGAAACATTCTAGAGAATCAAACAGCTACGGGTCCTTCCTCGGGCTGAAACGCATTCGGGGCTCCAGCGCGCAAAATGTCGCTAGCGTCAGAGCAAAAAAAATGGTTCGTGGTTTGCACCCTCCCAAGCATAAAACTCTAAACAATCAAATAGTTACAAGCAAAATCGGGGCTAAAACCCTCAATAAGTGGTTTGCACCAAATTACCCATAACCCATTGAATTTTTAAGGTTTATTCTGAAAAAATGGACTGCAAACCTAAAACGCAACCAAGTTTGCGCCTATTCTAGGTTAACCTATTGAATCTTAAAGAATATTTCTGAAAAAACCCCTGCAAACCCCTCAATCAACAGGGTTTGCACTCAATTTAGCTAACCCATTGAATTTACAGCTTTTTACCTAATTCTCAGTGCAACCCCCCATCTGACAGGGTTTGCACGTTCGCTTGCACTTGGCTTGAGGCTTAGCGCTTCATTCAACTCACTTGGACAGGATGGATTATATGGAATTGACGGTTCAACACACATCACTGAGAGAACTTATCCCTTATGCCCGTAATGCACGCACCCATAGTGAGCAACAGGTGGCACAAATCGCCGCCTCGATTGCGGAGTTTGGGTTTGTCAGTCCGGTACTGATTGGCAGTGACCATATCATCATTGCAGGACATGGGCGTGTACTGGCAGCACAAAAGCTTGGGCTTGAAACAGTGCCAACCATTACGCTGGTTCACTTAAATGAAAACCAACGTCGTGCCTTAGTGATTGCTGATAATAAACTCGCTGAGAATGCAGGCTGGGATGAGGAATTATTACGCTTGGAATTGCAAAGCTTGGTTGATGAGGATTTCAATATTGATTTACTGGGCTTTGACGATGTGGATTTAGAGGCACTGTTATCTGACATGACTACCGATGAGGACAATGTCGTTGAAGAGAATATCCCTGAGCCACAAGTCAATCCCGTCAGCCAACTCGGTGATGTTTGGGTATTAGGCCAGCATCGATTACTGTGTGGTGATGCCACCGAGGCGAGTGACCTCTATGCCTTGATGGGTGACGAACTAGCCGATATGGTGTTTACGGATCCCCCGTATAACGTCAATTACGATGATGTGGAAAAATACTCAGCTAAGCAATCTAATAAAACAAAACGCAAGATCCTAAACGATAATCTTGGGACGCAATTCGAGCGCTTCTTGTTTAAAGCCTGCAGTAATCTCATCACTTACGTTAAAGGGGCAGTGTACATTTGCATGAGCTCGAGTGAACTCGATACGCTAAAACGCACCTTTTGTGAAGCCGGTGGCAAGTGGTCGACTTTCATTATCTGGGCAAAGAATGCATTTACATTAGGCCGCTCTGATTATCAACGTCAATATGAACCGATTTTGTATGGCTGGCCACACGGTAATGATCATTATTGGTGCGGTGCACGCGATCAAGGGGATGTGTGGTTTTGTGATAAGCCGCGTAAGAATGACCTCCATCCAACCATGAAGCCCGTGGAGTTAGTGTGTCGCGCAATTAAGAACTCGAGTAAAACCAGCGATATTATTCTTGATCCGTTTGCAGGCTCTGGCTCAACGTTAATTGCCGCAGAACAAACGGGCAGACGGGCACGGTTAATAGAATTAGATCCGCGTTATGTCGATGTGATCATTCAACGTTGGCAAACACTAACGGGTCAACAAGCTTACCAGCAGGATACCCAACAATCGTATAACGCACTGCAAGCACAATAAACTACCGTTATTCATTGACAGTAAAGGAGATCGTACACATGGGTGTTTCTATTCGTGAATATGCTAGACAACGTGGGGTAAGCGATACGGCTGTTCGCAAAGCCATTAAACAAGGCCGCATTACCAAAGAGCCCGACGGTACCATTGATATTAAACGTGCTGATAAACAATGGCGTGAAAATACAGCCAACCCTAAAACCCATACTATGAAACCAGTGCCTACTTCTGCACTGCAAGATGTCGCGACAACATTGCGTGAGAATGGCCGAACCGTGAGCGCACACGGTAGCACCTATTTAGAAGCGAAGACGGCCAATGAAATCATCAAAGCACAAACCAATCGATTGCGCCTTAAGCAACTCAAAGGCGAATTAATTGATCGCAAGCTGGCCTGCGATCATGTTTTTCAATTAGGACGCCAAGAGCGCGATGCGTGGTTGACGTGGCCTGCACGGGTTGCCAGTCAAATGGCCGCTGAGACAGTCAATTTAAATGAGGCCCCTCAGTTACAAATTGTACTTGAGCGTTATGTGCATGACCATTTGTCAGCATTAAGCGAAATTGAACCGGATTTTGATTAAAGTAAATGAAGTGATCAGCCTATGCGTGAACAAGATGCCATTGAAGCTTGGCAATTAAGCTTAAAGCCCGATCAGTTATTAACGATTTCACAGTGGGCAGATGATTATCGCACGTTGTCCCCCAAAGCCGCGGCAGAACCTGGGCGCTGGCGCACGGATAGGACACCCTATTTGCGTGAGATAATGGATGCGCTATCGCCCCACTGCCCTGTGCAACGGGTAGTCTTCATGAAAGGGGCGCAGATTGGTGGAACAGAGGCGGGCAATAATTGGATTGGCTATGTTATTCATTTATCGCCTGCACCTATGATGGCGGTAGCCCCAACAACAGAATTAGCCAAACGTAATTCAAAGCAGCGTATTGATCCACTCATTGAAGATTGCGCGGCATTAAAGGAACGTGTTAAGCCAGCACGCTCGCGTGATTCAGGCAATACCGTATTATCAAAAGATTTCCCAGGTGGCGTGTTGGTGATGACGGGGGCTAACTCGGCTGTCGGGTTACGCTCCATGCCAGCACGGTATTTGTTTATGGATGAGGTCGACGGGTACCCTGGAGATGTTGAAGGGGAAGGCGACCCCATCGTATTAGCAGAACGTCGCAGTGCGACATTTCAAACACGACGTAAAATCTTTTTAGTGAGTACGCCAACATTGCGTGGTTTATCCCGCATCCAACGTGAGTTTGAGCAAACAGACCAACGTTACTACCATGTGCCGTGCCCGCACTGCGAGCATTATCAAGCATTACGTTTTGCGCAATTGCGTTGGGAAGAAGGTTCCCCAACCAATGTCACCTATGAATGTGAAGCCTGCGATGAATTGATTGCAGAGCATCATAAAACAGAGCTATTAGCTAACGGTAAATGGGTCGCAACGAATGATAACCCGCAACAACAGCATACGGTTGGGTATCACTTATCAAGTTTATACAGCCCGATTGGCTGGTTTAGTTGGTCAGATGCAGCGAGTCTTTATGAACAAGCCAAAGCGCATCCAGAGCTCATGAAAAGTTTTGTGAATACTGTATTAGGAGAGCCGTATGAAGAAGAACACGATGCACCGGACTGGGAAGTCCTTTACCAACGACGTCAAGCATACCCGCAAGGCATTGTCCCGCTTGGTGGCTTGTTTCTCACGGCTGGTGTTGATATTCAAAAAGACCGTATTGAGTGTGAAATCGTTGCTTGGTCACGTGATAAGCAAAGTTGGTCAGTTGATTACAAAGTTTTGGCAGGTGATACAGCACGTACTGATGTCTGGCGACAATTAGAAGCGGTATTACAACACGATTGGCCGCATGCATCAGGGCATACCTTACCGATTCGAGTGATGGCCGTTGACAGTGGTTATGCCACCCAAGAAGTCTATAACTGGGTACGTCAACATCCTCAAGCGATTTGGGGTGGCGGTGGTGCCAGAGCCAATCAACCGCGCACAGTCGTAGCAGTCAAAGGCCGTGATAGAGATACGGCGTTAATATTAAGTGCCTCTAAAACAGAACTCAGTGGTAAGCGTCGTAGCCTTCGCGTATGGAATGTCTCCAGCTCGGTTGCAAAAGTCGAATTGTATCGTTGGTTAAAGTTGGAGTGTCCTATTAGCGATGATGATGAATCTCAATCTGCTAACGCTCCGGCAGGTTATTGTCATTTCCCGCAGTATGAGCCAGAGTATTTCAAACAATTAACCGCTGAGAAACGGATTATCCGCATACACCGCGGTTACCCGAAAGCGGTGTGGGAGAAAGACCCAACACGGCGTAACGAAGCCTTAGATTGCCGTGTGTATGCCAGAGCGGCTGCCAGCATTTATGGATTAGACCGGTTTAATGAACATCATTGGCAACAGTTTGAAGCGGCATTAGGTAAACCACCCCCTGTGCCAGCAGCAACCTTAACGGTTGTTAAGCAAGATAACGCTACGGTATCAGCACAGCACAAACCCTCAACGATAGCCTCGTCATCAACCCATTTTATGCGTGCGTACATTGAGAATGGGCCACAGGTGCAATTACCGGATGACCCGTATTTACAAGATGATTTGAGTGATTTGTTAGATTGAATGGAAAGGATACAGGATGTCAATACCAGATTTAGCCACATTACAAACGCGACTCAAAGAAGCCGAAGAGGCTTATCATTTATTAATGACAGGCTCTCAAGAAGCGAGTGTTCACATAGATGGGTATGGGAGCATCACCTATACCACAGCCAGTTTAACCCAGTTGGAATGTTATATCAGTCACTTAAAAACGATTATTGCAAGACAAACCGGTCGTGGTGGTGGACGCAAAGCCTTATTTGTAGGGTTTTAATATGCGTATGCATTCAAGCAAAACAACGGATACAGCGCATCGCGGAGCTTCATTGAATGCCAGTGAAATAGCGTCTTGGCATCCATTTGCAGGGTCGGCTGATAGTGATTTACTACCGGAGTTAGGCACGTTAGTCTCACGTTCACGGGATTTAGTGCGCAATCATGGTGTCGCTAGCGGTGCGATACAAACCTTAACCGATAATATTGTGGGTACCGGATTACGCTTAGCGGCGCGGCCGGATTATGTTGCACTCGGTAAAAGCAAAGAGTGGGCAGATGACTGGGCACGGCAAGTTGAGTCCCACTGGCGTACTTGGGCTGAATCCACAAGCTGTGATGCCGCGAATTCACTCACCTTTGCAGGTTTAACCATACAAGTGTTTCGCTCTTCGTTATTAAATGGAGAAAGCTTGGCATTACCGTTGTGGTTACCAAACCGTAACTTTGCGACAACACTGCAGTTAATAGAAGCGGATAGATTAAGCAATCCCAATGGTGAGCAAGATACGCAAACATTGCGCGGTGGCATTGAGATTGATAAGTTTGGCGCACCCATAGCGTATTGGATTAAGCGCACCCATCCAGGTGACAGATTCATGCTAGCACAAGATAATGATTGGCAACGCATACCAGCGACAACAAAGTTTGGTCGCCAACGGGTATTGCATATTCATGATAAAGAGCGTACCGGACAAACGCGTGGCAAGCCGCTATTAACCAGTGTGCTGCCATTATTCAAAACATTAGACCATTACGAGCGCAGTGAATTACAAGCCGCGGTGGTGAATGCGATGATAGCGGCCTTTGTTGAAAGCCCGTTAGATAATGAGGGTATCAGTGATTTATTTGGCGGTGATTTGAATGAATATATGAAAGCAAGGGGGCAGTGGCGCTTGAACTTAAAAAGCGGTGCTATTATCCCGGTCTTCCCGGGTGACAAAGTCTCATCCTTTACCCCCAGTCGACCTAAGAGCCTGTTCAAAATCCAAGAGTAAAGAGTTAACATCTGCGCTGTTATCATTTAAGAGGGAGTTAAAATGCGCAGGGGATATCCAAGCGACATAAGTCGAGAGCAATTTGCGTTAATAGAGCCATTATTGCTGAGTGCTAGAAAGCAGACGCGTCCAAGACAATATGATTTATATGATATTTTCTGTTCGGTACTTTATTTATTGAAAACAGCCTGTCAATGGCGAATGTTGCCCCAAGATTTTCCAAAATGGCGCAGCGTCCACGCCTATTTTCAAATTTGGAGTGAACAAGTTGATGGAGAACCAAGCCTACTTGAGCAGGCTTTAAAAAAAATTGGTTGCCGAATTACGCGTTGATGATAATCGCAAAGAAAAAACCAGTTTCTGCATTGTCGATGCGCAAAGTGTAAAAAACACAGATACAGCAGAAAACAAGGGTTACGATGCGGGCAAGAAGATATCTGGTATCAAGAGACATATTGCTGTGGATACCCAAGGATTACCGCATGCTATTCACATTACAACGGCTAATATAACAGACCGTGCAGGTGCAATTATTATGTTTACGAAGTCAAAAGACAACTTGAGTACAGTTCAAAATGTGTTAGTGGACGGTGGTTATACGGGGCTCCTTTTTGCTGAGGCGATACAGGAAATCATTGGTGCGACTGTTGAGGTGGCTAAACGCAGTGAATTACATAAGTTTGCTGTGATACCAAAACGCTGGGTGGTGGAACGTTCATTTGGTTGGATTGAAAAATGTCGGCGACTATGGAAAAACTGCGAAAGAAAAATGAATACAAGTTTGCAAATGGTGGTGTTGGCTTTTTTAGTGTTGGCTATTAGAAGATTTTGAACAGGCTCTAACAGTGGCTACGGGCAATTTGTCGAGAATGTATTACGGCATATTGGCACCGGGCTTAATTTGCCCTTTGAATTATTGATGAAGGATTTTTCGAAAACGAACTACTCCAGTGCTCGCGCTGCGCTAATGGAAGCGTGGCGCTTTTTTTCAGGCAGACGGCAATGGTTAGCGACGTACTGGGCAAGACCGGTGTATGCATTGTGGCTAGAAGAAGCCATTAACAAAGGATTAATTGAAGCCCCCAACTTCTATCAACAAAAACAAGCTTGGACACGCTCTAAGTGGATTGGTTCCGGCAGGGGTTGGATTGATCCTGTGAAAGAAGCGCAAGCCTCAAACATTCGGATGAATATTGGATTATCCACATTAGAAGAAGAATGCGCTGCCCAAGGTTTGGATTGGGAAGAAGTGTTAGAGCAACGCGCACGCGAGCAAGCCAAACAAAAAGAGCTTGGTTTAACCACAGATAACACAGTTGCACCTTCACCTAAAAAACCGAACAACACTACGGTTAATGACGACACAGTCAATGACGATGCTAACGCCGTGTAACAACGGCCAATGCTTACCGCTTAACCACTCAAAGGAAATAGACTATGCGCGCTTGGAACAAAGCCACTGGCGAGCCGTGGGCAATTACTCATAATGCTCTCAGTAATATATTAGATATTGCGGCAAGACAAAACCAGTCACCGGAAGTCGTCGCGGCTAAGTTAGGTCGTGAGTTACAGAATACGCGCCAGATGACTATCAACAATGGCGTTGCAGTAATTCCGGTTGTGGGTGCATTGTTTCGTTACGCCAATGTGTTTACCCAAGTCAGTGGTGCATCTTCTTACGAGTTAATTGCAACAGACTTCAGAGATGCATTTGCCGATAACGATGTGCATACCATTGTGCTTAACATTGATTCGCCAGGGGGCGAAGTGAATGGCTGTTGTGATTTAGCACAGACTATTTATGAAGCCAGAGGCAAGAAACCCATTATTGCCTATGCCTCTGGTGATGTGGCATCGGGGGCGTATTGGATAGCCAGTGCCTGCGATAAGATTGTTGTGTCCAAGACTAGTAGCGTTGGCTCTATTGGCGTTGTCGGTGTGTATCGTGATAACAAAGATGACAATAGCATTGAGATTGTTTCATCACAAAGCCCGCATAAGCGTGTTGATATCACAACTGATGATGGCCGCACCCGTTTACAACAACGCATTGATGCGATGGCTAACGTATTTATCGATGCTGTGGCTACATATCGCAACATTTCACCTGAATCAGTACAACAACGTTACGGAGGTGGTGATGTCTTTATTGGTGAGCAAGCTGTTACTCAGGGCTTAGCCGATAACATCAACACATTCGATAACTTGCTTGCTGGATTTCAACAGCAAACTTCTCAACCCATTTATTCATACTCACAGGAGACATCTACTATGACTGAGAAAACATCTGAAAATACTGTATCAATCGATGCAGCAAATTTACTAGAAAAAGGCAAAGTGCAAGAACACGCTCGCATCCAAGCTATCTTAACCTGTAGGGCAGCTGAGCATCGAGAAAAGTTAGCACAACACCTGGCATTTGCGACCAACATGGATGTCGAGCTTGCAAAACAAACGTTAGCGTCTGCACCGACATCATCATCGCAAACAACCGATACCACTGGCTTTCAAGCGGCAATGAATAAACTTGATAACCCTGACATTGTGCCAAGCAGTGCATCGGATAATGAAGAGAGTGAAGAGATTGACTCGGTTGTTAAACGTATCGCGAGTTATTAATGGCACTTTGGATAATCGCATTTCTATTAATTAAGCGGAGGAAACCAACATGAGCGCAAAAGGCTTTACTGACCAGGGGTCAATTACCCCCGATAATTTATAGTCCTCTAAATGGTTAAAACCCCCGTCTTCCAGACGGGAAAATCTTCAGATCTTGTTGTATGATGTGGGCATGGGCAACTATACGCACAGTCACCATACGGTCTACCACCATCGATACCACATTGTTTGGGTAACGAAGTATCGTTATAAAGTTTTGCAAGGTGAGCTACGTCTTCGCGTTCGTGCTCTTGTAGCGCAAGTAGCTGAGGAAATGGGGGTTGAAATACTCAATGGAGTATTGTCAACAGAGCACATCCATCTTTTTGTTAGTATTCCACCGCATATTTCAGTAAGTGATTTTGTTAAAAAGGCAAAGGGTCGTTCATCGCGCAAAATCCAGCAAGAGTTTCCTAGTATTCGCAAACGCTATTGGGGCAGGCATTTTTGGGGTCGTGGATATTTTAGTAGCACAAGTGGCAATGTAACAGATGATATCATTAATGCTTACATTGATAATCATGTTGATGCTCATAAAGTGGATTATGAATCGAATATGTCTTTAGACTGATACCGGCTTCAGCCTAGATCTCCAACCCACCAACTTCTAGTTGGTGGTGGTTGAGTTGCAGGGGAATTCCCTTGCGTACAACGTACAGAGACTATCACTGGCGGTATGAAGTTACCCCGTGGTGCGGTGTTAGGCCGCATCAACGACTCGGGCCTTTTTACATTAAGTAAATTACGTGCCGGTGATGGCTCCCAACTCCCCGTCGCCATCTTGGCTGAAGACTGTGATGCCACCAGCGATACCCAAGCGGTGGTCTATCACGCAGGAGAATTCAATGCCAAAGCCTTAACCTATGGTGAGGGTCATACAGTTAAGTCGGTATGGGAGGCTCGACGCGCGGCAGCAGGTAACAACACCTTATTTCTACGTAATAATCAAGAGGCTTAACCCTATGGATATCTTTTCCACCTTTGTTTTAAATCGCACGATTGAATGTTTAGCGCGTTCATCATCATTTTTGTTAGATACTTTCTTTACTTCTGTGCAAATGGAAGAAAGTGCGGAAATTCATTTTGATATTAATGAATCTAAGCCACGGCTAGCGCCCTTCGTCTCTCCACTGGTAGCCGGTAAAGTCGTTGATGCACAAGGCTACAGCACCCAAAGTTTTAGACCCGCGTATGTGAAAGATAAACGCCGCTTTGATGCCAATACACCGCTTAAACGTGTGATTGGAGAGACCATCGGTGGCAGTCTTCCGGCTAACCGACGGTTAGAAGCCGCTATTAGCAAAGCATTGCGTGACCAATTAGAAAACTTAACCCGTCGTGAAGAAGTGATGGCAGCCGAAGTGTTAACCAAAGGCACCGTCACCGTATCTGGCGACAATTACCCAACGCAAGTGGTTGACTTCAAACGTGACCCGAAGCTCACCATTAAACTCTCAGGCAATAATGATAAGTGGAGCAATCCAGAATCGCCTGCACTTGACCAGTTAGAAGATTGGGCCAGCTTGATTCAAGAAAAATCCGGAGCCGTGGCGCGACGTGTTATCCTTGACCCTAAAGCCTGGCGGTTATTACGCAAGAACAAACAAATCATTGCGCAGCTTGATATTCGTCGTGGCACCAATGTGACATTGGATACAGACCCAATGGGTCGTGGCCAAGGCAATGAAAAGGCACGGTATGTTGGCTCTATTGGTGACTTTGATTTCCATGTTTACAATGACGTCTATGTGGATGATGAGAATTCCGTACAACATTTGTTACCTGACTATACGGTATTACTGGTCAGCCAACAAAACTTAGAAGGCACACGGTGTTATGGCATGATACGAGATGAAAAGGCAGACTTTCGGGCAATGCGTTATTTCAGCAAAAGTTGTATGCTTCCAGTAACGTTGCGTGACGATGTTGCATTTACCAATTATTCTGTGTAGGGCAATTTGTTTTTAACATTTTGCTGTTGCAATTTTTCTTCTATGTAATTTATCTGCCCTTGCAATTTGCATTTAATGGGATCAGACTTGCCTCTAGGTTAAGTTATTGGTGACTGACCGATGTAAGCAACAGGGATTATGTTATGAAGAAACCAGAAACGATCGATTTAAGTCATGCGGAGGCAGAGTCGTTACTGTCACGACTTGAAACTGGCGAACTATCAGAGAGTGATCGGAAAGTATGTAGCAGTGCATTGCGCATGGTATTTTGGCTGCAAGGCCAATTAATCGAAGCAAAGCTGAGTATCCGACGATTGAAGAGGTTATTCGGAATACGTAGCGAAAAAAAGGGTTAACGGGTACATCGACGTCATCCAGCGCTTGTGACAAAGAGCCAAAGCAAACTGACACTGTTAAGGAAACAGATGTCCCCAAGGAGAAAAACAAAGGGCATGGGCGTCATGGAGCGGATGATTATGTTGCTGCAGAGGTTATCAAAGTGACAGATGAACGTTACTACTCAGGGGCACCCTGCCTGCATATTGATTGCCAAGGTCGTTTGTATTTATGGAATAAACCATCAAAGGTGATCCGTTTGTTAGGTCAACCGATGGCGCGCGTTGTGCGTTATGACCGAGAAGTCTATCGTTGCGGATTGTGTTTAACCTTATTTACCGTGCCATTACCCAAAGAGTGTGGCAAAGCGGTCTATAGCGATAGTTTCAAAGCGGTATTAGCGGTGAACCATTATGTATTTGGTTTGCCCTTTTATCGCATAGCGAAGTACCACGAAGCGCAAGGTATTCCTCTGCCAACATCGAATCAATTTGCGTGTATGGAAGAGATATTTAATCAGGTACTACCGGTTTATCAAGCCTTACAACGCGTTGCGGCTAATGGTGAGTTGATTCAATTTGATGACACAACAGCGAAGGTACAAAGTTTATTATTAGAGAACCAGCAACTAGATGAGAAAGCGCGCCGTGGCATATTTACCACAGCGGCGATATCAAACGTCGGCGACAATAAAGTGGTCCTGGTTTTCACAGGACGCTCGCATGCTGGAGAGAATATCACAGCACTGCTTGAGAAACGTGATGCTCAATTAACAGATGTTATTTTAATGTCAGATGCACTGAGTCGAAACCGCATTAAAGAAGAAGCCATCGCTGAGCAGACTCACGTCAGCTATTGCTTGGCCCATGCCAGACGCTATTTTTTCGAGTGTAAAGACGTTTATCCCAAGGTGTGTCAACCGGTGTTAGAGTGGATTGGCCAGGTGTATCAACACGAGCGTCATTGTAAAGCTAATGGCTATACACCAGAGCAACGTCTGCATTATCATCGCCGTCACTCCAAGCCAGTGATGAAACGGTTGCGCCGATTTTTGGATAAGTGCATTAGAAAACGCTGGGCAGAACCTAACAGTAGTGGTGGTAAAGCCATCAACTATATGCGCAAACATTTTCAACCGCTAACGTTATTTTTATCGGTACCCGGGGCCATTATAGACAATAACGACACGGAACGTTTAATTAAGATTGCGCCGGTAATGTACCGTAAGAATTCGCAACAATATCGTACAACGTATGGTGCCATGATTGGCGATGCATTAATGAGCCTATTATTCACGGCACAATATGCCGGTGTTGACCCGGTGGATTATTTGCAAAGCATGTTGTTATATAAAGACGAATTAGGGGATTGTGCTACGGATTGGTTGCCTTGGTGTTATAAGGAGACCCTCAATACCGAGACATTAGCCAAAGCGGCTTAGGCGGCTTTGGCAGGCAGGGGTTTCCAATGTTGTTGACAATTAGCTGTAATGGGGTTGCCGTTGTACAGCAAGATGTTTAGCGTGCTTGCTGTTAGTTGGATCGTGTCATTGTTATCTTGCGGCCACCATTGAAGTCGTCCGCTAGAAAGTCGTTTATGACACAGCCAGAAACCTTGGCCATCGTAAGTGAGCAGTTTGATAGCATTACGACGACGATTAGTAAAAACAAATACCGTGCCATTAAAGGGGTTACTACCCATTTTAGCTTGGCAAAGTCTGCATAAACCTTCGATACCGGCTCTGAAGTCAACTGGGTCTTTGGCTAATAAAATACGTTGTTGAGGCGTTATTTGTAACATCGGTTTATCCTCAGCACAGTGTTTTTAATAGTTGGGCTGCTGATGTGACATCACATACGCGAATATCAACACGTAGGCCGTGTGGGTAGTGGAGTTTCAATTCACAAGCCGTAGTTTGCATTGGGGTGCTTGCCACTGCTGCCGTGTTATCAATGGGTTCGACAGTGACAAAGTGTGACGTTGTTTTGCTTGACACAGATTCTTGCTCACGCCAGCGTTTTAGTTGCGAATGGTTCACTCTCAACAACTTGAGTTTTGAGAAGGGCATGCCATTATCAATGGCTCTAATAGCCGCTTGGCACAATGCAGGTGGAACAGGATCATTTCTGGATTTGTTAGCACGCCATTGTTCAAATTGCTGCTGTAATTGACGGAATAATACCGCATTTGTAGTCTGTTGCTCAGCATGAAGAGTTGAGCTGACCTTTTTGGATTTTCTTGACTGCATCAAAGTGTTCTCCTGATATTGTTAACAACATCAGGCTAACTGATCAAAAAACTCTATGCACGCACTGTTGCTGGAAGCATACGGACAAATTCAGTATTGGGGAATTTTTACCGGCGAAGATGATAAAGCCTTTTACCTTCAAGGTTGGGTAAGAAACAACAACGACGATTAGCTCTCCAGGCGATTGGTCACATGCGCGCAACGTTGGCGTGTGTGGCCTTTTTTTTGGTGTGCCCCATACTAATCCCTTATCTATTTTTATTCCCCACAAACGCCACGATTTTGGCTGTGTTGAATAACCACGGCTTCAGTTAAAACTGCTGCAATTAATAGCATTTTTTTCACTGGCTATACCACACAACTAGAGCCTTACTTATCACACCTTGAAAATTAAAGAAGGATTATCACAATGTCAACCGAGATTGAAAATCGCACGCCAGTTATTTTTTACGTGCACAACACCCGTTGTAATGATGACGAGTTGAGGCTCTTGCTGACGAACTTTGAAATGACACTGCAATACGTGGTTAATTTTAAAAACACAGTGTTCCGATTTGACTTCATGCATTCGATGCCACCACACAGCTTGTTATATCCGTTTCATTTAACCATGAAACGCTATCGCTTTGATAGTTGTTGGCAATGGTGCGGCACGTTTAAACATTACAGTGGCTTGAAGCAATTGCAGGTTATGGGGATTTTATTATGATACGGCATATTAGTGAAAACGGATTGTCATTGATAAAACAGTTTGAAGGATTTAGTTCAACTGTGTATCGTTGCGCAGCAGGTTATCCAACGATTGGATATGGTCATGTGCTCAAAGCAGATGACCATTTTGATGATGGTATTGATGAGCAACAAGCAGAAATATTATTGCGACATGACGTACAGATTGCAGAACGTGCTGTGTTACGTTTGATTAATGTGCCGCTGACGGACGGACAATTTAGTGCGCTTGTGTCGTTCGTGTTTAATCTTGGGGGTGGAGCTTTGCAGCGTTCAACACTACGACGCAAGGTGAATCGGCAAGAGCATATTGAGGTGCCAGCGGAGTTTGTGAGGTGGGTTTATGCCGGTGGGCGTAAATTACCAGGCTTGGTCAAGCGCAGACGGTGTGAGGCGAGGTTGTACTGTGGTGTATTTTCATAATGAACGTTATCATATCTGTGGTTGATGGCAAATCGACATTCTATTTCAGGCTCATCTTGTAGTGGAAAAGACTTGTTATTGCATGTACCTAAAGTAGCCTCTATAATTTCGAGCAACTTATCTCATTATCTCATTTGCCAAGCAAGTAGCTGAAGAATATGTTATAGTTGGCCATGATTAAATAATCATGCAAGTACACACTAATCACATAACAAGCTAACAACACAATCATAATAAACAACAATAAAACAAACGTACTGCTGCCCTAAGGAAAGTTAAGATGGTCAAACAAGGAGTTGTTTGTGTTGATGATATATTGGTTACGCACTGCAAGCAGGATTTTTCCTGACTTTCTTCAATGGGGCAACGCAAGGCGTGTGATTAATCTTTGCCGCTATTCGTCGTTACGTATTCTTCAATTGTTTCATCGTCTGATTTTATTAATACCGCTTGTCTGTGTCAGTGCTGCGATGGTTTTTCTGGATGATTTATGTCATGTCATTTCTCCAATAGCAAGGCTTTTAGGCTGCTCGAGGGGCTGGCAATGTGGTTAAAAAGTAAACGCTGGATTTGTGAGGGGCGTTTCCCACCGCCCGCCCCGTCGTTAACGGCGCGAGGGTGAAGTAGGGGTTGGGTTTTTTATTTTTAGGTATAGATGTAGGGAGTATAGAGAGATGTTTGGTAGTAAGAAAAGTAAAGAGAAGAAGAAAGCTAAGAAAGAAGAAAAAGGGGAATTAGCACAAGGGTATGCTGTAGAAGGAGATAAGTATTATTTTGGGCAAGGGGTTAAGCAAGATTATGCGAAGGCAGTAAGACCGTATACCTTGGCTGCCGAGCAGGGGCATGCGCATGCGCAGTGTAACTTAGGAGCGATGTATGGCAATGGCCAGGGTGTAGCCAAAGATGAGGTGAAGGCGGTTGAGTGGTATCGCAAGAGTGCTGAGCAGGGGAATGCGCTGGCGCAGTCTAACTTAGGGTGGATGTATGACAATGGCCGTGGTGTAGTCAAAGATGATGTTAAGGCGGTCAAGTGGACTCGCAAGAGTGCTGAGCAGGGGCATGCGCAGGCGCAGTATAACTTAGGGGTGAGGTATGCCAATGGCCGGGGTGTGGCCAAAGATGAAGTGAAGGCGGTTGAGTGGTATCGCAAGAGTGCTGAGCAGGGGTATGCGGCTGCGCAGTCTAACTTAGGGTGGATGTATGAGTACGGCCGGGGTGTTGCCAAAGATTATGTTAAGGCGGTTGAGTGGTATCGCAAGGGTGCTGAGCAGGGGAATGCGGCTGCGCAGTTTAACTTAGGGGTGATGTATAACAATAGCTGGGGTGTGGTCAAAGATAATGTTAAGGCGGTTGAGTGGTATCACAAGAGTGCGGAGCAGGGGTATGCGAGGGCGCAGAATAACTTGGGGTGGATGTATGAGAATGGCCGGGGTGTTGCCAAAGATGATGTTAAGGCGGTCAAGTGGTATCGCAAGGCGGCCGAGCAGGGGCATGTGGGTGCGGCAGCGCAGGTGACGCAGATGGAAAGATTAATAGCGAAAGCGCAAGCGGTTAAAGTGGAAGAGGTGTATACACCGTCACTCTCTCTCTTAGACTTTGCAGAATTGGGGATGATGGATGAGTTTATCGATGCAAGTATGCACAGGAGTGAAAAAGAAAGAGAGGTAAAGAAAGAAGAAAGAAAAGAGAGAGTAGAAAAAGAAAAAAAGAATTTCTACATGAAAACTCAAAATTTTGGGATTCAACTGGCCCAGTCTGAACTCCTACTTCCGTTTGCTCACTCACTTCGCTCCTGCCATTGGTACGCTCGCTGGGCTTTAAAAAACTACAAAGAAAATCGTGAAAATGGGTCTTTAAAAGATTCTCCACAACAAGCGTTTCCAAGTTCGGATTTAGATGGCTACGAAAGTTTTTCTAAAGACTTCGATTGGGAAAAAGATGAGAAACGCGGCTATCCTACACAAGATAGCAAAGGTAAAAAAGAAAGATACTGGTTCCTCGTCAAGCATAAGCAATCGGGTCAACGCATCGAAGGGTTTTATCAAGAGCCAGATTATGACAAGGGTTTTCCTGATAGAGATAATAAGTACTGGTACCGTGTTGTGTTTACCGATACCGAGAACCCAGCCATTCGGGCGTGGATGGCAGAAAAAGATTTAAATTACCTTGACCGTATCCAGAAAGAAGACCCAGCACTGTACCAAAGAGAAATTGCCGACCTCAAACGTCAAAATGACCCTAACGGCATACTCCCGCAACACGAAGCCAGACAACGTGAACGTGGCGTTGTTATCGGTGGTGAACCCAAAAAACAAGCTGATAGTACTGCCTCTAAGAAGGAGCATAAACGTACACCGTCAGAAGAGCAGCTTGAAGAGATGGAACGGGAGATGGCAAGGTTTCAAGAGGAATTACAAAGTGTGTCTCCTGAGTATAGCCATAGTGAAGAGAAGAAACCCAGAAAAGAGAAAATCCACAAGGGTAAATCAGAGGAAGAGAAATCTACCAAGAAAGGAGCCAGTCAACATCGTCATCCTAAAACAGAAGTGGCGTTACCCGATGTGCCCGGGAGTATAGTCAAGACAATCCATGCTTACCAAGCACCACAAGGCTCAGGACAATTATCGTTTCCTGCAGGCAGGCTGTTGGAGTTACTCAGTGATGAAGGCAAGTGGTTACGGTGTCGTGATACATCGGGCGAGGTTGGCTTGGTGCCGAGTATCTGTGTAGAAAAAGTCAAGGCAAGCCCCAAAGTTGATGCGAAGACGGAGTCACTGCTTTTACCCAGGAGCAAAGTCCGCGCTTTACATGCTTACTTATCACCCCCTGGCTCAGACCATTTAACGTTGTCTGCAGGTAGTGTGTTGGACTTGCTCAGTGATGAGGGTAATTGGTGGCGGTGTCGTGATACATCGGGCGAGGTTGGATTAGTCCCCAGCAATCATGTGGTGAAAGTCAAAGAAAGTCTCAAGGCTAACGTAGAGGCCGCGTTACCGCCCGTGCCGGTGGCAGGTGGTTCTTCCTCATCCCCATCCCCGGGGAATCGACTGGAGGTCGCGCGTCAAGCGGCCGCAAGGTTACAGGTTAGCAGTCCTTCTAGGAGCGGTTCATCCTCTTCACATGCTTCGCACAGCAGTCAGGAAGAGAGCACGCCATCGCGCAAAGAAAGCGCGCTAGGGTTGCTAGACAGTCGAGGCGCAGGGCAAGTGGATATGCTGTTGAATTATGCTGATTTAACTTTTGGCAAGGTATTAGGAGCCGGTGGCTTTGGTGAAGTGTACCGTGGGGATTGGTTAGGAACCGATGTCGCGATTAAGAAATTATTGCAGCGCAGGTTAACCGCGACGTTAGAGCAAGAGTTCCGCCATGAAGCGGGGGTGATGGTGCAATTGCGTCATCCGAATGTATTAACCCTGTATGGCATCGTGTTAGTCCCAGAGGCGTGCATGGTATTAGAGTTTATGGCCAAGGGCTCGTTATATGACGTATTACACAGTCAAGCGCCACTGAGTTGGCAGTTGCGCTATCAGATAGGGTTAGATACGGCCAAGGGGTTAGTGTACTTGCATGGTAAGCATCTATTGCATCGAGACTTAAAGAGTCTGAATGTGTTGTTAAATAAAGATTATCAAGCCAAGCTAGCGGACTTTGGGTTATCCAAGATAAAGGTCTCCACGAGTCAAACGCATAATGCAGGCATAGCAGGGACGACGCAGTGGATAGCGCCGGAGTTATTCTCTGAAGACAAGCCACGGTATACCCAAGCATGCGATGTGTACAGTTTTGCAATGGTGTTGTGGGAGCTGATGAGTCGGCAAGTGCCGTTTCATGAGATTGGCAATAAGGGGCTGATACCCTTTAGAGTGACACAGGGTAAACGTGAAGTAATACCAGCTAATTCACCGGAGAGTTTGAAGGTATTGTTGGTGCGTTGTTGGTCGCAGCAGCCACAAGACAGACCGAAGATGAAAGCGGTGGTCAGTGAGTTAAAAGCCCATCCGGTAACCGATATCACATTGATACCCTCCCCACATGGGCAAGCGAGCTCATCATCTTCGAGCAGCAGCAGCTCATCGATGTGGTATGACCAGAGCACGGAGCAAAGCTGTGATGTGGCGCGGAGCAAGACATCAGGGCAGATATCCGGTGTATCGCTACCGCCGTTGAGCAGCAAGTATGTCAGTGGCAGTTATGAAGGTCAGCGGCCACAGAGGTCATTGCCTACTGCGCCGTCAGGAAGTAAAGGCAGTGCGCCTTTATCGCCCCAACAAGTGAACGTGAGTGATTACTTGCCGGGGAGTTATGCACAGTCGTCATCTGGTTCATCAGCGAGGCTGTTTCAACCTGCTGCAGGGCAAGCAGATGAGATGGCGCCGCCACCGCCGTTTATCGAGGAGAGCGTTAAGACGGCCGTGGCCAAGGGAGCATATGCTGCAAAAGGGCCTAGTCAATTGTCATTTGCCAAGGGAGATACGTTACAGGTTATCGAACAGAAACCATCGGGCTGGTGGATATGTCAGTTAAATAGCAAGCAAGGATTGGCACCAGGGACGTGGTTGCGGTTGGTTGAGCCGGAAGAGTCTCATCAGCAACAAACTGGCAGTGGACAGTCATCTACGATGAGCAGTGGATATGTGTAACCTATCTTATCTAACGCGTTGTTAAGCTGATTAGCGTATAGGTTGTTTGAGAAATTGATGACCTTGTGATGAGCGCATCTGGCGAGATAAAATAGTGTGTGATTGAGGCAACCGAAAGGAAGGAGGAAAAGCAATGGACCCAGCAACGATAGCGGTGGCCGGAAAAATAGGCATAGCGATGTTTGATGTGGTCGCGTTTGACGCGGTGTTTACAACTAACCACCAGCCGTGTTTTGCTGGTTTAAGGATATCTACATGAAAACTCAAAATTTCGGTGTGGCGCCCAAGCCTTTGATGCGCTATTCCCCGGTTCCGGGGCACACTTTCCCAGAGGCTCGTCTCTCTAGCTGCCTAAGTTGCTACAGGGAAAATCGTGAAAACGGGGCTGAGCAAGACAATCCCAAAAGGCCATTCCCAAGTGCCGGCTTCAACGCATTAAATATCAAAAGTAGTCAATCGCAAAGCAGCAAGTGGCCCGATAAACAAGGCCGCTACTGGTGGAAACTCACCTTAGAGCCTGTTCAAAATCTTCTAATAGCCAACACTAAAAAAGCCAACACCACCATTTGCAAACTTGTATTCATTTTTCTTTCGCAGTTTTTCCATAGTCGCCGACATTTTTCAATCCAACCAAATGAACGTTCCACCACCCAGCGTTTTGGTATCACAGCAAACTTATGTAATTCACTGCGTTTAGCCACCTCAACAGTCGCACCAATGATTTCCTGTATCGCCTCAGCAAAAAGGAGCCCCGTATAACCACCGTCCACTAACACATTTTGAACTGTACTCAAGTTGTCTTTTGACTTCGTAAACATAATAATTGCACCTGCACGGTCTGTTATATTAGCCGTTGTAATGTGAATAGCATGCGGTAATCCTTGGGTATCCACAGCAATATGTCTCTTGATACCAGATATCTTCTTGCCCGCATCGTAACCCTTGTTTTCTGCTGTATCTGTGTTTTTTACACTTTGCGCATCGACAATGCAGAAACTGGTTTTTTCTTTGCGATTATCATCAACGCGTAATTCGGCAACCAATTTTTTTTAAAGCCTGCTCAAGTAGGCTTGGTTCTCCATCAACTTGTTCACTCCAAATTTGAAAATAGGCGTGGACGCTGCGCCATTTTGGAAAATCTTGGGGCAACATTCGCCATTGACAGGCTGTTTTCAATAAATAAAGTACCGAACAGAAAATATCATATAAATCATATTGTCTTGGACGCGTCTGCTTTCTAGCACTCAGCAATAATGGCTCTATTAACGCAAATTGCTCTCGACTTATGTCGCTTGGATATCCCCTGCGCATTTTAACTCCCTCTTAAATGATAACAGCGCAGATGTTAACTCTTTACTCTTGGATTTTGAACAGGCTCTCAGCTACCGCGGCTCTGACATACACACTTGCATCTTTAAGGCGGGCGACCAGCGCGCGCACCACCAGTTCTGGCAAAGACGTTTGCTCACCTAAGGCACGAGCCGCCGGGATTCTGACGTGCTCTTCCACATCATCAAGGCGAGCGGCCAACGCGAGCACCACTGGCTCTGACAAGGACGTTTGCTTGCCCAAGGCAACAGCCGCCACGGCTCTGACCTTCCCTTTCGCACTTTCAAGGCGAGCGGCCAATGCGAGCACCACTGGCTCTGACAAGGACGTTTGCTTGTCTAAGATATGATACGCCGCGATGCCGGTGTACCCTTGCCCATTTTCAGCAAGGTGAGTGAGTGCGAACACCACCCGCTCTGGCAAGGACGTTTGCTTGCTTAAGGCATCAGCCACCGCAGAGACGACGTACTCTTCCCCATGTTTAAGGCGAGCTACCAGCACGAGCAACACTGGCTCTGGCAACGATGTTTGAGCGCCTAAGGCACCAGCCATCTCGGCTATGAGATCCCTATCCGCAGTATTCAGATCTGTAAGGCAAGCAGTCAGTGCTACGATAAGGGATTCGGGGAGTTCAACGTGTCGCTTGCCTAGTTCTTTAAGGAAAATGATAACCGCTCGTTGATACTCTCCCCGTTCGACTGCTGGCGGTGCTAACGCATTCAGCAACCTGCCTTCTTTCACTAGGCGTGCACTCAATGCCACACTACTTATCAGCGATTGTCTAGCTTTTTGCAGGACACTATCAGCACCATTATCATACCTCCTCGCGTAATAACCATACTTGGCGATCTGCGTAAGCTGATGATCAGCATGACGCAGCCAGCGGTTGTGTCGTTCCTCAGGTAACCCAGGCTGTCCTGCGTCGGTAACATATTCTTCCAGCAGCCGAATACTCAAGCTAGCCTGTCGAAGCCCTAACACGTCATAGGGTGCTTGCTCCAACAAGTCAAAGAACCGCTTGGCGTGTTGTTCTCCTTTGTTTGCCAGTAGTCCTACCACAAACCACCACACCACTTCATACTGCTCATCAAACTTATACCGCTGGATGAACTCGACTACGGTCGGATAAGGTGGCTGCGCTTGCCCCACTGGCCGGTACTCAGCCAACCCCCATGGCTGAGTCCCATCACTAAACGCTTCGACAATGTGCCACGCTGCATAAAATTCTTGAAAGGTCAGGTGAAGGAAATAATAACTTGCCGGGCTGCCCTCAGTGGCCGCAATTTCTTTGAGTAAACCAATAGCTAAGATAGCTTGCAGCGATAGACGCTTCCTCTCCCGTTTTGACCAGTACTGCAGTACTTGCTCTACCTCTACTTTCGGTAATAACAAGTCCCCCGTTACCAATCCACGAATAGCCATCATGCCCAAACAACGTTGTTCTCGTTGGCATAGCGTTAATACTTCATCATCTCTAAGTTCATCATTGACGTATGCCGCAAATTCATCACCATATTCACTTTTTAGATAAGCAATGCGCCGCTCGCACCCGCGCTGTCCAACTTCAAGATAGCGCGATAATAATCGTTGATTTAGTTGCGTATAGAGTATGGTCATGGTAATCGTGCTGGGATTAGCTTTTTGCCATAGGCTGTCATGCTGCCATACATAACAGATAAGCGCTAACTGAATCGGTATATGCGCAATTCCCCACACCGCACGATTCGCTTGCAAGTGCTGAGTTAACGCATGGCCTTTTTTAACTTCTGCTGCACTTTCACTTTTAAAATAGCACGTAATGTATTTCGGAATATTCTTATCAATAAACCCCATGACTTCGAGCTCGCGGTCAACTTTTTCTCCAGCACAGTCTTGCCGGAAATTTTGCATGTGATGCGGGCGTGAGGTCACTATCCACCGTGCTTTGCCAGTCAACTCTGCAAACAAATTCCATACCGGGTGGCGCTGACAACTGTCATACATGGAATCTGCTCTGGATAAATTCGCTATCTCATCATACCCATCAAGGATATAGAGAATGTGCGTTGCTTCATCTACCAATGCTGCTACGTCTTCAGCGTTGATGCGACGCCGTTTCGCTATCTGTTGGAATCCAGCCCGTTCCACACAAAGTCCCCCAGCGTTGGGGTATTGCCACGGGCACGTATCTGTTTAGCATAGCCTGCCAATTCTCGTAATGATATTCCGATGACCGCAGTAAATTGATTAACGGGGTCATTTTGCCATGGCGCGTCAGTTGCCCATTGATGGCATAGATAACGACACAACGTACTCTTGCCAATCCCCGCACGGCCTAGTACCAATAACCGATGAATGGGTTTATTGGGCTCATCAGCTGTCCGCCGTTGTTTGGGCGCGTCTGTTGCTGGCTTCCGTTCAATTGGCTTAAATAATTCTGCTGGCGTAATCGTTTCAGTGTGTTTTACATTATGCAAGCTCTCATACGTGTGTAAGCGTGCATCATGTATCGATGAACCATCTGCTTTTGGTTTATCTTCTGAAGAAGCTTCTTTTTCTAACTTATTCGCTTTCTCTAATTGTTCCTTTTCTAATTTTGGTGCCACTTTCTGGATAATGCTCAAGTTGATATAGCACTCGGCTAATGAGGTTTCCCCTTTGTCAAACAAGCGGGGCAATGTCGACTGGGACTTGGTTTGGTAATAATCTCGAAACACATCAGCTAACTTTGCTTTGTTTTGTTTTATATTAATCTGAACTAGCTTTTCTCTTGCCTGGTAAAGCAAGTCTTCAGGGATAGTTTCCCCTTTTAGTTTAATAATTAATTTCGAAATGTGAACAACCCCTACCTGTGAAAGCACGAGATTACCGGCTAACGCTCGTGCAATGGTTGTTGCATTTACATCGCCGCTTACCTGTGCACCAGACTCAACCACGTTAATGTTGACGACAACATTACCCTCTGCATCTGATGCTTCTACTTCTGGAATGAGCTCGGGGATCTCTTCCTCATGCTTCTCCACAGATAAATACACGTGATCACTAGACGACAAGCTACTGCTGGATGAGTTGCTAAAAGAAGCGGCAGCAGGGTAATAGCCCCGCTGCCGTTCCGAATGAATTGATGTTGGATTTGAGTGGCTTATGGACTGCCTGATGGTTGTATTACCGCTGCTTCCTGTTGCTGCTGCAACTTTGGGGAAGTATTTTCTTCCTCATTTCCAGGCACATCTATTTCTTCTTCCTTTTCCCACTCTTTAGAGCCATGACTGCCACCGACGTCCAAAGGAAGAGTATTCGGAGAAGGTGGAGAGAACATACCTTGAGAAGATGCAGCTTGTGCTAGAGAAGGAGCGGCTGATGGCACGTGAGTGAATTTAAATCCTTGAGCCTGTGCCTCCCTCGTTATTACTTCAACATCTTTACCGACTTTGCCACCCTCAGTTACAACAGTTGTATGTATATCAACGTTTGCCTTCGGCAACTTGCTTGCCTCTTTCTCATATTTTGTCTGTTCTTGTAGCCCAATTGCATACAAAGCACCCGCTTCCTGCGGATTTACGAAATCTAGGTTAAACTCAGCCCCTGCTGCAGCCCTCCCATGCTCGGTGACAACCCTAACACTTCCGCCTACCTGGCCTTCCACCACAGTCTGGTGTACGCTCGTCTTCGGCAGGGAGAAGTTCCCTAGTTGCTCAAGCTTCTCTTTAATCGCCGTTAAATCGGCTTTGACGATGCCCAAATCCTCTAACGATTCTTCATCTTTTTCTAGGATCTTTTGCGCATACTCTCCTAAGGTGACCATTTCTGCTTGTAGTGCCTCTTTGATTTCCACTCTTTCTTCAACCGCTTTTGCTTCACTGATGGTCATCCCAATATTTAACGAAAGATTGACATCATGGATGGTCGAATCTAACGTCTCTGCTATCTCATCACGCTGTTTATTGTAGTCACCCGCATTAATAAATCTCTTTATTTTGGCTTTAACGCCCGGTTTATTTATCTTTGCCACAAATGGCAAACACCTATCGTTTAGCGTACTCGCTATCCTCTGAAGTGCCGTTTCTAACCCTGGGTTATCTGTGTGTTCAACTTGTTTCTTAAAATTTTCATTGTCTAAGATAGTAAAAACATTTTGCGCTCTAGCAGCCAAACTCCGACTGAGTGGCTTTAACTCTTTTGCCTTTTGGGCTTGCTTATAAACATCATGCGCTAAGTTTGCTACCGCAATAATCAATCCCGGATCTATCATCTGCATTTCTCCTTTTGCAATAAACAATCTCAATTACTAGCAGCAAAATTATCGCGTCAATTATGCTCCTTAACTGCTAGTATCCATTTTCGCATAGCACGAAAACACCCAAACAACGCGACGCATTTCACTCGTCGTTCGCTGTGCTTATTGAGGCTAAATTTTAAGTGACTTAATAGGAATTATTTAAATCATTCAACTTAAGTGGTAACGCTTGATGTTTTAAATGTAATGGACGAGAGCAATCAGTGCTACCTACGTTCGAGAATATACACCAAGGTATTTGTTCAATGCAATGTTTATTCTGCACTCACTCCCTCAAATGCACAGCACACCCAATTTTAGCTACACATCCAATGTCATTGCTAGCCTATCTTTATTTTGCACCGTGCCTTATCTTCTCCCACGATTTTCCTCTGCTTAGAGTGGCTCTACCAGACGAAGCGCTAGGATAACAAATAAGATAGACATAATCTTACCTAACCCATCACGCTTTGCTTTACCCCATAAAACCCCGTCTTAACGTATCTTCTGACTATTTGTTTGGCAAATGAGATAAGCTAACGAGATTATAGGGGATACCTTACGCTCATACAATAACGAGCACACAGCCCCAAGCAATTCCCGAATTACCAAAAGTAAAAACGCAAAGGATGTAATGAGTCTTGCCCTTGTGGTAGTGGTAAAAAATACAAAAACTGGGATACAGTAATCGCATGACCGGTTTGCGTAAATGGCAATGGGCGTTACGGAAGATTGCGGCACAGTTGAATGTGCAAGCAGCAAGAAAAGCATATTAGCTATTGTCCTTACGACATAAACAGGTTAGTTTGAATAAAATTTAAATATAAGATAACTTCAAGGAAGCATACAAAACTAGAACAACTTATATTTACATCTCTAAAATTTGCCCTATTTGCTCCTTAGGTGTAACATGCAAATATAAAATCGTTTAAAATTTAGTGGTACGTTAAGGAGTGACTAACCTATGTTTTCGGCAAAAAAACCAAATGAAGAAATTGAAGATTCTATACAGTTAATCACAGATGAAAAGGATGATGTTAAGTTAAAGCAAGGAACAATCGGCAAGATAGAAGAAACACCACAAGGTAAACTAAACGCTGAAAGCCAACAGTCACAAATAAACGAAAAGGATCCATATCCAGCATGGCGATCACCATTAAGCACAAAGCAGGCAAAAAACAGCACCAGCAGCTCATCTATCACTGTAGATAATACACCCCAAAAAAATAGCACTTTAACTAAATCTAATTCTTCAGATGAAAACTGTAGCAAGTATGCAAAACCTAGCTCAGCTGTTATCAGTGGACATTTGACTGCTATTCAAGTTGAATTTGATATTCTAGTAGATGAAAGGGATAAACTAAAACAAGAAAATATGCTCCTACAAGAAAGACTATCTGATTTACAATTAGCATATGGCGAATTACTGAAAAATTCACAAACTCAAACAACAACTGAAGTCAAACAACAATCTTCACCTCATTCCACTGCCACTAAAAGTGAAGTTGGATCATCATCAATGTTTTTTTCACAACCAACTTTACCTGTTTCAAGCACATCGGAAATTTACTCATCTTCAATTAGCAGTATACCGGAGCATTCAGTTCAAGAACTACAAGATGTTCTAACTCTTGCTTGTTATCAGGCTGATTTAAAACAAGTTAAGATGTTAGTAGAACAAAAGGGTGTTAGCCCAATAGCCAATGACTCTCAAAGACAAACTGCAACAACTGCTGCTATTAGAGGCTTGGCCTTTAATGTTCTTGAGTACTTAGAAACCAAAACAAACTATGAACTAACAGATTGGCTAGATATGGCAAGGAAAGTTCAAAATAAAGATGGCACATTAATATTGTTTAATCGCTCAGTAACTACTTTTCAAAACCTAGTTAAACATTATGAAAAGAATAAAGATAGTTTTATCTATGATCATTCAGAGTTAGAAAAAAGACGAGTGGTAGCTATTAAAAGTCCTTATAAAAATCGAAAAAATTTGAAATCTTTTGAAGAGCCATTGCTCAAAAGTAGAACCGTTGCTAAAGCATTTAATAGACCAGCCATTAGAGGTAAACGAGCCGCTTTACTCGAAATACATACTCCGATTAAAGGAAAAGTTAAAGATAAAATAGTTAACTACGAATGGGAGGGAACAAAACAATTGAATCGTATCACTTTTGGGAAAGAAAAAGGTTCTGTTTTTCTATTATGGGAATTAGCCGATATGATGAAAGTATATCTATACAATAAAGGAATAAAGCTGAATGAACAATGCATTTTACAGACTCAACATCCTACTAGTAATACACCCAGTTCAGCTATGCAACCCAGTTAAGAAGAATAATATTAAAATTTATGTCAGCCAGTTAAGTATTGGTAAAATATTACAGTATTTTACCGACATGTATCGAAGAAGGATAGACTTAGTTATACGGAAATTTAAGGAGTAAACGATATGAGTATTAAATTTATTTTTGCTAATGACCAAAACAAAGCAGAATGCATAGAGAAAGTATTAACTTATCTGGACGAAGACTTTGAAAAGAAAAATCATCCACAAAGCCACTTCTGGCACAGCAAAGACACTATAAAAGAATGCTTTGACAACTGCGATGGAATGCTAGCGTTAAATGAAAAAGAAGAAATAGTTGGTTATATGGTGTGGAATCGTTATAGTACTAGCGCCATCACATCAGTAACTGCAGTAGAAGTCAAAGAAGAATATCGACAACAAGGTATCTTTAAAAAGATGATATCTGAGTTTTCTCACCATTTCGATGACATCTGTGTACTTTCTGGATCGCCGGTTAAGGAAGCAGTAGAAATCTTTAGGCGCCTTAATTGGACTATAGTAAATGGCCCTAATGGCGGAAAAAGATGTTTCAAATTACTAAAGCCTTGCTTACCTTCTCTTGACACATTACCAAATGGCCATGCAATTGCTATTACCTCACATGATTTTTATCAAGTTCAAAAGAGTCGAAGTGACTATCAAATGCAGTATTATAAAATTGAGGTCGATAAAAATGGAAAATTACAAATACCTATTATTTGTTCTCACAAAGGAGATGGTTATATTGGCGTTTACTTTAACAAAAAATTAGTAGCAGAAAATAAATCAAAGTATCTATTTAGCAATGAAGTAATACAGCGTAGTCTTAATCTTTTAGTGCTAGATAAAATTGAGCCGTGCCAACCAGAACTTTTTGTTAATTTTCTCCCCTCATCTGAAGAGGAACTCAAGCAAGAAGAAACATCAGTCGAACCAACGCTAACTAATACAAGCAGCTCTGACTCTGACAGTGGAAAAACCGAAAAAAACGTTATTGAAGACACACAAGTTAATACTTTACATTCATTTTTTTCGTCAGATAAGCCATCTGAGACAATATCAGACTCTAGCTCTCCTGAAAAAGCTTCTTCGTCACAAGGATTATTTTCGACAAGCTCTCCGCCTGAAAAACGGAGAAAATTAGATGATAAAAAAGAGACAGGGGACAATGAGAGCATCATCAATATCACCAAAAAACAAGAAGCCCGGATAGAAATCGAGCCACCTTCAACTGTTGGAACAACTTCTCCCTAATTTAATTCAGCCTAGTTGCAGAAAACACTATTTAGTCTTACTAATTCAAACTATTACCACCTCGGTACTCTAAGGGTGCGCTACTGTCTATGGGGGGGCATAGGCAAGCAAAACGTGTACCGCGCTAAAAAGCTACAGTATCAGAATGTTAGAGCGCGGTACTCCATTCGCTAAAGTACCACGCTTTTAGCGATTTTGCCTTTTTAGCGAAAAAAACCCCGAAAAATCACCTCAATTTTAAGGCCCCGTGTACCACGATTTTCGGCAAAAACCCCAGTATTTCTGGGCTTTTTCGGGATGTTGAAAATCACAATAGCAAGTTTAGCGATAGGTGAATGGCGTGCCATAGAAACCTTTGCACCATAAATCTGCTAAAAATGCCTTTTTTATAACCTTATGATTTCAAAGGGGTTTTTGCCTACTTCCCAGTAGGTTGGTCGGAGTTATCCACAGGCAGACTGAGTATTTTTTTACACCTCGGCTGTGTTCGTGTACCAAGCGTGTACCGTGCTAACCACCTTAAACCCTCTTTTCTCTGTATTTTTGCCATTTTTTTACCAAAACCTCACTCATATACCGTTTTGGATAATGGGCATCCATTGACAGTAGTGCGCATCAAATTTGCTAAAACGCACCTGCCTCTTAATGCTTTGATTTTGTGGTATATCTCTACGATTTTTCAGCGAGGTGCTGAATTTTATCCACAGGCAAATTCGTTGCTTTCGACACCATATCAATATCTAAGCCTTGGGCTAATAGATTTTTAGCTACCTCAAGCTTGCCTTCTTCTCTGCCTTTCTCTATGCCTTTCTCTATGCCTTTCTCTATGCCTTTCTCTATGCCTTTCTCTATGCCTTTCTCTATGCCTTTCTCTATGCCTTTCTCTATGCCTTTGGCCATTCCTTCCTCAATGCCTTTCTTCTCGGCATCGTGCACATAGGATTTCTGAGTACTAACGCTGTCCCAATAGGTTTCATAAGAAGCTAACTCTTCTGGGGTATACGCCGCTTCTTGTGCCAACGTCAGTGCCTCTTGAATTTCGGGTACCTCTAGCCACTCTTTGGGCACATTGGTCGTCTCCTCATTCAACTCCGACATAAACCGTAACCACAGCACTTGCATCTTCTTATCGGTTAACGATTGCGGCTTGAACTTCGGCAACTCGATAAACAACAACTGCACATCATCAAGAGCCTTTGTCGCATCTGTCTCATGCTTTAATCGATAGTGGTGGTACCACTCCTCGGTCGTCTCATCAAATACGCCATCAATTAATCCCACGCCCAACACGCGATTGAGCCCTTTGTAAGGCTCACCTCGACGCAGTTGATGTACATACGCACGACTGGTGCCATACAGTAATCGCTTGGCAAAGCTCGCTGTCCACTGAACCTGCATTTCTACCACAAAGATATCGCCGGTCTGGTCTTTGCACTTCACATCGGCTATCGTGTGCTTGAACGACGGTATCGCAGGCACTTCATCGGCAGGTAAGTACGTTAGCTCGGTGATTAAACGCCCTTCGGGCAATGGCAATATTGCATTTAGAAAACTCTTTAGAATATCAGGATGTTGACCAAAGATTTTCCTGAAAACCATGTCA
Organism: Gammaproteobacteria bacterium; assembly: GCA_965116795.1. Lineage (GTDB taxonomy): Bacteria > Pseudomonadota > Gammaproteobacteria > JAJFKG01 > JAJFKG01 > JAJNDI01. The sequence goes on from OZ220716.1 coordinate 1,207,783, forward strand.
ATCTTCGGATTCAAATAGCGTGTTGTCATTGAAACCCCTTTTGTCATAATTGTCTCAATTATACCCAACCTACCGCCATAATGCGAGAGGGAAACTCGCCAATGCCGATGTGGGTGGATACGTTTACGAACATGCCTCCACACTAACATACGCAAGCAGGCAAACAGGGAGCCAACACTACCCCGCCTAATCAATCTAGCCTATCTGCCCTTCACTTCCCCAGCATCGTCAACCAATGGGTATGGGCATAGAGACGCAGACCTATACTACGCCGCGCACCTATACCCACTTTTTGTCCTGGCACTGGTGTCGTGTCCTACGAATACCCCATGGTTTGCACACCACCACCACTCAATTCTTGCACCTTGCGCTGCGCATACTCATCACCGCCATTTGCCGCTTGTTGATACCAATGCTTGGCCTGATTCATGTCCACCGGAACACCATCGCCCTTGTGATATTGATACGCCAAACTGCGCATCCCTCTGGCATGACCACCCTTTGCCGCGTCTTGCAACAACTGATGTGCCTTCAGTTTGTCAACTGGCAGTCCTCCTGTGCCTTGCAAGTAATACATCGCCAAACTCGTCTTCGCTCTCGGGTATCCTTTCTCTGAAGCTTTTTGGTATTGCTCCACCGCTTTATGGGTATACTGCCCTTTTTCATGCGCTTGTTTGGCTTGGCTTGCCTCTTTCTCATACCCCTGTCCTGCCATGTAGTCAATCTCAGGGTCGGTACTGACTTGGGCAGGGTGAGGACTCGGAGCAGGACTCGGGCTACCACCCCCATACCCACTCATCAATCCCGGCTGCTGCGGGGGTGCTTGCCAAAACCCATGCTGGGCACCTGACGTACTCGGATAAGCCGCCACCTGTGCTGTGCTCGACGACGCACATGAGGCTGGCGCTTGCTCTGCTGACAGTACCGGCGGTTGGTATTGCCTCAAACTCTCAATCACCTTGCCCATCGATGGCCGCATCTGCCGACTTTGACTCCAACAGTCACGCAATAGGTCTTGATACACCTTGGGGATATCTTTCGGGATGACCTCATGCTCTTGCCCCATCAGCTTTTTCGTCACCTGACCCAGATTCAGCCCCGCATACGGCGGCTTGCCCGTTAATATCTCCCACATCACCACACCAAAACTGTACACATCCGCTGCTTTGGTGAAAGCACGATTGTCTCCCGTGGTTTGAATCACTTCCGGTGCCATCCATTGGATATCTTGGCTTTGCTTGACCAGCGTTGACATACTACTGCTGCCCGCTTTCGATAACCCAAAGTCCGAGATGCGCGCATTGCCACTCTTGTCAATTAGCACATTCCCGCTCTTTAAATCGCGGTGTAATATCTCTTGACTGTGCAAGTAATGTAATCCTAATGCCACATCCAGTATCAACTGGTGCTTTTGGACATCACTTAATTGCGGGCTCTTCTCCAGCAGGCTGTACAATGACCCTTGTGCCATGTACTTCATCACCACACACGCCCTTTCAGGTTCATCACACACCGCATATATCGGCATCACATGTTCACTGCGCAACTGCTTCATAATGTTCACTTCGCGAATGAACTCTTTGCGCTCCGGCTCTGTTAACTTGCCTTCTAAGCGCTTTATCGCCACTTCTTGCTCTAGCCAGCGACCTTTGTACACCTTGCCAAATGAGCCTTCGGCTAATAACCCATCAATGCTTAAATCATAAAAGGGCACTAACAACTTTTCTGATATCGGGGCCTTTGTCTTTTTACCCGGTTGCATTTGCTCTAAACAGAATTTCATCGATTCCATCTGCTGCATCACCACATCATGGCGATTGGCTTCATCCATGACTAACAGTTGATGTTCCTTTTGAAGCGCTTGATTAAGCTGTAATATCTCATCTTGTTTCGATAACAAATCTTGATAATCTGTTTTCTTGTCGTTTTCGTCCTGGGCCTTTTGCTCTTGACTGTTCAACACTTGATGCACATTCAACCCTAAATTCAATTGCTGGATGTCTTGCTCAAGACGGACATAAATGTCGGAAAACTTGTCACTGTGTGAATGAGCACGGAATACCTTGCGTGACCAACTCTTTTGACCAAAGCTTTGTACCAACACCAATGCGTCATTCAACGTTTGATTTAATGACACTAAGCCTTCCGTATACGCATGCAGTGGCGGTAATGGGCCTGTTGCTGGTGCCGTACCAGCCGGTGCGCCACCTGCTCTACCCGCTCCCCTGCCACGACCTGCTCCGCCGAATGTTGGCTTTGGTAATTGCTCTGTTAACCCCTTCACTGAATTGACAATGATTTTTGTCCGTTCAGCTAATCGCATCGATTGCTCCTTATTGCATTTCACCAACTGGGCATGTTCGTAAATCTTAAAACATACATCAATCGCTATCTGCGTACCGGTGACTGGGTCCATTGCTCTCTCCTTCCTTTGCTATTTCCATAAATGGGTACTGTTACCCCCAAACAGCGGCACCCGAAGTGCTCCTCAGATACCGCCACGCTAAACTACCTATTGTCTACTCACGTGCCATAGCCACTTTGCCCATAACCACTGCCGCTACCGCCTTGCGGCTCCGGGGGTTGGGGTAAGTTGCTGTGGCCTTGACCGGGTTGACCTTGCATCGACTGGCCATAGCCGCTTTGCTGACCATATGGTTGTTGCGGTGACGGCTGTTGGAAAAACTGACCCCCGTAACCGCTTCCATAACCACTTTGCCGTCCGGGTTGCGGTAGGTTACCTCGACCTCGTTGCCCGGGTTGCGGTAAAGTACCTCGATTACCTCGACTTCGCACTGATTGACCATAACCACTTTGCCGTCCGGGTTGCGGTAGGTTACCTCGACCTCGTTGCCCGGGTTGCGGTAAAGTACCTCGATTACCTCGGCTTCGCACCGATTGACCATAACCACTTTGCTGTCCGGGTTGCTGTGCCGGCGGTTGTTGTTGGAAAAATTGACCGCCGTAACCACTGCCATACCCACTTTGCAATCCACCTGCCGGGGGTTGGGGCAATCCACGGCCACCCCCTTGCGCTGACTGACCATAGCCACTGCCCAGGCCTGGCCCTTGTTGATTGCCAGCCGCACCTGGCATCGGCAGTGATACCCCCGGGCTTTGCTGTGGGACTCTGGCATGCGGAGAAGGCTGGGGTACATCATCTGTGATAGGACTGTCACCCAACAATCTCACCACCTCTGCCATTGTTGGACGGTCTTTCGCTTCTTGACTCCAGCAGCGCTCAGTCAATGTCGATAATAGCGGTGGTGCGTTAGGGGGGATGATTTCCCGCTTGCCTTGTATCACATGCACAGGCACTAACGCCGGACTACTGATGTTACGGTACGGTATGCTCCGGCTTACTATTTCCCACAACAACATCCCATAACTGTATACATCGCACGCTGGCGTGTAACGCCCCATTGTGTCCATTAGCAATTCCGGGGCTATCCATTGCATCGTGCCCGCCATCCCCGCATTGTAGGTTTGACTGGACGATGTCTTGATTTTCGACAACCCAAAATCTCCCAGCTTGGCTTTGTAACGCTCATCCAGTAACACATTCAAACTCTTTAAATCGCGGTGTAGTACCAACTTGCGGTGTAAGAATGACATCCCTTTCGCCACATCAAAACTTATCTTGTAACGTAATTGCCAACTCATGGGCTCTTCGCCATGCAACACATGGTCTAGTGACCCTTTCACCATGAACTCCAGCACCATGCAATAGGGATTGAGTGAAATCCCAAACAATTGAATGATATTGGGATGGCGCAGTTGCATCATCACCCCCGCTTCATTGAGAAAATCTTCTTCGATATCTCGACTGAGCTTTTGCTCCAGTAGCTTCTTGATAGCCACCGGCTCACCGTGCCAATCCCCTTTGTAAACCGCACCAAAGCCCCCCTTGCCTAACTCTTTGCCCAACGTCAAATCACTGTACGGCAGTACTAAGTCCACACTCCCTTGCCCTTGCGCATTTAACCCAACCTTTGAACCACTTCCTGAGCCCGAGGAGGATGGCTTTTCCAGGCTGCCGCTTCCACCACTGCTATGGCCACTACCCGGGCGCTGCGGGCTCGCTGTGCCACCACTATAATGCCCCGGCGATTGCGCTTGGGGCGACATACCCGACCCGGGTTGAGGGTGCAGTGGCGAAGCTTGAGCACCGCCCGATGTTGGTTGTAAAAACGTCATTGGCACAAACCCTTCTTGACCGTGACTATTGCGGCAACGCCACCAACCATCTGGGTTTTGTTGTAATACGTCAACCTTCTCACCTGCACGCAGCGATAACTCTTCAAAGCTTTGCGCTAAATAATCACAGCTTACATGGGCTTCGCTTGAAGGTGTAGACGGTAACGGAACAGCCGGCAATGCGGCCTCTACGTTAACCTTGGGCGTCTCACCTACTCTCTCAACATAGTTACTCGGCACTATGCCCTCATCACCCGATGTATTGCGACAACGCCACCAATCTCCTTCATCACTGAGCAACTCCAATACACTGCCTGCGGACAAAGACAAGTGGCCTGAGTCGGGAGGAGATAGGTAAGCATGCAAAGCACGGACTTTGCCCTTGGGTAACTCAGGTAACGCCGCTTCAACAGACGGCAGGGAAGTGGCAGGTAGCGGTGTGTTTACAGCAGACGGCGTCGTTACTCCCTGGCCTAATGGCACACTGGATGATGAGGCAGACGAAGGGGATAACCCACTCACTTCTTCTTCCACCTTCACTGCTTGCGCCCCAAGTGTTGGTGCTAATGCATGTTGTTTTGCAAACGCCAATCGCTTTTCTTGCCTAGCCGCTTTCTTCTTCTCCTGCACCGCTTGCGGCACAGGAAATCCTTGACAACACTTAATTTCTCTTTTGTAACTCTTGTTACCACTCCCACTTATTAATACGAATCCATTGGAAAGCATCACCAAAGCAGAAATAAAACGCCTATGCCCCTTCCAGGTGCTCAAACACTGCGCTTTACCTGTCTCATAATCCACCTGCCAACACTTAATGGTTTTATCTCTACTTCCACTTAAGACAAATCCATTGTCCAGCGCCGCCAAGGCATCAACAAAACTCGCATGCCCTTCCCAGGACCTTAGAGCCTGTTCAAAATCTTCTAATAGCCAACACTAAAAAAGCCAACACCACCATTTGCAAACTTGTATTCATTTTTCTTTCGCAGTTTTTCCATAGTCGCCGACATTTTTCAATCCAACCAAATGAACGTTCCACCACCCAGCGTTTTGGTATCACAGCAAACTTATGTAATTCACTGCGTTTAGCCACCTCAACAGTCGCACCAATGATTTCCTGTATCGCCTCAGCAAAAAGGAGCCCCGTATAACCACCGTCCACTAACACATTTTGAACTGTACTCAAGTTGTCTTTTGACTTCGTAAACATAATAATTGCACCTGCACGGTCTGTTATATTAGCCGTTGTAATGTGAATAGCATGCGGTAATCCTTGGGTATCCACAGCAATATGTCTCTTGATACCAGATATCTTCTTGCCCGCATCGTAACCCTTGTTTTCTGCTGTATCTGTGTTTTTTACACTTTGCGCATCGACAATGCAGAAACTGGTTTTTTCTTTGCGATTATCATCAACGCGTAATTCGGCAACCAATTTTTTTTAAAGCCTGCTCAAGTAGGCTTGGTTCTCCATCAACTTGTTCACTCCAAATTTGAAAATAGGCGTGGACGCTGCGCCATTTTGGAAAATCTTGGGGCAACATTCGCCATTGACAGGCTGTTTTCAATAAATAAAGTACCGAACAGAAAATATCATATAAATCATATTGTCTTGGACGCGTCTGCTTTCTAGCACTCAGCAATAATGGCTCTATTAACGCAAATTGCTCTCGACTTATGTCGCTTGGATATCCCCTGCGCATTTTAACTCCCTCTTAAATGATAACAGCGCAGATGTTAACTCTTTACTCTTGGATTTTGAACAGGCTCTGATGCTTTAGGCAAGCAAACGTCCCTACCAAAACTGGTGGTGCTCGCGCTGGCTGCTTGCCTCGAAGATGCAAAAGGGTACGTCAGAGCCGCGGTGGCTCGTGCCTTAGGAAAGCAAATGCCCTTGCCAGAGTCGGTAGTGTTTACACTGACCACTCGTCTTAAGGATGTGAATGAGGACGTCAGAGCCGCAGCGGCTCGTGCTTTGGGAAAGCAAACGCCCTTGCCAGAGCCGATAGTGTTCGCATCGACCCCTTGTTTTGAAGGTGCAAAATATCACGGCACAAGCGCGGCGGATGAGTTACTTGAAAACGCAACACTGATACAATTACTGCAGTGTTGTAGGAAAACTCTCGAGCACAAGGCGTTGGTAGCACTGGCTGACATTATCCTACGTACTCAGGCTAATGATGCTATCTTATTGAACGATAGACGAGAGTTTATTTTTTACGTTAGCAAGCAAGGAAATGCCCCTGAAGCATTGCAAGGAGAGCACGCCGTTGTTTTTGCGCAGGCAGCGATAACTTTTTGTCAAACTTACCGATTACAACCGCATGCCAATGTTAAGCGAATATTGCAACAGATAGTACAGCAGAATGTGCCTGGTCAATCCCTCGATTTAGCGTGGCCGGACATACCTTCTGCGTCGCCTCCAGTGTCACTATACAGTAACTTACGGCAACAACGCAGTTCAATCTCACCGTTGCGACCACCGCGAATACTACCGCGACCACAAATAACGCAAGTACCTCGTAGTGATGCATCTACTTCGTTGCGTGCTATGGAGGATGAACGCCCGAGGCGCGACCTCCGCGGGTTTATGACCTTTCGGAAGAAGCTACGTGCTAGGGGGAAGTGCACGGTCCGCGATGGCCGAGGCTCGTCGTCACGAACGGAATTGGTGGAAAGCCGAAGCTTGCAGGTAAGTGGAGTGAGAGACGACAAGCTGTACTCAGCGTCTAGTCGTGTGGGGGAGCAGTGTGCGATGTTGCAGTCGCGCACGAGACGAACACAGGACGGTGAGCGTGGCCACAGACTGGTCGCGTCAGCAGATTCAATTTTGGACAGGGATGAACAAAATCTTTCACAAGCTAGCGACAGGCTCGTCAGTTCATCATCGTCATCCTCACAGACAAGGACGTTACAAGCAGAAACCCCTCGTCGAAGATCGGCAAGTTTACAATCGCAACGTAGTCAACTTGAGACGGTAATCGCAGACACAGTGCCGAAAGCAGAAGAAAACATACAACCGTCTAGTTCGGCAATAGCAGAAAAAGAGGAACTGTCTGATGGTGACAGTCTTATCGTGGATAGCGGGTGTAGTAGTTCGCCGTTATCCTCTGCTGTGTCTTCTGGGTTTGTTGCTAGTATAGGCAAGTTAACAATGTCGGTAGTAACTGATGACGTTGATCGCACTCCACCAGCACAGGCTGCGAATGCCGTTGAAAAAACAAATGATTTAACAGAAACAGGACAACAATCTCCAGGTTAGCCGTTTGCTTCTGGCAGCCTATTTCGTGTATTTTGGCAAATACCGCTTTTAAGATGAGCAAAATGGCCTACACACAAGGCTAACAGGTTACCAGCATAAAATCGACGGTGTCGATCATCAGGATAAACAGCGATGGCACAGTGGTTTACATTAGAGACACCAGCATAAAAATGTGTGATTCATAGAGATCCATTCAATTTTCGCGCCTGCCAGTTAGTAGGCTAAGTCAGTAGATGATGGTTATTTAGCAAACCCGAAATGACGTCGTTGCTTTTCCCACAGCAGTGGAAACGGTGAGAGTAAGCGGCGCTGACTTAATTCGGGTGGGTGTTTGCCCTCCAAGATGGCTTGCTTGATATCCGGTGCGAGGAAATTCAAACGTAAGATGCGTGAGGCATACGATGAGTTCAGTTGGTAATGTTCGGTGAGTTCTTTGAGCATTTTGAATCGTTTTGTTTCTAATAGGTGCTGCCAGTGATAGGCAGTAGCCAGCGCTTTGACCATGGATTCATTCGCTTGAACTTTTGCCGTAATGGGTTGGGTATTTTGCTCCGGTGGCATGAGCCAGATTTTGCCACGGTAACGCTTGATCGCAATGGGCACTTTCATTGAGATCACATCTTGGTTGATGGTCACGGTTGTTTGCATGGGCTCTGTCCTTGAGAGGGATGTGCGCACAGTAATTGCCTTGCCAAGTTGTGAATACCGTTGATCCGGATCTGAATGTCGAGATGATCGGTGTGCAAGATCACTTGCGTTAATAACAAATCAAGCAAGCGTTTTTGTTCCCCTGGAAATAACGATTGCCAAATTGGGGCGATATTGGTTAAGGCTTGTCGCACCTCATTGTCTGTGACGGTATCATCGATTTGTTTAGCGGCTTTCCAGGTATCTAAAATCATTTCCGGTGTAGCGAAGACAGTTTGTATGTGCTGTAACACGTGGCGCTCAATTTCTCCAGCATTGATTTGTTTGGTGGGGCATTCTTTGCAGCGTCCTTGTTTGTAACCGGTGGCGGCATAATAGCGATAGCGTTTTTTACCTTGGCATTTAGTGGTGTGCACGGGTGTCATCGCAGACAAACAGCCACTGCATTTCAATAAGCCAGATAACAGTGCGCGTTGTTCGCGTTTTGTTTGGGTTGTGGTTTTCGGTGCACGTGCTTGTAATAACGTTTGGGTAGCCTCCCACATGTCTTGGGTAATAATCGCTTCATGACGTCCCTCATAGAGTTCGTTTTTATACGTTGTTTTGCCGATATAAACGGGATTATTCAGGATTTTATAAATACCACCGATATCAAGCGCTACGCCACCAACGGTTTTGCCTTTTTTAGTGATACGTTGTTTGCTTTTAATATTCATGTCCGCTAAGGGTTTTACCATTTGGGTAGGTGATTGGGTTTTGAGAAATAACGCAAAGAGGGTGTGCACATTAGCGGCTTCATCGGGGTTAATGTGTAATTGCCTATCTTTGACATCATACCCCAGTGGCACGACGCCCCCCATCCATAAGCCTTTGCGTTTAGAGGCAGCGAACTTATCACGCACGCGCTCACCAATGACTTCACGCTCAAATTGGGCGAAGGATAATAAGATGTTAAGCGTTAACCGCCCCATCGAGGTGGTGGTATTAAATTGCTGGGTAACCGAGACAAAGGAAATAGTATGCGTATCAAATAAGGTAATTAACATTGCAAAGTCAGCCAGTGAGCGTGATAATCTATCGACTTTGTATACGACCACGATATCAATCAATCCCTGTTCAATGTCTTGTATTAAACGCTTTAAGGCGGGGCGTTCCATATTGCCACCGGTAAAGCCACCGTCATCGTAGTGGTCATCGAGTAACAACCAACCCTCGTGTTTTTGCGAAGCGATGTAACATTCACAGGCATCGCGTTGTGCATCCAAGCTATTAAACGCTTGCTCTAAGCCTTCTTCGGTCGATTTGCGCGTATAAATGGCACAGCGTTTGGGTGTAACCGTGTTTGCATCATTGTTTGTGGTATTTCGCTTCATACAGTAACTCCATTATTTTTACGCAATCCAAAGAAGAATACCCCCGAGCAATTGTTACCGGTAATGAGTGTGGCAATTTTCGATAAGCTACTATACACACAACCGTCATATTCATAACCGTGTTCTAGCACAGTGACGGTATGGTTTATCCCTTTGTAATGACGCACTAAGCGAGCGCCGACCATGGGGCGTGTGTAGTGGTTGCGTTTTCGTTTGTTTGTTTTCTTATTGTCAGGATAATAGTGCTTGGCTTGTTCAGTGAGGCGTTTATTGATGTCCGGGTCAACCCCATAGGCTAACTCTTGCAAGCGATAACTTAATCGTTTTACCAGTAGACTTTTTTGTTGGGTATGGGGTTTGGTATTGTATAGCGTTTGCCACAGTGATTTTAATTCAGCCAGTGATAGGTTGGGTAGGGCAGTGACTTGTTCTAATACGGATGTGTTAGAAGTAATGATTGGCATGGTTTTTTTCTCCTGTTAGTAACACATGTTAATCTATGCGATGATAAGTGCCACGTGGTTTATCAGGCTTTGTTTACAGGCTTGACAGATTAAAGGGCGGGAAATGACGCCGGTTCAGTCAGGGGCACCGTTTGTTGATTGAATGACGCCATTTCCCTATTCTTTTTTAACCGTCTTGACAGGCTTTGTTGGCTAATTCAGCTTCATCCATCAAGTCGCCCGGACGCAGTTCATCGCATTGCCTGCAAGCTAATTGCAGTAAATCCGTTAGTCCCCACAAGATGTTATAGAGCTCGCTTGCACAAGGTTGACCGCGAATTGTGACATTGGCAATGTCGGCCATTTGATGTAATTTGGCGCTTAGGGCTTCATGAGGTGTTTTGTAGTCCTCTTCGTCTTGTTCATCGATAGCGATATTGGGTAGAATAGATTGATTCATGACAGTTAGTCTCCTTTGCTGATTGATTACTGTTGTGATAGCCGCAGTCAGGGGTTTCCAGCATCTGGCTGCGGTGCCATCGCTGCTGATAATCGCTAGTATCCTGGTTAATAGCAAGCGCATCAAAACCATCAGCGCAATTAGCTCGCTGGGTTGGGCCGCATTAGCGCTGAAGAGCGCACTAACTTGCCGCATTACCCTACCCGATGGCACTGTCCATTTCAGTTTGGGGATTGGTTAAAAGGCCGATATCGTGTAAACGGCGCATAGACGCGATATACGCAATGAACTCACGGCGACGACGGCTTCTCCAATAGCGACTCCCCAATCAACCACTGTGTACCGATAAATAGCGTTCTCAGTAGCAAAATAATCGCCATGCAAAACAAGCTAATCACCGCAATGAATTATGGCGTCATTAAACTGGTTTAAACTGCTAAATCGCCTTAACTGAATAATGACAAAGACAGCTGCAAATAGAATAGGTTACTGACGTTTTATGGGGAATTTCAGAATCAGGTTTTGAGACTTGGTGTTGACTATCCAAACTCAGCTGGTTTCGGTTAGGATTCAGAGAGTTAACCGCTGGTTTCAGTTTACAGGTGCACTACTATTATTACTAACGTAATAATAATAACAGTAAGATACACTAACGTCAGTTACTGTGTAAATTACTTTAATTATAAATTAATTTAATTTAAGTACCGCTTTATTTAATAACCCACTCAGCCTATCACGTATACTCCCTTGTGCTATTTTGTCTTTGCATACAGACGAACACCCAAAGCAAACACACACGTAACGCCAACAAGATGAACATTCATCATACCTCTGTCACTTACCTCATTTCCCTCACTTCGCTTACCTCATTGCCACTAACGCCACTTCACCTCAATTTCACGCTTAACATCACTATCAAGAGATAATTAGTGCAGGTGTTAAAAGATAATAGCCTTAAAACGCCCATAGGCAGGCTTTAAACACGTTAACTCTTTTTATTAATGCATTGGCATTGCTTAACGCAACATCGTCTCTTGAAACGCTTATACGACGTTTTTGTTGTTTAATAAAATTAACGCTTGCAAAATACTTAACACACAAAAATATTTTTGATGCAGAAGTAAAACAAGTAGCGGTCATTGTTTTTTTTGATCACACACTTGTGTACGTCGGTTGTGCAAGTGGATCACCAGTGAAACGAAAAGACATTAAGATAGACGCAGAGATAATAGGGCTTGTTTAAATTAAAAATATTCATGGCAGAGGGTAAAACAAATTATCCACTTGAACGCCGACAAATAGTTTTAAATGCGTTAAACGTTTTTATTAAACTTTCTCATTACTTGCCACGATATCGTTGTTTAAATCGCTGGTGTGGCGTGTTAAGCCAATCACGTTACTTGCGTGACTAACACACAGTGCTAACACATCACATTTTTGTGTGCAGAAGTTAAAATAATCAACAACAGGCTCATTTTTTATGAGTTGTCATCCCCAATGCCCACCCACAATAGGGTTACAACTTTTGCTATTTTTACTTATGGTGAATTTTAATGCAGCGTGTTTTCTTACAGTATTATGCAGTTATCGTGTTACATCTTATATGATACAAAAACCGCAATTCGTGGTAGACTTTTCGCTATGGTTGACAGAGGTGGCACAGGGGAGCCGCTGGCGGATTTGCAAGAAGGTAAAACCAACGTCCAAACACCGCTATCTATCTTACAACACAGCATGACAGGCGTTAACAGAGGGCACAAAGAAGCGAGAGACGAATGACGGTCGATAAAAGAAATATCTGGAATATCAAATGGTTACGGGTCCTTCCTGAAGCCAAAACGCATTCGGGCTTCCGTTGCGCAATATGTCGCTAGCGATAGAACAAAAAAAAGGGTTTGCGGGTTGCACCTAAACCTAAAACACAAAAAATCTCAAACAAATCAAACACTTAAGTCAATATTCAACCCATTTGCCCCGCTCTGTGTGGTTTGCAGGCAGAAGCTAACTTATTGAATCTCATAGATTTTTTTAAAATTTAGGTTTGCACCCTAGGGTTTGCAGTCAATTTGCATAACCCGTTGAATTCACAGTATTTATCTTAAATCTCAGTGCAAACCCAGCGTCAACAGGTTTGCACCTCGATTGCCCTTGGGGTTTGCACTCAAGCCACACCTTGGTTTGCACGTTACCCCTTCACTCACCCACTTGAAAAGGATTTACCATGGACTTGACGGTTCAACAGACACCGTTGGAATAATTGATCCCGTATGCCCGTAATGCACGCACACACAGTGATGCACAGGTGGCACAAATCGCGGCTTCGATTACTGAATTTGGTTTTGTGAATCCAATATTGATGGGGACTGACAATGTCATCATCGCTGGCCACGGTCGTGTACTGGCGGCACAAAAGCTTAAGCTTGAAACAGTGCCGACCATTACCCTCGTTCACTTAAATGAAAATCAACGCCATGCCTTAGTGATTGCCGATAACAAATTGGCGGAGAATGCCAGTTGGGATGAAGCGTTGTTGCGTCTGGAATTACATAGCTTAGTCGATGAGGATTTCAATGTGGATTTGCTTGGCTTTGATGATGTTGATTTGGATGCCTTGTTGGATGGTTTAGAGGATGAAGATAATACGACATTGGCTACTGAAGACGATTTGCCAGAGCCGCAAACCAATCCGGTTAGCCAATTAGGACAACTGTGGGTGTTAGGCAATCATCGCTTGCTCTGTGGTGATGCAACAATCCTTGCTAGTTATCAAACGCTGATGCAAGAAGGGTATGCTCACATGGTGTTTACTGATCCACCCTATAACGTTAACTTTGGTGATCCAAAAAGAGGCTCATTGGTGCAGCGAGCAATGAGTAAAACCAGTCATCGGATTTTAAATGATAACTTAGGTGATGATTTCGAGATGTTTATCCGTGATGCGTGTGCGCATATGCTCACCTATACGCAAGGTGCATTTTATATTTGCATGGGACTCAGTGAGCTAGAGACACTTAAGCGTGCCTTTTGCGAGGCAGGCGGTCGCTATTCTACGTGCATTATGTGGGTAAAGAATCGTTTTGTGTTAGGCCATGCGGATTATCATAATCAATATGAGCCTATTGTGTATGGTTGGAAAGGGGGTAGCGATCATTATTGGTGTGGTGCGCGCGATCAAAGTAATGTGTGGTGTTATGACATCATGTATAAGAATCACTTACACCCAACGATGAAGCCAGTGGAATTGGTCAGTCGTGCGATTGAGAACTCCAGTCAACGAGGGGAGGTGGTATTAGATCCCTTTGCGGGTTCTGGTACGACATTAATTGCAGCTGAACAACTAGGACGACATGCCCGATTAATGGAGTTAAACCCAAGCTATGTGGATGTCATTATTGAGCGTTGGCAGATGTTGACAGGACAACAGGCTTATCTTGAAGAGTCTAAACAAGCTTATGATGAGTTGTTAGCGTTAGCACGAGATGAAGCAACTGAGGTTGATGTAAAAGAGGATTAAATCATATGGGTGTTTCTATTCGTGAGTATGCCAGAGGCCGTGGGGTAAGTGATACCGCGGTTCACAAAGCCATCAAGCAAGGACGCATTATTAAAGAACCTGATGGTACCATTGATGTTGAACGAGCTGACAGAGATTGGTTAGCCAATACCGTCTCATCTCAATTAAAATCAGTGCCTAATGCCGCCATACAAGATGTGATCACTACACTGCAAGAAAACGGTCAGGCTGTCTCTTCACGAGGTAACACTTTTCTTGAAGCCAAGACCGCCAATGAAATTATCAAAGCAAAAACCAATAAACTGCGTTTTAAACAATTAAATGGCGAATTACTCGAGCGCGATAAAGTTTGTGCGCAAGTCTTTCAATTAGCCCGTCAAGAACGTGATGCTTGGACTTCTTGGCCAGCGCGCATTGCGAGTCAAATGGCCGCACAATTACACGTTGATGCGCATACATTGCAAGTGACACTGGAACAGGCTATTCGTGAGCACTTAGTTGAGTTAGGCGACATCGCGTTAACGGTTGAATAACATCATGTCAACACAGATTGTACCCATGACTTGGCGAATGGGGGTGATCCCCGACCCAAACTTAACAATTTCGCAGTGGGCAGATGAATATCGCACCTTATCACCCAAAGCCGCTGCAGAGCCAGGGCGTTGGCGCACAGAACGTACACCGTACTTGCGTGAAATCATGGATGCACTATCACCGCATACATCAACACAACGTATTATTTTTATGAAAGGCGCTCAAATTGGGGGCACAGAAGCGGGTAATAATTGGATTGGGTATGTGATACATCTATCGCCTGCCCCAATGATGGCCGTCTCTCCAACAACAGAACTGGCAAAACGTAATTCAAAGCAACGTATTGACCCACTTATTGAAGATTGCGCGGCATTAAAAGAACGGGTGAAACCGGCACGTTCGCGTGATTCAGGCAATACCGTATTATCAAAAGACTTCCCTGGTGGCGTGTTGGTGATGACGGGGGCGAATTCGGCAGTTGGGTTACGCTCGATGCCAGCGCGCTATTTATTTATGGATGAAGTGGATGGTTATCCTGGCGATATTGAAGGTGAAGGCGACCCCATTGTGTTAGCTGAAAGACGCAGTGCCACCTTTCAAACACGACGTAAAATATTTTTAGTGAGTACGCCAACGCTCAAAGGCTTATCACGAATTAATCGTGAGTTTGAGCAAACAGACCAACGTTATTATCAGGTGCCGTGTCCACATTGTCAGCATTTCCAAGCCTTACGTTTCGGTCAATTACGTTGGGAGGAAGGGTGTCCTGTTGATGTGGCTTACCAATGTGAATCATGTGATGAATTGATTGCAGAGCACCATAAAACAGATTTATTAGCCAACGGTAAATGGGTGGCTACCAATGATAATCCGCAACAACGTCACACGGTTGGTTATCACTTATCAAGTCTTTACAGTCCCATTGGCTGGTTTAGTTGGTCGGATGCAGCCAATTTATATGAACAAGCCAAAGCGCATCCAGAACTCATGAAAAGTTTTGTCAATACCGTATTAGGAGAGCCTTATGAAGAAGAACACGATGCACCGGACTGGGAAGTCCTTTACCAACGACGTGAGGCGTACCCGCAAGGTATTGTCCCGATTGGTGGATTGTTCCTTACAGCTGGTGTTGATATTCAAAAAGACCGTATTGAATGTGAAGTCACTGCTTGGTCGCGTGATAAGCAAAGTTTCTCAGTGCATTATGCGGTGTTGGCAGGCGATACAGCGCGCAGTGAGGTCTGGCGACAATTAGCATTACTCTTACAAAAAGATTGGCCACATGCATCAGGTCATACGTTACCGATTAGAGTGATGGCCGTTGACAGTGGTTATGCCACCCAAGATGTGTATGCATGGGTCAAGCAACATCCCCAAGCGATTTGGGGTGGCGGCGGTGCACGAGCGAATCAACCGCGTACGGTTGTGGCGGTAAAAGGCAGTGACAGAGATACGGCATTAATATTAAGTGCCTCTAAAACAGAACTCAGCGGTAAACGTCGTGGATTGCGTGTATGGAATGTGTCAAGTTCTGTTGCCAAAGTAGAACTCTATCGCTGGTTAAAACTGGAAGGACAAATAGATGATGATAACGTGATGCATTATCCATCGGGTTATTGTCATTTTCCGCCATATGAACCGGAATACTTCAAACAACTGACCGCCGAGAAGCGCATTATCCGCATACATCGCGGCTATCCGAAAGCGGTGTGGGAGAAAGACCCGACTCGGCGCAACGAAGCATTAGATTGTCGGGTGTATGCCAGAGCGGCTGCCAGCATTTATGGATTAGACCGGTTTAATGAACATCATTGGCAACAGTTTCTCGATGCGTTAGGTAAACCACCCCCTGTGCCACCGGCAACTGTAACGGTTGTTAAGCAAGATAACGCTACTGTATCAGCACAGCACAAACCCTCAACGATAGCTTCGTCATCAACCCATTTTATGCGTGCGTATATTGAGAATGGGCCACAAATCCAATTGCCAGATGACCCGTATTTACAAGATGATTTGAGTGATTTGTTAGATTGAATGAAAAGGATTGTAAATGATGTCAACACCAGATTTAGCCACATTACAAACCCGATTAAAAGAAGCCGAAGAGGCTTATCATTTATTAATGACAGGCTCTCAAGAAGCAAGTGTTCACATAGATGGGTATGGGAGCATCACGTATACCACAGCCAGTTTAACCCAGTTGGAATGTTATATCAGTAATTTAAAAACGATTATTGCAAGACAAACTGGCCGTGGTGGTGGACGCAAAGCCTTATTTGTAGGGTTTTAATATGCGTATGCATTCAAGCAAAACAACGGATACGGCGCATCGCGGAGCCTCATTGAATGCCAGTGAAATAGCGTCTTGGCATCCGTTTGCAGGGTCGGCTGACAGTGATTTACTACCGGAGTTAGGCACGTTAGTCTCACGTTCTCGTGATTTAGTGCGTAATCATGGGGTGGCTAGCGGTGCGATACAAACGTTAACCGATAATATTGTGGGCACCGGATTACGCTTAGCGGCACGGCCTGATTATGTTGCACTCGGTAAAACCAAAGAGTGGGCCGATGACTGGGCACGGCAAGTGGAATCTCACTTTCGCACGTGGGCTGAATCAACACATTGTGATGCGGCGAATTCACTCACCTTTGCAGGTTTAACCATACAAGTGTTTCGCTCTTCGTTATTAAATGGAGAAAGCTTGGCATTACCGCTGTGGTTACCAAACCGTAACTTTGCAACAACATTGCAGTTAATAGAAGCGGATAGATTAAGCAATCCCAATGGTGAACAGGATACGCAAACATTACGTGGTGGCATTGAGATTGATAAGTTTGGTGCACCGGTAGCGTATTGGATTAAGCGCACGCATCCTGGCGATAGATTTACAGCATTGTCATCACAACAGGCTGATTGGCAACGCATACCAGCGACAACAAAGTTTGGTCGCCAACGCGTGATACATATTCATGATAAAGAGCGTACCGGACAGACACGGGGTAAGCCACTCTTAACCAGTGTGCTGCCATTATTCAAAACATTAGACCATTACGAGCGTAGCGAATTACAAGCCGCGGTGGTAAACGCGATGATAGCGGCCTTTGTTGAAAGTCCGTTAGATAATGAGGGTATCAGTGATTTATTTGGTGGTGATTTGAATGAATACATGAAGGCGAGGGGTCAGTGGCGCTTGAACTTAAAAAGCGGTGCTATTATCCCGGTCTTCCCGGGTGACAAAGTCTCATCCTTTACACCCAGTCGGCCTAATAGTGGTTATGGGCAATTTGTAGAGAATGTATTGCGTCATATTGGAACCGGATTGAATCTCCCGTTTGAACTCTTGATGAAGGATTTTTCGAAAACCAATTACTCCAGTGCTCGCGCTGCGCTGATGGAAGCGTGGCGCTTTTTTTCAGGGCGCAGGCAATGGTTAGCGACGTACTGGGCAAGACCGGTGTATGCCTTGTGGTTAGAAGAAGCCGTCAACAAAGGCTTAATTGAGGCCCCACACTTCTACCAATACAAACAAGCTTGGACACGCTCGAAATGGATTGGAGCCGGTCGTGGGTGGATTGACCCTGTTAAAGAAGCACAAGCGTCAAACATTCGGATGAACATTGGATTATCCACGTTAGAAGAAGAATGTGCGGCGCAAGGCTTAGATTGGGAAGAAGTGTTAGAGCAACGTGCTCGTGAGCAAGCCAAACAACGTGAGTTAGGTTTAACAACAACAGATAATGTTGCAGCAAAATCACCAACAAAATTGAATGACAATGCTGTTGATGACGCACCCAATGAGAATATTGATGATGCATCTAATAGTGATACCAAAACCCCATAACAACCGTTAACCCATTTATTTTATTCAAAAGGAAACGACTATGCGTGCTTGGAACAAAGCCACTGGCGAGCCGTGGGCCATTACCCATGAGGCTCTCTCAAATATACTCGATATTGCGGCAAGACAAAACCAATCACCCGAAGTCGTTGCAGCCAAGTTGGGACGTGAACTACACAATACACGTCAGATGACTATTCATAACGGTGTTGCGGTGATTCCGGTTGTCGGTGCTCTCTTTCGTTATGCCAATGTGTTTACGCAAGTCAGTGGTGCCTCATCGTATGAGTTAATTGCCACCGACTTCAGAGATGCGTTTGCGGATAACGATGTGCACACCATTATATTGAACATTGACTCGCCTGGCGGTGAAGTCAATGGTTGTTGTGATTTAGCGCAAACGATTTATGAAGCCAGAGGCAAAAAGCCCATCTTTGCGTATGCGTCAGGGGATGTCGCCTCCGGTGCGTATTGGATAGCAAGCAGCTGTGACAGCATCCTTGTTTCTAAGACCAGTAGCGTTGGCTCTATAGGGGTTGTCGGTGTGTACCGTGATAACAAAGACAACAACACCGTTGAGATTGTCTCATCGCAAAGTCCGCATAAGCGCCTTGATATACAGACCGACGATGGCAAAGCTCGCTTACAGCAACGCATTGATGCGATGGCTAACGTCTTTATCAAAGCAGTGGCTACTTATCGCAATGTTTCACCGGAATCCGTGCAGCAACGTTACGGGGGTGGCGATGTGTTTATTGGTGAGGAGGCTATTAAGCATGGCTTAGCCGATGGCACTAACACACTCGATAACCTTATCGCCGGGCGTCAACGTAATTGTGCACAAACGATTTATTCACACTCACAGGAGATAACCACTATGTCTGATAACGTTTCTGAAAATATGGCATCAACTGATGCAGCAAATTCATTGGAAGCTGGTAAGGTGCAAGAGCGTGCTCGCATTCAAGCTATCTTAACCTGCAAAGCCGCTGAGCACCGACAAAAGTTAGCACAGCACTTAGCCTTTGCTACCGACATGGAGGTAGAGCTGGCTAAACAAACGTTAATGTCTGCACCTGAGTCTGCATCATCACCAGCAAAGCAAACAAACGATACCACTGGCTTTCAAGCGGCAATGAATTCACTTGAGAACCCTGACATTGTACCAAGCAGCGCATCAGATAACGATGAGCGTGAAGAGATTGACAGCGTTGTTAAACGCATTGCGAGTTACTGATGGCACTTTGGCTAATCGGATATCTATTAATTAAGCGGAGGAAACCAACATGAGCGCACGAGGCTTTACTGACCAGGGTTCAATTACACCCGATAATTTATTTGCAGGGGAATTCCCCTGTGTACAACGTACAGAGACTATCACCGGTGGCATGAAGTTACCCCGAGGTGCGGTATTAGGCCGCATCAATGACTCAGGCCATTTTACCTTAAGTAAATTACGTGCCGGTGATGGCTCTCAAGTCCCCGTCGCCATCTTAGCGGAAGACTGTGATGCCACTACCGATACCCAAGCGGTGGTCTATCACGCCGGAGAATTCAATGCCAAGGCGTTAACCTATGGTGAAGGTCATACGGCTAAGTCGGTGTGGGAGGCTCGACGCGCGGCAGCGGGTAACAACACCTTATTCTTACGTAACAACCAAGGAGCATAATCATGGTCGACATTTTTTCAACGTTTGTTTTAAATCGCACAATTGAATGCTTAGAGCGTTCATCCTCATTTTTGTTAGATACCTTCTTCACCTCGGTACAAATGGAAGAGAGCGAAGAAATCCACTTTGACATTAATGAATCTAAACCTCGACTAGCGCCCTTTGTCTCACCCTTAGTAGCCGGTAAAGTGGTGGATGCGCAAGGCTACAGCACTCAAAGCTTTAGACCGGCGTATGTGAAAGACAAACGCCGCTTTGATGCCAATACGCCCATAAAGCGCGTCATTGGAGAAACCATTGGGGGCAGCTTGCCTGCTAATCGACGATTAGAAGCGGCAGTGAGCAAAGCCCTCAAAGACCAATTAGAGAATCTCACCCGTCGTGAGGAAGTGATGGCCGCTGAAGCGTTAACCAAAGGTACCGTCACCGTCTCTGGCGACAATTACCCAACGCAAGTAGTCAACTTTAAACGTGACCCCAAACTCACGGTGAAGTTAACCAAGAACGAAGAGAAATGGAGCCACCCAGAATCCCCTGCCCTTGACCAACTCGAAGATTGGGCTGGGTTAATTCAGGAAAAATCCGGTGCGGTGGCACGGCGTGTTATCTTAGACCCCAAAGCCTGGCGCTTGCTACGCAAGAACAAGCAAGTTATCGGTCAACTGGAAATTCGTCGTGGGACGACCATCAACATCGATACTGACCCGATGGTGCGGGGTCAAGGTAATGAAAAAGCACGGTACGTTGGCTCCATCGGGGATTTTGACCTTCATGTTTACAACGATGTCTATGTGGATGATGATGACACGGTGCAACCGTTACTCCCTGATAATACATTGCTACTTATCAGTCAGCAAAACTTAGAAGGTACACGGTGTTATGGCATGATACGAGATGAAAAGGCAGACTTTCGCGCGATGCGTTACTTCAGCAAAAGTTGGATGGAAGAAGACCCAGCGGTCAGATGGTTGTTATTACAATCAGCGCCATTGATTGTGCCCTATCGTCCGAATGCATCACTCTGCGTAACGGTGGCCTAATTATGTTACCTGCATTTTCACAAGCCACCGATAGATTGTTTGCACGCTTAGGGGTACAAGCGAAGTATCATCCACAAGGCAGTAGTAACAACATTACTTTGCCAGTCATTTTAAAAATCCCAGACCACATTGTGGATTTCGGTGAAGCACACTTGCATACAGCTACACAAGTGATTGATGTGAAATGCAATGATGTGAAAGAGCCGCAAATAGGTGATGTGATTACCATTGATACATCATCTTATCGCATCCAAAGCGAACCGGCACGTGACTTACATGGATTAATCTGGAAAATAGACGTGATTAAAGTATGCAATTAAAAGCGGCATTGAGTGGTCGTCTCGATAAATATCTTAAAGCCAACCTAAAAGAAGCAGAGCATGCCGTTACCACTGGCATTAAAACAGCCACCAATAACTTAAAGTTGCAAATGCGTAGCCAAGTGATAGCGGCCAACTTGGGTAAACGCTTAGCCAACAGTTGGCGCGGAGATGTATACCCGAAACAAAAGACAAGCTTGAATGCCGCGGGTCATGTGTATGCACGTGCACATAAGATTCTGACTAACTTTGAACAAGGCACGCTAATACGAGGACGTAAAGGGTTATGGCTGGCTATTCCAACTCCTAATGTGCCTAAACGACTTGGCGGTAAACGCCCTATGCCGGGTGACATTGAACGTGCCTGGAATGTAAAACTACGCTTTGTATATCGTTCTAATGGTGCATCACTGCTGGTATTAGATAACCGTCGTGCCTCTTACAGTCGCAAGACCGGTAAATTACGTGGCTTTCGTAAAGCCAGTCAATCAGCCCTAAAAACAGGCCGTGGATTAACCACCGTTGTGATGTTTTGGTTAGTGCCGCAGGTGAAAATGCCAAAGCGACTTCATTTCAAAACGGCAAGTGAACGTCAGCAACGACAATTACCGAAGCTCATTACCGATAACTGGAAATAATCCCCATGACCAGCACCCGTGAATATGCCATTGTGATGCTCTTTGGCCAGCTTCGCTGTGCGCTTCCGGATATCATGATATTGCGCAATGTGGTCGTACCAACAACTATTCCAAGTGAAGGATTAATCATCTTGCGTGATGGCGATATGGGAGAGCCAAGTATGATTTTATCACCACCGCGCTATGCGTATTATCACCATGTGGCGTTAGAAGTCATTGTGCAACAAGCCGATGATGACAAACGCGAGGCACAGTTAGATGACTTGCTAATAAAAGTGGGAGAAGCCCTGCAGCAGCCTTTTCCTGCAGATGATGGCATTGATTGTTGTAGAGTGGGGGAACTTGAATTAACCACCGAGCCCATTGAAGGGGCGGCGACACTCAAAATTGCCCATGTCCCCATTATTGTGGAATATGTCACGACCAATCCATTGTTCTAGCAGTCACTAACGCAATCAAACATTATGTAGAGGAGCAAACGCATGGCAAGAGCGTATGGCTGGAACGCCAGCCTATTATTTGGGTTTGAGCAAAGTTACGGTATCCCACCGAACAACGGATACCATCAAGTCCCCTTTATTTCATCAAGTTTGGACTCTGAGCAAGGTTTGATTGAATCCAATGTCTTGGGGCTAGGTCGTGACCCCACAGCCCCATTTCAAGACATAATCAATGTGGATGGCGATGTCGTTATCCCAGCAGAGCTTCGTAGTATCGGTTTATGGTTAACCGGATTATTCGGTGAGCCAGAAACAACAAACAATAAAAAAGTTTATCAACATACATTTGCCTCTGGCAAAACACGCCTACCCAGCATCAGTTTAGAAATTGGTTTGCCCGACGTGCCTGATTACCCACTGTATACCGGTACACGAGTTAATTCGATGGCGTTTAACTTTGAGCGCAGCGGTGAAGCACAAGTGACGGTGAATATGTTAGGGCAAGGTGAAACAGCGAGCCATACAACCCGTGACTCAGCGCCATCACAATTTTCCTACACACGGTTTTCCCAATTTCAAGGTTCGATTAAACATGCCGGAGAATTTCTAGCGGATGTCACCTCAGCCTCCATTACCTACAGCAATAACTTTGAGAAAATCCAAACGATACGTGATGATGGCAAGGTTGATGGCATTGACCCAGGGATTGCCGCACTCTCAGGTAATATTTCCGTGCGTTACAGTAATTCAAAGTTGATGGACTTAGCTAGAGAAGGAAACCCCATTGATATTGAGCTAGCTTACACTATCGATGAGCACCGTAAATTAGTACTAACCGCACACTCAGTGTATTTGCCCAAAGCCAAACGCAGTATTAATGGTGCCGGTGGTATTGAAGCGGCATACGATTTTCAAGGTGCTAAATCTGAAGAATTTAATCGGATGTTAACGGTAACACTGGTGAATGATGTCAGTGGTTATCATTTACAAGCATTACCACCCAAACCACCCAAAACATTGCCACCGAAAAAACCACCGCAAGAGACCGAGCAACAACAGGAGGAACCTAACGATGTTGAAACTGTCACTCTCTACAAACCCCCACTGGATTGATTTAGGCATGCAGGTGCGCGTTAAAGTGCGCCCATGCAATAGTGCTATCTTCTATCAAGCCAAAGCCTTTATGCAACATCGTTTGCAACAATTGGGTGAAGACTACCGCATTCAGAAAGACAGGGGTGCTGACATGAGCCACTTACCTAACGTAGAAGATGAAACGACCCGTGAAGCTTTAGCTGAGCAGTACCTAACACTGGGTTTAGCCTTGGTGAGCATCATCGAATGGGAAGGCGTACTGGACAATGATGATAAAGATGAAGATGTGATTGCACCGGTCACAGAGAACAACATCACACAGTTATTTGAAAACTACTGGGTGATTGCTGAAACGTTCCGCCAACAATACACCGGTATGCGAGAGTTGTTAGAATCTGAAAAAAACGAATCACGGCTCGCTTGCAATGGCACTGCAACGGCGGGTCGGAGTACTGCGCCAACTGTGCCAGACAACAGCTCTCCTGTGCGCAAGGAGAAAAAGGTGAAGACGGAAAGAAATGCCCGTACCTCGAAAATACATTAAAGACGATAGAGGGTTGGCAAGCGTGGGATGTGGCTAACAAGGTGCTAACTCAATGTCAGGAGAGCTTCCCGTTAGATATAGCATTGCAGTTGAGTGAAAGCTTGGGTTACCATCAAGCGGCTATGGCGGAGTTATTGCCATCGGCGGCTATTGGGATCGCTCTGGCGATGAAAGAGATGCAGAAAAATAAGGAAGGTTAATCACAACTAAAGGGCTTATATTAGCCAATTTATGTTTTAGCATTGGTAAATACTGCTATTTTGTTTAAAGATAGCTTACAGTATTTTTCAAGGACAGATGTGCAAGAGGAATTGCAAATGAAAAAGCTCATTTACATGGCATTAGTGATGATCATGATTTCAGCATGTTCGGATCAAACACAAACAAATGTTGATGATACGTTGCCAACGTATGATGTTGCTCCCTATTGCCAAGAAATTGCTGGTTATTTCAAACACCATGATACGGACGAAAATCACAGTTATTCTGACAATATATTTAATAGCTGTCTTAAAGAAGAAAAAGTCGATTATGAATGGTTGAAAGTTCATTGGAACTTGCTGTCCTCAAAATCGAAAATATATTGCAAACAAGCCATTGGCAATCCCAATAAAAATTATAACTCATTAAAAATGTGTACCTTAGCAGGAACATGTTTAGATGATCATAAAAACTTAAAAATCTGTGCAGAGCGCGAAAGACAAGAATAGAAATAGATTGCTAACACAGCACATTTATTTTAAGACTAACTAATCAAGCATAGTGACATTTCACTCTTAAATTTTCCGCAAAAATTACCACTATGGCAATATAAATACACTCATATTACCTATAAGGTAGGAATCTATTATGAATACAAATAGCAAAACATTATCGATTCGCTTAGCCGCGACAGGCGGTGATCAGTTACGCCGCGAGTTTGACAAACTTGGCATACGTGGCCAACGTGCTTTTAATAATATTAAAGAGGCGACAAAGCCTGCCTCTAAAGGGATCAAATCTGTTGATATTGCTGCAAAGACATTAAATAGAACACTGAAACAAGCAACTGGTGTTGTAGGAACGTATGTTAGTGTTCTTGGATTAACTCGGTTGTCCAAATCGCTTATCTCGACCAACAGTGAATTTGAGCAATTACACGCGAGCTTAGAAACAGTCACCGGCTCTTTAAAAGGCGCAGATGAGGCCTTTGCCATGATAGAACGATTTGCTGCCAGCACGCCCTTTAGTGTAGAGCAGTTAACCGAAGCCTTCATTAAGTTAAAAGCGATGGGGCTTGATCCATCGGCTGATGCACTACGCGCTTACGGTAATACGGCTTCTGCCATGGGCAAAGATTTGTTGCAATTTGTTGATGCGGTGACCAATGCCACCACCGGTCGTTTCATGAACTTAAAGTCCTTTGGCATTAATGCCGAAGTGCAAGGTGACAAAGTCGCCTTTACGTTTAACAAGATAAAGACGGTTGTTCGTAAAAATGCCACTGAGATTGAAACGTACCTGCGCCACATTGGTAAAACAGAGTTTGCTGGTGATATGGCCAAGAAGATGGACATCATCAAAGGCATTTACAGTAACATCAAAGACAACTTAGCCCACATTGAACGTGAAATCGGTGCCGGTGGATTTAGAAAAGCGATCCATGATGTGGGAGTGAGCATCCGGGATGCCACCGGTGATGCAGATGAGGCGGCTCATGCCATTGGTGAAACCTTGGGTAATGCCATTCACCTCAGTGCAGCGGCATTTGGGTTTTTATACCAACATGCCGGTTTAGCCGCTGAGGGGTTAGAGTATCTTTTGGTGGCACACAGTGTCGCTAAAGCGTTTGTGCTGCTAAGAAGGGTGACTGTTGGTAATGCGGGGTTAATAGTCGGATTACGATTAGTCACCAGTCTATCTGCTGGTACTGCTTCTAAAATTATCCTGCTTGAAAGTGCTACGAAGCTTGCAACGGTCGCTACCCTCGGCTTAAAGCGCGCGCTGGCGTTAGTGGGTGGTCCGGCGGGCTTAGCGGGTATAGCAGGGTTTGCATTGTATAAATTGGCAGAAGGTCATGAGGCTGCCACTGTTGCGGCTAAGCGACATACGACTGAACTTAGCAAGTTGCTGAAAACATTAAAACAAGCGGCCAACGGCACGGGGCAACCGATGTTGGCTAATGAAGCGATCGCGCGTGTGACAGAGCAACTAAACCAATCAAAACAGGATGCCGCCAATTTGATGCAAGAAATCCGATCTGTTTATCCCGGCAGTTTCTTAGATCACATCAAAGAATTGCTTCATTTTGGGTTAATGAAAGATTTGCAAGAGATTCGTCAAGCATTCCAATCTGGTGAAAGGAGTATTGAGGAGCATCGCAAAGCAATATGGGATTTAGCTTTAAAACATCCCGAGTTCGCTAAACAAGCTGACGAAATTAACAAATATATAGAAGCCTTAAAAAAAGCACAACAGCAAATCAAAGAGGCCGAAGCTGAGCTGATTAAATTAAAAAGTGGCACACTGAACACGAACCCAAGTAAAAAGGATGGCATCAAGCAAATTATCCCTGCGTTAGATGAGAAACAAATACAACACATCAAAGAGACCATTCAATCTTTAGAAGCCCAGACAGTTGCCATGCAACGCTTGGTTGCTGCACGCAAAGAAGGCAATGAAGCCGTACAACGTGCATTGATATTAAACGAGCAAGAAAATACATTTGCCAAGTTTGGCATTGATATGAATCAACAACAAACTGAAGAAGCATCCAAGCTTATCAAACAGACTAAAGATTTAATTCAACAAAAGTATAACTTGCAACAAGCTGACAAAGACGCCATTGAAATGGCGAAGCGTCATAAACAAACCATACAAACTATTACACGCGCATTGAATGCCACCAAATCTGAAAGCGAGCAAGCGCGCATTGAAGCCGATACCTGGCGTCAGAGTGCATTAGCAGGATTGGATAGCATGAGCCAAGGCTATGTTACCTTTGCCAGTGACATTGAAACCGTTTATCAGCACATGTTAAAGCAAGCGCGCGAGAAAGATTTGGCTAATTCTAAACGTTGGCAAGATGGAGTAACCCGCGGGCTTCGTGATGTGGTGGATGAAGCCAATGACATGGCATCGCAAGTTGAAAATGCCATTACCAATGCTTTTTCTAACATGGAAGATGCCTTAGTTGAATTTGTGATGAAAGGCAAGCTTGATTTTAAATCACTGGCAGACTCTATCATTGCTGATATTCTTCGCATTCAAATTAAGCAGAATATTACTGCACCTTTAGCCAATGCAGTTGGGTCAATCAACTTTAGTCAATTATTTGGTGCGGCGCATACCGGTGGTGTGATTGGTCATGATGCGTTAACAAAACGTGCTGTTAATTCCTCTGTGTTTGATGGTGCTCCGAAATTCCATGGGGGCGGTGTCGTTGGCAATGAAGTGCCGATTATTGCCAAAAAAGGTGAGACAGTTTTTACTAAAGGGCAAATGCAATTATTAGGAGCGGGCTTAGCATCACGCAATGTGGCTCCCACTGTTACGGTACATGTGCATAACAACGCTCAAGGTGTACAAGCTAAAACGCATACAACCAAAACACCTGATGGCAATGTGCAGCTGGATATTATTGTTGAACATGTTGAACAAAAGCTTGCGCGCAATATCACGCGTGGTGATGGGCTAGCACCGGTGATGGAACGACGTTACGGTTTGAATCCAGCTAATGGCAGTTATCGATAACAAAACAAAACCGAGCAAATCAAATTACTTGCTACTCCTTGACCTACTCGGTGCTTTAAGAAAAGCTATCAACTAATTATTTGAATTTTTAATTGATGGTATGGATCTCCCACTTGACAAAGGCTTCATAATGAGCCGGAATTGAAATGTTTCAATTACAGTAAAGAGGAGATCCACTGTGAATATTACAACATTAGGAATCGATTTGGCAAAAAATGTATTTCAACTCCACGGAGTTGATAATGAAGGAAATGTCGTGTTGAAGAAGCGTATAAGACGATCAAAATTTGTAGAATTTATGCAACAACTACCCAGTTGTGCTGTGGCAACGGAATCCTGTGGTAGCGCAAATTACTGGGGTAGACATCTACAAGCGATGGGACACGAGGTCAAACTTATCGCACCGCAATTCGTAAAACCTTTTGTGATGGGTGATAAGAATGATAGCAATGATGCCAGAGCTATCTGTCAAGCACGCTTATGTAAAGATATGCGTTATGTCCCCATCAAGAGTGAAGGACAACAAGATATTCAATCTATTCATCGTCACCGAGAATTACTTGTTAAACAACGCACACAGTTAGCCAATCAAATCCGCGGATTATTAGCTGAATATGGTGAAATCATTCCTAAAGAAATCCGTAATTTGCGAAGCCAATTACCGGCTGTTATTGATGATCAAGCTAACGGATTAACATCACGAGCTCGTACATTATTTTCAGATTTATACCAAGAATTGCGTGGTTATGATGAAAAGATAAAACGCTATGATAAAGAGATTGATACGATAGCAGAGCAAAATCCAGCTTGTAAAAACATCATGAGTATTCCTGGAGTTGGTGCTAAAACGGCGACAGCCGTATATGCGGCAATTGGTAGTGGGTATGCATTCAAAAATGGTAGACAGTTTGCAGCCTGGTGTGGATTAGTCCCCAGGCAATCATCCAGTGGCGATAAAGTTCGACTCGGTGGTATTACTAAACGGGGAAATATGTATTTGCGTAAACTGTTAGTGCATGGAGCACGTGCAAGCTTTAATCAAGCTAGTAAGAAAGATACACCGGTAGCCCGTTGGGCATGTCGGAAACAGGCACGTAGCTCGACAAATCGAACAGTAGTTGCTTTAGCCAATAAGAATGCACGAGTTATTTGGGTCATGCTAACACAGGGTGTGTGTTATGAAGCTAACTTAGTGTGTGCTAATGGCAATGCGTAATCAATGCGATAGTGAGCTAAGTTGCACTATTAATTAAACAAGTTTTAACGGAGTAATCGCAAGCGTAATTGAATAAAAAGTAATGGACAAGATAGGTAAGACTGCCTTTCTCAAAACCTAAGTTATGCAACGGCTCTTTCTTTAAGAAGCCACTTAATTGATGAGGAGGGAAAGGTGCAACTCACCATTAGGGCTCGGGTATTTAGATACTCATTGACGAAGCCAAATATATGGAAGCGACCTACACCGTTCATTATAAATGCAAAGAACGCTTGTATTGCACGGGAGATCCATATATGCATAACGAACACCTTGATAAGAGTGCCTTCTTGTTTTGTCGGTAAAACCGATACTAAAGCGTATCGCATTATCGGTGACGATGCACGCGCAACAATTACTTATTGTATCGACAAATAAAACGTCCACAGAGTCTTAATATTACAATGATTACATGGCCCGATAAACTCCCTTTCCCCACGGTTGAGGGATATAGCATCCAACCAGGGGATGCGATTGTGCGCACCGACATGGAGGCAGGCTCTGCACGCCAACGCCGCCGCTTTACTCAAGTTCCCAGTCGTATTCAAGTACGCTGGCTGATGTCACAAACCCAGTTTGCGATATTCGAAGCGTGGTATAGGTGGGAGGCGCGCGAGGGTGGTGCGTGGTTTGATATTACTTTGTTAGGTGGCTTAGGGTTGTTATCGCAACAAGCCCGTTTTACTCAACCTTTTCAAACACAATTGGTGACTGGCACGTTATGGGAAATCTGCACGGAGCTTGAAGTGCGCGAACGCCCTGTGCTTAATCATGACACGTTACATCTGTTGTTAACCGAAGACTTGCAAGGATTGATGAATGCCATCGATAGCTTGCACCAATTGGTACATCGCACGTTGCCCGT
Organism: Gammaproteobacteria bacterium; assembly: GCA_965116795.1. GTDB lineage: Bacteria > Pseudomonadota > Gammaproteobacteria > JAJFKG01 > JAJFKG01 > JAJNDI01. The sequence continues at coordinate 1,237,652 of OZ220716.1, forward strand.
GAACTTTCATTAAGGTTTATCTAATGACATTACAAAAAGACTTAGAGCAAGCGGTTACGCGGGTGACCGAAGACAGTCAGACATTGCATGAGATTGTGCATGGCGATGAACAGACTGTAGTGATAACCGAAGGTGGCGATGTTAGCTCGCCTGCCAAAGTCATCTTTGACATTGAACAACAGCTTCAGCAGCAGTTAACCGATTTAAACGTGACCCTCAATGCACTGAATGATGCGGTAGCACAAGCACAACATTACGCTGATAACGCTGAACATCAAGCACAAGTTGCTACTACTGCAGCAAACAGCACCCACTTCCCTGCTGATTTAACTGATGGCGCGGGTAAATTATTAGCGGTTAATGATAAAGAGACTGGTTATGTCTTAACGCAATCCAGTAGCACCGTATATGGTTTTTCTAAAGAAGGTGCCAAGTTACGAGTGCATATCAATGAAGAGTATTGTGATGCCAATAGTTTTTTAACCTACTGCATTGCGCCGGTAGGTATTGCAGTTGAAATAGATACACGCGGACACTTATTAGTAACCGTTTAATTTTGGTAACCGTCTAATTGAGTAGTAACGGTTTAATTGATACGAGGTGAGTATGACAATTTTAGATTTAGGTAACATCCGCATGAATTGGTGCGGTGCGTATAACAATGACATTGCTTACGTGCGCGATGATGTCGTTTCTTATCATGGCTCAAGCTTTATTGCTAAGCGCGATGTCATTGGTATTACCCCAGTCGTTGGCAATGACTGGGATATGTTAGCCGCTGGCACGCATCAATTGATTGAGCAAGGCGACTTGTTAACGCATGATGGCAGTTCAACAATACGGCTACCGTGTGGTAACCCAGGGCAAGTGCTACACACCGGTGATAACCAACAACCGCAATGGCGTGATGTGGGATTGCCTCCTTCACAAGCGGTGTGGAAATTATCCGAGATTAATGGCTTAGGCGGCTGGTATACGCGTGTCTATCTCATGCGTGATGGCACGATTAAAGCGTGTGGTTTGGGGAGTAATCATGCAAATGGTGACCCTGTTGCGAAACACACCTACTTACCCAGTCGAGTCACCACCTTAAATAATGATGTACGTTTTGTCGCGGTGTATTCAGGCGGTCAGCAACACTATGCCTTAACGGCTGAAGGCGATGTGTGGTCATGGGGGTTTAACAATTATGGCCAGTTGGGTCACGGGGATACCGCCAGTCGCGCGATTGCACAGCGCATTGATTTTTTCTTTAACAACAATATTAAAATTAAACACATTGTCACCGGTCGGCCTAATCACTATGACTATGGTTGTGCCTTCTTCTTAACCACGAAAGGCGAAGTCTATGCCTGTGGCTATAACAGTAACGGCAGTTTAGGCAATGGCACCACGGCGCATCAATACACGCCGGTGCGCTGCGGGGCACTCACTAACATTGTGAGTTTAGCAGTATCGGGTCAACCTTACAGTGTCTATGCAATTGATGAAGACAAACAATTGTGGGTGTGGGGATGGAATCACAATGGTCAACTGGGATTAGGTGATACCACGCAGCGCAACAGTCCGATATTGCATCCCACGTTACAGAATGTTGCTAAAGCCGTTATTAGTTGTGGGTATCGAACAGATGGGCAAGACCCTACAGGCAATGGGTTAGTGTTATTAGACGATGGCACAGTGTGGTCAACGGGTTATAACGGTTATGGTCAGTTGGGGCATGGGGATACGACAAATCGCACCAGTTTTTCTCAAATTCAATTTGCGGGTACGTTCACTGATGTTATCTGTGGTGATGGGCGTTATGCGAGCACAGCGGCTATCACCGACAACAAAGAGCTTTATGTGTGGGGATATAATAACTACGGACAATTAGGCACAGGCAATGCTACGCATCAACATGCACCCACCAAACCCAGTGCCGATTTCCAGGGCAACGTTGATAAAGTCTGTTTTGGCGGTGGTGCCAGTTATGAAGGTTGCATTGTACAAAGTGGCAATGCGTTATTTGCTGCGGGGTACAGTAGCCGTGGCAACTTAGGGATTAGTTCTGTATCCAATGTCAACCATCGATTTGCTCAGGTGCTGGGGCAATCCGGTGAGATTGAAGACTGGGGATGCTTCGGACAAGGTCAAAGTGATTGGGGCCTCAGTGTACTGTATACCGATGGGCGAATCGATGCGTGTGGTCATAATGTAGATTACGGTGAAACCGGCACTCAAAGTGGCAACTTGCACAATGTGATTGTCCTCAAGAATGTTATTTTTTAGAGGGAATGAATGATGAAATTAAAGTCCTACCCAACGAGACACCCACCCCTTTTCAAAGAAAGCAGCAGAGTACCGATTCATTTAGCTGAGTACAATGGCAACCATTACTATGCGTTTTTTGATGATGTGAAACCACCGCGTGGTGGCAAAGCGGTAAGTGATGAAGAGCAACAGCAAGTGATTGCAAATAGCCTGTTGTTCCGGCAAGTTAAGGAGGAAGCCAGGCGTCGTATTGAAGCCATTGCGCCGCCATGGAAACAGCGAAATGCATTAATGGACTGTATGCTTCCCGCAAAAGTGCGTGCATAGTGTTTTTTGATGGTTTAGCCTGAAGTTGCTAACAGTATCAAGAGGACATTTTAATGAGAACAAGGAAATCAAAAACGCACAGCACAACTTTACGTAGTAAAAAACAGATTGCAAATTCGTCATCATTCGATCAATTGCAACAACAGTTTGAACAATGGCGGGCTAACAAATCTAGCAATGCGCCTGTGCCACTAGCGTTACGCCAAGCAACTGTTCGCGCCTTTAATAACGGCATACCATTCTCAAAACTGAAGTCATTAAGAATAAATCATTCTCAACTAAAACGCTGGCGTGAGCAAAAAGCCGTATCAAGTAAAACAACACCACACTTTGTCACCGTCAAACCAATTAAGAACAAAGCACCTCAAACCAACATCGCAATACAAACGGCCGCGTGTGAGTTGACTATCCATTACCCACATGGTCTGCATGTGGCTATTCGTCTAGCGGATGTCACATCAACAGCCCAACTATTGAAAACACTGTGCTGAGGATAAACGGATGTTGCAAATAACGCCTCAACACCGCATTTTATTAGCCAAAGAACCGGTGGACTTCAGAGCCGGTATCGAAGGTTTGTGTCGAGTCTGCCAAGCTAACATGTACAATGACCCCTTTAATGGCACGGTATTTGTCTTTACCAATCGTCGTCGTAACGCCATCAAACTGCTGACCTACGATGGCCAAGGTTTCTGGCTATGTCATAAACGACTGTCCAGAGGACGACTTCAGTGGTGGCCACAAGATAATTGCACGACGATTGAATTAACTGCCAGCACACTGAATATCTTACTGTATAACGGCAATCCCATTACCGCTAATTGTCAACAAAACTGGAAGTCTCTACCTGCCAAAGCGGCTTAGGCCGCTTTGGCTAATGCCTTGGTGTTGAGTGTGTCCTTATAATGCCAAGGTAACCAATCGTTAGCACGCTGTTGTAACTCATCTTTATGCAACAATAAACTTTGTAAATAATCCACTGGGTCAACACCAGCATATTGCGCCGTGAATAATACACTCATCAACACGTCGCCAACCATAGCACCATAAGTGGTACGATATTGTTGTGAATTCTTACGATACATCACGGGTGCAATCTTAATTAAACGCTCAGAATCATTGTTATCTAGCACTGCACCAAGAACAGATAAAAATAACGTTAACTCTCGAAAATGGTTGCGCATATAATTGATAGCTTTGCCAGCACTACTGTTAGGCTCCGCCCAGCGTTTTCGAACACATTGTTCTAAAAATCGCCGTAGCTGTTTCATTATCGGTTTCGAATGACGACGATGATAATGCAGGCGTTGCTCTGGTGTATAGCCGTATGTTTTACAATGACGCTCGTGTCGATACACTTGCCCAATCCAGTTTAGTACTGGCTGACATACCTTCGGATAAACGTCTTTGCACTCGAAAAAATAGCGTCTGGCATGGGTTAAACAATAGCTAACTTGCGTCTGTTCGGCAATCGACTCGTCTTTGATGCGGTTTCGACTCAGCGCATCTGACATTAAAATAACAGACCCTAACTCAGTATCACGTTTGCGCAATAACGCTGTGATATTCTCACCACCATGTGAGCGACCTGTAAAGACTAATACCACTTCGTTGTCACCGATTTTTGATAGTGCCGCTGTTGTAAATATGCCACGACGTGCTTTTTCTTCTAGCGCCTGGTTTTCTAACACGAGGCTTTGGACCTTCGCTGTGGTGTCATCGTATTGGACCAACTCGCCGTTGGCCGCAGTACGTTGCAATGCTTGATAAACAGGAAGTACGTGATTAAACACCGTCTCCATGCACGCAAATTGATTCGATGTCGGTAATGGAATGCCTTGCGCTTCGTGATACTTCGCTATCCGATAAAATGGCAAACCAAATACATAGTGATTCACCGCCAATACCGCTTTGAAACTATCGCTATAGACATCTTTGCCGCTTTCTTTTGGTAACGGCACTGTAAATAACGTTAAACACAATCCGCAACGATAGACCTCTCTGTCATAACGTACAACCCGCGCCATTGGTTGGCCTAACAAACGGATCACTTTTGATGGTTTATTCCATAAATATAAACGGCCTTTACAATCAACATGTAAGCAATGTGCACCTGGGTAGTAACGTTCATCACTCACTTTGTGAACTTCTGCTGCAACATAATCATCTGCGCTATAGCGTCCATGCCCTTTGTTTGATTGCTCAGATACATCATCTTCCTTAACGTTGTCAGTGTCTTTTGGCACTTTGTCAGAAGAACTTGCCGACGTTGATGTACCTTTTACCCCTGTTTTTCGCTGCAGATCCCAAATATTCTCTTCAATCGACGGATACTGAGTTTGGCTTCGGTTAATTGACCTTGCAACCAAAATACCATGCGTAGTGCACTGCTGCATAGCTTGCGATCGGTGTCTGATAGATTACCTGTTTCAAGTCGTGACAGTAATGACTCTGCTTCTGCGTGACTTATATCGATCGTTTCTGGTTTCTTCATAATTTAATCCCTGTTTCAGCCTTCGGTTAGTCAGAATAACTAACATGCAAACAAGTCTGATCCCATTAAAATTAAATTGCAACAGCAAACAGATCAGAAAAAGATCACGCTAGCAAAATGATAAAAATAAATTGCCCCAAACAGAATAATTGGCTGATTAACAGTTGTCACGCAATGTTGCTGGAAGCATACAATGGACTGGATACTATTAATAGACCAAAAAGAATTGACGGATGCAGAGGAAGCCGCGCTTAATAAAGCGGCGGACTTATTTGGGCAGATTCAACGGTTGCGAGATATTTCTAATGATATTGAAGTTTTGCTCTTACATGGGATTAACGTTAATTACCTAACCGATGAAGTGTGGGGAGTTGATGTAGATGAAGAAACCATTGCAGAAACCGATGAAGAAGCGAAAATGAAAGAGACAACAGCAGAGAGTGATGATTAAATGCCAGACCCAACCTTAAGCCAAGCGATTCAAGAAGCTTATGCGTCATCACCCAGTGATGTAGTGATATTACATACATTAGAGCTACGCCATCCCAAGTTTGTGGATGAAGAAGGAAATGTCATGGCAGTGCGATTGGTAAGAGATTATCAGAACTTAACTGCAACGCTTGAAGAGACGGCGCCACTTAATGCCAATGAAACGGTGACATTCATTGCGATGAGCTTTGATTTGAGCTTGCCGACGGTGGATACGGCACCAGTGCCCGAAATTACGGTGACCATTGACAACGTGAGTGGAGAACTAATGAAGCACCTGGATGCTGCCGTTGATAGTGGCGATAAAATTGAGGTGACGTATCGCCCGTATTTAAGCAACGATACCTCGACTCCACACATGGTGCCACCGATTACATTGGTATTAAGTGATGTTGAAGCCGATGTCATGCGTATCGTAGGGCGTGCCAGAATGTTAGACATTGGCAACAAGCGCTTTCCAGCAGCGTGCTATACGTTAAGGCAGTTTTCTGGCTTAGCGCGTTAACGTAACAGTCAATACTTTCTTTGATCTTTTATTCTTTAATCAAAAAAACAGAGTAATTCTTATGACCCATTGGGCGTGTCAGTATATTGGTTTGCCGTGGCAATCAGGTGGCAGAGATAAAGCTGGTTTTGATTGTTGGGGATTGATGAAGTATGTACAGCAACATCACTTCAATCGCACATTACCTGACATTCCAGTCGATGCGGTTAACTTAACACACGTTGCCAAAGCCTTTAAACAACACCCTGAGAAGCAACGCTGGCAATTAACTGCAAATCCTGCTGAAGGCGATGCCGTATTATTACGTCAATCACGTTACCCTATTCACGTTGGGATATGGATTGCCATTAATGCCACTGAACAAGGTGTACTGCATTGCGTGCAAAAGAGTGGCGTCGTCTTTCAAACCATTAACAGTTTACACGTATCGGGTTGGCAAATTGAAGGCTTTTATCAATTCCAAGGTGATTTATTGTAATGGCGCATGTTGTTATTTTGCATAACCCGTTTTTGTGTGAGCGTGGACGCGATGTGATTACTGTTGATCATCCCACTACCATTGCAACATGGCTAACGCAGACTAATGTAGTGACGTTTGAATTACCGACAATTTGTTTGATCAATGGCCATGCCGTGCTGCGCCAAGATTGGCAAACGACAATTATAAATAGCAATGATGTTGTTACCTTCATCATGCTGCCGCAAGGGGGTAGCGGTGGTGGCAGTAAAATCTTACGTTCTGTATTAATGATCGCGGTGATGGTGGCCGCCCCTGCGATTGGGGGCGCCGTTGCGGCAGGGCTTGGCATTACCAGTAGCATTGGTGTTGGCTTAGTCACTGCCGGTGTGGCTTTAGCCGGTACCGCGTTAGTGAATGTATTAGTACCACCGCCGATGGCTTCTATCCATGGATTTGATAATACACCGGCACCCAGTCCGACGTATTCACTGCAAGCCAGGGGCAATCAAGCCAGACTCAGTCAACCCATACCTGTCATTTACGGCAGGCACATTGTGTATCCTGATTTAGCCAGCACACCGTATTCTCATTATGCCAATAATGAACAATACCTGTATCAGCTACATTGTATTGGTCAAGGCGAATATGAGATTGAGTCCATTCGTATTGAAGATACCCCGATTAGCTCCTTTCAGGAAATCACTTATGAAGTAGTGCCGCCTGGCAATCACGTTACCTTATTTTCAGCCAATGTCATCACCGCACCAGAAGTCGCGGGCCAAGAATTGTTATCAATCAGTGATGGGGGCGGTTACGTTGGTGGTTTTGTGGTGAATCCAGCGGACACTATTGCAACACAATTGAGTATCGATATCATCATGCCGCGAGGGTTGTACTATGCGAACAACAGTGGTGGTTTAGATGCACGCACCATAACGTGGATAGTTGAAGCAAGACAAATTAATGATGAAGGTAACCCACTACATGATTGGCAACGCTTAGGCAGTGAAACGATGACAGCCGCTACCAATACGCCACAACGATTAACGTATCATTACACGGTTGCACCAGGGCGCTATGAAGTCAGAGCGCTTAGAACGAATAATAAAGATACATCCGCGCGTAGCGGTAATGAATTACGTTGGGCAGGATTGAAAGCAACGCTTAATCAACGTGCTGATATGGGTAACGTGACATTGCTGGCGATTAAAATGCGTGCCACCGATAACTTATCACAGCGTGCATCGCGATTAGTGAATTGCATTGTTACGCGCAAACTACCAACGTGGAATAGAGAAACGGGTTGGAGTACACCCAAGGCAACACGCTCGATTGCTTGGAGCTTAGCTGACATTGCTAAGAATGAATACGGCGGTAACTTGCCAGACAGTCGGATTGATTTACAAGCATTAGCAAATTTAGATGCCACTTGGCAACAGCGTAACGATACTGTTGATGTAGTATTTGACCAACCGATTACAGTATGGGAGGCCATGAAACGGGTTGCCCGTTGTGGTCGTGCAGTATGTTTTATGCAAACGGGGATTGTGCGATTCGTTAGAGACGAGCCAAGGGAAATTCCGGTAGCCTTGTTCTCACCACGCAATATTGTTAAACACAGCTTAAAGCTGCACTACTTGCTTGCCAGTGATGATACCGCTGACAGTGTCATTGTTGAATACTTCTGCAGTCAAACTTGGCGACCCGATGAAGCGGAAGTCAGTTTGCCTAACAGTACCAGTGAACAACCCGCAAGAGTGAGATTATTAGGTTGCACCGATAAGAGCCAAGCGATACGTGAAGGCAAATACATGGCAGCTACTAATCACTATCGCAGAAGACTAGTAACCTTTCAAACAGAATTAGAAGGGTTAATACCTACGTACGGCGATTTAATTGCGATTACGCATGATATGCCGAGCTGGGGGCAAGGTGCTGAAGTCGTTAGCGTTGAGGGTAACACGCTAATGTTATCGGAGCCATTAACCTGGGATGAAAATAAATTGAATGAACACGTCATTGGTCTTCGCAGACAAGATGGCAGTGTTAGTGGCACGTATCAAGTCAAGCCAGGCAACAATACTAATCAAGTCATCATTCAAGGTGAATTTGATTTCAAACCCTACACTGGTGAATCACAAGAGCGCACCCATGTCGCTTTTGGTGTTGGCAATGCGTGGAGTACGTTGGCTCGCGTTACCGCTGTACGTCCTAGAGGCGATGTCGTTGAAATCAGTGCCGTTACCGAACATCCTGCCGTGCATACGGCTGACGCATAACATTTAATTCATTTATTTTTTTCAATCCGATTTTATTTAACTTTGTAACAGAGAGGAAATCACTATGGAAATCAAAAAAACTAAATCATCTCAAGATGGCATTACATTATCACAAGTTGAACTTGACGAGCTAATTGAAAAGGCTTCTGCACGCGGCGCACGCAAGGCACTCATTGAAATGGGCTTGATGGATGATACGGTTAATGACTTGCGTACGTTAAGAGGATTAGCGAAAACTCTTAAAACCATGCAACACACCTTTGTGCAAACGATGGTGCGTTGGTTAACCATCGGCATGTTGGTGCTCTTCTTTGCAGGGATTTCGGGGAAGTTAGATTCGCTTTTTCATTTAAACAATGGCAAATAAACAAGGAAGAAAATGATGATAACCTTACTGGCTACGTTAGCGGGTTTTATTTCTTCAGCTTTCCCAGATGTTTTAAAACTGGTGAGAGACAGAGCCGATAGAAAACACGAACTTGCGATTCTTGACAGGCAGCTTGAAGCGCAACGCGAAGGTCACACTCAACGCTTAGAGGAAATCCAAATTCAAGCAGACATGACTGAAAGCAAAGCGTTGTATCAACATGCCAGTCTGCCCAGTCACGTAAAATGGGTCGAAGCGCTGCGTGCATCGGTCAGGCCAATAATAACGTATGCATTCTTTGCCTTGTTTGTGTTTGTTAAAGTAATGACGTTAATCACATTAATGCAACAAGGCTTCACAGTAATAAATAGCGTGCTTACCATTTGGGACGATGAAACGCAAGCGTTATTTGCTGCCGTAATGGCCTTCTGGTTCGGGCAACGCAGCGTGACAAAATCTCGTCAATTGCATCAGCGATAACTGCTCGAATAAATAGGCATAATTGACTGGCTATACCTTCGATAGTGAGCGTTAATTACAACGTAACGTTAACTTAATTGGAGAAAAAATCATGAGCACATTAATCGAAAGACTGTTTTACAAACCCCTTATCTGGGATGTGAAAAATACCCACTGCACTAAACAAGAAGAAAGCGCATTGCTAGATATTTTTGAAAAAGCCATGCAACGCGCCGCACTGGTGCCTGCCAGTCAACTGCGCTTTGAATTAACGCGCATTGCACCTGGGCAAACAGCATTGCACCCTTTTGTTCTAACGATGCACTTCGACAGGGTCTGCGGGCAAATGCAATGGCGGGGGGTATTTGAGAATGCAGATAACAGCAAAACATTGGAAGTGCTAGGCGCTTTAGAAAAAGAGTAACCTGCCCTTTACATACAGCCGCATGCATCAATGTTTGGTGTCTGTGGCCTTTTTTCAGAGCGCAACGTCTTTACCCCTATCTTTTCAATTGGCATGACAGCGCCCAAATTTATTTGTTATTCGACAAAATTTCTCATCAGCAAACACTGCATCGATTCATAGCAAAAATAGTGGCCATTTAGCGAAATATAACTTGCTATAACCTGCAGGTAGAGTGATTAATGTAATTGTTAAAACAAAACTGGAGGTTAACATGAACACAGAAATTAACAACGAATATCACACCGAATATTATGAAAAATATTACACTAACATTGTGGACAATGAAGGCTTGACGATTGCTGAAGTTAATGCTGCATTAGAAGCTTTCGAAAAAGCGTTAGATATTGCCTTTGAGAGTTCGGAAGATGCGCTGGGCTTTGATTTGAAAGGCTTTACACCGCAATGCACGCACATTGAAAATTTTGAATTTTCGATGGAGCGACAAATTGTTGACGGACAAATTCAGTATTGGGGAATTTTTACCGGCGAAGATGACAAAGCCTTTTACCTTCAAGGGTGGGTCAGAACCGAGAACGACGATTAGCTCTCCAGGTTTGGTCACGCGCGCAACGTTGGCGTGTGTGGCTTTTTTTGGTTGCGCCCCACAACTAACTCCTACCTGTTTTTTATTCCCCACAAACGTTACTGTGTTGGCTGTGTTAAATAACCAACACATCAGTTAAAACTGCTGCAATTTATAGTGTTTTTTTACTGGCTATAACTCGTATACCGAGCCTTAATCATCACACCTTGAAAAATATAGAAGGACTATTACCATGTTAACCAATATTGAAAATCGCACGCCAGTTATTTTCTATGCGCATAACACCCGCTGTAATGATGACGAACTGCGCCTCTTGCTGACGAACTTTGAAATGACTTTGCAATACGTGGCTAATTTCAACAACACAGTGTTTCGATTTAACTTCAAAAATTCGATGCCACCACACAATTTATTATTTCCGTTTAGTTTAGTAATGAAGCGTCATCGTGTTGATAGTCAATTTCAATGGCATGGTACGTTTAAACACCACAGTGGTTTGAAGCAATTGCAACTTATGGGGATTTTATTATGATACGGCATATTAGCGAAAACGGATTGTCATTGATAAAACAGTTTGAAGGTTTTTCATCGACAATATACCGTTGTCCTGCCGGTTACCATACGATTGGGTATGGTCATGTGCTCAAACCAGGTGAGTATTTTGATGAGGGTATTGATAAACAACAAGCAGAAATATTATTGCATCGTGATGTGCAAGTGGCAGAACGTGCTGTGTTACGTTTGATTAATGTGCCGCTGACGGATGGGAAATTCGCAGCGTTGGTGTCGTTTGTCTTTAATCTGGGCGCAGGGGCTCTGCAACGTTCAACACTGCGGCGCAAGGTTAATCGGCAAGAGCACGATGAGGTGCCAGCGGAATTTGTGAAGTGGGTTTATGCAGGTGGGCGTAAGTTGCCAGGCTTGGTGAGGCGTAGACGATGTGAGGCGATGCTGTACCGCGGCACATTTTCGTGATGAGCGCCATTGCACCCGTGGTCGTGGCTGATGACGATGCATCGACATTCTGTTTTAGGCTTATCTTGTATTGGAAAAGGCTCGTTATTGCATGAGTGTAAGGTAATCTCTATAATCTCGTGCAGCTTATCTCATTTGCCAAACAAGTGGCCGAGGATACGTTAAGGCAGGTAGTCTTTGCGAGATACAGCAAAGCGTGATAGGTCGATAGGGTTATGTCATTATCCTATCCAGTAACGTAACGCTTTAAAGCCCAATCAAGTACAATCTAATCACATAACAAGATAACAATACAAGTATAATAAATAACGCTAATAACAAATGTAGTGTTGCTGCGCTAAGGAAAGATAAGGTAGTCGAACAAGGAGATGTCTGTGTTGATAATATGTTGGTTATGCGCTGCAAACAGAATTATTCCTGGCTTTTCTCAACGTGGCAACGTAAGGTGTGTGATTAATCCTTGCTGCTATTCGTCGTTACCTATTCTTCAATTGTTTCATCGCCTGATTTTGTTAATACCGCTTGTCTGTGTCACAGTGGTTTTTCGTGTGTTATGTGGCGGCGTTTTTCCAAGCGAAATGGCTTTGAAGGTCGTTGGAGTGGCTAGGTGGTGTAGTTAAATATTGCGTGTGTGATTTTAGTTGGCGCTTGTCTAACCCGCTGTCCTTTGTTAATCACAGGTACAGGTTTTAAGGTTGATTTTTTTGTTTTGGTTTGGTTAAGGGAGTTAGAAAGAAAATGTTTAAGGGAAGTAAGAAAGGGGTAGGTGATAGAGAATTGGCTGAGAAAGCAGAGAAGTGGTTAGATACCTGCGAGGGGGGGCATTCGGGTGAGATTCATGCTTTGGCGGTGCTTCCTAATGGGTTAGTGGTCAGTGGGGGTGTAGATGCCACGATTCAGTGTTGGCAGGTAGCTGAGGGGGAGAAGGTGAAGTACTTAATGCACTTAGCTGCCTGGGAAACGCATTGTTCGGTTTATGCCTTGGCGGTGCTTCCTAATGGGTTGGTGGTTAGTGGGGGTGCTGGTAAAACGATTCAGTGTTGGCAGGTGGGGGGTGATGGGAAGGCACAGTACTTAGCTACCTGGGAGGGGCATTCGTGGCGTGTTTATGCCTTGGCGGTGCTTCCTAATAGGTTGGTGGTTAGTGGGAGTGGTGATAAAACGATTAAGTGTTGGCAGGTAGGAGAGGAGGGCAAGGCGAGATGCTTAGCTACCTGGGAGGGGCATTTGGGTGAGATTCGTGCTTTGGCGGTGCTTCCTAATGGGTTGGTGGTCAGTGTGGGTTTTGGAGAGATTAAGTGTTGGCAGGTGGGGGATGATGGGAAGGCACAGTGCTTAGCTACCTCGAAAACGCATTCGAATAAGATTTATGCTTTGGCGGTGCTTCCTAATGGGTTAGTGGTCAGTGGGGGTTTTGGAGAGACTAAGTGTTGGCAGGTGGGGGATGATGGGAAGGCGCAGTGCTTAGCTACCTGGGAAGGGCATAGGGATAGGGTTACAGCCTTGGCGGTGCTTCCTAATGGGCTAGTGGTCAGTGGTGGATATATGGATGACCTAATTGAGTGTTGGCAGGTAGGGGATGATGGGAAGGCACAGCAGTTAGACTCTTGGTTCGGCGGTTATTTTTCTTATACTGTTGATGCCTTGGCGGCGCTTCCTAATGGGTTAGTGGTCAGTGGGAGTAGTAGAAGTTATAGTTCAGCAGGAGAGCTTAGGTGTTGGCAGGGGGTGTTTGCGCCGGTGGTGGAATTACAACAACGAGCGGAAGACAGAGAGGCGTTTGCTCAGTACCAATTAGGGTTAGCGTATTACACGGGGCGGCCGGGCGAAGGGGTTGAGCAAGATATGGGCAAAGCCGTTGATTGGTGGCAGTTAGCGGCAGGGCAAGGGTTTGCTAAAGCCCAACAGCGATTGCAAGAAGCGCAGGAGAGTATGTCTCAGCTAGCACCTGCTTCACCACAAGATAACGTCTGGCAATGCTTAAAAATACAACGACAGGCGAGGAAACAAGACAGCGTAATTGAGAAAGGTAAGATGATTGAAGAGGATACAGCAGCGGTTGATTTGCCTGCGTCAAGCTTTCTTTCAGTCTCAGACAGTGACGGAGCTGTGATTGAATCTGGGATGATGTGCGAAGTCAACGGCCACGTTGATGAGGGTATCAGTGCGCCTGGTGGTGTGGGTGTCGGTAGTGCTGAATTGATGATTGAGGCAGATTTGAAATTAGTGCCTTCTTCTGATGTGAGCCAATGGCAAATGACGTTAACCGCCTATCAGTTAACCTGTTTGTTAGGAGCTTGGCATAGTGAGCTCGTCGCGTGTGTCAACGCGTTAGGGGTGTTCAGTGCGGATACCGATACTCTGTTGCAAGTGGATAAGCACAGTAGAGCGCTCGCTGAGCTGTATGCCTTAATGAAACAGTCTGCTACTGTAGATGTCCATGTCTACAGCGTATTGATGAAGGTATTAGGGCGGTGCGTGCCGGTGTATCAGTTGGTGGGTAGTGATGATGGTGTTGAGGCAGTGTTGCTGCGTTTAGAGCAGGTCGCCTTATTAGTGCACCAAGCCATCGACGTTGTTGGGCAGGCCCATTGGTTGCTACGCCATCAGGTGTTGAGGCGGCTGCAGGTGATAGCCAGTGAGTATGCGGTTGTCAGCAAGCTAATAGCTGAGAGTGGTGACGTTGCCCTGCGCCGTTACCAAGGCCGTGCCAGTATCGCGGTATTGGGAGAGGGGTATTATCACGCCCCGGTTGCAGTGGCACGTCAGTTGTTATGTGTCGATGAAATGGGCAAGGAAGTCAAAGCTAATCAAGCAGGTTCGCATGCGGTGGTGGCGTTAAATGGGGTGCATTATAAACCCAACAGTAAAGCGGAGTTTCCGATTAACCCGGGGAAAGAGCATGCGGTCAGCAGCCTGATGCAGTTAATCGCGGGACAATCCTTAGCAGCGGCTCCGAGTACGTTGCTGAGTGTGAGTAACGTACCGATTCAAGCTCAAGGCAAAGAGAAACAGATGACGATGACCGGTAACCTAGTGCAAGGGGGGTTAACGGTTACCGGGATGTGCTTTAAGGACTTCATTGAATGTCGTGAGGCGCTGGCCAGTTGGCAAGCGCGGTTATCAACAAAGACCATTATTGCTTTGCTTGAAGATGCACAATGCGGGTTTCAGAAAGCATTGATGGTGGCTAAGCAAGCATACCCGTCCGTATTTGGCGCAGTAGATATGAGTGTCGAGTCTGAGCGTGCTGCGTTGAGTGAGCGTTTGCGCGAAGCCTTTGAATCAGTGTGTGCCGGTAAAGCGGTTGAGGCACAGTTACGCGACATAGCCGAATCAGCAGGCAGGCCTGAGGCTAATCGAGGCAGGATATTTCGTGGGTTGTTTGAAAGTTTCTTGAGTGCCGGTGGCACAGTGGATGCGTTACGTGCGCTGTTAGGGGTGATAGGTCAAACGCCTGAGCTAATGGCAGGCAATGATATTGCAGGACTGTTGCAGCAGTTCAAGCAGGCTAAGCGGATTGTTAAGTTGCTGCCCAATACGCCATTAGCCAACGCCTTAGCGATAGTGCCACAGTTATTAACCGAACGTTACCTGGATACCGAAGCGATGAGTGCGCTATGGATTGGATTGTTGTTAACGATACCGTGTGATGGCAAGTTTGATAACTTCATGTTGCAGTTAGACTATGGGGCTGATAAGCAATTACAACGCTGTCGGATTGTGGCAATTGACAATGATTTAAGTTTAAAGATGCCCTTTAGTGTCAATGAAGAAGGGCAGTTATCGCTCGAGTTAAAGAACCTGCTTATTGTGTTACCGGAGCTGATGAACTTGCCCATTCACCCAGCCGTGCGTAGACATTGTTTATCATTATCGCCAGAAGGATGGTACTTAACTTGGTTAAGTGTGTTGGCTAAAGGTGACAGTGATTATCAGCAGTGGTTAGCGCAAGGCACCGTGAGTGAGACAGCGCTGAAAGCCATTGATATCCCAGTGCAGTTAAAGAGCCAAGTGTGGCAGTTTATCAAAACTCGCTGGCAAGAGTTGCATACGCTGTTGCAAAGTGATGCCAAGGTCACCTTGGGGCAGTGTTTTACCAAGCTCTATCCGTTAGTGGATAAGGCCTATCAGGGATTAACCCAGTTAGACAGTCCACTGCCTGGCCCGTTAGCGGCAGAGGCTAATCTGTATCAATTCTTCAAGATAGGCGGCAGTTGTCCGGTCGAGCGGTTATTGCCAAAGGGGTGGCCAGATGAGTTAGCGCAAACTCAGTGTGCGGATAAAGCAAGTCCTGTCATCAGTGCTAACCAGCAAGTGATGCAGGAAGTCGTGCAACTAGATTGGGCGAAGATAGCACCGTCTGAGCAGTGGCCGAGGGTCGAAGCGTTATCGTTGTTGCCGGGGTTAACGCTACAAGACTGGCAAGGGATGACTGAAGAGCACATCACATCCCGATTACAAGGGTGGTTTCGCGACGCGGTAGGTCGAGGACGTCCGTTTGTGGCGCAGCGGTTGTTGGACTTAGGCGCCAGTGTGAGTTTGCCCGATGAGAGTGAAAATACGGCGCTGCATCAATTCTGTGCCAGTTACTTAAATTACGAAGACAGTGAGACGGTACGATTGATGAGTCACGTATTATTGTCTCATCACAGCTGTCAGCCGAATCAATACAATGCGTCGGGGTATACGCCGTTATTGCAATGGGTGAATGTAACACCCGAGCCTGAACAGTTAACCCCAGCCCAATTGAACAGTGCGTCGGTATTGCTAGAGGTGCTACTCATCCATGGCGCCAACCTTGAAGCCAAGGATGCATTCAAACATGAGACGGCCTTGGATAAGACGATGAAACAGGGCCGAGAGAAGTGGCATTGGTTTGAGGTGTTAGTGAATAAAGGGGCTGGGGTGCACGCCAATGGCGAGGTGATAGTCAAACGCCTGCATGAATCTGGGATACTGGCAAAGCGTCCTGCACTGCAAGCGGCTTTGAAGCAATTAACCGAGCTTAATCTAAGCGTAGCGTGGACACTGAGTCAACAAGTCTGGCAGTCATCCAGTGGCAAGCAGAGCAAGTCTGCCATCGTGGTAAACGGCAGTCGTTGCGGGGAAGTAGTGTTACCACAAGCAATAGCTAAGGGATTACTCACTGACAAACAGGTGTTTAACGTCAAAGGGGAGACTACCGACTATGGGCGACGAGTGGTTAAAGCCATTGAGCACGATAACGCCAAGTGGCATGTTAAAGAGAACCCGGAGATGCCTGGGATTGAAATGGCAGTGGGAGCGCTGAGTCGGTTATTGTTTGGCGAACACACCGCTCCCAATGAAGTGTTTTCGTTTTTCGATGTTAAGGGGGTTGGCTATCCGGTGCTCATCTCCCAGACGGTGCAGGGAGCTAACTTACAAACGGTGTTAAATGACCCTAAGAAAGCACATACCCATGAGGTGTTACAACAACTCCACCCTCAATACACATCCGAGCAAATTATCTTAGCGATGTTGGTGCATCCAGAAGATGGTAAGCCGGATAACTACCAGTTGTTGGAGATGAAAACGACCCGGCCCGATGGCAAGGACAGCACGCAGTATCGACTCATTGGGATTGACAATGACCATGCGTTTGTCAAGCCGGTGATGATAGAAAAAGGGCATCGCAAATTGCAAGTCAAATGTGTGTTGTTTTGCTTAGATACGATGCGCCGACCAGTACACCTGGCAGTGAGGCAACGTTTATTGCATTTAAATCCTGTCACGTTCTTAGAGAGTTGGTTAGACCAGTTGATTGCATACCATGAAGGCTCGATGAAGTTGTTTGATAAGAAAGCCCGTCAGCGGTTGTTTAAAGTGAAGACCGACTTAAAACAGTTAGCCCGCAAAGTCGCCTTGCGTGAAGTGCGAGAACGCTTGCCGGTGGTGGTAACAGTGCCGTTTCGCGATGGCGCGATAACCGAACTCTGGGACAGGTTGGTGCGGATGCAAGACGCCTTACGGGATAACCCCATGATAACGCATTTACAATTGTTAAAAGCCATCACGCCAAGTTTAGGGATGATATATGACGAAGCCTTTGAAGTGCATGAAGAGCCATTTGAAGTGGCTGAGCGGTTTCATGAAGTGGCCAATACCCATTACTCGACAGCGATTGCAGGTCGTTATGCGACGTTAACCACTAGCCGTCAAGCACTGGAAGCCGCCGGGTTTTCGGATAAAGAGCAAAAAGCGTTATTAGAAGAAGGAGATAAGAGCGCGAGCTTCACCCCACGCCATGCGTTATTTCAATTACGTCAAGGGGTAGAGCAAAAGGCGAAGATAGCGACAACCATCGACAGGTTAGCGAAGGGGGATATGTCTGTGTTTGAACAAATCCTCTCTGAGCAAGTCAAAGAGGATGTGGTTAATCGGTTAGACTTTAGTAAGATGCTAATCGCAGGCGGTAAGCAACCAGACATAGCTAAGCAGAAGGCGATATTGAAATTGATTATCAATGAGCAAATCGCATTTCATACGTTATCCATTCGTCACTGCGGCGCATTAACCGACGATATGTTGATATCGCTGTTAAAGAATGCACCGGAGCTTAGTCGGTTGACGTTAATAGATTGTCCGCAGCTCACAGATAAGTTGGGTAAGACCATCGAAAAACTCACCCCGAACGTAACAACGTTGACCTTAAGGCAATTGCCAAACCTTGAAGGATTAGGTAACAAAGTCGTGGCAAGAGGAGCCAATCAAGATAATAGTTATGACCCAATTAATCTGCCACACTTACGCCGAGTAAACATCAGTGACAATCTTCAATTATGTGCGATTGCGGTTCAATCACGCGCATTAACATTGGCAACAACCAAGCATAACCCGCTACTTGCGGAGTTAACGTTGTTCTGTGAAGGGCTCAAGGCATTGGATGTGAGTGGTTGTGCACAATTGACTGATAAGGGCTTACAAAACACGTTACAGTCATATCAAGCCTTACCAAGATTGAACGTAGATAACTGTGCGGCGATAAATACTGAGTTATGGCATTGTGTGGCATATGTTAGTCAACAGGCGGTATCGGTGTTCCCACAATGGAACTTGAAAACCTGGAAGCAAGCTGGGTTGTTATTGTTGCCGTATGCCTCTGATAGGGTGGTGCAGATTGATAGCGGTGCGATTGAACCTAATCAACTGACTGTGGTGATGGGGTTAGTGGCCTCTAATCCGGGTGCACACACGGTGCTAGTGACTGTCTCACCAAAGTCCGTAGCTACTGTATTGAATCCACTGCTCGCATTATTAAAAAACAACACCGCTATAGCGGCACTGTGTATCACCGGCGCTTCGCTCGATAACATGATGGCAGAACACATGATACTGGCTGTTGCCACATGTGGAAATCTTCATACCGTAGCGCTGACGGTGGATAACAGCCAAGCGGCCATTGCTCAATTGCAACAGGTGACGCAGTTAACCCAAGTGATGGTCAATGGAGTGAATGTGACATCGCTATTGCAAGCAGACAAAGCTACAAATGGAGTGGCGATTGTTAATGATGCAAGTGGGCAACAGGCGATGAGTGTGGATGTGTTGGCATTAGCGATGCAGCATGAATCATCAGCAATACGTCAATCAGCGGCCAATACGTTAGCGTTGCTCAGTGCGGCTGGGAAATTGCCGGAATGCAAACAACGTATCGCTGAATTATTATCTGGCGAAAATCCAACGCTATTAACGGTACAACACGCTGAATCAGTGAACTCATCTTCTTCTGTTTCCATAGTGGCTAGCAGTTCATCATCGGCAGCGTTAATTAGTCAGTTCAGTGGTATTGCTCAACAGCAGGCAGGTGAGGTTATCAAAGAGAAAGAGCGGGAAAAAGAAGAGGCGAGCGATAGTGATGATGAACATACTAATGTGGCTAAATCTTCGCAGCAAATAGCTATGAGGCTTGGGTAAAAGTGTTTGAAATGCCAGCGTGCTGCCGAGTGCTTTCTGTTGCGTCACTATAGAATATGCCTCACAAGCTCTGTATCTGAGATTTAGTGAGCTTTGTTCTCGCATTATGGCGATAGATTGAGTATAATTGGGTGTGCGCCACGAGGCGCTGTGTTAGCTAGTGGTTGAAAGTACCGCCGGTGAAGTGGAGCCCACCACACACCGTACTGAGTCTTGGGCGAGCTGTGGTAACACAGTTGGTTAAGCGTAGATAGGGAGATATTAGGCCGTAGGCATAAGCCGAAGTGATTGAGCCTCGTAATATACTTCTTTGGAGTGGTCGATGGTGTACTCAAGCCAGAAGACAACATTGTACATGACGAAAATGGGAAGCCATGTGCAATACTCCCGGGGTCGGAGAGCATGGCATGATATTAAAGCAATACAGTGAACGTGGGAGATCCTGATTATTCGCAAAGGAAAGCGTATTAGGCAACAAGCGTAAAAGCAAGGCGTCTGAAAAGATAACCAGGAAGTCAGAGGAGGCATACTATTGAAGAAGATGGGTAATGCCATTGGAGAGAAGGCCTCCAGGCAAGCAACACCTTGAGAGGGAAACGTGATGAGAACAGCAGATTCTCAATTAACAACGGCAACGCAACTTGAGAGGATAGCTTGGTTGTCCGCGCAAGATAAGATGAAGATATTTAGCAATTAATGCGGGATGTCAAAGTCGATTACTTGCGGGCATGTTACCCCCTGTTGGATGGAAGACAGCAACAGGAGTAAGTGGGATGACAAAGGAGCAATATGATAAACGAGTTTATCATCGGCTTTTTTTGAGTTCACAATCGGTGAAACGGAGTTTGTCGTGAGCCCATTGCCTTAATAGGGCACGATGTGGATCTAACGAGGGGCTGGGGTACAAGTGAACTATGAGCAAGATAATTTGACACCATCGTAGGAAACGAGATGGAAACAGTGAAAACGAACTTTGCTCTAAGGTGTACGAGGAACCAGTCTACTCACTCAATTGTGAGAGAAGGGGTTTCAATGACAACGCGGTATCTGAATCCGAAAAACGACTTGATTTTCGTGCAGTGGGAGGTTGGCCTAAAGCCTCAGATTTCGACAAGTTGATGTAGAAGTGTTACGCTTTAAACTTTAGCACTGATTAATGATGCGGAGGTAAATCGCTATGACAGCCAAGAATCCACGAGTGAATGTGACATTTGATGAGAAAGCAGCAGGATTACTGGCTGAGCTTGCTGAGCAAGAGGATAAGTCGCTGTCGAGTTTGGTTCGAGAATTGGCTTTAGAGGCACTCGAAATGCGGGAAGATTTCTACTTGGCTAAAATAGCCAGCCAGTTGGATAAAAAAGGTGCTAAAATATGTGGGCATGCTAAGGCATGGAAATAACCTATGAAATAAAATACCTAGAAGAGGTAGTCAAAAAACATATTCCTAAACTGTCCTCACCAGCGAAGATACTCATTAAACGAACCATTGAAGAACGGTTGATGGCGGATCCGATTCGTTTTGGAAAGCCGCTGCGCTATAGTCTCAAGGGACACAGGCGCTTGCGAGTGGGTAACTACCGTGTAGTTTATCGTGCTGATCCGCTAACAGCTATCGTGACGGTTGTTGCAATTAAGCATAGGAAAGAAATCTATGAATAAGTGTCGTGTGCGCAGTGAGGAGGGCTTAGACCCCGATATGGTCACAAAAGCAACAGGCCTGCCTGTGGATAAGTTTGATGAACCTACTGAAGAGTAGGTAAAAACATCATTAAAATCATGATGTTATGAAAAAGGCATTTTTAGCAATTTTATGGTGCACTACTTTCTATGGCACGCCACTAACCATTTTCTAACCTTTCTGTAACCAAATCCGCCATCCAGAAAAGCCTTAGTAATACAAAGGTTTTTTGGCATAACGCCATGACTTCGAAACACCTAATTTTGGCGATTTTTCGTGATTTTTCCTCCTAATATCGCCAATCCTCTGAAAAGTCCGTACTTTAGCAAACGAAGTACGGAGACATTAAGTCATGATGTTGTAGGGATTTGTCGCCGTACTAGTTCGAACTTGAAAGTGGGGGCGCATGGACAGTAATGCGCTACTTTTGTGTGTACGGCAATTAAAAGCGTAGGTTCACTAATGTGCTTGAATTTCTAGAATAGTCCCTTGTTCTTGGACAGCACATCTATACGTGGGCGTTATCTTGTTGTTACAACTTACCGTTATTTGGCTGAAGCAGCGGCTAGAGGGTTGCAAGATAATTGAACATGACAAAAATTTTAAGAAGAATTATGTTTGTGGGACAAGGGATGAATCTCCATCAAGGGACTCTGCATCGCCATTTTCATTAAGAGATTCTACTTTTTCTACTCCATTTTCTGGAGTCACATTGTCACCTTTATCAAAAAAACGAAAACGAATATATTTATATTTTTTGTCAGAATTCGTAGATTTAGATTGATTGACAGAATGATGCTCCTTATTTTCTTTATCTTTATTTTCTTCATTTTCTAAATCAGGAGGCCATTGCCACTCTTCATTTGCTTCTTTAAGTCTCTTTAATCTTGCCAACTTAATTGGTGTTGATTGATTAGGGCAAATATTATATTCTTTTTCAATTTTATCTGGTACTCTTTCCGACAAATTTGATTGCAATTTCTGCATTGTTATTGCATCTTTCTTAAATTCTTCTACACAAATCTCAATACAATCTAACGCTATCTCTGATAAAATTTCAGCATATCGAATATGTTTTTCCTTAGGTGGAAGTGGTTTCACTTTATATTTAAGCGCACTAATGTTAGAGGGATCTTTTCTAAGAAATACACGTACTCTTTCGTATAAAAAATCTTTCTTTTTATCTTTTTTCTGACTTTTGCCAGCAAGACTATTTTCCATAAAAATAGCTACTGTAACCCATTTGTCTATCTTATCTATATATTGAGCTTTATATCTGTCAATTATTACATTTAAGTTACCTAATATATCTCTTAAAGGTACGTGTATTTGATCTTCAGTAAACCCTTCATCTTGATAAGATTTAAGTGTAGCTTTCTTTGACTCTACGTAATCCTTAAATTCCATAAGTTATCCTTTAGATCTTAAAAATTAAATAAAAACTAAAAATTCCCACTAGGACCACCCAAATTACTTTCTTCAGATAAGAAGTCATCCTCCTCATCCGTATCATCTTGACTTAACTCATCTTTCATTGCAAACTTGCCTTCAATGTAATTTAAATTAGCAAACCGCTCAATACCATCTTTAAGTTTTTGCTTTTTCTCAATTTCTTCCTCTTCTAACCAATCTGAATGATTACTCCATCCTTGCCCACGATTTTTGTTCTCATTCACTGCTAAAATGTAGCCTAAAAATTGATCGACAATCTCTTCTTGTATATTCTCAGGAAGATAAACCAATCCTTTATAGCAGTTAAATATAAGTACAATATGCCTAGCGGCTACTTGATATAGTATTTCTAATTTATTCGTTCTGAACTGAGCATTTTTACTATAGTTATATTGTTTTGCTTTTTCTTTCCAATTTTCTGGTTTTATTAATTTTTCTTCGGGTATCATTGGATACCAAAATAAAAGGTTCATTTTGTCAGCAATTTGATTGATAAACTTTTGCTCATCACTAATGATTTCTGTTATGACTTCTTTTGATATTTTCTTACATTCACTCTCTTCCGACTTTTCTTCTTCTTTACTTAACTTACCTGATGATTTTTTATCTATAACTGCAAAACTGTATCCAGCATACCCAAAGCCTCCTTTTATTTCACGATGTGATAAGCTGCTTGCATGTTGCTCCAGAACAGCTCTTGCTTCATCAAAACGCCCTGCCAATTCAAGCAAAAAATCATTTAATACTCTAAGATCATTTTTTGCTGTTCTTTCTCCTCTTGATGGAGTTTCTTCTCCTCCTTGGCGTGGGAAAGAAACATACCGCATAATATTAGTATTTTCCAAGACAACTAATATTATTTTTTCTATCACTGCTACCAAATTGGCTCTATTAGAATGACGTATTGCATTTATATTTCTATCTAGCACTTTCTCACATTTTTCACGTTCAGTATCATCTTCTTGACAATTTTTAAGATGCCTTTCAAAAATATTTATTATATATTGCCTCTCATCTTTCGAAATATTTTCTTCTTTTACAGCTTGAAGTTCTTCTATTAGTCCTTGCAATTTCTCTCCTTTTCCTTGTTTTTCTTTTTTCTCTTTCTTTTCATCTAAAAACTCACCTATACCTATACACTTCAAACCTGGGATTAAATTTTTGCTAAAATGTTTAGCATTGGTACTTTCTAAAATAGATAATACTAATTCCACATAGAGTGAATAAGCAGATACATGCTCCCCTTGAGCACCCATTGCAGTAACAGGCCTATTCCTACCTTGACTTTTTGATGCAATTGAAGTTGCTACACCTCTACTATGCTCTTGGGATTCCGAGCTATCATAATTTCTTCCTTTAGCTGAAAGCGATGAAGATGAAGACACGCTTGCTGGCTGTTCTTGTACCAATGTATGATCAGAAGCTATTAAAGCTTGAACAGCGTCTTTTTTTCTTTCAGGAGATATAAATCCATTCTCTACAAGATGCGCAATTACTGATTCAATAGGAACAGGCCTCATCACGCCGTCTAGAGAAGTTTTTGGAGTATTAGGAGAAGATTTATTAAAAAAACTTGAAGTGGCGGCAGCAAGACCCACTTTTTCTTTTTCCTTCTTTAGCTCTTTTAGTGATAAGCTTTTTAGTTCTTCTGACAAACCTCCTAATTCTTTTTTTTCTCCCTTTTTTTCCTCTTCTTTTCCTTTCTTTTCCTTCTCTTTGAGAGATTTATCCGCTTGCTCTTCTGCTTTTTTTTTTGCTTGCTGATATCCTAATTTATCAAGAACTGATTTCCTAGGCATTTTCAAATACTCCTATTTCTAATAATAACTTTAAAAAAGTATAGCATTGATTATTTTTTTGATCTTAATTGTTTTGAACTAACAATTAAGCTAACTGAAGCCAAATGATAAATAAATATTGGCAAGCAATCAAGATAACCCCATTAGTCTCAATAATATAAACTTAAGTTTGCTCGATTTTTACATGGAGGTTAGGTCATTATTCCTGCCAAATAGTCAGCCGGATAATCAATTTTCTAATAGCCGCTTTCCACTTGCGCCAAGCTGTGATTTTATCACAACCCATTTCACGTGCGATAGCTTTCCAGTGGATATGGTCAGCACGTCGCCATAGCAGTTTACGCTCATCAACCGTTAACCAGTGCATCCAATCAAACACTCGCTCAAGGGAGGCTAACATTTCCGGTGTCGGTGGTAAGCGTAATCGCTTTGGCTCTGTATTAGCAATTTCGGTAGGCGAGCGTACTATCTCAGGCCACGTGTGAACATACCCATTACTTTGCAACGGCGGTAATCGTCGTATTGTGATTACCGCACGCTCCAACTCATTAATAATCGCTTCTTCTGTCCATTTACGTTGTGTCATCATCATGTTAATTGCTTTGCTTTTTTCAAATCAAATTGCGCATGTGCATAATGTAACAAGGCAATGGCATCAGCTTGATTATCATCTTCTGGGTTATGTCCCAATGCATGTACTGCGGCTATAACAGCGGCTTTGTTTGCATTGCCTTTACCGGTAATGAATTTTTTAATTGTGCCAACGGGCACACCTTGATACGCAATGTTTTCTCGTTCACACCAACTGGTTAGCGTACTTAAGAAACCCCCGTAAACATGTGCGGCATCAACACCTAAGTGACGCCTCACTTCTTCGAAATACACTGCATCGATATGTTCCATGACAGCATGTGTTTCTTCTAGCCACTGACAAAAACGCAAGTAACGCATGCCACCACCTTCAAAACGCCGTGGTTGAAAAGACAGGGTACCGCTGATGATGTGTGCATTGTGATTGGTAACTGCCCAGCCCGTTGTTGTGCCTAAGTCTAGACACAACAGGGCAGGAGATTTATTCTCAACATTAGTTTTGTTTGATTTCATCTTCATCATATTTCCTTCCTCTAATTAGCATCCCAGATAAACTTATCTTTAACAGGCAGCGCAGCGGCTGTTTGCTTGCATTTGTAATGCGTTGGATAAACTGGTTGCAGTGTGACTGTGGTTTCACCGGTAGTGGAGTTAACCTGTGATTTACCATTAGGAACGTGCATGCCTTCCACACACAAGAATCCAAACTTGGTGCGCAGTGGCGTGTTTCCTCTATACAACGTGGTATCTTTGGAGAACTTGATATCGCCGCGTGTGGCTAACACATTTAAGCGATTGCGAATGGTCTCTGTACTCCCTAACCCCGATTTATTTTCAAATGCTTCACTGAACTGATTAATCGTATACAATTTTCCTAAGCGTGCTTCTTCATGAATGAGCTGCAAAATGATATTCTGCTTACGCTTTCGTTCAGCATCTAACTTGCGTGCGTATTTGTCTTTGACAATCCGTTGTGTACTGGTATCTACTTCATGCCACTGCTCGTTGGCTTTGTCGATGCATTTGGGTTTAATTTCTTTACCATTACGCAATTCAAACACGAGTTTTCTAGGTGAGAGTTGCTCATCTTCTTTAAACAACACCAACCCAGTGCTGTAATACCCACGCAAACTGCTGGCACCCGATAGCGCTTGAAACGGGTCTTCGGTCAATTCTCTTTTTCGAAGCTTGCGGGTATGATGTGCTAGAATAATACCTGCATCAGGATTCAATGCTGCACGTAAGGTATCTAATCGTTTGGTTAAGAAAAACAACATACCATTGTTTCTATTCTCATCATTTTCATCATCACCCCCATCAAACACATTACGCAGTGGGTCAATGACAATAATATCTACCTTCTCATCAGGAAA
The DNA here is from genome assembly GCA_965116795.1 of Gammaproteobacteria bacterium. Classification (GTDB taxonomy): domain Bacteria; phylum Pseudomonadota; class Gammaproteobacteria; order JAJFKG01; family JAJFKG01; genus JAJNDI01. The sequence continues at coordinate 1,264,101 of OZ220716.1, forward strand.
ATAATGGCGTATGGTTCGTTGTGCTTGATATGTCCCTTGTTTGTTTAGTAGGACATTTAGTTGAGGCGTAATAACTAAGTTTTTGCTGATAAGCTGTCGTGCCGTGTCATCAAAACTCAGTCGATGTGAACGTTCACGTAAGTAGTGATAGCCAACTTCTGTTTGCAAATAGAAAATTCTCAAAGGACGTGGGGGCGTTAACCCAAGAAACGGAATGCCCGCTGCCATGTGAGAGAGCAGTGATAACAAGAAATCACTTTTCCCCACTTTCGGCGCCCCCGCTAACACCATTAACCCCCCTGGCGTTAATACCCGTGGTGCAATGAGGTCAATTGGCATTGGAGAGGTATCGTCAAGTAATTGCCTCATGGTGTAGGCTGGTAGTAATGGTATAATGGACTCGGGTGGCTGCATGTTGTTGTCAATAAAGGCATGTACATCGGCTCCTTGTGCAACCGCATCCGCCGCATCCCACTTGTCGGGTTTATCTTCTGGAATGGTTAAAATACTTAAGGATGATAACAACCCTGATGTTGCCAAATGCTCACTGACCGCTTTAGCATAGCGACGCCCTGCTTCATCATTATCTGGCCAGATAACAACGTGTTTGCCTGTTAGTGGTGACCAATCCGTTTTACTGATAGTGGTTTTAGCACCAAACATGGCGGTAGTGGCAGTAATCCCTTGCTTGATGAGAGCATCAGCGGCTTTTTCTCCTTCAACCAATACCACTTGGCCAGCGTTTTTAATACCAGGTTGATTGTAGAGTGGGCGAGGATTGGGTGCGCAATGTTTACGGTTTACCACATCCCACGGACGGTATTGCTTGCCATCTTCAGTGTCATAACGATACACACACGCAATTAACTGTCCATTATCATCTATATAATCCCACTTTGCAGTCGGTATGCCTAATGTATCATAGCCACACGAAGGTGATAGGGTATTAGCAGAATCAGTTGGCGTTAGCCCCAACCAATCACTTGCAGATTGCAGCACTTGTTTAAATTGGGTTTTAGTGTCTAACCCATGACGTGCTGCCCACAACTCAAAGATGTCGCCACCTTCGTTTGTTGCAAAGTCGTGCCAGAGTCCGGCTTTACTGCCGGTAATCTCAATCTTTAAACTGTCACCTGGGCTACCATGAATATCCCCAACTTCATACGTGTTATTGTGTAGATGTCCATTAGGTAGCAAATATACTAATACCGTTTCCAGTTGTGATAACAATCCACTACGCACTCTATCAGTTGAAAGGGCATGATGATGTGGTTGTTGTGATGTTGCGTTGTTTGCATTTAAATATGTAATTGACATGCGTGTTTCTCCTATTTCCATGAAGGTGTGTTGATGTGTGTGTTAGCCGATAAGGTTGTGTTTTGGTAAACACTCGGCTCGGCCGATGACGTTGCTGTTCCCTTGTAAATGGCATATTGTTTATTTTCAGGGGTAATCGCGACTTTAATCACGTTTCTAAGACACCCTCGATTATCTTTTTCCGTATCAATGCGTGCGACAAACTCAATGCCATTTAACTCGCTAAAGTCAGCAATCTGACGTGCTTTTTGTGCGGCTGATGAGTTATCGTCATTGGCAATGCCACGCGCTGAACTTAAAATCGCTTTAATAAAGCTGCGACCACTGTTACCCCAGTAATCACTTTTAGCGCTGTGTAATCCAATCAAGCTCCACACTTTGCGTTTAGCATGAAAACCTGCTAAGACCACAAACTCGCAATCTAAATAAATGGCGCCGGTGTTTTTGCTACAGGTTGCCCAGCCACCGGTTAAGCCTTGCGATGCATCATCATAACCACCCGGTTTAATCTTCATACATACTTTCGCTAACGTGCCTTTTGGGATAAGCTCCAACGAGGTTTGATCATCAGCGTTATTAAAATCACACCAATTGTTATTGATACTGTGTTGCGAGTTGAATTGATCGTTCATGATGACTCTCCAATGGTTTCAGGTTGTTGGGAATGGGTGTCAGGGTTATTAGGCAGTGCATGCGTTAACCGTTCATTGATGGGTTTGGCATTGCCAGCAATTTTCTGCATGAGCTTGCCAAGGTGGGGCTCTTCAATGACATTGAGTCGACCCGAGCGGTCTTTGGCAGGATACCCGTGCTCATTTAACGTTTGACAGACAAACGCACGATAGGCTTGGTTATCACTGCCCACCATCTCTGCCATGGTGATGACTTCATCGACAATGCCCGGTAACTCTAATCCGGTTTTGCTGCCTTCAATTTGCGGTTGATAGAAACGGCGATTAAAGTCATCGGTTTTTTCATCGAGGATCCCGACAAACCAAATGTTTTTATGACGGGTATGTTGCAAGTGGGTGAGCCACGCAATCATCTCTTGGCCGTGTAGCCCATAGGCAGAGCGCATATCCGGTTTACCGGTACGTTCGCTAAACGCTTGGGGTTGGTCTTTGCACCAGTTAAGACACAAACGACCTGCAACGGTAATCGAGTCGATAAAGATAGTGTCGTATTTATCGAGTTTGCTCGGTTCCCCCAATTGCTGACACACAGCCTGATAATGGGCTGTGCTATAGCATTGTTCATCTCGCAGTGCCGGTTTAGCGCCTCCAATAAAGCAAGCAATGTCACGACAATGTTGCCAGGTGCGAGGGCGAATAATATCACCTTGCCAGCCTTCAATGGCTAAGTCTCCGGCTTCTAAGTCAAAGAACAATGTCTTCTCTGGCGGCAATGTCCATAACAAAGATGTTTTGCCAATACCACTTTTACCAAAAATACAGCCTTTAATGCCTTTGGTTTCGTTGACGCGTTGGCTCATCGATAAAATGGCCAGCTCGCTAGTTGGTTGTGTTGTCTTCATCAGTCTTTCTCCTATATCCGTTACTGGTTAAGTGAGAGGTACCCGCGTTTGGCATGGCGATGACAAAAACACGATCCCCCTATAACTGTTAACTATCCCGTTGCTCCAAATTTTTGAGTATCGTCATTTTCATGGTTCAATTACTCTCCACAATGCCAATAAATGTGCAATCCATGTTCTATTAATGCACTGCGTAAGCGTTTGAGTTGCTGGCGAACGGTGAAGTAAGGGGTGTTTGTCCGTCGCGCGATGTCGATAGGGGTTGAAGATTGCAATCCAAGGAGCAAAGCGGCCAGATCATCGGGTAATTTGTCTTGGAGACGACTCAGATCACAGGCTAAGTCAGATGCGGAGCTCTCCTGGATAAGGTGGGTCGGCCATGCGGAGTGAGTGCCTTCTTCATCTATCGCTAACAAGGTTTCAAGGGAATCGTGTGGTATGCCGACTCCGCGTCTTTCTCTACCCGTATCACGAATGAGTCGTTTGTGGACACAATTGAGTACCATATCGACGAACGTTGACCACTTGGCTTTATCCGGATCGTAGGTGTGCTGGCGCAGGAAAAAATGCAACAGCAACGTTTGTTTGAGATCGACCAATGGGGTGTGTTGCAGGAGTGGATGGTGTTGTAAGGTCTTGGCATGGTAGTCGACTTGGCTGACCAAATACGGATCTAATCCGTTATCGCGGTGGTAAGGCATAACGCTTCTCCTAATGCTGGCCGCCACACACGGGCGGTACACTAGGACGTGGTCAGATCTGACTGAGAGGGGGCGATAAATGACCGGTTATTTAGCTAACTGATTCATTGTGAAGTTATTTATTCATAAAATTTTTTTTAAGATAGTGAATTGAGCTCAGTCAGATCTGACTGAGAAAGTGCATTAATCTGCCTTTAGGTAATTTACTTATCAGCGAGCAAGTGGATCTTCTGACAGATGAACCGTGGATCGGTTGGTTAGCAAATGGATAATTTAGTTGAAAAATTGGTCGACGGTAGTGGTGTCAGTTCGCAAATCCAAAGTGAGTCAATTGCTCCTCCCACAATGATGGAAAAGGCAGCAATAAGGCTTGTAGGCTCAACTCAGGCGGCCCAGTGCCGTCTAATATCGCCTTTTTGATTTGCGGGGATAACAGATTTAACCGCAGTATGCGCGAAACGTAAGAGGGGTTGACCCGTTTGTGTTTGGCCAACGTGTCTATCGAGGTGAATTCCTGGGTATCGAGTGCCTTTTGCCAGAGGTAGGCTTTACTGAGGGCTTTGATCAGCGGAATATTGGGCTTGGCAGTGACAGCAGTGGGTTGATGTTCGCCTTCTGGCAATACCAATACGGTTTGTCCGCGGTAGCGTTTAAGGGTGATGGGAATTCTAATAGAAATAAAGTCATCAAAAGCGGTTACGGTTGTGGTTGACATGTTGCCTCCGTTGAGTGGGTGTTAGCGTGTAATAAATCGAGTAAGCCATTCATGCCATTGATGTTGACTTGGATATCGACATAATTTGAATGCAGAATGACACGGTTGATTAACAGTGCTAACAAACGTTGTTGTTCAGCAGGAAAGAGCTCTTGCCAAATCGGTGCGATGGTTTGTAAGGCGTTGCGTACCTCTGAGGGTGTTATCAATTTATCGAATGTCTTTGCCGCTTTAATCGTATCTAAGAGAATATCCGGTGAGGTAATGACACGTTGAACCTGATGCAGGACATGGGTTTCAATTTCATTGGCAGCGATTTGTTTAATCGGGCAATCAGGACAGCGTCCTTTCTTGTAACCGGTAGCAATGTAATAACGATAAAGTTTGCGGCGTTGTTTGCTGGTATGGGTGGGTGTCATCGCACGTTGACAGCCGCCGCAGTGAATGAGGCCGGTTAACACAGCACGCTCGCGTCGTTTGCTATTGGTATCCCGACGTTTAACCCCTTCACGCAAGATGGCTTGTACTTTGTCCCAGGTGTCTTGTGAAATAATGGCGTCGTGTCGACCTTCATATAGATTGTCATGGTGTTTAATCTTACCGATGTAAAGGGGGTTTTTGAGGAGTTTGTAAATGCTACCGATATCCAGTGGTTTTCCACCGATAATCTGCCCTTTTTTGGTCGTGCGTTGTTTACTGCAAATGCCCATGGCGGCCAGTTGCTTGACCATCATTGTCGGTGATTTGGTTTTAAGAAATAAATCAAACACCGCGCGAATGGCACGCGCTTCATCCTCGACAATGTGTAAGTGGCGGTCTTTGACCGCATACCCCAAAGGGAGTCCACCACCCATCCATATGCCTTTTTGTTTGGAAGCGGCGACCTTATCGCGCACCCGCTCGCCAATGACCTCACGCTCATATTGGGCATAGGACAATAAGTTGTTGAGGTTTAAGCGTCCCATGGAGGTGGTGGTATTAAACTGCTGAGTGGTTGAGACAAAAAAGATAGTGTGATCATCAAATAAATCGATGAGCTTGACACAATCAGATAATGAGCGTGATAGGCGGTCAAGCTTGTAGACGACAACGACATCAATTTTCCCCTGTTGGATGTCATTGATTAGTTGCTTGAGGGCAGGGCGCTCCATGTTGCCACCACTGAAACCGCCATCATCGTAATGGTCATCGATGCGTTCCCAGCCTTCGTGTTTTTGCGAGGCGATATAATGCTCACAGGCTTCGCGTTGCGCATGCAGGCTGTTGAACTGCTGCTCTAAGCCTTTTTCAGTCGACTTTCGTGTGTAAATGGCACAGCGTTTTTTGATGACAGTCGTCGATGCTGTTTGTTTGGCTGTTGTTGTTTTCATCCGCGCATTCCTCTTGTTCTGTTTAATCCAAAAAAGGCAATGCCTGACCAATGATTGCCGGTGATGCGTTTGGCAATTTTAGATAAGCTTTTATAAACGCAGCCGTCATATTCATAGCCTTTATCTAAGACGGTGACGCAATATTCATGTCCTTTGTATTGGCGCACCAATCGTGAGCCTGGCATCGGGCGAATGTAACGCGGTCGTTTGGGGGGTGCGCCGTTGCGCGTAAAAAACTGTTTAGCGTATTTTTCCAAGCGTTGATTGAGTGTGTCATCTTCACCATAGGCTAAGGCTTGCAGGCGGTAACTGAGTTTTTTAATGAGTGCGGGCTTTTGAGCTGCACGTGGTGGCTTGGTGTCACACAGGGTTTGCCAGAGGGCTTTTAACTCGTTTAGTGACAATGTTTGTAAGCCAGCAATTTGACTGAGTAGTTTGGGGTTGGTGTTACTTTGGGTAGGCATGGTTTTTCTCCTATCGTCATGCGGTTGTGTCAGTTGTATCAGTCCATAGCGTCGTGTCTAAGTCCAGTGCTTTAGTGCTACCAGGCGATTTAGTGCGCTGCTCAATGCGTTTTTTCGCACGCACAATGCCCAAGGCCAATAACGTGGCTATTTCACGGCGACGAGATTGGGTCGTGTTAGTTGTTTCATTTGGCATGGGACGTTCCTCAGTAATAACGTTGATGATGAGAGTGTGTGATAAAACTACCCCCTCATTACTATTAACTATCCCGTTTGAACAAAAAAATGAGTGTGTGCGCATTTACTGACATGATGATTGGCGTTTACGCCTTTGCGATTTTTCAAAGTGTGCTCTACAGTGGCTCGTCTACAACAAACAAATTTCGACATAGCTACACGCTAGCAACACACAACAACGTATCATTCAAAACAATCGGGGTTACACAGGATGGCAATTTGGCATTAACCCGTGTCATTGGCTGTTATGAAACTCAATGACATTCCGCATGTATTTGCCCAGGAGAACGCCATTGAACATTCACCTTACTGCCTCTGAGTTATCATCACATCCAATCTCATCGAATCAAATTAACCGCTTATCACTGGATGCGTTACGCAACATAACCCATCCAGCTCATGGGTTTGCAATAACAGAAGGTATCGATGATGTGATCTTGATTAAGTTGCAGTACAATTGTGGCGGTCAGCTTGAAACGTATCAATACGGTAACGTGTTGGTAACATTGATTAAGAAAAATCAGCAACGGTGTATGCGCTACGCTGACATTATGCAAGGAACATTTGTGATACAGCGCACAGGGTATTCAACGCCGATAACAGTGACTATTTCCCCGGATATAGGAGAAGTCATCATAGAGGATAATCAACTAAATACGCTGCCTAATCAAGCGGATGTGATTGCCGAATTAAAGAAAGTCGTGTGGTCGTGGGTGCATCAAGCAGGCTTTGTTATTACGCTTCCAGCAACTTCATTGCATGATGAAGGGAACGAAAAAAAAACCAGATATCTATTTTTATTATTGGGAAGCTTTAGCCAGTCTGCCGCGTTATCAACACAGTTATATCTTTTTAATGCAGCATTTCAATCAGAACGTTGCCATTATTCAGTATTGGTTTGAGTCAACACGCTGGTTTGATAACTATCATGCTAAAGGAACAGAAGCAACGCGTTTGTATAATGTGAGCGTGTTAAAGTTAGCCAACTTCATTCTCGCAACACTGAATACTATGCCATTGTTTCGGCGTGCCATTGAACTTGTTAAGTCGGTGCCTCATTGTGTACGCTTAGGTTTTTATAATACGAATCGTCGTTGCTCCCATTGTGTTTTGTTAGGCTTGGCGATTGATGAAGGTGAATTAGAGAAGATGATTAACTATGTGCTGACTCAAGCGACCCCCAGTGTGTTGTTATTGCCATCACTCGATGATGTTTCCTCGGATAACTTGCAAGCATTGCGCATGAGGGGCAGTTACGTTATGGCATTGCAACAATGGCAAACGCAAGCGATGTTGATTGACTCAAAGCAAGTGCGCGATACATTGAATGATATTCGCAGAACAACAGCACCGGTTAAATTACGTCGCAACACTTCTGGCCAATCATATCGTTTTCCAACACCCCCTGGTGCTAACTGGGAGGATTTCACGTTTGAATTCCTTGATGGCGAAACGATAGAGGTAACCTGTGATTGTCCAGGTGGCTTCATCAGTAGGCCTGTTACCTTTGCGCAACTTGAGCTGATGGACAAGCGCAATGGCAAGCCTGGTAAGCTGTGGTGGTTATGCGAGGCATTTGCACAGCGACGGGGCAGGTTGAGTTGGTGTAAGCAAGGTGTCACTAGCCGACAAAGGACATTGAAATATGAATTGGCAAATTCGTTGCAAGCAAGCTTTGAACTTTATGACGACCCATTTGATTGTGAGAGTGAAGAGAGAGGGCGTGTCACATATCGTGCTAAAATGACGATGCGGATTAAAGGTGAGTAGTGCCATTTACCTTGCCATGCATTGATGAGGTGACTCTCTAAACGATTCTGGTTTTTTGGTAAGCCGGCACGTCCTGTGGACGCAGATTATCACACAAATGAGAGGCTTCTGTGAGCATATCAATGACGCCACACAATACATCAAATAGTTCTTTTTGTTTTATTTGTTGACACTTAACGGCGATGTTAGCGATGCTTTTGATTTGGTGTAATTTATTACAGAGTGCTTCGTAGGAGTTGCGATAATCATCATCATTGCGCTTTTCGGACTGGTTGGAATTTGGTAGAGTTGATTGGGTCATGATGTTAGTATCTCCGTATTGATGTTGTGATAAGCTGCGGTCAGGCGCGTTCAACAACTGGCTGCAGCGCATTTGTGACAACGTTGGCCTTGTTTACTTTTGCTCAGGCTCGTATTTCAATCAACGTCAATTGCGCTGTCACGTCACGGATGATTGCGTATCGTTACCACACTAGCAAGTCTCTTTTTTTGATAAGCGCGATGATTGTGCTCCTTCGCTCTATTACTAGGCTGCTAAGCCCATTTAGCTTGCAAAGCAGGCATAGTATTGCGCTGGATCATTCATGCGTGTGGGCAATCAGCACAATGAGAGCCACCTTGTCATCAACGATCGATCCACTTTCTTGCTATAAAAAACCATCTTGTGATTTGATCAAAAAAGCGATCTTAATTCTTGATTAACGTGGCTTACTAGGTTTGAAAATTACATAAAAACGTTTAGCATTACAAAACTGCCATAATGGCTCTGTATGCAATGAAAACAAATACAGGTGCGTCTTTCTCTAGTACGGCTGAATAAACTTTAATAACAGCTTGTATATTGCTTCTAGCAATAAGAATAATACCGAGCTTAATATACCCTTTAAAAAATACACGAAAAACCCCTAAAAAAACTGCAGAAAACATCTTGTCTATTCATAACAGCTTTTCCTAAAAAAACACTGCTAACACAATTAATTAGCGCTGTATTTTTCTCTAAACTCAGTTTGTAAAGAGCTGTTTTTTAATTATGTTGACGAAATTGCACTTAACTCTTTGTTATTTGGGGTGTTTTGTTTGTGATTGAAGTTTATAGAGGAAACATATTATTTATATAATAATAAATGTATATTTAGAAATAATAGTAATAAACAAATAATAATAAATAAAACGATTATTAGCTTATTATGTAACAAAGTTAGACTAGAATAATCGATGAGAATGAATTAGATCTCGATCACAAATAACAGATGAATTATCAGGTTAACTAGCATTGGGATATTATTTTCGCAATTGTAATCAAAAAATTATGACAGAGAGTGTTACGCTGCACTGCACATGTAAACGCAAAGCCGTGATGATAGAAATTCAATGCGTGCTTGATTTTAAATGTCGCGCACAACAGCCGTACAAGATCGCTACGCGCATTTCTACGCATAAGACATGGGGTATGGCTCTTCAAGCAAGAACGTCGCTTAAAACGCTTTATTTTCAATTATGATGAAGTGGTGTTGTTGAGTGTGTGGTTTACACTCACTTCGTTAAGCAAAACGTTCACGCCAATGTACATGCAAGACGTTAACAAGCTGTTGTGTATTTCGCTAAGACGAGTTGCAAGTTAATGCATGATGAATAACAAGCAAGTGAGCCACTGATTTCGATGACGTTTAACTTAAGTTTTACCGTTATTTTTATGCTTATGCCAGGGCATAGGGGAGTCTAACTTTTTCTATTTTTGGTAAATGATCAGTTTAAATACACCGTGTTATTTACAAAATGATAATGTTATCGTGCAATGTTTTAATTGCAACAAAAAAGCGATTTTGTGTTAGACTTTTTGTTAACGTCGGAAGTGGTTTACATAACGCAAGTGCAAGTAACACGACTGACAGAGTTGTTAACATCAACGACGGTTAATTAAAAACAATCAGCAATGTGTTAGCGATGTAATGGTTGTAAACGTATTAGCGTTATGTATGGACTTGAACACAAGCGTTTACTCGTTTCGTTAACAGCGGTGATAAACACACAGCAGTTACCAACAAACTTAAACGACGTTAGCGTTCAACAACTTTCTCGTAGTTGCAGTAACAACACCAGGCGGTAGAACAGATGCAGCTGTTAGGAATTTCAAGACACAGAGAAATGGCAGACGGTCAAATACGAATTGACGACGAAACATTCTAGAGAATCAAACAGCTACGGGTCCTTCCTCGGGCTGAAACGCATTCGGGGCTCCAGCGCGCAATATTTCGCTAGCGTCAGAGCAAAAAAAATGGTTCGCAGTTCGCACTTAAGTAACACAACAGCTTCACTAACTCACTGAATCTAAAAAATATTTTCACACTCTATTCAACAAAATTGGTTCGCATTTGGTTCGCACCTAACCTAGAAAGGTTCGCACTCAACAACCACACAACTTCACCCAGGATAAAACACAATGGATTTAACGGTTCAACAGACACCGCTGGAACAAGTGATCCCGTATGCCCGTAATGCACGCACCCACAGTGATGCACAGGTGGCACAAATCGCCGCCTCGATTGCCGAGTTTGGTTTTGTGAATCCGGTATTAATTGGCAGTGACAATGTCATCATTGCAGGTCATGGTCGTGTGCTCGCTGCACAACAACTGAAACTTGAAACCGTCCCAACGATTGCTCTTGTGCACTTAAATGAAAACCAACGCCGTGCTTTGATGATTGCTGATAACAAGCTCGCTGAGAATGCAGGATGGGATCAAGAACTGTTACGTTTAGAGTTGCAAAGCCTGGTAGATGAAGATTTCAACATTGACTTACTTGGCTTTGATGACGTTGATTTAGATGCACTATTATCAGATATAAACGACGACAATGCTAATATTGTTGACGAGGATATTCCTGAGCCACAAGCCAATCCGGTTAGTCAACTGGGTGATGTATGGGTCTTAGGTGAGCACCGTTTACTGTGTGGTGATGCCACTGTTCCTAGCATACTCCAGACGCTGATGAATGATGAATTGGCTGACATGGTCTTTACCGATCCACCGTATAACGTCAATTACGATGATAAAGACAAATATCCTACTGGGCGTACTGGCAAGACCAAGCGCACAATCTTAAACGATAATCTTGGCAATGACTTTGAAACATTCCTCATGGCTGCTTGCAACAACATGCTTATCTACACCAAAGGGGCTGTGTATATTTGCATGAGCTCCAGTGAACTCGATACCTTACGACGTGCTTTCTGCAATGCGGGTGGCAAGTGGTCAACCTTTATCATTTGGGCGAAGAATACCTTTACGTTAGGTCGCTCTGATTATCAACGTCAATATGAACCGATGTTGTATGGTTGGAAAAGTGGAAACGATCACTACTGGTGTGGTGCACGTGATCAGGGCGATGTGTGGTTTTGTAATAAACCACGTAAGAATGACTTGCATCCAACCATGAAGCCAATAGAACTGGTGGTTCGCGCGATTAAGAATTCCAGTAAAAGCCGTGATATTATTTTAGATCCGTTTGCAGGCTCTGGATCAACATTAATTGCCGCTGAGCAAACCGGACGACGAGCACGGTTAATGGAATTAGATCCACGTTATGTGGATGTCATACTTCAACGTTGGCAAACATTAACGGGTCAACAAGCCACCCTTCAAGAGACAGAGCAACCCTATGATGTGCTGTTACAACAACGTGAGCAGCAAGTAGCACCCCCTTCTTCTGATACAACAGACTAATAAATAGGATAATATTATTATGGGAATATCGATACGTGAGTATGCCAGACGTCGTGGCGTTAGTGATATGGCCGTTCGTAAAGCGATTAAACAAGGACGTATTACCAAAGAGTCCGATGGCACGATTGATCCAAACCATGCTGATAAAGCATGGGTAACCAATACGGCTCGCCCGCAATTAAAATTAACCCCTAACGTGACGGTATTAAAAGATATTACGACAACGTTGCAAGACAATGACCAGGGGGTATCCAGTGGCAATACCTTTATAAAAGCCAAGACCACCAACGAAATCATCAAAGCGCAAACCAACAAGCTACGATTTAAACAATTGAATGGAGAGTTAGTTAACAAGGAAGAAGTCTGTCGACTCGTTTTTCAATTATCACGTCAAGAGCGTGATGCGTGGCAAGCTTGGCCAGCACGCATTGCCAGTCAAATGGCTGCCCAATTACAAATCGATACGCATACATTGCAAATTACCCTAGAACAATACATCTATGAACATCTGCTTGAGCTAGGCAATGTCAAACTCGACTTTAAAGAGTGATCTCTCTATGGAAGACGCTCTAACAGCCTGGAATACGGGAAAGCTCCCTGCACCCAATTTAACGATTTCCGAGTGGGCAGATGAGTATCGCACCTTATCCCCCAAAGCCGCTGCAGAACCTGGGCGTTGGCGCACAGAACGTACACCGTACTTGCGTGAAATCATGGATGCACTATCACCGCATACATCAACCCAACGCATTATTTTTATGAAAGGCGCTCAAATTGGTGGCACCGAAGCGGGAAATAATTGGATTGGCTACGTTATTCATTTCTCCCCTGCACCGATGATGGCGGTGGCTCCCACAACGGAGTTAGCTAAACGTAATTCTAAGCAGCGTATTGATCCACTTATTGAAGATTGTGCCGCATTAAAAGAGCGGGTGAAACCCGCACGTTCGCGTGATTCAGGCAATACGGTGTTATCTAAAGACTTCCCAGGGGGCGTGTTAGTAATGACAGGTGCCAACTCGGCAGTTGGATTGCGCTCGATGCCAGCACGTTATTTGTTTATGGATGAAGTCGATGGTTATCCAGGGGACATTGAAGGGGAAGGCGATCCGATTGTATTAGCCGAAAGACGCAGTGCCACCTTTCAAACCAGGCGCAAAATATTTTTAGTCAGCACACCAACGCTCAAAGGCTTATCACGAATTAATCGTGAATTTGAACAAACAGACCAACGTTATTATCAGGTACCGTGTCCACATTGTCAGCATTTCCAAGCATTACGTTTTGGTCAATTACGTTGGCAGGAAGGTACGCCCGTTGATGTTACTTACCAATGTGAATCATGCGATGAATTGATTGCAGAGCACCATAAAACAGAGCTATTAGCCAACGGTAAATGGGTAGCAACGAATGATAACCCGCAACAACGTCACACGGTTGGTTATCACTTATCCAGTCTTTACAGCCCGATTGGTTGGTTTAGTTGGTCGGATGCAGCGAGTCTTTATGAACAAGCTAAAGCGCATCCAGAACTGATGAAAAGTTTTGTCAATACTGTATTAGGAGAGCCGTATGAAGAAGAACACGATGCACCGGACTGGGAAGCAATTTACTGCAGACGCGAAACGTATCCACAAGGTATTGTCCCGCATGGTGGATTGTTTCTTACAGCTGGTGTTGATATTCAAAAGGATCGTATTGAATGTGAAGTCACTGCTTGGTCTCGTGATAAGCAAAGCTGGTCGGTTGATTATAAAGTGTTGGCAGGCGATACAGCGCGCTTGGAAGTCTGGCAAGCATTAGAAAAAGTTTTACAAAAAGATTGGCCACATGCTTCAGGTCATACGTTACCTATCAGAGTGATGGCGGTAGATAGCGGTTATGCTACTCAAGAAGTGTATAACTGGGTACGTCAACACTCACAAGCGATTTGGGGTGGCGGCGGTGCCAGAGCCAATCAACCACGTACGGTTGTGGCGGTCAAAGGCAGTGACAGAGATACGGCATTAATATTAAGTGCCTCTAAAACAGAACTCAGCGGTAAACGTCGTGGATTGCGTGTATGGAATGTCTCCAGCTCCATTGCCAAGGTAGAATTGTACCGCTGGTTAAAGTTGGAATGTCTCATTAGCGATGATGAGTCTCAACCTACTGGCGCTCCGGCAGGTTATTGTCATTTCCCGCAATATGAGCCGGAATATTTCAAACAACTGACAGCCGAGAAGCGTATTATTCGCGTACACCGTGGTTATCCAAAAGCGGTCTGGGAGAAAGACCCGACACGGCGTAACGAAGCGTTAGATTGTCGCGTGTATGCCAGAGCGGCGGCGAGCATTTATGGATTAGACCGGTTTAATGAACATCACTGGCAACAGTTTGAAGCGGCATTAGGTAAACCGGTGCCAGAAAAAAGTGATGCAGCCACATCAACGTTAACATCAACAACCATTGTCACAACGCCACCATCGGGTAGAAGTGCCTTCTTGCGGGCGATGATACAACAACGCCCCATGCAATTATCGGATGACCCGTATTTACAAGGGGACGATGATTTTGATACGTCTGATTTTTAATATCACACAGTATGTTAATAAAGAAATTGTAGAGTAAGTAACAATGCCAACAACAGACTTAACCACATTACAAACCCGATTACAGGAAGCAGAGAATGCTTATCATTTATTAATGACAGGTCAACAAGAGGTAAGTGTGCACATCGATGGCTATGGTGCTGTCACCTACACTTCCGCCAACATGACACAGTTAGAGCGCTACATTACCAATTTAAAGATGATGCTCTCTCAGCAATCCGGTCGTGGTGGGCGTAAAGCCATTTTTGTCGAGTTTTAATATGCGCATGCATCCAAGCAAACACGCTGACACCGCGCACCGCGGTGCATCGCATACCGCTAGCGAATTACGCTCCTGGCAACCACCTAAAGGGTCAGCCGACAGTGATTTGTTACCTGAATTAGATACCTTAGTATCGCGCTCACGTGACTTAGTTCGCAATCATGGTGTTGCCAGTGGTGCCATTCAAACGTTAACAGACAACATTGTTGGCTCAGGGTTACGTTTAGCGGCACGGCCTGATTATGTTCTACTCGGTAAAACAAAAGAATGGGCCGATGACTGGGCACGGCAAGTGGAATCTCACTTTCGCACCTGGGCCGAGTCAACAACGTGTGATGCCGCTAATTCACTGACCTTTGCAGGACTCACGATACAGATATTTCGTTCATCCCTATTAAATGGTGAAGCGTTAGCATTGCCACTGTGGTTACCCAACAGAGGTGAGTTTGCCACAACACTACAATTAATTGAGCCAGATAGATTAAGCAATCCTAACGGTAAACAAGATAACCAAACACTACGTGGCGGCATTGAGATTGATAAATACGGCGCACCGATAGCCTATTGGATTAAACGCACCCATCCTGGTGATGCATTTATGTTGGCAGAAGATGATGATTGGCAACGCATGCCAGCAACAACCCAGTTTGGTCGCCAACGTGTGATACATATTCATGATAAAGAGCGCACCGGACAAACACGTGGTAAGCCGTTATTAACCAGTGTATTGCCACTATTTAAAACATTAGATCATTACGAGCGCAGTGAATTACAAGCCGCTGTTGTTAATGCGATGATTGCCGCCTTCGTTGAAACCCCACTGGATAACGATGCCATTAGCGATTTATTTGGGGGTGACGTTAATGATTACATGAAAGCGCGCAATGAATGGCGATTACGCTTGCAAAGTGGTGCCATTATTCCAGTCTTTCCTGGCGATAAGGTGTCGGCGTTTACACCAAGTCGGCCTAACAGTGGTTATGGCCAGTTCGTTGAGAATGTATTACGGCATATTGGCGCCGGACTTAACTTGCCCTTTGAACTGTTAATGAAGGATTTTTCTAAGACGAACTACTCCAGTGCTCGCGCTGCGCTAATGGAAGCGTGGCGCTTTTTTTCAGGGCGTCGGCAATGGTTAGCCACGTACTGGGCAAGACCCGTGTATGCACTGTGGTTAGAAGAAGCGATTAACAAAGGATTAATTGAAGCCCCACACTTCTATCAACAAAAACAAGCCTGGACACGCTCCAAATGGATTGGTTCAGGACGTGGGTGGATTGACCCTGTTAAAGAAGCGACAGCCTCGCAAATTCGAATGGACATAGGGTTATCGACTTTAGAAGAAGAATGTGCGGCACAAGGATTAGATTGGGAAGAAGTATTAGAACAAAGAGCCCGTGAGCAAGCCAAGCAACGGGAACTTGGACTGGCACCAAACAATACCGTCACGCAAACGGGTGAGCCGTCACATCATGAGGATGACAATGAAAGCAATGAAAGTGGAAACGACAATGGAAAGGACTAAGCGGTGGTTGTATTGGGTGGATATAGCGTTAATTTTTTCAGGGTTAGCCGCCGTTGTTCTTTTAATGTTGACGTACTTGTGGCATTTAATCACGCCGCTTGCCTATTTGTCATTACACCAACTGCAAGAAATCAGACACATTCTGTTGAGTGCCGTGCTAACCGGCATTTTGTCGTCAAGGTTCAGAAAACTTCAAAAATCTTGATAATAGGTGAAGGTGTTTCCGTGTGTCGGGAACCCTGCAAACAATCCCTGCATTAACTCAAAAAGGAATATACTATGCGCGCTTGGAACAAAGCCACTGGTGAGCCGTGGGCAATTACCCATAATGCTTTAAGCAACATACTCGATATTGCGGCAAGACAAAACCAGTCACCAGAAGTCGTCGCTGCCAAGTTAGGACGTGAGTTACAGAACACGCGCCAGATGACAATACAAAATGGCATTGCCATCATTCCTGTTGTGGGTGCGCTCTTTCGTTACGCCAACGTATTTACCCAAGTCAGTGGTGCCTCCTCGTATGAGTTAATTGCCACCGATTTTAGAGATGCCTTTGCGGATAAGGATGTGCAGTCCATTATATTAAACATTGATTCCCCAGGTGGTGAAGTCAATGGCTGCTGTGATTTAGCGCAAACCATTTATGAAGCTAGAGGCAAGAAGCCCATCATTGCATATGCATCAGGTGATGTGGCATCAGGCGCGTATTGGATAGCAAGCGCTTGTGACAATATCTTTGTTTCTAAAACCAGCAGTGTCGGTTCCATTGGCGTTGTCGGTGTGTATCGTGATAACAAAGATGACAATAGCATTGAAATTGTGTCATCACAAAGTCCGCATAAGCGTGTTGACATACAAACTGATGATGGCCGCGCACGATTGCAACAACGCATTGATGCGATGGCCACTGTGTTTATCAACGCGGTGGCAACATATCGCAACACTTCACCTGAATCAGTACAGCAACGTTACGGGGGTGGTGATGTATTTATTGGAGAAGATGCCGTTAAGCACGGCTTAGCCGATAACATCAACACATTTGATAACTTGCTTGCTGGGCTGCAACAGCAAATTTCTCAACCCATTTATTCACACTCACAGGAGACATCCACTATGACTGATAAAATAACTGATATCACTGCATCAACCGATGCAGCAAATTTACTAGAAAAAGGCAAAGTGCAAGAACGTGCTCGCATTCAAGCTATCTTAACGTGTGACGTTGCCAAACATCGGCAACGATTAGCACAGCACTTGGCGTTTGCTACCAACATGGATGTGGAACTAGCCAAACAAACGTTAACGTCTGCACCGACAGCATCACCCCAAACAAATGATACCACTGGCTTTCAAGCGGCGATGAACAAACTTGAAAACCCTGAGATTGTGCCAAGCAGTGCAGCAGATAATGATGAGCGCGATGAAATTGACAGCGTTGTTAAACGCATCGCGAGTTACTGATGGCACTTTGGCTAATCGGATATCTATTAATTAAGCGGAGGAAACCAACATGAGCGCACAAGGCTTTACTGAGCAGGGGTCAATTACCCCCGATAATTTATTTGCAGGGGAATTCCCTTGCGTGCAGCGTACGGAGACTATCACTGGCGGGATGAAGTTACCCCGAGGTGCCGTGTTAGGCCGCATCAATGACTCAGGCCATTTTACATTAAGTAAATTACGTGCCGGTGATGGCTCCCAACTCCCCGTTGCCATACTGGCTGAAGACTGTGATGCGACCAGCGATACCCAAGCGGTGGTCTATCACGCGGGGGAATTCAATGCCAAGGCGCTGACCTATGGCGAGGGCCACACGGCTAAGTCGGTGTGGGAGTCTCGGCGTGCTGCGGCAGGTAACAACACTTTATTCTTACGTAACAACTTGGAGGCATAATCATGGTCGACATTTTTTCTACCTTTGTTTTAAATCGGACAATTGAATGCTTAGAGCGTTCATCCTCATTTCTGTTAGATACTTTCTTTACCTCAGTACAGATGGAAGAAAGTGCGGAAATCCACTTTGACATTAATGAGTCTAAACCACGACTAGCGCCATTTGTCTCTCCACTGGTCGCCGGTAAAGTGGTGGATGCACAAGGTTACAGCACGCAAAGCTTCAGACCGGCATACGTCAAAGATAAACGCCGCTTTGATGCCAATACCCCACTAAAACGTGTCATTGGTGAAACCATTGGTGGTAGCTTACCCGCTAACCGACGTTTAGAGGCGGCGGTGAGTAAAGCATTACGCGACCAATTAGAAAACTTAACCCGTCGTGAGGAAGTGATGGCAGCCGAAGTGTTAACCAAAGGTACCGTTACCGTCTCTGGCGACAATTACCCAACGCAAGTGGTTGACTTTAAGCGTGACCCCAAACTCACGATTAAACTCTCAGGTAATAATGATAAGTGGAGTAATCCAGAATCACCTGCCCTTGACCAACTCGAAGATTGGGCGAGCTTGATTCAAGAGAAATCCGGTGCCGTGGCACGGCGCGTTATCTTAGACCCTAAAGCTTGGCGATTGCTACGCAAGAATAAGCAAGTGATGACCCAGTTAGATATTCGTCGTGGCACCAACATCACCTTTGACACTGACCCGATGAGTCGCGGCCAAGGTAACGAGAAAGCACGTTATGTTGGCTCTATTGGCGATTTTGACTTTCATGTTTACAATGATGTCTATGTTGACGATGAGAATACCGTACAACATTTGTTACCTGACCATACCGTATTACTGGTCAGCCAACAAAACTTAGAAGGCACACGGTGTTATGGCATGATACGTGATGAAAAGGCGGACTTTCGCGCGATGCGTTATTTCAGCAAAAGTTGGATGGAAGAAGACCCCGCTGTTAGGTGGTTGTTATTGCAATCAGCCCCATTGATTGTGCCCTATCGTCCGAATGCATCACTTTGCGTAACGGTGGCCTAATCATGTTGCCTGCGTTTTCACAAGCTACCGATAGATTGTTTGCCCGCTTAGGGGTACAAGCCACCTATCATCCACAAGGCAGTAGTAACAACATTACTTTGCCAGTCATTTTGAAAATCCCAGACCACATTGTGGATTTCGGTGAAGCGCATTTGCATACGTCAACACAAGTGATTGATGTGAAATGCAATGATGTGAAAGAACCGAAAATAGGGGATGTCATTACCATTGATAAATCATCTTATCGCATCCAAAGCGAACCAGTACGTGATTTACATGGATTAATTTGGAAAATAGACGTGATTAAAGTATGCAATTAAAAGCGGCATTGAGTGGTCGTTTAGATAAGTATCTCAAAGACAATTTAAAAGAAGCCGAGCATGCGGTCACAACTGGCATTAAAACCGCAACCAATAACTTAAAGTTGCAAATGCGTAGCCAAGTGATAGCGGCTAACTTAGGCAAACGCTTAGCCAACAGTTGGCGCGGCGATGTATACCCAAAGCAAAAGACAAGCTTGAATGCAGCAGGTCATGTGTATGCACGTGCGTATAAGATTCTTGCTAACTTTGAACAAGGCAGCCTTATTCGAGGACGCAAAGGCTTGTGGCTCGCCATTCCCACACCCAATGTGCCTAAACGACTTGGAGGCAAACGCCCTATGCCGGGTGACATTGAACGTGCCTGGAATGTAAAACTACGCTTTGTATATCGCTCTAATGGTGCATCACTGCTGGTGTTAGATAATCGGCGTGCATCCTACAGTCGCAAGACAGGTAAATTACGTGGCTTTCGTAAAGCGAGCCAATCAGCATTACGTACCGGTCGTGGATTAGCCACCGTTGTGATGTTCTGGTTAGTGCCGCAAGTTAAAATGCCAAAGCGACTTCATTTCAAAACGGCAAGTGAACATCAGCAACGACAATTACCGAAGCTCATTACCGATAACTGGAAATAATCCCCATGACCAGTACCCGTGAATATGCCATTGTGACGCTCTTTGGCCAGCTTCGCTGTGCGCTTCCGGCTATCACGGTATTGCGCAATGCAGTCGTACCAACAACTATTCCAAGTGAAGGATTAATCATCTTGCGTGATGGCGATATGGGAGAGCCAAGTATGATTTTATCACCACCGCGCTATGCGTATTATCACCATGCGGCGTTAGAAGTCATTGTGCAACAAGCCGATGATGACAAACGCGAGGCACAGTTAGATGACTTGCTAATAAAAGTGGGAGAAGCCTTGCAGCAGCCTTTTCCTGCAGATGATGGCATTGATTGTTGTAGAGTGGGGGAACTTGAATTAACCACCGAGCCCATTGAAGGGGCGGCGACACTCAAAATTGCCCATGTCCCCATTATTGTGGAATATGTCACGACCAATCCATTGTTTTAGCAGTCACTAACGCAATCAAACATTATGTAGAGGAGCAAACGCATGGCAAGAGCGTATGGCTGGAACGCCAGCCTATTATTTGGGTTTGAGCAAAGTTACAGTATCCCACCGAACAACGGATACCATCAAGTCCCGTTTATCTCATCAAGTTTGGACTCTGAGCAAGGCTTGATTGAGTCCAATGTATTAGGATTAGGTCGTGACCCCACTGCTCCATTCCAAGATGTTATCAACGTTGATGGCGATGTGGTTATTCCAGCGGAGCTTCGCAGTATTGGTTTGTGGTTAACCGGATTATTAGGCGAGCCAGAAACAACAAACAATAAAAAAGTTTATCAACATACATTTGCCTCTGGCAAAACACGTCTACCCAGCATCAGCTTAGAAATTGGGTTGCCGGATGTGCCTGATTATCCGCTGTATACCGGTGCACGAGTTAATTCGATGGCGTTTAACTTTGAGCGTAGCGGTGAAGCACAAGTCACGGTAAACCTGTTAGGTCAAGGTGAAACAGCAAGTCATACAACACGTGACTCAGAGCCATCACAATTTTCTTACACACGGTTTTCACAATTTCAAGGTTCAATTAAACACGCCGGAGAATTTCTAGCGGATGTCACTTCTGCATCAATTACCTACAGCAACAACTTTGAGAAAATCCAAACGATACGTGATGATGGTAAGGTTGATGGCATTGATCCAGGCATTGCCGCACTCTCGGGTAATATCTCCGTGCGCTACAGTAATTCAAAGCTGATGGACTTAGCTAGGGATGGCAATCCCATTGATATTGAACTGGCTTACACCATCGATGAACACCGCAAGCTTGTGTTAACTGCACACTCAGTGTATTTACCCAAAGCCAAACGCAGTATTAACGGTGCTGGTGGTATTGAAGCGGCATACGATTTTCAAGGAGCTAAATCTGAAGAATTCAATCGGATGTTGACGGTGACATTGGTTAATGATGTCAGTGGTTATCACTTACAAGCATTACCACCCAAACCACCCAAAACATTGCCACCGAAAAAACCACCGCAAGAGACCGAGCAACAACAGGAGGAACCGAACGATGCTGAAACTGTCACTCTCTACAAACCCCCACTGGATTGATTTGGGGATGCAAGTGCGCGTTAAAGTGCGCCCGTGCAATAGCGCCATCTTCTATCAAGCCAAAGCCTTTATGCAACATCGTTTGCAACAACTAGGCGAAGACTACCGTATTCACAAAGACAGTGGTGCTGATATGAGCCACTTACCTAACGTAGAAGATAGCACCACACGTGAAGCCTTAGCCGAGCAGTACCTAACGCTCGGTTTAGCCTTGGTGGGTATTATCGAATGGGAAGGCGTGTTAGACAATGATGATAAAGATGAAGATGTGATTGCACCCGTTACTGAAAATAATATCACACAGTTATTTGAAAACTACTGGGTGATTGCTGAGACGTTCCGTCAACAATACACCGGCATGCGAGAGTTGTTAGAATCTGAAAAAAACGAATCACGGCTCGCTTGCAATGGCACTGCAACGGCGGGTCGGAGTACTGCGCCAACTGTGCCAGACAACAGCTCCCCTGCGCACAAGGACGAGCCAGCGAAGACGGGGAAAAGTGCCCGTACCTCGAAAATACATTAAAGACGATAGAAGGTTGGCAAGCGTGGGATGTGGCTAACAAAGTGTTAACCCAATGTCAGGAGTGCTTCCCATTAAATATAGCATTGCAGTTGAGTGAAAGCTTGGGTTACCATCAAGCTGCAATGGCAGAGTTATTGCCAGCGGCGGCCATTGGGATCGCACTTGCTCTCAAAGAGATGCAGAAAAATAAGGAACATTAATTACAGTTAAAGGACGTATATTAGCCATTCTATGGTTGAATATGACCAAATGCTGCCATTTTGTTTAAAGATGGCTTACAGTATTTCTTCAAGGGTAAGGCTGCAGGAGGGATTTCAAGTGAAAAAATTTATTTACATTGTGTTAGTGATGACTGTGATCACCTCATGCTCACAAGAAAAACAAGCCCAAACAAATGTTGATGATACGTTTCCAGAGTATGATGTTACTCCCTATTGCCAGAAAATTGCGAGTCGTTTCAAACATAATGATACTGATAAAGATCACAGTTATTCCGATAGCATGTTTAATATTTGTCTTGACAGGGAAAAAGTTGATTATGCATGGCTAAAAGACAATTGGAATTTGCTGTCCTCAAAATCGAAGATATATTGCAAACAAGCCGTCGGCAATCCTAATAAAAATTATAACTCATTAAAAATGTGCGCCTTAGCTGGAACATGTTATGGCCATGAAAACTTAGAAATCTGTGCAGAGCGCGAAAAACAAGAATAGAAATAGGCTGCTAACACAGCGTATTTTAAGACTAACCAGTCAAGCATAGTGACGTTTCACTCTAAATTTTCTACAAGAAATTATCATTATCACAATATAAATACACTTATATCACCTATAAGATAGGAATCTATTATGAATACGAATAGCAAGACATTATCAATTCGGCTAGCCGCGACTGGTGGCGATCAATTACGCCGAGAGTTTGACAAACTTGGCACACGTGGCCAACGTGCTTTTGATAATATTAAAGAAGCCACAAAGCCCGCATCTAAAGGTATCAAAGCCGTTGATATTGCCGCAAAGTCCTTAAACCGTACTCTCAAACAAGCCGCAGGCTTGCTGGGAGCTTACACCGGCATTCGAGGACTTACACGCTCCTTTGGTTTTTTAGTGTCAACCAATCGGGAGTTTGAACGCTTACATGCGAGCCTTAAAACTGTCACCGGCTCTTTAAAAGGTGCCGATGATGCCTTTAAGTTGATTGAAGACTTTGCTTCAAAGACTCCATTTAGCGTTGAACAGTTAACAGAAGCCTTCATCAAATTAAAGGCACTTGGTTTAGACCCGTCAGCCGATGCGCTACGCTCTTATGGCAATACCGCCTCTGCGATGGGCAAAGACTTGTTGCAATTTGTTGATGCCGTTGCCAATGCGACAACAGGTCGCTTCATGAACTTAAAAACCTTTGGTATTAATGCGGAAGTGCAAGGGGATAAGGTTGCTTTTACCTTTAACAAAGTCACCACAGTTGTTAAAAAGAATGTGACTGCAATTGAAGCATACTTACGCCAGATTGGTAAAACCCAGTTTGCCGGTGCCATGGTGGCACAAATGGATATCTTAGAAGGGATTTTCAGTAACATCACAGATAATGTATCCCACATTGCACGTGAAATTGGTAAGGGTGGATTTACTCTCGCGATTCACGATGTAGGAGTAAGCATAAGAGAGGCTACCGGCGATGTCGATGAGGCGGCTCATGCTGTGGGTGAAACATTGGGTAATGCGATTCGCATCAGTGCAGATGCATTCGGGTTTTTATTCCAGCATGCCAGTTTGGCAGCTAAAGGGTTAGAGTATCTCTTAATTGCTCGTACTGCCGCTAAAGCCGTTAGCTTATTAAGGGCCGCTATTGTTGGTCATGCGGGGTTGGTAATAGGGTTACGGTCATTAGCCGGTCTGTCAGCCGGCACGGCTGCCAAGGTGGTCATACTCGAAGGCTCTACAAAATTAGCGACCGTTGCCATGCTCGGCTTGAAGCGCGCACTGGGATTTGTCGGTGGCCCGTTTGGTTTGGCGACCATGGCAGGGTTTGCACTGTATAAATTGGCAGAAGGCCATGAAGCAGCAAGTGTTGCGGCTAAACGACATACCACTGAACTCAGTAAGTTGATGGAGACACTAAAGCAAGCGGCTAATGGCACTGGGCAACCGATGTTGGCCAATGAAGCGATCGCGCGTGTGACAGAGCAATTAAACAAATCGAAACAGGATGTCGCTAATTTGATGCAAGAAATCCGCTCTGTTTATCCTGGCAGACTCTGGGATCACATCAAAGAGTTGCCTCATTTTGAGTTAATGAAAGACTTGCAACAAGTCCGTCAAGCATTTCAGTCGGGTAAAAATGGTATCGATGAACATCGCAAAGCAATATGGGATTTAACTTTACAACATCCAGAATTCACCAAGCAAGCTGATGAAATTAACAAACAGATAGATGCACTAAAGAGTGCACAATCAAAAATCAAAAAAGCCGAGGCTGACCTAGCTAAATTACAAAACGGCACACTTAATCCGAATCCAAGCAAACTTGACAGTGCCAAACAAATTACCCCTGAGTTAGATGAAAAACAAATTCAACATATCAACGAGACGATTCAATCGCTACAAGCACAGACTGTGGCAATGCAACGACTAGTTGACGCCCGTAAACAAGGAAACGATGCGGTACAACATGCTTTGATATTAAACGAACAAGAAAATACATTATCCAAGCTGGGTATTGATACCAGTCAACAACAAACTGAAGAAGCTTCTAAGCTCATCAACAGGACTAAAGCGTTAATCCAACAAAAATATGAATTGCAACAAGCTGACAAAGACGCTATTGAAACGGCTAAGCGTCATGCGCAAACGGTACAAACCATCACGCGCGCATTGAATGCAACCAAATCTGAAAGTGAACAAGCCCGCATTGAAGCCGATACCTGGCGTCAAAGTGCTTTAGCAGGATTAGATAGCACTCAGCAAGGCTATGCTACCTTTGCCAGTGACATTGAAACCGTTTATCAGCACATGTTAAAGCAAGCGCGTGAGAAAGATTTAGCGAGTTCCAAACGTTGGCAAGATGGAGTAACTCGTGGACTTCGCGATGTAGTGGATGAAGCCAATGACATGGCATCTCAAGTAGAAAATGCTATTACCAATGCTTTTTCAAATATGGAAGATGCCTTGGTTGAGTTTGTGATGAAAGGCAAGCTTGATTTTAAATCACTGGCCGACTCTATCATTTCCGATATTCTTCGCATCCAAATCAAACAAAACATCACTGCACCCTTGGCGAGCGCATTAGGCTCAGTTAACTTTAGTGGTTTATTTAGTGCTGCGCATACGGGCGGTGTGATTGGTCATGATGTATTAACAAAACGGGCTGTTAATTCATCTGTCTTTGATGGTGCTCCGAAATTCCATGGGGGCGGTGTTGTTGGCAATGAAGTGCCGATTATTGCTAAACGTGGTGAAACCGTCTTTACTAAAGGACAAATGCAATTGTTAGGCGTAGGCTTAGCCTCACGTAATGCGGCTCCCACTGTTACGGTACATGTGCATAACAACGTCTCTGGTGTGCAAGCTAAAACGCATACAACCAAAACACCCGATGGCAATGTGCAGCTGGATATTATTGTTGAACATGTTGAACAAAAGCTTGCGCGCAATATCACGCGTGGTGATGGTTTAGCACCGGTGATGGAACGACGTTATGGTTTGAATCCAGCGAATGGCAGTTACCGTTAACAAAACAAAACCGAGCAAACCAAATTACTTGCCACTCCTTGACCTGCTCGGTGCTTTAAGAAAAGCTATCAACTAATTATTTTAGTTTTTAATTGCATAACATCCGCTTATATTGACGCTTTCTTTTTGTTATCGGAACTTGAGTTGTTAACAAAAACCGATACGGATGCGAAGCACCGTATCGCGTTAGTATGACGAGGCAAGTGTAACATCAGCAATAACGCTATACGCACAAAAATATCACAGAGTCATTCAGTATTATGATTACATGGCCAGATAAACTCCCTTTTCCCACGGTTGAGGGATATAGTATTCAACCTGGTGATGCGATTGTACGCACCGATATGGAAGCGGGTAGTGCCAGACAACGCCGCCGCTTTACCCAAGTCCCCAGTCGCATTCAGGTGCGCTGGTTGATGTCACAAACCCAGTTTGCGATATTCGAAGCGTGGTATCGCTGGGAGGCTCGCGAAGGCGGCGCCTGGTTTGATATTACATTATTAGGTGGTTTGGGATTGTTATCACAACAAGCGCGTTTTACCCAACCGTTTCAAACGCAACTGGTCACTGGCACGTTATGGGAAATTCGTACCGAGCTTGAAGTGCGTGAACGGCCTGTGCTGACTCACGATACATTACATCTGTTGTTAACCGAAGACTTGCAGGGATTGATGAATGCCATCGACAGCTTGCATCAATTGGTACATTACATCTTGCCAAGTTATTTTCATTAATGGGTTGTATTTAACAATCCATCATCAGCGTTAAGAGTAAGCTATGACATTACAACACGACTTAGAGCTAGCGGTTACACAAGTCACGCAAGACAGTCAAACATTGCATGAGATTGTGCAT
Source organism: Gammaproteobacteria bacterium (assembly GCA_965116795.1). GTDB lineage: Bacteria > Pseudomonadota > Gammaproteobacteria > JAJFKG01 > JAJFKG01 > JAJNDI01. The sequence goes on from OZ220716.1 coordinate 1,290,869, forward strand.
GGCGATGAACAGACTGTCGTTCCCACTGAAGGGGGCGATGTTAGCTCGCCTGCCAAAGTCATCTTTGATATTGAACAACAGCTTCAGCAACAGTTAACGGATTTAAATATTACCCTCAATGCACTGCAAGATGCGGTAGAACAAGCGCAGCATTACGCTGATAATGCTGAGCAGCAAGCACAAGTTGCTACAGTTGCTGCAAACAGCACCCATTTTCCCTCTGATTTAACCGATGGTGCCGGTAAACTATTAGCAGTTAATGATGAGGAAGAGGGGTATACCCTAACGCAATCGAGTAACACCGTATATGGTTTTTCTAAAGCCGGCGCCAAACTCAAACTACATATTAATGAAGACCGCTGTAATGCCAACACATTTTTGTCTTATTTCATTGCGCCGGTCGGTATTGCCATTGAAATCGATACTCGTGGACACTTATTAGTAACTGTCTAATGACATAGGAATCAGTATGACAATTTTAGATTTAGGGAATATCCGCATGAATTGGTGCGGTGCGTATGACAATGATATTGCTTACGTGCGTGATGATGTTGTTTCTTATCATGGCTCAAGCTTTATTGCTAAGCGCGATGTTGTTGGTGTTGTTCCAGTTGTTGGCGATGACTGGGATATGTTAGCCGCCGGTACGCATCAATTGATTGAGCAAGGGGATTTGTTAACGCATGATGGCAGCTCAACGATACGTTTGCCGTGTGGCAACCCAGGGCAAGTATTACAAGCCGGTGATAACCAACAACCCCAATGGCGCGATGTGGGATTGCCTCCTTCACAAGCGGTATGGAAATTATCCCAGGTTAATGGCTTAGGCGGCTGGTATACGCGTGTCTACTTGATGCGTGATGGCACGATTAAAGCGTGCGGCCTGGGGAGCAATCATGCCAATGGTGACCCTGTTGCGAAACACACCTACTTACCCAGTCGAGTAACGAGCTTAAATAACGCGGTTCGCTTTGTCGCGGTGTATTCAGGCGGTCAGCAACATTATGCCCTCACGGCTGAAGGAGATGTGTGGTCATGGGGCTACAACAACTATGGCCAGTTAGGCCATGGGGATACGGCCAGTCGCGCGATTGCACAGCGCATTGATTTTTTCGCTCAACACGATATCCAAATTAAACACATTGTCACCGGCCGTCCTAATCACTTTGATTTTGGGTGCGCCTTCTTCTTAACCACCGAGGGTGAAGTCTATGCCTGTGGGTTTAACAGTAACGGCAGTTTAGGGAATGGCACCACCGCTCATCAATATACCCCAGTGCGTTGTGGTGCTTTGACTCACATTACCCGCCTAGCGGTATCAGGCAACCCCTACAGTATCTATGCCGTTGATGAAGAGAAACAACTGTGGGTGTGGGGATGGAACGCCAATGGCCAATTGGGCTTAAGCGATGCCACACAGCGCAACAGTCCGATGCTACATCCGACAATGCGCACTGTGGCCAAAGCGGTGATTACCTGTGGTTATAGAGCAGATGGACAAGGCCCAGCTGGGAGTGGGTTTGTGTTATTAGCCGATGGCACGCTGTGGTCAACCGGTTACAACAGCGATGGGCAATTAGGATTAGGTGATACCACAACGCGTAACAGTTTCTCGCAAATCCAACATTCAGCCACCTTCGTGGATGTGGTCACCGGGGATGGGCGTTATCTCAGTGTCGCCGGTCTTACCGATACACATGAGCTGTATGGTTGGGGGTATAACAATTACGGGCAATTAGGCACCGGCAATACGACGCATCAATTATCTCCTATCAAGCCCAGTGGTGCATTCCAAGGCAATGTCAGCCAAGTGTGCTTTGGAGGTGGTACCAGTTATGAGGGGTGTATCGTCCAAGCGGGGAATGCGTTATTCGCTGCGGGGTACAGTAACCGTGGGAATCTGGGGATTAGTTCCGTATCCAATATCAACCATCGATTTGCTCAGGTGCTGGGGCTATCCGGTGAGATTGAAGAGTGGGGATGCTTTGGTGAAGGGGGTGCTAACTGGGGATTAGGGGTGCTCTACACTGATGGGCGAGTCGATGCGTGTGGTCACAATGTGGATTACGGTGAAACCGGTACTCAAAGTGGCAACTTGCACAATGTGATTGTCCTCAAGAATGTTATTTTTTAGAGGTAATGAATGATGAAATTAAAGTCCTTTCCAACGATACACCCACCCCTTTTCAAAGAAAGCAGCAGAGCACCGATTCATTTAGCTGAATACAATGGCAACCATTACTATGCATTTTTTGATGATGTGAAACCACCGCGTGGTGGCAAAGCGGTAAGTGATGAAGAGCAACAGCAAGTGATTGCAAATAGCCTGTTGTTCCGGCAAGTTAAGGATGAAGCCAGGCGTCGTATTGAAGCCATTGCCCCGCCGTGGAAACAGCGAAATGCATTAATGGACTGGGTGTTATTGATAGACAAAAAAGAATTAACGGATGCAGAGGAAGCCGCGCTTAATAAAGCGGCGGGCTTATTTGGGCGGATTCAACGGCTGCGAGATATTTCTAATGATATTGAAGTTTTGCTCTTAAATGGGATTAACGTTAATTACCTAACAGATGAGGTGTGGGAAGTTGATGCAGATGAAGAAACCATTGCAGAAACTGATGAAGAAGCGGAAATGAAAGAGGCAACAGCAGCAGGACAAACAATAAAAGAAACGGAAACAGAGTGATGATTAAATGCCTGACCCAACGTTAAGTCAAGCCATACAAGAAGCGTATGCCTCATCACCGAGTGATGTTGTCATACTGCATACATTAGAATTGCGTCATCCCAAGTTTGTGGATGATGAAGGTAATGTTATGGCAGTGAGGTTGGTAAGAGATTATCAAAACTTACAAGCAACGCTTGAAGAAGATGCACCACTCAATGCCAATGAAGTTGTTACATTCATTGCGATGAGCTTTGAGTTGAGTTTACCGACGGTGGATACCGCGCCAGTGCCAGAGATTACGGTGACCATTGATAACGTTAGTGGGACACTGATGAAACACTTAGATGCGGCCGTTGACAGTGGTGATAAAATTGAAGTGACGTATCGCCCGTATTTAAGTAACGATACCTCGACTCCACATATGGTGCCACCGATTACATTGGTATTAAGCGATGTCGAAGCCGATGTTATGCGTATTGTGGGACGTGCCAGAATGCTCGATATTGGTAACAAACGGTTTCCAGCCGATAGCTATACTATTAAACGTTTTCCTGGATTAGCGCGTTAACGTAACGGTCAACACTTTCTTTGATCTTTTATTCTTCAATCAAAAAAACAGAGTAATCCTTATGGCACATTGGGCATGTCAATATATTGGTTTGCCATGGCAAGCTGGTGGCAGAAGTTTGTTAGGTTTTGATTGTTGGGGATTGGTAAAGTACGTACAGCAAAAACATTTCAATCGCACATTACCTGATATTCCAGTGGATGCGGTTAACTTAACACATGTGGCGAAAGCCTTTAAACAACACCCCGAGAAGCAACGCTGGCAATTAACTGATAATCCAGTTGAAGGCGATGCGGTGTTGTTACGCCAATCACGTTACCCGATTCACGTTGGTGTTTGGGTTGCAATAAACGCAACCGAACAAGGCGTACTGCATTGTGTGCAAAAGAGTGGGGTGGTGTTTCAAACGATTAACAGTTTGCACGTGTCGGGTTGGCAGATTGAGGGCATTTATAAATTCCAAGGTGATTTACTGTAATGGCACACATTGTTATTCTGCATAATCCTTTTTTGTGTGAGCGTGGGCGAGAGCTGATTATTGTTGATCATCCCATTACGATTGCAACGTGGTTAACACAAACTAATGCGGTGACGTTTGAATTGCCGACCATTTGTTTGATCAATGGCCATGCATTGTTACGTCAGGATTGGCAAACGACAATGATACAGGCAAACGATGTTGTTACCTTTATTACTCTGCCGCAAGGCAGTGGGGGCGGCGGTAAAATCTTACGTTCCGTATTAATGATTGCTGTGATGGTGGCGGCTCCTGCGATTGGAGGCGCTGTTGCTGCAGGGCTTGGCATTACCAGTAGCATTGGTGTTGGGTTAGTCACTGCCGGTGTCGCATTAGCCGGTACAGCATTGGTGAATGTGTTAGTACCACCACCGATGGCCTCTATCCATGGATTTGATAACACCCCGGCACCGAGTCCGACGTATTCATTGCAAGCCAGGGGCAATCAAGCGAGGCTTAGTCAACCGATACCGGTAATTTACGGCAGGCACATTGTGTATCCTGATTTGGCCAGCACACCGTATTCCCATTATGCCAACAACGAACAATATCTGTATCAATTACATTGTATTGGTCAGGGAGACTATGAGATTGAGTCCATTCGTATTGAGGATACGCCAATTAGTTCATTTAAAGAAATCACTTATGAAGTGGTGCCACCTGGCAATCACGTTACTTTATTTTCAGCAAATGTCATCACCGCACCGGAAATCGCGGGGCAAGAGCTGTTATCAACCAGTGATGGGGGCGGCTATGTTGGTGGCTTTGTGGTGAATCCGGCGGATACCATTGCAACGCAATTAAGTATTGATATCATCATGCCACGAGGATTGTATTATGCAAATGATGGTGGTGGTTTAGATGCACGCACCATAACGTGGGTAGTTGACGCCAGACAAATTGATGATGAAGGTAATCCATTACAGGATTGGCAACGCTTAGGCAGTGAAACCATGACAGCCGCTACCAATACGCCACAGCGGTTAACCTATCACTACGCTGTGCTATCTGGGCGTTATGAAGTAAGAGCGCTTAGAACGAATAACAAAGATACATCAGCACGCAGTGGTAATGAATTACGTTGGGCAGGATTAAAGGCAACGTTAAACCAAAATGCGGATATGGGTAACATTACGTTGCTCGCCATTAAAATGCGAGCCACGGATAACTTATCACAGCGAGCTTCGCGGTTAGTGAATTGCATTGTTACGCGTAAACTACCAACGTGGAATAGAGAAACGGGTTGGAGTGCACCCAAAGCAACACGCTCAATTGCTTGGAGCTTAGCCGACATTGTCAAAAATGAATACGGCGGTAACTTGCCTGACAGTCGTATTGATTTACAAGCGTTAGCCAACTTAGATGCAATATGGCAACAACGAAACGATACTGTTGATGTGGTATTTGACCAACCGATTACAGCATGGGAAGCCTTAACGCGGGTGGCACGTTGTGGGCGCGCCGTGTGTTTTATGCAAACAGGGATTGTGCGGTTTGTTAGGGACGAGCCAAGGGAAATTCCGGTAGCACTCTTCTCGCCGCGTAATATTGTCAAGCACAGTTTGAAGTTGCATTACTTACTTGCTAGTGATGATACCGCTGACAGTGTGATTGTTGAGTATTTCTGCAATCAAACTTGGCGACCCGATGAAGTGCAGGTGAGTTTGCCTAACAGCACCAGTGAACAACCGGCAAGAGTGAGATTATTAGGCTGCACCGATAAACAACAAGCCATACGCGAAGGTAAGTATATGGCAGCCACCAATCACTATCGCAGAAGGTTAGTAACTTTTCAAACAGAGCTTGAAGGGTTAATACCTACGTACGGCGATTTAATTGCAATTACACACGATATGCCATCTTGGGGACAAGGAGCCGAAGTTGTTAGCGTTGAAGGTAACACGTTAACTTTATCGGAGCCACTCACCTGGGATGAAAATAAATTAGATGAACATGTCATTGGTCTTCGCAAACAAGATGGCAGTGTCAGTGGTACGTATCAAGTGCTGCCTGGCAATAACGCTAATCAAGTTATCATTCAAGGTGACTTTGATTTTCAACCTTATACCGGTGAATCACAAGAGCGCACGCATGTGGCGTTTGGTGTGGGTAATGAATGGAGCACACTGGCTCGTGTTACGGCTGTACGTCCTAGAGGCGATGTGATTGAAATCAGTGCTGTCACAGAGCACCCAGCCGTGCATACGGCTGACGCATAATAGTCAATTCATTTATTTTTTCAATCCAATTTTATTTAACTTTGTAACAGAGGGAAATCACTATGGAAATCAAAAAAGCTAAGTCATCTCAAGATGGCATCACATTAACACAAGCAGAACTTGACGAATTAATTGAGCAAGCCTCAACACGTGGCGCACGCAAGGCGCTCATTGAAATGGGCTTGATGGATGATACGGTTAATGATTTACGTACATTGAGAGGATTAGCGAAAACCATCAAGACCATGCAGCACACGTTTGTGCAAACGATGGTACGTTGGTTAACGATTGGCATGTTGGTGCTGTTTTTCGCAGGAATTTCAGGGAAATTGGATTCGTTATTCCATATCAATAAGCAATAGAGATTATAAAGGGGAACATCATGTTAACATTCTTAGGTGCCCTGTTAGGGTTTATGACATCAGGATTCCCATCGGTATTGAAATTAATCCAAGACAGAGCGGATAGACAACATGAGCTCGCGATATTAGACAAACAACTCGAAGCACAACGCCAGGGACATAATCAGCACTTAGCCGAAATTCAAACCCAAGCTGATGTTGCCGAAAGCCAAGCATTGTATCAACACGCAAGCCTCCCAAGTGGTGTTAAATGGATTGAAGCGTTACGTGCGTCAGTGAGGCCAATAATTACGTATGCCTTTTTTGCCTTGTTCGTGTTTGTCAAAGTCATGACATTAGTGACGTTGCTGCAACAAGATATCTTAGTCATGGACGGGTTGTTGGCTATTTGGGACGAAGAGACGCGCACTTTATTTGCTGCTGTTATCGCTTTTTGGTTTGGTCATCGGATGTTAGTAAAACGAGTCTGATAGCGCTAAATATAGGCTAATTTGACTGGCTATACCTTCGATAGTGAGCGTTAATTACAACGTAACGTTAACTTAACTGGAGAAAAAATCATGAGCACATTAATCGACAGACTGTTTTACAAACCCCTTATTTGGGATGTGAAAAATACCCATTGCACTAAACAAGAAGAAAACGCATTGTTAGACATTTTTGAAAAAGCCATGCAACGCGCCGCACTCGTGCCTGCCAGTCAACTGCGCTTTGAATTGACGCACATTGCCCCTAAGCAAACAACATTGCACCCTTTTGTTCTAACGATGCACTTCGATAGGGTCTGCGGGCAAATGCAATGGCGAGGGGTGTTTGAAAATGCAGATAACAGCAAATCACTGGAAGTGCTAGGCGCTTTAGAAAAAGAGTAACCCACCCTTTACACCCAGCCACAGGCGCCAACGTTTGGTGTCTGTGGCCTTTTTTCAGGGCGCAACGTCTTTACCCCTATCTTTTCAATTAGCATGACAGCGCCCAAATTTATTTGTTATTCGACAAAATTTCTCATCAGTAAACACTGCATCGATTAATAGCAAAAATAGTGGCTATTTAGCGAAATATAACTTGCTATAACCTGCAGATAGAGCGATTAATGTAACTGTTAAAACAAAACTGGAGATTAACATGAAAACAGAAATTAACAACGAATATCACACCGAATATTACAAAAAATATTACACTAACATTGTGGACAATGAAGGCTTGACGATTGCTGAAGTTAACGCCGCATTAGAAGCTTTCGAAAAAGCGTTAGATATTGCCTTTCAAAATTCAGAAGATGCGCTGGGCTTTGATTTGAAAGGCTTTACGCCGCAATGCGCGCACATTGAAAATTTTGATTTTTCGATAGAGCGACAAATTGTTGACGGACAAATTCAGTATTGGGGAATTTTCACCGGCGAAGATGACAAAGCCTTTTACCTTCAGGGCTGGATAAGAAACAACAACAACGATTAGCTCTCCAGGCTTTGGCTGCACACGCCCAACGTTGGTATGTGCGGCCTTTTTTTATGTGCGTGCCGCACTAACCCCACCTATTTTTTTCTCCACAAACGCCACTGTGTTGGCTGTGTTAAATAACCAAACCATCAGTTAATACTGCTGCAATTAATAGCATTTTTTCGCTGGATATAGTGCCACACCCGAGCATTACTTATCACACCTTGAAAATTAAAGAAGGATTATCACCATGTCAACCGATGTTGAAAATCGCACGCCAGTTATATTCTACGTGCACAACACCCGTTGCAATGATGACGAGCTGCGACTCTTGCTAACCAACTTTGAAATGACACTGCAATATGCGGCTAATTTTACAAACACGGTATTCAGGTTTGACTTCAAGTATTCAATGCCATCACACAGCCTATTATATCCGTTTAATTTAACCATGAAACGTCATCGCGTTGATAGTGCTTTGCAATGGCATGGCACGTTTAAACATTGTAGTGGCTTGAAGCAATTGCAGGTTATGGGAATTTTATTATGATACGGCATGTTAGCGAAAACGGATTGTCATTGATAAAAAAGTTTGAAGGATTTAGTTCAACTGTGTATTGTTGTCCAGCAGGATATCCAACGATTGGCTTTGGTCACGTGCTCAGAGCAGATGAACATTTTGATGGCGGCATTGATAAACAACAAGCAGAATTGTTATTGCGTTGTGATGTGCAGATTGCAGAACGTGCAGTGTTACGTTTGATTAATGTGCCGCTGACGGATGGGCAATTTGCAGCGTTAGTGTCATTTGCGTTTAATCTTGGGGGTGGAGCTCTGCAACGCTCAACACTGCGACGTAAGGTGAATTGGCAAGAGCACGATGAGGTGCCAGCGGAATTTGTAAAGTGGGTTTATGTCAGGGGGCGCAAGTTGCCAGGCTTGGTAAAGCGCAGACGGTGTGAGGCAATGTTGTATTGCGACACATTTTTTTGATCAATACGATTAACATTCTTAACCAATTGATGACGTTCAAGTGTAAAAGCGTTATTATCTCGGTAACAAAAACAGCTGGCCAATTGGTATTGACCAGCCGACTAACATAGTGTGTGTTGATGTTATGTGTTTTAGTGATTCAAATTACGTTTACATCAAGCGGTAGTGATGTAACTCATCATCACTGATATCGGGCTCAGGTAAATGCGCTAAGTGATGCTCAAATTCTTGCGTCAGCCAGAAGTCTCTCTGTATTTGCCCAAAATCGTTATATTCAACACTCGTGTAATCATTGACCCCACGACAGCTGGCATCGAGGAACTCCTCTAGTGCAGGTAAATAGTAAAATATCTTTTGACAGACTACAGTGTGCGCCGGTCCATAATGGCGTTTGCGCATCCGCGCCAATGTCGATGTGCTTACGCCAAGATATTTTGATGCGTCTTTAGCCGTTAGACGTCCATCTGGCGTTGCAGTGACCGTGGTGTAGCGAACGTTTGGGTTAGTTGTGTCGATTTGCAAATTACATTCATTCATGTTGAAATACTCCGTGTCTAAAGTTAATAAAATGACTGTGCTCGCAACAGGTTGTCAGCCAAGCGTGTGGGCACAGTCGACTAAAAGAGGCAAAAGATTATTATTTTGTTGTTGTCGCCCACCTTAATTTTATGCCTATAAAGCTAGGCTTAATTCAAATCAGCGCTTATTAGAATGGAGTCATTATATCAAAAACCCCCTATAAAACAAGCCTTTTTTGTATTTTTTTAAATAATTTTTATGTCGCGCTTTTTATTTTATCACTATTTTTACAGAGTTTTTTTCAACATTTCTATGTTGACGTATTAGCAAGATGAAATGAGGTTATTGCTGAGGATTAACATGTCAGTGACATAAGAATGATGACCTATATGCGCGTTATTGCATGAGTGTAAGGTAGTCTCTATAATCCAGTTCAACTTAATCCCATTTGTGTGCCAGCCGCATAGCCGTAAAACTTTACAAGCGAGATGGTTTTGTGGGACAAAGCAAAGCACGCCTTGATAGGTTGGGTGACAAAGTAAAGTCACGTTGCCTATCAGACACGGACAACAACAATAACAAATAAAAAAACTATAACAAGATAACAGAACAAGTTTGCCCTTAAAAGTGTTGCTTATTGTAGTGAAATAAGGAGGTATGCCATTGATAGGCTTAAGGCTATTTGCTATTGGGGTAGTTGATTCAATTATTTTTCATATTAACACAGTTCTTGGTGTTAACGGATGTCTTTCATTTTCTATCAAGTATTCATCCAGTATTCCTCGGTTGTTATCGCTATTTCTAATTTGCATCAGTAAAAGAGTCACCTTGTTGTATGTTTCAAGTGATAAGAGCTTACTGAGTGGGGTGGTCTTATTGGATGGAATATCAGTAGTGCGGTCAAATATTATGCACGATGATTTTTAAGGGTCGTCATTCCCACCCTCCCCACCATCGGTTAACGGCAAGGGGTGAAGTTAAGGTTGGGGTTTTGTTTTAAGTGTTAGATATAGGGAGTTAAGAGCATTATGTTTAAAGGAAGTAAGAAAGAGAGTAGTAATAGAGAAGTAGCAGAAAAAGCAGGGCAGTGTCTCAGTACCTGGGAAGGGCATACGGGTGATGTTAGAGCCTTGGCGGTGCTGGAGCAGGGGGAGCGGGGTAAGCGGTTAGTAGTAAGCGGAAGTGTTGATAAAACCATTAAGTGTTGGGAGATGGATGAGAAGACAGGCAAGGCACAGTGCCTCAGTACCTGGGCAGGGCATAAGTGGGATGTTAAAGCCTTGGCGGTGCTGGAGCAGGGGAGGCTGGGTAAGCGGTTAGTATTAAGTGGGGGTAGCACAGGTTATCAGAAACCAGGAGAAATTAAGTGTTGGGAGATGGATGAGAAGACAGGTAAGGCAGAGTGTTTGAGCACCTGGAAAGGGCATACGAGTTCTGTTTATGCCTTGGCGGTGCTGGAGCAGGGGGAGCGGGTAAGCGGTTAGTATTAAGCGGAAGTTTTGATGAAACCATTAAGTGTTGGCAGGGGTTTGAGCCAGTATTGGTGTCAGAATGGTTAAATAGAGCTGAACAAGGCGAGCTGCTCGCGCAATATCGATTGGGGCAGGCGTATGCTACGGGGCGAGAAGCAGAAGGGATTGAGCCCACTATCGGTGACGCCATTAAGTGGTGGCAGGTGGCGGCAGGACAGAGATTTAATAAAGCCGTTGGACAGTTGTATCACTATGCATTGCAAGGAGAGCAGCGTGCTATTGCAGCATTACATGCTGTGGCCAGTGAAGGTGATCCCTTTGTGCAGGGTCGATTAGGACAGCTGTATTATCAAGGAGAAGGGGTTGGTCAAGATATAGGTGCTGCGCTCAAGTGGATGCAGTTAAGTGCAGAGGCGGGATATGGGTCATCTCAGCATCAATTAGCACAGTGGTACTATGAGGGTGTAGAAGTCCCGAAAGATATAGGTGCTGCGCTCAAGTGGATGCAGTTAAGTGCAGAGGCAGGATATGTGCCATCTCAATATCAATTAGCGCAGTGGTACTATGAAGGTACAGAAGTCCCGAAAGATATAGAAGCGGCGCTCAAGTGGATGCAGTTAAGTGCAGAGGCAGGGTATGAGGCGGCAACACCGCAGTTGAAGCGATGGGTAATTCAATTAAGTAAGCAAGGACAACAAGGAATAGCATTAGCTTTTCAAGAGTTGGTGATATTTGCTAAAAGTGATAATAGCCAAGTCCAGAAGGAAGCCATTGAGCAACTGTATGTATGTGCAGTACAAGGAGAGCAGCATGCTGTTGCGGCATTACACACTGTGAGTAATGAAGGTAATGCCTTTGCGCAGTATCAGTTAGGACAGTTGTATTATCAGGGAAAAGGGGTTGAGCAAGATAGGATTGCTACAGTTAAGTGGGTGCAGTTGAGCGCAAAATCAGGCTATAAGCCAGCGCAGAAACAGTTGCAGACGTGGCAAGCGCGCATCTTGAGTTTAGAAAGCTCATCACAGGCTGGTCCGTGGCAGCGCTTACAAACAAACAAGCCTGTAAGCAATCCGGATAAGGCTATTACCAACAAGAGTAAAGTCGGGGTAAGTTTATCTGCTTCAGAATCTCTGTCAGTCTTGGGTGATGACGAAGAAATGGTCGAGCTTGGGATGGAGTTTGAGGACAGTGGCGGTGTTGCTGGAGATGTGATTGCGCCCGGCGGTGATGGTGCTAAAGCAGTGATTGAGGGTGATTTGGGGTTAGCGTCTTCTGCTGATGCTGTTCAGATACAGGCGAGGTTAACCGCGCATCAGTTATCGCAGTTGTTAGGGGCGTGGCACAGTGAGCTTATCGGGTGTGTTAATGCGTTAGGGAGACAGCATGTAGATGCAGATGCGCTATTGCAAGTTGATAGGCACAGTGGTGCGTTAGCTGAGCTTAATGCCTTAGTCAGGCAGTCTGCCACTGTAGATGTTCAGGTGTATAGCGACTTGATGAAGACGTTAAGTCAGTGCGTGCCGGTGTATCAACTGATGGGGAGTGTTGATGAGGTTAACGCCGCATTAACGCGTTTAGAGGAAGTAGCCTTGTTAGTCCACCAAACCATCGACATTATTGGGCAGGCTCATTGGTTACTGCGTCATCAAGTGTTAGGGCAGTTGCAGGTGATAGCCAGTGAGTATGCGGTTGCCAGCAAGGCAATAGCTGAGGATGGAGAGATGGCTCTTCGCCGTTACCAAGGTCGCGCTGGTGTGGCGGTATTAGGTGAAGGGTATTACCACGTGCCGGTTGCGCTTGCTCGCCAGTTATTGTGTATCGATGAATCGGGCTTTGAGGTCAAAACCAATCAAGCGGGCTCTCATGCGGTGGTGGCGTTAAATGGGGTGCATTATAAACCCAATAGTAAAGTTGAGTTTCCAATTAACCCGGGGAAAGAGCATGCGGTGAGCAGTTTAATGCAGTTAATCGCCGGGCAATCCCTGGCCGCAGCGCCGAGTACGTTGCTGAGTGTCAGTCACGTGCCGATTCAAGGTGCAGGAGAAGAAGCCTCTGTTGAGTTAACCGGTAACCTAGTGCAAGGCGGATTAACGGTTACGGGGATGTGCTTTAAGGATTTCATTGAGTGTCGTGAAGCACTGGCCAGTTGGCAGGTGCGGTTATCAACAAAGGCTATCGTTGCACTGCTTAAAGATAGTCAGCGTGGGTTTAAGAAAGCGTTGAAGATGGCCAAGCAGGCGTACCCATCCGTGTTTGGCGCAGTGGATATGAGTGCAGAGTCTGAGCGAGCTGCGTTGAGTGACAGTTTGCGGTCAGCCTTTGAGGCGGTGTGTGCTGGGAAACCGGTTGAAGCACAGTTGATTGATATTGCGGGCTCGGCGGGCAGACCTGAAGCTAATCGAAGCAAGATATTTCGTGGATTATTTGAAGGTTTCTTAAGTGCCGGTGGCACAGTGGATGACTTGCGTGCGTTGTTAGGGGTGGTAGGTCAAACCTCTGAGATAATGGCCGACAATGACATTGCAGGACTGTTGCAGCAGTTCAAGCACGCCAAACGGATAGTTAAGTTGCTACCCAATACTCCGCTAGCACAAGCCTTAACCATCGTGCCTGAGTTACTCACCGAGCGTTACTTAGATACCCAGGCGATGAGCGCATTGTGGTTGGGATTGTTATTGACAATTCCTTGTGATGGCAAGTTTGATAATTTCATGTTGCAGTTAGATTATGGAGACGATAAGCAGTTACAACGTTGCCGGATTGTGGCGATTGACAATGATTTGAGCTTGAAGATGCCCTTTAGCCTGAATGAAGAAGGGCAGTTGTCGCTGGAGTTAAAGAACTTGCTGATTGTGTTGCCAGAATTAATGAATCTACCCATCCATCCTGCTGTGCGTCAACACTGTTTATCAATGACATCGGGCGGATGGTATCTGACGTGGTTAAGTGTGCTGGCCAAGGGTGACAGTGATTATCAGCAGTGGTTAGCGCAAGGGACCGTCAGTGAGAAAGCGCTCAAAGCCATTGACATACCGGTGCAGTTACCCGAACAAGTGTGGCAGTTTATCAAAACCCAATGGCAAGCATTGCACGCGTTATTACAACGCGATGAGACGATAACGTTAGGGCAGTGCTTTGCCACGTTGTATCCGTTAGTGGATAAGGCCTATCAGGGATTAGTCCAGCTAGACAGTCCATTGCCGGGTCCCTTAGCGGCCGAGGCGAATCTGTATCAATTCTTCAAGCTAGGGGGCAGTTGTCCGGTCGGGCGGTTATTAGAGGGTTGGTCAGACGAGTTAGAGCAAGCCCAGTGTGCAGATGAAGTAAGTCCTATAGTTAGCGCTAACCAACAGATGCTAAGTGAAGTCAGGCAATTGAATTGGGCGCAGATACCGCAAGCGCAACAGTGGCCGTTGGTCGAAGCGTTGTCGTTGTTACCGGGGTTAACGCTACAAGACTGGCAAGGGCTGACTGAAGAATCTATCAGGCCGTACTTACAAAGGTGGTTTCGTGAGGCGGTCACCCGGGGCAGGCCATTTGTGGCGCAGCGATTATTGGACGTAGGCGCCAGTGTGAGTCTGCCCGATGAGAGTGAGAATACCGCTTTGCATCAATTCTGTGCCAGTTACTTGAATTATGAAGACAGTGAGACGGTACGCTTGATGGGTCATGTATTGCTGAGTCATCACAGCTGTCAGCCCAATCAATACAATGCCTCGGGGTATACGCCGTTATTGCAATGGGTCAATGTGACACCGGAGCCAGAACCGTTAACTCCAGCCCAATTGGGTAGTGCGCTCACATTGCTAGAGGCGCTACTTGCCCATGGTGCCAACCTTGAAGCCAAAGATATGTTTAAGCATGAGACGGCATTGGATAAAACGCTGAAGCAAGGTCGCGAGAAGTGGCATTGGTTTGAGGTGTTAGTGGGTAGAGGAGCTGGGGTACACGCCAATGGGGAGGTGATAGTCAAACGCCTGCATGAATCTGGGGTGCTGGCAAAACGCCCTGGGCTGCAAGCTACCTTGAAGCAGTTAGCTAGGGTTAACTTAAGTGTGGCCTGGGGATTGAGTCAACAAGTCTGGCAGCCTGTTAGTGGCAAGCAGAGCAAATCGGCGATTGTAGTGCATGGCAGTCGTTGTGGCAATGTGGTGTTGCCCCAACCGATAGCCGAGCGTTTACTCACGGACAAGCGGGTGTTTGATGTGAAGGGGCAGAGCACCGACTATGGGCGTCGAGTGGTCAAAGCCATTGAGCACGATAATGCTAAGTGGCATGTGAAAGAGAACCCGGAGATGCCAGGCGTTGAAATGGCAGTAGGCGCACTGAGTCGATTATTGTTTGGCGAGCACACGGCCCCCAATGAAGTCTTTTCATTTTTTGATGCCAAGGGCGTGGCCTATCCGGTGCTCATCTCACAGACGGTACAGGGGGCTAACTTACAGACCATATTGAATGATGCCAAGACAGCACGGGCCAAGGACGTGTTACAACAACTGCACCCCCAATACACATCAGAGCAAATCCTGTTAGCGATGTTAGTGCACCCGGAAGATGGCAAGCCGGATAACTACCAGTTGTTGGAGATGAAAACGACTCGACCCGATGGCAAGGATGATACGCAGTACCGCATTGTGGGGATTGACAATGACCATGCATTTGTTAAACCGGTGATGATGGAAAAAGGGCATCGCACACTGCAAGTCAAGTGTGTGTTGTTTTGTTTAGACACCATGCGCCGACCGGTGCACCCGGCAGTGAGGCAACGTTTATTGCATTTACATCCTGTCACCTTCTTAGAGAGTTGGCTAGACCAGTTGATTGCCTATCATGAAGGCTCAATGAAGTTGTTTGATAAGAAGGCACGTCAGCGGTTGTTTAAGGTAAAGACTGACTTAAAACAGTTAGCGCGCAAGGTGGCGTTGCGCGAGACGCGTGAACGTTTGCCGGTGGTAGTGACGGTGCCGTTTCGCGATGGGGCGATAACCGAGCTGTGGGACCGGTTGGTGCGATTGCAAGCAGCGTTGCGAGATAATCCGATGATAACCCACTTGCAACTGTTGAAGGCCATCACGCCCAGTTTAGGGATTGTGTATGAAGAAGCCTTTGAGGTGCATGAAGCGCCTGGAGAAGTAGCAGAGAGGTTTCATGAAGTGGCCAATACCCATTACTCGACAGCCATCGCGGGGCGTTATGCGACTTTAACCACCAGTCGTCAAGCGTTGCAAGCCGCGGGGTTCTCAGACAAAGAGCAAAAGGCGTTGTTAGAAGAGGGGAATAAAGGCGCGAGCTTCACGCCACGCCATGCGTTATTTCAATTACGCGAAGGGGTCAAGCAAAAAGCACAGTTGGAGACATACATAAACAGGTTAGCCAAGGGGGATATGTCTGTATTTCAACAAATACTCTCTGAGCAAGTCAAAGAGGAGGTGGTCAATCGGTTAGACTTTGGTAAGCTGCTTATCGCCAACAGTAAAGAGCCAGATATGGCTAAACAAAAAGCGATAGTAAAACTGATTATCACTGAGCAAATTGCGTTTCATACATTATCCATTCGTCACTGCGGTGCATTAACCGATGAGTTGTTGGTATCGCTGTTAAAGAATGCGCCGGAGCTCAGTCGGTTGACGTTAATAGATTGTCCGCAGTTCACGGATAGGTTGGGTAGGGCAATTGAAAAATATGTACCGAACGTAACGACGTTGACCTTAAGGCAATTGCCCAATCTTAATGGATTGGGTAATGAAGTGTTTGCGGGTAGATTTAATCAAACGGTCGACAGTTATGACCCAATTAATCTGCCATACTTACGCCGGATAAACATCAGTGACAATCTTCAATTACGTGAGATTGCCATTCAATCACGCGCGTTAACCTTAGCGACAATCAAGCACAATCCAGCGTTGGCTGACTTGACGTTATTCTGTGAAGAACTTAGGGCATTAGATGTGAGTGGGTGTGCACAGTTAAATAATAAAGGCTTACATAACACCTTACAGTATTATCAAGCCTTACCAAGATTGAACATAGATAACTGTCCGATGATAAACGCTGAGCTGTGGCATTGTATGGCGTATGTCAGTCAACACGCAGTATCACGTTTTCCGAAGTGGAATCTGAAGACCTGGCAGCAAGTAGTATTGTCGATGTTGTCATATGTCTCTGATAAGATAGTGCGGCTTGACAGCGGTATCACTGGAGCTCATCGAATTGATTTGGTGGCGGGATTGATAGCATCTAATCCCGATGTGCACACATTACTTATAGACTTATCACCAGAGCATATCGCCACGTCGCTGAATTCACTGCTTACCTTATTACAAAGTAACCACGGTATAACGGCGCTGTGTATCACAGGTGCCGTACTTGATAACATGATGGCAGAACAAGTGATAATGGCTGTTGCCAAATGTGGAAATCTTCGTACCGTAGCGCTGATGGTGGATAACAGCCAAGCAGCGATTGCTCAGTTGCAACAGGTGGCGCAGTTAACCCAAGTGATGGTTAATGGGGTAAATGCGACATTGCTGTTGCAAGCAGGTCGTACTGCAAACAGGCCAATGATTCCCAATGAGTTGAAAGGACAACAAGCGATGGTGGTGGATGTATTGGCACTGGCCATGCAACATGAATCTGCAGCAATACGTCAATCAGCGGCGAATATGTTAACATTGCTAAGTGCGTCTGAGAAATTACCGGAATACAAACAACGTGTCACTGAATTATTATCTGGGAAAAATCCAACATTGTTAACCGTGCAACAAGCCGAATCGATGATGTCATCTTCTTCTGTTTCTATAGTGCCTGATAGTTCATCGTCAGCGGCGTTGATTAGTCAGTTCAGCGGCATTGTCCAGCTGCAAGAAAAAGCGAAGGAGCGAGAAAAAGAAGAAGCAAGTGACAGTGATGATGAACATACCAAAGTTGCTAAACCTTCGCAGCAAATAGGTATGCGACTTGGGTAATGTTGATTGAGGCTCAGTGTGTGTTGTAACGTTCTGTCTCATGTAAGATAGCATGAATAAAGGTGCAGCTTAGTAAAACCAGACTGTTAAGTGGAGCGTCGAGTAGGAAGCGTTTTGTTTGTGCCTGGTTTGCAACGATTGAGTATGATGGGTGGAGAATCATCAAATTCAGCGATGAGCTTGAGTTGTCCGCCCAATGCTTCTATGTAGTCACTTAACGTCGATACTAAGCAATCTTCTCTTCTTTCTAGACGGGAAATTTCATCTTGACGCTTTTGTAAAAGCTCTGCCAATTGTTCTTGTGTTTTATTACGTAAACGGCGCACTTCCTGCAAGTTTAATTCTTCTTGAATAAGCGATTCAGTTCGCTTGGCTATTTTTTCGCGCCTGACTGTAGGGAGTTCACTTAACATATCTTCGAGTGTTTTACCCATGATTTAATCCTCTTTTACTTTCATAGATTCGATGTGTTGAGAAAAACGCTTATCAGCTTGTTTAATCAGTTGCTTATAAAACAGCGTTTCTTTTTCCCCTTTTTTATTTCCGGCGATGAGCAAAATGGCTCTACGTTTTTGATCGAACGCAAATGCAATACGCCAGACACCATTATTTGCATCAAAACGCAGTTCCTTCATATTGTGAAATTGAGAACCCTTGAGTGTATCCACATGAGGGCGACTCAAGTTTGGTCCAAATTGCTTAAGCAGTCCAACATGAGCCAGTAACTCATCTTGCACACTCTGGGTAAGTGAGTAAAACTCTGGTTCAAAGTCACTATGAAATTCAATTGTCCATTGCATAGCGTAATTATGGTATAGAACAAATATGCTGTCAAGCAAATATCACTAAATTGTTCAAAACGGTATGCGTGTGGGAAGTTGGCTAAAAAATAACGAAATAATTGCAAACGCAGGAAAAAACGGCAAATTCGAGGTATCAGAAAGGTGCTCTCTCGATATACAAACGGAGCCGAAGTGAAAAAAATGATCAATTCGCCTGTGGATAAGCTTGACCAACCTACTGAAGAGTAGGTAAAAATCTTATTAAAATCATAGCGTTAGGGATAATGGACAAAGTGTCATGATGGAATCATGTTAATATAATGATTTTTTAGGATAAAAATGGAGTTTTGTAAATGAAAGCTAAAAGCGGTGTCCAAAGTGTCACGAATTAGCCGTTGTTAAGAACGGTCGTCAGCGAAATAAGCAGCAATATTTGTGTCGAAGCTGTGGCTATCAGTATGTCACACAGCGATGTTCTGGCTTATCGATTGAACAAGTTTATCATCGTTATGCTCATGGCAAACAAACGCTGCTGGAGCTAAGTCATCAGACAGGCAAATCAAAGCGTACACTGCAACGTTGCTTTGATAAGCTTACGATAAAAGCGGTTATTTCAGAACCACCTAGTGAGCCAGTTAACCTGGTTGTAGATGCGACATTCTTCTCACGTTCCGATGGCCTATTAGTATTTCGTGCTGGTGGGGAAAACATACATTGGCGATACATCGAATCAGAAAGCATCGCACAAGTCGAAGCAGGATTGATTGAACTTGAGCAATGCGGTTATCGTTTTCAAAGTGTCACGTTAGATGGTCGTAGAGGCGTAATACAGCTATTTTCTCGACGCTATCCTGGTCTGCCTATTCAGATGTGTCAATTTCACCAAACGCAAATCATCCGTCGTTATACAACCAATAATCCTAAAACCGATTGTGCAAAAGCACTCAAAGAATTGATGTATCATATCACTGACACCTCACAAGAGGTCTTTGAAAGCTTGCTGCAATCTTGGGATGATGCATATCATGATTTCTTGAAAGAACGTAATGACAAAGGTCAATTTAAACATCGACGGTTACGTAGTGCTAGACGCTCTCTAAGAACCAATTTACCCTTCTTGTTCACCTGTAGAAATTACCCAGATTTAGCTATTCCTAATACCACTAATTCCTGTGATGGCTCATTTGCTCACTGGAAACAAAAGGTCAAAATTCATCGGGGATTACGTAAACATCGGCGTAACAAGGTTATCGACTACCTGCTTAGTTTTAAAGGTTTTTGAACAATTCCATCATGACACTTTGTCCATTATCCCTAGCGTTATGAAAAAAGCGTTTTTAGCAGATTTAGGGTGCACTACTTTCTATGGCACGCCATTCACCTATCGCTAAACTTGCTATTGCGATTTTCAACATCCCGAAAAAGCCCAGAGATACTGGGGTTTTTGCCAAAAATCGTGGTACACGGGGCCTTGAAATTGGAGTGATTTTTCGGGGTTTTTTTCGCTAAAAAGGCAAAATCGCTAAAAGTGTGGTACTTTAGCGAATGGAGTACCGCGCTCTAACATGCTGATACTGTAGTCTTTTAGCGCGGTACACATTGTCCTTGTCTATGACACCCATAGACAGTAGTGCACCTTGGAGTACCGAGGTGATTAACTGTTTGAATTAGTAATCGAAAGAAGAAGAAACTGAGTGATTTATTTTTGATGATTGGCCGTTTTTTAATGGTAGACAATTTGCTCAGATAGTAAGCAATACTTAACACTTTAATCTCTCAGGGTTGTATTCCTCGCGGCTTGCCGCGCTCATACATAGATGAGCGAATTCATCTAAAAATACCCCGTGGCTTGCCGCGGGGTTGTTTATTTTTCTCAGAAGTTAAACTCCGAATTGAGGCTCATAGGGCAATCGACATTTTTAGCCTCGTATAGGGAATCGCACTTAAATTGGTGCAGGCATTTCTACAGCGATTTCTGATTGCTGAGCACTGTTAGTGTGCGCTTTGCTATTTTCTTGATTGTCAAATTTAGTACGTTTTTGAGGCCGAGGTTTTGAAAGTAATCCATGTGATGACATACATGAAGCTGGTGTTGTTTGACTGCCATTTTGTGTGGTTTTCTGAATGGCAGTAGTAACTGACCTTTTTCTTTTATGGCTTTCGATAACAGGGGATTTCGGTTGCTGAGGACTGTTAGTGTGGCGCTCTTTACTATTTTTTTGTCTAACGCTTCGTCTTTTAGGTTGGGGTTTTGGAGATGGCATGCATGAAACTGGAGTCGTTTGATCGCCATTTTGTTTAATTTCTTGGGTGACAGTAATAGCTGATCTTTTTGTTCTGCGGCTTTTGACAGTTGAGTTGTCACCTTGTGATTTTGGAGTAGGCGTTTTTACAGCAGTCTCTAATTGCTGAGCACTACTAGTGTGCGCTTTACTGTTTTCTTGATTATCGAACCTAACGTGTTTTTGAGGCTGGAGTTTTGGTTTTGGAAGCAATCCATTGACAAGAGAAACCGGAGTTGATTTTATTGGATAATTTTTTTCAGTTTTTAATTCATCAATCACTTTCTCAATATCGTCTTCGAACATTTTTGATACGTTGTTTTTTTTATTTTCCCTAATAATTTCTTTTATTACATTGTAAATAGGGTTAGTAACATGGTTAAGCTTAAAGCTAATTACTGTTTTTAATATTGAACATCTTACCGATTTTGCCTCTTTATCTTTATAAGCCTTAGGGCTAAGTTGTAAGATATTGTCAACATAATCTCTAATAGCTGAATAATCATTATGAGTTACCATCCAGGCTGCACGTTGCTTGGAGATTAAATTAATCAGTGCTTGAAATAGTTTTAAATTATCGTGTTCTAAAATCCATTGGAATATCTCGTAATTTGTTTTTTCTAAGTAAACATCAAGATAGCCACTATCTTTTATTTCCTCTAATGTAACTGTAGCGCAAGCAATAGCAGGTTTGGGTTTACATTCTAGCAAAAGCTTAATTTCTTGACGATGTTTGTTGATTGCTTGTTCTTGTGCGATTTGCTCTTTTGATTTTTCTTTTTGATTACTAACTGACTGATGATTTTCTCCTGTCATATTGACAAACTCCATGCGCTTAACTTAAAGAGTAAAATTATCTGCTACCGTTACTAGGATAACATTAAAATGGTGTGCAATGCTATCAAAGTAAGTCGCTAGGTGGGCGAGGTGCCTGATGGTTGAGTGTTGAGGGTAACAAGTAGCGCTTTAATTTCATCAATCTGTTCTGAAATAGCGTTGAGAGTAGTGCCATCTGTAGTCTTTCCATAAGACTGTAAAAATATATGCAGGTCTTTCAAATTTTTCCGAACTGCCTTAATTTCATTTTCAGGTGTTGTTGGTTTACTACTTCCTGACAATACAGAATTTGTTGAAAACATGCCCTGTGGAAAACTTGACAAGTGAGGCTCTGAGGGAGTGCTTTGAGGGTTTGGAGGAGTATTTGCTAGTGGTGATATACTTGACAAATCTAAGCTAGAAAGCATGCCTGAAGGTGAGCTACTATGTAACTCATCAGTATTTGGTGACATACGTGAATCTACTATATAACTACTATGATTCTGATCTTCTTTCAGCTCTTCAAATTTTCCCCTAATGTTCTCACTTAGTTGAGCGTCTCTCCCTGATAATGTTGCCGGTCTTTCTTGTGTACCTTTTCTTGATTGCCTTTTTTCTTTTAAAAAAAATGGTTTTTCATATTTGAAAGCTCGGTTATGTGAACCACTAACACGTAGGAAATTTTGAATTAGAGGATCTTGCTCACATAATACCTCATTTACAGCTCTAACTACCAAATCACAATCCTTACAACATTTCTTAGAAATTCCAATATAAGCATCTTCGCCTAAAATGTCTGAGGATGTTATAGCTCTTGAAGCGACTAAGAAATCAATTATTCTTGCTTCAGCATGTACATCGTCCACACCTATAGCTAAAATGGCGCATCCATGTCGAGTTGAGTGATGTAACCATTTTGTGTCTCCTGTTTTTGGCACATTACCTGTACTATATTGTATGGTTTTATGCTTCTCTGGTTTAGCTTTTCCGTTCGTGCCAACTAAAGCTTCTTTTAATCTTTGACTACTTGGCTCATCGTTTTTAAGAAAACGCTCTACCCTTCTTAGACGACATATTGTTTTGATATATAATCCGACAGTCGCATAATGCTGCGTTTCAGCATAGAGTGCCTCACGCAAGATTTTTTCACATTCACTTATCATATTTTGCCGCATTCGTTCTGTAGAAATGTCCTTGTCAAAGTGCTTTTCAACAGATTGAAGTAAGGTATTGATTATCTTATTCCTAGATTCTTCTCCAATAGGTTTAAGACTACCCATATTTTCTCCTTTGAATTTTGTTTCAAGGATTTTTTTGATAAAATTAGGGCGTTCTTCTTTAAGTTTATCTGCATCTTCTTGGGCGACGAGTGTAAAATAATCCAAAATTCCTGTCTTATGTTCGAAAGTATTCGATTTTCCCGTTGAACGTTGATGAATGTGATTATCAGACAATAAGAGTTTTTTATTGATTAGACAAACAGATGAGCAACTTCTCGTGTTGTCTTGTAATAGCCAGGCCAATCTATCGAGATTAGCTAACAAAAGGCCACGTCCTTTTTGCTGTTGTGGTATGTGTTCTGCGTGACTTGAAGATGATGAGATTTCTGCTAGTTCTTCTTTATTATCTTCATCTTCTATTAAATCTGCTACATCTTTGGTATCTAGATTTAACACGTTTTCTAACACTTTCTCAGGAGAAGTTAGTACAGATTTAATTTTTTCACGGTCTTCACGTCTACTTATTCTGTTAGAAGGCAGGATGGAGATAGGCGACCTTTTTAGCTTTTCACCAGGTGAGTTAGAAGAGCCAGATGAACTAGACGAGTTAGATGAACTGGGCGAAATATCATAATATTCTTGCTCTGCTAATTCTTCCAATTGCTTCAACGTATCCAATGAGGCTGTGCTTTCTTGAAGTAGTTGCACTTTATAATGCATACTCTCGCTTTCGTAGCGTAGAAATATTGGTTCAGCACTTTCTGGTTGTGCATCAACTGCTGGATAGTGGATTTGCGGACGATACCCTCTAGATAGCACTACAATTGGTCTAGCTAATATGGAAGCTAAAATACTTATCTCAATCTGTCCCCCATATGTTCCAGATAATGCCATCAGTTCAGCATACTTTGTAGGGTTAGTTACAACTTCGGTCTTATTCTCTGTTATTAATACTTCAAAGGCATTTGGATTAATGCATTGTTTAAATTTTGCTTGATTTTCGTTGATATAATTAGCTGCCGTTCGACGCAGTACTTCAGGGTTATTTTCTCTTGTAAAATGAGCAATTGATTTAAATAGGCAATCTCCATCACCACCGCAGTCAAACGTATCTGCAAACAAATCAATTCCATCTGGAAGCCGAGTTTGTTTTTGAACAGGGACTTGTTGTGTTAATTGAAGTGCCTTAATAATGTTTTCTATTAACACAACAATATTTATCTGTAAATTACTGGAAGAAGAGGAACCAGATGAACTAGACGAACTAGATTCTTGTATGCTTCGACTTCTAGTTATTGGTCCACTTGGCTGGCTTTGATGAACTGTATCTGTTTTTCTCCTTTTGTTAGTTGTTTTTTCGTCATCTGGTTTTTGTTCATTAGTACGTGTTTTACGTTTGTCCACACCCATGCTAAATACCCCTTATTATAATTAAGTTCGAATAATGCTCATTGAGCATCTTTAAGTGATTGGCATTATAGTAAATATTTGCCAGTTTTACATGAGGCGAGAACAAATGGGTGGTGATGATTATGAATTTCTTTTTATTTTCAAAGACTAATATACCCATAGCGTTTTAAATTTAGGGTTTCATGCCATTTCAAAATCAGCATTCATAAATTTTTCTATCTCGCCCGAGTGCTGTTCAATATTGCTAAAGAAATGAATACAGGCCTTTCTAAATGCTTTTATATCTTCGTAGTATTGGTTATAAAGTACTTTCTTCTTAAAAAACTTCCATAATCTCTCAATTAAATTTAAATTGGGAGAATAGGTCGGGAGAAAAATTAATTTTATTTTTTTACCTTGTAAAAATTCTCTGACTTCCTTGGAGTAGTGATATTTGGCATTATCCAATATAATATAAATCACTGAAGCCATAAAATATTTCTGTTCAACAATCTCAAGTAATTGTATCGTTGAATCTTTGTCAATCGTATCTGATTCAATTAGACTAACATCATGGGTTTCAGCATTAATCACTCCATGCAGATTTAAACGTTGACGACCACTATTGGTTTTTAATTCCCTTTTTTCACCCCGTTTAATCCAACCATAGGCAGCCATCGTATTGTGCTCAGGATGAACCGCATCCATAAATAAAACTTCAGAATCAGGTGATTTATTTAACATAAAGTCTTCATAATACTTTGCAAATGCTTCTTGAGCATCAATATCAGGATTGCCTGGCACAAGCTTTGGTTTCTTATACTCATAGCCAATCCTGTGTAAAAAATCTCGCATGCCACTTAATGTATACGCAACTTGAAATTCTTTTTTGATAAATTCTATAATTGATTGCGTTGTTAAATAGATTTCCTTATCAAGTTCATCCGATACAATTGCTTGTTGAGATGCTGATAAAAGAGGTTCACGGCCTTGATGATTCGTTTTTAATAAAAGCTCAACTCCACCTTCACGGTATTTATTAACATATAGCTTTTCAGAAAAAGATTTTTGATTTTCTTATTCAAATCAATTGATTTTGTAATTTAAAATTAACCAAAATCAAAAATCATTATCTGAAACACTATAGTTGCTTAGTGTTTCATCATCAAGCAGAAGAGCATCTTTTACTTTCTTCACAGTCCATCCACTGCCAAGCAAAATAACAGCATTTATTTTGTATGCTCCACTCTTATTCTTAGACGCTCGATGTGCGGCTTTTAACACTAACAATTCTTGTGAAGATACATTAAATCCTTTCATGGGGCGGGATTATAATAAAAAAATAACCTAAATTCAAAACGCTATGGGTATATCTCACTGTATTTCTCATATTCAGATGAATCACAATTTTCCTAAGTGCCCACTGCCACTTACGCAAACCGGTCATGCGATTATAACCCAGTTCACGCATTATCCGTTTCCAGCAAATATGTTTAGCGCGACGCCACATGAGTTTGCGTTCATCAGCTGTTAACCACTGTATCTAATTTACCTCATGAACCCAAAATGATTTCGCTGCTCATCCCACAGCAATGGAAAAGGCGAGAGCAGTGCACGCAAACTCAAGCTCGGTGGCTGTTTGCCATCTAAGATAGCTTGCTTGATGTCAGGGGCGAGGAGGTTTAGGCGCAGGATGCGCGAGGCATAAGATGAGTTTACGTTGACGTGCTTGATCAATTCTCGGAGCATGGGGAATTTCCCCGTATCTAATAGGTGTTGCCAGTGATGGGCTTTAGCCAGTGCTTTAACAAACGATTCATTAGGGCGAAGCTTGGTGGTTGGGGGCGCATTATCTTCAGGCAAGGTTAACCACACTTTGCCACGATAACGCTTGAATGCGATGGGCACTTTAATGGAGATAACATTGTTATCTAACGTGACGGTGGTTTGCATGTTGTTTCCACTGGTGGTTGATTGTGACAACGCAATTGTTGCGCCAAGTTGTTAATGCCATTGACCCTCACTTGAATATCCAGATAATCCGGATGTAATACGACTTGTGTGAGTAGCAATTCTAATAAGCGTTTTTGTTCGGCTGGAAAGAGAGACTGCCAAACAGGTGCGATATCGCTTAAGGCTTGGCGTACATCGTTATCGGTGATTGTCTCATCAAGTTGTTTGGTGGCTTTCCAGGTATCCAGAATACAATCTGGCGTCGTCAATACGCTCTGTATGTGTTGCAATACCCGTGTTTCAATTTCACCGGCATTGATTTGTTTAACGGGACACGCAGGACAACGCCCTTGTTTGTAACCGGTGGCGGCATAATAACGATAGAGTTTCTTGCCTTGGCATTTGGTGGTATGTACCGGTGTCATCGCCGACAAGCAGCCACTGCATTTCAACAAACCACTGAGAACAGCGCGTTGCCCCCGTTTTGTTTGTGTGGTGGGCTTAATAGCGCGACGGCGTAATAGAGCTTGTGTAGCCTCCCAGGTGGCTTGGGTAATAATGGCTTGATGACGTCCGTCATAGAGTTCGTCTTTGTATTGGGTCTTGCCGATGTAGATGGGGTTATTCAGAATTTTGTAAATGCCGCCAATATCAAGCGGTACGCCGCCAACGGTTTTACCTTTTTTGGTGGTGCGTTGTTTGCTTTTAACGCCCATGTCCGCTAAAGGTTTTACCATTTGGGTAGGTGATTGGGTTTTAAGAAACAACTCAAAGAGTGTGCGTATTATGTTAGCTTCATCCTCATTAATCTGCAGTTGTCTGTCATTGACATCATAACCCAGTGGCACCACACCCCCCATCCATAGGCCTTTGCGTTTAGAGGCCGCATATTTATCGCGTACCCGCTCGCCAATGACTTCCCGTTCAAACTGGGCAAAAGACAATAAGATGTTGAGTGTTAATCGTCCCATCGACGTTGTTGTATTAAATTGTTGAGTGACTGAGACAAAGGAGATGGTGTGCGTATCAAATAAACTCACCAGCCTGGCAAAATCAGCCAGTGACCGTGATAGTCTATCGACTTTATACACAACGACAATATCAATGAATCCTTGTTCAATCTCTTGCATGAGGCGTTTTAAAGCGGGGCGTTCCATATTACCACCGGTAAAGCCACCGTCATCATAATGAGCATCGAGTAACAACCAACCCTCGTGTTTTTGCGAAGCGATGTAACATTCACAGGCCTCGCGTTGTGCATCTAAGCTATTAAACGTTTGCTCTAAGCCTTCTTCGGTCGATTTGCGTGTATAAATGGCACAGCGTTTGGGTGTAACCGTGTTTGCATCATTGTTTGTGGTATTTCGCTTCATACAGTAACTCCATTATTTTTACGCAATCCAAAGAAGAATACCCCCGAGCAATTGTTACCGGTAATGAGTGTGGCAATTTTCGATAAGCTGGTATAGACACACCCATCGTATTCATAACCGTGCTCTAGTACGGTGACGGTGTAGTTTATCCCTTTGTAATGACGCACTAAGCGAGCGCCGACCATGGGGCGTGTGTAGTGGTTGCGTTTTCGTTTGTTTGTTTTCTTATTGTCAGGATAATAGTGCTTGGCTTGTTCAGTGAGGCGTTTATTGATATCCGGATCAACTCCATAGGCCAACTCTTGCAAGCGATAACTTAATCGTCTTACCAGTAAACTTTTTTGTTGAGTATTGGGTTTGGTATTATATAAGGTTTGCCATAATGATTTTAATTCAGTGAGTGATAGGTTGGGTAGGGCAGCGACTTGTTCTAATACGGATGTGTTAGAGGGAATGGTTGGCATGTGTTTTTTTCTCCTATTGGTAACACGTTTTAATATATGCGATGATAGGTGCCACGTGGGTTATCACGCTTTGTTTACGGACTTGACAGATTAAGGGGCGGGAAATGACGCCGGTTACGTTAGGGCACCGTGTGTTGATTTGATGACGCCATTTCCCTAACTTTTCTTAACCGTCTTGACGCGCTCTGTCAGCTAACTGCACCTCATCCATCAAATCTTCTGGACGCAGTTCATCGCATTGCCTGCAAGCCAATTGCAGTAAATCAGTCAGTCCCCACAAAATGTTATATAGCTCGCTTGCACTGGGTTGACCTCGAATCGTGACATTGGCCATGTCAGCCATTTGATGTAATTTGGCGCTTAAGGCTTCGTGTGGTGTTTTATAGTTATCTTCGTCTTGTTCATCGATAGGATGATTAGATAGAATAGATTGATTCATGACAGTTAGTCTCCTTTACTGATTGATTACTGTTGTGATAGCCGCAGTCAGGGGTTTCCAGCATCTGGCTGCGGTGCCATCGCTAATGATAATCGCTAGTACCCCAGCTAATAGCAAGCGCACTAAAACCATCAGCGCAGCTAATGCGCTGAGGTGGTCGGCATTAGCGCTAGGCAGGTGCGACACGAGGTCGCTTAAGTAATTGTTTGAACTTTAATTAAACAAAAGGAGGGTCAAACCTATTATTCTGTTAATAGTAACCTACTGTTCCATGCGTTTCTGGTAACGGAGAGGTGTGAAGCGAATAGGACAATGTACCCCACCTGTATAGCCAGGTAAACTGAACTTGTGAAAGTGAGGGAAATACTGCAAGCATCATGCGGTTTGGGGGCTAGGTTTGACGGTATGGTTAATGTATATGAACTGCTGATAAACGTCGTAACGCTAGACAAGCTAAAGATGCTGACAAGCTTGAACCAAAAGGTGAGTAGCCAGGTTGTTATTGTCTACTTTAGTAACACGCAGATGTAGAGCTACCGGTGGAGAGGCAGAACCTAACCCGTCATTGTTACTTAAGTGGAACGTGGTAAGCCCGTATTTCTCTTCTTATTTGAAGAAAGCGAGCTGTAAAGTGAGCCGATGGGAATGCGGGTAAAGGAGGACAGAGAAAGCGAATGCTAATGCTAATGTGTAATGCGTTAGATAGAGGTTGAAACATCATCTCACGCGAAAGCGGGCAGACTTCTGTCTGGTCTCTTATTACGAGAGAATTTGTAGAACTGACATAATGTGGAAAAGCAAATGACAGTAATGATTTATTCATTAACTGATGCGTCCACAGCACTAAAATAACATGGAATGCTATCGATTAGCAGAAAGTGTTAATGTATGTAGGTCGGCTGCAAGTGAGTATCGTAAAGGCGATGTGCTTTCCAAATGGAAAGTGGCAAAACCGGCTTTCATAGAAGGCTTAAAGAGGCTTGAGCTGTATGACGCAAAAGCGTCCTGTGCAGTTCTTAGGGGGCAGAGCAGGTGGTAACATCTGCTTTGCTACCTGACCGCATTAACATGTCTTGATATTGACGAAAAAACGTTCTTTACGAGCAGTGTGAAGAGATGGCCCTCAATGAGAGCTTGGTGTTTCTTACGTGAAAAAGTGGGTATAAACTGGGTTTAGAGTTAGCCCCAAAGCTTTGAAAAAAATACATGCAAATACAATTATTTGTTAACGATTTTTGGTGAGTGTTAGTTTACAAATCGTGTGTGTGGTCTGCACCAGCGACATCGGGTTTAACACATTGTTTCAATAGCGTTATTAGTGTGCCTCAGTTTACACTACAACCTATATATTATAAATAATATATAGTAAGTAAGCTAACGTAAGTATTAGCTTTACTTAACAACTAAGAATAATTTATTAAAATAAAATACAGATGTAAAAAAACAAAAGTAAAAAACAAAAAAAAATTTTCTTACACACGTCGAACAGAAGTAGCTTCGCTCTAAGTCAACGCGTTTCATGTACCATGATGGTTTAACCGAGTAATCTTTGCAATCGTCATAATTGTTCTAAGCTGCAATAAACGAATAGCCGTAAAACGCTTAAATTTGATCTGTGATCGCTTTAAACGCGTTTAGCCATACCTAGATGACACTTAACACAAGATCGTTGCTTAAAACGCTTGTATGACGGTTTTGCTTTTCAGCAGATGTTGCTGTGTGGATCTTCAGATCTTGATTTTCATTTTGCGCTGAAGAGCGTCGGATGAGATCACGTCGTTCGTGTTCAATGCGTTTCATGTACCAGAGAGTTCATTTTCCTGAACACCCAGTTGTGTCTATGGATAAGCTGCTCACAACCCATTGATGAGCTGATGAATAACGCTACGCGTTCTTCACAGCATCACCAACAGGTTGCAATCAACTTACCCACAGACGCTTTGATTGATTCCAACAGCAAATTATTTTTTTTAAAGGGGCGAGTTGATTGTAGATCGTGTTTTATAGGCTATTTGTGGGGGTGTAGCTGGACTTGATTTGTTTAACACACTGTTTATTTAAAATGATTTTTTTGGCAGATGGGTAAAAGTTATTGCGGTCGTTATATTTCTAATTGACCCGTTTATTGATTTATTCATTTATCCCATTGCACGTTAATCCATTGTTGAATGCATAATATTTTTGGCAGAAGGGATGAAGTTATTGTGCAGATGTAAAAATACGTTGCGTTTGATCACTTTTTGTAGGTTAGCATCCCCGATGAGTCCCAGTCGAGTAAGCCAGCGACATCACTGCCGCTAGCTCCTCTAAGAACCGTGCATGCTGCTTTCACCGCACACGGCTCAAGCCTTTATAAAGCCATTTTGATGACTCGACACATGTTTCCTTATGGGTTTAAACAATCGCCACCAGCACATCCACCAATTTGGAACTGTTTTGTTGCCCATTATGATTTTGCGTTTAGCGATCAGCTTTTCATAATATTCATGATAGGCTGGATCATATGGGTTAGCTTCAGCTCGTATTTTGGTGTGTCTTTTAATGGCAGTATTGCCGCTTATTACCAGGTTAAGATATGAAGTTTTATTATTCCTGTCTTTTACCTCAGTATAGAATACCCAGTCACGTAACTTTATTTGTTGGTAGTATTTGCGTTTTACCCATTCCCTCCTTTTATTTGGGTGTCGTCTTACTGCCCATTGCCACGTTGCTTTAAAGATCTGGTCGTCAACATAGGAGAAGGTTCTCTTTGAACAAACATGCCTATAGTAATTTGACCAGCCCTGAATTTTTGGATTCAGTTTCTTGATCAACTTTTCTGCACTATCTGCTCGGTGTTGTTTGATTATACCTCGAACATCTGCAAGAAATCGCTTAACGTTGCTTTTAGCAGGTTTAATGATTAACTTACCTTTGTACTTACGTACATTGAATCCGAGAAAATCAAATCCTTCCTCAATTTTTGTGATCTTGGTTTTTTCTTGTGATAAAGTTAAACCGCGTTCACGTAGGAATGTTTCTACAACAGGCTTTATCTTATTTTCCAATACATCACGTGTTGCGCCAGTAATAATGAAGTCATCTGCATAGATGACAACATTCACTTTATCGGCTCTTTTAGCGACAGCTTTCACTGTTGCTTCTAAACCGCTTAATGTGACGTTCAACAGTGTTGGGGATATGATGCCGCCCTGAGGAGTTCCTCGCGTTGTGTCCACAAATTTCCTATTATCTATGCAACCTGCAGCTAACCATTTTCCTAAAATCTGCTTATCCATAGGCGCATTTGCCAACAGGAAAGTGTGCGAGATTTCATCGAAGCATGCATGGATGTCACCTTCTAGGATGTATTGAGCAGAACGCTTAAATCCTAATGCTTTAAAGCATTGTTCGATTGCGTCTGCTGTTGATCTTAGTGGTCTAAATCCATAAGCATTTCTGTCAGCCATACTCTCAGTAATGGGTTCAAGTGCTAGCAAATGTAATGCTTGCTGCGCTCTACATTCCATCACTGGAATACTAAGAGGCCTTAGTTTGCCTTTCTGCTTCTTTGGAATGTATATCCGCTTGAGTGGTTTAGTTTGATAACCGCGCCGTTTAAGGGATATGGCTGCTTTCATCTTTTGCGATGGCGTCCTCCATGTTTTGCCATCTATGCCAGGGGTATTTGCCCCTTTATTAGAAACAACTCGTTTAACCGCTAATAACTTAGCATAAAACGAGTGAGTCAGGATCCACTGCAAAGATTTCGCCTTACGATGTTTCCCTTCTCGATGTGCCTTTGCAATACGCATTTGCAGCCGACGTACATGCGTTAACACTTTCTGCCAGTTAATGGCATCCCATGTTAATGGTGCTGTTGAAGACGCATCAGTTAATGAGCAAGTCATTACTGTCATTTGCTTTTCTCCATACTGTCGGTTCTCCAAACTCTCTTGCAATTAAAGACCCGTTGGACGTGGGCTCACTTTCGTGCTCAGTGACATTTAAACTGATATCTGCATCATTACAACACAGCATTCGCTTTTTCCAACATCCCAAACCCGCATAACTATCGGCTAGCTTTACAGTTAGCTTTCCCATAAGGGAGCTATACGGGGTTTCCACGTTCCGCAAAAGAAAGTAATGCTAGTTTAGGTGCTTGCTTTAAACCGGTGAGCGTTTTAGTTGCGAGAAAGTATATTAAAACCTTTCTACTTGCCCACGTACCTTTTGGTTTAAGTGTTTCAGTCATTTTCACTTAATAGTCTTTACGATCCTTTCACAAGTTCACATATGTTCACCATACCTGCTACCTAGCACTTACCCGGTTATGACTACCAGGAGGAAGCGTTATTCACACGTTACTTCCCGGATATACTCCTTCGTTACATTGTCAGGTCAGCTCTTTATTCATGACCCTAGGTTTACTCAGCAACATGAGTAGTTCCCTCCTCTTTACACAGAGTGGAAACAACTCTCTTTTGCGACTTCGTGTCGCACTTAAAAAAAGACAACTTTTCACTATTTTTGACAATGATCAAATTAATACCGCCTATTCCATTGCAAAATGAATCAGTTATCGTGTTACATTTTTTTTGTTGCCAAAATGCGAATTTATGATATGCTTTTTGTTAGCGTTGCAAGAGATAAGAAAACACAGTGATGCAATGTACGTTGTGTTACTTTTGTTTCTGAGCGTTACAGTAAATGTTTTAAGTGACACAGTTTTAATTCATATTATTGATGACAGAAGACAAGAACGTTTAAGAAAAATAGGCAAAAGTCAAATGACAATCTACACAAAAAATCTCTTGAATATCAAACGCTTGGGTCCTTCCTCGGGCTAAAACGCATACGGGCTCCTAGAGCGCAATATTTCGTTAGCGATAGACCAAAAAAAGTGGTTCGCGGGTCGCGCCTAACATCCCAACACACACGACGTAACACGTTGAATCTTATTTAAAAATTGATGACGCATGACACATTTAGGTGCGAACCTAACACCGATGTGATTCGTGCTTAGTACAATATGGTTCGCACTTTCTTCTGCGAACCCTTTTCTAAATTTCTTTTATCAACACCAACAGGTTTTATCAAATGGAACTAACCGTTCAACACACACCGGTTACCGATTTAATTCCCTATGCCCGCAATGCGCGTACGCATAGTGATGTACAGGTGGCACAAATTGCCGCGTCCATTATGGAGTTTGGGTTCGTCAATCCTGTATTGATTGGCAATGACAATGTCATCATTGCTGGTCATGGCCGTGTACTAGCGGCACAGAAGTTAGATATGAAAACGGTGCCAACCATTATGCTGGTTCACCTAAATGAAAATCAACGCCATGCGTTAGTGATTGCCGATAACAAGCTAGCGGAGAATGCCAGCTGGGATGAAACATTACTGCGTTTGGAATTGCAAAGCTTAATTGACGATGATTTCAATGTGGATTTGTTAGGCTTTGATGATGTGGATTTGGATGCGTTGTTGGATGGCTTGGATGATGAAGATAATACAACATCCGTTACTGAAGACGATTTGCCAGAGCCGCAAACTAATCCGGTTAGCCAATTAGGACAACTGTGGGTGTTAGGCAATCATCGCCTGTTCTGTGGTGATGCAACAATCCTTGCCAGTTATCAAACACTGATGCAAGAAGAGCATGCTCACATGGTGTTTACTGATCCGCCCTATAACGTTAACTTTGGCGATCCTAAGAGAGGTTCACTGGTTCAGCGAGCAATGAGCAAAACCAGTCATCGGATTTTAAATGACAACTTAGGCAAAGAGTTTGACACGTTTATCCGTGATGCGTGTGCGCATATGCTTGCCTATACGCAAGGTGCGTTTTATATTTGCATGGGACTCAGTGAGCTAGAGACGCTTAAGCGTGCCTTTTGCGAGGCAGGCGGTCGCTATTCTACGTGCATTATGTGGGTAAAGAATCGCTTTGTGTTAGGCCATGCGGATTATCATAATCAGTACGAACCTATCCTCTACGGTTGGAAAGAGGGTAGCGATCATTATTGGTGTGGTGCACGCGATCAAAGCAATGTGTGGTGTTATGACATCATGTATAAGAATCACTTACACCCAACGATGAAGCCAGTGGAATTGGTCAGTCGTGCGATTGAGAACTCCAGTCAACGAGGGGAGGTAGTATTAGATCCCTTTGCGGGTTCGGGTACAACGTTAATTGCGGCTGAACAAAACGGGCGATATGCCCGATTAATGGAACTTAATCCCTGCTATGTGGATGTCATTATTCAACGTTGGCAGATGTTGACAGGACAACAGGCTTATCTTGAAGAGACTAAACAAGCCTATGATGAGTTGTTAGCGTTAGCGCGAGATGAAGCAACTGATGTTGATGGAAAAGAGGATTAAATCGTATGGGGATCTCGATTCGTGAATATGCCAGACGCCGCGGTGTCAGTGATATGGCAGTGCGTAAAGCGATTAAACAAGGACGTATTCATAAAGAAGCCGATGGCACGATTGATAGTGAGCGTGCTGACAAAGACTGGTTAACGAATACGGTATCTCCCCAATTAAAATCGGTTCCCAAAGCGGCACTCGATGCTGTCAGTGCGACGTTACGTGAAGATGATAAGTCAACGGATGCATCAGGTAATACGTATTTAGAAGCGAAAACAGCCAATGAAATTATCAAGGCTCGGATTAACCGATTGCGTTACCAGCAACTAAAAGGCGAACTGATTGCCCGCAAGTTAGCGTGTGATCATGTTTTTCAATTGGGACGTCAAGAGCGCGATGCGTGGCTCACTTGGCCTGCACGGGTGGCCAGTCAAATGGCGGCTGAGACAGTAGATTTAAACCAGGCCTGTCAGTTACAAATTGTGCTTGAGCGTTATGTGCATGAACATTTGTCCGCATTAAGCGAAATTGAACCGGATTTTGATTAAGGTAAATGAAGTGAATAGCGTATGCGTGAACAAGATGTCATTGATGCTTGGCAATTAAGCTTAAAGCCCGATCAGTTATTAACAATTTCCGAGTGGGCAGATGAATATCGCACCTTATCACCCAAAGCCGCCGCAGAACCTGGACGTTGGCGCACAGAACGTACACCGTACTTGCGTGAAATCATGGATGCACTGTCGCCTCACTCGTAAGCCCCTACAAATCCCATCTAGGCAGTAGTGGTTAAAGCGATTAATTTGCCATTGTTTTAATAATGGAGAGCAATAACGATGAGCAAATCACGAGAAAACAGTCTACCTATTTCAAAGTCAAAGCCGCCATCAAAGCGAGGTGGCTATTCGCGCTTAATTGACCCTAAGAAGCGAGCACATGTTGAAGCGTACTTAGCGAGTGGGCAAACCCAACAAGCCTATTGTACTGCGCATAGATTGAAGATATCGAGATTTAAGGGATGGAAGCTGCGCTACCAACGAGAACAAGAAGGTTATTTCACTCCGGTCATCACGCCCCCTGAGATAAGTGTTTGTACTAACGGCATTCGCATTGAGGTCAGCAAAAGTGATAGCAAGGTAGTCATTTGCAATATTGTGGAGATTAGCAGTGTCATCACGATTATGAATGCATTATTGTCATGCAACTGAAGTTAAGCGACCCTAAGATATGGTTTTACAGTCAAGCGGTAGATTTTAGGAAATCGATAGATGGATTAGTGTGTTTAGTGCAAACACATTTGGGGGTTAATCCAACGGAAGGGATTTTTATATTTCACAATCGCAGCAAAGACAAGGTAAAACTATTATCATGGCATGGCAATGGGTTTGTCATTTTGTACAAACGCTTGGAGAGGGGCAAGTTTACGATTGTAGAGGCTGGTAACAATCGATGCATTAGCTTAGATGAGAAGCAATTAAGTTGGTTATTGGCGGGCCTTGACTGGGACAAGATGCGCCATTGGAAAGCGTTATCATACGATGATTATTATTAGGATAATATAAGCGATATAAATAGCGTTTTTTTGTGATTTTCACGTGCATTTTATTTTTAGTTTTGTTACAATCTCGCTATTGTTTTTACAGGGAAATAAGCATGTCATTTCAGATTAACAGTGAAAATAACGACGTTGTTTCGCAGTTAAAAACAATGATTGCGACTTTAACAAAGCAGAATGAAAGTATGCAGCAGAGCAACCTTACTCTGCAAGCCCAAGTTGAGTCTTTGCAAGAACAGCTAGGTAATGCTGTTAAGAAAAATAAATGGTATGAAGAGCAAATCAAGCTGGGAAAACATCGTCAGTTTGCCAAGCAGTCAGAAACATCACAAACACTATCATTATTTGATGACAATGAATCTGACGAAGTGACTGAAAAGGTTACCCCTATTGATGATGAAAACGAACAAGTTACTTATTCACGCAAGAAAAAGAAAAAAGGCAGCACACGTAATATCGATACGAGTAAACTGCCGAGCGAGCGTGTTTTGCATGATTTATCCGCCGAAGAAAAGCAATGTGCTTGTGGTTGTCAGATGCAGAAAATAGGCGAAGACACCTCTGAAAAAATTGATTATATTCCTGCGCAACTGAAAGTGATTGTGCATGTGACGCCTAAATATGCTTGCCGTGCTTGTGAAACTGTCAAGGCAGCCAAGAAACCGGAGTTTCCCTTACAAAAAAGCATGGCAACAACCAATCTAATAGTGGATGTCATATTAAAGAAATATGATGCGCATTTGCCGCTATATCGGCAATCAAAGCTACTGGAGCGTGATGGGATTATTATCCCGGACAATACCTTAGGTAACTGGGTCATGGGAGCGGCTGAGGCATTGTCACCGTTAGCCGAGGCGTTTTGGGAACAAGTCGCTTTGTCCACGTATCTACAAGCAGACGAGACGCGCGTAAAGATTTTATACCCAGATAAGACCGGTTATATCTGGGCATATCAAGGATTAGATCGAAAGAATCGGTTTGTCATGTTTGAATTTGATTTAACCCGAGCGGCAAGCGTGCCGGAAAAGCGATTGACCCACTTTGCTGGTTGGCTACAGACAGATGGATATTCGGGTTATACGGCTATTGGCAAGCGACAGAATGTGACTCACCTTGGGTGCTGGGATCATGCCAGGCGCAAATTTACCGATGCGATTAAAGCGAATCTCGACAATAGAACCGGTATCGCGGCACAATGCCTGGCGCTGATTAACAAGCTCTATCGGATTGAAAGAACGATTAAGCAAGCATCCGACGAAATACGGTATCAGGTTCGGCAAGAAGAAGCTAAATCTGTGCTTGACGAGCTATTTAATCTGGTTAATAAAATCAATGCGCTACCTAAAAGTACGTTGGGTACGGCTATCACGTACCTTAAAAATAACGAAATACCGTTGCGCCAATACGTTGAATATGGCCATACACACATCAGTAATTGTTTAACGGAGAATATCATTCGTCCGTTTGCGGTTGGGCGCCGCAACTGGCTCTTTGTTGGCAATGAACACAGTGCCAACAAATCAGCATTGCTCTACAGCCTGATCCAGACTTGCAAAATCAATAAAATCAATGTACGTCACTATCTGACTTACGTGCTTAATCAAGCCCACGCAATACGGCGTGGAGATATTGATGCAGCCTCTTTATTACCACAGTTTATTGATCCTCAAATTTTAACGGCTTAAACAGGTATGCCCAGGTGGGATTTTTAGGGGCTTACGTGGCAAGTAGGTAACTTCTATGTTTGCTGTGGGCGATAGTTTTGCTAGCTCATTGCCAATGGCACGTTTTGTTTTGTCTGATACAGTCTGTCCAATGAGGTTATGATCATCAGTAATGCCAAAGACAAGGATGCCACCATCGCCATTTAAAAAGCCACATGCGGTTTCCAAAGCTGCTCGTAATTGCCCGGTTGATTTTTTAAACTCGACTGTCTGCGATTCACCTTCGTCAAGCAATTGTTGTATTTGTTGAAGATCCATCGGTTGATTTCTTTGTTTCCCACGATTAATTCACGCTATTAAAAGCCATACATTATTTATTATCACTATTGGTTCATCATTGTTGCGACATGCATTTAATGTATTTATGTGTAGGTTATCTACTTTTTCTTTTTAGCTTGCACATAGGCTTCTGTCACCAATCGGTTCATCACCACGGTGATTTGCTCTAGCGTTGGTTCGGTAAGGGCTAAACGCGTGTTATCCGGTAATGTCAGTGTGATGGTCGGTAAGCGGTTTTTATTTTTCAAAGATGGCGTGGGCTCAAACCCAATCTCTAAGAGTTGTTTGCCAAAGCCAGAG
Source organism: Gammaproteobacteria bacterium (assembly GCA_965116795.1). Lineage (GTDB taxonomy): Bacteria > Pseudomonadota > Gammaproteobacteria > JAJFKG01 > JAJFKG01 > JAJNDI01. The sequence continues at coordinate 1,329,531 of OZ220716.1, forward strand.
ACCTGACGTGCAGCGATGACACTGGCGCGTTTAAGTTGTCCCCAATCAATGTGCAACGTCTGACGGATTTCTTTGTCGGTATGGTGCTGTCGCAAGGCATACGCTTTGAGTAATAGGGCATCTGGCACTGACTCAACATGTGATTTCTTGTTGGCACGCCATTTTTCAAACTGTTTAGCGACAGTGGCGATTGCGCTGGGGGTGGATTTTTTCTTCACGGTTTTTTTCGCGATAAAGCGCTTGCTTTGGGGCTTGCGTTGTGTTGCCACGACTTTCTTTTTCTTTGGGGTGACCTTCTTTTTTGCGGCCACTTTCTTCTTCACTGCTGTTGCCATGATGACTCCTTCCTTTTGTTACTTCGCTATGATTGCCCTGCTATCACACGCGCACTGTATCAGGTTTTTGGTTGCCGTTCAAAACGTCATTGATACTTGCTAGCAAGGAAATGTCATGCAGCGACCCAGCGTTGTAGCATTGTTGCAATATAATCAGCGTGCAAGTACTCTTGCTCTAAACGCGACCCTGTCCATTGCCCTTGCGTTAGTGCATCGAACAAGTCAGTTTCTTCAGGTGTTAAGTTCTCAGGATGAACTAACGTAGGCGTTGGTTCATGGGTTAGTTGAATACGGTGTTGTAATAAGGTGTCTTTATCCATCATCAAGGCACATACGTGGGGCAGCCATTTGCGTACTTCACTTAAGATGGCCAATCCCCAGGTATCAATATCGCCCCAATAGCCCACTTGCTTATCTCGTAGCCATGCGGCCTTTACCCACGCAACGTTTAACCCACCTGCGAAAACAGCGATGGTGTCTGCCAATGGGGGAAGCGCTAGCCCTGCTTGTTTATTCTCAACAATCAAAATCCGTTTGCTGGGCAATGGCGTATTGACCAACACATGACTGGGTAATTGCAATAGTGGCAATCCCCCCAATTGCTGCTGCGCATGAGGACACAGTGGGCGCACGCCTAACCAATCCGTGGGTGCTTCAAGGCACCCTAGCCATGGTAGCAATCCCCCTGCGGCTGAAACGGCGTTGTTGTGCAGACTATCTAATAGTGCTGTTAATAAAGATTGTTGCGTTTCTACAAATTTGGTATCGACGCCAACTAAGGGCAGTGCACGTAAATAGTAACCTTGCCCCCACTTTGGGTGTAATTGTGGTAATACGGTAATCAGCTTATCTATGGTTTGCTTATCCATGTTTTGCAGTCGGTTAAAGTGTGCAACTAATGCGGGGTAAAGCGCGTCATTGAATGCCAACAACGGTTTAATACCCTGTTGCCAACGCTGATAATCCTGATAGGCATCCCCCCCAAGAAAATGCATTAACTCGGTGAGGGTAGCTAATACCAATGTGGTGGGGAGTCGTTGAGTGGATAAAGTGCGGTAGGTAACCTGTTGCCAGGTGACTTGCTGTGGATGAGCAACCTGTTGCCAGGCATGGACAAATTGCTGAAAATGCGTCAAATCAGCGATGACGCTGTTACCACGCGGTGGCTTTAAGTTCACCCGAATTGGCCAGGGGCGTTGATGTAATAAACGCGCTTTGCGGTTCGTTTCATTTTGCCATTCGCGCCTTAACAGTAATGCCTGAATGTCTGCTGGCAATAATCCCCACGTGTTGTTAGCTGGCATGGGTTGCCTCAGTCTCCTCTGTCAGCGTGATACCTAACGCTTGAGCGGCTTGCTGCGTGCGTTGCGCACGGTGTTTTGCCAATTGTGCATCGACTTCTTCCCAAGTGACTTCACATAAGTGACTGTCGTGCTGGGTGATATCACGCTCAATGATTAATAATGAGCGTGCGGATTCGCGTGCCAGGTTTAAGTTTTTATAAGGGGTGATGAGATTGACATGGATGTGCAGCGCTTTAAACACCCGCAGTACCCGTCGACTGACCGCTTCTGCCGTATTGGAAAAGGCTTCATCCAAAAAGACGGTGCTGTATACCGGTTTATCGTGGCCATCAGGGGTGAGCACATAGGCTAAACTGGCGGCGACAATGGTGCCTGCAAACGCTTCTTTCTCGCCGCCGGATTTGCCACTGGAAGAAGCCAATACATCCCGTACCTCATCGGTGTCGATGGTTAATTCATCGGCGTGAAAGGCTAATTGATAGCGTGGGTCGAGTAAGCGCAAACTCTCTAAGGTATGGGCTGTGCTCGGCTGACTGGCTTTTTCCAGCGTAGCAATGACATCTTGCAATTGTTGAAAACGCGCCTCATGGTCATCGCTGGTGACTTGGCTTAGCACAGTGGAGAGTTGTTGTTGAAAGGCTTTGACGTGCGGGTAGTGCTCTTGCCGGGTTCCTAATTTTAAATAGGTGCCTTCACGAAACTCAGTGCGCTTTAGTACGTGATTAATCGTTTCAATTTTGTCGATGATATCATCGCGTGCCACTTGCAATTGCTGGCGAATGCGCGCTAAGGATTGGGTGGTGTGTTTATTGAGTCTGGCAATGAAGGTGTCAACCAGTTTGGGTAAGCCTTCTTGCTCTAATGCTTGTAAGTGCTCAATGTAATCGGTTAAGCTTGCAACATCGCAGCGCCAATCGGTGGCAATCACTTGCCACTTCTCGTGAGAGCGGAAGCTTGCCATGATGCGAATAGCCGATTTTTCCAAACTGGCCTTTTGCTCACGGCATTGCTCTAAGGCGTGCTCGATAGTGCGTTGATGTTGATGTGTTAGGGTCGTGAATTGTTCTAATAACGAGGCATCTAGTTTCCCTAGCCGTGCTTGTAAGCGTTCACGAACTGCCTCGGTTAATTCAACATTAGCCAGCGTTTTAGCTTCATCACACTTTTTGACGCCTGCTTCCAGGGTGTTGGCGAGCTCGCCTGCGTGTTTGATGTCCTTTTCTTTCGCGGTGCGAATGGCTTGCACATGCGCTTTAGCCTGTTGCCAACGCTGTTTAGCCTGTGCTAAATCACCCTCACTGGACTCAAGTGCAGCGATATCCGCTTGCAAGTGCGCAAGCTTAGTTTGCCAACGGGCAACATCAATCTCTTCCCACTGATAGTTGTGTAGTTTATCCCAATGTTGGCGTTTTTGATTCAAGGTATTTAATGCGTCTCTAGCTTGAGTGAGCGTGGTTTGAATGTCGTTTAACTTAGTGTCTAATTGTCGCTGCTCTTCTTCTAACAGCTTTAAACGAGCCTTATTTGAAAACCCTAAATACCAATGGCGGCGGTCATCTATCTTGATGTGGTCTTTTTTCTCAGCACGTCCGCGTTCGCGGTGGATTAACCCCGAGGGTGTTATTGAGAAAGGGGTGTTATCTAATTCAGCAGTGGTCATCACGCAGTGCAAATCAAAACGGGCTAAATGCTGTTGTAGCCAAGTCCGGTAAGGATGCTCACGCCAGTGTAGTTTGTGTAAATAGCCATCACGCTTCCAGGGTTGGGCCTTTTGATTATCGGTTTTCATCACTTGTTGAATACGCACGTGTAATCCGGTGTGGCGCACATGCAACCAACGCGTGACTAAAGAGAAGTGATTCTCATCAAGTAAAAGGGTGGTGCGCAGTCCGCCCAGTGCCCGCTCAATGGCCCCTTGCCATTGGCGCTCGGATTCTTTGACATCAAGTAGTTCAGCAATGAATGGGCAGTTGTCTGGGGATATCTCCAATGCGTGACACAATTCATCACGCAATTGTTGATAATTGGCAGCGATGTTGGAATCAGGACGTGCCTTGATGTGGGTAAGTTCTTCTTGGATAGCGCGCTCATCGGCTTGGCGTTGACTGAGTGTGGCACTCACGGTGGCAAACTTATCTTGTGCTTGATGGGTGTCTTCATGCAATTGTTGCTGTTGTTGGGTGATGTGTTGTTGATGTTGGGTAAAGATGGCTTTGTCTAATGTTGTATCCAATCCCAGCGCTTTGGTATCGGCTTGGTATTGGGTGGCGCGGTGTTGTACGTGATTGAGTTGGGTTTGTGTATGAGTGAGTTCCCTTTTAATAACGTCAATACGCTCACCGCCTGCCTGTAAATAATCCGCATGGCGTTGCTCTACCTGTTCAGTGGCATCGGTTTCGTGTTGATTAGCGTCTTTAATACGGTCAGTCAGTAGGGCATAGTCTTGTTGCCAACGTGCAATGTTAGCTTGCCAATGCTGCACAGCCAGCTTAGCAATATAGATAGGTAAGCCATCACGCTCTTTAATCAACTCCGTGTATGTTTTGTCTGCCTTGGTGATGGATTGGTGTATGGGTGGGAGTTTGCTCAAATGCTCACATTGGGCCTTGGCATCAAGCAATTGATTGCGGGTAGCGACTAAATCGGCAAACTCACTGACGGCATTGCGCGCCTCGTCTTTGAGGGTGCCCGGCTCTAAGACTAACTCGCGGATTAAGGCGGTTAAGTCATCGATTTTTTTCAATCCCAATGCGCGGGCTAACAAGGCAGGCGCATTTTTGTTTTCCATATGCAATAGTTGACGGTAACACGCTTGGTAATGGGAAAAATGGTCATCGAAACACTGCAGCTGGGTGTGTTGTTTTAACCAGCGTTTTAAGCCGCGGCTATGCCCATCGGTAAAGGCATTGAGCATGGCTTGTAATGAAATGGACGCTTTGCCAACGATATACACGCGATTGACATCACTTAAGGCATTACCTGTTTGGGTAGTCCAAAACAGGGCGGCTAAGATAATGTGTGTGCCGTCTTCACTGTGGTATTGAGCATGCAATCCACTGAGAACAGTGCCGGTGCGTTTGTGTTTGATGGCAGTGCGCGTGCCATCGTGCACCGAGCCAAAATGGCCACGCATGTAGGATAATAAACTTCGGTCGTTGCGTTCCCCTTGGCTGGCGGCAACATTAAAGGTGGCACGCCCGGCAGGTAATAGCAGCGCCATCAAGCCATCGACGAGAGTGGATTTACCGGCGCCATTATCACCGGTAATAAGAGTGCCATTGGGGTCAATGGTGGCGGTATGCAAGCCATTAAAAGAGCCCCAATTGTATACGGACAAGGTTTGCAGGCGGATTTGTCCGGTGGCAAACAGGGTTTGGGTTGTGGTGGGTTGATGATGGGGCTGAATCGTTTCACCATCCCTATGTTCAACGCGCTCAGCGTGTTCAGCTAGTGTTGTGTTCGTCATAAGAGGGCCTGTCATTGGAATTGGGTTCGGCAGAGAGTTCAATGTTGTGTTTTTCTGCCAGTTGCTGGTAGTCAGCGAGCATCGTTTCTAAGAAATCGGCGTTGACCACATACCGTATCACGGGCGTGATTTCAAAACGGGCTTCACTGCCGCGCACGGCGGTTAACACGCGCTTTTCAACCAGTTTCTGTAACGTGGCTAACAACTTTTGGCGTGCCAGTTTGTAACTGTTGATTAATGGCATGAAGGGGCACAGGTAGGATTCCATGCGGTCAATATCGATGATAATCCGTTGCTCGCCTGCCGTTTCGCGCTCTTGATAGTGTTTGCGTAAAACTAATAACACGATGGTGTCATACAACGAAAGTGTGCGTCGTGTTAGCAATGAAGGCAAGTCATTGAGATTAACCGTATCATTATCGGTATCAGTACCCGTGTCATTATCATCAGCGAGCTCATCCACACTGGCAATAAAGGCCACCCCAGCAGCTTCATCTAACACCAGGCGTAGATACATATCGGCTAAGTGTTGGCGCAAGGGTTGTTGATAGCGACACACGTTCTGAAAGTGATTGGCAGAGTGTTTGGCTAAGATGACGCCGTGGCGCAATAGTCGAATTAACACATGGCGTGCCTCGTGCGGCAATTGGCCGCTGGGGGTTGCTGGTTGTGTTTCAGCCGATGTGTCTTTGATTGTTGATGCTAGTTCAGCCATGGGGTTGCCTCGGTTGCAAATAAATCGGGGTGGAGTTGATAGGTAGGCAGGGTCGCACGCAAGCAATGGCCACTGGGCTCCCACAGGGTGACTTGTTCGCGTTGGGGTAATTGAGTGGCATTAACCGATTTGGCTACCCGCACATACGCGACCAATTCTTCTAATCCAGCGCTGATGGGGTGATAGGCAATGATGTTCGCCAATGTCATTGCCCCATGCTCACCTAATACCCCTTGGATACGTTTGGCAATGTTGTCGATGGGGACTGTCTCTAAATGGGCTAATACCGCTAACGCCGGTGTGCGCTGATTGGTGTGCGGCGTAATATCGGCAGTGGGCAGGGTTGAGTCGGCTGGGCGTAACTGCAACGTCTCTGGTGCGCTGATTCTAGCGAGGCCGGTCGGCAGCTGCAAAGCTGTGCGGTGTTTGAGGGTAACCCCTTGCTGAGTTAAGGTCACGGCAGCTTGCTCTAATTGATGGAGCAACTGGGTCACGGCACGTTGTTCAAGGGCGGCGCCGCTTTCAATATAGGCACGCAAACTCTCTTCACTGCGCCGTCGAATATGAAAGACCCGCTCACTTTCACCGGTTAATGCAGGCATCAACCGGGTTAGATAGTGTTTGTGTTGTGGGTGTAAGCTATTTGCTACCGGTTGCTTCAAGATATCACGCAATTGCTCGGTTAATTCCAATGCGCGGTGTTCATCACACAATAATTGAAAAAAGCCATCGAAGGCTCGTCCGGCATCGGTGGTGGTGAGCTTGGCTTCTTGTGCTAAGACAGATTTGAGGACATCACCGCGTCCGGCGTGCTCTGCAATCATATCGGTGCGCACAGTGCGCTCTAATTGGCGAATATCATCTTCAAGACGGCGAAAATCGTAGGTGAGGGCATAAGCTAGTTGATAAATATCGGTTAAACGCTCGCTTTGCTCATTGGCAGATAAGGGCTGTACGTCACCGCGCTGCAGCGCATCAATCTCGTGTTGAATGGCGGCTTTTTTCTCTTCGAGCAAGGCAATGCGGGCACGCGTATCTGGGTTGATGGCAATGACTAAATCGCGCACCGCTTGTTGGACAATACGCAAGCGTGAGGCGGTGGTGCCGGTGGTGCGTTGGGCTAACCCTTGGCAAAAACGCAGGGCCACTTCACTGGCATCGGTTTTGGTGAGGGTATCGTCCATTTCGCGTAACCACCCGGCGTGTATCCATTGATTCAAATAGGTGCTTGCCGAGGTTTGGGAGTCCCACGTGCCAAGGGATTGCAGGCGTTGTAGTTCAGTGGTTAATGTAACGCGTGCCTGGTCGTAAGGGACTTCGTTGGTGTTGGCAAAGACCGTGGTTAAAAACGTTAAGATAATAGGCGCATTATCAGCACGCAGCAAACGCCATGCCCCGCTTTCATGCAGTAAGCGACAAGAGCGGGCGTAGTGGTGTTGAAAGCTCACGGGTGACTGACTCCTTGCAGGCTGGTGCTTTGATAATGCATCGTGGTTATTGTTGTATCAATTTAAACAGTTGTGTCGCTACCTCGTGAAAGATTTTGGTCATCCATGCCCAAAATCGGACTCGCCAACGCGACAGCCAAGTTGCCGCGGCCGTCCTCGTCAACAACCCTACGTGCACTAACGCGCACTTCGGAGTCGTTTCTCAAATGACTCGACGCCGAGTAAAGCTTATCGTCGCTCTCTCCGCTTACCTGCAAGCGTTGGCATTCCGGCAACTCCGTTCCCGACGACAAGCCTCGGCTTCCGCGGACTACGCGCCCTCGGCTTCGCCTCTCCTTGGCGCGCAGCGGTCGTGATTGAAAGATTATATACCAGCTTACGTAAGGCATTACTCTAATGCATTTGGGGTAGGGTATGCAATACAGCTAGAGGGTGTCGAGTTGCCTGCAACTAAGTCTGGCAAATAAATGAATCTCTTCGTTAGCTGATCACGCAATTAACAATGCTTTACAAGCGGGTTGCTTTTGTGGGATAAAGCAACATCTGATAAGTTAAGTGACAAGGTAAGATCACGATGCTTATCACACATCACTATCATAACAGACAACAACAATAACAAATAAAAAACCATAACAACATAACAAAACAAGTTACCCTTAACAGGTTGCATCGCGGTCAGACAAGGAGATGTGTCATTGAAGGCGTTAGGGCTCGTTGTTGGAATAGTTATTCATTGTCTTTTTCGTGTTGATGTCAGCAGGGATGTGAATATCCGTCCTTATTTTTCATGTATCTATTTTTTCACTGCGTCGCTGTTTAAGTTAGTTGGTGCCGTTGTTCTGTGTGTAGACTCAGCGATGAATTTATGATTGGGTGGGCAACAGGCAGGACGGTCAATTATTGCACATAAGATTTTTTAGGGCGTGCTTTGTTCCGCCCGCCCCATCGTTAATGGCAAGTACAGGGGATAAGATAGTTTTATGTTTTAGATGTAAGAGGGTTAGAAAACATGTTTAAAAGAAATGAGAAAGAAAGAAGTGATAGAGCATTAGCTGAGAAAGCAAGGCAGTATTTAAGTGCCTGGGAATTGTACAGGGGCACTGTTACTGTCTTGGCAGTGCTTCCCAGTGGGTTAGTAGTCAGTGGGGGAGGTAAATATGATGGTACCATTAAGTGTTGGCAGGTAGATGATAAGACAGGGAAGGCACAATGTTTAAGTACCTGGGAAGGGCATAGGGATGGTGTTAACGCATTGGCGGTATTGGATAATGGGTTTGTATTAAGTGGATATGGTGATGGTACCATTAAGTGTTGGCAGGTAGATGATAAGACAGGGAAGGCACAGTGTTTAAGCACCTGGGAAGGGATTTATGGTTCTGTTTATGCTTTAGCGGTGCTCCCTAATGGGTTTGTAGTCAGTGGGGATGGTGAAGAGACTGTTAATTGTTGGCAGGTAGATGATAAGACAGGGGAGGCAACGCATTTAAGTCTCTTTGGATACCATGATAGTGTTGTTTATGCCTTGGCGGTGCTGGATAATGGGTTTGTCTTAAGTGGTAGCAGAGATAACACCATTAAGTGTTGGCAGGTAGATGATAAGACAGGGAAGGCGCAGTGTTTAAGCACCTGGGAAGGGAGTAAGGGTTCTGTTTATGCTTTAGCGGTGCTAGATAATGGGTTTGTAGTTAGCGGAGGTGGTGAATATAAAAAACCAGGAGAAATAAAGTGTTGGAAGGTAGAGGGTAAGACAGGCAGGGCGCAGTGTTTAAGTGCTTGGGAAGGGCATGAGAAATATGTTGCTGCCTTGGCGGTGCTGGATAATGGGTTTGTATTAAGTGGAGATGGTGATGGTACCATTAAGTGTTGGCAGGTAGATGATAAGACAGGGGAGGCACAGTGTTTAAGCATCTGGGGAATGTCTAGCGCAATTAGCTATAACTATGCTATTACCTTGGCAGTGCTGGATAATGGGTTCGTAGTCAGTGGTCTAGGTTATCAAGGTATGATTTGTTGGCAAGGGGTGAGCTTTTCAGATGTTTTGCAACAGGCTGAACAAGGCGGTGCAACAGCACAATATCGGTTAGGCTTGGCTTATGCCAAAGGGCGGGCAGAAGAAGGGATTGAGCAAGATATTGGTCAAGCTGTTAAGTGGTGGCAGCTGGCGGCATGGCAGGGGTTGCAGAAGGCTGTTAGGCAGTTGTATCGCTATGCGTTGCAAGGAGAGCAACATGCTTGCGTGGCATTACAAGTTTTAGCAAGTGAAGGCAATGCCTTTGCGCAGTATCACTTAGGACAACTATGTTATCAAGGTAAAAGCGTTAATCAAGATATAGGTGCTGCACTCAAGTGGATGAAGCTCAGTGCAGACGCAGGCTATGCCCCAGCAAAACAACAGTTACAACGGTGGCAAGAGAGTGTATTGAGCTTAGAGGGCATTTCATCAGCACAAGACAGTCTCTGGCAGCGCTTGAAAGCCCAGCGACGGGTGAAAAAGAAAGAGAGTGTAGTTGAAGAGAATAAGGCAGAGGTTGGTCTTGCTATGTCAGAGTTACTGATAGCTTCAGATAGTGAAAGTGTGGTTGTTGCTGAAATTACAGTTGAAGATGATCTTCCCCCCGTCTTCTCCTCTGATGCCAATCAATTGCAAGCGACATTAAGCGCCCATCAGTTAACCTGTTTGTTGGGCGGTCAGTATGCTGAGCTTATCGAGTGCATTAAAGCCTTGGGGATTGAGGAGGCGGATACCCTGTTGCAGGTTGATATGCACAGCGCAGCTCTGGCAGAGCTGTATGCCTTGGTGCGGACTTATCCTGTGGGTGATGTTAAGGCAAGTGGTGCCTTGATGCAGGTATTAGGGCGTTGTGTGCCAGTGTATCAGTTGGTCGGTGACAATGATGACGTTGAAGAGGTGTTGCCCCGTTTAGAGGAGGCTGCCTTGTTGGTGCAACAAGCTATCGAGGTGGTGGGTCGTGCTCATTGGTTGCTGCGCCATCAAGCATTGGGGCAGTTACAGGTGATAGCGCGTGAATATGCCGCGGTCAATGCCGTGATGCAGCAACGTGGTGAACAAGGGTTATTGGTTTATCAGGGGCGTGCCAGTGCGGCGGTATTAGGGGAAGGCTATTATCACTTACCAGTTGTCGTTGCTCGTCAGTTGTTGTGTATCGATGAAGCTGGCAAAGAGGTCAAAGCCAATCAAGCCGGGTCTCATGCTGTGATGGCCTTAGATGGTGTGCATTATAAACCCAATAGTAAAACCGAGTTTCCAATTAACCCCGGGAAAGAGTATGCCGTTAGCAGTTTAATCCAGTTAATCGCCGGGCAATCGTTAGCGGCGGCGCCCAGTACGTTGTTGAGTGTGGGTGCGGTGCCTATTCAAGACGAGGAAGACCCTGTTGCGATGACTGGTAACCTGGTGCAAGGTGGGTTAACGATTACCGGAATGTGCTTTAAAGATTTTATAGAATGTCGTGAAGCGCTTGGGGTGTGGCAATCGCGGTTATCAGCAGAGGCAATGGTCACTTTGTTGCAGGATGTTCGAGAGGGATTTGCGCATGTCTTGGCGGTCGCACAGCAACGTTGCCCGGCTGTGTTTGGTGTGTTTGATTTAAGTATTGAGGCTGACCGAGCCGCTTTGAGTGAGGGATTGCGCCATGCGTTTGAAACGGTGTGTGCAGGTAAAGCGGTTGAGGCGCAATTATGTGATGTGGCTGACTCGGCTGGTAGGCCCGAAGCCAATCGCCGCAATACGTTTCGTGGGTTGTTTGAAAGCTTCTTGAGTGCCGGTGGCACAGTGGATGCGTTACGTGCGCTGTTAGGGGTGGTGTGTCAATACCCTGGGTTGATGGTAAGGCAAGAGATTGCAGGGTTGTTGCAGCAATGTAAACATACCAAGCGGATTTTTACCTTATTGCCGAATACGCCGTTAGAGACAGCATTGACAATAGTGCCACAATTATTAACCGAGCGGTATCTTGATACCGAGGCGATGAGTGCCTTGTGGCTTGGGTTGTTACTGACGCTGCCGTGTGATGGCAAGTTTGATAACTTCATGTTGCAGTTAGACTTTGACGCGGATAAACAATTGCAACGGTGTCGGATTGTGGCGATTGATAATGACATGAGTTTGAAGATGCCGTTTCGTGTCAATAAGCATGGTCAGTTATCGTTAGAGTTGAAAAACCTGCTGCTGGTGTTACCGGAGTTAATGGCTTTACCGATACACCCGACGGTGCGTAAGCATTGTTTATCGTTGTCAGCTGACGGGTGGTATCTGACGTGGCTGAGTTTGCTCGCCAAGCGTGACAGTGATTATCAGCAGTGGTTAGCTCAAGGGACAGTCAGTGAGAAAGTGCTGCGAGCCATTGATATTCCGGTTCAATTGCCACGACAAGTGTGGCAGTTTATTAAAACCCAGTGGCGTTTGTTACATGATATCGTGCAAAGCAATGCCGATGTGACCTTGGGGCAGTGTTTCGCACAGCTCTACCCATTGATGGACAGCGCCTATCAAGGATTGAACCAGCTGGACAGCCCGCTGTCTGGCCCATTGGCCGCGGAGTTTAACTTGTACCGGTTTTTCAAGATGGGGGGTAATTGCCCGGTAGAGCAGTTATTGGAAGAGTGGCCAGCCGAGCTGGAACAGGGGCAATGTGCTGAGGAAGCAAGCCCGACGGTCAGTGCCAGCGCTCAGGCGGTGAGTGAAGTGAGGCAATTGGATTGGGCGTTGATACCTGTACACGAACAGTGGCCGGTGGTCGAAGCCTTATCCTTGTTGCCGGGGTTAACTTTGCAAGATTGGCAAGGTGTCACCGAGGAGGCTATCCGACCCCGTGTTCAAGGGTGGTTTCGTGAGGCTGTCACACGGGGTCGTCCCTTTGTGGCGCAACGGTTATTAGACTTAGGCGCGCAAGTGAGTCTGCCTGATGAGAGTGAGAATACCGCTTTGCATCAATTGTGTGCAAGTTATCTGAATTACCCAGACAGTGAGACCATCAGGCTCATGAGTTACGTGTTATTGGGTCATCATAGCTGCCAACCCAACCAATACAATGCCTCGGGGTACACGCCATTATTGCAGTGGGTTAATGTGACGCCGGAGCCAGAACGATTAACGCCGACACAATCGGACAGTGCGTTGAGGTTATTGGAGGCATTGATAGCCTATGGGGCTAACCTTGAAGCCAAAGACGGATTTAAGCATGAGACGGCATTAGATAAAACAATGAAGCAAGGTCGAGAGAAGTGGCACTGGTTTGAGGTGCTAATTGATAAAGGGGCTGGAGTACATGCCAATGGCAAGATGATTGTGAAACGGGTGCACGAGTCAGAGGCATTGGCACAACGAGCAACCTTGCAAGCTGCCTTAAAGCGATTAGCCAAGACCAACTTAAGCGTGGCCTGGGGATTGAGTCAGGAAGTGTGGCAGCCAGCCAGTGGTGAACAGAGCAAATCAGCCGTGGTGGTGCATGGCAGTCATTGTGGCCATGTGGTGTTGCCGCAACCGATAGCTGAGAATTTGCTGACGGATAAACGGGTGTTTGATGTCAAGGGGCAGAGTACGGACTATGGCCGACGGGTGGTCAAAGCGATTCAATATAATCAAGCCAACTGGCATGTCAAAGAGAACCCGGAGATGCCGGGGGTGGAAATGGCGGTAGGGGCATTGAGTCGGTTGTTGTTTGGTGAACACACCGCGCCCAATGAAGTGTTTTCGTTTTTCGATGCCAAAGGGGCCGCCTATCCGGTACTGATTTCGCAGACGGTGGCGGGGGAGAACTTGCAAACGGTGTTGAACCAACCCAAGGCCAAGAGCCAAGCGGCATTGCGCCAGTTACACCCGCAGTATACTTGCGAGCAAATTGTGTTGGCGATGCTAGTGCATCCGGAAGATGGTAAGCCAGATAACTATCAACTGTTGCCGGTGACAACAACACAAGCCGATGGCCAATCAGTCGCGCAGTATCGGATAGTCGGGATTGACAATGACCATGCGTTTGTCAAACCGGTGGAGATGAAAAAAGGCCATCGTACCTTGCAAGTTAAAAGTGTGTTGTTTTGTTTGGATACCATGCGTCAGCCAGTCCATCCGGCCGTCAGGCAGCGCTTGCTGCATTTGGACCCGGTCGCCTTCTTAGAAAGCTGGTTAGAGCAGTTAATGGCTTATCATGAACGCTCAATGAGCTTATTTGATAAGAAAGCGCGTCAGCGGTTATTTAAAGCAAAAATGGATTTGAAACAGGTAGCGCGTAAAGTGGCGCTACGTGAAGTGTATGAGCGCTTGCCGGTGGTGGTCACAGTGCCCTTTCGTGATGGGGCAATTACCGAATTATGGGACCGGTTGGTGCGGTTACAGCAGGTGTTGCGTGATAATCCGATGATAACCCACTTGCAATTGCTAAAAGAAATTACGCCAGCGTTGGGCATTGTATATGAAGAAGCGTTTGAGGTGCATGAAGCACCCGAGGAGGTAGCCAAGCGGTTTCATGAAGTGGCGCAAGCCTATTATTCCACTGCAATAGCCGGGCGCTATGCGACCTTGACCACCAGTCGCCAAGCGCTAGAGGCGGCAGGGTTCTCAGATAAAGAACAAGAGGCGATGGTGAAAGGAGATAAGGATACGAGTTTTACCCCACAGCGTGCGTTATTTCAGTTACGCCAAGGGGTAGAACAAAGGGGGGCGTTAGCGACGTATGTGGACATGTTAGCCAAGGGCGATACGTTAGTGTTTGAGCAAATACTGTCTGAGCAAGTCAAGGAGGAGGTGGTTAATCGTTTGGACTTTGGACAGATGGCGAAGCAGCCTGACATTGTTAAACAAAAGGCGATATTGAAACTGATTATCACCGAGCAAATGGCATTTCACACATTGACAATTCGTCATTGTGCGGCATTGACCGATGAACTGCTGGCTGCGCTATTGAAAAACACACCGGAGCTCGGTCGTTTGACGCTGGTAGATTGTCCGCAAGTGACCGATAAATTGGGTGGAATGCTGGAGAGGTACACACCGCACCTGACGACATTGACACTCAGGCAGTTGCCCAATCTAGCAGGCTTGGCTAATAGGGTGGTCACAGGGCTAGTGAATCAAGTCGTCAGTTATGACCCAATTAACCTGCCACATTTGCGGCGGGTGAATGTCAGTGACAACCTTCAGTTACGCGCCATTGCCATTCAATCGCGGGCATTGATGTTGGCTACCTGCAAGCACAACCCGGTACTCACCGAATTGACCTTGTTCTGTGAAGCGCTCAACGCGTTAGATGTGAGTGAGTGTCAACAGTTGGGAAATGATGGATTAAAAAATGTATTGCAAAGTTGCCGACAAGTTAATCAGCTTAATTTGAGTGGTTGCCAGCAATTGACGAATAGGGGATTACAGAATGCGCTGCAAACTTATCCAGCCTTGCCAAAACTGACTATAGACAATTGCCGTAATGTAGGTGCACAGCTGTGGTGGTGTATGGATTACATAGGTCAACAAGCCGTGTCTGTGTTTCCACAGTGGAACATGAAAACGTGGCAATCGCCTGTATTGTTGTCCCTATTGCCGTATGCATCCGATAGGGTGGTGCAGATTGATAGTGACGCCATTGAACCCAATCAACTGGATGTGGTAATGGGGTTAGTGGCATCCAATTTGGATGTACACACGGTACTTATAAATTTATCATCAGAGCACATTGCCACGTCACTGAGTCCATTGCTCAGGCTATTGCAAAGTAATCACAGCATAATGGCACTGTGTATTACTGGTGCCTCGCTCAATCATGTCATGGCAGAACATATGACAACAACTGTTGCGCGGTGTGCGGCTATACGCATCTTAGCATTAACGGTGGATAACAGCCAAGCGGCCATCGCGCAGTTGCAACAGGCAACGCAATTATCCCAAGTGATGCTCAATGGGGTGAATGTGACATCACAGTTGAAAGCAAGTCGTGCTGCAAATAGTTCAGCGATTGCCAATGAGCTGAAAGGACAGCAAGCGATGATGGTAGATGTGTTGGCGTTATCGATGCAACATGAATCTGCAGCAATACGTCAATCAGTCGCGAATACGCTGGCGTTGTTAAGCGCATCTGGGAAATTGGATGAATGCAAACAACGTGTCACTGAATTATTATCTGGCGAAAATCCAACGCTATTAACGGTGCAACACGCTGAATCAAGTGCTGATTTATCTTCAAGTAGTAACAGTGATAAAGGAGGCAGTAAACAACTGATCGGCGAGTTGGACAATGAGCAGAAACTTTCTCCATACAGTAGTAGTCCACCACTAGCTGCTTTAATTAATCAGTTTAGTGGCATTGCTCAGCAAAAGAAAAGAACCAAACTACCTTCTTCTAACTGCTCTTCTTCGAGCAGCAGCAGTGAGAGTAGTGCACAACAACTGAGTGCCACTGTTTCTGAGGTAAAAGCAGCCCTGTATTATCTTGATCAGTTGTGCGAAAATAAAAAAATCGAGGGTAGACAATTCACCAATTGGTATTTGGCGAGGAATGATGATGGCATAGAAGTTGATGCGCTATCTGAGCAAAGAATAACTGAAGATCTCGGTGGTGAGTTATACAACACCATTCTTGAAAAAATCAGTGAGCTTGATAATGAGCAAAAATTCTCAGTGAGTAAGCCGGTTCCTCGCGTACCTTAGAGCAAAGTTCGTTTTCACTGTTTCCATCTGGTTTCCTATGATGGTGTCACATTATCTTGCTCTTAGTTCACTTGTGCCCCGGCTCCTCGTTAGAACCACATCGTGCCCTATTAAGGCAATGGGCTCACGACAAACTCCGTTTCACTGATTGTGAACTTCAAAAAAAAGTAGATGATAAACTCATTTATCATATTGCTCCTTTGTCATCCCATCTACTCCTGTTGCTTTCTTCCATCCAACAGGGAGTAACATGCCCGCAAGGACTCAGCATCGACATGGTGCATTAAACACCTAAATATCTTTACCTTATCTTGCGCGGACAACCAAGCTATCCTCTCAAGTTGCGTTGCCGTTGTTAGTTGAGAATCTGTTGTTCTCATCACGTGTCCCTCTCGAGGTGTTGCTTGCCTGGAGGCCTTCTCTCCAATGGCATTACCCATCTTCTTCAATACTATGCCTCCTCTGACTTCCTGATTATCTTTTCAGACGCCTTGCTGTTAAGCTTGTTGTCTAATACGCTTTCCTTTGCGAATAATCAGGACCTCCCACGTTCACTGTATTACTTTAATATCATGCCATGCTCTCGGACCCCGGGAGTGCTACGCATGGCTTCCCATTTCGTCATGCGTGGTGTTGTCTTCTGGCTAAGGCAAACCATCGACCACTCCGACAAGCAAATTTTCGAGGCTCAATCACTTCGGCTTTCGCCTACGGCCTAATATCTCCCTATCTACGCTTAACCAACTGTGTTACCACAGCTCGCCCAAGACTCAGTACGGTGTGTAGTGGGCTCTACTTCACCGGCGGTACTTTCAACCGCTAGTAATACAGCGCTTCGTGGCGCGCACCAAACATTAGCTTATCATCTGCTGCTTTAGTCGATCAGTTTAGTGGAATTATGAGTCAACAGAGTGGTATGGAGGAAGAACCTGAATCTTCACTAGTCATTCAAGGAGAGCAAAGTAGCAAAGAGAAGTCGGACTCGCCGACGCAACCGCAACAACAACCTAAGCTAACGCGAAGATCCTCGTCAACGATTCCTCTGCGTGCTAAGTATGCTATTTGTAAAACTGCAGATATGACCTAGGTTTGCACAAATCTATTTTATTTCGTACAGTGCTACGTATAGACCAGTTCAAACGAGCACGGGGTTAACCACAATATCGCTGGCTTACCAGCCACGCACACTCATGTGCTTTAGTTGCTAAAGTACGTAGTTTTTAGAGGATTGGTAATTTTAAGGCAAGAAATTAGAAAAAATCGCCAAAATTTAGCAAACTGAAATCAACGAATCGTCCCCCAAGCCCTCTGTATTACTAAGTGCTTTTTTTTTCAAGCTCAGATTTAGTTATAGAAACCACCATGGCCATCTAGGATTGGCCATCCTCGAATATGAAACTCCTTTTGTGCATAATACCCCAGCACCGAGTCCGACGTATTCATTGCAGGCTAGAGGCAATCAAGCGAGACTCAGTCAACCGATTCCGGTAATTTACGGCAGACACATTGTCTATCCTGATTTAGCCAGCACACCCTATGCACATTATGCCAACAATGAACCTAAATTCCTCAGTTGAAAGAAGCTGTATAATGGCTTGAGCTTATAGAATAAGGGATTATGCAATGAAAATGTTACGGCCAAGTATTCACCCCGAGGGTGAAAGCTCTAGTCAAGCAGTTGAGGCCAAAGAATTACCATTAGAAGTAGATACCTATGCAGGCAAGCTGCATGTTGAATGGGATCCGGACGCATCGGTTACGCCGTTTGGTCAGTTACCATTTTTTATCGACTACTTGAAACTGGGTCACCGCTTTTTACCGTGGGTAGAAGATTGCCCTCTGGAATACACCAGTAATAACGCACCAGAAAAGGTAGATGTGCTAGGGTCTTTGTTTTTATCAGTGCTGTCAGGTCATACTCGCTATGCCCATATGAAAATGCTGGCAAATGACCGAGTGAATAGAGAGTTACTAGGCATGAACAAAATAGTCAGTGATGATTCTGCACGCCGTGCGTTAAAAAAGATTGAAGAAGCAGAAGGAATTGCGTGGATGCAACGTCACTTATATTCAACCTGTGAACCATTGCTAACAATGCCGTGGATACTAGATGTCGATACAACAATCAAACCGATTTACGGTCATCAAGAAGGAGCAAAGATTGGTTATAACCCAAAGAAATCAGGGCGTCCATCGCATACCTATCATACGTACATGATAGCGAACCTTCGCTTGGTATTAGAAGTTTGTGTTAAAGCAGGTAACGAAAGTCAATCGAGTCATTCATTAGAAGGGCTGATTGAGTTGCTGGATAAAATACCATTGGGTAGTAAACCGTATTTAGTGCGAGGAGATTGTGATTGGGGAACAAATACAATCATGGAAGAATTAGAGTCGCGGGCCAAGGTTATTTGTTCAAGTTAAAGAAATCAAAATACGTGCAAGAGCTGATAATTAAGCATCATGGTGCCGGCGAATGGACTACCCTTGACTCAGATTGGGAAGCTAAAGAAGCGACATTGCAACTATCGAGTTGGAACAAAACTCGTCGAGTTGTTATTGTAAGACAGAAGTTGTCTACGTCAAGAGATACGATTGCGTTAGAGCATGAAGAAAGTGGTCAGCAACAATTATCATTTGTTGAAAGACCAGAAGATTTAAAATTATTTCGTTACTCAGTTTTGATAACCAATAGAGATGACGACTTGGTTAGTGTGGTTTGCCATTATCGTGATAGAGCGGATTGTGAAAACCAATTTGATGAAATTAAAAACCAATGGGGCTGGGGAGGTTATACCACGTCTGATTTAAAGAGCAGTCAGTTGATGTCGAGGATGATTGCTCTGATTTATAATTGGTGGACGTTGTTTGTTAGATTAGCTAATCCAGATAATCATTTTGAAGCCATTACATCACGCCCACTGTTATTGAGTAGTGTGGGTAAGTTAACCCAGTCAGGGCGACAAAAGAAAATGCTATTGACCAGTCAACATGGTTCTGCTCATAAAATAAAACACTATTGTCAGCGGATTGTTAGCTTTTTTACGTCACTTAAGCGTATTGCGCCGCAGTTGACCCCTCAGGAATGCTGGAAAGCCATTTTGATGAAAGCAACCGAGAAATTTAACTGGAAAAATCAGACTGCTGTTCCTCTGTTGCTACCCGCGCCAGGATAAATTGCAAAAGGAAGATATTTTTTCAAATTTTCCTGGAAAAATACTACGCCGGGAGAATCAACTGAGGAATTTAGGATGAACAATACCTCTATCAGTTACATTGCATTGGCCAAGGTGAATACGACATTGAAAGTATTCGTATTGAAGATACGCCCATTAGTGCCTTTGCTGAAATCACGTATGAAGTGGTGCCGCCTGGCAGTCAAGTTACCTCATTCTCACCGAATGTCATCACCGCACCGGAAATCGCGGGTCAAGAATTGTTATCAACCAGTGATGGGGGCGGTTACGTTGGTGGCTTTGTGGTGAACCCAGCGGATACCACTGCAACAGAATTAAGCATCGACATTATCATGCCACGAGGATTGTACTATGCCAATGATGGTGGTGGTTTAGATGCACGCACCATAACGTGGATTGTTGAGGCAAGACAAATTAATGATGAAGGTAATCCATTACAGGATTGGCAGCGCTTAGGCAGTGAAACCATGACAGCCGCTACCAATACGCCACAACGGTTAACCTATCATTATGTTGTTGCGCCAGGGCGTTATGAAGTCAGGCTACTCAGAACCAATAATAAAGATACGTCAGCTCGTAGTGGCAATGAATTACGTTGGGCAGGATTGAAAGCTACGCTTAATCAACGTGTTGAGTTGGGTAACGTCACGTTGCTCGCCATTAAAATGCGTGCCACCGATAACTTATCACAGCGTGCCTCGCGATTAGTGAATTGCATTGTTACGCGCAAGTTACCAACGTGGAATAGAGAAACAGGTTGGAGTGCACCCAAGGCAACACGCTCAATTGCTTGGAGCTTAGCGGATATTGCAAAAAATGAATACGGTGGTAACTTGCCTGATAGCCGTATTGATTTACAAGCGTTAGCGAACTTAGATGCGATATGGCAACAACGCAATGATTTTGTGGATGTAGTATTTGACCAACCGATTACCGTGTGGGAAGCGATGACACGTGTTGCTCGTTGTGGGCGAGCAGTATGTTTTATGCAAACGGGGATTGTGCGGTTTGTTAGAGACGAGCCAAGAGAAATTCCAGTTGCCCTATTCTCACCACGCAATATTGTTAAGCACAGTTTGAAGTTGCAATACTTACTTGCTAGTGATGATACCGCTGACAGTGTCATTGTTGAATATTTTTGTAACCAAACTTGGCGACCCGATGAAGTGGAAGTGAGTTTACCTAACAGCACCAGTGAACAACCGGCAAGAGTGAGATTATTAGGCTGTACCGATAAGAGTCAAGCCATACGTGAAGGCAAATACATGGCAGCCACCAATCACTATCGCAGGCGTCTTGTTACCTTTCAAACAGAGCTAGAGGGATTGATACCAACCTATGGTGATTTAATTGCGATTACGCACGACATGCCAAGCTGGGGACAAGGGGCTGAAGTCGTTAGCGTTGATGGTAACACGTTAACTTTATCGGAGCCATTAACGTGGGATGAAGATAAACTGGATGAACATGTTATTGGTCTTCGCAAGCAAGATGGTAGTGTCAGTGGCACGTATCAAGTGTTACCAAGTAATAATGCTAATCAAGTCATCATTCAAGGTGACTTTGATTTCAAACCCTATACCGGTGAATCACAAGAGCGCACACATGTGGCCTTTGGTGTTGGCAATGCGTGGAGCACATTGGCTCGCGTTACCGCTGTGCGTCCTAGAGGAGATATCATTGAAATTAGTGCCGTTACCGAACATCCAGTCGTGCATAGTTCAGATGTGTAACCTTCTTACGTTTAATCAACATGTTTACGTTCACCCAGAGATTGAGCAATCATAGAAATAACCAATGTATTTAAACTAACACCATCTAATTTGGCTTGTTGAGCTAAACGTCTGTGTAATGATTTAGGCGCACGCTGCACCCATCTGCCGCTGGCGGTCGTTAAATCATTTGGACTTGGAATATCACGATTGGCTTCTTTAGCGGCTTCAATCCAGCACTGTACGGCATCGATTCCATTTTCAATGGTTTCCTCAACTGTTTCACCATCAGACATACAGCCAGGCAAATCAGGAAATTCAATCAAATATCCACCACCTTCTTCCTTGGAGAGATGGCGTACAGTAAACGGGTAATCAAGCTCTTTCATGACAAGGTATCTCCAATAAATTAATCAAGGCAACAAACTTTTTAATATAAACAGGCTTTACTGGCCGATGAGCAGGGACACATAGCAATTCTATCCAAGCAGGATGGTTAAATACCACGTGACTACCTTTGCCCTTTCTCACATTAATACCATAATGCTTAGCCACTGTTTCCAGTTGCTCAATCCTCCAATCCCGAGGATTTTCGTTCATTTTTTTGATGATTTTGCTAGCATTTCTCATAATCATGCATGATACTGCATATAGTATCATTTGTCCAGCTTTTTTATATCAATGACAGAGGAAACTTGCCCATGACGAGCAATAACACTGAGCCATCTAACGATGGCATCACACTATCACAGGCACAGCTTGACGAATTAATTGAAAGAGCCTCAACACGTGGCGCACGCAAAGCGCTTATTGAAATGGGTTTGATGGATGATACGGTCAATGACCTGCGTACACTGCGAGGGCTAGCAAAAACCCTCAAGACGATGCAACACACGTTTGTGCAAACGATGGTGCGTTGGTTAACCATCGGCATGTTGGTGCTATTTTTCGCGGGGATTTCTGGGAAACTCGATTCACTATTTCACTTAAACAATAGCAAATAAATAAGGAATAATAGGATGGTAACCTTACTAGCTACATTGGTGGGTTTTATAGTCCTCTAAATGGTTAAAACCCCCGTCTTCCAGACGGGAAAATCTTCAGATCTTGTTGTATGATGTGGGCATGGGCAACTATACGCACAGTCACCATACGGTCTACCACCATCGATACCACATTGTTTGGGTAACGAAGTATCGTTATAAAGTTTTGCAAGGTGAGCTACGTCTTCGCGTTCGTGCTCTTGTAGCGCAAGTAGCTGAGGAAATGGGGGTTGAAATACTCAATGGAGTATTGTCAACAGAGCACATCCATCTTTTTGTTAGTATTCCACCGCATATTTCAGTAAGTGATTTTGTTAAAAAGGCAAAGGGTCGTTCATCGCGCAAAATCCAGCAAGAGTTTCCTAGTATTCGCAAACGCTATTGGGGCAGGCATTTTTGGGGTCGTGGATATTTTAGTAGCACAAGTGGCAATGTAACAGATGATATCATTAATGCTTACATTGATAATCATGTTGATGCTCATAAAGTGGATTATGAATCGAATATGTCTTTAGACTGATACCGGCTTCAGCCTAGATCTCCAACCCACCAACTTCTAGTTGGTGGTGGTTGAGTTCTTCAGCTTTTCCTGACATGTTAAAACTTGTCAGAGACAGAGCCGACAGGAAACATGAGCTAGCAATCTTGGACAGGCAGCTTGAAGCACAACGTGAAGGCCATGTTCAGCGTTTAGAAGAAATTGAAGTGCAAGCTGACATGGCTGAAAGCAAAGCACTGTATCAACATGCCAGTCTTCCAAGTCATGTAAAGTGGGTCGAAGCCTTGCGTGCATCGGTAAGGCCGGTAATAACGTATGCGTTCTTTGCTTTGTTTGTCTTTGTTAAAGTGATGGCATTAATTGCATTACTGCAACAAGGGTTCACAATAGTAGACAGTGTGTTAACGATTTGGGACGATGAAACGCAAGCGTTATTTGCGGCAGTAATGGCCTTCTGGTTCGGGCAGCGCAGCGTCACAAAATCCCGTCAATTGCATCAGTGATGACTGCTTAAATAAATAGGCATAAATGACTGGCTATGTTTTCGATAGTAAGCGTTAATGGTGATAAGAAAACATTTACTGGAGATTAAAGCCATGAACACAAACGCAAACACTTGCCACGTTAACATCACTATGATTGAAAATCCTGATGATAATTGCACACAAAGCGAAGTAAACGCCCTTATTACAGTATTTCGAGATGCACTCACCTGCATTGTTCCTACTCGCGCTAGCGAAGTGTGGATAAACCTAGGTGATTCTACCACAACACCCAAAAACGTTAAGGACTTTCAAGTGCGTTTAGGACGCTGTGAGCGGTTTGCCGGAAAACCGGAAAAATGGGCAGGGGAATTTACTACCGCCAGCAAGAAAGTTACCTTGATTGCACGAATAGATAATCACTAATTGTCTCTCCTTGAGTTTGGCAACAGGCGCCTAATGTTGGCGTTTGTTGCCCTTTTTTATTGGGTTAAACCCAATCTCCCCTACTCCATCACCAAGCCCTGTAAAGCCGATTATTCCAGCCACATTAATGGTCTGCACATCAGCGATAACTGCTCGAATAAATAGGCATAATTGACTGGCTATGTCTTCGATAGTGAGCGTTAATTACAACGTAACGTTAACTTAACTGGAGAAAAAATCATGAGCACATTAATCGAAAGACTGTTTTACAAACCCCTTATTTGGGATGTGAAAAATACCCATTGCACTAAACAAGAAGAAAATGCATTGTTAGACATTTTTGAAAAAGCCATGCAGCGCGCCGCACTCGTGCCTGCCAGTCAACTGCGCTTTGAATTGACGCGCATTGTACCTAAGCAAGCAGCATTGCACCCATTTGTTCTAACGATGCACGTCGACAGGGTATGCGGGCAAATGCAGTGGCGGGGGGTGTTTGAAAATGCAGATAACAGCAAAACATTGGAAGTGCTAGGCGCTTTAGAAAAAGAGTAACCTGCCCTTTACACCCAGCCACAGGCGCCAACGTTTGGTGTCTGTGGCCTTTTTTCAGAGCGCAACGTCTTACCCCTATCTTTTCAATTAGCATGACAGCGCCCAAATTTATTTGTTATTCGACAAAATTTCTCATCAGTAAACACTGCATTGATTAACAGCAAAAATAGTGGCCATTTAGCGAAATATAACTTGCTATAACCTGCAGGTAGAGCGATTAATGTAATTGTTAAAACAAAACTGGAGACTTAACATGAAAACAGAAATTAACAACGAATATCACACTGAATATTACGAAAAATATTACACTAACATTGTGGACAATGAAGGCTTGACGATTGCTGAAGTTAACGCCGCATTAGAAGCTTTCGAAAAAGCGTTAGACATCGCCTTTCAAAATTCAGAAGATGCGCTGGGCTTTGATTTGAAAGGCTTTACACCGCAATGCACGCACATTGAAAATTTTGAATTTTCGATGGAGCGACAAATTGTTGACGGACAAATTCAGTATTGGGGAATTTTCACCGGCGAAGATGACAAAGCCTTTTACCTTCAAGGCTGGGCAAGAAACAATAACGACGATTAGCTCTCCAGGCGATTGGCCACATGCGCGCAACGTTGGCGTGTGTGGCTCTTTTTTTGATTATGCCCGCAACTAACCCTGCTTGTTTTTTATTCCCCACAAACGCCACTGTGTTGGCTGTGTTGAATGACCACGGCATCAGTTAAAACTGCTGCAATTTACAGTGTTTTTTTACTGGCTATAACTCGTATACCGAGCCTTACTAATCACACCTTGAAAATTAAATAAGGATTATCACCATGTCAACTGACATCGAAAATCGCACACCAATTATTTTTTATACGCACAATGCCCGTTGCAATGATGATGAGTTACGACTCTTGCTAACCAATTTTGAAATGACACTGCAGTACGTCGCTAATTTTAAAAACACAGTATTCAGATTTGACTTTAAAAATTCGATGCCACCACACAATTTGTTATTTCCGTTTAGTTTAACGATGAAACGACATCGCGTTGATAGTCAGTTTCAATGGCATGGCACGTTTAAACACCACAGCGGTTTGAAGCAATTGCAGCTAATGGGGATTTTATTATGATACGGCACATTAGCGAAAATGGATTGTCATTGATAAAACAGTTTGAAAGTTTTGCGTCAACAGTGTATATGTGTCCAGCCGGTTACCGCACGATTGGGTATGACCATTTGATAAAATCAAGTGAACATTTTGATGAGGGTATTGACAAACAACAAGCAGAAATATTATTGCGTCGTGATGTACAAGTAGCAGAGCGTGCCGTGCTGCGATTGATTGATGTGCCGTTGATCGATAACGAATTTGATGCGCTGGTATCATTTACGTTTAACCTGGGTAGCGGAGCGTTACAGCGTTCAACACTGCGGCGTAAAGTTAATCGGTAAGAGCATGCTGATGTACCAACGAAATTTGTAAAGTGGGTGCATGCCGGTGGGCGAAAGTTGCCAGGCTTGGTGAGACGCAGACGGCTTGAAGCGAGACTGTACTGCGATACATCGGTTTAATGTGAACTACCACATTATTTGTAGTTGATGGTGAATCGACAATCTATTCCAGGCTCATCTTGTAGTGGAAAAGTCTTGTTATTGCATGCGCGTAAGGTAGTCTCTATAATCCAGTTCAACTTAATCCCATTTGCCAAACAAATGATCGGGAATACGTTAAAGCGGGGCAGGATTATGAAGAATCATACAATAAGTACACGCTAATCACATAACAAGCTAACAGCACAATCATAATAAACAACAACAATAAAACAAACGCATTGCTCCCCAGGGAAAGTCGGATGGTCAAGCAAGGAGATGGCTGTGTTGATGATATCTCGGTTATGTATTGCAAGCAGGATTATTCCTGACTTTCTTCGATATGATAACGTAAGCCATGTTATTACGCCTTTTCTGTATTTGCCATTACGTATTATTCAATTATTTCATCGTTTGACTTTATTAATGCTGCTTGTTTGTATCAGTGTTAAGGGGTTGGCTTTTTCGTATGTTTTATGGGGTGGTGTTTTTCCATGTAAGGTGGCGTTTAAGATGGTTGAGAGATACCAGATAGCATGGTCAAATATTGCCCATAGAGATTTTAAGGGAGGCAGGTGTGCCTGCACCCACCGGTGACGGCAAGGGGTGAGATAGAAAAAGGGTTTTTGTTTTGGTTTTAGATTAAGGGAGTTTAGAGAGTATGTTTAAGGGAAGTGAGAAAGAGAGTAGTAATAGAGAAGTAGCAGAAAAAGCAGGGCAGTGTCTCAGTACCTGGGAAGGGCATACGGATTGGGTTAGAGCCTTGGCGGTGCTGGAGCAGGGGGGGCTGGGTAAGCGGTTAGTAGTAAGTGCAGGTGATGATAACACCATTAAGTGTTGGGAGATGGATGAGAAGACAGGTAAGGCAGAGTGTTTGAGTACCTGGAAAGGGCATACGGGTGATGTTAGAGCCTTGGCGGTGCTGGAGCAGGGGGAGCGGGGTAAGCGGTTAGTAGTAAGCGGAAGTGTTGATAAAACCATTAAGTGTTGGGAGATGGATGAGAAGACAGGCAAGGCACAGTGCCTCAGTACCTGGGCAGGGCATGAGCTTGGTGTTAATGCCTTGGCGGTGCTGGAGCAGGGGGGGCTGGGTAAGCGGTTAGTAGTAAGCGGAAGTGGTCTTGGTGATAAAACCATTAAGTGTTGGGAGATGGATGAGAAGACAGGTAAGGCACAGTGTTTGAGTACCTGGGAAGGGCATGCGCGGTCTGTTACTGCCTTGGCGGTGCTGGAGCAGGGGGGGCTGGGTAAGCGGTTAGTAGTAAGTGCAGGTGATGATAACACCATTAAGTGTTGGGAGATGGATGAGAAGACAGGTAAGGCAGAGTGTTTGAGTACCTGGAAAGGGCATACGGGTGATGTTAGAGCCTTGGCGGTGCTGGAGCAGGGGGAGCGGGGTAAGCGGTTAGTATTAAGCGCAAGTCATGATGAAACCATTAAGTGTTGGGAGATGGATGAGAAGACAGGTAAGGCACAGTGTTTGAGCACCTGGGAAGGGCATACGGGTTATGTTGAAGCCTTGGCGGTGCTGGAGCAGGGAGAGCGGGGTAAGCGGTTAGTAGTAAGCGGAAGTGGTCTTGGTGATAAAACCATTAAGTGTTGGGAGATGGATGAGAAGACAGGTAAGGCACAGTGTCTCAGTACCTGGGAAGGGCATACGAGATGGGTTAATGCCTTGGCGGTGCTGGAGCAGGGGGAGCGGGGTAAGCCGTTAGTATTAAGCGCAAGTGCTGATAAAACCATTAAGTGTTGGCAGGGGTTTGAGCCAGTATTGGTGTCAGAATGGTTAAATAGGGCTGAACAAGGCGAGCTGCTCGCGCAATATCGATTGGGGCAGGCGTATGCTACGGGGCGAGAAGCAGAAGGGATTGAGCCCACTATCGGTGACGCCATTAAGTGGTGGCAGGTGGCGGCAGGACAGAGATTTAATAAAGCCGTTGGACAGTTGTATCACTATGCATTGCAAGGAGAGCAGCGTGCTATTGCAGCATTACATGCTGTGGCCAGTGAAGGTGATCCCTTTGTGCAGGGTCGATTAGGACAGCTGTATTATCAAGGAGAAGGGGTTGGTCAAGATATAGGTGCTGCGCTCAAGTGGATGCAGTTAAGTGCAGAGGCGGGATATGGGTCATCTCAGCATCAATTAGCACAGTGGTACTATGAAGGTACAAAAGTTCCGAAAGATATAGGGGCTGCGCTCAAGTGGATGCAGTTAAGTGCGGAGACAGGGAATGAGGCGGCAAAGGAACAATTAGAGAAATGGTTGTCCGAGATAATTAAGCAAGCACAACAGGGGGAAGCATCGGCTTTTCAAGGGTTGGTGATGCTTGCTGAGAGAAGAAATAATAAAGCCCAGTATGAATTGGCGCAGCTGTACCATCAAGGAAAAGGAGTTAGTCAAGATATAGGTACTGCACTCAAGTGGATGCAGTTAAGTGCAGAGGCAGGGTATGAGGCGGCAAAAGAGCAGTTACAGGAGTGGCAAGCGGACATACAAAAACGCATAAATAAATTAGAAAGTATTTCACCACAAGGCAGTTCCTGGCAACGCTTGAAATTACAGCGACGGGTGAGGAAGCAGGACAGCGTGATTGGCAAAGATACGGGGAGTAAAGAGAGGGGTATTAAAACAGAAGAGGAGACAGAAGAAGACAAGACAGCAGTGAGTTTGTCTGGGTCAGAGTCTTTTTCAGTCTCAGACAGTGAAGTGGGTTTAGTTGAAGTTGAGAAGGAGCTTGAGGTCAGTAGTCTTATTGATGGGGGTATGGGTGCGCCTGGCGGTGTGGGTATTGGTGGTGTAGTTGATAATGCTGAGGCGGTGGCTAGGGATGAGTTGGAGGTAGTGTCTTCTCCTGGTGTTGGTCAAGGACAAGCACGGTTAACAGCCCATCAGTTATCGCAGTTGTTGGGGGCGTGGCACAGTGAGCTCATCGAGTGCATTAAAGCATTGGGGGTTTCTGGTGAGGAAGTCGATATTCTGTTGAAAGTCGATATACACAGTGGGGCGTTGGCAGAGCTGTATGCCTTGGTGAAACAGTCTGCCAATTTAGATGTTCACGTGTACAGGGAATTGGTGAATATCTTAGGGCGCTGTGTGCCGGTGTATCAGCTCGTTGGAAGTGATGACAGTGTTGAGGTGGTGTTACCCCGTTTAGAGAGCGTTGCCTTGTTAGTACAGCAAGCTATCGAGGTGGTAGGTCAAGCTCATTGGCTGATGCGCCATCAAGCGTTGGGGCAGTTGTGGGTGATAGCCGGTGAGTATGCGATTGCCAGCAAGGCGATAACGGAGCAGGGGGAAGTGGCACTTTGTCGTTATCAAGGCCGTGCCAGTGTGGCGGTATTGGGTGAAGGGTATTATCACTTGCCAGTGGCTATTGCCCGTCAGTTATTGTGTATGGATGAAGGGGGTGCGCAAGTCAAAGCCAATGTGGAGGGGGTGCATGCCGTTGCGGCGGTGGATGGGGTACATTATAAGCCGTATGTGTTAACGAAGTCTGTAGGCCAGGCGGTATCAACAAGCGAGGCAGGTGGCGAGGCAGCTCCCTCGATTAGCCCTGGAAAAGAATATGCAGTAGTGAGTTTGATGCAGTTATTGGGTCAATCTTCTCTGGTGGCGGCGCCCAGTACCCTGCTGAGCATTGGCTTTGTCCCGGTTCACCATGATGATACCGTGACGATGACAGCGGGATTAGCTCAAGGTGGGTTAACGATTACCGGGGTGAGTTTGCGAGATATCTTGTCTACCCAAGCCGCGTTAGCCTGTTGGCAATCGCGGGTATCGCTGGAGGCGATTGTGGCCGTATTGCAAGACAGTCAAACCGGTTTCACCCAAGCCTTGGCAGTGGCGAAGTCTCACTACCCTGCGGTGTTTGAGCCAGTGATAGACATGCCGTTTGAAGCGATTACGCCGATGATGGTCGATGCTGGTACATTAACGGGTGAAGCATTGCAGCGCTGTAGTCATGTGATGTATGAGACGTTTGTGGCGCTATCTGAGAGTCAACCGTCGGCGTTTCGCCTAGGAGGGTTGTCAATGGTAGATATCCCTCGGCACAAGCGCGCACATAAAATGATAATGTGGTTGTATGATATGCTGAGTGCAAGTGGAAACTTGGCTACCTTACAAGCGTTGCTGGGCATATTGCATCAGTACCCGACGTTAATGTCAGGCCAACCGGTTGAGACAATTCTGTTGACCTTAAAACCGTTAACACGCCTCTTGCGCTTATTGCCGAATCGGGCATTGCCAGAGCGCATCGTAGTGGTGCCAGACCTGTTAACCACGCACCTGGATAAGGAAGCGACCAGTGCATTGTGGTTGGGGTTGTTGTTAACGCTACCACGCGATGCCAAGTTTGATAATGTGATGGTACAAATCGATGATGATAAAACCACTGGACAACTCCAGTGTCGTATTGTGTCGATTGATAACGACATGAGTTTGAAGATGCCCTTTGGTTATGATGAGCAGGGTGAATTACGCCTGCGTACCAAAAATGGGTTGTTGTTGATACCCGGCTTGTTAGCGTTACCGCTGCACCCAATGGTACGTAAGCACTTTTTAGCGATGCCAGCGAGCGCCCAATTTGTTAGGTGGTTAAGTGTGTTGGCCAAGCGCGATGCAGATTATCAGCAGTGGCAACGACAAGGTACGGTGGATGAGCGAACCTTTGCCGGTATCGATATTCCAGTGCGATTGCCACGTCAAGTGTGGGACTTTATTCATGACGGTTGGCAGCGACTGCAGGCGGTAATACGCGACACCCCTAACATCACCTTAGGTGGCTGTGTACAGGCGGTGTTCCCGCTGTTACACCAAGGCTATGCGAACTTGCGCCACAAAGCGGGCGATTGCCCACTGGAAGGTGAAGGGATATTGTATGGCAATATCAAAGGGGTTGGGCGTTTAGCCAATGTGTGTCCGTTAGCGGTGTTATTCCCCGAAGGTATTCCCGAGCGTGAGATACAGACACAGTGTGAGGAGAAGGCCAGTCCACTGTTAACCGCTAGTCAAGCGTTGCAGCAACAGGTGGTGCAGTTAGTGTGGGAGGCAATCCCGCCTGAAGCCCAATGGCCGTTAGTTGAAGCATTGGCGTTAGTGCCGACGTTCACGTTAGCCGATTGGCAAGGAGCCGGTCAAACCCATATCCGCTCACTCATACAACGCTGGTTTCGTGAAGCGGTAGAGCGTGGGAATGCGTTTGTGGCGCAGCGGTTATTAGCATTTGGGGCAGATGTCAGTGAAGCGGATGAAAGTCACAATACCGCGCTGCATCAACTGTGCATGAATTACTTGGATGTGCGCATATACCCTGA
The DNA here is from genome assembly GCA_965116795.1 of Gammaproteobacteria bacterium. Taxonomy (GTDB): domain Bacteria; phylum Pseudomonadota; class Gammaproteobacteria; order JAJFKG01; family JAJFKG01; genus JAJNDI01. The sequence goes on from OZ220716.1 coordinate 1,360,265, forward strand.
CAGTGAAGCCGTCAAGCGAATGAGTAGCGTATTGTTGACTCATCATACGTGCCAACCGAACCGGTATAACGCACATGGGTATACGCCCCTGTTGCAGTGGATTGGGTCAACGCCTGAGCCGAATAAGTTAAGTGATGAGCAAACCCACAGTGCAGTAGTCTTACTGGAGGCCTTGCTGGCACAGGGAGCAAACCTGGAAGCCAAAGACACAGTGAAGCATGAGACGGCGTTAGATAAAACAGTGAAACACGGCCGGGAGAAATGGCACTGGTTTGAGGCGTTAGTGGAGAAAGGCGCTGGGGTGCACGCCAATGGCTTAATGATAGTACAGCGGGTGATGCAATTGGGCGTAGCGCAACAGCCTTCGTTGCGAGACGTGCTCTACCAGCTAGCCGAGCGAAACTTAAGTGTGGCGTGGGGATTGAGTCAACAGGTGTGGCAAGTGGCCACGGGCAAGGAGAGTAGCTCGACGGTGGTGGTGCGGGGTATGGATGTGGGCAATGTGGTGATGCCAGCTGCAATCGCCAAGGTGCTGTTTGACAGTCAACGGCGATTTAACCTGGGAGGCGAATCAGCAGACTATGGGCGACGGGTGGTAAAAGCCATCGATGATGGCGATGTGTGTTGGCATGTCAAAGAGAACCCGGAGATGCCGGGGATTGAGATGGCGGTGAAGTTATTCAGTCAGCGGCTGTTTGGAGAGCATACCGCCCCCAATGAATTATTCTCATTCTTTGATGAGAAAGATAATCCTTATCCGGTGTTAATTTCACAGACGGTGTCAGGGAAAGCGCATAACCTGCAGACTGTGTTAAACGAACCAGCTTGTGCCAAAGTGGTGTTAAGCCAGTTACATCCGCAGTACACCTGCGAGCAACTCCTCTTAGCGATGTTGGTGCACCCAGAAGATGGCAAGCCAGATAACTACCACGTGTTTCCGATGACAACAACCCGAGCCGATGGCAAAGTCATCACACACTATCGCCTCATCGGCATTGATAACGACCATGCGTTTGTCAAGCCAGTGCGGTTAGAAGAGAATGCCGTGACGAAAAAAGTGACTCGGGTGTTGCAAGTGAAAAGTGTGTTGTTTTGTTTGGATAACATGCGCCAGCCAGTACACTCAGCGGTACGTCAACGGTTATTGGCGATTGACCCAGAGCCCTTCTTACAAGCGTGGTTAACCCATTTGATGGGGTATCAAGCACAATCAACCGTATTGTTTGATAAACGTGTTAGAGAGCGATTATTTGCGGGTGGCGGTTGGTGGGAGAAATTCTCTCGGCGCGAGCGCTTGCCGGTGGTGGTGACGGTGCCATTTCCAGATAAGGCAATTGCGGCGATATGGGATAGGTTGGTGTTACTGCAGACAGTGTTGCGTGACAATCCTCTGATGAGCCATTTGCAATTATTAAAAGCGATGACCCCGGCATTGGGGATTCGTTATGAGGAAGCGTTTGAGTTGTATGAAAAACCATTTGAAGTGGTGGCACGCTTTCATGACATTGCCAAAAATCATTATTCGACCGCGATAGCGGGGCGTTATGGAACGTTAAGTACCAGTGTGATGGCGATGCAGGCAATGGGATTAAATGCAAAAAAACAAAAAGCATTATTAGATGAGCAACAAGCGGTGTCGTTTACACCGCAGGCAGCGAGTAAACAACTGCGTGAAGCCGTGAAGCAAAAGCGCAATGTCAATGCTTATCAAGATGCCTTGATACAGGGGCAATTGAGTGTGTTAGATGAGTTGCTGTCAGACGCGGTGAAGGCCGAGGTGGTCAATGGGCTTGATTACCAGCGTATGAGGATTGGTGATACCAAGCAGCCTGACAGTAAAAAACAAACGCAACTGATTGAAGCGATTATTCAGGCAAAGATTGCGTTTCGGGTGTTGCGTATTCAACATTGTGCGGCGTTGACAGATGCGCATATTGCAGCGTTGTTACGTCAGTCACCGGGGTTAACCCGGCTGACCCTGGTAGATTGCCCGCAACTTAGCGATGAGTTGGGAAACTACTTACAGCAATACACGCCACATTTAGTGACATTGACGCTAAGAGGCATATTTAATGTGAGACCTGAGCCTGCTAGAGAAGACAGTGTGGCCGGGTTTGGTGTAAAATCAGTTAGCTTATTTAATCGTCGGGTCACGTATGACCCGCTTAATCTACAGCACTTACGACGAGTGAATATCAGCGACAATCTGCAATTGGGTGAGATAGCGATTCAATCTCCGGTGTTGGCGCATGCAACGTTTAAACATAATCCGAAGTTGACCAAGTTGACGTTATTCTGCGAAGAGCTCAAGGCATTGGATGTGAGTGGGTGTGCACAGCTAAATGATAAAGACTTACATAACACCTTGCAGTCATATCAAGCCTTACCAAGATTGAATATAGATAATTGCTCAATGATAAGCGTTGAGTTATGGCATTGTGTGGCGCATGTCAGTCAACATGCTGCATCACATTTTCCCAAGTGGAACATGAAGGCCTGGCAGCAATCGGTGTTGTCATTGTTGCCGTATGCATCGGATAGGGTGGTGCAGATTGATAGTGAAGCGATTGAACCCAATCAACTGGGTGTGGTGATGGGGTTAGTGGCATCGAATCCGGATGCACACACGGTATTAATTAATTTATCACCAGAGCACATTGCCACGTCGCTGAATCCGCTGCTCACCTTACTGCAAAGCAATCACAGCATAACGGCACTGTGTATTACGGGTGCTTCGCTCAATCATGTCATGGCAGAACATGTGATAACAACCGTTGCACGGTGTGCGGCTATACGCACCTTAGCATTAACGGTGGATAACAGCCAAGCGGCCATTGGTCAATTGCAACAGGTGACGCAGTTATCTCAAGTGATGGTCAATGGGGTGGATGTGACATCGCTATTGCAAGCAGACAAAGTTGCAAATAGAGCAGCGATTGTCAATGATGCGAAAGGACAACAAGCGATGGTGGTAGATGTGTTGGCGTTAGCGATGCAACATGAATCATCAACAATATGTCAATCAGCTGCCAATACCTTGGCGTTGCTCAGTGCGTCTGGGAAATTGCCGGAATGCAAACAATGTGTCACGGAGTTACTCTCGGGTGAAAATCCAGCGCTGTTAACGGTGCAACACGCTGAATTGATGATGTCATCTTCTTCTGTTTCCATAGCCGCTAGCAGTTCATCATCGGCGGCGTTGATTAGTCAATTCCGCGGGGTGACTCAGGCTAGCCAGAAGGAGCATGCCAAAGCATCGGAACGAAGGACACAGGAAGGGCTTGAAGAGGGTCGCTTACATAATGTTATCCCTGAAAAAATCAGTGGAATTGATAATCAACAAGCCCTTTCACCAACACGTGATGTTGCTGCTTCAAGTAGTTACAATGCCAATGTGATATCACTAGCCACGCAAGCGGTTGCGGTATCTTTAGAAAAGCACGCTGAATCTCAAGCGACACTCTCATCGATACGCGACATTATGGCAGTTAATCGAGAGGGTGAAGTGATTTCATGCAAGGTGGTGCCGGCCAAACCCGATGGTAACTGTGGGTTTATCGCTGTCCAGCGTTGTTTGGAATTGCAACAGCATGGTGATGTGGCCAACAGAATGACACGAGCGGGGTTAAAGCAGCTGGTAGATGAGAATCTTGAGGCTCACGGCAGTCTGGTCAAAGCCGTGTTTGAGTCAGACTTAGCGCAAGCTATTGAGGGTAATTTACGTCAGCATGTTAAAGCTTGGAGCAGCAAGATAGCGACTTCGAGTACTTGGCTGTCAGAGCATCATTTAAGATTCCTGTCTGTTGTATTAGCGTTAAACTTTCGGGTTTACTGTATTAACCCTGACAGAGGTTCAGAATTCATCCCCGAGCCTTCTTATGAGAAGATTGGCGAGTTTGCATCTAGGCCAACTGTTCGTTTAGCGCATGTTAGTAGTGCTCGTCCAATAGGAAATACACTGGCTCGTCTTAATCATTTCGAAGGGTTGTGTTTAGAGCCGACAGAGCCACAAATTGAGCAGATTAACCAGTGGTTGAAACTAGAAGAAGAGGCGCCAGAGATAAAGGCATCTGTAGCTGAAGGCTTGTCAGCGTTGGGAGCATTTCCTGCTCCTGTGCCAGATGAAGCCAAATTAGCGCAGGATGAATCACTGATAGTTCGGTGGAGGGGATTAATCGAACAAGTTTACACAGAGGAAGGTGCTAGAAAAGGAGCACTGCAGGAGCTGGGTCAATATGCAGAGCAGACAATACTCGATGGGAAAGCCGTTGAGTATATAGAACAACAAATTCAGGGTTTGGAGGAATGCTTAGCGTCCAAAGCAGCCTATGGCTAAGTGCGTTAGTGGTGGACGGCCATGGTGAGCTGCTATGTGGATAAGGTGACAAAAGAACCGCTATTTGAGGATGGGCGCGTTATTCACTCGCATTAGGGCGGTAGGTTGGGTATAATTGGGGCAGTTGCGATACACGAGGTTTGTTTACCATGACGACACGCTATTTAAGCCCAAAAATCGACTTGGTGTTTCGCAAAATATTTGGCCAACATCCAAATATTCTAATGAGTTTTCTAAATGCGACACTGCCGTTGCCAGAAGGTCGGTACATCACCGAACTGACCTACTTGCCAGCCGATGAAGTGCCCGCGATACCGTCGTTCAAACACACGATAGCGGATGTGAAATGCAAAGACCAGACCGGCGATATCTTTATCGTAGAGATGCAAATCCAATGGACGGCGAGTTTTGCCAAGCGGTTGTTGTATGGGGCTAGTCGAGCGTATGTGCATCAGTTGCGTCGGGGTGAGCCTTATAGGGGATTAAATCGCGTCTTGGGTGTGGGATTAATTGATGCGGTGTTTGATGAGACGAGTGATGAGTGGTATCACCACTATCGATTTAAACATGAGACAGATGCGACAAAGAGCCTTGATGATGTGCAGTTACTGTTTATCGAGTTACCGAAGTTTCAGCCACAGTCGTTGACCGATAAGAAGATGCAAGTATTGTGGTTACGGTTTATATCGGAGTTGAACGAAGAAACCAGAGAAGTCCCCCAGGAATGGTTAGAGGTACCGGAAATCCAAGAGGCACTGACGCTAGCGCAAGAAGCGGCGTATACCCCAGAAGAGCTGGCCTCATATGAAACCTATTGGGACAGTGTCAGCACCCAAAAATCGTATGTGCACGATGCTGAGAAGAAAGGTATCGAGGAAGGAATGGCTAAGGGTATAGAGAAAGGCAGAGAAGAAGGCATGGTTAAGGGCATAGAAAAAGGCAAGCTTGAAGTGGCTAAAAATCTGCTAGCCCAAGGTTTAGACATCAATATGGTATCAAAAGCGACTTACCTGTCTGTGGATAAAATCGAGCGTCTTGCCAAGAAGTCATAGGATATCTAATAAAATCAGTGTGTTAAAGATAAGGTGCATTTTAGTAATTTCAGGGTGCGCAAGTGTCTATGGGCACCCATTGTTAAAAAAGTCATGCGCGTCAAATTTTGGTGAAAAAATAGCTAAAAAATGGCAAAAATACAGAGAAAGGTGGGTTTGAGACGGTGAGGGCGGTACTCGTTCGGCACATGGATGAAGCTTGGATGGAAAAAATGATCAATCCGCCTGTGGATAACTCCGACCAATCTACCAATGGGTAGGTAAAAATACCATTAAAATCATAGGGTTATGAAAAAGGCATTTTTAGCAGATTTTGGGTGCACTACTTTCTATGGCACGCCATTACTCGTTTACTAACCTTTCTGTAACCAAACCTGCTATCCAGAAAAGCCTTAGTAATACAAAGGTTTTTAGGCATAACGCCATGACTTCGAATCACCTAATTTTGGCGATTTTCTGTGATTTTTCCCCCTAATATCGCCAATCCTCTGAAAAGTCCGTACTTTAGCAAACGAAGTACGGCGGTATTAAGTCATGATGTTGTAGGGGTTTGTCGCCGTACTAGTTCGAACTTGAAAGTGCCGGGGCATGGACATTAATGCGCTACTTTCAATATGTCCAACTAATTGAAATTGAAGGCGTTGCAGCAAGACTATCAGCGCGTTTATCATTTTTAGCCTGGTCATCACTGCATGACCTATCCGATGCACACAAGTCTGTGGTGCATGTTAATGGTCACAATGCAACCGCTAGATTTAGTACTGCATACCAAGAAAGTACACAATATCTTGTGCTTAAAAAGATGTGTGCATCGGATAGCTGCATGACAGGGGTTGACTTTATTCTTTGATTCTTTGATTCTTTGATTGTAGCGAAAATGATATATATGGATTAGATGAGATGGAAAGGATAACATCAGACGAATTGCAAGCTTTAATCAGGCAGAGCACCGCTGAAAGTGTTTACGTTGATTTCAAGCAGAAGTGGCATGATGATAATGCTTTGCTTGTGCTTGACATATTGTGTCTTAGCAATGCAGATTATCAAGGCGATAGATTTATACTAATTGGTATAGATAATAATGCGAAAGCAATTGGTATATTATCTGAGAATACGAGTAACCGAAAAGATAGTGCTGAAGTTTTTAATGTATTACGCAATAGTTGTGTTAATCGTTTACCAAAACTTGATGTTTATACATTATCACTGGGCAGTAAAAATATTGATATAGTTCATATTACCAACGATTTTCATAAACCTTTTTTCCTGACAAAAGACAAGAAATTTAAGAGGGGAATTATTAGAGCCGGTGTGGTTTACAGCCGAAATGGATCAGCTAATACTCCTATTAATGGGACTGCAACTGATACGGAAATTGAAAAAATGTGGCGGGATCGGCTTGGGCTAGAGCAAACCCCACTTGAGAGATGTAAACAGTATCTTGCCGATCCAGAGGGTTGGGGAAGGAATTTCGAATTCATTCAATATTACAAACAGTTTCCAGAATTTACAATTAAAGTTATTGAAGATGAAGATGTATATAGTGATCAAGAGTGGGCACGTACATGTAGTAGAGAAATTGACTATCGTTATGAGCTTCCAAATTTCGCTAATCTTACTGGAATTTTCTATCATCAAACATTACTGTATGAAATCATAGTTGTTATCTTTGATAATCAAGATAAAATGATGGTTGCTCCACATTGGAAATTTGTAGGTAAAGGACGGTTTTATTTTTATATAAAAGACTCGATAGATTACTCATATCAGAAATACTTATCAAATGCTAAAGGCAAAGATGATTCAAGAGAGTTGAAAAAGATTGATTCTTATGACAACTTCAGTATTCCCGTTTTTGATAACTATCAAAGTTTAGAAAGCTTCTTAACTTTTTCAGGAGGTAAAGTGGAACGTAATTTTAGTGATTATCTAAGAGAAACAGAACCAAATGAACAGAATGCTATTTTCTATGATTTGCTGGATCAATACGAAAATTGGAAGAAATTGTCAGTCGATTTATAATTGTTGCATGGTGTTAACATCTAAATTGATAGCAATATTAGTATAAGTCAATTATGTCTACCAAACAGTCAGCCGGATGATCAATTTTCTAATGGCGGCCTTCCACCTGCGCCAAGCTGTGACTTTATCGCAACCCATCTCACGTGCGATGGCTTTCCATTGGATATGCTCAGCGCGCCGCCATAGCAGTTTACGTTCATCGACCGTTAACCAGTGCATCCAATCAAACACACGTTCAAGAGAAGCTAACATTTCCGGTGTGGGTGGTAATCGTAATCGCTTTGGTTCTGTATTGGCAATTTCTGTGGGCGAGCGTACTATCTCCGGCCAGGTGTGAACATACCCATTGCTTTGCAACGGCGGTAATCGTCGTATTGTGATTACCGCCTGCTCCAATTCATTCACAACGGTTTGCTCTGTCCATTCACGTTGTTTTAGCACCGTATTTTTTTCTCTTGCGTACTTAACCCGAATTGCGCATAGGCATAATGTAGCAATGCAATCGCATCGGCTTGGTTATCATCTTCAGGGTTATGTCCTAATGCATACATCGCTGCGATAACGGCTTCTTTACTGGCATTACCTTTACCTGTTGCAAACTTTTTAATGGTGCCAACGGGAACACCTTGATAGGCAATACTATGTTGTTCACACCAACTGGTTAACGAACTTAAGAAACCACCATATACATGCGCCGCATCGACACCTAAGTGACGCCTGACTTCTTCGAAATACACCGCATCAATGTTTCCCATCACCGCATGTATTTCTTCTAGCCACTGACCAAAGCGTAAATACCGCATGCCACCGCCTTCAAATCTTTTCGGTTGAAAGGAAAGGGTACCACTCATGATGTGTCCATTTTGATTAGTGACCGCCCAACCGGTGTGAGTCCCTAAATCTAAGGTAAGCCCCTAAAAATCCCACCTGGGCATACCTGTTTAAGCCGTTAAAATTTGAGGATCAATAAACTGTGGTAATAAAGAGGCTGCATCAATATCTCCACGCCGTATTGCGTGGGCTTGATTAAGCACGTAAGTCAGATAGTGACGTACATTGATTTTATTGATTTTGCAAGTCTGGATCAGGCTGTAGAGCAATGCTGATTTGTTGGCACTGTGTTCATTGCCAACAAAGAGCCAGTTGCGGCGCCCAACCGCAAACGGACGAATGATATTCTCCGTTAAACAATTACTGATGTGTGTATGGCCATATTCAACGTATTGGCGCAACGGTATTTCGTTATTTTTAAGGTACGTGATAGCCGTACCCAACGTACTTTTAGGTAGCGCATTGATTTTATTAACCAGATTAAATAGCTCGTCAAGCACAGATTTAGCTTCTTCTTGCCGAACCTGATACCGTATTTCGTCGGATGCTTGCTTAATCGTTCTTTCAATCCGATAGAGCTTGTTAATCAGCGCCAGGCATTGTGCCGCGATACCGGTTCTATTGTCGAGATTCGCTTTAATCGCATCGGTAAATTTGCGCCTGGCATGATCCCAGCACCCAAGGTGAGTCACATTCTGTCGCTTGCCAATAGCCGTATAACCCGAATATCCATCTGTCTGTAGCCAACCAGCAAAGTGGGTCAATCGCTTTTCCGGCACGCTTGCCGCTCGGGTTAAATCAAATTCAAACATGACAAACCGATTCTTTCGATCTAATCCTTGATATGCCCAGATATAACCGGTCTTATCTGGGTATAAAATCTTTACGCGCGTCTCGTCTGCTTGTAGATACGTGGACAAAGCGACTTGTTCCCAAAACGCCTCGGCTAACGGTGACAATGCCTCAGCCGCTCCCATGACCCAGTTACCTAAGGTATTGTCCGGGATAATAATCCCATCACGCTCCAGTAGCTTTGATTGCCGATATAGCGGCAAATGCGCATCATATTTCTTTAATATGACATCCACTATTAGATTGGTTGTTGCCATGCTTTTTTGTAAGGGAAACTCCGGTTTCTTGGCTGCCTTGACAGTTTCACAAGCACGGCAAGCATATTTAGGCGTCACATGCACAATCACTTTCAGTTGCGCAGGAATATAATCAATTTTTTCAGAGGTGTCTTCGCCTATTTTCTGCATCTGACAACCACAAGCACATTGCTTTTCTTCGGCGGATAAATCATGCAAAACACGCTCGCTCGGCAGTTTACTCGTATCGATATTACGTGTGCTGCCTTTTTTCTTTTTCTTGCGTGAATAAGTAACTTGTTCGTTTTCATCATCAATAGGGGTAACCTTTTCAGTCACTTCGTCAGATTCATTGTCATCAAATAATGATAGTGTTTATGATGTTTCTGACTGCTTGGCAAACTGACGATGTTTTCCCAGCTTGATTTGCTCTTCATACCATTTATTTTTCTTAACAGCATTACCTAGCTGTTCTTGCAAAGACTCAACTTGGGCTTGCAGAGTAAGGTTGCTCTGCTGCATACTTTCATTCTGCTTTGTTAAAGTCGCAATCATTGTTTTTAACTGCGAAACAACGTCGTTATTTTCACTGTTAATCTGAAATGACATGCTTATTTCCCTGTAAAAACAATAGCGAGATTGTAACAAAACTAAAAATAAAATGCACGTGAAAATCACAAAAAAACGCTATTTATATCGCTTATATTATCCTAATAATAATCATCGTATGATAACGCTTTCCAATGGCGCATCTTGTCCCAGTCAAGGCCCGCCAATAACCAACTTAATTGCTTCTCATCTAAGCTAATGCATCGATTGTTACCAGCCTCTACAATCGTAAACTTGCCCCTCTCCAAGCGTTTGTACAAAATGACAAACCCATTGCCATGCCATGATAATAGTTTTACCTTGTCTTTGCTGCGATTGTGAAATATAAAAATCCCTTCCGTTGGATTAACCCCCAAATGTGTTTGCACTAAACACACTAATCCATCTATCGATTTCCTAAAATCTACCGCTTGACTGTAAAACCATATCTTAGGGTCGCTTAACTTCAGTTGCATGACAATAATGCATTCATAATCGTGATGACACTGCTAATCTCCACAATATTGCAAATGACTACCTTGCTATCACTTTTGCTGACCTCAATGCGAATGCCGTTAGTACAAACACTTATCTCAGGGGGCGTGATGACCGGAGTGAAATAACCTTCTTGTTCTCGTTGGTAGCGCAGCTTCCATCCCTTAAATCTCGATATCTTCAATCTATGCGCAGCACAATAGGCTTGTTGGGTTTGCCCACTCGCTAAGTACGCTTCAACATGTGCTCGCTTCTTAGGGTCAATTAAGCGCGAATAGCCACCTCGCTTTGATGGCGGCTTTGACTTTGAAATAGGTAGACTGTTTTCTCGTGATTTGCTCATCGTTATTGCTCTCCATTATTAAAACAATGGCAAATTAATCGCTTTAACCACTACTGCCTAGATGGGATTTGTAGGGGCTTACGGTGCGTTTTATATTTGCATGGGACTCAGTGAGCTAGAGACGCTTAAGCGTGCCTTTTGCGAGGCAGGCGGTCGCTATTCTACGTGCATTATGTGGGTAAAGAATCGCTTTGTGTTAGGCCATGCGGATTATCATAATCAGTACGAACCTATCCTCTACGGTTGGAAAGAGGGTAGCGATCATTATTGGTGTGGTGCACGCGATCAAAGCAATGTGTGGTGTTATGACATCATGTATAAGAATCACTTACACCCAACGATGAAGCCAGTGGAATTGGTCAGTCGTGCGATTGAGAACTCCAGTCAACGAGGGGAGGTAGTATTAGATCCCTTTGCGGGTTCGGGTACAACGTTAATTGCGGCTGAACAAAACGGGCGATATGCCCGATTAATGGAACTTAATCCCTGCTATGTGGATGTCATTATTCAACGTTGGCAGATGTTGACAGGACAACAGGCTTATCTTGAAGAGACTAAACAAGCCTATGATGAGTTGTTAGCGTTAGCGCGAGATGAAGCAACTGATGTTGATGGAAAAGAGGATTAAATCGTATGGGGATCTCGATTCGTGAATATGCCAGACGCCGCGGTGTCAGTGATATGGCAGTGCGTAAAGCGATTAAACAAGGACGTATTCATAAAGAAGCCGATGGCACGATTGATAGTGAGCGTGCTGACAAAGACTGGTTAACGAATACGGTATCTCCCCAATTAAAATCGGTTCCCAAAGCGGCACTCGATGCTGTCAGTGCGACGTTACGTGAAGATGATAAGTCAACGGATGCATCAGGTAATACGTATTTAGAAGCGAAAACAGCCAATGAAATTATCAAGGCTCGGATTAACCGATTGCGTTACCAGCAACTAAAAGGCGAACTGATTGCACGCAAGTTAGCGTGTGATCATGTTTTTCAATTGGGACGTCAAGAGCGCGATGCGTGGCTCACTTGGCCTGCACGGGTGGCCAGTCAAATGGCGGCTGAGACAGTAGATTTAAACCAGGCCTGTCAGTTACAAATTGTGCTTGAGCGTTATGTGCATGAACATTTGTCCGCATTAAGCGAAATTGAACCGGATTTTGATTAAGGTAAATGAAGTGAACAGCGTATGCGTGAACAAGATGTCATTGATGCTTGGCAATTAAGCTTAAAGCCCGATCCGTTATTAACGATTTCCGAGTGGGCGGATGAGCATCGTACCTTGTCACCGAAAGCCGCTGCTGAACCTGGGCGTTGGCGTACCCATCGCACACCGTATTTGCGTGAGATTATGGATGCGTTATCCCCGCACTCGCCGATTCAGCGAGTTATCTTTATGAAAGGTGCGCAGATTGGTGGGACTGAGGCCGGAAATAATTGGATTGGCTATGTCATTCATTTATCGCCTGCGCCAATGATGGCCGTGGCTCCAACAACGGAGTTAGCTAAACGTAATTCTAAGCAGCGTATTGATCCACTTATTGAAGATTGTGCCGCATTAAAGGAACGGGTTAAGCCAGCACGTTCACGTGATTCAGGCAATACCGTGTTATCAAAAGACTTCCCAGGCGGCGTGTTGGTAATGACTGGAGCTAACTCGGCTGTTGGGTTACGCTCCATGCCAGCACGTTATCTATTTATGGATGAAGTGGACGGTTATCCTGGCGATATTGAGGGTGAAGGCGATCCGATTGTATTAGCCGAAAGACGTAGTGCAACGTTTCAAACACGACGCAAAATATTTTTAGTCAGCACACCAACGCTCAAAGGCTTATCACGGATTAACCGTGAATTTGAGCAGACTGACCAGCGTTACTATCATATACCATGTCCACATTGTCAGCATTTGCAAGCATTACGTTTTGGTCAATTACGTTGGGAAGAAGGGTGTCCTGTTGATGTTACTTACCAATGTGAATCATGCGATGAACACATTGCAGAGCACTATAAAACAGATTTATTAGCCAACGGTAAATGGGTGGCTACGAATGATAACCCGCAACAACGTCATACCGTCGGTTATCACTTATCAAGTTTGTATAGCCCGATTGGGTGGTTTAGTTGGTCGGATGCCGCCAATTTATATGAACAAGCCAAAGCGCATCCTGAGCTGATGAAAAGTTTTGTCAATACTGTATTAGGAGAGCCGTATGAAGAAGAACACGATGCACCGGACTGGGAAGCAATTTACTGCAGACGCGAAACGTATCCACAAGGTATTGTCCCGCATGGTGGATTGTTTCTTACAGCTGGTGTTGATATTCAAAAGGATCGTATTGAATGTGAAATTGTGGCTTGGTCTCGCGATAAGCAGAGCTGGTCAGTTGATTACTTCGTTTTGGCAGGCGATACAGCACGCTTGGAAGTCTGGCAAGCATTAGAAAAAGTTTTACAAAAAGATTGGCCGCATGCATCCGGGCATACACTCCCAATTCGAGTGATGGCGGTAGATAGTGGTTATGCAACACAAGAAGTGTATAACTGGGTACGTCAACACTCACAAGCGATTTGGGGTGGCGGTGGTGCCAGAGCCAATCAGCCGCGCACCGTGGTAGCGGTAAAAGGACGTGATAGAGATACGGCACTCATCTTGAGTGTCTCGAAGGTGGATGTCAGTGGCAGGCGTCGCGGTCTGCGAGTATGGAATGTCTCCAGCTCCATTGCCAAGGTGGAATTCTATCGCTGGTTAAAGCTGGAATACTCTATTAGCGATGATGAATCTCAACCTACCGGCGCTCCGGCAGGTTACTGTCATTTCCCGCAGTATGAGCCAGAGTATTTTAAACAACTGACAGCCGAGAAACGTATTATTCGCGTACACCACGGTTACCCTAAAGCCGTCTGGGAGAAAGACCCCACCAGAAGAAACGAAGCCTTAGATTGTCGAGTGTATGCCAGAGCGGCGGCCAGCATTTATGGATTAGACCGATTTAATGAACACCATTGGCAACAGTTTGAAGAAGCATTAGGCAAACCAGTGCCAGAAAAAAGTGATGTAGAAACATCAACACCAACAACCATTGTCACAACGCCAACATCCGGTAGAAGTGCCTTCTTGCGCGCGATGATACAACAACGCCCAATGCAATTACCCGATGACCCTTATTTACAAGGTGATGACGATTTTGACGTAACGGATTTTTAATAAAGTGTATTAACAAAGAAATAATAGAGTAGATAACAATGCCAGTGACAGATGTAACCATATTACAAACACGATTAAAGGAAGCCGAAGATGCCTATCATTTATTAATGACAGGCAGCCAAGAAGTCAGTGTGCATATCGATGGCTATGGGTCTGTCACCTACACTTCCGCCAACATGACACAGTTGGAGCGTTACATCACTAATTTAAAAATGATGCTCTCTCAACAATCCGGTCGTGGTGGACGTAAAGCCATTTTTGTTGAGTTTTAACCATGCGTATGCATCCAAGTAAACACGCTGATACGGCGCACCGCGGTGCATCGCATAGCGCTAGCGAATTACGTTCTTGGCAACCACCTAAAGGGTCGGCTGACAGTGATTTATTACCCGAGTTAGATACCCTAGTCTCACGTTCTCGTGATTTGGTACGTAATCATGGTGTGGCCAGTGGCGCTATCCAAACATTAACGGATAATATTGTTGGCTCTGGTTTACGTTTAGCGGCACGGCCTGATTACGTAGTATTAGGTAAAACCAAAGAGTGGGCCGATGACTGGGCACGGCAAGTGGAATCTCACTTTCGCGCCTGGGCAGAGTCAACAACTTGTGATGCCGCTAATTCACTGACGTTTGCAGGACTCACGATACAAATATTTCGTTCGTCTATGTTAAATGGTGAGGCATTAGCACTGCCACTGTGGTTACCCAACAGAGGTGACTTTGCAACAACACTACAATTAGTAGAACCCGATAGATTAAGCAATCCCAATGGTGAACAAGATAATCAAACACTGCGCGGTGGGATTGAAATTGACAAATACGGTGCACCAGTAGCGTATTGGATTAAACGCACCCATCCTGGTGACACATTTATGCTGGCAGAAGATGATGATTGGCAACGACTTTCAGCGACTACAAAGTTTGGTCGCCAACGTGTGATACACATTCATGATAAAGAACGTACTGGACAAACGCGTGGCAAACCGTTATTAACAAGCGTACTACCGTTATTCAAAACCCTTGACCATTATGAGCGCAGTGAATTACAAGCCGCTGTTGTCAATGCGATGATTGCGGCCTTTGTGGAAACGCCACTGGATAACGATGCGATTAGTGATTTATTTGGGGGCGATGTTAATGATTATATGAAAGCCCGTAATGAATGGCGATTACGCTTGCAAAGCGGTGCCATTATTCCAGTGTTTCCAGGCGATAAAGTCTCTGCCTTTACTCCGAGTCGTCCTAACAGTGGCTATGGGCAATTTGTAGAGAATGTATTGCGACATATTGGAACCGGATTGAATCTCCCTTTTGAACTGTTAATGAAGGATTTTTCGAAAACGAACTACTCCAGTGCTCGCGCTGCGCTAATGGAAGCGTGGCGCTTTTTTTCAGGCAGACGTCAGTGGTTAGCCACCTGCTGGGCAAGACCTGTCTATGCCTTGTGGTTAGAAGAAGCCATTAACAAAGGATTAATTGAAGCGCCACACTTCTATCAACAAAAACAAGCTTGGACACGCTCTAAATGGATTGGTGCAGGTCGCGGTTGGATTGACCCTGTCAAAGAAGCACAAGCCTCGAACATTCGGATGAACATTGGATTATCGACATTAGAAGAAGAATGCGCGGCCCAAGGTTTGGATTGGGAAGAAGTCTTAGAGCAACGTGCTCGTGAACAAGCTAAGCAAAAAGAATTGGGTTTGACCACAAATAACACCGTTACCCTTTTACCTAAAAAACTGAATAACAATACGGTTAATGACGACGACTCGAATACTGTGTAACAACCGCTAACACTTTTATTTCAATTAAAAAGGAAAACCATTATGCGCGCTTGGAACAAAGCCACTGGCGAGCCATGGGCAATTACTCATAATGCTCTCAGTAATATATTAGATATTGCGGCAAGACAAAACCAATCACCAGAAGTGGTTGCTGCTAAGTTAGGACGTGAGTTACAGAACACGCGCCAGATGACTATCAATAATGGCGTTGCAGTAATTCCTGTTGTCGGTGCATTGTTTCGTTACGCCAATGTGTTTACTCAAGTCAGTGGTGCATCATCGTATGAGTTAATTGCAACAGACTTCAGAGATGCCTTTGCGGATAACGATGTGCAGTCCATTATATTGAACATCGACTCGCCAGGGGGCGAAGTGAATGGCTGTTGTGATTTAGCACAAACCATTTATGAAGCAAGAGGTAAAAAACCGATTATTGCGTATGCCTCTGGCGATGTGGCATCCGGTGCGTATTGGATAGCCAGTAGCTGCGACAAAATTGTTGTGTCCAAGACCAGTAGCGTTGGCTCGATTGGTGTTGTCGGTGTGTATCGTGATAACAAAGATAACAATAGCATTGAGATTGTCTCATCACAAAGCCCGCATAAACGTGTTGACATACAAACGGATGATGGTCGTGCACGACTGCAACAACGCATTGATGCGATGGCTAACGTATTCATTGAAGCCGTGGCTACCTATCGCAATATTTCACCTGAAAAGGTACAGGAGCGTTACGGAGGCGGTGATGTGTTTGTTGGCGAGGATGCGATTAAGCAAGGCTTAGCCGATAACATCAACACATTCGATAACTTGCTTTCTGGATTTCAACAGCAAACTTTTCAACCCATTTATTCACACTCACAGGAGACATCTACTATGACTGAGAAAACAACCCATACAACTGTATCAACTGATACAACTACAACAGAATTGTTGACAGAAGGTAAAGTGCAAGAACGCGCTCGCATTCAAGCCATCTTAACCTGTAAAGCGGCTGAACATCGACAAAAGTTGGCGCAACACTTAGCCTTTGCTACTGACATGGACGTTGACCTGGCTAAGCAAACGTTAGCGTCTGCATCGGAATCGGCACCACCCCAAACAAATGATACCACTGGCTTTCAAGCGGCAATGAACACACTTGAAAACCCTGACATTGTGCCAGGCAGTGCATCGGATAACGATGAAGCCGATGAAATTGATGCGGCTGTTAAACGCATTGCGAGTTATTAATGGCACTTTGGATAATGGCATTTTTATTGAGTAAGAAGAGGAAACCATCATGAGCGCACAAGGCTTTACTGACCAGGGCTCTATTAAGCCCGATAATTTATTTGCAGGGGAATTCCCCAGTGTACAACGCGTTGAAACCATCACCGGTGGAACAGTACTGGTGCGTGGTAGCGTACTAGGCCGTATCACTTCATCACGGCATTACACATTAAGCCAACACAAAGCTACCGATGGCTCACAAACCCCGGTGGTTATCTTAGCTGAAGACTGTGATGCAACAACAACCGATGTCAAAGCCGTTGTCTATCACGCGGGTGAGTTCAATGCCAACGCGCTGACCTATGGCGAGGGACATAATGCCACGTCCGTTTGGAGCAGTTGGCGCAAAAACGGCAACAATGCATTATTTCTACGTAATAACCAAGGAGCATAATCATGGTCGACATTTTTTCAACCTTTGTATTAAATCGCACAATTGAATGTTTAGAGCGTTCATCATCATTTTTGTTAGATACTTTCTTCACCTCGGTACAGATGGAAGAAAGCGCGGAAATCCACTTTGATATTAATGAATCTAAGCCACGACTAGCGCCATTCGTATCTCCATTGGTAGCCGGTAAAGTCGTGGATGCACAAGGGTACAGCACTCAAAGCTTTAGACCGGCATACGTTAAAGACAAACGCCGCTTTGATGCTAATACCCCATTAAAACGAGTTATTGGTGAAACGATTGGTGGTAGTCTTCCGGCTAACCGACGATTAGAAGCGGCAGTGAGCAAAGCGCTTAAAGACCAGCTAGAGAACTTAACCCGTCGTGAAGAAGTGATGGCAGCCGAAGTGTTAACCAAAGGCACCGTCACCGTCTCTGGCGACAATTACCCAACGCAAGTGGTAAACTTCAAACGTGACCCAGGACTTACCATTAAATTAAATAACAATGATAAATGGAGTAATCCAGAATCCCCAGCACTTGACCAACTTGAAGATTGGGCCAGCTTGATTCAAGAAAAATCCGGAGCCGTGGCACGACGTGTTATCTTAGACCCCAAAGCCTGGCGCTTGCTACGTAAGAACAAACAAGTTATCAGTCAACTGGAAATTCGTCGTGGTACAACGATTAACATCGATACTGACCCAATGGTACGCGGACAAGGCAATGAGAAAGCACGGTATGTTGGCTCCATTGGTGATTTTGATTTCCATGTTTACAATGACGTCTACGTTGACGATGAGAATACCGTACAACATTTGTTACCTGACCACACTGTATTACTGGTCAGCCAACAGAACTTAGAAGGCACACGGTGTTATGGCATGATACGAGATGAAAAGGCAGACTTTCGTGCGATGCGTTATTTCAGCAAAAGCTGGATGGAAGAAGACCCAGCCGTCAGATGGTTGTTATTGCAATCAGCCCCATTGATTGTGCCTTATCGCCCGAATGCATCACTGTGTGCTTTGGTGGCATAGGATGTTACCTGCATTTTTACAAGCCACTGACAGATTGTTTGCCCGCTTAGGGGTACAAGCTACCTATCATCCACAAGGCACAAGCAATAGCATTACCTTGCCAGTCATTTTAAAAATACCAGACCACATTGTGGATTTCGGTGAAGCGCATTTGCATACGTCAACACAAGTGATTGATGTGAAATGCAATGATGTTAAAGAACCGAAAATAGGTGACATCATTACCATTGATACATCATCTTATCGCATCCAAAGCGAACCGGCACGTGACTTACATGGATTAATCTGGAAAATAGACGTGATTAAAGTATGCAGTTAAAAGCGGCATTCAGTGGTCGCCTAGATAAATACCTCAAAGCCAACTTAAAAGAAGCTGAGCGTGCGGTTACAACTGGCATTAAGACGGCAACAAATAATTTAAAACTGCAAATGCGTAGCCAAGTGATAGCCGCCAACTTGGGTAAACGCTTAGCCAACAGTTGGCGTGGCGATGTGTACCCTAAACAAAAGACAAGCTTGAATGCAGCGGGTGTGGTGTATGCACGTGCGCATAAGATTCTATCGAACTTTGAACAAGGCAACCTCATTCGAAGACGTAAAGGGTTATGGCTCGCTATTCCCACACCCAATGTACCTAAACGACTTGGAGGCAAACGCCCTATGCCAGGTGACATTGAACGTGCCTGGAATGTAAAACTACGCTTTGTGTATCGCTCTAATGGTGCATCACTGCTGGTATTAGATAACCGTCGTGCATCCTATAGCCGCAAGACCGGCAAATTACGTGGGTTTAGAAAAGCCAGTCAATCAGCATTACGTACTGGTCGTGGGTTAGCCACCGTTGTGATGTTTTGGTTAGTGCCGCAAGTTAAAATGCCAAAGCGACTTCATTTCAAAACGGCAAGTGAACGTCAGCAACGACAATTACCCAAATTAATTGTTGAGAATTGGAATGAACTTAAATGATAAGTGTTCGTGAACGTGCTGTATCAACTTTGTTTTATTACTTAACCAAAAGTCTTCCGGATATCACGGTGCTACGTAATGCGGTATTACCAACGTCCATTCCAGAGAATGGCTTAATTATTTTACGTGATGGCGAAGTGGGTGAGCCTGACATTGTATTATCACCACCACGATACACCTATCATCACCATGTTGAGTTAGAAGTAATAGTGCAACAGGTTGATGATGAAAAGCGCGATCAACAATTGGATATGTTATTAGTAGCAATTGGTACAGCATTGAAAAGTGTGACTCAATTAGATAACAGCATTGATTGGCTAACGGTAGACAGTCCCACATTATCAACAGAGCCTATTGAGGGGGCGGCTACACTCAAGGCAGCCACTGTGCTCATTACATTAGAATATGTGACCGATAATCCATTGTTGTGAGTGACTCACCCACTTCAGCAGTAGGTGTTATTTGTTGTGCAAAAACGATTTATGTGTGTGGCTATTTTTATCCAAGCCTATTGACATCAAAATAACTTAACATTATCCTGGACGTGCAATTGACGATAGGAGTTGTGTCAATACTGCAAAAAGGGAATTTGTTTTGTGCAAGCAACCATTTCCGAATATATTTATAAGCACTGTTTAACTTAAATCCTTAATAAAGCCCTCAAAAATTTTCTATCGGTGTTGCATTAATTTGTGTCTTGCAAAAGACGTTGTGGTAATAACTAACTGCCAGCTACGTTAGTTTGGCTAAGGATTTTTATTATGAAGACTCAAAAAATTGGAGAATGTTGGCGGCCAGGAATCAGATATAGCCCAACGCCACATCCTCGACTTCCGGCAGGTGTAGCTTCGCAACATTTAATAGGGGTTCTTTCCCATTCAATTGGGGCGCTAAAAAATTACAGAGATAAACGTGAGAATAAGGGATCAAATCAGAATCTCCCTTCATTCCCATCTGCTGGTTTCGATCAGCTCGACGTTAGCGGTGTTAGTTCGGTCGACCCTGAATCTCGGGGTAAATGGCCGGATGCTGAGGGCAAGTATTGGTGGCGAGTGGTATTAAATGGAAAGATTGTTGATGGTTTTTACTGGATGCCAGATACAAACCAAGGCTACCCAGAAAAAAATACCAACGGTCATGACTTATGGCATTTTATCGTGGGGCATCGGGACGGCACTGTCATACCGGGGTTTTGCATGTGGCCAGACTATGAGTCAGGTTTTCCGCAGAAAAGTGACCATTACTACGTTCGATTCAATGAGGCCCATAGTCCTGCAATACGTGCATATGAAGCAGAAAACGACCTGAATTGTTTAGATGATTTGCAAGAAAACGATAAAGTCAAATACCAACAAGAAATTACAGCTCATCCTGATATTTACCAAAAGCAATTAGCTAGACAACGTGTATATCATGCATATCTCTTCTCCCCCTTTCCATTTACATCCCCAAGCAAAACAATGCAAGCTGCGTTGGAACAACAGGATATAAAAACAGTGAGGGCACTTATTGACAGAGAATTGGCAACTGATAAAAATAGCATTGGCTTGCGAGCTTGGAACATGATTGGATTAGATGGCAAGCTGTCCATAGACAAAGAAATATTGGTTGAACGCGGCATCATTACTAACGTAAGCAACCTATACAGTATAGCCCAAGAAACATTATCAGCTTATAAAAAAGCCCCAGACAGTAATCGACGTTATTTGAAACGACTACTATGGGGAGTAAACCACCTGCTTGAACAATGGTCGACAGGCAAGTTGAATGATATTGCTGCCGACATAACATTAACTGAAGCAGCAGCAGCGACATTACAAACACACTGGCAAAGTAGTCGAGAGATGTTATCACTTGAGGTTATCAATGCTATTGCCAACGCGCACAGACAACGCATCATGCTCACATACGAACAATGGCGAGCCGGCAAACTAGTAGATAATGGTGATTTAGGCCAGTCATTTGACACCATCACAGCCAACTATATCTGGGCGCAATGGAAACAAGGGGCGCTTCGCAGTGAGCTTGCACAAGTTATCTCAACGGAAATTGAAAGACAGTTGCTTGAACGCTGGAAAAAGCATGACTTACCTGCTGACTTTGAAGATGGCTGGAAAACAAAATTGGTCGAATTATTAAGTGAGCAATTCGACGCACGAGCTGAATTATTAAGTGAGCAATTCGACGAACAAGCTCTTGACCCAGAATTAGATAGACTAGTTGATGAACGATTTAAAGGCATTATACAAAAAAGATATGGCGGACGTATCCCACGTAAACTTAATAATGAGTCGATTTACGAAGAAGTCTTTAAGCAGTTGATTAATGACTGGCTTGCTGATGACCTAGCACAAGCCGACAAAGTGGCTGTACTTGCAACGTCTGTATACAGAGAAATGAAAATTTCGCATGATGTACGCTCATGTGTCAAGCAAGCAGCCATTTCTTCAATTATAACACAATTCAAAGTAGGTCAGTTTCAGTCATTGGAATCATCTGTAATTTCAGTATTTGAAGATAGTTTAATACCAATATGCAGCAATATATCAAGGCCTGAATTGCTTCCCTTACAGCAGGAAATTACTACTGACACTATTAATACTGTATTAGCTGATTGGCGTGCAGGCAAGCTAGATAGTATTAAGCAAATACAGTTGTTAACATTATTACCGAAATGGTTAGCATTAAAAATAGAACTTGAAACACAAGTAAGCTTAGCTAGCAAGCATGAAGCATTACGACAAAAAGACGAGAGAATCGCCGAGTTGGAAAAAGCAGTGGCTGAGCTAGGAGCTCAGTTAGGGCAGCCCAATGCACAGAGCAGTTCATCATCTGATAGTGATACTGGTCAGCCGCCTGAAGGTAGCAGCGATAGTGGGCAAGCTTCGCCCACACAAACTCCCCACCTGCAACACATGTTCTTTTTCAAAGACAAATCTAATCCAAACCAGAAGGATATCGATCCTAAGGCGCTTGCTGAATTACACGAGCAGGCTGAGCAATGCGAAGCTACTCTTTCCTCGGTACGCAGCATCACTACAATTAACCAGCAAGGTGAAGGCATCTCTTGCAAAGTTGTTCCTGCTACACCAAATGGCAATTGTGGTTTCATTGCCGTTCAACGTTGCCTACAATTACAACAACACCATGCTACCGCTGAACAGGTCACACGCAACAATCTCATCCATCTTGTTGAAAAGCACATTGATGAAGGGACGCATCACCCCTTAATCAAAACCATTTTCGAGCAAGACTTAAAACCCATTGATGAAGCTCACTTAGCCACTGAGCTTGTTAATTGGAAAGAAATCATGGTACGCTCTGGCCATATTTGGCTAGCCGAGCATCACTTACAGTTCTTATCGGCCGTGCTCAATTTACGCTTTCATGTCTATAATGTCTGCCCAGAGAAAGGTGTGTTTGTCCCTGAATTAGCTAACGAAGCGATTAATCAATCCGCACAACTGGTAGCAACCATCCATTTAGCCCACGTCAGTCTTCAACCGTTAGGTACTGACTTAGCTAGACTCAATCACTTTGAAGGCTTGTGCACTAACCCAACAGACTTACAATCTGCACGTATCAATGAATGGCTGCAAGAAGAACAACAATCAAAACAAGACCCTAGCAATGACGGTAGCACTCTATCTTTAATTGCACATCAATAACTTTTCCACAATTTTGTTTAATTTTAGAATTACGCTAACTCCCAGAATTAAATTCCGGGGGTTAGCTAACACTGTTTAAGTAATCCGCCTTATTAAAAGTAAGATTTCAACTTAACCTTAACAGGAACAATACTCATGGCACGTGCATACGGCTGGAATGCCAGCCTATTATTTGGCTTTGAACAACACTACGGTATCTCACCAGAGAACGGATACCACTTAATCCCGTTTATTTCATCGTCACTCGACTCCGAGCAAGGCTTGATTGAGTCTAATGTCTTGGGGTTAGGACGTGACCCCACAGCCCCATTCCAAGACGTTATCAACGTTGATGGAGATGTCGTTATCCCAGCCGAGCTTCGTAGTATCGGTTTATGGTTAACCGGATTATTCGGTGAGCCAGAAACAACAAACAATAAAAAAGTTTATCAACATGCATTTGCTTCTGGCAAAACACGCCTACCCAGTATCAGTTTAGAAATTGGGTTGCCCGACGTGCCTGATTACCCACTGTATACTGGTGTACGAGTTAACTCGATGGCGTTTAACTTTGAGCGCAGCGGTGAAGCACAAGTGACAGTGAATATGTTAGGGCAAGGTGAAACGGCGAGCCATACAACACGTGACTCAGAGCCATCACAATTTTCCTATACGCGGTTCTCGCAATTCCAAGGCTCGATTAAACATGCTGGGGAATTCTTAGCAGATGTCACCTCGGCGTCAATTACCTATAGCAACAACTTTGAGAAAATCCAAACGATACGTGATGATGGTAAGGTGGATGGCATTGACCCAGGTATTGCCGTGCTCTCCGGTAATATCTCCGTGCGCTACAGTAATTCAAAGCTGATGGACTTGGCACGTGAAGGAAACCCCATTGATATTGAACTGGCTTATACCATTGATGAGCACCGTAAATTAGTACTAACCGCACACTCGGTGTATTTACCCAAAGCCAAACGCAGTATTAATGGTGCCGGTGGTATTGAAGCCTCTTACGATTTTCAAGGCGCTAAATCTGAAGAATTCAATCGGATGTTAACGGTAACACTGGTGAATGATGTCAGTGGTTATCACTTACAAGCATTACCACCCAAACCACCCAAAACATTGCCACCGAAAAAACCACCGCAAGAGACCAAGCAACAACAGGAGGAACCTAACGATGCTGAAACTGTCACTCTCTACAAACCCCCACTGGATTGATTTAGGCATGCAGGTGCGCGTTAAAGTGCGCCCATGCAATAGTGCTATCTTTTATCAAGCCAAAGCCTTCATGCAACATCGCTTGCAACAAATAGGCGAAGACTATCGTATTCAAAAAGACAGTTGTGCTGATATGAGCCACTTGCCTAACGTAGAAGATAGCACCACACGTGAAGCCTTAGCCGAGCAGTACTTAACGCTGGGTTTAGCTTTGGTGGGTATCATTGAATGGGAAGGCGTACTGGACAATGATGATAAAGATGAAGATGTGATTGCTCCTGTTACTGAAAATAACATTACACAGTTATTTGAAAACTACTGGGTGATTGCTGAAACGTTCCGTCAACAATACACTGGCAT
Source organism: Gammaproteobacteria bacterium (assembly GCA_965116795.1). Lineage (GTDB taxonomy): Bacteria > Pseudomonadota > Gammaproteobacteria > JAJFKG01 > JAJFKG01 > JAJNDI01. The sequence continues at coordinate 1,384,913 of OZ220716.1, forward strand.
GCGAGAATTGTTAGAATCTGAAAAAAACGAATCACGGCTCGCTTGCAATGGCACTGCAACGGCGGGTCGGAGTATTGCGCCAACTGTGCCAGACAACAGCTCCCCTGCGCACAAGGACAAGCCAGCGAAAACGGAGAAAAGTGCCCGTACATCGAAAATACATTAAAGACGATAGAAGGTTGGCAAGCGTGGGATGTGGCGAACAAAGTGTTAACCCAATGTCAAGAGTATTTCCCACTGGATATAGCATTGCAGTTGAGTGAAAGCTTGGGTTACCATCAAGCAGCCATGGCAGAGTTATTGCCATCGGCGGCTATTGGTATCGCGCTTGCTATGAAAGAGATGCGGAAAAAATCCACTGATTAGTGATAATAGCCACCATCAGAGGAAGTATTTAATCATATTGAAGGTATTGGTGCGATCAATGCTGCCATTTTATCCGTAGATAGCGTAAAGTGTTTTTTAATGTTCAGACGGTCGATAGCATGCAGGGAACATTTCAAATGAAAAAACTCATTTACATTGTGTTAGTGATGACAGTGATTACCGCATGCTCAGATCAAACACAAACGAATGTTGATGATACATTGCCAAAATACGATGTCACTCCGTACTGTCATAAATTTTCCAGCCAATTTAAAAAGTATGATATCGAAGGCGATAACTATTCTGATGAGGTCTTTAATGATTGTCTTCAAGAAGAGAAAGCTAATTATGAGTGGCTAAAAACCAATTGGGATTTGCTGTCTTCGAAATCAAAGGTGTTTTGCAAACAAGCCGTTGGTAATCCTTATAAGCATTATCGAGTGCTAAAAGAATGTTCCTTGGCAGGCACGTGCTTAGACGATCGTGAAAATCTAGAAATTTGTGCGGAACGCAAAAAACAAGAACAAAAGTAGGCTAGTAATAGCTTGTTTTTAATGTCAACTAATCAAATGTAGCACCACTAACACCTCCACTTCCCACAAAAAATTATCATTATTGCAATATAAACACGCTTATATCACATATAAGACAGGAATCTATTATGAATAATTCTACTAACAGCAAGACGTTATCAATTCGTCTAGCCGCGACAGGTGGCGATCAATTACGCCGCGAGTTTGACAAGCTTGGTACACGCGGTCAGCGTGCTTTTAATAATATTAAAGAAGCCACAAAGCCCGCATCTAAAGGCATCAAAGTCGTTGATGTGGCTGCCAAGTCCTTAAATCGCACCCTCAAACAAGCGGCAGGCTTATTGGGTGCTTACACCGGTATTCGAGGCCTCACACGCTCCTTTGGTTTTTTAGTGTCAACCAATCGGGAGTTTGAACGCTTACATGCGAGCCTGAAAACGGTCACCGGCTCTTTAAAAGGTGCTGATGATGCATTTAAGTTGATTGAAAATTTTGCTTCAAAGACTCCCTTTAGCGTTGAACAATTAACTGAAGCCTTCATTAAGTTAAAAGCATTAGGGTTAGACCCCTCAGCCGATGCGCTACGCTCCTACGGAAATACTGCTTCTGCGATGGGAAAAGACTTGTTGCAATTTGTTGATGCGGTTGCCAATGCGACAACAGGCCGCTTCATGAACTTAAAAACCTTTGGCATTAACGCTGAAGTTCAAGGGGATAAGGTCGCCTTCACATTTAACAAAGTCACTACTGTCGTTAAAAAGAATGTGACTGCGATTGAAGCGTACTTACGCCAGATTGGCAAGACTCAGTTTGCCGGTGCCATGGCTGCACAAATGGATATCTTAGAAGGGATTTTCAGTAATATACAAGATAATGTATCCCACATTGCGCGCGAAATCGGTAAAGGCGGTTTTACCGAAGCTATCCATGATGTTGGGGTAAGCATTAGAGATGCAACGACCAATGTGGATGATGCTGCGCATGCGATTGGGGAAACATTAGGTAATGCAATTCGCATTAGTGCAGATGCATTCGGGTTTTTATTCCAGCATGCAAGCTTGGCGGCTAAAGGGTTAGAGTACCTCTTAGTTGCTCGCACGGCAGCTAAAGCCGTTGGGTTATTAAGAACGGCTATTGTTGGTCATGCAGGTTTGGTGGTAGGGTTGCGGTTATTAGCCAGTCTGTCAGTGGGCACGGCTGCCAAGGTGGTCATACTCGAAGGCTCTACAAAATTAGCAACTGTTGCTATGCTCGGCTTAAAGCGCGCACTGGCATTTGTCGGTGGCCCGTTTGGTTTGGCAACCATGGCAGGCATGGCACTCTATCAATTGGCAGAGGGCCATGAAGCGGCCAGCATTGCGACCAAACGGCATACTACTGAACTTAGCAAGCTGATGGAGACATTAAAGCAAGCCGCCAATGGCACTGGGCAACCTGTATTACCCAATGAAGCCATTGCACGTGTAACAGAGCAATTAAATAAATCCCAACAGGACGTAGCCAATCTGATGAACGAGGTTCGCTCTGTTTATCCTGGCAATCTCTTAGATCACATCAAGGAATTACCTCATTTTAGTTTGATGAAAGACTTGCAAGAAATCCGTAAAGCATTTCAGTCTGGCGAGAAAAATATTGATGAACATCGCAAAGAAATATGGGATTTAGCTTTAAAACATCCAGGATTTACTAAACAAGCTGAAGAAATTAGCGAGCAGATAGAAGCCTTAAAGAAAGCACAATCGAAAGTCAAAGAAGCCAAAACCATGTTGGCTGATTTACGAAGCGGCACGCTTAACCCAAATCCAAGTAAAGATGACAGTGTTAAGCAAATTACCCCTGAGTTAGATGAGAAACAAATACAACACATCAAAGAGACAATTCAGTCATTAGAAGCACAGTCTGTGGCAATGCAACGCTTAGTGGCTGCTCGTAAACAAGGCAACGACGCAGTACAGCGTGCCTTGATATTAAACGAACAAGAAAATACATTATCCAAGCTGGGTATTGATACCAGCCAACAACAAAATGAAGAAGCCTCCAAACTTATCAAACAGACTAAAGATTTAATTCAGCAGAAATATAACCTGCAACAAGCGGATAAAGAGGCCATTGAAACAGCTAAGCGACATGCACAAACGGTACAAACCGTCACACGTGCATTGAATGCCACGAAATCTGAAAGTGAGCAAGCCCGCATTGAAGCCGATACCTGGCGTCAGAGTGCTTTGGCAGGATTAGATAGCACGAGCCAAGGTTATGCTACCTTTGCCAGTGACATTGAAACCGTTTATCAGCACATGTTAAAGCAAGTGCGTGAGAAAGACTTAGCGAACTCTAAACGTTGGCAAGATGGAGTAATTCGTGGGCTTCGTGATGTCGTTGATGAAGCCAATGATATGGCATCCTCCGTTGAGAATGCGATTACCAATGCTTTTTCGAATATGGAAGATGCGTTAGTTGAGTTTGTGATGAAATGCAAGCTTGATTTTAAATCACTGGCAGACTCTATCATTTCCGATATTCTTCGCATTCAAATCAAACAAAACATCACTGCGCCATTAGCGAGTGCATTAGGTTCGGTTGACTTTAGTGGTTTATTTGGTGCGGCGCATATGGGAGGCGTCATTGGTCATGATGCATTAACAAAACGGGCTGTTAATTCCTCTGTCTTTGATGGCGCTCCGAAATTTCATGGGGGCGGTGTCGTTGGCAATGAAGTGCCGATTATTGCTAAAAAAGGTGAAACCGTATTTACTCCTGGGCAAATGCAATTGTTAGGTGCAGGCTTAGCTTCACGTAATGCACCGGTTAGCGTCAACGTAACTGTGCATAACAATGTTTCTGGTGTGCAAGCTAAAACGCATACAACCAAAACACCTGATGGCAATGTGCAGCTGGATATTATTGTTGAACATGTTGAACAAAAGCTTGCGCGCAATATCACGCGTGGTGATGGTTTAGCACCGGTGATGGAACGACGTTACGGTTTGAATCCTGCCAATGGCAGTTACCGCTAACAAAACAAAACCGAGCAAACCAAATTACTTGCTACTCCTTGACCTACTCGGTGCTTTAAGAAAAGTTGTCAACTAATTATTTGAGTTTTTAATTACATAACATCCGCTTGTATTGACGCCTTCTTTTTGTTATCGGAACTTGAGTTGTTAACAAAACCGATACGGATGCGAAGTACCGTATCGTGTTAGTGATGACGATACAAGTGTAACAACAGCAATAACGCGATACCGCACAAAAATATCACAGGGTCATTTAGTATTATGATAGCTTGGCCAGATAAACTCCCTTTCCCCACGGTTGAGGGATATAGCATTCAACCAGGGGACGCCATTGTGCGCACGGATATGGAGGCTGGCTCTGCGCGTCAGCGCCGCCGCTTTACTCAAGTCCCTAGCCGTATTCAGGTACGCTGGCTGATGACGCAAACCCAGTTTGCGATATTTGAAGCGTGGTATCGGTGGTCGGCCAAGGAAGGGGGCGCTTGGTTTGATATCACTTTGTTAGGTGGTTTGGGGCTGCTATCCCAACAGGCGCGTTTTACCCAACCGTTTCAAACCCAACTGGTCACGGGCACGTTGTGGGAAATTTGCACCGAGCTAGAAGTGCGCGAACGCCCTGTTCTTAATCCCGATGTATTACATCTGTTGTTAGTAGAAGATGTGCAAGGATTGATAGTTGCTACCGATAGCTTACATCGATTAGTGCATCAAATGTTACCGGTTTATTTAAACTAACACACATATTTAAGAGAATAAGGCCATGACATTACAGCAAGACTTAGAACAAGCCGTTGCACGAGTGACTCAAGACAGTCAAACCTTGCATGAGATTGTGCACGGTGATGAACAAACGGTGGTTCTCACCGAAGGGGGCGATGTTAGCTCCCCAGCTAAAGTTATCTTCGATATTGAACAACAGATTCAACACCAACTAACCGATTTAAATATTACCCTCAATGCACTGCAGGATGCGGTAGCCGAAGCACAAGGTTACGCTGATAATGCTGAGCATCAAGCACAAACAGCAACGACTGCTGCAAACAGCACGAACTTTCCTGCTGATTTAACTGAGGGTGCGGGTAAGTTGTTGGCGGTCAATGATGAAGAGAGCGGCTATACCCTAACGCAAACCAGTAGCACGGTATATGGTTTATCTAAAGCCGGTGCCAAACTCAAACTACATATTAATGAAGACCGCTGTAATGCCAATACATTTTTGTCTTACTTCATTGCGCCGGTCGGTATTGCCATTGAAATCGATACTCGTGGACACTTATTAGTAACTGTCTAATGACATAGGAATCAGTATGACAATTTTAGATTTAGGGAATATCCGCATGAATTGGTGCGGCGCGTATGACAGTGACGTTACTTACGTGCGTGATGATGTGGTATCTTACCACGGTTCCAGCTTTATTGCCAAACGCGATGTTACTGGAATTGCTCCTGCTGTAGGCGATGACTGGGATATGTTAGCCGCAGGCACGCATCAATTGATTGAGCAAGGGGATTTGTTAACGCACGATGGCAGTTCAACAATACGGCTACCCTGTGGCAACCCAGGCCAAGTGCTACAAGCCGCTGATAACCAACAACCGCAATGGCGTGATGTGGGATTGCCTCCTTCACAAGCGGTGTGGAAATTATCCGAGATTAATGGCTTAGGCGGCTGGTATACGCGTGTCTATCTCATGCGTGATGGCACGATTAAAGCGTGTGGTTTGGGGAGTAATCATGCAAATGGTGACCCTGTTGCGAAACACACCTACTTACCCAGTCGAATCACCACCTTAAATAATGAGGTTCGCTTTGTCGCGGGGTATTCAGGGGGTCAGCAACACTATGCGCTAACCCAAGAGGGCGATGTGTGGTCATGGGGGTTTAATAACTATGGTCAGTTAGGCCACGGCGATACCGCCAGTCGGGCGGTTGCGCAGCGCATTGACTTTTTCTTCGACAATGACATCCAGATTAAACACATTGTCACCGGTCGGCCTAACTACTATGACTACGGGTGTGCATTTTTCTTAACAACGCAAGGCGAAGTTTATGCATGCGGGTATAACAGTAATGGTAGTTTGGGTAATGGTACCAATGCACATCAATACACGCCAGTACGTTGCGGGGCATTGACTAACATTGTGAGTTTAGCGGTATCGGGTCAAGCGTACAGTGTCTATGCCATCGATGAAGAAAAACAATTGTGGGTGTGGGGGTGGAATGGCACGGGTCAGTTAGGATTAGGTGATATCACTGAGCGTCGCAGCCCTATCTTGCATCCCAGCTTGCATAACGTCACCAAAGCGGTGATTACCTGCGGTTATCAGACAGATGGCAAAATTGCTGTGGGTAATGGGTTAGTGTTATTAGACGATGGCACCCTGTGGTCAACGGGTTACAACGGTTATGGCCAGTTAGGGCATGGCGATACGACAACCCGCAACAGTTTCTCGCAAATCCAACATACAGCCACGTTTGTGGATATAGCTGCCGGCGATGGGCGATATCCCAGCTCAGCGGCTATCACCGATAAACGTGAGTTGTATCTGTGGGGATATAACGGTTACGGACAATTAGGCACAGGCAATACGTCGCATCAACATGCACCGACTAAACCGAGCACGGATTTCCAAGGCAACGTCGATAAAGTGTGTTTTGGTGGTGGCACGAGTTATGAAGGCTGCATTGTTCAAGCAGGCAATGTGTTATGGGCAGCTGGGTACAGTAACCGTGGCAACTTAGGGATTAGCTCCGTATCTAATGTCAACAATCGATTTGCCCGAGTGTTGGGGTTATCTGGTGAGATTGAAGACTGGGGGTGCTTCGGACAAGGTCAGGCAGATTGGGGGTTGGGGGTGCCTACACCGATGGGCGTGTGGATGCATGCGGGCACAATACGAGTTACGGTGCAACCGGCACTCAGAGTGGCAACTTGCACAATGTTATTGTCCTCAAGAATGTGATTTTTTAACAAGGATGAATGAAACCATGATAGGTAGGATTAAATCGTACTTACACAATCGGCAACCGCAGTTTACAGAAAGCACGGTGCCACCTATTTGTTTAGGCAATATCAACGGGCGAGTATATTATGCGTTTTCTCATGGAACAAAAATACCATCAGGTGGCAAAACCGTAACAAAGAATGAGCATCACGCTCTGCAAGAAAATAGCATGCTTATCAAACAAGTCAAAGCCGAAGCCATGCGGCGCATCTTAAGCGTGGCACCGTATTGGAAACAAAATAATGCGTTAGCGGATTTATGTGTATTGAATAACAAAACTGATTTAACCGATGAAGAGACATTACGTTTCGATAACGCTAAACAATTGTGGGCAACGATTCAGTATTTACGTAAACGCTCTGATGACATTGAGGCAGCCTTATTACAAGGAGACGCTGTTGATTATATGCATGATACAGCGTGGGATGAAGTACAAGAACAAGCAAAAAAACAAGAACAACAAACACAAGTGACGACCTAATCCAATGCCAGACCCAACGCTCAGCCAAGCTATTCAAGAGGCGTATGCGTCATCACCTAGTGATGTAGTGATACTCCATACATTAGAGCTACGCCATCCCAAATTTGTCGATGATGAAGGTAACGTCATGGCGGTGAGGTTGGTAAGAGATTATCAAAACTTAGCTGCGACGCTTGAAGATGGTGCACCACTGAATGCAAATGAAACTGTCACATTCATTGCGATGAGCTTTGATTTGAGCTTGCCGACGGTGGATGCCGCGCCCGTACCGGAAATTACCGTAACGATTGACAACGTTAGTGGGGAATTGATGAGGCATTTAGATGCGGCCGTTGATAGTGGCGATAAAATTGAGGTGACGTACCGGCCGTATTTAAGCAACGATACATCGACCCCACATATGGTGCCACCGATTACATTAGCGTTATGTGATGTTGAAGCCGATGTTATGCGTATCGTAGGCCGTGCCAGAATGCTGGATATTGGTAATAAACGGTTTCCAGCTGAGTGCTATACTATTAAACGTTTTCCGGGGCTCGCTCGATAGTCAGTTTGCTTTTAAATAAAAAAATCCGTATCGCGCATCAATTTGGTGAGAAACTAGCTTGTTAAATTGCGCAAAGATGCAACGTCACTTACCCAAAAAGGTAATTTTCTCTTGGTATATTTAAGCAAGTGTTTTTTATCATTAGCATAAAATTGTCGATAACTAATAATAGGACTTCCGAGAAGCCTATATTGCTCTGGCATTACCAATGGGCGTTCAGTAATCCCAATAGATGGAATGTCTGGTAGTGCGAGAGATTGTGACACAAGAAAAGATTGATGTGATTTGTCTTTATCAAATCGATGACGATATTCTTTATTTAGCTCAGAAGTTAATTCTCTCAACCATATCCAGTTTTCTAATGACTTGCTTACCCAAGTAACGCAAGGATGCTTTTTGTGAGTAGGTTTATATGGTGCGTCTCCTCCATTTTCATGTAGGACTGTGCAAAGTATCTGTGTGGACTCTAGTGTCATTTTTATAACATGACTATCGCAGTGGTATTGTGCGCACATTGTTAAATCATCATCCAAATAAAATATATTCATTTTTCACAATCATCCAATCACACTTATCGATTTTATGTATAGCTATTTCAGCTTTAAATAGGGATTATATTATGACACATTGGGCCTGTCAGTATATTGGTTTACCTTGGCAAGCTGGCGGCAGCAATCTATCAGGCTTCGATTGTTGGGGTTTGGTAAAGCACGTACAGCAAAAACATTTCAATCTTACGTTACCTGATATTCCAGTCGATGCGGTTAACTTAACACACGTTGCCAAAGCCTTTAAACAACACCCTGAGAAGCAACGCTGGCAATTAACTGACAATCCAGTTGAAGGTGATGCCGTGTTATTACGTCAATCACGTTATCCGATTCACGTTGGGATATGGATTGCAATAAACGCAACCGAACAAGGTGTGCTGCATTGCGTACAAAATAGTGGCGTCGTCTTTCAAACCATTACCAGTTTGCACGTATCAGGTTGGCAAATAGAAGGTGTTTACAAATTCCAAGGTGATTTACTGTAATGGCACAAATTATCGTTCTACATAATCCCTTTTTGTATGAGCGTGGGCGAGAGCTGATTACGGTTGGTCGTACTACTACCATTGCAACGTGGTTAACGCAGACTAATGTGATTACATTTGAATTGCCGACAATTTGTTTAGTCAATGGCAATCCATTGTTACGTCAGGATTGGCAGACGACAATTATAAATATCAACGATGTCATCACTTTCATCACGTTACCACAAGGGGGCGGCGGTGGTAGTAAAATTTTACGTTCGGTGCTAATGATTGCGGTGATGGTAGCGGCTCCTGCCATTGGGGGCGCCGTTGCCGCAGGGCTTGGCATTACCAGTAGCATTGGTGTTGGGTTAGTCACGGCTGGAGTTGCGTTAGCCGGTACCGCGTTAGTGAATGTGTTAGTGCCACCGCCGATGGCTTCCATTCATGGTTTTGATAATACCCCTGCACCGAGCCCCACGTATTCACTACAAGCCAGGGGCAATCAAGCGAGGCTTAGTCAACCCATACCTGCCATTTACGGCAGGCACATTGTCTATCCTGATTTGGCTAGTACACCGTATTCCCATTATGCCAATAATGAACAATACCTCTATCAGTTACATTGCATTGGCCAAGGGGAATTTGAGATTGAATCCATTCGTATTGAGGATACGCCCATTAGCTCCTTTCAGGGAATCACCTATGAAGTAGTGCCACCTGATAGCAATGTGACGTTGTTTTCAGCCAATGTCATCACCGCACCCGAAATCGCGGGGCAAGAGTTGTTATCCACAAATGATGGTGGCGGTTACGTTGGTGGCTTTGTGGTGAATCCAGCGGATACGGTTGCAACGCAATTAAGTGTTGATGTCATCATGCCACGTGGACTCTACTATGCCAATGATAGCGGTGGCTTAGATGCACGCACTATAACCTGGATAGTTGAGGCAAGACAAATTAATGATGAAGGTAACCCATTACATGATTGGCAGCGCCTAGGCAGTGAAACAATTACAGCAGCGACGAATACGCCACAACGATTAACGTATCACTACAATGTGGCACCTGGACGTTATGAAGTAAGAGCACTCAGAACAAATAATAAAGATACATCAGCCCGCGCAGGCAATGAATTACGGTGGGCAGGATTGAAAGCTACGCTCAATCAACGTGCTGATATGGGTAACGTCACTTTGCTGGCCATTAAAATGCGTGCCACCGACAACTTATCACAACGTGCCTCGCGGTTAGTTAATTGCATTGTTACGCGCAAGTTACCAACGTGGAGCAATCAAAGTGGTTGGAGTGCACCGAAAGCCACACGCTCAATTGCTTGGAGCTTAGCAGATATTGCAAAAAATGAATACGGCGGTAACTTGCCTGATAGTCGTATTGATTTACAAGCGTTAGCCAACTTAGATGCGATATGGCAACAGCGTCATGATTGTGTGGATGTGGTATTTGACCAACCGATTACAGTATGGGAGGCCATGAAACGGGTTGCCCGTTGTGGGCGCGCCGTGTGTTTTATGCAAACGGGGATTGTCAGGTTTGTCAGAGACGAGCCAAGGGAAATTCCAGTAGCGCTGTTCTCACCACGTAATATTGTTAAGCACAGTTTAAAAATCCACTACTTACTTGCAAGTGATGATACCGCTGATAGTGTGATTGTCGAATATTTCTGTAACCAAACTTGGCGACCCGATGAAGTGGAAGTCAGTTTACCTAACAGTACCAGTGAACAACCGGCAAGAGTGAGATTATTAGGCTGCACTGATAAGAATCAAGCCATACGCGAAGGCAAGTATATGGCGGCTACCAATCACTATCGCAGAAGATTAGTCACTTTCCAAACAGAATTAGAAGGGTTAATACCCACGTATGGCGATTTAATTGCGATTACACATGATATGCCATCTTGGGGGCAAGGCGCTGAAGTCGTTAGCGTTGAAGGTAACACGTTAATCTTATCGGAGCCATTAACGTGGGATGAAAATAAAATAGATGAACACGTCATCGGTCTGCGTAACCAAGATGGCAGCGTTAGTGGCACGTATCAAGTGCTGCCAGGCAATAACGCTAATCAAGTGGTGATTCAAGGTGACTTTAATTTTCAACCCTATACCGGTGAGTCACAAGAGCGCACGCATGTCGCTTTTGGTGTCGGTAATGAGTGGGGCACATTGGCTCGCGTTACCGCTGTGCGTCCCAGAGGCGATGTCATTGAAATCAGTGCCGTCACTGAGCATTCAGCCGTGCATACGGCTGACGCATAACATTCAATTCATTTATTTTTTTCAATCCAATTTTATTTAACTTTGCAACAGAGAGAAAACTACTATGGCAACCGATAATATTAAATCATCTGATAATGGTATCACGTTATCACAAGCTGAATTAGATGAGTTGATTGAACAAGCGTCTACCCGTGGCGCACGCAAAGCACTCATTGAAATGGGTTTGATGGATGATACGGTGAATGACTTGCGCACGTTAAGAGGATTAGCGAAAACCCTCAAGACGATGCAGCACACGTTTGTGCAAACGATGGTACGTTGGTTAACCATTGGTATGTTGGTGCTGTTTTTCGCGGGAATTTCAGGAAAGTTGGATTCATTGTTCCATTTAAATAACGGTAAATAAATAAGGAAGAAAATGATGATAACCTTACTGGCTACGTTAGCGGGTTTTATTTCTTCAGCTTTCCCGGATGTTTTAAAACTGGTGAGAGACAGAGCCGATAGAAAACACGAACTTGCGATTCTTGACAGGCAGCTTGAAGCTCAACGTGAAGGTCATGCTCAGAGACTGGAGGAAATTCAGATACAGGCAGACATGACTGAGAGCAAAGCGTTGTATCAACATGCCAGTCTTCCAAGTCATGTAAAATGGGTCGAAGCTCTGCGTGCATCGGTTAGGCCAATAATAACGTATGCATTCTTTGCCTTGTTTGTCTTTGTTAAGGTGATGACATTAATTGCATTACTGCAACAAGGGTTCACCATAACAGACAGTGTGTTAACGATTTGGGATGAAGAAACGCAAGCCTTATTTGCAGCTGTAATGGCTTTCTGGTTCGGTAGTAGGAGCGTCACAAAATCCCGTCAATTGCATCACTTATAACTGCACGAATACTTCGTTATAAAAGTCTCTCCTTGAGTTTGGCAGCAGGCGTCCAATGTTGGCGTTTGTTGCCTTTTTTGTTTGTGCATCACGCTAATCCCCTGCCTATTTTTATTCCCCGCAAACGCCGCTGTGTTGGCTGTGTTGAATAACCACGGTATCAGTTAAGACTGCTGAAATTTACAGTGTTTTTTTACTGGCTATGTCACCACACTTTAGCCTTAATCACTACACCCTGAAAAATAAAGAAGGAATACTGTCATGTCAGCTGACATTGAAAATCGTACGCCAATTATTTTCTACATACATAACATCCGTTGCAATGATGACGAGTTGCGCATCTTGCTAACGAACTTTGAAATGACACTGCAATATGTGGCTAATTTTAAAAACACGATATTCAGGTTTAACTTCAAAAATTCAATGCCATCACATAGTTTGTTGCACTCATTCAATTTAACAATGAAACGACATCACATTGAAAGCAGATGGCAATGGCATGGCACGTTTAAACATTGTAGTGGTTTGAAGCAATTGCAGGTTATGGGAATTTTAATATGATACGACACATTAGTAAAAACGGATTGTCATTGATAAAACAGTTTGAAAGTTTTGCACCAACAGTATATCGCTGTCCAGCGGGTTATCCAACGATTGGGTATGGCCATGTGATAAAAGCTAACGAACATTTTGATAATGGCATTGATAAACAGCAAGCCGAATTATTATTACGTGATGACGTACAAATTGCAGAGCGTGCTGTGCTGCGTTTAATCACAGCGCCACTAACCGATGGACAATTTAGTGCGCTGACATCATTTACCTATAACCTTGGCAGTGGTGCGTTGCAACGCTCAACGCTACGACGCAAAGTGAATCGGCAAGCGCACGATGATGTGCCAGCAGAATTTGTGAAGTGGGTTTATGCAGGTGGGCGAAAATTGCCAGGCTTGGTGAAGCGCAGGCGGTGTGAGATGATGTTGTACGGTGATACATTCTTGTGATGAGTATTGAGCGACAATTAACTTTACCGGCGAGCGCCAATTAGGATTTCCGGTTAAAACCGAATAGGTTTGGGGCTTTACACCAGAATAATTAGGAGTAAAGCGATGTCGGGAAAATGGATAACACAAGCACAGGTAAAGCTATATATGAAAACAAGGGAAGCAGGTTACACGCAGGCAGTATCGGCAGCCAAATCAGGTATGGGCGAGAGAACAGGTCGCACAATTGAGAAAGGTCAACGGGTAGCGCCTGAGACTAAGGAGCGTAATTGGCGCACTCGCACAGACCCATTATCTGCAGTTTGGGAGTCAGTCATCGAACCAATGCTCAAAGTAACCCCAGAACTACAAGCGATCACATTGCTGGAGTATTTACAGAGCACCTATCCTGGTAAGTATGACGATAATGTATTACGCACATTGCAGCGACGCGTACACCAATGGCGGCTATTACATGGGCCAGCTCAAGAAGTGATGTTCCGTCAACAGCATGAGCCTGGTCGGCTGGGCTTATCAGACTTTACCCAATTAAAGCAAACGACAATTACGATTGCCGGTCGTACGTTTACCCATTTGCTCTATCATTTTCGCTTGATTTACAGCAAATGGAGTTACATGAAAGTCATTATTGGAGGAGAATCCTACTCGGCCCTAGCCGAAGGTTTGCAAGAAGCGTTATATTGTTTGGGAGGTTGTCCTTTAGAGCATCGTGCTGACAGTTTATCAGCGGCATTTAAAAACCTAAGCAAAGATGCACACCAGGACATGACCCAATCCTACAATGCGTTATGTATCCATTATCAGATGAAAGCCAGTCGCAATAATCCAGGTTGTGGACATGAAAATGGCGGTGTTGAATCCCCTCACGGCCATATAAAACGTCGGATTGAACAAGCATTGTTATTGCGTGGTAGCAATGATTTTGTTTCAGTAGAGGCTTATCAGCACTTTATACAAGGAGTTGTTCAGCAACATAATTGTCGCAATGCCAAAGCGGTGACGATTGAGCGGCAGTTACTTCAGTCATTGCCAGCAGTAAAAACGATGGACTACAGGCTAGTTCAAGCCGTTGTTACCAGCAGTAGTACCATTGATGTCTGTAGGGTCACTTATGCTGTACCATCGCAACTACAAGGACAAACATTACAAATACGGCTTTATGATAACAGACTGGCTTGCTACTTAGGCGCAGTGCATGTGGTAACACTTAACCGTATTTATCCTATTCATAGGACGCTACGTGTTAGAGTCGTTGATTATAAACATATCATCCACAGTCTGGTAAAAAAGCCACAAGCGTTTCGTTATTCACAATTGCGTGATGACATATTACCGACAGCCAATTACAAGACCATTTGGCAACATGTGAATGAGACGATGGAGCCCAAAGCGGCTTGTCAATTTATTGTTGGGTTACTGCACCTAGCTGCAACCGTTGATTGTGAACAAGCATTGGCACAGACAGTATTGACCAAAATCAACAAAAACAAAACATTGTCTTTATCTCAGCTACAAACACAGTTTAAACCGGCATCACAATTACTACCCGACATATCTATTCAACAACATGCCCTAGCTCAATATAACCAATTGATACCACAACAGGAGGTGGCTCATGTCTAATCTAGCGACACTACCACTGTTATTAAGACAACTCGGACTACCCAGCATGTTAGCGCACTATGAAACACAGTCAGATGTTGCCGAGAAAAAACAGTGGAGTTACCCAGAGTATTTGTTGTCATTAAGCAATATGGAAGCGTCCACTCGACAACAAAAACGGATTGCTAGACATATAAAAGAAGCAAAGCTGCCACCAGGAAAAACCTTAGATGCATTTGACTTTAAATTGATTAAGTCTGTTAATGCACCGCAGATAAGTGCATTGGCTGATAATAGTAGCTGGGTTAATAATGCCAATAACATTGTTATCTTTGGCCCCAGTGGGGTTGGCAAAACCCATCTGGCAGCTGCTATTGCTTATCGACAGATTGAACAAGGAGTACGATGTTTGTTTACCCAAACAACGGCTCTGGTGCAAAAATTACAACAGGCCAGAGCAGAGTATCGCTTGCCTGATGCGCTTACTAGACTTGCGCGCATACCGCTGCTTATTCTCGATGACATTGGCTATGTTAAAAAAGATGATGCCGAAACTCGTGTGCTGTTTGAGTTGATAGCTGACCGATACGAAACCAAAAGCTTGATCATTACGTCAAACCAACCTTTTAGTGAGTGGGATCAAATATTCCCTGATAATGTCATGGCCGTCGCGGCTATTGATCGCTTAGTTCACCATGCTACTATCATTAATATTGAAGAGCAGAGCTACCGCAAGAAAAACGCCAAAGCAAACAAACAAACAAAAGTAATCAATTAGATAAAAATTGGAGATGAGCTCATGCAGTTTGATACATCATAAAATCGGCAATGTTATTTGTCGTCAACCGGAAATCATAGTTGACGTTCAATAGATGAGCGTTACCACATTTGTAGTTGATGGCAAATCGACATTCTATTTCAGGCTCAATTTGTATTGGAGAAGGCTGGTTAAGATGGTTTTTTGTTTGAGTTTAGCGTTTTGGTTTAGTAAGGGAGAAAATAATGTTTAAGGGAAGTAAGAGTAAAGAGAAAGAGTTAGCGGAAAACGTAGGTGAGTGCTTAGCGACCTGGGGGGGCATTCGAAGTCTGTTAATGCTTTGGCGGTGCTGCCGAATGGGTTTGTGTTGAGTGGGGGCTGGAAAGAGATTAAATGTTGGAAAGTAGGAGAGGATGGTAAGGCGAGATGCTTAGAATCCTGGGAGGGACATTCGTATTCTGTTAATGCCTTGGCGGTGCTTCCGAATGGGTTTGTGTTGAGTGGGGGCTGGAAAGAGATTAAATGTTGGCAAGTAGGAGAGGATGGTAAGGCGAGATACTTAGCGATCTGGAAAGAGCATTCGAACCATGTTGCTGTTTTGGCGGTGCTGCCGAATGGGTTTGTGGTCAGTGGGAGTCGAGATAACACAATTAAGTGTTGGCAGGTAAATGATAATGGGAAGGCAACATGCTTAGCGACCTGGAAGGGGCATTCGGGGTCTGTTTCAGCCTTGGCAGTGCTGCCGAATGGATTTGTGGTCAGTGGGAGTGAAGATAACACATTTAGGTGTTGGCAGGTAAACGATAATGGGAAGGCAACATGCTTAGCGACCTGGAAGGGGCACTCGGAGCCTGTTTCAGCCTTGGCGGTGCTTCCGAATGGGTTTGTGGTCAGTGGGAGTCGAGATAACACAATTAAGTGTTGGCAGGTAGAGGAGAATGGCTTTGCTGCATACTTAGAATCCTGGGAGGGACATTCGTATTCTGTTAATGCCTTGGCGGTGCTTCCGAATGGGTTTGTGGTCAGTGGGAGTCGAGATAACACAATTAAGTGTTGGCAGGTAAGAGATGATGGAAAGGCAACATGCTTAGCGACCTGGAAGGGGCATTCGGAGTCTGTTGATGCTTTGGCGGTGCTGCCGAATGGATTTGTGGTCAGTGGGGGTAAGGATAAAACGGTTAAGTGTTGGCGAGGAGTGCCGGTGCCACAGGCGGTGCAGGAGAAGAAAAGAGAGAAATCGAAAAAAGAAAAGCGAAAGAAAGAGGGCAAAGGAAGGCGAAGTAAAGAAGAAAAAAGAAAGCGCAAGAAGAAGAAAGAGGGCGTTGAAGATGTCGTCAAGAAAAAACCTAGTCGTCGTCGTGTAGAATCAATGTTACCGGCTTTGCCAAAAGAGGAAGTAAAAGCGTTGCATGGGTGTTTGGCTCCAACTGATTCTGGCCAGTTAACATTACAGCCCGGTGAGCAACTCACTTTGTTGAGTGATGACGGGGATTGGTGGCGATGTCGCAATCAATCGGGTGAAGAGGGGTTAGTGCCAAGTAACTTTGTTGAAGTCGTCAGCTCGTCTGCGAGGTCTTCATTTTCATCCTCTTCCTCTAGCTTTAATGCTAGAGCAGTGCGCACTGAGAAACAGTTTAAATCTGAAGAAGGGAGCGAGTTAGCATCCAGGGCAGGTAAGTGCTTAAGTACCTGGGGGTATCCGAGTACTGTTTATGCCTTAGCGGTGCTGCCGAATGGGTTTGTGGTCAGTGGGAGTTTTTATGGCATTATGTGTTGGCAGGTAGGAGAGGATGGAAAGGCAACATGCTTAGCGAGGTGGGATAAGAATTCGAAAGGTATTTGGGCCTTGGCGGTGCTGCCGAATAGGTTTGTGGTCAGTGGGGGCTGGAAAGAGATTCAGTGTTGGCAGGTGAGGGGTGATGGTAAGGCGACATGTTTAGCCACTTGGGAGGGGCATTCATGGTCTATTAATGCTTTGGCGGTGCTGCCGAATGGGTTTGTGGTCAGTGGGAGCTCTACAGGATCGCGGATTTTATACAACGAAAAAGAGTCTTATAAAGAAGAGCTTATGTTTTGGAAGGTGGAAGATAATGGGAAGGCAACATGCTTAGCGACCTGGAAGGGGCACTCGGAGCCTGTTTCAGCCTTGGCGGTGCTGCCGAATGGGTTTGTGGTCAGTGGGAGTCAAGGTAAAAGGATTAAGTGTTGGCAGGTAAATGATAATGGGAAGGCAACATGCTTAGCGACCTGGAAGGGGCATTCGGAGTCTGTTGATGCTTTGGCAGTGCTTCCGAATGGGTTTGTGGTCAGTGGGAGTCGAGATAACACAATTAAGTGTTGGCAGGTAAACGATAATGGGAAGGCAACATGCTTAGCGACCTGGAAGGGGCACTCGGAGCCTGTTTCAGCCTTGGCGGTGCTTCCGAATGGGTTTGTGGTCAGTGGGAGTCGAGATAAAAGGATTAAGTGTTGGCAGGTAAACGATAATGGGAAGGCAACATGCTTAGCGACCTGGAAGGGGCACTCGGAGCCTGTTTCAGCCTTGGCGGTGCTGCCGAATGGATTTGTGGTCAGTGGGAGTGAAGATAACACATTTAGGTGTTGGCAAGGAGTGTCAGTGCCTAGGGAAGTGCAAAAGAAAAAAAGAACCGCTAAAGAAGCAAAACGATTAACGTTGTCTTCTAACGGTAGTTCCTCATCGAGTAGTCGTCAGACGCTGCACGCCATAGAGGATGATAGTCCTAGGCGCGTCCAGAGCCGTAAAATGGATGAAAAAGAGGAAGCGTTGTCAGAGGATAAATCGCAAGCAGACTCACTTGATGATAAGAGTGGTGCTGTAGACGATAAGAATACCCTGATAGGGGAAGATAATGTCACATTACAGACAGCTGAAGTAGATGTATCTCATGGCGAGAATGAAGATAATGAGAACATATCACTCCCTTGTGGTGATGACAGTGCAGTAGAAAACCCCAACACGGATAATGGGCTATTAACAGAGATGATGTCAGCAGAAGAGGGTGTTATTGATGACAGAGTTGACGCGGTTATCCCTCTTATACCTGGGTGTGAAGCAAACGTGCGTGTGATGCATGATTTTATTGCAGAGGATGAAGACACGAAGCTCAGTTGCTCTCAAGGTGAGATATTAGGGCTGCGCTGCAAAACAACATCAGAATGGTGGTATTGTCAAAATGAAGTTGGAGAGAAAGGCTATGTGCCATACAATCATGTGCAGATAATAGGTGCTGCACAAAGCACCAAATTGGATAAAAAAGAAGAAGAGCTGTCAGAAGATAAGCCAGAAGCCGCACAGACTTTTGAGGCTATAGTCAAGCAACAAGTCACATCCCAGTTAACCCCAGCTGAAGTGACTAAGAGTGAAGAAACGGTTATTCAGATTGTCGCACAACTGGCTGTTTCTGAGCGTGATGTATCAAAAGAGAGGCAAGCTGAATCCAGTGCTGGGTTGTCAGTGACATTTAGCGATTGCCCAAACTATTTAGCAGCGCATCATGAGGCAATACCAGAGCCAGAAGATACGGTGGGCATAAAGAAACTCAAGCAAGCCGTGATTCAAGATTTAAAAGTCCACATTACCCAAGATGAAGGTGAAACATCATCTTACCACGAAACGGGTGGCTTTAGTCTAAAAGATGTTTTTAATGCCCAATTAGCCAATGAGGTGCCACGTGAACAACGCATACAAGTCAGGCGTCAGCAACGTCAAGCAGAAGGCATTTGTGAGCTCTTAGTGACGTTTGAGATTGAGCAGCAACAAGACATTGAGGCGCGCTTAACGCAAGTACGGGTTGAGTTAGATATAGCAGTGCAAGTATTAGAAGTAGAAGAAGCCGATGCACAAGCGCGTTTAAAGGGGGAAGCCACAACAGAAGCAGAAGCTTTAGAAGATAGTCGTTTTCGTGACAGTGTTCAAACGGTACTCTCTAGATTAACGCAGCGAGTTGCGACCTTAGAAGAAGTGGTCGGCTCACTGCAATCGGATTTAGAATCTTTATCACACAAAGCCGATTATTTAGATGCTAAACAGGTCAACGAGCGGGTATTGCAACAACGTGAACGTGAAGGTCAACGGCGTTTGTTGATGTGTCAGCAAGAAATCTTGGATGGCGATGAAGCTGTTGCGCAGTATTATTTGTACTTGCGTACCTATTTACGCGGGTTTCTCCTTGGCATTGGAGCAGGTTGTTCCCCATTAGTGAAATTAGAGACGAAGACGATAGCCGATTTATTGCCGGTGGGTGGAAGTTTGGCAACGGTTGCCGTCAAGTCTGCGGTAAAAATCGGTTGGTTGGCCGAGAGTATGGCTGACGGTGCGCCCATAGTTGGCGGTGCCGTCAGGGCGTTACTCAGTTTTGTTACATTATGTCTTAACAAGTATTACCAAAGCACCGTTAAACATGGACAACACTTATTTGTACAGACGCAAGGTACAACTGAACGCACGTTAGAGCAAATTGCCGATGAAACGACATTGATTTTGGCATTTCGTTATCGACGTGAGATTGAAGGCGATGGGAAGTATGTGCAAAGTTTAAGTGCGGAAGGTGCCAAACAGTTAGCGAAGTTGACATTAAATTCGATTATGGCCGGTACGTTAGTACAAGCGGTGAAACCCGATGCGATGCCAGAGACACAACAAATTGACGTGAATGCATTACGTTCGTTGACATGGTTCTTTGTGACGACTGTGGCACGGTTTCCGATTAAGACTTGTAACTTAAATATGAAGATAGGGAAAGCCCCCTTACCGTGGAAAGAGGTAATAAAAGCTAAAAAAACACCTTTCCCTGGGGACTTACAAGCTATCAAAGGAGAACATGAGACGAAAAAAACCTACTTTACTGATGATGAGAAGGTACATGAAGTGATGAGTGAAGCTTGTCAGGCTCGCACGGCTGATTCCATCTTTCGTGGGCGTTGGGCACGGTTGCATTGTGAGATAAAGCCAGGTGAGACAAAACCGAGTGTGTGGTTATGGTATCGTATCGATGATAAGGTAAATGACACGCTAAAAGAACGTGTGATATCAACATTAACAGGCAATAAGGCTAAGCATGTATTGCGCTATCACGGGATGTGGTTAAGTGACAGTGGCCGATTGGAACATGAACAACAGATAGCAGATGATATCAGGCAACATCAAAGCAAGTCAACGCAACGCTATTACAGTCGTTGGCAGAAAACCGAAATTAACTTGCCATTAAGTCAAGAAACGTATTGGATGGTACGGGCGATTGCCAAAGAACATACAGGAGGTGCCAACTTGGGTGAGGCTTTGCTCGATTCGCCAACGATGAGTGGTCGCACTGAGGCGGCAACACCACAGAAGCAACCGGTACTGTGGATGAAGATGCGTGAAGAGATAGCGACACGTTTGGCGTGGGGATTACGGGGGATGCAAGTGGCCACAGTACGACGTGAGCCATCTGAGCAAGATGATGTGCTGACACAAGTGCGGATGGTGCTTGATAAACAGCAAGAGGCTATTGAAAACATATATCAGCCAAATACTCTGGCAAGGGCGTTGGTCGAAATAAAGGAAGCGCTGGGTTGTTGCCATGGGTTGAGAGAATATTGGCACATTCAAGGCGAGATAACTATCGACAGTGATACGCACAGTCTGATACTAAGATGTACATTACCCAATCATGCCAATGCGTTACAGACGCTTTTAGGCGATGCCTTACATTTGCGTTATGAGCAATTACAGCCAGCTCCTATCGTGGGAGAATTAGTATTAGAAAATGAACAAAAACCTACGTTACAAAAACAAGCATTCTCCTCAACGTTATCGTTACCTAAAGGACAACCTTCTAGACGAAATGCTGAGCTAGCGTTTAGTGCGAAAAGTCAAAAAACCTCTTATACATCATCGTTTTCCAGCAGTGTTAGTTCAAATCGTGTTTTAGAACAAAGTCCACCTAGATTGAGTCCGCAATCATTTCCTTTATCCTTCAGCGATACTGATACCAGTAGTGCTAGTACTACTAACCAACACCAGAAACAGGAAGTAGCAGCACTGCATATTGTTCAGGACATGTATGAAACTCATAACGTGCCATCAAAGGATAGATTGATGAATTGGTATTTGGTGGATGGTGAAGTAGAGGGTGACTTTAAAACATCAGATGAAAAAATAGCTGCAAACCCGGGGATATTAGATGGCGTTAATCAAGAAATAGACAGGATAA
Organism: Gammaproteobacteria bacterium; assembly: GCA_965116795.1. Classification (GTDB taxonomy): domain Bacteria; phylum Pseudomonadota; class Gammaproteobacteria; order JAJFKG01; family JAJFKG01; genus JAJNDI01. Next base: position 1,406,581 of record OZ220716.1, read on the forward strand.
ACAGAGTATATGGTCAGGATGACAAATCAACTTCTTCTAGCTCCAGTAGTTCTAGTAGCTCCAGCAGTAGCCACCATTACTCTGACAATCATTTTACGCTAGAGGCATCACCATTCCCAAGTTTCAGTACATGCTCATCGTCTTCTAGCAGCGCTAGCGCAAGTGTTGTTTCAAGGCGGAATTCACCTGGCTTCAATGGGATTGCAGGCACATTAGGAAGGAGCTTGAGCCCTACATTGCACGATTCAAAAGGAGAGCAAGTAGATACTGCGCATGCAAGCTCAGTAACTACTTTGTCACCATCATCACCGACAACACTACCAAAGTTTGAGGAAGATACAACACCACGTTCTCCATCGCCTACTTCAAGCCCATAATTTAGGATAGAGGAATAGCCGCTTAATTATAGTGACTATTCTCTTGTAGAAGTGGTAAAAATACGTCCACATGGGCGACGTTTAATTTGGGGTAATTTTCAGAGAATCAGTAGGTTTCTGGCATGTGCATTTTAGCAAAAAGATGGTGCGCCACTGTCTGTGGGGTGCCCATTATCCAAAACGGTATATGAGTGAGATTTTGGTAAAAAAATGGCAAAAATACAGAGAAAAGAGGGTTTAAGGTGGTTAGCACGGTACACGCTCGGTACACGAACACAGCCGAGGTGTAAAAAAATACTCAGTCTGCCTGTGGGTAACTCCGACCAACCTGCTGGAGAGTAGGTAAAAACCTTATTAAAATCATATGGTTATGAAAAAAGCATTTTTAGCAGATTTTGGGTGCACTACTGTCTGGAGCGGCCATCAAGGCTAATGATCTAGCGGAGTGAAAGTCTCCGCACCGCCAATTACTCGGTTCGGGCGGTTAGCATATCCGATGTATGGGAAGGTAACGACTCATATTCTGCTCGGATGTAAAAGTCATCGCTGCTGCTTATTACACAGAGAATAAGTGGTGGGTGTAACCAGGATGGCGAGCAAAGACTGGGGTTTGAACGTAAAGAAATGTTTGCAGCCTCGAAAATGCACCCCACACAGAAGTTGCAGTGTGGAACATTGAAGGTAGTCGACCCTGTGGACAGTAGGGGAAGACCGATGCGCTAGAGGAAGAAACGAGTAAATGCACTCTAGTGACTTCCGGGGTATGGAGCCAGACACCAGTTGAAAGATTGTTAGATTAACGATGGGAAGAGCCATTTGCCAGCTGGGGCTAGCAGCAACCAGCAAAGACTGAGCTGAATAGGGAGACTGAAGCGGCGCAGAGGCACTTGGTTTGACGCATGAGATCGTAGTAGCGAAGAGAGATGGGTAATGCCATCTTAGGGATAGGCAAACGATCCCTTGTTTAGGTAACCCCGAAGGCAAGCGAAGGATCTCTCGGCAACTGGTGGGCTGTTGGACTAATGCTACTCAGGACGCAGAACCTGGAAAAGTAGTCCATTACAACGATGGTCGAGACGTGGAGTAAACTGACAAAGGCAGGGGTGCATACAAGCTAGTGTTTAAGCTTCGTCCTTGTCAGGAAGGCTGCATGAGGAAAACCGGTGTCGCCAACCGTATTCGGGAAATCCGACCGTACGGGATGAAAGCGGGGGCCTATCGAAACGTGTATCAGGGTAGAACTGTGAACCCACTTTGCAAATCGAAAGGGCAAAGCTGGAAACCCTCTGCCTACAATAGCGCGCGCGATATTTCTATCCAGACATGGCACGCACCACCTTATATCGTTGAATTTGTAATAAATATTTTTATCATTATAATGTTTTGCAGCTTCAAAGAGTTGTGTGCGAAGCACAGAACTTGGGGTTGATGAATTTCAGTGATTTTCTCGGATTTATTGAGTTCAAAATCGCTATTCCTCTGAAAAATGTGAGGTTCAGCAGTTTGTCTGTAGTCATGAGGCGCTACGGAAATTTTGTTACAATCCTACTTTCATAATTTGGAGAGTATGCGATGACAGTAGCCCCATTATGGTCTGCCGCATCAAGACTGACAGACCCACACCACTGGCCAAGTTTAAAGCAACTAGCATACACCGCTAATGTGGTGTGGAAAAGACTTGTTTTATCATTTGAGCTAATGAAGGTTTGGTGGAGAATTCTACTTGTTAAGATTTCCGGTAGTTCTCATAAGAATTGTTAGTGTAAACTCCTCCCTTGAATAATCAAAGGAGTGATTAACTTTACTGGCGATTGGGGACCTATGAGGAAGGCCTTTACCAAAGGATAAGTATATTGTTAGCAAAAGCAGTACTCAGGCAATAGAAAGAAAACATGTAACATTGCGTATACGGACCAAACGATTGGCTAGGAAAACAATTTGTTTTTCAAAGTTAGAAAAAATGCACGATATTGTCATTGGATTGTTTATCCTAAATTCCGCAGTTAACCTGGACTGCGAGGACTATTGCATTGAATCTTAATTTTATTTTTAAGATTTTTGTACTCACCGTACGGGTGAGTACGATTGCGCCAAAAATCTTAAAAATAAACCTAATCTTACAACGCACTAGCCCTTCTCGTCGTCAGTTCAACTGCGGAATTTAGGTTTATCAACCAGCATGAATTTGGAGTCGCTATATAATGCAAAACAATTACTTTGAGTCACTACCAGGAATATGTTGAAGTGAGTGAGAGTTATTACGAGACACAATATCGTAATCGCGTTGTTGGTGATTTAAAACGACGTGCTAAACAATTAGGTTTCAAGCTAAAACCTCTTACACAAATAAATTGTTATTTAGGAGATGCAGATGTTTGGTGGAAATGTAAAAGAGAAAGACGGGAAAGCAGAAAACAAAGAGAGAGGAAAGAAGGGAGAACAGGCAGCGGCGTCAGCCGCGGCGGTGTCTGTCGAAGAGGCTAAAGGGTTAGCGAAGAAAGCCGGTACTTGTTTAGGGACATGGATGGGGCATAAGAGTTTTGTTCATGCCTTGGTGGTGCTGGACAATGGATTTGTGGTTAGTGGCAGTGCTGATAAAACCCTTCGCTGTTGGCAGGTGGATGAAACCGGCAAGGCACAGTGTATCGGGACATGGAAGGGGCACAAGTGTTCTGTTACTAACTTGGCGGTGCTGGAAAATGGCTGGGTGGTCAGTGGGGGTTGGACTAGTTTCATTAAGTGTTGGCAAGTCCATGAGACAGGTCAAGCACAGTATATCAGGACATGGGATGGACAGGCGGGCGGGCATGGGGGCGATATTTGTGCTTTGGCAGTGCTGGAGAATGGCTGGGTGATCAGTGGGAGCGAGGGTGGGTCTATTAAGTGTTGGCAAGTTGATGAGGCTGACAAGACACAGTGCATCGGGACATGGGAGGGGCATACGGGCTATGTTGGGGCATTGGCGGTGCTGGATAACGGCTGGGTAGTCAGTGGAGGTTACGATAAAGCAGTGAAGTGTTGGGAGGTCGATGAGACCGGCAGGGCACAGTGTATCGGGACATGGCGGTGGGGGCATGCGGATGGTATTACTGCCTTAGCGGTGCTGGATAACGGCTGGGTGATCAGTGGAAGCAGGGATAGTACCATTAAGTGTTGGCGGGTCGGTGAAACCGGCAAGGCACAGTGTATCGGGACATGGAAAGGGCATGCGGGTTGGGTTAATACCTTGGCGGTACTGGATAACGGCTGGGTGATCAGTGGAAGCAGTGATAGTACCCTTAAGTGTTGGCAGGTGGATGAGAGCGGTGGGGCTAAGTGTTTAGCCACCTGGGAAGGGCATAAGAGCTCTGTTTATGCCTTGGCGGTGCTTCCCAATGGGTTTGTCTTAAGTGGAAGTAGGGATGAAACCATTAAGTGTTGGCAGGGAGTGCTTCCTGTGCTCAATATAAAACCGGCAAGAAGAGACAGCCCGTCGGCTTCTTCGAATAGCGGTGCCCTTGATAGTCAGCAAGCCGTTTCGCCAGAGAGTGGTTCTGCCGCTTTAGTCAGTCAGTTTAGCAGCATGATTAGTCAGCAGAAGCAAGGAGCTGAGTTTTTACCAGCGCAAGTAGGGGCAGGTAGTAAAGAGCAGGAGAAAGAAGAAGTGAGTGATAGTGAGGAAGAGGGAATAGCACATACACCTAGCTGAGTTGACTTAACTTATATTGTTAAGCGGATTAGGCTTGCCGATTGCCGCAATGTTTAAGGAAAGCCCCAATTTTAATTAGAAAATTAGTGAGTTATATTAGGTGTGCATTTTAGCAAAAATTGGGTGCGCTACTTTCTATGGCACGCCATTCACCTATCGCTAAACTTGCTATTACGATTTTCAACATCCCGAAAAAGCCCAGAGATACTGGGGTTTTTGCCAAAAATCGTGGTACACGGAGCCTTAAAATTGAGGTGATTTTTCGAGGTTTTTTTCGCTAAAAAGGCAAAATCGCTAAAAGCGTGGTACTTTAGCGATTGGAGTACCGCGCTATAACATTCTGATACTGTAGCACTTTAGCGTGGTACACGTTGTCCTGGGCTATGACCCCCATAGACAGTAGTGCACCCTTGAAGTACCGAGGTGTTAATAGTTTGAATTAGTAAGAGAAACAGAAAGCGTCTGGTCGTTTATTTTGCGCAAATTACGGTTTTTTTAATGATAGACAACTTGCCCAGATGGTAAGCAACATTTCTTGTATTTTTTGTTGCACCACAGAGCAAGTTTTATTACATCCTTTGCGTTTTTACTTTTGGTAATTTGGCAATTGACTAGCATCAGAAGAATGATGGCTATGTTTGCTTGCTTTTTCGTTTTTAGCTGCAAAAAAGGCACTTGAGCTCGAAGAAGCACTTGAACTTGAGGAAGGCGGTTTATAATATTTTGAATGTCCGGCTTCTCTTACTCCTTTTTCATATTTGAATGAACCTTGTTCCGGTGTCCTTTTTGGAGAATGACGATATCCAGAAGAGCGGGATGAAGGGTAATTTTTACCTTTTTTGTCAAATGTATTTACTCTATTTGTACCACTCATCTTTTCAGTAAGCCATTCCATATTTTTTAACGTTTGTGGATGTTGGCTATCAATTGCAAGTGCATTTTCGTAGTATTGCTTTGCTTCTTCCCAACATTGTGGGCCCAACTGTGTTAAACAATAGCCTAAATTACAATTCGTAACTTCATCTTGACTGTAGATCGCTAAAGATTCTTTATAACATTCTATCGCTTTTCTAAAATACTCATTTTTTGTTCTTTTGTCTTTCACAAATTTGAATGCGTAGGACTTATAGTGGCCACCTAATTCATTATAATAATAGGCTATTGGATTTAACTTTACAGCTTTTTCAATTAGCTCAAATCCTTTTTTATGTTCTAACCGTTTAAAATATATTTTTCCTAATTCTAAATAAGCTTTATCGGCTTCATCAGTATCAGTCAGTGAATTAAACAGAGCAATAGCTTGATCATGATATATCTCCCCCGTCTCCTTTGAGGTAAGATCGTACAAGACTTTTAGGATTGAGCCTTTATGTACAATCTCATGCACATTATTTGCAGCATGTAAAATAGCTTGGTCATATAAAGTTGACGCTTCTTTTAATAATTCAACTCTTTCGGCAAGTGGTATACTCTTGGTCATACCTTGTATTCTATATAAGCACCAACCGTGCCTTGCATAAACTGTAGAGAGAAAACTTTTATTATCAATAGCCATTCTTTCAAGTTTTTTATATTCTGTATAGGCTTTTTCGTAATATGACATTTCAACTGTCAATCTACCTAATTTTTCATTTAGAAATCCGTGGGTGGCTAAGAGAATATGCAAATTATCACTACCACGTTTGATAAGCTTATCTAAAATTGAGATTGCTAGTCTTAGTGAGTCTTGTTCTCCTTTTTTTAATAACTCATCGACTTCAACAGATTCTTTAGGGAAATGAAACCTAAAACAAACGAGCAAGGGCTCTTCTTTATGCGATTCTGTTTTCTTGCGGCTAAGTGCATGTATTCTCTTTGTAACAATAGAACTATGTGCTTTTTCATGTTCCAATTGTTCTTCTTGTAATTTTTGTTTTGCTTCAATTTCCGATATTTTTGTTTCCTGTTGCTGTTGTTGTTCTTTCAATTTTAATATTTCTTGTTGCTGTGTCTGCTTTTCTTGCTCTATTGTCTTATACCGTTTGGCATGTTCTTGCCATTTTTCATCTAATTTTTTCCATACTGCAATCGCTTCTCTTAATCCAATATTTGGCACAAGTTGATGATTAGTCAAGGGCTGATTAGTATATGGATCTGTATTATGGTTTTCTAACCAAACTTCGATACTACTCCTTTCATAGCTTTTTCCGTATGGCGTGATAACAGGATCTACCATCACTTCAAATGAAATCGGACAAACAAAGCAATCAACCTCTATTTCTACTTCAGAATAATTAGCTTCTTCCTGTTTCCCTAACATAATATTATCTCCCTTAAATAAGCCAAATCAAGAACTGTCAAACTGGTACATGGTTAAAGCACAAGGGAAGATAAAGAAGACAAATTGCAATAGTTTTAATAAATTGCCTTTATATACTTCCTGTATTTTCGAAATTACCGTAACATGGCTAATCATCTTATACTCTATTTTTATGCATAGCAAGCCTTCAAAATACGAGTTATTTTCTGAAGTAGGTTTTTCAATTTGTCTACTTTATGTGAACAAATTAGTATTTATATTTTCTTCGATGTTGTTTATGTTAATTTGTATTTAACTCTAATATGTAATTAGATGAAATGCTAAGCTAATTTAAAATGATTAGTGCAGCTTTGATGTTGCTTGTATATTCAATCGTGCCGCAATCTTGCGCAACGCCCACTGCCACTTACGCAAACCAGTCATGCGATTACTGTATCCCAGTTCACGCATGATTTTTTTCCAACAGACACGTTCAGCACGACGCCATACCAGTTTGCGCTCATCAGTATGCTTCCCGCAAAAGTGCGTGCATAGTGTTTTTTGATGGTTTAGCCTGAAGTTGCTAACAGTATCAAGAGGACATTTTAATGGGAACAAGGAAATCAAAAACGCACAGCACAACTTTACGTAGTAAAAAACAGATTGCAAATTCGTCATCATTCGATCAATTGCAACAACAGTTTGAACAATGGCGGGCTAACAAATCTAGCAATGCGCCTGTGCCACTAGCGTTACGCCAAGCAACTGTTCGCGCCTTTAATAACGGCATACCATTCTCAAAACTGAAGTCATTAAGAATAAATCATTCTCAACTAAAACGCTGGCGTGAGCAAAAAGCCGTATCAAGTAAAACAACACCACACTTTGTCACCGTCAAACCAATTAAGAACAAAGCACCTCAAACCAACATCGCAATACAAACGGCCGCGTGTGAGTTGACTATCCATTACCCACATGGTCTGCATGTGGCTATTCGTCTAGCGGATGTCACATCAACAGCCCAACTATTGAAAACACTGTGCTGAGGATAAACGGATGTTGCAAATAACGCCTCAACACCGCATTTTATTAGCCAAAGAACCGGTGGACTTCAGAGCCGGTATCGAAGGTTTGTGTCGAGTCTGCCAAGCTAACATGTACAATGACCCCTTTAATGGCACGGTATTTGTCTTTACCAATCGTCGTCGTAACGCCATCAAACTGCTGACCTACGATGGCCAAGGTTTCTGGCTATGTCATAAACGACTGTCCAGAGGACGACTTCAGTGGTGGCCACAAGATAATTGCACGACGATTGAATTAACTGCCAGCACACTGAATATCTTACTGTATAACGGCAATCCCATTACCGCTAATTGTCAACAAAACTGGAAGTCTCTACCTGCCAAAGCGGCTTAGGCCGCTTTGGCTAATGCCTTGGTGTTGAGTGTGTCCTTATAATGCCAAGGTAACCAATCGTTAGCACGCTGTTGTAACTCATCTTTATGCAACAATAAACTTTGTAAATAATCCACTGGGTCAACACCAGCATATTGCGCCGTGAATAATACACTCATCAACACGTCGCCAACCATAGCACCATAAGTGGTACGATATTGTTGTGAATTCTTACGATACATCACGGGTGCAATCTTAATTAAACGCTCAGAATCATTGTTATCTAGCACTGCACCAAGAACAGATAAAAATAACGTTAACTCTCGAAAATGGTTGCGCATATAATTGATAGCTTTGCCAGCACTACTGTTAGGCTCCGCCCAGCGTTTTCGAACACATTGTTCTAAAAATCGCCGTAGCTGTTTCATTATCGGTTTCGAATGACGACGATGATAATGCAGGCGTTGCTCTGGTGTATAGCCGTATGTTTTACAATGACGCTCGTGTCGATACACTTGCCCAATCCAGTTTAGTACTGGCTGACATACCTTCGGATAAACGTCTTTGCACTCGAAAAAATAGCGTCTGGCATGGGTTAAACAATAGCTAACTTGCGTCTGTTCGGCAATCGACTCGTCTTTGATGCGGTTTCGACTCAGCGCATCTGACATTAAAATAACAGACCCTAACTCAGTATCACGTTTGCGCAATAACGCTGTGATATTCTCACCACCATGTGAGCGACCTGTAAAGACTAATACCACTTCGTTATCACCTACTTTTGATAGTGCCGCTGTTGTAAATATGCCACGACGTGCTTTTTCTTCTAGCGCCTGGTTTTCTAACACGAGGCTTTGGACCTTCGCTGTGGTGTCATCGTATTGGACCAACTCGCCGTTGGCCGCAGTACGTTGCAATGCTTGATAAACAGGAAGTACGTGATTAAACACCGTCTCCATGCACGCAAATTGATTCGATGTCGGTAATGGAATGCCTTGCGCTTCGTGATACTTCGCTATCCGATAAAATGGCAAACCAAATACATAGTGATTCACCGCCAATACCGCTTTGAAACTATCGCTATAGACATCTTTGCCGCTTTCTTTTGGTAACGGCACTGTAAATAACGTTAAACACAATCCGCAACGATAGACCTCTCTGTCATAACGTACAACCCGCGCCATTGGTTGGCCTAACAAACGGATCACTTTTGATGGTTTATTCCATAAATATAAACGGCCTTTACAATCAACATGTAAGCAATGTGCACCTGGGTAGTAACGTTCATCACTCACTTTGTGAACTTCTGCTGCAACATAATCATCTGCGCTATAGCGTCCATGCCCTTTGTTTGATTGCTCAGATACATCATCTTCCTTAACGTTGTCAGTGTCTTTTGGCACTTTGTCAGAAGAACTTGCCGACGTTGATGTACCTTTTACCCCTGTTTTTCGCTGCAGATCCCAAATATTCTCTTCAATCGACGGATACTGAGTTTGGCTTCGGTTAATTGACCTTGCAACCAAAATACCATGCGTAGTGCACTGCTGCATAGCTTGCGATCGGTGTCTGATAGATTACCTGTTTCAAGTCGTGACAGTAATGACTCTGCTTCTGCATGGCTTAAATCAATCGTTTCCGGTTTCTTCACAACATAATCCTTGTTTCATCCATTGGTCAGTCAGAAATAACCTGACCTGGAAACAAGTCTGATCCCATTATTTTCAAATTGCAAGTCGGAAAAAAGCACAATGGCAAAATCAAAAAAATAAATTGCCCCTACACAGAATAATTGACAGATTGATGGCTGTCACGCAACGGTACTGGAAGCATACGGTTTATCTAAAGCCGGTGCCAAACTCAAACTACATATTAATGAAGACCGCTGTAATGCCAATACATTTTTGTCTTACTTCATTGCGCCGGTCGGTATTGCCATTGAAATCGATACTCGTGGACACTTATTAGTAACTGTCTAATGACATAGGAATCAGTATGACAATTTTAGATTTAGGGAATATCCGCATGAATTGGTGCGGCGCGTATGACAGTGACGTTACTTACGTGCGTGATGATGTGGTGTCTTACCACGGTTCCAGCTTCATTGCCAAACGTGATGTGGCTGCTGGTATTGCGCCAGTTGTAGGCAATGACTGGGATATGTTAGCCGCAGGTACGCATCAACTCATTGAACAAGGGGATTTGTTAACGCATGATGGTAATGCCACGATACGCTTACCCTGTGGCAATCTAGGCCAAGTATTACAAGCGGGTGATAACCAGCAACCGCAATGGCGTGATGTCGGGCTGCCTCCTTCACAAGCGGTGTGGAAATTATCCCAGGTTAATGGCTTAGGCGGCTGGTATACGCGTGTCTATCTGATGCGTGATGGCACCCTCAAAGCCTGTGGCTATGGTGGCAATCATGCCAATGGCGACCCTGTTGCAAAAAACACTTACTTACCCAATCGAGTCACCACCTTAAATAATGATGTACGCTTTGTCGCGGTGTATTCGGGCGGTCAGCAACACTATGCCCTCACGGCTGAAGGAGATGTGTGGTCATGGGGCTACAACAACTACGGCCAGTTAGGGCATGGGGATACGGCCAGTCGCGCGATTGCACAGCGCATTGATTTTTTCGCTCAACACAATATCCAAATTAAACACATTGTCACCGGTCGGCCTAATCACTTTGATTTTGGGTGCGCCTTCTTCTTAACCACCGAGGGTGAAGTCTATGCCTGTGGGTATAATAGCAATGGCAGTTTAGGCAATGGCACCACGGCGCATCAATACACGCCGGTACGCTGCGGGGCATTGACTCACATTACCCACCTGGCGGTATCGGGCAACCCCTACAGTATCTATGCCGTTGATGAAGAGAAACAACTGTGGGTGTGGGGATGGAATGCCAATGGCCAACTGGGCTTAAGCGATGCCACACAGCGCAATAGTCCGATGCTACATCCGACAATGCGCGATGTGAAGAAAGCTGTCGTTACCTGTGGTTATAGAGCAGATGGACAAGGCCCAGCTGGGAGTGGGTTTGTGTTGTTAGCCGATGGCACGCTGTGGTCAACCGGTTACAACAGCGATGGGCAATTGGGGTTAGGCGATACCACAACGCGCAACAGTTTCTCTCAAATCCAACACGCCGCGACATTCGTGGATGTGGTCACTGGAGATGGGCGTTATCTCAGTGTCGCCGGTCTCACCGATACACATGAGCTGTATAGTTGGGGATATAACAATTACGGGCAATTAGGCACCGGCAATACGACGCATCAATTATCTCCTATCAAGCCCAGTGGTGCATTCCAAGGCAATGTCAGCCAAGTGTGCTTTGGGGGTGGTACCAGCTATGAGGGGTGTATTGTCCAAGCGGGGAATGCGTTATGGGCCGCAGGCTACAGTAATCGTGGCAACTTAGGCGTTAGTTCCGTATCCAATGTCAACAATCAATTTGCTCAGGTGTTGGGGCTATCCGGTGAGATTGAAGACTGGGGATGCTTTGGACAAGGTCAAAGTGATTGGGGCCTAAGTGTACTCTACACTGATGGGCGAGTCGATGCGTGTGGTCACAATGTAGATTACGGTGAAACCGGCACTCAAAGTGGCAACTTGCACAATGTAATTGTCCTCAAGAACGTTATTTTTTAGAGGTAATGAATGATGAAATTAAAGTCCTACCCAACGAGACACCCACCCCTTTTCAAAGAAAGCAGCAGAGTACCGATTCATTTAGCTGAGTACAATGGCAACCATTACTATGCGTTTTTTGATGATGTGAAACCACCGCGTGGTGGCAAAGCGGTAAGTGATGAAGAGCAACAGCAAGTGATTGCAAATAGCCTGTTGTTCCGGCAAGTTAAGGAGGAAGCCAGGCGTCGTATTGAAGCCATTGCGCCGCCGTGGAGGCAGCAAAATGCGTTAATGGATTGGGTGTTATTGATAGACAAAAAAGAATTAACGGATGCAGAGGAAGCCGCGCTTAATAAAGCGGCGGAATTATTTGGGCAGATTCAACGGTTGCGAGATATTTCTAATGATATTGAAGTTTTGCTCTTACATGGGGTTAACGTTAATTACCTAACCGATGAGGTGTGGGGAGTTGATGCAGATGAAGAAACCATTGCAGAAGCCGATGAAGAAGCGCAAATGAAAGAGACAACAGCAGCAGGACAAACCATAAAAGAAACTGAAGCAGAGTGATGATTAAATGCCAGACCCAACATTAAGCCAGGCTATCCAAGAAGCGTATGCCTCATCACCGAGTGATGTAGTGATACTCCACACATTAGAGCTACGCCATCCCAAATTTGTGGATGATGAAGGTAATGTCATGGCAGTGAGGTTGGTAAGAGATTATCAGAACTTACAAGCAACGCTTGAAGAGACTGCGCCACTCAATGCCAGTGAAGTTGTTACATTCATTGCGATGAGTTTTGATTTGAGTTTGCCGACGGTAGATACAGCGCCGGTACCAGAAATTACCGTAACGATTGACAACGTGAGTGGTGAGCTAATGAAGCACTTGGATGCGGCTGTTGATAGTGGCGATAAAATTGAAGTGACGTATCGCCCGTATTTAAGCAACGATACCTCGACTCCACACATGGTGCCACCGATAACACTGGTACTAAGCGATGTTGAAGCCGATGTCATGCGTATCGTAGGGCGTGCCAGAATGCTGGATATTGGTAATAAACGTTTTCCAGCTCAGTGCTATACGTTAAGGCAGTTTCCTGGCCTGGCACGATAGCGCATCAACTAACACTTTCTTTTTTTATCCGGAATAAGAGATTTTTCTATGACTCATTGGGCATGTGATTACATTGGCTTACTATGGCAATCAGGTGGTAGAGATAAAAATGGTTTTGACTGTTGGGGCTTGGTGAAATACATACAGCAAACACATTTCAATCGCACATTACCTGATATTCCGGTGGATGCTATCAACTTAACAGAAGTAGCTAAAGCGTTTAAACAACACCCCGAGAAGCAACGCTGGCAATTAACTGACAATCCCACTGAAGGCGATGCCGTATTATTGCGTCAATCACGTTACCCGATTCACGTTGGGATATGGATTGCCATTAATCCAACTGAACAAGGCGTGCTGCATTGTGTGCAAAAGAGTGGTGTGGTGTTTCAAACCATTAACAGCTTGCGCGTATCGAGTTGGCAGATTGAGGGCTGTTATCAATTTCAAGGTGATTTACTGTAATGGCGCACGTTGTTATTCTGCATAACCCTTTTTTGTGTGAGCGTGGGCGAGAACTGATTACTGTTGATCATGCTACTACCATTGCAGCGTGGTTAGTGCAGTCCAATGCGGTGACATTTGAATTACCAACAATTTGTTTAGTCAATGGCAATCCATTGTTACGTCAGGATTGGCAAACGACAACTATAAACGCCAATGATGTTGTTACATTCATCACTCTGCCACAAGGAGGTGGGGGCGGCGGTAAGATTCTGCGTTCCGTGTTAATGATTGCAGTGATGGTGGCCGCTCCTGCGATTGGGGGTGCCGTTGCGGCAGGACTTGGCATTACCAGTAGTATTGGTGTTGGGTTGGTGACAGCCGGAGTTGCTTTAGCCGGTACAGCCTTGGTGAATGTATTAGTGCCGCCCCCAATGGCCTCTATCCATGGATTTGACAATACACCGGCACCGAGTCCCACGTATTCATTGCAAGCCAGAGGTAATCAAGCACGCTTAAGTCAACCGATACCCGTGATTTACGGCAGACACATTGTCTATCCTGATTTAGCCAGCACACCGTATTCTCATTACGCCAATAATGAACAATACCTCTATCAATTACATTGCATTGGTCAAGGCGAATATGAGATTGAAAGTATTCGTATTGAGGATACACCGATTAGTTCCTTTCAGGAAATTAATTATGAAGTAGTGCCGCCTGGTAGCAATGTGACGTTATTCTCAGCAAATGTCATCACAGCACCGGAAATCGCAGGCCAAGAGCTGTTATCCACCGCTAATGGTGGCGGTTACGTTGGTGGTTTTGTGGTGAATCCGGCGGACACTATTGCAACGCAATTGAGTATCGATATCATCATGCCGCGCGGCCTTTACTATGCCAATGATGGTGGTGGATTAGACGCACGCACCCTAACGTGGATAGTTGAGGCAAGACAAATTAATGATGAGGGTAATCCATTGCATGATTGGCAGCAGCTAGGCAGTGAAACGCTTACAGCAGCGACTAATATGCCACAACGGTTAACGTATCACTACGTTGTCGCACCAGGGCGTTATGAAGTCAGAGCGCTTAGAACCAATAATAAAGAACCATCCGCGCGCAGTGGCAATGAATTACGTTGGGCAGGATTGAAAGCAACGCTTAATCAACGTGCTGATATGGGTAACGTGACATTGCTGGCGATTAAAATGCGTGCCACCGATAACTTATCACAGCGTGCATCGCGATTAGTGAATTGCATTGTTACGCGCAAACTACCAACGTGGAATAGAGAAACGGGTTGGAGTACACCCAAGGCAACACGCTCGATTGCTTGGAGCTTAGCTGACATTGCTAAGAATGAATACGGCGGTAACTTGCCTGATAGCCGTATTGATTTACAAGCGCTAGCCAACTTAGATGCGATATGGCAACAACGCAATGATTTTGTGGATGTGGTATTTGACCAACCGATTACAGTATGGGAGGCCATGATACGCGTTGCCCGTTGTGGTCGTGCAGTATGTTTTATGCAAACGGGGATTGTGCGATTCGTTAGAGACGAGCCAAGGGAAATTCCGGTAGCCTTGTTCTCACCACGCAATATTGTTAAACACAGCTTAAAGCTGCACTACTTGCTTGCCAGTGATGATACCGCTGACAGTGTCATTGTTGAATACTTCTGCAGTCAAACTTGGCGACCCGATGAAGCGGAAGTCAGTTTGCCTAACAGTACCAGTGAACAACCCGCAAGAGTGAGATTATTAGGTTGCACCGATAAGAATCAAGCGATACGTGAGGGTAAGTATATGGCAGCTACTAACCACTATCGTAGACGACTCGTAACATTTCAAACAGAATTAGAGGGGTTGATTCCAACCTATGGTGATTTAATTGCAATTACGCACGATATGCCATCTTGGGGGCAAGGAGCCGAAGTCGTTAGCGTTGAGGGCAATACATTAACTTTATCGGAGCCACTCACCTGGGATGAAAACAAATTAGATGAGCACGTCATTGGCCTGCGCAACCAAGATGGCAGTGTCAGTGGTACGTATCAAGTCAAGCCAGGTAACAACGCTAATCAAGTTATCATTCAAGGTGACTTTAACTTTGAACCTTATACCGGCGAATCACAAGAGCGCACGCATGTGGCCTTTGGTGTTGGCAATGAATGGAGCACATTGGCTCGCGTTACGGCTGTACGTCCTAGAGGCGATGTCATTGAAATCAGCGCTGTCACAGAACATCCAGCCGTGCATACGGCTGACGCATAACATTCAATTCATTTATTTTTTTCAATCTAATTTTATTTAACTTTGTAACAGAGAGGAAACTACTATGGAAATCAAAAAGGCTAAATCATCTGATGAAGGTATCAAATTAACTCAAGCAGAATTAGATGAATTAATCGAAAAAGCCTCAGCACGCGGCGCACGTAAAGCACTCATTGAAATGGGCTTGATGGATGATACAGTTAATGACCTGCGTACATTACGAGGGCTAGCGAAAACCATCAAGACGATGCAGCACACCTTTGTGCAAACGATGGTGCGCTGGTTAACAATTGGGATGTTGGTGCTCTTCTTCGCAGGGATTTCAGGGAAATTGGACTCGCTTTTTCATATCAATAAGCAATAGAAATTATAAAGGGGAAAATCATGTTAACATTCTTAGGAGCCCTGTTAGGGTTTATGACATCAGGATTCCCATCGGTATTGAAATTAATTCAAGACAGGGCTGACCGACAACATGAGCTAGCCATGCTTGATAAACAACTGGAGATGCAGCGCCAGGGACACAATCAACGTTTGTCTGAGATTCAAACCCAAGCGGATATCACTGAAAGCCAAGCATTGTATCAACACGCGAGCCTCCCAAGTGGTGTCAAATGGATTGAAGCGTTACGTGCGTCAGTGAGGCCCATCATCACCTATGCCTTTTTTGCCTTGTTCGTGCTTATCAAAGTCATGACATTAGTGACGTTACTGCAACAAGGTATCTTAGTCATGGACGGGCTATTGGCTATTTGGGATGAAGAGACGCGCACTTTATTTGCGGCGGTTGTCACTTTCTGGTTTGGTCATCGAATGTTAGTAAAGCGGTTCTGATAGGGATAAATATAGGCTAATTCGACTGGCTATACCTTCGATAGTGAGCGTTAATTACAACGTAACGTTAACTTAACTGGAGAAAAAACCATGAGCACATTAATCGACAGACTATTTTACAAACCACTCATCTGGGATGTGAAAAATACCCATTGCACTAAACAAGAAGAAAATGCATTGTTAGACATTTTTGAAAAAGCCATGCAACGCGCCGCACTCGTGCCTGCCAGTCAACTGCGCTTTGAATTAACGCACATTACACCTAAGCAAACAGCATTGCACCCTTTTGTTCTAACGATGCACTGCGACAAGGTCTGCGGGCAAATGCAATGGCGGGGGGTGTTTGAAAATGCAGATAACAGCAAATCATTGGAAGTGCTAGGCGCTTTAGAAAAAGAGTAACCTGCCCTTTACACCCAGCCACAGGCGCCAACGTTTGGTGTCTGCGGCCTTTTTTTTCAGAGCGCAACCCGTCTTACCCCTATCTTTTCAATTAGCATGACAGCGCCCAAATTTATTTGTTTTTCGACAAAATTTCTCATCAGTAAACACTGTATCGATTAATAGCAAAAGTAGTGGCCATTTAGCGAAATATAACTTGCTATAACCTGCAGGTAGAGCGATTAATGTAATTGTTAAAACAAAACTTGAGGTTAACATGAAAACAGAAATTAACAACGAATATCACACTGAATATTACGAAAAATATTACACTAACATTGTGGACAATGAAGGCTTGACGATTGCTGAAGTTAACGCCGCATTAGAAGCTTTCGAAAAAGCGTTAGACATCGCCTTTCAAAATTCAGAAGATGCGCTGGGCTTTGATTTAAAAGGCTTTACACCGCAATGCGCGCACATTGAAAATTTTGATTTTTCGATAGAGCGACAAATTGTTGACGGAAAAATTCAGTATTGGGGAATTTTCACCGGCGAAGATGACAAAGCCTTTTACCTTCAAGGCTGGGTAAGAAACAACAACGACGATTAGCTCTCCAGCAAGCTTGGCTGCACGCGCACAACGTTGGCGTGTGTGGCTCTTTTTTTGATTATGCCCACAACTATCCCTACCTATTTTTATTCCCCACAAACGCCACTGTGTTGGTTGTGTTAAATGACCAATATATCAGTTAATACTGCTGCAATCCATAGTATTTTTTCGCTGGCTACAGTGCCACACCCGAGCCTTACTAATGACACCTTGAAAAATAAAGAAGGATTATCACCATGTCAACGTATATTGAAAATCGCATGCCAGTTATATTCTACGTGCACAACACCCGTTGCAATGATGACGAGTTGCGTCTCTTGCTAACGAACTTTGAAATGACGCTGCAATACGTGGTTAATTTTAAAAGCACAGTATTCAGGTTTAACTTCAAGCATTCGATGCCACTACACAGCTTGTTATTTCCGTTTAGTTTAACGATGAAACGTTGTCACATTGATAGCAGATAGCAGTGGCATGGCACGTTTAAACACCACAGTGGTTTGAAGAAATTGCAGCTAATGGGGGTTTTATTGTAATGCGACACATTACTCAAGCAGGGATTGATTTGATAAAGCAGTTTGAAGGGTATTCAGCAACAAGTTACGTTTGTCCTGCTGGTTACCCAACGATTGGTTTTGGCCATATTGTTAAATCAGATGAACATTTTGAAGATGGTATTGATAAACAACAAGCTGAGTTGTTATTGCATCGTGATGTGCAAATAGCAGAACGCGCAGTGTTACGTTTGATTAACGTGCCGCTGACTGATGGGCAATTTAGTGCGCTTGTGTCGTTTACATTTATATATGGACTCGCTGGTATTGCAAGTGTTTTTTAATAACGAAATGAAGTATTGCGTCTATATATCTGGCATCGAAACTAACTTGTTTGTGCCTTAATGATCTGCGCGCTTTCTCTCCTGGTTAATCTTTTGGCTTTAATAAGCCTTAATGTAAGTTAGGTTTCAAGAAAGCCGGTCTTACCTATTTCATCATTAATACTTGCTTGCAAATCGTTTGAATCCTTTAATTAAATTAACTATTTCTTATGCAGCAGCACAGTAATCTTTCTGCTTGCTTAATAATGCCCACACAATGCGCGCATTTCGACTCGCCACTGCAACGGCTGTCTTATTCATACAACTTCGCTCAATTTTCTGTATAATCCATTGACTACGCCTGTCTTGTTTATCTCCACACCTAAGCATTACTGAACGGGCACCATGTACAAGTAGTGTACGAATATACTTATTGCCTCGTTTGCTTATCCCAAGTAGCCTATTCTTTTCTCCACTTGAATGTTGTTTGGGAACTAAGCCTAACCACGCTGCTAAATGACGACCATTTTTAAAATGCTCTATATTTCCTATAGCCGCTATTAATGCACTTGCTGATAAAATACCTATACCGGGTATTGTCATTAACCGTTTACAATCTTCATTTGATTCACATAACTGTTTAATTTCTTTTTCAACATTGTTAATTTGTTTATCAATCAGTTGCAATTCATCATAAAGGTTTGCAAAAAATGAGCGTGATAAATCACTCAATTCATTCTCTGCATCTTCAAGAAAATCCTGTAAGCAACTGCGAATAACCGATATACCTTGAGGCGCTATTAAACCATATTCAGCTAATAATCCGCGTATTTGGTTAACTAATCCTGTACGATTTTGCACTAATCGACTGCGTATTCGGTGTAAACCTTGAATATCTTGTTGCTCAATTGTTTTAATTGGAATGAAACGCATGTGTGACCGACTTGCTGCTTCAGCAATGGCTTGGGCATCATGTGCATCATTCTTATTAGCTTTTACGTACGGTTTTATAAACTTTGCATTGATTAACTTAGCTTCATGACCCAAAGAACGAAATTTTCTTGCCCAGTAATGCGCACTTGAACAGGCTTCCATTGCAATGATACACGGTGGCAGTTGAGCAATTTCTTCAGCTAATTTTTCACGACGTAATCTTTTCTTAAACACCGCTTTCCCCTGTGCGTCAATCCCGTGAAGTTGAAATACATTCTTCGCAATATCAATTCCTAATATCGTTATATCCATCTGCAATTCTCCTCTAATTAATAGACTTTCAGCCAAATAATGACTCACTGAAAGTCAATGTTAAATAGGCGAGTCCATATCATTAATCTGGGTGCGGGGGCGTTGCAACGCTCAGCACTGCGACGCAAGGTCAATCATGAAGAGCACGATGATGTGCCAGCGGAATTTGTAAAATGGGTTTATGCCGGTGGGCGTAGGTTACCTGGATTAGTTAGGCGCAGGCACGCTGAAGCCATAACCTACCTTGGCTAATTTTTGATTAATATTATGCAAATAGCCATGTGACAGAGCCATAGCTTGGGGAATGCGGAAGATGGCGCATAGAAAAATAGTGGACTAGCTTAATGTTTGGCAGAAATAGCCTAAATTGCTGCAAAGCCTCACAAACAACTCTGCTGTCTATGGGTTCAGCAAATACTTGCGTTTGGTTCTTTTCGTGAGTTAAGATTACCAGGCTTGGCAAGGAGTCAGTCATTTCAAATAAACAGAGTCGAAAAAATTACATATCTAATCGACGATAAGCCTCTTGCTTATTTTTAAAATTATGTCCCAAAATTGAAAGTTTGGTATTACACGCTAGTGTCTCGTAAAGTCATTGTATTTTACTTGATGGAACGCTGGATGTGTTGCTGTTAAATAGGGAGCGTAGTGTGAAAATAGTAGTTGTTGGTGACAAACATGGTGCTAATGAGCGTGCGATAAAGACTGAGATGCTAGTAACATACACTACAAATGCTTTCCCAGGGGAGTACCTGCCGGCGGTGTTTAGTAATTGGTTGGGAAATATCGTAGTTGCGGGAATTTCAATCAATCTAGGCTTATGGGATACGTCTAACCAGGAAAGTGAAGATTATGACCGCCTTAGGCCTCTGTCTTACCCGCAAACAGATTGCTTTATATTGATGTTTTCTGTGATGTCCCCAGCAGCATACGAAAATATTCGAACAAGGTGGTTTCCTGAGGTGATGCATCATTGCCCCAATGCTAAATGTATTGTTGCAGGGGCTCAGATTGAGCTAAGAGACGATATTGGTCTGGTTAAGGAGCTTAAGGAAAAAGGAATAACGCCAATTACAGCAGAAATGGGAGTTCAGTTGGCAAAAGATATTAGAGCAAGCGCTTACTGTGAGTTCTCAGCATATACCATGCAAGGTGTCAGAGAGACAATAGAAACTGCAACATTAGCGGGGATGGAAAAGTGTGAAGTGGGAGGTGGAGAGGTTTGGACAGTGGATGTGAACATTGGTTATCTCAAGAGAGCTGCAGGCCGGGGGGATGCACAGGCTAAGACGGATTTAAGTTCTATGGCGAATAAAAAGAATGGTCTTGATGCACAGTATGCGATGGGCGAATTAATGCTGAAAGGGGAAGGGTTTGAGAAAGATGAGGAAGCTGGCATTGGTTATCTTAAGAAAGCTGCAGGTTTGGGGCATGCGCAGGCGCAGTGTTATTTGGGCATATTATACATGACAGCATTACCCGTGCCAGATTACAAAGAAGCCTATCGATGGTCGAGGAAAGCCTACGATGAGGGGAGAGGAAATAAAGCAGCGGGTTGTCATTTAGGGGTATTGTCTGCCTATGGGTTAGGTGTTGAGCCTTCAATGTCAATGGCAATTCGCTATTACCAAGATGCCAGTGCGGATGGAGATCCATTGGCACATGTGTTACTGGGTGTGTGTTATACCATAGGATCGGGAGGCAGCCCTACAATAGATGAAATAACAGAAGCAGGTGTCTTGTTTAGGAAAGCGAATTTTGGGGAATATAAGGGCCGCTCTTTCTACGCCTACGCAAATTTTATTTCCCTGTTTGAGCGATTAAGTGAACAAGGTCATGCCAGTGCGTGGCTTATGTTAGCTGTGGTTTATGGGTGCGGGCTATTGAGGGCTAAGAAAGATTCTCAAAATGCGGTGGTATGGTCTCTTTTGCTTGAGTGGGTGTTAAAAGGAGAAGAGAGTGCTTATCCTAAATTACAGGCTATTGCTATTGCCGGTGAAGGCGATGTATTTACGCAATATCAGTTGGGGTTGGCTTATAAATATCAGTTGGGGTTGGCTTATAGTAGAGAGCAAAAAAAATTAGGAATTGAGAGAAACATGCGGGAAGCTCTGAAGTGGTTTGACTTGGCAGCAAGAGGTGGCTGTGTTAAAGCCGCTAGACAATTGCATCGTTGGCAAGACAATGATGATGTCAATGTCCAGGAAGATTTAGCCTTAGCGGGAGTGCAAGTGCCGCGGTCATTAACTGATGCTGCAACTGATGCTGCGCATGGGGTCAGAATTGCGATACCGGAGTGGGTTGTGATAGGGCATTCAATACCGGAGTGGATTGTAATGTTACGCTTGGTAGAAGCGAGTGCTAGAGGTATGGGTGAGGTGTTGTTGTCTGCCTATCCAGATGCTTTTGCCAAAGAGAGATGGCCGGAACTACGCGATAAGATACGAGAGATAGAGCGCGAAAAGATAAAGAAAGGAAAGGAAGCAGAAAAAGAAGAAGAAAGTGATGGTGAGGATGAAAAGGATGTCAAGAATGAATCGATAGTAAATAATAAGCCGATAGTGAAGCTTGATTTTAGTTATAACCAATTGCGTGATGCCATGGTGCCCGAATTAGTTGGTTTGGTGATGCAGTTGCTTTCCTTGCACACATTGGTGTTGGATTTTAACCTGTTTACCAAAAGTGGGTTACAGGATTTATTGAAAGGACTGGCTAAACACCCACAGTTACGAGAGTTGTCTTTTAAAGGCAATCGGATTAAGGATGCGGATAGGAGTGAGTTGATGCCACCGCAAGGAGATTTGTATGTGGCTGCCACCCACCACGTGGAAGTGCCCAAACGAATTGATTTGACGCTAAACTTGATGGTGAGTCAGCACTCGATTGTGCCAGGTAAGGATAAGCAGAAATTTCTTGCGCTGCTGGCTGTGTTAGCGACATTTGATTGTTCGCTGAGTGAGTTAAGGCGTATAAAACTAAAAGGACTTAGCCAGAAAGGAGGGGGGTCGTATTGCGTAGGGTATCAAAAAGAAGGTGATAATACGCTGCACGAGATGAAAGGGATGCGCTATAAACATTATAACAACCTAAATAATTTCCATGTGCATCATGCTGGCCAGTCAGGGTGGAGGCATACCTCTGATGCACTGTTGGGTAATGAGTTTAATATTGCGCTCAATCACAATGGCGATTTACAAGCTATCAATGTAACCCAGTGTGGGCCTTCTGAACAGCAGGAGCCTGATGGAGAAAGGCGGACAAAGCAAAAAGAGTGTGAGCAAAAAGAGATTGTTAAACGGTTGTTTTCATCGTATGAGGAGTCACCGCTTAAATATGTGTTGTCCTCTTCTTCCCACCCTATCTTTTATCACCGCCCTGTGGCAAAAGACATTGAATTGCCAAGTTTGTTAAAGCCTGGTTTTTTTGTCATGCCAGATAGGTGGATTGTGTATTTGATGGCATATAAGAAAGGTGATGAACATGCTTTCTTAGCCTGGGAAGGGATACATAAGTATGGGCAGCGTCATTTTCAGCGCGCGGACTTAACGATAGAGAAAGCCGGCCTGTTAAAACATATTATGGGCGGATTTAAGCGTGATGATTTGCATGTTAACTGGAGAAACCCTCCCTTATCTGATGCTGTTTCTGTGAAAGAAGGGGGTGGGGCTGATTGGTTTGAAACGCGCAAAGCGCGCTACCATATTGCGGCTTTTTATGGGACGCGTGAGCAAGTGAAGAAGTTAGCAAAAGCAGTGAGTCAGGAAGTAAATAGTCGGCACATAGCTGAGAGTACACTTGGACAAATCAATAGCATGGTTGCTTCTAGTTTTCTGTCGAGCGGTACACAAGTGAAAGATATACCCAACATACAGGATATAAATTGTATAAAATGGGCAGTAGATAAGATTAATGCTCATGTTCCTCAAGAAAAACCACTCGAAGCTGAGACAGACAAAGCAACCAAGCTTCCATCGCTGCCGAGTCATGTGGTGGCGTATTATGAAGGTGAATTAGAGCCAGAAGCCACATCATCTGCCAGCGCGAGTGGCAAGGGCGAGGGCCGTAGATGTGTGGTGATGTGATGAAATGATAACTGCCGCCGCCGCAAGCAATCTTGCGGCGGGATGTGTTTACGTTACATGATGGCACAATCGGATGGTGCTTCTTCTTTAAAGGTTGGCAACTTCAGTTGAGATTGTTTGTCTTCTGGCTGATAGTGTTGGCGTAGCCGCTTTAAGTCAGACTCATCTTGTGTTTGCCAGTGCGCTGTTTCTTGGTGCCTCTCTTGCTCTTGGCTTTTTGCTTCCACTGTGCGCTGGGCTAATATGCCAGGTTTTACTACGCTGGAGGCTTGTGAGCTAAAGCTGCCTTGTTGAACCCGTGACAGCAGTGATTGAAATCCTCCTGCGGATAAGATGCGATAGCCAAATGACGCGCAACTTTCATTGGTGTGGCTACCGAGGGCTTGTTGCAAGATATTGCTGCCGGCCATTGACCAGCCCTCTACACTGTTGCGCAGTGCACGAAACTCAGAATGGATTTTGCCTACATCAAGACTATACAGCGCCAAGCGTACACCGGCGTGGACTGGCTTTACCCAGAGTAAGCATTCGTCTGGGTTGAGTTGTTGTTGCGCAGGGTTATCGCTATCGGTCTGGCGAATGTCCATGCTGTCTTGGTTGAAAATCACTAACTGATACCCCTCTGGTTTAGTGTAACCAGGCCGGCACTCAGCAACTTGCCTTTCCGATAAGCCTTCTAACAAGCTATCCATCGTATAGCTTTGCACATAGTTAGGTGGCCTTGAGGCAAAGTGCTTAGTGGCATCACGGGTGAGACGCTCCACCTTAGAAAGCTCGCCGCGAGAAACCCGGTCCTCTGCGGCACGTGCCGCTGGCCACAGGCTGATGTACATCTGCGGGGTTTGAATGGAGACATGCCCCACATTGTGACCCGGTAAGTAAGGGTCATCTTCTGCTGTCCATACGTTAACCGTCACGTAACGGTCTTGGCGCAAATGACTGGAAGCAGGGCTACTGGCAGACGAAGAGGATGACTGGCTGCTGGAAGATGATGATGAACCACTGAATAATGACGAAGATTGAGGTGAATTACTAAACATAGTGATACTCCTATCAGATTGTTGTGCAACAGGTTGGCTTGTGGTTGCCGGTGTTGTGCTTATGTTGCTGATTTCAGTTAATGTTGGGGCGCTGGAAGAAGAGCTGGGTGTAGCGTTAATCTCAGATGAGACCGCTACCCCGAAAAATTGATGGGTGGTATGTTTGCCAGAATCAATGAGCGACTGTTGTTGCTCTTTTGTGAGGTTAAATGACAATGTGCCAATGCCCATCGATGGAATGGATACAGTACGCGCACGGTCTTGTTGACTCAGTGCCAGCTGGGTTTGTTGTCGGTGTAATGTGCTGGTAAATAACGCTAAGCTAAAATTCATCATATTGCTGATTTTCGCCTCTGGCAATGGACTTAGCCCAGAGAGATAGTTGTGGGTTTCTTCATCGACCAAGTTAAACCCAAGTGTGTGCTCTGGTGTATCTACTGCATCGAAAACATCAATCGGGTAATTGCGAAACCAGCCGCCGTCTACCCATAAATGGCCACTTGTATCGACTTTGCGTTCACCGCCAATGTTGCGATGGACACTGTGTGGTTCAAACAGGTAAGGAATAGACATGCTGATACGCAGGGCATCGGCAATGATGACATCGGCAGTGCTAGCGTCATCAGCGCAGAAGGTGACGGCTTGTGACAAGCTTAGGTTGACGCCAACCACGTATAATTGACGTAGTGTTGGATAGTGTGTGGCAAGCTTGGCTAATTCAGCAAAGGTTAAATGCTCACCGCTGTGCGCACCTTGGGTCATGGAGCGGATACGCTTGCAAATTAAGTCTTGTACCCATTTTCGAAAATACTCGCCTTCAAATAGCCCTAAGTGTTGATGCATCCGCCACAACATAGGCACGGCACCGGACTTGGCGGGGATTTTGGCAATAGCGGTGGGTTTGCCTTGCTCTTGCTTTTCGACGGTACCCAGCAACTTATCACGATTGCTTAAGGGGGTGAGTTGCATCGATGAATCATCTAGCATCGCTTTAAAATCAAATGCAGCCAGAATATCGTGCATTTCAGTAGTGTTAAAACCCAACGCCACCAGCAGTGCAAAGATACTGCCCGCTGAGGTGCCTGCCACGCGACGTAATTGGTTTATATCACGTTGTTGTGCTAATACATCAAACGCGCCAACATAGGCAATCCCTTTAACGCTGCCACCGGCAAAGACTAAATTGTGAATAGGGTGTGTTGGTTGTGATGATGCCGACGTTTTTGCTGATGACGACGAAGATGAAGATGATGAAAACATGGTTGCTGACTCCTTGCTATTGATAACCTTAGCCGTTTCTTTTTTCAGTGTAAAAACACAGAAACAGCTAATTTCCTTTTGATATCTGACTGTCACAACCGTAACGTCTATCGTGCTGGATATGCAGCCATGTTCTTATTTGCAAGCTTATAGTAATAGGGGCACTCACAAAAGTCTATTTGTGAGATAGGATAGATTGTTTTCTGGCCCGATTGCCGTGATATGTCTGTGAGTAAATATTGACAAACATACGCCATTGGCGTATAATGCACTTATGGTAATAAAAGAAACACATGTTTTTACCCGAATCATTCAAAGGCTTATGACGGATGGTGAGTATCGAATACTTCAGGAAGTACTGGTTGATAACCCTAAGTTGGGTGATGTTATTCGAGGTAGCGCAGGCTTGAGAAAAGTTCGATGGAAGATACCAGGCAAAGGCAAAAGAGGCGGGCTCAGAATTATTTATTACTATTTTGAGCAGGATAGGCAAATCTACATGATTTTCGCTTACAAGAAAAATAAGCAGAGCGATTTAACAACAGAGCAAGTTAAAACGTTGAAGAGAGTCGTAGAAGAGGAACTATTAAAATGAACGATGATGACTTTAATAATCTATTGAAAAGTATTAGCCAAGCGGCTGGAATAAAGCGTGGTGAAAAGCGTCCATCCAGGAAATACGAATTTAGTCCTTTGGACGTAAAAAAAATACGTGAGGATACTGGATTATCACAGAGGCAGTTTTCAAAGGTGATACATGTCAGCATTAAGACATTACAAAATTGGGAACAAGGGCGTCGCTACCCACAAGGCCCTGCATTAGCCTTACTCACAATCTTAAAAAAAGACCCACAGCAGGTTGTCAGAAGCTTAAATGGCAGGTAGAGGAGATTTCTTTCTTTGGATTCAGATTGAAAAAGGCAAGCTCAAGGTGAGCTAAAAACCTGCCAGCCCAAGGCTTAGACCTCAATATGGCCTCAAAAGCGACCAGCCCGCCTGTGGATAACCTTGAGCGATTGCAAAAAAGTCGTAATAAATTTCTATAAAATCATAGTGTTAAAGGTAAGGTGCATTTTAGCAAAAACAGGGTGCGTTACTGTCTATGGCACGCACCATCTTATATCATTGAATTTGTAATAAATATTTTTATCATTGTATTGTCTTGCAGTTTCAAAACGTTGTGTGCGAAGTACATGACTTTGGGTTGATGAATTTCAGTGATTTTCTCGGATTTATTGCGCTTAAAATCGCTGTTCCTCTGAAAAATGTGAGGTTCAGCAGTTGGTCTGTAGTCATGAGGTGCCACGGAAGTTCTATTATAATTCACCCTTTATGATTGAGGAGTATGTGATGACAGTAGCCACATTATGGTCTGTTGCATCAAGACTGACAGACCACATCATTGGTCAAGTTTAAAGTAACCGGAGCGCACAGCCAACGCCATGGAAAAAAGACTGGTTTTGTCTTTTGAGCTAATAAGGTTTGATTGAGGGTTTTAAATTTTAAGATTCGCCTTTAGAATGAAGAATAGTTAGCTCATGTGAATTTATTAATTTTAGGGCTAAGTGGTTACAAATAAATAGTAATTGTAACTTTAGGCAAGTTAGGTATAGGAGAGATGTTATGTTTGGTGACAAAAAAGAAAAAGAATTTTTACAGGCTGTCTGGAGTGATGATATACCAAAGATTTCTAGTATGCTGGAGGCCGATAAAAATTTAATTACGAAGGAATTAATTGTAGCAGACGATAGATTTTGGGCACTACATATTGCTGTTGCGGGAGGCTATGAGCAAATGGTCAGTTTGCTACTTGAAAAAGGCGCTGCTATTGATGCACAGGATAAAGAAGGAGATACAGCGCTACATCATGCTGCTGCGGAGGGCCATGAGCGAGTAGCCCGCTTACTACTTGAAAAAGGCGCTGCTGTTAATGCACAGAGTAAAGATGGATATACAGCGCTACATGCTGCTGCGGAGGGCCATGAGCGAGTAGCCCGCTTACTACTTGAAAAAGGCGCTGCTGTTAATGCACAGAGTAAAGATGGATATACAGCGCTACATGCTGCTGCTAGGAGAGGTCATGAGCGAGTAGCCCGCTTACTACTTGAAAAAGGCGCTGCTATTGATGCACAGGATAAAGATGGATATACAGCGCTATATGCTGCTGCTAGGAGAGGTCATGAGCAAGTGGTCAGCTTACTGCTTGAAAACGGCGCTGCTGTTAATGCACAGGTAATTAAATGTTATCTACTACCTTATGCTGCTGAGAGAGGCTATGAGCAAATAGTCAGCTTACTACTTGAAAAAGGAGCTAATATTAATGCACAGGATATAGATGGAACAGCGCTACATGCTGCTGCTAGGAGAGGTCATGAGCGAGTAGCCCGCTTACTACTTGAAAAAGGGGCTAATATTAATGCACAGGATATAGTTGGAAATACAGTGCTGCATATTGCTGTTGCTAGATGCAATGCATTAATAGTAGAACTGTTACTTGAACAGAAAGGTATTTTTACTCATTTAGAAAATAAAGATAAGCAGACTCCATTAGCATTAGCGGAGGGGATACATAAAGAGCGTCAAACAGAACAAAGTGAAGCGATTTTAACAATGTTAGGACAGCCTGGCTTACTTTTTGGAAGTTCAATTAAAGCAGTAAAAAAGGAAAAAAGTGGTGGTACAATAGCGGAGTCACAGCAAGAAGAAGCCTCTGCTCTTAAAGAGAATCGTCAAGGAATTTCCGGCTTGTCTGACAGTTCAAGTTTTACTGATAACACGGAATTGAGTTTGTCAGCTTTAATGGGCCAGTTTAATGGTAGTATTTATCAGCAAACACAAGGGTCTGAACCTTTACCTGCCCAAGGAGAGCAAATGATGAGCAAAGAGCAAGAGAAAGAGGAAGCCAGTGATAGTGAAGAAGGGGGAGTAGTACATACGCCCAGCTGAGTTATCCTAACGTATTTTACTTAAATATCGAGCTTTTTGATTGTCGCAATGTTTGATGAATGCTAAGATTTTATTTAGAAAATTAACATGTTAACCTAGATGTGCATTTTAGCAAAAACAAGGTGCGCGCCACGAAGCGCTGTATTACTAGCGGTTGAAAGTACCGCCGGTGAAGTAGAGCCCACTACACACCGTACTGAGTCTTGGGCGAGCTGTGGTAACACAGTTGGTTAAGCGTAGATAGGGAGATATTAGGCCGTAGGCGAAAGCCGAAGTGATTGAGCCTCGAAAATTTGCTTGTCGGAGTGGTCGATGGTTTGCCTTAGCCAGAAGACAACACCACGCATGACGAAATGGGAAGCCATGCGTAGCACTCCCGGGGTCCGAGAGCATGGCATGATATTAAAGTAATACAGTGAACGTGGGAGGTCCTGATTATTCGCAAAGGAAAGCGTATTAGACAACAAGCTTAACAGCAAGGCGTCTGAAAAGATAATCAGGAAGTCAGAGGAGGCATAGTATTGAAGAAGATGGGTAATGCCATTGGAGAGAAGGCCTCCAGGCAAGCAACACCTCGAGAGGGACACGTGATGAGAACAACAGATTCTCAACTAACAACGGCAACGCAACTTGAGAGGATAGCTTGGTTGTCCGCGCAAGATAAGGTAAAGATATTTAGGTGTTTAATGCACCATGTCGATGCTGAGTCCTTGCGGGCATGTTACTCCCTGTTGGATGGAAGAAAGCAACAGGAGTAGATGGGATGACAAAGGAGCAATATGATAAATGAGTTTATCATCTACTTTTTTTTGAAGTTCACAATCAGTGAAACGGAGTTTGTCGTGAGCCCATTGCCTTAATAGGGCACGATGTGGTTCTAACGAGGAGCCGGGGCACAAGTGAACTAAGAGCAAGATAATGTGACACCATCATAGGAAACCAGATGGAAACAGTGAAAACGAACTTTGCTCTAAGGTACGCGAGGAACCGGCTTACTCACTGCACTACTGTCTGGAGCGGCCATTAAGGCTAATGATCTAGCGGAGTGAAAGTCTTCGCACCGCCAATTACTCGGTTCGGGCGGTTAGTATATCCGATGCATGTGAAGGTAACGACACGTGTTCTGCTCGGATGTAAAAGTCATCGCTGCGGCTTATTCTGGGTAGGATAAGTTGTGGGAGCAACCAGGATGGCGAGCAAAGGCTGGGGTCTGAACGTAAAGAAATGTTTGCAGCCTCGAAAATGCACCCCACACAGAAGTTGCAGTGTGGATTATTGAAGGTAGTCGACCCTTTGGACAGTAGGGGAAGACCGATGCACTAGAGGAAGAAACGAGTAAAAGCACTCTAGTGACTTCCGGGGTATGGAGCCAGACACCAGTTGAAAGATTGTTAGATTAACGATGGGAAGAACCATTTGCCAGCTGGGGCTAGCAGCAACCAGCAAAGACTGAGCTGAATAGGGGGACTGAAGCGGCGCAGAGGCACTTGGTTTGACGCATGAGATCGTAGTAGCGAAGAGAGATGGGTAATGCCATCTTAGGGATTGGGAAACGCTCCCTTGTTTAGGTAACCCCGAAGGCAAGCGAAGGATCTCTCGGCAACTGGTGGGCTGTTGGACGAATGCTACTCAGGACGCAGAGCCTGGTGAAGTAGTCCATTAGAACGATGGTCGAGGCGTGTAGTAAACTGACAAAGGCAGGGGTGTATACAAGCTAGTGTTTAAGCTTCGTCCTTGTCAGGAAGGCTGCATGAGGAAAACCGGTGTCGCCAACCGTATTCGGGAAATCCGACCGTACGGGATGAAAGCGGGGGCCTATCGAAACGTGTATCAGGGTAGAACTGTGAACCCACTTTGCAAATCGAAAGAGCAAAGCTGGAAACCCTCTGCCTACAATAGCGCGCGCGATATTTCTATCCAGACATGGCACGCACCATCGACAATAACCTGCCCATATCTCTTGGTATCCATTGATTTTCTAAAAAAATATTATTAGAATAGCAGGCTAAGATTTAGTGAGGTTGCTAGAGTAAACAAATTTAGATAATGGTTCAAATTTATTGATATTATACGATACTTTAGTGTCACATTGTTTATTTTTGCAAGTTGAAAACCGGAAAACTATTTATTAACAGTTTTAAGTCAGTACTAACTGTTTGAGTGTTTTATACTTTGCACTGTTGTTCAATTACCATAAAAATAGAGGAGTAGTATATGTTTAGCAAAGAGATCAGTGAAGAAAAGAAAACGGAATTCTTAGAGGCTGCCGAAAAAGGTAATGCTGAAAAACTATCTGAACTGTTAAGCCAAAATCCCTCATTGGCGCAAGCAAAGCAAGATAACGGACTTACAGCAATGCATCTGGGTGCTCAGGGAGGCTACTTGGATGTTGTAAAACTGTTGGCAGGGCATATTGATTTCAATCAGAAAGACGATGGTGGCTTTACTCCACTATGTTGGGCTCTCTGGAATGAGTTTTATAATATTGTGGAATTTCTACTTGCCCAAGAAGAAGTTGATATTAGTTCAGTTAGTTGTACTGACGACGATTCGCCATTGCTGATGCCTATTGGGAGTGGAGAGCTTGAAATTACGAAACTGTTAGTTAGTAAGGGTATTTCTATTGGTGGCGAAATATTCCATTGTGCCATCGTTTCAGAAAATGAAGAAATTACAAAGGTGCTGCTTGAGAACTGCGCTGATGTTAATGCACAGGATGAAGATGGAGATACAGTGCTACATATTGCTGTTAGGGAAAACAAAATTTCGATATTAGAATTGTTAATTCAAAAGAAAGACCTTAATCCTCGTTTAAAAAATAAAGATGGGCAGACTCCATTATTGTTAGCACAGAAGCTGTATAAAGAAGATTCAACACCACAACGAGAGAAAATTTTAGAAATATTGCAAAACCCTGCTCTGCTTCCTGGAAGTAGAATTAAGAGAGCACAGACTCTAAAAAGGAATAGGGATAATGGTGCAACAGGAGCATGTCCAGAAGACCTCTCTTTTAAAAAGAGTTGCCAAGGAATTTCCAGTTTGTCTGACAGTTCAAACCTTACTGATAACCCGGAACTTAGTTTGTCAACCAGCTCATCGACTTTACTTGAGCAATTTAGTGGCATTATTCATCAACAGGGGCAAGGGTCTGAGACTTCACCTGCTCAAGAAGAGCAAATGAGTGAAGCGCAGGGAAAAGAGGAGGAAAGTGGTAACGAAGAAGAGAAGGGGCCACACCTAGCTGAGTTCTCCTAACGTATATTGCGCAAGTATTGAGCTTGCTGATTGCTACAATGTTTGAAGAATACCATAGTTTTCTTTAGAAAATTATCGGGTTAGCTTAGGTGTGCATTTTAGCAAAAACAAGGTGCACTACTTTCTATGGCACGCCATTTACCTATCGCTAAACTTGCTATTGTGATTTTCGACACCCCGAAAAAGCCCAGAAATACTGGGGTTTTTGCCGAAAACCGATGTACACGGGGTGTTAAAAATGGGGCAATTTTTCACAGATTTTTTCGCTAAAAAGCCCAAATCGCTAAAAGCGTGGTACTTTAGCGATTGGAGTACCGCGCTCTAATTTACTGATACTGTAGTCTTTTAGCGTGGTATACGTTGTCCTTGTCTATGGGGCCCCATGGACAGTAGTGCACCTTGGAGTACCGAAGCGGTTAACCATTTGAATTGGTAATAAAAAGCCAAAGCGCTAGGCGATTTATTTTTCGCAATAGACCGCTTTTTAATGATAAACAATTTGCTTAGATAGTAAGCAACGTTTTGCTATACTCTAACCTTAGACTTTTGTTTACTAAGGTGTTGGATTCATCATCAGTACTGAGTCAATCAATTGATTATCCTCAGTCAGTAAAATTCCATGTGCATGTAACTGTTCAGCTACTCTGCTACATATATTTTTTAAAAATTCGATCTGAGTTTTTGGATAGTAGACAGAATTGAAGGTAGTGAGAGGGAGTCCATTATTATAACCACTAGGAGACACTATGAATTCCATATGATCCTGGTTGTGGCGATCATAACCACCTTCATTAAATGTCCATTTTTTATTAGGTGTGTAGATAGAAAAGCGTATCCTTGGACCTCCGTTGGTGCTAATATGATCCTCGTGCATAGTTGTAACATAGTCTGGAGAGTCATAAGATAAGCCTGGTCTTGGTTCTAATTGTTTGGATCTAGAAAAGGTGTCTTTAATATAAAAGAGCCATGGTGTATCTTTTCTCTGATCCATTAAATCTCGTGATGTTTTAATCTCTTTTCGGTAAGGCAAGACTGCGCCATGTTTTTCCTGTAAAAATTTTGCAACTGTACGCCAGTCATCATCAGTGTAGTTTGCTTTCTGCTGAAGATAATCGATCGCATCTGGTGATAATCCCCAGATAGCGGCTGCCAGTGGATATTCGCCCTCATCATTGCTAATGGTAGGATCGGCTGCTTCAACAAGCTTTTTAACTTCTTCAGTGCTAGCACTACAACAAGCATGATTTAATTGATTTTGATGTTTCTTTTGTAATTCGGATAGCCCTTCGTTGTTTTTTAGTACGCTCTTTCCATTTCTTTTAACTTGAATATTTTGAGAGCGCTCTGTAAGGAAGTGACTAAACGACAGACCAATTTCAACTTGCTCTGCAGTCACTTTAGCAATGTCTTGTTGATATTTCCTGTTTAACAAGCCATGTTTTAATAAATGGTCAGCTTGATTTTTAACTGCAGTTAACTTTTGTTGTTTTTTAAAAACTAATGTTTGAATTGGCTTTTTCACTAAGCGCTCACTTTTTTCTGCATGGCTTGCTGATGCTGCTTCTGCCTGTTGGGTATAAGTTCCAATTTGTGCCCATTGCTCCTGTGACATTAATTCATTAATTTTTAGTCGACATGTCGTTTGTTGTTGTTGAAGTTCTGATTCGAGTTGCTTTTGTGTCTCTAATAAAGCCTCATGCTCTTTATACAACCAATTACCTCGTAGCGTTTTTTTGAGTAATGTGCGGCGAAAAAACTGCTGAATGGTGTTAGTGGCTTTTTGATAAGCAAGTACTTGCAACTGCTCTTCAGAATCACGTAATTTACTTTGGTAGTCCATAAAATTTTTGTCTAATTGGATACCTTTATCATCACTAGGCTGTCCCAGTTTATATCCGCGCTCTGCATTAGTTGTTTTTGACAAACGATTTTTTTCTTTTTGGGTATATTTGCTAGCCAATGGTTTTTCAGTTTGTGATTTTGATTGATGTGTGGATAGAGTCCTATCTTTATTAGAAGGTGGTTTTTGGGATTTTTCTCGTTTACTCAATAGAGCTCTTAACTCTTCTTCGCGTAGTTGAATAGCAAGTAAGATATCTCTTTGAGTTAGTTCACGTTGTTTACGTTGAGGTTTACTATCTTGGTAAGCAGTAATCATTTGATGTAAAACAATGTTAGGAGTTAGTTCCAAATGTTCTAATTGTGCACCTGTCATCGGGCTAATGGCTCTTGCACCACGGCTCTTAATCCATGCAGCGATGGCTTCATGTTCGTAAGTATGACCATCTGCTGCTATCACAGGGTCACGCATTTTCTGTTGTAGTATTGGACACTTGAAGTGTGTTTGCAGTAATGCTTGTTCGATAGAAGGTGATGAGGTTTCTGTCAAGCTGCTTAATGAGATAGGTGACATGCCCGAATGTCTGACAGGCTGGCTTGATGGCTGAGATGTAAATCCAGCAGCTGAGGATTTTGTATTTCTTTTAGGTTGGTTGAACATGACAGCAACTCCTTTAGCACATATTTAAAGTCACAGGCAGTGACAATTTTTCTCTTATACTCCTTTTATTAACGTTAGAATTATCAGGATTAGAGAGAAGCATACACTGTTTTTTATTGGTGGCAAGCTCTTCAAATGCGATCATTGATTTTGAATGCGGCTACATTTAAACTGTCCACATTATACAGACAATTAATATACCTTATCTTGTTGTTCTAACATTACCTCAGTTTTTTATTTATTGACATCAATAGCATTAATAATTTGCTTGACTTGTTGTTTTATGGATGGATGCTCTTTTGAAAAAACAGTTGTTTTTTCGGCTAACTCATCAGCTGATAATTGCCATAAAGCATATCGATGGCAAGCTAATTGTGCGGGTTCAACATCAACTTTATTAGATGATTCGACAAGTGATTTTTTAGGATATGAAAACGGTCTTTGGTAGATAATACGCTGATAGTTTTGCGTGGTTGTTGAATTCAATTGGCTATTGTGTTGATTGATAGAAGCACAGCTATTCCCAGCGTAATTTCCCTGTATCGATTTTAATGTCATTGTCATTTTCTTTGTACTAATGATGTCATTGTATATTAGCGTTGTATAGATTGTATCTGCACTCTGATTTTTCAAGTTAGGTATTGTGTGTGTATTATCAGAAACGGTGTTGATAGCATTGTGACGGTATATTTTTGATTATGATTTATGTTGAAGTTGCTTTGACAACAACGTTTTGGTAACTTACTGATGATGAGTACTAGAAATGGCATAATAGCGTTGCGTGGTTAGTGCCAACACAAAATAATGATATTTTTTCCTGCCCTATTTGCAAATTGTTTGAATGACAATGGACGGACTGTTCTTAAAATTCAGGGAGGAGAAAGGCGATGGCTTATGAAGCTACTATTGTGCACAATGGAAAACCGTTATTAACACGTAAAAGCAGTGACTCTAATAAGCTGCTGGGGTGGGTGCTCAGTCATCTTGAACGTGAGCATTATCAGTATGCGATGGGTATTATTCGCAATAAGTTAAATGTACACGAGTCACCACGAATGTATACAGCACATAATCCGCATTTTGATTGAATTGTTTTATGCTGAGCTAAAGTCAGTATTCAAAGTTATCTGGCAAACCCAAAGTGGCGTCGCTGCTCCTCCCACAGCAGAGGGAAGGGCGATAACAAACTGCGCTGGCTCAACTCCGGCGGCTGTGTGCCATCTAAAATGGCTTGCTTGATGTCGGGAGCTAGGAAATTTAAACGCAAGATGCGCGAGGCGTGAGAGGAGTTTACATTGTGGTGTTTGATTAAGACACTCAGTGTTGCAAACTTTCTTTTATCTAATAGTTGTTGCCAGCAATAAGCTTTTGCCAATGCTTTAACAAATGAGGCATTGGGCTGCGATTTAGTGGTGGATGGCACATTGTTTTCAGGTAACGTTAACCATGTTTTGCCACGATAGCGTTTGAATGCAATAGGTACTTTAATGGAGATGACATTGTCATTTAAAATGATAGTAGTTTGCATGGTGTTGCCTCGTGTTGCTGGGTATCACAACGTAATTGTTGTGCAAGGTCACTCATACCATTGATGTTTAGTTGAATATCGAGGTGATCAGGGTGTAATACCACTTGTGTGAGCAGCAATTCCAATAGGCGTTTTTGTTCGGTAGGAAAGAGTGATTGCCAGGTGGGGGCGATATTGCTCAATGCTTGGCGAACATCGTTGTTAGTGACAGTTCCACTGTATTGCTTGGCGGCTTTCCAGGTATCAAGAATACACTCTGGCGTGGTCAATACGGTTTGTACTTGTTGCAAGACATGTGTTTCAATTTCACCGGCACTGATTTGTTTAACAGGGCATTCAGGACAGCGACCTCGTTTGTAACCGGTGGCGGCATAATAACGATAGAGCTTTTTGCCTTGGCATTTGGTGGTATGCACCGGTGTCATCGCCGA
Source organism: Gammaproteobacteria bacterium (assembly GCA_965116795.1). Classification (GTDB taxonomy): domain Bacteria; phylum Pseudomonadota; class Gammaproteobacteria; order JAJFKG01; family JAJFKG01; genus JAJNDI01. The sequence continues at coordinate 1,442,739 of OZ220716.1, forward strand.
TAAGCAGCCACTGCATTTCAGCAAACCGCTCAGAACTGCGCGCTGCCCCCGTTTTGTTTGTGTGGTGGGCTTAACAGCGCGGCGACGTAATAAGGTTTGTGTGGCTTCCCAGATTTCTTGAGAGATGATGGCTTGATGACGTCCCTCATAGAGTTCGTTTTTGTATTGAGTCTTGCCGATGTAGATGGGGTTATTCAGGATTTTATAAATGCCACCGATATCAAGCGATACGCCGCCAACGGTTTTGCCTTTTTTAGTGATACGTTGTTTGCTCTTAACGCCCATATCGGCTAAGGGTTTGACCATTTGAGTAGGTGATTGGGTTTTGAGGAACAACTCAAAGAGTGTGCGTATTATGTTAGCCTCATCCTCATTAATCTGCAGTTGTCTGTCATTGACATCATAACCCAGTGGTACCACACCCCCCATCCACAAGCCTTTGCGTTTAGAGGCTGCGTATTTGTCGCGTACCCGCTCGCCAATGACTTCCCGTTCAAACTGGGCAAAGGATGATAAGATGTTAAGTGTTAACCGTCCCATCGAAGAAGTGGTATTAAACTGTTGGGTAACTGAGACAAATGAGATGTTATGTGCATCAAATAAACTCACAAGCCTGGCAAAGTCAGCCAATGACCTAGACAAGCGATCAACTTTATAGACGACGACAATATCAATGAGACCCTGTTCAATCTCTTGCATGAGTCGTTTTAAGGCAGGGCGTTCCATGTTGCCACCGGTAAAGCCACCGTCATCATAATGGTCATCGAGTAGTAGCCAGCCTTCATGTTTTTGTGAAGCAATGTAACATTCACAGGCATCGCGTTGTGCATCCAGACTATTGAATTCTTGCTCTAAGCCTTCTTCAGTGGACTTGCGCGTATAAATGGCACAGCGTTGTGGGTGTGTCGTGGTTGTATCACTATTTTTTGCGTTTCGTTTCATGCAATGACTCCATTATTTTTACGTAACCCAAAAAAGAACACCCCCGAGCAATTGTTACCAGTAATTAACGTGGCGATTTTAGATAAGCTGCTATAGACACAACCGTCATATTCATAGCCGTGTTCTAACACAGTGACGGTGTGGTTTATGCCTTTGTAATGACGCACTAAACGAGCGCCTACCATTGGGCGTGTGTAATGATGCTTGCGTTTATTCACTTTTTTATTGGAAGGATAATAGCGTTTGGCTTGCTCAGCTAAGCGTTTATTGATATCAGGGTCAACACCATAAGCCAATTCTTGCAAGCGATAACTTAATCTTCTTACCAGTAAACTTTTTTGTTGTGTATTGGGTTTGGTATCGTATACAGTTTGCCACAGTGATTTTAATTCAGTCAGCGATAGGCTGGGTAGAGCAGCGACTTGTTCTAATACCGATGTGTTGGGGGTGGTGGTTGGCATTGGTTTTTTTCTCCTGTTAGTAATATGTTTTATTTGTCGTGTGGTGTTATCCATTTTTGGATTCAACTGACTCCTTTCGAATGGATACGCAATGATAAGAACCACGTTGGCTATCAAACTTTGTTTACTGTATTGATAGGCTAGGTGGCGGGAAGTGACGCCAGTTAAGTTAGGGGCACCTTCAATTGATTGGCTGGCGTCATTCCCGATGCGTTTTTAACTTTCTTTACAGGCCCTATCAGCTAATTGCGCCTCGCTCATCAAATCTTCGGGGCGCAGTTCATCGCATTGCGCGCAGGCCAGTTGCAGTAAATCAGTCAGTCCCCACAAAATGTGGTACAACTCACGTTCACTGGGCTGACCTCGAATCGTAACATTAGCGATGTCGGCCATTTGATGTAATTTGGCGCTTAATGCTTCGTGTGGTGTTTTGTAGTCATCTTCGTCTTGTTCATGGGTATCGTAATTGGATAGAATAGATTGTTTCATGGCAGTTGGTCTCCTGTGCTTTGTTGACACTGTTGTGATAGCTGCAGTCAGGTATTGCTAGAGTGTCTGGCTGCGGCACCATCGCTAGTGATAATCGCTAGTACCGCAGTGGTTATCAAGTTCATTCAAATCATCAGCGCAGTTAATACGCTGGGTTGTTTAGTGATAGCGCTAAGCAGGTGCGACACGAGGTCGCTTAAGTAATTGTTTGAACTTTAATTAAACAAAAGGAGGGTCAAACCTATTATTCTGTTAATAGTAACCTACTGTTCCATGCGTTTCTGGTAACGGAGAGGTGTGAAGCGAATAGGACAATGTACCCCACCTGTATAGCCAGGTAAACTGAACTTGTGAAAGTGAGGGAAATACTGCAAGCATCATGCGGTTTGGGGGCTAGGTTTGACGGTATGGTTAATGTATATGAACTGCTGATAAACGTCGTAACGCTAGACAAGCTAAAGATGCTGACAAGCTTGAACCAAAAGGTGAGTAGCCAGGTTGTTATTGTCTACTTTAGTAACACGCAGATGTAGAGCTACCGGTGGAGAGGCAGAACCTAACCCGTCATTGTTACTTAAGAGGAACGTGGTAAGCCCGTATTTCTCTTCTTATTTGAAGAAAGCGAGTTGTAAAGTGAGCCGATGGGAATGCGGGTAAAGGAGGACAGAGAAAGCGAATGCTAATGTGTAATGCGTTAGATAGAGGTTGAAACATCATCTCACGCGAAAGCGGGCAGACTTCTGTCTGGTCTCTTATTACGAGAGAATTTGTAGAACTGACATAATGTGGAAAAGCAAATGACAGTAATGATTTATTCATTAACTGATGCGTCCACAGCACTAAAATAACATGGAATGCTATCGATTAGCAGAAAGTGTTAATGTATGTAGGTCGGTTGCAAGTGAGTATCGTAAAGGCGATGTGCTTTCCAAATGGAAAGTGGCAAAACCGGCTTTCATAGAAGGCTTAAAGAGGCTTGAGCTGTATGACGCAAAAGCGTCCTGTGCAGTTCTTAGGGGGCAGAGCAGGTGGTAACATCTGCTTTGCTACCTGACCGCATTAGCGTATCATAACAGTGCTATTTATAGGCTGTAGAATGCGATTCATCCTCGTGTGCGTGACTATCAATGACTAGATAGGAAAATCATTACTCATGATGGTTAGGTATGCTTTTGTCTATGCCATAGACAGGTGTGCCCCCACTTTTTGCTAAAAAGCACATCCTGGCTAATATAATAATTTTCTGAAGAAAAACTCGAGTGCTCTTCAAACATTGCAGCAATCAGCAAGCCTAATCACACGAGTAATTAACGCAATAGAACCCCATTGCCAATACTTCACTTGCGCCTGACAACACGCCTAATCAATTAATACATCAAGATAACTCAACTAGGTGTACTACTCCCTCTTCTTCACTAGCACTGGCTTCCTCTTTTTCCTGTTGAGCGGGTAAAGACTCAGGCTCTTGCTGTTGATGAATAATGTCACTAAACTGACCAACCAATGAAGATGAATGACTGCCTGAAGAAAACAGGACATGATCTTGATTTGGATTTGATGGCAGCACTGAAAGCTGCCCGCTCTGTTCTGTATCAGTACCCGTATCACTAGTCATAACAAACGCAGGAATTGTGAGTACTGAACTGGCCTCTCGCTGTATTTGTAATTCGCTACCTTCTGAAGGTGGCATTGACGAATTGCCAAAGAATGTTGAACTGACTCGCCTATTGCTCCTTTCGTATCGCGCCGCGTCCGTTGGAGGATGTTGTTCTGACTCTGGTTGCTGAGCTAGTACGCTTTCTTCTTCAATGACGTCTTCCTCTGTATCAACTACTTCTGTATCAACTACTGCTGGTATAGCAGGATTTAGTGCTGGCTGTCCTTGCGCATTAGTTGGTACGAATAGTCTCCCACGCGTACGTCTCACAACACCATTAAGGTAGTTTAATTGCCGACGTTCGTCTGCAGAACCTTGGTCACTTGAGCTTAAATCCACAGTATGAAACCCTATATCTTCATCTGATGGCATTATTGCTGCTGTTACTTCAACATTCTCAGGTTTTGGATATACTGGGATGTTATGAGGCGATGGTGTTATATTAAACAGATCATCGTGATCATCCTTTGCTTGCGCTGTAGGATCCTGGCGTACTTGATCATCTTCTGGTCGTGATGGCGACTTTGGTGAATCCGATATCTGTGTGGATTGTCTAGTTTTTAGACGATAACGAGGCAACACAGGAAATTTACCAGCTTTGTCCTTTTTACCCTGATCAAAACAACTCTCTGATGACGAAGATGAAACAGGATCAATCCATTTTAATTCTGCTTTTACTACTTCTTTCTCATTACTATGTCGCTTGTCTTGCTTCTGTTTTTGCTTATCATTTGGGCCAATTTGTACTACATTTTCTTCCTTGCATTTCAGTTTATACGTTACTCCTGAGTTACTCATACCGTTTATTTCTGCTTTGAAAACACCTTTTCCTCCTCCTAATAAAACTTGTGTAATCAACATTGCAGCTAATGGTGTTTTCTTTTCATATGATTTTTCGTTAGCATAATCAGCAAGGATAACAAGACCAGATAGAAATGGTATAGCAGTCAACCCAGCTGTTGCTAACGTAAACTTCTTGGCAGCAAAAACCACACCTATAGGCGTGCCCAAACACAATGTTATAGCCACCTCACGAGCAACGTCATATGCAGTCTTGCCTGTTGCGGCCATTAATGCTGTAAATGTATCTGTAGGCTTATTGCCTTTACATTGCTCGTAAGCTGCGTCTCTTTCATCTGGAGATTTTGATAATATTGTTTCAAAGTCACTTTTTTTAGTTTGGTCGTTTCTTTTGGTTTGTGTTTCTTTTTGCTTATCATCCAACTCACTATCTGACGCTTCCTCTTTCCCTTCTCTTCTATCCCAGTGGGGATCTTTAGATGCTGAGCCTAATTTCCTCTTCCTAGCATTTTTCTTTGATTTGGTAAGAATTGCGGCATCTAAATCTGCCGTTGCCATTTGCAAGAATGTGATCAATAACGCTTTATCAACACCATTTCGTGCTGCTTCATTAACATCACTAATTAATTGGTTACCAAACGTATGTTTGTTTTTATCTGTCCAACCACAACATTTTAATTCATTAGGAACAGTATCAATGCAACCTTGATTTTTATATAACGCTAGTGTAGCTCGATAGAAGTCATGCCAATGGTTATATCTTTCTTCTATACTACGACTTTCTTTTTTCTTTTCTATCTTATCAGTTTGTATTTGCGTACCTATACTCGTATTTATTTCACGTAGCTCTATTTCCGAATTTAATAAAGATCGTTCTTCATCAGAATGTTTTCTGAGTTTATCAAAATATTTTCTGATTCCATATTGTTGATATATACAGAGGCATGCTATGACAGATAATGTTACACTAACACCTACAAATAAGATGTATATCCATTGAATGTCTCTGTGTTCTGACGTCGTCAGCGGCGATGAACTTGGCGATAGACTGCTACTCGGGCTCGGTGCTGGTGACGGATTGCCACTCGCATTCGGCATATGTTGCCGACGACGGCGTTCTGAACGTGACAACACTGTTTCTGACATTGCTAACGGAGTCAGCGCTGGTAACGAACTGCTACTCGAATTCGGTATATGCCGTTGCCGACGACGTTCTGAACGTGATAACCCTGTTCCCGACATTGCTGGAGTCAGTGCATTAAATGATGCAGATGTGGCTAAATGGCTATCACCGGTTGTGCTAAGGGAGAAATCATCATGAACTGCTATTTGGCCACCTTGGCCATACATATTGCTTGCATGCGCTTCTGCTTCTGATGTAGCTGCTTCTACCATAGTTAGACCAACTGTCAAAGCACTCACAAATGTCATAGTAGAAGGTAATACACTACTATAACCATTGGATCGCTGACTTACATTGCGTTGACTTTTAATGTAGTCTCTAAATGCCTGACGGCCTTGCTTACGTCCCTTTGCTGACAAATTTTGATAACCATTCTCACAATTTAATCGTGCTTCTGCTTGTCTATACCTTGTCTGATCGAGATTTTTTCTTCTTGAATATTTTTGAGATTTCATACTTCCAGCATGTTTGTGACTTGCCATAATGTTGACCCCTGTTTATTGCCATTACTGTAACGCCATTCTCAATTTTTCTAGCTGAGAGCTGTTAAAATTGACTAGCATAGTGATTTCGAGAATAACTGCTATAATATTTGGCGCCTTGCAATTCAGCTCATCAGAGCCATTGCTTGAGGCATTTAAAAACCTTCTTAGACAAGGCACTAAATATTTTTATATTAAAGCAGCTTAAATATAAAAAAAACACCGTGAATTCACGGTGTTTGATGAAACTTTTAATACTTGTTTCATTTCATTGATACAAATCAAACCATCATATCATTCCGAGCTTCGCACACTTAAAAACCAGCTCTATAGAATTTTTACAATCTAATTTGTTTCTAGCATTTATAGCATTTATAATGTAAGACTCTACAGTTCTTCTTGATAAATTTAGATTGATGGCAATGTAACTATTGCTCATTCCTCTAGCTAACAATTTAATGCAATCTAATTCGCGCTTTGATATATTAACTGGCTTTAACAAAGCATTTTTATTAGTTAAAGATAATTTTTTAGGATCAATGACATTATGATTAGAGAAATTAATTATATATTCAGAAAATTCTGAAGCATTTTTTATAGACATAGAATTGACTTCAGAAAGCAACTGTTTGCAATCACGAATAGCATCTAAATCAATTGCAAAACCTAAAATTTCGCTATTATCAGAACATTTTTTAATGGAAACATAACAAACAAATAATTCACGCTCATATTCTTCTAAGTCAATTATTTTTTGAATAGAGAGTTGCGATTTGTTTTCTCGTAGCACTAAGGAAGTTGCAGCAACCATTTTTTCTGTAGTATCTCTGGGAATATGAAATTTTTCACTCAAAAAATTGATTGACCTTCCTCTAATTAAATCAGAGAAATTATTAAACTGCTTTTTTTGTATTAGGCTAGAATCTGTGTTCTTTAAGACATTGCAAAAAGTTTTTGCTTGCGCCAAGTTACAGCCTGTACCCCTTTGCGAACTATCAAGCCCAAAAATATGAAAAGGTAACGTATTAACTTCTTCAATAGAAAAAGGAGCATCAGACATCATCAGACATCCCTCCATGAGGATTGATAATTAATATGTTCAATCTATCTTCTAAAAAATAAAATTTACCAGTCCACTTCAGGTTAATTAATATGGTAATTTTCCTAGTCAGCATCAATCGTTGTATTTTGTAATAATGTCATTTTATCATTTACCGTAAAATTACGGTATTTTGTTTTAAAAAAATAACATTGCTGTGCACTTGGTGTGCGAAATGGTCATGATACACATGATGAATAATAGGTGTTTTTGCCTGAAAAAGCCGTTGTAAACTGCTGTGAAAGTCAGAGTCAAAATGCAGTCAAAGACATTTGCAAATAGAATAGGTTATCGACGATTTTTCGCAAGCATCAGTTTACAAATCGACGTTTGTAAACTGCGTCAGCAAAGTTAAACCTAACGCTTTGTTTTAATAGCATTATTGGTGTATTCCAGTTTGCACCAACAACCTATTATTATAGGAATGCCCACGAAATAAAGTTAACATTTCTTATTAAATGATTTATCATTGCAAGTGTTTTTACAATTCTTAATAAATTTCATGGAATGAAATACATAAGATATTTAGCTTGTTTTTATGTGTCATTAATTCAAGGAGTGATTGAAATGAAAAAATATTCTTTTAATGTTGAGAAGAAAATAAAACGTTTCTATGAAAATCTATCAGAAAAAGATAAAAGACATTATGCTGCAATAGAAGCTTTAAAACTAGGACATGGTGGAATTAGCTATTTAGCAGATATATTGGGATGTGCGAGGCAAACCATATCAAAAGGGATATATGAATTAGAGACTAATACCCTTGTTTCCAATGATCGTGTAAGGCGTCCTGGTGGAGGAAGAAAACCTCATACCACACAATACCCATCGATTAATAAATCTTTTTTAAAATGTAATTGATAAACATATTGCCGGAGACCCAGTAAGCGGCGGCAATAAATGGCTTAAATTAACTCAGCAAGATATTATGGGCTTGCTAAAAAATAAAGGCATTGCTGTTAGTTATAATATTGTGAGAAAGCTACTTAAATCAAATAATTTTGTTAGGAGAAAAATGCTTGGAAAAAAGAGTTGTGGTACTTTTGAAAAGAGGAATGAACAATTTGATTATATCAACACCAAACTAAAGAAATTTAGCACAACTAAAAACCCTATTATAAGCATGGATACTAAAAAAATAGAATATTTAGGTAATATTTATAAAGCAGGTAAGACATACTGTACTAAACCAATTGAAGTTTATGATCATACCAACAACAGTTTGATTGAGGGAGTTGCTATTCCCCATGGCATTTATGATTTAAATAGGGAAGAAGTTTATATTAATATTGGTAAACATCATGGAACCACCAGATTTGTATGTGATTCTATTAAGCAATGGTGGGAAAAATATGGAAAAATCCATTATCCACAAGCTGATGAAATACTTATTTTTTGTGATGCAGGTGGTGCTAATTCATGGCGTATAAATGTTTTTAAAGTTGAACTCAATAAGCTTTGTAATGAGTTAAAAATCAAGATCACTATATGTCATTATCCTCCGTATACATCAAAATGGAATCCGATTGAGCATCGTGTATTTCCTCATATAGCCAGATCTTTAGAGGGAGCCGTTCTTAGAACACATCAACAAGTTAAGACTTTAATTGAAAGTGCAAGAAGAAAAGGATTAGAAGTAAAAGCAAATATAACTAACAAAAAATATTTGCTCCAGCCTTCTGTACCCAAAAGTGCTTTAGAGGATATTAATATTATTTATGATGGTTCCGTTCATGGTTTTAATTATTCTTTAGTCCCTATCGCCACTTAAAATGTTAACTTTATTTCGTGGGCATTCCACGTAATAATAATAACAGTAAGATACACTAACGTCAGTTACTGTGTAAATTACTTTAATTATAAATTAATTTAATTTAAGTACCGCTTTATTTAATAACCCACTCAGCCTATCACGTATACTCCCTTGTGCTATTTTGTCTTTGCATACAGACGAACACCCAAAGCAAACACACACGTAACGCCAACAAGATGAACATTCATCATACCTCTGTCACTTACCTCATTTCCCTCACTTCGCTTACCTCATTGCCACTAACGCCATTTCACTTCAATTTCACGCTTAACATCACCATCAAGAGATAATTAGCGCAGGTGTTAAAAGATAATAGCCTTAAAACGCCCATAGGCATGCTTTAAACGCGCTAACTCTTTTTGTTAATGTATTGCCATTGCTTAACACAACATCGTCTCTTGAAGCGCTTATACGACGTTTTTGTTGTTTAACAAAATTAACGCTTGCAAAATACTTAACACACAAAAATATTTTTGATGCAGAAGTAAAACAAGTAGCGGTCATTGTTTTTTTTGATCACACACTTGTGTACTCCGGTTGTGCAAGTAGATCACCAGTGAAACGAAAAGACATAAGACAAGCGCAAAGATAATAGGGCTTGTTTAAATTAGAAATATTCATGGCAGAGGGTAAAAACAAATATCCACCAAACGCCGACAAATAGTTTTAAATGCGTTAAACATTTTTATTAAATTTTCTCATTACTTGCCACGATATCGTTGTTTAAATCGCTGGTGTGGCGTGTTAAGCCAATCACGTTACTTGCGTGACTAACACACAGTGCTAACACATCACATTTTTGTGTGCAGAAGTTAAAATAATCAACAACAGGCTCATTTTTTATGAGTTGTCATCCCCAATGCCCACCCACAATAGGGTTACAACTTTTGCTATTTTTACTTGTGATGAATTTTAATGCAGCGTGTTTTCTTACAGTATTATGCGGTTATCGTGTTACATCTTATATGATACAAAAACCGCAATTCGTGGTAGACTTTTCGCTATGGTTGACAGAGGTGGCACAGGGGAGCCGCTGGCGGATTTGCAAGAAGGTAAAACCAACGTCGAAACACCGCTATCCATCTCACAACACAGCATGACAGGCGTTAACAGAGGGCACAAAGAAGCGAGAGACGAATGACGGTCGATAAAAGAAATATCTGGAATATCAAATGGTTACGGGTCCTTCCTGAAGCTAAAAGGCATACGGGCTCCTAGAGCGCAATATTTCGTTAGCGATAGACCAAAAAAAGTGGTTCGCGGTTCGCGCCTAACATCCCAACACACACGACGTAACACGTTGAATCTTATTTAAAAATTGATGACGCATGACACATTTAGGTGCGAACCTAACACCGATGTGATTCGTGCTTAGTACAATATGGTTCGCACTTTCTTCTGCGAACCCTTTTCTAAATTTCTTTTATCAACACCAACAGGTTTTATCAAATGGAACTAACCGTTCAACACACACCGGTTACCGATTTAATTCCCTATGCCCGCAATGCGCGTACGCATAGTGATGTACAGGTGGCACAAATTGCCGCGTCCATTATGGAGTTTGGGTTCGTCAATCCTGTATTGATTGGCAATGATAATGTCATCATTGCTGGTCATGGCCGTGTACTAGCGGCACAGAAGTTAGATATGAAAACGGTGCCAACCATTATGCTGGTTCACCTAAATGAAAATCAACGCCATGCGTTAGTGATTGCCGATAACAAGCTAGCGGAGAATGCCAGCTGGGATGAAACATTACTGCGTTTGGAATTACAAAGCTTAATTGATGATGATTTCAATGTGGATTTGTTAGGGTTTGACGATGTTGATTTGGATGCCTTGCTGGATGGCTTGGATGATGAAGATAATACGACATCGGCTACTGAAGAGGCTTTGCCAGAGCCGCAAACTAATCCGGTTAGCCAATTAGGACAACTGTGGGTGTTAGGTGATCATCGCCTGTTCTGTGGTGATGCCACAGTGCTTGCCAGTTATCAAACGCTGATGCAAGCAGAGAGTGCTCATATGGTGTTTACCGATCCACCCTATAACGTTAACTTTGGTGATCCAAAAAGAGGATCATTGGTGCAGCGTACACTCAGCAAAACCAGTCATCCGATTTTAAATGATAACTTAGGCAAAGAGTTTGACACGTTTATCCGTGATGCGTGTGCGCATATGCTCGCCTATACGCAAGGTGCGTTTTATATTTGCATGGGACTCAGTGAGCTAGAGACGCTTAAGCGTGCCTTTTGCGAGGCAGGCGGTCGCTATTCTACGTGCATTATGTGGGTAAAGAATCGCTTTGTGTTAGGCCATGCGGATTATCATAATCAGTACGAACCTATCCTCTACGGTTGGAAAGAGGGTAGCGATCATTATTGGTGTGGTGCACGCGATCAAAGCAATGTGTGGTGTTATGACATCATGTATAAGAATCACTTACACCCAACGATGAAGCCAGTGGAATTGGTCAGTCGTGCGATTGAGAACTCCAGTCAACGAGGGGAGGTAGTATTAGATCCCTTTGCGGGTTCGGGTACAACGTTAATTGCGGCTGAACAAAACGGGCGATATGCCCGATTAATGGAACTTAATCCCTGCTATGTGGATGTCATTATTCAACGTTGGCAGATGTTGACAGGACAACAGGCTTATCTTGAAGAGACTAAACAAGCCTATGATGAGTTGTTAGCGTTAGCGCGAGATGAAGCAACTGATGTTGATGGAAAAGAGGATTAAATCGTATGGGGATCTCGATTCGTGAATATGCCAGACGCCGCGGTGTCAGTGATATGGCAGTGCGTAAAGCGATTAAACAAGGACGTATTCATAAAGAAGCCGATGGCACGATTGATAGTGAGCGTGCTGACAAAGACTGGTTAACGAATACGGTATCTCCCCAATTAAAATCGGTTCCCAAAGCGGCACTCGATGCTGTCAGTGCGACGTTACGTGAAGATGATAAGTCAACGGATGCATCAGGTAATACGTATTTAGAAGCGAAAACAGCCAATGAAATTATCAAGGCTCGGATTAACCGATTGCGTTACCAGCAACTAAAAGGCGAACTGATTGCACGCAAGTTAGCGTGTGATCATGTTTTTCAATTGGGACGTCAAGAGCGCGATGCGTGGCTCACTTGGCCTGCACGGGTGGCCAGTCAAATGGCGGCTGAGACAGTAGATTTAAACCAGGCCTGTCAGTTACAAATTGTGCTTGAGCGTTATGTGCATGAACATTTGTCCGCATTAAGCGAAATTGAACCGGATTTTGATTAAGGTAAATGAAGTGAACAGCGTATGCGTGAACAAGATGTCATTGATGCTTGGCAATTAAGCTTAAAGCCCGATCCGTTATTAACGATTTCCGAGTGGGCGGATGAGCATCGTACCTTGTCACCGAAAGCCGCTGCTGAACCTGGGCGTTGGCGTACCCATCGCACACCGTATTTGCGTGAGATTATGGATGCGTTATCCCCGCACTCGCCGATTCAGCGAGTTATCTTTATGAAAGGTGCGCAGATTGGTGGGACTGAGGCCGGAAATAATTGGATTGGCTATGTCATTCATTTATCGCCTGCGCCAATGATGGCCGTGGCTCCAACAACGGAGTTAGCTAAACGTAATTCTAAGCAGCGTATTGATCCACTTATTGAAGATTGTGCCGCATTAAAGGAACGGGTTAAGCCAGCACGTTCACGTGATTCAGGCAATACCGTGTTATCAAAAGACTTCCCAGGCGGCGTGTTGGTAATGACTGGAGCTAACTCGGCTGTTGGGTTACGCTCCATGCCAGCACGTTATCTATTTATGGATGAAGTGGACGGTTATCCTGGCGATATTGAGGGTGAAGGCGATCCGATTGTATTAGCCGAAAGACGTAGTGCAACGTTTCAAACACGACGCAAAATATTTTTAGTCAGCACACCAACGCTCAAAGGCTTATCACGGATTAACCGTGAATTTGAGCAGACTGACCAGCGTTACTATCATATACCATGTCCACATTGTCAGCATTTGCAAGCATTACGTTTTGGTCAATTACGTTGGGAAGAAGGGTGTCCTGTTGATGTTACTTACCAATGTGAATCATGCGATGAACACATTGCAGAGCACTATAAAACAGATTTATTAGCCAACGGTAAATGGGTGGCTACGAATGATAACCCGCAACAACGTCATACCGTCGGTTATCACTTATCAAGTTTGTATAGCCCGATTGGGTGGTTTAGTTGGTCGGATGCCGCCAATTTATATGAACAAGCCAAAGCGCATCCTGAGCTGATGAAAAGTTTTGTCAATACTGTATTAGGAGAGCCGTATGAAGAAGAACACGATGCACCGGACTGGGAAGCAATTTACTGCAGACGCGAAACGTATCCACAAGGTATTGTCCCGCATGGTGGATTGTTTCTTACAGCTGGTGTTGATATTCAAAAGGATCGTATTGAATGTGAAGTCACTGCTTGGTCTCGTGATAAGCAAAGCTGGTCGGTTGATTATAAAGTGTTGGCAGGCGATACAGCGCGCTTGGAAGTCTGGCAAGCATTAGAAAAAGTTTTACAAAAAGATTGGCCACATGCTTCAGGTCATACGTTACCTATCAGAGTGATGGCGGTAGATAGCGGTTATGCTACTCAAGAAGTGTATAACTGGGTACGTCAACACTCACAAGCGATTTGGGGTGGCGGCGGTGCCAGAGCCAATCAACCACGTACGGTTGTGGCGGTCAAAGGCAGTGACAGAGATACGGCATTAATATTAAGTGCCTCTAAAACAGAACTCAGCGGTAAACGTCGTGGATTGCGTGTATGGAATGTCTCCAGCTCCATTGCCAAGGTAGAATTGTACCGCTGGTTAAAGTTGGAATGTCTCATTAGCGATGATGAGTCTCAACCTACTGGCGCTCCGGCAGGTTATTGTCATTTCCCGCAATATGAGCCAGAGTATTTCAAACAACTGACAGCCGAGAAGCGCATTATTCGCGTACACCGCGGTTATCCTAAAGCCGTGTGGGAGAAAGACCCAACGCGGCGTAACGAAGCGTTAGATTGTCGCGTGTATGCCAGAGCGGCGGCGAGCATTTATGGATTAGACCGGTTTAATGAACATCACTGGCAACAGTTTGAAGCGGCATTAGGTAAACCGGTGCCAGAAAAAAGTGATGCAGTGACATCAGCGTTAACAACAACACCAACAAAAGTTGTCACAACACCACCATCGGGTAGAAGTGCCTTCTTGCGGGCGATGATACAACAACGCCCCATGCAATTATCGGATGACCCGTATTTACAAGGGGACGATGATTTTGATACGTCTGATTTTTAATATCACACAGTATGTTAATAAAGAAATTGTAGAGTAAGTAACAATGCCAATAACGGACTTAACCACATTGCAAACCAGATTGCAAGAAGCGGATGATGCTTATCATTTATTAATGACAGGCCAGCAAGAAGTCAGTGTGCACATCGATGGCTATGGGGCTGTCACCTACACTTCCGCCAACATGACACAGTTAGAGCGCTACATTACCAATTTAAAGATGATGCTCTCTCAGCAATCCGGTCGTGGTGGGCGTAAAGCCATTTTTGTCGAGTTTTAATATGCGCATGCATCCAAGCAAACACGCTGACACCGCGCACCGCGGTGCATCGCATACCGCTAGCGAATTACGCTCCTGGCAACCACCTAAAGGGTCAGCCGACAGTGATTTGTTACCTGAATTAGATACCTTAGTATCGCGCTCACGTGACTTAGTTCGCAATCATGGTGTTGCCAGTGGTGCCATTCAAACGTTAACAGACAACATTGTTGGCTCAGGGTTACGTTTAGCGGCACGGCCTGATTATGTTCTACTCGGTAAAACAAAAGAATGGGCCGATGACTGGGCACGGCAAGTGGAATCTCACTTTCGTACCTGGGCCGAGTCAACAATGTGTGATGCGGCTAATTCACTGACCTTTGCAGGACTCACGATACAGATATTTCGTTCCTCCCTATTAAACGGCGAAGCGTTAGCACTGCCATTGTGGTTACCCAACAGAGGTGACTTTGCCACAACACTACAATTAGTAGAACCCGATAGATTAAGCAATCCTAACGGTAAACAAGATAATCAAACGTTGCGCGGTGGGATTGAAATTGACAAATACGGTGCACCAGTGGCGTATTGGATTAAACGTACCCATCCTGGTGATACATTTATGTTGGCACAAGATGATGATTGGCAACGACTTTCAGCGACGACAAAGTTTGGTCGCCAACGAGTGATACATATTCATGACAAAGAACGTACCGGACAAACCCGTGGCAAACCGTTATTAACCAGCGTACTGCCGTTATTTAAAACCCTTGACCATTACGAGCGCAGTGAATTACAAGCCGCTGTTGTTAATGCGATGATTGCCGCCTTCGTTGAAACCCCACTGGATAACGATGCCATTAGCGATTTATTTGGGGGTGACGTTAATGATTACATGAAAGCGCGCAATGAATGGCGATTACGCTTGCAAAGTGGTGCCATTATTCCAGTCTTTCCTGGCGATAAGGTGTCGGCGTTTACACCAAGTCGGCCTAACAGTGGTTATGGCCAGTTCGTTGAGAATGTATTACGGCATATTGGCGCCGGACTTAACTTGCCCTTTGAACTGTTAATGAAGGATTTTTCTAAGACGAACTACTCCAGTGCTCGCGCTGCGCTAATGGAAGCGTGGCGCTTTTTTTCAGGGCGTCGGCAATGGTTAGCCACGTACTGGGCAAGACCCGTGTATGCACTGTGGTTAGAAGAAGCGATTAACAAAGGATTAATTGAAGCCCCACACTTCTATCAACAAAAACAAGCCTGGACACGCTCCAAATGGATTGGTTCAGGACGTGGGTGGATTGACCCTGTTAAAGAAGCGACAGCCTCGCAAATTCGAATGGACATAGGGTTATCGACTTTAGAAGAAGAATGTGCGGCACAAGGATTAGATTGGGAAGAAGTATTAGAACAAAGAGCCCGTGAGCAAGCCAAGCAACGGGAACTTGGACTGGCACCAAACAATACCGTCACGCAAACGGGTGAGCCGTCACATCATGAGGATGACAATGAAAGCAATGAAAGTGGAAACGACAATGGAAAGGACTAAGCGGTGGTTGTATTGGGTGGATATAGCGTTAATTTTTTCAGGGTTAGCCGCCGTTGTTCTTTTAATGTTGACGTACTTGTGGCATTTAATCACGCCGCTTGCCTATTTGTCATTACACCAACTGCAAGAAATCAGACACATTCTGTTGAGTGCCGTGCTAACCGGCATTTTGTCGTCAAGGTTCAGAAAACTTCAAAAATCTTGATAATAGGTGAAGGTGTTTCCGTGTGTCGGGAACCCTGCAAACAATCCCTGCATTAACTCAAAAAGGAATATACTATGCGCGCTTGGAACAAAGCCACTGGTGAGCCGTGGGCAATTACCCATAATGCTTTAAGCAACATACTCGATATTGCGGCAAGACAAAACCAGTCACCAGAAGTCGTCGCTGCCAAGTTAGGACGTGAGTTACAGAACACGCGCCAGATGACAATACAAAATGGCATTGCCATCATTCCTGTTGTGGGTGCGCTCTTTCGTTACGCCAACGTATTTACCCAAGTCAGTGGTGCCTCCTCGTATGAGTTAATTGCCACCGATTTTAGAGATGCCTTTGCGGATAAGGATGTGCAGTCCATTATATTAAACATCGATTCGCCTGGCGGTGAAGTCAATGGCTGTTGTGATTTAGCGCAAACCATTTATGAAGCACGTGGCAAGAAATCCATTATCGCCTACGCTTCAGGTGATGTGGCATCAGGCGCGTATTGGATAGCAAGCGCTTGTGACAATATCTTTGTTTCTAAAACCAGCAGTGTCGGTTCCATTGGCGTTGTCGGTGTGTATCGTGATAACAAAGATGACAATAGCATTGAAATTGTGTCATCACAAAGTCCGCATAAGCGTGTTGACATACAAACTGATGATGGCCGCGCACGATTGCAACAACGCATTGATGCGATGGCCACTGTGTTTATCAACGCGGTGGCAACATATCGCAACACTTCACCTGAATCAGTACAGCAACGTTACGGGGGTGGTGATGTATTTATTGGAGAAGATGCCGTTAAGCACGGCTTAGCTGATAACATCAACACATTTGATAACTTGCTTGCTGGGCTGCAACAGCAAATTTCTCAACCCATTTATTCACACTCACAGGAGACATCCACTATGACTGATAAAATAACTGATATCACTGCATCAACCGATGCAGCAAATTTACTAGAAAAAGGCAAAGTGCAAGAACGTGCTCGCATTCAAGCTATCTTAACGTGTGACGTTGCCAAACATCGGCAACGATTAGCACAGCACTTGGCGTTTGCTACCAACATGGATGTGGAACTAGCCAAACAAACGTTAACGTCTGCACCGACAGCATCACCCCAAACAAATGATACCACTGGCTTTCAAGCGGCCATGAACAAACTTGAAAACCCTGAGATTGTGCCAGGCAGTGCAGCAGATAATGATGAGCGCGATGAAATTGACAGCGTTGTTAAACGCATCGCGAGTTACTGATGGCACTTTGGCTAATCGGATATCTATTAATTAAGCGGAGGAAACCAACATGAGCGCACAAGGCTTTACTGAGCAGGGGTCAATTACCCCCGATAATTTATTTGCAGGGGAATTTCCCTGTGTACAACGTACAGAGACTATCACTGGTGGCATGAGGTTACCCCGTGGTGCGGTGTTAGGCCGCATCAACGACTCAGGCCTTTTTACATTAAGTAAATTACGTGCCAGTGATGGCTCCCAACTCCCCGTTGCCATCTTAGCTGAAGACTGTGATGCGACTACTGATACCCAAGCGGTGGTCTATCATGCCGGAGAATTCAATGCCAAGGCCCTGACCTATGGCGAGGGTCACACGGCTAAGTCTGTGTGGGAGTGTCGACGTGCCGCGGCAGGTAACAACACCTTATTTCTACGTAACAATCAAGAGGCTTAATCCTATGGATATCTTTTCCACATTTGTTTTAAATCGCACGATTGAATGTTTAGAGCGTTCATCATCATTTCTGTTAGATACTTTCTTTACCTCAGTACAGATGGAAGAAAGCGCGGAAATCCACTTTGACATTAATGAATCTAAACCACGACTAGCGCCATTCGTATCTCCATTGGTAGCCGGTAAAGTCGTGGATGCGCAAGGTTATAGCACTCAAAGCTTTAGACCAGCGTACGTCAAAGACAAACGCCGCTTTGATGCTAATACCCCATTAAAGCGTGTGATTGGGGAGACCATTGGTGGCAGTCTTCCGGCTAACCGGCGTTTAGAAGCCGCTGTTAGTAAAGCGCTTAAAGACCAGCTAGAGAACTTAACTCGTCGTGAAGAAGTGATGGCCGCCGAAGTGTTAACCAAAGGCACCGTCACCGTATCTGGCGACAATTACCCAACGCAAGTGGTAGACTTTAAACGTGACCCGAAGCTCACCATTAAATTAAACAATAATGACAAGTGGAGCAACCCAGAATCCCCAGCCCTTGACCAGTTAGAGGATTGGGCGAGTCTCATTCAAGAGAAATCCGGTGCAGTCGCTCGTCGTGTTATTTTAGACCCTAAAGCCTGGCGGTTATTACGCAAGAACAAGCAAATCATTACGCAGCTTGATATTCGTCGTGGTACCACTATTAATATAGACGCTGACCCAATGATACGCGGACAAGGTAATGAAAAAGCGCGCTATGTTGGCTCTATTGGCGATTTTGATTTTCATGTTTACAATGATGTCTATGTGGATGATGAGAATACCGTACAACATTTGCTACCTGACCATACCGTATTACTGGTCAGTCAACAAA
The DNA here is from genome assembly GCA_965116795.1 of Gammaproteobacteria bacterium. GTDB lineage: Bacteria > Pseudomonadota > Gammaproteobacteria > JAJFKG01 > JAJFKG01 > JAJNDI01. The sequence goes on from OZ220716.1 coordinate 1,461,549, forward strand.
ACTTAGAAGGCACACGGTGTTATGGCATGATACGAGATGAAAAGGCAGACTTTCGGGCAATGCGTTACTTCAGCAAAAGTTGGATGGAAGAAGACCCGGCAGTCAGATGGTTGTTATTACAATCAGCCCCATTGATTGTGCCCTATCGTCTGAATGCATCCTTATGTGCTTTGGTGGCATAAGATGTTACCTGCATTTTCACAAGCGACCGATAGATTGTTTGCGCGCTTAGGGGTACAAGCGAAGTATCATCCACAAGGCAGTAGTAACAACATTACTTTGCCAGTCATTTTAAAAATTCCAGACCACATTGTGGATTTTGGCGAAGCCCACTTGCATACAGCCACACAAGTAATTGACGTTAAATGTAATGATGTTAAAGAGCCGAAAATAGGTGATGTCATTACCATTGATAAATCATCTTATCGCATCCAAAGCGAGCCGGTACGTGACTTACATGGATTGCTATGGAAGATAGACGGTAAGCCCCTACAAATCCCATCTAGCTAATAGTGTTTAAAGCGATTAATTTGCCATTGTTTTAATAATGGAGAGCAACAACGATGAGCAAATCACTAGCAAACAGCCTACCTATTTCAAAGGCAAAGCCGCCATCAAAGCGAGGTGGCTATTCGCGGTTAATTGACCCTAAGAAGCGAGCACATGTTGAAGCGTACTTAGCGAGTGGGCAAACCCAACAAACCTATTGTGCGGCGCATAGATTGAAGGTATCGAGATTTAAGGGATGGAAGCTGCGCTACCTGATTAAAGTATGCAATTAAAAGCGGCATTCAGTGGTCGTTTAGATAAATATCTCAAAGACAATTTAAAAGAAGCCGAGCATGCGGTTACCACTGGCATTAAGACAGCGACCAATAACCTGAAGCTGCAAATGCGACAGCAAGTGGTGTCAGCGGGCTTAGGCAAACGCTTAGCCAACAGTTGGCGTGGGGATGTGTATCCTAAACAAAAGGCCAGTTTACATGCCGCCGGTCATGTGTATGCACGTGCGCATAAGATTCTGACTAACTTTGAGCAAGGCACATTGATTCGAGGACGCAAAGGCTTGTGGTTAGCGATTCCCACTCCCAATGTGCCGAAACGTGTTGGCGGTAAACGCCCGATGCCAGGTGATATTGAGCGGGCGTGGGGAGTGAAGTTGCGATTTGTCTATCGTCCTAACGCGGTATCACTATTGGTATTAGATAATCGACGTGCATCCTATAACCGTAAGACCGGCGAATTACGTGGGTTTCGTAAAGCCAGTCAATCGGCATTACGCACAGGACGTGGGTTAGCGACTGTTGTGATGTTTTGGTTAGTGCCACAAGTGAAAATGCCCAAGCGACTGCATTTTAAAACAGCCGGTGAACGTCAGCAACGACAACTCCCTAAATTAATTATTGACAGTTGGCCGTAAGGAATAATGTGATGAGCACGCATGAATATGCGATTGTAACCGTGATGGGTTTTCTGCAAAGTCACTTGCCCGACATCACCATAAAGCGCAATGCGGTATTACCCACCTCGATACCAGAGAATGGCTTAATCATTGTGCGTGATGGCGAGTTGGGTGAGCCTAGCATGATATTGTCGCCACCGCGGTATGCCTATTATCATCACATTGCCATAGAGGTGATAGTGCAACCCAGTGATGAGCAAAAAATTGATACGATGTTAGATGATTTACTGGTACGAATGGGTAACGCATTACAGCTCCCTTTTCCAGCCGATGATGGCATTAGCTGTTATAGAACAGGTGTCATTGAATTCACCACAGAGCCAATTGAAGGTGGCCGTACGATGAAAATCGCGCAATTCCCGATTATTGTGGAATATGTTACATGTGCTCCGTTATTGTGAAGCGAAATAATGTTCACTATGAGTAAAGGTACACTATGACTGTATCAACCATGAGTGCAGCCAAATTGATTTGTCAACTGAGTGATTGGCAGGTTACTCCTTTAAAGCTGCAAAAAATATTATATCTTGCGCACATGGTGTATATGGGAAAATCTTATGGAGAACCACTTATCAAAGACCTATTTGTAGCAGGAGATTATGGATTGATTGTGCCTGCACTCTATTATGCTGTGAAGCATTATGGTGATAAATCGATTAGAGCAGGATTCTATGCCGTCAGTGATGTTGTGCCTGATTCAAAGGAAGGGCGTGAAATAAAAATGGCAGTTGATTATTTATTATCTCAATCATCTGGTCGATTAGTGGCATTGACGCAAAGAAAAGGGGGTGCATGGGAGCAACACTATTTACCTGGTGCACCAGAGAGGTTGATACCCAACAAAGCGATTTTAGCTGAGTACAACGTTATTTTTAATCGAAGTAGATAGTATTTCGTATTTTTCAAATGGGAGGAATGTATGTCTCGAGCATACGGCTGGAATGCCAGTCTATTATTTGGTTTTGAACAACGCTACGGTACCCCACCTGAAAAGGGATACCACTTGGTTCCGTTTATTTCATCAAGTTTGGACTCCGAGCAAGGTCTGATTGAATCCAATGTCTTGGGACTAGGCCGCGACCCGACAGCCCCATTCCAAGATGTCATCAATGTCGATGGCGATGTTGTTATTCCAGTCGAACTTCGCAGTATCGGTTTATGGTTAATGGGGTTATTTGGGGAGCCAGAGACAACGGAGGTTAATCAAGCGTATCAACATGACTTTACGTCAGGCAAAACCCATTTACCCAGCATCAGTTTAGAAATTGGGTTACCGGATGTGCCAGATTACCCTCTTTTCACCGGTAGCCGTATTAACTCGATGGCGTTTAACTTTGAACACTCGGGTGAAGCGCAAGTCACGGTGAATGTATTGGGTCAAGGTGAGCTGGTGAGTAACACCACGCGGGATAAGAACCCGTCACAGTTTGCCTATACTCGCTTCTCTCAATTTCAGGGCTCGATTAAACATGCTGGCGAATTTCTTGCTGATGTGACATCAGCCTCCATGACCTACAGCAACAACTTTGAGAAAATCCAAACTATCCGCGATGATGGCAAGGTCGATGGCATTGACCCCGGGATTGCCTCGCTCTCAGGCACTATCTCAGTACGTTACAGTAATTCAAAGCTGATGGATTTAGCCAGAGAAGGCAACCCCATTGATATTGAGTTGGCTTACACCATTGATGAACAGCGCAAGCTGGTATTAACCGCACACTCAGTGTATTTACCCAAAGCCAAACGCAGTATTAATGGTGCCGGTGGCATTGAAGCAGCTTACGATTTTCAAGGGGCCAAGTCAGAGAAGTTTAACCGGATGTTAACGGTGACACTGGTAAATGATATCCGTGGTTATCACTTACATGCATTATCACCCTCAACATCGCCCCCGAAAAAACCACCACAAGAGACCGAGCAACCACAAAAGGAACCCAACGATGCTGAAACTATCACTCTCTACGACCCCTCATTGGATTGAGCTAGGCATGCAGGTGCGCGTGAAAGTGCGCCCATGCAATAGCGCTATCTTCTATCAAGCCAAAGCCTTCATGCAACAGCGTTTGCAACAATTGGGTGAAGAATATCGTATTCATAAAGATAGTGGTGCTGATAGGAGCCACTTACCTAACATAGAAGATGAAACTGTCCGCGAAGCCTTAGCGGAGCAGTATCTCACATTGGGCTTAGCCTTGGTGGGTATCATTGAATGGGAAGGTGTACTAGATAATGATGATGATAACAAAAACGAAGATGTCATTGCACCGGTGAACGAAAATAACATCACCCAGTTATTTGAAAACTACTGGGTGATTGCTGAGACGTTCCGTCAACAATACACCGGGATGCGAGAGTTGTTAGAATCGGAAAAAAACGCCTCACGGCTCGCTTGCAATGGCACTGCAACGGCGGGTCGGAGTATTGCGCCAACTGTGCCAGACAACAGCTCCCCTGCGCGCAAGGAGAAAAAGGTGAAGACGGAAAAAAGTGCCCGTACCTCGAAAATACATTAAAGACGGTAGAAGGTTGGCAAGCGTGGGATGTAGCTAACAAAGTATTAACGCAATGTCAGGAGTGCTTCCCATTAGATATAGCATTGCAGTTGAGTGAAAGCTTAGGTTACCATCAAGCAGCTATGGCAGAGTTATTGCCATCAGCGGCCATTGGTATCGCGCTTGCTCTTAAAGAGATGCAGAAAAAATCGACTGATTAGCAATAATAACCAGCATCAGAAACAGTAGTTAATCGTATTGATGGTATTGGTGTGATCAATGCTGCCATTTTGCCCGTAGATAGCTTAAAATGTTTTTTAATATTCAAACGGTCGATAGTGTGCAGGGGACATTTCAAATGAAGAAACTCATTTACATTGTGTTAGTGATGACTGCGATTGTTGCATGTTCAGATCACACACAAACCACTGTTGATGATACGTTACCAGAGTATGATACCGTTTCGTATTGCCAGAAGTTCGCTGGCCATTTTAAAAAATATGGTATTCAAGGTGAGCATCATTTTAATAAAATATTTAATGATTGTTTGCAAGAAGAAAAATCAGATTATAAATGGCTAAAGGCTCACTGGAACTTAGTACCCTCAAAATTAAAAATACATTGCAAACAAGCAGTTAACACTTCTAGAGAAAATTATGGGGTGCTTAAGGGTTGTTCTTTTGCTGCTATATGTTTCGAAGATCGTGAAGACTTGAAAATTTGTGCAGAGCGCAGAAAACAAAAGTAAACATACACTGCTAACATAACATGGTTTTACACTAATCAATCAAGAATAGTGATATTGCGTTCCTGAGTTCTTCTCAAAAATTACCACTGTCACAATTTAAATACACTTATCACACAAAAAAATACTCATTTATTGAGTGCAGCAGGAGTCTATTATGAATACGAATAGCAAAACATTATCGATTCGTTTGGCAGCCACTGGTGGTGATCAGTTACGCCGTGAATTTGACAAGCTTGGCACACGCGGTCAGCGTGCTTTTGATAACATTAAAGAGGCGACAAAGCCTGCCTCTAAAGGGATCAAAGCGGTTGATATTGCCGCAAAGTCCTTAAATCGTACTCTCAAACAAGCAACTGGTGTTGCGGGAACGTATTTCAGTGTGCTTGGCTTGATTCGGTTATCCAAATCACTTATCTCGACCAACAGTGAGTTTGAGCAATTACACGCTAGCTTAGAAACAGTCACCGGCTCTTTAAAAGGCGCAGATGATGCCTTTGCAATGATAGAACGATTTGCTGCCAGCACGCCCTTTAGTGTAGAGCAGTTAACCGAAGCCTTTATCAAGTTAAAAGCAATGGGGCTTGACCCATCAGCTGATGCACTACGCTCTTACGGTAATACGGCTTCTGCCATGGGCAAAGAGCTGTTGCAATTTGTCGATGCGGTGACCAATGCGGCCACTGGTCGTTTCATGAACTTAAAGTCCTTTGGTATTAATGCCGAAGTGCAAGGTGACAAAGTTGCATTTACATTTAACAAAATAAAAACGGTTGTTCGTAAGAATGCCACTGAGATTGAAACGTACCTGCGCCACATTGGTAAAACGGAGTTTGCTGGCGATATGGCCAAGAAGATGGATATCATCAAAGGCATTTACAGCAACATCAAAGACAACTTAGCCCACATTGAACGTGAAATCGGTGCGGGTGGATTTAGAAAAGCGATCCATGATGTGGGGGTGAGCATCCGGGATGCAACCGGTGATGCAGATGAGGCGGCTCATGCCATTGGGGAGACATTGGGTAATGCCATTCACATCAGTGCAGCGGCGTTTGGGTTTTTATATCAACATGCCGGTTTAGCCGCTGAGGGATTAGAATATCTTTTGGTGGCACGCACGGTCGCCAAAACGTTTGGATTACTCCAGAATGCGGTGACCGGCCATAGGGGATTGACAGTCCGGTTACGATTACTCTCGCGCTACTCGGTTGGCACCGCGGCCAAGATGGTTTTGCTTGATGGGGCAACGAAAGCGACCACGGTGACGGTGCTTGGTTTGAAGCGTGCGCTGGCGTTAGTGGGTGGTCCGGCAGGCTTAGCGGGTATAGCAGGGTTTGCACTTTATAAATTAGCTGCAAGTCATGAAGCGGCCACTGTTGCGGCTAAACGGCATACGACTGAGCTTAACAAATTACTGGAAACGATAAAACAAGCGACCAATGGTGCTGGACAACCAATGTTACGCAATGAAGCGATTGCACGTCTTACTGATGAATTAAACAAATCAAAACAAAGCTTAGCTGATTTAATGCAAGAAATCCGTTCTGTTTATCCTGGCAATTTATGGGATCACACCAAGGAATTGTTTGATTTTGGTTTGATGAAAGATTTGGAAAAAGTCCGTCAAGCATTTCGATTGAGTAAAGATGATCTTGATAAGCATTATGAAGCAGTATGGGATTTAAATATAAAACATCCAGAGTATACCAAACAAGCTGAGGAAATTACCGAGCAGATAAAAAATGCTAAAAAACTAAAGTCAACAATCGAAGAAACTGAAGCTAAGCTAATTAAATTAAAAAATGGTACGCTTAACACAAACCCAATCAAACAGGACTTAAAACAAATCATTCCTGCGTTAGATGAGAAACAAATACAACACATCAAGGAGACGATTCAATCATTAGAAGCACAAGCTGTAGCACTGCAACGCGTCGTTGCTGCTCGCAAAGAAGGTAATGAAGCGGTACAACGTGCCTTGATACTAAACGAGCAAGAAAACACATTCGCTAAGCTTGGCATTGATATGAATCAACAACAAACGAAAGAAGCCTCCAAGCTCATCAAACAGACTCAAGCGTTAATTCAACAAAAATACGACTTGCAACAAGCGGATAAAGACGCCATTGAAACAGCGAAACGACACAAACAAACGATACAAACTATCACGCGCGCATTGAATGCCACCAAATCTGAAAGTGAGCAAGCCCGCATTGAAGCCGATACCTGGCGTCAGAGTGCCTTGGCAGGATTAGATAGCACGAGCCAAGGCTATGCTACTTTTGCCAGTGACATTGAAACTGTTTACCAGAATATGTTGAAGCAAGTACGTGAGAAAGATTTAGCAAGTTCTAAACGTTGGCAAGATGGAGTAACGCGCGGATTGCGCGATGTGGTTGATGAAGCCAATGACATGGCATCTCAAGTAGAGAATGCGGTCACCAATGCTTTTTCTAACATGGAAGATGCCTTAGTTGAGTTTGTGATGAAGGGTAAGCTTGATTTCAAATCCCTGGCTGACTCTATCATTGCGGATATTCTTCGCATCCAAATCAAACAAAACGTTACGGCACCCTTAGCGAATGCATTTAGTTCAATTAACTTCAGTGGTTTATTTGGTGCAGCCCATACGGGAGGTGTTATTGGTCATGATGCATTAACAAAACGGGCTGTTAATTCCTCTGTCTTTGATGGTGCTCCGAAATTTCATGGCGGGGGTGTCGTTGGCAATGAAGTGCCAATTATTGCTAAACGCGGTGAGACGGTATTTACCCCAGGGCAAATGCAATTGTTAGGAGCAGGCTTAGCATCACGCAATGCGGCTCCCACTGTTACGGTACATGTGCATAACAACGTTTCTGGTGTGCACGCTAAAACGCATACAACCAAAACACCTGATGGCAATGTGCAACTGGATATTATTGTTGAACATGTTGAACAAAAGCTTGCACGCAATATCACGCGCGGTGATGGTTTAGCACCGGTGATGGAGCGGCGCTACGGATTGAATCCAGCCAATGGCAGTTATCGCTAACGCCTTGATGTATGCCAAAATACCCCCACACAATCCATCAGAACGGGAAAAATACTTGATTTGAATGACATTGTCATTCATAATGATCGCATTGAGAGTTAAAAAGAGGGTATCTACATGGCAACGAATGCGATTGTTCAGGCACGTATTGATAGTGGTGTAAAAGAAGAAGCAGCGACGGCACTGGCAGCCATGGGGTTAACGGTATCCGATGCGGTGCGGTTATTGTTGGTGCGTGTTGCACACGATCATGCCTTGCCTTTTGAACCACTTATCCCAAACAAAGAAACCATTGCCGCAATGAAGCAAGCTAGGAAAGGAAAATTGCAATCCTTTAAAACAGTCAAGGATTTGATGGATAATTTGAATGCGGACGATTGAGCAAACAACGCGGTTCAAACGTGACTACAAAAGAGAATTAAAAGGACAGCATAAAAAAATAGTCGCGCAGCTTGTATCAGGCGTTGTGACGCTTTTAGCACGCGATAAGAAATTAGATCTAAAATATTGTGATCACGCTCTCAGTGGCGAATGGCACGATCATAGAGATTGCCACCTGAAACCCGATTTAATCCTCATTTATAGAAAACCGACTCATAAGCGTTTGCAATTAGTGAGATTAGGCTCGCATTCTGAGTTGAGTTTAACAGGAAAAAAATAGCTATTATTTTACTGCATAACCGTATCCAAGCAATAATACTGGCATCCACAAAGTTTCGCATGACACAACAAAGTTAAAAATAAACGTAGAAAAAAACCGAACAAGCCAAATTGCTGGATAACACTCTCGACTTATCCGGTGTCCTACAACATGATGGTTTTCATGTTGCTAAAAAAATTGCATAACGTTTACTTTATCAGTGCCTTCTTTTTTTATGAAAATGAATAGACGGGCAACTGTAGCGCATCTTTTTTGACGATGCACGTACAACATCCATGTATTTTAGTTGATGATTTAACCTCATGATAACTTGGCCAGATAAACTCCCTTTCCCCACGGTTGAAGGCTACAGTATTCAGCCAGGCGATGCGATTGTACGCACCGATATGGAAGCAGGCTCTGCGCGTCAACGTCGCCGCTTCACGCAAGTCCCCAGCCGTATTCAAGTACGTTGGTTAATGTCACAAACCCAGTTTGCACTATTCGAAGCGTGGTACCGCTGGGAGGCGCGCGAAGGCGGTGCCTGGTTTGATATCACCTTGTTAGGTGGTTTGGGATTGCTATCGCAACAAGCGCGTTTTACCCAACCTTTTCAAACACAATTGGTTACAGGCACATTATGGGAAATTCGCACCGAGCTGGAAGTACGTGAACGGCCTGTGCTGACTCACGACACATTACATCTGTTGTTAACCGAAGACTTGCAGGGGTTGATGAATGCCATTGATGGCTTGCATCGGTTGGTGCATTACACCTTGCCACGTTATTTTCATTAATGGGTTGTATTTAACAATCTATCATCAACGTTAAGAGTAAGCTATGACATTGCAAAAGGATTTAGAGCAAGCAGTTGCGCAAGTGACCCAAGACAGTCAAACGCTACATGAGATTGTGCATGGTGATGAACAGACGGTGGTATCCACCGAAGGGGGTGATGTTAGTTCGCCTGCCAAAGTCATCTGTGATATGGAGCAACAGATTCAGCAACAGGTATCTGACTTAAATGTGAACTTGGTGGCACTGAATGATGCCGTCGCCCAAGCAGAGCACTACGCCGGTGATGCTAAACAGCAAGCACAAGCAGCCGTTACCCTGGTCGGTACGGTGAATCTCCCAGCGGATTTGACTGGGGGTGGTGGCAAGCTGCTAGCGGTTAATAGCAAAGAGAACGGTTACGTCTTAACGCAATCGAGTAACACCGTATATGGGTTATCTAAAGACGGCGCCAAATTAAAAGTGCATATCAATGAAGCACGTTGTGATGTGAATGATTTTTTAACGTACTGCATTGCACCGACGGGTATCGTTATTGAAGTCGATAGCCGCGGACACTTATTAGTAACAGTTTAATTGATGCGAGGTCAGCATGACTATTTTAGATTTAGGCAACATCCGCATGAATTGGTGCGGCGTATATAACAATGACGTTACTTACGTGCGTGATGATGTTGTTTCTTATCATGGCTCAAGCTTCATTGCGAAACGTGATGCGGCTGGGGTTACTCCTACCGTTGGCGATGATTGGGATATGTTAGCGGCGGGTACGCATCAACTGATTGAGCAAGGTGACTTGTTAACCCATGATGGCAATGCCACGATACGGCTACCCTGTGGCAACCCAGGCCAAGTGCTACAAGCCGCTGATAACCAACAACCGCAATGGCGTGATGTGGGATTGCCTCCTTCACAAGCGGTGTGGAAATTATCCGAGATTAATGGCTTAGGCGGCTGGTATACGCGTGTCTATCTCATGCGTGATGGCACGATTAAAGCGTGTGGTTTGGGGAGTAATCATGCAAATGGTGACCCTGTTGCGAAACACACCTACTTACCCAGTCGAATCACCACCTTAAATAATGAGGTTCGCTTTGTCGCGGGGTATTCAGGGGGTCAGCAACACTATGCGCTAACCCAAGAGGGCGATGTGTGGTCATGGGGGTTTAATAACTATGGTCAGTTAGGCCACGGCGATACCGCCAGTCGGGCGGTTGCGCAGCGCATTGACTTTTTCTTCGACAATGACATCCAGATTAAACACATTGTCACCGGTCGGCCTAACTACTATGACTACGGGTGTGCATTTTTCTTAACAACGCAAGGCGAAGTTTATGCATGCGGGTATAACAGTAATGGTAGTTTGGGTAATGGTACCAATGCACATCAATACACGCCAGTACGTTGCGGGGCATTGACTAACATTGTGAGTTTAGCGGTATCGGGTCAAGCGTACAGTGTCTATGCCATCGATGAAGAAAAACAATTGTGGGTGTGGGGGTGGAATGGCACGGGTCAGTTAGGATTAGGTGATATCACTGAGCGTCGCAGCCCTATCTTGCATCCCAGCTTGCATAACGTCACCAAAGCGGTGATTACCTGCGGTTATCAGACAGATGGCAAAATTGCTGTGGGTAATGGGTTAGTGTTATTAGACGATGGCACCCTGTGGTCAACGGGTTACAACGGTTATGGCCAGTTAGGGCATGGCGATACGACAACCCGCAACAGTTTCTCGCAAATCCAACATACAGCCACGTTTGTGGATATAGCTGCCGGCGATGGGCGATATCCCAGCTCAGCGGCTATCACCGATAAACGTGAGTTGTATCTGTGGGGATATAACGGTTACGGACAATTAGGCACAGGCAATACGTCGCATCAACATGCACCGACTAAACCGAGCACGGATTTCCAAGGCAACGTCGATAAAGTGTGTTTTGGTGGTGGCACGAGTTATGAAGGCTGCATTGTTCAAGCAGGCAATGTGTTATGGGCAGCTGGGTACAGTAACCGTGGCAACTTAGGGATTAGCTCCGTATCTAATGTCAACAATCGATTTGCTCAAGTGTTGGGGTTATCTGGTGAGATTGAAGACTGGGGGTGCTTCGGACAAGGTCAGGCAGATTGGGGGTTGGGGGTGCTCTACACCGATGGGCGTGTGGATGCATGCGGGCACAATACGAGTTACGGTGCAACCGGCACTCAGAGTGGCAACTTGCACAATGTGATTGTCCTCAAGAATGTGATTTTTTAACAAGGATGAATGAAACAATGACAAGTAGAATTAAATCGTATTTACACAATCGGCAACCGCAGTTTACAGAAAGCACGGTACCACCGATTTGTTTAGGAGACATCAATGGACGCGTATATTATGTGTTTACTCATGGAACAAAAATACCATCAGGTGGCAAAACTGTAACGAAGAATGAGCATCACGCTCTGCAAGAAAATAGCATGCTTATCAAACAAGTCAAAGCTGAAGCGATGCGACGCATCTTAAACGTTGCACCGTACTGGAAACAAAATAATGCGTTATCGGATTTATGTTTATTGAATAACAAAACTGATTTAACCGATGAAGAAACATTACGTTTGGGTAATGCTAAGCAATTATGGACAACGATTCAGCATTTGCGTAAACGTTCTGATGACATTGAGGCAGGCTTATTGCAAGGAGACGCTGTTGATTATATGCATGATTCAGCTTGGGAAGAACAAACGCAAGAGAAAGCAGAAGCACAACAAACCCAAGCGACAACGTAAGTATGCCAGACCCAACCCTCAGTCAAGCTATCCAAGAAGCCTATGCCTCATCGCCCAGTGATGTCGTGATATTACATACATTAGAATTGCGTCATCCCAAATTTGTCGATGACGAGGGTAATGTTATGGCAGTGAGGTTAGTGCGTGATTATCAAAACTTGCAAGCGAAGTTGGAAGAGAGTGCACCATTGAATGCTAGTGAAGTCGTTACATTCATTGCGATGAGTTTTGATTTAAGTTTACCGACTGTGGATACGGCACCAGTACCGGAAATTACGGTGACGATTGACAATGTTAGCTGTCAATTGATGAAGCACTTGGATGCCGCAGTCGACAGTGGCGATAAAATTGAGGTGACGTACCGGCCGTATTTAAGCAACGATACATCGACTCCACATATGGTGCCGCCGATTACATTAGCGTTATGTGATGTTGAAGCCGACGTTATGCGTATTGTGGGACGTGCCAGAATGCTCGATATTGGTAATAAACGGTTTCCAGCCGATAGCTATACTATTAAACGTTTTCCTGGATTGGCACGGTAACGTATCAATCAACCCTTTCTTTGAATTCTTATTCTTTAATCAAAAAAACAGAGTAACCCCTATGTCGCATTGGGCGTGTCAGTATATTGGTTTGCCTTGGCAATCAGGTGGCAGGTGTTTATCAGGTTTTGACTGCTGGGGCTTAGTAAAGCATATACAGCAACATCACTTCAATCGCACATTGCCTGACATTCCAGTCGATGCGGTTAACTTAACACAGGTGGCTAAAGCGTTTAAGCAACATCCTGAGAAGCAACGTTGGCAATTAACTGAAAATCCTACTGAAGGCGATGCCGTATTATTACGTCAATCACGTTATCCGATTCACGTTGGGATATGGATTGCTATTAATCCAACTGAACAAGGCGTACTGCATTGTGTGCAAAAGAGTGGCGTTGTATTTCAAACGATTAACAGTTTGCAGGTATCAGGTTGGCAAATTGAAGGCTGTTATCAATTTCAAGGTGATTCACTGTAATGGCACAAATTATCGTTCTGCATAACCCTTTTTTGTGTGAGCGTGGGCGAGATGTGATTACTGTTGATCATCCTATTACCATTGCAACGTGGTTAACGCAGACTAATGTTGTCACATTTGAATTGCCAACAATTTGTTTGATCAATGGCCATGCCGTGTTACGTCAAGATTGGCAAACGACAATGATGCAAGCCAATGATGTTGTGACTTTCATCACGTTACCACAAGGGGGCGGTGGTGGCGGCAGTAAAATCTTACGCTCTGTATTAATCAACTATGGTTTTCAAATGTTTAAAAATTTTTCTTTTAGCGAAGAAATATACAAATATGGCTAGGTACAGCACATGGCTATAAGCAAAGATAAAGAAAAAAGTAGATACTAAGACGCCTTACAAAGCACAAATGAATATAGGTTAAGCGTGGTTATTGTCAAGGGTGGCTTCACTAACAGTGGTGCATTCAGCATTGCACTGCAACCCTTGACAATAACCACGCTTAACCCAAAATGTCATCATGCCTTGTAAGGCTCGTTCTGTGCTACATCTTGCGATTAAAGTATTATTTTAAGTAATTGTAGCGTTTGCATTTACTTGGCCTGTTTCAATAAAATGATCGCGCATTCTTGCATTCGCTATCACAATAATTTTTCGCATTAATGCCACTAACGCTACCATCTTTCTTTTACCAGACTCAACTAAACGTCTATAAAAATCGCCTAATGCTCCTTTACTTTTAGCTGCAGCCATTGCTGCAATAAACAATATCCGTTTCACTTCTTCTCGACCACCTCGAGTAAATCGATAACCTTGCTTAGTGCCGCTATCGTTAGGATGAGGGGCTACACCGGCTAAGGAGGCGATTTGTTTTCGATTTGCCTGACCCAATTCCGGCATAAAAGCCAACAATGTTGAAGCAACTACTTCACCAACACCGGGTATCGTTTGCAAAATCTTTTTTGTTTCAAGCAATGAGTTGTCTTGCTCATAGATCAGATTGATTTTCTTTTCGATTTGCTTAATTTCCTCGGTAAAATACGCTATCATCCTGTCGATGCTCTCTGTAAGAATTTCTTGTTCTGGTGATTGCAAACGATTCTTTTCTTGCACTAACATTTTGGTTAACTCATTACGGCGCAGAAGTAGTTTTTGCAGTATTTTATTTGCTGGTTCTTTGTATACCTCTAAATCAGCATGACGCTCATAACCGTACTTAGCTAAACCTAATGCATCAATCGTGTCTGTTTTACCCAGTTGGCCAAACGAACGAATAAAGTGTTTTACTTTGCGTGTATTAGCTCGATGTACAGCATAGCCTTTTTCTTGCAATGCGCGAATCAACGCTAATTCGTGTCCACCTGTCGTTTCTAACACTATCAGTGCTGAGGATAGCTTACTTGCCCATTCCTCAAGATAACGTGCGATACCGACAGCGTTATTCTCATAAACGCTGACTTCTTTTTCCCCATGGATGGCACTGTAAAACTCATACTTACCAATATCAATTCCTATAAATTTCTGATACATTACATATTCCCTCGTGCGTTTAATGTTTGTTTAGGATTGTAAACGGGCGTTTAGCCCTTTCAACTATTCAAACGTATCGAGGTCGATCTAGGGTACCCAGATTAACACGGTTGTTAAGACCTATGATTGCACGGTCGCCCACGATCGCGCAGCTAGGTTAATTCAGCTTAGCGGCTCACCTCTTAAAGTGAATATTAACAAAATTTCAACTTACAATGATTGCGGTGATGGTGGCCGCCCCTGCGATTGGGGGCGCCGTTGCGGCAGGGCTTGGCATTACCAGTAGCATTGGTGTTGGCTTAGTCACTGCCGGTGTGGCTTTAGCCGGTACCGCGTTAGTGAATGTATTAGTACCACCGCCGATGGCTTCTATCCATGGATTTGATAATACACCGGCACCCAGTCCGACGTATTCACTGCAAGCCAGAGGCAATCAAGCCAGACTCAGTCAACCCATACCTGTCATTTACGGCAGGCACATTGTCTATCCTGATTTGGCCAGCACACCGTATTCCCATTATGCCAACAATGAACAATATCTCTATCAGCTACATTGCATTGGTCAGGGGGAATATGAGATTGAGTCCATTCGTATTGAAGATACAACTATTAGCTCCTTTCAAGAAATCACTTATGAAGTAGTGCCACCTGGTAGCAATGTGACGTTATTTTCAGCAAATGTCATCACCGCACCCGAAATCGCGGGCCAAGAGTTGTTATCAACCAATGATGGAGGTGGTTACGTTGGTGGCTTTGTGGTGAATCCCGCGGATACGGTTGCAACAGAGTTGAGTATCGATATCATCATGCCACGTGGCCTTTACTATGCCAATGACAGTGGCGGCCTAGATGCACGCACCCTAACGTGGATAATTGAGGCAAGACAAATTAATGATGAAGGTAACCCATTACAGGATTGGCAACGCTTAGGCAGTGAAACGCTTACAGCAGCGACCAATACCCCACAACGGTTAACCTGTCATTACACTGTGCTACCCGGGCGTTATGAAGTCAGAGCGCTTAGAACCAACAACAAAGATACGTCAGCACGCAGTGGCAATGAATTACGTTGGGCAGGATTGAAAGCCACGCTTAATCAATCTACTGACATGGGTAACGTCACCTTGCTTGCCATTAAAATGCGTGCTACCGATAACTTATCACAACGTGCATCGCGATTAGTTAACTGCATTGTTACGCGTAAATTACCAACGTGGAATAACCAAACGGGTTGGAGTGCACCAAAAGCCACTCGCTCGATTGCCTGGAGCTTAGCCGATATTGCCAAAAATGAATACGGCGGTAACTTGCCAGACAGTCGCATTGATTTACAAGCGCTAGCTAACTTAGATGCGATATGGCAACAACGTAACGATTGTGTTGATGTGGTCTTTGACCAACCGATTACAGTGTGGGAGGCCATGATACGTGTTGCCCGTTGTGGGCGCGCAGTGTGTTTTATGCAAACAGGGATTGTCAGATTTGTTAGAGACGAACCCAGAGAAATTCCAGCAGCACTCTTCTCACCACGTAATATTGTTAAACACAGTTTAAAAATCCACTACTTACTTGCAAGTGATGATACCGCTGACAGCGTGATTGTCGAATATTTTTGTAATCAAACTTGGCGACCCGATGAAGTCGAAGTCAGTTTGCCTAATAGTACCAGTGAACAGCCGGCGCGGGTGAGATTATTTGGCTGTACCGATAAAGAGCAAGCCATACGTGAGGGCAAGTATATGGCAGCGACGAATCATTATCGCAGACGGCTAGTCACCTTTCAAACAGAATTAGAGGGACTAATCCCAACCTATGGCGATTTAATTGCCATTACACACGACATGCCATCTTGGGGTCAAGGCGCTGAAGTTGTTAGCGTTGAAGGTAACATACTTATGTTATCGGAGCCACTGGCCTGGGATGAGAATAAATTGAATGAGCACGTCATTGGCCTGCGCAAGCAAGATGGCAGTGTCAGTGGAACATATCAAGTGCTGCCAGGTAATAATGCGAATCAAGTTATTATTCAAGGTGAATTTAATTTTCAACCCTACACCGGTGAATCACAAGAGCGCACTCATGTCGCGTTTGGTGTCGGTAATGCGTGGAGCACATTGGCTCGCGTTACTGCTGTACGTCCTAGGGGCGATGTCATTGAAATCAGCGCGGTTACGGAACATCCAGCCGTGCATACGGCTGACGCATAACATTCAATTCATTTATTTTTTCATTTAACTTTGCAACAGAGAGGAAATCACTATGGCAACCGACAATATTAAATCATCTAATGAAGGTATCAAATTAACACAAGCCGAACTCGATGAATTAATTGAACAAGCGTCTACCCGTGGCGCACGCAAAGCACTGATGGAGATGGGCTTGCTTGATGATACGGTTAATGACTTGCGCACGCTAAGAGGGTTAGCTAAGACCATTAAAACGATGCAGCACACCTTTGTGCAAACGATGGTGCGTTGGTTAACCATTGGCATGTTGGTGCTGTTTTTCGCTGGGATTTCTGGGAAGTTGGATTCATTGTTCCATTTAAACAATAGCAAATAAGGAAAAAATGATGTTAACGTTATTGGCTACATTACTTGGATTTGTATCTTCTGCTTTCCCAGATGTATTAAAGCTGGTTAGAGACAGAGCTGACCGACAACATGAGCTAGCCATCCTTGATAAACAACTGGAGATGCAACGCCAAGGACACAATCAACGGTTAGCCGAAATCCAAACCCAAGCTGACATGGCTGAAAGCAAAGCACTGTATCAACATGCAAGTATTCCAAGTCACGTAAAGTGGGTCGAAGCGCTGCGTGCATCGGTAAGGCCGGTAATTACGTATGCATTTTTCGCTTTGTTTGTCTTTGTTAAAGTGATGGCATTAACTGCATTACTGCAACAAGGCTTCACAATAACAGACAGTGTCCTCACGATTTGGGATGAAGAGACGCAAGCGTTATTTGCTGCCGTAATGGCCTTCTGGTTCGGTAGCCGCAATGTCACAAAATCCCGTCAATTGCATCACTTATAACTGCACGAATAGTTCATTATAAAAGTCTCTCCTTGAGCTTGGCAACAGGCGCCCAATGTTGGCGTTTGTTGCCATTTTTTATTTGTTAAGCCCTTATCTCCCATACTCTTCCATGTAACGCCACAACGCCAATTATTTTAGCTACATTAATCGCCTACACATCAGCGATAACTGCTGAAAATAACAGTTATTTTAGCTGGCTATACCGCGCAACCAGAGCCTTACTTAGCACACCTTGAAAAATAAAGAAGGACTATTGCCATGTCAACTGACATTGAAAATCGCACGCCAGTTATTTTCTATATTAATAACACCCGTTGCAATGATGACGAGTTGCGACTCTTGCTAACGAACTTTGAAATGACTTTACAGTACGTGGCTAATTTTACAAATACGGTGTTCCGATTTGACTTTAAATGTTCAATGCCAGCACACAATTTGTTGTTTTCGTTTAGTTTAGTAATGAAGCGTCATCGCATTGATAGTGCCTGGCAGTGGCATGGCACGTTTAAACACCACAGCGGTTTGAAACAATTGCAGGTTATGGGAATTTTGTTGTAATGCGACACGTTACTCAAACAGGAATTGATTTTATAAAACAGTTTGAGGGCTATTCAGCAACAAGCTACGTCTGCCCTGCAGGTTATCCTACGATTGGATATGGCCATGCTATCAGAGCCGATGAACATTTTGATGGTGGTATTGATAAACAACAAGCAGAAATATTATTGTGTCGTGATGTGCAAGTAGTAGAGCGTGCGGTGCTGCGATTGATTGATGTACCATTAACCGATGGGCAATTTGCAGCGCTGGTATCTTTTACGTTTATATATGGGCTCGCTGGTATTGCAAGTGTTTTTTAATAACGAAATGAAGTATTGCGTCTATATATCTGGCATCGAAACTAACTTGTTTGTGCCTTAATGATCTGCGCGCTTTCTCTCCTGGTTAATCTTTTGGCTTTAATAAGCCTTAATGTAAGTTAGGTTTCAAGAAAGCCGGTCTTACCTATTTCATCATTAATACTTGCTTGCAAATCGTTTGAATCCTTTAATTAAATTAACTATTTCTTATGCAGCAGCACAGTAATCTTTCTGCTTGCTTAATAATGCCCACACAATGCGCGCATTTCGACTCGCCACTGCAACGGCTGTCTTATTCATACAACTTCGCTCAATTTTCTGTATAATCCATTGACTACGCCTGTCTTGTTTATCTCCACACCTAAGCATTACTGAACGGGCACCATGTACAAGTAGTGTACGAATATACTTATTGCCTCGTTTGCTTATCCCAAGTAGCCTATTCTTTTCTCCACTTGAATGTTGTTTGGGAACTAAGCCTAACCACGCTGCTAAATGACGACCATTTTTAAAATGCTCTATATTTCCTATAGCCGCTATTAATGCACTTGCTGATAAAATACCTATGCCGGGTATTGTCATTAACCGTTTACAATCTTCATTTGATTCACATAGCTGTTTAATTTCTTTTTCAACATTGCTGATTTGTTTATCGATTAGTTGCAATTCATTATAAAGATTTGCAAAAAACGACCTTGATAAATCACTCAATTCATTCTCTGCATCTTCAAGAAAATCTTGTAAGCAACTACGGATAACCGATATACCTTGAGGCGCTATTAAACCATATTCGGCTAACAACCCACGTATTTGGTTAACTAATCCTGTGCGATTATGTACTAATCGACTGCGTATTCGGTGTAAGCCTTGAATATCTTGTTGCTCAATTGTTTTAATTGGAATGAAACGCATGTGTGACCGACTTGCTGCTTCAGCAATGGCTTGGGCATCATGTGCATCATTCTTATTAGCTTTTACGTACGGTTTTATAAACTTTGCATTGATTAACTTAGCTTCATGACCCAAAGAACGAAATTTTCTTGCCCAGTAATGCGCACTTGAACAGGCCTCCATCGCAATAATACACGGTGGCAGTTGAGCAATTTCTTTAACTAATTTTTCACGACGTAATCTTTTCTTAAACAGCGCTTTCCCCTGTGCATCAATTCCATGAAGTTGAAATACATTCTTCGCAATATCAATTCCTAATATCTCTATATCCATCTGCAATTCTCCTCTAATTAATAGACTTTCAGTCAAATAATGACTCACTGAAAGTCAATGTTAAATAGGCGAGTCCATATCATTAATTTGGGTAGCGGGGCGTTACAACGTTCAACACTGCGGCGCAAGGTGAATCGACAAGAGCATGCTGATGTGCCAGCGGAATTTGTGAAGTGGGTGTATGCTGATGGGCGTAAATTACCAGGTTTGGTGAAACGTAGACGATGTGAGGCGATGTTGTACCTTGGCGCATTTTTGTGATGAGCGCCATTGTACCCGTGGTCGTGGCTGACTGTGGCAAATCGACATTCTATTTTTGCACAAGCTGTTGGAAATGGTTTGCAAGTGGGTTGGGTTTGTGGCATAAAGTTGAAATGTGATAGGTCAGGTGGCGTCGTATTGATTATCCTGTCTGTTACCATAACATTTATAACCATAAGTAAGATAACCATAACAAAAGATTGATTGCCCCAGGTGCGTTGTTGTCAAGCAAGGAGATGCTTATGGTGGCGGGGTTGTGTATTGTAAGAGGGGCTGTCCCTGTTTTTCGTCAGTGTGTTAACGCCAGTCTTGGCATTAACGTAGGCCTTTGTTTCTTGTTAAGTATTCCTGTGTTGTTATTAAGGTCACTGGTCTGTGTTGGCAGGGTGGTGGTTTTTCTGTGTGTTTCTTCTGATGTATTTTCACAGTTAACGTATTGTCAGCGTGCAGTAGTGGCTTGTTATGACGGCGAGGATGAGAACGGTTGTCTGCTGCTCCCGTGTGGATGTTAGATAATGCGGTTAAAAAGTAGATGGCGAGATTTTGGTGGGACACTTCCCCCGTTCGCCTCTCTGCCGTTAACGGTAAGAGTGAAGTGAAACGGGCTTTTGGTTTTTTTTATTTGGCTAAGAGCCTGTTCAAAATCCAAGAGTAAAGAGTTAACATCTGCGCTGTTATCATTTAAGAGGGAGTTAAAATGCGCAGGGGATATCCAAGCGACATAAGTCGAGAGCAATTTGCGTTAATAGAGCCATTATTGCTGAGTGCTAGAAAGCAGACGCGTCCAAGACAATATGATTTATATGATATTTTCTGTTCGGTACTTTATTTATTGAAAACAGCCTGTCAATGGCGAATGTTGCCCCAAGATTTTCCAAAATGGCGCAGCGTCCACGCCTATTTTCAAATTTGGAGTGAACAAGTTGATGGAGAACCAAGCCTACTTGAGCAGGCTTTAAAAAAAATTGGTTGCCGAATTACGCGTTGATGATAATCGCAAAGAAAAAACCAGTTTCTGCATTGTCGATGCGCAAAGTGTAAAAAACACAGATACAGCAGAAAACAAGGGTTACGATGCGGGCAAGAAGATATCTGGTATCAAGAGACATATTGCTGTGGATACCCAAGGATTACCGCATGCTATTCACATTACAACGGCTAATATAACAGACCGTGCAGGTGCAATTATTATGTTTACGAAGTCAAAAGACAACTTGAGTACAGTTCAAAATGTGTTAGTGGACGGTGGTTATACGGGGCTCCTTTTTGCTGAGGCGATACAGGAAATCATTGGTGCGACTGTTGAGGTGGCTAAACGCAGTGAATTACATAAGTTTGCTGTGATACCAAAACGCTGGGTGGTGGAACGTTCATTTGGTTGGATTGAAAAATGTCGGCGACTATGGAAAAACTGCGAAAGAAAAATGAATACAAGTTTGCAAATGGTGGTGTTGGCTTTTTTAGTGTTGGCTATTAGAAGA
This sequence comes from Gammaproteobacteria bacterium, assembly GCA_965116795.1. Lineage (GTDB taxonomy): Bacteria > Pseudomonadota > Gammaproteobacteria > JAJFKG01 > JAJFKG01 > JAJNDI01. Next base: position 1,482,901 of record OZ220716.1, read on the forward strand.
TTTTGAACAGGCTCTAAGGATAGGGAGATGGCATGATAAACCCTCATCGGCCAAACAGCTTCGAGTTAGAATAGTAGCTCGGAGCAGATAGGTGATAGGTTGAATGAAAATCTTAAGGCATTACGACCTTGTCAGGGAGATTAACTCAAACTTACCACCGAACGGCCACCATGAGGCATTATGACCTCGCATAGGAGTTTGGTGTTTAGCCGATATTGATTCTACTCCGAATGGTATTAGAAATACACCAATTGGAGGAAAAGGGATGACAAGATATATTGGAGTTGACTTGCATACGAATAGTTTAACAGCATGTTATTTAGGTGATGGTGAAGAAATGCGTTTTAAAACGTATGGACTTACTGGTGCAGCGTTGCGATGTTTTAAGCAAAGCTTACAAGCAAATGATGAGCTTGCTGTTGAGACGACAGGTAATACGGAATTTTTCATTGAACAGATAGAGGATTCAGTAGCACGTGTTGTAGTGGTGAATCCACGGGAATTTAGAGTGATCCGAGACTCAGTAAAAAAGACAGATAGGCACGATGCAAAGGCATTGGCCTACTTTCTGAGTAAAGATATGTTGCCAGAGGCGCGCAGGAAATCGAAAACTTATCAACAAGTAGGTGGTTTGTCGCAAACGCGTGATAAGTTTGTCAAATCCAGAACCTTTTTTATGAATAAAGTCCACGGGATTTTGAATGGATGTGGTATCAAGTTAAAGAAAGAAAAACTGGGTACAGCAAAAGGATTAGAGCAAGTTCTGGGTGCGCGCCACGAAGCGCTGTATTACTAGCGGTTGAAAGTACCGCCGGTGAAGTAGAGCCCACTACACACCGTACTGAGTCTTGGGCGAGCTGTGGTAACACAGTTGGTTAAGCGTAGATAGGGAGATATTAGGCCGTAGGCGAAAGCCGAAGTGATTGAGCCTCGAAAATTTGCTTGTCGGAGTGGTCGATGGTTTGCCTTAGCCAGAAGACAACACCACGCATGACGAAATGGGAAGCCATGCGTAGCACTCCCGGGGTCCGAGAGCATGGCATGATATTAAAGTAATACAGTGAACGTGGGAGGTCCTGATTATTCGCAAAGGAAAGCGTATTAGACAACAAGCTTAACAGCAAGGCGTCTGAAAAGATAATCAGGAAGTCAGAGGAGGCATAGTATTGAAGAAGATGGGTAATGCCATTGGAGAGAAGGCCTCCAGGCAAGCAACACCTCGAGAGGGACACGTGATGAGAACAACAGATTCTCAACTAACAACGGCAACGCAACTTGAGAGGATAGCTTGGTTGTCCGCGCAAGATAAGGTAAAGATATTTAGGTGTTTAATGCACCATGTCGATGCTGAGTCCTTGCGGGCATGTTACTCCCTGTTGGATGGAAGAAAGCAACAGGAGTAGATGGGATGACAAAGGAGCAATATGATAAATGAGTTTATCATCTACTTTTTTTTGAAGTTCACAATCAGTGAAACGGAGTTTGTCGTGAGCCCATTGCCTTAATAGGGCACGATGTGGTTCTAACGAGGAGCCGGGGCACAAGTGAACTAAGAGCAAGATAATGTGACACCATCATAGGAAACCAGATGGAAACAGTGAAAACGAACTTTGCTCTAAGGTACGCGAGGAACCGGCTTACTCACTTATGAGTTAGACGAAGTATCGAGTTTTGAGATTAAGATGCTAGTTACTCAAATCCGTTCGTTAAGCGTCTCCATTAAAGGGCTGGACAAGAAACTTGTTGAGATAGGCAGTCGCCTGAAAGGACACAAGAATTTGACAAGTATTAAAGGTATTGGTGAACGCTCGGCGGCTATATTGCTGTCAGCGATCGGAGACATTAATGATTTTGCAGACGAAGGAAAGCTATCGGCTTACTTTGGTATTGTTCCACGTGTATCTAATTCGAATGAGACTCAACGTAGTGGTCGGATCACTAAACGAGGCACAAAAATAGGTCGCACGACGCTGGTGCAGTGCACATTAGTTGCGATCCGATATAGTGATTATTTACGGCGATTTTACGAGAAGATTAAACGAAAAAAAGGAAGTGGTAAGGCAATTATTGCAACAGCTAGGAAATTACTGGGGATCATTTATAACACCTTGAAGAATGATTGGGTGTTTGAGGATTTTGGAAATTTTGTGCTAGTTAGTCATTAAAGGTCTGTGAATATGTGGACAACGCTACGCGTTGACACACGATATTCACAGACATAGCAATAAAATTTATCTTTATTAGAAGAAAAGATAAAGAAATATGGATATCGGAGTTGAATTTCAACATAGGAGTTAGAGGGATGTTTAAACAAGCAAAACAAGCAGGACAGTGCATGGGTACCTGGGAGGGGCATGCGAAGCCTGTTAGAGCCTTGGCGGTGCTGGATAATGGACTTATCTTAAGTGGGAGTTTTGATGAAACCATTAAGTGTTGGAAGATTGATGAGAGAGGGCAAGCGAAGTGTATTGGCACCTGGGAGGGGCATACGAGTTATGTTTATGCCTTGGCGGTGCTGGACAATGGATTTGTCTTAAGTGGAAGTAGGGATAGCACCATTAAGTGTTGGAAGGTCGATGAGACAGGCAAGGCGCAGTGTATTGGGTCCTGGAAGGGGCATACGGAGTCTGTTAGAGCCTTGGCGGTGCTGGACAATGGACTGGTCTTAAGTGGTGGTCAGGATAGAACCATTAAGTGTTGGAAAGTCGATAAGACAGGACAGGCTCAATGTGTGGGCACCTGGGAGGAGCATGCGGGTGACATTAATGCCTTGGTGGTGCTGGACAATGGATTTGTCTTAAGTGCAAGCAAAGATAAAACCATTAAGTGTTGGAAGGTCGATGAGACAGGACAGGCGCGGTGTATGGGTACCTGGGAGGGGCATGCGGGTTTTGTTAATGTCTTGGCGGTATTGGACAATGGATTTGTCTTAAGTGGAAGTGATGATAAAACCATTAAGTGTTGGCAGGTGGATAAGACAGGACAGGCGCGGTGTACGAGTACTTGGAAGGGGCATACGAGTTGGGTTAATGCCTTGGCGGTGCTGGACAATGGATTTGTGATAAGTGGAAGTGGGGACAACACCATTAAGTATTGGAAGGTCGATGAGACAGGTAAGGCGATTAGTACTTGGAAGGGGCATACGGATTATGTTACTGCCTTGGCGGTGCTGGAGAATGGATTTATCTTAAGTACAAGTTTTGATAACACCATTAAGTGTTGGAAGGGGGTGCCTATTCCTGAAGCAGTGCAGGAGAAGAAGAAAGCGGCTAGACAAGAAAGAAAATTGGGATTTGAGAAGCGGTTAGCGCAGCAAGATAAGCAGGCTAAACAGTCTCAAGCTAAGAAGTTATTGCCCAGCGGTGGTTCGTCGTCCAGTAGTCATGCATCTTCTGTTAGTTCATCGAGTGCTTTACAGGCTAGTGCATCGTCAGGTAGGCAAGTGAGTCAAGGTGAGAGGGATGCGAGTAGTGTTATCGCCAAGGAAGCAGGGCGGTGTATTAGCACCTGGGAGGGGCATGCGAAGGCTGTTAAAGCCTTGGCGGTGCTGGATAATGGATTTGTGATAAGTGGAAGTCAGGATGTCACCATTAAATGTTGGAAAGTTGATGAGACAGGACAAGCGCAGTGTTTGAGCACCTGGCGGGGACATGGGGATTCTGTTTATGCTTTGGCGGTGCTGGACAATGGATTTGTCTTAAGTGGGAGTGAGGATAAAACCATTAAGTGTTGGAAGATCAATGAGACAGGACAGGCGCAGTGTATTGGCACCTGGCAGGAGCATACGGGTACTGTTTATGCTTTGGCAGTGCTGGACAATGGATTTGTGATAAGTGGAAGTAAGGATGACACCATTAAGTGTTGGAAGGTCGATGAGGCAGGTAAGGCGCAGTGTATTGGCACCTGGCTGGGGCATAGGGGTGGTGTTAGAGCCTTGACGTTGCTGGGCAATGGATTTGTCTTAAGTGGAAGTGAGGATAAAACCATTAAGTGTTGGGAGGTCGATGAGACAGGACAGGCGCAGTGTATCGGCACCTGGCAAGGGCATACGGAGCCTGTTTATGCCTTGGCGATGCTGGAGAATGGATTTGTCTTCAGTGGAGGTGGATTTGGGGATAACACCATTAAGTGTTGGGAGGTCGATGAGACAGGACAGGCGCAGTGTATCGGCACCTGGGAGAAGCATACGGGTAGTGTTTATGCCTTGGCGGTGCTGGACAATGGCTTTGTGGTAAGTGGGAGTTTTGATGAAACCATTAAGTGTTGGGAGGTCGATGAGACAGGTAAGACGAAGTGTATTGGTACTTGGAAGGGGCATACGAGTTCTGTTACTGCCTTGGCGGTGCTGGACAATGGCTTTGTGGTAAGTGGGAGTTTTGATGAAACCATTAAGTGTTGGAAAGGGGTGCCGGTGCCGCAGGCGGTGCAAGCAATGAAGGTGGAAGAGGAAGTGAGTGTGCCAACTCCTTCGTCTGCCTCATCATCATCTGCTTCAAAGAAAAGTCGCAGTGAAGAAGAGAGTAAAGAAGAGAGCGTCAGGAAAAAAGAAAGGGCAGGCAAGGAAAAGAAAGAAAAACGCACGAAGAAGAAAAAAGAAAAAAAAGAAAGTGATGGCAAGAAAAAGAAATCCAGCCGTCGTCATCGCGACTCAGAAGCCGCACTGCCGACATTGCCCAAAGGGGAAGTAAAAGCCCTGCACGGGTATCTGGCCCCCGCTGATTCGGGTCAATTATCGTTACAATCCGGTGAGAAACTCACCCTGTTGAGTGATGGCGGGAATTGGTGGCGCTGTCGCAATAAAAGCGGCGTGGAAGGGGTAGTCCCGAGTAATTATGTGGAAAGGGTGCAAGCTAACAGTCCTCAGGCAGATGTAGAAGCGGCCTTGCCTCCGTTGCCGGTTACTTCGCCTAGTCCAAGTCAGGAAAAGCGATACGTTAAGGCGTTGTATGCGTACCAATCCATGCAACCTGAGCGCCTGAGTTTCACGGTAGATGAGTGTTTTGAAGTGGTACAAAAAATGCCGCAGAGTGGTTGGTGTGAAGGGGTGAAGTTTGATGGGGCTCGTGGATTAGCCCCGATGAATTACCTTGGCGTCATTAGCACAGAAGAAACGATACAATGGTTGTCTTCGCAACAAGGGAGTGGCTCAAAGGGGAGTTCAAGTCACAGTCAAGAGTCTACCTCGTCAGGTTCATCGTTGGGCCATTCCACATCCAGTGGTAGTCGTCATCAATCGCACAAGTCGAAGTCAGATGTCAATGAAGAAGGTAGGCCCAGTGTTAATGAGATTCCGTATGAAGAGTTGGATTTTACAAAGAGCAAGCGATTGGGCAAAGGCGGATTTGGCGAAGTGCGTCGTGCTTTATGGAATGGTGACGAGGTTGCGGTAAAGACCTTGTTTGAAGATGAATTGGAGCCGGAGATGAAGCGGGATTTTCTCAGTGAAGCGAGCATGATGATGAAGCTGAATAGCCCGAACATTGTGCGCTTGTTTGGGGTAACTATTAATCCGTATTGCATGGTGATGGAGTTATTGGACAGAGGGTCGCTGCATGGATTATTACACAGTAAAGAGCCGTTGCCTTGGTCGTTGCGGCACCAATTTGCGTTCGATATTGCCAAGGGGTTGGCGTTTTTACACAAACGAGATGTGTTGCATCGCGACTTAAAGGGTATGAATGTACTATTAGATGGGCGTTACAAGGCAAAGTTATCAGATTTTGGTTTATCTAGGGTAAGGAAAGATACTTTATCTCGACAAAGTCTTGCCCCGGGTTTTGCTGGAACGTTGGAGTGGATAGCCCCGGAGTTATTTCAAGGCGCAAAGGGCACAAAGGCGTGTGATGTGTACAGTTATGCAATGACAGTGTGGGAGATATTGAGCCGGAAAATGCCATATCAATCAATTGATAAGCGCCATCCTATGGCGATGTATACCATAGGTGATATGGTCAAAAGTGGTGGACGGGAAGTCATTCCTGTGGGAACGCCGTCGGTGTTATCTGATTTAACTGCGCGGTGTTGGGCGCCAGAGCCGACTAAGCGACCTGTCATGTCTGAGGTGGTTAATTTGTTAGAATCAAACCCAATAACGGATGCTGAATTTCCCCTTGTGCCTGAAAAGGCTCCATCTGCACAACAAGGTGGGGGTTATGGTGTGAGTTCAGGGAAGGTGGGCGATGCTGCGCCACCCCCGTTACCTTCTCCGCCGCCTGTGCCAGGACAAGTGCCGTTGTCAGGTGGCGGGTATGGAATGGTCTCAACCAATGTGGGTAGGCAAGTACCGCCTACCTCAGATGGAGTGCTTTCGGGTGGTTACGCACCGTCGATGAATGCGCCTCCTGTGCCAACGCCAGGTAGTAGTGCGATGGGAGGCTATGGGGCATCAACAGCGGCGCCATTACCAACAATGTCAAGTAATCCGTATGGGTTTCATTCAACGACACCATCACCTCAACGGACTGTGCCACAACAATCAGCAGCACCTCAGGGTGGAGGCTATGGGATGATATCAGTGCAAGCTGGCGATGCTGCACCGTTACCTTCTCCGCCGCCTGCGCCAGGACAAGCGCCGTTATCAGGTGGCGGGTATGGAATGGTCTCAACCAATGTGGGTGGACCAGTACCGCCTACCCCAGGTGGGATGCTTTCGGGTGGTTACGCACCGTCGGTGAATACACCGCCTGTGCCAACAACGCCAGGCAGCGGTGCGATGGGAGGCTATGGTGCATCAATGACCGCTGCTCCATTACCGACGGTATCAAGCAATCCGTATGGGTTTCATTCAGGAGCTGTTTCACCACCGCAACCAGCTGTGCCACAACAATCGCCTGTCCCTCAGGGTGGAGGCTATGGGATGGACTCAGTGCAAGGGAGTGCGCCACCGCCACTACCTCCGGCACCATAGAGAGTGCGCAGGTGGATGATATGACAGCATTGCTCCCACAGGCAAGGGTAGTTTTTAATAAAAAAAGAGGAGAGGGCTTGATAGTTACTCACTGTTGTGAGAGCGCACACTGTCTTCTCGAATACTAAGGATAGCGTGATGGTTTTATTTTTTAAGATGAGTTAACCCGTTTTTGACAAATAAGCAAGGAGAGACAGTATGGACCCATTAGGTACGGCGCAAGCCATTGTAGACGTGTGTGTGTTGATTTATCAGCAAGTAGAGCTGGTTGAGGCGAATAAGCAACAATGCAAGCGTTTAGCGGAGCGCATCAAAATCATTGAAAGTGCTATCAAGGAGTTGATTGCCCGAAAACTCTCGGTCCCCGGAGAAAGTGGGCCACTATCGGGTGAGTCGCTTTCTTACGGACCGGCGTTGGCGTCTTTAGAGATGACCTTGAAAGATGCATTGGCCTTGGTCGCGCAGTTTTCGCCCCCCAAGCCAGTTGAAAAGAAATCTAACAAGTTTTCACTCTTGTCAGGAAAAAAATGGGCGGTACGCATGATGACAGCCCGATTTGATGCGGATGATTTTGCGGATATTTATGAAAAATTGGGAGAAGATTTGAGTCAAGCCACCCTGGGGTTAAGTGTGCAACATTTATTTGACCAAGAGCAAGACCGTGAAGATAGACAGCAAGACCATAAAGCCTTGTTGGCTAATCAGGCGGCTATTTTGCAAGCCAATCAGGAATCAAAAGAAGGCATTCAGAAATTAAACATGAGTGCGGCCGAACAAAAGCAAGTCATCGAGCAACAGCATGCGTCGATGATGCAGTGGCTGCAGGAAAAGCTCGACCCAAAATCAAAGAAAAAGGCCGATGTCTCAGAGAAATTGTTAACACCATTTCACCAACTGGATGTAGACGGTATCCTAGCAAAAGGCTCGTTTGGGCATGTTTATCTGGGCAGATGGTTAAAGCAGGAGGTTGCCATCAAGATGTTAGAGGGCGAGTTAACCGAGGTTGAGCGCGCTGAATTTGTGCGAGAAGTTACTATCATGAAACAATTGCGCAGTGACTTTATTGTGCCACTGTATGCCGTTTGTGATGAGCCGAAACGGGCTTGTTTGGTGATGAAATACATGGCAAACGGGTCTTTGCGCTCACTGTTGGATGATAAAGGTCGTTCTTTGATACTTCAGCAAAAAGAGCAACTGATAATGGATGCAGCTTTGGGGTTACATTACCTACATAGTCAAGGGGTCATGCATCGGGATTTTAAGAGTGACAATGTGTTGATTGATGGGGAGGGCCGTGCTCGGCTCACTGATTTTGGGTTATCAAAACGCGCAGAAGCGTCTCATGGGACTTCGATAGGTAAACAAACGTTGGATATTCAATGGATGGCTCCAGAAATTCTGCGCTCTGGCAGTAATCGTGCCTTTACCAATGCAGCGGATGTCTACAGTTTTGGTGTGGTTGTGTGGGAGGTTTTAACTGGCAAGAAACCATATGCGGGTTTGAGCGAGTTTGAGGTGAGTAATCAGATAAAAGTGTTTGAGCATCCTCCTATTATCTCGGATGATATTCCTGCGCCATACCAACGATTGCTTCGAGCCTGCTGGCATAAGGATAGATGGTCTCGCCCGTCAATGGGGGAAGTTGTTGAGTTATTACGAGAATGCCAAACGCCGGTTGCGAAAGCAGAAACAGTGAGTCATGCCCAGCCGGCAGCCGGTGGTGTTGCGGGTGCCCAACCAGGCTTTTGGTCAGCACCGCGTTCAGGTAGCAGTGCAATGCTAGCAGAGAGTGCGCCAGCGATTGCGCCAGCAGAAGGAGAGGTATTCTATTTGGCAGCCAAGGCGTATGACCAAGAGAAGAATGATCCCAAGGTGATTGAGAATTATCAACAAGCAGCGGCATTGGGTTATGCCAAAGCCAAGACAGATTTGGGGATGTTTTACATGCAGGGGAGTAAAGGGTTGGCGCAGGATAAACAGCGTGCGCATCAGTTATTGACAGAAGCGGCTAAGGGCGGTCATGCCAGAGGGATGCGCAGTTTAGCCTATCAGCTTGAGATGGGTGATGGAGTAAAGCAAGATATCCCGCTTGCCCGGCATTGGTATGCTGAAGCAGCGAAGTTGGGCGATGCCTTTGCAGGGCAAAAGGTGCAACAATTCAGTGCGGCGCCACCGTTACCGGCAATGGGGCATGGCTAAAGCGGCGGCATTTGTATTGTTACTGGATTGAAACGTGTTGCCTCATGAAGGAGGCTTCACTTCACATTGAGAAAGCGGTGATGTTTAGGCAAATGCAGAAAGAGTGTGTTAGTGATAAGCCAGTACATTGTGTGTTGATAGCAGGCAAGCATACCGTAGTTGAATTTTCCTCCATGCTTTTCAATATTGCTCTGCCTCTGAGATTTAGTGAGTCCTTCTCTCGCATTATGGCGGTATGTTGGGTATAATTGGGTCAATTGTGACAAGAGGGGTTTCAATGACAACACGCTATTTGAATCCGAAAAATGACTTGATTTTAAAAAAAATCTTTGGGCAACACCCTAATATTTTAAAGAGTTTTTTAAACGCCATCCTCCCTTTGCCAGCAGGGCGTGACATTATCGAGCTGGAGTATTTGCCAGCAGAGCAAGTCCCGGTTATTCCAGCCTTCAAAAACACGATAGCCGATGTAAAGTGTAAAGACCAGGCAGGCAATATCTTCATCGTACAAATGCAAATCGAGTGGACGGCAAGTTTTGCTAAATGCTTGCTGTATGATGTCAGTCGCTCTTATATTCAACCACGTCGGGAAGACTCATATAAGGCGCTTAATCGTGTCTTGGGTGTTGGGTTAATCGATGGTGTGTTTGATGAGAGTACAGAAGAATTTTGTCACCACTACCAGTTTGGGTGTAACACAAATACATCCAAAATCTTTGATGATGTGCAGTTATTATTTATTGAACTACCGAAGTTCAAACCACAGTTGTTGACTGGCAAAAAGATGCAGGCACTGTGGTTGCGGTTTATGTCAGAACTTAATGAAGAAATCAAGGAAGTCCCTCAGGAGTGGTTAGAAGTGCCCGAAATTCAAGAAGCGTTGAGATTGGCTCAGGAGACGGCCTACACGCCAGAAGAACTAGATTCATATAATACCTGTCGGAGTGCGGTGCCACAGGACTATAAAAGTGGATTGTTCTTACAAATTCGAAGCAGAGAACCACTCGAGATTTGCATGCCTGTCTGATGTAAGAGGGCTTTTAAAATAGGAAAGAGTTAATATGATTTTGAATTTAGGTAAGTGTTAAGGAGCTTTTTTATGAGACCTTCTACAGTGTTTGATTTACACCGAGCAGAAATTAGAACTATTGTTGAGCAACACCATGCTAGAAATGCACGGGTTTTTGGTTCTGTTATTTCAGGTAAAGATACGGAGTCGAGTGATTTAGATTTGCTAGTTGATACAACCCAAGAAACAACCTTGTTTGATATTGCTGAAATCCAAAATCAGTTGCAGAAATTACTAAATGTCCCCGTTGATGTATTGACACCTAATGGTTTGCCCAAACAATACCGAGCACGGGTTTTACAGGAAGCAACGCCAGTATGAGCAAAACTGATGCTATTCGTATTCCTGGTTATTTAGGTCACATTTTGGAGGCGCTCAATCGTATTTTCAAATACATCGATGATATTGATGAGATTAGTTTTTTACAAAACACTTTAGCGCAAGATGCCGTAGTACGTAATCTTGAGGTGATAGGTGAGGCATCTCAAAACCTGAGTCGTTATCATCAAGAGTTTGTTGCTGCACATTCAGATGTGCCATGGGAAAAAATGTATTGGATGCGAAATCGCCTTGCTCATGGTTATTTTACTGTTGATTTTGAAATTGTTTGGCGAACGCTTGTAAATGACTTGCCTGAGTTAAAACAGCAGATACAAGCAATTTATGACAAATTTGCCTGTGGATAACTTTATGTGATTGCAAAAAAGTCGTGATAAATCTTTATAAAATCATAGTATTATGAAAAAGGCATTTTTAGCAGATTTAGGGTGCACTACTTTCTATGGCACGCACCACCTTATATCGTTGAATTTGTAGTAAACAATTTTATCGTTTATAATGTCTGCAGCTTCAAAGCGTTGTGTGCGAAGTACGGGACTGTGGGTTGATGAATATCAGTGATTTTCTCAGATTTATTACGCCGAAAATCGCTATTCCTCTGAAAAATGTGAGGTTCAGCAGTTTGCTGGTAGTCATGGAGTGCTACGGAAGTTCTGTTATAATTCACGCTTTATGGTTAAGGAGTATGTGATGACAGTAGCCATATTTATGGCCTGCTGTATCAAGCCTGACAGACCACATCATTGGCCAAGTTTAAAGTAACCGGAGTGCACAGCCAACGCCATGGAAAAAAGACTGGTTTTGTCCTTTGAGCTAATAAAGGTTTGGTTGAGAATTTCAATTTTTAGGATTTCTCGGAATGAAAAATAGTTAGTTCATGTTAATTGATTAATGTTAGGGTTATTGAGTAGTAGTTACAAATGAAAGAGTAACTGTAGATTTAAATGCGAATTAAGAGCCAAGATTTAAACAAAGCCAATCCAATCGTATAATTTGAATTCTTTTAATCGCCAAATTAAGGAGAATTCATCATGGATTGGCAGGAACAATTAATATCATTATATTTATTCGTATGCAATGAGTACGACTTGGGATTACACGTTTACTGTGAACGATTTACAAATCATGCTGACCTAAGCTTTTCAGACGCAGAAGTGATCACGCTGTATCTTTTTGGCGTAATCCAAAGGCATAAACAAGTGAAAGAGATTTACCGTTATACATTCAACCATTTGCGTGACTGGTTTCCCAAATTACCCAGCACGTACACGGCCTTTGTACAAAGATTAAATCGAGTAGCTGGTGTATTTGCACCACTGGTAGCAGTGCTTTTAGAGCATTATTCGGAACGATTTGCGGCAAAGAATAACTCATTATTAATCGACTCAATGCCCATTATCATGGCGCATCGTGGTAGACGATTTAAGGCGAAAGTGGCTCCTGAGATTGCAACAAACAATGGTTATTGTGCAACGAAAAAACTGCATTATTATGGTGTCAAACTGCATGTATTGGCACGTCGCAAACCTGGCGAACTTCCATTGCCAGATTACATTGGTCTGACTGACGCAGGCATGCATGATAATAAAGGGTTTGAACTGATTGCACCTGAATTACAGGACGATAATGTGTATGGTGATAAAGCCTATAACGATTGTTTTGTTGTTGAAGAGAAAAACTTTACGCTTTATACACCCGTTAAAAAAGAAAAAGGACAAACTGTTTTAGACACGGCCGATCAATGGTTATCAACGGCTATTTCAAGTGTACGACAACCTATTGAATCATTCTTCAATTGGATTGAAGATAAAACCGGTATTCAAATCGCATCAAAAGTCCGATCGTTCAACGGATTAATGGTGCATGTGTTTGGAAAACTCACTGCCGCGTTATGCATCAAGTGTGCAATCGTTGGCTCTTAATTGGCATTTAAGTAAATAAGTATAGGAGCGATGTTATGTTTGGTGACAAAGAAAAAAAAGAATTTTTAAACGCTGTTCGGAATGAAGAAGTAATGACAGTTGTTAATATGTTGGAGAAGACGTTAGCTGAGGCACTACATATAGCTGCCGAGACAGGCCATGAGCGAATGGTTGAATTGCTCCTTGAAAAAGGCGCTGTTATTGATGCAAAGGATAGAGATGGGCGTACAGCGCTACATATTGCTGGTAAGAGAGGTCATGAGCGAGTGGTTGAATTGCTCCTTGAAAAAGGCGCTGTTATTGATGCACAGGGTGGAGATGAGCATATAGCGCTACATATTGCTGCTGCGAGAGGTCATGAGCAAGTGGTCAGGTTACTGCTTGAAAAAGGCGCTGATATTAATGCAACGGATAGATATGGATATACAGCGCTAGATATAGCTGTTGAGAAAGGCGATGAGCAAGTGGTCAGGTTACTGCTTGAAAAAGGCGCTATTAATGCAAAGGATGGATGTGGAGATGGAGTGCTACGTATAGCTGCCGAGATGGACCATAAGCGAGTGGTTGAATTGCTCCTTGAAAAAGGCGCTGTTATTGATGCAAAGGATAGAAATGGGGGTACAGCGCTACATATTGCTGCTAAGAGAGGTCATGAGCAAGTGGTTGAATTGCTTCTTGAAAAAGGCGCTGATGTTAATGCAGAGGATAAAGATGGATATACAGCGCTATATATAGCTGTTGAGAAAGGCAATGAGCAACTCGTCAGTTTACTTCTTGAAAAAGGCGCTGATGCTAATTGTGTACAGAAGGATAGAGAAAGATATACAGCGTTAGATATAGCTACTAAGAACGGCCATAAGCAAGTCGTCAGCTTGCTTCTTGAAAAAGGCGCTGATGTTAATAGTATACAGAATAGCTTTAAATTTACAGCGCTACATATAGCTGCTGAGCAAGGCGATGAGCAACTCGTCAGGTTGCTGCTTGGAAAAGAGGCTGATGTTAATATAAAGGATATTCATGGAGAAACAGCGCTACATAAAGCTGTTTGGAGAGAATATAATCAAATAGTTTACTTGCTACTACTTGAAAAAGACATTGATACTGATGTACAGGATGAAGGTAAGCAGACTCCATTAGAAAGAGCGAAGAGTATGCGTAACGAAGAGATGATAAAAATGTTGGAGCAGCCTATCCTAAGTTTTGGAGGTAGGGTTAAAGCGGTAAAAAGGGCAGAATTGCAGGGAGAAGGAGCTCCTGAGCTTGAAAAGGATTGTCAAGAGATTTCCAGTTTGCCTGACAGTAGGAGCCTTACTGATGACAGAGAATTGGGTTTGTCAGCTTCAAAGTCTGAAGCAGACATGAAAGAAGAAGCGTCAGCATCAGATGAAGAAAGTGAGCAAGCAGGCATGGATGGCGGTGATTCTGGAGCTGGAAATGCCCCCTCTCAATTTAATACTGGCTCAGCAGATGATGTTCGCTTCTCTCTTCAGCAAAGTATATTTGCTCAGGGCCCTTGCCCTTCTGTATCACCAAAACAACAACCTAAGTCAGCAAACGATTTAGCACCTGCTGGTGATTCAGATGTTAATCCTGATGACATAAGCAACGCGGAACATGGAGAAGAAAATCTATTGCCAGCATTTGGTGGGAAGTGACGGTATCAGATGATGGGATAATGTTGATGTTATCATTATCCGCGCAGTTGGGGTGAGCGTCAAAGAGGAATTAACATAAATCAACTAGAAAATAAGCGTGTTATGTGCGGCGTGCATTTTAGCAAAAAGTGGGTGCACCACTGTCTATGGCACGCACCATCGACAATAACCTGCCCATATCTCTTGGTATCCATTGATTTTCTAAAAAAATATTATTAGAATAGCAGGCTAAGATTTAGTGAGGTTGCTAGAGTAAACAAATTTAGATAATGGTTCAAATTTATTGATATTATACGATACTTTAGTGTCACATTGTTTATTTTTGCAAGTTGAAAACCGGAAAACTATTTATTAACAGTTTTAAGTCAGTACTAACTGTTTGAGTGTTTTATACTTTGCACTGTTGTTCAATTACCATAAAAATAGAGGAGTAGTATATGTTTAGCAAAGAGATCAGTGAAGAAAAGAAAACGGAATTCTTAGAGGCTGCCGAAAAAGGTAATGCTGAAAAACTATCTGAACTGTTAAGCCAAAATCCCTCATTGGCGCAAGCAAAGCAAGATAACGGACTTACAGCAATGCATCTGGGTGCTCAGGGAGGCTACTTGGATGTTGTAAAACTGTTGGCAGGGCATATTGATTTCAATCAGAAAGACGATGGTGGCTTTACTCCACTATGTTGGGCTCTCTGGAATGAGTTTTATAATATTGTGGAATTTCTACTTGCCCAAGAAGAAGTTGATATTAGTTCAGTTAGTTGTACTGACGACGATTCGCCATTGCTGATGCCTATTGGGAGTGGAGAGCTTGAAATTACGAAACTGTTAGTTAGTAAGGGTATTTCTATTGGTGGCGAAATATTCCATTGTGCCATCGTTTCAGAAAATGAAGAAATTACAAAGGTGCTGCTTGAGAACTGCGCTGATGTTAATGCACAGGATGAAGATGGAGATACAGTGCTACATATTGCTGTTAGGGAAAACAAAATTTCGATATTAGAATTGTTAATTCAAAAGAAAGACCTTAATCCTCGTTTAAAAAATAAAGATGGGCAGACTCCATTATTGTTAGCACAGAAGCTGTATAAAGAAGATTCAACACCACAACGAGAGAAAATTTTAGAAATATTGCAAAACCCTGCTCTGCTTCCTGGAAGTAGAATTAAGAGAGCACAGACTCTAAAAAGGAATAGGGATAATGGTGCAACAGGAGCATGTCCAGAAGACCTCTCTTTTAAAAAGAGTTGCCAAGGAATTTCCAGTTTGTCTGACAGTTCAAACCTTACTGATAACCCGGAACTTAGTTTGTCAACCAGCTCATCGACTTTACTTGAGCAATTTAGTGGCATTATTCATCAACAGGGGCAAGGGTCTGAGACTTCACCCGCTCAAGAAGAGCAAATGAGTGAAGCGCAGGGAAAAGAGGAGGAAAGTGGTAACGAAGAAGAGAAGGGGCCACACCTAGCTGAGTTCTCCTAACGTATATTGCGCAAGTATTGAGCTTGCTGATTGCTACAATGTTTGAAGAATACCATAGTTTTCTTTAGAAAATTATCGGGTTAGCTTAGGTGTGCATTTTAGCAAAAACAAGGTGCGCGCCACGAAGCGCTGTATTACTAGCGGTTGAAAGTACCGCCGGTGAAGTAGAGCCCACTACACACCGTACTGAGTCTTGGGCGAGCTGTGGTAACACAGTTGGTTAAGCGTAGATAGGGAGATATTAGGCCGTAGGCGAAAGCCGAAGTGATTGAGCCTCGAAAATTTGCTTGTCGGAGTGGTCGATGGTTTGCCTTAGCCAGAAGACAACACCACGCATGACGAAATGGGAAGCCATGCGTAGCACTCCCGGGGTCCGAGAGCATGGCATGATATTAAAGTAATACAGTGAACGTGGGAGGTCCTGATTATTCGCAAAGGAAAGCGTATTAGACAACAAGCTTAACAGCAAGGCGTCTGAAAAGATAATCAGGAAGTCAGAGGAGGCATAGTATTGAAGAAGATGGGTAATGCCATTGGAGAGAAGGCCTCCAGGCAAGCAACACCTCGAGAGGGACACGTGATGAGAACAACAGATTCTCAACTAACAACGGCAACGCAACTTGAGAGGATAGCTTGGTTGTCCGCGCAAGATAAGGTAAAGATATTTAGGTGTTTAATGCACCATGTCGATGCTGAGTCCTTGCGGGCATGTTACTCCCTGTTGGATGGAAGAAAGCAACAGGAGTAGATGGGATGACAAAGGAGCAATATGATAAATGAGTTTATCATCTACTTTTTTTTGAAGTTCACAATCAGTGAAACGGAGTTTGTCGTGAGCCCATTGCCTTAATAGGGCACGATGTGGTTCTAACGAGGAGCCGGGGCACAAGTGAACTAAGAGCAAGATAATGTGACACCATCATAGGAAACCAGATGGAAACAGTGAAAACGAACTTTGCTCTAAGGTACGCGAGGAACCGGCTTACTCACTGCACTACTTTCTATGGCACGCCATTCACCTATCGCTAAACTTGCTATTACGATTTTCAACACCCCGAAAAAGCCCAGAGATACTGGGGTTTTTGCCGAAAATCGTGGTACACGGGGCCTTAAAATTGAGGTGATTTTTCGGGGGTTTTTTCGCTAAAAAGGCTAAATCGCTAAAAGCATGGTACTTTAGCGAATGGAGTACCGCGCTCTAATGCTCTGATACTGTAGTCTTTTAGCGCGGTACACGTTTTACTTGCCTATGGCACCCATAGACAGTAGTGCACCCTGGAGTACCGAAGTTGTTAATCGTTTGAATTAGTAGGGAAAATAGAAAATCCCTGGTTATTTATTTTCTTAAATTGTGTTTTTTTAGTGGTAGACGATTTGCTCAGATAATAAGTAACACTTAACACCTTTTAGCCTTGCCATAGGGAATTGCACTTAAACTGGTGTAGGCATTTCTACAGCGATTTCTGATTGCTGAGCACTGTTAGTGTGCGCTTTGCTATTTTCTTGATTATCGAATTTAGCACGTTTTTGAGGCCGAGGTTTTGAAAGTAATCCGTGTGATGATACATCTTCTTCCTTAATCTGGCCAGCTTGATGTGGCTCTTCACCACAAGAACTTGCTGACGTTGATGTACCCGTTAACCCTGTTTTTCACTTCGTATCCCAAATAACTTCTTCAGCCGTCGGATACTCAGTTTTGCTTCGATTAATTGCCCTTGTAACCAAAATACCATTCGCAAGGCAGGGTAAGATCGTCTAAATTCGAGCTAAAAATAAGCAAATCAGGTTGGTTTTGATCCGAATGAGTTTGTTTTAAACATTTTTTGCAGAGGAATCCCAACATGGTGTCTATATCATTATTACAAAAGTGAAATCTTGGTCATGGATAACGACTGAGAATTATCTTTGCTTACCTGTAAGTTATAAAACCTCCTGATTTTTGTTTGCTTACCTCACATTTCTTACGATTTCATCAAAATATAAGACGCGGTTGCCCTGATTCGCAAGGCACTGTTGCATACTTTGCGATCGGCTTCTGATAGATTATGTTAATCACGTTGACCGGCAGCCGGTTCTCGCAACGCATGGGCACTATGCTGCTCACTCACCTGGGGTTGGAGGATTGGGCTGGGATAACAGAAGAGGACTATATTGCTATTGCAGAGCGCGCTGCCAGCGATATTGAAAGTCTAGCGGCGCTGCGTAGCCAACTGCGCACTCGCGTAGCTGAATTCCAGCTTATGCGATGGGGCAAGCTTTGCAGCGCCGCTGGATACCCTGTACCAACGGTTGTGGATGGAAAAGACGAAAGGTAGCATGGGAACGTGCACGAAATAACTTCTACAACTTGCTGATCCAGAAAAGTTTAGAAGTTAGCCGATTAAGTGCTTATAAATGGGCTTAAATCATACAACATTTGCCCACACAGGCCAATAACGGGCAAATCTGGAAGTTGCGGAAGTTATTTCGTGCACGTTCCATGACTAACCGATAAAATGATTTGCATTGTTTTATTTGACAGGACAATAACGGGGATATAGGATGCGTCTCGCGTTAGCTCGTCTTGTTTTTTGCATGATAATAATGATAAATAACAAGGATGTAAGTTAAACAGAAGACAACGGAGCGGTATTCGCTTCTTAGAAATGGCATCTCCACATGTTGAGTGATGCCGAACAAATCATAAGTGCCGGATAACAGGCGCGACTAAGCACAAGGACAGGCACGAGGACTATTTTAATTCCCCCCTCCCTTTCTTGATGCACTAAAGGTAGCCGCATGGCTGTTGTGAGGTGTGATTGAACCCCTGTTGGTTTCTCTCATGCGACACACAGTGCCAGTGTCGTGTTAATGCAATTGAATGTAGAAAAATCCACGTAACAGACTTAAACCAAAAGGGAAGTTAGCTATGCCAAGACCTATCACATTAACCTCACCATCCAATCAACTGAGCAATGCGAGCAAAACAGCGTGGGCAGGCGGCGGTTTAACTTCGCCCGCATCGCATCATACCGAAGTGGCTCATGGCGTTGCACCGGAGTCGGTGTTTGCCCCGAGTGAGGCGAGTTCCCCAGCCGTGGAGTGGTTGCTCAGTGGTCGTTTGGGTGATTGGCTTGAGCAGTTCCATGGATTCATGTCAACGATAGCTAACGGGATTGTGCGTCGGTTAAGCACAGCTGAGCATCGGCAACTGCTCACGCATTACCGGGCAAGCTTACAGTCTGAGCTGGGCGCGATGAAAGGCAGCCAGTCAGACATCGAAGGGCTGCTGGTGAATTACCTGAGGCAAGCAAAAGTATTGGTGGAGCGTGGTGCGCTCTCCAAGGCAGACCTGATGTCGCAATTGACTCAGTTAAGTAGTTTGGCGCAATTTGTCAACGAGCAGCAAAGCAAGCGGAGTCTAGACAGGGTAATGGCAGGAATTGATGGGGAGACACATCAAACAAAGCGGGGTGTGCGGCCGGTGGTTGCGTTAGCGAGTGTTGATGCCTGTAATCTAAATCCAAGATTGGAGGTAGAGCTATCCACGTTAGATGGCGGCAATGGGTTTCAAATCGATGGGGTGGCGGCAGGTGACGAGTCTGGTCATTCTGTCAGCGGGGCAGGGGATGTCAACGGTGATGGGATTGCGGATGTGATTATTGGGGCCCCTGATGCCGACCCGAATGGCGGTGATTCAGGGGCGAGTTACGTAGTCTTTGGTTCAAGCGCGGGGTTTAGTGGCACGCCGTTGGAGCTGTCGAGCTTAGATGGCAGCAATGGGTTTCAAATCAATGGGGTCTCGTCGGGTGAGCTGTCTGGTTATTCTGTCAGCGGGGCTGGGGATATCAACGACGATGGGATTGCGGATGTGATTATTGGGGCCCCTGATGCCGACGCGAATGGTAGCAATTCAGGGACAAGTTACGTGGTGTTTGGTTCAAGCGCGGGGTTTAGCAGCACGCCGTTGGAGCTGTCGAGCTTAGATGGCAGCAATGGGTTTCAGCTCGATGGGGTGGCGGCTGGTGACCGGTCTGGTCATTCTGTCAGCGGTGCTGGGGATGTCAACGGCGATGGGATTGATGATGTGATTATTGGGGCGCGCAGTGCCGGCCCGAGTGGCAGTTATTCAGGTGCAAGTTACGTAGTCTTTGGTTCAAGCGCGGGGTTTAGCAGCACGCCGTTGGCGCTGTCGAGCTTAGATGGCAGCAATGGGTTTCAAATCAATGGGGTGACGTTTGAGCTCTCTGGCCGTTCTGTCAGTGGGGCAGGGGATGTCAACGGCGACGGGATTGCGGATGTGATTATTGGGGCGCTTGGTGCCGGCCCGAATGGCTTTCGCTCTGGTGCGAGTTACGTGGTCTTTGGTTCAAGCGCGGGGTTTAGTAGCACGCCGTTGGAGCTGTCGAGCTTAGATGGCAGCAATGGGTTTCAAATCAATGGGGTCTCGTCGGGTGAGCTGTCTGGTTCTTCTGTCAGCGGTGCTGGGGATATCAACGGCGATGGGATTGCGGATGTGATTATTGGGGCGCCTGGTGCCGACCTGAATGGCGATGATTCAGGGGCGAGTTACGTAGTGTTTGGTTCAAGCGCGGGGTTTAGTAGCACGCCGTTGGAGCTGTCGAGCTTAGATGGGAGCAATGGGTTTCAAATCAATGGGGTGGAGGAGGAGGATGAGTCTGGCAGTTCTGTCAGCGGTGCTGGGGATGTCAACGGCGATGGGATTGCGGATGTGATTATTGGGGCCCATAAGGCCGGCCCGCGTGACGATGAATCAGGTACGAGTTACGTAGTGTTTGGTTCAAGCGCGGGGTTTAGTAGCACGCCGTTGGAGCTGTCGAGCTTAGATGGCAGCAATGGGTTTCAAATCAATGGGGCGGAGGAGGATGACGAGTCTGGCAGTTCTGTCAGCGGTGCTGGGGATGTCAACGGCGATGGGATTGCGGATGTGATTATTGGGGCCCCTGATGCCGACTCGCATAGCGGTCGTTCATCAGGTGTGAGTTACGTGGTACTTAGTCAGTGCTTGGGTCTGCCGAGCCCGAGCCCATCACCGAGCCCAAGCCCGTCTGCGAGTTCATCGCCAAGCCCGAGCCCATCACCGAGTTCATCGCCGAGCCCGAGCCCATCACCGAACCCGAGTCCAAACCCGTCTCCATCTCCGTCACCTTGCAACTTCCCGCCGAGTATTGGCAACAATCGCCTGACAATCATCCATGGTGGTATCACTGAGGTGACCTCCTCTGAGCTGTCGGCTGATGCGGGTAATTTACCTGCAGACCAAGTTGTGTTCACAGTTGAGCCAGTGAATTGTTATAAGCCGATTGAAAATGGCTTTTTTGTTTTCAGGAATGACCGGTATTTCAGACCTATTTTTAAGTTTACTCAAGCGGACATAGACAATGGGGGTGTGTTGTTTGCGCAAGAGGATATTAGAACGCCACCATCCTACCAGCATCCCTCTTATCCATTGCCACGCTATGGCATCAAAGTCAGCTGTGGGCAAAGTATGTTACCCCAGCAGGTTAATAAGTCCCCGAGTCGATGTTGCGCGCCTGATGAGAGTTCAACGAGTTTGGCATTGACGTGTAATTCACTGAAGTTGCACGGTAGCCAACGTGCTGTGGTGTTAACGCAAGAGAATTTAGCGGCAACGAGTCCGGTATCAGATGAGTTAACGATATTCACGATGACAGGGTCGAGATGTGAAGCGATGACCTGTGGTCTATTCAAGTTTAGGGGGGCTCACCCAAGGGCGGGTCAAGAGACGACGCAGTTCAGCCAGCAAGATGTTATTGATGGTCATGTGATGTATGTGAGCAGGAGGACACATTACCAGCCTTACTATTGTCAACCTAACTATTCAGTGAGTGTGAGTGCGGGTTTAAGCTCAAAGCCAACGTGGTTGCAGTTTCAGTATAAGACGTGGCAAACAAGAAGTGATGTGACTGGGTCCTCACAGCATCGAGATATGGAGATAGAATCTGCGTCTAGTCAACTAAATAGTATGGGGATGTTCCAGTTTCGAGATAAACAAGAGGGTGTTAATGAAGCGAATAAGCCGAATAGGGTGCAAACAGATGAAGCTAATCCTGAGCCGAATCAAAGAGCCGCAGCGGTTATGGGGTAGGTCAGAGCAAGCAATTGTCTAATCAAGGGCTATTCGTGTTAATTCTGCAAAGTGAGCTGCACAGCAGCAACGTATTGATAAAGTGGTGTTTACGCTTACGTGGCAGCGATGGGTTAAAAGCGATGTTCATTTTAGATAGGTTGTTAACGTGTTTGTAAATTTTAGGTTGTTTACTGAAGGGAGAAATTGCAATGTTAGGAAATGTATCATTATACCAATCGAGTCAGTTAAGTCATGTGAGTAAAATGATAAAACGTAAAAAGAGCAACACATGAAAACACAATCACCCCAAGCCGTCGGAAACCCCGCTAATTCAACAACACCCAGTCTTGCCCTTAATGGCTCACGTCTACTCACTAGTTGGCTCCAAGAGCAAAAACTCAGTCTTGTTTTCACTACCTATGACATTGGTAAAGTGTTTCTGATTGGATTAGAGCCCGATGGCAAGCTGTCTGTATTTGAGCGTACCTTCAGTCGTTGCATGGGGTTATCAACCAGCCGCAATACGATTTACATGAGTTCACTGTACCAACTGTGGCGTTTTGAGAATACATTGCCACTTGGGCAGCAATATAACGGTTACGATAAGTTGTATGTACCGCAAGTGGGGTATACCACGGGCGATATTGATATTCACGATATTGGTGTTGACCAAGGCAGTGGCAAGGTTGTTTTTGTCAGCACCCTGTTCAGTTGCTTAGCCACGACCAGTGAGACCAAGAGTTTTGAGGTTGTTTGGAAGCCACCGTTTATCTCTAAGATTGCGGCGGAAGACCGTTGTCATTTAAATGGATTAGCGTTTCGCGATGGACGACCGCGTTATGTGACCATGGTGAGCAAGACCGATGTGAATGACGGGTGGCGCGAACATCGCCATGACGGTGGGTTGGTAATGGATATCGAGACTAATGAAATCATTGCATCAAACTTATCCATGCCACATTCACCGAGGTGGCATCAGGGTAAGTTGTGGTTATTGAATTCGGGCAAGGGAGAGTTTGGCTATTTGGATGTGGGCAAGAACAATGCATTTACCCCAGTGGCTTTCTGTGCGGGTTATGCCAGAGGACTACATTTTCAAGGACACTATGCGGTGATTGGCTTATCCAAGTCACGGCATAATAAAACCTTCTCTGATTTGGCGTTGCAGCAACGTTTAGATGAGAAGCAAATATCGGGTCGCTGCGGCATTCAAGTGGTGGATATTACCACAGGTGATGTGGTACACACACTGTCAGTCGAAGGCATGGTCAATGAAATCTATGATGTCGGGATTTTGTCTAACGTGCGTTGTCCCATGGCATTGGGATTTCGTAATGAGCAAGAAATTCGTCGGATTATCAGTTTTGATGATAGTGCGGCTAATGCTCCATTATCAAGAGCAACCCTAACACCCATGGCAATGTCGCGTTCTTCGGTAAATGGCGGAGCTGAGAAAAGAGAGAATCATACAGAGTTAAGTCAAGATAACACTGAACCAGGTGTTGCAGGTGTATCTGTGCCATCTTCTTCGTCATCTTCATCAGCAGGTCTCAGTCGACGTTTACAGGAAAAACAACCAAAATCGAAAGCACAAACGACAACAACATGGCAAAAAAAATCAATAGAAATACGTCACGAAGACATGACACCCCAGTATGATCAAAGACAAGCAACATCTATAACGGCGATTTGCAGTGCGGCAGCTTTGTTTGGAGCAGTCGGTGTGGCAGCCATAATGGTTGGATGGTTAGCGTCAATGGATGATGGTGTTATTGATAATAACGAAGCAAGCGCAGATGTTATTGGGCAAGCCTGCAACCTGTGAAAGTTTCAGTTCAATGGCATTTTCAGCCAAAAACACTTAGAAAGTGAACGTGTTAATTGATAGGTGTATTTTAGTAAAAATAAGATGCACTACTGTTTATGGCACGCCACTCGCCTATCGCTAAACTTGCTAAAGTGATTTTCAACACCCCGAAAAAGCCCAGAAATACTGGGGTTTTTGCCAAGAATTGTGGTACACAGGGCCTTAAAATTGGGGTGATTTTTCAAGGGTTTTTTCGCTAAAAAGGCTAAATCGCTAAAAGGGCGGTACTTTAGCGAATGGAGTACCGTGCTATAATGCTCTGATACTGTAGTCTTTTAGCGCGGTACACGTTGTCCTGAGCTATGACCCCTATAGACAGTAGTGCACCTTGGAGTACCGAAGTGATTAATCGTTTGAATTAGTGGGGAAAATACAAAATGCCTGGTCATTTATTTTGCGTAAATGGCGGTTTTTTAGTGATAGACAATTTGCTCAGATAGTAAGTAACGTGAATATCGTTTAAGCGGAGACTAAGGTATTGAAATAACGGCTCTTTTGTGATCTGATTGTAGGTTCTAGGGATAATGGACAAAGTGTCATGATGGAATTGTTCAAAAACCTTTAAAACTAAGCAGGTAGTCGATAACCTTGTTACGCCGATGTTTACGTAATCCCCGATGAATTTTGACCTTTTGTTTCCAGTGAGCAAATGAGCCATCACAGGAATTAGTGGTATTAGGAATAGCTAAATCTGGGTAATTTCTACAGGTGAACAAGAAGGGTAAATTGGTTCTTAGAGAGCGTCTAGCACTACGTAACCGTCGATGTTTAAATTGACCTTTGTCATTACGTTCTTTCAAGAAATCATGATATGCATCATCCCAAGATTGCAGCAAGCTTTCAAAGACCTCTTGTGAGGTGTCAGTGATATGATACATCAATTCTTTGAGTGCTTTTGCACAATCGGTTTTAGGATTATTGGTTGTATAACGACGGATGATTTGCGTTTGGTGAAATTGACACATCTGAATAGGCAGACCAGGATAGCGTCGAGAAAATAGCTGTATTACGCCTCTACGACCATCTAACGTGACACTTTGAAAACGATAACCGCATTGCTCAAGTTCAATCAATCCTGCTTCGACTTGTGCGATGCTTTCTGATTCGATGTATCGCCAATGTATGTTTTCCCCACCAGCACGAAATACTAATAGGCCATCGGAACGTGAGAAGAATGTCGCATCTACAACCAGGTTAACTGGCTCACTAGGTGGTTCTGAAATAACCGCTTTTATCGTAAGCTTATCAAAGCAACGTTGCAGTGTACGCTTTGATTTGCCTGTCTGATGACTTAGCTCCAGCAGCGTTTGTTTGCCATGAGCATAACGATGATAAACTTGTTCAATCGATAAGCCAGAACATCGCTGTGTGACATACTGATAGCCACAGCTTCGACACAAATATTGCTGCTTATTTCGCTGACGACCGTTCTTAACAACGGCTAATTCGTGACACTTTGGACACCGCTTTTAGCTTTCATTTACAAAACTCCATTTTTATCCTAAAAAATCATTATATTAACATGATTCCATCATGACACTTTGTCCATTATCCCTTGCGAAAACGTGCTGTTATTGAAAGTGTTAATGACCAATTAAAAAATGTCTGCCAAATAGAACATACCAGACATCGTAGCATATGGAATTTTCTTGTGAATATCTTGGGAGCATTGGTCGCTTACTCTCTACAGCCTAAAAAGCCTTCTATTCGCAGCGAAATGTTACCACTACTGACTCATAATTAATCCGCTTAAACGATATTCACGTTAAGTAATATTTCTTTCACCGTTGTAAGGCAAGTCGACATCTTATTACCCACTCAGATCTTGAGTTTCCTAGCGTGATAGTGTTAGCCCTAACCTGGGAAACACACGAATGTTGTCGGTGAATGCGCGCATGAAGACATTCTATCAGCCGTTACTGTTATCATTGCGTATTTCAAGCCACATTGCATTCAAAATGGCAAATGAGCAGGCAAGACCAAGTCCCAACACCCATGAAAAATACCACATATATCACCTCTTAAAATTAATAGGCAGAACTATTTCGATTAACAAAGTCCTCAGTAATTTTACCGCGTAGTTGGCGGTAAACCCAGGCGGTATACAGAAAAATAATAGGCAGGAAAAGTGCCGTTACCACCAACATAGTAAATAATGTCAGTGAGCTCGATGAAGCATCCCACACTAACAAACTTGATTGTGGTGAAATGGAGGAGGGCAGTATAAATGGAAACAAGCTGACTCCTACGGTGCTGATAATACCGGCAATGCTAAGACCGCTAGCAATAAAGGCGAATGTATTTTTATTGGTAAAGGTAAGGAGGCAAGCCAAGATAGCACCTACAAACCCTAAAATAGGTGCGGCCAAACTAATAGGTTGAGTGTGATAATTAGTGAGCCATGCACCGGCTTGTCGGATAACGATTTTATGCAACGGATTAGAGGGCCCATCGTGTGCAATGCTTGAAACAAGGTGATAACCGATTAATCCATGTGCGACCCAGTAACCTCCAAAAGCAAAGAGCATAATCACAGCAATGGCAGATAATCGTGATGCAGTTATTGCCCGTTTATGTATGATATTATCGGTTTTAATCGCAAGATATAAGCCGCCGTGCATCATGAGCATGAAGAGGCTAAGTAGCCCGCAAACAATGGCAAATGGGTTCAATAACGCAAGAAACGTTCCGTCGTAGAAACTGCGTAGTGATGGATCTAAGCGAAATGGCAACCCTTGAATGACATTACCAACAACAACACCCAATAATAGGGCCGCACCAAATCCGGTTGCAGCTAAAATGCTATCCCATGTATTACGCCAGCACGCATTCGGCATCTTACTGCGGTATTTAAATGAAACAGGTCGCATAATAAATGTTAATAATATAACAAACATCATCAAATAGAGTCCTGAAAATGAGACAGCATACAACATTGGCCATGCAGCGAAGATGGCACCAGCGCCTAGGATAAACCAGACTTGGTTGCCTTCCCAGACCGGGCCGATTGTGTTAATCACAATGCGACGTTCGATATCTGTGCGTGCCGTAATGGGTAAGAGCATGGCAATACCAATATCAAAACCATCCATAACAGCAAACCCAATTAAGAGTACGCCAAGTAAAACCCACCAAATAAGACGTAGTGTGCCATAATCAAGAGGGATCATTTCATTTGCCCTTCCATGCTATTTGGACCGAGTCGAATGTATTTTACCATAAGGAATATTTCAACGACCGCGAGCAATGAATAAAATAAAATAAAGCCGATTAACGATGTCCATAAACTGGCAGGGCTTAAAGACGATGTGCCGAGAAAGGTAGGCAAGATACCTTGAATAACCCACGGTTGACGACCATATTCTGCAATAAACCAACCTAATTCAATACTGATCCAAGGCAAAGGTAAACTACATACAGCGAGTCGTTGAAACCAACGTTTGTCGAGCTGGCTTGTGGCCGACAAATAAAAGGCGAGCGTGAACAAACAGATAAAAAACAAGCCACAGGCAACCATGATACGAAATCCCCAAAACAAGGGCCATACCTGTGGTACTAAACTACCTGCTGCGGCATCAACTTGTTGTGGTGTTGCCCGAGTCACATCATCAGTATAGCGTTTTAATAATAGGCCATAGCCCATATTATCCTGATATGTGGCGAGTTGTTTCTGTGCTACTTTATCAGAGGGATCAAGCTCTAATATTTGCAATGCCGCAACGGCTTTTTGACCTCGGCGAATTTTCAGTTTGGCATCAGCTTCTAATTCATTAATACCTTCGATGGGTGTATCAAGCGAGCGTGTTGCAATTAACCCAAGCAGCCAAGGAATACGTATTTCATATTCTGTTTTGCGTTTTTCTTGATTGGGTATGCCAAAGACAGTGAGGGCGGCAGGGGCTTTTTGTGTTGTCCACAGGCTTTCCATAGCCGCTAATTTCATGTGTTGACCATCATTGGCCAAATAACCACTTTCATCGCCCAAAACAACAACAGACAAAGCAGCAGCCAAACCAAAGGCTGCTGCGACAGTAATCGAGCGTTTTGCTATTTCTACATGTTTGCCGCGTAGCAAATACAGTGAACTAATGGCTAAAACAAAGATGGAACCGGTGACATAGCCAGCACTGACGGTATGTACAAATTTTGCTTGAGCGACAGGATTAAACAAGACATCATAAAAGCTGCTAACTTCCATGCGCATGGTTTCATAATTGAAGTGTGAGCCAACAGGGTGTTGCATCCAAGCATTAGCAATTAAAATCCATAAGGCAGACAAGCTAGTGCCAAACGCTAACAACCAGGTTACGGCCAAATGGCTTACTTTGGAGATCCTATCCCAACCAAAGAAGAAGATCCCAACAAAGGTTGCCTCCAAGAAAAAGGCCATTATGCCTTCGATCGCAAGCGGCGCACCAAAAATGTCGCCCACATACGTTGCATAATATGCCCAGTTAGTGCCAAACTGGAACTCTAGGGTAATGCCAGTTGCAACCCCCATGGCAAAGTTGATACCAAACAAAGTACCCCAAAATTTTACCATATCTCGCCATATTGTACGGTTAGTCATCACATACACACTTTCCATAATGGCAAGCAGAAACGATAGTCCTAGTGTTAATGGCACAAATAAAAAGTGATATAAGGCTGTCATGCCAAACTGAATGCGTGATAAGGTGACAACTTCAGGCAAAACAGACATGATCTTTACCTTTCTTTGGCATTATTCTGACTGCCCAGCAGATGCACAGCCATGCTAGTGCGTGTGATGGAATTTGCGATTGGATGCGAGAAACAGATATACCATAGCAATACCAGCAATGCTATCTTAAGCACCATTAATAATGATATGTCACGAGCCAATCTCGGTGCTGGTTTAAGCATAAGACCATCCCAACTCAGCAAGGTATTACTTGGGGCGCAGTTTAGGGGAATTTAACAGACAACGCAATGCAATTGTGTGCGTTTCGGGGTCAGGTGGCTGAAACGCATCACGAGCATAGCGACTCAACTGAACGGTTAACCACTTCATCCAACTGAATGCTTGCTCCATGTTGGTAATCATGTCGGGGGTGGGGGGTAAGTGTATTGGGTTGGGTTCAGTGCAACAAGTCATCTCATTGGTTCGGGGTTATTTGGCAAATCCAAAGTGGCGTCGTTGTTCTTCCCACAGCAGTGGAAACGGTGAGAGTAAGCGGCGCTGACTTAATTCGGGTGGGTGTTTGCCCTCCAAGATGGCTTGCTTGATGTCAGGGGCGAGGAGGTTCAGACGCAGGATGCGTGAGGCATAAGACGAGTTCACCTTGACGTGTTTAATCAATTCTCTGAGCATGGGGAATTTTCCTGTGTCTAATAGGTGTTGCCAGTGATAGGCTTTAGCCAGTGCTTTAACAAACGATTCATTTGGGTGAAGCTTGGTGGTTGGAGGCACATTATTTTCAGGTAACGTTAACCATGTTTTGCCACGATAACGTTTGAATACGATGGGGACTTTAATCGAGATGACATCGTGATTTAACGTGACGGTTGTTTGCATGTTAATGTTCTTTGTGGTTGGTTGTCGTAACGCCATTGTTGCGCCAGATTGTTAATGCCGTTGATCTTTACTTGAATATCCAGATAATCCGGATGCAATACGACTTGTGCTAACAGTAGTTCCAATAACCGTTTTTGTTCAGCTGGAAAGAGAGACTGCCAAACAGGCGCGATATCACTCAAGGCTTGACGTACATCATACTCGGTTATGGCATTATCAATTTGTTTGGCCGCTTTCCATGACTCTAAAATGATTTCAGGTGCAGTCAATACCGTTTGTAACTGCTGCAATACTCGAGTTTCGATTTCGCCGGCATTGATTTGTTTAATCGGACACTCAGGGCAGCGCCCTTGTTTGTAGCCGGTGGCGGCATAATAACGATAGAGTTTCTTGCCTTGGCATTTAGTAGTGTGTACCGGTGTCATCGCCGACAAACAGCCACTGCATTTCAATAAGCCGCTGAGAACAGCGCGTTGCCCCCGTTTTGTTTGTGTGTTAGTTTTAACAGCACGATGGCGTAATAAGTCTTGTGTGGCTTCCCAGGTCTCTTGGGTAATAATGGCTTGATGACGTCCGTCATAGAGTTCATCTTTACATTTGGTTTTGCCAATGTAAATCGGGTTATTCAGGATTTTATAAATGCCGCCGATATCAAACAATGTGCCACCGACGGTTTTGCCTTTTTTGGTGATACGTTGCTTACTGACAATCCCCATATCTGCTAAGGGCTTGACCATCTGTGTGGGCGATTGAGTTTTCAGAAACAAATCGAAAATGACACGCACTGTGTTGGCCTCAATGTCATTAATCTGCAAATGCCGGTCTTTAACGTCATAGCCTAATGGTACTACGCCTCCCATCCATAACCCTTTACGTTTGGAAGCAGTGAATTTGTCACGTACACGCTCGCCAATCATTTCACGTTCAAACTGGGCAAAGGATAATAAGATGTTTAAGGTTAATCGTCCCATCGAGGATGTGGTATTAAATTGTTGTGTCACCGAGACAAAGGATAGGGTGTGTGCATCAAATAAGCTGATAAGCTTAGCAAAATCAGCCAGTGACCGTGATAGTCTATCGACTTTATACACAACGACAATATCAATGAATCCCTGCTCAATGGCTTGCATGAGGCGTTTTAAAGCGGGGCGTTCCATATTACCACCGGTAAAGCCACCGTCATCATAATGATCATCGAGTAACAACCAACCCTCGTGTTTTTGCGAAGCGATGTAACATTCACAGGCATCGCGTTGTGCATCCAAGCTATTAAACGCTTGCTCTAAGCCTTCTTCGGTCGATTTGCGCGTATAAATGGCACAGCGTTTGGGTGTAACCGTGTTTGCATCATTGTTTGTGGTATTTCGCTTCATACAGTAACTCCATTATTTTTACGCAATCCAAAGAAGAATACCCCCGAGCAATTGTTACCGGTAATGAGTGTGGCAATTTTCGATAAGCTACTATACACACAACCGTCATATTCATAACCGTGTTCTAGCACAGTGACGGTATGGTTTATCCCTTTGTAGTGACGCACTAAACGAGCGCCCACCATTGGGCGTGTGTAGTTGCTGCGTTTTCGTTTGTTGGTTTTCTTATTGTCAGGGTAATAGTGTTTGGCTTGTTCAGTGAGGCGTTTATTGATGTCCGGGTCAACCCCATAGGCTAACTCTTGCAAGCGATAACTTAATCGTTTTACCAGTAGACTTTTTTGTTGGGTATGGGGTTTGGTATTGTATAGCGTTTGCCACAGTGATTTTAATTCAGCCAGTGATAGGTTGGGTAGGGCAGTGACTTGTTCTAATACGGATGTGTTAGAAGTAATGATTGGCATGGTTTTTTTCTCCTGTTAGTAACACATGTTAATCTATGCGATGATAAGTGCCACGTGGTTTATCAGGCTTTGTTTACAGGCTTGACAGATTAAAGGGCGGGAAATGACGCCGGTTCAGTCAGGGGCACCGTTTGTTGATTGAATGACGCCATTTCCCTATTCTTTTTTAACCGTCTTGACAGGCTTTGTTGGCTAATTCAGCTTCATCCATCAAGTCGCCCGGACGCAGTTCATCGCATTGCCTGCAAGCTAATTGCAGTAAATCCGTTAGTCCCCACAAGATGTTATAGAGCTCGCTTGCACAAGGTTGACCGCGAATTGTGACATTGGCAATGTCGGCCATTTGATGTAATTTGGCGCTTAGGGCTTCATGAGGTGTTTTGTAGTCCTCTTCGTCTTGTTCATCGATAGCGATATTGGGTAGAATAGATTGATTCATGACAGTTAGTCTCCTTTGCTGATTGATTACTGTTGTGATAGCCGCAGTCAGGGGTTTCCAGCATCTGGCTGCGGTGCCATCGCTGCTGATAATCGCTAGTATCCTGGTTAATAGCAAGCGCATCAAAACCATCAGCGCAATTAGCTCGCTGGGTTGGGCCGCATTAGCGCTGAAGAGCGCACTAACTTGCCGCATTACCCTACCCGATGGCACTGTCCATTTCAGTTTGGGAATGGGTTAAAAGGCCGATATCGTGTAAACGGCGCATAGACGCGATATACGCAATGAACTCACGGCGACGACGGCTTCTCCAATAGCGACTCCCCAATCAACCACTGTGTACCGATAAATAGCGTTCTCAGTAGCAAAATAATCGCCATGCAAAACAAGCTAATCACCGCAATGAATTATGGCGTCATTAAACTGGTTTAAACTGCTAAATCGCCTTAACTGAATAATGACAAAGACAGCTGCAAATAGAATAGGTTACTGACGTTTTATGGGGAATTTCAGAATCAGGTTTTGAGACTTGGTGTTGACTATCCAAACTCAGCTGGTTTCGGTTAGGATTCAGAGAGTTAACCGCTGGTTTCAGTTTACAGGTGCACTACTATTATTACTAACGTAATAATAATAACACGCCATGCTCGACTTTTTTGGGATAAAATTGTTTAAAGTTTGACTGGCACAGTGAATTCCAGTAATTTTGGTTTGAAAGAATCGCCCTTACAAGGAGAGTCACCATGCCATTGGAGGATTTTATCATTACGGTATTTTGTTTAGTAGCGGAAAGTACCAAAAGTATGGAAGGATTACAGGTGCTACGACATCGAGGTTTCGCACCAAAGTTATCAGATGAAGAAGTAATTACCATGGAAGTTGTCGGAGAATTTTTAGGAATTGATACAGATAAAGGCTTATGGTCTTATTTTAAAACTAACTGGCAAATGTTGTTTCCCGATCTAGGAGCACGTAGTAACTTTGCAAAACAAGCAGCAAACCTGTGGAAAGTAAAACAAGTTATCCAAATGAAAATAGGTGACCAACTGCATGCTACTGATGACACATTACATATGGCAGATGGATTTCCGATACCGGTTTGCAAATTCAAACGAGCAAAATATAGTCGTGTATTTAAGGGTGAAGCAGGCTTTGGATACTGTGCATCCAAAGATGAGACTTATTACGGTTTCAAAGGAAATGTTGTGATTAATTCTGAAGGTGTGATCAGTAGTATAACGGCGACAGCCGCTAATATCGATGAAAGAGAATCGCTTTGGGATATTATTGGCGGCATTAGTGGATTAATGTTGGCTGACAAGGGATTAATTGGCAAAGATTATCAACAGCAACTGGCACGAGAGACAAACGTAAACTTGCAAACACCACTACGCGATAATATGGTTGATACAAGAGGAAAAGATGCAGCATCATGGTTGATATCAACACGGCGTTTGGTTGAAACGGTTATCGGCCAATTAAGCGAACGGTTTCATATTCAAAAAGTCAGGGCAAGAGATACATGGCATTTCACTAATCGTGTTACCAGAAAAATATTATCACACACCTTGGCCGTATTTATTAATAAGATAGTGGGTAACAAACCACTTCAGTTTGAAAGGCTCGTCACTGTATGAAAAAAGTCGAGCATGGCGTTAATAACAGTAAGATACACTAACGTCAGTTACTGTGTAAATTACTTTAATTATAAATTAATTTAATTTAAGTACCGCTTTATTTAATAACCCACTCAGCCTATCACGTATACTCCCTTGTGCTATTTTGTCTTTGCATACAGACGAACACCCAAAGCAAACACACACGTAACGCCAACAAGATGAACATTCATCATACCTCTGTCACTTACCTCATTTCCCTCACTTCGCTTACCTCATTGCCACTAACGCCACTTCACCTCAATTTCACGCTTAACATCACTATCAAGAGATAATTAGTGCAGGTGTTAAAAGATAATAGCCTTAAAACGCCCATAGGCAGGCTTTAAACACGTTAACTCTTTTTATTAATGCATTGGCATTGCTTAACGCAACATCGTCTCTTGAAACGCTTATACGACGTTTTTGTTGTTTAATAAAATTAACGCTTACAAAATACTTTACACACAAAAACATTTTTGATGCAGAAGTAAAACAAGTAGTGGTCATTGTTTTTTTGACAACGCACTTGTGTACTCCGGTTGTGCAAGTAGATCACCAGTGCAACGAAAAGACATAAGATAGGTACAGAGCTAACAGGACTTGTTTAAATTAAAAATATTCATGGCAGAGGGTAAAAACAAATTATCCGCTTGAACGCCGACAAATAGTTTTAAACGCGTTAAATGTTTTTGTTAAACTTCCCCATTACTTGCCACGACATCGTTGTTTAAATCGCTGGTATGGTGTGTTAAGCCAATAATCACGTCACTCGCGTGGCTAACTCACAGTGCTAACACATCATATTTTTGTGTGCAGAAGTTAAAATAATCAACAATAGGCTCATTTTTTATGAGTTGTCATCCCCAATGCCCACCCACAATCAGGTTACAACTTTTGCTATTTTTACTTATGGTGAATTTTAATGCAGCGTGTTTTCTTACAGTATTATACGGTTATCGTGAGACATCTTATATGATACAAAAACCGCAATTCGTGGTAGACTTTTCGCTATGGTTGGCAGAGGTGGCACAGGGGAGCCGCTGGCGGATTTGCAAGAAGGTAAAACCAACGTTGAGACACCGCTATCCATCTCACAACACAGCATAACAGACGTTGCAGAGGTTAAAAGAAGCGAGAGACGAATGACAGTCGACACAAATATTATTTGGAATATCAAACACTTATGGGTCCTTCCTCGGGTTAAAACGCATTCGGGCTTCCTAAGCGCAATATTTCGCTAGCGACAGACCAAAAAAAGTGGTTCGCGGGTCGCGCCTAACATCACAATAGAAAAAATATCCCTTCAAATTCAAACGGTTATCTCAAAAAATCCTCCCATTTCAGTCGATTAGTACGACTTTTTAGGTTCGCACCTGAGTCAAGTAACCCTTTGAATCTAATAGATTTCTTCTGCAAACTTGGGTGCAAACCAAATTCACACATAGGTTTGCATTGATAATCAAATAACCCATTGAATTTAATCAAGTTATTGCAAGTCTAGGTGCGAACCTAACTGCACCTAATGGGGATAAGTTCGCACCTTGATGAAGGTTCGCACCTTGCACATTCTTCTCTTCACAGCGAACTCCTTTTAGGTTGATATTTAACCAGAATTTTAACTGATTTCCCTACCAATGCGGGATGAATAGTAGCCCATATGGGATTTGCTATACAGAATAGTTGTTGCTATAGTACAGAATAGTCGGCATTATAGTGCAGAATAGTTGAGATTCTGTTACAGTTTAGTCGAAACTCTACTGCATGATAGTCAAACTGTCAGTCCAGAATGCTCGGCCTTTCAATCCAGCTTAGCCAAGTACACAGCAGGGGAATAGGTAAATAGAAATGGCAAATAACATAGAAGTTACGCATTGACAACAAAAACCACAACATTTTCAATAAGATATGGAATGCCATTTTTTATGTTTAGCCTTAGTAGCCTGCTGGTTTTTTTTTGCTACGCCTTACGCAGACATAATTTGAGACTCGAGTTTTATGTTGCCGATTGTTTTTCTAAACAAAAAACAATTGCTTCAGCTGCTAAAAATCTCAAGTTCTGTCCCCATAAGACATAAGTTCTGTCAATGCGTAACTTCTATAACAAATCATTCTATCCACGGCACTGTCAAGCGAGGGTCAAAGCCGCCTTAGCCGATTCCCCGGTTGTCGTGTTAACCGGCCCACGGCAGTGTGGTAAGACAACCTTAGCCAAAGCAATGCAGACAAAGGAGTGGCTATACCTCACATTTGACGATCAAACTCAATTACAATTGGCACGTGATGATCCGATTGGATTTATCCGTGGCTTAACCGCACGGCATATCATTTTAGATGAAGTGCAACGGGTTCCGGAATTATTTCTTGCGATTAAACAATCGGTGGATGAAAACCGCTTACCAGGACGCTATTTACTGACAGGTTCAGCGAATGTGTTGCTGCTACCCGCCTTAGCCGATTCCCTGGCCGGTCGAATGGAGACGTTGACATTGCTGCCTTTAGCACGGTGTGAGATTGATAGGAAACAATCGACTTTCTTATCCAAGATTTTTTCACAAGCGTTACCAAGAACAGATAGGGTACGTGTGAGAGAGTCGTTAATTGATGATATCCTCTGCGGTGGATTTCCGGAGCCATTAAGCCGAGAGGATCGGTATCGTAGACAAGCCTGGCACAGTCAGTATATTCACAGCCTGATTCAAAAAGACGTGCGTGATTTAGCGCAGATAGATTATCTCAGTGAATTGCCTAAGCTAGCCCAAGTGTTAAGTCAGCAAGTGGGTCAATTGACGAATTACGACCAATTAGCTGGGCGAATGGGACTGTCGCCTAAAACACTGGTGAAGTATTGCCGCTTGCTTGAGCACGTGTACTTATTTGAACGGCTACCGGCGTGGCACCGTAATGAACTGAAGCGTTTACTCAAAACGCCCAAAGTGCACATTGTCGATACCGGGTTATTGTGTGCACTCAAGCGGCTCAACGTCAATAAAATCACGCAGGACAGTCATCTGCTGGGGAGTTTAGTTGAGAGCTATGTTTTTTGTGAGTTAAAGCGAATAGCCACCTGGTATGAAGAGCCGGTCACGTTTTATCATTTTCGAGATAAAGACCAGCATGAAGTTGATTTTATCATTGAATTACACTCAGGGGAGTTTGTAGCCATTGAAGCAAAAGCCTCGGCCACATTACATCCCAAAGATTTTCGAGGATTAAAGAAATTGCAATCGTTAGCGGGTGACAATTTCTTGATGGGTTTGATTTTATATGATGGAGACCACAGTACCCAAGTGAACGACAAACTGGCTGCTGTCCCCATAGGCGCGTTATGGGAGTAAGTGACGATGGTAGAATGGTTTAAGCCTGTTCACTTATACATTCCTCGCCTTGTATTATCAGAAAATTGCCCAATGATGTTATCATCATCGGTAATGCCAAAGACAACCATGCACCATCCCCATTTGAAAAGTCACATGCGGTTTCACAGGCTGCCTGACATTGCCCCGTTGATTTTTTAAACTCTCTGTCTGCGATTCGCCTTCGGCAATCAACCATTGTATTTGCTGTAGCTTCATCGCTTAGCTTCTTTGATTATCACTATCAACCCACTCTCTTGAAAGTCAATACGTTATTTTTTATCGCTACTGGGTTTGCCGTCACTGTCATAATACACTTGCACTTGTATTGCTTACTTTCTCTTTTTAGATTGCGCATGGGCTTCTACAACCAGTCGGTTCGTGACCACGGTTAATTGCTCCAGCGTTGGCTGTGTGAGTGTTAAGCGTGTGTTATCAGGTAATGTTAGTGTTATCGTTGGCAAGTGATTTTTATTTTTTGAAGCCGGTGTGGGTTCAAACCCAATCTCTAAGAATTGTTTGCCAAGGCCAGTGATATTGCGCGCGGCTAGCCCACTGGCGCGCTTTAACTGTCCCCAATCAAGGCGCAACGCTTGACGAATGTCTTGGTCGGTGTACTGCTTTCGCAAGGCATAGGCTTTTAACAATAAAGCATCGGGGATGGGCTCAGAGTTCGACTTTTTGTTAGCACGCCATTGTGTAAACTGCTTGGTTACACTAGCGATTGCACTGGAAGTAGGTTTTTTCTTCAGTAGTTTTTTCGCTGCACTGCGCTTGCCTTGAGGCTTGCGTTGTTTTGTCGTTATTTTCTTTTTCTTCGTTGTCGCTTTCTTCTTCGTTGAGGTTTTCTTTCTGGTTGCTGTTGCCATGTTACTATTTTCCTATTCGTTGTTGAACTCTAGCGCATTGTTGTGATGCATCACAACACTTGCGCAATCAATTTACCAGGTTTTTGAGGTGATTTCAAAGCCCGCTCTTGCGGGCTTTGTCATTGTTCACACGGATATTGATGGGCGTTAACAGGTCTGCCGATGAATTGGATTTGAATGTGGCACTAGAACGCAATGCTATTTGCATTCATCAGCTACGCGATAGATGTATATTCTCGCTTTCACACGCAGAGATGGTGGTTAGGATTGCGAAGCAAAAGGTAATTTGGCTTAATGGATAAATGTCATGCGGCTATCCAATGTTGTAGTGTTGTTGCAATATAATCAGCGTGTAAATACTCTTGCTCTAAACGCGACTCTGCCCATTCCCCCTGAGTTAATGCATCAAATAAAGCCATTTCTTCAGCGGTTAAGTTCTCAGGGCATACCGGAGCAGGTGTTGGTTCATGCGTGATTTGGGTACGATGAGTTAACAGTGTGTCTTTATCCATCATCAAGGCACACACATGGGGCAGCCATTTGCGTACCTCACTTAAGATAGCCAATCCCCAGGTATCAATATCCCCCCAATAACCCACTTGCTTATCTCGTAGCCACACCGCTTTTACCCAGGCAACATTCAATCCACCCCCGAAGACCGCGATGGTATCTGCAAGCGGGGGGAGAGCCAGTCCTGATTGTTTATTTTCAACAATCAAAATCCGTTTGCTGGGTAATGACGTATTGATTAACACATCACTAGGTAATTGTAATATGGGTAATCTCCCTAATTGCTGCTGCGCATGAGGACACAGTGGGCGCACCCCTAACCAGTCAGTGGGTGCTTCAAGACAACCCAACCATGATAACAATCCACCTGCCGCTGAAACAGTCTTTTCATGTAAGCTATCTAATAGTGCTGTCAATAAGGTTTGTTGGGTTTCTACGAATTTGGTATCTACTCCGATTAATGGCAGTGCACGCAAATAATAGCCTTGACCACACTTCGGGTGTAATTGAGGTAATACGGTAACCAGTTTGTCTATCGTTTGCTTATCCATTTTTTCCAGTCGGTTAAAGTGCGCGACCAATGCCGGGTAAAGTTTTTTATTAAACGCCACTAAGAGCCTGTTCAAAATCCAAGAGTAAAGAGTTAACATCTGCGCTGTTATCATTTAAGAGGGAGTTAAAATGCGCAGGGGATATCCAAGCGACATAAGTCGAGAGCAATTTGCGTTAATAGAGCCATTATTGCTGAGTGCTAGAAAGCAGACGCGTCCAAGACAATATGATTTATATGATATTTTCTG
This sequence comes from Gammaproteobacteria bacterium, assembly GCA_965116795.1. Lineage (GTDB taxonomy): Bacteria > Pseudomonadota > Gammaproteobacteria > JAJFKG01 > JAJFKG01 > JAJNDI01. Next base: position 1,521,430 of record OZ220716.1, read on the forward strand.
TTCGGTACTTTATTTATTGAAAACAGCCTGTCAATGGCGAATGTTGCCCCAAGATTTTCCAAAATGGCGCAGCGTCCACGCCTATTTTCAAATTTGGAGTGAACAAGTTGATGGAGAACCAAGCCTACTTGAGCAGGCTTTAAAAAAAATTGGTTGCCGAATTACGCGTTGATGATAATCGCAAAGAAAAAACCAGTTTCTGCATTGTCGATGCGCAAAGTGTAAAAAACACAGATACAGCAGAAAACAAGGGTTACGATGCGGGCAAGAAGATATCTGGTATCAAGAGACATATTGCTGTGGATACCCAAGGATTACCGCATGCTATTCACATTACAACGGCTAATATAACAGACCGTGCAGGTGCAATTATTATGTTTACGAAGTCAAAAGACAACTTGAGTACAGTTCAAAATGTGTTAGTGGACGGTGGTTATACGGGGCTCCTTTTTGCTGAGGCGATACAGGAAATCATTGGTGCGACTGTTGAGGTGGCTAAACGCAGTGAATTACATAAGTTTGCTGTGATACCAAAACGCTGGGTGGTGGAACGTTCATTTGGTTGGATTGAAAAATGTCGGCGACTATGGAAAAACTGCGAAAGAAAAATGAATACAAGTTTGCAAATGGTGGTGTTGGCTTTTTTAGTGTTGGCTATTAGAAGATTTTGAACAGGCTCTAAGGGTTTAATACGTTGTTGCCAACGTTGATAGCATTGATACGCATCACCTTCAAGAAAGTGCATTAACTCGGTGATGTTAGCCAATACCAATGTGGTGGGTATATGCTGTGTTGATAGTGCGCGGTAGGTAACCTGTTGCCACTTAACTTGCTGTGGATATGAATATTGTTGCCAGGCTTGTACAAACTGCTGAAAATGCGCTAAATCTGTGGTGGCGTTATTGCCGCTGGGTGGTTTTAAGTTCACGCGAATGGGCCAGGGACGTTGATGTAATAAACGGGCTTTGCGATTGGTTTCATTTTGCCATTCACGTTTTAAGAGTAATGGCTGTATATCCGTTGGCAATAATCCCCATATCTTAGTTGTCATGGGTTTCCTCTGTCAGCGTGATACCTAAGGCTTGTGCCGCTTGCTGCGTGCGTTGCTCGCGATGTTTAGCCAATTGCGCATCGACTTCTTCCCAAGTGACTTCACATAAACGGCTGTCGTGTTGTGTTATATCACGCTCAACGATTAATAATGAGCGCGCTGATTCGCGTGCGAGATTCAAATTTTTATAGGGGGTAATTAAATTGACATGGATGTGTAATGCTTTAAATACCCGCAGAACACGCCGACTAACGGCTTCAGCGGTATTGGAAAACGCTTCGTCCAAAAAGACCGTGCTGTATACGGGTTTATCATGGCCATCGGGGGTGAGCACATAGGCTAAACTTGCTGCCACAATAGTGCCAGCAAACGCTTCTTTCTCACCACCTGATTTGCCGCTGGAAGAGGCTAATACATCACGCACTTCATTGGTACCAATGGCTAATTCATCAGCATGAAAGGCTAATTGATAACGTGGATCGAGTAAGCGTAAACTTTCTAAGGTATTGGCTGTACTGGGATGGCTGGCTTTTTCTAAGATAGTGATCACTTCTTGCAACTGTTGAAAACGTGCGTCATGATCATCGCTAGTCACTTGACTGAGTACAGCAGATAATTGTTGATTAAGCACTTTGACATGTGGATAGTGTTCTTGTTTAGTGCCTAATTTCAAGTAGGTCCCTTGACGAAACTCGGTGCGTTTTAACACGTGATTAATCGTTTCAATTTTATCGATAATATCATCGCGAGCCACCTGTAATTGTTGACGAATGCGTGCTAGTGATTGGGTCGTGTGTTTGTTTAGTCTGGTGACGAACTTATCGACTAATGCGGGCAAACCTTCCTGTTCAATCTTGTGTAAATGCTCAATATAATCGGTTAAACTCGCGATGTCGCAACGCCAATCGGCTGCAATCACTTGCCATTTTTCGTGAGAACGAAAGCTTGCCATAATGCGGATGGCTGATTTTTCCAAACTGGCCTTTTGCTCACGGCATTGTTCTAATGCTTGCTCAATGGTGCGTTGATGTTGATGAGTCAGAACTGTCAATTGTTCAAGTAACGAAGCCTCTAATTTGTCTAAACGTTGGCTTAAACGTTGGGCAATGGGCTCAGTTAATCCAACATTGGCTAGCTGAGTAGCTTCATCACGTTTACTGATCCCAGATTGGAGGGTATTGGCTAATTCACCGGCTTGTTTAATATCATGCTCTTTAGCAGTACGAATAGCCAGTAACGTTTGTTTAGCGTGTTGCCAACGTTGTTTAGCCTGTGCCAAATTACCATCGCTGCGCTCAAGTGCCGTCAAATCAACGTGCAATTGATCTACTTTCGCTTGCCAACGCGGCACATCAATATCGTCCCACTGATAGGTTTGTAATTTATCCCAATACTGGCGCTTTTTGTTAATGGTATTTAATGCGTCTCTGGCCTGGGTTAATGCAACTTGCATTTCGTTTAATTTAATTTTTAATTGTTGCTGTTCATCTTCTAATAACTTTAAACGGGTTTTATTAGAAAATCCTAAACACCAATGACGGCGATCATCTATTTTGACCTGATCTTTCTTTTCAGCTCGCCCACGTTCACGATGGATTAATCCCGCTTGTGTCATTGAAAAGGGCGTATTATCCAATTCTGTTGTTGTCATCACGCAGTGTAAATCAAAACGGGCTAGATGGTGTTGTAACCAAGCTTGATAAGGATGCTCGCGCCAGTGTAATTTATGCAAATAACCGTTGCTCTTCCAGGGTTTGATTTGTTGAACATTAGTTTTGATAACCTGCTGTATACGCACATGTAGCCCAGTGTAGCGCACATTCAACCAACGCGTTACCAATGGGAAATCACGATCGCGGACTAATAATGTAGTACGTAATCCACCGAATGCACACTCAATAGCACCTTGCCATTGATGCTCTGCATCTTTGACATCGAGCAGTTCACCAATAAATGGGCAGTTTTCTATGGATAGCTCTAATGCTTGTCGCAATTCATCGCGTAATTGTTGATAATTCATTGCAATATTGGAATCAGGGCGTGCTTTGATATGAGTGAGTTCTTCCTGAATGGCACGTTGTTCAGTTTGCAGTTGGCTGAATGTGGCACTCACCGTGGCAAATCTATCTTGTGCTTGGTGAGTATCCTCACTCAGTTGTCGCTGTTGTTGTATTATCTGTTGTTGATGTTGGGTAAAGGTGGTTTTGTCTAAAGTGAGATCTAACCCAAGTGCTTTAGTATCGGTTTGGTATTGTGTTGCACGGTGTTGTACTTGGGTTAATCGTGCTTGCGCATGGGTTAAATCTTTTTTTATTGCCTCGATACGTTCGCCTCCTGCCTGTAAATAATCCGCATGGCGTTGTTCTACCTGTTCAGTGACATCGATTTCATGTTGATTGGCTTCTTTAATACGATCAGTCAATGCTGCATAGTCTTTCTGCCAACGTTCAATATTGGCTTGCCAATGGTGTACCGCCATATCAGCCATATAAATGGGTAATCCATCGCGCTCTTCAATCAATTGCGTGTAGGTTTTTTCTGCTTTTGTTATGGCTTGTTGTAAGTGGGGTAGTTTGTTCAAATGATCACATTGGGCTTTGGCATCGAGTAATTGATTGCGGGTGGCGACCAAATCGGTAAATTCAGTGACGGCATTGCGTGCATCCTCTTTGAGCGTGCCAGGCTCTAAGACTAACTCACGAATTAAGGCGGTTAAGTCATCAATTTTTTTCAATCCCAATGCGCGGGCTAACAAAGCAGGCGCATTTTTGTTTTCCATATGCAATAGCTGACGATAACAAGCTTGGTAATGGGAGAAATGGTCATCGAAACATTGCAATTGGGTGTGTTGTTTTAACCAGCGTTTTAAGCCTCGGCTATGGCCATCGGTAAAGGCATTGAGCATGGCTTGCAATGAAATGGGTTCTTTACCAGCGATATACACCCGATTGACATCGCTTAATGCATTGCCTGTTTGGGTGGTCCAAAACAAGGCGGCTAAGGTAATGTGCGTGCCCTCTTCGCTGTGGTATTGGGCGTGCAATCCACTGAGGACGGTGCCGGTGCGTTTGTGTTTGATAGCGGTGCGCGTGCCATCGTGCACGGAGCCGAAATGGCCACGCATGTAAGATAATAAGCTCCTGTCATTACGTTCTCCTTGGCTGGCGGCGATATTAAAGGTGGCGCGTCCGGCTGGCAATAGCAGTGCCATCAAGCCATCGACTAGGGTGGATTTACCGGCACCATTGTCGCCGGTGATGAGGGTCCCATTGGGATCAATGGTGGCGATATGCAAGCCATTAAAGGAGCCCCAATTGTATACTGACAAAGTTTGCAGACGAATTTGTCCGGTGGCAAACAGTGTTTGGGTTGTGGTGAGTTGATGATTGGTTTTAATCGTATCATCATCAATGTGGTTAACGTGCTCAACGTGTTCAGCGGGTGTTGTGTTCGTCATAATGAGGCCTGTCATTGGGATTGGGTTCAGAAGAAAGTTCAATGTTGTGTTTTTCTGCCAATTGTTGGTAGTCAGCGAGCATCGTTTCTAAGAAATCGGCGTTGACCACATAGCGTATCACGGGAGTAATTTCAAAACGGGCTTCACTGCCCCGCACCGCAGTGAGCAACCGCTTTTCAACCAATTTCTGCAACGTGGCGAGTAGCTTTTGTCGTGCCAGTTTATAACTGTTGATAAGTGGCATAAAGGGGCACAAGTACGATTCCATGCGGTCAATATCGATGATAATGCGTTGTTCGCCTGCGGTTTCGCGCTCTTGATAATGTTTGCGTAAGATTAATAGCACGATAGTGTCATACAAAGAGAGTGTGCGTCGTGTCAACAATGAAGGCAGGTCATTGGTGTTAACCGTATCATCATCAGTAGACTCATCGATACTGGCAATAAAGGCCACCCCGGCGGCCTCATCTAACACCAGGAGTAGATACATATCGGCTAAGTGTTGGCGCAAGGGTTGTTGATAGCGACACACGTTCTGAAAGTGATGAGCAGATTGCTTGGCTAAGATGACGCCATGACGCAGCAAACGGATTAACACGTGACGTGCCTCGTGTGGCAATTGGCCGCAAGGGATTGCTGGTGGCTGCGTTTCAGCAGGCGTGTCTTTGGGTGTTAATGCTAATTCAGCCATGGGGTTGCCTCGGTTGCAAATAAATCGGGATGGAGTTGATAGGTAGGCAGAGTAGCACGTAAACAATGGCCGCTGGGCTCCCATAGGGTGACTTGTTCATGTTGCGGTAATTCAACGGCATTAACGGATTTGGCTACACGCACATACGTGACCAATTCTTCTAATCCGGCGCTGATGGGATGATAGGCGATGATATTGGCGAGTGTCATTGCGCCATGCTCAACTAGTATTGTTTGAATGCGTTTGGCAATGCTGTCGATGGGGACCGTCTCTAAGTGGGCTAATACCGCTAACGCCGGTGTGCGGTGATTGGTTTGCGGTGTAATATCGGTGATGGGCAGTGTTGATTCAGCTGAGCGTAACTGCAGAGTCTCTGGTGCGGTGATTTTAGCGGTGCCGGTTGGTAGCTGCAAAGCGGTGCGGTGTTTGAGGGTAACCCCTTGCTGGGTTAAGGTGACGGCAGCCTGCTCTAGTTGGTTGAGTAATTGATTCACTGCACGTTGCTCAAGGGCGGCGCCGCTTTCAATATAGGCACGTAAACTCTCTTCACTGCGCCTGCGAATATGAAAGACCCGCTCACTTTCACCGGTTAATGAAGGCATCAACCGGGTTAGATAGTGTTTGTGTTGTGGATGCAAGCTATTTGCTACGGGTTGCTTGAGGATATCACGCAATTGTTCGGTTAACTCCAATGCGCGGTGTTCATCACACAATAATTGAAAAAAGCCATCGAAGGCTCGCCCGGCATCGGTGGTGGTGAGCTTGGCTTCTTGTTCTAAGACAGATTTGAGGACATCACCGCGTCCAGCGTGCTCTGCAATCATATCGGTGCGCACAGTGCGCTCTAATTGACGAATATCATCTTCAAGGCGGCGAAAATCATAAGTGAGCGCATAGGCTAATTGATAAATATCGGTTAAGCGCTCGCTTTGCTCATTGGCAGATAAGGTCTGCACATCGCCACGCTGCAGTGCATCAATCTCGTGTTGAATGGCGGTTTTTTTCTCTTCGAGCAAGGTAATACGCGCACGGGTATCTGGGTTGATAGCAATGGCTAAATCGCGCACGGCTTGTTGGACGATACGCAAACGTGAGGCAGTGGTGCCGGTTGTGCGTTGGGCTAATCCTTGGCAAAAACGCAAGGCCACTTCACTGGCATCGGTTTTGGTGAGGGTATCGTCCATTTCACGTAACCAACCGGCGTGTATCCATTGATTCAAATAGGTGCTTGCCGACGTTTGGGACTCCCAGGTGCCAAGGGATTGAAGACGTTGTAGTTCGGTGGTTAAGGTAACGCGTGCTTGGTCGTAAGGGACTTCGTTGGTGTTGGCAAAGGCCGTGGTTAAAAAAGTCAAGATAATAGGCGCGTTATCAGCACGTAGCAAACGCCATGCCCCGCTTTCATGCAGTAAACGACAAGAGCGGGCGTAGTGTTGTTGAAAGCTCACAGGTGACTCACTCCTTGCAGGCTGGTGCTTTGACAATGCATAGTGGTTATTGTTGTGTCAATTTAAAGCCGTGATTGAAAGGTTATATACCAGCTTACCTAAGGCATTACTCTAATGCATTTGGGGTAGGGTATGCAATACAGTTAGATGATGTCGAGTTGCCTGTAACTTAATTTGGTAACTATCGTTGCCAAATATATTTGGTTTGCTTAATATGGTTTCCAGTATAGAGAAGCCTTTTCATTTAGGCTTGCTGAAACATAATTTTGGTCATCAAGGAGAACGTTATGCCAAGTCAATCTAAGCAAAAGCTTGAAGCAGCTAGCTATTTTAAAAAAGGACGTGAATATCAAAAAGCAAATAATCATGAGAAAGCGTTTGAATATTATCAATTGAGCGCAGAAAAAGGCGGTGTAGATGCGCAATTTAACTTAGGATCAATGTATTATTCTGGCAATGGGGTTGAACAAGATTACAAGGCAGCGAAAAAGTACTTTCGTTCAGCCGCAGCACGAGGAGATGCGGCTGCTCAGCATATGTTAGGACGCATGTATGCAAAAGGCATGGGTGTACCACAATGTTATCAAAAGGCGATGACTCTATACGAATTAGGTGCAGCCCAAGGAGACAGTAAGTCGCAAAGTGCGCTTGCGTTAATGTATAAAGAAGGACGCGGTGTGCCAAAAAATTACGCCAAAGCGCTTAAATGGAATTTATTAAGCGCCCAACAAGGAGATATGGTGTCTCAATGTAATTTAGGCAATATGTATAAAAAGGGATTAGGTGTTGCCCAAGATTACAAAGAAGCGGTACGTTGGTATCAACTGAGCGTTGACCAGGGAGCCGATGTTGCCTGCTATCAGTTGGGTGATATGTATGAAAATAGCGCGGGCGGCATCTTTGGCGTCAGAAAAAATAGGCCAAAAGCGGCTTTATTGTATAAGATGGCAGTAGAGCGAGGCTATCAACCAGCACAAGCTCGTTTGGACGCATTACGCCAACAAGGTATAGAGCCTGCCATGAATCTGAAACCCGCTAAGAAGAAGCAACCCCAGCTAGAAGAGACAGAGCAGAATAGTGGAGGTAGCAAACGTAAAGCGAAAACGCCCTTAGAGAAAGGGGCTAAAGTCAGAAAAATAAATAGTGATGCTGACACATCACCAAAAGAAAGTGTAAGTGTGTTACATTCGTCAATGTCATCGGCGTTCTTTAATTCATCTTCAAAAACGTCATCGGATAAATTGCCATCAACAACGGCAGTGGACGGTGATGATCATCAACAACTGTCAAAACAACCGTCGTTTTCTACAGGAGAGGGTTAATGCCATGCCTAATAGTCAATATGCTTCACTGCATCAAGCTGCTTTTGAAGGAGATATCGAGGCTGTAAAGAAATTCATTGATAGTAAAGCCATTGATGTTAATAGAAAGGGCGTTCATTTTGAAAACAATACACCGCTATATATCGTAGCTGCACGAGATCATGAAGAGATTGTTCAGTTGTTGTTTGCACATCAGGCTGATGTTGCTATCAAAAATGATGAAGGCAATACAGCACTGCATATTGCTGCTGCATTGGGCCATAAAGAGATTGTTGAGTTGTTGCTACAGAACGGTGCTAGCATTGATGCAAAAAACAATGCAGGTGATACGGCACTGCATTTGGCTATTAAACGAGGACACACAGCGGTTCTGAGAGTGTTATTGCAACAAGGCGCTGATATGACCGCTTTAAATAAAGCAGACAATACACCGCTACATTCAGCTGCTAATCGTGTTGAAATCTTAGGAAAAGGTGTTATAGCAGGATTGCTTGAGTTTGGTGCTGATATAATGGCTATCCACAAAGAAGGCAATACACCATTACATTTGGCCGCTCAGCGTGGTTATGCTAACAGTATTCGGATGTTACTTGAAGCGCGTAGTAGCGATGCTGTTGTTATGCTTTCTACATTAATAGAAGTTACGCATTGACGTCAGCGAAAAACTGTGGATTCATATGTTCCATATTTGGTATAAATGCCTTAATAAAATTAACAATGACCTCATTAAATAATTCACGCTGCAATTGATAGCAGTTCATAATGACTTGTGTTGCACGCATCTGCTGAAGTTTCACATAGCCACAAATTGCCGAAAAGATGTGATTTTTAACAGCAGTCTTGTTGCGAACCTGAAAACTCTCAATATTGCATACCTGCTTAATTGTTCGGTGATACTGCTCAATCTGCCAATGTTGTTCATGTAATTTCTCAAAATGGACACTTGAAAAATTAGCTAGCACTCTGTCAGGAGTTTGTTTGCTATCTTGACTGTCTAAGTAAACTGCATAATGGCGTACCTGTTCTTTTAAGCGCGTCCGAAATACCTTTACAAATCCAAAATCTCGCAACCAAACAATCCGACTCTCATCTGCTATATCTAAGGTCCGGACCTGAACCCAGGTGCCTTTCTCAATAGATACCAAACGATTACTTTCCAGAGCAGTTAAAAATCCCATCCGATGGTTCCTTATCGTCTTTAAATTTTTAACACAACTGTACCAGCTATCCATGCTAACAAATGATGGTTTTATTCGTATGCTTCCAGCAACAGTGCGTGCATAGAGTTTTTTGATCAGTTAGCCTGATGTTGTTAACAATATCAGGAGAACACTTTGATGCAATCAAGAAAATCCAAAAAGGTCAGCTCAACGCTTCGTGCTGAGCAACAGACTACAAATGCGGTATTATTCCGTCAATTACAGCAGCAATTTGAACAATGGCGTGCTAACAAATCCAGACATGATCCTGTTCCACCTGCATTGTGCCAAGCGGCTATTAGAGCCATTGATAATGGCATGCCCTTCTCAAAACTCAAGTTGTTGAGAGTGAACCATTCGCAACTAAAACGCTGGCGTGAGCAAAAAGCTGTGTCAAGCCAAACAACGTCACACTTTGTCACTGTCGAACCCATTGATAACACGGCAGCAGTGGCAAGCACCCCAATGCAAACTACGGCTTGTGAATTGAAACTCCACTACCCACACGGCCTACGTGTTGATATTCGCGTAGGTGATGTCACATCAGCCGCCCAACTATTAAAAACACTCTGCTGAGGATAAACCGATGTTACAAATAACGCCTCAACACCGTATTTTATTAGCCAAAGACCCGGTTGACTTCAGAGCCGGTATCGAAGGTTTATGCAGACTTTGCCAAGCTAAAATGGGTAGTAACCCCTTTAATAGCACGGTATTTGTTTTTACTAATCGTCGTCGTAATGCTATCAAACTGCTCACTTACGATGGCCAAGGTTTCTGGCTGTGTCATAAACGACTTTCTAGCGGACGACTTCAATGGTGGCCGCAAGATAACAACGACGCGATCCAATTAACCGCCAGTACGTTAAACATTTTGTTGTATAATGGCAATCCCATTACCGCTAATTGTCAACAACATTGGAAACCCCTGCCTGCCAAAGCCGCCTAAGCGGCTTTGGCTAATGTCTCGGTATTGAGTGTCTCCTTATAACACCAAGGCAACCAATCCGTGGCACAATCACCTAATTCGTCTTTATATAACAATATACTTTGCAAATAATCCACCGGGTCAACACCGGCATATTGTGCCGTGAATAATAGGCTCATTAATGCATCGCCAATCATGGCACCATACGTTGTGCGATATTGTTGCGAATTCTTACGGTACATTACCGGTGCAATCTTAATTAAACGTTCCGTGTCGTTATTGTCTATAATGGCCCCGGGTACCGATAAAAATAACGTTAGCGGTTGAAAATGCTTGCGCATATAGTTGATGGCTTTACCACCACTGCTGTTAGGCTCTGCCCAGCGTTTTTTAATACACTTATCCAAAAATCGGTGCAACCGTTTCATCACCGGCTTGGAGTGACGCCGATGATAATGCAGGCGTTGCTCTTTCGTATAGTCATTGGCTTTACAATGGCGCTCGTGTTGGTACACCTGGCCAATCCACGCTAACACCGGTTGACACACGTTGGGATAAACGTCTTTACACTCGAAAAAATAACGCCTAGCATGGGTCAAGCAATAGCTAACTTGCGTCTTTTCGGCAATGGATTCTTGTTTGATGCGGTTTCGACTCAGTGCGTCTGACATTAAAATAACATCCGCTAAGTCAGCGTTACGTTTGCGCAATAACGCTGTGATATTCTCGCCAGCATGCGAGCGACCTGTAAATACTAATATGACTTCGTTGTTGTCACCAACTTTTGAAATGACTGCTGTGGTAAACAGTCCGCGACGCGCTTTTTCTTCTAGTTGCTGGTTTTCTAACGCTAAGCTTTGGACCCTCGCTGTTGTATCATCATACTGGATTAACTCGCCATTGGCTGCAATACGTTGCAAGGCTTGATAAACTGGAAACACTTGATTAAATACCGTTTCCATGCACGCAAATTGATTCGATGTCGGCAATGGAATACCTTGTGCTTCGTGGTACTTTGCTATGCGATAAAAGGGCAAACCAAATACATAGTGATTCACCGCTAATACGGCTTTGAAGCTATCGCTATAGACCGCTTTGCCACACGCTTTAGGTAAAGGCACGGTAAATAAGGTTAAACACAATCCGCAACGATAGACTTCTCGTTCATAACGCACAACCCGCGCCATCGGTTGGCCTAACAAACGGATCACCTTTGATGGTTTATTCCATAAATACAGACGACCTTGGCAATCAATATGCAGGCAGGGTGCCCCTGAGTAGTAACGTTCATCTGTCACTTTGATAACCTCTGCAGCAACATAATCATCCGCTCCATGACGCCCATGCCCTTTGTTTTTCTCCTTGGGGACATCTGTTTCCTGAACAGTGTCAGGTTGCTTTGGCTCTTTGTCACAAGCGCTGGATGACGTCGATGTACCCGTTAACCCTTTTTTTCGCAACAACTCCCGAATAATCTCTTCAATCGTCGGATACTCAGCTTTGCTTCGATTAATTGCCCTTGTAACCAAAATACCATTCGCAAGGCACTGTTGCATACTTTGCGATCGGCTTCTGATAGATTACTTGTTTCAAGTCGCGACAGTAACGACTCTGCCTCCGCATGACTTAAATCGATCGTTTCTGGTTTCTTCATAACATAATCCCTGTTGCTTACATCGGTCAGTCACCAATAACTTAACCTGGAGGCAAGTCTGATCCCATTAAATGCAAATTGCAAGGGCAGATAAATTACATAGAAGAAAAATTGCAACAGCAAAATGTTAAAAACAAATTGCCCCTACACAGAATAGTTGGCAAATGCAACATCGTCACGCAACGTTACTGGAAGCATACTTTTATTCCCCAAGATAAAACTTCTGACAACATCTCTAAAAAATAATCATTTTTCGTTTTATCTTCCGATTTGTCATATACTCGAAAGTTCACCGGCTGATGATTACCTTGTCGGTCTGTGTAATATAATGTGACCAAGTTGATGCCTTTCACCGGCTTATGATGTTTGCCTGAGTAAAAATATCCTACATAACCAATGTAATTTGAATAAGGTTTATCTAATACTGAATCATCTACACTCAATGTTCCTCCTGCTAAATTCAGCGTCGATTTCGCTTCATCAAACATATCCTTTGGGCTATAGCATTCTCTATTTAAAAATCGATTTACACTGTCATGAGATATATTCAGTAACTGACTCAATCGCAAGCAGCTTGTTGCATTTGGTTCGCTTAATAAAAAACCTATATACATCGGCAATGTACACCGCGATGTCGATGGGCGTGTGATATGCCTGATCATTTTGCATTCCCTTGAGCTGAATTTCTCCACAAATTATTATCATCATTAATTGCTAGGCGTCAATGCGTAACTTCTACTTTCTTATATCATGACTGAACTCACCAAAGTCAGCAACTGCAAAGAAGGCTATGTGGCTGTGGCCAATTCGGTAATACGAGCATTTAGCACCAGCAGTAATCTGGTCAATGTTCCCAGTCCGCATGTGACTGTTGAAGGTGGATTAGTACGACATTCTTAATAATCAAAGCAATCCACAAAGATGAAACAACAACATGATTACATGGCCAGACAAACTGCCTTTCCCCACGGTTGAGGGTTACAGCATTCAACCAGGTGATGCGATTGTGCGTACGGACATGGAGGCGGGCAGTGCTCGCCAACGTCGTCGTTTTACGCAAGTCCCTAGTCGTATCCAAGTACGCTGGTTAATGTCACAAACCCAGTTTGCGCTATTCGAAGCCTGGTATAGGTGGGAGGCTCGCGAGGGTGGTGCCTGGTTTGATATCACATTATTAGGTGGCTTAGGGTTGTTATCGCAACAAGCGCGCTTTACCCAGGCTTTTCAAACACAATTAGTCACCGGCACGTTATGGGAAATTCGTACTGAGCTTGAAGTGCGCGAACGCCCTGTGCTTAATCATGACACGTTACATCTGTTGTTAACCGAAGATTTGCAAGGATTGATGAATGCCATCGATAGCTTGCACCAATTGGTACATCGCATGTTGCCCGTGAATTTTCATTAAGGTTTATCTAATGACATTACAAAAAGAGTTAGAGCAAGCAGTTATACGAGTGACCGAAGACAGTCAAACACTGCATGAGATTGTGCATGGTGATGAACAGACGGTGGTATCCACCGAAGGGGGTGATGTTAGTTCGCCTGCCAAAGTCATCTTTGACATTGAACAACAGCTTCAGCAACAGTTAATCGATTTAAACGTGACCCTCAATGCACTGAACGATGCGGTAGCCGAAGCACAAGGTTACGCTGATAACGCCGAGCAGCAAGCACAAACAGCAACGACTGCTGCAAACAGCACGAACTTTCCTGCTGATTTAACTGAGGGTGCGGGTAAGTTGTTGGCGGTCAATGAGAAAGAGAATGGCTACGTCCTAACGCAATCGAGTAACACCGTATATGGTTTTTTCAAAGACGGTGCCAAATTAAAAGTGCATATCAATGAAGAGCATTGTGATGTGAATGATGTTTTAACCTACTGCATTGCACCGGTAGGTATCGCTGTTGAAGTCGATGCGCGCGGACATCTATTGATAACCTGCTAGTGAGCAAACCAGTTAACACGAGGTCAGTATGACAATTTTAGATTTAGGGAACATCCGCATGAATTGGTGCGGTGCATATGACAATGATACCACTTACGTGCGTGATGATGTCGTTTCTTATCATGGCTCAAGCTTTATTGCCAAACGTGATGTGACTGTTGGTATTACACCAGTTGTTGGCGATGACTGGGATATGTTAGCGGCAGGTACGCATCAATTGATTGAACAAGGCGACTTGTTAACGCATGATGGCAGTTCAACAATACGGCTACCGTGTGGTAACCCAGGGCAAGTGCTACACACCGGTGATAACCAACAACCGCAATGGCGTGATGTGGGATTGCCTCCTTCACAAGCGGTGTGGAAATTATCCGAGATTAATGGCTTAGGCGGCTGGTATACGCGTGTCTATCTCATGCGTGATGGCACGATTAAAGCGTGTGGCTTGGGGAGTAATCATGCCAATGGGGACCCTGTTGCGAAACACACCTACTTACCCAGTCGAGTAACGACCTTAAATAATGAGGTTCGCTTTGTCGCGGTGTATTCGGGGGGTCAGCAACACTATGCGCTAACCCAAGAAGGTGATGTATGGTCATGGGGCTACAACAACTACGGCCAGTTAGGTCACGGCGATACCGCCAGTCGGGCGATTGCGCAGCGCATTGATTTTTTCTCCAACAATGACATCCAAATTAAACACATTGTCACCGGTCGGCCTAACTATTATGACTACGGGTGTGCTTTTTTCTTAACAACGCAAGGTGAAGTGTATGCGTGTGGCTATAACAGTAACGGTAGTTTAGGTAATGGCACGGCGACGCATCAATATACACCGGTGCGCTGTGGGGCATTGACTAACATTGTGAGTTTAGCGGTATCGGGCCAAGCGTACAGTGTCTATGCCATCGATGAAGAGCAACAACTGTGGGTGTGGGGATGGAATGGGTATGGACAATTGGGGTTAGGTGATACCACCGAACGTCATAGTCCTATCTTGCATCCCAGCTTGCATAACGTCACCAAAGCGGTGATTACCTGCGGTTATCAGACAGATGGCAAAATTGCTGTGGGTAATGGGTTAGTGTTATTAGACGATGGCACCCTGTGGTCAACGGGTTACAACGGTTATGGCCAGTTAGGGCATGGCGATACGACAACCCGCAACAGTTTCTCGCAAATCCAACATACAGCCACGTTTGTGGATATAGCTGCCGGCGATGGGCGATATCCCAGCTCAGCGGCTATCACCGATAAACGTGAGTTGTATCTGTGGGGATATAACGGTTACGGACAATTAGGCACAGGCAATACGTCGCATCAACATGCACCGACTAAACCGAGCACGGATTTCCAAGGCAACGTTGATAAAGTCTGTTTTGGGGGTGGTGCCAGTTATGAGGGCTGCATTGTACAAAGTGGTAATGCGTTATGGGCAGCTGGGTACAGTAACCGTGGCAACTTAGGGATTAGCTCCGTATCTAATGTCAACAATCGATTTGCTCAAGTGTTGGGGTTATCTGGTGAGATTGAAGACTGGGGGTGCTTCGGACAAGGTCAGGCAGATTGGGGATTGGGGGTGCTCTACACCGATGGGCGTGTGGATGCGTGTGGGCACAATACGAGCTACGGTGCAACCGGCACTCAGAGTGGCAACTTGCACAATGTTATTGTCCTCAAGAATGTGATTTTTTAACAAGGATGAATGAAACCATGACAGGTAGAATTAAATCGTATTTACTCAATTGGCAACCGCAGTTTACAGAAAGCACGGTGCCACCGATTTGTTTAGGCGACATCAATGGGCGAGTATATTATGCGTTTTCTCATGGAACAAAAATACCATCAGATGGCAAAACTGTCACAAAGAATGAGCATCAAGCATTAAAAGTTAACAGCGCATTGATACAACAAGTTAAAGCCGAAGCTAATCGACGCATCTTAAGTATTGCACCTTACTGGAAGCAAAATAATGCGTTATCGGATTTATGTATATTGAATAACAAAGCTAATTTAACAGATGAAGAAACGTTACAATTAGATAATGCTAAACAATTGTGGGCAACCATTCAGTATTTGCGTAAAAGCTCTAATGATATTGAAGCCGCGTTGTTGCAAGGAGAAGCTATTGATTATATGCAAGATACGGCTTGGGAAGAAGCGCAAGATAAAAATAAAGTAAAAGAACAAAAGCAAGCACAACAATTCCAGGCAAAGTCATAACATCGTGCCAGACCCAACACTTAGCCAAGCTATACAAGAAGCGTATGCCTCATCACCCAGTGATGTTGTCATACTGCACACATTAGAGCTACGCCATCCTAAATTTCTTGATGAAGACGGTAGCTTGATGGCAATTAGACTTGTCAGGGATTATCAGAACTTAGAGGCTAAGCTTGAAGAAGAGGCACCACTCAACGCAAACGAAGTTGTGACATTCATTGCGATGAATTTTGATTTGAGCTTGCCAACGGTAGATACAGCGCCGGTACCCGAGATTACCGTGACCATTGACAACGTTAGCGGCGAATTAATGAAGCACTTGGATGCTGCCGTTGATAGTGGTGATAAAATTGAAGTGACGTATCGCCCGTATTTAAGTAACGATACCTCGACTCCACACATGGTGCCACCGATAACACTGGTGCTAAGCGATGTTGAAGCTGATGTCATGCGCATCGTAGGGCGTGCCAGAATGCTAGACATTGGCAACAAGCGGTTTCCAGCGGCCTGCTATACGTTAAGGCAATTTCCTGGCCTGGCACGGTAGCGTATCAACTAACACTTTCTTTTTTTATTCTGGAATAAGAGATTTCTCTATGACCCATTGGGCGTGTCAGTATATTGGTTTGCTTTGGCAATCAGGTGGTAGAAATAAAAATGGTTTTGATTGTTGGGGGCTGGTGAAGTATGTACAGCAAACACACTTTGATCGCACATTGCCTGATATTCCAGTCGATGCGGTTAACTTAACACAGGTGGCCAAAGCGTTTAAGCAACATCCTGAAAAGCAACGCTGGCAATTAACTGACAATCCTACTGAAGGGGATGCGGTATTATTACGTCAATCACGTTATCCGATTCACGTTGGTGTTTGGGTTGCAATAAACGCAACTGAACAAGGCGTACTGCATTGCGTGCAAAACAGTGGCGTGGTATTTCAAACCATTAACAGTTTGCACGTATCGGGTTGGCAGATTGAAGGCATTTATAAATTTCAAGGGAATTCACTGTAATGGCACACGTTGTTATTCTGCATAACCCGTTTTTGTGTGAGCGTGGGCGAGAAGTCGTTACTGTTGACCATCCTATTACCATTGCAACATGGCTAACGCAGACTAATGTGGTTACATTTGAATTACCGACAATTTGTTTGATCAACGGCAATGCATTGTTACGTCAAGATTGGCAAACGACAATGATACAGGCCAATGATGTTGTGACATTCATTACGTTACCACAAGGGGGCGGTGGTGGTGGCAGTAAAATCTTGCGCTCTGTATTAATGATTGCAGTGATGGTAGCGGCTCCTGCGATTGGGGGCGCTGTTGCTGCAGGACTTGGGATTACCAGCAGCATTGGTGTTGGGTTGGTGACAGCCGGTGTTGCTTTAGCCGGTACAGCTTTGGTGAATGTGTTAGTACCACCCCCAATGGCCTCCATCCATGGATTTGATAACACACCGGCACCGAGTCCCACGTATTCATTGCAAGCCAGAGGCAATCAAGCCAGACTCAGCCAACCGATACCGGTGATTTACGGCAGGCACATTGTGTATCCTGATTTAGCTAGCACACCGTACTCTCATTACGCCAATAACGAACAATACCTCTATCAATTACATTGCATTGGTCAAGGCGAATATGACATTGAGATTATTCGTATTGAGGACACGCCCATTAGTTCCTTTCAGGAAATCACCTATGAAGTGGTGCCACCTGGCAGTCACGTTACCTTATTTTCAGCAAATGTCATTACCGCACCCGAAGTCGCGGGCCAAGAGCTGTTATCCACCGCTAATGGTGGCGGTTACGTTGGTGGCTTTGTGGTGAATCCGGCGGATACGGTTGCAACAGAGTTGAGTATCGATATCATCATGCCACGTGGCCTTTACTATGCAAATGACAGTGGTGGTTTAGATGCACGCACTATAACCTGGATAGTTGAGGCAAGACAAATTAATGATGAGGGTAATCCATTACAGGATTGGCAACGGCTTGGCAGTGAAACAATTACAGCCGCGACCAATACGCCACAACGGTTAACTTATCATTACACAGTGGCACCGGGACGTTATGAAGTCAGAGCGCTTAGAACCAATAATAAAGACACGTCAGCCCGCAGTGGCAATGAATTACGTTGGGCGGGACTCAAAGCTACGCTCAATCAACGTGCTAATATGGGTAATGTTACCTTGCTCGCCATTAAAATGCGTGCCACCGATAACTTATCACAGCGTGCGTCGCGGTTAGTGAATTGCATTGTTACGCGTAAACTACCAACGTGGAATAACCAAACCGGTTGGAGTGCACCCAAGGCAACACGCTCGATTGCTTGGAGCTTAGCCGATATTGCAAAGGGTGAATACGGTGGTAACTTGCCAGACAGTCGCATTGATTTACAAGCATTAGCCAACTTAGATGTGATATGGCAACAGCGTAACGATTGTGTTGATGTGGTATTTGACCAACCGATTACCGTGTGGGAAGCGATGATACGCGTTGCTCGTTGTGGGCGCGCAGTATGTTTTATGCAAACAGGAATTGTCAGATTTGTTAGAGATGAACCAAGAGAAATTCCCGTAGCCTTATTCTCACCACGTAATATTGTTAAACACAGTTTAAAAATCCACTACTTACTTGCAAGTGATGATACCGCTGACAGTGTGATTGTCGAGTATTTCTGTAACCAAACTTGGCGACCGGATGAAGTGGAAGTGAGCCTACCCAATAGTACCAGTGAACAACCAGCAAGAGTGAGATTATTAGGCTGCACTGATAAAGAGCAAGCAATACGTGAAGGCAAATACATGGCAGCGACGAATCACTATCGCAGACGACTCGTAACTTTTCAGACGGAGCTAGAGGGACTAATTCCAACCTATGGCGATTTAATTGCGATTACGCACGATATGCCATCTTGGGGTCAAGGCGCTGAAGTTGTTAGCGTTGAAGGTAACACGTTAACTTTATCGGAGCCACTCATCTGGGATGAAGATAAACTTAACGAACACGTCATCGGGCTTCGCAGACAAGATGGCAGTGTCAGTGGCACGTATCAAGTATTACCTGGCAGCAACGCTAATCAAGTCATCATTCAAGGTGACTTTGATTTTCAACCCTATACCGGAGAATCACAAGAGCGTACACATGTTGCTTTTGGTGTTGGCAATGAGTGGAGTACATTGGCTCGTGTTACCGCTGTGCGTCCCCGAGGCGATGTGATTGAAATCAGTGCCGTTACCGAACACCCTGCCGTGCATACGGCTGATGCATAACATTTAATTCATTTATTTTTTTCAATCCGATTTTATTTAACTTAACTTTGCAACAGAGGAAAATCACTATGGAAATCAAAAAAGCTAAATCATCTGATGAAGGTATCAAATTATCACAAGCCGAACTTGATGAATTAATTGAAAAAGCCTCAGCACGGGGCGCACGCAAAGCACTTATTGAAATGGGCTTGATGGATGATACGGTTAATGACTTGCGTACACTGCGAGGATTAGCAAAAACCCTCAAGACAATGCAGTACACGTTTGTGCAAACAATGGTGCGTTGGCTAACCATTGGCATGTTGGTGCTGTTTTTCGCTGGGATTTCTGGGAAGTTGGATTCATTGTTCCATTTAAACAATGGTAAATAAATAAGGAATAAAATGATGGTAACCTTACTAGCCACATTTGTCGGTTTTATTTCTTCAGCTTTCCCAGATGTTTTAAAGCTCGTTAGGGATAGAGCTGATAGGAAACACGAGCTTGCTATTCTTGATAGGCAGCTTGAAGCGCAACGCGAAGGCCATGCTCAACGCTTAGAAGAAATCCAAATTCAAGCTGATATGACTGAGAGCAAAGCGCTGTATCAACATGCCAGCCTTCCAAGTCACGTAAAGTGGGTCGAAGCCCTGCGTGCATCGGTTAGGCCCGTCATCACGTATGCATTCTTTGCCTTGTTTGTGTTTGTTAAAGTGATGGCATTAATTGCATTACCGCAACAAGGATTCACAATAGTAGACAGTGTGTTAACGATTTGGGATGAAGAGACGCAAGCTTTATTTGCCGCTGTCATGGCATTTTGGTTTGGCAGCAGGAGCGTCACAAAATCTCGTCAATTACATCACTTATAACTGCACGAATATCTCATTATAAAAGTCTCTCCTTGAGTTTGGCAACAAGCGTCTAATGTTGGCTTTTATTACCTTTTTTATCTGTTAAGCCTTAATCCTCTGGCTTATGATTTAACGCCACAACGTCAATTATCTCAGCCACATTAATTGCCTTTGCATCAGCGATAACTGCTGAAAATAACAGTTGTTTTGACTGGCTATACCGCACAACTGGAGCATTACTTATCACACCTTGAAAAATAAAGAAGGATTATCACAATGTCAACAGATATTGAAAATCGCACGCCAGTCATTTTCTATATTAATAACACCCGCTGTAATGATGATGAGCTGCGACTCTTGCTAACTAACTTTGAAATGATACTGCAATATGTGGCTAATTTTAAAAACACAGTATTTAGGTTTGACTTCAAATGTTCAATGCCATTACACAGTTTGTTATTTCCATTTCATTTAACCATGAAGCGCTATCGCCTTGATAGCAGATGGCAATGGTATGGCACGTTTAAACATTGTAGCGGTTTGAAGCAATTGCAGGTTATGGGGATTTTATTATGATACGACACATTAGTGAAAACGGATTGTCATTGATAAAACAGTCTGAAGGGTTCTCGTCAACAGTGTATCGTTGTCCTGCTGGTTATCCCACAATTGGTTATGGTCACGTGCTTAAACCAGATGAACATTTTGAAGATGGCATTGATGAGCAACAAGCAGAAATATTATTGCGTCGTGATGTACAAGTAGCGGAGCGTGCAGTGTTGCATTTGATTAATGTGCCGCTGACCGATGGTGAATTTGATGCGTTAACATCGTTTACATTTAATTTGGGTGCGGGGGCATTACAACGCTCAACGTTGCGGCGTAAGGTGAATAGGCAAGAGCACGATGACGTGCCAGCGGAATTTGTAAAATGGGTGTATGCTAGGGGGCGGAAATTACCAGGCCTGGTGAAGCGAAGACGACTTGAGGCGATGCTGTACCGGGATACATTTTTTTTGAACAACACGATTAACATTCGCAGTCAATTGATAACGTTCAAGCGTAAAAGTGTTATTATCTCAGCAACAAAAACAACTGGCCAATTATTATTGACCAGCTGACTAACATAGTGTGTTAACGTTATGTGTTTCAGTTGTTCAACGTTACGTTTACATCAAGTGGTAGTGATGTAATTCTTCATCATCGATATCCGGCTTAGGCAGTTGCGCTAAATCCCGCTCGAATTCTTCACGCAACCAGAAATTCCGTTGTGCTTCGCCAAGGTCATTATAGCCAACGTGAGCGTAATCATTTACGCCGTGCCAACTTGCATCCAAAAACTCGTCCAGCGCAGGCAGGTGATAAAATACTTTGTGACAGACTTTGGTGTGCATGGGGCCATACCGTCTTGCCCGCATCCGTGCTAACGTCGATGTGCTCACGCCAATATACCTGGCGGCGTCTTTCGCTGTCAGACGCCCATCGGGCGTTGCAGTAACTGTGACATGGTGAATATTGGGGTGGGTTGTTGTGTCGATTTGCAAATTACAGTCGTTCATGACGAGATACTCCCTGTATAAAATTAATAAAATGACCGTGCTCGCAACAGGTTGTCAGCCAAGCTTGTGAGCACAGTCGACCAAAAGAGGCAAAACAGTATTATTTTATTGTTAACGTCAGCCTTGATTTTACCCTCATAAACTCAGGTTTAAACCAAAATAGCGTTTATTAGAATGCAGTCATTATATCAAAAAGACCCTATAAATCAAGTGTTTTTTGCAATTTCCTAAATAAATTTTATGCCACAGTTTTTATTTTACCCCTATTTTTATAGGACTTTTCGGTATTTCTATGTTGGCGCGTTAACAGGATGAAATGATGTCATTGCCTGAAAGTGTGAGCGTATCGGCGGCATTGGCATGATAGTCTGTGTGCTCGTTATTGCATTGAGTGTAAGGTAGCCTCTATAATCTCGTATTATCTCATTTGCCAAACAAGTGGCCAAGGATACGTTAAGGCAGGTAGTCTTTGTGAGATAAAGCAAAGCGTGATGGGCTGGATAAGATTATGTCATTAATCCTGTCTGCTATCCTAACGCTTCAATTAGTCATAAATAAGTACAATCTAATTACATAACAAGATAACAACACAATCATAATAAACAACACTAAAGCAAACGTAGTGTTGCTACCCTAAGCAAAGTTAAGATGGTCAAACAAGGAGTTGTCTGTGTTGATGGTATATCAGTTATGCGCTGCAAGTAGGATTTTTCCTGACTTTCTTCAATGGGGTGGTAACGCCGAGTTTACTGTTAGTTGGCGCTCTTATTTTTTATTACGTATTCTTCAGTTATTTCACAGTCTGACTTTATTGACACCGCTTACTTGTGTCGCTGCAAGGGGTTGGGTTTTTGAGTGGTTTACATCACGGAAGTTCTGCGTGTGGCAGCTTTTAAGGAGGCTGGAGGGCGTGGATCATGCGGTCAAGTATTGTGTGCTAAGTTTTTGGGGCGTGCTTCCCCAGCCCGCCACCCATCCGTTAACGGCAAGGGCAGGGGTTAAGATTGGATTTTTTGTTTTAGGTAAAGGGAGAGCAAAGCGTTATGTTTAAGATAGCAAGCAAAGAGAAAGAAGCTAAGAAAACAGAAAAAACAAAACAAAAAGCAACACAGGAAGTAAAAGTGGAGGTGAGGGCAAGGCGGGTATTTGCACCTAAAGGTGCGGATACGTCAACAGATTTAAGAGCCAAAGCTAAACAAGCAGGCACGTGTTTAAGTACTTGGGAGCATGCGGTATCCTGGAAGCGTACGGGTAGTGTTTTAGCCTTAGCGGTACTGGATAGTGGGTTCGTGCTAAGTGGGAGTTATGGTGATTACGCCGTTAAGCGTTGGCAGGTGGATGATAAGACAGGGAAGGTTAAGCATTCAAATACCTGGCCCCCACGGGGAGGGGATATGCATGCTGTTAATGCCTTACTAGTGCTTCCCAATGGGCTTGTATTAACTGGCGAGAGTGGTGCTAATTGTACTTATGAAGTTAGGTGTTGGCAGATAGATGATGAGACAGGGAGGGGGCATCATGTAGATGCCTGGAAGCAGAAGGGTGGTGTTTTAGCCTTAGCGGTGCTGGATAATGGGTTGGTATTAAGTGGGGGTTTTAATAAAACCATTAAGTGTTGGCGGGTAAATGATAAGACAGGGAAGGCGCAGTGTGTCAGTACCTGGGAAGGGCATACGGGTTCTGTTAGAGTCTTAGCGGTGCTTCCAAATGGGTTGGTATTAAGTGGGAGTGATGATAAAACCATTAAGTGTTGGCGGGTAAATGATAAGACAGGGGAGGCGCAGTGTGTCAGTACCTGGGAAGGGCATAAGCATTGGGTTGTTGCCTTAGCGGTGCTTCCCAATGGGTTGGTATTAAGTGGGGGTTTTGATAAAACCATTAAGTGTTGGCGGGTAAATGATAAGACAGGGGAGGCGCAGTGTGTCAGCACCTGGGAAGGGCATACGGGCTCTGTTAGAGTCTTAGCGGTGCTTCCCAATGGGTTGGTATTAAGTGGGAGTGATGATAAAACCATTAAGTGTTGGTGGGTAAATGATAAGACAGAGGAGGCGCAGTGTGTCAGCACCTGGGAAGGGCATACGGGTTCTGTTATGGCCTTGTTGGTGCTTCCCAATGGGTTGGTATTAAGTGGGAGTGGGCTGGTAGTAAGTTGGAGTGATTATATAAGTAGTAGTGATTATACAGGTTATAATATTGATACAGATTGCTATACTATGGACTATATAAATAGTACAAATTCTTATGGGGAAATTAAGTGTTGGCAGGGGGTGCCTGCTACTCTAGAGCAGTTGATGCAAAAAGCTTCCAAGGGGGATATAACAGCACAGGTCACGTGCTTGCGTTATCACGTGGCTGGGAAGATCACTATAGATGAGAAAACCGTATTGGATTATGCGGTTACCGCTGCAAATCGCCAATGTTTTTTTGTTAAGTCATTAGTCGAGCCGCTGGTTGCCCAGGGAAATGATAAAGCACAGTTTGTGATGGCGCAGTATTATCATGCGCGCAGGCGAGTTGATGAGTCTCTCAAATGGTACCGCTTAAGTGCAGAGCAAGGTAATACTGATGCGCAAGCTGGGTTGTTGAGGTTGGCTAAAGCTGACAATCAAGAGGCGCAAGTGACGTTAGCGGTGATGTATGAAGAAGGGCAGGGGTTTAAAGAGGATATCGATGTGGCGATAAGCTGGTATCGCTGTGCCGCGGCGCAAGGACATGCCTGGGCATTAATGACGCTTTCTCGTTTAGCGGAAGCTTCAAATCAATTGACCGCACAATGGATTTTGGCTGAGTTGTATGCCAAAGGGCAAGGTGTTAAGCAGGATGATGTGTTAGCAATGAAGTGGTATACCGTGGCGGCCAAGCGAGAACATCGTGATGCGCAGTTGGCTTTGGGGGGCTATTATGCTGCGGGGCGCGGTGTTGATGAAGATATCCCACATGCTGTGTATTGGTATCACCGCAGTGCAGCGCACGGTCAAAGTGAGGCGTTAGCACGGCTTGTTGATTTAGCCGACAAGCAAGGCAGTCAGCCAGCGCAGTTGGCATATGGAATACTGTTGATGACCTGCCTGAAACCAACAGATGAGTTCAAGGCACGCTTGAACTTAGAAACGGTGTATGTGCAACATAAGCTGCAAGCGGCTGGTACGTACTTGGGGTTATTGGCTGAGCATGGATTAAAGCAGAGAGTGTCTGCACAAGCGGCACACGTGTATTATCAAGCGGCGGCAGATGACGATTGTCCGCTAGCAAAAATATTGTTAGGGGTTAGTTATTTGGTTGGGTTAACCGGCAAAACCAATGAAGCCCAAGCACTGCAGTTATTTGAGCAAGCGCGTTCTCCAGGTGAGGATTATCAGTTAGCGGTGTATGTGGGTGCACCTGTGTTGTTAGCGCGACTGGCAACCTCTGGGTCGTTGAGTGCGATGTTGGCATTGGCGGTGATATATGAGCAGGGTTTGCCGGGTGTTTCTCAAGACTTAACCAAAGCAACGTCGTATTATCAACAAGCAGTGAGTCAGGGGTGTAGTTGGGAAAAGGCACGGGTGGCGGCGTGTAGAAAGAGTAGTGAGTCACTGTCTGCAGCTCAACCAAAGATGCCAAAGCAAACTCGTTCTCATGGCAAGAAGAGCTTGCCAGAGCAAGTGCCTAATCGCTTACAGGCAGCACAACAAGCGGCAGAGATACAGCAAGTGATACCACCGGCTTCGTCAGTCAGCCTGTTGCCTGTCCAGTCATCGAAAGTGCCTTCCTCCTTCTCGTCTTCGTCTTCATCCAGCAGCAAAGAAGAAAACCTTTTACCGGTACGCAAAGGCAGTACGGCGGCTGGGACGTTAAAGCCTGATGGGAAAGGTGAAGTGGATGTGTTGCTTGATTATGCGGATTTAACCTGTGGTGAATTAATTGCTGTAGGGGGGTTTGGTGAAGTCTATCGCGGACAATGGTTAAATAGCACAGAAGTAGCCATTAAAAAGTTATTACAGCGTACGTTAAATCGTCAGCTTGAACAGGCGTTTCGTCAAGAAGCCGGTGTGATGGTGCGGTTACGGGGCAGTCATCCCAATATTATCAATTTATACGGGGTTGTGTTGTTACCAGAGCCGTGCATGGTGTTGGAGTTTATGGCGAAGGGGTCACTGTATGATGTATTGCACAGTGATGAGCCATTGAGTTGGAAGTGTTGTTATCAGATGGGGTTAGATGCCGCAAGAGGGTTATTGTACTTGCATGGCAAGCGCATTTTGCATCGAGACTTAAAGAGTCGCAATGTGTTGGTAGATGAGTATAACAGAGCAAAGCTATCTGACTTTGGGTTAGCGAAAGTAGCATCATCGAGCCAAATGTATGGTGCTGGCATTCCAGGGACGACACAGTGGGTAGCGCCGGAGCTGTTTCATGGGGAAAAGTATACACCCGCATGTGATGTGTACAGTTTTGCGATAGTGTTATGGGAGTTGTTAAGTCGGCAAGTGCCGTATCGCCATAAAGTACGTGGTGCTATTTCAGGATTCGTACAAAATGGGGGAAGAGAAACACTACCTCCTGACTCGCCGTCAAGTTTGCAAGCCTTAGTATTGCGTTGTTGGGCGCAGATACCAAAAGACAGATCCAATATGAAAAGTGTGGTGAAAACGTTGCAGGCTGAACCTATTACCAATGATACCCCTATTCCATCACTGCATGTGGCAGGAGGCATACAGTCGGATGAGGAAGATGATGCAATGTGGGATAGTGTACTGTCAGACAGCAGTGATTATGTGGGACAAACCCAATCTGATGAGCAGTTAGTCAAACCAGTGCTTGCTTCGCCGTCGAGAGAGAAAGGTAATGCTATGCCATTATCCCCACAGCCACTTGAACAAAGTGATTACCTGCCGGGCAGTGATGTGATTGGTGCTGGTAGGGGTAACCAGTCAGTTGGGGGTGGTCAGTCTGCGTCGAGACACGCACCTGGGTATTCATCTTCCTCATCATTATCTTCAACGTTATTTAAACCGGCAGCGACCCCGCCCCCGCCATTGCCAGAGGATGATAGTGATGACGATGTTATCGAAGCCGCAGCAACGCGTGGCTATTTAGCACGTGATGCCAGTCAGTTAACGCTTGTTAAAGGTGCCAGACTCACGGTGATTGAACAACAATCGTCTGGCTGGTGGTTATGTGAGCTTGATGGTAAACGTGGGTTGGCTCCGAGCAATCACTTGCAGTTGGTAATGCCAGAAACAGCAACACAGCAACAACAAGCTGGCAGTGGGCCGTCGCCCTTGGCATGAGCAGTGAGTATATATAATGGGGTTGGTGAGGAAGAGAACGATTGTAAATATCGTATTATTGTGATGCTTTAAGGCGTTGAAGAAAGGAGATATAAGCTATGGACCCAGTAACAATTACGATGGCCGGGAAGGCGGCGATGGCGATGATTGATGTGGTCGCGTTTGACGCGGTGTTTACAACTAACCGCCAACCGAGTTTGCTGGTCTAAGGATTTCCACATGAAAACTCAAAATTTCGGGCGTGGCGAGGCATGGTGGGATTATTCTCCGACCCCCAGCCTGCCCTACTATTTCTGGACCCCGTCGGCTTTGGTGGTGGCCTTAAAAAACTACAAAGAAAATCGTGAAAATGGGTCTTTAAAAGATAATCCACGAAACGCGTTTCCGAGTTCTGGTTTAGAGGGCTGCGAAAGTTTTTCTAAAGAATTTGCTTGGGAGGGAGATGAGAAACGCGACTATCCCAATCCCACACAAGATAGCAAAGGTAAAAATGAAAGATACTGGTTCATCGTCAAACATAAACAATCCGGTCAGCGCATCGAGGGGTTTTATCAAGAACCAGATTATAAGAAAGGCTTTCCTGATGCTAGGCTAAACTACTGGTACCGCGTTGTTTTCACTGACACCGAGAACCCAGCCATCCGGGCGTGGATGACAGAAAAAGACTTAAATTACCTTGACCGCATTCAGAAAGAAGGCTCTGCGCTGTACCAGCAAGCAATTACAGCCCACCCCGATATTCACCAAAAACAACTCGCCAGACAGCGTGAGCGTGGGATTGTTATCGATGATGAACAGAAAAAACGGACTGTCAGCGTAGCATCTAAAAAACAAGGGAAAGAAGAAAAAGACAGGAATTATCAATCGCGCTTAGCACAAGAGGAACGCGCTACGGCTGAACGTCAACGTCAAGGAAAAGAGCAGCAACAGATGCCGTTGCCGTTAAGGCCAACTGAGCTAGCTAACGTTGCGCAATCATCTGTCGACTCGCGAAAGGATTTGCACATAAAAACTAAGACTTGGGGGGCTGTGCCATTTTCCGGTTCCGGCTATCCTTCTCCCTTTTGTATGATTTTGGAACTTAGTATTACCCTCTCCTCCTTGGGTTTTCATTCTCGCGATTATGTTTTATTTTGCCGCGCACTAAAAAACTATAGAAACAATAGAGAGAATGGAAATCACTTCGATAACCCTAGAAACCCTTTCCCTTCTGCTGGGTTTGACTTGTTACATATTGCTGCTTCTGGTGTGAAAAGGAGAAATGCAAGCAAATGGCCTGAATCATGCGCCGGACAAGATCGTTATTGGTGGGAAATCAAGTTAACTAACGGTGAGATTATTAAGGATTTTTACTTAACCAAAGATGAGGAACGCGGTTGTTGGGTTGAGGGGAATGAAAGAAATGATGCGTGTTTCTGGTTCATCATCCATCACAAATATGATACCACAATTAAGGGTTTTTCGATAGAGCCTGATTATGACAAAGGGTATCCGGATAGCGACGAGAAATATTGGTGGCGTATCAAATACACCGAATGTGGTGCCATCAAAGCATGGATGGAAGAAAAAGACAGGAATTATTTGGCACGATTGAAGCGTGAAGAAAAGGCGCGAAATGAGAAGAAAGAAAATGCTAGGCAAGTCAGTCAGGTGAGGCAATCGAGTCGTAGTCCGTCTGATTTCTCGCGCTTACCAAGTGCAGCTGCTTCTTCGTTGTTTTCCTCGTTGACGCCTGTGAATCAAGAGGGTAGGCCGATAGCGTTGCCTCCGATACCCGCAGGCCAGGGAGCGCCAGTGCCACTAAACCGCTTGCAAGCGGCACAACAAGCCGCAGCGAAAATACAAGCAGCCGATGTGCGAGTGACACCGCCTGGTCTAGAAAATAAGCCATTATCCCAGTCCCGTGGTAAAGCGTACTTGGCTGAGAGTTTTGGGCAAGCCAGTGAGTTTGTGTTGCGCCATGATGCGATTACGCTTGATAAGCACCCAGATGGACGTGATGTAGTGTTAGGGCGAGGTAGTTTTGGTGAGGTTTATCGAGGACGTTGGCACGGTATTCAAGTGGCGGTGAAGAAGCTGTTGTTGGTTAAGTTAACTCACGCGTTAGCGGACGAGTTTAAGCATGAATGTACGGTGATGTTTAAGCTGCGCCATCCGAATATTTTAGAGCTGTATGGGATTGTGGTTGACCCTGAGCGCTGCATGGTGATGGAGTTTATGGCCAAGGGGTCATTGTCTGATGTCCTGCACAGCGACGAGCCTTTGAGTTGGGCGATGCTCTATCAATTTGGGTTAGGTGCAGCGCAGGGGTTACTGTATTTGCACGAGAAGAAAATAGTGCATCGTGACTTGAAGAGTTTGAATGTACTGTTGGATAAAGATTATCAAGTAAAGTTAGCCGACTTTGGGTTATCGTGCATTAAGACAAGCAGCAGTCAATCGTTACACAAGGCGGGCACTACCCAGTGGATAGCACCGGAGTTGTTGTTAGATGCAACAGCGTCTTTCACCGAAGCCTGTGATGTATACAGTTTAGCGATGGTATTATGGGAGTTGATGAGTCGGCAGGTACCGTATCGCAATCTGGCCAGTCCGGCGTTAGTGCCGATACATGTGGGTTATCAAGGACAACGAGAAACGATACCGGCACAAGCACCATTGGTGATGCAGGCAGTGACGGAAGCGGGTTGGAAGCAACAACCCGAAGACAGACCAACGGCGGCTCAATTATGTGATGAGTTGCGTTCACAACCAGTCACCGATACTACGCCCATTCCTTCACCACACGTGAAGAGAGCGAGAGTAGCGGATGAGGGCGGCCCCTCTGACAGTAGGGGTTATGTGGCGCAAACCAAATCCAGTGAGCGGTCAGCCGGACCACTGCTAATGCCAGTGAGCAGTGGCAGGTATGTCGAAGGTAGTCATATGGAGCAAAGGCCACAGAAATCGCTACCTACTTCGCCATCAGGAGATAAAGGCAACGTACCGCTATCACCCCAGCAGCAACTCGGACAAAGTGATTACCTGCCGGGAAGCTATGCTGATGGTGCTAGCAGCGGTAATCGGTTAGTCGGTGATAGGCCTGCATCGGGGCATTCATCTTCTTCCTCCTCATCTTCAGCGTTATTCAAACCGGCAGCGACCCCGCTTCCGCCATTGCCAGAGGATGAGGATGTCATTGAAGCGGTGGCGACACATAATTATTTGGCGCCTGATGTAAGTCAGTTATCGCTTATTAAAGGCGCTAAGCTCACAGTGATTGAACAGCAATCGTCTGGCTGGTGGTTATGTGAGCTCAATGGCAAACGTGGGTTAGCCCCAAGCAATCGCTTGCAATTAATAGAGCCTGTGTTGGAAGAAGGCAGCGGCTATCAAGCGGGTTTCAGTGGTGGGCACGGGTAAGTTGATTGTTCTGTGCGGTGACAAGATAGTTAGGTTGGTATCGTTGAATTGGTTCGCTGACAGTCAATGGTCATAGAAACTGAAAAGGAGTTAAAACAATGGACCCAATAGCAGGTGCAAAGGCAATTATCATGGTAACAAAAGCCATCTATGACCATGCCCAATTGGTGCAGTGTAACAAAGCGCAGAGCAAACGGTTGGCGCAACGAGTAAATGTGATTAGCACGTCGATAGAAAAGTTGTTAAAGGAAGCCTCGAAAAGAGGTCCTAAGGCATCGGAAGTATATGCTGAACCATTAGCGGCATTTAGGGTGACGTTAGATGATGCGCTGGCACTGGTGCAAGGGTTTATTGACAAAAGTTGGATACGTCGCGTGGTGTGGGCGCAGTCGCATCAAAGTAAGTTCCAATCAATTTATCATCGCTTAGAAGAAAACATGCAGCAGTTAAGTTTAGGGCTGAATATCAAGCAAGTATTGAATTATGAGGAAGACAAGCTAGACCAGAAGGAAGACTATCAAGCTCTAATGGCCCGTCAGGATGAAATCCTCAAAGGCAATCAAGAAGCCAATGCGGCGTTGCAACGTTTAGCGATGGATGATGCCAAACGTCATGAGGTGTTAGCCAAGCAGTTGCAGTCGATGCAATTGGTGTTGGCACAGTTAAACCCTACGAGTCAAAAGAATAAAAAAGCGGATATCAGTCCTAAGTTGTTGGTACCGTTTTTTGAGTTAGCGATTGATGAGCTATTAGCCGAAGGCAGTTTTGGTAAGGTGTACTTAGGGCGTTATCGTGAGCAACCGGTTGCCATCAAGTTAGTAGAGCGTGAGTTAACGGTTGATGAGCGCAAAGAGTTTATTCGGGAAGTGCGGATAATGAAAGACTTGCGCAGTGATTACATTGTGCCGTTGTATGCAGTGTGTGATGAGCCCGGCAGAGCGTGCGTGGTCATGAAGTATATGGCACAGGGGTCATTGCGTTCGGTGTTAGACAGTGGTGTTGACTTAACGCCGAGTCAGCGCCACCCATTAGCGTTAGATGTAGTGTTGGGGCTGCATTACTTACACAGTGAAGGGATATGGCATCGGGACTTGAAGAGTGCCAATGTATTGATGGACAGTGAAGGACGCGCGCGATTGAGTGACTTTGGGTTATCCAAGGGCAAAAGCAATATGGTCTCAACCATAGACAAGCACAGTGATGCGTTAGAATGGATGGCACCGGAAGTGGTATTAAGTGGGGGTGATAAGCGTGCGTTTACGGCCGAAGCCGATATTTATAGCTTAGGAATGGTGTTATGGGAAATTTGGACAGGTAAGAAACCGTATGTGGGATGTGATGATGGACAAGTTTACTTGAAGGTGAGTCAGGGTCAACGTGAACTGATACCGGAAACAGTGCCGGAAGTGTATCAGGATGTAATTAAAGGGTGTTGGCAAGAGGATAAGTTCCAACGCCCTAGTTTAATCGACATGGTGCAACACTTACGGACGTATGAGCCACCGAGTCTAGTGAAAGTGGAAGAGTCTACGCCTGTCGCTAGTAACCAAGCGGGGTTTTTCTCAGCATCATCAAGCAGTAGCCGTAGTGCGCAAGGCGAGTTAGTGGTAGTCCCTAAGTTACCACCTAAAGAAGTGAAGAGATTATATACTATTGCTAACGACCGTGAGCAAGCCAAGGAATACGAAGAGGCGGCAGTGTGGTATCAACAAGCGATACCGCATGGGGGAGATGTGAAAGCGAAAGCGCAAAGGAGATTAGGGATGTTGCATTTACAAAAGCTTAAGCCTGCGGATAAGGAGCAAGCTCATATATTATTGCTGGAGGCGGCTGAAGGAGGGGACGTGTCGGCGATGTATAACGTAGCTAGGCAATTTGAAAAGGGAGATGGGGTTAAGCAGAACCTTGAGACAGCACGCGAGTGGTATAAGAAAGCACATGAAAATAAAATAATGCCGCCCGATGAGAGTATGCGTAGCAAGCTGGATAGCAAGCTAGAATTGTTAGATACATTGATATCGCAGTCACGGAGTGGGCCGAGTGGGGTGTTGGCGATGTCGTGAAACTAAGACAGAGCCCCATGTTTGAGATTTAGCGAGCGATTCTCTGTGGGTAAACATTGACAAATGTACGCCATTGGCGTATAATACACCTATGGTAATAAAAGAAACACATATTTTTACCCGAATTATTCAAAGGCTTATGACGGATGGTGAGTACCGGATACTTCAGGAAGTACTGGTTGATAACCCTAAGTTGGGTGATGTTATCCGAGGTAGCGCAGGCTTGAGAAAAGTTCGATGGAAGATACCCGGCAAGGGCAAAAGAGGCGGACTCAGAATTATTTATTACTATTTTGAGCAGGATATGCAAATTTATATGATTTTTGCTTACAAGAAAAATGAGCAGAGCGATTTAACGGCAGAGCAAGTTAAAATGTTGAAGAGAGTCGTAGAAGAGGAACTATTAAAATGAACGATGATGACTTTAATAATCTATTGAAAAGTATTAGCCAAGCGGCTGGAATAAAGCGTGGTGAAAGGCGCCCATCCAGAAAATACGAGTTTAGTCCTTTAGACGTAAAAAAAATACGTGAGGATACTGGACTATCACAGAGGCAGTTTTCAAAGGTGATACATGTCAGTATTAAGACATTGCAAAACTGGGAACAAGGGCGTCGCTATCCACAGGGGCCTGCATTAGCCTTACTAACAATCTTAAAAAAAGCCCCACAACAGGTTGTCAAAAGCTTAAATGGCAGGTAGAGGAGATTTCTTTGCTTGGCTTCAGGTTGAAAAAGGCAAGCTCAAGGTGAGCTAAAAACCTGCCAGCCCAAGGCTTAGAGCTCAATATGGCCTCAAAAGCGACCAGCCCGCCTGTGGATAACTTTGAGCGATTGCAAAAAATCCACAATAAAAGCTTATAGAATCATAAGATTACGAAAAAGACATTTTTAGCAGATTTTGGGTGCAGAGGTTTCTATGGCACGCCATTCACCTATCGCTAAACTTGCTATTGCGATTTTCAACATCCCGAAAAAGCCCAGAGATACTGGGGTTTTTGCCAAAAATCGTGGTACACGGGGCCTTAAAATTGAGGTGATTTTTCGAGGTTTTTTTCGCTAAAAAGGCAAAATCGCTAAAAGCGTGGTACTTTAGCGATTGGAGTACCGCGCTCTTAGTTTTTGATATTGTAGTGTTTTAGCTTGGTACTAGTTGTCCTTGTCATTGCCCTCCCATAGACAGTAGCGCACCCCTGCTACCAAAACAACTAACCAATTGAAATAGTAAGAATAACTTATATAGGCAGGTAATTTGTTTAGACGTGTGGTTATTGTTTGGCACTGTAGATTTACAGTAGGCTCTATAAGCATATCGTCAATAATTATTACTATTAACAGAGCAAAGTTAGCCTGGATGAATAGCTAACTTAGCGCAAGAATGGCCGTTATCATGACTACTTGTTTCTTTAGCTTTAGATGACTTATGTGCAAAAAAAGCACTTGAGTTTGAATGAGTAAATTGAGCAGATTTAGCTGGTTTAGCGATGCTTTGCTCTTTCTCACTCAGGCCACAAGAAATTGATTTTAGAAGATGCTCTATAGGCTGTAAAGTTTTTCTTGAAGGTAGAAAATTTCTTGAAAATCGAAAAACAGTATAATTGTAATAATTCATCAGAACCCAATCACGAAATTGATCCTGAATACGAATTTTGCCTAGTTTATAGTGATGTGATCCATCCGTTTCAAAGTTAACCTTCATAGAAGGTATAGCTAGATCAAGTGAATATGGTTCGAGAAAAAATTCTTGTTTGAGATCAGAGCAATATTGTGGGTGCAACAATGAGGCAATTTGTCTATAATTTCCCTGTTGGGCTGGCGAAATAGTATACTTTCCACTGTCATGCTTTTCTCTAATAATTTCTTTTAATTGATTCAAACAAATATCTATTTTCATTTTTAATACTAATTTAGCATATATTAAGCCTTCAAATAACTGAGCTAATTGTTTTGAATCAAGCTTAACAAAAACTTTAGGCCCTTTTTCAAATGGTTTAACTAATTGAATAATTAATTCTTTTGTAGCAGGTAGATTCAATATGGCAATAGCATTTAATGCGCCAATTCTTAGGCTTAGTAAATTTCCCTGATAAATTTGTAAAAAAAGATCAAGGTAATCTAATAACTTTTTGTAAAGCGGCTTAAAATCTTTGTGACAGACATTTAGCCTAGGCAACTTATTGAAAATAGTAGTTAGTTCTACAATGCTAAGATCTCTACAAGTTCTAGCTGGTGGAATAAGATTATATAGCCTTTCAAGAAGCATTATATTAATAGTTTCTATTGAGTACCTGCTTTTTTCATTTTCTTGAATTAAGGATAAGGTATTTAAAAGTTCTATTATTAAATCTCGGCTTAAGTAACGTTTTTTGTTATTCCTTAATAAATTTTTTATTTCAACTAAATCTCTATAATGGATATATTTGTATTCATGAGCGTTTGTTTCAATGCAGCATAGCTGTCTAAGCTCTAGACTAATATCACTACGCGATGCCAAATATTTTTTATTTTTATGTATGAGCGTTTTATGTGCGAGTGATTTTTTACCAAAACCTAAGTATCGATCTACTTTTTTTATTTGATGATGTGTTTTTATTACTTGAAGTTCTTTTTCCTTCTTCCTTTCTTTTGCTAACTTTATAGCAATACGTTGTTCTCTTCTCTGCTCTCTTCTCTGCTCTCTTCTTTCTTCCCTAATTTTTTGCAACTTTATGATTTCTAGTCTTTCCAGCTTTTTTTGCTTATTGTACAATTTAATCATTTCTGGCTTTTTATTTATATGTGATTTACTATTTTTTTCTGCTTTTTTACCTTTTAGAGATTTAGTTTCTCTACGTTGCTGGTCGACAATTATTTTATCTAGTATAGCAGCATGCTCAATTCGTGAGTTAATTATGTCATAGCCTGGCTCTAGTATTGCACCAGTATGAGCAATCGTGCGGGCTGTTTCAACGATCCATGGACCACAATCAACATCGTTGTGTTGCAAGTGCACTTTGAATTCGACTATTTCACAGTTAGGAAAGACGCCATCACTCAATAGAGCCCTTTGTAAAATCTTGGGTAATGCATTTGCTAATGAGTCAAAATAATAAACTTGCGGTGATTCTCGTAGGTTATCAGGGTAAATAGCATAGACTAAGACCCAATGTCTGCCTCCCAAATTAACAGGAATAATTACTCTTTGTTTGATAGGGTCGCCTCTTTCTTGGCTTTTTGTACGTTCAATATGATAAGCGTGAAGATTTTCTCTTAATGTATTATTGCTACCTCCCCAATCTGTTCCTAACATCGGATCCAAATAAGCCATACTAGGATGTTCGCCGATATAGTAATTTAGCAACGCTATTATTTCATCATCGTCATACCAATGATTATCAATTTCATGTGTTTGCTTGGCTGCTCGATTTTTTTGCTTCTTTTGCTTTCTTGCCATTTGTATTCTACTCCTCTTGGAAATGCCCTAGTTAATCTCATATTTCTGAATACTTATAGTTGTTTTTAGCTAAATGAAAAAATAGTTGATGCATTTATTTTCTGTAAGCTCGAGGCAAAAAAGACACTTTTTTGTTTGAAAATTGATTTAGAGGTCTAGTATATTTTGATTTAATGATTAATTATCATTTTCAGCTACATATTATCAGATGCTATATAACCCAGCAAATAAAAGTGTACTTGCTTATTTATGTCAAGCTCTAAAATACTACCACTTTCAACACAAATTACAACCGCTGCGCGCCAAGGAGGACGTTAGTCCAAGGCGCGTAGTCCACGGAAGGCGAGGCTTGTCATCACGAACGGAGTTGCCGGAAAGCCAACGCTCGCAGGCAAGCGAAGTAAGTGATGCCAAGCTATCCTCGGCGTCGAGTCAGTTGAGAGCCGAACCGCAGTGTGCGTCAGTACACGCAGGAATCGGTGACGAGGACGGCCGTGGCCACTTGGCTGTCGCGTCAGCGAGTTCGATTTTGGGCATGGATGAACAAAATCTTTCACGAGGTAGCGACACAACTGATATGAACTGTTTTTACAATACAGACGATATTCAAAAGAAAGGTTAGTTTAACTTAAAGCCAAGTTGTTGTGTCTTTCTTACTGCTTGAACATTCAACCGTGCGGCAACCTTCCGCAACGCCCACTGCCACTTCCGCAAACCGGTCATTCTGTTGTAGCCGAGTTCGCGCGTTATCCTTTTCCAGCAGACGCGTTCAGCACGACGCCACACCAATTTGCGCTCATCAACGGTTAACCACTTCATCCAACTGAATGCCTGCTCCATTTTGGCAATCATTTCAGGGGTGGGTGGCAAACGTATTGGATTAGGTTCGGTGCAAGCGACTTCATAGGGCGAGCGCACGATTTCAGGCCACGCATTGACATACCCTTTTATGTTAACCGGTGGTAATCTGTGCATGGTAATCACAGCTTGCTCCAATTGTTTCGCCACCATCTCCTGCGTCCATTTGTGATAACGTGCCATTGTTTATTAAACCTTTGTACCAAACCCGAATTGTGCACAGGCGTAATGAAGTAACGCGATGGCATCACTTTCGTTATCATCTTCAGGATTGTAACCTAACGCCTGTACCGCATCGATGACAGCGGCTTTGTTAGCGTTACCTTTGCCAGTAATGAATTTCTTGATGGTGCCAACGGCGACACCTTGGTACGGAATTCCATGACGCTCACACCACGATGTGAGTGAGCCAAGAAACCCACCGTACACATGCGCTGCATCCACACCTAAGTGGCGTCTGACTTCCTCGAAATACACCGTATCAATAGAGCCCATCACACTGCGCACTTCATCTAACCACTGCCCGAAGCGTAAGTATCGCATTCCGCCCCCGTCAAAACGTCGCGGTTGAAATGACATCACACCGCTAACCACATGCCCGTTTTGATTAGCCACCGCCCAACCGGTATGGGTACCTAAGTCCAAACAAAATAATACGGGTCGCTCTATCGATTGCCTTTCCTTCATTGAATACGATTTCATGATATGTTCTCCTCATCGTCGTAAATCCATACAGTTTGATCTTCAACCGGTAACACTGCCGCGGTTTGTTTGCATTTGTAATGGGTGGGATAAACCCGTTGTAATGTTGCGGTAATTTCTCCTGTCTTTGGGTTAACTTTTTCTTTACCCTTACCCATATGCATCTCTTCCACACACAAGAAGCCATACTTAGTCCGTGCTGGATTAGGCAGGCCATAGTCATTGGCATTTTTAAAAAACTTGACATGACCTTTGGTTGCCAATACATCTAATCTTCCGCGAATGGTATCGGTGCCACCCAACCCTGCGCTATTTTCAAAGGCCTGACAGAATTGGTTCATGGTGTATACCCGCCCTAGACGGGCTTGTTCATGAATGATTTGCAAAATCGCCTCTTGCTTACGCCTGCGTTCGGCATCTAATTTGGCGCTGTATTTATCTTTGATAAGTCGTTTGCTATTAGCCTCTAACTCGCGCCATTGCCCGTTGACTTTATCGATACATTTGCCCTCAACTCTTGAGCCGTTGCGCAACTCAAACAATAATTGCCGCCGTGATTGTCGCTCATCTTCTCGAAACAACATCACCCCCGTGGTGTAATAACTGCGTAAACTGCTGGCACCGGATAAGGCTTGGAAGGGATCTTCTGCTAACTGTTTTTTTTGCATCTTGCGGGTATGGTGTGCCAGGATGATCCCTGCCTCACCATTGACGGCTTCACGCAATGCGTCTAACCGATGTTGTAAGAAGAATAACATCGAGGTGTTGTTGTTTTCATTGTATGCTTCCAGTACCGTTGCGTGACAGCCATCAATCTGTCAATTATTCTGTGTAGGGGCAATTTATTTTTTTGATTTTGCCATTGTGCTTTTTTCCGACTTGCAATTTGAAAATAATGGGATCAGACTTGTTTCCAGGTCAGGTTATTTCTGACTGACCAATGGATGAAAC
Source organism: Gammaproteobacteria bacterium (assembly GCA_965116795.1). Classification (GTDB taxonomy): domain Bacteria; phylum Pseudomonadota; class Gammaproteobacteria; order JAJFKG01; family JAJFKG01; genus JAJNDI01. The sequence continues at coordinate 1,559,699 of OZ220716.1, forward strand.
AAGGATTATGTTGTGAAGAAACCGGAAACGATTGATTTAAGCCATGCAGAAGCAGAGTCATTACTGTCACGACTTGAAACAGGTAATCTATCAGACACCGATCGCAAGCTATGCAGCAGTGCACTACGCATGGTATTTTGGTTGCAAGGTCAATTAACCGAAGCCAAACTCAGTATCCGTCGATTGAAGAGAATATTTGGGATCTGCAGCGAAAAACAGGGGTAAAAGGTACATCAACGTCGGCAAGTTCTTCTGACAAAGTGCCAAAAGACACTGACAACGTTAAGGAAGATGATGTATCTGAGCAATCAAACAAAGGGCATGGACGCTATAGCGCAGATGATTATGTTGCAGCAGAAGTTCACAAAGTGAGCGATGAACGTTACTACCCAGGTGCACATTGCTTACATGTTGATTGTAAAGGCCGTTTATATTTATGGAATAAACCATCAAAAGTGATCCGTTTGTTAGGCCAACCAATGGCGCGGGTTGTACGTTATGACAGAGAGGTCTATCGTTGCGGATTGTGTTTAACGTTATTTACAGTGCCGTTACCAAAAGAAAGCGGCAAAGATGTCTATAGCGATAGTTTCAAAGCGGTATTGGCGGTGAATCACTATGTATTTGGTTTGCCATTTTATCGGATAGCGAAGTATCACGAAGCGCAAGGCATTCCATTACCGACATCGAATCAATTTGCGTGCATGGAGACGGTGTTTAATCACGTACTTCCTGTTTATCAAGCATTGCAACGTACTGCGGCCAACGGCGAGTTGGTCCAATACGATGACACCACAGCGAAGGTCCAAAGCCTCGTGTTAGAAAACCAGGCGCTAGAAGAAAAAGCACGTCGTGGCATATTTACAACAGCGGCACTATCAAAAATCGGTGATAACGAAGTGGTATTAGTCTTTACAGGTCGCTCACATGGTGGTGAGAATATCACAGCGTTATTGCGCAAACGTGATACTGAGTTAGGGTCTGTTATTTTAATGTCTGATGCGCTGAGTCGAAACCGCATCAAAGACGAGTCGATTGCCGAACAGACGCAAGTTAGCTATTGTTTAACCCATGCCAGACGCTATTTTTTCGAGTGCAAAGACGTTTATCCGAAGGTATGTCAGCCAGTACTAAACTGGATTGGGCAAGTGTATCGACACGAGCGTCATTGTAAAACACATGGCTATACACCAGAGCAACGCCTGCATTATCATCGTCGTCATTCGAAACCGATAATGAAACAGCTACGGCGATTTTTAGAACAATGTGTTCGAAAACGCTGGGCGGAGCCTAACAGTAGTGCTGGCAAAGCCATCAATTATATGCGCAACCATTTTCGAGAGTTAACGTTATTTTTATCTGTTCTTGGTGCAGTGCTAGATAACAATGATTCTGAGCGTTTAATTAAGATTGCACCCGTGATGTATCGTAAGAATTCACAACAATATCGTACCACTTATGGTGCTATGGTTGGCGACATGTTGATGAGTGTATTATTCACGGCGCAATATGCTGGTGTTGACCCAGTGGATTATTTACAAAGTTTATTGTTGCATAAAGATGAGTTACAACAGCGTGCTAACGATTGGTTACCTTGGCATTATAAGGACACACTCAACACCAAGGCATTAGCCAAAGCGGCCTAAGCCGCTTTGGCAGGTAGAGACTTCCAGTTTTGTTGACAATTAGCGGTAATGGGATTGCCGTTATACAGTAAGATATTCAGTGTGCTGGCAGTTAATTCAATCGTCGTGCAATTATCTTGTGGCCACCACTGAAGTCGTCCTCTGGACAGTCGTTTATGACATAGCCAGAAACCTTGGCCATCGTAGGTCAGCAGTTTGATGGCGTTACGACGACGATTGGTAAAGACAAATACCGTGCCATTAAAGGGGTCATTGTACATGTTAGCTTGGCAGACTCGACACAAACCTTCGATACCGGCTCTGAAGTCCACCGGTTCTTTGGCTAATAAAATGCGGTGTTGAGGCGTTATTTGCAACATCCGTTTATCCTCAGCACAGTGTTTTCAATAGTTGGGCTGTTGATGTGACATCCGCTAGACGAATAGCCACATGCAGACCATGTGGGTAATGGATAGTCAACTCACACGCGGCCGTTTGTATTGCGATGTTGGTTTGAGGTGCTTTGTTCTTAATTGGTTTGACGGTGACAAAGTGTGGTGTTGTTTTACTTGATACGGCTTTTTGCTCACGCCAGCGTTTTAGTTGAGAATGATTTATTCTTAATGACTTCAGTTTTGAGAATGGTATGCCGTTATTAAAGGCGCGAACAGTTGCTTGGCGTAACGCTAGTGGCACAGGCGCATTGCTAGATTTGTTAGCCCGCCATTGTTCAAACTGTTGTTGCAATTGATCGAATGATGACGAATTTGCAATCTGTTTTTTACTACGTAAAGTTGTGCTGTGCGTTTTTGATTTCCTTGTTCCCATTAAAATGTCCTCTTGATACTGTTAGCAACTTCAGGCTAAACCATCAAAAAACACTATGCACGCACTTTTGCGGGAAGCATACCGTTAAGCAGACTGATTTAATCAATGCGACTGCTGAATTGTTAGCCATACCAGAAGACATTATTATCCAAGGATTGAATGATGAACTGGATGCTGAAACCGTGATTGCTGATACGATTGACGATCAACCGTGCATTTACTTGGCGCCATTTTTTCACGCAGAAAAGGGTGTTGCCAGCCATATTTTGCGTTTGTTGTATGGCAAGATTCCATGGGCAGGATTACAAGCAGAAAAAGCAATCGCAGCGGCAGCTGCAAATACCCATTTGCAGTTATCAGAGAGTCAACAAGCAGCAATTCGCACTGTATTAACTAGTAAAGTTGCGATTATCACTGGTGGCCCAGGCGTTGGTAAAACTACGGTGGTCAATAGTATTTTGCGCATTGTACGCACTAAACAGTTACAGGTTGTATTGTGTGCGCCGACTGGACGTGCAGCAAAGCGATTAACAGAAACCACGAATATAACCGCCAAAACCATTCATCGTTTATTGGAATTTGATCCGAGTGTATTTGGGTTTAAGCGTAATGAAAACGAGCCATTAATTGGTGATTTATTTGTATTAGATGAAGCATCGATGGTAGATATCATACTGATGCATCAATTGTTACGTGCCATTCCACAACACGCCGGTTTATTAATTGTTGGTGATGTTGATCAATTACCATCAGTTGGGCCAGGGGCAGTATTAGCGGATTTGATTAAATCGACTGTCGTGATAACAGCACGCTTACACGAAATTTTTAGGCAAGCTAGCCATTCGCAGATTATTACTAATGCGCATCGGATTAATCAGGGACAGATCCCACAGGTTGATCACGATGCCGATAAACTGAGTGATTTTTATTTAATTACTGCTAAAACCCCAGAAGCGATTCATGACAAGTTATTGCAGTTAGTTTGTCAGCGGATCCCAGCGCGTTTTGATTGTGACCCGATTAATGATATTCAAGTACTAACCCCGATGAATCGTGCTGGGTTAGGTGCGCAGACATTGAATGTGGTGTTACAAAATGCATTAAATCCTAATGCACAACCCCGTATTAAACGTTATGGCACCACGTTTGCCGTGGGGGATAAAGTTATACAAACAGTGAATAATTATGATAAAGAAGTGTATAACGGTGACATTGGTCGGATCACTCGTATGGATTTAGACGACGAAACTATTACTGTTAATTATGATGGCCGTCCTGTGACTTACGACTGGAATCAATGTGATGAAATTAATTTAGCGTATGCAACGACGATTCATAAAAGTCAAGGTTCAGAATACCCAATTGTTGTTATTCCACTGGCAATGCAACATTACACATTATTACAGCGTAACTTAGTCTATACCGGTGTCACACGCGGCAAACGGTTAGTGATCATTGTGGGTGATCCAAAAGCATTGGCTAAGGCAATTGCTAACCATCAAGCAGGTGATCGCCTCACTGGATTAACTCAACGATTGTGTAAGATGGATTAATCGTTACTTTTCGACTAATTTAGTTAATGCAGCATGTAATGGTGCAGTGTTTGGATTATTTTTCAATTGTTGTGCAACGGTTTTTAATAATTGTGTACTTTTACAAGATAAAGTGCGTTTATTGGGGATTGAAACTGTTGGAGCAGTCGTTGTTGTTGAGTCAAATAAGGTTGGGATCACCTTAAATTCAATATGGCTTAAATTGGCAAAAGCAGGCAAGCTGCGTAATGCATCACGTAGCGCGTTGCTAGTGTAGCGCAATTGAGTAATATATGCAGCGTTATCGATACCAATAGTGAGTTTGCCTTGTTGCCATTTTGTCACTCGACAGTGTGATGCAATCTGTTTTGGTAATAGTTGACTAACCTGTTGCTGTAACTGTTGTAGATTGGCTGCTTGTTTATGCAATTCATGCAACGAACTATTAGTGCCGCTAATAATTTCATTGAGTGATTGATAATGACTGTTATGATCAAGATGACTCATGTTAGGCTGCTAGCATTAATGTTGATTAACTTTAACATAATTAACACAGTCCCGTCGTCCCATTGTACTTTGCTTATTAGTGAGGCTATCGAGGACTATGATTAGCTTCTGGGGGCTCTTCTTCCATTTTAGTAAACTCTAATGAATATTTTTTTGCTATTTCAACAAGAGTTGATAGTTTTTCCTCTAATTCATCAACTGATGATTTTAATAAAGACTCGGTTTTTTTTGCACTTTTCACTTTTTCAAAAATAGTACTTAAATTGGTTCTATACTCAGGAGTGTGCAATAACCACCGATGTGCTTCTATAAGACTCGCACTTCTTGATACTAAATATGACGATACAACTATACTGTTTGCATTTGCTGCGGCATTTATTATTGTTGCAACATTTTTTTTGTAATGTTCAGCCTTTGTGATATCCCATAATCCGGTAGCACTAATACTTTTTCCAACATGTGTTGTAACAGAACCTACTAAACTATTTACGCCACTCGAAGTGCCATAGCCATAAGTAGCCGTATCTATCATATTCTTTGTGTGTTCTGCATACTTGGTTTCTGTTTGTAATAACATATCAATCAGTGGTCTGCTTGCTTTTTCCAATAAAGTTAAGAAGTTTTTCATTAATGTATCTTGTTCAATGTGATCACAAATAAAGTTGATTGCAAATTCTGAAAAATCATCTCCGACATTAAGCAATGCTATAAACTGAGCTTGTAGGGTTTCGTCTAGCGCAAAAAAATCGCCTTTTTCTGTTGAACCAAGCAACTGTGCTAAACAACTTCTACAAAAATGGCTATCTTTCATCTCAATGGCTAACTTTATTTCTTCTTGAGTAGTACGCGGTTGTACATTTTCTACTAAAATAAAATCATCTTCTTGCTGTTGTGGCTGACTATTAGAATTGGAACTTGATGAAGCAAACATAAACATAATGAACTACCTGTTTTAACATATTGATTAGTAAAAATCGGATGCTATTTTAACCGATCTAACCAGCAAAATCAAGTTATCCACAGGGCAATAAGGGTTATGATAGCTATATGCAAAGCGTTTTAAATTTAGGACTTTGTTGGCTTCACCTTCTCACAAAAGTCATGTCTTTCAATACATGACTGTGATTCGAAAGCTTGTCACATCGCCTAAATTCAAAATGCTTTGAGTATATTCAATCATGTTTGCGTAATTTGTCGTGAATTTTTTCCAACATTTGAAATAAACGATAACGTTCTTCTGGAGAAATTGCTGATAACATTTGATCATTAAAGGATTGTAATTGGGTGTAAACGCCTTGAACCAGATCGCTATTTGCTGGATGTACTTTAATAACCCGTGCGCGGCGGTCTTTATCACTTACTGTTTTAATAATAATTTTTTTCTCTGCTAACTTATCTAACACTTTGGTTAGGTAACTATCATCAATGCCAATGTAATCACGCACGGCTGTTTGCGTTACCATCCCTTGGTGATAGTGGAGTAATGCGATAATTAGCCATTCATAGCGAGTTAAATTATAGGCTTTGAGTCGTTTGTCTAGGGTTTGTCGGGTATCGCGTAATAAAGTCCCGATGGTATAGGCGAGATTTTGTATGGCCATGGTCATGTCAGTTCACTCCTGTTGGCTGACGGTTATTGATTAAGTTAATTATATCGTGAATTTCCCATTTGTCATCTTATGGTTTTTTTTGCCTATAGACGATGAGTAAATTCGTATAATCGTTTGACCACGGCTTGCCACTGTGCAATGTCGGTATAACGGATCACAATAAAGCTCAATGCCATACTCACTTGACTGAAGGCTAAACCAATTTGCATTAAGCCACCGATTTGTACGGTATGTTGAATAAACAACGGCAAGCCAATTAGTGTACCCACTAACATAGTACCACTTAAAAAAAAGGTGTTAAAAAAGGTATAGCGTCTGCGAACATACATAGCATGATGATAGTTACGTACGACTGATTTAAATAAATAACGTAATTTGTGTTGAGCTTGTCGCTTGTCTGATTGTAATTCATCTTGAGACGCTTGTTTGTGGGTGAGCAATAATGTACGTCGATAATCAGCATTGTAACGTTGTTGTTGGTAATCTAAGTCAACTAATGGATTAGCAATTTTTACAGTAAACCATGAACAAAATACTGCCCACAGTAGCGCTGCCCAAAATAAATAACCCGGAATATATACGTGAATAGTCGTAGATATTACAATGGGTGTTGTTCCGGACAAGTGCCACAATAGCCAACTAAATGATCCTAATAAAAATAGCGACGATAATAATCCATGTAATAATAACATTGTCCGCTCAGGGAATTCATGTATGTCCTGACTTAAGCGTTGATCGGGATTATCTGCGTTAATAGTCGGTGCATTTGGCGTGTGTAAATGCGTTATCCACTGACGTAAATAATGATGGGTTAACCAGCGTCGCCATTGCAAACCAATTAAACTTGTTACATATTGTGCATAGCCGTGACTAATGCATAACAAGGCAATGATACCAATTAACCATACGCAATGCTGTTTTAACAAGGTAAATTGTCCTTGTTGTAAGATATCAAATAATGCTTTTTGCCAGTCGGTCAACCATACAGATGCCATTGAGTAAGCAATAATGCATAACAGCAATATTGTACTTAGTAACCAAGCACGGCGATTTTGTCGCGATAACCAAAACGGTTTTGCCAATTGCCAGCATTGTTGCCACAGTGATTGCACTAACGGCGGTGTTGTTGTGAGGTGCATTGAATAACTGCTTTGTATCGTTGAAAATGACATTGTACGAAGGAAGCTATCGATTGCCAACTGATGGATGCTATGCATAGCGTCGATTACATAAATCGCGTACAATCAGCCCCATTTCACATAGATTAAGGTAAGTGATATGCTGGCCACGCTGACAAAAAAATTATTTGGTAGTCGTAATGAGAGATTATTGCGCAATTTTCAACGTATTGTCGCCGAGATCAATGCATTGGAGTCGACCGTTGGTGAATTAGATAACGACGCATTACGTGCAAAAACCACTGAATTTAAGCAAATCTTAACACAGACCACCCAATCTGAGGCGGAACAATTAACCGCTATTTTGCCACAAGCATTTGCTGTAGTGCGTGAAGTGGCAAAACGTACATTGGGCTTACGCCATTTTGATGTGCAATTGATCGGTGGTATGACATTGCATACCGGAAAAATTGCAGAAATGCGTACTGGTGAAGGTAAAACCTTAATGTCAACATTGCCCGCGTATTTGAATGCGTTAACTGGCAAAGGGGTACACATTGTTACGATTAACGATTACTTGGCTAAACGTGACGCCGATTGGATGCGCCCAATATTTGATTTTTTAGGGATAAGTGTCGGCGTTGTGATACCTGGAATGACATTTGAAGAAAAACAAACTGCATATGCTGCTGACATTGTATATGGCACAAATAACGAATTTGGTTTTGATTATTTACGCGATAATATGGCATTTAGTTTAGCCGAAAAAGTACAGCGTGAATTACAGTTTGCGATCATCGATGAAGTAGATTCCATCTTGATCGACGAAGCACGTACGCCACTTATTATTTCAGGCCCAGCAGAAGAGAGTTCTGAGTATTACCAGTTGCTGAATCGGATCGCACCTAAATTAAAAAAACAAATTGAAGAAAATGACGAAGGTGATTTTACCTTAGATGAAAAACAACGTCAGGCGTATTTAACTGAAGCTGGTCATGAACATATTGAAAAATTATTAATAGCTGAAGGAGCGATTGGTGCTTCTGATAGCTTGTATGATGCCAAAAATATTTTGATGCTACATCATTTAAATGCCGCATTGCGTGCGCATCACTTATATCAATGTGATGTTGATTACATTGTAGCGAATAATGAAGTGGTTATCGTTGATGAACATACCGGACGCACTATGCCAGGACGACGTTGGTCTGAAGGGTTGCACCAGGCAGTTGAAGCAAAAGAAGGGGTGGTGATTCAACAGGAAAATCAAACACTGGCATCAATTACGTTTCAAAATTACTTTAGATTATATGAAAAACTATCCGGGATGACTGGTACAGCTGATACCGAAGCATATGAGTTTCAGCATATTTATGGATTAGAAGTGGTGGTGATTCCAACCAATAAGCCAATGATCCGTAACGATTGTTCAGATCAAATTTATTTAACTCAACAAGAAAAATTTAGCGCAATTATCGATGACATTAAACATACTATTGCCAAACAACAACCAATATTGGTCGGTACAGCATCGATTGAAACATCAGAATATTTATCTAATTTACTCAATAAAGCCAACATTAAACATCAAGTATTGAATGCGAAATATCACGAAAAAGAAGCACATATTATTGCGCAGGCAGGTAAGCCAGGTGCAGTGACGATTGCCACCAATATGGCAGGGCGTGGCACGGATATTGTCTTAGGTGGTAATTTAGATGCTGAAATAGCAGCACTTGGTGAATCAGCAACTCCAGAGCAAATTGAACAATGTCGTCATGCATGGCAGCAACATCATCAGCAAGTTGTCGATGCAGGAGGGTTGTATGTATTAGGAACAGAACGTCATGAATCACGCCGCATTGATAATCAATTACGTGGACGTGCGGGGCGACAAGGTGATCCGGGTTTAAGTCGATTTTATTTATCATTAGAAGATAATTTAATGCGGATATTTGCCTCAGAACGCGTTAGTCAAATCATGAAACGATTGGGGTTGCGCGATGGTGAATCAATAGAACATCCATTTATTACTCGTGCAATTGCCAATGCGCAACGCAAAGTTGAAGGGCATAACTTTGATATTCGCAAACAATTACTCGAATTTGATGATGTTGCCAATGAACAACGCAAGCGGATCTATACACGACGTAATGAGTTAATGGCAACTGATGATATATCTGATGATTTGCATGCTAGCCAACAACAAGTATTAGATGAATTAATTAATCGTTATCTGCCACCACAAAGCTTTGAAGAACAGTGGGATGTGGATGGCTTGCAAACAATATTACGCAGTGAATTTGCTTTAGATCTGCCATTAGTAGCGTGGTTACAACAAGATAATAAATTAACCCAAGATGATATTCATACACGTATTAAAGAACAGTTTAACCAACAGCAACAGGCTAAATTTTCCAATGTAGAACCAGCTGCGTTACGCCAAATTGAAAAATCTGTGATGTTGCAAAGTCTCGATCTACATTGGCGTGAACATTTAGCGGCAATGGATTATTTACGTCAAGGTATTCATTTGCGTGGTTATGCACAAAAAAATCCAACTCAAGAATATAAACGTGAAGCATTTGTTTTATTTCAAAACATGTTAGGGACTGTAGAGCATGATGTTGTGTCAATGTTGGCACGCGTCGATATTCAAGCTGCTGATACCGCCGATACAATGGAAGCACAGCGTCGTTCGCAGTTATCTACTAAGCAAGCACAACCCCATCATGCTAATGCATTAAATTTGCTACAGCCACAAACTGATCCTGAACCGGTTGTGGAAAATACCACGGTGGTTCATCAGGATCCATTTGTCTATAATGCTCCTAAAGTGGGACGCAATGCGCCGTGCCCATGTGGCTCAGGGCGTAAATATAAACAGTGTCATGGACGTGTTGGTTAACAATGAATGTGGCTGTTTCTAATTCGTTGGCAATAGTGCCCGTTGCAACCGGTATTGTGTTCCACCCACATGATAATACGGTCTTGATCGCATTACGCCCACCACACGTACCGTTTCCCGGTTTGTGGGAATTCCCTGGTGGAAAAGTAGAACCAGGTGAAACAACACAAATGGCATTACAACGTGAATTGGCAGAAGAAGTTGGCATCCAAGTGATTACAGCAGTGCCATGGTTGTGTGTCGAACAGATGTATCCCACTCGTTGTGTCCGCTTAACGGTATGGCAAGTACATGCATTTTCAGGAGTGGCCAGTGGGTGTGAAGGACAAACAGTACGTTGGATATCACCAACGATGTTATATCGGTATAAATTTCCTGCTGCGAACGATGTAATCATTCGTGCTTTGGTTAGTGAAACTGTTGCAGCAGGCTAATTCAAATACGATATCATCGGTGGTTTGTAAGGCACGTCCTTGTGAATTATGTTGCATGAAACGTAGTGCTAAGCGGTGACGACCAACGCTTAAGTCTGGGTATACCGATATGTGTTTGGGTATACTGATTCGAATTAATTGAAAAGTATTATCTTGGCTAAATGTTTCTTGATAAAATCCAGTTTGTGCTGTTCGTACAGTTTTTTTAGCATTTTCACGGGTTAAATACAGTAATAAATGTGTCATTTGTTGAATGGTGATTAATTCATTTAACCAAGTATCTATATCATGTTGACGTTTGGCAAAAGGTTGATGTAACCAAAAGTGATAATACGGTGCGTCAAAATGACAGATACCAACAGGACTGCGTAATTGTTGATGTATGCTGTGTAGGAATTCATTATGACGTAATTGATTAGCTAATTTACCATTGTGATTGTGCAAGTAATCATAAATGATGCGTAATTGAGTTGAAATGTATTCTAATTGTTGCGGATTAACCTGAGGATTATGTTGTAGTTGGGTGAGCTTAGTACGATGGCGTTGTATTTCATGGGTGAATTTTGATTTGTAATCAGGGCGATCAAGTAATTCAGTAATGTTTAATATAGAATCGATGATATTATGACTATCCCAATTAGTTTGCCCGGCTAGATGATATTTGATCTTGTTAAATAAGTATTCTAAGCGCAAACAAATGCGTATTAACTCATTAAGAGGCTGCTCGTAAATGAGGTTGTCATTTTCCATAGCCAAGCTCCGGGTGATATTGCTAATGGACTGTATTGACAGTGATGTCAATATAATACTGCTAAGCATAGCATAGTTACGTGATCTTCGACTTTCTATGTAATAGTGTAACTATTTGGATTATTCAGATCCCAGACAGCCGTTCCACGGCTTCTGGGATAACGCCTCAACGCGCAGAGGTTCTATTAAGTTGTTTTTGAAAACAAACCCATTTGGCTTCTTAGATAAAGTCGAACATGGCGTTAGTTTTATTGATATCCAGCTAACTTAAGAAATTGTTGGTGTTGTTTATCAACAAGTGTAGCCAGATCAGCTAAGGTGGTGTTATTGCTGATAACCACATCTGCAACATCAAGTCGCGCTTGGCGTGATGTTTGGCTAGTGAGTATGGCTTTGCATTGGGATAAATTGAGATTATCGCGATTTTGTAACCGTTGTAGCTGGATGGTTTCATCTATATCAATCACTAATACATGATCTAACCAATCATAAACATTGGTTTCTACTAATAATGGGATCACAACAATACAATAAGGTGGTGGATTTGTTTGCTGGGTTAGCGTATTAATATCCTCAGTCACAGCTTGGCGAATCAACGGATGTAATAATTGTTCTAACCATTGTTTCTCATCATGGTTAGTAAAGATTATATCGCGCAATTTGTCTCGCTTAAGTTTTCCCTGCTTATCAAGAATATGATCACCAAAGTGTTTAATGATAGCCTGTAGTGCAGGTTGTTTAGGTAAAACTAATTGATGTGCAATTTGATCGGTGTCAATAATTGGAACATTGTGTTTTGCGAAGCAATTAGCAGCGGTAGTTTTACCACTGGCAATACCACCGGTTAATCCAACAGTTAACATAGTTGTCAATACCACATTTAATTAGATGCTTACTTCAAAGTAATTACAATGCAAGTTTTAAATACCATTGTACTAACCAATCCCCCCAACATAAGCTGATCCAAGCAGCTAACGCTAAATAGGGACCGAATGGTAATGGCATACTGCGTTGATGCCTACGTAAGATATGAATACTAATCCCAACAATGGAACCGACAAGTGATGCGATTAAAATAATCATCAATAACATTGGCCAGCCAAACCAGGCCCCAAATGCACTGACTAACTTAAAGTCGCCATATCCCATGCCTTCACGGCCGGTGATGCGATAAAATACCTGGGCAATTGTCCATAAACTAAGGTAGCCAACAATGGCACCGATCACTGCATTGTCTAATGTAGTAAATACTGAAAATAGGTTACAAAATAAGCCAAGCCAGATTAATGATAATGTTAAGTTATCTGGTAACAGTTGATGGTCAAGATCAATAACTGTCATTGTTAATAAAAACCAAGTAAATATTACTCCAGCTATGCCATTCCAAGTAAAGCCTAATTGCCATAACACGATTATTGCTAGCAAACTGGCTAACACTTCGATAGTCGGATAACGCCAAGAGATTGGATGATGGCAAAAATAACAACGTCTGCGTAGTAGTAAAAAACTTAATAGAGGAATATTACACCACCATGGTAACTTGTGTTGGCAGCGTGGACAGTGTGAACGCGGCAATACCAAACTAAATGCCGGGTCGTTTTTTACAGCGTTTTCATTATCTTCATTGGTAATAATATTATGAAAGTGCAGTGTTGGATCATGTAAGTTAGGGGCAGTTGGGCAAGCACGTACTAAGGCACTTGCTTGTTGATACCAGTCATGTAATAGCATTCTTGGTAGGCGGTAGATCACAACATTTAAAAAACTACCAATACATAATCCAATGAGCCCAACTACGATCATTGTCATGATTGGATAGTGTGTAGCAATTAAAGAAAAGACATGTATATCCATATTGGTTCAATATAGCATTTCTAGGCTCCGATTGCTTGCAAACCATTAACAACTTAATAAGGATGATTATTTGATCACAGAACCGAGTTCAAAGATAGGCAAATACATTGCTACGACTAAACCACCGACTAAAACCCCTAGAATGACCATGATGGCAGGCTCTAATAGACTGCTTAGTGATTCAACCAGGGTGTCCACTTCTTCTTCGAAGAAATCAGCAACTTTGCTTAGCATTTCTTCTAGTTGTCCTGATTCTTCACCAATGTTCACCATTTCAATCACCATGTTTGGGTAGAGTTTGGTCATTCTAAGTGACCATGCTAATTGTTGGCCAGTTGCCACATCTTTGCGTACTTTATCCAGTGCGGAGCGAAAAACATGATTATTAGTTGCACCAGCGGCTGAATCAAGTGCTTCTACCAATGGCATACCTGCTGCGGTAGTAATGGCCAAGGTTCTAGCAAAACGTGCAATTGATGATTTTTCTAAAATTTGTCCAATAATGGGTATGCGTAAACTACGTTTGTCGACCCATGCCCTGAACCGTGGTGATCGGTGTAGTGTGCTGACAAATAGCCAACCACCCGCACCGAAAACAAGCGTTACAACCCACCAATATTCTTGAATAATATTAGATAAGTGAACCACTAATCGGGTTAATGCAGGTAACTGTGCTCCGAAATCTTTAAATAATGCATCGAATTGTGGTACGACGAATACCAATAAAATAGTAGTGACAATAATCGCGACGATAATAATCGCGATTGGGTACATGATCGCTTTTTTTACTTTGCGTCGCATTGATTCGGCTTTTTCGCGGTAGGTAGCTAGTCGATCTAACATCACTTCTAAATGCCCAGAAACTTCACCGCTGTCTACCAAATTGCAGTATAAGTCGTTGAAAAATTTTGGTTGTTTACGTAATGCTTGTGCTACGGTTAATCCTGTTTCAATATCTGCTTTAATTGATAGCAACATTGTGCGCATACTTTGATTTGTGTGACCACGTCCTAGAATATCTAATGCAGTGACGATTGGGATCCCAGCTTTTACCATCACTGCTAATTGCCGAGTAAATGTTGCGATGTGTACCGATGTAATTTTTTTATTTCGAGCAAATAACGGTGCTGGTTTTTTGCGAACTTTGTTGATAACAATTTGATGGCGGCGTAATTCAGCTTTAGCAATCCCAATGTTTGGTGCATTGATTTCACCTGATACTTTTTCACTACGTTTGTTTAAACCAGACCAAATATAGGTGTTTAATCGAACTTCTTTTTGTTCTTTTTTGCGTTTGTGTACCATAATAATACCCGTATTAGTTAATCTATAGTGACACGTTCTACTTCTGCCAAACTGGTGACACCAGCTAATACCATGTCTAGGCCTGATTGACGTAATGTTTTAACTTTTTCTTCACTAGCGATTTTACCAATTTGCAACGCATTACCACCTTCCATGATAGCATGCCCAATGCGTTCGCTCATGGGTAGCATTTCATAAATGCCAATGCGTCCACGATAGCCACCATTGCAATTTTCACACCCATTTGGCTCAAAAATTTGTACATTTGCTAAATCAGCCTCATCAAAGCCAGCTTGTAATAATGCGCTTTGTGGAATATTAGCAGGTTGTTTACATTGGTCGCATAGGCGTCTTGCTAAGCGTTGTGCCACAATCAAGGATACGGATGTAGCGATATTAAAAGAAGGAACACCCATATTGGCTAGTCGTGTGAGTGTTTCTGCAGCGCTATTGGTATGCAAGGTGGAAAATACCATATGACCAGTCTGTGCTGCTTTAATTGCAATTTCAGCTGTTTCTAAATCACGAATCTCACCAACCATGACGATGTCCGGATCTTGTCGTAAGAAAGAGCGTAGTGCTGCAGCAAATGTTAATCCTGTTTTATTATTCACATGGACTTGATTAATGCCTTGTAAATTGATTTCAACTGGATCTTCAACAGTTGAAATATTTTTTCCAGTAACATTTAATATATTTAAACAAGTATATAAGGTAACCGTTTTACCACTACCAGTAGGGCCAGTAACTAACACCATACCTTGTGGATGTTTAATTATATCTAATAGTAATTGTTTATGTGATTCTGTCATCCCAAGTTTGTCGATATCCAATATGCTATTGGAACTATCTAATATCCGTAATACAACTTTTTCACCGAATAAAGTAGGGCAAGTGCTGACTCGAAAATCAATCGTACGGTTTGCCGAAATTTTTAATTTAAACCGCCCATCTTGTGGGATACGTCGTTCGGATAGATCAAGTCGTGCCATTACTTTAATCCGTGCAGCAAATCGTTGTGCCAGTTTGTTAGTTGGGGTAGCAATTTCGCGTAAGATCCCATCTATTCGAAACCGTACGCGGTATTTTTTTTCATATGGCTCGAAGTGAATATCGGAAGCACCTTTATTAATTGCATCGAGTATTATTTTATTAATAAATTGCACTACCGGTGCATCGTCTGACTCAACACTACTAATATCTTGATTGAACTCATCATCATGGGTTGTTTCTAAATGAGTAGGGCCGAGATCATCTATTTTATCTAATGCGGCACTGGTGAAAGATTGTGATAATTGGTTTAGTCTAACAATTAATTTATGTTCTTCCACTAAAATTGGAAATGGATTTAATTTGGATTCAAATTTAATTCGATCAAATATGCTGGTTCGAGTTGGATCAGAAATGGCAACGTATAACCGGTTACTACGCTGCAAAATCGGAATGAAATGTTCGTTAATGCAAGACTTTGCCTGAACTGGCATCGAGTCTACACTATCAAGATCAAATTGATTTAAATCAAATAAAGGCAATCCGAATTCATTGGCAAGATGGTTGGCAGCATTGGTGGAATTAATATGATTGTTTTCAACTAAGTGTTGCAGAACAGGGATATGCTGCTCATCAGCAGCGAGTATCGCTTGTTTGGCGGTCGCATCGTTTAGTAAACCATCATTCACTAATTTACGTGCAACCCCCGATAACACAATGCCTGCACTATCCATGGACATGTTGCTACTCCAATTGCATTACTGATGAAGTAATGCGTAATTATTAACTTCTCCGATTGCAACGTAATTGGAACGCTGTCTTAAGACAGCGTTCCAATAGGAGAGTTATATTCTTTTGTGTTTATAATTATTCTACGTCTGGTGGACATTCTGGATCAGTAGAGGTTGCTGTAGGACATAATCCCACTGCACTACATGTTCCAAATGAACCAAAGACAATTTGGCCACCATCTGTTTCACATCCAATTAAGCCAAATGTAAGCGGGTCCTGATCTGTTTTGTAATAACCATTATCTGCTGTACAAGTGATGGTTGTGTTGGTGACAGAACAGTTTTCTATGGTACCAAAAGCGCCCGTTGCTGGGGGCATGCCGTTTGTGCCGCTAGTACAGTCGAGATTTTCTCCTTCTTCCCCTTCTAGTGTTGACATACAAATGGTTAAATCGGGTGTTACTGCACTGGCAGCATTAACCACCTCACTGAACTTTGCTCTTTTCACATAGTTTTGATAAGCCGGCAGTGCGAGTGCAGCTAGTACACCGATGATCGCAACCACGATCAATAGCTCGATTAAAGTAAACCCGAATGATTTACGTAGATTACAGTTTCTCATAATGACTCTCCCATGTTCCTTGTTATCATTGCATTAGACACGCGTTTGCAAAAAATGCTCCTGGGTTGTCGCGATAATTAATAACATATCTTTTAATATCTTCAAAATCAATAGGTTATATTGATGCCTTATTCCTGTGCTCAATGTAAAATAATCCCGAACGGGTATTAAATGGTAGGGTGTAATGAATAATTAAAGTCGTGTGGGGTTACTTGTGTTGCTCAATAGAGCAACGCTATACTGCGCTGCCCAATTAAGATCAACGCCGGATTAGCTCAGTTGGTAGAGCAGCACATTCGTAATGTGAAGGTCGTAGGTTCGACTCCTATATCCGGCACCAACAAGATCAAATAGATTAGCTTAAGTTTCGGTGTTGTTAGATAGCTCGTAGTTGCATATAGGTTGCAATTGGAGTGTACAGGTGGGGTATTGTAGGTACGTAGAGAAACAAGGAAGGGAGTTTTTAAAATAGCTTGTATTCGTAGATGCCAAAATTTTGTCAATTTTTTTATCTAGTTATCGAATTTTACAAGGAGGATGTACCTTGGATGGGACAATAAGTGCTTTTATTAAGGAATTTGGAAAAGACAGGCTTCTTTTATTTGGTTCTCCACTTACTATAGCCATAATTGCTTATTTTGGATTGCCAGAATATAGAAAAATTATAACTCCTGTAATTGCTGGACTTATTTTTGCGCTATTTGCTCGATCTATAAAAAAGCTAGGAAATTATTTAAGTGAATATATAAACGAAAAGAATTGTAAAAAAATAAACACGAAAAGAGCAAGGCAAGTACTTTCACTACTCCGACCTGAAACACAAGAGTTAATGCGTGAAATCGCAAAACAAAAACCAAATACTATAAAAGAGCAAGAATATGGAGTTTGGTACAAAATTGCAGATTATGATTGTATTGAAGAAAATTATTGGGAAATAAGATCAATTGTAGATCAAGACTATCGAATAGATTTATTCATAAATCCTCCTTCTTCTCAGCTTATTTTAGAACAGCGTTATCCAAAAATGCCTATTGCTCTTCGATTTGAGGTAATTTATCAACAAAAGTGCTTGGTTTTTAGTGAATTTTTCTGGCGTGCTATTCGTAAAGCCAAGTAATAATTAAATATTAATCTCAATATCTGATGAATACTGCTCAACCCTACGTTTTAAGATCCACTGATCCAAATTTTGCTGCATATAACGAATAGTACGTCCGATTTTGATAGGGTGGACCAAGTGTACGGCTGGGTCTAACACCCTCACAAGTTGTTGGGAATTATGCAAAAAAAACACCACTCAGGGAAGAAGGTACTCAACTTATACGATGCTGCTAAAGAACATATACAAGAAGCCAGTTACTATCTGGAAATGCAGGTGCGAAAACTGAAAGGTTCTCTATGAATCATACAGTTTATGCGTAATATGTGGTGAATTGTCAGTTGGATTTATTTGCTAATTTACTATTTGAGGAGTAGAGCCTGTAATTTCTTGCCTTAATGCTTCCATAATGGGGTCAAAATTTTTACTTAAATCATCTAATAATGTTGGGTCAGTTTTTTCGATTAGACGTCTTAGTTTTTGAGCACTATGGTTTATTGTTAGTGTAGCCTCATCATCTGTTTGATTAACTTTAGATTCAGGTGATAAAAGAGAATGTTGAACTAAATTGCTGATACTACTACTAGCTTTACGTTTTTCTCCAGAAGAAACACTAGAGTCTTTATTTGATTTGTTTTTTTCAAGATGTGCAACTAATAATTTATACGATTTATCATTAACTATTGGGTTACCTATCAGTTTCATTTCAGATTGCTTTGCTTTAGAAGTAAATTTGTCAACTGCAGCATTTGTAAACCCATTACTGCTTAAATCTAGTCTACCCACATTTCCAAATACATCTAGGATTGTACTAACATCATCATCATCAAGATTATTTTGACTCAAATTGACAGATTCTATTCTTAGAGGCAGCCCTTTAAATGCTTTTAATGGTTGGCCAGACAAGTTATTCAATCGTATACTTAACCTTACTATACTATGATTATTTTCTATTAAAGGCATAACTTCATCTCTAATACTACTTTCAGTTAGTCTACAATTATCTAACGTAACATACCCATCGGTACATTCAGCTAAATAGCTAATAATATGTTTTGGTAATGGCATAACTTCCCCCCTACGTAATTGGTATTTTTATAAAGTTTATTGTCACTTAACCCACTTGAATAGTGCCCTATCATCTCATGAGAGAGCATTTATAGCAAGTTCCTCAAAATAAATAGCATTTGCTATTAGTACCAGTGTCATTACAAAATAGACAAAATAATTTTAATACATTGATTTATAGTATTTGTTGATTTATTTCTTACTATTTCTTTGTGTTAAGCATTAACTTAGACTAAGATAATGCGAGAAAAAATTATTAAGAGATATCTCTCATGGGTGAACATAAAATTCCTCGAATTATTCATGTAATATGGGCTGGCGGTGCTTCCCTTATGCCAAAAAGTAGCATTAAAAATGTCATATCATGGATGTTAAAAAACCCGAAGTTTAAAATTGTGTTATGGGTGGATGAAAAAACCTCTGGTAAAAGTTTGGGAGAATTAGAACAAGAATATAATAAATTGTTTGAAAGTACTTATAGAGGACAAAAGAGTGGTTCTGTAGAAGAAAGCATCCCGGACTTAAATTTTGAAGTGAGGAATATTCGCTCTGATGAACGAATTTGCCGACAAGATGATCCATTAATTGATTATGAAATTAATCGCCCTGATCCAAATTATGGCGCTTCGAGTGATATGTTACGTTATAGAATACTTTATCATTATGGTGGGGTTTACGTAGATCATGATGTTGCACCGAAAAATTCATTAAATGATCACGTTATTGAATTTGAAGAGAATGATACACATGTACTTTACGTTGATCATTTAAGTCAATTTGCAGATGACAAAATAACCGAAGAACATCTTAAGAGTTTTGCAAAAGATTGGAGACGTATTGCTAATGATATATTTATTTGTACAGCAAATAATCCATTAATGCTTAAATTTATTGATGCAGTTGAAAATAGCAATTATCAATTGCGGGCAACAAATAATATAAAAGAAGCATGTAAATTAGCTTATCGTAGCCAAGAGGTTAAGTTCAATACAATTGAAAGAACCGGTCCTGATGTTATCCGTCGTACTATTCAAGATAATGACATTGGATCATTCAAAGTAAGTGAAAAAGTTCATGAAAAATGTGTAAGGTCAGTTAAACAGGGTCAGGGGATTGTCGATGTAGAAATCAAGCCAATTAAGTCACGTGAATATAGATTAGCACAGCCATGTATTTCTCTAAAATCAGGAACTGATTTTAAATCAGTTAATGCTGGAAATTGGTTAAATATCCCATTGGACTTCTTTTCTTATGGAAGTCAAGAAACAATCGTGAAATCTCTTTCTAATGTGGTTATATTCGAACAAGAACATTTTGGTATATTAAGATTGGATGATCACTTAACAATTATTGAAAAATTAGCGAAAAAAGCACACCTTGATGAAGGTGGTTTGATTGAACTATTTATTTCAAATATTGGGAAAATAGTAGATGCAGAAAAATTAATGGTAGTGCAATGGACAGGGTTGTATAAACAAACATTTGCTTTTTATAAGGAAAGTCAATTAATTAGCAAAGTTCCTTTTTTAAAAGAAAGTAATCAAATAATTAACCCTGAGATTATTTTAAATTGGGCTTCATCAAAAGATTTTTTCTCAATTGGTATTTATAATGATTCGTTTATGATGAAGACCAAGTGGTTTGAAATTTTTAAAGATAGTCATAAATCAGAAGAAATCAAGCGTGTTTTTGATCGTATCGTGGTCGGAGTATCAATTATTAATTTGATGGTTGAACGAGATAATAGCCTTGCTAGCGAAGAATTAGATAACTTAGTTATTAAGTATCAAGATGTACTGCAAAAAGCAAAACAAGCATTTATAGATGAAGATATTTCTGAAGAGTCTATAGATCTTCTGTTGAAAAAAATAAATAACTTGCATGATAAATTAGAAAATTTTCAAGTGAACATTGTTCTTAGCCTTTTTGGTGCTGGGCTTAGTGAAGTGGGTGAAGAGCAATTAGAAGAAAAACAATTGAAAGAAGAAGAATCAACAAAAAAACGAAAACGTGCAAAAAACGAGGTCATTGGTAATGATGATGGAGTTGAATGTGTTGACAATAAACCTTTAAAAATAGGTCGAATGTGGTCACCTGAACAAGGTGATGGAGCAGATAGAGAAGTACAAAGAGCAAAGAAATTGTTACATGGCCTTGATATTGAATATGAGCAACGCGGTGTGCCAGATCAACAAAGTATGAGAATAAGCTACTATTATCTAGCAAGAGACGTGTCAGAAAAAGATAGGGAAGCAATGTTAAACGAGAGAGTTAAACAGGACTTGGAGAGTATATTTGGGGCAATTGAACAAGTAAAAGAAGAATTAATAAAGAAAGATGCTGGCCCTAAAAATATTTAATTAATACGTGATAACAAGAAGATACTAAAATAAAAATCTAATCAAAATAATATCAGTAACTTATTACACAGTCTTTATGCCGTCAAACCAGACTCGTTGGGCGCGTTTCACGTGGATTTGACTGCGCTATGCTTGGTTTATGAGATGGTTATTAAGTATCTTTAATGAAAATTACTCCTTTTCGGGAATACAATTCCATGTTAAATTCACACAATATTACGTTTTTCGTAATATAATGAGAATATTACCCGGATTGTTAGGATTTTACTGATGGTTTCAAAAGCGGAGCACTATATCGATAGCTTGACGGCTGAGGGTAGATTTTCATTTACTATTGATGAATTTTGTCATGAACTTGAACTCAAGCTGAATGCAGGTCTTGCCGCATTGAATAGACTGAAGAAACAACAAAAAATCGCTTCGCCAAGTAAAGGATATTACTTAGTTCTCACACCAGAATTTCGCCAAAAGGGGTGTTTACCTGCTGACTTCTTTATTGATGATTTAATGCAGCATTTGCAACAGTCGCATTATTATGTTGCTTTGCTGAGTGCTGGACTATATCACGGTGCTGCACATCAACAGCCTCAGTTTTTTCAAGTGATGCTGTCTGATAAGAGACATAATATTCAATGTGCAAATACAATGATTAAATTTATTCAAAATGTAAATTGTCATTTAACGCCAATACAGCAAATAAAAACGAGAACGGGCTATATGCGTGTTTCAACACCAGAAGCAACGGCTATGGATTTAGTAAAGTATATTCGACAATGTGGTGGTATTAATCGTGTTGCTACGGTACTTGATGAATTAACGGAGAGTATGCAGCCAGTATTATTAAAAGAACTAGCTGAGCAATCTCAAGAGTATAGTTGGATCCATCGCCTTGGTTTTTTATGCGACAAGCTTAATAAGGCAGAGTTTGCCGAAATACTTTACGAAATTTGTTATGATAGTCAAGTTGATTTTATTCCTTTAGTTTCTGGCATACTGATGAAAGGAGCTAAGCGCGATAAAAAATGGCGTATTGCAATTAATGTAGCTATTGAGAGTGATTTAGATGATACCACTTAATTTTATTACCCAATGGCAACAAATGACACCATGGAGTTTGCAATCACAAGTTGAACAAGACTTAGTGTTAAGTCGTGCGTTAATATCGCTTTATCAACACCCAGAAATAAAAAAAGCATTAGCATTTCGTGGTGGCACTGCGTTGAATAAATTATATTGCCGTTCTCAAGCTCGGTATAGTGAAGATATTGACTTAGTTCAAGTAAATAATAAACCGATTGGATCAGTGATGACAGCCATTCGTGAATCACTTGATCCATGGTTAGGCCAGGCCAGATGGAAGCAAACACCACGATCAGTCAAGTTCATTTATCGTTTTCAAAGTGAAGATCAGCCTTCTGTGCCGCTTCGTTTGAAGATTGAAATTAACACCATTGAGTCTTTTTCAATGTTAGGATTTATAGGAAAATCTTATCAGGTTGATAACCGCTGGTTTTCAGGTGAAGCAATGATCAAAACATACGCATTAGAAGAGTTAATGGGTACGAAATTTAGGGCATTGTATCAACGAGCCAAAGGTCGTGACTTATATGATTTATGGATGGCGATTACTGAATTAGGTGTCGATTGCGGAAAAGTTGTTGATATTTTCAAACATTATAACGAAAAAAAACAACATCAAAATCAGTCGTGCTGAATATGAAAAAAATATTTTCTTCAAAGAAAAATCAGTGGATTTTCTGGCAGATGCTAAACAGGTTTTACCTTTAGAGCGACAATGGGATCCACAATCAGCGTTTCATCTTGTTTCGCAGAAGTTAGTCAAACACCTGCCTGGTGAACCGTGGAAAAATCCTGAGCAATAATGTTAAGCTAATGCAGTTAGATGTCGAAAATCGAAATCTAAACGTTGTGTCATGCTTCTAGAACTGAGTAAATGATAAAAATGCTAGATGATAAAATAAAACGGTTGAAACTATCACATATCAAGCGACATATTTTTTTATGCGCTGATCAAAGTAACCCTAAGTGTTGCAGTAAAGCAGATGGGGTATGTGCATGGAACTATTTAAAAAAGCGTTTGCGAGAAGTCGATCCAGATGGTTTTATTTATCGATCAAAAGTAGATTGTTTGCGTGTTTGTGCAAAAGGTCCCATTGCCGTTGTTTATCCTGAAGGTATTTGGTATCACTCATGTCATCCACCAGTACTGGAGCAAATCATCCAAGAACATTTATTGCAAGGCAACATTGTTGAAGTGTATGTATTAACAAAGCGGCAATCGTCAAGTATCTTGCAACGGATCATGGATAAGCTTAGAGAACTTAAACCTAAAATCCGTAGTTGATAACTACTCTAAGAAAGACAAGGTTAGCCCGTTAGTATTTATTATATCTGGGTTAAAATAACAATTCTCTAATTTTTGCAATAGAGTGATTAATGTTTTTCATAGAGGTTGGTACGATAAACACGGCATCATCTCCAGCAATAGTCCCTAATATATCGATGTCATTTTTATGGTAATCCAATATTCTTGCGATCAATTGCGCTGAGCCTGGGCTAGTGTTAACAATAATAGTAGTTTCATTGGCGATAATACCAATAATTAGGCTAGATACTTGATTGGAAATAGTGGGTGGTGCAGGTTCATGGGGTAGCCGATAAACAATGTGCCCTTGCTCGTTTTTAGTTTTCACCGCGTCAATTTTTCGCAGTAACCGTGATACTTTAGATTGATTGACTGCATGGCCTAATGCCTCAAGCGCAGCACGAATATCTTCTTGGGTGGTGACTTCTCCCTCAACAAGTAATGTTCTTAAATCATCAGTTAATGTCGATGGTAATGTTTTGGGGGTTGATCGTTTAGTTGACATGCCTATTATTCCAAGGTTGAAATGTCACTGAAGACAGCTTCGATGATCTCAAGTGCATGATCAATTTGTTGTGTAGTAATCGTAAGCGGTGGTAGCAAGCGTATTGATTGGTTTCTAGTATTGATACTGAGTAAGCCTTTTTCAATAAGCTGTCTGCATACATGATCTGCCTCTACGACATTGGTATTTAATCCTATTGCAATTAATAAACCTTTACCACGTATCTCAGCAATGGCAGGTGAGTTTATTTGTCGCAATTTATCCATGAAATAATGACCACAATGAACTGCATTGTCACACAGTTTTTCATCGATTAATACATTGATGGCTTCACAAGCAACTGCACTAGCTAATGGGTTACCAGCAAAGGTGGAGCCGTGTTCACCTGGACGAATCACGTCCATGAGATGTTTTTTGCCTAAGAACAGTGAAATTGGTAGCAAACCACCACCCAATGCTTTGCCAAGTAATATGCCATCAGGATGTATGTCTTGATGCTGTGATGCTAAGAACTTTCCTGTTCGACCCATTCCTGTTTGGATTTCATCAAGAATAAATAATACGTTATTGTCACGACAGATCTGTTCACATGTTTTTAAATAGTTAGCATCTGGGATAATGAACCCCGCTTCACCTTGGATCGGTTCAACAATGAATGCAGCAGTATTGGGTGTTATTGCATGTTGTAAGGCGCTGATATCATTAAATGGAATTGAAATAAATCCTGGCGTTAATGGACCAAAATTCGCTTTGTATTTATCGATGGACGACATACTCACTGTGGTAATCGTTCTGCCGTGAAAGCTGTTATCACAGGTAATGATTTCGGCTTTATTGTTTGTAACGTGTTTGACTGTATAAACCCACTTTCTTGCTAATTTAATCGCTGTTTCAACTGCTTCAGCACCACTGTTCATTGGTATCGCTTGATCCATTGCGGATAATTCACATGTTGTTTGTAACAATTGTGCAAGTGGCTCGTTGTGAAATAATCGTGGCACGATTGCGATCTTATTTGCTTGTGTCACTAGAGCGTTGATCAATCTAGGATGACGATAACCAACGTTAACCACTGAAATACCACTGACCATATCTATGTAAGGTTTTCCGAGGTGATCATAAACGTAGATCCCATCACCTTTGCTAATGACAACGGAATAAGGGGCAACGTGAGTTGCACTATAGCGGTCGGAAGTGTCTATGATATCAAGCATTTGCATACTCCTTTACTAAATGAATTTGCATAATTATGCATTATTATTCTAATAATGTAAATATTTAGTCATAATAATTGACAAAATAATCGGTGTACCGTATTGTGCACCATACGTTGCTGATTACCAGCAAGGGCTTAATGTGACTAACAACGATGAAAAAACAGATTAACATTTGTATTGGCGGCGTGAAGGGGTATGTCGGAGCAGCTTTGCTGAAGCTGATTGGTCAGCATCCTTATCTTCACTTGTCTGCAATCTTAGTGAAGGACTCTGCTTCACATCACGATATCGCAATGCCGTTAGCATCACTAAACGATGTTGCAATGTATACAATTGACGAATTGCTGCAGAACAATGATGCAATCGATATATTGTTATTAGCAACGCCGCCGGAAGTGTCGATCGAGATTGTTAGTTTATTAAGAGACAGTCAGATCAAGATCATCGATCTAAGTGGTGCATTTCGTTTATCTCAAGATGAGTTATCTCAATGGTATGGGATCAGTCATGATATTCCTGAATTAATCCAGGGTGCTCCTTATGGGTTATCTCCTTGGGGATATAAAAATCTGTCACAACATACTGTCATCGCAAATCCCGGTTGTTACCCAACATGTACCTTGCTGTCATTGATCCCATTACTACAACATCAGGTTATTGAGAGTGACAACATTATCATTGATGCTAAATCAGGGGTCTCTGGTGCAGGTAAGAAAACGAATCCTGATTTAATGTTTTGTGAAATGTCTGAAAATTTCCTCCCGTATAAAATTGGAAAACATCAACATATTCCGGAGATAAAAAAAGCATTACTGACATATACTGATAAAGAGTGTGATATTACCTTTATCACTAATCTATTGCCTATCAAAAGAGGCATAGCGATGTCAATCTATGCTAATGCCAATCCTGATTTTAAGTCAGATAATGATATTACTGAGGCAATCACAAACGTCTATCAAGCAGCCTACCGTGATTATCCATTGATTAAATATGGTGAACTTAATACAGCTAACTCCACCAATGATACATTTTTGTTATCGATCAAAAATGTTGTTAAGACACCTAATATGCATATTGGTTTTTTTGTTGAAAATGGCAAAATTATGCTGTTTTCCACGATCGATAATTTATTAAAAGGAGCTGCCAGTCAAGCGGTTGAAAATATTAATGCACTTTACGATTTCCCTATTTATACAGGCTTAACGATTATGGAGGCATGCTTATGACGCCAGGTGCTGGCATATTTAGAACAACATTACCAACGGGTTTTACCGCAGGTGGGGTTAACTGTGGTGTAAGACGTTATCGCCCTGATCTTGGCATTATTATTTCTGAAGTGCCGTGTATCACAACCGGGGTGTTTACCCAAAATGTATGTAAAGCAGCGCCTGTTAGCTATTGTCAACAACGGTTACCGGCAACGGATATCAAAGCGATTATTACGAATAGCGGACAAGCTAATGCAGCTACCGGGGAACAAGGTGTATTAAATAATCAACTGATGGCAGACACAACTGCTGAAATGCTGTCGTGTTCATCAAGCCAAGTGTTAACAGCATCAACCGGTGTGATTGGTGAACAACTGTCGATTAAAAAAATAGTTGATACGATTCCAACAATGATTAATAGTGTATCTAATATTGCTGAAAAATTTGCATTATCTATTTTAACCACAGATTTAGTTCCCAAAACGGTACATAAAGAAGTAATGTTATCTACTGGCATTGTTAGTATTGTTGGGATTTGTAAAGGATCAGGGATGATCCATCCCAATATGGCAACCATGCTTGGGTATTTGTTAACAGATACCCAATTGACAGTAGAGCAATCTAAGCAACTTGTTAAGACTGCTTCTGATAAGAGTTTTAACATGATCAGTGTTGATGGTGATACGTCTACTAATGACTGCGTGTTTTTAATGTCAAATGGCATGAGTGGCATCTCAATCAATACCAAAGAAGATTTTCAAATTTTTAATACGGCACTTGATGAGGTATCGATTGCATTAGCCAAAAGTATTGCACGAGATGGCGAAGGTGCTTCTAGGTTAATTGAAGTCACTGTCAAAGGGCTAGACAGTGAAATCTTGGCGAAAAAAATTGCACGGGATGTTATTACTAGTCCATTAGTGAAAACAGCCATCTATGAATCAGCAAACTGGGGAAGGATCTTAGCAAAAATAGGGAATCATGTACTTTCGCCAGATTCATTGAATAAATGTAATATTGCCATGCAACAAGTTACGTTATATTCGAATGGCAAACCAGTTTTTGATGTTGACAAATATCATTTAAGCAGACTGATGCAGAATGACACCATTGCTATTGCTATTGATTTTTTTTCAGGGGATCACATGGCAATAGCATGGGGATGTGATTTGACTGAAAAGTACGTCAAAATTAATAAGGAGTATGCATAATGAATCAACTTGTTTGGCATATCACAAATACCATTGCTTACTTAAATCAATTTCGTGGAAAGACATTCCTAATTAAACTTGGCGGTTCTATTTTAGATAATGATACATTAATTGAATCAATGTGTGCTGATCTGAAATTATTAAAACAAGCAGGTATTAATATCATTATTGTCCACGGTGGCAGTAAAGCAATTAATAGTGCTTTGACAATGCATAATATTGAGTCACAATTTATTGATGGCTTGCGTGTTACGTCATTAGCAGCTATGAACATCATTGAAATGGTACTGTGTGGTCAAGTAAACACGTTATTGGTGAGAAAACTAAATCATATTGGCATACAAGCTGTTGGCCTGGCCGGCAGTGATGGTAATATGTTGTTATGTGATTATTATAGTAAACAGCACGGTTATGTTGGCACAATTAGTTCAGTAGATTGTTCGCCAATCATGCAACTTATATCAAGGCAATCAACCACATCAGATATTATTCCAGTGATTGCACCTGTCGGTGTAGATAAACAAGGTAATCCAATGAATATCAATGCCGATCATGCTGCTGCTGAGCTTGCAGTGGCATTACAAGTAGATAAATTAATTTATTTAACTGATCAAGATGGTATTTATGACCAACATGGAACATTGTTATCTGAGCTTTGTTATGCTGAGCTGAACAAGCTCATTGATAATAAAACAGTGTATGGCGGGATGCTTACTAAAGTAAGAGCAATCTTATCTGTACTAGAAAATAATTCGAATGATATTCATATCTTAAATGGCAATACAAATCATGTGTTATTTGAAGAACTATTCACTGTCAATGGGGTGGGCACGCTGTGTAAGCAGACTACTAATACTCAGCAACCAAAAGAGGCAGTAGTATGACGGCGCTATCCACTAAACATCTGTTAACAGGTAATGAACTGACTAAAGACGATATTAATGCATTATTGTCACTTGCCATCAAAGTGAAGCAACAACCTTCATTGTATTCAGATTCATTAATGGGAGAGTCTGTTGCATTGATTTTTGAAAAACCCTCATTAAGAACACGTTTTAGTTTTTCAGCTGGTATTAACCAGCTTGGTGGCCAGGCAATTGAAAGTATGTCACACACTAGAAAATCAGAAGAACCTGAAGATTTTATTAGGGTGATACAAGGTTATTGTACTGCAATGATGATTAGAACATTCGATGATGAATCGCTACAGATCATGAAAGATTATGCCACTGTTCCTATTATTAACGGGTTAACTGATAAGTATCATCCATGCCAAATCTTAGCAGATTTACTAACTCTAAAAGAAACATTCAATACAGTGAGTGATTTAACAATCAGCTACATTGGTGATGGCAATAATATTTTGCATAGTTTATTGCTGATGGCAACCAAGCTTGGGATCATAGTACATTATTGTTGTCCACCAGGTCATTATCCAGATAAAACTGTATTAAACATGATTGAGAATAATCAATTAGTTGAATCATTTTCTGATCCGAAACAGGCTGTTAACCAATGCCATGCTGTTTATACCGATGTGTGGACTAGTATGGGTTTTGAGCAAAAAAATGAAACGGATTTTGCGGGTTATCAAGTTAATGAAGCATTAATGTCATATGCCAATGATAATGCAATATTTATGCATTGCATGCCAATGGAGCGTGGTAAAGAAGTAAGTCATACATTACCAGATGCACTGTGTTCATCAGTATTTATTCAGAGTGAGAATCGAATGCACGTGCAAAAAGCACTGCTATTAATGTTATTAAAACCTAAATTCCGCAGTCCAGTTTAACTGCGGAATTTAGGTTAAAACAAGGGGAAAACTAATGGCTAGAGAAAAAATTGTATTAGCTTATTCAGGCGGGTTGGATACATCGGTTGCAATTAAATGGCTACAAGAACATTACCATTATGATGTGATTGCAGTTGCAGCTGATTTGGGTGAAGGTAAGGACTTAGCAGAAATCAAACAAAAAGCATTAACAGTCGGTGCGATACAAGCCTACATTCTCGATCTTCGTCAAGAGTTTGCTGATGATTATCTGTCTAAAACATTAAAAGCCAATGCACTGTATGAAGGTGTTTATCCACTTATTTCTGCACTATCAAGACCGCTTATCGCTAAAAAGTTGATTGAAATTGCCAAACAAGAAGGGGCTGTTGCGGTTGCTCATGGTTGTACTGGTAAAGGTAATGATCAAGTGCGTTTTGATGTATCACTGAATACATTAAATCCAAGATTAAAGATAGTTGCCCCGGTAAGAGAATCACCGATGAGTCGTGAGCAGGCTATTCAATATGCTGAAAAGCACAATATACCATTGCCTATTAATTTAGATAATCCTTATAGCATTGATTTAAATCTATGGGGGCGAAGTTGTGAATGCGGTGTGCTAGAAGATCCGTGGTTAGCACCACCAGAAGATGCGTATGCGTGGACATCGTCAATAGATGAGACACCTGATACACCACAAGTGATCGATATCACATTTGAACAAGGCATTGCCACTGCAATAGACGGTAATGCTATGCCATTTTATCAATTGATTACGGTACTTAATGAAATGGCAGCCAGTTATGGAGTTGGTAGAATTGATCACGTAGAAAATAGATTAATTGGGATCAAATCACGCGAAGTATATGAAGCGCCAGCAGCAATCACGCTAATTAATGCACATCGTGCACTAGAGTCGATTTGTTTAACCCGTGATGTTGCCCATTTCAAATCTATCATCGAACAGAAATTTGCAAATCTTGTGTACGATGGTTTGTGGTGCTCACCATTATTTGATGCAGTTAATGCATTTATTGATAATACCCAAGAAACGGTTAATGGGATTGTCAAAGTAAAATTTCATAAAGGTAATGCTATCGTTATTGGCAGACAATCAGCACAATCATTGTATCAATATGATTTGGCAACGTACAAATCTGATGATCAATTTGATCATAATGCATCGCTGGGGTTTGTTAAATTATGGGGATTGCCATTAGAAGTGCACTCACTGGTTAATAATAATAAGGATAACACCGTATGAAATTATGGGGTGGGCGATTTAAGAAAGAAACTGATGCATTAGTAGATGAATATTGTGCGTCGATTACATTTGATCACGTATTAGCAGAATTTGATATTCAAGGCAGTCTGGCTTATGTCAAGATGTTAGGCAAATGTCAGTTATTAGAAAAAAAGTCTGTTGATACGATTAATGACGGACTTCATCAACTATTAACTGACTTAAAACAGGGTAAATTGACCTTTAGCTTAGCTGATGAAGATATTCATATGAATATTGAAAAAATGTTGTTTAAGCTAATTGGTGATGATGCTGGAAAGCTGCATATAGGGCGTAGTCGAAATGATCAAGTTGCATTGGATCTGCATCTTTATTTACGTTTTCATTTATTGAGCATTATCACGCAACTGTGCCAACTTAACCAAGTGATTGTTGAATTAGCAGAAGCACATATCGATGTGGTGATGCCAGGTTATACCCATTTGCAACGAGCAGAGCCAATTAGGTTTTCACATCACATGCTTGCCTATTTTAATATGTTTTATCGAGACACGCAGCGCTTGATGAATAATTTTGAGAATACTAATATCAGTCCGTTGGGTGCAGGGGCATTAGCAGGCAGTGGCGTTGCGATAGATAGAGAGTATGTAGCAAATCTTCTTAATTTTAACTCGATTTATGATAATAGTTTGGATGCAGTAAGTGATCGTGATTTTATTGTCGAATTTTTAAGTAATGCATCATTGCTTATGATGCATTTTTCCAAATTAAGTGAAGAAATTATTTTATGGTGTAGCCAAGAATTTTCATTTATCGAACTGGATGATCAATATTGTACGGGTAGCAGTATGATGCCACAAAAAAAGAATCCAGATGTTGCTGAGCTGGCAAGAGGAAAAGTCGGCCGTGTGTATGGCTCATTAATTGGATTGCTAACTGTATTAAAGGGTTTACCATTAGCTTATAACAAAGATTTGCAAGAAGATAAACAAGGGTTGTTTGATGCAGTGACTACTTTGAGTAATACCTTAGCTGTTTATCCTCCTATGTTGAAATCAATGACTATAAATAAAGACAATATGCTTAATGCAGCAACCAGTGATTTTTCTAATGCAACCCAATTAGCAAATTATCTAACGCAAAAAGGGCTTGCATTTAGAAAAGCACATGAGTTATCTGGCCAGATTGTCAGTTTCTGTTTGGATAACAATAAAAGGTTGTCTGATTTAACTGTGAAAGAGTTTAAACAGTTTAATCAAATGATAGATGATGATGTGTATCAATCATTACAATATGAAAATGTCGTCGAGTTACGCGCTGTTAAAGGTGGCACAGCAAAACAATCAGTAATTGAACAAATTGCACAAGCAAAGGCTAAGTTGGAAGCAATATCTATTTGGCTAGATGGAAAAGTTACGCTCGTAGACGTTGACTTATAATCTTTGATAGTAAAGCTCTATAAAAACAGTATGTTATTGCTTTGATTTATGTTTGCTATGGATTATCCTAAACTCTCTTTTATCAACTATACTGTAGCCGAGTGCGGAATATAATTCGTTTAAATTGAATGAGTAACAGGAAAAGCGATGTTTGATGATATGCTGACAGGCTTAATGTCTTCACTTGATCCAACCAGCATTGTTGTGCGAATAATAGCAGCCATGATTGGCATAGGTTATTTATCGTATGGTAAAAAGCATAATATTCTATATGCATTCTGCGGTCTTGGTTTGTTATTATATCCCTATTTTATCGAAACAACCTTCCAGCTAATCACAATTGGTGCGGGTTTATTGATTGCTCCTATTATACTGAGCCGTTTATTTTAATCCTAACAATCAGCTCTCAATGCCTTTGCGGTGTTGATGATTGTTGTACGTTTTAATAATAATTGAAAACGATTTCCACCACATTGACGCCATAATACACTAGCGCGGATCCCAGCTAATAGTAATGCCCTGATTTGCTGAAAAAGATGCGGTTGTCGTAGATAATCAGATTGACCATTAACATGAATGCGATAGTTTAATTGACTTAATGTGGCATGATAGGTTTCTGCTAATGCAGTAATGATATTATCATGCGTTATAGAAAAGTAGTTGGTTTTGTGCTGAATGTCACGGATCTTATCACGCAATGTTGCTACCATTTTTTTCTGCTTAATAAATTTGCGCTCAAGATACATTAAGCTAATCACATAACGAGTGACATCGAGATTGGTACGTTGATCATTGTTGGATTGTTTGTTGAAAATAGCAAGTAAGCTGTCTAGCCCTAATGTAAGGTGACTAGTATCACCAAATATATCGTGTATTGAGTTGGCGTCTAATTGAAAGATGCTATTAATACTACCGGCAAAATATGGATCTTCTGCAATCCCACGTGTAGCAACATGTTGTACTAATGTGGCTGCTTGGAAGATCCCAGCCAATGCCAGTGTCTTGTCCGTTATACTGTGACTCATTGAATGATCCCGCCTCCCAAACATTGATTATTAATATAAAACACAATTGATTGTCCTGGTGTCACTGCACGTTGCGCAATATCAAATGTAACTTGGTATGACTGTTTGTCAAGCAGTAATAGTGTACAGGATTGTGTTGGTTGTCGATAGCGAATTTTTGCCTGGCATTGCAATGGCAAGCTAGGTGGGATGCCGGCGATCCAATGACAATCATTAGCAATTAATGATGATTTAAATAGGGCAGGGTGTTGACTGCCTTGTGCCACAATTAACGTATTGCTTGGCAGATGTTTATCAGCCACATACCACGGTTGTTCGTTATGTTGCTGTTGGCCACCAATACCAATGCCTTTGCGCTGCCCAATGGTGTAATACATTAATCCATGGTGTTTTCCAATGACTTTACCATCGATTGTTTTGATGATGCCAGATTGTGCCGGCAGATACTGACCTAAGAAAGTATTAAATTTGCGTTCACCAATAAAACAAATGCCAGTACTGTCTTTCTTGGCATGATTGGCTAACCCTAATTTGCGTGCTAGTTGACGTACGCTTGGTTTAGTTAACTCACCAAGTGGAAATAGACTGGCTGCCAATTGTTGTTGATTAAGTGCATACAAAAAGTAACTTTGATCTTTGTTATGATCGATGCCTTGATGTAACTGATATTGTCCATTTTTATTAATGATCTGTGCGTAATGTCCTGTTGCAATTTTATCTGCACCTAAGCGTTTCGCATAATCTAAAAAAGCAGTGAACTTAATGTCTCGATTACACAAAATATCTGGATTGGGTGTGCGTCCTGCACGGTATTCTGCCAGGAAGTATTCAAAAACACGATCCCAATAGGTTTTGGCAAAGTTAATCTGATGCAAAGTAATTCCCAGCTTGTCACACACAGCTTGAGCATCTTGTAAATCTTGTGCACTATTACACTGTGTGTCATCGCCATCATCTTGCCAATTTTTCATGAATAATCCTTCAACACGGTAACCTTGTTGTTGAAGTAAATACGCGCTAACAGATGAATCGACACCGCCAGATAAACCAACAATAATTAGCGGAGTTGTGTGAGTGTTGCTGTGTGCCATGAAAACAATATCGCCCTAAATACTTTTCGCGTTTTAAATTTATGCTTTGTTGGCTGCGCCTCCTCACAACAGTCATGTATTTCAATACACTCCTGTTGATTCGAAGGCTTGCCGCCTCGCCTGCATTCAAAACGCTTTGAGTATATACCCATTCCACTTCAAGAAGCGATTTTTAACGTCCAGCTTGTGGCGAATTTGAATTGTTCTTCAATCGAAAAAGCTCGCAATACCTCTAGTATTCCTGCACTTTTTCTCAATCAGAACAATCCAACTACTTGCAAGCTGATTGTTAAATTCTCGCATCTTGAAGTGGAATGGGTATAGTAGTAAGAATATGAAAATAATTTTTCCAGGAAATCATAGCGTATTTTGTGCTTGTTGAAAATAAGGTCATATACACTGTATTAAGATAGGTGTATATCCTATTGGAAAATGCTATCCTGCTGCCCACAAATGTCGAAGTAGCCGAGCACTCATCAACATAACGGAGACTATTATGCAGTACCAACATATTTCTGTGCCTACTCAAGGTGAAAAAATTACAGTCAATGCTGATTTATCGTTAGCTGTGCCTAACCACCCGATTATTCCTTATATCGAAGGTGATGGTATTGGCGTGGATGTTACCCCGGCAATGAAGCATGCTGTCGATAGTGCGGTACAGAAAGCGTATGGTGATAAACGATCGATTGCGTGGATGGAGATCTATACCGGTGAAAAGGCGTTGTCAGTTTATGGCAAAGATGTATGGCTACCAGATGAAACGCTAACTGCGATTAAAGAATTTGCTGTTGCCATCAAAGGACCATTAACAACACCAGTGGGTGGTGGTATTCGTTCATTGAATGTAGCGTTGCGCCAAAAATTAGATTTATATGTGTGTTTACGACCAGTACGTTATTTTGCTGGAACACCATCCCCGTTGCGTGAACCAGAAAATACCAACATGGTGATCTTTCGTGAAAACTCAGAAGATATTTATGCGGGTATTGAATGGGAAGCTGGCACACAAGAAGCAACTCAAGTGATTAACTTTTTATGTGACACCATGGGAGTGACTAAAATTCGTTTTCCACAACAGTGTGGGATTGGGGTAAAACCAGTGTCTCGACAAGGCACTGCCCGTTTGGTTAAACGTGCTATTCAATATGCGATTGAGCAAGATCGTGATTCAGTTACCTTAGTGCATAAGGGTAACATCATGAAATTCACTGAAGGAGCATTTAAACAGTGGGGTTATGACGTTGCTGTCAATGAATTTGGTGCAACACCGTTAGATGGTGGACCTTGGCATGCGTTTACCAATCCTAATACCGGTAAACAAATTGTAATTAAAGATGTGATTGCCGATGCCTTTTTGCAACAAATTTTATTACGACCAAAAGAATACAGTGTTATTGCTACCTTAAATTTAAATGGTGATTACATATCGGATGCATTAGCTGCGCAAGTTGGTGGGATTGGCATTGCACCGGGTGCCAATATTGGTGATGGCGTTGCTGTGTTTGAAGCAACACATGGTACAGCGCCAAAATATGCTGGACAGGATAAAGTGAATCCCGGCTCATTAATTTTATCAGCTGAAATGATGTTACGTCATTTAGGTTGGATGGAAGCGGCTGATCATATTATTAAAGGTATGGAAGCGGCCATTTCCAAAAAGACGGTGACATATGATTTTGAACGCTTACTATCAGGCGCAACCTTATTAAGTTGTTCTGAATTTGCTAATGCGATCGTTGCTAATATGTAACGCCATGTTCAACTTTATCTAAGAGACCAAGTAAATTTGTTCTCGAAAATAATTTAATAGAACCTCTGTACGTTGAGGCGTTATTCCTGGATCGAGTCCAGGACAAGCTCTGGAAGCCGCAAAGCGGCTATCTGGGATCTGAACAATCAAATAATTATGCTATTACACAAAAAGTCGAATATTATGTTAGCTAAGTGTTTTAGCTGCTTGCATAGCTTGTCACCTTTTACATTTGGCCATCATTTATCCTGGTTGTGCAGTCTGTGATCTGTAATAACAGATTATCTCTAATATACAGACTTAGTGATTGATTAATCGATTTTATTTTTCATCAGGCATTGTTAATGGTAGTATGCCGCCATTTGCATGCTGCTATAAAATCAATGGGTTAATTGATCAGCACCTTGGGCAAATAATGCTTAATATCAAGCAGATCAGCAAATTGGGTTAACTTCGGCTATGGTTTTACTTATGGGTAGTAAATCGCGCTCAGACAAGGAGTCAGGATTACTTGTTGAAGAGCCTGAGTTAGCAACAGCGCAACCAAAGTTATATAACGTCGTATTGCTAAATGATGATTACACGTCAATGGAATTTGTAGTGATGTTATTAAAACGCATTTTTGCGATGAATAATCAACAGGCAACGCAAACGATGTTACAAGTACATAATATTGGGAGAGCGATTTGTGGTGTGTTTACTTATGAGATTGCCGAAACAAAAGCGACACAAGTTAATGAGTATGCGCGTGTCAATGACTATCCGTTATGCTGTATTGTTGAACCGGCTGTTTGACAAAATCAATGGTGATTAAAGTGCAAGAATTTAGGGGGAGATCCCATGCTGGATAAAGAATTGGAATTTACACTCAACATGGCATTTAAAGAGGCACGTGACAAACGCCATGAGTTCATGACAGTAGAACATTTATTATTGGCATTGTTAGATAATTCATCAGCTACCAGTGTATTACGCAATTGCATGAGCTCTGACAATTTACGTAAATTACGCAGTGAACTCACTAAATTTATTACTGACACCACACCGTTAATCCCCGCTAATGAGTCTGATCGAGAAACTCAACCAACGCTCGGTTTTCAGCGCGTGTTGCAACGCGCTGTATTTCATGTGCAATCTGCTGGAAAAGCAGAGGTAACCGGTGCTAATGTATTGGCTGCTATTTTTTCTGAACAAGAAAGTCATGGAGTCTATTTCTTAACGCATAAACATAATGTCACCCGTTTAGATGTTGTTAATTATATTTCACACGGCATTTCAAAGATTGAGAGTAAACAAGACGATATGCAATCGTTTAAACAACATGATAATCAACCCATGGATGATGATTTTGATGGTGATGATGGCAGTGGTGTGGTGACTGATGACGAGGGCAATAAATCCAGTAGTCCATTAGCCAGTTATGCAACCAATTTAAATGTACAAGCATTGGCAGGTAATATTGATCCGTTGATTGGGCGTAAAGAAGAAGTCATGCGCACAGTGCAAGTGTTAGCCCGTCGTCGTAAAAACAATCCATTATTGGTTGGTGAAGCCGGTGTTGGTAAAACCGCAATTGCCGAAGGGTTAGCTAAATTAATTGTTGAAAATAAAGTGCCGGATACCATAGCAGAGAGCACAGTTTATTCA
Organism: Gammaproteobacteria bacterium; assembly: GCA_965116795.1. GTDB lineage: Bacteria > Pseudomonadota > Gammaproteobacteria > JAJFKG01 > JAJFKG01 > JAJNDI01. The sequence continues at coordinate 1,597,545 of OZ220716.1, forward strand.
TTAGATTTAGGGGCATTATTAGCAGGAACTAAATACCGCGGTGACTTTGAAAAACGTTTGAAAGCGGTATTAAACCAATTGAAAAGTGAACCGCATTCGATTTTATTTATTGATGAAATTCACACAATTATTGGTGCTGGTGCTGCATCTGGCGGTGTGATGGATGCATCTAATTTAATTAAACCCATGTTAGCCAGTGGTGAATTACGTTGCATTGGTTCCACAACTTATGAAGAATACCGTGGTATTTTTGAAAAAGATCATGCGTTAGCAAGACGGTTTCAAAAGATAGACATTGTTGAACCAAGCATTGCCGATGCGATTGATATTTTAAAAGGGTTAAAAGAACGTTTTGAAGAGCATCACGGAGTAAAATACACCTTACCTGCATTACGTGCTGCTGTTGAGTTGTCTGATCGTTACATTACCGACCGTTTTCTACCAGATAAAGCGATCGACGTTGTCGATGAAGCCGGCGCTAGTCAAACCTTAAAACCAGAAAATAAACGTAAAAAGAGTGTAGGTGTGGCTGAAGTTGAAGAAATTATAGCAAAAATGGCACGTATCCCTTCCAATAAAGTTTCCCGCAGCGATAAAAACTTACTGAAAAATTTAGAACGTGATTTGAAAATGCTGGTCTTTGGCCAAGATAAAGCAATTCAATCATTATCAGCAGCAATTAAATTAGCTCGTTCTGGTTTAGGTGATCCACGCAAACCGGTGGGTAGTTTCTTATTTGCTGGACCAACCGGTGTGGGTAAAACCGAAGTAACCCGTCAATTGGCCCATTTAATGGGTGTTGAGTTAGTTCGTTTTGATATGTCAGAGTATATGGAGAGTCATTCGGTTGCTCGGTTAATTGGTGCACCTCCGGGTTATGTCGGTTATGATCAAGGGGGATTGTTAACCGAAGCAATTAATAAGCATCCGCACAGTGTGTTGTTACTCGATGAAATTGAAAAAGCCCATCCCGACATTTTCAATATCTTATTACAAGTGATGGACCACGGTACGTTAACCGATAACAATGGTCGTAAAGCAGATTTTCGTCATGTGATCATTGTGATGACGTCTAATGCTGGCGCTGTTGACATGGAACGCCGTTCAATTGGGTTTGTCGAACAAGATCATACGAGTGATGGTAAAGAAGCCATTGAACGTGCTTTTACCCCTGAGTTTCGCAACCGTTTAGATGCAGTGATCCAATTTGCTGCGCTAGAAACCGATGTGATCGTGTCAGTGGTGGATAAATTGATTGCTGAATTAGAAGTGCAGTTAGAACAAAAAGGAGTGACATTGCACGTTGATAAGAAAGCAAAAGCGTGGTTAAGTAAACATGGGTATAACCGCACTATGGGTGCACGCCCAATGGCGCGTTTAATTCAAGAAAATATTAAGAAACACTTGGCTGATGAAATCTTATTTGGGCAGTTAGCCAAAGGTGGCCATGTCGATGTGTCTGAAAAGCATGACAAATTAACCTTTGACATTATCGCTGGACAGCATTGCCATAATCGTACTGAGACGCATGAGTCAGATGCATAATGTCTTGCTAAAATAGACTAACTATTATTTTTTTCACGTTAATTTATACGTTGTTGCTCGATGTCTTTTTGCCAATCTTACCTATTTTAACACACTCTTTTGCCCTGAAAATTTGTCGCTACGCAAACAGTTAAAATACACTGAATATGTAAAAGGAAATGCATCAGCTTGCATTGAGTAAATTTACCTTTAATTTTAAAATCCTTTTAATTTAAAACAGTAGTTCATAAAAAAAAGAGTTTGTATTAGAAAATAAAAGATGCTACATTTTGCTTTCGTTACCATTATTACCTGCACGATGTTGATTTGGGTTTGATATGGCTAGCGATTAATGATTATGGCATATAAAAATGATTGTGGCATATAAAAATGATCATATTTAGATAAAGGAGATTATGTTATGGAACAAGGGCAACGGAGTAAAGGAAACAAGGTAAGTAATCTGAGGGATGTAGGGTTACACGAGTTGCTTGGCTTGCTTGAGCAAATAAGGGAAAAAACAGTACCACCTCAAAAAGGCATACGCTTAGTAGAACAACCAGGTAGCGTAAAACTATCAATTGGGAGAGATGCTGCTTTTTTCAAAGAACTATTGGAAAATTTAAAAAACGGTATCGATGTTAATGATGTATATAAAAATGGTCAATCCATCTTAAAATTTGCGTTCCGTTTTTTCACTGAGCATTATCATTATGATGATAATCATGATATCGCTAGGATTGTAAATCATTTAATTATCTTATTGAGCTGTAGTCAACATCCCTTAACGTGGGATCTGTCTGGTATTGATGAAACGCAGCTACCTGAAAGAAATAAGTATATATTAAATTTTTTACAAAATACTATAGTGGTCTTTGAACATCATTCTCGAAAATTTTGGCAAGGAGAGCGGCAAATTCTTGAAGACAAGTTAGGACGGATAAATTTAGAACAAAATGAGTATTATCGTGCACCGTCGCCATTTACAATACCGTTTGGCACGCAAGGCGGCTATATGCAGTCAACATACCATCTAAGTGCTGAGCAATTACAACTAACTAAAGCACAGGGAAAGGAAGAAGAAGAGCAACATGGCATAGATTATAGTTCCGAAGATTTCGCAGCATTGCTTATTCTACAAGAGTTGGTAACTAAAGGTACATTCCCACCCATGAGCAACCATATATCGCAGATTGCTAACGCTACGCTTGTAACGTTACAGCCTATCCTAGTGAATAAAGCGACACAGGGCGATAAAGTTGCGCAAGCTTTTCAAGCAATAAAGAACTTGGCAACAACAGATGTAGATTTTAGGGAAAAAGAACAGAATATTAATTTACTAATTTACTATATAGCAGAAGCAAAGGCAAATCCGAGTGATACATTGTTAGCTGATATAAACAAATCAGCTCAGACAGCGCTATTGTCTTTATGGAGTACATTACTGTCTGAGCTTGAGCCTAATACAAGTAAAAACTTCGGTACAAAAAATCGTATTGCTATTGATAAAAATTCTGATTTCTTTAGCAAGGTGCAATTTTTGTTGGAAAAAGATATTAATATTGACCAAGAAATTCTTGGCAAGGACAAAAAAAGTTATCAATCTGTATTAGATTTGTTTACTAATTATGAAAATCGTTACCATCCTCTTAAAGACAACGAACCAAATGATTTAAGGAATATCGGGCTCAGTATACTAAGTTGTAGCCAGCATCCGGCAGAATCACGGATGAAGAAGCCAAGTGCTGAGGAGCTTACAGAGCCACACCGTTATAATCCTTATAATCCTTATAATCCTAGCAAGCCTAGTGATACGAGTGATTTTATGTTCTGCAGTATTAGGTTATTTAACAAAAATCCTAAGATATTTTGGCATGGAGATATAGAAAAGCTTAAAGAAGCACTTAAGGAAGAAGCAAATTTGGCAATATGGGGGCTTAAAAACAAAGACACATTAAGCGGAAGCTTGGATGGATATACTCCAATGCTGATTGGGCAAGTGGCTGGATATCCTAGGGCAGGCTATTTAAATAAACGGGCAGAAGCACATCAAGCGTGTGATGTGATTGTTGGCTACCTAGGAAAAAACACAACTTTTGCAAGTGATGGTAAAGGAGCTATTTTATTATTACCAGAAATAAATAAATTAAAGGGTACTGATGATCAGGATGGCTTTTCTTACAGCAGCATGAGAAAGCTGATGAAGTTTCTCGAGGAATTTGGTAGTATCGAGCAGCATGATGATCTCCGTAGTAAGAATGCATTTACATTAAATAAAATATTTTTAGCAACCTACTTAAAAGCAATGATGCTGATTGTAGGAATGGGTGGTGAGCATGAAGTTGACAAAGGGTATAAGCTGTTTGGAAAAATAATTTCAAATATAGTGGGGCTTAACCAGCCTAGTAATATGTTTTTAAGAGAATTACAAAACGCAGCCATGCAGCAGAGTATAGATCGACCTTCTGTAGGGAAAAAGAAAAAAAGTCGGGAAGAGTTTTCTGGTGATCAGATGACAGAAATATATATTCTTGCTACACAAGATATCTTGCGTCGAGCATGCGAGGGTGAAAAACAATACCAAGGTCTGCTAATAAGACACTATCAGGAAAACGTACAGTCTTTAAATACAGCTGCTACAGCTGCAAGTGGACAGAGTGAACATAGTATTGAAGTAGGAAGCAGTAGTACTACTGCGATGTCCCGTTTTAGAGTATTACCACCACCGTCACCACCAAGTAGAAGTTCTAATCGTTCTTCTTCATCAACAACAGATACACAGTCACCACCAGAAGACGGATCGTTATACCCGGTAATTAACTAAAATCAAGATGACTTAGCGATTTGTACAACCACCAAATATGCCTCTGTTATTAAATAGCAGAGGCGTTGGTTTTTTCTGACATTCCGTCATTCTGGAGAGCCGTAGGCGATTCCAGAATCCAGTCTTTTAAAACTAAAATAAATAAGATTTAGTAAAGCTAATAAAATGCCTCTTGTTATTTATGTTCTTCAAGTGTGTTATATTGTCCATGACGTAATTCAAACTGATCAAAATCCCATAATTGTTTATCTAATAATTGGCTTGGTTTCACATGAGCTAATGCATGCAAAATGTTGCTCGGAACTTTCGGATTATCTTGCGCTAATGACGTCATTAACCGTTGCATGCGTTGTCTAGCTAGATTGTCTTGAGAACCACATAAATTACACGGAATAATCAGAAAGGCCATATGTTTAGCAAACGTTTTAATATCATTTTCTTGGCAGTAAATCAGTGGGCGGACACAATGTGTGCCCGATTATCGGAACGCAATTTGGGAGGCATCGAAGCCACTTCACCACGATAAAATAGCGAGATCAACAAACTATTAATCGCATCGTCGCGATGATGGCCTAATGCAATTTTATTGTAACCGTGTTGTTCAGCATAACGAACAATAGGTTTTGCCTTCAGGCAATTTTTCTTTGACGATCGAATACGTATCTCGGGTTAAGATTTCAAACGGAATATCTCGTTCAGTTAGCCATTGTCGCAATTGACTATCATCCCAACCCGGTTGCGATTGGTCTAACACAAATACGAATAAATTAAATTTAACCCGTGCGCGTAATTGTAATTTACGCAACAACGTGAGCATGGTAAATGAATCTTTACCGCCGGATAAACATAGCATCACGTTATCGCCGTGTTCAATCAAGTTATAATCAGCAATTGCTTTACCAGTGTAGTGTAATAATTTCTTTTCAAGTCGCTCAACTATTTTCGGATTGGGTGTGGATAAATTGCTATCACTTGGATTAATCATGTTAACTAACGACGAATTGATTAACCATCTTTGTCGCGGTAGGTGATGCGACCTTTGGATAGATCATAAGGGGTTAATTCTACTTTCACCTTATCGCCAGTTAAAATGCGGATATAGTTTTTACGCATTCTGCCGGAGATGTGTGCAGTGACGATGTGCCCGTTTTCCAATTCAACGCGGAACATCGTATTCGGTAAGGTATCGATTACCGTACCTACCATTTCAATTTGTTCTTCTTTAGCCATTTTATTTCCAGTTGTTTACGCTAGCCGACATTGCAAAGCCAGCAAACCACGCATTTTGCCGTAAAAACGAACCATTAGCAAATATTATGCATCATTATCCAGGTATTTTTCCGCATCTAATGCTGCCATACACCCGGTACCTGCAGAGGTAATCGCTTGACGGTACGTATGATCAACAACATCGCCCGCCGCAAATACCCCTTCGATACTAGTGGCAGTTGCGTTTGCATCAAAGCCACCCTTCACAGTGATATAGCCATCGTGCATGGTTAATTGTTGCTGAAATATGTCAGTATTCGGTGTATGACCAATCGCAATGAATACCCCAGTTAATTCAACAGTTTTATCGTTATTATTTTTCACATTATGGATACGCATCCCAGTAACGCCACTATTGTCACCTAATACGTCTGCTAAGGTATGATCCCATTCGATGCTGATATTCCCTTGTTCGACTTTTTTAAATAATTTGTCTTGCAAGATCTTTTCAGCACGTAAACTATCGCGTCGGTGTACTAAGGTGACATGAGAGGCAATGTTAGATAAATACAGTGCTTCTTCTACTGCGGTGTTACCACCACCGATCACGGCTACTGCTTGATCCCGATAAAAGAAACCATCGCAAGTGGCGCATGCAGAAACCCCTTTACCTTTAAATGCGTCTTCTGACGGTAATCCCAAATAACGTGCAGACGCACCGGTAGCAATGATCAATGCATCGCACTGGTAGCTGCCATTGTCACCGGTTAACGTGAATGGACGTTTACTTAGGTCAGCATGATGAATATGATCATTAATAATGTGAGTATTGAATCGTTCAGCATGTTGTTGCATGCGTGTCATTAACTCAGGGCCTTGCAATCCTTCTACATCACCTGGCCAATTATCAACATCGGTTGTGGTGGTAAGTTGTCCCCCTTGTTGTAAACCGGTGATTAACACGGGTGCCAAATTAGCACGTGCTGCATATACTGCTGCGGTATACCCAGCCGGCCCTGAACCCAGAATAATTAAACGATGTTTTTGGATGGTTGTCATGTTGATAAGCCTCATATGTGTACAAATGATTGTAAGCCGCTTATGGTAGCGAAATTCTGACGTTTTTGCACAATTCAGGTAGAATAAACATTGCTATCGCATTAAAATTAGTTAATTTATTTATTTCGTAGGAGAAAGTACGCTTTGGCTCGACGTAAAACAGCAGCAACGGTTGATACAGCAGGCGGATCATCGGCTGTGATCCGGCGTTTACAAGAAGGTGGGATGATCTTAACGATGGCTGTCGCCATTTTCTTGTTAATTGCTTTGATAACCTATCACCGTGCTGATCCGGGTTGGTCAACAACGGCAGGTAGTGATCACATTGCCAATGCCGGTGGTCGTGCCGGTGCGTGGTTTGCGGATTTCACGTTATATTTATTTGGTTATTCAGCTTTTTTATTTCCTATCGTATTGGCATATGCAGCGTGGCGTTGGTTACGACGGGTGAGTCAAACCGATGCAATGCCACCTAATTACATTTATGCACTGCGTGGCAGTGGTTTTATTTTAATTATGTCAACCAGTAGTGGGTTAGCGTCATTGTTTTTAACACGTTCTGCACACCTTCCGTTTAGTGCAGGTGGTATTTTAGGGGATACCGTTGGCTTGAGTTTAACTGGATTATTTAGTCCGGTTGGCAGTGCATTATTATTGGTTGCGGTGTTGTTAGCAAGCATAACGATTTGCACCGGGGTATCGTGGATCAAAACAAGTAGCATTATCATCAAATATGCTATAATCACCTGTCATTATGGATTGCGACTATTAACGCAATTGAGCCGTCACATTGTCGCAATGCCGTATCACGGTTACCGTTGGTTACATGCACGTTTCCAACAACAACGTATTAAACAAACACCAACGATATCGCGCCAACCAAATCGTACTAGTAAATCGACCAAGCGATCAACGGTAGATCTACAATCGATTGCAGCACCACCCAAACCGGCTGAGATTACTAAACAATCCATTGCAGTGACTCCAACAGTGAATCGCACCGGTGAAATCCGTTTGCCGGAATTATCACTATTGGATCCAGCAAGTACAGAGAGTAGTCAAGGCTATAGTGCAGCAGAATTGGAAAACATGTCGTGTGAAGTTGAAGCTAAGTTGCGTGATTTTGGGATTGAAGCGCACGTTGTCGCAGTGCATCCAGGGCCGGTGATCACCCGTTTTGAATTGCAACCAGCTGCTGGGGTGAAAGCCAGTAAGATCACTAGTCTTGCTAAAGATTTAGCACGTTCGTTATCAGTGATGAGTGTGCGTGTGGTGGAAGTGATCCCAGGTAAATCGGTTGTGGGTTTAGAAGTGCCAAATCAACACCGTGACATGGTGCGTTTAAGTGAAGTGATTGGATCGAGCGCTTATCAACAATCGCATTCGTTGTTAACCTTAGCTTTAGGACATGACATTGCTGGGCACTCAGTGGTGGTTGATTTAGCCAAAATGCCACATTTATTAGTAGCTGGTACCACCGGATCTGGTAAGTCTGTTGGGTTAAATGTCATGTTGTTAAGTTTGCTATATAAAGCAACACCCAGTGATGTACGCATGATTTTAGTCGATCCAAAAATGTTGGAATTAGCCGTGTACGATGGTATTCCACATTTGTTAACCCCCGTGGTTACCGATATGAAAGAAGCTGCCAATGCATTGCGTTGGTGTGTGGCGGAAATGGAACGGCGTTATCGACTAATGGCAGCATTAGGTGTGCGTAATTTAACGGGTTTTAATAACAAAATTATTAAAGCACGTGATGCAGGTAAACCGATTCAAGATCCGTTATATCGCAGTGATGATAGTCACGATAAGGCACCTGAATTAGAGACATTACCGTATATTGTGGTGTTAATTGACGAATTTGCCGACATGATGATGGTAGTTGGTAAAAAGGTCGAACAATTGATTGCGCGTATCGCACAAAAGGCTAGGGCAGCGGGCATTCATTTGATTTTAGCCACGCAACGTCCTTCAGTCGATGTGATCACTGGGTTAATTAAAGCGAATGTACCGACACGCATTGCGTTTCAAGTCTCATCGCGCGTCGACTCACGCACTATTCTCGATCAACAAGGGGCTGAAAACTTATTAGGTTATGGAGATATGCTGTATATGGCACCAGGAACGGGGGTGCCGATGCGCGTACACGGTGCGTTTGTTGATGACCATGAAGTACATAACGTGGTTAATGCGTGGAAAGCACAACGTACACCGGATTATGTAGAGGATATTCTCAATAGTACAGCCACTAGTAATGATGTCCCAATGTTAACTGGTCTGGATGAAGACAGCGATAATGAATCTGATCCGCTTTATGATCAAGCGGTGCAAATTGTGATTGACACTAGACGAGCATCTATTTCTGGGATCCAACGGCGTTTGAAAATTGGGTATAACCGTGCGGCACGTTTGATCGAAACAATGGAAGCAGCCGGTTTAGTGAGCCCGATGGAAAATAATGGGAATCGGGAAGTGTTGGTGCCATCACAAGAATGATTTCCTCTAAACCTATGTATTTATCCATAACAAACCAAAACTGCCAGTCATTCTGGAGAGTTCGCGAAGTAGCGAGCTTGTCCTTGAGTCGTCAAGGATCCAGAATCCAGTCTTATAAAATATCACTGATAACAAAATTGTGCGGTATCTGTAATTTTTTTAGAACCCATCATGTCAGAAGCCGAGCATTAGCGAGGCTATATGGAATCCATCTTTTTTCTATTGTGATCTTAATGTTATTTTCTCAATCAATGCTTGCCGCACAGCCATTAACACCAACCCAACAATTACAACAACAGTTAGCATCGATACACACTATGCAAGCTGACTTTACCCAAACAACAACGGCTAATGGTAAAATAGTTCAACAATCTAACGGTAACATGGCATTGTCACGTCCTGATAAATTTTATTGGCGTATTCATGGGTTAAGCGATCAAACCATTGTTGCTAATGGGAAAACGCTGTGGATTTACGACAAAGATTTAGCACAGGTGACAGTACAATCAATGCAACACTTACAACCCGATGTGCCAGGCTTGTTGCTAGCGGGTTCATTTGATTATATTCAACAACACTACACAGTAGAACGTGTTAAACACAACGGATCACAACAGACATTTAAATTAATTCCATTAGCCAAACAGGCAGCATTTCAATATGCGTTATTAACTATCAATAATCACATGCCGCAACAGTTACAATTTATTGATCAATTAGATCAAATTACCACATTACGGTTTACCCAAGTTAACTTAAATAAGCCATTAGCTGCTACGTTATTTGAATTTGTACCACCTACAGGTGTTGATGTAATTACTCAACAGAATTGATATGACAGTTGAACGTGACCCACACAGTATTCCATTGGCAGCACGCATGCGTCCGCGCTGTTTAACTGACTTTGTTGGGCAAGCGCATTTGCTGAATGAAGGCAAGCCACTGCATAAATCCCTAACTCAAGGGCAATTGCATTCAATGATCTTATGGGGACCACCAGGCAGTGGTAAGACTACGTTAGCGCAATTGCTCGCGGAGAAGACGCACGCACGATTGCAAACATTGTCAGCAGTGCTTGCAGGGGTAAAGGATATTCGTGATGCTATTCATCAAGCAAACACCGTGTATGATCAACAACGACAAGCCACGATTCTATTTGTTGATGAAGTGCATCGTTTTAATAAAGCACAACAAGATGCATTTTTACCATTTGTTGAACAAGGGGTAGTGACATTCATTGGTGCAACCACAGAGAATCCTGCTTTTTCACTGAATAATGCCTTATTATCGCGAGCACGTACTTATGTATTAAAATCGTTACAAGCAGATGATATTGTCAATGTGTTACAACGTGCATTAACTGACGCAGTCAATGGTTTAGGTAAATACCATTATCAGATTGCAATTGATGATTTGTATTTATTAGCCAATTTTGCTGATGGTGATGCACGCATGGCATTAAATCTATTAGAAATGGCTGTAGATTTTGCCAAGGTGGTTGACGATCAGCATGTGATTGAACATGCTAGCATTGTTAACTTGTTAGGTGAACGCATACATCGTTTTGATAAAGGTGGTGATGTGTTTCATGAACAAATTTCAGCATTACATAAAGCTGTTCGTGGCAGTGCACCCGATCCAGCATTGTATTGGTTAATGCGCATGTTAACCAGTGGATGTGATCCATTATACATTGCGCGGCGCATTGTGCGTATGGCCAGTGAAGATATTGGCAATGCAGATCCAAGGGCACTGCAATTAGCATTAAATGCATGGGATGTGCAACAACGTTTAGGTAGTCCAGAGGGCGAATTGGCATTAGCACAAGCAGTGATTTATTTGGCGTGCGCTGCAAAAAGTAATGCAGTGTATAACGCTTTTAATGCAGCAACAGCAGACTTGCAGCAAACTGGCGATTTGGCAGTACCAATCCATTTACGCAATGCACCTAGACAATTGATGAAAGAGTTGGGGTATGGACATGATTACCGTTATCCACATGATGAGCTAGAAGCATATGTTGCTGGTGAACACTATTTCCCTGAGGAAATGTCGGAAAGACAGTATTACTACCCAGTAGGGCGTGGTCTTGAAATTAAAATTCGTGACAAATTAGCAATGTTAAAAGCGCGAGATCAGCAAGCACATCAAGCTAAGGCAAAGGAAACAGAAGATGAGTAGTATCCCTATCTGGATAAAACAGATCATGTTAATTGCCATGGGTGGTGGCGTAGGCGCGGTGTTGCGTTATGTCGTTGCAGCAGGGGTACATCAATTGACTAGCCGTGAGTTTCCGTATGGCACGTTGGTGGTGAATATTGTTGGTTCATTGCTGATAGGATTGTTTGCCATCTTTCTGTTAGAAAAAACCAGTCAGTCGGCAAATTTACGTGCATTAATCATTATTGGTGGCTTAGGCGGGTTTACCACGTTTTCTACCTTTTCATATGAAACCGTATCATTAATTCAACATGGTGCACTGATGCGAGCGATCCTCAATGTTAGCGGCCATGTAATGTGTTGTTTATTGGCAACCTGGGTGGGATTAGTCTGCGGCCGTTGGCTATCATACTAAAGATAACTTATAATACCGCGCTAGGATATAGGATAATTTGACATGCTCAATGCTGCTGATTTACGTGATGAGACTCGCCGACAGCGTATTGCTGAAGTATTAGCAACGCGTGGATACCAACTTGATTTAACCAAAGTTGCCGATTTAGAAGCATCACGCAAATCATTACAAACTAAAACAGAAACCTTGCAAAGTGAGCGTAATGCATTGTCTAAATCGATTGGTCGTGCTAAAGCCAACGGTGAAGATGTGAAACCATTGCTTGCTAAGGTGGGTGAATTAGGTGATGCATTAACCGATGCGCAACAACAATTACACCAATTGCAGCAAGACATACGCGCATTTTATTATGCTATTCCTAATGTTCCACATGACAGTGTGCCGGTTGGTGATGATGAAACAGATAATCAATTAGTGTTGTCTTGGGGTACCCCAGCAACTTTTGATTTTACCCCAAAAGATCATATTGAATTAGGCAATGCATTAGGCTGGTTTGACTTTGAAGCAGCAGCCAAGCTATCTGGCGCACGATTTGTAGTGATGTATCGCAATGCAGTGCGATTACATCGTGCCTTAATTGCCTTTATGATTGATGTGCATACCCGTGACCATGGTTATCAAGAAGTGTATGTGCCGTATTTAGTGCATCCAGAGGCATTGTATGGTACCGGTCAATTGCCAAAATTTGCAGATGATCAATTCATGACAATCGATGAACAACCGCATGCATTGATCCCAACTGCAGAAGTGCCAGTCACTAATTTAGTGCGTGATATGATCATTGAAAATGACACATTGCCGCGTCAATATGTCTGTCATACACCGTGTTTTCGTCGAGAAGCTGGATCATATGGTAAAGATACCCGTGGCATGATTCGCCAGCATCAGTTTGAAAAGGTTGAATTAGTGTGGGTAGTCAAGCCGCAGGATTCTTACGCTGCGCTAGAACAATTATCTACACATGCGCAAACTATTTTGCAGCAGTTAAATTTACCATACCGCGTGATGATATTGTGTACGGGCGATATGGGTTTTTCTGCGGCGAAAACCTATGATTTAGAAGTATGGCTACCGAGCCAGCAGTGTTACCGTGAAGTATCATCGTGCAGCAATACCGAAGCGTTCCAAGCGCGACGTTTGCAAGCACGTTGGCGTAATCCAGACACTGGCAAACCAGAATTGGTACACACGTTAAATGGTTCTGGCTTAGCGGTTGGACGTACGCTAATCGCCATCATGGAAAATTATCAAAATGCACAGGGACAAATTGTCGTCCCAGATGTATTGCGTCCGTATTTAAACAATGATGAATTACTCAATTAATTGGCACAATATGCAACAACCAGCAATTGAAATAACAAATCTGACTAAGACTTATACCAACGGCGTACAAGCGGTGAAAGGCATTGATATCCGTGTTGAGAAAGGTGATTTTTATGCATTACTTGGCCCTAATGGTGCTGGAAAAACCACAACGATTGGGATCTTAACTTCGCTAGTGAATAAGACTGCCGGTCAAGTGCGCATATTTGGCTATGACTTGGATCAAGACCGGCGTGAGATTAAAAAATTAATCGGTTTAGTGCCGCAAGAATTTAATTTTAGTATTTTTGAAAAAGTATTTGACATTGTAATCACTCAAGCCGGTTATTATGGTGTGCCAGCAGCTGTTGCTACAGTACGTGCTGAAAAGATTTTAAAACGCTTAGGCTTGTGGGAGAAGCGTGATAGTCGTGCGCGTACCTTATCTGGTGGGATGAAACGCCGGTTGATGATTGCACGTGCATTGGTACATGAACCTAAATTGTTAATCTTAGATGAACCCACCGCAGGTGTTGACATCGAACTGCGACGCTCGATGTGGGAATTTTTAACGCAGATTAATCATCAAGGGGTCACGGTTATTTTGACCACGCACTATTTAGAAGAAGCAGAAAATTTATGTCGTCATATTGGGATCATCGATCAAGGAAAGCTTATTGAAAATACATCGATGAACAATTTGTTACGCCGTCTAAATATGGAAACCTTTATTTGTTATTTGGCAGAGGCCATTGACAAGGTGCCGACAGAATTGTCAGCATTTTCCCCGGCTAAAATTGATGATGGCACGATTACCGTTGATATTCACCGAGGACAAACTTTAAATGAATTATATGCAGTACTGTCTCAAGCTCATATTCAAGTAACCAGTATGCGCAATAAAGTCAATCGCTTAGAAGAAATATTTTTACGTTTGGTAACTAACAGATGACAACACATGCTTTTGAAAGTTACATTGCCTTTATGACGATTGTACGTCGTGAAGTGACGCGTTTTATGCGTATTTGGTCGCAAACTTTATTGCCACCGGCGATTACCATGAGTTTATATTTTGTGATCTTTGGACATTTTGTTGGAAATCGCATTGGTCAAATGGGTGGTTACAATTATATGCAATTCATTGCCCCTGGGTTGATCATGATGTCGGTATTAACCAATTCATATGTCAATGTGGTGTCTTCTTTTTTTGGCACTAAATACCAACGTAATGTCGAAGAATTGATGGTAGCACCGGTACCACCTTGGGTGATTTTAACCGGTTATGTTACTGGTGGTGTATTGCGTGGATTAATTACGGGAGCCATTGTCACTGCGATTGCATTGGGTTTTACTCATTTAAAATTGATTCATCCGTTAGTGACGTTATTGATTATTGTTGGTTCTGCTATTTTGTTTGCCATAGCCGGGTTTATCAATGCATTGTTTGCTAAAAAATTTGATGACGTATCGATTGTGCCAACCTTTGTGATTACACCGCTTACCTATTTAGGCGGTGTGTTTTATTCAGTAGCATTATTACCCTCATTTTGGTATCACATATCACTCGCCAATCCAATTTTATATATGGTAAGTGGTTTTCGTTATGGGATTTTAGGGGTTAGTGATGTGCATTTAGGTTTGGTATTTTTGGTGATGAGTGCCTTTATTCTTGGCTTATTTGTTATAGCACTGTATCTATTACGCAGAGGTATTGGGTTGCGTGCTTAGTCACTAACTTCAACAACTGGACTGACGAGAAATGCGAACTGCGTCGTTAAAAATTCACTCGCAATCCTTGTCCCAGACGCGATGTGGGGTTCATGTACGCTTAAGTACACTGCGGTTGCTCGCAAATTTTTGCCTCGCATTTCATTATTTCGCGTCAGTCCGAGTAAAATAAGGAATATATGATATGCCAATTGGCAGTGTCGATTTAGCCATCTTAGGTGCCACTGGTGCAGTCGGTGAAGCATTATTAGCAATATTAGCGGAACGCCAATTCCCAGTTGGGCAATTATATTTATTAGCTAGTAAACGTTCTGCTGGGCAAACGGTTGAGTTTGCTGGCAAGTCATATGAGATCATTGATGCGGAAACATTTGACTTTAGCCAAGTACAATTGGCGTTATTTTCTGCGGGTGCTGATGCCTCTGCGTATTTTGCACCACGTGCAACAGCGGCTAATTGTGTGGTAGTAGATAACACATCGTATTTTCGTTATGACGATGATGTGCCATTAGTGATCCCTGAAGTGAATCCAGATGCATTAGCCAATTACACCAAGTGTAATATTATCGCCAATCCAAATTGTTCTACGATCCAATTACTAGTCGCGCTAAAGCCGATCTACGATGCAGTTGGGATTAACAGGATTAATATTGCCACTTATCAAGCTGTCTCAGGGGCAGGTCAGCGTGCAGTGAGTGAGTTAGTCAATCAGACAACCACCATGTTAAATGGGCAGCCGGCAGAGCCAATGGTGTTTCCACAGACCATTGCGTTTAACGCCATTCCACACATTGATACTTTCCAAGATAACGGTTATACCCGTGAAGAAATGAAAATGGTGTGGGAAACACAAAAAATATTAAATGACCAAACCATTAAGGTGAATCCAACAGCAGTACGCGTGCCGGTTTTATATGGGCATTCAGAAGCTGTGCACATTGAAACAAACAGTAAGATCAGTATTGCTGATGTACGTCAATTGTTGGTAGCAGCACCGGGGGTTACTGTCATTGATGATCCGAAAACCGAACAGTATCCAACTGCACTTAGCGATGCCTCTGGACAAGATCCAGTATTTGTTGGACGGATCCGTGAGGATATTTCTCATCCGATGGGCATTGATTTGTGGATAGTATCTGACAATATCCGTAAAGGGGCGGCACTCAATACCATTCAAATTGCTGAGCAGTTAATAAAAGATTATTTTTAGATTATGTTAATTGTCACGTGTCCTCAATAGTCGTTATCAACTGTGTTGAGTCACTTAGTACAAAAAATCCGTCATCCTGGAGAGCCCATGGAATGGGCGAGTCCAGGATCCAATCCCAACTTAAACGAAGTGATTGCAGTGCAAGTTACTTATATATTATAAACTGTGTTGGCTAGTATTAATGTTTTATTGTTAAATTCAATATTAATTGGATCCTGGACTCGCTCACGTTGTTCACTCTCCAGGATGACGGCAGTAAGCCCTTACACCTCAGTCGACTCTTCAGTTAAACCGGGTTGCTGATCTAACTCAACTTGTTCAATTTGTTGAAAACGTCGCGTAATTTTACTTGCTGACGTATGGACTTTTTCAATGTCATCGTGTGCTTGGTGAATATGGCGTGATAAATTCGTCATACGCTGTTGGAACCGATCAAAGTCTTTAGACAATGCAACCAAATGTTCTTGGATAATATGCACTTGTTTACGTGTATCTGCATCTTTTAATACAGCGCGTGCGGTGGTTAAAATGGCCATCATTGTCGTTGGGGAGACTAACCATACGCGTGCATGTTGTGCCATTTCTACAATGTCACTGTGATGGGCATGAATTTCAGCAAATACCGCTTCGGCGGGAATAAACATCATTGCACCATCAGCTGTTTCACCAGGAATAATATATTTTTCAGCAATCGCTTGAATATGGTAGCGTATTGCTTGCTTGAATTGTTGTTCTGCATGGCGGCGCGCAGAATTGTCATGATCGGTGTTTAGCATGTGACGGTAACTTTCTAATGGAAATTTAGCATCGATGGCAACATTACCGGTTGGCTCAGGCAAAAATAACATGCAATCTACTCGTTTGTGATTACTTAATGTATGTTGCAATGCAAAGTTAGTTTCTGGTAATACATTATGCACTAAACCGCTTAATTGTACTTCACCGAATGCCCCACGTGATTGCTTATCTGATAATACTTGCTGTAAATTGACAACGTTAGTTGATAGTTCAGTGATTTTCTTTTGTGCTTCGTCAATTAATGCTAAGCGTTTAACGATGTCAGTAAAGGTAGCGGTTGTTTTCTCAAAGCCATCTGCTAAACGACGTTCCACTTGACCACTGATCTCTTGCAATCGTTTGTCAGTATTTTGAGTTAGCTTATCAACACGTTCACCAATGTGTGTACTGTATTCACCTAGTTTTAAATGCAATTGCTGACGTACATCTTGCATCCCTTGCTGTAAGCTACTTTGTAAGGTCTTTAGTGTATTAACTTGATGTTCACCAAAGTTGGTTTGCAATTGGCTGCGCATGTCCGCTAATTGTTGCAAAATCAATTTATGCATAGCGTGTTGGGTGTCTTGAATAGCAGTACGGTTGTCAGCGAATTGACGGGTAAAGGTGTCGCGTAATAAATGAGTTTGCGTTTTCACTTCATCCATGACGCGATTGTGTTGTTGTGCATGATTATCAAGATAGGTTTGCAAGCGCAAAACACCGTCGCTAAGTTTATGCAATTTACGCCAGCCGATAGCTAATAACAAAATTAGTCCTAACCCAAGCCCTACAATAATCGCCAATAATTCCATACGTTATTCGCCCACTTAAAAAATAAGATCATCGCAGGTTCAGTGTTATGGGTCAACTGACTACTTAGTGATCGCCGTATCAGCCGCCAATTGATTAGAGTTAGACTTGTTTTTTGCACTACGCCATAAAATACATGCAGCCATTGCATAACCGATAAAGCTTAATTGTATTGGTAACTGTGGGTGAAGATTGTAAAGTAAGCTAGCTAATACACCGCTGACTAACCAACTACCAGATAAAAATGCACTGGCAATCCCCATGATCCCACCTTGTTTCACATGCGGTGTTTGGTTAGATAATTCAGTTAACATACACGGATATGCGATCCCAGTGGCAATCGCTAATGGGATAATAGCAACCCATTGGGTGCTACGCATTGGTAAAATGCACATGGCGAACACACTTGCTGATGCCAGTGCTAGTGCGTATATAAACAATTTAGTAGCACTAAAATGGCGTACTAATTTTGCCAAGATTACGGTTAATCCTAATGACATCCAAATACCGATAGCTGATAGGAAAAACGCTAATTCAGTCACGCTTAGATGGTATTGTTGAATTAGCCATAATGGTGAGGATTGAAAATACAAACTCCAGCCAAATTCATAACAGAAAAAGGCACACAATATAATCCGAATATTACCAGCACGACTAATCTGTGTCAGTGTGCGCAGTATGTTACGCCAACCGATGTGATCCTGTTGATTAACCTGATGTGTCTCTTGCACATAACGCTGTAATAACCATAAATTAAAGATAGATAATCCAAATGCCAACATAAATGGTGTTGTATTGTTAAACCAGCTGATGATGTGTGGATCAGATAAGATCCCACCTAGCAATGGGCCTAACACCATGGCCAAGGTCATCGCAAATGCCACTAATCCTAAGTTTTTGGTTCTATTGTGTGGTTGGCATAAATCAGTAACAGCCGCTTGTGCGATTGGCTGACTGCCAGACGCAAATCCATTAATGAGTCGCCCGATCACGATCAAGCTAAACCAGTGATAGATGATCCCAATTAATGGTAATAAAAAACCGATGCAGGCGCCTAATAGACATACACTCATCGTGGTTTTGCGTCCCCATTTATCTGACCAGGCACCGATAGCAGAGTGACTGATAAATTTAGCCAGTGGTAATAACGCAACAGTCATAGTG
Source organism: Gammaproteobacteria bacterium (assembly GCA_965116795.1). Lineage (GTDB taxonomy): Bacteria > Pseudomonadota > Gammaproteobacteria > JAJFKG01 > JAJFKG01 > JAJNDI01. The sequence goes on from OZ220716.1 coordinate 1,616,226, forward strand.
AAAATAACATTACGCATTGCGTGACTTGCTTCGGGGAAAAATGGATGGTTTGGTTCGATCAGCAGGTGTGCCATGATTGGGATTACTAGACCAAAACCAAATGAATCGATAAAAATCACTAAGAATAGTGCCAATAAGTGTCTAGATTGCATAACAGTCGCCTCCTTTGGTAGTCGCTGCGTGTGCTAGTATACTTAATTTTTAATTGGATGCAATGATCGGTTGAACTATTTTGAGTAACTATCATTACATGCTACGCTTAATAAAACCCTAGTTACGAAAAAATTCCGAACTGGGGTTCAATAAAACAACTTTATATGGACAGGAGGCAATCATGGTATCGAAGATTAATATTGGCATTGATGCAGCGCAACGTGAACAGATTGCGGCAGGGCTATCACGTGTATTAGCTGATTCTTATTTGTTATATCTAAAAACACATAACTTTCATTGGAATGTCACTGGACCCCAGTTTGAATCTTTACATGCCTTGTTTGAAACCCAATACACTGAATTGGCAAATGCAGTTGATGAGATTGCCGAGCGTATTCGTGCATTAGGTGAATTTGCACCGGGATCGTTTGCAACCTATTTGAAATTAGCCTCGATAAAAGAAGAACAGGGACATCCTGATGCGATGCACATGGTGTCACAATTGGTATCCGATCACGAAGCAGTGGCTGCTACGGCACGTTCATTATTTCCATTAGTCTCTGGTGCACATGATGAAGTGACCGCTGATTTATTAACACAACGCTTAATGGTGCATGAAAAAACTGCGTGGATGTTGCGTAGTCATTTAATTGATTAGTAGTGTCTGAGCAGTTACGAATTATTCTTTTTTAGCAGTTGCTTCACTGTTTTGTGAGTGTGTGTTAGTAGTATCATTTTCCAGATCATTAGTTGAAGTAACTGTATTGTCATCTGCTGTTTGTTCATCTGTTGACTTCACATTAGATTTAGCTATTTTTTCATCTTCGTTAACTAGTTTTGGTTTAAACACTTTTCCTTTATTATCACTGAATACGCCTTCTTCATTCCATGGCAAGTCACGATAAATGGTATGTTCTTCCAAAGCGAAAAATGAATATTTGATAATGTCAAAATAAGGCGAATAATCGAAATCACATGGCGTGGTTAAACGCGGATTGCGAGGGATCAATTCAACTGAATTATTATCATCGCTTTTTTTAACTAATGGCAAGATCGGAAAACGCACAGAGGCGAAGGCTTCTGCTAATAACGATGAACAGATTTGTCGAGTCGGTGTTCCGGTATTGTGTTCGAATAAACTTGAGCGGTAACGACGTGGGATGAATGACCATGGAAACAGTAACCGAGCTAAGTCAAAGATGTTGCGTACATCATAATCTATTCCAATTCGACCAATGGCATAAGCAAGCACGGCATTAGCATCCGTGCGTGAAATCCCTTTAGGGCGGCAAATACGCATATGATCCTGATGGTATTTACTTATTGGAGTGATAATCGTCCCTTTTCCCAAAAAACTTTCAATCAATAAATATTCATTGGGATCGCCTTGATAATACTTTTCGACGTATTCGCGCAGTGCAGGGGTTTCAATATCGTGTAGACGTCCAATATATAGTGCAGCATGTGACCATGGACTTTGGGTAACCATTTTGATCACATCACTGACGCGGCTGCGTCCTTCCACTAACAACACATCACATGGACGAATTTCATAGCGAATGCGTTCGAAGTCACTCAATGGGTAACCGATATGCGGCCTTTCGTAGGTTAACCAGGCAATTGCTTTGCTGGCAATCTTTTTAGTGAGCCATCCCATTTATATTTCCCTAAGTGGTCGTGCGGTATTCAATGTGCTTTATTAAGATAGGTATAGCGTAAAATGGGCTATGCTGCCACATTATATAACGTTAACGTGTTATAAAAAGGCCATTATTTAATCTGCTTAGCAAGCTGCTTGGCGTAACCTAAATAGGTTGCTGGGGTTAAGGCTAGTAATTGTTGTTTAACTGAATCAGGCAATGCCAATGTTTCAATAAACGCATGCAACGTGTGTTGATCGATCCCTTGACCTCGCGTTAATGCCTTTAATTTTTCATAAGGTTGCTCGATGTGATAACGTCGCATCACCGTTTGAATCGCTTCAGCAAGCACTGGCCATTGTTCCTGTAAATCTGCGTTAATTCGATCAGTGACAACGGCCACTTTATTTAAACCAGTTAACAATGCGCGGTACGCTAGCAGTGTGTGACCGAATGCGACACCAACATTACGCAACACCGTTGAATCGGTTAAGTCACGTTGCCAACGTGAAATGGGTAATTTCATACTGAAGTGGTGTAATAAACTATTAGCAATGCCTAAGTTACCTTCACTGTTTTCAAAATCAATCGGATTGACTTTGTGTGGCATGGTCGATGAACCCACTTCATTAGCAACGGTTTGTTGTTGAAAATACCCTAGTGAAATATACCCCCACATGTCACGCGACAGATCAATCAAAATCGTATTGATGCGTTGATAAATGGCAAACAATTCTGCCATAGCATCGTGGGGTTCGATTTGCGTGGTATACGCATTCCAGGTTAATCCTAATTGGGTAACCAACTGTGCTGAAATCGCTTGCCAATCCAGTTCTGGGTAAGCAACAACATGTGCATTATAATTACCAACCGCGCCATTGCATTTACCTAAAATAACTTGATTCACTAACTGTTCACGTTGACGTTGCACACGTGCTACCACGTTTGCGATTTCTTTGCCGAGTGTGGTGGGTGTGGCCGCTTGGCCATGGGTACGGCTTAGCATTGCAACATTAGCATGTGCATGGGCCATGTCAATGAGTTTTGCAATGATGTCGTCTAATGCTGGGAGTAAATGCTGCTCGCGTGCCTGTTGTAAGATGATCCCATAGGCTAAATTGTTAATGTCTTCAGAGGTGCAACCAAAGTGAATGAATTCACAATAGGGTTTTAATGTAGGATGTCCACTTAATTTTTCTTTTAGGAAGTATTCAACAGCTTTAACATCGTGATTGGTGGTGGCTTCATGCTGTTTAATCGATTCAGCATCTTTTACGCTAAATGATGAAATGATATTGTCTAAGAATGCCATCTCATCACGGTTAAACGCGTGGATTTCGTCTAGGTGTTCACTGAGTACTTGTAGCCAACGGATTTCCACTTGTACCCTGGCATGTTGCAAGCCGCATTCACTGCACACATTGTCTAACCCATTCATTTTAGAGTGATAACGCCCATCGAGTGGGGACAGTGCAGACAGTGTGGATAATGTCATTAAAGTACTCCTGACATGGCTGTGATTTGGGCACAGTAATGATACACTATTGGCACTGTGAATTGGAGACATTATGCTAGAAAAATACGTTAGTCGTGCTTATCAACGGATCTTAATCATACCTGTGGTCAAGCACTTATCTAAGTGGCGCTGGCATCCCAATACCATTACCTTGATCGCTTGCTTAACTGGATTAACTATCCCATTAGCCTTGTGGTATGGTCGTAGTGCATGTGCAGTGATATTGCTGATCGTATCAGGCTATTTAGATAGCGTAGACGGGGTATTAGCGCGGGCAAGGCAATGTCAATCCGAGTTGGGTGCTGCATTAGATATTAGCAGTGATCGTTTAGTGGAATTTGCCATTGTGTTTGGGTTATTAATCATTGATCCCAGTACACGGGCGATTCCAGCAGCATTGATGTTAGGCAGTATTTTGGTTTGTGTGACAACGTTTTTAATTGTTGGGATGTTTACTGACAATCACACTCAAAAAAGTTTTTTCTATGATGTGGGTTTGATGGAACGTGCCGAAGCGTTTTTGTTTTTTGCGTTAATGATTATTTATCCAGCACATTTCTCATTATTGGCCGATGTATTTTCTGCATTGGTAATGTTAACCGCATGTTTGCGTTTATTGAGTTTTGTAAAAATGACCGCGGTGAGTGAGGTATAAGATGAAAGAACGTGCTGAGTTGAAACAAATTGCAATTGATTGTTTGTCACGCGGGAAGTTTCAACCGCGACGGGTATTTGCCCAAGCAGCATTGCAAGAATTGGCTGATTCGATTAAATCCAGCGGATTAATTCAACCGATTGTGGTACGCCCAATCGACGAACAACATTATGAGATCGTCGCCGGTGAACGGCGTTGGCGTGCTGCGCAATTAGCCGGTCTTGATTATGTGACTTGTTTGGTTAAGTCATTTAACGATGAACAAACCGCTGCAGTCAGTACCATTGAAAATGTACAACGTGAAGATTTAAATCCAATTGAAGAAGCCAAAGCGTATCAACGCTTGATCGATGACTTTTCTTATTTACATGAAGAAGTTGCAGCGATGGTGGGTAAATCACGTGCACGTATCACTAATTCATTGCGGTTATTGCGTTTAGATGAAGCTGTACAACAGCTATTAATTGATGGTGATTTATCCGAAGGGCACGGTAAAGCGATCGCTGGATTGAGTTTGCCATTGCAGCGTGAATTGGCAATGGCTGCGGTGAAACAAGGGTGGTCGGTACGTAAATTAGAACAGCATGTGAAACAATTATCACAACAAACGGGTGCCGCGATTCGCAGTGATGAACAGATCCACATAGCGTATTTAGAGCGCCAATTACGCGATAAGGTTGGCAGTGACGTGAAATTGGAAACCGATCCAGGCCGTAGCAGTGGTTGGGTGAAGATACGTTATTTCAATAATGATACCTTAGCCGGCTTAGCTGAAAAATTGGGGCTAACTCCAGAAGAGATGTAAGATAACAGTACCCTTAAATCTATTACACAAAATACCTTCTTCTTACGGTAACATTTTCCAGTAGCAGTCTATTGCAAGCAAAAAGAGACTTGTATTCAAAAAGTTAGTGTATTTGTTATGATAGGCCAATGATCCTGGTCTAATATTGTACTATTATGTTGTTTATGATTTCATAGATTATGTTCGTTCATCAATCAACATCGTTATTTAACTATAACTAGGGTAATCATCATGAAAAAATATAATAATGTGATAAATAAAAAACGCTGGTTTGCATTAAGTGGTTTGCTTGCCACATTGGCCGCGTTACCCGTAGTACTAACGGCAGCACAGATGGGTAATCAGGATACAAGTGCGGCTAATGTCACTGGCAAAGACAATATTGTATTAACCCATTCCGATGGTACTTCGGCAACTACAACGCATAGCCATCCCGTATTAACTCATTGGGGCACTGCTCCCGTCACAACGCATAGCCATGCTGTAGTAACGCATTGGGGTACTGAGCCCACATCTTCTCCTAGCCATGTTAGTCAGGCATCATTGCGTTTTGGTCCTAGCCCAGGTGATGGGTTAACAGAAGCAGCACCGGTGACAACGCATAGCCATGCTGTAGTAACGCATTGGGGTACTGAGCCCACGTCTTCTCCTAGCCATGATGGCCAGGCATCATTGCGTTTTGGTCCTAGCCCAGGTGATGGGTTAACAGAAGCAGCACCGGTGACAACGCATAGCCATGCTGTGGTAACGCATTGGGGTACTGAGCCCACATCTTCTCCTAGCCATGATGGTCAGGCATCATTGCGTTTTGGTCCTACCCCGGGTGATGGGTTAACAGAAGCAGCACCGGTGACAACGCATAGCCATGCTGTAGTAACGCATTGGGGTACTGAGCCCACATCTTCTCCTAGCCGTGATGGTCAGGTATCATTGCGTTTTGGTCCTAGCCCAGGTGACGGACTAACGGAAATATCAGTCGTTTATTTTGGCTCTAGCCCAGTTGATGATACATCATCTGAGACCACTGTCGCAGATTAAACAATAACCAAACGTAAGTGAGTTAGGTACAGATTGGATTATCTCAAATTGAAGTTTTGCCCCGAAATAATCGGGGCAAATTTCCTTGCAAAATACTCCCGTCAGGTAATATTACGTCAGTATCCCTAACATTTCAGACAAAAACCCCCAACATTCAATATATTACCTAGAAAATTAATATGTTACACTTAGTATTGCATCATGCAAAATTGAATTTTCGTTAATTTTTTGTTAGAATATTGGCTTATTTTACATAGTTGTTAATTACCAATAATTTTACAGTATCAATAATATATAAGTAGATAGAGACTAATAGTAGTCTAATCAGTGTTAACACCGCCTCTCTAGGATAGAACCCCCTCAATGGATTGAAGCATCACCCAACGGATTGGGTGATCGTGGGTATGCATTGTTAGCACGTTATTAAGTGTGAGGGGAGTTATGACACAGCAGCATACAACAAATGGTTATACAGTAATTGCCATGATCATCGGTATGATGATGGCACCGCTATCGTTTGCTTCCAGCGAAACTGCAGCGAAGCGTACTCAAGCGATACAAGAAGGCAAGCAACAATTAGTGCCGCAAGCATCACCAATCAACGGGTCATCCGTCTTTGATGGTGGTGTATTCAGTGTAGGTGCTTACGATGATGATTCAATGGGGATTGAAACCACGTTTGCCAGTTATCTTGGCAGCAGTCAGCGACATGCAGCCGCATTAGAGTTTGATGGTGGCTCTAAATTATTTCGGGTCAATGCAACCTATGGGTTGGCACTAACCGACAACCAGCGTTTAAAACTGACCTTTGAACGATTAAGCGAAAAATTAGATTTTGGGTTTGACACGGGTAACAAAACCCGTTGGATGAGCCAAAATGCCCTTGGTGCAGAATACGCGTATTTATTTGATAACGATTACCTCGAATCAATGGGGCTTGGTGGTTATGTTACCCATTCAGCCAGTAAAAAACTCTCTGATGCCAAGTTGTATGATGCAGCAGGTCGGAGTTACACAGAACATCGTCGGATTGCCGGTGCAACTAGTATGAATGTGCATACGGATACCGCATTACGCTTATGGCCACAAAGTCGCTTAAGCGGTGGTGTTGATTATGATTCAGTTCGCTTTGATACCAAGTATGAAGGTCACAAACAAGATGTGCATGGTTTTGGTGGGCATGCGCGATTAGAACAGCGCATCTTACCGCAAGTAAAACTAGCTGCTGGTACGCATTATGGTGCGGTTGAACACCGTTATGATACCGCAGTGGGTTGGTTGTTACCGACTAGCACCCCGATTGAATTAGAAGCGTCAATGGGCCATGTTAAGAACATGTCAACCAAACGCCGCTTTTACACACGTGGATTGCGTTTAAATGTTGGTTTAGGCAATGCTGGTGCTAGTGGTAAGCATGTTTATACTGATTTAGATAAAGGTAATAGACGCTCATTATTGGGTTGGGTACGCATTCCAGCAGTACGTATGTCGCAAGTGTTAGCGATTAAAGATTCGAAGTTGGTTGAAGATCCAAGCCAGTTTGAGTCATCGGCTGCGTTAACAGAGTTTGAACAACAATTGCATGATGAAGGCTTAAGATACATAGCATGTGTGGAACAAGGCAACAACAAAGAATCTTGTCTTGATGAATTCTCGAAAGAAGTCGACAACGACCTGAATGAACTTCCTGAGTCAGCGCTTGATAATGCTACTTGTAATGATGCGTATGCGATAGCGAGAAATCTGTCGCAGTCGAATGGTAAGTCGATAGGGGAAAATCTCGAATACGTAGCTAAATATCATAAACAGTTTAACGCATGTAATATAAGGTAGATAAAAAACTTGGCAATGTTTATTCCAGTGAAGCATTACCTTCATACAATTTGGGGTATGCTTTCTCTGGTTAAAAAAGGGAACGGCTCGATTTTAATTAATAGCTTGAAATTGTAAACTATCTAAGCGATTAATTAAAAAACAAATTTTTAAGTATGTAAATTAGCATTTTTTGTGGATGGGATGATACAATTGTCCGGCTTCGCTTACAGCTACGCCGAGACAAGCCCGGCATCACTATGAGCACAGTCGGGCTTGTCTCGGCGTAGCTGTAAGCGAAGCCAGATAAACAACATAAAAGGAATATTAAAATAACGTAAAAATAATAATGCTGACAGTTTAGAAATAATAATTATTACAAGAGTGACATATTATGCCGAGAAGAAACAGAAAAACTGATCGTGAATTGCTTCTTGATGCACTGCCAGATAAATATACTGAGCTGTTAGAAAAGTACAATGGATCATTAAAATCAGCCAAACGATTACACTCGGAGACTTTGAAGCTTGCTAAGTTGCCAGAAGTATTACGGTCAGATCACGAAACATTTAAAAATATAGAAGAAAATATAGAAAAATTAGCAAGCAGAAAAGCAATAGCAGATAAGCAAATAGAAAAGGGGATGGCTAAAAAACAACGTGGATCTGCTATAGAAAGAGGGAAAGGTAGGAACACGCATTTTGTTGGCATATCTGATAAACAGGATGTTAGCAATCCATTACGTTATTTAACTCAAATTCAATATATTGTTGAATTACAATATATATATAATGATGAAGAAAGATGTAAGCAACAAAATTTTAATTATTATATTAGAGCAGGCGATCACAATCCTCTTGACAGTAAGAATCAAGTTGATCAAAAAATAAAGGGACATATACAAGGTATGCAGGGGGCAAGTATTAGAGGAATAGGCGATCGCCCATCTTCAAAGAATGTGTCATCCTTGCCAAATTCGAATAAATCGCTGAGTTCGAGTTTATCATTAAGTCTGAATAAAGCGGATAAGACGGACGAAGATGTAGCCAGACATCAAAAAGAAGAGGAACGGTTACGCAAAGAGGAAGAAGAACGGTTACGTAAAGAGGAAGAGGAGCGTTTACGCAAGGAGCAAGAAGAACGTGAGCGTGAGGATAAAGAGGAAGAAGAAATATTTCAGGGTGTCTCAGATTTATTTATGAGAACTGAGGAAGAAGAAAAGGAAACACAGAAACCGCGTCAATATATACAACGTAAGAAAAGACGCGATGGACTGAGATCCCTAGAAGAAATAACTAATGGAATGAGTAAGGAAGAAAAAGTGCCAGTAGTAGAAGAGAAAAAAGAGACAGAAAACAAGGGAATTCCTGTGTCTGCGAAAGAGGGAGTTAAACCATTATCAGCTCCTGCAATAAATCTATTATTTAGGATACCTCCTAGAGCGGCAACAGCAACACCATCAGGCAAGTCAGCGCCAACATTGACAACACCATCATTACCACCACTCCCTTCAACTGGTTCAGCAGTAGAGTGGGCACGACGGATTAAAGCGCATATTGATCAGGTAGCAAATAGTGATGCTAAACAAGCACGTTCTTTAGAGCGAGAGTTTCTTAGGGTTTGGCAAAGTATATGTTTTCGAGTAAGTGGTTATGTTCATAATAAAGTTACTTTTGCTGTTAATGATAATTCTATTGAACTTAAAGAAAGATTACAAACTGCTTGTGAGAAAAACGTTGCAGCAATAGATAAATTTTATGAAGAATTAAGAACAGAAAATGTTTACAGTAAAGAAGAAGAAAAAGAAGAAGAAAAAGAAGAAGAAAAAGAAAAGGATGAAAGTAAGCATTCAGTTACCAAAGAAGCAGAAAAGAATAATTTAATTACCTGTTTATACCATTTCGAAAAGGCACTTAATGAAGAAATAGACGTAACACCACGCAAGCAAGTTGCCGATGAAATACGTGATAGCCATAGTTTTGTCAATGTTCATCATAAATCAGCAACGAGTAAAGCTGGTGCCACTGTGGAATTTACACAAGCAATATCGCATGTCAATTTACATGTCCCCGATGCAATTAGTACATTACTTCCAGCACCAACAAAAGAACAGTCAGTTACTTATATTCGTCGACCTGCAGTGAATACGCCCCCATCAACGTTATCATTTTTTAGAAAGACTAACGTTGTTGATAGAAAGGAAAGCTGGCGTTATAATATTAAGATTGCTGTGAATGGTCCGACAATTATCCCCAATCCAAATCTGTCCAGTTCTGAAAGAACGGCTGTCTATGTTGAAGCAATCCCTGAAATGTATAAACTGCTGTATGCAACTAAAGGCATGGGTAAAATAAATATGTCGCCTGTTTTGGCTGGTTTTAGTAAAGACGCACAAGTGAAAATTATAGCAGCATGTCAACGTGTAGAAGAAGAGTACCCTACTATTACAACTACAACAAGGATACCTGGTGGTTTACAAAAAGATGCGCAGACATTGCTTGCGAATGAAAAATCACAGGAAGAGAATATAAAAAGATTGCAAGAAATGTCCCAATCGATTGTGGAAGCAGGTAAGGGTGTGGTTAGACAACTTGCACGTGATGATAATGTTGTTAGCACAACAGTTAGTAGCATGTGTGAAGGACTACTATCTATAAGTGAATGGGGAAGCGGCAAACAAGAAGAGCAAACACAAGAAAAGAAAGAGAGCAGTCTTTTCGGAGACGATCTTGGAGATGACGTAGAATTGTTTCATAAACTTGATCTAAACGACGAAGAAGAAACGCCAAACAATGGAGATGCATCTGCTTCTGCTAGTTTATTAGGTAATGTTCTTGATAGAGGAATCAATTTTTTTAATAACGTTTCTGAAAAAGTAAAGGAATGTTTTGATAAACCACAAGATCCAGGTAGTAGTTCAGGCCCAAAACCCTAGGAATTAACATATGCCAAGAAATACAGAAAACGAATCTATGGGATCAACGGAATTTTTTGATGCTCATCAGCAACGTTTGACAAAAATAGACGGCGATCCAGGTAGTGTTTTTTCTGTTGGCGATAGTGATGTAGCTATAGAAACAGCTTATAGAAAAGCAACGCAGGTAAGCGTTGAAGCATTAGTTAGATCTGAAATAAGACAGCCTATTGCATTATTTAACCAGACGGTACTTGAATATACAGTTGAGCAAGAAGAAGAGGCACTTGGTAAATTAGACCAGGCAATTAATAATACTAAACAACTGATGAATAGCCATTATGCTAAACGTCTTGCAATGTTAGATCGTATCCAAGAAAGTAGCGTGCTGAATAAAGAAAGTCGTGATAATTTAAACAAGCAAAAGCAAAAAATACAAAATGATCAACAAAAAACACAGCGAGATTTTAATGCCTATACGACTAAACTGCGTACCAATGCTACAGAAGCACTAAACAAACGCGGTGCGCGTGTTACTGAATATTGGAAGGCAATGGCTAATGTGAAATTGGCGCACGGTGGAATGTTAGAGCGACCTGAACCCAGATCACTCCACTTTAATATAGAAGAACATGCATTTGACATTGATGCCAATGGCCAAGAGCTTAATTTTCAAGGTGGCGAATTTACACGTGCAAATATTGTGTATCGTAATACTAGCAGAGACTCTTATGTTGGTAAGCTTGTCAGTTTCTTAGATACATTAAATGATAAAATTGTTTCACTAATCGAAGAACAGCCTGGTCACAATGCAGTTACTTTCAATATTAGCGGTAATCATGCGAGTTTTTCTGCACCATGGGTATGTGATGCCATGTGGTGTGCATTGAGTAAAACATTTGATATTGATCACCCTTACTATTTACAAGCAGCACAGTTATCACGTGCTGCTGATTGTAAAAAAGTAATATTATTACCCGGTAGCAAGTGTAGTGAACCGATCATTGCGGCGCGCATGGCGATTAAAGCTGGTTTGGATGTGGATTATGATTTAAATGATAAAGTATTAGCTGACGTTGTTAGTAAAGCTAAAGCAGAACGTGATGCTGCTCAACAAGAAGCAGGGGGAGCAGCCCAGGCATTAAAAGCGTATCAAGCTGTCTCACCTGAAGTAGCAGAATTAAATGATTACCTGGATGTTTTATTAAATGGGTTGGTGCCTGGGAATCCGTTGTATGGAGAAGTAGATAGTCCGAGAAGCAGTAGTATTAGCAGTTCATCAAGTTCATCTTCATCTAGTTATTCTGTGTCAAGCGAATCTAGTATGATATCTGATGAACAGAAATTACCAGTGAAGCTTGTAGAAGAATTTAATGGCTTAGTTGATAAAATAAGTGAACCAGGTTTACCGGTGCATCATTTACGAAAGCTACCAATTGACAGTACGCATCAAAATTTGCTTGGTGAAATGACAGCATTACATGGATATTTGCAAACCAATCAACACACCTTATCAGGTTCACAACATGCAGAATTAGTGAAACAGCTCAGAGCAGTAACACGCAGTGTCGATGCCAGCTGGAATGGTTTTCCTATCGATGTGAAAGACGGTGAAAAAGAAGCATTTTTCAAGCAAATGTTACCACATCAACAAATAGCCCACTTGCAAGTGTTGCATGATAATACCCATAAAGACGGTGCAACTCAGGCAGACAAACAAATCTATCAACAGCGTTTAAAAGCAGTGTGCCAAGGGAGTGGTGATGGTGGCACGTTCAAAGATGAAAACGAATGTTATAAATTTATTCGGTTATTACAAGATAAGGAATTTAATCCTGCTGAAAAAAATATAAATGATGAGTTGTTACAAGCATTGTTTGAGAACAATCATGCTAATTGGGATTTGGTGATGACGGAATTTATAAATGAAAGGATGCTTTCTGGAGCTTATATATCAACGTTTAACAGTGTTATAAAAAGCCCAGAGCAATTTGATGCGTTGATAGAAAAAACAGATCGAATGATGGCAAAGAGCGATCTTAAAGAAGACTTGGCTTCTCGTAAAGGTGCCTTGCATCGAGATTCATTTACTCCAGAGAGATTTAATCAATTACCTGCACAAGTACAGCAACATCGGTTTTTTGCTGAGAAATTGGATATTAAGAGTTTGAAGAGCTTATTAAATGATAATCATGCAAAATTGGAAGGAAGTTCTGATGATGTAAAATTTAGACATGATTATACGCCACAAGCCAAAGCGAATTTGCTGATAGGGCGTGTTGGTGATGATCCGGTTACACAATTAATTGGATTGTCGCACTTAGGTCCGCTAGAAAACCCAGATAAGTTTAAACAAATACTCGAACACTTACCAGATGAGACTCAAACAGTATATGAACGTTATCTTAACTTACTTGGAGCTGACAAATTATCTCTGAAAGATTTCTCAGCTTCTATGAATGGCTTAACATCTAAGCAGCATATGGATGTCTCTCGTTTAGCATTACGTCAACCGCCGTTACCTGGTGGATTATTTAGAACTGAAGTTAATTTTAAAGAAAAACAGGAACAACTTGCTGGAGCAATTGCCAAGTATGTTACAACGCCTGCAGCGAATCAGGGTGAGAATGTGAGGGCAAGTGATCGTACACAGCCACCATCGCGATTTGCTCGCTTTTTTAAAGTGGCATCGCCAGCTGCATCGCGTACAACAGGCATACCATTGCACTGGGAAGTAATATGGGATGTGTTAGCAAGTCCAAATTTTGAAGTTAGTGGAGAAAGTTCTAGCAGTACTAGTGGGAAAATGAATCAGCAACTTGATATTTGCCAACGTATACTCAATGAATGTGAAAGTGACTTATCTCCTGAAGAACAAAAGCTATCTAACATAATTGAAAGTAGTGATATAACCGCTTGCAAAAATACATGGTGTGCTGCAATGGTCGATTGCATGTTACAATATGAAGGTGCATCAGATACGCAGAAAATTAAACATATTACTGACATTGTGAGCAAGGAAACTAATTCTTCTAGTCCATCGAAAATAGGTCAGTCGATACAAGGTATATTAAAAAGTGATGATGATGTGTCTACTAAATTAAATACATGCCAAGAAGTTGTTAATAGCATACTTTCGTCGGAATCATCTTCTTCATTGTCTTCGTCTCATTAATAGAACCTGATTAAAAACACTTACACCGACAACCCGTCATTCTGGAGAGCGTGTGAAACACGCGAGTCCAGAATCCAGTCTTCAAGAATTTAACCTAAAATCCTCAGTTTAACTGCGGAATTTAGGTTTAAAGACGGAAGATGGATTCCACCTGTCTTCCCCCGGAAATCTTCGATTTCCGAGGTCATCCGCTGGAATGACGGAAGACTTTAATGATTTTCAAACTTCACGTATTCTTGTTCTTCTTGGTGATTGTTATGATGTTGTCTAGGTGGTTGTTGGATACATCTGCGCAAGAATAAATAGCCACAGATCCCAGATAATAATGATCCGATTAATACGCCTAAACGTACCAATGCAGCATAATGAGTTTCATCATCAGCGAAGGCTAAACCACCGATAAATAAACTCATGGTAAAGCCGACGCCGCATAATAATGCGATGCCGTATAAATGAGATAACGTAATACTATCTGGCAGTTTAACTAATTTGGATTTGATCAATAACCAACAGCAACTGAAAATCCCCAATTGTTTCCCAATAAATAAACCAACTGCAATGCCAATTGGAATAGTGACCGTTGCTGAGGTAAAGCTAAGCCCACGGAATGTAAACCCTGAGTTAGCAAAACCAAATAATGGCAAGATTAGATATGTTACCCATGGGTGTAAGTTGTGTTCTGCGCGCACCAGCGGTGATTTATCTGGGGTTTTGCCGTTACCAATTGGAATTGCCATCGCTAAGACGATCCCGGCTAACGTCGCATGTACACCTGATTTTAATACACTCACCCATAATACTAATCCAATTAAAAAGTACGGTGATAGCTTTTGCACACCATTGCGGTTCATCGCAAATAATACAACGATGGCAATTCCGGCAATGGTTAATGAGCTAAGTGATAATTCCTGGGTGTAAAAGATAGCAATGATCACGATCGCAGCAATGTCATCCAGGATTGCCAACGTAGATAGAAATACTTTTAAAGCGATCGGGACATTACGCAATAAGCTTAAGATAGCCAGTGAAAACGCAATGTCAGTGGCGCTGGGAATAGCCCAACCAGATAATGCCGTTTGATCATGGTAATTAAAGGCAATGTAAATTAATGCCGGTAACACTAAACCGCCTAATGCGCCAGCGGCGGGTAATGCCATCACACTGCCTTTACGCAATTGGCCGGCAAGCATCTCACGTTTGATTTCCAAACCCACTAATAAGAAATAAATTGCCATCAAACCGTCATTAACCCATAACACCACTGGTTTTTCTAAACGAAAGCGCCCGATTTGAATAACAAAATCAGTGTGCAATAATGCATCGTATAAAAAGTAGGCATGGGAATTGGCTAAGATCATCGCGAGGATTGCTGCGGAGAATAATAAAATCCCTGCAGCAGATTCAAGGTTAATGAATTCGCGTAGCAAATTGCTGATGGTGTCGCCAAAATCTTTCATAATGTATCAAAAAATGGGGTTAATATCCGCCAAAGTGTATCGTGTTATAGGCGGCTTTTCAATTGGTATAACAGTGCCAATGCCTGGCGCGGGGTTAATTCGTCAACACATAGCGTTGCCAATTCATTGAGCACTGGATGTGAGCACGGTTCAGAGACAGGGGTAGCACTAACTACCGGTGATGCCACTGCTGGCTGTTGGGTTTCTAATGTGGTTAATATGGTTTGTGCATTATTGATCACGTCTGCACTGATCCCCGCCAAACGAGCGACATGTAATCCATAACTGCGATTAGCGATTCCCGATTTAATCGCATGTAAAAACACAATGCGATCATTTTCTTCGATCGCGTCAACATGTACATTCTTTACCGAATCACATTCATTAGGCAGTTGGGTTAATTCAACATAATGGGTGGCGAATAAGGTTAAGCCACGAATATCGCGTGCTAAGGTTTGCGCACACGCAAAGGCTAATGCCAAACCATCAAACGTACTCGTGCCGCGACCAATTTCATCCATTAACACTAATGATTGCTCGGTAGCATTATGTAAAATGTTGGCAGTTTCAGTCATTTCCACCATAAACGTAGAACGACCACCAGCAAGATCATCAGCACTGCCGATCCGAGTAAAGATCCGATCAATTGGACCAATGCGCGCGTTGCTTGCGGGCACAAATGCACCGGTATAGGCTAATAAACTGATTAATGCGACTTGGCGCATGTAAGTTGATTTACCTCCCATGTTAGGCCCAGTGATGATTAACATCCGTGTGTGTTGATCTAAGTGTAAATCGTTAGCGATAAACGGTGTGGATAATACATTTTCTACGACAATATGACGTCCTGCTTCGATATGAATACCACTGTCATCGGTTAATTCAGGGCAAGTTAAGTGTAATGTGACGGCACGTTCAGCAAAATTCACTAATACATCCAATGTGGCCAGTGCACTGGCGGTGGTTTGTAACGTATGCAGTGGTGTTTGTAAGTGTTGCAGTAATTGTTCATATAATTGTTTTTCACGCGCTAATGCATTGGCACGGCTGTTTAACACTTTTTCTTCGTGGGTTTTTAATTCAGGGGTAATAAAGCGTTCGGCATTTTTTAAGGTTTGCCGACGTTGGTAATGACTTGGCACGTGTGCAGCCTGTGCACGACTGACTTCGATATAATATCCATGAACCCGATTAAAGCCAACTTTTAACGTGGCGATCCCTGTTTGTTGTTTTTCACGCGCTTCCATGGCTAACAAATAATCGCTAGAATCCGTACTTAAACTGCGTAATTCATCTAATTGCGCATCAAAACCATCAGCAATGACACCACCATCTCGGATCACTTGCGGCGGATTGTCAACAATCGCTGCGTTTAAGTGTTGCGATAATTCAGGGTATTGATTAATGTTAGTTAGTAAATTAGTTAATAACGGTGCTTTGCTTGCCAGTGGGGTCAGTAATGCATGCACATCCGGTAACAATGTTAAGCTATTGGCTAATTGGCGTAAATCACGCGGCCGTGCGGTTAACATGGCAACGCGCGCTAAGATCCGTTCAATGTCACCCACAGCTTGTAATAGTGAATGGACTGCAGGATAGACTTGTTGTTCTATTAATGTATTAATCAATTGATGGCGATGTGCTAAATGAGAACGTGCACGCAATGGGCGTTTTAACCAACGACGACACTGACGTGATCCCATTGGGGTTGCAGTATGATCCATAACACTGACTAACGTATGTTGATTACCACCGATTAAATTAGTGTCAATTTCAAGGTTACGTAATGTCACATCATCTAATATCACATAATCGGATTGTTTAGTCAGTGCCGGTGGTTTTAAGTGTGGCATTGCCGTGCGTTGAGTTTCATTGGCATAATGCAATAGTGCGCCAGCAGCACATAAGCCACGCAACGTGTGTTTATTGTTATTATCAAACCCAAATCCACTTAAATCACGTACATTAAATTGTTTACACAGTAAATTAATCGCACTGGGTTGACTAAATTCCCAAGCTGGGCGTCGTTTCATGACGTCGATATCATGCAATTCATTGACAAACGGTGTGTCTTCACTCACCAGTAACTCAGCCGGTTTGATCCGGGCTAATTCACTTAATGCTTGCTTAATCGTTTCTACATGACTGACATAAAAGCGTCCGCTAGTGATATCTAAGGTGGCAATACCAATGGCGTGTCTATCACCGTCAATTGCTACCAGTAAATTATCACAGCGCTCATCTAACAAGGCATCATCGCTGACAGTGCCTGGGGTGATGATCCGCGTGACTTTGCGTTCAACCGGCCCTTTGCTCGTGTTCGGATCACCAATTTGTTCGCAAATGGCAACCGATTCACCTTGTTTGACTAGTTTTGCTAAGTAATTGTCAACACTATGATAGGGTACACCTGCCATGGGGATCGGTTCACCACCGGATTGTCCACGTTGGGTTAAGGTGAGATCTAATAATTTCGCGGCACGTTTAGCATCATCAAAAAATAATTCGTAAAAATCTCCCATGCGATACAACAATAATAAATGATTGAATTCACGCTTGATGCGCAAGTATTGTTTGATCATTGGGGTATGGGTTGTCGCCTTGGTGATGGTTACTGCTACCATCATTGCTCTCCTTGAATATGCCATATTGCGATGCGACCATGCTATTACAAATGCAAGCCAGTCACAATATATATTATGGTGACATTGGTATAATCGCTGCCGAGGCTAATTGCTCACATTTCATTTTTGCCTGCTGATCATCTTGTTTGGCTAGTCGTTCATACCAATGAAGCGCGATTTCAAGGTTTTGTTCAATGCCGTCTCCCAATTCGAATTGATGTGCCAAGTTATACATTGCAACTGAATAGTCAGTATTGGCAGCCTGCTTGAATAAGTGATGTGCACGTTGTTTATCTTGACTAACACCATGGCCATATAAATAAAACAGGGCTAATTTAGTGATTGCTTTGGCATGGTCATGCTCGGCGGCACGTTGGTAATATTGAATAGCTTGTTTAAACTCATCACGCTGTTCACAATCACAGCCATCTTGATATAACATCTCAGCATCAAATACGTTAACATTGCTATTCACGTGAGTTGGCGTTGTCTGTTGTAGTGATTGATGATCGTGAATAATCGGTATTGCTGTTGGGATATTAATTTGTAATAACTCTACGATATTGTTTATTTTGGGGCGTTGTGCTGGATCGACTTGCCAACAGCTTGTCATGATTTTACGGTATAATGACAATACTGTCTCTGGGATCATGCTGTCATCATAATCGGCGTCTATTGCTTCACATCCGGTCATCATTTCCCATAAGATCACCCCAAATTGATACACATCATTTGATAGATTACCACGACTATCATCTGCTTGGCTTTCAGGTGATACGTCGCAGGTTGTGTATTCGCTGATATTAGCCTGATCAGCAATTGATGATAATTCAGGATGGATTAAGCCTGCACAACCATCGCTATCTATTAGCACATGATCACTGGTTAAGTGTCCATGGGTGATGTTGTGGTTATGCAGATAAGCTAATCCTAGCGCAATGCTGAGCACTAATTGATGACGTGCTACGGTGGTTAATTGGGTCTGAGTATGCAGTAATTGACGTAGCGTGCGCTGTTGTATCGGTTTGATCACCATAGCAATACGCGTTGACTGATCAGCACTAGCAGATATCGGTGTGATGTTCGTCTGTTGTAACTGTTGTATCATCGAATTCATAGATTGTGTTTGTTTGATGATTTGGTCCTGATTGCTTAACAGTAAATACTGATCTTGACGACGTGCTTTTTCCAGTTTTTGTTGATGGCACACTTGTTTGATTGTCAAACTTAAATTTAATTGCTGAACACAGTCTGCTAATTTTTGACTGACAATATTCAATTCATCTTGGTAATTGCCAGCACACACCACACGTGATATTAAAAAGCTTTGATTAAATTGGTTAAGTAGCTCCAGTGCATCTTGCAATGCATCTTGCAACATGAGTAAGGTATTAAAATATTGCTGTTGCTGTTGTATAGGGATGTTATCTACATCATTTAATTCGCCGATTAAATCGACAATCAATTTAACACGCTTGGCTAATTGTCGACATTTTCGTGAATTGATATCGATAGTGTTGGCGTGTTGATAAACTTGCAACCCTAAACCGTGTACGGTTGCAGCAGTACTCATAATGCTGATGACATCTACCATGATAATATCCTCTTTGTAAAATATACATTTATGTGGTTCTCAATCTTCGACTACTCGAGGACATGCTTTTTATAGTAATAGCCTATCTGGTTGATTTTCATGGATCCTGGACATGTGCTCCGCAAATTCCAGGATAACGCCTTAACTGCCAGTGGCTTTTAGCTGATTGTTATTGTAGTTTAAAAAAAATTGGCTCCTAAATAAAAGTCGAGAATGGCGTTACATTTGTAAAAACAGTTACTATTCCAGATAACGATAACCGTCGTTTGGTAGCCATTGTTGGTTGGGTAATGCATGTTGACTGCTGGGTGATGGCGGCATAGCAAATAGTGACGAAAACAAAGTAGATGAAATTGAACCCGATGAAGATGAATTAAACAATGGCATTTCATTGCTATGTTGTTTACATAGCATGACTTGATCTGATTCTGAATGAGGCACATCATCTGATGAGGGTGTTGAACTAAGATATTTTACATAACGCCACATTAATAAGCCTAATGGGATCGATAGTAGCAGTAATAAACTGGCAATGACTGCAATCTGCCAATGCTGATTAAACAGGGGTGTTGGTGGTGGTGGAAATGACAGTGGCGCTGGCGACGGTGGCGGCGATGGAAAGGGTGGTGGTGCCGGCGACGGCGACGGTGTTGGCAATGGATTGGGTTGGTTTGCGTGTAATGTCATGGCAATTTTTCTCCTGGCATTAAGTCAACAAAATAGTTGGCTGTGACGTATGCTTCCAGTACCGTTGCGTGACAGCCATCAATCTGTCAATTATTCTGTGTAGGGGCAATTTATTTTTTTGATTTTGCCATTGTGCTTTTTTCCGACTTGCAATTTGAAAATAATGGGATCAGACTTGTTTCCAGGTCAGGTTATTTCTGACTGACCAATGGATGAAACAAGGATTATGTTGTGAAGAAACCGGAAACGATTGATTTAAGCCATGCAGAAGCAGAGTCATTACTGTCACGACTTGAAACAGGTAATCTATCAGACACCGATCGCAAGCTATGCAGCAGTGCACTACGCATGGTATTTTGGTTGCAAGGTCAATTAACCGAAGCCAAACTCAGTATCCGTCGATTGAAGAGAATATTTGGGATCTGCAGCGAAAAACAGGGGTAAAAGGTACATCAACGTCGGCAAGTTCTTCTGACAAAGTGCCAAAAGACACTGACAACGTTAAGGAAGATGATGTATCTGAGCAATCAAACAAAGGGCATGGATGCTATAGCGCAGATGATTATGTTGCAGCAGAAGTTCACAAAGTGAGCGATGAACGTTACTACCCAGGTGCACATTGCTTACATGTTGATTGTAAAGGCCGTTTATATTTATGGAATAAACCATCAAAAGTGATCCGTTTGTTAGGCCAACCAATGGCGCGGGTTGTACGTTATGACAGAGAGGTCTATCGTTGCGGATTGTGTTTAACGTTATTTACAGTGCCGTTACCAAAAGAAAGCGGCAAAGATGTCTATAGCGATAGTTTCAAAGCGGTATTGGCGGTGAATCACTATGTATTTGGTTTGCCATTTTATCGGATAGCGAAGTATCACGAAGCGCAAGGCATTCCATTACCGACATCGAATCAATTTGCGTGCATGGAGACGGTGTTTAATCACGTACTTCCTGTTTATCAAGCATTGCAACGTACTGCGGCCAACGGCGAGTTGGTCCAATACGATGACACCACAGCGAAGGTCCAAAGCCTCGTGTTAGAAAACCAGGCGCTAGAAGAAAAAGCACGTCGTGGCATATTTACAACAGCGGCACTATCAAAAGTAGGTGATAACGAAGTGGTATTAGTCTTTACAGGTCGCTCACATGGTGGTGAGAATATCACAGCGTTATTGCGCAAACGTGATACTGAGTTAGGGTCTGTTATTTTAATGTCTGATGCGCTGAGTCGAAACCGCATCAAAGACGAGTCGATTGCCGAACAGACGCAAGTTAGCTATTGTTTAACCCATGCCAGACGCTATTTTTTCGAGTGCAAAGACGTTTATCCGAAGGTATGTCAGCCAGTACTAAACTGGATTGGGCAAGTGTATCGACACGAGCGTCATTGTAAAACATACGGCTATACACCAGAGCAACGCCTGCATTATCATCGTCGTCATTCGAAACCGATAATGAAACAGCTACGGCGATTTTTAGAACAATGTGTTCGAAAACGCTGGGCGGAGCCTAACAGTAGTGCTGGCAAAGCCATCAATTATATGCGCAACCATTTTCGAGAGTTAACGTTATTTTTATCTGTTCTTGGTGCAGTGCTAGATAACAATGATTCTGAGCGTTTAATTAAGATTGCACCCGTGATGTATCGTAAGAATTCGCAACAATATCGTACCACTTATGGTGCCATGGTTGGCGACGTGTTGATGAGTGTATTATTCACGGCGCAATATGCTGGTGTTGACCCAGTGGATTATTTACAAAGTTTATTGTTGCATAAAGATGAGTTACAACAGCGTGCTAACGATTGGTTACCTTGGCATTATAAGGACACACTCAACACCAAGGCATTAGCCAAAGCGGCCTAAGCCGCTTTGGCAGGTAGAGACTTCCAGTTTTGTTGACAATTAGCGGTAATGGGATTGCCGTTATACAGTAAGATATTCAGTGTGCTGGCAGTTAATTCAATCGTCGTGCAATTATCTTGTGGCCACCACTGAAGTCGTCCTCTGGACAGTCGTTTATGACATAGCCAGAAACCTTGGCCATCGTAGGTCAGCAGTTTGATGGCGTTACGACGACGATTGGTAAAGACAAATACCGTGCCATTAAAGGGGTCATTGTACATGTTAGCTTGGCAGACTCGACACAAACCTTCGATACCGGCTCTGAAGTCCACCGGTTCTTTGGCTAATAAAATGCGGTGTTGAGGCGTTATTTGCAACATCCGTTTATCCTCAGCACAGTGTTTTCAATAGTTGGGCTGTTGATGTGACATCCGCTAGACGAATAGCCACATGCAGACCATGTGGGTAATGGATAGTCAACTCACACGCGGCCGTTTGTATTGCGATGTTGGTTTGAGGTGCTTTGTTCTTAATTGGTTTGACGGTGACAAAGTGTGGTGTTGTTTTACTTGATACGGCTTTTTGCTCACGCCAGCGTTTTAGTTGAGAATGATTTATTCTTAATGACTTCAGTTTTGAGAATGGTATGCCGTTATTAAAGGCGCGAACAGTTGCTTGGCGTAACGCTAGTGGCACAGGCGCATTGCTAGATTTGTTAGCCCGCCATTGTTCAAACTGTTGTTGCAATTGATCGAATGATGACGAATTTGCAATCTGTTTTTTACTACGTAAAGTTGTGCTGTGCGTTTTTGATTTCCTTGTTCCCATTAAAATGTCCTCTTGATACTGTTAGCAACTTCAGGCTAAACCATCAAAAAACACTATGCACGCACTTTTGCGGGAAGCATACGCTGTGACAACGCGTTATTGTTTATCATGCAATGACGTTATCGCTCAATCAGTTTAAACTTACGTGATGTATACATTCACAGACTGCGTTACAATGCGTGTAAGTATTTTTTTAAAAGAATCAATGGCAGGTTACGATGACGACACATTATGATCCACGTGAAATAATTATGACATTGAGTCAACATTTGTTAACAAAGCAGTGGTGTTTGGTCACTGCTGAATCATGTACTGGTGGCGAAATTGCCGCACGCTTAACCGATGTGCCCGGCAGTTCGCAGTGGTTTGACGCAGGATTAGTGACGTATTCAAATGCGGCTAAACAACGTTTGCTAAGTGTGCCAGCGGCGGTATTAACTGAATACGGTGCAGTGAGTGAACAAACCGTACGTGCCATGGCAGAGGGTGCATTAATTCACAGCGATGCGAATATGAGTATTGCTGTCAGTGGTGTTGCCGGTCCTGAGGGTGGTACAACAACAAAACCGGTTGGTACTGTGTGGTTTGCTTGGGGTTTTGCTAACCAATGTGTTGCACGTTGCCAACACTTTAGTGGTGATCGGATCAGCATTCGTCAGCAAGCGGTATTATATGCATTGAATACAGGATTAGGGTTGCTGACATCACTAACTTGATCGCCTTATTCCCATAACAATCCAACTGCGGATTTTAGGTTAAGCAAAATATAGTAACAACAGCTACCAAGTTAATCCTAACTATGTGATAATCAGTAAGCGTATCAACATGGCTGATAACACTGAAATGATTCTACACTATCAATGCATTAGCTGAAAACAATGAGAGGAAATAAGATGGAAGAAAATAAACAAAAAGCACTGAGTGCCGCATTAAGTCAAATTGAGCGTCAATTCGGTAAAGGATCGGTCATGCGCTTGGGTGATGAATCTATCGCGCGCGATATTTCTGCCATTTCCACCGGATCATTAGGCTTGGACGTGGCGCTGGGCATTGGTGGTTTGCCACGCGGGCGGGTTGTTGAAATTTACGGGCCGGAAGCGTCAGGTAAAACCACATTGACCTTGCAAGTGATTGCACAAGCACAACGCCAAGGTGGTACTGCAGCATTTGTCGATGCAGAACATGCATTAGATCCGACTTACGCAGAAAAATTAGGCGTTAATGTTGACGAATTATTGGTATCCCAGCCTGATACTGGTGAACAAGCCTTAGAGATCACCGATATGTTAGTGCGATCAGGTGCCGTGGATGTGGTGGTGGTTGACTCCGTTGCTGCACTAACGCCGAAAGCAGAAATTGAAGGTGACATGGGTGATACCCATGTTGGTTTGCAAGCACGTTTAATGTCACAAGCATTACGTAAGTTAACGGGGAACATTAAACGTTCAAATACATTGGTTGTGTTTATTAACCAAATTCGGATGAAGATCGGGGTGATGTTTGGTAACCCAGAAACGACAACCGGTGGTAATGCATTAAAGTTTTATTCATCAGTGCGTTTGGATATTCGTCGCATTGGTGCCATTAAAAAAGCTGATGAAGTGTTAGGTAATGAAACCCGGGTAAAAGTGGTAAAAAACAAAGTGGCGCCACCCTTTAAAGAAGCGATTTTTGATATCTTATACGGTGAAGGTACATCGCGTGAAGGCGAAATTATCGATATTGGGGTGAAATTAGGCTTTGTTGAAAAAGCCGGTGCTTGGTATAGCTATAATGGTCAGCGTATTGGTCAGGGTAAAGATAATGTGCGTCAATTTTTGAAAGCACATGCTGAGATGGCTGATGAAATCGATGCCAAGATCCGCGCAAAGTTATTAGTAAAACCAACTGATAAGACCGTGACTGAAGAAGCTGTTGCTGAAGAAGCGTAAGTGACGGTTGTTGATGGCCCAATAAACCAATTAAAGCAAGCGCGTGATATTGCCATGCGCTTGCTCACTACACGCGAACATGCCCGTGTTGAATTGCAACGTAAATTACATCAACGTGGCGTTACTAAATCGATCGTTACAGCAACATTAGATACCCTGGCTGCTGAAGGTTTGCAAAGTGATGCACGCTATGCACAAACTTATGTGCGTTTGCGCGCGGCGCGTGGTTATGGGCCGGTTGCCATCACACGTGATTTGCAACAGCGTGGTATCACTTCAACTCTGATCGAAGAAGCCTCTGCCGCAGAGGCAATTGATTGGTATGTATTAGCCAGCACAGTGCGTTGCAAAAAATTCGGTACTGCTTTGCCAGATACCCCCATTGATCGCGCCAAACAACAGCGTTTTTTGCAGTATCGCGGTTTTTCCCATGAACACATCAAATTCGCTGTATCAGATGAGTGACGATAGTTGTTTGCCTCTAGTCAGTGATATCGCTACAATGAGGCAGCTTTTGTACTGATTTTATTAGAGTTATACTCTTCGCGTTTTAAATTTATGCTTTGTTGGCTATGCCCATTCACAACAGTCATGTATTTCAATACACTCCTGTTGTTCACAGGCTTGCCGCCTCGCCTAAATTCAAAACACTTTGAGTATATGCAGTGCAAGGCATGAATAATTAGTAGCTCATCAGGAAACACTATGTCGCCTCGTTATGCCAGCGCCAAGTTGCGCCAAGCCTTTTTAGATTACTTTGTTGATAAAGGGCATCGCGTCGTACCGTCAAGTAGTTTAGTGCCTGCTGATGATCCAACCTTACTGTTTACCAATGCTGGCATGGTGCAATTTAAACAAACCTTTCTTGGGCGCGAATCGCGTGATTATACCCGTGCTGTCAGTGCACAATGTTGCGTACGTGCCGGTGGCAAACATAATGACTTAGATAATGTTGGTTACACTGCGCGTCATCATACCTTTTTTGAAATGTTAGGTAATTTTAGTTTTGGTGATTATTTCAAACGAGAAGCGATTCAATTTTGTTGGGACTTTTTAACAAATGTGCTCAAGATACCAGAGCAACGTTTGTGGGTGAGTATTTACGTTGATGATGAAGAAGCAGCTGACATTTGGTTAAATGAGATTAAAGTCGAGCCAACACGTTTTTCACGTTGTGGTAAGGCTGATAACTTTTGGTCGATGGGCGAAACGGGTCCGTGTGGTCCCTGTACGGAAGTGTTTTACGATCACGGTGCTGATATTCCAGGTGGTCCGCCGGGCAGTAAGGATGCTGATGGTGATCGCTACGTTGAAATCTGGAATTTAGTCTTCATGCAATACAATTGCGATAGTGATGGCACATTAACACCATTACCGAAACCAGCCGTGGATACGGGAATGGGGTTAGAGCGCATTGCCGCAGTGATGCAAGGTGTACACAATAACTATGACATTGATCTGTTTCAATACTTAATTAAAGCGATCACTAAACTCGATGGTTATACCACCTCATGTCAAACATCATTACAAGTGATCGCTGATCACATTCGTTCAAGTTGTTTTTTGATTAATGATGGTGTGTCACCGAGTAATGAAGGTAGAGGTTATGTATTGCGTCGCATTATTCGTCGAGCAATTCGCCATGGTAGCCGTTTAGGGTTTAACAAACCGTTTTTTCATAAATTGGTAAAACCATTAGTGAAAGAAATGGCTGATGCCTATCCGCGTTTACAAGACAATGAAATGATGATCACTCGCACCGTAGCTGCTGAAGAAGATCAATTTGCTAAGACCTTAACCCAAGGGTTAAAAATCTTCGAGCAAGCTGTTGCTGAGTTATCGGGTGATGAGATCCCAGGCGATATTGTCTTTCGGTTATTTGATACCTATGGGTTTCCAGTGGATTTAACTGCTGACATTGCGCGTGAACGCAATTTACGGGTTGACATGCCAGGGTTTGAACGTGCTATGGCAAAACAGCGCAGTCAATCACAATCAGCCAGTCAATTTGCAGTGGATTACACCAAAAACATTAACACCGATGTTAACAGTCATTTTATTGGTTATGATGAAACGGTTAGCGAAGCAACGGTGTTGGCGTTGTATCAAGGTAACCAAGCGGTAGATAGCTTAACTAAAGATGAAACCGGTATGGTGTTGTTAGATACCACACCGTTTTACCCAGAAGCCGGTGGACAAGTTGGTGATCATGGACAGTTGCAGCATAAAAAAACCTGTTTTGATGTGCAAGATACACAACAGGTTGTCAATGCGATTGGTCATATTGGTACGGTAACTAGCGGTAAGTTACATGTTGGTGATAAAGTAACCGCACACATTGATCATGCCAATCGACAAGCAATCCGTTTAAACCATTCTGCAACTCACTTATTACATGCTGCATTGCGTCACCTGTTAGGTGATCATATTCAACAACGTGGATCATTGGTTGATGGTCAACGTTTACGCTTTGACTTTTCTCATCCGCACGCACTGAGTACTACACAACTTGCTGAGATTGAACAATTAGTTAATGCGAAAATTCGTGACAATCTAATTGTAGATACGCAATTAATGGATCAACAAGCAGCAATTGACTCCGGTGCAATGGCTTTATTTGGCGAAAAGTATGCAGACAAGGTACGTGTCTTATCCATGGGTGATTTTTCCAAAGAACTATGTGGTGGTACCCATGTTATGCGCACTGGTGACATTGGTTACTTTAAAATAATTGTAGAAACTGGTATTGCAGCGGGAATAAGACGTATTGAAGCAGTTACCGGTGAAGCGGCAATTAATTGGGTCACGAATATCACTACGACATTAGCGCAAACGGCAAGTGTGTTGCGTGCCACACCCGATACCTGTGCAGATAAGGCAATACAATTAGTCAATGAATTGCGTGAATCTAATAAACACGTTAATCAATTATCACAACAGCTGAGTAGTCAACAGGGTAATGCGTTAGCGGATAAAGCGGTTAACATTGGTAAAGCAACATTATTAGTCACAACCATTACTGACAATCCACCAAGCGATTTGCGTCATGTATTGGACCAATTAAAACAACAGTTGCAACCAGCGGTGGTTGTGCTGACCGTTGTTGATGATCAAGCCATACGCTTTATTGCCGGTGTCAGTGATCAATTAACGGAACACATTAAGGCGGGTGATATCATTAAACGTTTAGCTAATGCTGTTGGTGGTAAAGGCGGAGGCCGTGCCGATTTCGCTCAAGGGGGCGGGGGTGATGCCAATGGGTTAGCTGCTGCTTTAACTGATTTAAGCGCATGGTTAACTAAACAATTGGAGTCGCTATGAGTGTGATCGTGCAAAAATACGGTGGCACATCGATGGCTGATCCCGATTGCATGGCGATTGTGGCTGAAAAAGTAATTGCTGCCAAACAACACGGTCACGATGTAGTTGTCGTCGTGTCAGCAATGGCCGGTGAAACTGAACGTTTGTTAGGACTCGCACATCACATTCATTCATCACCAGCATCACGTGAATATGCAGCGTTAGTTGCAACCGGTGAACAAGCCAGTGCAGCCTTATTATGTATGATGTTAGATAAACACAATTGCCAAGCGCGATCATTTACCGGTGCGCAAGCTGGGATCCACACCGACAGTCAACATAAAAAATCGCGGATCAACAATGTCGATACTGCAGCCATTACTGCGAGTTTGGCTAATGGCGTGGTGCCGGTCGTCACTGGTTTTCAGGGGATCAATGCTGATGGTGATATCACTACATTAGGACGCGGTGGTTCGGATACCACTGCCGTTGCTTTAGCGGCTGCATTAAATGCTGCTGAATGTCAGATCTACACCGATGTTGATGGTGTGTATACTGCTGATCCGCGCATTGAACCGCGTGCGCGTCGTTTGTCACAAATTACCTTTGAAGAAATGTTAGAATTGGCTAGCTTGGGCACTAAAGTATTACAAATTCGTGCAGTAGAATTGATCGGTAACTATAAAGTGCCGTTACGTGTGTTATCAACATTCAGTCCCGGTAATGGTACATTAGTCACATTTGAGGAACATCCAATGGAGCAGCCACTTGTCTCAGGGATTGCGTATAACCGCAGCGAAGCCAAATTAACTATTTTAGGGGTGCCGGATACACCGGGAGTTGCTTCACAAATTATTCATTCGGTGAGTACCGCCGGCATCGACGTTGACATGATTGTGCAAAACGTTGCGGCTAATGGGGCAACCGATTTTACCTTTACCGTACACCGCGATGATTACCAACACGCCCTGGCGATTTTAGGCAAGACTGCTGATGGATTGGGGGCACGTGTGGTCTTAGGTGATAATAAAATTGGTAAATTGTCGTTAATTGGTGTTGGCATGCGTTCACATGCTGGGGTTGCCAATACTATGTTCGGTGTATTGGCTGAGGAAGGGATTAATATTCAAATGATTGCAACCTCAGAGATTAAGATTTCAGTGGTGATCAATGAAGCCAATATCACCCGTGGTGTGCAAGCGCTGCATGCGGCATTTCACTTAGATGTGGATCCAGTGGAGGAAACCGATCCCCATCCAGTTAAAAAAACACTATAAAACAATAAGTTAGTCAAATGATGGACGATAACCATGATCGAGAGGTGAACTAATCGGGCAAAATTACCTCTAAATGGTTAGGAAATGGAGTACAGGAGAGGATCATGCTTATTTTGACACGACGCGTGGGTGAGACACTCATGATCGGTGATGACGTGACGGTAACGGTACTGGGAGTAAAGGGCAATCAAGTCAGGATTGGGGTGAATGCACCTAAAAGTATTTCAGTCCATCGTGAAGAGATCTATCAGCGGATCCAACAAGAAAAACAAGCTGCTGCTGGTAATGGTGAGACGGATAATCAATTATAATAATAGTCTGTTTCATCAACTATTGTACAATAGGGCGCCCGTTATCGCGGGCGTTTTTTTATTCAGTAAAACGCCCGCTGCGCGCCAAGGAGAGCGATAGCTCAAGGCGCGTAGTCCGCGGAAGCCGAGGCTTGTCATCGCAAACGGAGTTGCCGGAAAGCCAACGCTCGCAGGCAAGCGCAGTAAGCGATGACAAGCTATCCTCGGCGTCGAGTCACTTGAGAGGCGATCTGCAGTGTGCGTCAGTACACGTAGGAATCGGTGACGAGGACGGCCGCGGCAACTTAGGTAGTCACGTTAGCGAGTCGATTTTGGGCATGGATGAACGAAATCTTTCACGAGATAGTGACTCAATTGATCGTTGGTGGATCTTACCAGAAAACGTCCACTCAACGCTGACGTTTTTTGGTAGCATTAGGACCAACTGAGTTGTTACAATTTTTGTAGGATGCGGGGGATGGGCTTAAAAGCAAGTTAGTGATTGTTGTGACAACCTTTGCATTTTATCATCTATCTCATCATAAAGAGTTAGCCCTGCTTGTTCAAATATATCTAATAAGTCTTCGTAAGTGTCTTGGCCACCAAGAAAATCCCAAAACTCTTTACCCACCATTACTTCTTTATCTAAATCAAAAAGTCCTTGTAATGTCCAGCGTTCGTAGGGTTCAGGTTCATAGGGGTTGTATGGAATAGCAACAATGGTTTTAATGTCTACATGTTGATTTTGGCTGCCTCGCATTGCTATCCAATTAAGTAATTGTCTTTTGATAGTAGTAAATTCACGCCATGCTCGACTTTTTTGGGATAAAATTGTTTAAAGTTTGACTGGCACAGTGAATTCCAGTAATTTTGGTTTGAAAGAATCGCCCTTACAAGGAGAGTCACCATGCCATTGGAGGATTTTATCATTACGGTGTTTTGTTTAGTAGCGGAAAGTACCAAAAGTATGGAAGGATTACAGGTGCTACGACATCGAGGTTTCGCACCAAAGTTATCAGATGAAGAAGTAATTACCATGGAAGTTGTCGGAGAATTTTTAGGAATTGATACAGATAAAGGCTTATGGTCTTATTTTAAAACTAACTGGCAAATGTTGTTTCCCGATCTAGGAGCACGTAGTAACTTTGCAAAACAAGCAGCAAACCTGTGGAAAGTAAAACAAGTTATCCAAATGAAAATAGGTGACCAACTGCATGCTACTGATGACACATTACATATGGCAGATGGATTTCCGATACCGGTTTGCAAATTCAAACGAGCAAAATATAGTCGTGTATTTAAGGGTGAAGCAGGCTTTGGATACTGTGCATCCAAAGATGAGACTTATTACGGTTTCAAAGGAAATGTTGTGATTAATTCTGAAGGTGTGATCAGTAGTATAACGGCGACAGCCGCTAATATCGATGAAAGAGAATCGCTTTGGGATATTATTGGCGGCATTAGTGGATTAATGTTGGCTGACAAGGGATTAATTGGCAAAGATTATCAACAGCAACTGGCACGAGAGACAAACGTAAACTTGCAAACACCACTACGCGATAATATGGTTGATACAAGAGGAAAAGATGCAGCATCATGGTTGATATCAACACGGCGTTTGGTTGAAACGGTTATCGGCCAATTAAGCGAACGGTTTCATATTCAAAAAGTCAGGGCAAGAGATACATGGCATTTCACTAATCGTGTTACCAGAAAAATATTATCACACACCTTGGCCGTATTTATTAATAAGATAGTGGGTAACAAACCACTTCAGTTTGAAAGGCTCGTCACTGTATGAAAAAAGTCGAGCATGGCGTTAAATTCATTAATATTGGGTTTTGCTGTTTTCAACTCAAAGTAGTATTCTACACTGTCTTTCATTTCCATAAACAAATCAACACGTTTTTTAACAGTCTTTCCTTGCTTACCTTGGGAAGCAATTGCAAGAATTTCTTCAGTTTCTTTTAATTTATTTGGTTTACGGTTTGCTGCGCGTAACTCACGCATAATGTTGTCAATTGTCAGCACAGCCTTACTACTGATAAAGCCTTCCAATTTTGTATATTGTCCAATTGTTTTCTTTGCATGTGGTTTTGCGATCATTGCAGCAACTTGCTCAAATATAGAAACCCCAAGTGTTGTGTTGACAGAATGAATAAAGGAAAATAATGCCATGCGATCTCGCCCGAGTAAGCGATAATGAAAAGGCATTGAATTTGTCTCAGGATTGTAGCGCTTTAGTTTTTGACGAATTTTTTGCAAAAGATAATGTTTAATTTCATTACTTTGTTCAGTGGAAATGGCCATGTCATTTAACATCCTTGATATGAAATATGGTTTCTGAGTAAGGTGACTTGTCGCGTTCAGTTCTATTTAATACAGGTCGTTTAAATGTATTAACAATTTGCATATCAGCGCGTTGAACAATTGTAGGGTAAAGGTTATGTTTATCATTAGCGACTAGAAATATATTGAAATTGTTAGCTAAATATGGCTTGCAATCGCTGCGCGCCATGGAGGACGATAGTCCTAGGCGCGTAGTCCGCGGAAGTCGAGGCTTGTCATCGCGTACGGAGTTGCCGGAAAGCCAACGCTCGCAGGCAAGCGAAGAAAGTGATGACAAGCTTTACTCGGCGTCGAGTCATTTGAGAGCCGATCTGCAGTGTGCGCAAGTACACGAAGGAATCGGTGACGAGGACGGCCGCGGCAACTTGGCTGTCGCGTTGGCGAGTCCGATTTTGGGCATGGATGACCAAAATCTTTCACGAGGTAGCGACACAACTGTGATCAGAACCTTAGAAATGCCATCAACATATGCTTGTTTAGCTTGATTATTTTGCCCTTTATATAAAGGGCCAATTTCCAGGTCATCTTGTCTGTCAAAACCAAACAGATCATAAGCATAAGCATGTTGTTCGTGATAATCAATTTGACCGACATAAGGTGGTGATGTAAAGATCCCTTTAATTTTTTGTGTTTTTAATTTTTCATATAATAGGTTATTTCTTTTTTTTACTTCCGCAACAATGTCTGCTTGTCGAGAATCTGCAGCGAATACGGCAAATTGTGTAGACGATTTTCGTAAATTATTAAACTGTTGTAAACGCTTGACAGTATCATTTGCATATCTGTTGAACCAATATCGTATCGAATAAAGTGGTTTGCAAATTTTCTTATGTTTCCAACAATAATAAGTTGTTAATTGAGGTTGTTTTAGTGTTGCAAGGTCAGAGTGTGTAGTTGCTCGACATGATCGAATAGTACGGCTCAAAATAACAGCAAGTATTTTTTTATTATTGCTGTCTTTTACATTTCTAATAAAATCGAATGCAAAATCAATTTCATTTCTGACAGTTCTGCAATACCATTTATCAAGAAAACCATCTGATTTTGGCTGCTTTAATTGAATGGCATATTTTTTAATAAGATCTTCGTATATTTTTGAGAATAAAATTTCTTTATCGTGTGCATAGCTATCTTCATTGATTTTGTTTTGCTGTAGTTGATATTTAAAATCAGGACTTGGAAAATAAGTCTTATTGAATTTGCTCAGTGCTTGTAATAACTCTGTTTCAAACGCAGATATATGACTATCACATTCATAATTGGCAAGTGCTTTTTTTATTTTACTTATTTCATGCACCAATGAATCAAAATCATACTTTTGAAGCTTCGCGTTAGTAATCATACAATTAAATTGGGAAATATCGATACCAATAGCGTCGATATTCATTTCATTAGCTTGTACTAGTGTAGTGCCTGAGCCGGCAAATGGGTCGAGGATAATGTCACCTGGTTTAAAATAACTATCTTTTTTAAACTTATCAGTATGCTCATCAATAAAGTATTGAACAAGTTGTGGAATAAATTTTCCCTTGTAAGGATGGAGACGATGAACATGCTTGGTGGTATCCTTTTCTCGCAGATGATCGAATGAAAGTGCCCAATTTAAATCTTCCCCCAGTTGTTTTTTCCAATTGATTTCTCGATTACCATGGTAAGATTGATAGTACTTTTTAAGATCAGCTATATCGACAAATGTAGTATTACCACCATTGTGTTTAAGTACTTTGCCGTACTGGATTAGGTAAGAAATATTGGATTCTTTAATTTCTCGTTTGAGGTAATTGCTAGCCCATTGACTTGCTTCTTTGATGGTAACTAATTGTTTTTGGGCAAGTGTATCTGTCATAAGCCATGCTTCCTTCTGTGAACTGAACCAGGGTGGTTTCAAGAGAACTAGCTCATTGCTTCTACTCAAATTCTACAATACAAATAGGTTATCGTGCAATCTGGAGATGGCTTAGAGAATGGTGCATATCTATGTGGTTATTCTAAAATTTAACTGATTAACCCCTTTACTTTTAATCCCGATTACGGCTACAATGCGGCGTTAAATCTTTAACTAGGGTTTAACAACAGGGGTTATTCCATGAGCTTACCCATCCGCGACGCACTCACCTTCGATGATGTCTTATTAGTTCCTACGCAC
The DNA here is from genome assembly GCA_965116795.1 of Gammaproteobacteria bacterium. Classification (GTDB taxonomy): domain Bacteria; phylum Pseudomonadota; class Gammaproteobacteria; order JAJFKG01; family JAJFKG01; genus JAJNDI01. The sequence goes on from OZ220716.1 coordinate 1,650,261, forward strand.
TCGACGGTGTTACCTAACGATGTCACCTTATCTACGCAATTAACCCGAGACATTACCTTACACATGCCATTGCTATCAGCAGCGATGGATACCGTTACTGAAGCACGTTTGGCGATTGCCTTAGCTGAAGAAGGCGGTCTTGGGATCATTCATAAAAACATGTCGCCACCATTACAAGCACGCCAAGTGCGTCAAGTGAAAAAGTTTGAAAGTGGTATTGTGCATGATCCGATTACCGTTGATCCAAGCACAACCATTGCTGAGTTATTGCAGTTAACTAAAACCCATCATATTTCTGGGATGCCAGTGGTGGAAGGTGATACCTTAGTGGGTATTGTCACTAGCCGTGATGTGCGTTTTGAAACGGATCTAGCAAAATCAGTTTCCCAAGTCATGACGCCAAAAGCACGTTTAGTCACGGTGACCGAAGGTGCCAATCGTGATGAAGTGATCAGCAAATTACAACAGAATCGGATTGAAAAAGTATTAGTGGTAAATGATGCCTTTGAATTGCGTGGCATGATTACCGTAAAAGATATTCAACGTGCTAAACAAAAACCGCATGCGTGTAAAGATGCACACGGACGTTTGCGTGTGGGCGCAGCGATTGGTACTGGCGATAATGGTCGTGAACGTGCACAGTTGTTAGTAGATGCGGGTGTGGATGTATTAGTAGTGGATACTGCACACGGGCATTCGCAAGGGGTATTAGAACAAGTACGTTGGGTGAAAGGGCAATTCCCACACACACAAGTGATTGCCGGTAATATTGCGACTGCCGATGCGGCATTAGCCTTAGTCGAAGCTGGCGCTGATGCAGTAAAAGTGGGGATTGGTCCTGGATCGATTTGTACCACTCGGATTGTCACCGGTGTTGGCGTGCCGCAAATTACTGCCATTGCGGATGTTGCTCATGCCTTAGCTAAAACCGATGTACCGATCATTGCTGATGGTGGGATGCGTTATTCTGGTGATATTTGCAAAGCCTTAGCGGTCGGTGCACATGTAGTGATGGTTGGTGGGATGTTAGCCGGCACTGATGAAGCGCCTGGTGAAGTGATTTTATATCAAGGCCGATCCTATAAAGCCTATCGTGGTATGGGATCGCTAGGTGCGATGAGTCAATTGCATGGATCCAGTGATCGTTATTTTCAACAAAACGGTGATCCAAATAAATTAGTACCGGAAGGCATTGAAGGTCGCGTACCGTATAAAGGGGCATTATTAAATGTCGTGCATCAACTCACTGGCGGTTTGCGTTCATGCATGGGCTATGTTGGTGCGGCCACTATTAATGATTTACGCAAGCATACTCAATTAGTGCGGGTCACCGGTGCTGGTGTGCGTGAAAGCCACGTACATGATATTACGATTACCAAAGAAGCGCCCAATTATCATTTTAATGACGAATAATAAGGTACAGTATGTCAGTTGACATCCATCAGCAATGGATTTTAATTATCGATTTTGGATCGCAATATACTCAATTGATTGCACGGCGTGTGCGTGAATTAGGGGTGTATTGTGAAATTCATCCCTTTGATGTGACACCGGATGCGATCAACACCGTTACTCCATGTGGTGTGATTCTCTCTGGTAGTCCAGAGACAACCTTAGAACAACACAACGCACCGACAATACCAGCATATGTATTTAAATTAGATTGTCCGGTATTAGGTATTTGTTATGGTATGCAAGCGATGGCGACTCAATTAGGTGGTAAAGTGAGTGTGGCCAGCGAACGTGAATTTGGGTATGCCCAAGTCACTGTGCATGATCAGTCACCGCTGTTAACTGGTATTCATGATGATACCAATGCAAATGGTGATGCATTATTAGATGTCTGGATGAGTCACGGTGATCATGTATTGCAATTGCCACCGAATTTTACCTTGATTGCCGCGACGCAAAATGCACCGATTGCCGCGATGGCAGACCTCGATAAGCAATGGTATGGAGTGCAATTTCACCCAGAAGTGACTCATACCAAACAAGGTAAGCATATGTTGCAACGCTTTGTCCATGATATTTGTAACTGTGAATCGAATTGGACATCAGGCAACATTATCGACGATGCGATTACCACTATTCGTAACACCGTTGGTGATGACCACGTGCTATTAGGGTTATCCGGCGGGGTGGATTCATCGGTTGTCGCTGCATTGTTACACCGTGCGATCGGTAAGCAGTTAACGTGTGTATTTGTCGACAATGGTTTGCTGCGTCAAGGTGAAGCGACTCAAGTGTTGCAAACCTTTGCTGAACACATGCACATTGATGTGCGTCATGTAGATGCGAGCGAACAGTTTTATCAAGCGTTAGCGGGGATCACTTGCCCTGAGCAAAAACGTAAAATCATCGGCAATCTATTTGTTGATATCTTTGAACAACAGGCATCACAATTAACCAATGTGAAGTGGTTAGCGCAAGGGACAATTTATCCGGATGTGATCGAATCGGCGGGAAATGCAAATGGTAAGGCACATGTGATTAAAACCCACCACAATGTCGGTGGTTTGCCAGAGACAATGTCGCTGAAATTGCTCGAACCATTGCGTGAATTATTTAAAGATGAAGTGCGTGCATTGGGATTAGCGTTAGGTTTGCCAGCGGTGATGGTGCAACGTCATCCGTTTCCAGGGCCTGGTTTGGGCGTACGTATTTTAGGTGAAGTAACTAAACCGTTTGCAGATATCTTACGTCAAGCCGATGCAATCTTTATTGATGAATTACACCGTTATGAGTTATACGATAAAGTCAGTCAAGCCTTTGCGGTATTCTTGCCAGTCAAATCGGTTGGTGTGGTGGGCGATGCGCGCCGATATGATTATGTCATTGCGTTGCGTGCTGTTGAAACAGTCGATTTCATGACAGCACACTGGGCACCATTACCCCATGATTTTTTAAGCCATGTCTCCAATCGTATTTTAAATGAAGTAGTTGGGATTGCGCGGGTGACGTATGATATTTCAGGTAAACCACCAGCGACCATTGAGTGGGAATAATGTTACTTACTGATCCCGATCGTTATTGGATGCAACAGGCCTTGCGATTAGCAGATAACGCGCAGCAATTAGGTGAAGTGCCGGTTGGTGCAGTGGTGGTGTATCAAGATGATTGCATTGGACAAGGACATAATGGCCCAATTACAACCCATGATCCCAGTGCCCATGCGGAAATTCAAGCCTTACGTGCTGCTGGCAAAACTATACAAAATTATCGCTTAACGGGGTGTACGTTGTATGTTACTTTAGAGCCGTGTGCAATGTGTGTCGGTGCAATGTTACATGCACGGATTGCACGTTTAGTATTTGCTACCCCTGATCCGAAAACCGGTGCTGTTATTAGCGCAACACATTTATTGGAGCAGCCTTACCATAATCATCGTATTGAGATAACACATGGTGTGTTAGCGGATCAAGCTAGTCAACAATTAAAATTATTTTTCCAACCACTTCGCTAACTGATAACTCACCCATTCGGCAGCGTATGTTGCGACACGACGATTACGAATCGGAATGATTTTTTCAGCCTGTTGTTGTTGATTGTTACGTTTAAACTGTAATTGTAAGTTAGTTTCTAACGCAGTTGGTATACCGCTATTAAATTCAGCGTGCCAAAACTCGCTTAACCCGGTAATACGTAAATAACAATCTGAATGATTGGGCGCTGTGTGGGTAAACTGTAAAAGTGGATAGGTTTTGTGTGTGGTTAAGCAAGACTGCAACATCCCGGCTGTTGCCTGATCATCAATTGTGATTACCTGTTGTTGTTGGCTAATGATATCGTGACAATAACGACTGGCGATCTGTGGCACTGGCATTAAACAATAAGCTTGTAATGCATTGTCAACAGCGTGTTGAATCGCTTGTTGCTGTGTGATGTCAGTTACCCATACTTTAAATTCAAGGTATGGATAATCAGCACGGTATCCGGTGCGACAATCGTATTGCTGTAGTAATGCTTCCATTTCAGTAGCAATATGACCTTCAGATGCGCCAAGTAAATACCATTTCAATAAAGGTGTTGTTGAGTGCGTAAGTGATGGATGTGAGCCTAATAAACTCAGTACATGTTCATCCATCACCCCTGAACATTCGTGTGGTGGCCCGGGCAACATAAAAATCAGTGTGTTATCATGTTCAAGCCAACAACTATCTGCTGAACCGCGATCATTAGCTAACACGTGCGCGTGTTTGGGAAACAAAGCTTGTTGGCGATTATTCTCTGGAATAGTGATTTTAAAATATTGTTTAAAGCGATTAGATAGCCGTTGCCAACTGGCATCATTAAACTCCAATGGTTGATTAACAAAACGCGCCAGTGCAAAACGGGTGCGATCATCTTCAGTTGGTCCTAAACCACCCGTAGTAATGATCACATCGTGTTTATTGTTTACTAAATAGGTTACTCCATCGATAATGCATTCTTCATTATCAGGGACACACAACGTATAACCGATTTGCCAGCCGTGTTCGCGTAACAAGCGTGCTAGTGCTGGGGTGTTGGTGTTTACCACATCGCCATCACAAATTTCATCGCCTGTTGCTAAGAAGCCAATGGTGCTTGCCATGTTTTTTCCTTTCTATAAAAGAGCGTCATTTTGGAGAACGACACTGGACATAATCCAGGGGAGTGAGTCCGGAACCCAGTCTTCCCGTCTTTTTAAGTTCTTGAAGACTGGATCCTGGACTCGCATGTTCCACATGCTCTCCAGGATGACGGTTTTTTTTGAATAAAAATATACAATCGAATTTATAAGTCCTTAATAAATGCTTTGTATCTGTTTTTCATATGTATTCCTAGAATTCCTTAAACAGTAAATGGAACATTTAATTTTTTGGGAACTAATTTATTGTTTAGTGTAACGTATTGCGGTAATCCATTCTTGTAAGGTGGATATGCTTCACCGGCGATTAACGGTTGCAAATACGCACGACAACATGAGGTGATCGCAAAGCCGTCTTGTGAAATATAGTCACGTGGTAATTGACGTTCAATATTGGCGACATCTTTTAATGGTGCTTCACCAATGTGCCATTGATACGGATCATCAGCAGTGCGAACAATCGCAGGCATGACTGCGTTTTTCCCAGCAAGAGCAAACTCAACAGCGTGTTGACCGACAGCATAGGCTTGTTCAACATCGACTGCTGATGCAATATGCCGTGCGGCACGTTGCAAATAATCAGCAACGGCCCAATGGTATTTATAACCAAGTGTTTGTTTGATTTTATTGGCTAATACTGGTGCCACGCCGCCTAATTGAGTGTGACCAAACGCATCTTTACTGCCTGCGTCTGCTAAAAATGTTCCATCGGCGTAACGTGTGCCTTCGGAAACCACAATACTGCAATAACCGTATTGTTCAACACAGTGTTTCACCTTGGCATAAAACGCGGTTTCATCAAAGGCAATTTCCGGAAATAAAATAATATGCGGACTATCACCTGCTTTTTCGCAAGCCAAACCACCGGCGGCAGCGATCCAACCAGCGTGACGCCCCATCACTTCCATGATAAACACTTTAGTTGAGGTGGCGCACATTGATGCGACATCAAATCCTGCTTCACGTATTGATACCGCAACGTATTTAGCAACCGATCCAAAACCCGGACAATTATCCGTGATCGGTAAATCGTTATCGACGGTTTTTGGAATGCCAATGCACGTGATCGGATGCCCCATGGTGTCACTTAATTGCGATACTTTATGTGCGGTATCTTGTGAGTCGCCACCACCATTATAAAAAAAGTAACCAATATTATGTGCATTAAACACCTCGATTAACCGTTCGTACTGCGCACGGTTTTCATCAATGCTTTTTAACTTGTAACGACACGATCCAAATGCACCGGCGGGTGTGTGTTTTAGTGCAGCGATATCAGCATCTGATTCTTGGCTAGTGTCGATCAATTCTTCTTGTAATGCACCAATAATCCCATTGCGGCCGGCGAATACTCTGATGCCATGTTGTCGTGCAGTTTCGATCACTCCACATGCTGTAGCATTGATTACCGATGTCACTCCGCCGGATTGTGCGTAAAATGCGTTAACTGTCATTACAAACCCCTTTGTTGCCATGTGGTTGCTTGGATGACGCATTATAAATGATGTTGCAGGTGGCCACTATCCCCAAAGAATATGCAATCAGCAACAGGTGCATAAGCCAGATTTAACTATTGCTAGTCTTGGCGTAGCGCAGCGAAAAATCGGGTTGGCCTCGGCGTAACGTAGCAAAAAGTCAGGCTGGTCTCGGCTTAGCTGTAGGCGAAGTCGAGACCAGCCCGTTATTCTGGAGAGCCCATATGAAATCTTTAGCCCTGGAAATCGGAGATTATCCAGGGGGGCGAGCTTGTCCTTGAGTAGTTGTAGTTAAGGATCCAGGATTCAGTCTTTCCGTTTTTTCATGGTCTTTTCCCGTATTGGGAGCAAAGCTGACTTGGTTAATTAGGACAAAGTGCAATACTAGTAATATGCTATTATTTCTTCGCAGTTCATTGATCATTAAGTCTAATTAATAGTTTATAATTAATTGATTTTAAAATAAATTTAGGTTTATCCATTGATAATGCTAAGCAATAAATTGTTCAAAATATATTGCTTTTTTTGTGACCAAAGCGTACAATTTAGAAGCTATGTATGTATTGAAATTAAACAAAATAGTTAGTTAATAATAATTATGACAAGAGGAGATATGTGATGCTTGAGCTTGATAAGAAGTTTATGAACTCGCTTGCAAAAAAAGAGGATGATCTAAGCCGGGCTATTCAGAATAAATTCAATTTTGATTATGATTTGAACAAACACGATATTTCCAAATTGCCGGAAAAACAAAAATCACTCTCTGCGGCATTTTTATATGGGATTCAGATGAAAATCAAAGAGATCGCAAATTCTGGACGTAATGGGGTTGAAGCAGAAAGAGGATTGCAATTATTTATAGTCCTCTAAATGGTTAAAACCCCCGTCTTCCAGACGGGAAAATCTTCAGATCTTGTTGTATGATGTGGGCATGGGCAACTATACGCACAGTCACCATACGGTCTACCACCATCGATACCACATTGTTTGGGTAACGAAGTATCGTTATAAAGTTTTGCAAGGTGAGCTACGTCTTCGCGTTCGTGCTCTTGTAGCGCAAGTAGCTGAGGAAATGGGGGTTGAAATACTCAATGGAGTATTGTCAACAGAGCACATCCATCTTTTTGTTAGTATTCCACCGCATATTTCAGTAAGTGATTTTGTTAAAAAGGCAAAGGGTCGTTCATCGCGCAAAATCCAGCAAGAGTTTCCTAGTATTCGCAAACGCTATTGGGGCAGGCATTTTTGGGGTCGTGGATATTTTAGTAGCACAAGTGGCAATGTAACAGATGATATCATTAATGCTTACATTGATAATCATGTTGATGCTCATAAAGTGGATTATGAATCGAATATGTCTTTAGACTGATACCGGCTTCAGCCTAGATCTCCAACCCACCAACTTCTAGTTGGTGGTGGTTGAGTGACTATTATTCAAAATATATTTGTAAAAATGCCCAAACTACTCATGAAAGTATGATAGAAAAAGAGAGAGATGGCTATAAGAAACAGCCACAAATTATACATCCGAAGGGCCCATACTTTTCAGTTTATGCCTTTGAGAAAGAAATTTATAAAAATGCTGACGAACAATATGCTAGCGATACAAAGAACAAAACTAATAGTGAAATACGTCACTTAATAGATGATATGTCACTTTTTACAGCTGAAGAAGAAGCCTCAAGAGAGAATGAACGTGAAAGGATGAGAAAAGATAGTAGTAGATTTTATGGTGATGAATTTACTAAGTTAGGTGAGGAAACTCGTCTTAAAAAAGCAGAGTTAGTGGAGATGGCTAATCAACTAAAAGCTCATTTGCCGTCATTAAAAACGCCAATTTTCACGTCAGTTAAGTCACCACCGATAGTACCAAAACGTAGTTCTCCACCATCACGACCAAGCGGAAATGAACCATCGATTAACCAAGTTAATCAAAAAATGGAATTGCCTGCGCACTCTGGTCCAGCACCGGCAACACCACCAAGAAAACATACGCCGCCACCACAAAGACCTGTTAAGCAAGGTAGCCCGAAAATTACATCATCTGCGCCTGGGAAGGATGAGTTAGCTGGTGTTGCAGCGCATAAAACTTTTGGGGAAGTAGCTAAGAAAGCAGTTGTAGATGTGGTACAAGCTACAGTAGAAAAAGTAGTAAATATACAACAAGGAGTTAATGATGCACTAAAAGCGAGTCAGGGTATTCGTGAAAATCCTCCTAATATTTCAAAAACAGCAGAAAACTTGCTTGATGAAAAATATGGGAAACATAGATTTTTTAGAGAAAGTATTGAATCGGATGATGATATTCAGCAAGAAGGTGCTACAAAAAAAACTCAGCTTAAAGAAGCGCTTGATGAGGAATATGGTCAGGATGTGATGTCCGAGTTTGATAAAATGATGAAACAAATTGATGAAGCTGCTGATAATGCATCTGGAGATGAAAGTGATTTTACTCCAAAAACGTAAGTAGCTATTCTGTTTATCATTATTCTAATTTTTAAACAAAGACGGTATTTTATCAGAAATACCGTCTTTTTTATTTGGTACTCTATTATAATTTAATTGCTTTCTATAACTAAACTAAGAGCCCGTCATGCCAGCCAACTTCGCTTACAGCTACGCCGAGACTGGGTTCGTGGTGTAGTGCAACAAAGTCGTGAGCATCCATCCTATGTTTTTATATGCAATCAAAATCTATATTTGTTATTAATAATAACTCCTTTAACCGTCATCCCGCGGCTTGACCGCGGGATCCAGGAGAACAAAATCCAGTACTAAAAAAACAATATGAATATTAAAGTCATCTGTTCTATTCTCTGGATCCCGCGGTCTCCGCCGCGGGATGACGACCATAGGGAGGGAGTAGTTGTGTTACTTGTGTAGAGACCTATGGGGTCAAGTCGCGGGATGACGGAACAGAGAGAGTTGCAGATGCCTGTCCAGATTCTGATAAGTTAGATGTAACTATAACCGCCGATTTAATTAATTATCCGTATAACCACGTCGTGCACAGCACCATACATCAATTTGTTGGATATCTTGTTCACATAAACACTGAGCGACAGCATTCAAGGTGCTGGCCGTTGTCATTACATCATCCACTAACGCAACGTGTTGATAAGGCAACTTAACTCGACAACAAAATGCATTGCTCACATTATGCTGGCGTTGTTTGGCAGTTAAGCCGGTTTGTGGTCGAGTGGCACGTTGTCGTTTAACAGCAAAACGTAGTAATGGCAATTTCAGTGTGCGGGCTAATGGTTTGGCTAATTCCAATGCTTGATTAAAGCCGCGGTGGCGTAACCGGCTGGCATGCAGTGGTACTGGGATAATACAATTTGGTAATGCTATCTCATTTTTATATGTTAATTTCACTTTTTCTAATAACAACTCAGCTAATACGGCACCATAAAACAAGTTGTGCTCAAATTTGTACTGATGAATCCACTCTATGATCGGTGTTTGGTAATGACAACTAGCAATGGCATGATGAAAGTAAGGTGCTTGTCGAATGCAGTGACCGCATAATGCTAGATTAGCGTTGTTTTCTGGCAATGGATTGGCACATTGGTAGCAAGCGTGTTGTAGATAAGGCAAACTGGTAATGCACTGCTTACATAACCGTTTTTCTGATCGAATCGGCAATCGACACCAAGCACACTGTTGGGTAATCCAACTCGGTACTAGCCTAGTTACGTTAGCAGTATCGATAATGACACTGCTAACGTACTTGCCAGGAGTCAAATATTGCATAAGGTTTATTGTACTATGTGCAAGCAAGGGAGTCGGTTAATGGCTGATTGTTCAAATATACTCAAAGCATTTTAAATTTATGCTTTGTTGGCTGCGTCCCTGGATCAAGCTTGTCCTGAACTCGATTCAGGATCTGGGTAAGCTTTTTCACAAAAGTCATGTATTTTAATACACTCCTTTTGATTCGAAGACTTGCCGCCTCGCCTAAATTCAAAACGCTTTGAGTATAGGCTGGCGATTGAGCATAAGATTGATTTGGCATGATAAGTAACTCCATTGGTTAATTGGCCTGGAATTACTGAATGAGTTTACTGTAAATGAATTACCTCAGATTGGCAATTGGCATTACTCGCACACGATGGTGATTTTTATTATTTAGCAATTATTTAATGACGCTGACGTCTAATTAAGACTAACACAGCACCATTACTACCCAATGATGCAGGACAGGAATGAAATGCCAATACATACGGATGTTGACGCAACCAATTATTTACATGATTTTTTAACACAGGGTGTTGATTATGTGATGCGCCGCGTCCATGAATAACATGCACACAACGCCAGCCATTAGCGTACGCAGTTTGCAATGTGTGACTGATCAAGGTGCGTGCCGCATCGGTGTGTAAACCATGTAAATCAACAACGGTATCAATTTGACATTGCCCTGAACGCAATTTTTTTAATTGTTGTGGGCGCACACCGTCTCTAGCAAAATGAATAATGGCATCACTGCTTACCGGTGCAAGATGGGAATGATCAGTTAATGGGTGTTGTATTGTCGATTCAGTTGTTGTGTTGATGACGGGTTGTTGTCGATTAGTATAGCGCCGTTGTCGCTGTTGCTGACGTTGATCAGGTGCCAATCGTTGGGTTTGTTGCGGTGTGACTTTGTCAACAGCATTGGCAAAAATTGCCTTTTCTTCATCGGTTATCGATTGCTCTGTTTTCTGCCTAGTTTTGCCCTGCGGTGCCGTATTGCGGGTGTTTTTTGCATTGTTTACCATTACAATAGCTCAATTTAATCTGCCTGCCGGCAGTATAGCGTAGGATTCACATGGGTAAAGCACAATTGACAATCGATATGGCAGCATTAACCACGTTAGCCGATTGGTTGCACGTCGCCGAATCCGCATTGGCCAATGCCGATCTAGTGTATGGACATGGCACTGACAACCCCTGGGATGAAGCAGTAGCGATCGCACGGTATGTATTACGTTTGCCGATCGATGCTGATCTCAACGTAGCGCAAGCACATTTAACCGATGATGAAAAACAAAGGTTAACAATACTATTGCATACCCGTTTAACCGAACGTATTCCGGTTGCCTATTTAACCCAACAAGCGTGGTTTGCTGGACTTAGTTTTTTTGTTGATCAACGGGTGTTGATCCCACGCAGTCCACTTGCTGAATTAATTGAAGCACGTTTTGCACCGTGGATTACTACCAATGTAATTCATGATATTGCTGACATTGGCACTGGCAGTGGTTGTATTGCCATTGCATGTGCACAGGCATTTCCAGCAGCAGCGATCGATGCTGTTGATATTGATCAATCAGCATTAGACGTTGCCGCAATAAATTGTCGTACTCATCAGGTAACTGAACGTGTGCAATTGTATCAAGGAGATCTGTTTTCCCCATTAACTGAGCGACGTTATGATGTCATTATTAGTAATCCACCGTATGTTGATCAACAAGACATGCAGACATTACCCATAGAATATACCCATGAGCCGGCGCTTGGATTAGTTGCTGGCAATGATGGATTAGCGATTGTAGTGCGCTTATTGGCAACAGCGATTGATCACATCAATGATAACGGTATATTGATTGTCGAAGTAGGGAATAGTGCTGGAGCACTGCAACACTTATTTCCGATGATCGATTTTGTTTGGCTTGAATTCGAGTGTGGTGGTGATGGTGTTTTTTTATTAACAGCAACACAGTTAAGCCAATTCCGTAACACTTTTAAAGCCGCATTAACTATGCGTCACGATTAAGGGAGCAAGATGTCAGGTAATACAATTGGGCAATGTTTTGCAGTGACCACGTTTGGTGAAAGTCATGGCATCGCATTAGGTGGTGTTGTCGATGGTTGTCCGCCGGGATTGGAATTGTCGGAATCTGACATCCAACACGAATTAGATCGACGCCGACCCGGTCGTACTCGTCAGACCAGCCAGCGGCGCGAATTAGATCAGATCCAGATTTTATCAGGTATATTTAATGGGGTGACAACCGGCGCACCTATTGGTTTTTTGATTAAAAATCAGGATGCACGTTCCAGTGACTATACAACGTTAGCAACACGTTTTCGTCCAGGACATGCAGATTATACTTACTATCACAAATACGGTGTGCGCGATTATCGTGGTGGTGGGCGTTCATCGGCACGAGAAACTGCTATGCGTGTAGCTGCAGGTGCCATTGCTAAAAAATATTTGGCTGAACATACTGGGATCATCATTCGTGCCTGTTTAAGCCAAATGGGTGACATTCAACTTGAGTGTCATGATTGGCAAGCAGTCGATCATAATGACTTTTTTACTGCTGATCCTAAACAAGTCGATACACTAACGGCGTTGCTTGATAGATTACGTTGTGATGGTGATTCAATTGGTGCGTGTGTGCGTATTGAAGCGTTAAATGTGCCGGTAGGATTAGGTGAACCGGTGTTTGCTAAATTAGATGCGGACATTGCTCATGCATTAATGGGGATTAACGCAGTCAAAGCGGTTGAAATTGGTGATGGGTTTGCTTGTGTAGCTCAGCGTGGCAGTGAACACCGTGATGAAATCACTCCAACAGGGTTTTTAACCAATCATTCAGGTGGCACATTAGGGGGAATTTCATCGGGACAAACGTTGGTGGCAACCATTGGGTTAAAACCCACATCCAGTATCCGTATTCCGGGGAAAACGGTTGATATTGATAACCAACCAACTGATGTAGTGACTACTGGTCGTCATGATCCCTGTGTTGGGATCCGTGCAGTACCGATTGCTGAAGCAATGGTGGCCATTGTGTTAATGGATCATCTGTTGCGCCAGCGTGCGCAGAATGGATAGAATACAACATGTCAAATCCAAGCTTTGTTCATTTACATGTACACTCTGAGTATTCGCTCGTAGATGGGATCGTACGTTTGCAGCCATTGATGCATACATTAGCTGAACGTGGCAGTATGGCAGTAGCATTAACCGATCAGAGCAATGCATTCGCGGTTGTTAAGTTTTATCAGGCAGCGCGCCAGGCGGGGATAAAGCCGATTCTAGGGGCAGACTTATACCTTAATAATCCCAATAATGAAAAACAACCGTTTCGGATTACTGTTCTCTGTCAAACCAATGCTGGTTATTTAAATCTGTTAGCATTACTGTCACGCATGTATCAGCAAGGACAAGCCAATGGGATTGCTAGAATTGAATCTAATTGGTTAACTGCAAACAACACCAATGGATTAATTGTGTTGCTTGGCATGCACAGTGATCTTGGCCAAGCATTACTGCAAATGGATCATCAACAGTCACAAGCTATTGCTAACCAATGGCAAACTTTATTTAGTGACAGGTTGTATTTAGAATTAGTTCGCACTGATCGCGCGCAAGAAGATGACTACATTACCGCTGTAATTGCACTGGCTATTGATACTGATATTCCAGTGGTTGCGACGAATGATGTGCGTTTTTTAACAAAAGTTGATTATGATGCACATGAAGCGCGTGTGTGTATTCATCAAGGCAGAGTGTTAGCTGATTCAGGGCGTTCTCGTGATTATAGCCCAATGCAATATTTGCGTAGTGCAGATGACATGCAACAATTATTTGCAGATATTCCGGAAGCATTACTTAATTCAGTTGAAATTGCTAAGCGTTGTAATGTGACATTAACCTTAGGCGAACATTGCTTGCCAGAATTTCCTGTGCCAGCCGGGATGAGTATCGCAACTTACTTTCAACAACAAGCAGAAGTTGGTTTACAACAACGTTTGCAACAATTGAAACAAATAGATAATAGTTTGGCTACAGATGATGTGTATCGTGCACGGTTAACCGAAGAGTTAACTGTGATTAATCGCATGGAGTTTGCTGGATATTTCTTAATTGTTGCTGATTTTATTCAATGGGCGAAACATAATGGGGTGTCTGTTGGACCTGGGCGTGGTTCAGGGGCAGGGTCATTAGTGGCGTATGCCTTAGGCATCACCGATTTAGATCCATTACGTTATGAGTTGCTATTTGAACGTTTCTTAAATCCAGAACGTATCTCGATGCCGGATTTTGATATCGATTTTTGTATGGATGGGCGTGATAAAGTCATTGATTATGTCACCAAACGTTACGGACGTGATAGTGTCTCACAAATCATTACCTATGGCACCATGGCTGCCAAAGCTGTTGTGCGTGACGTTGGGCGTGTGTTGGGTTTTCCCTATGGGTTTGTTGATCAAATTGCTAAATTAATCCCATTTGAATTGGGGATGACCTTAACTAAAGCATTAGCCCAAGAAGAAATGTTACATGATCGTTATCAGAACGAAGATGACGTGCATGCACTACTTGATTTGGCAATGAAATTGGAAGGGATCACCCGTAACGCCGGTAAACACGCTGGTGGGGTGGTGATTGCCCCCTCTAAGTTAACCGATTTTACTGCACTATATTGCGAACCAGGGGGTGTTAATTTAGTAACACAATTAGATAAAGATGATGTTGAATCTGTTGGGCTCGTCAAATTTGATTTTCTTGGTTTACGCACGTTAACCATTATCGATTGGAGTATTCAAGCGATTAATATAAAACGTGCTGATGAAGATAAGGCACCAATTGATATTAACGTTATTTCATTAACTGATCAAAAAACATTTTCATTGTTACAGTCATGTCAAACAACTGCGATATTCCAATTAGAATCGCGTGGGATGAAAGATTTAATTAAACGTTTAGTCCCCGATTGTTTTGAAGACATCATTGCATTAGTTGCCTTATTTCGCCCAGGACCATTGCAATCAGGCATGGTAGATGATTTTATTGACCGCAAACATGGCCGCGCTGTTGTTGAATACCCACACCCTGACCTAGAGCCAATTTTAAAACCAACTTATGGTGTGATCTTATACCAAGAGCAAGTCATGCAAATTGCCCAAGTGTTAGCGGGGTATACCTTGGGTGCAGCTGATATGTTGCGCCGTGCAATGGGAAAGAAAAAGCCTGAAGAAATGGCTAAACAGCGTGCAGTGTTTGTAGCCGGGGCGAGTGAACGCAGGGTAAACGGTATTACCGCGAATCATATTTTTGATTTAATGGAAAAGTTTGCCGGTTATGGGTTTAATAAATCACATTCAGCAGCATATGCATTGGTATCGTATCAAACCGCGTGGTTAAAAACACATTATCCCAGCGAATTTATGGCAGCGGTGTTATCATCGGACATGGATAATACTGATAAAATCGTCAACTTAATTGAAGAATGTCGTCAATTATCGCTTCGTGCGTTGCCACCTGATGTCAATCAAGGCGATTACAAATTTACTGTTAATGCACAGCAACAGTTAGTATACGGTTTGGGAGCGATTAAAGGTGTAGGGCAGTCTGTGATTGATGAGATTGTCAATGTACGTAATCAACAGGGTGAATTTCGCGATTTATTTGATTTTTGTATGCGGGTTGATTTAACCAGAGTTAATCGCCGTGCATTAGAAGCATTGATCCGTGCTGGGGCAATGGATAGCTTTAATACGCAACGTGCTAGTCTATTTGCAAGTCTTGAACGTGCTATTCAAGCAGCAGAACAAGCAGCGCATGCTAGTGTAACTGGTCAAGCTGATTTATTTGGGTTAGCAGATACAATCCCAGAACCCGTTGCGCAATATGTCGACGTACCTGCTTGGTCTGATGCGCAACGGTTGCAAGGCGAAAAAGAAACACTAGGGCTATATATCAGTGGACATCCATTAAATGCATATCAAGCAGAGTTGTGCCAATTTACTCAAGGTGATATTGCGCAGTTACAATTACGTGATGGGCAAACAGTATTGATCGCAGGCATCATTACTGCCATTCGTACAATGCGTACTCGTCGTGGTGATCGAATGGCGTTTGTCACTATTGAAGATCAAAGTGCACGCATAGAAGTGGCGGTATTTTCTGATCTTTATCAGAATGCACGCCCTTTGATTGTGAAAGATAATTTAGTTGTGATCAGTGGTGATGTCAGTGCGGATGATTATACGGGTGGCTACAAAATCAGCGCGAATACAATTTATAGTTTAACCCAAGCGCGAGAACAATATGCACGCTGTCTTAAGATCCAGCTAAATCAAGCGGCAACACCTGCATTATTACAACAATTGCACACTCAATTACAGCCGTTTTGTGGAGGACGTTGTCAAGTGGTTGTGTATTATCAACAGCAGGCAGCACAGGCATCGTTTGTATTAGGTGAACAATGGCGAATACATCCAGAAGAAACTTTATTAGCAGCATTAAATACAATGCTTGGGGAGAATGCAGCAACGATGCAATATCAAACAACTGATGAGCAAGTATTTGCTTGACAGTCATTGTTTACTATATAACGATTAGCCATGAATAACAAAACGACTAACAATCACTCAAACAATATACAGAATAGCATAGCTATCGATACCACGACTGATACATGCGTATTGGGTTTGCGTTGCCAACAGATAACCGCAGTAGCACATTATACTGGCGCACGTCAGCATGCAGCACATATTTTAATTCAAATCGATCAGTTATTAACAAAACATGCTTGTGATTTAATAACATTACATTACATTAGCGTGAGTTGTGGGCCGGGTAGTTTTACCGGGGTACGTTTAGGAATGAGTGTCGCGCAAGGATTGGCACATGGTTTGGGTTGCCCGATAGTGCCACTGAACAGTCTTCAGGCATTGGCACAAACAGCGTATCAACAGTATCAAGCAACACGCGTCATGGTGGCGATGCAAGCGCGTCGTGATCAATGCTATTGGGGAGTATTTAGCGTTAATAGTGATGGAATCATGCAAGTAGAAAAGAATAGTAGTGTGTTAGCACTGTCACAATTGGCATTACCGACGACAGCAGACACCATTGCAATCGGTAATGCTTGGCAACTCATTGAAATTAAGGAAAAAAATATTGACATGGGCTGCAAGCCACTGTCGGTTCCCTCAGGCGAAGCATTATTAGTGTTAGGTGACTGGTTATCACAGCAAGGAGAATCGGTAACACCAAGCAAATTAATGGCCAATTATGGGTTAACTGATCTGTATCAGCCTAAACGGCGTTGATGATTAATGGCGGAGTGCTTTTCTGGTTGATTTTCATGGATCCTGGACATTTGCTCCGCAAATTCCAGGAATAACGCCTTAACTGCCAGTGGCTTTTATTTGATTGTTATTATAAGTTAAACAAATGCAACCCCTAAAAAAATGTTGAGGATGGCGTTATATTTAGCAACAGTTAAATAGATCCGTTATAATGCTGCCGACTGCGCGCCCCGCAGCAGGCCATTGACTTGCGAGGAATTCAATGACAGCAAAATCAGATGCTTTTGATGATAAACAAAAATTAATTAATAAATTAGCCGCTCTATTTGATGAACGCCTACCAAAACAACAAGCTACATTAGTTGCTAAATTTGCTCGTCAATACCTGGCTTATACATCAGTCGATGATTTACTAGTCAAAGACTTAAATGACTTATACGGCGCGTTGATGTCGCACTGGTCATTTCTATATGCCCGTCAGCCTGGTGAAACCAAATTGCGTGTGTATAACCCTACCTTTGCTGATCATGGTTGGCAGTCAACACATACGATTATTGAATTGGCCCAAGATGATATGCCATTCATTGTCGATTCAATGCAAATGGAAATTAACCGCTTAGGGTTTACCATTCATTTCACGATCCATGTCGGTGGCATGCAGTTTGTGCGTGATCAAGAAGGTAAGGTGATCGATGTATTGCCGCTTGATACGGATGTAGATAATACCCGGCCGGGGGCGCCTGTTTATATTGAAATCGATCGGCAAACTGATGAAACCACCTTAATGGATTTACGCGATAATTTATTGCGAGTGCTCAGTGATGTGCAAGTTGCTGTGGCTGATTGGCAGAAAGTACGTGAAAAGGTTCAGCAAACCTTACAAGAATTAGAAGAAGCTGATTTACGTATTGATGCGGCTGAATTAGCTGAAGTCAAAGATTTTTTACGTTGGATTGAAAACGATCACTTTACCTTTTTGGGGTGTCGTGATTATGAATTAGCGGGCATTGGAAAAGCACGTGAAGTACGCATTATTAAAGGAACTGGGTTAGGGGTGTTACGTGATGAGCGTGCAACCCATTCATCGCGTTCATTTGCGAAAATGCCGATTGAAGTGCAACGTTTAGCGTTATCAGCCGATAAGATTTTAATTGTCACCAAAACCAATACGATTTCTACCATACACCGTCCAGTACACACCGATTACATTGGGATAAAATTATTTAATAAACGAGGTAAGGTGATTGGTGAGAGACGGTTTGTTGGATTATATACCTCAACAGCATATAACAGTAATCCAAAGCACATTCCATTTCTGCGACGTAAGGTAGCTGTTGTGTTGCAACAATCACAATTACCACCAACAGGACATGCAGGTAAGGCATTATTAAATATTCTTGAAACATTGCCACGCGATGATTTATTCCAAGCAAGTGCCAACGAATTGCTTGCGTTGAGTATGGGCATTTTACAAATGCAAGATCGTCAACGTATTCGCTTGTTTGTCCGTCGCGATGTGTATGGGCGTTTTGTCTCATGTTTAGTGTATGTACCCCGCGATCGATTTAACACAACATTGCGTCAACAGATCCAACAAGTGTTGCTAGATAGTTTTAATGGGACCAGTGCGAACTTTTTTACGCAGCTAACGGATTCAGTATTAGCGTGTATTCATTTTATTGTACGCATTGATCCAAAAGATACACATGATTATGACATTAAACAGATTGAATCACGTATTACTGATGTGGCACGTACTTGGCAAGATGATTTGCAACGCGATTTATTGGAACATTACGGCGAAGAAAATGGATTGCGTTTATTTAAACGGTATTGTCACGCCATTCCAGCAGGTTATATTGAATTATTTACCTCACGTGCAGCGGTATTTGATATAGCACACATTGAAGACATTACTGACGATAGCCCATTAACTATGAGTTTTGCCAAATCGATGGATGATAGTGATGATGTGTTTGGCTTGAAGTTATATACCTTGCAAACAACAGCAGTGTTATCCGATGTGTTGCCTATCTTAGAAAATATGGGTTTACGCGTACTTGGTGAACGTTCGTATCGATTACGTTTTTCTGATACACAATGGGCATGGATCAATGATTTTAGTTTCCAATATTGTGCTGAGCATGAGTTAGGTGTCGAAGAAGTGCGTTCAGTGTTTCAAGATGCATTTAAAATGACTTGGTTTGGCCATGCAGAAAATGATGGATTTAACCGTTTAGTGTTAGACGTTGGGATGACATGGCAACAAGTCTGTATATTACGTGCGTATGCTAAGTATTGTCGACAAATTGGTTTTACTTATAGCCAACGATTAATCGAGCAGACATTGGCAACCTATCCTAAAGCAGCCTGTTTGTTGGTTAAGTTATTTAGCCTACGTTTTGATCCCACTCAACAAAAAAATAGTGCAGCTGCTCTGGTTGATGTCGAGTCTGAGTTACAAACGTTAATCGATTCGGTAACCAGTTTAGATCAAGATCGCATTTTGCGCCGTTATCATGAATTGATCATGGCAACATTGCGCACCAACTATTATCAGAAGGACGCTGAGGGTAAGGCAAAATCTTATATTTCCTTTAAGTTTGATCCAGCACAGATCTCTGACATGCCATTGCCACGTCCGATGTATGAAATCTTTGTGTATTCACCGCGTTTTGAAGGTGTTCATTTGCGCGGTGCTAAAGTTGCGCGAGGTGGACTACGTTGGTCAGATAGAAGCGAAGATTTTCGCACGGAAGTATTAGGGTTAATGAAAGCCCAGCAAGTTAAAAATGCGTTAATTGTGCCACTGGGTGCAAAAGGTGGGTTTGTTGCCAAGCGTTTACCACAACAGGGTGGGCGTGAAGCAGTGATGGAAGAAGGGATCTATTGTTATCAAAACTTTATTCGTGGTTTGTTAGATATTACCGATAATTTAATCGATGGTCGGGTGGCCACGCTGTGTGACACGGTATGTCACGATGAAGATGATACGTATTTAGTGGTGGCAGCAGATAAGGGTACGGCTACATTTTCTGATTTGGCTAATGAAATTGCAGCAGAATACGGTTTTTGGTTAGGGGATGCATTTGCCTCTGGTGGGCACACTGGATATGACCATAAGAAAATGGCAATTACTGCACGTGGTGGTTGGGAGTCAGTTAAGCACCATTTTCGTGCATTGGATCTTAATGTACAGCAAACCCCGTTTACCGTGATCGGCATTGGTGATATGGCAGGTGATGTATTTGGTAACGGCATGTTGTTATCACGACAGATTAAATTAGTCGCTGCTTTTAATCATTTACATATCTTTATTGATCCAAATCCTGATCCAAAAACCAGCTTTACTGAACGCGAACGTTTATTCAATATGCGAGGTGGCTGGTCTGAATATAATAAACAATTAATTTCAACAGGCGGTGGTGTGTTTTCGCGTCGTGCCAAATCAATTCAATTAACCCCTGAAATAAAAGCATTATTAGGTGTTGAACAAGATAGCATGATCCCAACGGATTTAATGCAAGCCATTTTAACTGCTCCAGTTGATTTGTTTTGGAATGGTGGTATTGGCACCTTTGTTAAAGCGCAATCAGAACAACATAGTGATGTTGGTGATCGTGCCAATGATTTAATCCGAGTGAATGCTGATCAATTGCGTTGTCGGGTTATTGGCGAAGGGGGTAATTTAGGCTTAACTCAATTAGCGCGGGTTGAGTATGCCTTACAAGGTGGTTTGATTAATACCGATTTTATCGACAATTCAGCTGGGGTCGATTGTTCTGATCATGAAGTCAATATTAAGATTTTATTAAATGGTATGGTGCAGCATGAAGACATGACGCAAAAGCAGCGTAATGAATTATTGGCTGATATGACAGAAGAAGTTGCTGAATTAGTCTTATCGCACAATTACCATCAATGCCAAACTATTAGTGCCTTGCAATTACAATCAAAACGTAATTTAACGGTATTAACTCGCTACATGCAAGCACAACAACGAGCAGGCAGATTAAACTGTGAATTAGAATTTTTACCAAATGAGTCGGCATTAGCAGAGCGCAAAGCCAATGGCATGGGCTTAACCAGACCAGAAATTGCTGTGTTGTTAGCGTATAGTAAGAATATTACTAAGCAAGATATTTTAAATTCAGATATCCCTGAAGATCCTTACCTGGCACGGGCTATTGTTCACTCCTTCCCCGAACGCTTACGCGAAAAATACTGCGAACATATGCAACAACATACGCTACGTCGTGACATGATTGCTACCCGTCTCAGTAATTTAATGACAGATGATATGGGTATATCATTTGTGTATCAATTACACAATGAACAAGGTGCATCGATATCAGCAATTGTCCGTGCATATGTAGCCGCCCGTCAAGTATTTAATATCAAGGAATTGTGGCAGTGTGTTAGTGCACTTGATTATCATGTCAATGCTGATTTGCAAGCACAGTTATTAATTGACATCAATCGATTAACTAGACGATCAACACGTTGGTTTTTACGCAATTGCTCGACACAGAATGATTTACCACAATGCATTGATCAATTTCATCATGCAGCAACACAATTGTTACCCAAATTACCCGACATGGTAGTTGGACAAGAGAAAGCAGATTTAGAGGTATTGATTGCCAGTTATATTGATGCAGGCGTACCAAATGATAGTGCAGTCAAGTTAGCTTGCACGAATTTGATGTTTGCGATGTTAGATATTATTGATGGTGCTAACCACTGTAATGTTAGCATTGATGAGTTTGGCTATTGTTATTTTGTGATTGGTGATAAGTTAGAGTTAAGTTGGGTGATGCAACAAGTGATGGACCACTTGGCTAGTGATTATTGGACAGCAATTGCCCGTATTGCTTTGCGTGATGATATTGACTCACAACGGCGCGATTTAACCGTATCGGTATTGAAGACAAAAATACACAATAACGTATTGGCAACCTGTATTGAGAAATGGACTGATGAACATGCCATACTAATCGAGCGTTGGCATGCACTCTTGGCCGAAATGCGCAGTGCCAGTGTTGATTTAACCCGTTTATCAGTCGCAGTGCGGGTGTTAATGGATTTGTCACAAATCAATTTTCATGCGATTA
Organism: Gammaproteobacteria bacterium; assembly: GCA_965116795.1. GTDB lineage: Bacteria > Pseudomonadota > Gammaproteobacteria > JAJFKG01 > JAJFKG01 > JAJNDI01. Next base: position 1,672,493 of record OZ220716.1, read on the forward strand.
TGGAAAAAGGATAAGGTATACTCAAAGCATACTGTTAAAGTATGAAGAGTATAAATTATAATAATTTGGCAAGGAGCAGGGAATGAGCCAGCAACAAGGAATTTCAGCAGCATTTACCTATGATGCTAATTTTGTTGAAGTTAATGGGTCAAAGCTACATTATATTCAGCAGGGTCAAGGGCGTCCTATCGTATTTTTACATGGGATCCCAACTTGGAGCTATTTGTGGCGTAATGTGATCCCGTATTTATCTGATGATGCCCATTGTATTGCCGTTGATCTAATTGGCATGGGTAAATCAGACAAGCCAGACATTACCTATTCAGTATTTGATCATGTTGACTACATTACTGGGTTTATTGATGCATTAGGATTGCGTGATGTGACCTTGGTGTTACATGGCTGGGGATCAGTAATTGGTTTTCACTATGCAATGACTCATCAAGACAATATACGTGGGCTAGCCTTTTTAGAATCCCATGTACGCCCAGCCACAGAAATAGACATGGTCTCATTGCCGTTATTAGAAATGGCGTCGGTAGCAAATACCCCGGATGGTGGTTATGATATCATCATGAACAGTAACTACTTTGTTAATAAAGTGATGCCAAGCGGTGTGTTACGTCCATTAACCGACGAAGAGATGCAACAGTATCAAGCCCCTTTTCAGGCACCAGGTAGTTGTCGACCATTATGGCAATATTTACAAGAATTGCCATTGGGTAATAGTGGTGATCCTAAAGTATTAGACATGATTAAGCAGTATTCTGCTGCATTAACCAAGTCAACGTTACCTAAACTGATGTTGTATGCTGTTCCGGGTTTTGTAACCACTATTGATACAGTAAAATGGGCAAAAGATCATTTGCTAAATTTAACTCTAGTGGATATTGGTGACGCCTTACATTACGCGCAAGAATCAAACCCTGAAAAAATAGGCACAGAATTGGTAAATTGGTATCGTCAGATATAAGTTTTTCAGAAAACTAACTTTTGTACCTCTTTCTTTCCTGAATCCGTCATCGCAGCCTCGGCGTAGCTGTAAGCGAAGCCGGGCGCTTACAGCTACGCCGAGGCATGCAAAAACAAGTTCGTAATTTCATTATTATTTACGTTAGCGATCAAGTAGCATTATGTTTTAGTCGCATTTCACGTCGTTGTTTTGCTTCTTCAAAACGGCGCTTTTCAGTGGCAGTTGTTGGGGTAAATGTCGGTACTGAAGTTGGCTTGCCATGTTCATCAACCGCAACCATAGTAAAATAACACGTATTGGTATGCACACGTTTACGTGTCATTAAGTTTTCTGCAGTGACTTTGATTCCAACTTCGACAGAAGTACGTCCAACATAATTAACCGTTGCTTGGCAAGTGACTAGATCACCAACGTATATAGGACTTTTAAAAAAGATTTGATCAACAGATAAGGTGACGGTTGATTTGCCTGCATAACGCGTAGCACATGCATAGGCAACTTGGTCCAATAACTTCATTAAATGGCCGCCGTGTACAAAGCCACGAAAGTTTGCCATATCAGGCGTCATTACTTCAGACATGGTGATACTACGTAACGCTGCTTGTTCAGTCATAGGTTATTCTCTCATTTTTGTTGACACAATGTATCTACTTTAGCTGCACAAATAAAATCATTTTCTGATAATCCATTGATGGCATGGGTAGTATAACTCACGCTGCAACGATTATAGCTCACCTGTAGATCAGGGTGATGATCTTCATGATGAGCGATCCAGGCAATCGCATTCACAAATGCTATCGTTTGATAGTAATTGTTAAAGGCAAATGTGCGTGAAAGACACTGTTGCTGATCATCAACAGCCCATTTGGGTATTTGTGATGCCAATGTATCAATCACATCTTGAGTAAGTGGTTGTACACCGCCCTCACAGGCAAGGCAATGTTTTGTAGTTAAGTCAGACATAAATACTCCTATCGAATCAAACCTATAATTTGCCTGAAAATGCGCGCATTTTCAAATGTAATTAACGCCATGTTCGATTTTATCTAAAAGGCTAAGTAAATTTGCATTCAAAAATAACTTAATAGAGCCTCTGTGCGTTGAGGCGTTATCCCAGAAGCCGTGGAACGGCTATCTGGGATCTGAATAATCAAGTAGTTACACTATTATATAGAAAGTCGAACATCACGTTAACTTAGGGTATTGGTGCGCAGAGACTATACAAATTTGTCAGTTTTCTATAGTATTCTAGAGAGTTAGTCAGAGAACAGGTATGATGTAGAAGATGGAACCACTCAACATATTATCAATATACTAGGCAACATTAGGTAAACAGTGTGCACGAAGATAGTAAGCAAATTGTCATTAGTGGCACAGGGACGCATACGCCGCCTTATCAGATTAGTAATCAAGAATTGGTAACCACTTTTAATACCTATGTTGCCCAATTCAACCATCAGCATCAACAAGCGATCGCGGCTGGAGAAGTTACTGCACTGCGAGAGTCTAGCAGTGAATTTATTGAGAAAGCATCTGGGATTAAACAACGCTATGTCATTGAGCGAGAAGGGATCTTAGATGCTAACATCATGCATCCAGTATTAAAAAAACGTGGTGATGATGAAATCTCAGTACAGTGTGAATTAGCATTGCCAGCTTGCCAACAAGCGATGCAACGTGCTAACAAGCAGTCAAGTGATATTGATGCAGTGATTTTATCTGCATCAATTGTGCAACGTAGTTATCCTGCAGTCGCCATTGAAATCCAGAAAGCACTGGGAATTAATGGATTTGCTTTTGACATGAATGTGGCGTGTTCAGCGGCAACATTTGCCATTGAGGTGGCAGCTGGTTTGATTCGCAAAGGCAGTGCGCGTTGTGTGTTGGTGGTAAATCCGGAAATTCCGACGGCATTTGCTAATTTTCGTGATCGGGATAGTCATTTTATTTTTGGTGATGTGGCGACTGCGATGATCGTGGAAACGCAAGGGACATGCACTTACTCCGATGCCTATGCTGTGATCGATAGTAAACTACTCACCGAGTTTTCAAGTAACATACGTACCAACTTAGGTTATATGACACGTTTAGAAGGTACCAGAATCGATGCGCCTGATCAGTATTTTTATCAGCAAGGGCGTAAAGTGTTTAAAGAAGTGAGTATTTTAGCGAGTAATCTGATCGTAGAACATTTACGTTTACATGGTATCTCCTCTGACCAATTGCAACGTTTATGGTTACACCAAGCTAATGGTAATATGAATCAATTGATCGCACAAAAGATTTTAAATCGCAAACCAACCATGCAAGATGCCCCGATGATTTTAGCTAATTATGCCAATACCGCATCAGCAGGTTCTATTGTTGCATTTCATCGCTATCATCGCGATCTACTCAGTGGTGCACTTGGCATTTTATGTTCATTTGGCGCAGGCTATTCAATTGGTAATTTGATCTTGCGTAAGTGTTGATAGTTAATTAAAATGATTACTCTTCTATAAATCGCCAGGCATGAAAGGACATTGCCTGTGCGCTTGACTACGCTTACTATTCGCAACCAATATGGCTTAACATTAATTGAAGTGTTAATCGCATTGCTTATCTTGAGCACTGCATTATTTGGTTTGCTGTCTGCATTAGCTATTGCATTACGCAATACGCAACATGCGTATTACACCAGTGTTGCTGCCCAGCAAGCACATAATGTTGCTGAAAAGTTACGTCTTGATCCTGCTAATTCAATGCCGAAATGGCAACAGCATTTAACCGAGTTGTTGCCCAATGGCATTGGTCAATTCAATCGTGATCGTGATGCTATTCGTATTGAAATACACTGGTCAGATCCACGCAGCGATCATGTTATTCAATTAGCTATGTACAATCCGCAATGATAACTGTAACCCGACAACATGGTTTTAGCTTAATCGAGTTATTGATTACGTGTGTAATCAGTAGTGTTTTATTATTGATTTTGACCAAGATATTGATCATTCAACACCGTACGTATTTATCGCAGCAAGCACTCGCACGTTTACAAGAGAATGGCCGTTTTGCCAGCATGATGTTAAACCAACACATTGGTAAAGCAGGTTATGTTGGTTGTGGTCGGCTTGGGCAATTGTTGAATTGGTCTAATCAAACCACACAACCATTAGGTGAAGTTCATGTTATCCGTGGTTATCAAGCGATTGATCAACACTGGCAGCCTGGTTTACCCATGCAATTACATAATAAAGTCAAGACAGAGAGCGATGTGATTGAGTTGAATTATGCAGATAGACTCGGTTATTTAGCCGCAGCAATCACTGATTTGACCCAGTTAACCGTGTATAGTGATCAGCACATTTATCCTAAACATGTGCTGTTAATTTCAGATTGTCAATATGCTGATGTGGTAATAGTCGATACCGTTAATAAGATAGCAACAAATACTTATGCAATTACATTAGCATCGCCATTACAGCATCACTACTTGGCTATGGCATTCATTGGGAAAGTGGTGCAACTCTTTTTTTATATCGGAGATACACAACGGGTTAATGTGCAAAAACAGCCTATTTATGCATTGTATATGCGTAATCAAGATGGTCATCATGTTGAATTAGTCCCAGGTGTACATGCTATGCATATTTATTACAGTACACGCCAACATCCTACACACTATCATGATGCCAGCAGTATCAGTGCGAGCCAGCAGTGGCCACACGTTATTATGGTGAATATTGAATTATTACTGAATAGTATTGATGCGTTGCCGTATCGACATGGTGAGTTGTTAGAGAAGACATGGGATATTAACAGTACGTTATTGACGAGGTTATCACTGTGCAACAAGGGTTTGTGTTAGTCACAACATTAATTATGACTATGTTATTGTCATTTCTTGCAATATCAGCATTGCAAAGCAGCATTATAGAAACACGCATGAGCGTAGCAACGCTACATGTTTATCAACACGATGCAGGATTGAGCGCTGGCATTGATGCAGGGATTAGCTTGTTATTACATACTGATCCAACACATAACCGACCAGCTTGTTGGCTGTTATCACCAATTGTACTAGCCCCCAGTGAACAACCAGCAGCATGGTGGCAGTATGCGCATGCGTGTACTGGTAAATTAAATAATGTGCAGTATCAATACGTGATTGAACAACTCAGTGAGGCAACAGCATGTTTGCAGTACTATCGTATTACCAGTCACTTGCAAAATGTGTTGCAGCGTACTTGGTCTGCAACGGTTTTAATGGTGAATGATTCAGGGATACAGGCCAATTCATGTGAATTAAGTGATGCAGAAGAAAAGTTAATCATGCGATTACCACAACGACCACTATTATCTAGTATTTATACACAATGATTTGGTTAACAACTCATTTGTTATGGATTGGAAATGTCACCGTAACAGCTAACCCTGTGCCATCAGCATGCGCAGCATCTAACGTGATATTGCCATGATGTAATCCGACAATTTGTGACACAATTGCCAACCCTAATCCACTGCCAGTCGAGTTGTTGCCTAACATGCGATAGAAACGTTCAAAGACACGTGTGCGTAATTCAGCTGGGATCCCAGGGCCATTATCGATAACTTGCAATATAGCATATCGCGAGTCACGGGTTAATTTTACATACATATGACCGTGTTGTGGTGTATAACGGATGGCATTATCAATTAAGTTACGTAATAGAATAGCTAAAGCAGTCGTATTACCTAGAATAGTCACATTACTTTCTGAGCTAATGAATTCAATGTCGATCTGTTTCTCATAAGCAACAGGTGCTAATTCAGCAACGCTATCGCTGATTATCGTTACTAGATTAAGTTTTTTCTGTTCATTACTGTCTGTATCCGGATTTAGTCGACTGAGTATTAATAACTGTTGCACGATATGCGAGCTGCGATCGACAGCTTTAATGATGTTTTTCAGCGAATGTTTTAATTTATCTGGATCTGTGGTGTTGAGTGCGACTTGTACTTGAGTACGCAAGGCAGCCAATGGTGTACGTAATTCATGGGCTGCATCGGCAGAAAAACGTTGTTCACGTTCGATGCCTTCTTGTAAGCGTAGAAACAATTTATTTAATTCATTCACTAATGGACTAATTTCTTCGGGCACTTCGGTTACGTTAACAGGTTCTAGATAATGTGATTCACGATGGGCGACTTCTTCGGTGACGCGATTGAGTGATGATAAGCTGCGACCGACGATTATCCAAATGAGCAAACCAAAAAAGGGGTAAGTAATCAGTAAGATGAGAATGTCATTTTTCATGATCCGATGGCTGAGCACATCACGGATACTATAACGTTCAGCAAAAATAACTTTATTGCCATTTTCTGGGTGTACGGTCATGAAAACGCGCCACGTTTCCTGATTGATAGTACGATTAGAAAAGCCTTCTTGATCAAGGCTTAAATCAGTAAGTGGTGCGTTAGGAGAACTAATTAGTAATTTATTATCTGGGCTCCAAATTTGAAACTCAACATGATTAGCTAAATAAGGTGAATGTATCGGCTTGTCTTGATCTTTAAAGTAACGCAGTTGACGCAGCAATTCTGGTAACTTATGAATATTATCGTTAAGGTAAGCAAATTGTTGATCTGAATTTTTAGTGCCTATAATTGCTTGTAGTGCAATGTTATCTTGTAATAATTCAGCATCTAATTGTTGCTGTACTTCTTGTTCGTTTAATACTAAGTTACTCAGTGTTGATATCACAGTCATCAACACCACACCGAGTAATAAATTAATTAATAAGAATTTACGTATCGAACGTGTCATGTGCTTTCGGTTTCTGGGTTAACTAACATATAGCCAACACCACGTATCGTGCGAATGATTTTTGTGCCAAGTTTTTTACGCAAAGCATGGATATGCACTTCCAATGTGTTGCTATCAACTTCATCTCCCCAACCATATAAGGTTTGGGTTAAGCGATCACGGGTGATCACTTTGCCTGGTTTTTCAAGTAATTTATGTAAGACAGTAAATTCACGACGGCCTACATTAACATGTTCGCCATCTAATGTGACTACGTGTGCAGCTGGATCCAGCGCAATATTAGCAAATGTTAACATTGGATTAGCGCGGCCACTGCCTGAACGGCGTTGCAGTGCACGTAAACGTGCACATAATTCGTCAAGATCAAATGGTTTCGTTAAGTAATCATCTCCACCCATATCCAATCCTTTGATCCGGTCAGCAACCGTATCGCGAGCAGTTAAAATTAATACGGGAGTATTATCATCACGCTTGCGTAAACGTTCTAGTACAGCAAGCCCTGACATTTTTGGTAGACCTAAATCGAGAATAATCACATCAAAGGGTTCTACTGATAGTGCTTGATCAGCGCTGGCACCATCCTTAAACCAATCAACGGTATAGCCTTGTTGAGTCAATCCTTCACAAAAACCATCACCCAATAACTCATCATCTTCAGCATATAATATTCGCATAATTTTAGGATCCTAATTTAACGTGATGTTCGACTTTTTATGTAATAGCATCACTATTTGATTATTTAGATCCCAGACAGCTGTTCCACGGCTTCTGGGATAACGCCTCAACGCACAGAGGTTCTCTTAAGTTGTTTTTGAGAGCAAATTTATTTAGCCTCTTAGATAAAATCGAACATGGCGTTAATTATTACTATGTGTTTGTTATTATGTGGACGTACGCAATAGCGTTAAGCATCTATGCGTTTTGTGAATGATACCCAGCGAGTATGTCCTTGTATATCATTGCCGCTCGTCCAGCTGCGCAAAAAGAGACCAAATTTTACCATAAAATTACTCATATGTCAGCCAAAATTTGACCTATTTACGTAATAAATGTAGGGAGGAAAAGAGGGTTAATACGCTATCATCTTGAATAAATGATAAATTATACGGATGTGGTGCATGCAGCGTGGGTAATGGCTGGGTTAGCGGTAATGAGGACAGTTGTTTGGCAATATTCCCGAAGAGTAATAATTTGGGTGGGTCAGGTAATTGGTTCAAGCTGGTTAATATCTGGGCTAAAAAAGGTTGCCAATAACGTGCTGCCTTGGCTACAGAGTAACGTGGGCTAAGCACAGGGGTAGCATTTAGTAATAAGAAGCCAGCTTGCAAAAAATGGGTAAATAATTCAGGCAATGTAGTCACAAACGGTGTTTTATCGATGCTAGCAATCGCAGCTTGTGATAGATCATCACGGTGCAGAACGCCTTCAGCGACTAATAACATTTTTAACCAATTACGCAGCGATGTAGCTCGGTTAACCGGTTTGGTTAAACCAGTATTTGACCATAATTCGTGAACAGCATTATCCCAAAAGGCATAGCCATTCGCTGATTGAGCACGTGGATAGGGTGATTCTCCCAACAATATATAACGGACTTGTGTTTTTGCTAAGCTAAACGCATTAAAAATAGCCTGTGCACCGGGTAACCAATCCTCTTCAGCTTGCAGATAGTCACGATATTCAGTTGGCAAGGTTTGTATTCCTTGGTGAATAATCGTTTGCCAGCTTGGATCAACAACAGTTTGATTTAATTGCATACCTGTATGTTCCACGACTTTTGCTTTACTATGTTCTTCGTGTTTTAACATACGAAGAGCATCTATTTTGGCATAGATAGATAGCAAACGACATACTTGATTATTGATAATGATTTGCTGATGATAAGCCATCAGCAAATTCAAAAAGAGGTAGACTGTGGATAAACAATTACTAGATATTTTAGCTTGTCCGTTGTGTAAAGGTAAATTGCAATATAGTCAACAGCAGCGAGAATTGATGTGCCGTTTTGATCAATTAGCATTTCCCATTAAAGATGGTATTCCAGTGATGTTAGCTGATGAAGCACGTCATGTTAGTCAAGATGAGTTAACTAAATAATGAGTTATCACATTATCATCCCTGCACGTTATCACTCGCAGCGATTACCGGGTAAGGTGTTACGTGACCTAAATGGCCAAACACTATTGCAACGAGTGTATCAACAAGCGAAACAGACCAGTGCTGATCAAATTATTATTGCTACTGATCACTCCGATGTTGCAGATGCCGCACAAGCGATGGGCGCAATGTGTTGCATGACGCATAGTGACTATACAACCGGAAGTGATCGCATTGGTGAAGTGGTGCAACAACTTGGGTTAAGCGATGATACCATCATAGTGAATGTACAAGGCGATGAAGCCTTTATTCCACCACAAAATATTGATTGTGTCGCACAATTGTGTATCCAGCAAACAGATGCAGCAATGACAACATTGTACGAAGAAATCGACGATGTTGCTGACGTATTTGATCCAAATGTTGTTAAAGTTGTATTTAATCAGGCAGGTCATGCATTGTATTTTAGTCGAGCGCCTATTAGTTGGGAGCGCGATCACTTTGAGCAGAAAACTCAGTCGATGTCATCGCCACACTACCGTCATATTGGTTTATATGCTTATCGCGTTGGTGGGTTAAAAACATATGTTAACTTACCACCTAGTCCAGATGAGCAAGCTGAAAAGTTGGAGCAGTTACGGTTTTTATGGTACGGCAAGCCGATTTACATCACGCGTGCGCCACAAGCAACGCCACTTGGGATTGATACGGAAGCGGATCTACAACGGGCTAGGCGTGCATGCTTAGACTAAATATTAAATCTATGTATGCTTAGCTATTGAAAATGGCATGCGTGTAGGATTAAGGACAACATCGGAATGTGTTTACAGCAGTGGTATCAACAACCGATTGGACAACGCGTTTGTCAAGCTGAACAACAGTGGTTGCAAACAGTGCTATCGCGTACGTTTGGCTATTACATAGTACAGTTAGGCAATGCTCAACAACAATGGTTAACAGCAAGCCCCATTTCGCATCGTGTTTATCTTGAACCACAGTTATCATTGATCGGATTGACTCAACACACTACATTAACCGGTAATTATGAACAATTACCATTTGCTGCAGCCAGTATTGATGCCATGGTGATTAGTCATGTGTTAGAATTTTGCCATGATCCATTACAAGTATTAGCTGAAGTGTATCGTTGTTTATTACCAGAAGGTAAAGTAATGATACTGTGTTTTAATTCAGTTAGTTTATGGGGATTAGTTAAGTTAAGTCGGATCCGCCATAAAGCAGCACCGTGGAATGGGTGTTTTATTCGCCCGGCAACATTGCGCAGTTGGTTAGCTGCACTTGATTATGTTGTTGATGATGTGGTTAGTTTAGTGCAACGTCCACCAATTAAGCATACAGCTACATTTGATAAATGTATCTATCTAGAATCGTTAGGTAAACGTTTTTGGCCAGAAAAAGCCGGATGTTATGGATTGATTGCCAGCAAACGTGTAGCAGGGTTAACCCCACGACGTTCAGTGTGGTGCCGTAAAAAAACATTGCTAACCGAAACAGCTGCTGAATCATCGCTGCGTTTAGAGTAATTGATATGAAAAAGCAAATTGAATTATTTACAGATGGTGCATGTCGTGGTAATCCTGGTCCTGGAGGGTGGGGTGTTGTTTTGTGTTTTGGTGATGTAGAAAAAACATTATCTGGTGCTGAAAACAATACGACAAATAATCGCATGGAATTATTAGCAGCAATTAATGGTTTGGCTGCATTGAAACAGTCTTGTCGCGTTACTGTGACTACCGATTCACAGTATTTGCGCCGTGGGATCCAAGAATGGATCCATAATTGGCAACGTAATGGTTGGAAAACAGCGGGTAAGAAGCCAGTTAAAAATCAAGATTTGTGGCAACAGTTAGTTGATTACGTTGCCCAGCATGATGTGGATTGGCACTGGGTAAAAGGTCATTCCGGTCATCGTGAAAATGAATTGGCTGATCAGCTAGCCAATATAGCAATTGATGAGCTACTGGATGATTCTAATTAGGTCCTAATAAGGAAAACGCTATCTTTGGTGGATCTTGCCAGAAAAAGTAAACAAAAAGTGCTCATGAGTAGTTGTAATTGGAGCAGTTAAAACATGCGTCAAATTAGTTTAGATACAGAAACCACTGGGCTTGATCCAAAACAAGGTCATCGTGTTATTGAAATTGGTTGTGTGGAAATCATTAACCGTCGCATCACTGATAACCATTTTCATTGCTATATTAATCCACAACGCGATATTGATCAGGGAGCGCAGGCAGTTCACGGTATCAAGAATGATTTTTTAGCAGATAAACCAGTATTTAATGATATTGTGAATCAACTAATCGATTATTTACAGGGTGCTGATGAAATCATTATTCATAATGCACCATTTGATGTGAGTTTCTTAAACCATGAATTTACCTTGTCTCCACATCAATTACCAACATTAGCCACCTATGCCGACATCGTTGATACCCTGAAGATGGCTAGGCATTTACACCCGGGACAGAAGAATAATTTAGATGCATTATGTAAACGTTATGCTATTGATAATAGTCATCGAGAATTACATGGCGCATTAGTTGATGCTGATTTATTAGCACGTGTTTATTTACTGATGACAGGTGGTCAGGACAGTTTGTTTGCTGAGAAAACACACATAACATCTGCTCAAGTAACAACAACATTAGCAAAGAAACAACACAGTAAGCTAACTAAATCGTTCATTCCTAATGGTAAGCTGTCAGTTGTTTATGCCAATAAAGACGAATTAGCGCAACATGCTGCATATTTGAAGACAATACGTTCAGATAGTTAATCGTAATAACTAATAACGAGTGAGATTATGCAACAACCTATTGCAACTTCAACTCCTAAATTTCTTGTGTATTTAGCTGCATTAATTGCGTTTTCACCGTTCGCAATTGATATTTACCTGTCATCGATGCCAATTATCCAGCAGCTATTTGCAACTACTGCTACCCGTGTACAATTAACATTGTCTATTTTTTTTGTTGGTTCTGCCTTGATGCAACTATTTTGGGGCCCCTTGTCTGATCGCATTGGTCGCAGACCAGTGATCCTTATTGGTGTGAGTATTTTTATTTTTGGATCAGTATTGTGTGCATTGAGCCAAACGATTGCCATGCTAATAGTCAGTCGGCTTATTCAAGCAATTGGTGCGTGTGCCGGAGTAGTGATGGCATTAGCGATTATTAAAGATAGATTCCCTGAACCTAGCAGAATGACTAATGCGCTAAGTGTGATGACGAGTATTATGGTGCTTGCGCCAATGGTAGCCCCGATTATTGGCAGTTATTTATTAGTACATTTCGGTTGGCAATCCAATTTTTATTTCTTAGCGATATATGGATTAGTATTATTAATAGCGACATTTTTTATTAGTGAGAGTTATCCTGACCATTTACGTAAACCATTACCATTAAATCAGTTATACCAAGCCTACATGACACAATTAACTTGTTATCCTTTTTTGCTATGTGCATTGGCAGTTGCTACCAATTTTTCTGTTGTGTTTACCTTTATTTCTACCTCTGCCTTTATTTATATAGGTATTTATCATGTGTCAACACATTTGTTTGGTTATGTGTTTGCAGCTAATGCTATTGGTTTAATTGTGGGTAATGTCACCATCAAAAAATTAACAGGAAAAATTGATAATTATTATCTAGTATTAATACCAATTGGTATTATTGCAATCATGACTGGATTGATGATGGTGCTACTCCATTACTTCCCAGAACATATGATGTGTGTAATGGTTCCTTCCTTTGTTGTAACATGTGGTGTTGGTATGTTGTATCCTGCATTAACCAGTCTTGCATTACAAAATGTAGTTGCTTATACAGGATTAGCATCGTCATTATTAGGCAGTTGTCGATTTGTATTAGCTGCCGTTACTGGAGCAGTAATGGGTGCATTAATTGTCAGCACCGCAATGCCATTAGCTATGATGATGTTTGGGTTAAATGCAGTAACAGCGGCATTAATGTTAATGTATTTTCGTCACACTACTGAGGTTCACACTAAAACATCAACGTAATGTGTTCATGATTGCAGCGATCTTATCTAAGCATTCAGTGTATTCTTGATCAACTGTTGAATCAGCAACAATAGCACCACCGGCTGGGCAATATGCACGATTATTGGTGCAGGTTATTGTGCGGATAGCAATGTTACTATCCATGCGTTGTTGATGTGATATATAGGCAATACTACCGCAATAGACACCACGACAATGTGGCTCACATTCATCAATGATTTGCATAGCGCGTATTTTAGGTGCACCGGTAATCGAGCCACCGGGAAAACAACTGGCGAGCAAATCACAGGCATGTTTATTTTCAGATAATGTTGCTTGGATAGTACTCACCAAGTGATGCACGCTTTTGTAAGATTCTAATTGACATAATTGAGTCACGTTTACCGAATCCATTTGGCAATGCTTGCTTAAATCATTACGCAGCAAATCAACTATCATAATATTCTCAGCGCGATCTTTTTCACTATTTAGCAATGCTGTCGCCTGTTTGCGATCAATTTGTGGATCAGAACCACGTGGTTTAGTGCCTTTAATCGGTTTTGTTTCAACGTGGTTATCATGTAGCGATAGAAATCGCTCTGGTGAACAGCTAAGAATATCTAAATCTGGATAATGTAGGAAAGCACTAAAAGGACTTGGGTTGTGTTGACGTAATCGTTGATATGCATCCCATGGACTACCACGAAAGTCAGCTTGAAAACATTGACTCAAATTGACTTGGTAACAATCGCCTGCATGGATATAATTCTGTATCTGAGCAAACATTGCATCGTATTGAGTACGGTTGATAGCTGATTGCCAAGGTGTGATGAGTGTAAACGGTGTCTGTGTATCTGAAGAACTTGTATTAATCTGATGAAGGACTTGCTTGATCTTTATCGCTATATTGGGATCATGCTGTCCAAACACACACTGTGTTAGTTGCTGTTGATGATCAGTCACAATTGCCCAATCGTATAATCCAATCGCCATATCAGGTTGTTTTGGATCACGCTTAATCGATAATGATTCTAATCTATTTGCCAGGGAATAACCAAAAAAACCAATAGCGCCGCCAGTAAAGGGTAGTTCAGTCTGATGATTATTATTTGCAACTGGCAAATGTTGTTTAACTAAGTCAAATGGATTTGCTGTTGATTGTATTGTCGATTGATTATCTTGCTCGGTAATCTGAGTGCAGTCAGCATAGGTTGTTAACGTCTTATAAGGCAGTGCACTGATGATGTCATAACGTCCGTCTTGAATATGGGGGTGGCAGCTATCTAATAAAACAAACCATGACAGGTTACACAATCGTGCTGCTAATTGGGTACTGTCTGGTTGATAGGGTAATGCAATGGTGTTGTGAATGCTCATGGTTGTCGATTGCTATACTCTTCGCGTTTTAAATTTATACTTTGTTGGCTGCCCGATTTTACCACAGTCATGGCTGCACTATACACTCTCGTGACAAAATCGTTTGCTGCTTTGCTTTGAGTATATTAATACATACTGTGCGTATTTGCCTGATTGTGAACAGGGTATAATTTGCATATGATCAATATCACAGGTTTATCTACTAGATAATTGATACATTCATGTCCCCTGATCATGATCAAAAAATAACAGTGACATCATGGCACGCTGTCCAGCAGCATGTTTATTCTATTGCACCCACATTAGCAGCGTGTATTGATACTGTTGCAAACATAGAAAAATGGCAATTTATTAAGGTGCGTTACGCTTATGGAGACACTATTATTCGCGATGGCATGGCATCGTTGCCCGATCCCATGCTTGCATCACCATTGCTTGATGATGTTAACCGTATATTAGGTCATCATAATACGATGCCGGTTGGGATAATATTAACCAAATCAGCTGAAATATTTTTTGAGACAGCGAGTCGTATCATTCCAATTAGTGTTCTCAAAGCAGGTGAACTATTTGGTGCAGGTGATTTCTTTGAGTCTGCTACCAATAAGATTGCCAGATCGATTTGGAATATGACAGCTGGTGCAAGAACAGTCTTTTCATTAGCAAAAATATCGAACAGTATCAATCATGCACGACTGAAAAATAAGTTTACTATTACAGCAGATGTCCCACAGTCACTGTTTGATCATTACTATGTATTTAAAGACATTGCAAAACAGGTTGGTCAATGCACTTGGTATTGTGATATATTATTTTTTCCTCATTCGTGGTTAGTCGAAACCAATAGTATTTACCAACTGACTGCCTATTATCGTAATTGTCAGCCACAATCCTGTTTATCCCAGTATCATTTCCAGATGGACTTGTGTTGGGAGAGATTTACTAGGGCCGTCACTGAACGCAATTGGATGCCAAAGCCAATTGTCACCAATACATTAAAACATTTGTTGGCAATTAGTCAGGGTATTTATCCAGGTTTTACACTATCCGATAGTGATGATTATCTGCCATTGTCATTATTGCAGACCGTATATCGCGATATTTATAAATTGAACGATTATCCATTGATTATCATGCAGCCACAGCAGATTAATCAGGTTAATCAACCACTGTATTACTCACTGTCATTACCAACATTGTTAGATTATCCCATTATCTCGAAAAATAAAACACGTATGGTTAATAATCTGATTGAATTGCATCGATTAATTAACGTGCTACAACAAACAGTAATCGGTATTAATTGTCAATATTATCTTTTCCATTGCACTATAGATATATCAAACAGTATTAAACCAGCAGAGATGCTAACTGAGTTAGATCGACATTTTATGTTATCTCATGCAAATCTTGACTTGCGGTTTCCAAGCAATAGTCCTTTTTTTAAAGGATGTATTCAAATCATAAAGTCGAGTATTGCTGATGCTCATCTCTGATTTCTCCCCGCAGCCATCATCCCATGGTTTGCCCAAAAGGTCTCTACACAAGTAACGCAACTACCTCCTTTCCACGGCCGTCATCCCGCGGCTTGACCGCGGGATCCAGAGAGTCGTGTATATTATTCTAATATTCCCCGTCGTTTTATCTCTGAGCGTTGTTCCCTGGATCCCGCGGTCAAGCCGCGGGATGACGGCCGTGTGGGAAAATTTTTTGTATAAGTTTATCCACTCAGATCTTCATAGAACTGTGTTTTCTGGCAAGATCCGCCAACGATGACATTTTTCTTTAGGATTAATCGATAAACTGTGCAACCAACTCTTTGGCAGGTTTTCTTTGTCGACTATTGCAACTAATGTGACGTTGTTGCTGGAAACTGTGAATCGTAGCACCACGGTACAGTTTGCGAGTAGCGCGGGTATCGTGATTAGAAATGACGGTAGTAATGCCACGCTTGATTAATGCATTAGCTAAGTCTGCCAATGTTTGTTGCTGTGCTTCATTGAAAGGTGATTGGTGATATTGAGTGAAATAAGCTGTATTGCTCAATGGAACGTAAGGCGGATCGCAATAAATCACATTGCCCGGTTTAGCTGATTGCATGACGTGACAAAAATCGCGACAAATAAAACGTGCTTTTTTGGCTTTTTTAGCAAATGCATACATTTCTTTTTCGGGAAAATACGGTTTATCATGACGCCCAAATGGAACGTTAAAAATCCCTTGTTGATTGTAACGACACAAACCGTTATACCCATGGCGATTTAAGTACAAAAACAAAATGGCACGTTCAATTTGATCTTGGCTACGATTAAACTGTTCACGTAATCGGTAATACTGGGTGTCACAATTGTATTTAGGGGTAAACAATTTACGCGTAGCTTGAACAATATCATCTGGTTTTTGTTTTACTAATTTATATAAGTTGATCAAGTCTGCATTAGTATCACTGAGAATATAGCGTTGGTAATCACTATTTAAAAAAACAGCCCCTGAACCAACGTAGGGTTCAATTAAGCAATTACCCGTTGGCAATAACGGCAAAATACGATCGAGTAAGCGAAATTTTCCACCTGCCCACTTCAAAAAAGGTCTGATTTTGATTTGTTTCATCCGCGTTTGTTACTGTTTGCCAATATTGCCCAAAAGGTCAGTATAACAGTTCATTGTTGCCAAACAAACATCGTATATACTTATATATCAATCCTCGTTACAATCTACACCCTGATCGTTTTTAGGGAAAAAACAAAATGCAACGAGTTTATAACTTTTCAGCAGGCCCAGCGATGTTGCCGGATGTGGTGATGCAACAAGCTCAGCAGTCATTGTTGGATTTTGATAATACCGGTATGTCGGTGATGGAGATCAGTCATCGTAGTGATCAATTTCTTGAAATTGCTAAACGCAGCGATGCAACCTTACGTACGTTACTGTCTATTCCAGATCATTACCAAATTCTGTTTGTACCCGGTGGTGCGACCAGTCAATTTGCGATGGTACCAATGAATCTATTAGGCAAAAACTCAAGTGCTGATTATATAGAAACAGGGACATGGTCAGCAAAAGCAATTGCTGAAGCCAGTCATTATTGTCAAGTGAATGTTGCTGCCAGTGGCAAAGACAGTGGTTATACCACTGTACCACCAAGAGAGACTTGGCAATTAAACCCACAAGCAGCGTATGTGCACTATACGCCGAATGAAACGATTCATGGCGTTGAATTTTTACAGATGCCAGATTTTGGTGATGTGCCGGTGGTAGCAGACATGTCATCAACATTGTTATCGCGTCCAATTGACATTAACCGTTTTAGTGTCATTTATGCAGGTGCGCAAAAAAACTTAGGGCCTTCTGGGATCACGATTGTTATTATTCGTGATGATGTCATACAAACACCGTTGACTAATACGCCTGGGATGTTTAATTACCAGAATCATATCAAACACGGATCGATGTATAATACGCCGCCAACCTTTGCCTGGTATATGGTTGGTTTGGTTTTGGAGTGGGTATTAGCTCAAGGCGGTGTACAAGTGATGGCACAACGCAATCAAACAAAGGCAGCCAAACTATATCAAGCTATCGATAGTAGTGAGTTTTATCACAATGCAGTTGATCCGACTTATCGTTCTTGGATGAATGTGCCGTTTACCTTGGCTGATCCAACCTTAGATGCTGAATTTATCAAACAAGCAACTGCAGCTGGATTAACCAATCTAAAAGGACACCGTGTATTAGGCGGAATGCGTGCTAGCATTTATAATGCAATGCCAGAAGCGGGTATCGATGCATTAATTGAATTCATGCAAGCGTTTGCTGCAAAGCATGCTTGTTAATAGTGATTGTTGCGATAACTTAATGATATCCTGGTCGCATTTAGCAATGTGACAAATAGATTCCCTCGCGCATGCGCGAGGGAATCTATACGATCTTTACCATGAAGCCTACACCAGCACACAGTCATCCTCAGCCTTCTGGTTAATACGTGCAATGTCGAATCGCCGATTATTGGATTCCGAGAATAACCCAAGAACTGAGAAACTTATTGAACCTAAAATCTGCAGTTGAACTGACGACGAGCAGGGCTAGTGCGTTGTAAGATTAGGTTTATTTTTAGGATTTTTGGCGCAATCGTACTTCCCCGTACGGTGAGTACAAAAATCCTAAAAATAAAATTAAGATCCAATGCAATAGACCTTCGCAGTCCAGTTTGGTAACCCTCCCATAAAATAGACCTGTTTATAAGTAGAATATTCTGATAATTTATTACTCATCAGGAGATTTTGCGATGAAGAAAAGTAAATTGAGCACGACCCAAATAGTAACGATGTTGTCGGAAGGAGAAGCGGGATTATCGGCAGGGGATTTATGCCGCAAATATCAGATTTCGTCTGCGACCTATTATAAGTTAAGAAGTCAATATGCGGGTATGAGTGTGTCTGAGCTAAAACGCTTAAAGGAACTAGAGGCAGAGAATCAGCGATTAAAAGCGATGTATGCTGATATTAGCTTGGAACATAAGATATTAAAAGAGGTACTTGAAAAAAAGTATCCAGAGCTGCTAGACGAGAATTAGTCAGTGCAATTTGCCAGAGATATTCATTGAGTATTAATCGCAGTTGCCAACTGATGTCTATCAGCAAGACAGGGTATTACTACAAGAGCAAGAAGCATACATCAGATGGAGAAATATTATCTTATTTGCTTAATTTAACAGACAAGTATACACGTTGGGGATTTGACAAGATGATGTTGAAAGTTAAACAAGAGCAAAGAGGTTGGAACCATAAACGTGTTTATCGAGTTTACCGTGAACATGGGTTAAATATTAGGATAAAGCCTCGTAAACGATTAGCCAAAGGAGAAGCAAAGATGTTGTTGCAACCTATTGCCAGGAATATCTGTTGGTCGATTGATTTTATGTCAGATGCATTAGCATGTGGCACTAAGTTTAGAACGTTTAATGTTATTGATGATTATAACCGTGAATGTTTGCTGATTGAGGCAAGTTATTCTTTTCCAGCCAAGCGAGTAACGCAATTGCTTGACCAAGTTGCCATAACCCAAGGTTATCCAACAATGATACGTGTTGACCACGGGCCAGAATTTGAGTCTTATCATTTCAAGGAGTGGGCTAAGCAACATCACATATTGCTTCACTTCATTCAGCCTGGCAAGCCAGCACAAAATGGATTTATTGAGCGTTTTAACCGTACGTATCGTGAAGATGTATTGGACATGAACTTGTTTAGAAATTTTAATGAAGTCAGAAAAATTACTCAGCAGTGGATCAACTGCTACAACCAAGATAGGCCACATGAATCGTTGGCTGGACTGTCTCCTGTGCAGTTCAGACAATACCGGAAACAAATCACAGGCAATGAGAAATTTTCTACTGTAGACTAGTTTTATAAATGGGGGGTTTACAGTTTAACTGCGGATTTTAGGTTAAAGCAAAAAATGTTTTTGATAGTATTGGAAGATAAAACTTATAGGTAACGATGTGGAAAAGTGTTGACAGACCAAATCACTATTCGGGCAAAACCGGAATTACCGTTCGAATCAGGGTGAAATACACAGTTGACAGTTTTTTGGTCAATCAGTATAATCAGGAAATTTTTATTATTCATACAAATAAGGGGGGGTTATGCTTGGTGTTACTGAGAAGCGTATGTTTACGGCTGTACAGAGTGGCGAAAAAGGGGTAGTTAAGTTTTTGCTACAGCGTGGTGCCAGCATTGAGGCAAGAAGTGAAGACGGCTTTGCCCCTTTATATGTGGCTGCAGAGTATGGCCAAAAAGAGGTAGTTGAGTTACTGCTACAGCATGGTGCCAGCATTGAGGCAAGAAGTGAAGCAAGAAAAAGCGGCGGTACCTCTTTACATATAGCTGTATGGAATGGCCGAAAAGAGGTAGTTGAGTTACTACTAAAGCATGGTGCCAACATTGAGGCAAGAACTAAATACGGCGGTACCCCTTTATGTATAGCTGCAAGGAATGGCTACAAAGAGGTAGTTAAGTTACTACTACAGCCATGGTGCCAGCATTGAGACAAACGAGGAAGACGGCTATCCTATCCCTTTACATATAGCTGTATGGAATGGCCGAAAAGAGGTAGTTGAGTTACTGCTACAGCATGGTACCAGCATTGAGGCAAGAACTAAATGCGGCTTTACCCCTTTATATATGGCTGCAAGTAATGGCCACAAAGAGGTAGTTGAGTTTTTGCTACAGCGTGGTGCCAACATTGAAGCAAGAACTGAAAGAGGCGTTACCCCTTTATATATAGCTGTAAAGGATAGCCAAAAAGAGATAGTTGAGTTATTGCTACAGCATGGTGCCAACATTGAGGCAAAAGAGGAAGACGGCTTTACCCCTTTACATATAGCTGCAAAGGATGGCCAAAAAGAGATAGTTGAGTTATTGCTACAGTGTGGTGCCAACATTGAGGCAAGAAGTGAAGGCGGCGTTACCCCTTTATATATAGCTGCAAAGAATGGCTACAAAGAGGTAGTTGAGTTTTTGCTACAGCGTGGTGCCAACATTGAGGTAAAAACTGAAGGCGACGATACTCTTTTCCATATAGCTGTACGGAATGGCTACGTGGAGATAGCTGATGCTTTACTAAACCAGTCTTTTCCATATGGGAAAAGTGTGATATCAGCTGCAATTGAAGCAAAGCAACCTGTACTTTACTTTGCAGCACAAAACTGCAACGCGGGTGATTATAAAGAACAACTGGATTTTTTACTTGAAAATGGCATGGTGAGTGATGGTCTGTACTTTAAGCGGCGAAGTGCAGTGTATTATGCTTTACAGCAATATCAGCCTGAAGACGATACACAAGTCTTGGAGACATTATTCAGATATTGTCAGCATTTTCACCGAGTTGTTTTTAATTTACTTATTAAGAAAGGAAATCCTAGCTTAATAGAAGCTTTAATTAGGGGTCGTCGAGATATTGCCAATAAGCCTATTTCATCATGGGTTTCACCTCTTCCTCAGCAGGAGAATGGTGTGAAATATGACAATACCACGTTACTCCAGTATTTAATTCATACTGAGCTTGCGCTGCGCGCCATGGAGGACGATAGTCCTAGGCGCGTAGTCCGCGGAAGTCGAGGCTTGTCTTCGCGTACGGAGTTGCCGGAAAGCCAACGCTCGCAGGCAAGCGAAGAAAGTGATGACAAGCTTTACTCGGCGTCGAGTCATTTGAGAGCCGATCTGCAGTGTGCGCAAGTACACGAAGGAATCGGTGACGAGGACGGCCGCGGCAACTTGGCTGTCGCGTTGGCGAGTCCGATTTTGGGCATGGATGACCAAAATCTTTCACGAGGTAGCGACACAACTGCGGGTGGAAAGAATTTTGATGTCCTTTCCCCTTTAGTTAATTACGGGGCTCACATATTAGCCTGTGATCAACAGTTCTTAGTACAACTCATTCAAAACAAGAAAGCCACTGAATATGCAAAATATTTTTTAGATCAGCTTGATGATGATCCATCTGCAGTCAGTCAGAGCTCTGGAGGAGCAGCAGAGAAAGTATATTCTAATCGGCAGGAATTTTTGGATAGAGAATTGCTTAACGCTGTTAAAGATAGAGATCTAGAATTGATTAACAGGCTACTTGACTTTAACGCTGATCCAAACTGTCTTAATGATAAGGGATTGTCGCCTACTCAAATTGTCGCTGAAGGAGCAGCATGGCTTGACACATGCTACGAAGTATTGTTAGCGTTAGTTAAGAAGGGCGGAGAATATAGAGATTCTTCTGAAGGCCTTTCTAGTGATGTTGAACAAGACGGTGCAAAAACGCTTTTTTTAAGAGGGGTAGAAACAATAAAAAGAAGGATTGTAAGACAAAGCAGGTATGCGAACTTTTCAATTAAAGATGAAGATGGTTGGCATCGCCCCGACGGGAGCCTTCTTTTATTTGGTTTAACAGTATTATCGGCAGCCGCAATATATGTTCTATTTCTCTATATGACTTCTAGAATCAAAAATTATCATCTTATTGATAGCTGTGCTGATGAGTATAGTGTGGGGGTTTATCATTACGAGCCTAACAATTATACTAATCATAGTCAGTATGGTTATAGCGGGCTTTATTCGGATATTAATAGCTATGAGGATTGTGCAGAGGATTGGCTCATATTAAGGCTGCTAGCAACGCTTCCTCTAGCATTAGTGCCTGCTGGATTATGTATGATCGTTAGTACACTTATGACTTCTAGCTTAGCTGGACAACTTGGAAAACAAGTTAAAGAATTATCATATAATGCACTATCTAGTAGAGACAAAGAAACCATTGAAGATCTTGAGCGTAAAGCGGACAAACTAGAGGCAGCTGCTGCCCTTTTTTCCGGTTCTTTAACTAAAGCTGCTTCTAATGGCAGTAAAAGAAATGGTGAGGCAGCCTCTTTAGTTTCTCAAGGAGGAATGTTTTCTCATGGAAAAGATGATTCACGAAGTGAAGAAGAAGTAGAATTTAGTACCGTGGCAGAGGACTTGAGAATTTCTGATGAGGAAGGCTCTTTAAGTAGTTCTCAAGGAATATTTTCTCAGTCTTCTGCTGAGAACTCTACTGGAAAAGTTGATTCACGAAGTGAAGAAGAAGCAGAATTTAGTATCGTGGTAGAGGACTTGAGAATTTCTGATGAGGAAGGCTCTTTAAGTAGTTCTCAAGGAATATTTTCTCAGTCTTTTACTGAGACTGAAAAAGATGATTCACGAAGTGAAGAAGAATTTAGTATCGTGGTAGAGAGCCCGAGAGAGTTTTTCTAACTATACTCTTCGCGTTTTAAATTTATGCTTTGTTGGCTGCACCTGTTCACAATAGTCATGTATTTTAATACACTCCTGTTGTTCACAGGTTTGCCGCCTCGCCTAAATTCAAAACGCTTTGAGTATATGTTGGGCATACCCCAGAGCGCATTGCATCAAATAAAACCTAACTAGTTGGATATTATTGCATCAATGCTGCTCTTAAACAATCTTTGTCAATCAATAAAAGCAAGCATGGCAAATGACCTATCTATGATACAGAAGTTAAACAAGCATTGACGACGCTTTGGTTGGCATCCAGTCGCATTTGTTCAAAAAGATTAGGGTCTGTTTACAATTCGTTGCAATGAACTGATATACTGAAATTGGTCAAATTAACTTAAGAAAACCGTATTAACACTTCCTCCACATCCGTCATCCCTCAGGGCTTGATCGCGGGATCCAGAGAACAACATTTAGCACTAGAAAAATAGGTAGTGTCTCATAAGAGTTGTTAGTGTAAACTTCTCTTTTGAAAATGATCAAAAGAAGCGAATATCGAAATGGTAAATGTGAAATTACTTGAACCTAAAATCCGCACACGGATCAAACGATTGCCTAGGAGAAAATTTATTTTTCAAAGTTAGAGAAAATGCATAATATTGTCATTGGATTGCTTATCAATCGGCATGAATTTGGAGTGGCTATATAATGTTTAACAACTCTTATGAGACACCGCCAAAATCATTAATGAAATCATTTCTTTTGTCTAACTTTTTGTATAAGTTTATCCACTCAGATCTTCATAGAATAAAAGGATTTATGATCATGTTTATTATTAAAACACTAAACCCAATTTCACCTGCTGGGTTAACCTTATTTGATAACACTCAGTATCGTATAGACGATAATAGCGATACACCAGATGCGCTGCTGGTACGTTCTGCTAAATTGCATGATATGCCGATTCCGGATTCCGTTTATGTGATTGGACGTGCTGGAGCAGGCACAAATAATATCCCAGTTGATCAATTAACTAAGCGTGGGATCCCAGTATTAAACACACCAGGGGCGAATGCTAATGCAGTTAAGGAATTGGTATTAGCTGGGATGTTGATGGCTTGCCGTAATGTATGTCAAGGTTGGGCATATGCGCATGCGTTAACTGGTGATAATAAACAATTGCATACACAAGTTGAACAAGGCAAAAAACAATTTGTTGGTTTTGAATTGCCGGGGAAAACATTGGGGGTTATTGGTTTAGGTGCAATTGGGGTAAAAGTAGCGAATGCAGCGTTAGCATTAGGAATGCGCGTCATTGGGTATGATCCGGCGATTACCGTGCAACGTGCTTGGGAGTTGTCATCACAAGTTACTCAAGCACACGATATGTCTGAATTATTGCAACATGCTGATTTTATCAGTGTGCATGTGCCGTTAAGTGCGCAAACTCAGCATTTAATCAGTACACAACAACTACAGGCAATGAAGAGCGGTACTGTGTTATTAAATTTCGCACGTGCGGATATCATTGATGATCAGGCAGTATTAGCAGCGTTAAATGCTAATCAGTTATATGCTTATGTATGTGATTTCCCAACTGATCCATTACGTCAACATTCGCGCGTTGTTACCTTACCTCATTTAGGTGCATCGACTAAAGAAGCTGAAGAAAATTGTGCACGGATGATCGTCAATCAAGTCAGCGATTTTCTGCAGCAGGGCAATCTAACTCATTCAGTAAATTTTCCTGATGTGATGTTACCACGAGCACAAAACACCCATCGTCTGTGTATTGCTAATGCTAATATTCCCAATATGGTTGGGCAAATATCTACATTGCTTGGTAAAGCCGGATTAAACGTGATTGAGTTATTAAATAAATCGCGTGATCAGGTCGCATACACCATGTTAGATGTGGATGCACCGATTGCTGATGACTTAATTGCAAAGATTACGGCTATTGACGGTGTATTACGCGTACGTGTTGTGTGAATTAATTCTCAAGCCCTATTAAGGAAAACGCCATACTGCTTGTTTTCCGGAAAAATATTACGAAATTTTTTTACAAAATCAATTGCTTTAATGGTATACTCTCTGCGCAAACTGTAACTGCACTTGCTGGTAGGGTGCACATTATATTCCAGTCTAATGATGAATAAGGAAATACGTTATGTTAGTACTTAAACGGAATTTGCATGAAAAATTCCATATTGGGAAAGATAAAGAAATCACGATTACTATTTGTGCCCTTAATCATTGTTCAGTTAGCATAGGCATTGATGCACCACTACACATTCCTATCGTACGTGACAATGCGCAAAAAGGTGAGCGAGATCTTAGACAACATCGAACAAGTATCCATCCTATTAAGCATGGGTATGAGCACACATCGAATAGCTAGTATTTAAAGCGTTATTTTTTACATTTTTCTAGAAAGGCACGCATACCTTGCTGTCCTGCAGCAGATGTGCGCATGCTGGCGATGTTGTGTGCCGTTTTATCGGATAAGGCTTGATTAATCGGGTGTTGGCTAACATCAGCAATTAATTGTTTACAAGTACGCATTGCATCTGCACTATTTTGTAATAATTGTTTGCATAGAGACGTTGTACTTGCAGCTAATGTTGCATTGGGAACGGCTTCATGGACTAAGCCGATGACTTGTGCTTTGTTAGCGTTGATATTTTCTGCAGTGAGGAAAAACCGTCTAGCCTGTGTTTCGCCAATTTTCCGGATGACATAAGGACTAATGGTTGCCGGTGTTAACCCGATGCTAACTTCAGAAAAACGAAAGTTGGCATTGTCACTAGCAATGGCAATATCACAACAACTTACTAAACCAATACCACCACCAACACACGCACCTTGTACCATGGCAATGGTTGGTTGGGGTAAATGATATAATTTATAAAACAGTTGGCTTAACAGTTTTGCATCTTCAATATTTTGATCAAGGGTATAGTCAATACTTTCTTTCATCCAATTCAAGTCAGCACCCGCACAAAAGTGTGTACCTTGGGCACGCAATCTAACGACTTTAATCGTGTCACTATTTTCACAATCAGTTAGGTATTGGATAAGTGTCGAAATCATTAGCGGGTTTAATGCATTATGTTTTTCAGGGCGCTGTAAAATAATATCAGACACACCATTGTCATGTTGTTTAAAAGCAACAGTATCAGTACTCATAAAGTGTTACCTCAATTGTTACATGCGAAACACACCATAACGTGTTTTTCGTATTGGTGCATTTAAACTGGCAGAAATGGCTAATGATAATACCTTTCGCGTCTCTTTTGGATCGATGATACCATCATCCCATAAGCGTGCACTGGCATAATAGGGATCACTTTGTTGTTCATATTGTTCTAGAATGGGTTGCTTTAATTCAGCTTCTTGTTTATCTGACCATGGTTGCTTGCTCGCAGCTTTTTTATCGCGAGTGACTTGTGCCAATACGTTTGCTGCTTGTTCACCGCCCATTACCGCGATACGTGCATTAGGCCACATCCATAAAAAGCGTGGATTATAGGCACGACCACACATTGCATAATTACCGGCACCAAAGCTGCCACCGATGATGACAGTAAACTTAGGGACTTGTGCACATGCAACTGCGGTTACCATTTTGGCACCGTGTTTGGCAATACCATTAGCTTCATAGTGACTGCCTACCATAAACCCAGTGATATTCTGCAAAAAGATTAACGGGATCCCACGTTGATTGCACAGTTGTACAAAGTGCGTGCCTTTGAGTGCGGCATCAGAAAATAGAATGCCATTATTGGCAATGATACCAATTGGATATCCATCTAAATGAGCAAATCCGCACACCAAGGTACGGCCGTACAATGCTTTGAATTCATCAAATTCAGAACCATCAACAAGACGTGAAATGACTTCGCGAACATCATAGGGTCTGCGTAAATCGGCTTCAACAATACCGTACAATTCATCTGCACTGTAACGAGGTGCTTCTGGCTGACGTCGCACTAAGGTTTCGGTTTTTTGTCGATTTAAATGGGTGACAGCTTGTCTTGCTAATTGTAGGGCATGTTGTTCATCATTTGCGTAATAATCAGCAACTCCAGAGACTTTGCAATGTACATCTGCACCACCGAGTGCTTCGGCAGAAATCACTTCACCGGTAGCCGCTTTGACTAATGGCGGGCCTGCTAAAAAGATCGTGGCTTGGTTTTTTACCATAATGCTAACATCGGCCATCGCCGGAACATACGCGCCACCTGCCGTACATGACCCCATGACTACAGCAATTTGAGCAATACCGTTAGCAGATAACTGCGCTTGATTATAAAAGATGCGTCCAAAGTGATCATGATCAGGAAATACATCAGCTTGTTTGGGTAGGTAAGCACCACCAGAATCGACTAAGTAAATACACGGTAAGTGATTATCAGCAGCAATTTGCTGGGCACGCAAATGTTTTTTAACAGACAGTGGAAAGTACGTGCCACCTTTAACTGTGACATCATTGATCACGATCATGCATTCTTGATCGGCAATGTGACCAATACCAGTGATAACCCCAGCAGCGGGTACGGTTTCATCATATACTTGATACGCTGCCAGCGGTGATAATTCTAGAAAGGGTGTATTGGGATCGAGTAATTGCTGTAATCGTTCACGTGCTAACAGTTTGCCACGTTGTTGTTGTTTATCACGGGCAGCTGCGTTACCACCTTCAGCAATCTGTTGAAGCGTCGTGTGCAACTTAGCAACCAGCTCAGTCATGTTATGCTGGTTTTGGATAAACACATCAGATTGTGGATTGATTGATGAGGTCAGTATTGCCATCATGCACTCCATCATATTCGCCGTATTCTACTGTATTTCTTTAGGCGCTTAGGTTTAAAAGGCCATGAGTATATAAGAGGGTATGACTGTAGGCAATATTATTGGCTGTTGCTGTTGGCTTTTTTGCTAGGAATTTTTGCATTTTCTAAGCCGATAATGGCTGCACGTCCCATACTAACAATGGTTTCTTCAGTATAGGTTGCGATATCAGGGGTGACAATGACGTTACTCAGTGACGTGAGTTTTGTATCAAGGGCTTCACGTTCAGCGTTGACATCAAATGCGCAGCCTGCGAGACGATTTTTATGTAATAATTCATATAATGCACGTTCATCAATAATGTCTCGGTGAGCGGTGTTAATGAGTAATGCATCTGGGCGTAATAATTCGAGGTGTTCTTTGTCAAGCAAGCCGCGTGTTTCGTCAGTCAATGGCAAATGAATACTAACAATATCAGAAGAACGTAATAGTTGTTTTAATTGCATTGGGTAAATACCGTGTGCAGTACAAAATGCAAAGTTATTTTCATGATCAAATGCAAGGATACGACAACCAAAATTGCGTAATAACAATGCGACTTCTTGTCCACTATTACCAAATCCAATAATGCCTATAGTACGGTTTGATAATTGTTTGCCAAGTTGTTTTTGCTGAATGCCTTGTTTAGTTGTTTGGGTAGAAGGTGTGATATGGCGTAATAAATCTAACATGAGCCCAATGGTGAGTTCGGCAATGGCACGTTGGCTAAAGTGAGTTGTTATATATAAGCGAACTTTATGATTACGTATTGCATTGACATCCAATGTGTTTGTATTGATGCCAAATTTTGCGATGGTTTTTAGTTCAGGTAGTTTTGATAGGGTGGATTCGGTGATTTCTTCATTGCCAACGATTACTTTTTTATAGCCAGCTAGAAACTTAGCCAGCTCAGTATCTGTTAGTGGCTTACTTGATTTGTTAAATTTAATATGTTGATAGCGCGATTCTAATTCATTACGCAAAATGGCATTCTGAAAAAATTCAGGGCACGTCACTGCAACAGGCTGGCGGTGTTTCATGCAGTCCTCCCCAGCATATTGTGCGATAAATGTAATCTGTATTGATGTAGTTGTTTGTTGTGTTTCATATTGTGATGAATAACTATGTCAACTGTGATGACACAAATAGCAATTCCTAAGCCAATTATTTTTAGCTGTTAATACAGTCATTTATTTTGAGTGGCTCGTCATATTCGTATGTTTTAGCTGCGTTAGTTAAGATTATGAAGAGTGTATTATTTGTCCAAATTCATAGTGTGCTGATAACGATTGAATAAAATTGTTATTGGTATGATTACTGAATAGTGGGTTAACGTGATCTATCCGCTGCGACCCTTTGATTATGCGTGTGTGTTGCTGGCCTGTGATATACGATGTAATCAAAGGGTCGCAGATAGCCTCTTCACCTTTGTCTAATATCCAATTGCGGATTTCAGGTTTAACCTAGATTTGCACTGATTACATGATGCAACATTCATTAGATTTTTCATCAGCTTGGGTATCACTGTTCACTCGTGACTCATCACGATAATCACGGAAATTTGATAATAATGAATAGGATAGGCTTAGTCTACTGGTAGCCAGCTCATGCCCTTGATCAGCAGCCTTCTGATAAAAGCGTTTTGCTAATTGCCGATCTCGACTATCTTGACCAATACCAAATTCATATATATAGCCAAGACAATAATTTGCTTCGAGGTGTAACATATCTGCTGCCTGTTGGTAATAATAAATGGCTTTCCCTATATTAACTTCAACTCCTTTACCTTCTTCAAAAATTTTACCGAGATAAAAATTTATTTCACTTGAAGTTATTTCACTTAAAATATTACTTATATCATGAATTACATGACTTTGATCTTCATTACGACCTCGCAGTTGGAGCACATTTTCCAATTTAATTTCAATTGGATTTAACAAAGCAGCAGAATGATTAAAATCATGTTGGTAATACTCTTTAAGTAGTGATAGGGTGCGTGCTTCTACTTGTTGATATGAGATATCTGAGCGACACTGACTAAGTAGTAAATAAGCTAAATGTAATTTAGCCATAACATACTTATTGGAACAATCTTGATAATAATCAATTGCTAAATTGATATTGCTATCAACACCTGAACCTAATGCTAGCATCTTTGCACAATAGTATTTTGCCACTGTATGCTCTTGCTTGGCTGCCTGTTGATAATAAAAGAATGCCTCTTTCTTGTTTAATTCACCTGCCACACCCGAATCAAGCAGTCTAGCTGTAATAAATAAAAATATTGATTTTCCTTCTGTATAAAGATTTTTACAGAAATCTAAACATAAGGATAACTCAAGATTAAATGTAATCTGATAAATAACACATTTTTCTTGTGATAATACATGTTGCTGCTGTGCTGATTGTTGGTAATATAAATAAGCACGATGTGAATATCCTCTTTTTTCTAACAAAATTGCTAATTGATATTGAGACTCTGCATCTCCAGCATCTGCTGCTTTTTGCAGCAAACTTTCTATTTGAACAGAATAGTGAATAGCATGATTGCCTCTTTGTAGCATCATAGCTAAAGCATAATTAGCATAAGTTGAGTCAGTTTCAATAGAAAAAATCAGTTGATTTACATCAAATTTACACTTATTAGCTATCAGTTTTTCTAAGTTTGCTTCAACGTCACCGATATCACTCACGTCAGGCGTTGAATGATTTTCATAAACTGATTCTATCATTGTTATCGCATGTAATTGATTTGAGAAATAGTCTTTATCTTGTAGTAATAAACGTCCTAGCTTAATCTTAGCCAAGCTGTAGTTAACTGACGCTTTCTTAAAATAGTGCTTTGCTAAATTAATACTATGTTGATTGTCAACGTCTTCTTCTAGCAAGGTTGCATAATAATATTCAGCTAAATAATGGTTATTACCATTAATAACGTTTAAGTAGCAATGTTTAGCTGTTAATTTATCAACTCTACCGGCAATACCACTATGTAACAATCTGGCTAACAAAAACTGCATTTGACTATTGCCAGAGTCAGCTAATGTTTTGCAGAACCTTAAACAGTCATCAAGGTCATGATTCATTATTATCTGATAATAAACACATGCATCTTGTGCCATTTCATGTTGTTTTTTAGCAGCCTGCTTATAATATTTATAAGCAGTATGAACTGACTGAGATTCAACTAATAAAGCATACTGATATTGCGATTCGATATGGCCTTTATCTGCTGCTTTCTTGTAAAATTTCATTGCACCAGCTAAATCTTTTTTCATGCCAGTGCCTAGTTTTAAATAATTAGCATACAGAAATTGTGACTCGGTATGTCCAGATAAGCTGGCTTCATTTAAGTAAAAAGCTGATCTTCCTAAATCAACCATATTGCCATAACTGCCGTCACTAAAACTGATGCCCACGTTATATTGCGCATTTAATTCCCCAACATCGGCCGCTTTAATATACCATTCAAAAGATTCTGCTTTCTTACCTAAAGAAAACTCTAATAATCTTGCTATAGGGTAATAAACTTCCTCTATTTGAAAGTGAGCTAACCTCTTATACCACTTTAATGCTTCACGTTGATTAGCTAATGTACCATCAGACAAAATAGTAGCTAGTCTTAGCACAGAATCAATATGATCTAATTTTGCTGCTTGTCGATAATATTGTTGCGCCAATTTAATATCTTTACCAACAATCACACCTTCTTCATAATAGTTAGCAACTTTGACCAACGCATCAAGAAAGTTATTATCAGCTGCTTTCTTACACCACAAAAAAGCTGACTGTTTGTCTTTCTTTACTATTTCTCCACTAAGTAACATTTGTGACAATGTATATTGCGCTTTAGCGAAACCGTATTGTGCTGATTTTGCGAGCCATTTAATCGCAACTTGATTATCTTTAGTGATGCCATAAGAATTTGATAGATAAGCTTGGCTTATATAGTATTGTGCTTCAATGCAATTGTTCTCAGCAGCACGCCTATACCATACAAATGCCATTTTTTTATTACGCTTAGCTAACTGTTGTGCATATTGAAATTGGCTGTTTGCATCACCTTGCCACGCACATGACTCAATCGTTATCGATGATGAATGTCTGCCTTCGGCTATTTGCTGAACTTGTCCAGTGCTAAGAATATTATTTAATGCACGTTGAGTAAAGAGCAAATTTCTTTTGCAAGCATCTGTGATCATTTCACCTATGTCACTTGATGCTAAATTAGGAGAAGCTAAGATGATTAAACAACACTTTGGCCTGGTAATGGCGACATTTAATCGCCTAAATTCTCGCAAAAATTCGGTAACGTGAGTACGTACAAACGAAATAATAATAATGTCTCTCTCATCACCCTGGAAACTATCTACTGTATTAATATTAACATTGTTAGATAAACATTTGCTCTTAGCTAAATTTTCTTTAATTAAATTTTTCTGGGCAACATACGGGGTAATCACACCGATTGACCGTTGTGAAACTTCTTTAGAAATCTGCGTGATAATATTAACAACATACTGCGCTTCTTGCTTATTACAAACACTTTTACTATCTTTACTTTTCATATCAGCACCAGATATATGATAGATAGCATATGGTCTACTAGTAATTCCTGTTTTACTAAATAACGCCATTGGCAATATATCTGGAGCAGTGGCTAATCTATCAGCATAATATTGACTTGACGGCCATTGACATATTTGAGGATGCATACGGTATTGTGTAGTTAACATCATGTTGAATTGATCGTTTTCTTCAATTAAACGCCACATCATAGACCATTGATAATTTTTTCTATGATCAGACGAATCATTAAGCATAGTTGAAATCACCGTTGCTGGAAGCTGTTTAGTATCACCAACTAATAATATTTTTTTGGGTTGATAGCGAATTGGAATTAATGTCGTTGGTTCTACTGATTGTGCTGCTTCGTCTACAAATAAAAATTCGACTGGCTGCATTGTCGACATACTTCTACGTCCAGAAGTTACTAACGTTGCAAAAATAATAGTGGCATAATCAAGTAAATATTCTTCTAAGCTAGTCTTATTGACCGCTTGCCACTTGCTTAGCAGTGCATCTAGCCTTTCCAATAAAGCTTTCCAATGCTTGATAAGCGTAACATTTTGACTCAATTTTTTTGTTATAACAGCACGAATATCTTGAAAATCAGACATGGCAATTGGTTTTAAATTCAAATTGCTTATTGACCTTTTGCTAGCCCTGCCTAATCCATTAGAAGAAATAAGATCATACTTCTTTAGTCTCTGTTCCATGTCTAATATATCTTGATCAATCTCTGATAAAAATTTATGAAGTGCATTTGTTGTTTTCCCCACGTGATTTTCAACTAAATCAGTGATTTTTTTAACATGATGAACTATTTTCAGCACGGTAAATTCATGCCATCGATTTAACGAAATGGGCCACAAACTTTCAGGAATTTTATTTTCGACGCCAACTAACAAGATAGGAATATCTTGTGGATCGTGTAGTGCACGCGTAGCCAGCACTTGCACTCCTTTATTAGAATGTGCACTCACTAAAGTTCGTTTTTTCTGTTTGGCTGCGTGTTTCAATAGTTCAACGATAGTGGTTGTTTTGCCTGTTCCTGGAGGGCCTTGCAGTAAAGTAGTGCTGCCATTGTCTGTGGCAAAAAAATGTCTGATGACATTTTGTTGAGATAAGTTTAAATGATTCAAGCTAGGTAAATTAACTTGTTTATGTAAATAGGATTGATTGATCTGACTAGCTGCAATTTTTCTAACACACGCATTATCTGTAGCCGTTAGACAAGTTTCATACATTCTGGACTCACTGGTTAACGAACCTAAGTAATGAACTTGCCAAGTTACATTTTTCTTAAAAAAATGACCATAATTTGAAATGTCTTCCACACTGAGTACTAGTTTTAATACGAGTTCATTAGTATCACTTCTTTCTAAAGCTAATCCAAAAAACCACTTGTCATCTTCTATTTTGGTAGGCTTTAATAACAATGCATTCATTGAACGACTGTGCTCGATTTTTTTAGGAATTGAACCTGAAAAAGTAACTGAAAATGGATTTTCTGAATTTTTTGGAAATTTTGGATTTTGTTTTAATTTTATATTAAATGGTATAGCATCACTCAATTCATCAATTTTAGCTTTTTTCTTTTTGCGCTTCCCAGTTTGTGTATAGTATTGCCTTACTTTTGTCAGTCCATCAGCAACGATAGCACGTGCTTCTTCAAGAATAAAAGGCATAAAGTTTTTATAATATCTTGAAAGACTATGCTCATACTTTGGTAAAGGTTGAGCAGATAGTGTTTCCATAAATGGTTTATCTAGTGATGAAATTGGCCAATTTAAAACTACCTTATTGAAATCTGCAGGTTCTTCCTTATAGGCACGAGCATGTGAATTTCGCATAAATACTCCTTGTAAAATTAACAATGGATTATACGTCATTACAACTCAACTAACTCGATCATTCACCTGTTCTATTTTTGATCATCTTATAATCAATGCATGACTACTTAGTCTGATCATTAATAAAAATACAGCATTTCATCAATAAGATAAAAACAGTATTAGTAGATGTATTCTCAATGAATTGGCAATTTTATGAATTAGTAGCTATTACTTAGAGACTTAAGATTTAACGCACTGATTTTCAGTGATATTAATCCTAGCGATAAAATAGTAGGTGATTTGCAAATGGCAAATAAGCAATACGATGTTTTATTAATAGACGATGATGCCAAGCGTAGTCAGACATTATTGTCTATTTTTCAATTCTTGAATAAATCCTGTATCAGGACAAGCTCGACTCGTTGGCAACATCATGCAGATAAATTACAGCAGTTAACAGTTGTATTTATTACAGTAGCATCTGATATTAACCAAACACAAGATATAGTCAATGCAATCTATACACAATTGCCTACGTTATCGTTAATATTATTGTGTGATGATAATTGTGTAGCTAAAAAAGCATTATCAATTAGACAATCGAATATTATTAATAGATTAGTCTTGCCATTAGAGCATACCCAGTTGACTGACGCATTACATCAATGCAGTGTTGTGCAAGATCGTGAACACGATCATAATGCTAGTGTGAATAGAGATGATTGCCTATTTCGTAGTTTGGCGGGCGATAGTGATATAATTGCGACGGTAAAAAAGCTGATGCAGCAAGTCTATGATCAAGATGTTACCGTACTCATTTTAGGTGAATCTGGTACCGGAAAAGAAGTTGTTGCGCGCAGTTTACATTATCAATCACAGCGACGCGATAACGCCTTTATTCCAGTTAACTGCGGTGCAATTCCACCTGATCTATTAGAGAGTGAGTTGTTTGGTCATGAGAAAGGCGCCTTTACTGGGGCGGTTGGTGTACGCAAAGGTCGTTTTGAATTAGCTCAAGGTGGCACACTATTTTTAGATGAAATTGGTGATATGCCGTTGAACATGCAAGTTAAACTATTGCGAGTGTTACAAGAACGTTGCTTTGAGCGTGTCGGTGGCAATAAAACTATTCCGATCGATGTGCGTATCATTGCAGCTACGCACCGTAATTTAGAAAAATTAATTGAAGAAAATACGTTTAGAGAAGATTTATATTATCGATTAAATGTCTTTCCAATTGATATGCCAGCATTACGTCAGCGTGCTCAAGATATTCCGGTATTAATTAGTGAAATAACCAATCGTTTGCAAGAAGATGGTAGAAACGAAATTACATTGT
Organism: Gammaproteobacteria bacterium; assembly: GCA_965116795.1. Taxonomy (GTDB): domain Bacteria; phylum Pseudomonadota; class Gammaproteobacteria; order JAJFKG01; family JAJFKG01; genus JAJNDI01. The sequence continues at coordinate 1,708,081 of OZ220716.1, forward strand.
CAAAAGAGACTATTAATACCTTATGCCAGTATCCATGGCCTGGTAATGTACGTGAATTAGCAAATTTGATAGAACGCCTTACTATTCTTTATCCAAATGAGTTAATTAAGCCAGAGCAATTACCTGAGAAGTTCAGGGAAGCACAAGTACATGATAGCGGTTCACAAAATGCGGTAGCATTTTTACAACCACAGAACACCGATATAAAGCTAAATGGTGTGACTGAATTAACTGATGCAGGTATTGATTTAAAATCACATATACAAGCAATTGAAATTGCCTTGATTCGTCAAGCACTTCGGCGTGCTCATGGTGTTGTTAGTAAAGCGTCTGAGTTACTTGCGTTACGTCGCACTACGCTAGTTGAGAAAATGCGTAAATACAATTTGCAACAATCTAATCTTAATCAGGTGGAGTCTGATAGTTAGGCAATCTAGAAGTGGAAATACCCATGTGAAATGGGTGAATAGCTATCACAGGCTCAGTTACTAAGCGTTGTCATTACCATCCGCGTTGTTCAGCTGCGATGCCACAGTGTTGTCGTGATTATCCGAGTGTGTCTAAGTTGGCAAATAATCAGCGTGTATATTGCCATTTGTATAACAAATAATACAATTTGTATTAAGTATTACACTTTAACCTTGATCCGCTGTCCAGTACGTAATGTATGTGCATCAGTCAGTTTGTTATCTGCCATTAACTGTTGGGTGCTTAGATGATAACGTTTTGCGATCTGTGACAGTGTATCGCCAGCGCGTACCGTATAATACGCAATGTTATCTTTAATAGTTAAGTGACTCTGGATTTGCAATGTTTGTCCACGTTTAATCGTTGTCGATGCTAAACGATTAGCAACTTGAATAGCATGTGTGCTGGTATGATAGCGTTTGGCAATCGTACTTAATGTATCACCTGCTTTAACTGTATAACGTTGACTGCCAGCAATATGTGGGCGATAGTGATCGATCCATACCGTTAATTTTGTCCCAGCAGCAACGTGATTAGATGTTGTATGATTCCAAAAGCGTAATTGACTTGCATGTAAGTGGTATTTAACCGCAATCTTAGTTAACGTTTCACCGGGTTTCACTGTATGGACAACTTTTTTAGGGCCGGGAATTTTCTTAGGTGTTTTACCGACGTAATGTTGTTTGTTTTGTATGTTGTATTGAGTCAAGCTGTGTGCGCTAGCTGGTACAATTAATTTGTCACCAATGCGAATGGTATTGTTATGCAAATTATTGACTTTGCGTAAAATGGGTAGCGTTGTATCGTAACGTTTAGCAATTTTAATTAAGCTATCACCAGCAACTACTGGGTGACGTTGCCATGTTACCCGTTGTGTTTTTGGTATGGTTTGTAAATTTTTGTTAAATGTTGCAATTTGTTCTATCGGTAAAAATAAACGCCCACCACTGGGATCAGTTGCCCAACGCATATAACCAGGATTTATTTGATAAATCGTTTCTTCGCTAACTTCAGCCAATTTTGCTGCTTGAGCTAAGTCAATTTGTGCGTCGAGATCAACGCTGGCAATAGTTGGTTTATTAGCAACAAATGGTAAATCGATATGATAACGTTTAGGATGGCTGATAATTACTGCCAGTGCTAATAATTTTGGAACATAGGCTTCAGTTTGTTTGGGCAAATGCAATGAGAAGAAATCGGTTGCGTGTTGTGATTGACTGTTGCGATGTACAGCATTTTGCACAGTACCTTCACCGGAATTGTAGGCAGCAATCGCTTTTAACCAATCATTATCAAAAAAGTCGCGTAAATAGGTTAAGTAGTTAAGCGCAGCTTTAGTTGAATCATATACATCACGACGCCCGTCATACCACCAATTTTGGGTGATCCCAAATCCACTGGCAGTGCCTGGCATTAATTGCCATAACCCAGCAGCACCACGATAAGAATATGCAGTGGGATCATAACCACTTTCGATAAATGGTAGTAAGGCTAATTCACCGGGCAATTCGCGCTGCTTTATCTCTTGCAAAATGTAATATAAAAATGGAGAGGCTTGGGAGATGATTTTGTTGACTAGGGCTGGGTGCTGCTGGTACCAGTTAATTTGTTCAGCTACAGCGGGATTTTGCTTAACGTGATCTAACGTAAATGCTGAAGTCATCGTTGGCCAAATGGTTTTATAGGTACTGAACAGCCAGGTTGTATGTGATGTGGGCTGTGCAGTATTATTTGAATAACCACTGCAGTTGGTTAAGCCAATACATAATACACACAGTAGACTAAATCCAATTAACCGACGTAACATTATTGTGAACCGATCTCTGTAGGTGTTTTGGCATCAATACGCAATGCGTGAATTTCACTGCCTATGATCTTATCAATTGCTTGGTAGACTAAGCGATGGCGAGCTACTAAATTTTTATTAGCGAATGCATCAGCGACAATGCTTACTGCAAAATGTCCTGCACCACTAGCTGCACCCGGATGACCGCGATGTTGTGCGCTTTCATCAACAATATCTAATTGGGTTGGCTGCAATTGTTGTTGCAAGCGTTGACGAATGAAATCGATACGTTGTTGATTAGTCACCTGTTACTCCTCCTTGCTATTATATTCAAGACTCTTCGATGTGTTTGGCTAGATAAATTGCTTGGATGATCACAAATAATAGGGTTAACCCCAGCATGCCAAATAATTTAAAATTTACCCAAACATCGGTACTGAAGTGATATACGATATATAAATTCAGGCAACCCATGGTAGTGAAAAAGATCGCCCAGCTTAGATTAAGTCGGCGCCAAATGACAGCGGTTAATGTGATATTGTTTTCCATTAAACGTCGGATCAGCGGTTTTTCACCGATGAACTGACTAGCAAAAAATAGTAAGCCAAATATCCAATTCAAAATGCTCGGTTTCCATTTAATGTAAATTTCTTCATGTAGTAATAAGGTTGCGCCGCCTAAGACGATGATTAATCCCAGGGTAATTAGTTGCATCCGATCAAATTTGCGCTGCCTTAACCAATGGATCCCAACTTGGATGACAGATGCTGCAATGGCCACTGCGGTGGCCACATAGATGTTGTATACCTTGTAGGCAACAAAAAATAGAATAATTGGAAAAAAATCGGCTAATAATTTCACAGGTATTCAACTTAACTCGTTATTGCATATTCCACTGCACGGTAGCAGCGCTAACGGTATGATTAGCCGCCGCAGTATAACATAGAGTTGTCCCTGAACACCTTAGCCATTGCTGCTCTGTTTTATGCTGTCGTGATTGTGCAATATTAGGTATAATGCATGGCGAAATTGGTTGGATTAACGCCAATTAAGATTAGTTTTTAACCAAAATGGGCAATTTATTGATGCAAACAGAGGTAGCACAGGCAACACAGAGTGATGATGTAGTCGAACAGATCGCTGTTGGTCATTTTAAAGGCGAGCGTATCGCCAAGTTGCCATTGGATTTATACATTCCACCCGAAGCCTTGCGTGTGTTTTTAGAGACATTCGAAGGTCCATTAGACTTATTATTATATCTGATCAAGAAAAATAATGTTGATATTTTAGATATCCCCATTGCTGATATTACCCGTCAATATATTGAATACATCGAGATCATGAAGGCGTTGGAATTGGAATTAGCTGCAGATTACTTAGTTATGGCGGCTAGTCTTGCAGAGATTAAGTCGCGAATGTTATTGCCACGTCTCAGTGTAGATGAGGGTGAAGAATTGGATCCGCGTGCCGAATTGGTACGTCGTTTACAAGAGTATGAACGTTTTAAAAAAGCAGCACAGGAATTAGATGAATTACCGCGTTGGCAGCGTGATATTTTCCCAGTCAATGCTAATTTGCCACCAATGAAGCGCGACAAACCACAACCTACTGTGATGATGCCTGAATTATTAGATGCATTGCGTGATATCTTGCAACGTGCACAACTGTTTGAACATCACCACATTAAACGCGAACCATTATCGGTGCGTGAGCGTATGTCACGTATTTTAAGTGTGGTAAAAGCTGATGAGTATACCGATTTTTACACGTTATTTACCGTTGAAGAAGGACGTAGTGGTGTTGTGGTAACGTTTATTGCGATACTGGAATTGTTACGCCATGCCACTATTGAATTAATTCAAGCAGAACCGTTTAGTCCACTGTATGTAAAGGCTGTTGCAACATGAATGAAGTGATTGATAATGCGTTAGAAAAAACTGATACTGAGCAAGGTGCAAGTATTGCTGAAGCAAGCAAAACGCCGATCGATATAGCATTATTATCCCAAGTTATCGAGGCGATGTTATTTGCAGCCGATGCGCCGCTGTCATTAAAGCAATTGCAAAAAGTATTGGTACACCCAGATTATGCAAAACCCAGTACGGATGACATTAAGCAAGCAATAAACGATTTGCAAGCCGTTTATGCTGATCGTGGTATTGAGTTGCAAACCGTTGCCAGCGGTTATCGCTTTCAAATCAAGCCTGCCTATGCTAGTTGGATGAATCAATTATGGGATGAAAAACCACCACGTTATTCACGCGCTTTATTAGAGACATTGGTATTAATTGCTTATCGTCAACCGATTACTCGTGCAGAAATCGAAGACGTGCGCGGTGTTGCTGTGAGTACCAATATCATGAGAACCTTAGTAGAGCGTGGTTGGGTACGTGCTGTTGGTCATCGTGATGTACCCGGTAAACCTAGTTTATATGCCACAACAAAAGCATTTTTAGATTATTTTAATTTACCTAATTTGGAAGCATTACCAACCTTAGAAGCGGTGCGCGATTTAGATAGTATCGCCGCTGAGTTAGGTGCTGAGTTTGAACAGGCATTAACACAAGAAAATGTGGAGTTAACAACAGCACAACCAGTAGACGCTGATCCGGACGCAACAACTTCACAACAGCCATTAACGCAAACTGATATGGCTAAATCGACTGAGGTAGATGATGATGAATTAATCGACTCTACTGCTATCACAGAAGATGAAGTGTAGTTGTATTGATATTAAGAATAACCCTAATGTTACGTTCTTAACATGACGAAACCGTCAATTAAAATCAAGCATGCAAAATACCACTGAAAAAATCCAAAAAGTATTAGCCCGTTGCGGGCTGGGATCGCGACGTCAGATTGAAACATGGTTACAAGCAGGGCGGATTACTGTCAATGATCACGTGGCCACATTAGGCGATCGGATCACAATGACAGATAACGTTAGAGTTGATGGCAAACTGGTTACATTACTGAATCACACAACAACTCGCGTACTGTGTTACAACAAACCATTAGGTGAAGTGTGTACCCGTGATGATCCTGAAGGCAGGCCAACGGTATTTGCTCAATTGCCCACTATTAAGCAAGGACGTTGGATCATGATAGGACGTTTAGACATTAACACCAGTGGTTTATTACTATTTACCAATGATGGTGAATTAGCTAATAAACTGATGCACCCCAGTCAGCAAGTGATCCGTACCTATGCTGTCAGAGTTATGGGAAAGGTAACGGCTGACATGTTAACTCGTTTGCGCAAAGGTGTGACGTTAGACGATGGCATGGCTGCATTTACTACAATTAAATGCCAGCAATCACGTAATAAACAGGGTATTAACCAATGGTATCACGTCAGTTTGGCTGAGGGCCGCAACCGTGAAGTGCGTCGTTTATGGGAAAGCCAGGGCGTGATGATTAGTCGTTTATTACGTATTGGTTATGGCAGTGTTAATTTACCACATGATTTGCCACAAGGACGTTATATTGAATTAGACCAACGTCAAATAACAAATTTGTTGAAGCATTGTCATTAAACCTAAATTCCGCAGTTAAACTGGACTGCGAAGGGTTAGTGCGTGCGAAAAGCCACCCATAATTTTTTTAACGGCATGATATCACGGTTTGATTTGATCACACTGGTGTTTGCTGTTTTTTCGTAAATATATTCTAATTGTGTCAATGCTAGTTTCATCATAATACGAAAGTAACGTAATTTTCTGTATTGTTTTTCTGGATATATTGCAAGTGCTGCATCGACATGCAGTTTAACAAATGGGATCTGGTCTTTGACTAAGTGTAGAAAATGAGATGAGCTCACTGGTGAATGCATCTCGTTATCTTGAATGTGTAAACGGCGCAGTAATTCATGGGAGAAGGGAAGCTTACCATAATTAGCATATGTCTCAATGGTATCGGTATAATGGGTTAAATCCATTACTACAGCAAAATGACTGGCAAATGAATTGGTTTTAGCGCACGGTTTAACAAATAAAAAAGCAGCCAATTTAGCTAAAATGCCGCTGGCACGAGCAGAATGTTGTAAGAAGTTCATATTGGTTTCAAATACGTTAATATCCAGCCATGTTTCAACTGTATCAATGTATTTAATCAATAAATTGGGATGCCATCCAGGTGTATCCAGATAGGGTATTAAGCAACCCAAAATAGGGTGTGCACTATTACCTGTTTCAAATAATTCAATAACCGCATTGCGCCACCAGTGTAGCTTGCTACGAGCAACTTGTGGATCACTGACTAAAAACGGAATAGAAAAAACAGCATTGTCAAATGCATACAAACCAAAAATTGCTTTACGTTGGCGAAATGGAACATAGCGACAAGCATAATAACGACTAGAACCAATGGGTGCAGCGAGTTTACGGCAGTGAAAATAAGGTCTTCTTTTCATATATTCAATTCACAATCATCCAGGTGATAATAATAATTAATGTGTGGCAATCACTTGCGGTAATCCTGTTTTTTCATGAGCAACGCGTTGTACTGTATCCCAGTTAACCTTTACCCCGTATCTTTTAGCAAATTGATTAATGGTTTTTTTCATGCTTGCTTGGTATTGTGTTTGTTTTGCATGATATTCGTCAGGGACTGGGTGAGCTTCTAAATAAAGACGGTTATTCGCCCAACCAACTTTATACGGTTGATTAACGATCCTCACTGGCGTACCCACACCGACTTGCTTGTATAACAATACAATATCTTGTGGCATTAAGCGAATGCAACCGGAGCTAATACGTTGGCCGACACCATACGGTGCATTGGTGCCATGGATTAAATAACCGGGCAATCCTAAATATAATGCGTGTGTACCTAATGGATTTTTTTCACCAGCAGGGATTTTATCTGGCAAGATTACACCTTTGCGCATAGCAACATCTAATTGAATTGATTTGGGAACACGCCACGTTGGGTTTGCTGTTTTGGACACAATTTTGGTGGTGGTTAATGGTGTTTTCCAACCTTTGCGTCCGATGCCAACAGGATAGGTGACAACATTATGTGAACCATTAGGATAATAATATAAACGTAATTCAGCAACGTTAATCACGATGCCTTTTTTAGGTGCATTGGGTAATACAAATCGTTCTGGGATCACCACTGGTTTGCGATCGTTGTATAAGTCGGGTCCGTGTTGTGGGTTGGCCGCAGCAATTTCTTCAAAGCCAACGCCGGTATGCGTGACTAAGTTATACATTGTCACCCCAGTTTGTACATTGATTTGGTATGCATTACCAACAACATCACCGTTAGATAATGAATAGGTTTTGGCAAAGCCGGCTGCTGAAACCAGTAATAATAAACTGATGCTAAGCAGTGATTTGGATAGGCTGATAGGGTGTGTATTCATCATAAAGTCCTTGATTGAAAAATATATTACGCTGTTTATGGATGGTATTACAGCCTTTTCCTAAAATAATGACGCATTATAATTTTGGCTTTACTTTTCTAGCTTCGTCAAATACTTAATAAAAAGTACTCATTTAGGCTTAGCTAAACTCCGTCTTTTTCTTAAGCATTTTCCTTGCTAGAAAAACAAATCCTCGTTCTAATACCTCATTATTTTAGGAAAAGGCTGTAAAGGTTCATGGTCGTCGGCAAGTTAACAAGATTAATGCCAATTATATATGTGGTCAGTATTTATTAAGAAAATGGCGTAAAAATATGGAGTTATTGATGATGTTCAAGGCCATTATCATGCCACTGGATTGATGATAATCCTTGCAGCTGATGGCAAGCTTATTTATACTACTTCGTTCCTTAATGACTAGGTAAATGATTCATGATCAAACCAACATTAACCCGTTTAAGTGTTTTTACGCTAGCCATGTTGATTACCGGTGCTATCGATAGCATTCGTAACTTGCCAGCGACTGCATTATTTGGCAGCACGCTGATTTTCTTTTTTATATTTGCTGCAATTGTTTTTTTAATCCCAACAGCATTGGTGTCTGCTGAATTATCGGCAACCTGGACTCAAGACAGTGGTGTCTATAACTGGGTGAAAAAGGCCTTTGGTGAACGATGGGCATTCTTTGCAATTTGGTTGCAATGGATTAACACAATGGTATGGTACCCAACCATTTTATCATTCATTGCTGGCACTATTGCTTTTTTAATTGATCCACAATTAGCGCAACAACGTTGGTATTTGGTCAGTGTTATTTTAATTGTATTTTGGTTGCTAACCTTACTTAACTTGCGTGGGTTGCGCACGTCTGCGCGCTTTGCGACGTGGTGTACCATCATCGGCATGATGTTGCCAATGGCTATTATTATGGTATTGGCAGCAATTTGGTTATTAATGGGTAATGCCTCACAAATTCAAGTTAATTTGCATACTGTGATGCCTAATCTTGCCCACACTAACAGTTGGGTTTCACTGACCGCAATCATGGCTGCTTTTTTAGGTATGGAGTTAGCAGCAGTACATGTGAAAGACATTGAAGATCCACAAGCAAAATTTCCCAAGGCAGTATTGTTATCTGTAGTGATTATTTTAGTCACCATGATTTGTGGTGCGCTAGCGATTGCAATGGTGATCCCAACTCATGAGATCAATTTAGTTGAAGGGGTGATGCAAGCCTTCCAACAATTTTTTAGTCGTTATCATTTAACCTGGATGACACCAGTGTTAACCATTATGTTAATTATTGGTAGTTTAGGTGGGATGATCAATTGGATCATTTCGCCTGCCAAAGGGTTATTGCATGCCGGTGAAAATGGTTACTTGCCAGCAGTATTAACTCGCAAAAATAGCAAAGGTGTGGCAGCTAATCTGCTAATTCTACAAGCGATATTAGTGAGTGTAGTGTGTCTTGCATTTTTATTAATGCCCAGCGTGAATGGATCGTATTGGTTGTTAACCGATCTGAGTACACAATTGTACATGTTAATGTATATGTTATTATTTATTGCTGCATTTACCTTGCGTAAACGTCACCCGCAACAACACAGTGCATTTAAGATCCCCGGTGGTATATGGGGAATAGGTAGTACCTGTGGCTTAGGGTTAATTGGTTGTGTGATCACATTGTATGTTGGCTTTTTCCCACCAGAAGGCATCGATGTTGGTTCATTTGCACATTATGAAACAGTGTTTTCAAGCGGTATTATTTTGATGATTATTCCAGCTGGTTTGTTTTTCTTATATAAGAAAAAGTCAGAAGTCTACGTGTAAAGTGCAAAGAGTATAATTAACGCGTTTGCCCGCCACCATAAATTCGATATTGATAACTGGTTAATTCAGCTAATCCCATTGGGCCTCTGGCATGCAGCTTGTCGGTACTGATCCCAATCTCTGCCCCCATACCGAATTCACTGCCATCGGTAAAACGGGTTGATGCATTCACGTAGACAGCAGCTGAATCGACACTACACATAAAATGCTGTTGAGCTGTTTTATCATTTGTGACAATCGCATCAGAATGATGTGAACCATAACGATTAATATGAGTAATGGCATCATCGATTGAATCGACGATCGCAATCGATAACACTAAATCTAAGTATTCTGTTTGCCAATCTTGATCAGTAGCGGGTGTCATATTCGTTATAAGTGCACAAGCACGTTGATCACCACGTAATTGCACACCGGCCTGGTGCAATTGTATTGCCATTTTCGGTAAGAATGCATTAGCAATGTTTTGATGTATGAGCAAGGTTTCCATTGCATTGCATACACCAGGACGCTGACATTTAGCATTTAAACAAATGGAAAGTGCCATATCGATATCCGCATCTGCATCAACGTAAGTATGACAAATGCCTTTGTAGTGTTTAATTACTGGAACTTTAGCGACATCAGTCACGTATTGAATCAATCCCTCACCACCGCGTGGAATAATCAAATCCACATTCTCAGTATCGCTGGCTAATAAACCAATACAGCGGCGATCAGTTGATTCGACATATTGTAATGCGCCTGCTGGTAACAATTGCGCTTTTCCAGCAGTTAACAAAGCACGTAAAATCGCTTGATTAGAATGTTGTGCTTCACTACCGCCACGCAGAATTAATGCATTACCTGTTTTTAAACACAATCCTGCGACATCTGCGGTGACATTAGGGCGTGCTTCATAAACAACAACAATGACACCAATCGGTGTGCGCACTTTGCAAATTTGCATACCATTTTCATGTGTCATCTCAGTTAAGGTGTCACCAATTGGATCAGGTAAGTTGGCAACATAGTTTAATCCAGTTGCCATCGCTTCAACTCGAGTTTTATCTAAACGCAGTCTATCAATTAGCGCAGGTGTTTGTTGTTTTGCGATCGCGTTATCGACATCTTGCTGGTTAGCTTGCAAGATCTGCTTGGTTTGTTCACGCAAACAGGTTGCCATGGTGATTAAGAGTGCATTTTTAGCCTCAGTGCTAAGGCTAGCTAATGTGTAACTGGCTTGGCGTGCGCGAGTGGTGAGTTGACTAATTTCATTGGCTAATGTCATGTGATTATCCTGTTGCATCATCAAATAGAATTAAGTTATCACGATGGATCACTTCGTCGGGGTATTGTCCTTGCAATAAGCGATTAATCTCACGACTATGATGACCCTTAATGATAGCAATGTCATCATGATTAAATTCAGTTAAACCATGCCCGATCACAGTGTTGTTGTGACTCATCAATGCTAATAAAGCGCCTTCAGTAAATTGACCGCTTACCTTGATGATCCCACTGGGTAATAAACTTTTCTTACCAGTTTGCAGGGCATGACAGGCTCCATCGTCTAAGTGTAACTCGCCTTGGATACGGTTAAAAAAGCGGATCCAACCTTTACGTTTACCCAATGTGCGTTGTTTGATGGGTACATCTAATAGTGTACCTACATCATCACCGTTAACAATACGTTTTAATACAGTAGCGCTGTTGCCATCGGCAATGATCACCGGGATCCCATTTTGATTGGCAATGTTAGCTGCATCTAATTTACTGTGCATACCGCCAATAGATAAGTTATTATGTTTTTTACGCTGAATATGTTGATAATGTTCGCTATTGATCTTAGCAATATAGGGAATACGTTGATGATCACCATTCGACAAATAAGCATATAACCCATCTGTGGTGGTTAGCAAAATCAATAAATCGGCATCCACTAATGTAGCCACTAATGCTGACAATGTATCGTTGTCACCAATTTTAATTTCATCAACTGACACTACATCATTTTCATTAATGATTGGAATGATCCGGCGACGCAGACTGTTTAACAACGTATTGCGCGCATTTAAGTGGCGTGTACGTTGTTTTAAGTCAAGGTGAGTTAATAGCATTTGGCTAATCACACAATCATAGTTAGCAAATGCACGTTGATATTGATGTAATAATCGAGTTTGTCCAACAGCAGCGGCTAATTGACAATCGACTAATTTACGTGGCCGTTGTTTGAAACCTAATAATGGTGTGCCGGCACCAATTGCGCCAGAAGAGACTAATACGATCTCTTTACCGAGTTGGTGATAATCGACTAATTGTTTAATCAAGCATTTGATGTGGTGATTGTGTGGTTGACCATTTTTATCAACCAATAAATGTGTCCCGACTTTCACAACAATCCGTTTAGCCTTGCTCATTTGAGCGCGACGCATTGTATTGTGTTGTTGATGTGACATGAAAGACTCAATGTATTGACTAAGACCAGATTGTAGCCAAGTCACTCTATAGGTGCAATTTCCCAAAGGTTAAATATGATGGCGGTTATCATTGTGCTATTTCTCATCAATTTTAAGTTTGCGTCACTATTATCCCTTGCGTATACTGTTTATAGTAACGTTGATAAAAGGATAACTTCATGTTAACTGATGTACTGCCAGCGCAATTGCGCAAAGATGATGACGCAGATAAATCCCCTAAATTATCTGAAACCATTACCAATGCCTTATTTGAGTCGCGCACTATTTTATTTTTCGGTCCAATGAATGAAAAGGTATCGCGAGAATTAACTGCGCAATTGTGGGCGATGGCACATGTCAGTGATAATCCGATAAAATTAATTATTAATTCTCCTGGTGGTCATGTTGAATCTGGTGACACTATCCACGATTTACTAACCTTTTTAAAACCGACGATCAAAGTGATTGGTACCGGGTATGTTGCCAGTATTGCGTCACACATTTATTTAGCCGCTAAACTAGAAAATCGTTTTTGTTTACCTAATACTCGCTTTTTGTTACATCAACCTAGTGGTGGCATGGGCGGTCCAGCAGTTGATATCGATATCCAAGCGCGTGAAATCATTAAAATGAAACAACGGATCAACACCATTATCGCTCGTGAAACTGGGCAGCCGGTTGAACGGGTTGCGCGTGATACTGAGCGTGATTATTGGATGAATGCTGAAGAAGCAATTGAATACGGGATGGTTGGTAAAGTCATCCAATCTATCGATGAAATCTAGTAACTGTTCAAGCACTATTAAGGAAAACACCATCTTTGGCGGATCTTGCTAGAAAACATCAATAAAAAGCTTGTCCCAGGCTTGAACTGGGATGCTCATGTATGCTCAAATACGCTGCGCCTTTTTCCTGATATTTTCTGGTAACCTCCACTTAAAGCTGACGTTTTTTGGTAAAGTAAAAGATCAAAATCTAAATGGTTACCGCATTTTTATTCAAAATTTCCTTTTAACTCGTCTCATCGGCTAATGAGGCAATCATGACATTTGGATCAATATCTTGTCGGTAATTAATCTCATCGCAATCAAAACCAAATAAGTTAAAGAATGCTTTGCGATAGCCGGCCAAGTCAGTTAATTCCATCACATTGTCTTGAGTGATTTGTGGCCATATTTCAGCAATAGCCTGTTGCACATCTTGCTGCATTTCCCAGTCATCGATACGGATCCGACCTTGGTCATCAACGGGTACGTGTTGATCCGCAGTATATAAACAATCATTAAATAAGCGATAAATTTGTTGAATACAGTCTTCGTGCAATTGTTTTTCTTTCATGACTTTAAATAAGATCGAAATATATAACGGTACAATGGGGATCGCGGCACTTGATTGAGTAACAACGGCTTTGTTAACCGATACATATGCATGGCCTTGCAAATCACGTAGTTGGTTATCTAACTCATGTGCAGTATTCTCTAAGTTTTTCTTAGCTTGACCAATAGTGCCATCACGATAGATTGGGAAAGTTAACTCAGGGCCAATGTAAGAATAAGCAACGGTTTTAACATTCGGTGCTAACACGTTAGCACGTTGCAATGCATCTACCCACATTCGCCAATCTTCGCCACCCATCACTTTAACGGTGTTGTTAATTTCAGTAGCATTTGCCGGTTCGATCATGACATCCTGTAATTGCCCAGTGAGCGGATCGATAGTTTGATTATGAAAGGGTTTGTCACAAGTTTTCAGCACCGAATTATACGTTTGCTCATCATTTGGATCGATGCGACGTGGTGAGGCTAAACTATAGATAATTAAATCAATCGTACCAAAATGTTGTTTAATCATATCGACGGTGCGTTGTTTGATTTCATTTGAGAAGGCATCACCGTTAATGCTCATTGCTAATTGACCATCTTGACTTGCAGCGTGTTCGAATGCAGCAATGTTATACCAACCAGCAGATGCAGTGCGTTTACCACTCGCCGGTTTTTCAAAAAATACTCCCAATGTGTTTGCATTTAATGCAAAACGAGCGGTGATCAATGAGGCTAACCCATATCCTGTAGACGCGCCGATCACCAATATATTATTAACAGTAGGTTGATTGATCGGTGATTGTTGTTTGATGTAATTGATTTGATGGTTAACGTGTGCTTGGCAACCTGTTGGATGTGCAGTTGTACAAATGAATCCACGGGTTTTGGGTTCAATGATCATGACGATTATATCTCCTCAATGTGCTTAGTAGACGGTTGTACAAAGATGAAATACAACGTAGTTCATACCGAAACCGTCGAGTTTTTTCTGACCCGAGCCCGAGTCTTTCTGAACAAATTCAGCATCGGCCGCGATTATAGCCTCATTTGCTAGGATAATGCTATCTTACCAATGAAACGACTGTTGTTGTGCCAACAGATGGTGTAATCTTGGCAAGCAGGGTAGCTATTATTTATACTCAAAGCGTTTTGAATTTAGGCGAGGCGACAAGCCTTCGAATCAACAGGAGTGTATTGAAATACATGACTGTTGTGAGAAGGCGCAGCCAACGAAGACCTAAATTTAAAACGCGAAGAGTATAGTTGCGCAATAATGGACTTAACACAGAGGAAGATCACTATCATGTCCGCCAATGGCTCGTCTCCAACAAATGGTGAAGTCACTATCAGCCAATCAGTAGCAATTTTGGTTGATGGTAACAATATTGAAATCAGTATTCATGAACAATGTGGCGATACAGGTGCTATGTTAAATTTCGATACCTTGATCCCAAAATTGATTGGCAATCGTTCGTTAAACCGTTTAATTTATTTTCGTGAAGGCACTGCCATTTCCAGTAAATTAGCTGAACGTCTGCATAGTCGCTATCATGGTTCAGTACGACCATGTCATAAAACTGCTGATATTCCATTGTCAATTAAAGCAATGCAATTGGCGAGTAAGGTCGACACCATTATTATCATGTCTGGCGATTCCGATTACATTGAATTAGTGCGCCATGTAAAGGCCGAAGGTGTGCGTGTTGAAATTGCAGCGATTACTGCCACCACATCCAACTTACTAAAAGAAGAAGCTGATTATTTTCATCCAATCGTTGCTAGCGATTGGTTTACCCTGACGCAAAAAAAGAAATCATCTGCACGTAAGGGCAATCATAAACGTCAACGGCGTAACAATTAAAAAATAACAACAAATCAATTCACAATACAAGCTGTAGCATCTGGTTCCCAGACAGGATATGTTTGCATGACTGCATTGAATAGAGCTGAATCTAAAAAGAATGTTAGCCAGTGTTGCAATCGTGGGTAGGGCGCTGCATCAAACCACTGTTGATCGACCCGTGCAAATTGGCGAATGAATGGAAAGATGACTACATCAGCTAATGTTACGTCACCACTGACTAAAAAACGGGTTTGCTGTAGGCGGGTTTCTAATGGTGTTAAAAACATAGTCTCTGCTTGTTGACGTGCAGCTGTGCCAGTAGGGCAGTTATCACTTACTCTATCCGGATATTTATACGCATCTAATATGGTTTTAAATGCTGTATCGTTTTGATCAATTAACGATGTGACTGTATCTGCTTGTTTAGGTGTGTAAGTTAGCCAGTTCTCTAGTTGTGGCTTACACTGAGTTGTTGCCCAGCGCATAATATCTAGACTTTGTTCGATGATGTGATCATCAGTTACGACTAACACAGGCACCGTGCCTTTAGGCGATACACGCAACAATGCCTCGGGTTTATTGTGTAAACTAACTTCACGCAATTCATAAGGTATGTTCGCATATCCCAATGCCATACGCGCACGTATGGCATAAGGACAGCGACGAAAACTATATAGAATTGGCAGCGATGCTGAATTATTCATTATTTACTATATTCTTATTAGTAATTTAAGCAATACTAAAAAACGTCAGCTTTGAGTGGATCTTGCCAGAAAATACCAGCAAAACAGCGCAGTGTATAGTGACATACATGAGCACGTTTTGCTGGTATTTTCTGGCAAGATCTGCCAAAGCTGGCATTTTCCTTAATAGACCCTAAGCAATTAATTAAGCGAATTCTTCTGTTACTACTGTCTCTTTCGCATGCTCAGGCAAGGTAATATTAAGTTCTAACACCGATGCAAATTCATCACGCTGTTTTAAGGCTACATTGACTTGATCAGTATCTATCTTGACATATTTTGCAATCACATCGACCAATTCTTTTTGCAATGCTGGTAGAAAGTCTGGACGTTGTGAACGTTTAGAACGCTCATGTGAGACGATAATTTGTAAACGTTCTTTGGCTAGCACTGCAGAATTACGTTGCATGTTTGGTTTAAATAGATTACGTAATGACTTGATCATACCGTTGCCTCCTCACGGTTTTTAAATAAGCGCTGTAACAAGCCTTGCTTTTTCTGTTGAGTAAACCGGTGTGGGCGTTTTTCACCAAGAAAACGCGCGACCATGTCTGCATACGCTTGTCCAGCTTCGCTTTTATCATTCATGATAACCGGTACACCGGCATTGGAAGCTTGTAATACTGACTTTGATTCAGGTACCACGCCTAATAATGGAATGGCTAAAATGTCTTTAATATCTTGTAATGCTAACATTTCACCGCGTTCAACCCGTGCTGGTGAATAACGGGTAATCAGTAAATGTTCCTGAATCGGTTCACTACCTTGTTCAGCACGTTGTGATTTGCTGGATAGAATCCCTAAAATCCGGTCTGAATCGCGTACCGATGACACTTCTGGATTGGTGACGACAACAGCACTGTCAGCAAAATACATGGCTAACTGGGCACCGCGTTCAATTCCGGCTGGTGAATCGCAGACGATATAATCGAATTGTTCACTTAATTCTTTTAATACCCGTTCAACACCGTCTTTAGTGAGCGCATCTTTATCTCGGGTTTGCGAGGCCGGTAGGATATACAAATTATTAACACGTTTGTCTTTGATCAATGCTTGGGTAATGGTGGCTTCACCATTGACGACATTGACAAAGTCATAGACGACACGTCTTTCACAACCCATGATCAAATCAAGGTTGCGCAAGCCGACGTCAAAATCGACAATAACCGTTTTATAATTACGCAGCGCAAGACCGGTGCCGAAAGCAGCACTGGTCGTGGTTTTGCCCACGCCCCCTTTACCTGATGTGACAACGATGATTTTAGCCAATGTTTTATTCCTTCCCAGTTAGTTAATTACATCTGCAATTTAGTCTATTTGCCACCTTGCCTAACATCCAATTGCGTCAGTCTCGTGCCTATTCTGATCTGATTTAGTGAAAACTGCAATCATTTGCCAATATTTGTGAGAATAATTATATTGCAGCAAGCATATACTCTTCGCGTTTTAAATTTAGGGCTTTGTTGACTTCGCCTTCTCACAAAAGTCATGTATTTTAATACACTCCTTTTGATTCGAAGGCTTGCCGCCTCGCCTAAATTCAAAATGCTTTGAGTATAGTTGAATATTAATAATTCTCAATACAAACCCGCCCATTTACCAAATAGACTTTAACATTTTGCTGTGGATGAGTTGAAGCCGTTTCTGCATGTAATCGATAACGACCAGCGATAGACACCATTTCAGCTTGTAAATCATGGCAAAAAATAACAGCAGATGTATCACCAGCAGCGCCTGCTACTGCGCGACCACGCAAGGTTGCGTACACGTGAATATGGCCATCGGCAATGATCTCAGCACCGTTACTCACTGTGGCAGTGACAATTAAGTCACCATCTTCGGCATAAATTTGTTGTCCAGAACGCACTGGTGTATCCACCCATTTTGTTTTACGTACGATGGTGTTATCGCTGGTGGTGGTTGCTTTGGGCTGCAATTGACGACTAGCCAGGGTAGCGTTGGCTTTACTCTCTGCCAGCGTGGCTAAACCGACTTGCTGGGCATCTTGGTGTTGACTGGCAGTGCCGCCACGGATCCCAACCGGGATCAAGTGATGTTGACGCAAGAGTTGATTGAGTTCAGTAAATGCAATGTTGGTATCTTCGTCCAATTGACTGAGATCGATCACAATAGGGGCATAATGGAAAAACTTGGGCGATGTGGCAATGGTTTGCGATAGCTGCGTATCGATTGTGGCAATATCGCCAGTGTACAATTGCAGTACACTTAAGGTGAATAAACTGCCTTTCAATTGAAAAGCTTCTTTATCAGTTGTGGCTACTGCTTCCATTATGTCCTTGTATCACGTTAAGTTGAATTTAAATCCTATACGGGTGCTGATTATAAGTGAAGACTGAGATATTTTCTACTAAGCTGATGGTACAGTGAAGGCTGATTGAGTGTTACTCAACAATACGCAGCTTATACCCTAAGGCGAGTTGAGAGTGGAGAAGTGATATGGAAAAGCCGTGGTTAGCCCACTACCCAGCGGGCGTGGTGCATACGATCAATCCTGAACAATACACATCGGTTACCCATATTTTATTAGATGCGGTTAACCGGCATTCTGATGCGATTGCTGTCGTGAATTTTGGTGTGGCGTTGACCTATGCCGAATTAGCTGAACTTAGTGCACAGCTAGCTGCGTATTTATATGCTCAAGGTTGGCGCAAAGGGGATAGTTTGGCAGTGATGTTACCAAACTGTTTGCAATACCCGATTGTATTATTAGCTGCATGGCGACTTGGGATCACGGTAACCAATGTTAATCCATTGTATACGCGACATGAAGTTGCTAAACAATGTCAAGATGCTGCAGTAAAAGGGATCATTGTCTTTAATCATTATGCACGTACTGTCGAGCAAGCGGCTAGTCAATACCCATTTTCACACGTTATTACTACGGGAATTGGCGATTTATTTGGAATGAGCAAACGCGTAGTTGCTAATCTAATTGTTACGATAAAACGTTTAGCGCCGCGTTGTCGGTTGCATAACACAGTGACGTTACGCACAGCATTGACACAAGGCAAATCATTACCTTTGCCAGAGATAACGGTAACCGGTGATGATATTGCCTTATTACAATATACTGGTGGGACAACTGGAGATAGTCGTGGGGTGATCTTAACTCATCGCAATTTGGTTGCAAACATGTTGCAAGTACAAGCTTGGTTATCACCCATTCTACGCCGTAAACAAGTCACCGCCATTGTTGCATTACCGCTTTATCATATTTTTTCCTTAACAGCCAATTTATTATTATTACTTAATATTGGTGGTAAACTAGTGTTAATCACTGATCCACGCAAGCTAACCAGTTTTATAATCACGTTAAAAAATACGTCCTTTAATATTTTACTGGGAGTAAATACATTATTTAATGCGATGCTACATCATCCACGATTCAACGAGATTGATTTTTCGAGTTTAGATGTTACCTTGGCTGGCGGTATGGCATTGCAAAAAGCTGTTGCTGACAAATGGCAACAACGAACTGGACATGCGTTACTACAAGGCTATGGGTTAACTGAAGCATCACCAGTTGTCGCAATTACCCCGCTGACTAGCAAGATGTTTACAGGCACGATTGGTTTGCCAGTACCATCAACTGACGTCAGTGTTCGCGATGAGCATGGTCAAGACGTTGCACAAGGTGAGGTTGGTGAATTGTGGGTGCGCGGTCCGCAAGTCATGCAAGGGTATTGGCAACACCCAACGGAGACGGCAAATGTACTACAACAGGGTTGGTTGCGTACTGGTGATATGGTGACATGTGATCAAGACGGGTATTTGTATTTGGTTGATCGTAAAGGCGATGTGATCATTGTGTCTGGTTTTAATGTATATCCCAATGAAATAGAAGATGTGATTGCAAAACATCCTGGGGTGAATGAAGTTGCTGTTGTTGGTGTTAACGCGCATGATGGTAATGAACAAATCAAAGCGGTGATTGTGAAAAATGATCCGGCTTTAACTAAAGAACAATTACAAACCCATTGCCGTGATTGGTTAACTGCGTATAAAATTCCAAAGATCATTGAGTTTCGTGACGCATTACCGAAATCAGCAGTGGGTAAAATTCTACGTCATCGATTGCGTGATAATATTGGCGAGTAATAGTGTTAATTTGCAATACTCGCAAATTCAGCGATGTCATAGACTAGCGAATGAAATTCCACATCAAATAATTGATGAAATAAATCGAGCGAAGGTTGTGGCCAGCATTGCTTAGGCACGTCCCATGATTCCATTTCATTATTTAATATGCCTACATAATGACGGTCGATGAATCGTTGAGCTTGCTTAGGGCCGGGGAAAGCAGGAATTAACAATGCAGTGCAATCACGACGCAATTGATCAAGATCACGTTTTTCATCAGCATTGGGTAACGATTGCATGAAATCCAGCATGTTTTGTGTGGGTTTGATCACAGCAACAATGCGTTCGACTGCAAACATAACGTTATTTTATCCTTTAAAAACAATCTTAATGGGACGAACTGGCTAAGTGCTCCAATCATAGCATGGGCTTAGTGCAAAAATCATCACCTAGAAAGCTTGCAGGATCCCAGTTGAAAACAGAAGAGAGTAAACTCTAGCGACATACCCGCTGCTACACGACAGATAATGCGTCAATGCAATAAAAATAAATGCAAATTTGACTTAATCAATGAGTTATGTTCCAATAGCGCTCACGTCACAACAATAATAATGAGACGGCAAGGAGTAGAGGCAATGAGCAAGTGGACACCGGGGTTATTTCCTGGACATCATCACGAGAATAATTTTCGTTCACAAACGGTGAGTAGCAGTGGCAGTGCGTTAACTGCATCAGCTATGCCGACTGATCATTCGTTGATTAAAGACCTTCCCACACGTGCAGCCACACTGTTGACCAGAGGCAGTGAATTGCAGTGCTATTTTGAAGCATGTCACCATTCAACCGTTGGGCTCTGTACTGCTTAACAACACTCTGAATTGAGGTTAACAGTCACTACTCAGCAGATGCGGAAGATGCGGATCTTTACATTACTACAAAACCTCCGCTCAAAGATGGCGTTTTTCTTAATAGTGCCTAATCAATTAACAAAAAACAGGGCAGCATTTGCTGCCCGTTAAGTTTTGTTTGCCTGGGTTATTGCCCGAGACCGCCTAGGTTGGCCTGGTGCCTGGGCTATTATATGGATGCCTGGCTAAGCCTGGTTGGCCTAGTACTAGTACCTGGGTGACTAATCGCGATTGCCTGCAAATACACTTAAGATTTGCAATAAGCTGATGAACATATTGTATAGTGCGATGTATAAACTAATCGTTGCCATAATATAGTTGCGTTCACCGCCATGAATAATTTGGCTAGTATGAAATAAAATCAAGCCAGAACAAATTAAAACGAATGCAGCAGATACGACCAAGTGAAGTAATGGCATGTTAAAGATAAGTGCAGCGAAGCTAGCCAATACGGCAACTAAGATCGCAACAAACAAAAAGCCACCCATGTAGCTAAAATCTTTACGACTGCTTAACACGTAGGCGGATAATCCAAAAAAGATGATCCCGGTGCCGCCCAATGCGGTCATGATAAGTTCTGTACCGTTGGTGAATGTTTGCAAGTACATGTTTAATACTGGGCCGAGGATGTATCCCATAAAACCGGTGAAGGCGAATACCGCAGCCAAGCCCCATGGACTGTTGCGTAAACGTGTGGTTAAGAATAATAACCCATACATGCCAACAATCATGAACAACAAGCCACCAAACCCTGAAGGCAATCTGGCATTGCTGATCATAGCGATACCTGCACACAAGGCACTAAATAAGAATGTTGCGCCTAAGAGTAAGTAAGTATTACGTAATACTTTATTGGTTGCCAAAATGGATTCTTGACTACGTACAACAGAATATTGATTAGGTTGCATGATATCGATCCTCTTTACTAACAAAATGAATACAGTACGGTTAATGTGAATTGTCGCAGTATACCATAATTGCTTCAGCAACAACAAACAGTCAAGCAAGTTTAGCTAATGGATCAAATAGATAAACAGCGTGCTGTTAAATTATTTTCCTAGTTGCTTACGTGTAGTGTTTAAGATAGTTTGCGATAGCGGTGGAAACGGTTATTTTTCTGTTGATAACACTAATGTGGCTACTTGTTGCCAGCTGGATTTAGCGTATAATCAGCGGCTTAATTTTAACAGGAGAGGTGGCTGAGTGGTTTAAAGCGGCGGTCTTGAAAACCGTTGAGTCTTCACGGGCTCCGGGGGTTCGAATCCCTCCCTCTCCGCCAACTCTCACACCATGGACGCTTTGCATGATATGCATAACAAGGGATAGTAAGGGGGCACACCATGTCTGACGCTTTGCGCAAAATCAGTGTATTGTTAGTAGATGATCACGATTTAATGCGTGCAGGCTTAAAACAGATTTTAATGACAATTGATGGCATTGATGTGATTGGTGAAGCGGATTCGGGTGAAGCTGGATTACGCTTGACGCGTGAGTTGCAACCTAATGTAGTGATCATGGATGTGCAAATGCCGGGGATTGGTGGATTAGAAGCAGCTGCACGTTTATCGCGAGCTAACCCAGACGTGGCGATTTTAGCGTTAACTGCATTTGAAACGGATCCATATCCATCGCAAATGATGCAAGCTGGTTGTAAAGGGTATGTCACAAAAGGGTGTTCGATAAAAGAGATCGAGCGTGCAATTCGTACCATCCATGCTGGGCAACGTTATATTACTCCTAAAATTGCACAACAATTAGCGATGAAACATTTAGATGGAACGTCTCCGTTAGATTCACTATCGCGGCGTGAATTACAGGTACTAGACATGATTGCTAATGAATTTGCTAAACCGCTTGAAATGGCAGATATTTGGAATATTAGTCCAAAGACAGTGAATAGTTACCGTTATCGGCTATACGAAAAGTTAAACATTGATAGCAAGACAGATGTTGAATTGGTACAAAAAGCACGTATTTACCGCTTGCTGAAAATGGGTGTTAACATTTTTGATACTGACAGATCCGCGATTGCCGATGGTAAATTCGTTGAAATGTTAGATGCCAATTCTAGTGATGAATAACCTATTTAATTTTTTTGTTTCGCATGAATAGTGTGATAGAGTCACTGTGCACTTTGATCCAACTTCTTTACTAGCAGTAGCGCCGCAATCACCGGGCGTTTACCAAATGTATGACTGCCAAGATAACTTGTTATATGTTGGCAAAGCACGTAATTTAAAAAAACGTTTAAGCAGTTATTTTCGTGCACATACCCCATCTGCCAAAACCCGATTATTGGTTAGCAAACTTAACCGCGTAGACTACACGCTTACCCACAGTGAGGGCGAAGCATTATTACTAGAAAGCACCTTAATTAAGCAGCATAAACCGCGGTATAACGTATTGCTGCGTGATGATAAAAGTTACCCTTTTTTATTTATTGGCACTCATGCAGATTACCCACGTCTTGATTTTCATCGTGGGGCACAACGCGAGTCCGGCCGCTACTTCGGTCCTTATCCGAGCACGCATGCAGTGCGCGAGAGTCTGCAATTATTACAAAAGTTATTTCGTTTGCGTCAATGTCGCGATAGTTTTTTTAATAATCGTCAACGACCGTGTTTGCAATATCAAATCAATCGTTGCAGTGCTCCGTGTGTAGGTTACATTTCAGTTGATGATTACCGACAAGATGTACGTTTAGCAGAATTATTTTTATCGGGAAAGAGTCAAGCAGTGATCGAGATGTTGATTACGCGCATGCAAACAGCAGCCGCTGCCAAAGCCTACGAACAAGCCGCACAGTATCGTGATCAAATCGCTAATTTGCGTCGTTTGCAAGACAGTCAACATGTTGCCGGTAAAACAGGTGATGCAGATGTGATTGCGTTGATGATGCAACACGATAGTGCGTGTATTGCTGTGGTGACAGTGCGTAATGGCAGTGTATTAGGTAGCAATTGTTTTTACCCAACAGTTCCAGCAGGCGAGACGGCAGTCAGTGTGTTAACGGCGTTTCTTGCGCAATATTATTTAAATAAACAACAAGCGCGGCAATTACCCAGTAACATTATTATTAATCAACCAATCGACGATGCAGCGTATCTAACCACGGCGTTAACTGAACTTGGCAATAAGAAAGTACACTTGGCTTGGCGTGTACGCGGTGAACGTGCACATTGGTTAGCACTTGCTATCACCAATGCCAATCAAGCGGTTGCACGTTTTAGTGCGGATAAACACACGATTGCCCAGCAATTAATTCAATTAACTGAATCGTTATCGTTAACAGCGCCACCACAGCGCATTGAATGTTTTGACATTAGTCATACCCAAGGTGCGCAAACGGTTGCAGCCTGTGTTGTGTTTGATCATCAAGGTGCGCGTAAAAGTGATTATCGACGGTTTAATATCACGGGGATTACTGCAGGCGATGATTATGCGGCAATGCATCAAGCATTACAGCGTCGTTATACCAAGGTGCAACAGCGCGGTGGTGTGCTACCGGATTTGCTGATCATTGACGGTGGTAAAGGGCAGTTAACCCAAGCCAAAACGGTGTTAGAAGAATTACAAGTCACCGGCATTACCTTATTAGGCATAGCCAAAGGGGTAAGCCGTAAACCAGGGTTAGAGACATTGTATTTATGCGATACGACAACTGACGTGGTAACGATTGATAGTCATGATGGTGCGTTGCATTTATTGCAACAGATCCGCGATGAGGCGCATCGTTTTGCGATCACTGGTCACCGTCAACGACGTGCGCGCCAAGCGCAGCAATCGATTTTAGATGATATCCCTGGCATTGGCAGTCAACGTCGGCGTCAGTTGCTGCAGCAATTTGGTGGTTTGCAAGGTTTAAAACAAGCCAGTGTTGAAGATATTGCTACGGTGCCAGGAATCAGTCGCCGATTGGCTGACGCTATTTTTGCACGATTACATAAATCCTGAGTACGTTGCCCCTAAATTAAACCAAGTTGGCAGATTAGACTTCATTTTTGTGGCTATCTTGGCTAAGATGGGCGCAATGAATGTCATCTAGAAATGCCAGCTACACAGGAGTGAACGCATGCCATTAACCATTCCTAATTTAGTCACATGGTCACGTATTGGTTTAATTCCAGTGTTTGCCGCACTGTATTATTTACCCTTTACTTGGAATCACATTGCTGCGGCAATGATATTTGCATTGGCGGCATTAACCGATTGGTTAGATGGTTTTTTAGCGCGTTCACTCAATCAAACCAGTCCGTTTGGTGAATTCCTTGATCCCGTTGCAGATAAATTAATTGTGGTAGTAGCATTGGTGATCTTGGTAGCACATTTATCTTGGTTAACTGTGGCAGCGATCGTGATCATCGGACGTGAAATTGCCATTTCAGCCTTGCGTGAATGGATGGCAGAAATTGGTAAACGTGCACACATTGGCGTGTCGTGGTTAGGCAAGCTGAAAACGCTGTTACAAATGATAGCGATTACCGTATTATTAGCAGCCAGTCAGCCACGTGCTAGGTTAGCAACCCATGACTTTTATTTAGTTGTTGGTTATATCTTACTGTATTGTGCAGTCTTCATTACATTGTGGTCGATGTTGCAATATTTGCGTGCAGCATGGCCATCGTTAAAGGTAACGAGTCGCACGGATTGATTGCAAGTAATATTCCCAGGCCTCGTTAAGGAAAACGACATCTTTGATGGGCCTTGCCAGAAAGCATCAGACAGTGGTTCATATATGCCAAATACACTGCGCTGTTTTCCTCTTTTATCCGTTGTCCTGCAGTTCTCTTTTATGTTCGTCATCCTGTGGCTTTTGGCCCATAAGTCTCTACACAAGTAGCGCAATTACCCCTTCCCTACGGCCGTCATCCCGCGGCTTGACCGCGGGATCCAGGGAATCGAGTATATTAATATTTACCTTGCTTTTTACTAATGCAGATTTGTTCTTATGGATCCCGCGGTCAAGCCGCGGGATGACGGGTTAACGTAATTTTTTCAGTGCATTGTCATGAGAGAGGGTAAAGGCAAGTCAGTTTTTTCACTAGCTGCTCAAAAGGCGAAGGGTGGAGTAAGTTTCGCTTGACTCCGGGACACCCTTCGCTAGAATACCTCCCCACGCTGCGGGAATAGCTCAGTTGGTAGAGCACAACCTTGCCAAGGTTGGGGTCGCGAGTTCGAGTCTCGTTTCCCGCTCCATTTTCTAGAGTAACTAGTGAATAAGCAGTGTTGGTTTGGCAACGCTAACATATTGGCTGGGTGGCAGAGTGGTTATGCAGCGGCCTGCAAAGCCGTGGACGCCGGTTCGATTCCGACCCCAGCCTCCAATTAAAAGTGGTAAAGATGTCATCGTTGCCCGGGTGGCGAAATTGGTAGACGCAAGGGACTTAAAATCCCTCGGGATTCACCTCCTGTGCCGGTTCGAGTCCGGCCCCGGGCACCATGTTAACGAAAAGCAACGTTTAAGCGGCCATGTGTTTTGCGACGTGTTGGACGTTTCTTAACAATGATGTCAACATCACGGTCAAGACGATTTAAAAAGCTAATTAAACGTTCAATCGAAAATCCATCTAAGCGTCCACAATTAAGTGCAGAAATTTTAGGTTGGTCAATATCGAGCAGTTTAGCCGCTTCTTTTTGTTTTAAACCGCGTTGCTGTAAAATGGTATTAATTTGCAGAGCAAGATCGGCTTTCGCTTGGTATCGTTGTGCATCGATTACATTTAAATCGGCAAAGACGTTACCACTTGATTTTGTTACTTCAAGTGTTTTGTGTTGTGGTTTGATGCTATTTGCCATGGTTAGTTTATCTCATGTTACTTAATAATTTTAATCGTTGTTTAATGACATCGATTTCTTGTTTAGGTGTTTTAATGCCTTTTCTTGATTTCTTTTGAAATGCATGAGCAATGGAAATAGTGTTACTTGCTATCACAATGTATATGACACGGTAAGCATTTTTATTGTATTCAATAGCAATTTCATAAACATTGCTACCGTATCCTTTAAATAGTTTGGTTTTGTAGTATGTTTCGCTTTGTTGGGCGACGTACAGCGCATATCCAAATTCTTGTATTACTTCTTTGGGAAATTGGCACAGATTGCGTTTACTGCTACTTAGCCACTGTAACGCTTTCATGCAAACCCCTTGATATGCTAAATCTAGCATATTTATACGTAAAGTGCAAATTAATGATTAATCAAAGCATTATACCCCAATAGCATGCTAGAACTATATGATTCTATAAGCATTAATGTAAAAAGGCAAAAATGAGCTGGTAGTTGAGTAAAGATACAGTTGGCTAGCTAAGATTAGTTTAGGAAGGCTTAAGCAGTGGTGATATTTTTGTATTTATTGAGTTCTGCTGAAATGTAAATTAACTTAAGACGCCATCATGTTTAAAATTTGCAAAACAACTATCCGAGCATTCATCAACATCAATTGCTTACTGCTTTCATGTACGAATGCTATCTCAAATTCCACAGTAAATAATTTTCATTTTTCCAGTTGATGTTCTCTTATTTTTTTAGTACTCTAATCCCTAAGTTCGATTTAATGTACCCATTAATGTTGAACAGTAGTGTTACTAATTACAATTACAAGGACATATGTTACAAAAAAGTCAATAATATCTAGCATATTGGCACAAAAAAAGGAGAAGCCTGTATTATTTTTGGTAAAGTGATGAAAAACCCGGTTGTTAATTAGAACGGCTTAACAAGTGAGATAACTTAGGGATTATAAAAAAGTGTATGGGTTAGTAGGTCTATGTAAGACGCTTACCTAACACATCGCAAAAGGATATTCTCTTTATCAATGTTGCTAAACAGGGCCCAACCATCAATGGTTGTGTTTAGAGCAAACTTGCCAATCAGTTATTCCCAAGGCATGGCAAGTGACAACAGTTGTTATGTAGCAAATGGCAGAGTCTTGTAATTATCAACAGATTAGTGGTGTAAATCATAATTTGATGTACATCACGCATTACGTATAGATTGTTTTTCTTCATATTTACTATTTCTTTACCCTGAATAGAGTCGTCGGAATGTGTTGCCGGACAAACAGACTTGTTATTGTGGTCTGATTTTGCTGGATGGGGCTGAGGTATATCTTCGAGGGTTTAAGAATTTAAAAGGACGGAAAGACGGAAGACGAAAAGTGAGATAGGGTTTGGGCGTCTTGATTGCTCAAGAATGAAGTATCTGGTTTTATTAAAAAATTAAATTGCGAATAATTAAATTGAATCATAACACCGTCATATTAGTGTAACAGTACAAGTAATGTTGATTTAATTTAGAGTAAATGAAAACTAATAGTGATATAGATAGTTAAACAGCTATCAGCCAAATAGGTTTTAAATGTAATAAGAGAAAAATGGCCTGCATTTTTTCTCAAGTGAACAAGGAGTAAATATCATGTGGCAATCAAACGAAAAAGAAAAAGGAAAAAAAGGAACACCGGGAGTAGATGGCTCGAGTTATAAATTTGGCAGGGGGGATCAGCTCAAGGATGATACGATGACTACTTCTGAAGAGAATATGTCTTCTGATGATGGTTCAGGTTCAGAACGAGGTAGTGGTGGTGCCCAGCCACCGTCGAATTCTAGGGTTCTTCTTCCTCAGGACAAAATATTGGAAACACAGCGAAATCCTCAATTAATGTTTCTTATTCCTGTCAGTAAAAGTCGTTCACCTCAAGGTAGTAAGCGGAGTAAAAAAAGCTACCTTACAATTGGAGAAGGATTAGGACAATCAGAACTTGTGCCACTACAATCAAAAGGTGGAGATAGTGACGAGAGTGAAGACAAGCATGAAGACAAGCATGAAGACAAGCATGAAGACAAGCATGAAGATATATCTTCTATACTATCAAGATCAGAAGTCTCTAGTATCTCAGCGATCGGTAAAGCTGAATTGCTTGGTCACACAAAATCTGTTGCCCATTTACGTCAAACACAGTTAGGTATTTTAAAGTCTATTATTAGTCGGTTTAATACAAGCATTAGCGAGAAATTCAGTAGTCAGTCGCAGATGCAAGCTGAAGCTAGAAAGCAGTCACAACTGCTGCAAGAAAATGTAGTAGGACCAGCGTTACAATTAACATCTTACGATCATGCAGAAAATAATTATGAGCATCAAAGGAATGCGATCATTAATGGTATTTGTAGGGTGATTACTATAGAATCGCTAAGTAAACAATCATCTCAGCCTATTCCAGGGCCTAGACCTACTTCAATTAGTTTTCATATTAACACCTCGGTACATAATACTTTGCCAAAAGCAATTACACTGAAGTTTGATCCCAATAAACTTTATCAAGCATCCCTGGCACATAACCCGCATTTTTTAACGATTACTGATGATGAAGAACAACAAAGCAAGTTTATTCGTGAATATATATCAGGTTTGATCAATTTAATTGCCTCTTCATTGTTGCAATCAGTCCCTATCTTATTCATTGCCTCAGATCGTGGTATTACGGTGGTGGATGGTTTGCAGGGATTCACTGCCATTAATCTTGATCGTACCATATTTGTAACAGACGATTCTGATGTGTATCAACAGTTTTGCTCGATTCAACCTACTATTTTACCGGATAAACCTACTACTGTTGTCCGAGGGTTGCATCAGTTTGGTGATTCTATTAAACATGCTGGCGATCAGAGTCATGGCTTCATTGATGCCTGGAAAAATGCGTTAAAAGTAACTATATTACCGGAGGCAGAAATTTCTCGACAAGTAAAACTTGCTGATGTGGTTCCCGCTGTGATGCAAGCAATCAGCAGAACTGGCTCAGAGGTATCAGAGAAGGTAGATTTAACACAACAACCAAGTCAGACTTTATTATTAGAACCTAAACCTACTAATAAGCAACTCGTTGCTTTCGTTAATAAATTGTTGTCAGACGATCTTCACGGGAGTGGTGAGAGTTATAATCTAGAGTCGAGTGATGACACAAACGATCTGCTTCAACTTCGCTTATTTATGTTGTTGTGCTTATTACCAAATTCAATTTTTCCACCACAAAGCCAGTTAACACACGTTAAATCGTCAAGTTCAAGCTCAAGTATGCAGGGCAGTGATAATACGATTGAGTATCCATTAGCTGTATTTATGCCATCGATGAACAACGGCGACAAGCAAATTCAAAGTGGCTCCTTGTCCTTGTTTAAGGAGAGTGTCGCCATTGTTTTAGATACTCATGCAGCTGATTACCGCAGATACAATGCGCCACGTCAGTTCAATAAGATTGCTGAACAGCAGCAAAAATCACTAAGGATGACAGTCCCTTCAACACAATTAGACCAGCATCAAGGACTATTTCCAGATACGTTATTACGTAAATTTATCCATAACAAACTAAATTTGGGTGATGAAACAAAAGACTCAGATAAAGTTGTACTCAATACATTAGGCTCATTATTTAAAGCAATTGCTAAACACGAGCTTAGTAATTTATTTCAGTATCTATTGGAAGTGGCGTACCCAGAATTTTTGCGTCTGAACAGACGAGCTGAGGCAAGAAATAAAAATCATTTTTACCAGGGTGTGCAATTGATCGCAGAATTGCAGCATAACACTGACTTATTAGCAAAAGAGAACCGTCTGAGCAATTGTGAAACCAGTGTTCTTTGCGACATGTGGTGTGAGTTTTATCAAGTTAATACAACCAAGCTAAATCTTGAGCGAGATCAAGTTAACAGTAAAAGATCGAGATACAAGAAACCATTGCCTGAGTTATCCGAGGCATTATATAACAGTGTCATTGGACAGCCTAAGTCACAACAGAGTCCCGGATTGCTGCCACTGTTATCCTACCTAGCAAAAAATCAAAATAATGGTTTGTTATTTAACCTATTGTTGAAAAGGCTATATAAGTCTTCAGATGTAGGTTACGGTGTAAGTCCCTATTTTCTTAGGGGGGATGAATGGGAAAAGTTGGATCGCAATTGGTTATTTGATCTAATCAGTGCTGGTGGCTTTGTTGGGGATGCAGAGAGTTTTGCTGATCTCAATAAAGTGAAAGAAATATTAGGCCCTAAATATCATGTTGATGACGTAGATAAAGAGCGATTACATAAGTTGTATGTTGACGCGACTAACGGCAATATCAATGTCAGTGAAATCCGTGAAAGTGAAGAAGAAGCGCAAGAAAACGTGGCTGCCAGCAATGTCAAAGATACGTTACTACATGCTTATGTGCGTGGTATGTCGGCAGTTATCATTAATCCACTTCTTGAAACACAAGCTGTTTCTTCTTTGCCGTTAATAGAATCAAAAGAAGAAGCAAAAGAAGAAGAAGAAGAAAAAGAAGTCAAGGTAGACAGCAGCGATAAACAACCATCTAAACAAGATGAGTTATTAAAATTATTTGAAAGTACAATTACGTTGCGTGCAGAATTATCCTCTTTCTCAAGTGAAGCTTCTGATAGCATTAATTTATTAACCCAACAAGATAGAGACGGTCTTGATGTCGTTGGTTTGTTAATAAAGTGCCTAGATAAATTTGATGATTTGTTCGACAAAGATAAAGACAACACAAAATACAAGCATGCAACCAAGCAATATACCGATTTAGTTTTTCGAACATTGAAATCAATAGAGGAAAAAAAGCCTGGAGAAGTGATCAGATCATTATATAAAACGACTCTGAACGTAAAAGATGGTAATCGTACTGTTAAGATATTGGTATTACCTTATTTGCTCAAACAAGCACGCAGTCAATCAGACCGTAGTAAATGTTACGGTGAATTTCTAAAACAACTGCTGCTTAATATACTGCTGCCTGAAAGTTATGTTACTGATCATTATAGTACTGTAGTTGATGGCAATGAATTGTTAGGGGACGGCTTAGTAACAGGATTATTTAGTCCGCTTGTCCAAGGACAGAGGGTTTCAAATATATTGCAACCAGATCAAATCTTTGAGCAAGCCAACATTGACTCCGACTTAGTATTATTTTTACAGGGTAATTTTGATGAGAATGCACTGGGCTTTTTATGCAAAACCTATCCTTTCTTAGCAGAGAAAGGACTTGAAGCAGTAGATATTTTATCAACTTTTAAACCAGATAATTTCGATAATTGCCAAAAAGTAATACAAAGACTTGGCTTAATCCCACAAGCCAATAAATCTGTATTAATTGAGTGCTTACAGAAAGCTGAATTATTGTTGCGAAAAGAACAAAAAGGAGTAGAGAAAAAAGGAAAGAATAGCAAGTTACCTGCCGTCATTGGTACATTATTAAAAGGAAGTGATGGGAAGCTACTAGCGAGCGATTTACTGGTAAAACTTGCTGATTTGTTCAAAGTGGCTGATCCAACAAAGCATACAGCATTTAAAATATTTGCTGCATGTTTTTGGGAAACATTAAAAGCACAAGTTGCACAACCTGCTACATTGTTTTCTTGGATGATGCAGCTCAAAGACGAGGGGGTATTATTTAAAATATTTGCGTCCCCATACGCTGAAATGTTAATGACAGGGTTATTAAATTTGTCGTTAAATTCAGATGTTGGCAAAAAAGTGCAATTTTCTGAGACAGGAGAATTAGAGATAGGGGAGCAAACTCAACTAGGAAGAGAAGAGCAATTAGCGCTATTTAACCAGGTTGCAAATCAGGTGATGTCATCACCATCTTCTTCCAAATCAGCAAGTTCTTCTAAAAATAGTGGCGAAGAAGAAGCTGAAGAAAACACTAATGCATTAGTGGATTGTTTCTGGCCCAAACAGATTAGTACTACTAAAGGAGAGTTTAAAAAGGTCGAGGGTAAAGCACAAAAACAACGCCAGCTTGCACAGCAACATAATTATCATTGGCTTTTATTTTTAACAGCAGAGTTGAGAAAACAACAATTAACTAATGAAATTAAAACACAAGAAGGTCAATGGTTTAGAAATAGTACTCAGCCCTTAAATCAATCTATAAACTGGCTATATAAAAAAATCGTTGCTATTTTACGTGATGAAGAATTTAGTTTTTCTGAAAGCGATGCCCAAAACTTTTTGACAAATCAGCCGTCGTTAACATTCTTACAAGAAATATCGGAGCAAGAAGCAGATGCATCTCAATTTACATCAATATTGAGTAATCCTAATATTCGCTATGCTAGCCCCATGTGGAATGCATTACTGCTGCCACGAGTTGAAGCTATAATCCAACAGTATTTTGGAGAATTATCTTCAAAACTCGACAGCTCGCAATTTCCCTCATTGTTGTTTAGTAGCCGAATGCAACCATCAGTGGAGGAACAGAAAACTACTGAAGAACAAGTAGCGGTGTTGGGAGTAACAGCCTATAAACTTGGTGTTTCACTTTCACTTGTAAGTATGGAAGATTTTCCAACCATGCAAACTATTTTATTTAATAGTAGAAAAGGCACTGAGAATACCTATATTCTCAGCAAATTGTGTTTATATGAAATGCTCTCTACAAAAGGGTTGGCTATCACAGATGAAGGGTTGGCTATCACAGATGATAGGAACGAAGCCCCATTGTTAGTCAAGGCATTATCTGCTTCATGGGTTTATCAAGATGTCGACGCCTTCTTAGACGAAGACAAAGACGGTAAGAATAACCATTCGATTTTAGCAGCGTTACTGAGTCCATCACCACAGTCTGATGGGAAAGGGGGCAATGATAGTAGTAATGACACACCAAGAAGTCGTTTATTAGGTAGCGTTAAACCAAACAGATCCCCTGTCTTTGATGGTAAAACCTTACCGCCGATTGTTTTACTATTAGGTTTGGCTCAGGATACTACTAAAAAAGAAAATACAGAAAGTCTCCTTAAATTCATCCAAAAATTAGTAGGCATTAACAATCATGAAGAATTCACCGGACTGCTTAGCTCGGTATTTGAGTTTGTTGCAACAGTAAAAGACAGTAAAGGCCAAATTAGTGAGAGTGTTAAGCAAATATGTACGAATTGTTATAACCGTTTAGACGGACTTAGACATCATAAGATTGAATTAACATTTCAGCAGCAATTAAGCAAAGAAAAGGAAAAAGAGAAAGAGGAAGAGGAAGAGGAAGAGGAGAGTAATGAAGAAGAAGTAAAAGAAGTAAAAGACGTACAAAAGGTAGTATTAGTCCAACAGCCAGATGAATTAAAACAAACGCTCAACAACGCTGTTAAAGCAGGAGATTTAGTTGCTTACGTTAGAAATCGGCCGTTATTAGCACGAGGTGCTGAATTTACTGTCGTTGTACAAAGCATGCTGTATGCAATGCGAGGGTTAGACGACGTCATGAATGTTAGTGATTTTGACGGCGCATTCGAAAAACTTGGTCAACTTAGTAATTCTAATTTAAACAGCATTTTATCTGAATTAAGTCATGACATACTGCAACAAGGACAACCAGATTATCAAGCGTTGCGCCAGACAATAAACACTATCAAATCAAAATTTGCAGGAGAAGTGATAGCTGCAAGACAAGGTATTGCAGTAGGAGAAGGTGGTGGTAGTAATATGCATTCGTCATCAAGACATTTATCGACGAGTGAGTTTATTAAACTATCAAGCCCAAGCCCAAGCCCAAGCCTAAACGTTTCCTCATCTTCATATATACGGCCTGAAACTTCTAAACTAAATAGATCAACTACAGGCGCTAGTTCTTCTAGTAGTGATGTTGTTGAATATGAAATCAGCGCTGATAGTTACTTCCTACACCATTATTTTTTAATGGATTTAACTGATGAACAATGGCATGTGATTAAGGATAAAAAAGAACAAGCTTCTGCTATTCGGCACATCTTTGATAAAGCATGTTATACACCAGGATTTGCAGCAATACTACTCGTCTTAGAGAATCAGGAAACATTACACGATTTAATTAAAACGAGAATTGAGCTCTATGATATTCAAAGAAAGGAACGTGTTAATGACTTTCATTTAGAGGTTATTCGAGAGCTTGCTCAGCAACATCAAGATAGTATTGAAGATGTGCAAGGGTCTAATCCTGCTGATTTTGATTTAACCCCTTTGTTATCTGTATGTATTTCTCAAGAAAAACAACCACCATTTAACGAGTTATGTCAATTGTTAGATAGAACACACAAAGCAAATAAAAGCGCACTAATAGCTCATTATCGATACCAAATTGATGACACACTGATTAGCTGGTGTACAAGGTTTTTTGCAAAACCAAAACCAGAACAAGTGAGCATGAGTTTGCGATTGTTAACTCAATACTATTTGTATGGGCAGTTACCTAAAAAACCTGCCTCACAGAGACAGCGAGCGGCCTCAAAAATAAATAAAAAAATAGACGAGGCTAAGTTAAATGAAGTCAAAAGATTATTTTCAGAAATTAAACAACGTGCTCCACAACAAGTAAATTCTCAGAAAAAAATCATAACCGAAATTTTGTATGACATGTTAAAAATTGCTAGTGAAAGACGAAATGAGCATGTAACTTATCAAGAGTTATCTCGGTTGTGCCAGAATTTTGCTGAATGTTTTGGAACACAAATTGATCATACAATGCAATTTGCTTTGTTAGGTGTTTCTGAGGCGGAAGCATCTAACAACATTAATTTAGAAAGCTTCATCCAACAGGTATTTCCAGATGATTCCTATAAGATAATCGGCTTTATCGATAATACTAAAATTAAAGTAAAACGCCATAGTGGTAACCCTAGCTCATTTTCTCAGAGAGGTAATAGACCAAGGGCCGGTGATGATAATACTATTGAGCAGAGTGGTACTCCTCCTACTCAGCAAGAACAGGAATCTACTATTACTAAAGAGGCTATGCTGCTGCATATGCAGCAGAATCCGCTATCAGAGCAGCCAACTAGCTGGCTTGGATGGGCTATGGATCTTGTTACAGGCGAAAGTAACATGAGAACAGCAGAAGCAGAAGTAATGGCTAAAAGAAAAGGGCAACAAGAGATTGGTGTTAGTATATCTGGAGCTAGTGTTACCAGCGATCCTATGAGTTCTTCATCTCTAGCGTTTGAAGGTGGGGCAGGACGGACATCGGTTGTTGGGACGGGTACCGAATCGAGTCCAGCTGCCTCACCAAGTGCACCACTACCACCACAAAGAAAAAAAATACCATTACCACTGTCGTCAGTAGCACCAAAACCAGTAGCACCAAAAATAGTAGTCACAGGCGAGAGCATAGATCGAAGCCAGAGTCCATCGTCGAGCCAGAACCCATTATTAGGGGGGACGAGTGTATCGCCGCTACCGGGTAGTGTATCTTCTGAACAGCGGGGGGCGAGGGCTCACATTCAAGTAAAAGCAGACCCCAAGAGATCTGGCTCAGTCCCAGTACAACGGCCAACATCACAGCAGCCACCATCATCAAAAAATACAGGCTTAAGGGAACAAAGAAAGGGGGTGCTCACGTATTTCAAAGAGGGTGCCAAACAAGTCGGGCAAGCAGTCGGTATTAGTTCCAAAGGACCTGCTCGATCTTCTGAATTAGAATTAAGTGACAAATGCGAGTTTCATGATTTTGTATCCGATTTAAACCACCTAGAACAAGAATTTTTAAAAGAACTAATAGAACAAACACCATCAGATTCAAGATCAAAAGCAGTTACGCGGGAGTTTTTTAACTCTAAGATAGATCCTCTTTTAACAAAATATGAAAATTTGCAAAATGAGTCTTTGGTAGATGAAAAATCAGAAAGTTTGCAAGCTTATATGGCCCGGATAGCAGATGGGAGCACTCTCAAGACATTTGAAATGTTACTTGCGCTAAAAGATAAAGCTAAACACGATCCATTAAATTCAGTGCTGCAGCTGGACATGAGCCCAGCTTTGGGTAGCCTTGCATCATCATCACGACCTGAAAGAGAAGAAGAGTTCACCGATCGTAGTAGTCTTTCATCTCCAGAAGGTGGTGGTTCAATGGATAGTCCGATGAGCTCACCAAAAGGAAAGTTCAGCGATTCAAGTTCATTGGTGAACGTGGATTCAGATCATGATGGTTCTAGATCGACACCATCTTCGCCGTTACCTTTCCAACAACAGGGTTTTGATGGTAATCCACTAGCCTCAGCCCTTGTAGATCCATCATTGAGCTCGAGTTTACCGACAAATGGAAAAGGTAAGACAGATTGGTTTTTAAATTCAGCTACACCTACATTGTCTATTGGTTCAACACTTAGTCCAGAAACTGCTCCCTTTCAGTCTATGGGTGCTCCTTTAACTCCAACACCGCAACAGCAAGTCCATGAGGAAGTGGAAGAAGGACAGTTACGCAAAGAGGAAGAGCGCAAGAAGCGCGAGGAAGAAGAGCGTAAGAAACACGAAGAAGAGGAACAAAAAGATAAAGAGAAAGAGAAGGAAAAAGAGCAAGGGGAGATCGAAGGATCGGGATCAGAAAAGAGCACAGATGGTGATGACGATGATGATCCGTCAACTTCAAGTGCAGGTGGTAAAGGAGCTTCGAGCAGCCTACAAGGCGCAGAAGGTGGTAATCCAGTTGCGGGTAGCGCACAAGGAATAAATCAAAGCACACCGCAAGGGGCAAGTCAGCGTAAAGGACAGCAGCAGGAACAGAAAGAAGGGAAAGAAGAGAAGCGCGAAAAAGAGAAGGATAAAAGTTCTGAAGGTGATGAGCCTAAAAAAGCTGATGCTCAAGAAGAGGACAAAGAAGCAAAGCTGAAACAGCTTGGGTTGCGGATGAAACATTTGCATACACAACGACAAGGCGGTACAGAGCAGATGAAGCTATTTGCTACTGCGGATAGTATTTTTGAAGATTTTAAAGGTTTGATGCCACAGTTTCCACGACAAGGGGAAGAAAGTTTAGTAGGACGTCTTAGTAAGAGCGCTGGGCAAGGTATCCTTGCATTCCAAGAAATATTAAAAGAGAAAGAAGAGCGCCAAGCGGAACTGAAATCGCTACAAACGACGGTTGCAGCAGGAACTGGATCGGGCTCTAGCCCTACGCTTGAGGAGATAGGTGGATGGTTAACAAGTGCTAGGGGCTTGCCTGACACGGCCAATATTCAGGACGGTAAGCGAGCACTGGTAGAGCAATTGAAGGCCCGTCAGCGCGAAGCGGAAGAAGCCAAGCGTAAAGCAGAACAAGCACGTAAGCGAGAGGAAGAGGCAGAGCGTAAGGAACGCGAAGAGAAAGCACAAGCGGAAGAGGCGCTGAGTATGCTGACAGGTGACGTTGATAAGTTACTTGCATCAGAAGATAAGACGCTTGCTGCAGTAACTGAGTTGTTAGGTCGTGCTGAGGGCCTGTCTGATAGGGTTAGTGCAGGTAAGGAACAACAGCTAGGGCGATTGCGTCCGGAAGCCGAACGTTTGCAGAAAGAAGCGGAAGAAGCCAAGCGTAAAGCAGAACAAGCACGTAAGCGAGAGGAAGAGGCAGAGCGTAAGGAACGCGAAGAGAAAGCACAAGCGGAAGAGGCGCTGAGTATGCTGACAGGTGACGTTGATAAGTTACTTGCATCAGAAGATAAGACGCTTGCTGCAGTAACTGAGTTGTTAGGTCGTGCTGAGGGCCTGTCTGATAGGGTTAGTGCAGGTAAGGAACAACAGCTAGAGCGATTGCGTCCGGAAGCCGAACGTTTGCAGAAAGAAGCGGAAGAAGCCAAGCGTAAAGCAGAACAAGCACGTAAGCGAGAGGAAGAGGCAGAGCGTAAGGAACGCGAAGAGAAAGCACAAGCGGAAGAGGCGCTGAGTGTGCTGGCAGGTGACGTTGATAAGTTACTTGCATCAGAAGATAAGACGCTTGCTGCAGTAACTGAGTTGTTAGGTTGTGCTGAGGGCCTGTCTGATAGGGTTAGTGCAGGTAAGGAACAACAGCTAGGGCGATTGCGTCCGGAAGAAGCGCGTCTGCAGAAAGAAGCAGAAGAGCGTAAGCGTGAAGTAGAAGAACGCAAAGCGGAATTGGACGAGCAAGTTAAGGGAGTGCGCGATGCATTGAGCGAGTTGACAGATTCTGCATCGAGTGAAGAGTTGCAAGATGTGTTGCGCCAAGCAACTGACTTACCTGTTGAAGAGTCTATACGTGAGGGTAAAGAGAATCTGATAGAAGACGTAAGCACACGTTTGCAGGCAGCGACAGAGCGTGAAGCAGAAGAACGCAAAGCGGAATTGGATGGAAAAGTTAAGGGAGTGCGTACAGTATTGAGTCAGGCAACCGAGTCGGGACCTGCAGCGAGTGGGGTGCTGAAGGGATTGTTGGCACAAGCTGAGGGATTACCTGTTGATGAGTATATTCGTGAGGGTAAGGAACAACTGATAAGGGAATTAACAGAACTTCGTCAGGCAGCAGAAGAGCGTGAAGAAAAAGCAGAAGCAAAGCGTAAAGCGGAAGAAGAAGAGCGCCTGAAGAAAGAAGAAAAGAAAGAAGAGGAAGAAAGCTCAAAAGTAGGGGATGGTGCTCAAGGACAAGAAGAAGTTGAAAGTGACCTTCTTGATTTAAGTTTTGATCTTGATGGCGTTCAACAAACTCAGCCTAGCCCTATTAGTGGTCAGCATTTGGATGCTGATTTGATGATGCTAACTACTTCTGCGAACACTTCAGCATCGCCAAGTTTGAGCCCATTGTTAACCCCGAGTTCCCAATTGAGCTCAAGCGCAAGTAGTGTAGTGCATGAAGGCAATCAACCTTCTGAAGCTTGCCGGGCAAGTGAAAGTGATTTATTAGATGTAGAAAGAGAGCGCGAGGAACGCAAGCGCAAAAAGGAAGAAGAGCGTCTGAAACGCGAAGAAGAAGAGCAAGAGGATATCGAAGGACCGAGATCAGAAAAAAGAAAAGATGACGATGATGATGATCCATCAACTTCAAGTGCAGGTGGTAAAAAAGCTTCGAGTAGCCTAAGTGTAGTTGATAGTAATCCAGCTGCGAGTGGCGAACAAGGAGGAAATAAAAGCACGTCGCAAGGATCTCGTCAATCTTCGCAGGAAGGAGGTAGTGAAACTCTCAGTAAATCTCAGAAAAGAAATAGAAAGAAAAAAGAGAAGAAAAAAGAGAAGACGCAAGGAGAGAAGGACAGATTGGGACTATCACCATCAAGCGGAGGAGGCCAACAAACTCCATCAAATGTCTATCTTCGTAGCCAACCTAGTAAGTTATCGACTCCAGTTGGAAACGGCCGTAGCAAATCTGCTTTATTAGTTACTCCAAATTTAGAGGAGAAAAAATCTGTAAAACGAAACTTGGAGCCGAGTCTTAACGAATCGTTGTTGAAGGATGATAAAAATCAACAACAAGGAAAACAAATGAGCAGCATAGACGAGCTTAGTATATTTAGCTCTGCTAGCCCAGGACAATCAGAAGCACAGACGGCACAATCTCCAGCACAGTTAATGGGTACCCCTATCGCTACCTTTGGTGGCAATGGCAGCGGCGATCGCCCGGCAGAATTAAGTAAAAACACGGGAAGAGGACCAAATGCAACTGGCGACGATACAAGTAAGTCGCCTGAAAGTTTCGAGATATGATGCTAGTAGTAGCAGGAAGAGGAAGAAGAACTTAACTTTTTAAGTCAGTCTCGACCGGTAATGAGTTAGCTAGCTGTGTGCAGCTACGTCATGTTTATGGTGGAATGCCGCGTCCCTGGATTCAGTCCGAGGACAGCTCTTCTCCGTTATTTTGCAGAGTTGTGGAATAAGTAGCTTTGAATATTAAGGATCGAGAATCTAATCTTTCCGTCTTTTCGAGTTTCATAAAGACTGGATTCTGGACTCGTTCGCTTCGCGAACTCTCCAGAATGACGGGAATGCGATAATCAGTATCCTCAATCCTCGATAATACGATTGTACTTTCTTAACGTAACTCTCTTTGTCTTACTACAGCACTTCCCAAAAATAATGGCCTATTAAAGAGTCGTCTTTGCTTTGAGAGCATCGTTAAACCCCTCAGAAAAAATACTCATTTAGTCATAGCTAGACTCCGTTTTTTTCCGAGGAATTTGCCTTGCTATCAAAGCAAATACTTGCTTTAACAGGCCATTATTTTTGGGAAGTGCTGTAAGTTACTGTATGCCATATACTCGTCGGATATGATGAGTCTGATATGTAAACTCCCCGATAAGCCCCTGTTAATGGTAGATATATATGTTAATCTCAATTTTATTTTTCATCGTTAATATTAGCTTGGTTAACTAAGTGAGTTTCTAGCTACACGATACTTATAAAAGCAAAGTAGAGAAAGCATAGGCTAAGGGATTGGGAGGATCCACGTTCGATTTATGTATACGATAATATCGTATATTCCGAAGCGGAATTATTCGATAGCATCGTATAGGATTATTGCACGACTTTGCTTGCAGAGCTATGCCATGGGAATGCTTGTTCTTGCACTAGATCCTGAATCAAGTTGAGAGCTTATCCTCAGATTCAGGGAACAAGTTAATCATCTTGATTATGATGATCCACATCAAATGATGTTAGGTTAGGTTGAGTAGCATTATCAACGTGTTCAGGCTGTTTAGTTGTGTGTGTGTTATCAGTCCTGTGGTTATTTGTCGTTTGGTTATCAGACATGCGTCGTGAACGCTGATTACGCTTACCACGATAATTATTGCGACGAGTGCGTTGTTGACGGCGTAAGCGTCGTGGGTCAACGTGTTTTGTTGAGGTTGTATCAGTTGAAGATTGTTCAGATGGAGCATCACTGTTACGATGATTAATCGTGTTTGTAGTAGTAGTCATCGTATCAGTCGTTGCTTGCTTATTATTAGCATCATCGTTATTGGTTAGCCTATCGGCTGTTGTTGCCACAACCACTGCAGGTTTCTTAGGAGATGTTATATTAGATGCAGGTGTGATACTGTTTGTTGATGATGATGTTTGCTGATCACGGTCTTCTGTATTCGACGGGATATTGTTATTCGTAATGACATCACCATTAGTATTATTAGTCGATGTTATTGCTGTGTTATCTTGCATGCAATCTTCTTTAGCAAAGTCACTGACATTGATGTCGGTATAAGGCGCTGCGACAGATAACTCATTGTCTTCTGCCCAAGCGACGTCTTGTGTTGTTGTTGATGTGACGTAATCATCACGTGTAGTTGTTGCGGTTACCCGATTATCCATTGGTTTATATTGGTCAACTGCTGTCGTCGATGGTGATGTCGATGATGATGGTATAGTGCTGTCAGCATAATTGGTTTTTTGATCAGAAACATCACTTGAAGTTTGCGATTGATCACGACTATCACGATAACGTTGTGATGAATACCGTGTATTGTGTTGGTCTGATGTGTGATTGTTACGATAATTTCTATCCCGTTGATGCGAACGTTGTCTGCGTGAACGCTGTGGTGATCGATTGCTACGATGATGGTTGCTTTGTCTATTGCTATCGCCAGTGCGTGGTTGGCGACGATGTGGCGTTTGTCGTGTTGTTCGCGATCGGGAGTTGTGTGATGATGATGTGCGTTGATTGGACTGATCAGGTTGTTTAGGTTGTTCAGGCTTAGCAAACCAGCGTTTAATAGTAGTGAATAGACTCATTAGTTTGTGCCACATACCCGGTTTTTCTAACGCATTTAAGTCAAGATAGGCATCGGCTGCTGCAATAACCGGATCGGCTAAGTTAACTTGTTCCGCAGCTTTATCCTCTAGCCATACAGTTTCATGCAACATGTTGTGGCTTTGCGTTGTTGCAATGCGTTTTAATTGACTCTGACGCAATTTAGCAATTTGATAATGTGGTGTTTCTAAGTGCGGATTAGGAATGATCAGAATATCAATATCG
Organism: Gammaproteobacteria bacterium; assembly: GCA_965116795.1. Classification (GTDB taxonomy): domain Bacteria; phylum Pseudomonadota; class Gammaproteobacteria; order JAJFKG01; family JAJFKG01; genus JAJNDI01. The sequence goes on from OZ220716.1 coordinate 1,750,576, forward strand.
TAATGTTGTTCAATACGAATAATATCAGCACGTTTTTCATTGAGTAAAAAGGTAGACACATTCACTGGCAATTGAACACGAATTTGACGAGTTTTTTCTTTATCTTGTTGACGTCGGTTTTTAATGCATTCTTCTTCGATGATGCGTACAATCGATAACGCCAATGATGCTACGTTGCGGATCGTGCCTTGTCCACAACAGCGAGGGCAGGTTAATTGACTGGCTTCACCTAATGGTGCGCGCAATCGTTGGCGTGACATTTCTAATAAACCAAAACGCGAAATCCGTCCGATTTGTACCCGTGCCCGATCATAATGCATCGCTTCACGCAAGCGTGCTTCGACTGCACGTTGGTTTTGTGTGTGTAACATGTCGATAAAATCAACCACGATCAAACCACCCAAGTCGCGCAAACGTAATTGTCGAGCAATTTCATCAGCGGCTTCTAAGTTGGTTTGCAATGCAGTTTCTTCGATGTTGCCACCTTTAGTGGCGCGTGCCGAATTGATATCGATCGAAATTAAGGCTTCGCTGTGATCGATAACGATTGCACCACCCGACGGTAATCGTACTTCACGTTGGAATGCTGATTCAATTTGGCGTTCGATTTGGTAACGGTTAAACAATGGAACGTGTTCTTTATACAGACGGACCCGATTGGCATATTCTGGGCGTACTTGTTTAATGTAATCACGCACCTTTTTGCAAATGTTGTGATCATCCACCCAAATTTCATTGACATCATGACGCAAATGATCGCGAATGGCACGGATCACCGCATCACTTTCTTGATGAATTAAAAACGGTGCGCTGTCTTTCTCATGGGCTTTTTGAATGGCATCCCATTGCTTGCGCAAGATTGTTAAATCCCATTCCAATTCTTCAAAGTTTTTACCAACACCTGCAGTGCGCACGATCAAACCGGTGTTAGCCGGGATGTCTAATCGTGCCAAAATATCACGTAATTGATCGCGGTCTTCACCGTCGATGCGACGCGATACCCCGCCAGCGCGAGGATTGTTCGGCATTAATACTAAGTAACAGCCGGCTAAGCTAATGAAGGTGGATAAGGCTGCCCCTTTATTACCACGTTCTTCTTTGATTACTTGTACCATTAATTCTTGGCCTTCACTGACCAAGTCAGCAATGTTGGCACGATTACGTGAGTCAGCTGTTTTTTTGCTGTGATAAATGGGAGCAATTTCTTTTAAGGGGAGAAAACCGTGGCGATCAGCACCATAATCAATAAACGCAGCACCGAGACTGGGTTCAACACGGGTGATTTTGCCTTTGTAGATATTTGCCTTTTTCTGTTCACTGCCGGCGTGTTCAATGTCCAATTCATATAAGGATTGGCCATTGATCAAAGCAACGCGCAACTCGTCGGCTTGCGTTGCGTTAATTAGCATGCGCTTCATTGTGTTGTTCCAAATTGTTTGTAGCGCGCTTAACCCATGTATACTCTTCGTGTTTTAAATTTAGGTCTCAAAGACTACACCTTCTCACAAAAGTCATGTATTTTAATACACTCCTGTTGATTCGAAGGCTTGCCGCCTCGCCTACATTCAAAACGCTTTGAGTATAGATTGCTAGCAATAGCAAATAACAATGCCAATAAACGTGATGCATCGTGTTAGTAACACGGTCTATAACCTATAGTTTGTACGGTATGTGCCATTTACTGACTAGCTCAAGTTTAACTAAAAGCCCATTGGCTTATCCATTGGGAAACACGCAAAATTCTATTTCTCTGGTATTCTTCAATACCGCCAATATCACACTGTATATAACAGACAGTCATCGCATCATCGCGTCTTGTTGACCGTTTGCCACTGTTTCTCTGTTAAGAGAGTGGATCGTACTCGTTAATACAAGTGTAAAAATCTTTCAGGCGTAGTGTTGTCCACATCAGCCTATTTTTTTAACATAGTGGCTTATTGTAGCCGTTACGGCTAAGCCAGCCACTGGTGCCCGAATATACCAGTATGCCCTTCAAAAAGAAAGTCTAAATAGGCGATAAATAGCAGCATAGTTGAACAAATTGTGGTATAAGGCAGGGGAATTAATCACAAATATATGGCCTTCTTGATTGGCAATCACCATGTCGACGACTGTTTACAACATAACCATCTTAGCTGCCGATGCCGGTCAGCGTATAGATAACTTTTTACGCGCGCGTTTAAAGGGCGTACCGAAAAGTCGTTTGTACAAAGCAGTGCGCAAAGGTGAGGTGAGGGTGAATAAAAAGCGCGTTAAAGCAGAGTATCGATTGCAGTGTGATGATGTTGTCAGGATCCCGCCGCTACGGGTGACAGCAGCAGCTGCGATCCCGACCATTTTGCCTAACTTATCGGCTGTTGTGCGTGCGGCGATCATCGAACAACATCCGGATTTTTTAGTGATCAATAAACCGGATGGATTGGCAGTGCACCGTGGTAGTGGGGTTGAGGTCGGGTTGATCGATGTCTTACAACACGAGTTTGCTGATCAGTATTTACAATTAGCCCATCGTTTAGATCGAGAGACATCAGGTTGTTTAGTGGTGGCACGTCATCGTGACTTTTTGACTTTCTTCCAGCGGCAATTACGTGAAGGAACAGTAGAAAAATGTTATCACGCATTAGTGTCAGGGCGTTGGTCACGCGGCAACTGTACTATCGATGTACCGTTGCGTCGTCATGTGCAAGGTGATCAACGGTTAGTGCGTGTTGATCTGGAAAGTGATTTCGCGAAAACAGCAGTGACTCAGATCACGCCATTAACCTATGCTGATGACTGTACCTTGTTAGACATTAAATTAATCACCGGGCGTACCCATCAAATCCGTGTGCACTTAGCCCATTACCAACATCCCGTCATCGGCGATACCAAGTACGGTGATAAAACAATAAATGCAACATTTCGTAAACGGGGATTAAACCGTTTAGCATTGCACGCTAGCCGTATTGCATTTGATTTGGATGATGGTGAACGTATGCATTACCAAGCTGAGTTGCCGCAAGTGTTTACTGATGTGATTGAAGGGAGTTGTTAGTCCGGTTTTGCTTACAGCTATGCCGAGATAAGCTGAACTCGATTTTGCCACTGTGTATTATTGTAACCCCATGCTCGTCATTCCAGTGGACGACCCCGGAAATCGAAGATTATCCGGGGGGAGGACAGGTGGAATCCATCTTCTCGTCTTTTAGAAAGCTATTAGTTCTCAATAGAAATAACTATTTTATAAACTCGTTACTGCTAGCGCTTTTTGCGTCTAGTTTTGTTATTTCTAGCTCATTTGCATAGTTTTGTAAATGTGCCATTGCAGTACTAATTGCCCCAATTTGCTCGTCTGCTGAAGCATTGCCATCGTAACTTGCTATTGTTTTATAAAAGTTATGAATGTCATCATGACGTCCAGCATAGCTACTATCTTTTCTGCTGTGCAAGTGTAGACGTTGTCCAAAGAAGGAATACAATCCATGACTCAACACATTACGAAAGAGGCTAGTGCGAGACTGTGCCTGATGTGCAATGTTATTAAAATCAGGGTTCAACGCCATCGCATGCAGACCAGTGTGTTTATCACCTTCAAAGGTTTGTATTAATGCAATGAGTGCTTGTTTCTTTTGCACTAATTCTGCATCCAATGATGATTTTTTAGGATTAGGGCGAAATCCAATCTCAAGTTGAGACAACATATTAGGATCAACTTTGTCGATACCTGCTAAAGCATCTTGCTTGCTAACAGAGATTACGGGATCATGTCCAATTTCATTGTCAGAGTCAGATTTTTCAACTCTGTCAGGAGAGAATGGGTCGTCTCGTTCAACAGAAGATAACTCGAATAAATCATGATCATAATCAGTAATAAAATTTCCTACTTTATTTGATAAATAATCAATTTGATCAAGTGTCTCATTATATTCTTGTTGTAATTTCGCAAGCGCCGATCCATCTTGTTGTACCAGCATAGGATAATCTTTTAATTGCGCGGTGCTATCACGCAGTTCCTGCAAAACTATTTTCTGCTGTTGTAATCGTTGCCCTTGATCACCTGACTGTGCACACTGTTGCTTCATTGCATCCGTGATCATTGCATGTATTGCAGATTCTTCAGGAAGATGCTGAGTATCCACAAAACCATATTGCTTCAGACGTTCTTTTCTAACATCGATTTTTGCTTGTAGTGTTTGTATTTCAGCACTGACTGCTGGGTCAACCGCTTGAGCTGGTGCAGACGCAGCTGCTTCTAATTGCTTATCATCATCTTCTGAGATTTCACCTTCTTCTAATTCAGGGTCAGATGCAGACTGTGCAAGTTCATCATCGCTATTAACCGGTGATGGACTGTGTTGCACTGACAATTCGTCAAATTCTGCAACCAATGCATCGATGTCATGTTGTTCTACGTCGCTGTGAACAGTTTCCGATTCCGACGCACTAGCTGATGATGGGTTGCTTGAACTCAAGCCTAACGCCCCTTGCATAGCTTGTTTCATTGCATCTAGTTGAGCTGTTTGCGTTACTTTCTTCTGCCGTTTTGCTTCCTGCTTTTCACCGGCTTTTTGATTACCCTGATTAAGTGCATCAATACGTGCCATTTCTGCTGCCCGTTTTGCTTCTTCTGCAGCTAATCGTTCTTGTTCTGCTGTTGCAGCAGCTTTAATAGCATCAGCTTGAGTAGTTAATGTTTCTTGTGCATCTGCTATGTTTAATTCTTCTAACTGTGCAAAGGCAGTGTTCATCGAGTCGACTACTTCGCGTATGAATCCATGGCGATCATCACTTACATTGTCTTTGATAGCAATGTGTTGTTGAGTCAGGTTTGCTGTTGCTTTAGCTAATAACTGACTATCATAATCACCTGTGATCATCATGTACTGGACAACATTGAGTACAGCATTAAATTCTGTATCTAACTTGGCACCAGGTGCGTTTGCAAAATCCATTTCCGCAACCGATGAAAGATATTGCTTAACGTGCTGTAATGAAGTGTGAATAGTGTGCAAAGCAGCAGTTGCTTGGTCAGCATCAACTGATTGATGTTCAGCATTGTTGATTTTTGCTTTGACGTCGACAAATTTATCGACGACAGTGTTTGCTTGTTTATAATTGCCTGCTGCAACATGGGCGAGTAGTTGATTACCATATTTGACACGTGCTATGTCAAGTGCAGAACCAGTGTACACTGGCTCACGTTTTAGTTGATAAGGGTGTTTACTGATATCTAGTGTAACCCGTTGGCTGTGAGCAAGTTGTGGTATCACGTCACTTAAAAATGAATTTGCCAGCATAGTCGCAAATGGAATGTCGCCATCGATATCTACATTACGGATAGTGTGTTGTAACGTTAAAATATCAGGAGCAATGTCAGCAATTTTTTGCTCTGTATCTGCTAATGTTTCTAACACAATGGCTTCATATTCCAGCATGTTTGAAGCATCACCTAGCATGTTTACAGTAGCACCATATGCCCAACCTGGAGTGACTGTGTATTTCGCACGAAAATTCAAACTCACGGGCATGAGTATTGGTTTTTCTTGACCTTGAGTTGTCAATTCACAAATACCTTCAAGCGTATACAAATGAAGATTGTACTGATTGTCACTGTGTTTAAATTTGGCGTTATCAATACCAAATCTAATTTCAGACTGACCAGCTGTCAGTCTTTTAGCATTGATTGATAGCGATATGGCTTGTGCTAAGCGCTTTGTCAATGCTTGTTGATAATCATTGTTATCAAAGCTCATTTCACGCTGTATGTTTGAAGCAATAGGCTTGAAATCGTTTGCTTTTGGATTTAATCGGTGTGCACCGGTTATTGATGTCATTTTACGTGCAGGTGACTCAGGTGCTTGTGGCGCAGCTTCTTCACTAGATGACAATGTGTCAGTGACAACGCTGACTACGGTGCCAGCAGCATCGCCCAGTGTATTTTCACAATATGCTAATATTTCTTCAGGCGACATCAATGAACCTAATGGATCCCAAGCAGCGTCAGGCGATTTAGCATGTTTTTCACGCATTGCTCGATGCAATACTTCAGAATCTGCTTTTTCTTTCTCAATTGCACCCGCTCTAAATGGGTTTAATTTAGTTTTTCTAACCGCACTCGGTTGTTGCGTACCTTTCTTATCTTGACCACCCATAATCACTACTCCTCTGTATCGTGTGTTACATAACATCAGCTCAATATCCGTATCGGTTCATTACGTTTAATAAGCTGACTACTAGTCAAATCCATCTGGTAGGCATCGCTATCGCTGCGCTTTCCATGTTGCGCTACTGTAGCAAAGGTATCTTAAGTCAATCTTAATCATGGCACAACTAGTTGAAATTGAAAGAGATGTCAGCAAAAAAAGATTGATCAAAAAAGGGTGTTTTTGGTTGTTTCTTTACCATTTTAAGCTCACGTGCCCCACACACTTGCCAGAATGGGGGAGAAATGGGCCCTACTTTTGACACTGCTAACCAATCTCCGCTAAAATCGCCCCGTTCTGAAAGGCTAAGTCATTGTAGATCGGTAGATAAATAAGGACTTGGCGACAAGCCGATGCGGCAACAATCGAGGAGAATTCAATTATGGCTGTGCAACAAAATCGTAAAACCCGTTCAAAGCGGGGTATGCGCAGAGCCCACGATGCATTAACGGCATCTGTGTTGGCGACGGATAAAACAACAGGTGAATTGCACCGTCGTCACCATGTAACTGCTAACGGTTATTACCGTGGGCGTAAACTCATTAGTCACAAACAACCTGTTGCTGATGACGACGAGTAAACCACTTGCGTTAGTTCTTTATCATTAACATTAAAGATAAGTAAGGAGTAGGCTGCATGACAGCAGAGTGTTTCATGCAGCAAACTAAACTACAGGAAGTCGATAAAACAATATGATGAAAATAGCAATTGATGCTATGGGTGGTGATCGTGGTCCACGTGTCACTGTGCCTGCCGCGGTAGCAATGACCAAAAAGCATCTCGATTTACATATTACGTTAGTCGGCGATGCTGCGATTATTCGACGTTACTTACGGGCTATTAAAACCAATGAACACGACAGATTGTGTATCGAGCATACTGATGAACAAGTCAGTATGGATGAGTCACCGGTACAAGCGTTACGTAGTAAAAAAGACACTTCATCAATGGGGATCGCGCTGAACTTAGTTAAAGAGGGTAAGGCGCAAGCGTGCATTAGTGCCGGTAATACCGGAGCACTGATGGTGTTAGCCCGATTTATTCTACGCACCTTGGCAAATATCGATAGGCCTGCGTTAATTCATGCATTACCCACCAAATTCCCAGAACGATGCGTGCGCGTATTGGATTTGGGTGCAAACGTTGATTCGACACCAGAACAATTAGTTGAATTTGCAGTGATGGGATCGGTGTTGTCACGTGCAGTGGATAGTATCGATAAACCAACTGTTGCCTTACTCAATGTTGGTACAGAAGAGATTAAAGGTAATGAATTGGTTAAGAAAACTGCCGAGTTGTTGTTGCAACAACCGTACGTGAATTATACCGGTTACATTGAAGGCCATAATATTTACAGTGGCAGTACCAATGTGGTGGTGTGTGATGGTTTTGTCGGCAATATTGCCTTAAAAGCCAGTGAAGGGTTGGCGAATGTCATTTTAAATTCGCTCAAAGAAGGGTTTCAACAAAACCTATTCACTAAATTAGCAGGATTGGCTGCATTAAGCGTGATCAAAAACGTGCGTCGCAAATTAGATCCGGAACGTTACAACGGTGCTAGCTTGGTTGGGTTACAAGGGATTGTGATCAAAAGCCATGGCAGTGCCAGCGAAAGTGCATTTGCCAATGCGATTAAAGAAGCGATGATCGAAGTGCAAAAAGATGTACCTGCGCGCATCAGTGAAGAAATTCAATTGTTACTGCAACAACAGGATGTGCCTGCATGAGTAATCGGTACGCGCGTATTGTTGGTACTGGCGGTTACTTACCTACAAAAATTCTAACTAATCACGATTTGCAACACATGGTGGATACCAGTGATGAGTGGATCACCAGTCGCACTGGCATAAAACAACGTCATATTGCTGCAGAAGATGAAAGTGTTGCCACCATGGGGATGCATGCTGCGCAACAGGCATTAACCCATGCCAATGTGACTGCCAGTGACATTGATTTAATTGTTGTGGCTACGTCAACACCAGAGCGTTTATTCCCAAGCACCGCGTGTTTTATTCAACGTCGTTTAGGCATTCCTGCATGTCCAGCATTTGATGTCAATGCAGCCTGTGCTGGGTTTAGTTATGCATTACATATCGCAGATCAAAGTATTCGTGCTGGACAAGCCAAGCATGCATTAGTGATTGGCAGTGAAACCATGTCACGCTTGTTAGATTGGCACGATCGCAGTACGTGTATTTTATTTGGTGATGGTGCCGGTGCGGCAGTATTACGTGCAGATACCCAAGGTGGTGTGCTCGCCAGTCAAATCGGTGCAGATGGACAATATACCGATTTATTGTATACCGAAAATCGTGATGCCGTGTTAACGGCTAACTTGGGCTACATTAGAATGCGCGGTGGCGATGTATTTAAATTGGCAGTCAAAACATTAAGTCAATTAGTGGATCAAACAATGGCAATGGCGAACTTGCCATCATCGCAATTAGATTGGTTGGTGCCGCATCAAGCCAATATTCGTATCATTCAAGCCTGTGCGACTAAATTACGATTACCATTAGAAAAAGTGATTTTAACCATTGCCGAGCAAGGCAATACGTCGGCTGCGTCCATTCCATTAGCGTTACATCGTGGGATCAGTGATGGCCGAATTAAAACGGGCGACACATTACTATTAGAATCATTTGGCGCTGGGTTTGCCTGGGGTGGCGCGGTTGTGCGGTTATGACCGTCGTCATTCTGGAGAGCCTGTGGAACAGGCGAGCTTGTCCTTGAGTAGTCAAGGATCCAGAATCCAGTCTCCAAAAATTTAGAAAGATGGAAAGACTGGATCCTTTTAAGTGGCAGTCCAGTAGTAGGAGTTATTATAAATGACAAATACCATAGCATTTATCTTTCCCGGCCAAGGTTCCCAATCGATTGGTATGCTAGCTGAGCATGCAGCCAATTATCCCATCATCGAACAAACGTTTGCGCAAGCATCGATGGTACTCGGTTATGATCTATGGCAATTAGTACAACAGGGCACGGCTGATGAATTAAATCAAACAATTGTCACTCAACCGGCATTGCTCACTGCTGGGGTTGCATTATGGCGTGTATGGCAACACGTTACCGAAACCCAATCAGGGTTAATGCCAACGTTATTAGCTGGGCATAGTTTAGGAGAATATACCGCATTAGTGTGTGCGCAAACGTTAGCATTTGATCAAGCTGTCGCATTGGTGGCAGAACGTGGACGCTTAATGCAAGAGGCTGCACCGGCTGGTAGTGGTGCCATGGCAGCAATCATTGGTTTAACTAAACAACGTGTTGATGAATTATGTCGTGAATGTTCCAACCAAACTGATGGTCAAGTGACACCAGCAAATGATAATGCGCATGGTCAAGTAGTCGTGGCTGGACACGTTGCTGCAGTAGATGCAGTGGTTGCTGCTGCAAAACCAGCGGGTGCTAAGTTAGCCAAACGCTTACCGATGAGTGTGCCATCGCATTGTGAATTAATGTTACCTGCTGCAGAGGCACTACAAGAGTATTTAGCTAATGTAACATTAGTACCACCGCAGATCCCAGTGATTAATAATGTTGATGTGGCAATGTCTACTGATCCCGATGCGATTCGTGATGCATTAGTGCGTCAGTTAGCTAATCCAGTGCGTTGGGTAGATACCATCGATTGCATGGCGCAGTCAGGCATTAACACCACAATTGAATGTGGCCCAGGCAATGTGTTAAGCGGTTTGGTGAAACGGATCACCAAAGACATCCAACCGATTGCTTTAGATAAATACCCATCGATCACAACAGTTATTGATACGCTACACACAACTGCACAATAGGAGGAGTGATAATGAGTCAGGAACAACAACAACGCGTCGCGTTAGTTACCGGTGCCAGTCGCGGCATTGGGCGTGCGATTGCATTAGCGTTAGCCCAAGCTGGACACATTGTCGTTGGTACTGCAACCAGTGACAAAGGTGCTGATGGGATTAACACAGCACTGCAAGCCATGGGTGGACGTGGCATGGTGATGAATGTTACCGATCAGAACAGCATTGATAACGCATTAACCCACATCAATGATGAGGTGGGTGCGCCGGCAATATTAGTTAATAATGCTGGAATTACCCGAGATAATATTATGTTGCGCATGAAAGATGAAGAGTGGCAAGCGATTATCGATACCAACTTAAGCGGCGTGTATCGCACAACACGTGCGTGTTTAAAGGGGATGATTAAACAACGTTGGGGACGAATTGTTACTATTAGTTCTGTGTCTGGCGTAATGGGTAATGTTGGTCAAGCCAATTATGCAGCAGCGAAAGCCGGCGTGATCGGATTTAGTAAATCATTAGCACGCGAAGTCGGTGTACGCAGTGTAACCGCTAATGTGGTTGCACCGGGTTTTATTGAAACCGACATGACAAGTGACATCAGTGATGAACATCGTGATTATGTTAATAAACAGATTGCTGTAGGTCGTTTTGGTCAACCAGAAGATATTGCGGCGGCCGTTGCGTTTTTAACATCGGAACAAGCGGGATATATTACCGGAGAAACGTTGCACGTTAATGGTGGATTACACATGGTGTGATTGGTTTGTCAATGGGGTTTTCTGTAGGCATTGCTATCATCATTGACCACCATCAGCCACAGCAGGGATGTTTTTGAACAAAAACATGCGTGGTTAGTAGCAAATAATAAAATTGATACTTGCAACTTCTCATTTTTTCAATAGACTTATGCTTCCGTGCTGTAGTGGATATAGCAGGGTACTTTTCAAATTGATCGAAAGAGGGGAATATATATCAATGAGTACAGTAGAAGAGCGGGTAATGAAAGTTGTTGCAGAACAGTTAGACTTACCACAAGAGAAAATTACCAAAGAATCACATTTCATTGACGATTTAGGTGCTGATTCATTGGATACCGTTGAATTACTCATGGCATTTGAAGATGAGTTTGAATTGAATATTGAAGATGATCAAGCTGAAAAAATCCAAACAGTGGGTGATGCAATCAAGCACATTTCAGAACACCTTGGCTAAGCATGATATCGTTGGGTTAACTAACGATGTGGCTTATGTATAAGAGGGTAGTATCTTGAGTAGTAGCATTTCGACTAAACGACGCGTTGTTATTACCGGTATGGGAACGGTTAACCCGCTTGGATTAAACGTTGACGAAACGTGGCAAGCAGTACTTGAAGGTAAAAATGGGATTACCCGTGTTGATCATATGGATACAACCAATTACGTTTCCAAGATAGCGGCCACCGTTAAGCAATTTGATCCAGCACCCTATTTGTCAGTAAAAGAAGCGCGCCGTAATGATGTGTTTATTCAATATGCGATTGCTGCAGCGACACAGGCGGTACACGATGCCGGGCTTGATGACGTCAGTGATGAGCAAGGTGAGCGCATTGGTGTAGCGATTGGTTCCGGTGTCGGTGGTTTGGCCTTCATGGAAAAGAATTATTCGCAATTTCTCAATGCAGGCCCACGTAAAGTTTCCCCATTTTTTATTCCAGGTGTGATTATCAATTTAGCGCCCGGCCATGTATCAATTAAATATGGTTTTAAAGGGCCGTCTATTTCAATTGTAACTGCGTGTACTACGGGTACTCACAACATTGGTTATGCAGCGCGTACCATTGCCTACGGTGATGCCGATGCCATGGTGGCCGGTGGTACCGAGATGGCAACCTGTGTATTGGGTTTATGTGGATTCGGTTCAATGCAAGCATTATCTACGCGTAATGATGAACCGGATAAAGCCTGTCGGCCGTGGGATAAAGGTCGTGATGGATTTGTTCTCGGTGAAGGTGCTGGGGTAATGGTGTTAGAAGAATATGAACACGCCAAAGCACGCGGTGCGACGATTTATGCTGAGCTCGTTGGGTTTGGTATGAGTTCAGATGCGCATCATATTACGTCGCCTAATACTGAGGGTCCAGTTACATCGGTACAACATGCATTGCAAGATGCCAAACTCAATCCAACTGATATTGATTATATCAATGCACATGGCACCTCAACCCCAGTGGGTGATATCAATGAATGTCTTGCAATCAAACAAGCCTTTGGTGATCATGCGTATCAATTAGCAATTAGTTCAACCAAATCCATGTTCGGACATTTGTTAGGTGCAGCTGGTGCAGTGGAATCGATTTGTAGTGTGTTGGCATTGCGTGACAATGTTGCACCACCAACGCGTAATTTAGATGATCCAGACGACGAATGTGATTTAAATTTTGTAGCACATACTGCACAACAACGACCGATCGACATTAGTTTAAATAATTCGTTTGGTTTTGGTGGAACTAACGGTACTTTGATTTTTAAAAAAGTCTGATTAGTTTTATAAAGTCATGTCATTAGAACAAATCAATGCTAACGTTTATTAACGGCGAACCTGCTGATCACATTACATTACCCAATCGTGGTTTAGCATACGGTGATGGGGTATTTACCACAATCGCTGTACTGAATGCCAAAGTGCAATTGTGGCAGTATCATTGGGCGCGCCTGCAACAGGCTGCTGATGCATTGTGTTTTACGATTCCCGACGAGCAACAGTGTTATCAAGATGTCTGTGCTGCTGCACAACATCAACCAGATGGCGTGATTAAAGTTACCTTTATTCGTGATGAATGTGCAGCCCATCGTCGTGGTTATCTCCCTCAAACTGGCAAACCTGCACAGCAGATCATCAGTGTTTACCCACGGCCGAATTGGCCACTTACCCATTGGCAAACCGGGATCAGTTTGGCACCATTGGCATACCCATTAACCATGCAGCCTATCTTAGCCGGGATCAAACACCTTAATCGTTTGGAGAATGTGTTAGCAGCAGCGACTTTAGCCAAAGAATATCCCGCTGCACAAGAAGGGTGGTGTTGTGATTGGCAAGGCAATGTAGTCAGCGGTGTGAAGAGTAATGTATTTATGATCAAAGCAGGATGTTGTTATACCCCATTACTCGATCACAGTGGCGTGCGTGGGGTGATGCGTACCCATGTGTTAGCCTGTTTACGCACACATCATTACACTGTGACTGAAACAACGATTACACCGCAGGATTTACGCGATGCGGATGCCATATTCATGACGAATGCATTAATTGGTGTGTGGCCGGTAACACGCATTGAGACGCCTGTACCACAGTGTTACCCAGTTCCTGATGTAGTGCGTCACTGTCAATCATGGGTGGCGCCTTATAGTTTTTGTCCATTAGTTGAGGGTACTTAATGCGAAAGTTAACAGTCTTCTTGGGATACGTGTTGCTTGGCATTGGACTTATCTTAATCGGCTTTGTATTGTCACATATCATACGTTTTACCTATTTCCTGCACACACCGTTATTAACGCCAACAACAATGACAACTAACAATGATGAAACGGTACTCATTGAATTATTACCTGGCATGAGTATGTCGCAGGTTGCACAACAGTTACAACAACGTGGTTATTTAACCCATCCAAATTATTTTGTGTTGTATGCATGCTTTACTAATCGAACCCATGATTTACAAGCGGGAGAGTATGCTTTATCGTATCAAGCAACACCTACAATGGTATTAGATCAATTGACCCAAGGCGATGTACTGCAGCATTTGTTAACGCTTGTTGAGGGCTGGACAATAACAGAATTACTCAATGCAGTGAGGGCAAATCCCAATTTAACCCATACCGATTCAACAGAACAATTACTCAAAACGATTAGCACCGAATTTTCAGTATCGCACTCAAGCCTTGAAGGGTTGTTTTATCCAGATACTTATGCGTTTCCAAAGGGAACCACTGCCTATGAGTTTTTGCAACGGGCTTATCAACGCATGCAACAACAGTTAGCTGATGCTTGGCAAACTCGTGATACTAATTTGCCATATCCAACCCCATATTATGCCTTAATCTTGGCATCATTAATTGAAAAGGAAGCTAGCATTGCAGATGAAAGGCGTTTGATTGCCAGTGTGATGTTGAATCGATTGCGCGATCGTATGCCGTTGCAAATTGATGCGGCTGTGTTATACGGTATTAATCGTCAATTAGTGCAACCCAAAGTCAAACTAACACGTGCCGATCTACGCCAGAAAACGGCGTATAATACCTACTTGCATAGAGGTTTGCCACCAACGCCGATTGCATTAGTCAGCGCTGATGCACTGGATGCAGCATTACATCCGGCACAAACGGATTATTATTACTATGTTGCCAAAGGTGATGGATCGCATCATTTTTCAAAAACACTTAAAGCGCATCGCCAAGCTGTGGTAACCTATCAGCTTAACTCAACTCAAGCGCAAGGCCCATCATCATGAATGACACTGTTGCATCTGGATTTTTCTTAACATTGGAAGGGGGCGAAGGGGTTGGTAAATCAACCGCGATTGAATCGATTACCCGTTATTTAGACGCACAACAACGTTCTTATATTGTGACACGTGAACCTGGTGGGACACCGGTTGCAGAACAGATCCGTGATGTGATCCTACAACCTCAAGCAGAAGTAGTAACTGCTAATACCGAATTATTGTTAGCCTTTGCTGCACGTGCACAACATTTAGAAATGGTTATCCAGCCAGCATTGCAACAGGGTAAAGTGGTTGTTTGTGATCGGTTTACCGATGCAACATTTGCTTATCAAGGCGCAGGCAGGGAATTATCTACAGATGTCATTGAGTATTTAGCACAATGGTTACACGGTGATTGTTGGCCTGATTTAACATTATTGTTGGATGCATCGGTTGCTGTGGGTAAACAACGTGTTGCTGTTCGGGGTGATATGGACCGTATTGAGCAAGAACATACTGCGTTTTTTGAAAGAGTGCATCAGTGTTATCGTGAACGCGCACGTCAAATACCACAACGCTTTCGCGTGATCGATGCCAGTGCCAGTTTATCAGCGGTACAGCAATCAATTGAAACGGTATTAGCAGAGGTGTTATGAGTATTGAGATTGATCACACTATATTGCCCCCTGTATCAATGCGTGGCATGGACCTCACCCAATTGGTTCAAGCCAAGCAAACAGCAACGATGCCTCATGCCCTATTATTAAGCGGGTTACCGGGTTTAGGTAAACAGAGAGTAGCTCGCTATTGTGCCGCGATATTGTTGTGTGAACAACAGGATGAAACAGTACCCTGCGGGCATTGCCAGGCGTGTCGTTGGCAACAAGCAGGTACACATCCTGATTATTACCACGTTTACCCAGAACAAAACGCCAGCACAATTAAAATTGATCAAGTGCGTGTAATGTTACAATCGTTACAGCAAACCCCGCAGCATGCCGGTTTTCGCGTAGTAGTGATTGAACCGGCGGATTGTTTAACAACAGCAGCGGTTAACAGTGTATTAAAAATAATAGAAGAGCCAGGAGACAATACAGTGTTGTTGTTAGTCACTGCACAACCGATGAGTTTACCAGCTACGTTACGCAGTCGTTGTATACACGTGGTATTCCAAGTGCCGCCACTTGAAAAAAGCAGTGCGTGGTTACAGCAAACGTTACAAGCAGCCAATCAGGATGTGTCATTAACCCAGTGTCAACAATGGTTAACTGTCAGTGATGGAGCACCATTAACGGCATTGGCAATCGCTAGTGA
Source organism: Gammaproteobacteria bacterium (assembly GCA_965116795.1). GTDB lineage: Bacteria > Pseudomonadota > Gammaproteobacteria > JAJFKG01 > JAJFKG01 > JAJNDI01. The sequence goes on from OZ220716.1 coordinate 1,766,326, forward strand.
TCCGCAATTAACTGAACAAATGACACAGTGGTTAGAGGCGCTGCAAATGGTCTTTCAGCAACAGTGTTCGCCAGTGATGGTTGCGCAAACTTGGATGACGCAAGCCATCGATGATCTAATCACACAGTGGATCCGTGCCTGTTGTGGTTTAGTGTGGCAATTACATGGTCATGCGCAGTGTTTACCGGCTAGTTGGTCAACATTAGTAGTACCTGATATCGATGTATCTCATTTTATTTGTAAGCTATTTACATTTATTGATCAATTAACCAACACACGTGGTATGTTGAATAGTGCAGCCAACCCCAATCAGCAATTATTATTGGAAAGTTTATTGGTGAAGTGGTATCGTCTAGCTAATTAACAGTAATGTAAGGCATGATAAGTTGATACATGATGGATAAACAACCTGCTGCTGATACCCCCGTTTTGTCATTGGAACTGACTGATAAAGAAAAATTGTATCGTGCTTATATGAAATTTGTAACAGGGGGTGGGTTATTCATTCCAACCACGCGCACGTTTGCATTGGGTGATTTAATTTTTTTATCCTTACGGTTATTAGATGAATCGGAACCACATCGCTTGCAAGCAAAAATAGTTTGGGTAGTTTCGCAACAATCTGGCAGTAGTCAACGTGGTATTGGTGTACAACTACAAGGTAAACTGGGACGTACTGTGCGTGAAAAAATAGAATTAGCCTTAGCTGGTATGTTAGACAGTGATAAACCAACGGACACGATTTAATGACAACCCCACTATGCTACAATTAGTCGACTCACATTGTCATCTTGATATGCTCGACCTCACTGCGTTTGACGGGAAAATGGAAAATGTATTAACTAATGCGTGTGCTAACCATGTGCACCATTGCTTATGCGTTGCGGTTAATTTACGTGATTTGCCGAATATGTTACGTATTGCGGATACATTTGCTAATGTGAGCGCATCAGTTGGTGTTCATCCCAATGAACAAGATGATCCCCATGAAGTTACGGTGGATGAATTAGTTGAACTAGCACAACATCCCAATGTGGTAGCCATTGGTGAGACTGGTTTAGATTATTTTCGTCAACAAGGTGATTTAACCTGGCAACAAAATCGGTTTCGTACTCATATTCAAGCGGCGATAGCGCTACAAAAGCCAGTGATCATTCATACGCGTAATGCCCGTGAAGATACAATTGCAATCATGCGTGAACAAGGTATTGATCGCGTTGGTGGGGTGATGCATTGTTTTACCGAAACCCAAGAAATGGCAGCACAAGCAATAGAGATGGGGTGTTATATTTCGTTTTCTGGTATTGTTACCTTTAAAAATGCAACCGAATTGCAAGCTGTTGCTAAAACCATTCCACTAGAGCGTTTATTAATTGAAACAGATTCACCCTATTTGGCCCCCGTACCGTATCGGGGTAAGGCCAATCAGCCGGCTTATGTTTATCATGTGGCAGACTATATTGCCACATTACGTGGGGTAAGCTTAGAATTAATTGCACAAAAGACGACAGAGAATTATATTAGGTTGTTTAATGATGCCATAGGAGGGGCGCAACATGAGGCATAAATTAGTATTTATTATTGCATTAATTATTCTGGTAACCGGGTGTGATACCAGTGATAATCATTCGGGTACTCAGTTATCATCTGCCACGGTTGAGCGAGCGCAGCAAGCAGTGATTAATCCAACCAGAGGAGCTACGCAAGTGGTTGCTGGTGATCAGTATGCTGAATATGATGCACAACGTGGTGAATTTGAGCCAGATGTGATCGAGCATAATTATCATCCTGATGATGAAGTTGATCCATTACCATCGGTCAGTGTGCTCCCAGAAGATGATGCTGATCAAGCCTTGTTAAAAGATGATAGTGGTCGTCTTGATGTTGATCGTGATGACGTTGAGAATGCCCACCTGCATATTGAACGTGGTGATCGACAGGAAAATGACTTTGATGATCGTAATGCTGAGCGAGAATAATATCTCGAGAGCTGTTTTTTACGGTAGGTTTTGCAGACAAACAATATGATGATTAGCTTAGCATTAATCATTTTTGCAGTTGGTGTGGCCGGCGGTGCTTGGCCAATTGTATTGGGAGACAAACCCAATGCACGCCGTTGGTTGATCGATGGTGAAGCCTTTGCTCGTGGTATTTTCTTAAGTGCAGCAATCATCCACATGTTACCCAGTGCAGAGCAGGGTTTACATGATGCATTAGGTCGTGTCACTTATCCATATACCTTTGTGATTGCGATTGTCACCGTGTGGTTATTATATTTATTACGACAAGCCGCATTGCGTATTTGTCAACATACTTCATCACAAATTCATCGGCATTTACAACCGTATTTATTATTATTGGTATTGTGTATTCACTCTATCATTTTAGGTGGTGCGTTGGGGATTAGTGATAGTGTTGCTAATACAGTTGCCATTGCAACCGCTATCATTGCACACAAAGGTGCAGATAGCTTTGCTTTACTCATTAATATGCGTCGTTGCCAATTATCCAAAAATCAATTGTGGTACGCTGTGATTTTCTTTGCCTGGATGACCCCATTAGGAATGTTAATGGGATATGGTTTACATATGTATCTCACCACGCCACAGGGGCAATTAATGTTAGCGATATTTAGTGCGATTGCTGCAGGTACATTCCTATATGTTGCTATGGATGAAGCATTAAGTAGTAACGTTGGTGATGCCTCAATGGTTAGTGTGTGTTACTTTGGTTTAGGAATTGCGCTAATGGCACTGATTGCAGTGGTATTGTAATATACTCAAAGCGTTTTGAATTTAGGCGAGGCGGCAAGTCTTTGAATCAAAAGGAGTGTATTGAAATACATGACTTTTGTGAGAAGACGCAGCCAACAAAGCCTAAATTTAAAACGAGAAGAGTATAGGTGACTTGACTTGAGTAATCGCTATCCTTACGATAAATATCGGCTATTGCGGCACAATAGGAGATATTGCAATGACGACGACAACGCAACCCGTTAAAAAATCATTTTTGTCGATGCCACACGGCTTTGGCTTTTTATATAGTGTGCAACTGTTTAGCACGATTAGTTTTGCCGTGTTGTTTGCATCGCTAGTGTTATACATGAATAGTCGTTTAGGGTTTAGTGAACACGATGCTAATTTAGTTGCTGGGGTGTATTTCGCACTGAACTTTGCATTGCATCAATTATCCGGTTACCTTGGCGGACGTTATTTAAGCTATCGTGCCATGGTGTTATTTGGCATAATATTCCAATTATTAGGCACAATTGCATTAGTAGACGGTAGTCTGCAACTGTTTTACTGGGGATTGGCTGGTGTGTTAATTGGCACTGGTACCTTAGTGACATGCCTCAATATGCTACTGTCACAGCTATTTAGCAGCGATGATGTTTCAAAGCGTGAAACAGCGTTTTTCTGGAATTATGGTGCAATGAATATTGGTTTTCTGATGGGGTTTACCTTATCTGGGTATTTTCAATTACACGATAATTACACCTGGTTATTTCTATTTGCATCGTTATTTAATCTGGTGACGATTATGGTTTTATCACTTGGGTGGAACTATTTACGTGACAAACAAACCACCCTATCTCAGTGTGATCATAAACCTGTTCAGTTTCGAAGAAATGCCATTGGTATTGCGATATTACTTGCATTAGTGCCAGCATTGTATTTTCTATTACATCATGTAGCGATCGGTGATGGTGTTATTTTATTAGCCGGTGCAGTGATTGTCATTGTCTTATTTTATGGGGCAATGAGCCACCAGCAGCAAGAACGCAAACGCTTTTTAACATTTTTAGTCTTATTATTATGTGCGCAAATGTTTTGGATTATTTACCAATTATCACCGATGAGTTTGATGTTTTTCGCCAAAAATAACGTTAACTTACACCTTTTTGGTTGGCAGATTGCTCCCGGTTGGTTGTCTAACATTAATGCGGTTACTATTTTTATTGGTGGCCCTTTATTGGCGCGTTATTTTATGCGTGCGCGTGAGCAGGGCAGTGGCCGTTTTTCAGTGCCTATTCAATTTACCATGGGAATGACCTTGGGTGGGCTTGGTTTATTAATTTTGCCACTTGGAATTGCCTTCGCTAATAATGGCTATGTATCATTTTCTTGGGTCTTTTCAACGTATGTATTAGAAGCGTTAGCAGAATTGCTGATTAGCCCGATTGGTTATGCGATGGTTGGGTTGCTGATCCCTGCGCGTTGGCAAAGTCTGTGTATGGGTAGTCTATTGCTAAATACGGGTGTTGCTGCCGTATTTGCCAGTTTCTTTTCTAATTATGCAGCCGGTACCAGTCACAGTGCATCGCCGTTAGTCACCAACCCGAATTACAGCCATGCATTTACCCAATTAGGGGTAGCCGCATTGGTGGTAGCATTTCTATTATTATGTTTGTCACCAATATTAAATTATTGGATGGGGAATACTGACCGGATATCTTATCGATGGAAGTGATTATTTCTTAGCTACACCGCTGTCATATGCTGCTTGCATCACTGCCTCAGCGACTTTGGTTGCAACGGATGTATCGAATACACTAGGAATAATGTAGTCTGGATTTAAGGTATGTTCATCGATGACATTTGCAATTGCATGAGCTGCGGCTAAATTCATCACATCGTTAATATCAGTTGCACGTACGTTTAATGCGCCACGAAAAATCCCTGGAAATGCTAAGACGTTGTTAATTTGGTTGGGATAATCACTGCGACCGGTAGCCATGATCTCAACATAGGGTGCTGCTTCTTCTGGCAAGATTTCAGGTGTTGGGTTCGACATAGCAAATACAATTGGTTTTTTCGCCATGGCTTTTAAGTCATCAACCGTTAATACGTTAGGACCGGATAAACCAACAAACACATCGGCTCCTTTAATTACATCACTGATTGCACCACTTTGTTGTTTTGGATTAGTTGAGTTTGCATAAGCTTGTTTAGCTGGGTTTAAATCATCACGGGTTTTGACTAATGCGCCTTTGCGATCACAGCCAATGACATTGGTAACGCCTAAACTTTGTAACATCTTAGTACAAGCAACACCGGCAGCACCAACGCCAGCGACCACTACTTTCAGCTTTTCAGGGCGTTTTTTCACAAGTTTTAACGCATTGATCAACGCTGCAGTAAACACAACCGCAGTGCCGTGTTGATCATCGTGAAATACAGGGATATCTAATTCGCGTTTTAACCGGTCTTCGATTTCAAAACAGCGCGGCGCTGAAATATCTTCTAAATTGATGCCACCAAAGCCAGGTGCGATCCGTTTGACGGTATCAACAATCGCATCGGTATCTTTGGTGTCTAAACAAATAGGAAATGCATCGACACCGGCAAAGCCTTTAAATAGCATGGCTTTGCCTTCCATCACTGGCATTGCTGCTTTCGGGCCGATATCACCTAACCCTAATACGGCAGTTCCATCGGAGACGATGGCAACGGTGTTGCGTTTAATCGTTAATTTAAAGGCTTTGTCTTGATCATGATGAATGGCCATACATACTCTAGCCACACCCGGGGTGTACGCCATCGATAGATCATCACGATTTTTGATCGGGGTTTTACTATTTACTTCAATTTTGCCACCGATGTGCATTAAGAAGGTGCGATCTGACATTGTTAAAAATGTCACATCTGGCATTGATTTTAATTGTGCAATGATTTGTTGCGTGTGTTCTTCACCATTAGTAAAGATCGTGAAATCACGTACATTGGCATTGCGTCCTGGCTTAATTAAATCAATCGCACCCACTGTGGCATTAGCATCACTGATCGCTTGGGTTACCTGTGATAGTGAATTGGTACGATTGGCTAACTCTAAACGTACGATGATCGAATTGCTTGCACTATTTGCCATAACATTACTCTCTTTCAATAAGTTGTATTTTGCAGTTGTTTTTGAGTTTATATACAATGGGCCATTATGCTATTTCCATTGCCTATTGTCATTGATGATTCATGATATCCGTCACAAAAATGACCAATTATTGCAAAGCAGGCGTTCATGATTTTTGTAGCGCAAGTGCCATTGCATATATTTTATTTTTACTGTGGCCAGTGATATTAACTGCTAGGCTTACTGCTTGTTTTAGTGAGCAGTCTGCTAACAAAATAGCGAGTATGCGGGTTAATTCATCGTCATCGGTAGCTTGCTTCGGATCAGCGCCTGCGACGATTAATACCATTTCGCCACGTTGTTGATTCAGATCACTTAGAATACCTTGTTCAAGATCACTTAAATGACCCGTTAACACCGTTTCAAATTGTTTGGTTAATTCACGTGCGAGTGCAGCCTGACGGTTGCCGCCGAACGTGTTAATCATATCGCGTAAGTCAGCTAATAAACGATGCGGTGATACATAAAAGATTAAAGTGCGTGTATCATCTACTAATGACATTAATTGAGTTTGTCTAGCCGATGCTTTTGCCGGTAAAAAACCTTCGAAACTAAAACGAGTGCAGGGAAGTCCAGCAATACTCAGTGCTGCAATCGCAGCACATGGACCGGGGATGGTGACAACATCGATGTGTGCTTGGCGACATGCCACCACGAGTGGGTAACCCGGATCACTAATTAAGGGTGTGCCCGCATCGCTGATTAATGCAATGTGATCGCCGCGTTGCAACCGGGTTAATACGGTGTCGATACGTTGTTGTTCATTATGGGCATGTAGCGAAAATAGTGGTGTATTAATTTGATAATGATTGAGTAAACGCTGGCTATGGCGCGTATCTTCTGCCGCAATATAATCAACGTCATTTAGAATGCTGATGGCACGCCCACTGAGATCACCTAAATGCCCAATAGGGGTGGCAACAATGTACAATGTACCATTTTCAGCCAATTTATAACCTCTTTTGCTAATTGCTCAGGCCTTATTCAGGAAAACGCCGTTGGGTAGTGACTTCTTTTGTCTGTTTTTTGCCAGCTTGTGACGTTACAATACGTTATCTTAATAGGGTGGGTGTTTTACCATGTTATCCAATCGTTTGCAGCTATTACCGACAATCGTGATCCTATTTGTCTGTAGTTGGTTAACGGCTTGCCATACATTATCAGTTGGTCGAGAGTCTGTCTCTTCATTGCAGGCGCGCTCACTTGCTACCGAATATTTACAATCAGCCGATCAAGCTGCCTCGCCTGCACGTGAAATCGAACAATTACGAGCAGCGCGTGTGTTAGTAGATGCACAACTATATCAAGATGCTGAGTTGATCTTACAACAGATGAATGCACGTGTGTTGCCACCTGATCTCACATTATCACAACGGATCACACAAGCGCAGATCATACTAAACTTAGGCGAGCCACGTGTAGCATTAGCTAAATTAACATTGCCAGCGCCACAGCTCAATACTATGCCAACGACGGTTGTGCGAGATTATTATCGGGTATTAGCTGATGCTTATCAGCGTGCCGAACAACTTGCTCGCAGTGTTCAAACACGCATGGCGTTAGCCAGTGTATTAACTAATGCCGATGATATTGCGCAAAATGATCAAGCCATTTGGGGATTGTTGCAAACATTGTCACCGTCTGTATTAATCCAGTTGGCAACGGTGTCTACTGATCCGCAATTGATAGGTTGGGTGCAATTGGCGTTATTACTGAATGATCAGCAACATGGTGATCCGCAAATGGTATTAGCATCGATACGATCATGGCAGTTGGATTATCCCAATCATCCGGCTAATCAGTGGGTGCCAGATATTACAGTCCCTGAGCAAGCCAAGTTACCGGTGTCAACATCAGTTAAGCAAATTGCATTACTATTGCCATTATCCGGTAAGTTAGCTAGTAGTGGTGATGCAGTGCGTAATGGTTTTTTAACTACGTATTATGTAGCTGATCGTACTAAACGACCACAGATCAAAATTTATGATACCGCTGCATTACCTAAACGCCATTCTGATCAAACAGCGGATAGCGTCCCACAAGCCAATGTGGTATCGGTATACCGTCGTGCTTTAGCAGAGGGTGCTGATGTTGTGATTGGGCCATTAACAAAAACAAACATTCATGCATTGGTGGACGCTAATGTGATCACAGTGCCAACTATTGGATTAAACACAATTGATGATGCGAATACATCCGCATTTTCTTGGTTTAGTAATCAACCAGAACAATTGTATCAATTTGGATTGTCACCACGTGATGAAGCTACTCAAGTAGCATATAAAGCGTGGCAACAAGGTAAGCGTCGTGCATTGGTAGTCGCACCGGATACTGCATGGGGACAAGGGGTAATTGCTGCCTTTAATCAAGCATGGCAATCGCAAGGTGGTGAAGTTGTGCAATCGTTATATTATAACGATCAGAAAGGATTATCTAATCAAGTTAAAGCCGCATTAAATGTGGATCAAAGTAATGCACGTCACCAAGCATTGAAAAAAATGTTATCAGAAAAGATAAAAACTATCCCACGCAGGCGTCAAGATGTCGATATGATTTTTGTTGCAGCCGAACCGCGCATTGCCCGTCAATTGTTACCGCTATTTAAGTTTCATTATGCTGAACGTATTCCAGTGTATGCGATTTCCAATATTTATTCAGGCAAATTAAATCGGCGTGCTGATAATGATTTAAATGGTATCGTATTTTGTGATATTCCATTATTACTGGATAATCAGCCCCAGTATCGCCAACAGCGTCAACGCTTGCGTGCATTATGGTCTGGCAACTATCAACAACGTGCCCGTTTGTATGGGTTAGGGATGGATGCTTATACGTTAATTACCCAATTAAATCGTTTAGCGTTGTCGCCACAGATGTCAATTGAAGTGAATACCGGGCGTTTGTCATTAACCGATGATCGCCATATTTACCGTACTCTGATGTGGGCACAAATTAAAAAAGGCAGGGCAGTGCCGTTATCTGCGAAAATGATATTGTGATTGTCTTTTGTAATCAGATCAGTTAATGTGGGCAGTAGATTCATCTTATCTACAATTACCTCACATGCCATCATCGCGCACATTGAAAACCCGTCTACTAGGAAAATACACGGAAACGATTGCTTGCACGTTTTTGCAACAGCAGAGTTTGGTGTTATTAGCACGCAATGTGCAATCACGTTTTGGTGAAATTGATTTAGTGATGCGTGATCATGACTGTATTGTCTTTGTCGAAGTGCGTTACCGTAAACATGCTCGATTTGGCGGTGCTTTAGCCAGTGTGACCTATCACAAACAGCAGCGGTTACTGAAAACAGCGATGATTTACCTACAGCGACAGCCACAGTTGCAAGATTTGCCACTACGATTTGACGTGGTTACCCTAGAAGGTAATAATACTGTCGTTTCACACTGGGTAAAACACGCCTTTATGTTAAACGATGAGTGGTAGGTTTGTATCATATGAGTAATAGTATTAAGCGCATTCAACAAGAATTTGCGCAAAGCATTGAAACAAAGATGGCAGCAGCAGAACGTTTGCCAGAACATATTGTTGAGGCAGGCGAATTAATGCAGCGCGCGTTAACTAATGGCTGCAAGTTAATGGCGTGCGGTAATGGTGGCTCGGCCGCCGATGCTCAACATTTTTCAGCAGAGTTATTGAATCGTTATCGACGTGAACGCCCACCATTGCCGGCAATCAGTTTGGTAACCGATACCTCTACATTAACTTCGATTGCCAATGATTATGATTATAATGATGTATTTGCCAAACAAGTGCGTGGGTTGGCTCACGCGGGCGATGTGTTGTTAGCGATTTCAACCAGTGGGCATTCAGCTAATGTTATTGCGGCTGTGCAGGCTGCACACGAACGTCAATGCCATGTGGTGGCGTTAAGCGGTGGAAATGGCGGAGGATTAGCAACAATGCTGACTAAAAACGATGTTGAAATTCGTGTTCCTTCAACAGTGACGGCACGCATTCAAGAAGTGCACATTTTAGTGTTACACAGTTTATGTGATTATATTGATAATAGTTTATTTGGTGAGGAGATGGTGTAATGCAGATGCAAGTTGGTCGCATGATAGGGTTCATCATATTGTTAGGTTGTGTTAGCAGTAGTGGTTGTACTACCAGTGCATTTGTTGCAGGTGGTCTCACCGGCGGTGCAGTAGTTGCTGATAATCGCAGTGTTGTGCAGAAAACTCGTGATCAATCATTACAACAGCAAATTGGTAATTTAATTTATAAAGATCCGGTATTACATGATGATACTCAAGTCGTGATTGCTGTGTATAACAATGAAGTACTGTTAGCTGGGCAAGCATTGAATGAGTCACTGCGTGCGATCGCAGAAAAACATGCATATTCAGTGCATGGCGTTGAACGGGTGTATAACCAAATGACTATTGGTAAACCGATTAGTCCGTGGGCGCAGACTAAAGATGCGTGGTTAACTGCTAAAGTCAAATCAAAATTAGTATCCACTGCCGATGTGCGTGCTGCACACATTAAAGTGGTAAGCGATAACGGTGTGGTGTATTTGTTTGGTAAGATCAATCAACAACACGCTAATTTAGCTGCACAGGCAGTCAGTGAAGTCAGTGGTGTGCATCAAGTTGTAACGTTGTTTAGAGATCCGTCTACTAATAAAGGGATCACCGTTGCACGTGTTGCGCAACATGATGATACTGCGTGATTATATTGACGAAATATTGAAGTCGCTGCGCGACAATTAAAAGAAATAAAAAAGATAGATCTCACCTCTGCACGAAACTGCGTTTCGCTTGGCTGGGATGACGACCTTTGTATCATTATTCAGCGATAGCGGGTTCTACTTCAGCAATTGTCTCACGGCGGCGTATATCAGTACGTGCTTGTAAGACCACACCTAAAATAGTGTGTTCATCACCCATCATCACTGTTTGAAATTCTGGGTTCAGCGGCTTTAAGTAACGATCTTGGCCATCAGTTAATAATTGTTTGACGGTAACCGTGCGTGATCCTGTTGTTTGTAACACAACAAAGTCGCGATCTTCTGGTGGCAAATCAGGTTCAACCACTAATACAGTCCCATTGGCGAAGCGTGGGTTTAAGCTGTCAGTGTTAACATTAATCCCAAAAGTGGCTTCGCTAGTGTGTACATCCGTTGTTGTCCACTGTGACCATTGTCCAGCACGCAATTTATCACGCAACTGAGTAAATGCCATTGCTTCACTGAGTAACATTACTGGGATGGATTTCCAACTGCGGGCTTGTGGATTATGGGTACCGGGTAATCGATCGTTGGGTAGCGGATCTTCACCAATCAGTTGGTTGATTGTGATTGAAAAGTACTTAGCTATTTTACTCAGTGATTTGCCACGTGGTGAACGGGTTGCGCCAGATAAGATGCGGTGCAATGTCGGTTGTGGCGTGTTAGTCGATCGGGCTAATTCAGCTTCGGTAATGTTTACTTCATCCATTAATTTGCGAAGAATGTCACTAATGTTCATTTGTTATGTCCTATACACTATTGGACAATCATTATGTCCATGGTTATTGCAATGGCGGATGCCTATATAGATTATGTTACCTGAGTTTGTTAGGCTGCGTTGCTTACCTAATATGGCAAGGGCAGCTAATCAGAAACGCGCGCATATTAACACGATTTTGCATTAATTGGCCAGTCAAATTAGGATAAAAAGTTCATAAAATGGACTAAAAACAGAAGAAATGGCCAATTTGCGGCCTTAAATAGTAATTTTTTCTACAAAAACAGGTTATTTTTGCCCATGACATTCACATTTACATTTTTCACTTGGTTGTTACTCCTCATCCCCATGCCAGCCATTATTGGGTATACGCTATGGACATTTATTGTCCAGTGTCGACGTCAGCGGCGTACACGCGATCACGAGGTTAATTGATGCAACCACCTGTTTTAATAACATTTGTCATTTATTTTGTAATCATCTTTGCCATTGGGTGTTATGCCAGTCGACAGGTGAATACCTTAGCTGACTTTGTGTTAGGGGGACGCCATTTACGCGGTGCGATTGCCGCGCTGGGTGTTGGTGCATCGGATATGAGTGGTTGGTTGTTATTGGGTTTGCCCGGTGCGGTTTATTTGTATGGGATTAATCAATTGTGGATGCCGTTAGGATTAAGCATTGGTGCCTTGGTTAATTGGCGTTGGGTGGCTGCCAGATTACGGGTGTATACCGAAATGGCAGGGGATGCGATGACAATCCCAGCGTTTTTAGATAACCGTTTTGCTGATAAAACTGGGTTGTTACGGATTGTGGCTACCATTGTGGTGGTATTCTTCTACACCATTTATGCAGCTTCTGGATTTGTTGGTGGTGCATTGTTATTTGGTACTATTTTCCCGTCGTGGGATTATCATCAAGCATTATTCATCGGTGCGACGATTATCGTGTCATATACCTGTATTGGTGGTTTCTTAGCAGTGAACTGGATTGACTTTTTTCAAGGATCATTAATGTTTATTGCATTAATCATGGTGCCTATGGTGGCATTGGATCATGTGGGCAGTTGGCACATGGTATTTGAAAAAATCAATGCAGTGCATATTGGAATGCATGATGTATTTGCGGGGATCTCGGTGATGAGTATTATATCGTTATTAACCTGGGGATTAGGGTATATGGGGCAGCCACATATTCTAGCGCGGTTTATGGCAGTGACCACCACCGATGAATTGCCCAAAGCGCGTTTTATTTGCATGACGTGGATGATCATTGCGTTGTATGGTGCCGTGTTTACTGGGTTTATTGGGATTGCCTATTTTAGTAGTGATCCGTTAATTAACTCGGAACAAGTATTTATTCAATTTGCATTATCCTTATTTAATCCGTGGGTTGCAGGGTGTTTATTAGCGGCGGTGTTATCAGCAATCATGAGTACGATCGCCGCGCAATTGTTAGCATCGTCTAGTAGTTTAGCTGAAGATGTATATCGACGCTTTGTTAGACCACATGCTGGTCATCGAGAGTTAGTATGGGTGAGTCGACTCTTAGTAATATTGGTAACTGTCGTCGCATTATTAATGAGTCTTGATCCACACAGTCGCGTGTTAACATTAGTCAGTTATGGTTGGGCAGGATTGGGTGCAACATTAGGTCCAGTCATTGTGTTTGCCTTATTTTGGCAGAGGATGAATCGTTGTGGCGCTGTATGCGGCATAATCAGTGGTGCAATGACTGTGATTATTTGGCATGTATGTGAATCTTTCGGTGGTGTGTTTAGCATTTACAGTTTATTGCCTGGTTTTGTTATGGGATGTATTGGCGTGTTACTGGGTAGTTATCTTAGTAAGCCTGTGGATGCAGCGATTGTGACTCGTCATCAGCAAATGGTAAAGCAGATGCGCACTGTCTGTCATGAGTCAGCAAGCTGATCATGTCGTTAGTTTGGCAAATTCCAACATCATTTCCTACATTATCCACAACCGTTTCTCATGTATGGTGTGTTCCGATTAACCTATTAACTCAGTGGCAATCATCATTGCATTCAATGCTGATAGATGAAGAACAACAACGTGCTGAACAGTATCGCAATGTAGCTGATCGTGATAGTTATGTGGCTACCCATGGTGTGTTACGTTATTTATTAAGTAAATATGTGCAACAATCACCACGCACCTTATGTTTTACTGATAATCAACATGGTAAACCGCAGTTAGAGACAGGTTCAAATGGATTAACCATTGAATTTAATATCTCACATACACATCAATACAGTGTGATTGCAATTAGCTATACCCCAGTTGGGATCGATGTTGAATCAACCGCTCGTGATGTAGCTGTGTTAGCATTAGCCAAACGATTTTTTCATCTCGATGAATATAGGGCATTGTGCGCGTTGCCTGAAACGTTACAACATGCCGCATTTATACATACGTGGACCTGCAAAGAAGCATGGGTAAAAGCGCAGGGCAGTGGAATAGCCAATGCATTTACTAAATTTGTTGTCAGTGTTGATCCAAGACAACCACCCAATGTGATCACAGCACACGATGCATCCAGTTGGCATTATTGGTTATTACCCAACATGACACAACATCAAGCCAGGTTAGTCACCCGAGCAACTGTAAAACAGATTGAGTGTTATGATGTCGTGTCGTGGTTGCAGGGGTCGTAATCGATTAGTACGTTTTTTAAAAAGTTTGCTTCGTTTCACACTCAGAATACGATAAACTTTGTAAGAGATATATAAGAGAGGGTTAATATTATGCGCATCTCAGCCATTAAGAAAAAAGCACATGCGCTTTTTGATCAAGCTGGTTTTTTGGTTCGTATCAGTACTCAAGATGAATATGAACAGGCATTAAAGTTGATGGATGCCCTGGTAGAAGATTACGAAGATAATCGAGCACTCATTGAAATATTGTCAGTTAGTATTGATAAATGGGAAGAATCGAGTCCAGAATTTACGCGTTTTAATAAACGTATTAAAACGCTAGATACTAGTGAAGCAATTTTGCGTATTCTTATGGAACAGTACAAATTAGGCGTTGCAGATTTCCCAGAAATAGGCAGCAAATCGTTAGTATCAAAGATATTAAATCATGAACGTAATCTTACCAGAGAACATATAGCAGCACTTAGTAAGCGTTTTAAAATAGATCCGTCTTTATTTTTTTAACAGATTATCATTTTACTAAAGACAAGCATTGGCTTGTTATGATCGACATAGTCCAATAGACGAAATGATATACTAAATAAGTCAACTCTCAATATGTCAATACATTGATATAGTAGTCAAAGTATAACCCAACACTTTTTCTTTATGCCTCTGTGGCAAAGAATATAGACATTGACACATTAAAAAAATATTACTAACAGCCACTTGCTACACCAAATCGAATTTGATAGTCTTATTTAATAACTCGTATCGATAATACAAAGAATGGTTCTATAAAGACCCGCGCGACCGTCATCCCGCGACTTGATCGCGGGATCCAGGGAACAAAACTCAGTACTAGAAAAACAGTATGATATTAAAGTCATCTGTTCTATTCTCTGGATCCCGCAGTCATCGCCGCGGGATGACGGCTGAGAGGAAAATCAGGAAAAAGAAGAACACACGTCATTACGATTTACCCACTCAGATCTTTATAGAGCAAAAAAATAAACTCAAAAATAAATGGATTTCTAAGTGATTTGTTGTACATAGGGAGTTATTGTGCATGTGCTTAGCTTTTAATATGGCGAACAAAAAAACTAGTCATTAAATGCTGGGTTTCATTTTTTTCAGCAATTTATTTCCATTGTTTTCCTAATACAGAGACTTTTTTAACAAATAAAATAACAAGCCGTTTTTTTAATAATTTTTAGGTTTTTTTGTAGTTAAAGGAGTTATATCATGGGTGTACCATTTAAAATCAAACCACGTAAAGTCGAGCGTTCAAAAGAGTTAGGCGCCATCTTAGATTGCTACTGCGAAGCAATGAAGCAAGCACGATTAAAGCTTGCTGATGATGACAGCGGCGCTAAATCATCAGCTGCCCCCGGTGAAGTGCGTCAACGTAGAGGGCTTTGGGCACAATTTCTCAGCACAATGGAAAGCTTTGATCAACAATATCACAGCGCTAAACTAGTTGAATTGCCTGCACAGGAAGTCCAATTTGATCATCCAGCTTATATCTTATTTAAATCTTATTTAGACTATTTAAACCGTGAATTACTTAAATGTAGCCGTAATTCTGAAAATACTGAAAAAGGCGAAATCACGTCACGATTTGTCCTTGTTCGTGAATTGTTATTACGTTTAGCAGCAATTGCAATCAGTGATTCATTAAAAATACAACATGAAGGCGATAATCTACTGGAGACAATGGAAGCGTTTGTTAATCAACTCTTAGGTAAAAAACTACTAAATGAAGGGATACTTATTAAAGAAGCGTCAACCATGTCTAATGCGCTAGCGACAACGCATGCAGAGTGGATAGCTCAGCTTAAAAATATGGTATCTGTTATCCAAGCTATCCATAATAATCGCAATACAATTGCTAGAGTGCTAAACGATTTGCGAAATGTTGAATATCTCCTGCAAAGCCATCTTCTTGCATTCATTGACCCGAAAGCCAAGGAAAATGATTTCTCACCATACTGGACAGGAACATGTTTAAGTCGCCGAGAAGAATTGTTAGATCAGCGTTTTTTGCAACAGGGAAAGCCACAGTTAGCAATAAAAGAGAAGGAACTTAGTAAGGAAGAAGAAAAAGAAGAAGAGAAAGAAGAAGAGAAAGAAGAAGAGAAAGAGGAAAGCGCACTGACTATTGTCAAAAAACCTTTATCACTTCACCAACAAAACACGATTGGTTATTTAGTGGCAGAGAAAAAAATTGGTTCATCAGTAATATCTCACATTGACAAACTCTATCATCTGCTAAACGACAATGCATTATTGTTTGCAATTGTATTACAAATTGATTCCTTGATAAGTTATACAGGATGGGTACCTATTCTAGCACAAGTTATCGATTTAAAAAGCGTGGCTGATTTAATAAATTATCATACCAAACAGTTAGAGCAAGCAACAGATATTGGTAAGCTTGATCCAACCGTCTCCGTTTGGCTGCAAAAAACACCTGCATGGCAGGGTTTAGTGAAACATAACATTGCAAACCCGAAACACTTAGCTGGGCTAACGGCAGTCAATGCTACGGATTTAGGTAAATTGATGAGTGAATCTGTCAGGCGGGAAATGTTAGAGCTTATCTCGGATACGCTCTCTTCTTTAGTAGGATTGCAAGCAAAGTTGCCTGCTGATAAGCAAATAGTGAATATTGACAAAATCATCAGTTGGACAGGTGCATCACCATCTGCATTACAAGCTCAGCCATCAGAGGCAAGCAGTCGTGCAGATTTACGTTCAGCGATTGCATACGAAGAAGATATTGCAATGCTACGAGGTAAAGTCCATGAGGAACATCAACATAAGTTATCCGAAATTGAAAAGCTCAATGCTAGAATAGTGGCTCAGGGTAAGCAAATTACTCAGTTGCAAGGTAGAGTTTCCGAACCCAGTTCTATTCCACTGGCTGATGACGTGCCGCCTAATATTTTATCAATGACTACTGCGCTATATGCTAGTCTCATTAGTCAAAGCGCACACATACATTTACCAACACTCGATTTACTATTCGAACAGGGTGTTGATTTAAATGTGCTTTGCCAATTGCGTGGTGAATTTTATGGTTATTCTGCTTTACATATTGCCGTGATGTTCGGAAACGAAGCACTGTGTGACTGGTTGTTGGGTAAGGGAATTGACATCGATATTCTGGATAACAAAGGTGAGACAGCTTTATACAGAGCCAGTGATGCAGAAAATGGTGGCATGGTACGATACTTAGTCAGCAGGGGAGCTGATCGTAGTTGTTTAGATAAATTTACTCAAGAATTGCATGACATCATTGGTCGGGCTGGTTCTCAAGAAATTACTGAAGAAGATGATACGTTTACCCCTGAACTTAGAAAAGAGTTGGTTAAGTTAGTACAAAAAGGGGCGGATCTTAATAAGCATTGTGACAACTTGGTTGCGTGGCGAAACTATACGCCATTGCATGTTGCGTGCACCAAACAAAATGCTCGCTTAGTTAATTGGCTGATGGATATGGGTGCTAATCCGCATATCGAACGTACTGATAAGCCACTGGATGCCTTTCAATATCTTAACTACTTAGAAGAAAAAGGCAAATTAAAAGACCATCCAGAACGACTAGCCAAGTTGCAAACTATCCGCTCGTTATTACAACATGAGCGGTCAGCTGATCCGAAGGCGGATGATGAGCATATTCCAAGATCAACAGCAATGCATGGGTTTTTTAGACGAAATGTTACTGCTGCTAGTGGACCAAGCTCGAGTTTTTCTTCTAGCACGAGCAGTAGCTCAACGACTCCTCAACATCAAGGTTAATCAATATTAAAATAAAACTGAACTAAAGAATCAGGAGTTATAGCATGGCAATCGCACTGAAAAATACAGCATATAGCAGAAATTTGAAAAAATTTTAGAAAAAAGATAGCAATTGCTTAACTTAATTAAGAAGAGCGAAACCTTGCTTTCCCTTTGTCCGTCATCCCGCGGCTTGACCGCGGGATCCAGAGAACAACACTGAGGAATAGAAAAATAGTATGAACATCAAAGTAATAGACACAACTCTCTGGATCCCGCGGTCAAGCCGCGGGATGACGGACAGAGGGAATAAAGAGCATTAAAAATAGTTTTTTCAGTGCGATTGCCATGGGAGTTAGTAAGCAATGAAAAAAAGCAACGTTTCTACGACAACCGAGCAAGTAAATCCACACGCTATAGAACAGATAGTCAGGATGTTACATCAACACCGGGGTGAGCTTGAAGCCATATATGCAGGGCTTCCCAGTTCAGACTCACGAGCTAAAGATATTGATGGGTTGCTTTGGCATTTGGCAATCGATACAAAAGATAATAGGGACGAGGAAATACACACTAGGGTAGCTGGTTTTCTCAGAAATGGTGGAACAATAGATGTAATGCAGCAATCGATCGATCATGCAAAACGCACATTGCCGCCGCCATCAGCAAATGTAAAGCAAAAGAGTGATAACTCAAAACACAAGCTACGTGACATTAAGCATGATGTGCTACCAACAGCAACCAATTCACGCCAAACTTTGCAAAACCAAAACGCCACATCCGAAATAGAAGAGTTACAACTCGTAGAACAGCATTTAACGGAATTGATGGGAGCGGGACAACAAACCTTACGCCAACGTTTTCACCATTTGGCGGAAGATAAACAGGGTCTACAACGAGATACGGTGAGTGAACAATTAGCAGAATTATCGCTGATACGTGATGAGATTCTCTCTGATGATGGCAGTCATGGTGAGTTTCAACAGCATATCAACGCAATACGAGAAAATTGCTTACCGCCTAATCAGTTAGCTCGTCAGGCATCACCCATAGAGGCAGCATTAGCAACGGCAATAGCAACATTAGAACGTGCACTGATTTATGTTCACGCTCCGACAACCCACTGGCGTTCAAAAAATCGAGCGCTTCATATATTGCATGCATTGACAGATAGTTATAAAGCAGAACAACAAACATTTGTGAGACTTGCAAGCAATCCTAACACACACGAACAGTATCAACAGGCAGTGGTAGCCTATGCAGATTTAGTCAATGTTGCCATATTGGGCGGTAATCGTTATCTGTTACCTGCGCCTATTGCTAGAAAATTGTTATGTATCAATCAATACGGTGAATTAGAAAAATCCAACGAGACGGGGCAACATGCAGTATGCTCAGCAAAAGGGATACATTATAAACCTCAGCAACGAGAATCAACCCCAGATGACCCTGATATCAGTCCAGGGAAAGAATATGCGATTGGCTCATTATTACAACTGATTGCGGGAGAACAGTTAGTAGCTGCTCCGACAATGCTATTAGATATACAGAAAGTCCCCATAGAGAGTAAGCAAGGTGCTTTTGTTCCTAGGTTCCTCCAAGCGGGATTAACTATCGACGGTATCTTATTACGAGATTATCTTTTTTTACAAGATGGCTTAAACATTTGGGGTAAGCAAATTGGTTCACAACCACTTGCTAACATTGTTGACGATGCACACCAAGGGTTTAAAGACAGTATCAAATCGGTACAGGAAGCCTTCCCAGATTTACTTGGTGCTTATCAAGCGTTTTGTCAACACCAACAAGGTAAGCAAGCATTATCTGCACATGAAAATGCATCTCAATATAGGATTAAAAAATTAAATTTGGTTAGAGAGCTCTACAGTGCATTTCAAGAAATAGTCAAAGCCAGTAATGTCCCTAACATACTTGATGATGGCGATGATTTGCATCAACTCAAACAAGTAGAGGTATCGCTAAGCACGATAGACGATCAATGTGACAAAACACGTGGTGTCTTACGCAATAAATTTGATGAATGGATTGAACTCTATTTTAACAAGAAAGATACTAATTTCCCTAACGATACCATCAATACCTTTATGGTATTGCTTTATATAATGCACGCTAATCCACAACTTTGTGGGAAAAGTATTAAGGAGTTATTACCTGACAGTGTAACCCGAATAGATGGAGCGCTTACATGTTGGAGAAAAATTGCTGGTGACGGTAATATTTTATCTGATTTTGCACACGATGCTGAACATGGATTTCCTGAAACCACGAGAGTTATTCAGAGTGATTTTCCTACGCTTTATCACGCTTTTCAGAATTTTAAACGTCATCGCAACAATCCAGCAAATACGGCTAGCTTTCAACAACATCAACAGTCATTGATTCAGGAACTGTATAATACATTTGTCACTATATATGAAGCCCATCAACTGTTTGATGATGCACAGCAACATAAACGTTTGCTTGAGTTAAAGGATTTACAACAAGGTAATCTGCCAGAAGTGATTCTTGTTGAGTGGGTCAACGACTATTTTATGGAAGAAGATATAGCTGGAGCGAATGATATAAACAGTTTTATGGTGTTATTGTTGGTGCTAAAAGACAATCCAATATTGATGGAGAATCGCAGTATTAGCCAACTGTTACCTGGTAAAGCCACTCGTTTAGAAACAGCTACAGAACGATGGCAACAGTTTGGTGTGGATAGCAAAACAATCGACCATGTGGAAGTAGAAAAATATATTAATGAACACTATCCTCAATTGATACAAGCCTATCAAACATTTCAACAGTGGGTAAATTACCCAACATCAGCACAATACAATACAACAAAGCAACATTTGGTAGACGTATTATTAAAAGGGCTTTACCAAACTGATAAAGCGTTAGCTAAAAATGACAAGCATTCTGTTAAAGAAATAGAAGAAACTAATAGTCAACTTTATCAACAAACACTGAATTGTTATGGAATAGTAAAGGATTGGGTGGAAAGCTATCTTGAAAACCATGAAAAGAAAGTGCATGAAAAGTCAGGTGACAATGCGAATCCATTTTTGAATTTGCTCGGCATATTGAAACAACATCCAACACTGATCAGCTTAGGTCATCCGGTTAGCTTACTTGTTGA
Organism: Gammaproteobacteria bacterium; assembly: GCA_965116795.1. GTDB lineage: Bacteria > Pseudomonadota > Gammaproteobacteria > JAJFKG01 > JAJFKG01 > JAJNDI01. Next base: position 1,787,285 of record OZ220716.1, read on the forward strand.
TCATATTAAAACTTTTCATTATGTTCATAACCTATTTCCAAGCTTACCTTCATTTAAGGGATTATCGCCAACCGAACGTGCGATACAAGAAAGTCGATTATTGCTTACCAAGAAATATTTAGACCAAGCTGCACTCAGTGCATTGTGGTTAGGGCAATTACTGTGTTTGCCGACTGATGCTAAGTCAGATAATTTCATGTTGACGTTAACGTATCACACACCCACTCAAATAAAGATTGGCAGTAATAGAGGTAAACATCAACCATCTCACACCGCTACCAAACAGTCCTCAACATCTAATCTGTATCGATGTCGCTTAGTCTCGATTGATAACGATTTGGGGTTAACAATGCCTTTTGAAAAACGTGGTGAAAACTTTATTCTACGACACATTAAAAATATTTTATTGAGTATTCCTGAATTGAGGGAATGTGTGTTATCGGCCCGTGTAAGAGAAAACTTTCTTGCCATGCCTGCCAAACAACAATGGTTAACGTGGTTAAGTATCGTCGCAAGACGTGATATCCATTTCACTCACTGGATGAGTCAATCTGCTGTATCAATGTCACTGAATAAACAACAAACAAGCATCGATTTCCCAGTCAGTCTCGATCAACATGTCATAGACTTTATACTGGACAGATGGCAAACCTTACAAAAGCACATCGAAAATACCCCGAAGACTACCCTGTTAGGGCTAACAAACTATTTATACCCGGCTGTATCGTTTCTATATGAAGCGCGTTTGAAAAAAATAACATGTGATGAGATACACCAAGGACGTCCTTTGGTAGCAGAAGATGAGCAGGCAAGAAATAGACAAGGTGATTTATTATTTCAACGCAGAATAACTCCAAATAGTAGCAGCTATTATGTTAAGTCTGCTCAAGCACACTCTCAACAAGGGCAAAAGCGTATATTGGCACAACATTTTTTATACGATGATATTTTACTGGATCTGCAATGGCATACCATGACTAGCAGTGAGCGATGGGTATATCTTTCCTCATTGGCACTGTTGCCACAACTCATCAAAAGTAGTTGGATAAAGCAAACTCAAACCTCAAAAGACACCGATGCTATAACGTTGGCATTACAACATGGCTTGAAGCACGCTATTCAAACAGCAAGACCATTAATTGTATATCAACTATTGAAACTGGGCGCGCAACTAGATCAACTACCAAGTGCCATATTAAAGTTAGCAGGGGATGATAGCTATTGCCAACAGGTTGACAACTATCTTGATTTATTTTGCACATCAGTTGCCCAAGGAGATTATTACACATCGTATGAACAAGTGAACTTAATGACGGCTGTGTTATTTTCACAAGGCAAACAGTTGATTAATGAGTATAACAGCCAAGGTTATACCCCGTTACAGCAATGTGTTAATCAAGCCATTGATCTGTCTGTGATGTCAGCGCAGAAAAGGCAAATGATGTTAACGTTATTGGACAAGTTTATTACACACGGTGCTCATCTTGAAGCAAAAGATAGCTATAAACATGAAACGATATTAGATAAAGTCTGTAAGCTCAGTGCTTATCCATTAAAGATTGATTGGTTTATTGCGTTAATCGAACGCGGTGCAGGTATCCATGCTAATCCCGATAAAATCATGGCGTTTATCAACAAATGGCCTAGGCAAACGGTGCAACGTCATGTGGCGTTACTTGGCTTACTCAGTGAGCGCAATTTAGGATTACAATGGAAACTCAGTCAACGCATTTGGCAACAATCGACAGCCAGATCTAACAAAAAAGCCATACCAGTTAATGGCATTGCAACCAAAGAAACTGTGTTATTTAAAGCAGCCCAGATACAACTAGCAAAAGAGATAAAAAAACCATCAGCGACACATACGAGTGCTGAAAACGATACCAGTGCTTACGGCAGACGTGTTGTCAAACGTATTAAAACCAATATAGACAAAGCGACCTCTAAATCAAATAGCGCTTTAATTCCCTGTGCTGTTGATTGGTACTTCAAGCTCTACCCAGAAATGCCAGGGGTAGAAATGGCTGTGACAACATTCAGTGATATGCTATTCGGATATCATACTGCACCGCATGAATTATTGGCACTGGATACACATAAAGCTCCCTACCCAGCATTAACGTCTCAGACAGTGCTGGGAGAGAACTTGCAAACAGTGCTAAACACATTAACACAAAACGCATCTGCTCCTGCGCTTGGGAAACATCAAGCAGACGTGGTTAAGGCCAGCAAGATGCTGCACTCTTTACATCCACGTTATCTATCTGAACAAATTATCCTTGCCATGTTACTCAATCCAGAAGATGGTAAACCTGATAATTTTCAATTAATAAAAATCTTAGATGGTTCAGAAAACATAACAGGTGATCCGTGTTACCGACTGGTTGGGATAGATAATGATCATGCTTTTATCCAAACAGCAACGCTATCAACAGACAAAGCCACAGTAGGTGAAGTCGAATTACAAATGAAAAGTGTCTTATTTTGTTTTGATCAGATGCGACAACCAATTGATTCGGCAGTTAGAGCGCGTATTTTATCTATCAAACTAGAAGACAATCAACAAAGGCATGAACAATCTTTTTTACAGCAATGGTTAGAGAGCAGCATATTAAAGCAGTATGAAGTCGCTATACTGACATTGTTTAACGAAGTGACACGTAAACAATTATTTGAGCGAGGTGTTGAAAGATGGTCTGAGGTATGGCGGTTTGGTAAGTTGAAAAGGTTGAAAAAAGATTGCCCTGTGGTCTTACAAATTCCTTTTCATCAAGAGATGATCAGTGGATTATATCGGCGTTTTGCCAAATTAAAAGCGTTGTTGACCACTTGCCCTACTATAACACACCTTAAGTTGCTCGAAGAATTGGATCCGGTTGCGGGTGTTTTTTATCGAGGCGCATTTCAACACTATCCTCAACCGTTAAAAATATTTGAGCGTTTCCATACAGTAGCTGCACAAAGCTATGAACAATTGGCTCATAATCAGTTAAGTACTGTGACCACTAGCAAAGTGGCATTAGAAGAAAGTGGCTTGTCTGATGAAAAAGTAAAAGCAATTTATAAAGACAGTACGGTAAACGAAATGAGTTTACAGCAAGCAATTGAAACATTGCGAGAAACAGTGGCCAGTTGTCAGTATGAAGCATTATTGAGTGAAAAATTAGCTGTTGGCAACGAAGAGGAATTGGAGACCTTTTTGAACCAACATCAGTTGGACAAGCTACAGTCCTGGTTTATGCAATTGACCGCTTTAAAAATTAAGTTGAACCCTTCAAATACCGCTGATAAAAGCAGGCAAGAGCGCATCATAGACATCATCTTAAATGTCAATACCAATAACCATATCCAAAAATTACACCTTGAAAACTGTATGACACTGACTGACAAACAATTAGAAAAATTCCTGAAAAATTCGCCGATGCTAACCAAACTGACAGTCATAAATTGTTCTGAATTAACCAGCGCTATATTTAATAGTATGAGCGAGCACCTTAATGTCCTGGAATCCTTACGGATAAGACAATTGCTCGTAGAAGAAATGGATGTGAGTAGTGAGTTTGTGCAATTAGAAAGATGTGATATTTCTCACAATCCTGCCCTTAACAGGATTGACGTGATTGCGCCTATGTTGAGAAAAGCACGCATTCATGAGAACCGAGCATTGACGCAGGTTGAATTGACAAGTGAACGATTGAGTTTATTAAATCTAAGCCTTAATCCAGCTATGACTGACCAGGCTATGATTGATGCTGTTAAACCACATCCATTGATGAGTTTGAACTTATACGGTAGTCAGCATGCTAACTCTATATTGCCAACCGTGCTTTTCCAAGAAAATTCGCTTCTAGCAGTCTCTGGCATATTAACAGGTGCAGAAAAGTGGTTGGCTCAATTTGAACAGAGTCTCGATGATGAAATAGTCACACTGGTAGCAGTCCCTGACACATTCACAGGTGCGGAAAAGTGGTCTACTCCATTTAGACAGTGCCTCAATGCTGAAATGGTTACGCTGGATATTGATACACTGCAAACGAACCTTGTGTTACAAGAAGCTGTTAAAATCGTATTAGGCAAAAACTCAAAAATAACAACACTCAATATTAATGTGATCGAGCTAACTGCTGAATTGCTGGATTTGCTTATTGAGGAGAGTAAAAAACATAAATCTGTATGTAATATGCAGCTATCATATCAAATGACTCACATAGATGACTTGGCAAATAAATTAAAAGTGTTATTTACAGAAAATCCCGGATTAGTCATCAACGGACATACTGCACAAAGTATGCAAGACTTTGAGAAGTCGTATATGGAAAATGACCAACACAATTCAACCATTACCTTTAAGAAGGATACACTGACCAGCATCGATTTAACTTTGTTATTACAGCATATTTGCAATAAATCACTTGAAACAATAACGATTCAATATCAACAATTGTCAGATAGCCATAATTTAGCTGCTGGTTTGCACGCAATAACTCAGACACAGCCAAATTTACGCAGCTTAATGGTGAATGGTGTTGAGTATATTGAATTAATAACGGCAGTGGCGCAACAGTCTTGCGACTTATGGGAAATGACGTTGCAACCTTTTGAACAAGAATTGGTTATAAACTCGTTGAAAGCTAATCATCATATAACGCAGTTAAATTTAAGTGTAACGGGCTTTGATGATAAAAGAGCACTACTTCTTGCTAGTAGTTTAAATGCTAGCAATGGTTTAAGAAACAGTTTAGTAAAACTAAACGTAAGTTCCAATAAAGTTACCAATGACGGTGCACACTACCTTATGGCAGGTTTGCAACATAACAATACACTAACAGATTTAAACTTGAGTTATAATCAAATTGATAACTTTAGTCGCTCAACTGTCATTAATCCGGTTTTTAAATATAATTATACCTTGTTGTCAGTTAACCTAGAAAGTAATCCTATTCGACAACAAGCTCAACTTGATGAATTATCCAAAAAATTAAAGCGCAATCAACAGCTAGTACAATCCACCTCAAAATCACTACAGGTTGGGGAAATAACAACTGTCATTAAACAGTGTAAACAAGGTGTTAGCCCGTATACAGAGTTCCCTCCTCAGTCTCAACATAGTTTGCTACATGTGGTTGCACAACTAGGTCAATTAGATGTGATGCAATATTTACTACTAAGTTATACATTGTGTCTGGATTTAAAAAATGAAGTGGGTTGTACGCCTTTGGATGAAGCAGTCAATGCGGGACAATTTGTCATGGCTAAACTACTGCAACACCCACAAAAATCTTCTTATTTGGCTCAGACTCATACAACTGCTATTAGTAAAATAAATGTATTCCAAGGAAGCCATCAAGTTAGAGAAAAAAATCAACGTTCTTATGATAAACAATTGGATCCCCAAAGAATACACTTTTCATTTACGGAACAGTTTGGAGAATTAAATAGCGATCGTTTACATACGTTGTCAGATCCTTGGCAAACAACACTGCAAAATATACATGGCGAACTAACAATAAGTGATTTTAATGATGTGCCTATTGCAACAAGTTGGATGAATGATGCACAAATTAAAAGATTATTATTCGATTGTTTTTCATTGAGTGATGGGCCAGATAAAACAGGCGGGATTTACTACATACCCCATATGAATAAATCGCCTTGTGATAGCGATATTGCAATTGCCAGAGAAGTGGCTTTTGAAGTTGCCAAACAAATTTGTGGCTATTATTCAAATCAAGGAGAACAAGAAGAATTGTATCCAGGATTAGTCAGTTCAGGCAACGAGCTCGATAAACCGGTAGTGATGATTTGGAATACAGAAACGGTACTAGCCGAACAATCCAGTCAAATCGATAAAAGTGGCGGTAGGCACTGGCAAACGTGCGTAATACTACCGAAAAATTACTGTCCCTATTATGGAGGCCCATTAGAGAATGACACTGAATTGGTCTACTTTGTTGATTCTAAGTATCCTGAACGTACAATGCCTAATTCGCTTAAACAGATGCTAACGACTGATAACCCATATGGTGAGGAATATACATTTGAATGCGAGGGATACATATATGAATTTTCTGTTGGTGAACAGAAATACAGTCATCGTATCGCCAACCCATTTTCCATCCAAGAAAAACAGTTCATCACATGTCAAGCGCATCAACAACGAGATGATAATGATTGTGGTTATTGGGCAGTATACAATGCAATCATGTTAGTGTGTACTGGACGAGATGAGTACCTTAAACAGTTCTCCGAGAGACGATACGCCAACCCATTACGACATTATTTCGACAGAATAATATCAAATTATAAATTATCCGAAGAGTATCAAGTTCAAGGTATGGGCTCAACGTTAAGCAACAGTATCAGTAGTTTCTTTACAACTTCTCGTATTAAACCAACGTTGGTGTCTACAAAGACAAGTGTACTAAAAAGCGCACAGGGATTATCACCACGACAGCTACGACGGCAAAATGAGCTGACTAAAGCCTGCGCAGAAGCAAATTTAGAGCGTGTAAAACAATTGGTGGCACAAGGTGCGAATTTAGTGATGCCTGATGAAACAGGTCAACAACCATTAGCTGCTACTCTCTGGGAATTCTCGTTCAATGTCTTGCAGTATTTGGAAGAACAGATACCGTACACGAATGGAGATTGGCAGATGGTGGCAGAATGGTTACAAAGACGAAATACGCGTGTGTTGCCTTTAATTGATTGGCAATTCTTAGCTCAGCATATATCATCAACTAATACAGGACACATATTTGAATGGTTGCAGGACAAGCGAAACGCAGAAAGGGTAACGAAAGCAGCAATGACATACGGGGTAAAGCAGGAGGTAAGAACGAATTTGAAGAGATACCTGAAAGGATCGCTCGGGAAACGATGGTTGAAGGATGAGTGGCGGTATATCAACGAAATTTTCATGGAACCAATAGGTTGTTGGTCGGAAGCATGTGGCGGGATGCAAACGAAACAAGAGATCGAGGACCATTGGGAGAGGTACAAAGAAGAGGGAGGATATAACGGACAAACAAATGTGGTTGGCAGAGTCATTATACGAACTTTCGGAGAGGAATCGGATGTTGAGGACTTAGATTGGGAATTGGAATGCGCACGAGACACGTACACGGATTTAAGACGAGCCAAGCCGGAGCATAACCCGTACTATGAGGTCAAGCAATTGTCCAATGAGTTTTTGATAACAATGACAAAGGTGTGTAGGGAACGTGGAGTTCGCATAACGAGTACGGGTGAATTAGAGGCAGAGCACCCCGACGTACCACAACCAAGTTAACGTTGATGTTGATCGTTTCGGTATGTTGGAGATCCGCCCAACACCACTGTCGCCATCATTTAAATTAGAGGAGTTTACAAAACAGGGAACAGAAGCAGATGAAAAAAAGCAACGTTTCTACGACAACCGAGCAAGAAAATCAACACACTATAGAACAAATAGTCAAGATGCTACATCAACACCAGGGTGAGCTTGAAGCCATATACGCAGGGCTCCCCAGTTCAGACCCACAAGCTAAAGATATTGATGGGTTGCTTTGGCATTTAGCAATCGATACAAAGGATAATAGAGACGAGGAAATACACACTAGGGTAGCTGGCTTTCTCAGAAATGGTGGAACAATAGATGTAATGCAGCAATCGATCGATCATGCAAAACGCACATTGCCGCCGCCATCAGCAAATGTAAAGCAAAAGAGTGATAACTCAAAACACAAGCTACGTGACATTAAGCATGATGTGCTACCAACAGCAACCAATTCACGCCAAACTTTGCAAAACCAAAACGCCACATCCGAAATAGAAGAGTTACAACTCGTAGAACAGCATTTAACGGAATTGATGGGAGCGGGACAACAAACCTTACGCCAACGTTTTCACCATTTGGCGGAAGATAAACAGGGTCTACAACGAGATACGGTGAGTGAACAATTAGCAGAATTATTGCTGATACGTGATGAAATTCTCTTCGATGATGGCAGCCATGGTGAGTTTCAACAGCATATCAACGCAATACAAGAAAATTGCTTACCGCCTAATCAGTTAGCTCGTCAGGCATCACCCATAGAGGAGGCACTAGCAACAGCAATAACAACATTAGAACGTGCACTGATTTATGTTCACGCTCCCACAACCCATTGGCGTTCAAAGAATCGAGCGCTTCATATATTGTATGCATTGACAGATAGTTATAAAGCAGAACAACAAATATTTGTGAGACTTGCAAGCAATCCTAACACACACGAACAGTATCAACAGGTAGTGGCAGCCTATGCAGATTTAGTCAATGTTGCCATACTGGGCGGTAATCGTTATCTGTTACCTGCGCCCATTGCTAGAAAATTGTTATGTATCAATCAATACGGTGAATTAGAAAAATCCAATGAAACCGGGCAACATGCGGTATGCTCAGCAAAAGGGATACATTATAAACCTCAGCAACGAGAATCAACCCCAGATGACCCTGATATCAGTCCAGGGAAAGAATATGCGATTGGCTCGCTATTACAACTGATTGCGGGAGAACAGTTAGTAGCTGCTCCGACAATGCTATTAGATATACAGAAAGTCCCCATAGAGAGTAAGCAAGGTACTTTTGTTCCTAGGTTCCTCCAAGCGGGATTAACTATCGACGGTATCTTATTACGAGATTATCTTTTTTTACAAGATGGCTTAAACATTTGGGGTAAGCAAATTGGTTCGCAACCACTTGCAAACATTGTTGACGATGCACACCAAGGGTTTAAAGACAGTATCAAATCGGTACAGGAAGCCTTCCCAGATTTACTTGGTGCTTATCAAGCGTTTTGTCAGCACCAACAAGGTAAGCAAGCATTATCTACACATGAAAATGCAACTCAATATAGGGTTAAAAAATTAAATCTGGTTAGGGAGCTCTATAGTGCATTTCAAGCAATAATCAAAGCCAGTAACGCCCCTAACCTACACGATGATAGCGATGATTTGTATCGATTTAATCAAGTAGAGGCATCGTTAAGCACGATAGATGATAGATGCAATAAAATACGGCAAGGAGCGTCAGCTAAAAACGACAAGCATGCAGTTAAAGAAATAGAAGAAACGAATAGTCAACTTTATCAACAAACACTGGATTGTTATGGGATAGTAAAAGAGTGGATGGAACGTTATCTTGGAAATCATGAAAAGAAAGTGCATGAAAAGTCAGGCGACAGTGCGAATCCATTCCTGAATTTGCTCGGCATATTGAAACAACATCCAACACTGATCGGCTTAGGCCATCCTGTTAGCTTACTCGTTGATCATATTAATACGTTCCATTACGTTCTTAAATTATTTCCAAATTTACCTTCATGGGAAAGACTATCTCCAACCGAACATGCGATACAAGAAAGTAAATTATTGCTCACCAAGAAATATTTAGACCAAGATGCGCTCGGTGCATTATGGCTAGGACAATTGCTGGGTTTGCCGACCGATGCCAAATCAGATAATTTTATGTTGGCGTTAACATATCACACACCCACCCAAATAAAAATTGAAAGTCACGGAACCAAACATCAACAACCTAAATTACCTGTAAAACAGTCCTCAACATCTAATCTATATCGATGTCGTCTAGTTTCTATTGATAATGATTTTGGCCTAACAATGCCATTCGAGCAACGTGGCGAAAATTTTATTCTGCGACATACTAAAAATATTTTATTAAGTATTCCTGAAGTGAGAGAATGTATTTTATCGACCCGTGTGCGAGAAAACTTTCTTGCCGTGCCTGCCAAACAGCAATGGTTAACGTGGTTAAGTATCGTCGCAAGGCGCGATATTCATTTTACTCACTGGATGAATCAATCTGCTGTATCAACGTTACCTAATAAACAACACACAAGCATCGATTTGCCAGTCAGTTTCGATCAAAGTGTCATAGAGTTTATACTGGACAGATGGCAAACCTTACAAAAGTACATCGAAAATACCCCTAAGGCTACGCTGTTAGAGCTAACACACTATTTATACCCCACTGTGGCATTCTTATATGAAGAACGCTTAGAAAAAGAAAAAATAAAATGTGCTGAAGTACACGAAGGGCGTCCTTTAGTAGCAGAAGATAAGCATGCAGAGATTCGACGTACTATAACCCCAAACGATAGCAGCGATTATATCAAGTCTGCTCAAGCACAATCCCAACAAGAGCAAAAGTGTATATTGGCACAACATTTTTTATACAGTGATATTTTATTGAAGTTGCAATGGCATACCATGACTAGCAGTGAGCAATGGGTATATCTCTCATCCTTGGCACTGTTGCCACAATTAATCAAAAGTAGTTGGATAGAGCAAGAGCAACACTCTAAAGATACCGATGCTATTACGTTGGCATTACAACATAGTTTGCAGCACGCTATTCGAACAGCAAGGCCATTGATGGCGTACCAATTACTGAAATTGGGTGCTCAATTGGATAAACCACCGGATGTAATGTTTGGTTCAGGAGAAGATGCATATTACCAAAAGATTGATAACCACCTTGATTTATTTTGTGCATCCGTTGGTCAAGGTAGCTACTATACATCGCATGAACAAGTGAATTTAATGGTGCTCGTATTATTTTCACAGGCTCAACATATCATAAACAACTATAACAGCCAAGGCTATACACCCTTACAACAATATGTTAATCAAGCCATTGATCTGTCTGTTATGCCACCGCAGAAAAGGCAAATGATGTTAACGTTGTTAGACAAGTTTATTGCACACGGCGCTAATCTTGAAGCAAAAGATAGTTACAAACATGAAACTATATTAGATAAAGTCTGTAAACTCAGTGCGCGCCCACTAAAAATAGATTGGTTTATTGCGTTAATCGAACGCGGTGCAGGCACGCATGCTAATCCCGATAAAATCATGGCGTTTATCAACGAATGGCCTAGAGCAGTCGTGCAACGCCATTTAGAGTTGCTTGGCTTACTCAGCAAACGCAATTTAGGATTAACATGGAAACTAAGCCAAACCATTTGGCGACAATCGACAGCCATATTTAACAAAAAAGCCATACGGGTTAAAGGCATTGGCACCAAAGAAACTGTGTTATTTAAGGCAGCTCAGACGCAACTGGCAAACGCGATAAAACAATCATCAGCGACACATGCGGCCGGTGAAGAAGATACCAGTGCTTATGGCAGACGTGTTGTCAAATGCATTAAAACCAATATAGATATAGACAAAGCGGTTTCTAAATCAAATAGTGCTTTAATTCCCTGTGCTGTTGATTGGTACTTTAAACTCTACCCAGAAATGCCAGGGGTAGAAATTGCTGTTGCGACATTCGGTGATATGCTATTTGGACCTCACACTGCGCCACATGAATTACTGGCATTGGATACACATAAAATCCTCTGTCCAGCATTAGCGTCTCAGACAGTGCCGGGAGAGAATTTACAAACAGTGCTCAATACACTCATACAAGCTGATTTACCTCCCTCTAAACTTGATCAACATCAAGAAGAAGTGGCAAAAGCCAAGAAAATGCTTGAATCTTTACATCCACGCTATCTATCTGAACAAATTATCCTTGCCATGTTGCTTAATCTAGAAGATGGTAAACCTGATAATTTTCAATTAATGAAAGTCTTGGATAATTCAGAAAAAATAGCAGGTAATCCGTATTACTGGCCGGTTGGGATAGATAATGATCATGCTTTTGTCCAAACAGCAAAGCTATCAAAAGATAAAGCCACATTAGGTGAAGTAGAATTGCAAGTGAAAAATGTCTTATTTTGCTTTGATCAAATGCGAAAGCCAATTGATTCGGCAGTCAGAGCGCGTATTTTATCTATCACGCTGGACGATAATCAACAAAGACATGAAAAATCTTTTTTACAGCAATGGTTAGAAAACAGCACATTAAAGCAGTATGAAGCCACTATGCCAGAATTGTTTAATGAAGCGATACGTAAACAATTATTTGAACGAGGTATTGAAAGATGGTCTGACATGTGGCAGTTTGGCAAATGGAGAAAGTTGAGAAAAGCTTACCCTGTCGTCTTACAAATTCCTTTCCATCAAGACATGATCAGTGGATTATATCGGCGTTTTGCCAGGTTAAAAGCCCTGTTGACAACTTATCCTGCTATTACACATCTTAGGTTGCTGGAAGAACTGGAACCAGTGGCGGGTGTTTTCTATCGAGGCGCATTTCAACAATATCCTCAACCGCTAAAAATATTTGAGCGTTTTCATACCGTAGCGGCACAAAGCTATGAACAATTGGCTCATAACCAGTTAGGTACTATCACCACCAGCAAAGTGGTGTTAGAAGAAAGTGGCTTGTCTGATGAAAAAGTAGAAGCAATTTATAAAGACAGTACGGTGAGCGAGATGAGCTTACAGCAAGCAATCGAAACATTGCGAAAGACAGTAGCCAGTTATCAGTATGAAGCATTATTGAGTGAAAAATTAGCTAATGGCAACGAAGAGGACTTGGAAGCCTTTTTGAACCAACACCAGTCGGATAAACTACAGTCTTGGTTTATGCAATTGACCACTTTGAAAATCAAATTTAACCAGTCAAATACGGCTGATAAAAAGCGGCAAGAACGCATCATAGACATCATCTTAAACGTCAATGCTAATAGTCACATCCAAAAATTACACCTTGAAAATTGTATGACATTGACCGACAAACAATTAGAGCAACTTCTGAAAAACTTGCCGATGTTAACCAAACTGACAGTTATGAATTGTTCTGCATTAACCAGCGCTATGTTTAATAGTATGTGTGAGCACCTTAACGTACTGGAATCCATACGGATAAGTCAATTGCTCATAGAAGAAATGGATGTGAGTAGCGAGTTTGTGCGATTAGAAAGATGTGATATTTCTCATAATCCTGCCCTTAAAAAGATTGACGTGATTGCCCCTGTGTTGAGAAAAGCACGCATCCATGAGAACCGAGCATTGATGCAAGTTGAATTGACAAGTGAACGATTGAGTTTATTAAATCTAAGCCTTAATCCAGCTATGACTGATCAAGCTGTGATTGATGCAGTTAAATCGCATCCACTGATGAGTTTGAACTTATACGGTAGTCAGCATGCTAACTCTATATTGCCAACCGTGCTTTTCCAAGAAAATTCTATTTTAGCCGTCCCTGGTATACTAACAGGTGCGGAAAATTGGTTGGCTCAATTTGAACAGTGCCTTAATGATGCAATAGTTACACTGGATATTGATACACTGCAAACTAACCTTGTGTTACAAGAAGCTATTAAAAGGGTGCTAGAAAATAATTCAACAATAAACACACTCAATATTAATGTGATTGAGCTAACTGCTGAATTACTGGATTTGCTGATTGCGGGGAGTAAAAAACATCAAGCTGTATGTAATATACAGCTATCATATCAAATGACTCACTTAGATGATTTGGCAAGTAAATTACGAGCGCTATTTGCTGAAAATCCCAGATTGGTTATCAACGGACATACTGCACAAAGTGTGCAAGACTTTGAGAAGTCGTATATTGAAGATGACCAATGCAATTCAATAATTACGTTTAAGAAGGATACACTGACCAACATCGATTTATCTTTGTTATTACAGTCTATTTACAATAAATCATTTGAAACAATAACGATTCAATATCAACAATTGCCAGATAGCCATAATTTAGCTACTGGTTTGCATGCAATAATTCAGGCACAGCCAAATTTACGTAGCTTAATGGTTAATGGTGTAGAACATATTGAATTAATATCTTTAGTCGCACAACAATCTTGTGACTTGTGGAAAATGAAATTACAACTCTTTGAACAAGAACTCATTGTGAACACGCTCAAAGCGAATTATTACTTAACACACTTGAATTTAAGTGTGACTGGTATTGATGACAAAATGGCACAATCTATAGCTGGTAGTTTAAATGCTAGCAATGGTTTAAGAAACAGTTTAGTAAAGCTAAACGTAAGCTCCAATAAAATTACCAATGATGGTGCACAATACCTTATGGAAGGCTTACAACATAACAATACACTAACAGATTTAAATTTGAGTTATAATCAAATTGATAACTTTAGCCGCTCAACTATCATTAATCCAGTCTTTAACTATAATCATACCTTGTTATCAATCAATCTAGAAGGTAATCGTATTCGAGAACCATTCATTGGAAAAAGCCAGATTGATGAATTATCTGAAAAGTTAGAACGCAATCAACAATTAGCAAAATCCACCTTAGAAGCATTACATGCCGGGGAGGTAACAACTGTCATTAAACAGTGTAAACAAGGAGTTAGCCCGTATGCAGAGTTTCCTCCTCAGCTTCAACCTAGTCTGCTACACATGACTGCAAAATTAGGTCAGTTAGCTGTCATGCAATATTTTTTGTTACATTATACATTGTGTTTGGCTTCAAAAAATGAGGCGGAACGCACTCCTTTGGATGAAGCAATCAATGCAGGACAATTTGCCATGGCTGAATTATTGCAACATCCACAAAAGTGTTCTTATCTGACTCAGGCTCATACAACGATGTTTAGCAAGGTAAATATATTTCCAGAAAATCAACAAGCTAGAGACAAAAGTCGACTCCCTTATGATAAACGATCCGATTTACACAAAGCACCACTTCGTTCATTCACAGAACAATTCGGAGAGTTAAACAATGATCGCCTACATACATTATCAAACTCCTGGCAAACAACCCTGCAAAATATACATGGTGAACTAACAATAAGTGATGTTAATGATGTGCCCATTGCAACAAGTTGGATGAATGATGCACAAATTAAAAGGTTATTATTCGATTGTTTTTCATTAAGCGATGGACCAGATAAAACAGGCGGGATTTATTACATCTCCCATATGAATAAATCACCTTGTGATAGCGATATTGCAATTGCCAATGAGGTGGCTTTTGAATACGCCAAACAAATTTGTGGTTATTATTCAAATCAAGGAGAACAAGAAGAATCGCATCCGGGATTAGTCAGTTTAGGCAACGAGCTCGATAAACCGGTAGTGATGATTTGGAACACAGAAACAGTGCTGGCCGAACAATCCAGTCAAATCAATAAAAGTGGTGGCAGCCATTGGCAAACGTGCGTAATACTACCCAAAAATTACCGCCCCTATTATGGAGAACCATTAGAGAACGACACTGAATTGGTATATTTTGTTGATTCTAAATACGCCGAACGTACAATGCCTAACTCGCTTAAACAGATGCTAACCTCTGATGATGAGTCTGGTGAGGGACGCGCATATGAATTTTCTGTTGATGGAAAGAAATACAGCCATCGTATCGCCAAGCCGTTCTGTATCCAAGAAGAACATTTCACCACATGCCGTGCTAATCAACAACGAGACGATAATGATTGCGGTTATTGGGCTGTATACAATGCAATCATGTTAGTGTGTACTGGACGAGATGATTATCTTAAACAGTTCTCTGAGAGACGATATGCTAATACATTACGATGCTATTTCGACAGGATAATAGCAGATGATGAATTGCTTGAAGATTATAAAGTGCAAGGTATGGGCTCTATGTTAACCAACAGTATCAGTAGTCTCTTTACGACTTCTTGTATCAACCCAATGTTGGAGTCTACAAAGAAAAGTGTACTGAAAACCGCAGCCGGGTTATCAACATTACAACGACGACGTCAAAATGAGCTGACAAAAGCCTGCGCAGCAGCAGATTTAGAGCGCGTAAAGCAATTGGTAGCACAAGGCGCAAGTTTAGTGATGCCTGATGAAACCGGTCAACAACCATTAGCTGCTACCCTCTGGGCACTTGCATTTAATGTCTTACGGTATTTAGAAGAAAATGTATCGTACACAAATGAAGATTGGCAGTGTGTGGCTGCATGGATTCAAGAGAGACACCAGCGGATAATACCAGCATTCGAGGAGTTTACACCGCGTTTTATTCCAGCGGTGAATAGCTATGTTAAAGGAAATTCGGCGTTTCGGAAGACGGTAGTCAATACACACGAGGCAGCGTTAATGTATAGAAATTTCGATTTCAAACTGGACAGACACGAAATACATGAGGACAGTGCATTCGAACAACTCAGCACGTATATAACAGAGACACATGTTATGAAGCAGGCGCTGTTATGGGAGGAAGTTATGCAGACTTTGGCATGCAATTGTAGCGAACAAAATTTATGGATAATGCATATGCAGGCGCCAGCAGAAGTACCCGAGAGGCAAGGGCGATGGGAGATAATACATAAAGACGACGTTCACAAATTAAGGAGTCACAACCCAGGGATACACACGGACGTACCAACGTTAAAAAACAGCGCGGTGGAGCAGAATCTGTGCAAAGCGAATATAAAAGCGTACAGACCAACATAAACGAGGAATAAACCTCCCCGGCATCTAGGGAAGCTATGGGCTGTGTCCCAATATCCATGGATAGCGATAGTCCCAGCGATGGTAGCATCAGAGGTATGGCAGCCGATCAAGCAAAGGAACGAACGAGAGGCATGGTTGCGTGAAGCAGTGGGAGAAATGTTTAACATAACGAACCCTTTCCATGGTTTAGCTAAGCTATACCCCGCATTATGTAATACGATGGCGGAGTTATACACGGTACACGGGATCGAGGTACAAACTCCAGTGGAGACAGTTCACTCAAGTTCCCGACAGACCCCGTAATGGCAACTAAGCAGTAATCGTTTATGTGCTCATATTGGAGACCCGCTCGACACCACTGTCGCCATCGTTTTACGTACTGAATCAAGCGTTGTTGACTCGCTTGTTGCTCATAAAGCTTATTCAGTCGTAAAGTAAATTTATCAAGTGTCGGTTTGGCAATGTTAATATGATTATTGCTGCCTAGTTCATAACCTAAAAACGTAAAACATCGCCCTTTATCAAGGCGCCCTATTTCTGTTTTATCTGGATGTTTGGTCAACTCAAGTTGATTTAGCACTTCGTTTTGCACTTTAATCGCTTTTTTCAGATCCCAGCGTTTATGCGCTAAGATACACCAATCATCCATATAACGCACATAAAAAATTCCCTTTAAATTTGTTATTGCATCATCTAATGGCTTTAATGCTAATGCTCCCATTAACGGAGATAATGGGCACCCAAGAGCAATACCGCGCGTAACTTCCACATAATTTCCATCAACATCAAGCAAATGGTTCATATACTTCTCAAGTAAGTGTAATACCAGAGGATCATTGATTGTTTGCTTACACAATGCCATCAAGTGCCAATGCGAAATGCTTTTATAATAACGTTTAACATCGGTACGCATAAAAAATCGATAATGTTGCACATTGGCATATACGTTATTGATTGCTGCTTTTAAACCACCATTACCTTTCAAGTGAAAACAGCGTGATGAAATTTGCGATGATAAATGCTCACCTAATACAATACTCATCGCTTTTAATACCAATGCATCAATGGCCGACCATACTGATATTTTTTTACCGTCAATTCGATATTGCTTAACGGGCTCAAAGGTAAAATTGCCAGATTTCAACGTTTGCTGTAGTTGCGGTTTGTATGTCGACCAGTTTAACCGTACGTCCCATATATCACTATTTGCCCCAGCATGCTTGCGCCGCTGACAAACCCACTGGTAACTTTGCTCAAGCACATTATCACGTACGATCTGATCAATGATTGCATCCATCTTCTCGACTCTACAAATTGATTTAACCTAACTTCTGCAGTACACAGCATTTTTTCACAAAACCACTCTCTATCGAAGGAGTAATTTGCATTGAGAAATATTAAGGGCTAGTGGGTTTGCAAACTTGTGTATCCACTACTGCATCTGTCTTATCTACTTTTTGATGAAATGTTTGATAATTAAAAAGGTACATCGATAAAAACACGATGCTAATCCCTATGCCTTGCACGATTGAAATAGTTTGTCCCAGAAAAAAATAAGCGCCGACTATTGATACTAACGGTCTAGCTAAAGTGGATAATGCTGATGTGGTGGCGTCAATGTGTTTTAGGGCGTAAGCCAGTAAACCATGACCTAAAATTTGTGTGCAAATCGCTAGCGCAGCGATGATCATCATCCCATGTATTGTTGTCGGGAATAGGTTTGGGCTGTAGGAAAGTGCAATCGGTAATAACATTAGGCTAGTAATGAGGCTATTAGCAAAAATAATGGTTTTCGCTGAGAGATGTTTTCTTAGTGTTTCCACACTCATCAGGTAACAAGCGTATAGAAAAGCGGAGAATATTGCTAAGAACTCTCCCCAAAAATCACTCCCTACAGAGAAATCATCCGATATCATTAGCGAACCACCTATGATAGCTACCAGAACCGCAAATGATTTCAAATACGTGATCGATTCTTTAAGGAAAAGCCAGCCTACTATCAAAGTGAAAATAGGACTTATATTCATTAGCATGGATGCATTTGCTACTGATGTTAATGTTACTGCCCAGTGATTAGTTGCCACATCAGCACCAAAAACAACACTAGAGAGTAACAATAAAATAAATAGTTTTACTTTGGAAGGAGAGGGTATCTCATCAGAGGGTTGTTGTTGCCAGCGACCTAAATACGGAACGATCATCAGTATGATGCTGGCGACAAACATTCTCAGTACGACGGTTGCTGTCGGATCGACTTCACTCATAACAACGAATAACGGTGCAGCGCCGATGCCGACTATGCTGATCAGTAGCGCTATTATGGGAAGGCGTAAAGAAGATGACGTATTTTTCATTGTTAGCATATATTCATTTGAATCAAATAATATTGATTAGATGCGAGTCATTATATCAAAAAGTATTTTTTAGGTTTGAACCCTAACAGAGTCGAATACAATTGATCGTATGATGAGGCTTCTTGAGCGTTAATTATTGCAAGTTAGTGGTACCGAAGGTCCGACTATTGCCATTAACAATTACAATTGAGAATATTACCGTATGGGTTAAAAATAACATTGTCGTGCTGGGTTGAGTGTGATTTTGTCTCGTGATTTTCTTTTGAAACCGCGCCAAATCGACATTTGTCAATTTGGCGCGGATTAGATAAAGGAGAAGGTTATGAGTCAATATTCGAACGCTGATTCCGGCGTATTCGAACGTCTCACTGGTGCAGCCACCGAGTTTGTTAAACTGCTTTTTCCTTAAGCATTTTTGCCTCATTTACTATAGCAACAAATCCAAAAATCAATCGTGACGCAATTATTTTAGAAAAAGATATTTGGATCTGTTGGACACTAGAGCATTTATTCAAGATGCCAAACCATTTGCCAATGTCATTTAAAGGCGGTACATCACTATCTAAAGCATTCGGCTTAATTCATCGTTTCTCTGAAGATATAGATGTTACTATTGACTACAAATCGTTTAAAACTGAAGATCCCTTTAAAAGCGATATTAGCAATACAAAAAAGAAAAAAATCAACGATGCATTAAAAGAATATGTAAAAATATATATTTTAAATGAAATTACACCATATTATGAAAAAATAACTATATAACTTGTATAAGTTTAGATTTGATCTGACACTCGCGTTAAATGAGGTTAACGTCTAATTTGACAAAACAACATTAACGTAAGTGTAAGGAGTGTCAGAGATGAAGATTTGCGAGCCAGTGGTACCGAGGGTCTGTATTGAAAATTTCAATTAACTTGATTTTTTTGATATAAAAACTTTAAATTAAACTTTGTTGTTACCCTCATAGATACCCCCAAAATAAGAGACAAAAAGGGCCTATCTGAAATAACTTACACTTTTAACCATCCACCCATGCATACTGCACTTGACTACAGTGACGTGGTGTTTGAATTTTTGTTTACAACATTGTTATGTCATTTGATCATGTTGTGAATAAAACAGGCGTTCCGCGCAATTTTTAGCGGCACTCCACACCTGTGCGTATATACGTTAGTGTTAATGTGAAGTCGTCTTTTATTATTTAAAATATTGGTAGGTAAGCTGTTGCTGTGTGTTGCTGCAGGACACCAGCTATAATGCTTTTTAAATGGTACTAATTGATGATCTTTATTCATTAAGTTGAATACTCAAAAAGTTTATATTTTTCTATTTTTCGGTACTAAAAGTACCTATTTTAGAAAGAATATCAACTTTTTTATTGAAAAGGTTTGTCTTATACCCTATATTGGTACCATGAGTACCGAAAAAAGAACAAAATTAAACAATTTACTGCAAACTACACCATATGGTGTGGTTTTATTATCGTCTTGGCTTGTGGAGCGGGGTTATAGCTTAGATCTGCAAAAGCGTTACAAAAAGAGTAATTGGTTGCAGTCTGTTGGAGTAGGGGCTGTGATCCGTACAGGTGACAACGTTGATTATCACGGTGGTTTGTATGCTTTGCAAACACAAGCAAAATTATCTGTGCATGTTGGTGGTCGTACAGCGTTGTTGCTACAAGGTAAAGGCCATTATCTCGAAATGGATCAAACACGTGTTGTGTTGTTTGGTGAAAGTAGAGAAAAATTACCATCTTGGTTTTTACATCATAATTGGGATGTAACATTTAATTATTTCCCAACATCCTTTTTATCAACGCAATGTGGGCTTGTTGATTTAGATATAAAAGATTTTTCAGTAAAAATATCAAGCTCAGCAAGAGCTATGTTAGAATGCTTATATCTTGTGCCAAAATATCAAGAATTTTTTGAATGTTATGAATTAATGGAAGGGCTTAACAATTTAAAGCCGATATTAGTACAATCATTACTAGAAAATTGTTCTTCAGTTAAAGTAAAGCGTTTATTTTTATATTTAGCTGAAAAGTGTGATCATGATTGGTGTCGATTTCTTGACTTATCAAGAGTTGATTTAGGATCGGGTAAGCGTAGTCTTTTTAAAAATGGTGTGTATGTTGATAAATACAAAATAACAGTACCCAAGGAGTTTGAAAAGGATGAAAAACCGGAGTTATAGCAGCCAAGTTCGTTTATTATTAGATGTTTTGCCAGAAGTAGCAAAAGAAGATTGTTTTGCATTGCATGGTGGTACAGCTATTAATCTATTTATGCGTAATATGCCGCGATTGTCTGTTGATATTGATCTCACTTATTTACCCATTGAAGATAGACAAACCAGCCTTAGCCATATTGATGATGCACTTAAACAAATTAAAAGTCGAATAGAGCGTATTTTGCCATATGTACAGATTCAGCATAAATCTGAAAAAGGAAAATTGTTTATTCATACCAATGGTGTCGAAATTAAAATAGAAGTGAACTTAGTAGGGCGTGGAACAATCCATTTACCCAATAAAATGATGTTATGTAACAAGGCTCAAGAAGAATACGACGTCTCAGTAGTGATGCCAATTGTTCCATTGGGGCAACTTTATGGTGGAAAAATTTGCGCAGCACTCGAGCGCCAACATCCAAGAGATTTGTTTGATGTCAAATTTCTTTTGGATAATGAAGGCTTTTCAGGTGCCGTGCGAGAGGGATTTTTATTTTGTTTATTATCCGGTGATCGTCCTATTCACGAGACATTAGCACCAAATTTTCAAGATCAGCGGCGTGCTATGGAAAATCAATTTTCTGGTATGAGTAAAGAGGTGTTTACTTATGATGATTTTGAAAGTACACGAGAAAAGTTAGTTAAGATTGTACAAGAAAAACTAACAGATAAAGATAAACAGTTTTTGCTTGGTTTTAAAAATTGTGATCCAGATTGGGATATTTACGATTTTGAACGCTTCCCAGCTATCCACTGGAAGTTAAAAAATTTGCAAAAATTAAAAAAGAATAATTTTGACAAATATAAAAGGTTTTCTAGCAAATTAGAACAAAGATTAACAGAGTATCAAAATTAATGAAAAAATATCAAACTTATGATCAATTTGATGAAGGATTAGTAGTACTAGAGAAATTTTAGGAGAATGGTTACGTTTTTTAATATACTTTTTTAAGTTATGTTTCCCAAAAAATAAAAGATTAGGTAACAACATAACTATTCTTTTTAGTTTTCTTTGATCTTTTTAATCCGTCGAGGTGGTTTGCCCATTCCTGCATCATCTTCTTACGTTCAGGTAAAAAACCCGTGCGATTGTAAGCACGACCGTCCGGATCACGCACGGCATGTGCGAGTTGGTGTTCAATAAAATCAGGTCGGAGTTAATTCAATCAATGCGAAAAATCAAGGTATTGGTATGACGTTGCAATGATGATAAATACTGACATTGGTCGCCAAGCAATTATGAATCAAACACTGCTGAAAGAAGTCGTTAACATTAAAAAGACCTTCTATAATAGGGAAGATAGTAATACCAAAATTTGATAATGCTGTTTTACAAAGGATCTGTGGTGTACTTGGCGATCCTAATACGGGACTAATTGGATCAGAAGTTGGTCGCTTGCTTGATGTTAACGTCTAATTTGACAAAACAATATTAACGTAAATGTAAGGAGTGTCAGAGATGAAGATTTGCGAGCCAGTGGTACCGAGGGTCGGACTCGAACCGACACGGTGTTGCCACCACCGGATTTTGAATCCGGCGCGTCTACCAGTTCCGCCACCCCGGCTCGCAAGGGCGCTCAGTATAACAAAGTTCAGTGATGCCGCAAGCAGGGTAGATCGACTCATAATTTAACCCAAAATCTACAACGCATCACATTAACCTCCCAATGCGCTGGGTATATTTGCGTCTTGGCGACGAAACAGGTACATTTAGCGCCCTTAAGCCCAGCAAATACGCGGGCAACGTTTAGTTCTGTATCCTAAAAAGAGGGCAACATTATGAGTTTATTTGACAGTATCATTCCTATCGCCAGTGCAGCAGAGCCGGCAGCCGCAGCTGCGCATCATGGCAATCCGATGGGGTCATTTGCGTTTTTAGCACTCATTATGTTGGTATTTTATTTTTTATTGTGGCGTCCGCAAAGTAAACGTGCCAAACAACATCGCGAGTTAATTGCTAATTTGCAAGAAGGGGATGAGATTGTTACCAGTGGCGGCATTCTTGGACGCGTACATCAGCTAAATGATAATTTTATTGCAATTGAATTGGCTGCTGGAGTGGTTATTCGTTTGCAAAAAAGTGCAGTCAGCAGTGTTGTTCCAAAAGGCACGTTGGAATCGATGTAATTGACGACGGTTTATAAAAGGGAAAAAGAGTCACTGAGGACTACGCATGCAGAATAAGTACCCATTGTGGAAATATGCTGTACTTGTCATAGTTACCTTGTTATGCATTGTGTATGCAGCCCCAAATTTATATGGTGATGATCCGGCAGTGCAAGTCTCTGGGATTGGCACGCACCATGTTGATGATACCACGATTATCCAATTAACCTCAGTGCTGAACAATGCGCACTTAGCCTATAAGTCGCTGCAAATTGAAAAAGATAATTTGTTAATGGTGCGTTTCCATGATCCTAATATCCAGTTACGTGCGCAAGAATATATTAAGGCTGCGCTAGGCGATAGCTATACTGTTGCACTTAATTTAGCACCAGCAACGCCGCACTGGTTACAAGCGATTGGTGCTAAACCGATTAAGCTTGGATTAGATTTACGTGGTGGAGTCCATTTCTTACTGTATATTGATGCCGATGCCACGATTAAAAAACGTGTGCAAGATGATTTGCGTGACATTGGTCACAGTTTGCGAGAAGCGAAAATACGTTACAGTGGTTTACACTTTAATCCAGATGGCGGTATTAGCATTAACTTTCGTTCAACAGCTGCGATGCAGGCAGCGCATGATTTATTAGCTAACCGTTATGGTGAATTTACCTTTCATAAAACCAGTGTGGCTGGACAAAATCGCTTAATTGGCAATTTAATCCCAAGCGTATTAGCCCAAGAGCGTCAAGCCATTGTCGATCAAACCATTATGGTATTGCGTAATCGGATTAACGAACTTGGTGTGTCTGAACCCATCGTACAACAGCAAGGACAAGATCGGGTTATGGTTGATTTACCCGGCATCCAAGATGCCACCCAAGCTAAACAAATTATTGGTGGTACCTCAACATTAGAATTTCATTTAGTGGATAACACAGCCGATCCATTTGCAGTTGCTAGCGGTGCCAGTGCACCAGCAACAGCGCGCCTATATAAGTTCGGCAATGGTCAACCGATTTTACTGTCTACGCGTATCGTATTGAAAGGATCATCCATTACCAGTGCTACCTCGACATTCAGCCAAGAAACCAGTGAACCAGTGGTGAATGTGCGCATCAGTGGCTCAGAAGTTGGCTATTTCACCAAGGTTACGGCGGAAAATGTTGGGCGGCGTATGGGAATTATATTGGTTGAAACCAAAGTAAAAAGTCAGTTAGTCAATGGCAAGGTGAAAACCACATCACATCGTGTTGAGCGAGTCATCAGCGCGCCCAGGATCAATTCTGCATTAGGTAAAGCATTTCGCATCAGTGGATTAACTGATATGCGAGAAGCACGTAACATCGCATTGCAATTACGTGCAGGCGCATTACCAGCAACGATCAGTTATTTAGAAGAAAGTACGGTTGGACCTACCTTGGGCAAAGTGAATATTGACAAGGGGATCCTATCTGTTGAAATCGGGTTTGCTTTAATTGTCATTTTCATGTTGTTGTATTACCAAGTGTTTGGGTTAATTGCTGATATTGCCTTGTTGTTAAATTTAGTGGTGTTACTGGCGGTATTATCTTTATTAGGCGCGGTATTAACATTGCCTGGGATTGCTGGGATCTTGCTGACAATTGGGATGGCAGTGGATGCCAATGTATTAATCTTTGAGCGTATCCGTGAAGAATTACGCAAGGGGTTATCAGTACAAGCTAGTATTTATGCCGGTTATGAAAAGGCATTTGCCACTATCGTCGATGCTAACGTGACGACATTAATTGCTGCTATTACATTATTTTCGTTAGGTTCAGGTGCAGTGAAAGGATTCGCCATTACGTTGACTATCGGGGTATTAACCTCGATGGTAACGGCGATTACCGGCACACGTGCCATTGTCAATCTATTGTATGGTCAGCGTGACTTAACTCAGTTACCTATTGGAATTAGCATGCCAGTGGCAGCCATGCTGAGCAAAAAACGAGGTTAGATCACGATGGAATTTTTTTCCCATAAAACACACATCAATTTCATGGGGGCACGCAAAGTCACTGCCGTGTTGTCGGTGCTCTTATTTGCCACAGCATTATTAGCATTGTTAATGAATGGATTGCACTTAGGGTTGGATTTTACGGGTGGTACCGAATTTAAATTGCAATATACTCAAGCTGCTGATTTACCGACAATCCGTCAACAATTAACAGATGCAAATTTTCCAAAAGCCGTGGTGCAAGCGTTTGGTAGTACGCATAACGTATTAGTGCGTATCGGCGAAACTGCTGGGATGAGTCAGCAGCTATTAGCCGATAATATTAAACAAGCCTTGCCAGGGGCGCGCTTACTTGGTTCAGAATACATTGGCCCACAAGTAGGTAAAGAATTATTTATCAATGGTGCATTAGCACTATTAGTTGCGTTGATTGGTACTGCAATTTATATTGCACTGCGTTTTGAATACCGTTTTGCAGTCAGTGCGGCGGTGGCGTTGATCCATGATCCAATCTTGATTTTAGGGATTTTTGCCTTATTCCACATAGAATTCGACTTAATTGCATTGGCATCGGTGTTGACGGTGATCGGTTATTCCCTAAATGATACTGTAGTGGTGTTTGACCGTGTGCGTGAAAACTTTCGTTGTATGCGCAAAGCAACAGCGATTGATGTAGTGAATACCTCAGTTAACCAAACACTATCACGTACCATCATGACATCGGTGTTAACGTTGTTTGCTGTGGTGTCACTATTCCTACTTGGTGGCAATGTGGTACATGGCTTTGCAATTGCGATGATCATCGGGATCGTAGTCGGTACCTATTCATCGA
The DNA here is from genome assembly GCA_965116795.1 of Gammaproteobacteria bacterium. GTDB lineage: Bacteria > Pseudomonadota > Gammaproteobacteria > JAJFKG01 > JAJFKG01 > JAJNDI01. Next base: position 1,813,140 of record OZ220716.1, read on the forward strand.
TTTATATCGCCGGAGCACTGGCATTAGCGTTGGGATTATCACGCCAAGATTTAATGCCAACGCCAAAAACAGCGTATGACGACAGGCCATAGTCATGGAATACCGCGATTATTGTCGGTACGATGCATTAGGATTACGCGAATTAATTATTAATAAATTTGTATCGGTAATTGAGGTTATCGAAGCAGCCATTGCACGCGCCAATGCGGTTAATCCGAGTGTTAATGCGATTAACTATACCTTATTTGATAGTGCCCGTGCTCAAGTCAAGCAAGCAATGCCAACCGGTACATTTGCCGGTGTTCCGTTTCTAATTAAAGATCTGACTGAAATGCAACACGTGCCAACCAGTTACGGCAGTCGTTTTAGTCGAAGTCTTGTTGCTAAATATGATCATGATGTCGTGCGTTATGCGCGCGAGGCAGGTTTTGTGATCATTGGTAAAACCAATACACCTGAATTAGGGACTAATGTGGTGACTGAACCAGCGGCGTTTGGTGCGACACGTAATCCGTGGGATCAGCAGCGTACACCCGGTGGATCCAGTGGTGGCAGTGCCGCAGCGGTTGCTAGCGGGATGGTGCCAATGGCACATGCCAGTGATGGTGGTGGTTCGATTCGTATCCCAGCATCGTGTTGTGGGTTATTTGGATTAAAACCAACGCGTGGACGTTCGCCGAGTGGACCTTATGGTGGTCGTGGTTGGCAAGGGTTAGCGGTACAACATGTCATTAGCCGCAGTGTACGCGATAGTGCAGCCATGCTAGATATTATGGCAAGACCTGATCTGGGTGCACCGTTTCGTGTGCCGCCACCAGCGCATGCATTTATTGACAGTTTGCAACAACCGTTAAAACCATTACGCATTGGGTTAGTGACTGTACCAATTATTTCAGTACCCATTGATCATGATTGTTTAATCGCAACCACGCAAGCAGCACAATTATGTGAATCATTGGGACATTATGTTGAACCAACCACGATTAAGGTGACTCCCAATTTAATTGATCATGGTTTGATATTGGTTGCCAGTGAAGTTGCAGCACAAATTGCAGCAATGACCCGTTATATTGAGCGTAAACCCGGTTGGCGCGATCTCGAATTACCCAATCAAGTGTTTGCGCAGTTAGGCAAACATTGTAGTGGTGCTGAATTAGCCCAAGCGATTTTTGCTTTAGATCAAATTGGGCGGCAAATGGCAACGCTGATGCAGCGGTATGATGTGTTATTAACACCAACGTTAGCTAAGCCACCATTACCTATTGGTGGATTGGATCCGAATTGGTTTGAATCAGCGTTATTACATGTTGCTAGTGGTATACCATCACGTTATATATTGCGTGTTGTCACTGAACAAATCTTCATGCGTGCTTATTCATTTTCACCATTTACCATGTTGTTTAATATTTCAGGACAACCGGCAATGTCAGTACCATTACATTGGAATCAACAAGGCTTACCAATCGGGGTGCAGTTTGCTGCTGCAGTCGGTGATGAAGCTACGTTATTGCAATTAGCTCGTCAATTAGAACACGCCAAACCGTGGTTTAAAAAGTCAGTGGTGGGTTAACTTAATTCCCGTCATCAACTATGTTGCGCCACTTAGTATAAAAAACCCGTCATTCTGGAGAGCGTCTGGAAGACGCGAGTCCAGAATCCAGTATTCATATGTTGCATAATTAATGACGGAACAGTTACTTAACAATATCACCCAAATGCGGTTTTATGATTTGTAACATTTGTCGAAACAATTTTGGATTGGCGGCGACGATGTTACCGGTATTTAAATAATTTTCACCACCTTGAAAATCACCAATCAAACCACCGGCTTCTTTAATCAGTAATGCGCCAGCAGCGATATCCCAAGGTGCTAAACCTAATTCCCAAAAACCATCGAAACGACCACTGGCAACATATGCCAAATCTAACGCAGCGGCACCTGGACGACGAATCCCTGCACATTTTTCAAATAATTCAGCAAAGGTATTCGCATACAGTGTCCAATGCGCTTTATCATGATACGGAAATCCTGTGCCTAATAAGGCATTATCTAATTGATGACATTGACTAACACGCATGCGTTTTCCATTTAATTGGGCACCTTTACCACGACAAGCAGTGAACAATTCATTGCGGATCGGATCATAAATAACTGCGACGGTGATTTTGCCACGTTCTTGTAAGGCAATAGAGATCCCAACGTGTGGGATCCCATGAATAAAATTAGTCGTGCCATCCAGTGGATCGATGATCCATACTGCATCTTGCGCATTCTGTTGGCCGCTTTCTTCAGCTAAAAACCCATGTTCAGGGTAGGCTGTTTGTATGGTATGGATAATCAGTTGTTCTGCTTGCAAATCGACATCGGTGACAAAATCATTCGGCGATTTTTCAGTAACCATCACTTGATCAATTCGATCAATGGCGCGAGAAATCACTTGACCTGCTTTGCGTGCTGCATCGATTGCAATATTTAAGCAAGGATCCATATCTATGCCTCATTATCTGGTATGATGCGCAACTATAACAAATATTAGGTATAGCCACTAGATGGAAATGAGTGAATGCCAAGACAATATCCGTATCGTACTGGTGAATACTAGCCATCCTGGTAATATTGGTGCAGCAGCACGCGCGATGAAAACCATGTGTTTGCAGCATTTAGTCTTGGTTTCACCTAAGGTATACCCGCATGCTGACGCCACTGCGCGTGCCGCGGGTGCCGATGATGTGTTACATCATTGTGAAGTTGTGGATTCGTTGGCCGATGCGATTGCCGATTGTCAGTTAGTAGTGGGCACCAGTGCGCGGCAACGCAGTTTAGCGTGGCCGCAATTAACCCCACGTGATTGTGCAATGACTGCTGTTGAACGCGCAGCACAGGGTAATGAAGTTGCAATCGTGTTTGGTCGTGAGAAATCCGGATTAACCAATGAAGAATTGCAATGTTGTCATTATCACGTACAAATTCCGTGCAATTCAGAATACCAATCATTGAATTTAGCTGCAGCGGTGCAAGTGCTAACCTATGAAGTTCAAGTAGCATTGTTGGCACTGTCAACCCAACAAACATTATCATCAACAACGATGCAGTCGCTAGCAACGGCAGCTGACATGGCGCATTTTCAGCAATTGTTAACTGATACATTGCATCAAACAGACTTTCTAAAAAATAAACAACCACAACAATTATTACGACGTTTACATCGATTATTTAATCGAGCACAATTAGATAAGCAAGAAGTGCAAATCTTATCTGGGATTTTCAAAGCGATTCAAAGGCGGTTGTCAGGTTAACAATCACTTTAAAAGATTAATTTTTTAAATAGGAGTAATGCGATGTTTTTTAAACCTGCGAATGTTAATATTTCTGATGAAGAAGCAAATCATTTTTTTAGTGCTATCAAGTCAAATGAAGTTAAAACTGTTAGAACGTTAATACAGCAACAGCCAAGTTATTTAACCCTAAAAGAGTGTGGCAATACGCCTTTGCATGCATTGATTGTCTCGACTAGTAGCAGTTTTTATAAGTATCGTACTGGTGAAGGTTGTAATCTCAGCAATATGATAAACGTGTTATTAGCACCAGAAATTATCGGTGCTGATATTAAAAATGATTGTGGGCAAACTGCACTGCATATCGTCATGTATCGTGTAGAATCTGCTCCAAATCAAAAAGTTGATATTGTGAAGGCACTACTTGAAAATGGTGCTCGTGTTGATGTCGAGAATAAAGATGGTGAAACAGTGTTAGCGCTAATCAACAAGCTTGGGTATTATTCTGCTAAACAGAATGATGAAGCAGCACAAATAGTCGATTTAATAGAAGCTCAAAACATGCAAAATAGTATGCAAAAATCGGCATACTGACCTTAACTGCTTAGAAACAATTATAGTATATTCTTATTTGCTGCTGGCAATGAATAAGTCTATTCTCCGCCCATTCCTGGTGTAGGAGTTACCGAAGGTATGACTTCATCTTTGTCTTCTTCCTTTTCTTTTTTGGCTTTTTTCACGGGAGGTTCCTGGACTTCATTAGCAGAAGATGGATCTTTCTCAAAAATACCATGGTCCTCTTCTATTATAGAAAGATCGCCATCTTCAGAATTTTGAGGGGGAGAAGAGCTGCTCATCTGGGGAATGACAGAAAGAGGGGAAGAGGAGCCAGTAACAAAAAGACTCTGGGAATTGTCACTAATCTTGAGGGATGCATGAGACGTAGAATCAGAAGACGTAAAATCAGAAGTAGAGGACTGAGAATTATCGCCTTCTCGTTTTCGTTTACGACTAGTTTCACTAATTCCTACTAAATTCGTTTGCAGTGCCCGGAGCTGTGTTGATAAAGATTGAAGTTTTGTTGAGAGTTCTATTACTGTTGACATGTCACCACGTTCTGCTGCTGCGGCTATTTCATTCGGCATGGTGTTCATTGCACTCATTATTTCTGCGATTTGTTGTTCACATGCTTTTGCCTGTGTTTCTATCGTTTGCATTTGTTCATCTACATCTTTTATTTCTTTTTCTTGTTCTGTTGTTATCTTTTCCTTTTCTAGCTGTTGTAGTTTTTTTGCGAATGGTAGCTCAAGGCCTAGAGAAAGTGTCTTTGTAGAAAATAAAAACTGAATTTTTTGTATAATCATTTCTGATGTCACAGTTGATTTAATGCTGTTGCCAACCTCTATTTTCCCAGCTTTGGGCTCTTCAGTTTCAGAATCAGATAATTCACAAATAGATTTCTGAAAATCATTCAAAATACTTTCCCAATGTTCAGGTTTCAGTAGACGAGCTTCAGAACTTTTACGTAATGTTTTTTCGATAAACTGATAAACTGGACTAGTAAATTCAGGGTAAATTTTCTTAATAACGCTACGCATCCTATGTGTAACACTGTTGATTTGTGCTGTCTCTTGGAAATTATTTTGAAGGTTTTCTTTATTGCAAGCTCCGAGCTCTGAACTACTGCCTGTACTAGACTGATGACTGGCTTCTGACACTATTGGCATCGAACTACTGCCTGTACTAGACTCATGACTGGCTTCTGATACTATTTGCATCCTCACTTCACTTTGCTCCTGAATTAGATGTTGTATGCTAAAGAGGTTTGTAAGCTCCCGCATTAATTTTATTTGTTCCCGACGAATGCGATCCTGCATTTCATTTTCGTCTATTTTACTATTCGAAAAATGCCCTAGCAAGGCTTCAACATGCTGTTTAAACGGTTGCCTGCTTTGGTTATGCTGAACTTGATGTAATTTAATAGCCCAACCAATCTTAGTAATCCAATCTCTTACAACTTCTCCTAGTCCTTTAGCGTGTGCTTCAGATGGTGGTAAAATAATTAATTCTGATGAATTAGTATTAAGTGAAACTTCTCTGCATCCTGATTGAACCTGATATACTCTGTCAAATAAAATACCTGCATGAGAGCCGCCACGATCTGCAACCATTTTTAGAAATGGCTCGCCTAGCATGGGATTTCCTTCATCTTCTATCCATTTCAACATGTCTTTCGCACCTTTTTTTGAATTTTCACCTTGACTCATCAGATATAAATTCGTCATTGCGCCGTAGCTATGCTTAAAGAAAAGTAAGCTAGCTTTCACCTTATCACCATCACGTCGGATGTATTGGTTTATACCTTCACACTCAAGAAAAGCATTTGCTATTATTTCATTGTTTGGATCATTCAAAAATTTCAGTAGCCGCACTTGATTATCGCGTATTTTAGTATGCGGATATGCATGCTCTATAGATGTATCCCCCTCTGGGACAAATCCACCATAACTTAAACAGAATAATTCCACTGGTGTAGCAGCATCAGCAGCTACCATTGGGGCAAAAACATGCTTTGGTAGTTTCTTACCGGATTTTGTTTGGAAGTCAATGACTCCACCCCTTTCAGGAAGAACCTTATCACTATCTGCTACCAGCTTGACTGATAATGCTTTCTTAGTTTTTTTGCTTTCGTTGGCTTTTTCAATTACCTCGTATAATTCTTCTCTCCAACTTGCTTGTGGGTTTGGAAAAGAATCAGGATTTAATTCTTCAAGTAAAACTCTAGCGAGTTCTTGGCCAAGGGCCTTTTGATTTTCTATTGGGCTAGCGTCTGATGAGCTTGAGCTGGATGATGAACTGGGTGAATTAGAAGGGCTAGAGTGTTGCATATTTTTGTAACTCTTTGTTATTATAATTCATTTAATTATTATAGAGTTAAGTATGCTGTAACACAAACTTAAGCGATAAGCGGCTGTAATAAATCATGATTTTTAATAAGTATTAAGTAATAAGGTGGCAATTTAAGGCTAACTACATTCGATAAAATGTGCTAACAGTATTTGGTTTTTGTTTATCAATAGAGCAAATTAAGAAAGTCAGATGAATACCTTGCTGCACATTGCCTCCATGCAATGTTTGCAAGCCGGCCTTCGCCATTCATGGCTTCGGCGTTTGCCGGGGCGAAACGATGTTTCGCCTTATTTCAGCTCACCCCGTGCCCGCAAGCGGCCGCGATTTCATATCCACGGCACTACCAATAAAAAAAAAGACCCTAAAGGGTCTCTTTTATATTGGTGGAGGCGGCGGGAATTGAACCCGCGTCCGCAAAATCGCCGCCCTCGGATCTACATGTTTAGCTAAGTCTTTACTTTGACTGCTTGCCACCCGACTAGCAGGGTAAAACAAACAGCGGTTCCGGAAAGTTTCACGTTAATACGTCGGACCCGCATTAACGCTAGCCTACTAGTATGACCATCTATCCTAACCCGCAGGCTGATCAAGTAGATGGGATCACCCGGTTAAGGGGGTGACACAAGAAGAAAAACATTGCTACAGACTAAGCAGCAGCAAGTTCCCCTTCAACGTTACGTTGATTTGCAACTATCGTTTTGCAGCATGATTAACGAGGTGAGCTACATCCTCGACATGCACCTTGGGTTTTGTATCCTGCGTCGAAGCCAGATCGCCCCCAAAACGGTAAAAGTATAATAGATTGATTTTGTTAGAAGCAAGTACTGCTTTGAAAAAGTGTATAAAAAGCGATAGTTATACTCAAAGTGTTTTGAATGTAGGCAAGGCGGCAAGCCTTTGAATCAACAGGAGTGTATTGAAATACATGACTTTTGTGAGCAGGCGCAGCCAACAAAGCCCTACATTTAACCTAAAATCCGCAGTTGAATTGGCCTGCGAAGGCTTATTGCATAGAATTTCAAGCCGATTTTTAAGATTTTTGTACTCACCGTACGGGTGAGTACGACTGCGCCAAAATTCTTAAAAATCAATTTGATCTTCTACACACTAAGCCTTCTCGTCGTCAATTCAACTGCAGATTTTAGGTTTAAAACGCGAAGAGTTAGCGATTATAGTGTTTTAACGTGCGAGCCTTCTCGCGCTCCCATTCTCGGTTTTTTGCCACTGCCCGTTTATCATATTGCTTTTTACCACGCACCAGGGCAATTTCTAATTTTGCGCGGGCGCGTTTCCAATACATCGATAGTGGTACAATTGTGTAGCCTTGACGTTCTATCGCACCGATTAATTTAGTAATTTCTTTATGGTGCAATAATAATTTTCGTGAACGTGTCGGATCCGGATGAATATGAGTTGATGCAGTGGCTAACGGTGAAATGTGTGCACCGATTAGCCACGCTTCGCTATTTTTTAGCACGACATAACTTTCACTTAATTGTAAGTGACCATCACGTAAACTTTTGACTTCCCATCCTTCTAGTACTAACCCGGCTTCAATACGCTCTTCAATAAAATAATCATGACGCGCCTTGCGATTAACCGCAATCGTGTTAGATGGAGATGATGTGCTGCGCTTTTTCATAATCGGGCTATTATACGCGCTTGAGTTCGCAAAGGAAATGTTAGACAATGTGCTGCTTAATATTAGTGGGTTGATTTAACAGATGACAATCATTCAGCGCCAAGCTTTCGTCTCCTACAGTGCAGCAAAAATGTATGCATTAGTTAATGACATTGCTGCCTATCCTGAGTTTTTACCTTGGTGTCGTCAGGCCAGTATGCGTCAGTGTGATGCCAATACCATTGAAGGCACGCTTGAAATTGCTAAAAGCGGTTTGCATAAAACATTTACCACACGCAATCAGTTACAACCTCATCAGCACATTGATATGCAATTAGTCGATGGTCCGTTTAAAAAACTAGAAGGGCATTGGCATTTTACCGATCTTGATAATACAGGTTGTAAAATTACCTTTGATTTGGAATTTGAGTTTGCTACAACACCGGTTGCGATCATTGCAGGACCTATCTTCCAACAAATTGCCAGTAGCTTGGTTGATAACTTTTGCCAACGTGCACGAGAATTATATGGCGATAATACCGAATAATAAGATAACAATTGAAGTTGCTTATGCCCCATCAGCTGATCAACAAACTGTATTAACCGTTAATGTAGATACAGACAGCACAGTTAATACAGCAATTACCGCATCAGGTATGTTGTCATGTCATCTGCAGATTGATTTGGCTTGTCACAAAGTTGGGATCTTTAGTCAGTTAGTCAGATTGGATCACATCGTGCAAGCAGGTGATCGCATTGAAATTTATCGTGAATTGATCGTTGACCCAAAAACTGCACGCCGCCAACGTGCTGCGACTAACAACAGTAAATAAACAGAATACGATTACCGAATTTAGTTTGGCATATTCTGACTAGTCGTTTTTGCCCCTGGTGCTCTTGGTTTACCCGATGCAGACGGTGCTGTTTTAGTACCAATTAAACCGGTTGGTTGTTTTTGTTTAGCACTAGCAGCTTCAGCTTCTTTTGCCTGTTGTGTTTTCTTAGAATGAGAAACTGGGACAATGTGTTTATCAGCTTTGATATTCACTTGTTGGATGCGAGTTACTTTATGTTGTTTGTTAAAGTAAATGCTGGCACGGCGAAATTCCATTGGATCATTGCCAACTTGATAAGTGTACACATAATCCCAACGTGAACTGTCAAAGGTGCTTTCTAGGACAGCTGTACCCAATAAAAAGCTGACTTGATGTTTGGTCATGCCGCGTTTAACTTTGGACAGCATTGCAGGGGTGACGATGTTACCTTGTTGTACTTTGAGTTTGCGTTCAAAGGGCAAGTAAAAATTGTTACAGCCAACAAAGGCAATGATAGATAATAATAACACTGTTTTAGTGATGAATTTCATAGAGTTATTTCCCCTCGCATGCTTGTTCAACTGTTTAGTTGAATCGGATAGTAATCTATTTAGTTAATCTTGTGGCGAATTTTGCTAAAATCAGCTGCAAGTTGCAATCATTGAGGTTTAATTTGCCCAAATGCAAACCACTTACACTGAGGAATACTGATGAAACGCTCATCTGAACAAGCTGCTACAGGGGATGTTGAACTACGTCGTGTTGGTTTACGGGTTACCTCACCGCGCGTCAAGATTTGGCAAATCTTACAAACAGCTAAGGCACGCCACTTAAGTGCTGAAGAGGTGTATCAAGCATTACATGCCAGTGAAGATGATGTCAGTTTAGCCACGGTGTATCGCGTATTAGGGCAATTTGCTGCAGCCGGTTTGGTGATCCGACATAACTTTGAAGGTGATCATGCCGTATTTGAATTGGATGATGGTGCGCACCATGATCATTTAGTGTGTTTGCACTGTGGGCGTGTAGCTGAGTTTGTCGATGATGTCATTGAGCAACGTCAGAAAGCCATTGCCAAACAAGCAGGGTTTAGTATTACTGATCACAATTTAACAATTTATGGTTTGTGTACCAAGTGTCAGCAGCTAGACTAGGCTGTTGCAGGCTCTTCAGCATGACGAGCTTGATTTAGCATTTCAGTAGCATGTGCGCGCGTTTGTTTAGTGATATTCAACCCCCCTAACATCCTAGCGATTTCTTCGATCCGATCGGTTTCTGCTAATAATGTAATATCACTTTGGGTTCGGTCTTTTTGCTGAGTTTTATGCACGCTGAATTGTTGGTGTCCCATTGCAGCAACTTGTGGTAAATGGGTAATGCAAATAACTTGGGTAGTGTGACTTAATTGACGTAGCAATTGCCCAACAATCGCCGCGGTTGTGCCGCCAATACCCACATCGACTTCATCAAATAACAGTGTTGCTGCATTGTCTTGTTGTGCAGTGATCAATTGAATCGCTAAACTTATCCGAGATAATTCACCGCCGGATGCCACTTTGGCTAATGGTTGTAACGGTTGTCCTGGATTGGCACTGACAGTAAATTCACAGTGTTCTAAACCAGTGATGTGTGGCGTGTGATGTGGTTGCAAATACACACTAAATTGGCCACCTTGCATGCCTAATTGTTGCATGTAATCGGTGATTGCTGCATTTAATTGGGTTGCTGCAGTTTGACGTGCATTTGATAATACAGCAGCAGTCTCTTGATATTGAATTACCAACGTATCGATCTGTTGGGTTAACTCAGCAATGGTATCATCAATATTGGCTAAGTCGGCTAGTTCGTCTTCTAATTGTGGTAGCACAGTATGTAACTGGTTTGCTTGAACACGGTGTTTACGCGCTAATTCATAAATGGTTGATAAACGTGTTTCAATGTGTTGTTGCTGCTCTGGGTTGTGAACATTGTGTTGAGCAAAATCCTGTAAACTGCTGTAGGCCTCTTGCGCATGAATATGTGCTTGTTCAAGTAATTGATGAATCGATTGCAATTCTGAATATAACGATGTGTAATCGTGTAATTGCTGTTGGGTATTGGCTAATTCAGTTAAAATAGCATGTTGTTCATTGTCAGCCAATTGCAATAATGCGTGCTGTACTGCATGATTAACGTCAGCGTATTGTGCTACTTGTTTAATGGTTTTCTCTAATTGTTCAACATCATCTGCTTTTATATCCAACGCGTGCAACTCGTCGATTTGATATTGTAAATAAGCCTTTTTGTCATCAGTATTCTCACCTATTTTGGCTAATAGACTATCTAGTTGCTCACGTGCAACCGACCATGCTTGATAATCAGACTTAACCTTGGCACATAAATCATGATGTTGACCAAATCTATCTAATAAATGACATTGCTGTGTTGGCTTTAATAATTGTTGGTGTTCATGTTGACCATGAATATGCACTAATAAACTGCCTAATGTACGTAATTGAGCAAGTGTGACCATGTGTCCATTGATATAAGCTCGGGATGGATTATCCCGATAAATGCAGCGGCGTAGCACACACTGGTTGTCATCATCTGGATCGGTGAGGCCATGTTCGTTTAACCATGTTTTGGCTGGTTGGATATGTTGAATATTAAATAATGCACTGATTTGACATTGTGGCTTATCAACGGCAACACAACGGTTATCAGCGCGTTTACCCAAGACTAAATCAAGTGCATCGATAATGATCGATTTACCTGCACCAGTTTCACCAGTGATCGTGCTCATGCCATTGGTAAAGGTTAATTCAAGGTTATCGATGATCACATAGTGGCGTATGGTTAATTGAATCAACATCTGATAGGTACTCCTAACGTTGACCCAATCCAGGTTTTGCTTCCCAACCTAATTTTTGACGCAATGTTGCAAAGTAGTGATAACTGCGAGGATGAATTAGACGCACGCATCGCGGGTGTTTTTGAATATGAATATGTGCATGTCGTGGTACAGCAACACGTTGTTGGCCATCCATACTCAAATTAGGTTCAGCTTCACACCGTTTATCGACAACGATACGAATACGACTATCACCATTGATCACAATAGGGCGGCTGCCTAATGTGTGGGGAAACATAGGGACTAGTACAATTGCATCTAATTGCGGGTGTAAGATGGGGCCGCCTGCAGATAATGCGTAGGCAGTTGAACCGGTGGGTGTGGCAATGATTAATCCATCTGCACGGTTGTGACACATCAATTCATCGTTAATGTAGACATCAAAATAAATTAAATGGGCAACATTGCCTGGTGAGAGTACCACGTCATTTAAACTGGTGTCGCAATCAAGAGGGTGGGCTTTATCACCGTTGGTGATTTGAGTGTGTAATAAAAAGCGTTGTTCTTCGGTGTAATCACCAGCGAGCACTTGATCTAATTCATCGGCAAACTGTTGCGGGTGCAAATCAGTTAAGAAACCTAAATAGCCACGATTGATGCCAATTAATGGGGTATTGTGGGGCAGTACAGCACGAGCTGCTGATAATAAACTGCCATCACCACCAACAACGATAATTACATCACAGTGTTGTCCTAACTCATGCTGAGGAAAGGTAGGGTAAGTAGTAGTTGTTGATAGTACACTAGCCGTGTCGCTGTCGAGGATCACAGCGTATTTGCGTTGTTGTAAATGAGCAACAATACTGTTGATCACTTTAGTGGTTTCTTCGCAACGCAGTCTGCCAATTAATCCAATTGTATGAAAGGCACTTGCCACAGATGGTCTCCTTCGGTCAATTCTGATACAGAAATAACCGCTATTTAGCGCTGATACTGATCTGACTATGGCTCGAGATCATCCTAAAATCCGCAGTTGGATTGACGACGAGAAGGATTAGTGTGCAGAAGATCAGGTTGATTTTTAGGATTTTTGGCGTAGTCGTACTCACTCGTACGGTGAGTACAAAAATCCTAAAAATCAACTTGAGATTCTACGCAATAAGCCTTTGCAGGCCAATTCAACTGCGGATTTTAGGATAATAGCGAAAAAAACCATTTAATGCTATAACGCTCGGATATTATCCGTTAGCTATTTAAAACCAATTAGAATGGATTACCATGACCAATGTGAGTGAACGAGCCCAGGCATTACTACGCAGTTTAGTCGAGCATTATATTCGCGATGGTCAACCCGTTGCATCAAAAACATTAGCTGATACCACTGAATTGTCGTTAAGCCCAGCAACAATTCGTAGTGTATTAGCTAATCTGGAAGAGCGTGGTTACTTAGTATCACCACACACGTCAGCAGGTCGTATTCCAACAGCGCAGGGGTATCGCGTATTTGTTGATGGTTTGTTAATGACAACCGATATTGATGCACACATTGTTGCGCAATTATCACAGCAATTGGATCCAACATTAAATACACAAGAATTAATTGGTTCGGCAACTAATTTAGTGTCTGACTTAACCAAGTTAGCCGGTTTAGTGTCTTTACCGAAACGTGAACAGGTTAGTTTGCGCCACGTTGAATTTTTACCGTTATCCGATAATCGGATTTTAGTAATTTTAGTATTAAACGAGAAGGAAATACAAAATCGGATCATTTATACGGATAACGTTTATTCGGTAAGTGATTTGGAACAAGCTGCCAATTTTTTAAATGCGCATTATGCAGGTAAATCATTAACAGATATTCGTCAACAAGTGTTATTAGCTATGCGACAAGACAAGCAACGTATGGATAATATGATGCAAATGGCATTGCATACCGTAGAGCAAGCACTTGCCCAAGCACAGCAAGATGAGATCAAGATGGCGGGTGAGTTGAATTTATTAAACCTTGCGCAGGCTGCTGGCATGGATACATTGCGTGATTTGTTTGATGCCTTCTCACAAAAACAAGTGTTATTGCATTTATTAGATAAAAGTTTGGCAGCAGAAGAAGTGCAACTGTTTATTGGCGAGGAAGCCGGTTACGATGTGTTGGCATCGTGCAGTGTGATCACGGCACCGTATCGAGAAAATGGGCAAGTAATTGGCGTAGTTGGAGTGATTGGGCCAACGCGTATGGATTACGAGCGCGTGATCCCCATTGTGGATTTAACTGCCAAATTGATGAGTGCGGCCTTGAATTCAGGGAAGTCGTCGCCATATTAGCCACAACGGCGTAACTACTCAACCGGGCTTTACGTTACCGAAAAATGTCAGCTTGCTGTTGGTACTATATATACTCAAAGCGTTTTAAATGTAGCCGACAAAGCATAAATTTAAAACGCGAAGAGTTAAGGAGAATGTTAATTTATGTCGAACAAGCACCACAAAAAAAAGTCAACGGAAACCACAGCAAAACCCACTCCTAACCCATCAAGTGCAGATACCATTGCCAGTTTGCTGGATGCAGATGGTGCTATGCATGATGAACAGATGGTAGCTGATACCACTCATCCAGAAGATGATCTGTCAGTAGAACCAACAACGACTGCAGAAACGCATTTACCTGAAGAGCATGTGCGTACGTATCAGGAACAACAAGCCAAAATAGTTAGCCTTGAAGAAGAATTGCATAAAGCACATGAATTATTTATGCGCGTGCGCGCTGAGGCAGATAATATTAAACGCCGTTCAGAAAAAGCGATTGCTGATGCACATAAATTTGGTTTAGAAAAATTGGCTAAACAGTTATTGGACGTGGTGGATAGCCTTGAGAGGGCGTTGGAAACCGATGTGCAAGCCGATGATAATGCATTACGTGAAGGTGTCCAGTTAACATTGGATATGTTATTGGCTACTTTTAGCAAATTTGCAATTGAAGTGGTCGATCCGGCAGGTGAAACCTTTGATCCACAGTTGCATGAAGCAATGGTAATGCAGCCAGATACCGATGCCGCGTCAGGCACAGTATTGACCGTGATTCAAAAAGGTTATGTTTTAAATGGTCGCTTAATTAGGCCGGCACGGGTCGTGGTGGCGAAATAGTAACTACTTAGGCACGATTCTGATATCAGAAGTTGCTCAGACCTTGAAATATCAGGCGGACAACCTCATATAACAAGACAAGTGGCCAGCAGGCAATATTAAAATAGTTGGTTGATTGTATAGGTTAAAATGTAACGCAATTGGAGAATAGCAGTAATGAGTACAAATACGAAAACAGGCAAAGTCATTGGTATTGATTTAGGTACAACAAATTCTTGTGTTGCTGTCATGGAAGGGGGCAAACCACATGTGATTGAGAATGCAGAAGGCGATCGTACCACACCGTCGTTTGTTGCTTATACCGATGATAACGAAGTGTTAATCGGGCAACCGGCTAGACGCCAAGCAGTTACCAATCCAAAGAACACCCTATATGCGATTAAACGGTTAATTGGCCGTAAGTATGATGATAAGATCGTACAAAAAGACATTAAGATTGTCCCGTATGACATTACCAAAGCAGACAATGGCGATGCATGGGTAAAAGCCCGTGATGATAAATTAGCCCCGCAACAGGTTTCTGCTGAAGTGTTACGCAAAATGAAACAAACTGCTGAAGCTTATCTAGGTGGTGAAGTCACAGAAGCAGTGATCACAGTACCGGCTTACTTTAACGATTCACAACGTCAAGCAACCAAAGATGCAGGTAAAATTGCGGGTCTTGATGTGAAACGTATTATCAATGAGCCAACGGCAGCGGCGCTTGCCTATGGTATGGATAAAAAACGCGGTGACTCAACGGTTGCAGTGTATGACTTAGGGGGTGGTACCTTTGACGTGTCGATCATTGAAATTGCTGAAGTCGATGGCGAACACCAATTTGAAGTGTTATCGACTAATGGTGACACCTTCTTGGGCGGTGAAGACTTTGATTTGCGTTTGATTGATTATTTAGCTGATGAATTTAAGAAAGAGCAGGGGATCGATTTACACAATGATCCGTTAGCATTGCAACGCTTAAAAGAAGCTGCTGAAAAAGCCAAGATTGAATTATCATCAGCACAACAAACCACGGTGAACTTACCCTATATTACTGCTGATGCTGGTGGACCAAAACATTTAAACATCAAGCTAACTCGTGCAAAACTCGAATCATTGGTTGAAGACTTGATTATACGCACGATTGAACCGTGTAAAACAGCGTTAAAAGATGCTAGTTTGAAGATCGATCAAATCAGTGATGTGATTTTAGTGGGTGGTCAAACCCGGATGCCGAAAGTACAAGAAGCAGTCAAAGACTTTTTCGGTAAAGAACCACGACGTGATGTAAATCCTGATGAGGCGGTTGCTGTTGGAGCTGGTATTCAAGCAGCAGTGTTATCAGGGGATGTCAAAGATGTCTTATTATTAGATGTTACCCCGCTATCCCTTGGGATTGAAACCATGGGTGGGGTGATGACCAAACTCATCGAGAAAAATACCACGATCCCAACCAAAGCAAATCAAGTGTTTTCAACTGCTGAAAATAACCAAACAGCGGTGACAGTACACGTATTGCAAGGTGAACGTGAAATGGCATCGGCGAATAAATCGCTAGGGAAATTTGATTTAAGTGATATTCCGCCAGCACCACGTGGTACGCCACAAATCGAAGTGATATTTGATATTGATGCCAATGGGATCATGCACGTGTCTGCCAAAGACAAAGCCACCGGTAAAGAACAATCGGTTGTGATTAAGTCATCTAGTGGTTTGTCTGATGAAGAAATTGAAAAAATGGTGAAAGATGCTGAAGCTCACGCCGAAGACGATAAAAAATTCCATGCATTGGTGGAAGCACGCAACAAAGCCGACAGCATGGTGCACGCCTGTGAAAAAACCTTAAGTGAAGCAGGCGATAAAGTTGAAGCAGATGAGAAAACCAAGATTGAATCAGCTATTGCTGCATTGAAAGAAGTGATGAAGCAAGATGACATCGATGCGATTGAAGCAAAGACTAAAGATCTAACGGATGCATCATCTAAACTAGCTGAACGGATGTATGCTGCAGCAGGTGACAATCAAGCTGCTGGCGATGCGGGTGCTCAGCAAAATGATACTCAATCAGCTGGCGATAATGTTGTTGATGCTGAGTTTGAAGAGGTTGATGATGACAAGAAAAAATAATATTTAGTTGCCATCAAAGACGGAAAAGACTGGATTCTGGACTCGCCCATTCCATGGACTCTCCAGAATGACGGGTTGCTTGTACTATAGGTTATTCAGAATTGTAACGCAAAGGTAAAAATAATATTCAAACGCGCTTGTTATGCAACAAGCGCGTTTTTGTGTATAAGAGTATAGTCAACGAAGCATATGGCTAAAAAGTAAAGAGGAAGTTAAGTAATAATGGCAACCCAACGAGATTACTACGAAATCTTAGGTGTGAATCGCAATGTCAGTGAACGTGAATTAAAAAGTGCGTATCGCCGTTTAGCGATGAAATACCATCCCGATCGGAATCCAGACGATAAGCAAGCCGAAGAAAAATTCAAAGAAGCCAAAGAAGCCTACGAAGTGTTATCTGACAGTCAAAAGCGCGCTGCTTATGATCAATTTGGTCATGCTGGGGTGCAAGGTGCTGCGGGTGGCGGTGCTGGTGGCACTGGTAATTTTAGCGATATCTTTGGTGACATTTTTGGTGGTGGTGATATCTTCAGTGACGTCTTTGGTGGTGGCCGAGGTGGGCAACGCACACACAGTCAACGCGGTGCTGATTTACGTTACGATTTAGAATTATCACTAGAAGACGCCGTATTTGGTGTACACAAAGAGTTAACTATCCCAACCTTATTTCCGTGTGACGATTGTAAAGGGAGTGGTGCACGTGATGGAACGTCGGCCAGTACCTGTGAAGAATGTGATGGGCATGGGCAAGTGCGTTTACAACAAGGATTTTTTACGGTACAGCAAACCTGTCCGCATTGCCATGGTCAAGGTAAAGTGATCACCAAGCCGTGCTTTACCTGCCAAGGACAAGGACGCGTACGCAAATCAGAAACGTTATCCGTTAAAATCCCAGCCGGTGTGGATAATGGTGATCGTGTTCGTTTAAGTGGTAAAGGTGAAGCGGGAGCCAATGGTGCACAAGCAGGTGATTTATATGTACAAGTTCATATTAAACCGCATGCTATCTTTCAGCGTGAAGATAGCGATTTGCATTGCGATGTGCCGATTGGATTTGGACTAGCGGCACTGGGTGGTGAATTAGAAGTGCCGACCTTAGCGGGTAAAGTAAAATTAAAAATTCCTGCTGAAACCCAAAGTGGTAAATTGTTTCGTTTACGTGGCAAAGGAGTTAAATCGGTGCGTGGTGGACATGTCGGTGATCTTATTTGTCGTGTCATGCTAGAAACACCGGTTGGTTTGTCAAAAGAACAAAAAGAATTATTGCAATCACTAGAACAGTCCTTACAGCAAGATGGCAAAAATCACAGTCCACGTGCGCGCTCTTGGTTAGTTGGCGTGCGTAAATTCTTTGAGTCGATGCGTTGAGTCAAGTTCTACTGCTTTTTTTAAGCAGCAAAATAATTCAAAGTAGACAGCAAATATGCTAGGTAAAAACTATGAAGCAAATTGTCATCAACGATTTTGGTGATGCAGACATTTTATCTCTACAAACTGTCTAGGAACCCGAGTTCGGAGTTTTTTCACTATCAACCACGGCTGATTTAGGTTTAAATATCCAAAACCAATACACAATACCCAATATTATAATAAAACTCACCATATTAACGATTATCATTTGCATATTTATTTATCCTTTTGACTTAAAACAGCGTAACCGATTTGCATTACTAACAACAGTCAATGAAGACATTGCCATAGCAGCGCCCGCTATCATTGGGTTTAACAACATATTGGTAAATGGAAATAAAATACCTGCTGCAATAGGGATCCCTAATCCATTATAAACAAAAGCACCCCATAAATTTTGTTTGATATTAGTAAATGTTGCTCTTGCTACAGCAATTGCGTCGACAACACTGTGCAATGAGCCTCGCATTAGGGTTATATCAGCACTTTCAATGGCGATATCAGTACCAGTGCCAATTGCAAATCCGACATTGGCTTTTGCTAAAGCTGGAGCATCATTAATGCCATCACCAACCATCGCAACGATATGCCCTTTCTCTTGTAATTCAGTAATTTTTTTGGATTTATCTTGTGGCAATACATCAGAGAAAAATTCAGTAATGCCAACTTGTGTGGCGACAGCTTTTGCAGTTAAATCATTGTCACCAGTTAGCATCATTACCTGTAGTCCTAATTTTTGCATGGCAAAAATAGCTGATTTTGAGTCGATTTTAATCGGATCAGCAACAATAATAATGCCTATTAATTGTTGATCAACAGCAAGATAAATGGGAGTTTCTCCTTTTTCAGAAAATTTGTTTACTTGCTGAGAAACAGCATGTAAATCAACTTGATTATTTCTCAGCAGTTTATCATTTCCTAATAACACAGTTTTTTCAGATAATGTGGCTTTTACACCGTGACCAGCTATCGCATTGAAATTTTCATAAGGCAATAGTGGTATTGATTTTTCTTTAGCAGATGCGAAAATTGCTGCAGCAAGTGGATGTTCTGAAGCTTGTTCAAGGCTTGCAGCAAACTGCAGCAAGGTTGTTTCGTTCCAACCATTGACTGGTAATACTTTAGTAACAGTAGGTTGCCCTGCTGTGATAGTGCCTGTTTTATCTAATACAATCGTTGTTAATTTGGCGGCAGTTTGCAATGCTTCGCCATTTCGAATTAATGCACCTAATTCAGCCGCTTTACCTATACCCACCATAATTGACATAGGTGAAGCTAATCCTAATGCGCAAGGGCAAGCGATCACTAACACAGTCATTGCTGATACAAGCATGTAAGCAATTTTAGGATCAGGGCCTATATTAAACCATATTAATGCGACTATGATCGCGATGATTAATACTGAAGGAACAAAATACGCTGAAATAACATCTGTTAATCTTGCAATAGAAGGTTTTGTGTTTTGCGCTTGTTTGACTAATTCAATAATGCGTGAAAGTGCAGTGTCTTTTCCAATCCGTGTTGCTTCAAAGATAAAACTACCAGTTTTATTGAGTGTGCCGGCAACGATTTCATCTCCGACTTTTTTAGTAATAGGCATCGATTCACCCGTTAACATCGATTCATCAATGCTTGAATGTCCTTCAACAATATAGCCATCTACAGGGATTTTTTCACCTGGCCTGACATGTAAGTAATTTCCAACAATAATATCTTCAATTGGAATATCTATTTCTTTATCATCTTGAATGAGTCTGGCTGTTTTAGGTTGCAAATTTATTAAATGTTTAATAGCTTCTGATGTTTTGCCACGTGCACGTATTTCAAGTGCTGCTCCTAAATTGACTAAGCCAATAATTATTGCAGAGGCTTCAAAGTAGGCATGTTGTGCGAGTGTAGGGACATATTCAGGGAATAAAACAACAATCATTGAAAAGAACCACGCAGCACCTGTACCTAAAGCAATGAGCGTATCCATCGTTGCGGTATGTAATAAAAATGAGCGCCATGCATTATGATAAAAATGGCCTCCTGAATAATACATGATAGCAAATGTAATAGAGCCAATGACTCCCCATATTAATTGGCCTGTTGGTGTAGATAATGTAGGTAAACTGTGAGTCAGTCCTAACAAAAATAATGATAACCCGACAATACCGGCTATAGCTGATTTTAACAATAATGATTGATAATGTTTATACTCATCATTTTTTTCATTTAATTCTGTTAATAGCGATGCTTGATAACCTATTTTTTTAAGTGCTGTTATCAATAGAGTTTCATCGATTCGACCTTTTACCATAACTGTTTGATCAGAGAAATTAACACTTGCTTTTATAACGCCAGGTACTTTTTTAAGGGTTTGCTCAATATGATGAATACAACTGGTACAACTCATACCAGTTATTTTCAAATAAATTGAGTTTTTTGCATGATGAAAATCTGCTAGCATGATGGCTTCCGTTTCAGTTAACGCTATTTATTTTAGAAAGCAAGATAGCTAAATGTTTAGCTATCTTATGGCTGCCTACTTCTCTTTTCTTTAGTTGTTGAATGTTACCAGGGCGAATAACACTAGCTTTTTTCTACTTTAATTCAGTAAAGCTTATTTTACTATTATTATTGAAAATATAATAATAGTAAACTGTAATTTACTAGATAGGTAATAATCTGATATAAAGTAAACGATAATTAACTACGGCAAAGCTGCTATGAGGCAAAGACTATCAAGGTATTGTCGAAGAAGCAGTAAAACGTTGCAAACAACAAAAACTGACGTAATAACAGTTTGCGGTGCTCGCAGGTGTAAGCAAACCAATATTTAGTAAATTTGAACAAGGTAAAACGAAGTTAAAGTTAGATGGTGCACTTAAAATTTTAGCAGCATTGGGGTTGGCTTCATGATTAGTAATGTGTTTGGATAAGTAAGATGAGAAAAATCCTTATCAACAATTTTGGTGGTGCAGATGTTTTATCCTTACAAACTGTACCAACCCCTAGCGTTATTGAACAAGGCGATGTGCTTATTAAGGTTGACTATGCTGGCATTAATCCTATTGATTATAAAATTAGAAATGGAACCAGCTTTGCTGCCAAAGCATTAACTGACAAATTACCATGTGGTTTAGGTTTTGAAGTGGCTGGTGTTGTTGTAGAGGTGGCTGATACAGCACAAGTAACATTGCTCAATAAATATGTGTGTGGTTTTGTGGGTTTTCCTGATAATCCTTGTGGCTATGGTGAATATGTTGTAGCAAAAATAGCAGATATTGCAATCATTCCTAATCAAGTATCACATAATTTAGCTAGTATTCTACCTTTGGCAGGGTTAACAGCATTGCAAGCATTACTGTTATTAGGTGAATTAAAACAAAAAAGAATTCTCATTCATGCTGGTGCAGGTGGTGTTGGTCATATCGCTATTCAATTGGCAAAATTGCAAGGAGCATACGTATTTGCGACAGCCTCTAAGGAAAACCATGATCTGCTGTATCAACTGGGTGCTGATCAATGTATTGATTATCATTGCGAAAATGAATTAAATACATGCCGTGACTTGGATGGTGTTATTGACTTGGTTGGCAAACAAACCGGTTTAAATTCAATTAATTTTTTAAATAAAACCGGCTTGCTTGTCACTGTTCCAACCATAACGCGTGATGACATTATCAGTGCAGCAAATAAACAAGGAGTGAATGCAACTGGGTTATTAATGAAACCCAATATGGCTCAGTTAATGTATTTATTGGGTCTTGTTGCAGAGCAAAAGCTTAAGCCACACATTAGTCATACTTACCCACTATCTGCAGCTAAATTTGCGCATCAACAATTAGAAACTGGACACGTGGTAGGCAAATTATGTTTGGCTGTTGCTGATTAAACAACATAACAGCAATCCGAATGAGTATTATCCCTTGTCAGCAGCACCGATCTCGTTTACCCTTCGCCACCAAGTAATACAGGGTAAGTCTCATGCCAAACACGATGATAGCCGGCAATTGGAAAATGCATGGTGATATCGCATTAGCACAAACATTATTATCAGCTGTGGCAACGGCCAGTGGGCAATTAAATCATATCGAATTGAGTGTGTTGCCACCGGCAGTGTTTATCCCGTTAGCTCAGCAGCAATTAACGAACACCTCAGTGACGTGGGGTGGGCAGAATATCCATTTTGAAGCACAAGGTGCGTTTACCGGTGAAATTGCGGCCCCAATGTTGATTGCATTTGATGCCAAATACGTATTAGTGGGGCATTCTGAGCGTCGCCAATTATTTCACGAAACAGATGATATTGTGGCCAAAAAATTCAAGGCGGCTGTGAATAACCAGTTGCATCCCATTCTATGTGTAGGTGAAAGCCTAACTGACTATCAACAACAACAGACTGAAAAAGTGGTGTTACGCCAATTGGATGCGGTATTGTCATTGGTTGGGATCACCGCGTTTACCAATGCGGTGATTGCTTATGAGCCAGTGTGGGCGATTGGTACTGGCCACAGTGCTACACCTGATCAAGCCCAGCAAGTACATGCTTTAATCCGTCAACACCTAGCCAAGCACGATCCAAGCATTGCTGAATCGATCTCAATCCTTTATGGTGGCAGTGTGAAACCGGCGAATGCACGTGACTTATTTGCAATGCCGGATATTAATGGGGGATTAATTGGCGGGGCCGCATTAAATGCCGATGATTTTATCGGGATCGCCAATATCGCAAGCGAGCAGGTAACTACATGATTGAATCACTTTTAATGGTACACGTGTTGATTTGCATTTTGTTGGTCGTATTAGTACTGCTACAACAAGGCAAAGGAGCTGAGATGGGTGCTGGTTTTGGTAGTGGGGCGTCGAATACCGTGTTTGGTAGCCAAGGGGTTACCCCATTTTTGATTAAGCTCACCTTAGGGTTGGCTACCATTTTTTTCATCACCAGTTTATCGTTGAACTATTTAACTGCAAAACGGGTAAAATCAGCTAAAACAGCGTTACCTAACGTAGCGCCGGTAACAACGCCAGCGGATTTGCCAGTGTCTATAGATAAGCAAACGGGTGTGCCGGATGTGCCTGTGCCAGTAACACAACATTGATAATACCTATTTTGAAATAGGCGTAACTAAACACCATAATAAAAAGCGCATAGAATTATTTGGTTATGTTGATAGCAAGTAGTATAATAGCGCCCGCTATTTCCATCGGAGATGGCACACGATAAGGATTATATCGTTAACATACGAGTGCCGAAGTGGTGGAATTGGTAGACACGTCGTCTTGAGGGGGCGGTGGCGTAAGCCGTGCCGGTTCGAGTCCGGCCTTCGGCACCAGAATATAAGGAATAATAGGCAGCTGTGTTAACAAATTATGTGCCCATACTGATTTTCATTATCATCGGCCTGCTGGCTGGCGTAGCATTATTGTCAGCAGGTTTTGTGTTAAGCCCTAAGAAACCTGATCCTGCAAAATTATCGCCTTATGAATGTGGTTTTGATGCCATGGAAAATGCGCGGATGCCATTTGATGTGCGTTTTTATCTGGTGGCGATCTTATTTATCATCTTCGACTTGGAAACAGCATTTTTATTCCCTTGGGCCGTGGTGTTGCATAAAATTGGCTGGTTTGGTTTATCCTCGATGGCAATTTTTCTTGGGCTGCTGGTGTTAGGGTTTATTTACGAGTGGAAAAAAGGGGCGCTTGAATGGGAGTAGTCGACACTCTCGGCAATAAGTTAGCAAATGTTGGTTTTGTGACGACGACGGTAGATGCGTTGGTGAATTGGGCGCGTACCGGTTCAATGTGGCCGATGACATTTGGGTTGGCCTGTTGTGCGGTTGAAATGATGCATGTTGGTGCATCGCGTTATGATGTCGATCGTTTTGGCATGGTGTTTCGCCCCAGTCCACGCCAATCGGATGTGATGATTGTTGCGGGTACCTTATGCAATAAGATGGCACCAGCGCTACGCAAAGTATACGACCAAATGGCAGAACCGCGTTGGGTAATTTCAATGGGATCATGTGCAAATGGTGGTGGTTATTATCATTACTCCTATTCGGTTGTGCGTGGCTGTGATCGCATTGTCCCAGTGGATGTGTATGTCCCGGGTTGTCCGCCGACAGCAGAAGCATTATTGTATGGGATTATTCAATTGCAAAATAAAATTAAAAAATCGCACGTGATTAAACGAACGTAACGTTTCCAATTAGTTGGATACAAGGATTTTAATAGTATGGCAAGTAATACGGCACTTGCACAACAGCTAGAAAGCGATTTTGCAGCGTTTGCCGCACAGGTGACTATGGCATGTGATGAAGTAACGTTAGTGATCCCTGCTAATCGATTACGTCAAGTGTGCCTTAAATTACGTGATGATCCGATATACCACTTTGATATATTGATCGATGTGTGTGGCGTTGATTATTTGCATTATGGGCAAGCAGAGTGGGAGACGGATCAAGCAACACGTTATGGGTTTGATCGCGGGGTAAGACGTTTATCTGATCATGAGCCCAATCCAGCAAGTGTTACTAACGATGATCAACAAACAGCAGAGAAACGTTTTGCTGTGGTATATCATTTATTGTCTGTGAAACATAATCATCGTTTGCGCTTACGCACGTTTGCGCCGGATACACCACCGATGGTTGATTCGATGCACGATGTGTGGGCCAGTGCCAATTGGTTTGAGCGTGAAGCCTTCGATTTATATGGCATTTTATTTAATGGTCATACTGATTTACGCCGTTTACTCACAGATTATGGGTTTATCGGCCATCCATTTCGTAAAGATTTCCCGTTAAGTGGTCATGTTGAGGTGCGTTATGACAAAACGCAGCAGCGTGTGGTGTATGAGCCTGTTGATATAGAGCCGCGTGTGTTAGTGCCCAAAATTATTCGTGATGATAGTCGTTATCTTACTGAAGAAGAACAGTCGGAGGATAACAATGCCTGATATCCGCAATTACACGTTAAACTTTGGTCCACAACATCCTGCAGCACACGGAGTATTGCGTTTAATTGTTGAATTAGATGGTGAAGTGGTGCAACGTTGTGATCCGCATATCGGATTGTTACACCGTGGCACCGAAAAACTTGCTGAAACTAAGCCATATAATCAAAATATCGGTTACATGGATAGGCTCGATTACGTATCGATGATGTGTAATGAACATGGCTATGTGTTAGCGATGGAAAAATTATTGGGTGTTACCGCCCCGATCCGTGCGCAATATATTCGAGTACTATTTGATGAAATTACCCGGATCTTAAATCATTTATTATGGTTAGGTGCGCATGCCTTGGATGTTGGTGCGATGGCGGTGTTTTTATATTGCTTTCGTGAGCGTGAAGATTTACTCGATTGTTATGAAGCGGTTTCCGGTGCACGCATGCACGCAACCTATTATCGTCCAGGTGGGGTATATCGTGATTTACCGAATAAAATGCCGCAATACAGTGCATCGCAGTGGCACGATAATGCCGAGGTTGCCAGTATCAATCAAGCACGCCAAGGATCATTGCTTGATTTTATCGATGACTTTAGTCAACGTTTTCCCAAGTTAATTGACGAATATGAAACGTTATTGACGGATAACCGTATTTGGAAACAGCGCACAGTTGGCATTGGTGTGGTATCACCTGAACGTGCATTGCAATTGGGTTTTAGCGGGCCGATGTTGCGGGGTTCCGGTGTGGAATGGGATTTACGTAAAAAACAACCGTATGAAGTCTATGACAAACTTGAATTTGATATTCCAATTGGGATCAATGGTGATTGTTATGATCGTTATTTAGTACGTATTGCCGAATTGCATCAATCCAATCGGATTGTTCGTCAATGTGTTGGCTGGTTACGTGATAACCCAGGGCCAGTGATGTTGGATAACCATAAAGTTACTCCGCCTAAGCGTGAACAAATGAAAGGGGATATGGAATCGTTGATCCATCATTTTAAATTATTTACTGAAGGGTTTTGTATTCCTGCCGGCGAAGCGTATGCGGCAATTGAACACCCTAAAGGAGAATTTGGTGTGTATTTGATTTCAGACGGTGCGAATAAACCATATCGTTTGAAAGTGCGCGCACCGGGTTTCCCCCATTTGGCGGCATTAGATGAAATGTGTCGAGGACACATGTTAGCCGATTTGGTTGCGGTATTATCCAGTCAAGACGTTGTGTTTGGGGAGATCGATCGCTAATGAATATACCAACGTCGACACCTGAATTAATTTCAGCAGACGCTAAGCAGCAAATTGAAGTCTGGTTAGCCAAGTATCCAGCCGATCAACGCCGCTCAGCGGTGCTGCCGGCATTGCATATCGTGCAAGATGAAAATGGTGGTTGGTTAAGTCAAGCCCATTTGGATGCGGTAGCTGATGTGTTGCAAATTCCAAATATTGCAGTTTATGAAGTGGCAACGTTTTACAGCATGTTTGAGTTGAAACCGATTGGACGCCATAAAATTGCAGTGTGTAATAGTATTTCGTGTCATTTATGTGAATCGTCAACGATCATGACACATTTAGAAAAACGGTTAGGGATTAAGATGGGTGAAACCACAGCGGATGGTAAATTTACGTTGCGTGAAGTAGAGTGTTTAGCCGCGTGTCGTAATGCACCTGCAATGCAAGTGGGTAAAACATATCACGAAAATTTAACCCCAGATAAAGTCGATGCTATTTTAGATACGTTGGAATAGAGGAATTAGTCAGTGAGCACAGCGATTACAACCGATCAAATTTGCTTACGTACCTTAACTCACGATACACCGTGGGCATTGGATACGTATCAACAATTAGGTGGTTATCGTATTTGGCAACAAATCCTGACAGAGAACATGCCGCGTGAACACATTATTGCAGAACTAAAGACATCAGCATTGCGTGGTCGCGGTGGGGCAGGGTTTCCAACCGGATTAAAATGGAGTTTTATTTCACCTGATACACCTGGGCAGAAATACATTATTTGTAATTCTGACGAAGGTGAACCGGGTACGTGTAAAGATCGCGATATTTTACGTTACAATCCACATCAATTAATCGAAGGGATGGCGATTGCAGGCTATGCCATGGGATGTACAGTGGGTTACAACTATTTGCGTGGCGAGTTTTGGGAACCCTTTGATCGCATGGAACAGGCAATCGCTGAAGCAACCAAAGCGGGTTTATTAGGAAAAAACATTTTAGGCAGCGGTGTTGATTTTGAATTGCATAACCATTTAGGTGCTGGTGCATACATTTGTGGTGAAGAGTCTGCATTAATGGAATCCCTTGAAGGTAAAAAAGGTCAGCCGCGTTTTAAACCACCATTTCCTGCGAATTTCGGTTTATATGGTCGGCCAACCACCATTAATAACACCGAAACATTGGCATCAGTGCCAGTATTGTTAGAAATGGGCGCAGAACAGTTTTTAAAAATGGGGCTGCCGAACAATGGCGGTTATAAAATCTTTTCAGTATCAGGCCATGTGAATAAGCCCGGTAATTATGAAATTCCATTGGGTACACCATTTAAAACATTATTAGAGATGGCCGGTGGCGTGCGTGGTGGACGACAATTAAAAGCGGTGATTCCTGGTGGTAGTTCGATGCGGATTTTACCGGGTGATGTCATGATGGAATTAACTATGGATTACGATTCGATTGCTAAAGCGGGTTCTGGTTTAGGATCAGGTGGCGTTATCATCATGGATGATATGACGTGTATGGTACGCACCCTAGAAAATGTGTCTATGTTTTATTTTCATGAATCCTGCGGTCAATGTACACCGTGTCGAGAAGGTTCGGGTTGGATTGCACGTACGATGAGTCGTATTGTACGTGGTGATGCCACATTAACTGATTTGGATAATTTAGTCAGGATTGCCAATGGCATTGAAGGACGTACGATTTGTGCGTTTGGTGAAGCGACTGCTTGGCCAGTACAATCCTTTGTTAAACATTTTTATGATGAATTTGCTTATCACATTGAACATAAGCAGTGCGATGTTGCCGCATCGATAGCGTAGTGAGAACACACTAAATGATAGATATTGAAATAAATGGTAAAAAGCTGCAAGTAGAGCCCGGCACCATGATCATTGAAGTGGCCGATAATGCCGGGATCCATATTCCACGTTTTTGTTACCACCGTAAATTATCGATTGCGGCTAATTGTCGTATGTGTTTAGTGGAAGTCGAAAATGCACGTAAGCCAGTGCCTGCCTGTGCAACACCGATCACTGATGGGATGAGAGTGTTTACTCAATCGCCTGCTGCACGTGAATCACAACGCACGGTGATGGAATTTTTATTAATTAATCACCCGTTAGATTGCCCGATTTGTGATCAAGGTGGTCAATGTGAATTGCAAGATGTTGCGATGGGATATGGCACTGATCTGTCACGTTATACCGAAGGTAAACGGGTTATTAAAGACAAAGATTTAGGATCATTGGTTGCTACTGACATGACACGCTGTATTTATTGCACGCGTTGTGTGCGTTTTGGCGAAGAAGTCGCAGGGGTTGTTGAGTTAGGTGCACCTGGACGCGGTGAGCATACTGAGATTGGAACCTATGTTGAAAAGAGTTTAACGTCTGAATTAGCAGGTAACATCATTGAATTATGCCCTGTGGGTGCATTAACCTCAAAACCGTTTCGCTATCGTGCGCGTGCTTGGGAAATGACAGAACAGGTGAGCATTGC
Source organism: Gammaproteobacteria bacterium (assembly GCA_965116795.1). Classification (GTDB taxonomy): domain Bacteria; phylum Pseudomonadota; class Gammaproteobacteria; order JAJFKG01; family JAJFKG01; genus JAJNDI01. Next base: position 1,841,931 of record OZ220716.1, read on the forward strand.
ACCGCATGACTGTGTTGGTTCTCACATTGCATGTCATACCTTACATAATCAAGTGATGCGTGTAGTCCCTGATGAATGTGAATCATTAAATGAAATTTGGTTATCTGATCGTGATCGCTTTAGTTATTTAGGTGCACACAGTGAACAGCGTTTAGGTGAACCGCAAATCAATGAAAATGGACAATGGAAAACGGTTGATTGGTCAACTGCATTAAATGCTGCAGTTGCTGGGTTAAGTCAATGTGCTAAGCAGCATGGTAGTGATGCCATTGGTGTATTAGGGGCTGCGAGTAGCACACTTGAAGAATGTTATTTATTGCAGAAAATATTTCGTTACATCGGGGTCACCAATCTTGATCATCGTGTACGTGAAGTTGATTTTTCTGATCAACACTTAGTGGGTAGTGCGTTAATTAGCGATGTGTCGGTAAAAGATATTCAAAACCAAGAAGCTATTTTGTTAGTGGGTGCTAATGTGCGCCGTGAACAACCGATTATTGGTAATCGAGTGCGTAAAGCAACCCGGCGTGGTTATCGAGTGATGTCGATTAATCCAATGCAGTATGCATGGCATTTTCCGATGAATGAAGAAATCATTACACCATTAGATCAGTTGCCGCAGTCACTTGGTTGTGTTGTTAACGCGGTATTAAGTCAAATAAATGCAACAGTGACCACAAAACTCGACTCATTTTTACAAACCTGTCAACCAACGCAAATCCACCACGCGATAGCAACCCAGTTAATGACAGTTAGCAATGGTGTGATTATGTTGGGTGAAACGGCATTATTACATCCGCAAGCAGCGTTATTACGTGCATTAGCAAATATCATTAAGATGTATGCAAATGTTGGCATCCTATATTTAACCCAAGGTGGCAATAGTGCTGGCGCATGGTTAGCCGGTTTAATCCCACACAGACAACCTGCAGGGGTTGATAGTCAGACAGTTGGTTTGTCTGCTGCGCAATTGTTTAGTGAACCGCGCAAGGCGTATTGCTTTTTTCAATTAGATCCTGAGTTAGATTGTGCAAACCCACAACAAGTACAACAAGCGGTTGCTCAGGCAGAGTTTGTGATCAGCATGGCGCCGTATCGCAGTGAATTATTAACTCAGCATGCCAATGTGTTTTTACCGATTACCCCGTTCACTGAAACGTCAGGTACCTTTGTTAATCTAGAAGGGCATTGGCAACAATTTGTTGCTAGTGTTAAACCGTATCAACAATCACGTCCTGGTTGGAAAGTATTGCGTGTATTAGGCAATTTGTTGAATGTTGCTGATTGTGAGTATCAATCTTCACAAGATGTGCATGATGAATTACGCGCCTGGGTTGATACCAAGTCACGTGAGGCAGCGTTTAGTGAATACAGTCTGTCATCTATAAGTAACCAACAATCCGCTAATCAACAGACCGTGCAACGTTTAGGAACATGGCCATTATATGGGGTTGATAATGTGGTAAGGCGTGCCCCTGCATTACAAGTGGCTGGTAGTAGTGATGGTAATGCATGTGTGCGAATTTCACCGCAATTAGCCGTTCAATTGGCTGTCAGTGATAACGACGTTGTCGTCGTCGAACAAGGACAACAGCAAGTACAGTTGCCGGTGGTTACTGATCAACACATCCCAGATAATAGCGCAATGATTTTAAGTGGTTACCCTGAAACAGCGCAATTAGGCGATCCATTTGGTTTTGTCAGCATTAGGCGAGGTGATTAATGGATAGCTTATTTGCATTGATTTGGATCTTAATTAAAATCGTCGCTATCTTAGTACCGCTGATTATCTGCGTTGCTTACTTAACCTTGGCAGAACGTAAAGTCATTGGGTATATGCATAGCCGTATAGGTCCTAATCGGGTTGGCTTTTTAGGACTGTTGCAGCCGTTTGCTGATGTGCTAAAACTTTTATTAAAAGAAATCATTGTGCCTAGCCAATCCAATCGTTATTTGTTTATTGTTGCACCGGTATTGGTGTTAGCACCGGCTTTGGCAGCATGGGCAGTAGTGCCATTTAGTGATGGATTAGTCTTAGCGGATATTAATGCAGGATTGTTATACATTTTTATGATGTCATCACTGGGTGTATATGGCGTGTTGATCGCTGGCTGGGGATCTAATTCAAAATATGCCATGTTTGGTGCATTACGTGCTGCAGCACAGACAGTATCGTATGAAATTGCCATGGGGTTTTCGTTTGTTGGGGTGCTGTTAGCAGCCGGCAGCATGAATTTAAGTCAAATTGTGTTAGCGCAAAGTGGCGGTATTTTACATTGGTATTGGTTACCGTTGTTACCCTTATTTTTTGTGTATTGGGTCTCTGGTGTTGCTGAAACCAATCGTCATCCATTTGATATGGTTGAAGGTGAATCCGAAATTGTTGCTGGTTTTCACGTTGAGTATGCTGGGGTTACCTTCGCATTATTTTTCTTAGCTGAATATGCCAATATGATTTTGATCAGCGCGGTAGCCGCTTTATTATTTTTAGGTGGATGGTTATCGCCTTTTGAAGGGATCCCAATCTTGCAAACAGCATTTGCCTGGGTACCTGGTTTAGTGTGGTTCGTCTTAAAAATAGGGTTCTTTTTGTTTTTATATATTTGGTTGCGTGCGACATTTCCACGTTATCGTTATGACCAAGTCATGCGTTTGGGGTGGAAAGTATTGATCCCGATTACCATTATTTGGATTATGGTGGTCAGTTTGGCGGTTGAGTTTAATCTGTCGCCGTGGTTTAGTGTATAGCTCAAATGATTGAGTGTATATTATAGCGTTGAAGCAATATTGATGAGAAGTTTGTTTGATATCCAACTATCGTCATTCTGGAGAGCCTGTGGAACAGGCGAGTCCAGAATCCAGTTTTCTGAAGTTTGTTTAGGCATATCTACATGGGATAGGAACTTATGTTACTTCGATTAAAATTATGGTTACAAAGCATTTTGCTATGGGAATTATTTTGTGGTTTGTGGCTAACCGGCAAGTATTTATTTAAGAAAAAAATTACTGTGCAATTTCCTGAAGAAAGCACCCCAATTTCGCCACGTTTTCGTGGATTACATGCATTACGTCGCTACCCTAATGGTGAAGAGCGATGCATCGCATGTAAATTGTGTGAAGCGGTATGTCCAGCATTGGCGATTACCATTGATTCAGAGCCACGTGATGACGGATCACGACGGACGACCAAGTATGAAATTGATTTATTTAAATGTATTTTTTGTGGATTTTGTGAAGAATCATGTCCAGTGGATTCAATTGTGGAAACCGGTGAAATGCATTATCACTTTGAAAACCGTGGTGAAGAAATCATGACAAAACAAAAATTATTGGCAATTGGGGATAAGTATGAATCCAAAATTGCTGATGCACGCGCTGTTGATGCGTTTTATCGTTAGTTCGATCGCTGGTAGCCATCATCCCCCAGCTTAACTGCGGGATCTAGTAAACAAGAAGAGACAGTTATAGCGATATTGTTAACTAAATTTATGTTTATGAAAGAGTATTAAGTTAATGTTACAACCGATTATATTTTATCTATTTGCGAGTATTGCGATTGTTACCGCAACAATGGTGGTTATTTCAAAAAGACCAGTGCATGCGGCATTGTTTTTAGTGATTACCTTTATCGCTAGTGCTGGATTATGGATTTTATTGCAAGCTGAATTTTTAGGATTGGTATTGATATTAGTGTACGTTGGTGCAGTGATGACGTTATTCTTATTTGTGGTGATGATGTTAAACCTAGATGAAGCAAATCTGCATTCAGGATTCGTGCGTTATTTACCATTTGCGTTAATCGTGCTAGCGTTAATGTTAGCAATGATTATCGTTGCAGTATCACATACTCATTTCAGTCAGTCTGACTCAATTAATCAGCCAGGTAGCTACAGTAATGTGGTTGCATTGGGTAGTGTGTTGTATACCCAATATGCGTATCCCTTTATTTTAGCCGGCGCGTTATTGTTATTATCGATTATCGCTGCTATCAGCTTGACTTTTCGTGGTTCACGAAATTGCAAGAAACAACGGATTGATTTACAAGTAGCAGCTGATCCGACAACACGTGTCTATATGGTAAATGCTTCTCCACAACAACCTTCATCAACGCGGAGAAAACAGTAATGGTGCCTTTATCACACTATTTAATGGTAAGTGCTGCTTTGTTTAGCTTAAGTCTAGCGGGGATTGTCATCAATCGGAAAAACATCATTATTTTGTTGATGTGTATCGAATTGATGTTATTGGCAGTCAATATGAATTTTGTCGCGTTTTCTAGTTATTTACACAATTTGGCAGGTGAAGTGTTTGTATTCTTTATTTTAACGGTCGCAGCAGCAGAGGCTGCGATTGGACTGGCCATTTTAGTGGTACTGTATCGTAACCATCGCACTATCAATGTGGATGCATTAAATTCGTTGAAAGGGTAAGGAATAGTTGTGATTTTATCAATCCAGCAATTAACAGCCATAGTTGTATTTTCGCCATTGTTAGGCAGTGTAATAACGGGTTTCTTTGGTAAAGCGCTTGGGCGTCGTTTAAGTCATCGGATTGCGATTAGCTTAGTTGGTGTGTCATTAGCCGTTGCACTGTTATTATGTATTCAATTTACCTTTAACAATACACCTACGCAATCTTTTTCATTATATACCTGGCTAGTCAGTGGTAACTTCCAATTTGATATTGGATTTATGTTGGATCCACTCAGCACTATCATGGCGTGTATTATTACCTTTGTGTCTTTCTTAGTGCATATTTATAGCATTGGTTATATGACGGATGATCCGGGTTATCAACGATTTTTCAGCTACATTTCATTGTTTACCTTTGCGATGTTATTACTAGTATTGGCACATAACTTTTTGCAATTATTTATTGGCTGGGAAGGCGTTGGTTTAGTGTCTTATCTACTCATCGGATTTTGGTTTCAACGTGATTCTGCAACAGCAGGCAGCTTGAAAGCGTTTATTGTTAATCGTGTTGGTGACATGGGTTTCTTGTTAGGGATTGCTATTGTGTTAGTGTATTTCAATACACTAAATTATCAAGCCGTGTTTGCCCAAATCCCTGCGTTAATGGCACAAACTATCCAAATCATTCCAGGGCAAGATTGGTCTGTTATCACGGTTCTTTGTGTTTTATTATTTGTTGGCGCCATGGGTAAATCAGCACAAATGCCACTGCATGTGTGGTTACCAGAATCAATGGAAGGTCCAACACCCATTTCAGCGTTAATTCACGCAGCAACCATGGTAACCGCGGGTATTTTCATGGTGTGTCGGATGTCACCTTTATACGAGCACTCACAAATTGCATTAAGTGTGGTGTTAATTATCGGTGCTACGGGTGCCTTATTCATGGGCATTATTGGCATTGTGCAACATGATATTAAACGGGTAGTGGCGTATTCAACATTATCACAATTGGGGTATATGGTAGCCGGTTTAGGTGTATCTGCTTACAGTGCTAGTTTATTTCATTTGGCAACACATGCCTGTTTTAAAGCATTGTTATTTTTAGCGGCAGGATCGGTGATCATTGGCATGCATCACGAGCAAGACATGCGTAAGATGGGTGGATTACGTTGTCATATGCCAATTACCTATTGGACATTTTTAATTGGCAGCTTAGCATTGGTAGCAATACCACCGTTTGCTGGATATTACTCGAAAGATGCGATTATTGAAGCCATTCAGTTATCAACTGTGCCGGGGGCAACGTATGCCTATTGGTGTGTATTGCTCGGTGTGTTTGTCACGGCTGTTTATACATTCCGCGCCTTTTTCTTAGTATTTCACGGTGAACCGCGTATGGATAATCATACGCGTGCTGGTTTAAGAGAGTCACCTTGGGTAGTGTGGTTACCCTTAGTATGTTTAGCAATTCCCTCAATTGGATTAGGGATCCTATTTGTTAAACCCATGTTATATGCAGAGCCTAATTTATTGGCGCGTAGTATTACAGTATTGCCTCAACATAATGTATTAGCGCACATGGCTGCTGAATATCATGGTGTATGGGCGATTACTTGGCATGCTGTATTAACTGTGCCATTTTGGTTAGCTATGTTTGGTGTTGGATGTGCTTGGTATTGCTATCAACGATCACCTCAAATTCCAACACAATTAGCGCGGCGATTCTCTGGAGTATACAAGGTGTTAGTCAATAAATATGGCTTTGATCAATTTAATCAACAAGTATTTGTTCGTGGAACACGTGCATTGTCTTCTTGGTTTTATAGAATTGTCGATGCCAAATTCATTGATGATTATTTAGTAAATGGCGCGGGACGCTTAGTTAATTTTATTTCACGGATTACCCGTCACAGCCAAACAGGTTACTTATATCATTATGCATTTGCGATGATTTTAGGGCTGTTAGTTTTTTTATGTTGGGTAATGATTACATGATAAGGCACAGATAAAGATGGCATTAAATACTATATTACTGAGTTTGCTTATTTGGGTACCCATTATTGGTGGTGGCTTAGTATTGTTTACCGGTTCTGATAAAAATGCTAAACAAGCACGGGTCATAGCACTGATTATCTCATTAATTAATCTAGCATTGTGCGTGCGTTTGCTATCTGGTTTTAAGACAAATACCTATGCAATGCAGTTTCGTGAAGTGGTGGAATGGATCCCAGCATATCACATCAACTATGCACTAGGGGTTGATGGCATTTCATTAACATTAATTGTGTTAACCGTATTTACTACGTTTGTGGTGGTGTTATCCAGTTGGCGCGTGATCCGCGTGCGAGTAGCACAATTCATGGCAGCGTTTTTAATTATGCAAGGGTTAATGATCGGTGTATTTGCCGCATTAGATTCGATTTTATTTTACGTATTTTGGGAAGGGATGTTGATCCCAATGTATTTAAGCATCGGTATTTGGGGGAGTGAAAATCGTAGTTATGCTTCGATTAAATTCTTCTTATATACGTTTCTAGGCTCGGCAATTATGTTGGCCGCATTACTGTATTTACATTTTCATGCTAACAGTTTTAGCATTTTATCTTTTTATCAACTCCAACTGAGTCAGTCAGTGCAAAACTGGATTTTCATCGCCTTTTTATTAGCATTTGCAGTTAAAGTGCCGATGTGGCCGGTGCACACATGGTTGCCAGATGCGCATACCGAAGCACCAGCGGGTGGTTCAGTGGTATTGGCTGCGCTGATGTTGAAAATGGGTGTCTATGGATTTTTACGCTTTAGCTTACCAATTGTGCCGGATGCATGCCGTTATTTTGAATGGTTGATGATCGTCTTATCCTTAATTGCAGTCGTTTATATTGGTTTGGTAGCAATTGCGCAGCAAGACATGAAAAAATTAATTGCCTATTCATCGATTGCGCACATGGGTTTTGCAACGTTAGGGTGTTTCATGATCTTTAACATCATTGAAAACACCGGTAATTTGGCTGATGCATACATGAGTCTAGAAGGTGGTATGGTGCAAATGATTTCGCATGCCTTTAGCTCAGGTGCGATGTTTGTTGTTATTGGAATTTTATATGACAAATTACACACGCGTTTGATTGGTGATTATGGTGGTGTCGCCAATAAAATGCCGATACTAGCTGCATTTTTTATGTTATTTGCCATGGCAAACGTTGGTTTACCTGGGACATCTGGATTTGTTGGTGAATTCATGGTGATTCTAAGTGGGATCCATGCCAATTTCTGGATTACGTTCTTTGCAGCAATGACATTAATTCTAAGCGCTTCCTATACATTATGGATGTATAAACGTGTTTTCTTTGGTAACGTCGCTAATGCACAAATAGAAACGTTAACAGATATCCGTGGATTAGATATCACGGTGTTGAGTTTACTGGGTTTTATGACCTTATTTCTTGGGATTTATCCGGAAGCTGTATTAGATTTATTACACCCGACCATTCGGCATTTGTTAGATATTAGTACGTACACAAAATTGATTACACCGTAGGAATCATTATGTTATCTATCCCAATTATCACACCATTAATTCCTGAAATTTTTGTATTATCAATGATTGCTATTGTGCTGTTAGTCGGCTTATTTGCTAAACCATATGCTGCTGGACGTTTGTGTTATTTATTTACTCAGATCACCTTAATTGGGGCAAGTATTTTAACCTTTCGCTTTTATACCATAGATACAGTCAGTGCGTTTAATCATATGTTTATTCAAGATGCGCTAGCGCAGGTGTTAACGTTATTTGTATTTATTACCACTATTTTTACTTTAGCTTATGCTCGTCAATACATTGAAGACAGAGCGTTTCCACAGATGGAGTATTACTTATTAACATTATTTAGTGTGCTTGGAATGATGGTGGTGATTGCAGCAAATCATTTCCTAGTGTTGTATATTGGACTCGAACTATTTTCATTACCGCTGTATGCCATGGTTGCTTTGCAACGTGATTCGATGCGTGGTTCGGAAGCGGCAATGAAATACTTTATTACCGGTGCTGTAGCATCTGGGATACTATTATATGGAATTTCTATGCTATTTGGTGCAGCCAACACACTTGATCTCAGCATGATTGCTAATGCCTCATTAGCAATGAATCACGATATGGCGATGATATATCATTTTGCCTTAGTCTTTATCATTGCAGGTGTGATTTTTAAATTAGGTGCAGTGCCTTTTCATATGTGGGTACCGGATGTTTATCAAGGTGCACCTACGTCGGTAACCTTATTTATCAGTGGTGCTGTCAAGCTTGCTGCATTAGGGTTACTATTTCGTTTATTGATCTTTGCCTTGCCTAGTTTACATGTTCAGTGGCAACCAATTATTATTACTGTTGCCATTATTTCAATGGCATTGGGAAATTTTGTTGCTATTATGCAAACTAATCTAAAGCGTCTATTGGCTTATTCATCAATTGCCCATATGGGGTATCTGTTGTTAGGTATATTAACCGCTACGGCCAATGGTTATAGCGCTAGTTTATTCTATATGGTGACGTACACCATGATGGCGATCGGTGCGTTTGGGTTGTTGACGTTACTTAGTCGCGCTGACGTTGAGTTTGAAGATATTACTGACTTAAAAGGATTAAATGCACGCAATCCTTGGCTTGCATTAATGATGTTGTTATTGATGTTTTCAATGGCTGGTGTGCCACCAACAGTTGGTTTCTTTGCTAAGTTAGGAGTATTAGAAGCCTTAATTGCATCGGGTTTTGTATGGTTAGCCGTGTTGGCATTGGTGTTTGCTATCATCGGCGCGTATTATTATATTCGGGTTGTTAAGGTCATGTATTTTGAAGAACCTGATTTACAACGCAGCAAACCATTACCTGTCTCTGGTGACATGCGTTTTATTATAAGCATTAACGGCTTGGCAATGTTATTGTTTGGACTTTTTCCCAGCGGTTTAATTGAATTATGCCGTGACGTATTTTATATGCATTTGTTATAGATTTATTCCTGTTATTCCGTAGCCTCGGCGTAGCTGCAAGCGAAGCCGGGTAAAGATAATTAAGAATCTTTCTTTTGTACAGCTTCATTATCTTTAGGACAACTATAACGTGTAACCAATCCACCTTGTTGATCAACCGTATCTAAACGCACTGGAAATTCCCACAAAGCATGTAAATGTTTTAATACATCTTCAGTGATATGAGAATTAAGTGGTTTATTATTGTATTGAGTGTGATGCAGGGTTAATGTGCGATCACCACGTATATCAACATTAACAACTTGTATATTAGGTTCATTATCACCTAAGTTATATTGTCTAGATAATGATTCACGGATCGCTTGATAACCCGCATCATTATGGATTGCTGAGATAAGTAATGTATCATTCTGATCATCATCGAGCACTGAAAATAATTTTAATTCACGGATTAAGTGTGGCGATAAAAACTGAGCAATAAAACTTTCATCTTTAAAATTACACATGGCAAAATCTAAGGTTTTCTGCCAATCACTGCCAGCAATATCAGGGAACCATTGTTGATCTTCATCAGTAGGCGATTCGCAGATGCGTCGAATATCTGTCATCATACGATAGCCGAGCGTGTATGGATTAATCCCAGTGTAATATGGACTATCGAAATCAGGTTGATAAATGACGTTAGTATGTGCTTGTAAAAACTCCATCATGAAACTGTCATTAATTAAACCTTCGTTGTATAACGTATTGACTATCGTGTAATGCCAAAAACACGCCCAACCTTCATTCATTACTTGCGTTTGGCGTTGTGGGTAAAAGTACTGGGCGATCTTACGTACAATACGAATAATTTCTCGTTGCCAAGATTCAAGTAAGGGTGCATGTTTTTCAAGGAAATAGAGTAAATTTTCTTGTGGTTCGTCTGGAAAATGATCGGTCGTAATATCATTATCATCAGCATCTAATTTTTTAGGAATGGTTCGCCATAACTCATTGACTTGTGATTGTAAGTAATCAGTGCGTTTTTTTTGACGGCTTTGTTCTTCACGCAGTGATAATTTTGCAGGATGATGGTAGCGATCAACACCAAAGTTCATCAGTGCATGACAGGCATCTAAAGTATGTTCAACCTTATCGATACCATAACGTTCTTCACAGTCACTAATGTATTTTTTTGCAAATAATAAATAATCAATGATTGCTTCAGCATTTGTCCAAGTTTTAAAGAGGTAATTATTTTTAAAAAAGGAATTGTGACCATAACATGCATGTGCAATTACTAATATTTGCATCATCATGGTATTTTCTTCCATGAGATAGGCAATACTTGGATTAGAATTAATTACGATTTCATAGGCTAAGCCCATATGTCCGCGGCGATATTCTTTAGCCACGGTTAAAAAATGTTTGCCAAATGACCAGTGATGATAACCAACTGGCATCCCAACCATTGAATAAGCATCTAACATTTGTTCTGCAGTAATGATTTCAATTTGTCTGGGGTATAAATCTAAATTATAACTGTGTGCGATACGCTCAATCTCAACATCATATGCATTGATTAACTCAAGTGTCCATTCAGTTCCTTGTGAAATAGGCGTGCGTTTCTTCATGTTGTCGATTGCCTTTTGAATAACTCGTGTAGCACAGAGCAGATTTCATTTGCTTGATGAATACTTTGCATTGCAAATTCCGGATGATCATGTTGGATCGTTTTATACGCATCCCAAAGACTTTGATGATGGCGTGGCATAATTTCCACATAGGCATAATACTGAACTTTATCAATAATGGATTGTAAAATAATGTCACGGCAATGAGGTGAATCCGCATTCCAATTATCGCCATCAGAGGCTTGTGCAACGTAAATGTTCCAATCTGCTGTTGGGTATCGTGCATCGATAATATCACGCATCATTTCTAATGCACTGGATACCACAGTACCACCAGTTTCTCTCGAATAAAAAAATTCTTGCTCGTCGACTTCTTTAGCGGATGTATGATGACGAATAAAGACTAATTGAATAGTTTCATAATTACGTTCTAAGAATAAATATAATAAAATAAAAAATCGTTTGGCAATCTCTTTTTTAGCTTCATCCATCGATCCAGAAACATCCATAATGCAAAACATAACGGCCTGGGTACTGGGCTTTGGTTGAAGTACTCTATTATTGTAACGAATATCAAATGTATCAATAAATGGAATTTTTTTGATGCCTTTTTTGAGCTTTGCGAGTTGTTGTTTTATATCGTTTGCAGTGTCAGGATCAGTTTTTAGATTAATAGTTTCTAACTGTTGTTCAAGTGTTTTAATTTTTTGACGACGAGCGCCTGCTAATGCAGTGCGTCTACTGATTGCGCCTTTTAAAGAACGGATCACGTTAATATTAGCTGGCACACCAGTGACAGTATAACCTGCACGTACTGACTTTATCGTGTCAATTTTACTGATTTGTGTTTTGATTAATTTGGGTAGTGCTAAGTCCTCAAAAAATAAATCTAAAAATTCTTGTTTAGATAATTCAAAGATAAATTCATCTAGACCTTCACCAATGTTGCTGGCACTACTATTTTCAGCAGCTTCTTGTTTATCAGTAGGTCTTTTAATTTTATCACCAGTGACAAATTCTTTATTGCCTGGATGAATATGTTCACGTTTGCCACCAGAGAGACTGTGTTGAAAATGAGGTTCTGATAGATCACGTTTAGGAATAACAATAGTTTCACCGCGGGCAATATCAGTAATGCTACGTTTCTCAATGGCTTTAGATACAGCTTTTTTTAATTGCTTTTTATAACGATGAATGAAACGTTGGCGATTAACGGCGTTGCGATTTTTTCCATAGGGGCGTCTGTCGATTAAATGTGTCATCTTGCTTCCCCAATTATTAAAATAGCTGCCTATCTATTAAGATGCTTTGCGAACACGTAAATACCATTCACATAGCAACCTGACTTGTTTAGGGGTGTATCCTTTCTCTACCATACGATTGATAAATTCTTTATGTTTTTGTTTTTCTTCAGTAGAAGCTTTGGCATTAAATGAAATAACAGGTAATAAATCTTCTGTAGTAGAAAATATTTTTTTCTCTATCACTACTTTCAATTTTTCATAAGTATGCCATGTTGGATTCTTACCTTGGTTATTAGCTCGTGCACGCAACACGAAATTAACAATTTCATTGCGAAAATCTTTTGGGTTACTAATGCCGACGGGTTTTTCAACTTGTTCTAACTCTTCATTTAATGCTTTTCTATCTAGAATTTCACCTGTATCTGGATCACGGTATTCTTGATCTTGGATCCAAAAATCGGCATAAGTAACATAGCGGTCAAAAATATTTTGTCCATATTCAGAATACGATTCTAAATAAGCTGTTTGAATTTCTTTACTAATAAATTCGATATATTCTGGGACTAAGAATCCTTTAATGTAAGAAATATAGCGCTCACTATCTTCTTTAGGAAATTGTTCTCGTTCAATGTGTTTTTCAAGCACATAAAATAAATGGACAGGGTTGGCTGCCACTTCTGTTTTATCAAAATTGAATACATGTGAGAGGACTTTAAAAGCAAAACGAGTTGATAATCCAGACATGCCTTCATCAACGCCAGCATAGTCACAATATTCTTGATATGACTTTGCTTTTGGATCAGTATCTTTTAAATTTTCACCATCATATATCCGCATTTTTGAATAAATGCTAGAATTTTCTGGATCCGTTAGTCGAGATAATGCTGAAAATTGAGATAATAGTTTTAATGTGTCTGGCGCACAAGGTGAATCATGTAGTGAGCTATTCTGTAATAATTTTTCATAAATATTAATTTCTTCGGTAACTCGTAAACAGTAGGGGACTTTAACGATGAATATTCTATCAATAAAGGCTTCGTTCTTTTTGTTATTTTTAAATGCTTGCCATTCTGATTCATTGGAGTGTGCCAGGATAATCCCATCAAATGGTAGAGAAGACATACCTTCGGTGCCATTGTAATTGCTTTCTTGTGTTGCAGTTAATAGTGGATGCAATACTTTGATCGGTGCTTTGAACATTTCAACAAATTCTAGTATGCCACGGTTTGCCAAACATAGACCACCTGAGAAACTATACGCATCTGGATCATCTTGAGAAAAATCTTCTAATTTTCGGATATCAACTTTACCGACTAATGATGAGATATCTTGATTGTTTTCATCGCCAGGTTCTGTTTTGGCAATGGCAAGTTGAGTAAGGCGAGACGGTTTTAATTTTACAACTTTAAATTGGTTAATATTACCTTTGAATTCTTGTAAGCGTTTTACGGCCCAGGGTGACATCACCGTATTTAAATACCGTTTTGGGATCCCATAGCGTTCTTCAATTAAATCACCATCTTCTTCTTGTGAGAATAAACCCAGTGGTGACTCATGTACTGGCGATCCTTTAATTGCATAAATTGGCAACTTTTCCATAAGCGATTTTAGTTTTTCCGCAAGCGATGATTTACCCCCACCAACAGGCCCCAGCAGATATAAAATTTGTTTTTTCTCTTCCAAGCCTTGAGCGGCGTGTTTAAAGTAGGATACGACTTGTTCAATCACATCTTCCATGCCATAAAACTCAGCAAATGCTGCATAACGGTGAATAGTTTTATTGGCAAAGATGCGACTTAAACGTGGATCGGTACGTGTTTCAATGAGCTCAGGTTCACCCATGGCCGCTAGCATGCGTTGTGCAGCATTCGCGTAAGTCATCTTATCTGATTTACATAAGTTAAGGTATTCTTCGAGACTATATTCTTCTTCTATACATTCTGCATAACGTTCTTGATACTGATTAAATAAGTCAGTTGCCCCACTCATTTCATCCTCCAGTGGCATTTATCTAAGCCTACAATCCGTATTTTAAGTGCTAAGTATAGCTGTTGACCAAAAAAAGCACGGAAAATAAACTGGCCAAAATGGCTGTAACCTACCAATAGGTTGTTTAATTTTGACTCAAATTTAGCGTAAAATGCGCTTGTTTCCTTAGTCCATGGATAAATCATGTGTTTATTAGCAAAATGCGAGCCAGCATAACCTGCTGTTGCAATCTAATTAAGCACACTGATCTGCGCATATTGCATGTCGCTGATCGGCAACTTATTATCAGCAATGTTTGAATGAAATAAGCCTGTGTATATAGGCAATCATATCTGTGGCAAAATTACGCAGCCAATAAAGCCTACATGTAAAACGTGAAGCGTATATAAAGAGAAATAACCATGACAGCGACGTTAACACCACAACGCATTTATCGCCATAATTACCAGCCATCTGCCTATGATATTGAGTCTGTTCATCTCACCTTTACTTTAGATAAGCACCATACTCAGGTCAGTGCTGTTATGCAGATAAGACAGTTACCTGATACAACACCTTCTCCATTACGATTAGCTGGTGATAACTTAATTTTGACTTCACTTATAATAGATGGTAACGCATTACCTGATAGTGCTTATACGGTTACTGAGAGTGAATTAATTATTAGTGACGTTCCTGATACATTCGAATTACACATCAAGACGACAATTGATCCTGCTCATAATACAACATTAATGGGATTGTATTATGCCGATCAATTATTTTGTACCCAATGCGAAGCACAAGGTTTTCGGCGAATGATGTATTTTTTGGATAGACCGGATGTGATGACGGTTTATACGACAACCATTATTGCTGATAAAACAGCATTTCCCATATTATTATCTAATGGCAATTGTATCGATAAAGGAGACAGTGATAACAATACCCATTGGGCAACATGGGCTGATCCATTTAAAAAACCATCCTATTTATTCGCACTAGTTGCAGGTAAATTAGATTGTTTAGAAGAACATTATCAAACAACGTCAGGACGTGATGTGGCATTACACATCTTTGTAGAACCCGGTAAAGTTGAACGTGCGCGACATGCAATGTATGCATTAAAACAAGCTATGGCCTGGGATGAACAAGTTTTTGGACGTGAATATGATTTGGATATTTTTATGATTGTAGCAGTGAGTAGCTTTAATATGGGAGCCATGGAAAACAAAGGCTTAAATATTTTCAATGATAAATATATTTTAGTTGATCCGAATACAGCAACCGATGCTGACTATGATGCTGTAACATTAGTAGTTGGTCATGAATACTTTCATAATTGGACGGGTAATCGTATTACTTGTCGTGATTGGTTTCAATTAAGTTTAAAAGAAGGATTAACAGTTTTTCGAGAATCACTATTCATGCAACAGCAAACCTCGCCAATTCTACGACGGATAGATGATGCGCGCACGATGCGAAGTGCACAATTCGCTGAAGATGCAGGTCCGATGGCACACCCAGTTCGTCCTGACAGTTATGTAGAAATTAATAATTTTTATACGGTAACGGTGTATAACAAAGGTGCAGAAGTGATCCGTATGTTATATACCTTGCTTGGCGAACATGGTTTTCGTCAAGGTATGGATGAATATTTTAAACGCTACGATGGGCAAGCAGTTACCATTGATGATTTTGTCGATGCGATTGCTACCCCGAATCAATTTGGATATCAACAATTTTTATTATGGTATTCGCAAGCAGGCACACCGATTGTCACCATTAAACCAAGCTATGATGCCAAGCAACAACGTTATAGCTTAACCTGTACACAACATTGCAATCCAATACCTAATCAACCAGCAAAAAAACCGTTTTATATCCCGATTAATATAGGCTTATTAGATCAAAATACGCATGCTGATTCAAATAGTACAGTCTTACACTTAACCCAGGAAGAACAACAATTTCATTTTAATGATATTAAAACGCCACCAATACCTTCTCTATTTCGCAACTTTTCAGCACCAGTTAAATATAACTTTCCCTATACAGATGAACAATTGTTGCAATTGTTTCGTTATGATAGTGATGAATTTAACCGTTGGGATGCACTACAACGATTAACCAGTAACTGGATGTTAACCTTAATCGATAATCATCGAAAAAAGCAGTCGCTTATGGTAAATGAGCCACTGTTAAATGCAATTAATGAATTATTGTTAGATGATACGGCAAATACCCGTTTTGTTGCAGAGTGCTTGATATTGCCATCAGAAGGGTATATCTCTCAACAAGTTGATGTGGTTGATGTCGATGCTATTCATGCTGCACGTGAATTTATACGAGTGCAATTGGCCGTGCATAGCAAACAAACATTGTTGAATTGTTATAAACAACACCATGTGACAACAGCCTATTGTTATGATCGTGAACACGTTGCTAAACGTGCATTGAAAAATACATGTTTGTCATATCTACTGTTATCTGATGTGAGTGATTATCTTAATTTGTGTATTGAACAATTTGATAAAACCGATAATATGACTGATAAAATTGCTGCATTAGCCATATTGTCTGATTATGATCTGCCACAGACTCAGACAGCGCTGAATGGTTTTTACAAAACATGGCAGCATGATCATTTAGTATTAGATAAATGGTTTGCTATTCAAGCACACAGTCGATTACCAAATCGATTGTCGCAAGTCCAGCAATTAATGCAATTACCAGAATTTAATTTGCAAAATCCTAATCGAGTACGTGCACTAATCGGTACTTTTGTTATGGGTAATTCAGTACAATTTCACGCAATAGATGGTAGTGGTTATCAATTTCTAATTGATCTTATTATCCAGTTACAGCAGGCTAACCCACAATTGGCAGCGCGTTTATTAACACCGATGCTTCAGTGGCGACGCTATGATCCTAAACGACAAATTTTAATAAAAGATGCGCTAATAGCGATTGGGCAAGTGCAGCCGTTATCAGCTGATGTGTTTGAAATTGTCAATAAAAGCTTAAGCGATAACAGTGCCTGAGCAGTTACCATGATATTTATGTTCCCTGATACCTTGGCCCTTCGCTGCCTTGTGGTGGTGCCCAAGTAATATTTTGCTGGATATCTTTGATATCACAGGTTTTACAGTGAATACAATTGCTTGGATTAATCTGTAAGCGTGGTTTACCATTATTATCATAAATAATTTCATAAACATCAGCAGGGCAATAACGTGTCTCTGGAGATGCATACATTGCATGGTTAATGCTAATAGGGATTTTCTGATCATTTAATACTAAATGACAGGGTTGATCATCAGTATAATGCAAATTAGTTAAATAAACCGAAGATGGCTTGTCAAAACTAAATATACCATCTGGTTTTGGATAGTTAATCGGTTTGCACTGTTGTTTAGTTAGTAATGTTGTGTGATCAGCACGTCGATGATGCAGTGTCCACGGGGTATGTCCACGGAATAGTATTTGATCGAACGCTGAATATACTACTCCACCAATGCTTCCCCAACGTGCAAACGCAGGTCGAATATTGCGAGCTGTATGTAATTCACGGTATACCCAACTTTGTTTTAGTAATGTTGGGTAGTCTGTTAACATCGGTGATAATGTATTTGTTTGATATTGCCTAATGATGGCATCAGCTGCACAGATCCCAGATTTCATCGCCGTATGTGATCCTTTGATTTTACCAACATTCATCAAACCAGCACTGCAACCAATCAATGCACCACCAGGGAAGATGCATTGAGGGATCGATTGTAAACCACCTTCAGTTAATGCACGAGCAGCGTAACTGGTTCGTTTACCATTTTTTAATATTGCTTGAATAGTAGGGTGGGTTTTAAAGCGTTGAAATTCTGCAAACGGGTCTAGGTATGGATTACGGTAGTCTAAACCGATGACTAAACCGATAGCTACCGTATGTGGATCAGAAGGTGTTGCATAATGATAAATGAAAGAGCCGCCATATGTACGATTATCTAACGGCCAACCGATTGTGTGTATGACGTGACCCAATTGATGTTGGTGTTTGGGTATCTGCCAAACTTCTTTAAACCCTAGCGCATAGGTTTGTGGATCGCTTGAGCAATCTAATTGAAATTGCTTGATCAGCTGTTTGCTCAATGAGCCACGTGCACCTTCTGCAAATAAGGTATAAGGTGCGTGTAATGCAACACCTGGTTGGAATTGTGTGCCGGGATTACCCTGTTTATCACGTCCCATGTCACCAGTAACAATACCACATACCTGTTCATTATTATCAAATAATATGTCAGTTGCTGCAAAACCAGGAAAGATGTGAACACCTAACTGTTCTGCTTGTTTAGCTAACCAACGGCATAACTCACTTAAACTGCTGATGTAATTACCGTGATTTTTCATTAGTGGTGGTGTTGGTAAACGATAAGCACGTTGTTGTGTTAACCATAAACATTGATCTTGACTAACTGCTGTTGTTAATGGTGCCCCTCGTGTTTGCCAATCAGGAAATAATTCAGCTAATCCGCGTGGTTCAACCACTGCACCTGAAACAATGTGCGCGCCAACAGATGCGGCTTTTTCAACAACACAAATATTCAATGAATGATCAGCACGTTGGCTTAATTGGGCTAAACGAATAGCTGCAGCTAAACCTGCCACACCTGCACCAACAATGATGACATCGAATGTCATGACTTCACGCGTCACCGGTTTCTCCATCGTCTACAATTTGTTCTTTATCAATCAATGCATCTTGACCTGTCATCCAATTCACGTCAAGATTTGCTGGCTTTTTTCAGGAATAATCAATGAAAATATTAGTCCCAGTGAAGCGTGTCATCGATTATCGTGTCAATATTGCAGTTAAGCCTGATGGCAGTGGTGTTGACATGAATAATGTTAACATGTCGATGAATCCATTTGATGAAATTGCTGTTGAAGCAGCGCTTCAATTAAAAGAGCAAGGTATTACCAATGATGTCTTGCTTGTCAGTATTGGTCAATTAGCTTGTCAAGACACAATCCGTGCGGGTTTAGCATTAGGTGCTGATCGTGGGATCCATATTCATACTGAACATACATTAGAACCATTAAATATTGCTAAATTATTAGCAGCAATTACTACTCAAGAACAGGCTGATTGTGTGATTGCAGGTAAGCAGGCCATTGATGGTGATCATAGTCAAGTTGGGCAGATGCTAGCAGCTTTACTGGGTTGGCCACAGGCTACATTTGCATTTGATATTAGCATTGACAGTGCCAACCCTACTGTTGCTAAGATAGTACGTGAAGTTGATGGTGGCCTGAATACGGTAATGATTGATTTACCTGCTGTGATTACTACTGATTTACGTTTAAATCAGCCGCGTTACCCCAGCTTGCCGAATATGATGAAAGCAAAGCAAAAACCATTGATAATGCTTAGCATTGAACAATTAAATGTAACGCTTAAACAACATACTGAACAATATGCTGTGCGTGCACCAAGTCCACGTCAATCTGGAATTAGGTTAAATACTGTTGATGAATTGGTGGATGCATTACGTAACAAAGAAGGCTTGATTTAATGTCTATATTAATCATTGCAGAACATAATAATATAAAGTTGGCAAGTAATACTGCCAGTTGTGTTACTGCTGCCAAACAGTTAAGTAAATCGATCACTATCTTGATCGCAGGTAATAATTGCCATACTGTTGCTGAACAAGCTAGCCAATTGCCAGTGAGTAACATATTATTGGCAGACAATGAATGTTATCAGTACCAGTTTGCACAGAACATCAGTGAGCTTGTTGTTACGTTAAGTGAATCGTACTCGCATATTATTGCGCCAGCTTCAACGTTTGGTAAAGATCTGATGCCGCGCATTGCTGCTTTATTAGATGTGGGTATGTTATCTGATGTAATTAAAATCATTGATTCGCATACGGTTGAACGACCCATTTATGCAGGCAATGCAATCGCCACAGTAAAGAGTCATGATGCAACCGTGTTAATGACAATTCGTCAGACAGCATTTTTACCTGCTGAACACAGCACAACAACGGCATCTATTAAAAAATTAGATACGACTATTACTGCTAATGGCATACGTTTTTATCAACTTGAATTAGCCCAATCAACACGCCCTGAATTAACCAATGCACGTGTTGTCGTATCTGGGGGGCGTGGATTGCAACAGAAAAAACATTTTCAACTCATTGAACAACTGGCAGATAAACTCGGTGCAGCGATTGGTGCATCACGTGCGGCAGTCGATGCAGATTTTGTTGCCAATGATTATCAAGTGGGACAAACGGGTAAGGTAGTTGCCCCTGAATTATATATTGCTATTGGTATCTCGGGTGCTATTCAACATGTAGCAGGTATAAAAGAGAGTAAAATCATTGTTGCTATCAATACCGATCCAGATGCCCCTATTTTTCAAATGGCTGACTATGGTTTAGTAGATGATTTATTTACGGCAGTTCCCGCATTGATTGCTGCGCTTGATTGATATACTCTTCTCGTTTTAAATTTAGGCTTTGTTGGCTGCGCTTTCTCACAAAAGTCATGTATTTCAATACACTCCTTTTGATTCGAAAGCTTGCCGCCTCGCCTACATTCAAAATGCTTTGAGTATTGTAAGGACGTCATGTTGATAGGAGGATAGACATAATGTTAATTGGTGTACCAAAAGAAATTAAGACCATGGAACATCGAGTA
This sequence comes from Gammaproteobacteria bacterium, assembly GCA_965116795.1. GTDB lineage: Bacteria > Pseudomonadota > Gammaproteobacteria > JAJFKG01 > JAJFKG01 > JAJNDI01. The sequence continues at coordinate 1,862,862 of OZ220716.1, forward strand.
GGTTTAGTCACTGCTAGTATACGTGAACTAGTGCATGATGGACATCAAGTGATAATTGAAACCAATGCCGGTAGCGGTATTGGTATTGATGATAATCTATATCGCAATGCAGGTGCGGATATTGTCAGTAGTGCTAGAGAAATTTTTGCACGTGCTGAGATGATTGTTAAAGTGAAAGAGCCACAGCCAGAAGAATGTAAACAATTACGAGACGATCAAATTTTATTTACCTATTTACATTTGGCTCCGGATCCTAAGCAAGCTAAATTATTGCAACAATCTGGAGTAACGGCTATTGCCTATGAAACGGTGACAGCAGATGATGGTTCATTACCTTTATTATCGCCAATGAGTGAAGTAGCCGGGCGTTTATCGATCCAAGCCGGCGCTTATTATTTAGAAAAACCTAGTGGTGGTATGGGTATTTTATTAGGTGGTGTGCCTGGTGTATCACCTGGCAGAGTTACTGTAATTGGTGGTGGTGTAGTCGGTACCAATGCAGTGCGCATGGCAATGGGTAAGGAAGCAAAAGTGACGGTGCTTGATAAGTCATTGACACGATTAAAAAAATTAGATCTGCAGTTTGGTTCTAAGTTAAATACTATTTATGCAACTCAAGAAGCTATTGAAGAATATACATTAACTGCTGATTTAGTCATTGGTGCTGTATTAGTACCAGGTGCGGCTGCACCACAATTAATGACACGTAACATGATATCACGTATGCGTGCTGGTTCAGTCGTTGTTGATGTGGCTATTGATCAAGGCGGCTGTTTTGAGACAAGTAAACCAACAACACATGCTAAACCAATCTACGTAGTTGATAATGTTATCCATTATTGTGTTGCCAATATGCCTGGTTGCGTGCCACGCACAGCAACATTTGCGCTAAACAATGCAACCATGCCATTTGTGTTAGCGTTAGCTAATAAAGGTTATAAACAAGCATTATTAGCTGACCCACATTTATTAAATGGATTAAATGTACATAAAGGGAAATTAACACACGAAGCAGTGGCAACTGCATTAGGGAAGCCATTTGTACCAGCACAGCAAGCATTAGCTAATTAAGGAATTATGAATGGTAAATTGTTTTGATAAGACCCGTCATCCAGATAGCATTGAATTGTTCCTAGTGGCAGAAGATCAGTTGAACACATGGCGTTCTACACAATCAAACCCCATACAAGAATGGGTGATTGCAACAGAGTTTACCGCAAAGCCGTATACAACTTGCTTGATCCCAAATCAAGATGGTTCAATTAAGTGTGTATTGGTTGGTATAAGTAATATCGATGATCGTTGGGGATTAGGTCATTGTCCAACTCAATTACCGGCTGGCTATTACCACATTGGTAGTGCAACTAATAACACAATACATGCGGAATACTATTTTTACTTAAGTATAAGTTGGGTATTGGGTGCTTATCACTTTGATCATTACCAACAATCTTCTAGTAAAGACGTTATATTGTGTTTAGAACAATGCGTTGATGTAGAAAAATTAACTTGCATACAGCAAGCTTATTACAACGTGCGCGATTTAATTAATTTATCTGCGCCTGACTTAATGCCAGATCATTTTGCTGATAAAGTCATTACACTTGCTAAATCATTTGGTGCAAGTTGCCAACAGATTAAGGGTGATGTATTACTAAAAAAGGACTTATATGCCATTCATGCAGTTGGCCGTGCCAGTGTCCATACACCACGATTAGTTGAATTCACTTGGGGTGATCCAACCCATCCGCGTTTAGCATTAATAGGCAAAGGTGTCTGTTTTGATAGTGGTGGTTTAAGTATTAAATCCAGCAATGGCATGTTATTGATGAAAAAAGACATGGGCGGTGCTGCATTAACAGTGGGTTTGGCCCAATTAATCATGGCACATCAACTGCCGGTGCACTTGCACGTTGTATTACCCATGGTGGAAAATGCCATCAGTGGTGATGCCTATCGTCCCAGCGATGTGATTAATACTCATAAAGGATTAACGGTTGAAATCACCAATACCGATGCAGAAGGGCGTTTGATTTTAGCGGATGCATTATCTTATGCACATAATGACAAACTTGATTTAATCATGGATTTTGCTACGTTAACTGGTGCTGCACGTGTGGCGGTTGGCCCTGATATTCCAAGTTTTTTTAGCAATGATGAAACAACGGCAATGCAATTGATCAACGCGAGTTGTGCTACACAAGAAACACTGTGGCAATTACCGCTATATACCGATTATCAACGTTATTTAACTAGTAAAGTGGCTGATATTAAAAATGCGTCTGTTGAAGCATATGCTGGTGCAATTACTGCTGCATTATTTCTGCAGCATTTTGTTGAGCCAACTGTCCACTGGGTACATGTTGATTTTATGGCATGGAATACCACTACTCAACCAGGACGCCCTGAAGGTGGTGAAGCACAAGGATTACAGGCATTATTTCAGTTTGTCTGTGATCGTTATCAGCAATAATGTTAGTTGATAAACTTAAAGCATGTTGTATTTTCAAAGAAAAGCCCCAGATAATCATTGATTTCTAGGGCTAGGCTTAAGAAAAGAAATGTGATACTAACTAACAATTGGTCGATCTAATTTGTATAGTACCATTTTCTCTATAAATGAGTTGGCAATTTGAATTACCACCTTTTTCTGGCTGAAATGTAATAGTTCTATTTCCATTACAACTATTTAACGGATCGGTACCTATTACAAACCCATTGCTGTTAAATAATGCTGAACCAATACCTGCAGCAGAGGCACATGGGATCCCTTTTGAAGTAACGGCTACCATTGTTCCATCCATATCTATTTCTGACACAGTATTATCATCCATTAATTTATATTTGGCACGTGATAATAAAACAGCACTGTGTAACGCTGCTTCTAATCCGTCTAATGTGCTTTGCCTTGCTTTACCATCTAGTCTAGCGAAACGAGACACTGCAAACGCTGTCATAATAGCCAATAATAAGATAACAATAATAATTTCGATCAGCGTAAATCCACGTTGTTTTTTGTTTGAGACATTAATCATAATAATACCTTCCTTAGTTTCAGTTGAGACAGAACTAGCAATGGTGATTAACTCAGTGAATGAGGTTATCACTTCGTCGTATCTTGTTTATCCATGCCTGTTTGAGTATAGACTTTTTTTCAAAAAGCGTAGGACTTGTGTAGATGATGACTAGCATATTGAAGAAAGGCATGTTGATCAGATATTCATCTGAGCTTCCACCACGATTTAAAATAGTTAATATATTGTTTTTCATCAATAACTTTTTACAGTTTGTTCTTGTGATACTTTTAATGAGCTTCTCATTTAAGTTTGCTTGGAACATAAAATATCAGCAGTGCCATACAGTATTGCATCATCATTTCTCCCACATCAACATGAAATACTGTATTTTTTGACTATAAAATAAATGTTTGACGCATTGGCATTATTCGGTACAATGTTGGTAGCCCTTTTCTTTGAAGAGAATTGCTCTCATTTAAATATAGCCTATCTAATTATTACAACAAGAGTGGAAACAGATAAGCATTTATGTTTGTTTATTCTACGTGAATTGAGGCTAAGTTTGCTGTAGTGTGTTATGACATAACAGTAAATTGATTTTGTTCTCAAATATAATAATACAATGGAAAGTAATCTATTAAGCCAAGTAAAGGAGTGTACGCAATGGCAAATGATCCTATTGTTTGTTTTGAAACAGATTATGCAAAATTAGATAACGACAACATAACACGTCAGTTATTTGATAAGATTGCACAGATTCGTTCTCATTTTCCTAATATTGCAATTGTTTATTCAGCTAATAATGAGCAAGCAACCTTATTTTACCAAGGATATGCCACAGATACGTTGCCAAAATTAGATGGCAAAGGGCAATGTAAGCTATTTAAGAAAGTTATCAAGGAAATTGAACAGCGAGAAGTGGCTGAAAGCACTCGGGTATTACCGATTGCTACATCGATGGTTGGTGGGGACAATTATGGAAAAAATGCTGTTTCAGAAGCTATTCTGAAACGCGATTTGAGTAATATTCGTGAGCATTTGCATCAAGGATGGGCAGTCATTTTTTTGGTGAAACCTTCTGAGCAGATTTACCCTCAGCAAAAAAAATCTTCGTCTACATCTAAAGGTAATGGATACCCTTATGCTGATATTCCGAAATACCTTATTGGGGGAGGTAAGTCTGGCTCCACGCATTTCTATGATGATAAAAATGCCAAGGTAGTGCTTACGGGAACACGGTATAGCCAAGGTGAGTTTGTTAGTTATATGCTTGATCAAATGATTACCTGCTATAACTCGTCAGATGAGCAAGCAAGTATCTTTGCATTAGATAATATTAATCAAGCATTATTACCACCAATCATTACTCGAGACACATTTAACTATTATTTAACTGGCTATGTCAGAAATGCATTAGTAAACACAGCTCACTTGTCACCTGCTTATGCTAATAGAGTTGTGCGTTGTAAATTTAGTCCTAGCTATAATTTACGCATTATCTGTGATGCTCGTGCTAATACTAATATGCCATTATCACATACGATAGAAAAAATAATTAACTTATTAAGCCAACATGGGTATGGGGTAGATACCTTAAAAAGTGCGCGTGATTCACAGGTTGCTGCTGATAAAAAGATAAAAGAAGTGAAGCACCAGAATGATATAATTTCTATTAAGTATGATCAAGCATATTCTTTTTTAAGACACTTTTGTCAAATACCATTAGCAACTATCAAACAGTTTTATGAGCAGGAATTGCATGAACGTCGTAAGCTGGCTCCAACAGAGCAGATTAACATCACAGCTGAATGTATTCAGTATAAGAGGAAAGAATATACATTAAAAGGGTTTATTGATAAAGGTTTATCAGCTAAGAAATTGGATGCGAGTGAAGCTGCCAAAAAAGTAAGGCAAGAAATTAAAAAGAATAAGCTTTACCCTGAAAACATCCGTGATTCATTAATGCATATCATGAAAGAGCTTGCTGATCCTCAATCCAATCAGCAATTATTATATCGCTATTTACCAATAATCAATGACAAAGATATAGCATTATTACTACAAAAATATGATAACAAGGTTGATAATTTAGTGATGGATTGTACTGATCTATTAAAACAAAATACCCAAGGTGCTGATCCTTATTTTACTAATAAAGTGCTGACAACTATTATTACAACATTTAATACGTTAAGTGATGCAGCTTGGAAGAAATATGCAGATTTGTACCCCGAATATCATAGATTGGGTGCAATTGCATTTTTTGATAGTAAGCGAGAGGTCGTTTCACGCAAAGCGGTCACGCATTGGGGTGATCAACTAGGCAGATTTGTTGCTCAGGATATTAAACAGAATGATTGTCCAGTGGCGTTTACATTTAAATTCTGGGTGTATTTGCAGGTGGCCATGCTTGCTTATGTTAAAGGGAATTATGTCTTATCTTTCCAGATTATTGGGGGGCTAACTTCTGTAAGTAAAGGTTTATATTCTGCTATTAAGCCGACTTCATCATCTTGGAAATTTGACTTTTTGTCTAAGCTACTCAATGGTACGGTACAACTAAACTTACAACAGCAATATTTTGCAATGCAAGGGGTGTGTTTACCGATATTGTTCCCTTATGCGAAACATTCGGAATTTGAACAAAATCGTGAAGGTGAACAGAAATCGTTGATTGAAAGTAATTTAGATAATCAACTCAAGCCAATGTTGCTTGAGATTTATTTAACGCGGATGCATTATTCACAGCAGATTGTGGTAGATAATCGTTTATTAGGACGAGTTGAGGGTGCAGCTGCTAAATCAAGTAAATTGCCTAAAGGTTTTTTTGCCACTCATGCAGACGTAATCGGTGCTTGTCTTAACACGTTATTACCGTTTAGTTTAGAGGCGCGTTTACAGCAAACAGTGAACAACAGTTTCAAGTTAATGCGTAAACAAATTGATAACTCGCAAAAGTCAGATAAAATATTGCAAAAGGTGCTGAGTAATCCTACACAAGCTATTCCGGTTGATAATGCAAAAGATGGCGGCGCTGATACCTTGATTAATATTGCGTTACGTGCAGAGGAGTGGGAACTGGCCCATAATATACTACTATTTAATCTTTCAGCACTGAATACGCCAATACAAGGCAGTCAATCACTGACGACCTTGCTTAACCATCCGGAACGGGGTGAAATGTTTCACAACAAAGCACAAAACGTTGTGCAACAGATGATTGTGATGCAACCTGATGAGTTAAGCCAATTTAATTCAGCATCACAGACATGTGCCAATCACTTAAGCATTGCAACCCAGCTAGAATATGATCGCTTAATGGCTGAGTTAGATCGGGATATCGCGCAAGGATCTGGGCAACATACATCACCATCAAGTTCGTCTTCCAGCAGTAGCAGCTCAAGTTACCCACATTCTCATTCATCATCATTGGTATGGCAGTCGGGACAATCTGCTAACTTATTATCAGCTAGTGGTTCGCCTATCCATCATCGTCGGTTTGTAGAAGGGGAAGCTGCATCATCATCCCAGGATAATAAGCAGGTAGAAGGAGAAGCTAGGTTTATCTGATTTGCAGCCTAGTTAATATACCAGAAATGATACACATCATCTTTGACAATCAATGTACAAGGACTTATGTGATATGGATCAGACATCCCCTACTAAAAATAGTAATCTTATAGAGTTAATCCAGCAAGCGTTAACACAGTATTTTTTGCCATTAGCTAATTATCAACGTAATATTGATGGCGCACCATTATGGCAGTACCGTCAGTATGTATTACAACAAGCAGATATATTGGCTAAGTTACGCCAATATTCAAACTCTCCTAGTTTTGAAGGGAACGTCGGTGAAGAATGGCGATTTATCACAGAACATGTATTGCTAACATGCTACGATGTGACGACTAAACCGTCAGCACCTGTCGGTTTTAGCCAATTAACTCCCGATACACAAAAAGCATTGCTTACCTATGCTGGTTTTCGCCCGGATAACCATCTTGCGGCCGGCGCTGTTTCACCTAGAGAAAAAGTTTGTGATTGTGCGCGCAGTTTGCTAATGACATATCTAATGTGTGACAATGAATTGTTTCGTCGTCGTGCTGCACTTGCGTTAATGACGGGCAAAAATTCGCGTGAAAAATATATTATTAAAACTAATGATAACAGTAAGTTTTCTTTGGTGATTGAAACTTATGAGGATTTGCTAGGTTTAAATCAGCCTTATATTGAGCTTGCTCATAGCAATTTTTCCGAATTAGATATCAGTGGGCTTAACTTTTCTAATCAGAATTTGCCATATTCCCATATAGATAGTACTACTACTATACAAGGCACTCGTTTTCAATTTTGTTGTTTTAACAATGCAAATCTTAATTTAAACTGCAACGATGTTAATTTTGCCAGCGCTAGCTTTGTTAAGGCATACCTGGATATGGCACGTTGCCGCAACATTCAATTTGATTATGCTAACTTTTCTTATGCGCATTTTAAAGCCTTAAGAGGCAGCGAACTTTGTTTTCAACATGCTTATTTTTATCAAACGCGGTTTGTTAAAATTGTTCTAAAAATAGTTGATTTTCGGGAAGCTGATTTTAGTCATGTAGTGTTAATGGATGAAGTTAAATCCGATATTGAGATTAGCAATGCAAGATTTTCATCGGAGTTGATCACAAAGCAATATTATTTTGAGCGATATCGTTTTGCAGATGGTAAACTAGAAAATGCATATACGTTTGATGAATTTTTACAAATGTATTCTATTAAGCCTGAGATAAGTACACAGACTGCATTATCTGCCAATTCTGCAATTGTAACCGCCATTGAAGCACAGCGAGATATTATCAAAGAGTCGAGTGTAACCAGTAGGGAGCAGCCATTACCTTTTGTTCAGCACTGTAATCCTAAGCCATCATCACAACCATGGCGTTTATCTACCATAGATGAAAGTAAGAACGTTAAAATAGCCGCATTAGATGAAACGAGCTCAGTGTATTCTGCGTTAAGTTATTTTGTACATCAATCCAGTGAATCTAAAGCCTGCTACAGTGGGTTTTCTGCAACACGCTTATTGCATGCATTGGGTAACAGTCAGGATAATATAGATTTTCTGCATGCGATTTGGCGAGAATTTAAATCTCGGCCAGGCCATGACAATTATCCGGGGCGGATCCGCATTGAAGGTATTGACAAGATAAATAACCCTTTTCTGTGGAAATGCTATTGTCATCAGAAGCAATTGATTAAAGAGACATTGGAGCGGAATAAAGAAGAGGATCCGTTAATGCATATTGGATGGCATATGGGAAATGGGAGTCATCAATTGCCAGTATTGGATAAAGCCGTGGGTGAATGTTGGCTGTTTCATGCGACAAGCAGTGTGACTGTTATGCGATCAGTTATGGAGAAAGGATTTGACACGCATTATTACAGTGGTCATGGAAAATTAGGTAAGGGGATTTATTTAACCGATGCATTTGGCCGTTCTTCGACATATTCTACTTGGTCAGTTAACGATAAGGCCAAGCAACAGTCTAAACAAAGTGAAGCCGTCGATGAAGGGCAGCCTATTAAGGCGATGTTTATCGTGCGTGCAGTGTTAGGCCGCACATTTACTCAACATAAATTACGCGATAAAAAGGCACAGACCTTGCCGGAAGGGTACACAGCGATATGGGCACCAGATGGCACGTTACGTAAAGTGGATAATGATTTTCATTGCAATGAGTTTTTAGTCAATACCATTTCAGGTGAGCGGTATGAGTATGATCCGCGTAAAGAACCGGTTGATCAACTGTATCCTGAGTGGTGTATTTATTACACAGAGCACGCTTATCCAGAGGCAACTAAAAAAGCCAAACTGGATACGGCTTCTTCAGAGGTGAAGCAAGCAACAGCGTTTAGTCAAGTATTGGTTGAAGCCTATGAGCAGTTATATGACTATTTGCGCTTACTTGAGTATGCAACGCCATTAGAGCGAGTGTGGGCGAAAGAACGATTATCGATGGCATTTGCACGGTGTCGAAACCAACGTGCACATGGTCGTGGTAATGAAGAGAAGGCTTATAATAAACTGAAAACCAAGTGTGAGGAAATATTAGGTCGTGAGTCTAGTCATTTAAGTAATTGTGCCTTGTTAAGCAAGTTACATTCGGTAGTGACTTTATTATCATTAGTGAAACTGAAAGAGACTCAGCAAAAACAACGTGAGAGTATAAAGTTCACTATTATTGATCGTTTTGATCGTTTCAGACCTCACTGCGTAGAGATAGAATCAGCTGCTAAAATACCAGATAAAGTAGATGAAATATCAAAAATGTGTTGTTGGTTAGCGTGGATTTATCTTGAGGTTGGTGAATTAAAGTATCAACGTCAAGATGTAGTTGGCTGGTTAGAACACGTGCATTATGCCTGCCTAGTCGCTAGCAATGATTATGTTAAGTGCCAATTAACGACAGCAGTTGATACAGGCAGTGAAGGTTCAGGGTTGCAAGGGAAAGAGAAAGAGAAAGAAAAGGAAGAAGAAGAGGATGATAGCGATAAGTCAATTGACTCATACACAGCTACACATGGTCATAGTGCATCTGCACCAGTGTCTGAACAGGCGTTGTCATCCGATAATTCAATGTTGATTTTATATATTGATAAAAGCATGTTGTACTTGAAAGACCATTATCAACAAGCTGAGCAACATGCACATTGGTGTAAAACGATTGCTGAGTGGAAAGTTGAACTGCTGTTGCAAGCGTGGGAAACTAGTAAATCCTTGGCATTAATTGATGATTTGTATCAGGATGAATGGCACGATGTTATTAAGTATTTTCAAGATGAAGATAGGCAAATATTCGTAAATTGTCTGATTCAAAGGATTGATAGACGATTGCGCGATAGTAAACAATCATCAACTAATGAAGCGCTGAAAAAAATTCGACTGATGGCAAAGCAATTGCCCAATGAAAAGGGTGATTGCCAGATGGTGGTTGAACAACAAGCTGAATGGCAGAGGTTATTAGTAAATGGTATTACCCATCGGATCGATCAACCATTACCAGCTGGAGTTGCTCGACAAAATTTACCTAAGATGCGCTTGGATTGGCTAACTCATGAAGGTGCGATTGGACAAGGTTTGCTGGAGCCAATGATTATTGAACAATTGTTTTTTCCAGAAATTGAGAAAGCCAGCGAGAAAAAAATAGATAAATTCAAGTCAATTAGGTTAACTGACAAAGTGAAAGGTGCCGTTACCCACGGTAGACGATTGGTTATTGGTTTGAATTTTAATGTTGATAATCAAAGTAAAAATTATTTCGCATATTTGAAATTTTTCTCTGAATTTCCAGGGATTCAATTGGCAGCTGATGTATTTTTGCAAAAGGTAACCAGCTACAGTGCAATGGGTACATTATGCAAGCTCAGCTTATTAGACAAAGCAGATAAAATTATTGATGATTGTCCAGTGTATATTTCGAAAGGTGCTGGGGACATTTTACAAAACTTGGATGCTGACAGTTGGCAAGAAACAGAAGATAAGTTGGATTCATATTGTTTCACACTAACTATGATAGCAACGTTGCTGTTAGGGCTTGAAGATAATAAGAAAGATAATATTTGTCGACAAAAATTTGAATCGCATTATCGTTTAGTGAATATTGATGCAGATAGAATATTTATAGATGATTTTGACAGTGATGGTTATGTGAATGTTAAGAGTGCTGTGTTTTGTTTTGCAAAGATGCGAGAACCATTTGATCAACGTGCGATTGATCGGTTTTTACAGCTGTCTCCCACAGCAACGTTGAGAGATTGGTTGCATTTGCTAAAAGAATATCAGAAAAGTATTGATATTTTATTTTCTAAAGAAAGGCAGAAAAAATTAGAGCACGGTGAAAGAAATCTTGGAAAAATAAGTGACTATTTTTCAAGTAAGAAACCCAAAGAAAAAATGAATCAACTATATAGTTTTGTCAATATTGCTTTTTCTCCGGAAGCGATGCATCGCTTAGTTCAACGTTGGCGACGCATGCGTTGTTGGTTGCTGTCTGATGATAACCGCGATCGAACTCATCAAGACTTATTCGAAGCGGTAGCAACACGATTGGCGTTAAGGTATGCTGATTATCAATTGTTATCTGCAGGTAAAACGCCCGCACAGCGTTTTGATGCGTTTTGTGAAAGCCACACACGCTATGACTATAAAAAGTTTAAAGAGACAGAGACAGCAAGACATCATCAGTCTACATTGTACCCTAATTTGTATATAAAGACGGCTTTGCTCACTGAGCGAGATAAACAAGCATTGTATTCACTAAGTATTGTTAGGCAGAAAACGGGCATGTCTAATTTAAATCAATTACAAGCGATTGAATGCGGGCAATATAACTTTCCTAATACAGCACTTGCTTTTATTAATCAGGCTTTTTCATATTTCCAGTACAAAGATGGATTAATGGCTTTATGGGAAAGTGGGCAACGTGATAAATTTGTTGATGCACTTAGAGATATTTCGTATGCCAATGTGGTGCAAGGAGTGTTAAGTCGTATTGATGTAAAAGGTTTGTCGCTAGTTTCTCAAAAAGCACTGCTGATCGAATTGGTGAATGTGCAGTTTGAAACATTGAAATTAAGAGGGTTTACGCTTGATAGCAATACATTGCCAATTATATTAAAGTTAATTAGTAATCAGCGCAAATTGTATGAAGTATTACTGATAGATAACTATGTTTCTCTTAGTAAAGAATCGCAATCAAAATTCAAAGACTTTATATCGATAGTGTTATCGGGCAAAGTGATGCTTAAATTGACGGTTGAGAATTTAAGTGCTACTCAGGCATTAACAGAGCAGTTGTCACTTAGCCCAAGTGCAAGTAGTTTTATACATTCAAAACGATTAACAAAGAAACTATCACGTAGATCACGCAAATTAAGTCCGAGTGATGTTGCTGAGTTACCAGCTGCAGGTGGAGAGCAACATTTGCAAGCTAAAAAATGGTGGAAATTATTTTCTGTAAACAGTAACTTGACAGCTTTGGTTATTGATAACAGTCAGCTTGTTGCTGCGTTATTCGATTTCGATGAGGGTGGAACTGCTCAAAGGTTCCCACAGTTAAAAAAATTAGAGTTGTCACATTCAGGGTGTCATACAATTAACTTGCGGGCTCCTAATTTGATAGATGCTAATTTCGCCAATAATTCGTACCTGACTGATTTAATTATCGGTAGCACTGTTCTTAAAAGACTGAATGTGAGTAATTGCCCGAATCTAACGCAATCTGCGTTACACATTACGTTATTGCCTTGCGAGAGAACCCTTGAGCTAATAGGATTTAAAGACGCGATTGCTAGCGCTAGCTCCTCTAGTTTTTTATCTATTATGCCGCATGCAGAAGGGAAGATAGTGAAGCAAATCGATTTTAGTCAAGTAACTGTAATGGATACAAATAGACCAGATATTGAGAAACAGCATTGGTTAATTGAAGGTATCTTGAGTACCAAGATTGCGTCTAAACAATTGCAGATTATGCATTGTGCTGCGTTGGAAGATAAACATGTTAAGCGATTACTTGAGCAATCATTAGAGCTTGAAGAGTTGATGTTAGAGGATTGCCCTAATATCAGTGAAAAGACACTTGAGTATATTGAAGATTATACGCGACAAGCAATTCAAGATAAGCCCAGTCAGGCTGTATTGTCTACTTTGTTGATGTTAGCGCTAACTCGTTTGCCTAAGCTGAAAACTATCGGAAACCTCCAAAAACCTTTCATACTTAACAGTGTTGTGCGAATGGATATCAGTGATAATCCAGAATTGAATTGTGTGTCTTTTCAAGGTGGTGAATTAGTATGGTTAAGTGTTAAAGATAATCCGTCTTTGAGGGTGTTACAGTTAGATGCCGTCAATTTAAGGAAGCTAACGGTAACGAATAGCCAGCAATTAAATGAATGGAAGATTTCGACAGTATGCGCTTTGGATTTGGAAGTTGAGAACTGTCATTATTTGGAGAAGTCACAAACAGATAACGAGGCTGAGCTATTAGAAGCAGTTAGATGGGGCAAACCTGAAAAGATTTTTAGATTATTATCTCAAGGTGCATCACTTAAAACAAGAGACCAAGATGGTAACACAGCGCTGCTGATGGCGGCTTGGAATGGTCACATACAAATCCTGCGGCATCTTCTATTGAGCGAATATACAGATAAGGTGAGCTTGGCGGACAGAAATGGTGGTGGTTTAACAGCATTGCTGATGGCGGCTTGTAACGGTCACATAGAAATTTTGCAGCACCTGTTGAGCGAGAAGTATGCAGATAAAGTGAGTTTATTGGACAGGGACAATGACGGTAACACGGCACTGCTGTTGGCAACTATCTATGGACGGACTGAGACGGTGGAGTACTTGTTGGTCAAGCATGGCAAGGAAGTAGATTTAAGAGCTAAGAATCACAAAGGCAATACAGTGTTAATGCTTGCTATGCTTTATAATAGAAAAAAGGTTATAGACTACTTACTAGAAAATCATCTGTACGAAGTGAAACTAGATGAAGTAGAGCTAGAAATGGCGATAGGTAGAGAACCAGCGTTAGCAAGGGTTCGAGAAAAAAATAATCTGGCTTTAATGAAGGCAGTGGAAGAAAATAGTAAAGAAAAAATAAAGAAATTACTCTATCAAGGTGCATCACTTAAAACAAGAGACTGTTATGGTAACACAGCGTTGCTATTGGCGGCTTTTCACGGTCACAAACAAATTTTGGAAGATCTGTTGAACAAACACGCAGATAAAGTGAACTTGTTGGACAGGAGCAATGATGGTGATACGGTACTGCTGATGACGGTTTATAACGGTCGCGTGAAAATCCTACACTACTTGTTGAGCAATCATGGATATAAATTGAATTTAAAAGCTAAGAATCACAAAGGTAATACAGTGCTCATGGTTGCTATGCTTCGTGATAGAAAAAACATTATAGATTATCTACTAAAACACTATCCGGAAAAAGTGAAGCTGGAAGAAACGGATATAGAGATGGCGACAAGAGAGCAGCCAGCGTTAGCAAGCATTCGAGAAAGAAATAATGCAGCTTTAATGGAAGCAGTAAAAGAAAATAATAAAGAAAAATTAGTAAAATTACTCTATCAAGGTGCATCACTTAAAACAAGAGACCGTTACGGTAATACAGCGCTGTTGTTGGCAGCTCGGAGAGGTTATATGGAAATCTTGCAGTGCCTGTTAAGTGACGAGCATGAGAGTAAGGTGAGTTTGACGGATAGAGACAGTGATGGTAATACGGCGCTGTTGTTAGCAGCTGGGAATGGTTGGACTGGGGGGTTGAGGTACTTGTTGAGTACGCACGCAGACAAAGTGAGTTTGTCTGACAAGAATAATGACGGCAATACGGCGTTGCTGCTGGCGGCGATGAAAGGCCAGGTTGGGGTGTTGGAGTATTTGTTGAATAGGCGCGCAGATAAGGTGAGCTTGTTGGACAGAGACAGTGCTGGTAACACGGCGCTGCTGTTAGCAGCTATCCATGGACAGATTGAGACAGTGAAGTACATATTGAGCAAGCATGGTAAAGAAGTAGATTTAAAAGCTAAAGATCACAAAGGCAATACAGTGCTCATGGTTGCTATGCTTTATAACAGAACAAAAGTTATAGACTACTTACTAGCACACCATGCGGACCAAGTGAAACTAGATGAAATAGATCTAGAAATGACGATAAGAGAGCAGCCAATGTTAGCAAGGATTAGAGCAAAAAACAATCTGGCTTTAATAGAGGCAGTGAAAAGAGATAACAAAGAAGAAGTAACGAAGTTACTCTATCAAGGTGCATCACTTATATATGTTAGCGAAGGACTTAGCGAGCTATCTAAGGATAGTATTAGATCTAAAGAACAAAAATCATCTTTAGCCACGCAACTAGCTTTTTTTAAACAGCCATCTAATAAAAAAGGCTCGAAAAATTTAGATCATGATTATCTCTATAAGGTATCAATTATGGGAGATTTTCATGTTGGCAAAACATGCTTATTATCAAGGTTTGCGCATAACTTTTATGAAGCAGACCCTTATCTTCCTAAGGTCTGTCTTCTTTTTAATCTTGCGAGTTTTAAAGTGAAATTAGTCAATATTAATGACAAACATATTAAATTGCATATATGGAACATTAAAGATCAATCTATGTTTGAAGATCTACGGACGACAGAGCCAAAGTACGAAGTATATGATGCAAGATGTAGGGGAAGTCATGCAATTATTATTGGATTTGATATTACTGATAGAAAGAGTTTTTCTAATATTGATGAATGGTTGTATAAGGCTGATAAGTGTGCATCTATAGAAACTATACTATTCATAGTTGGCACTAAATGTGATTTAGATGCTGAAAGGCAAGTGACTTACCAGGAAGCAAAGGCATTTGCTGATGAAAGAGGACTTGGTTATATTGAAACAAGTGCTAAAATGGGTACAAATGTAGATGAACTATTTTTTGAGGTGACTAAATTAATCTATCATCAACTTCATCAGGAAGAAGAAAGCACACAACAATCTAGCGCATATACCCCTTAATTGAATTAGCCTCAGCAATCGTATTGAAAAACACGGACTTTTTCAATAGGGCGCTTGAACTACTCGTTGTTACAGTTCATCTTTACTAATCAAACGATAACTGGTACTGCGACCACCGCCTGGATTTTGAATAAACATACCGCGAGCTTTTAATTCTTGAATATCGCGCAAGGCAGTATCATTCGAGCATTTAGCCAACTTAGCATATTTTGATGTATTCATATACCCTTCAAAATCAGCTGCTAACATACGATTAATAATAAGACGTTGCCGTTCATTGATAGGGTTTTGATTTATTCTCTCCCAAAGTTTGGCTTTGAATATCACATGACCAATCGTTTTTTCAGCATTTGTGATCGCACGACCAAGGCAACTCAAAAACCACTCAAGCCAATTGGTAATATCTGGTGTGGCACGTTGTTGCTTTTCCAATTGCTGGTAATACGCTTTACGTTCAGATCGAATTTGAGTAGATAAACTATAAAAACGATTGGGTATGCCATCGGCACGTGCTAATGCCATGTCACCAATGGCTCTGGCGATACGGCCATTACCATCTTCAAACGGGTGAATAGTAATAAACCAAAGATGCGCAATACCTGCTTTGATTACAGGATCAATCTGTTTCTTTTTTTCAAACCATTTCAAAAAAACAGTTATTTCATCATCAACTTTATCAGCGCTAGGTGCTTCAAAATGCACTTTCTCACGACCTATTGCTCCAGAAATAACTTGCATTGGATCGGTATTAACTGTGCGCCAAGCAGCTACCGTAATTGGATAAATACCGCTTCGCCCTGTTGGAAACAATGCTGCATGCCAATTAAATAAGCGCGTTTTAGTGAGTGGTTTTGCAAACTGTTGTGTAGCATCTAACATCATTTCCACAATGCCATCTACATGACGACTAACAGGTATTAAACCGGCGATGTCAATGCCTAGATGACGTGCGATAGATGAACGCACTTCGTCTGGATTTAGCATTTCACCTTCGATTGCTGAGGATGTGACAACGTCATTAGTCAGTGTATTGAGATTTGCCTCTTGTTTGAGGTCAAAGCCAAACGTTTGCATTCGGCCAAGCAATTTACCTTGAGCATAACGTAGCTCAGCCAGTTGCGTAGCTAGTGCGTTATCATCCCAAGTAAAATTAGGCCAGTGTTGATGTTGGTATATCCACATATTAATCACCGTATTATCTGCAGTGATTATAGTACGCATTCACCGCAATAACAAGGTTATTCATTGTACTTTATGCGGTGAATAACCTTGTTATCTACTCCTTCATTTTGAGAGATCCTTAAAAGGTAGCCACAAATCGTCTTTTTCCATTTTCTGGCTGTCAACCAGAATATCCCCGTACAAAAATAGTGATATAGTTTATATTTAGTTAGAAAAATCTAGTAAAACTAGTTATTTTTGCAAGGATATAAAGACTAAGTTGAATTGCTGCTATCTGTGTTACCTTTCATTCAGGAAGAGTCCTGCTTTGTATTAAAGTCAGTCAGTGTGATACATCGTTCAGGAAGAGTCCTGCTTTGTATTAAAGTCAGTCAGTGTGATACATCGTTAGTGATGTCTCCGGAATAGACCCGAAGATACCTGGTGCCCCGGGCAGGATTCGAACCTGCGACCTATCCCTTAGGAGGGGATCGCGCTATCCAGCTGTGCCACCGGGGCATGTTTGGTATTATGCTAATTAGTGAGTTACTTCGTCAAATTTAGTTAGATAACCACGGCGGCGTGCCTGCCACATCATTATTACAATGACTGCTGATAATACTACTAATAACCAATATAACCAACTGACTGATAGCCATGAGCCGGTGAATGCTAATAAGGTATAGGTTGTTAATAAACAGGTACCGACTATGCACATAAAGACTGATTGGACACGTCCTTGAAAATCGAGATCAGTCGCATGTTGCGCACGCGTGACTAATAATGGCCAAGTACTTAACGCCAATCCTACTAAGAAATAATCAACAGTCGCCCATACAATCTCATGATTATTGGCAAACCAAATGTAGAGTAAGCCAAGAAATATGACTAGGATTTGTATGCAGCGATAAAAACCAATACGTTCTTTAAGCCATGGCACAATGAATCCGCCAGTGACAACCCCAAGTGATAAACTCGCTTCAATATAACCAAATTGCCGTGACGTGGCATGCAATACATTTTTAGCATAAGGCCCTAATAACATCGGGGCTACCATGTATTGCAACATCATCAAGCATTGAATGGTATATAAGACAACTAATTCTTTATTATTATGCAAATAAGCCAAACCTTGTTGCAAATCGTCAATAAAACGTAGTAAAGGGATATTATTATGTTTGCGTTGGAACAAATGACGTGGCAATGAACATAATAGAATACATGCCGTGATAAACATCCCAGCATTAATCAGGAATAATGTTTTGACTGATACGATTGCAAGTAAAATCCCACCACATGCCATGCCGGCAACATTGCCAACTTCATAGGCCATGTCAACGCTGGTATTGGCGTACAGTAATGCTTCCTTATCAACAATTTCACGCACCAGCGTCATTGCTGCTGGAATATAAAAACTTAACCCGATACCACTAACAATACACAGGGTATATAAACTGGTAACCACGTGGGATGTACTGGTAAATGCCAAAATAAGTAAGCACACAATGCGAATAGCATTGCTGACAATAACTACTAACACGCGCGGATAGCGATCAATGATCACACCAGCCAATGGCGCCAATAGAATATTGGGTAACCAAAACAAAGCAAGCGCAATTGCCATTGCAGTCACATTATTATGATACTGTAAGATAATCCAAGGGACTGCAATAAAGCTTATCCCTGCACCAAACGTAGTGAGCAAACAGGTCAGCGTATAGCATAAAAATGCTGGCTGTTTGAATAAAACTAATCGATTATATAAGTAAGACATCGTAACACCATATTCACTGTAAAAACCCAAGACAACGTTAACTCAAGACTAGCGACGCTAGTGTCGTACCATCGATGTGGTACTGAGTAAGTATTCGTTGTTGGGCTTAGTGCGCATGGCGCCACCTCGATAGAAATAAGAAGGAAAGCCATTCTACACCGTTTAAGTAATAAGTCAATTCCCCGGTTTGTCATCCCAGCCGTCGAACATAGCGAGATGAGGTGGGATCTATCTTTCAGTATGCAGTACAAATTAATGATCTATTGGAATTGAGAATAACAGACTAACGATACTGCTCAACATATAATTTCGTTGCTCCAGCAACAGCAGCGGGCATGATAAATAGATTTAATCCTGGAATGAATGTTAGCAAAGTGATTGCAGCACCAAAACTGATGGATAATGAAGATTGGCGGCGCATGCGTTGGTGCATATCGTGAAAACCAACGCGGTGATTATCCATCGGGTAATCAATGTATAGCATTGCCATTGTCCAGGCAGTAAATATAAACCATAAAATGGGGGCAGCCAATTGAATTAATGGAATGAAAAATAAAATGAATAAACCCAGTGCGCGCGGTAAATAATACAAAATTTTTCTAATTTCACGGATTAACACCCGTGGGATATCACTTAATAACTGCAACGTGTTAACCGATGGTGCAGTGTGGCCTGTTAGCAACGCTTCTACTTTTTCGGCGAGTAAACCATTGAATGGTGCAGCGATTAACAAGGCAACGAATGTGAAACCATATGCAAATAGTGCTAGGAAAGTAATCGCAAACAGTGGCCATAGCAACCAGTGTAACCAATGTAGCCAAGTTGGTAACCAATTATCTAACCAATGTAATGCATGCTTAAACCAGTGAATGCTAATCATGATGAATAAACTGAATAACATAATATTCAATAAGATTGGTATGATCACAAAACGACGTAACCCAGGTTGAGTGATCAGATTAAATCCAGCTAATAAATAAGATATGCCAATGGCTGTATTGTTTAATTTAAAATGAGTATGCATGGCTGTATTGTTTGCCTTTGCTTATTATCAGCGAACAACTATAACACAATCTGCAAAATATTGTGAAAAATGCTAACGGCCCTAGCATACGATACTGTGTTGCTAAGGCCGTTGGGTATGATGTATCAATATAATAGTAATATCATAATTATGCTGTAGGCAGTGATGATAACACGGTATTTTGTTGCGCAGTTACATCACTGCTTTGCTCAATATGTTGTGGTTTATGAGCGAAGATGCTGTGGAATGATTTTGCTACACCAGCATGATCTTGCTGCTCAGCAGAGTTAGCAATTGAACGTTTGCTGCGTCTTCCCTCGCTGTTAATATCGGACTTTCCTGGTTTAAAGCCGGGTTTTTCTGGCTGTTGTGCTGTACCTCGTTCTGGACATTGCGAATTCTTAATAATAGTAATACGTTTATCATCGCAGTGATCACATCTATCTGTGTCGAGACGTGATGAGCCGTAAACAGTATGAGTAATACTATTTCTTGACGTTAACGTAGCAAGTTGAGGTCTATCTTCCAAAAATCCTTGAAAATATGTAGTAGACAGTAATTTCTTAAATTCAGCAAACAACATTCCATGGAAACTAACATGTAAGTCTTGCTTGATTGCTTGACTAGGGCAACTACGAGTTAATCCTGTTTCCCTTTCACGCCAGTCATCATAAACTTCATAGTATTGGTCATTACTATCTTGACTATCATGATATTGTTCGCCTTCATGATGTGTTTGCTCATCATTGCTATCCTGAAATATTGGTCCATCATTAAATACTGGTCGGTCATTATCATCTTGCTCTTCATATTGATCATCATAATAGTCATGACATCCGTTACTATCTTCATCACAATCGATATGCTCGCCTTGATAGCTGCTAAATATCGTACCATCATTATCTACTGTTGCAGTTGGTGGTTCAATTTCACCTGCTAAGAGGATGGTATCATGCATTGGATAAATGTCTTTATTGCCCGTAGCTTTAGCAGCTATTACTTTAATCTTAAGTTCTTCAAGATTTACATAAGCTACGAAGGTACCAATGTGGTTTCCAGCGTTTGGATCGTGTCCATTTGATAATTCTACTTTACCGGTTAATGCCAATGCTTTTCCTGGATCGTCAGTTGGTAACTCAGTGATTGTTGCGCTTGTGCCAAATTGTTTGATCGCAACCGAATGACCTGGATCACTTGGATCATTGATATTAGATGCATCATGAATACGCAGTACAGCAACAGCGTCTGCTAAATCATATACTTTTTTACCTGGTTCAAGAATGTATACGAAACCATAAGCAGGCCCATTGGGGGCACTGACAAAGACTATGTCATTACCTAAGCTGTCATCACCTAAATAAGCGATATCGTTTCCAAACAACATTTGGCCTGATTCGGATGCATAGTATCCTAATTGAGAATCTAACGCTCTAAAGATTAAGCCTTGCTCTTTAGCAATTTCTGAAATATTTTTTTCTTCTCCTATAGCAACAGCACCTTTTGGCATTAAATAAATATGCGGGCCTGTTTCTAGTCCATCACTTATAGCTTGTTGAACTAATTCGCTAATTTTAGGTGGAACATACTTATCATCTAATACTGTGCGTATGCTCGTTGCAAAAGAGACAGAGAAATACGATTTGTCACCGATCTGAATGTTTTTTGTATTTGCAATGCCACCATCTTTTGGGATGCATGGTGTGATGATTTTCTCATTTTGCAACATTGGCAAGTTGGTTATGCCGATTTTTCCGTCTGCCAGTGCACTTTGACCAATGATAGTGTGTTCATGAGTTTTGGATTGATGACGAAGATAAGCAATCTGATACGTAATTTTTTCAGGAAGATGCTCGGGACGTGCTTCATCAAACAATTCATCAGCGGCCATGTAACCGATAGCTAATGCATCTTCAGGTGAATTTAGCATGTGACCTGCATTCACTAATCTAATGTTGCCACCATCGTCTGCCCAACGTTGCAATTTTTGATCTAGGCTGGTTCCTATTGTATAGGAACCTAAATAGGCTCGACTTTCTTTTAATGCTTGCGGTGATGAATACTCCCCTGCTAATGCATTACTATCTAGAGCAATAATGTCAAACGCTTTTGCTTGTGGCGGTGAAGTTTGCTGCATGGGTTGCGTGTAATTGACTGCTGCAACTATCAAGGTATCTTGGTTATTAGTGGTATCCCAACTGTTCCAGTTAGTGGCAACAGGAGTAGTAACATTATTTAACTGTACTGCACCGCCGTTTTCCAGCAAAGCTGACACCGATACCGTTGTTGTTTTAACGTCGGAATCTTGATGATCGTAGCCATTATCATAATTATCGGTTGCTTGTTGGTTTTTATCTAGGATATCGGGATTAGTCGGTTCTTCAAAAAGACCACGAGAACGTTTTTCTGCTTGAGGTTGTGATTTCCCAGCGCCTTTTCTGAGTGCGTTTCTACGGGCATTTCTTATTTTTCTACGATTAATTCGTTTTTCTTCTTCTTGACGTTCTACTTTTTTGCGAGCGTTTTTACCTTGCTTAGCTAAGCTTTGCTGCTCTGATGAGTCGCAATCATTAGCAAATATGGCCATTGGTTGACAGGGTTTAGTGGACAATTGTTCATCAATTTTTCGGTTTAAATCGACTGCGTTTTGGATTGAGCGTGCACGATCGGCTTGCATAATTTCACGAGCAACCGCGAATGTAGCCGTCGTATTAAGTTCTGATCCTATTTTACCTGCAGCTGATGCAGCAGCAACTGCACTATTGAATAGTGACACTAACATACATAACTCCTAGAGGTTTTCTCAGCTTGAGATTTAAAATTTACAGTTATTTAGAATAGTTATTTGGTAATAAAATATTCATAGCAAATTAAGCATGCAGTTTACTACAGTTCAAAAAAAGTCAACTCTGTTTTTGTTACCGATCGGTAATTAATAGCTATGCTTTAAGTGTTAGTCGTCTTGTCTCATTCAATTAGACCCTGGGGCTATTGCCAACTTCAAAATCAGCACAATAGTTTCTTATCATCACCAGCTAAGGTACACTATGTGGTGGGCAGATTGCAGGCAAAATGCATCACTTTTGATGTATTATTGCACTGAAGCTGTCTTGTAATTGACCATAACTGATAGGGCTATCTACGATTTATGCGTTTAGAGAAAATCAAATTAGCTGGTTTTAAGTCATTTGTTGATCCAACAACCATTCAACTTCGCAGTCATCTAGCCGGGATTGTCGGTCCAAATGGCTGTGGTAAATCCAATGTCATCGATGCAGTACGTTGGGTATTGGGGGAAAGTTCGGTGAAAACCCTGCGGGGTGAATCGATGGATGATGTGATTTTCAGCGGTTCGAGTGCACGCAAACCGGCAGGGCAGGCGTCGGTTGAATTACTATTTGATAATAGTGATGGCAGTTTAGGTGGTGAGTATGCCAATTATAGTCAAATTGCCATTCGCCGTGAAGTGACTCGCGACGCACAATCCAGTTATTACTTAAATGGGACGCGTTGTCGACGTCGTGACATTAAAGATATTTTTGCCGGTACCGGTTTAGGTCCACGTGGACATGCAATCATTCAACAAGGGACAATATCACGGATCATTGAAGCTAAACCTGATGAAATGCGTAATTTAGTCGAAGAAGCAGCGGGGATCTCGCGTTATAAAGATCGCCGGCGCGAAACTGAAAATCGCATGCGCCATACCCGTGAGAATTTAGAACGAGTCAATGATATTCGTGATGAGTTAGACAAACAGTTAGACCGTTTAAAACGCCAGTCACGTGCGGCTGAGCGTTACAAAGAATTAAAAGTTGAACAACGTCAATTGCAAGCACAGTTATATGCATTGAAATTGCAAGCTATCAATGAAAAATTACAAAGTCAAAAAGGTACGCTACAACAAAAAGAAGTGGCTTTAGAAGCGCAAGTTGCGCAATTGCGTCGCTGTGATAGTGATATTGAAACCCAGCGTGAAAAGCAAACTGAATTAACTGATGAATTTAACGAAATTCAAAAAAAATACTATACAGTCGGTGCGGAAATTGTCCGTTTAGAACAAGCGTTGCAGCATGGGCGCCAACGCTGTGATGAATTAACCCGTGATTTACAACAAGTACAAGTTGATTTGGCGGCCGCTAAGCAAAACAGTGATCTTGATCAGCAAAAAATCGAGTCATTGACAGTCACGATTACTGAATTAACCCCACAAGTTAATACCGCTAAGCAAACAGCTAATGCAGCATTAGCCCGCTTAACCGATGCTGAAACGACAATGCAGCAATGGCAACAGACTTGGGATACCTTTAACGTAGAAGCAGCACAAGCTTCCGAACAAGCACAAGTTGAACGAGCACGCATACAGCAATTGGAACAGCGGATCAGTGAGGCAACCACTCGTTTAGAGTCAATTAAAACTGAACAACAGCAATTGGATGATAGTCAATTACGTGCTGATATTGCTGAGTTAACCGCTACGTTAACTCAGCAGCAACAGCAACTTACCGACACGCAAACTGAATTAACCCAAACCGATCACGCTATTCAAACACAACGTCAAGCTAATCAGACTGATCGCAACCAATTAGATCAATTGCGCAGTCAATTACAAAAAGCCCAAGGGCGTTTTGCCTCATTAGAAGCATTGCAACAAGCGGCATTAGGTCAACAATCTGATCAACTGGTTAATTGGCTACAACAACATGAACTAGCTGATTATCCACGTTTGGCTCAACAGTTGGCGGTTGAAACGGGTTGGGAACGCGCAGTGGAAACCGTGTTAGGCGATAGTCTACAAGCAGTGTGTGTTAATGGTATTGACAGTGTTAATGCGGTGTTAGGTGATTTAAACCCATTACCTGCAGGACAAATGATGTTGTTGGCAACAACAGTTGATGTGAATACGACAACAGATAAGTTTCCAACATTACGCACTAAGATCAGTGCACCTAATCAGTTAGCCAATTTGGTTGATGGTATTTATGCAGCAGATACCTTGGCACAAGCACTAGCCTGGCGTGATCAATTAACTGCAAACGAATCGATTGTGACGCCAGAAGGTATTTGGATCAGTCAGCATTGGCTGCGCATTGCCAATGTCGATCAAACACATTCAGGTGTGATTGAACGTAAACAGGAATTAGCCCAGTTGCAAGATATGATCACTCAAACAGAAGCTGATATTAGTCAATGTGACAATCAATTAACTCAAGGTGAACAACAGTTGCAAACACTAGAACAGCAACGTAATCAACGACAACAACAATTAGATCAGCACAGAGATCAACTGAATCACTCGCAAACTCAATTAACCGTTAAGCAAGCACGTTGTGAACAATTAGCCCAGCGGTGTGAACGCTTACACGCTGAGAGTCAGCAATTGCTAACCAATTGCGATGATAATCGTAAGGCACTAGAACAGTCACGAACGATTTGGCAAGCTGCACTGGCAACAATGGAAACCCAAGCTGATACGCGTGATCAGTTACAACAACAACGTGATCAATTACGCACACAATTAGAGTCTGTGCGTCCACAAGCCCACAGTGCTAAAGATGCATTTCATCAAGTTAATATGCAATTAAATGCAGCGCAAAGTGAATCATCGTTGTTAACCGTTGCACGCGAACGCTTGCAAAAACAAATGAATGATTTAACTGCACGTGAAGCTGAATTGCAGCAGAATTTACACACGGCTAATGCGCCGTTGACAGAATTAGATAGCACACTGCAAGCAACATTAACCCAGCGTAGCAATGTTGAAGAAATCATGCAGCAAGCACGAGTACGTTTATCTGAGGCTGAACAACAATTGCGTGACAGTGAGCATGCACGTAGTGACATTGACGACAGCATTAATGGTATTCGTGATGAATTGGAAAAAATGCGTTTAGATGCGCAAGGTGATAGTGTACGCCGTGCAAATTTAGCGGAACAATTAGCTGAAACAGGGCAAGCACTGCAAGATGTATTGTCAACAGTGACGGTAGATAACACGGTTGATAGTATTGATCGTGATTTATCGCATGTCGGTGATCGCATTCAACGTTTAGGTGCAATTAATCTAGCCGCCATTGAAGAATACGATGTTGAGTTAGAACGCAAACAACATTTAGATAGTCAATATGCCGATTTATCCGATGCATTAGCCATACTTGAGGCCGCCATTCGTAAGATCGATCGTGAAACTAAACAACGCTTTAAAGGTACGTTTGATCAAATCAATGCAAATTTCCAGGAATTGTTCCCGTCATTGTTTACCGGTGGCCAAGCATCGTTAGAATTGGTTGGTGAGGATTTGTTAGAAGCGGGGGTTACGGTGATGGCACGTCCACCAGGCAAACGTAATAGTAGCATTCATTTATTATCCGGCGGTGAAAAGGCATTGACGGCTATTGCATTGGTGTTTGCTATTTTTAAATTAAATCCGGCACCATTTTGTATGTTAGATGAGGTAGATGCACCATTAGATGATGCCAATGTGTTGCGCTTTTGTAATTTAGTACAAAAGATTGCAGAAACCGTGCAAGTGATTTTTATTAGCCATAATAAAGTGGCGATTGAAATATCAAAACAGTTAATGGGGGTCACCATGCATGAGCCTGGTGTATCACGTTTAGTTGCGGTTGATGTTGATGAAGCCGTTGCCATGGCACAGGATGAAGAGGTCGCTGCATAAGCAAAGAACATTAAGGAGATTACATGGGATCAGCAACACTATTACATTTGATTTTTCCAGTTGTGATTAGTTTAATCGGGATCAGTATTTTATTGCGTGCTGTTAAAAAACAGCAGCAATTGCGCCGTCGATATCGTTTAGACCAACCTTCGTTAACCATTAATAATGCTCAGCTTGCAAAACCAACTAGTGATATTGCGTCACATACTTCAGCATTAACCCGTGACGATCAGCGTTTAGCAAAACTTGGTTTTGATAGTTTACAAACGGTTACCCAAGATGAATTTGATACAGCATTAACCGCACAAGCTGCATTTGACCCAGTAACAGATGTTGAATCAATGCAGACTAATATCGCAGATGAAGTTATACCGCCTGAGATCATTATCTTGCATGTGTTTGCAAAAGCAGGCCAACAATTTGTAGGGTATGAATTATTACAAGCAATATTAGCGTGTGGTTTTCGTTTTGGTGAAATGGATATCTTTCATCGTCATCAACAACCCAATGGGCGCGGCAATGTATTATTTAGCCTAGCCTCTGCAACAGAGCCAGGTGCGTTTGATATGAATGCGATGGGTGGGTATACCTGTATTGGATTAACCTTATTTATGCATCCAGCGCATGTTAAACAAGCGATTGCGGTATTCGACCTAATGTTAAATACGGCTAATCAGCTAGCAGATGATTTAGATGGCATTGTCGTGGATGATGCTCGTCAACTGTTGCAAGCAGATACTATTGCGCAAATCCGGCATAGCCTACAGTATTTGCCAAATGACATTGGGCAAACAGAATTAGAGTTTTCATTAGCTGGCAGTTAATGTTGAGAGTAAATAGTGTCTGATGACTCGGTACGCAAACAAGCAGAATCACTGCGTGTTCAATTAAATCAGTATAATTATCAATATTATGTATTAGATGATCCAAGTGTCCCAGATGCAGAATATGATCGCGCATTTCAACAATTATTGGCATTAGAAGCACAATATCCACAGTTAATTACTGCAGATTCGCCGACACAACGTGTAGGCGCTAAGCCGCTTGCATCATTTACCCAAGTGCAACACCGTCAACCCATGTTATCGTTAAATAATGCATTTGATTCTGAAGAAGTCAGCGCATTTGATCAACGCTTACGTAAACGATTAAAGCTAGATGATGATGTATTAATTGACTATGTGTGTGAAGTGAAGCTAGATGGTTTAGCAGTAAGTTTGCGTTATGAGAAAGGACAATTGGTGCAAGCAGCAACCCGTGGCGATGGCACGACGGGTGAAGACATTACCCATAATGTTCGCACCATCCGCGCTATTCCACTGCGTTTACAGGGTGATGATTGGCCAATGTATATTGATATACGTGGCGAAGTGTATTTATCCGTTGCTGGTTTTCAACAGTTAAATGCAATGCAAACAAAACACGACGAGAAAATATTTGCAAATCCACGCAATGCAGCGGCGGGTAGTTTACGGCAATTAGATCCACAGATCACAGCTAAACGCCCATTAGCATTTTTTGCGTATGGTGTTGGTGAATGTAGTCAAGCATTACCAGCAACTCACTACAACACGTTGCAACAATTACAACAATGGGGATTGCCGATTAATCCAGAATCAGCATGTGTCACCGATATTGATGCTTGTTTGCAATACTATCAACAATTGTTAGCCAAACGGGATGCGTTGGCCTATGAAATCGATGGCATTGTGTATAAAGTCAATCAACATGATCAACAACAAACGCTTGGTTTTGTCGCACGTGCACCTCGTTTTGCACTAGCACATAAATTTCCAGCGGCGGAAGAATTAACAACCGTAGAAGATGTTGAGTTTCAAGTAGGGCGTACTGGGGTGTTAACCCCAGTTGCACGTTTAGTACCGGTATTTGTTGGTGGTGCAACGGTGAGTAATGCTACCTTGCATAATATGGATGAAATTGAACGCAAAGATGTACGGATTGGAGATACGGTGGTTGTTAGACGTGCAGGTGATGTGATCCCAGAAGTCGTTAGTGTGGTATTAGCAAAGCGCAGTAAAACCGTTAAGCCGATTCAGTTACCTAAACACTGTCCAGTGTGTGGTGCTGATGTTGAACGTAATCAGGAAGAAGCGGCCGCGCGTTGTACCGGTGGGTTGATCTGCGCAGCACAACGTAAGCAAGCACTGAAACATGCGGTATCTCGCAAAGCATTGGATATTGAAGGGTTAGGGGATAAGTTGATCGATCAATTAGTGGATGTTGAACTCATTAATAACATTGCAGATGTATTTTGCTTAACAGCAGACACATTAGCTGAGTTAGATCGCATGGGAGATAAGTCAGCTAATAATATTATTCAAGCAATTAACAAAGCAAAACACACAACACTACCACGGTTTTTGTATGCATTAGGTATCCGTGATGTTGGTGAAGTGACAGCAAGTAATGTAGCCATGCATTTTACTGGTTTAGAGGCAATCATGACGGCTGATGTAGAACAACTATGTGACGTAGATGATGTGGGGCCTATTGTTGCTGAACATATTTACCATTTTTTCCAACAACAGGGTAATCGTAAGATTATTGTTAGCGTACAACAAGCAGGCGTAACCTGGCCGAAAACCAACACAACTGTTCAATCAAAACAATTAGCAGGCAGTACATTTGTATTGACTGGGACGTTATCTTCAATGACCCGTGAACAAGCCAAACAAGCGATCCAAGCAGCAGGGGGTAAGGTAACTGAAAGTGTTTCTAAGAAAACAACGTATGTTATTGCTGGTGAATCACCTGGCTCAAAGCTCACTAAAGCTGAAAAATTGGGCGTGACTATCATTGATGAGGCAAAGCTGTTGCAATTATTAGCCTCAAAACTTGATTAGATTTTCTATTATAATCAATAAGTTATATGATTTTTATCATATATGACCGGTATGCCCGTCATATATCAGTAGTAAATGAAGGGTATACCGGTCATATGTTAGAGGTAATATTTCTGTCTAAAAAATCTGGATTATTGCGGCAAGTTTTAATGAGAATTATGCTGCTGTATTGAAGATTAGACAACGCTTCATTGAGATTTGGTCGGAAATTTATTGAAGAATAGTCGGTGTCTTATTTAGAGTGAAAAACAAATTTATGCAGGATAAGCAATAGTTCTTTGAGACAACACTTCCGGCTGCCATTCAATCCAACCACCGATCCGTGGGAAATATAGTCCAATCTGAATGGGTTGCTTACGTAAGGGTGCTAAGGCGTTGGCATAACGTTGTAATTGTTCAGCGTATAGTTGTTTCTGCTGCACTAACCAATCATTAGATAATGTTTTCTCAGGAACAGCAGTTTTATAATCGATGATCCAGCAACGATCACCATCAACAAAAGTACGATCGAGGATTACAGATTGTGGTTTATCATCAATACATGTCGTTAAACGTAATTCATTAGTAGCTAATGGATGTGCTGACAAAATCCATTGACCACGTTGATCAGTTAATGTTTTCTGAATGGCCTCTTCAATAATAGCAATAGCTTGTTGGCATACGGATGTTGATAGTGATAAGTGTAACAATTGCTGTTGCCAATAAGCATGGTAATCTGACAAAGTGAATTGTTGCCAATGTACTAAGCCTTCTATTGCAATGCGTTCGAGGCAACGGTGGATAATAATGCCAACGGCCCTGTCAAAAATAGACTGTGATGATACTGTGTGGACAGTATTGCTAGTTGTATGTGTTGAGTCGGCTATCGTTGGTTTTAATTGCTGCGCAATGTCACTTGCGTACCAATCATCGGTTAAGCGTGATAATTGATTTAGCTGCTGCTGGTTATTAACCGTTGTGGGTTTGTCTATGTTGATTAATTTATTTTTATCCAATTGATCCCACAGCATGCCTAATAGGCTATGAGATTTTGCTGGGATTAATTGTTTGGTTTCTGCATGTTGTTGTACCGAACCCATTAAATGTAATTGCTGTTTAGCACGGGTAGCACCGACGTATAATAAACGAATCACTTCATGCTTGGTGTGTTGTTTTTCGTATTGTTGTAAATAGCGATAAATCGGATCATCTGCCGCATGTAATGCTTTAATCGGTGCTAGTAATAAGCCATCTGTCAGATCAGGGATCCGTTGCCAACGCAACAAAGGCTGTTCTGGTGCAGGTGGTGTTTTGTCTAAATAAGGTAATATAACCACATCAAATTCTAGCCCTTTTGCTTTATGCAATGTCATGATGTGTAATTTGCAGTGATCATGATTGTCTGTTGGTGCATATAAATCATCTAATGCAGCGGCAAATACATCACGATCAGCTAATGTGCCACCAACATCATGTGCAGACAGTAACGTAAAGAATGCATCTGCTTGGGCTAGGGCATTAGGTGTGGTGTAACATGCAGGGCCACCCAGTGCGTACCAGATCCCAAATACAGTTGTGTGTAATGGTTGTTGATGACGTGTTTGCCACCAATGCTGTAAAACCGTATAAACATGTTGGAAACGAGGTTGTTGTTGTATATGAGTAGGAGCTTGCTGTAGACAATCCCAGATTAAGCGTTCGTTTGCTTTAGCATCAGTATTGCTAACCAACTCTGTTAACAATTTTAAATCAAATCCACAAAACGGTGTGCGTAACAAACTAAGCCACGCTGTTCTATCCGCTAAAAAGCAGATTGCATAGGTTAGATTGACTAAATCTTGAATTAAACATTGACTGTGTAATCGTTCGATGTCTACTGCAGAAAATACAATATTAGCATCACGTAATGCGGATAATAATGGAGTTAATTGCGCACGTGATCGTACCAATATTGCAATATCGGCATCAGGAGATTGTTGTAAAGTTTGTGTAACTAGTTTAATTAAATGGGTTGTTTGTTGATCGTTGTCATCTTTTTTAATCACTAAATGTGTTGTAACAGTTTCCGTATCAATTGCTGTTGTTGTTGCTGTAGCAGGTGAATAAGGGATGGCACCCGTATGTAAATTTTCATCTGTTGGAAATAATTGGGTAAAATACTGATTAAGCCAGTCAATAATGACGGGTTGACTGCGAAAATTATCTGATAACGCTAAATACGTTAAGGATACAGCACCGATCTCATGCTGTTTAGCATGTAGAAACAAACTGACATCGGCTTGACGAAATCGATAAATCGATTGCATTGGATCGCCCACTAGAAATAACGTATTGCTATCACTTGATTGCCAGCCCGACGTTAATGCAGTTAATAAACGGAACTGAGTGATGGATGTATCTTGAAATTCATCAACCAATACATGATGTAATTGATAATCTAAGTGTAATGCCAGATCGGTTGGTCCTTGATGATCATGTAATGCATATAATGCCCCTAAACTGATTTCACTAAAATCAACGCAACCGGTGTCAGCAAACACTAATTGTAATTGTGCAGCTACTACTGGTAATAGTGTTAACAGTGCTGACAACACTGCCCATTGTTGATCAGTGTAATAGGGTGTTGGAGACAACATAATGGCATGCAGAGCATCTTGTAATTCATTATGTTGCATTAGCTTGGTCAATAAGGCTAGCATGTCTTGTTTATTGCTTCTAAACAACGCTTTTTCAGCAGGATCATTGCCAGCTGTTGCTGCTGGAAAACCATACCGTTTATCCACTTGCTTGCGCCATTGACCTTGCTTAGTCAGTACAAAACTAGCAATGCTTTGCCAGATGGCAACATTATCAAGTGTTGGTGTTGGCCACTGGTTAGCAAGTGGGGTGAGTGCAGTATGATGATTACATGCAAAACGATATAAGCGCTGCATTTCAGGATATAAATCAGTTGGCATTAATTTATCAGCATGAATAAGTGCATTGGTAACAACATGTTGCAGATTGATTTCTAATGCAGCACGTTGTTGTGCTGAATCTTGCAAACCAACGATAATATCCAGCCATTGTTCACGACGGGCTAACATTGCAGTGAGTAATTGCGACACAATGTCGACACGATTATCTAAATGTTCTAATAAAATCGCAATTGCATCGCTAAATGGCGGTATTTGATCTAATTCAGTTAACGTATTGCTAATTGCACGTTGATATAGCTTAGCAGGTTGTTCATCAATCTGTTGACGATGGTATAACCTAGATAGTTGTGGTGCGTGTTGAGTTAAGCGTGCACAGAACGCGTCAATTGTCATGATCTGTAATCGTGCTGGATTGTGGTGCAGATCCCACTGTTTTGCTTGATCATGGGCTAATGCGGCATTGGCTAATCTCCATGTTAGCTGATCATGTGCTGTTGCAGGTGGTGTATCATGATTAGCTGCCAGTGTTAATGCAGTCATGATCCGTTCACGCATTTCAGCTGCGGCTTTACGGGTAAAGGTAATTGCTAAAATGGCTTCTGGTTGTTCAACTGTAGTCAGTAAGCGTAAAAACCGTTGAGTGAGCAAATGTGTTTTACCAGAACCTGCAGGAGCTTGCACGATAAACGATTCAGTTGGATTAAGTGCACGTTGACGTTGTGATTGATCAGTATTATTCACTGTATTACTCCACAGTATAACGACACATTGAGGTTAAATGGCAATATTTGCAGGTTTGCTTAGCATATTTAGGATTGATATCTGCGTCACCGTGTTGAATTGCTCGTGCTGCATTAATAAATATATCTTGCCATGCTTGTAATTGTTGTTGCCAAGTGCTGACGTTATCAACTTGATCAAATGCAATGCTATTGGGTAGGTATTCAGAAGCACGTACAATGCCTAAGAAACCAATGTGATCGTGGCGCACATGGGCAAATGCGATTCCTGGAGACACTAAGTTAGGTTGAATACAGTATAATGGTAATTGTGGCTCATCAATGCGATCACCAAACCAATCGGCATAATTCATATTGCTGGTTTTGTAGTCAATAATACAATGACTGCCATCGAGTAATTGATCTAATCTATCTAATCGAACTGACAAACTGAATTCTGCCAATGTGATGATTTTCACCGTTTCTAAATCAATAATACTAAATGCGGGACGTTCACGTTCTTGATTTAACCAACTGTCAACCAATTGTTGTAAACGTTGTGTTTCAATGTATGTGACTTGGGTGCCAGCAGGTAATAATAATGGTTGCTGCAATTGTGCCATTGCTGTCTTTGCCCAGTGTAAACTCAGTTGTTGTTGTTCATGAGTAGATAATGCTAATAATCTGTCGTGATTTTGTAACTCACGCCAAGCTAGTTCTAAGGCTTTATGAATCAATTGTCCGCGTTGCAGTGCAGAAAAACCGCCATTCTGTATTGCTGGCCAAGGATCAGCACGTAAACGGTATTTGGCATATGCACGAAATGGACACGCGAAGTAATCTTTAAATAATTGTGTACCACCAGGCAATTGTGTAGAGGTTAAAGGAATTCCATAGCGATCATCAATGCTTTCACAGTCACTCGTTTGAATTAACGTGTCAGCTAATGTCGGTGTTGTTGTCATTGGCAAGGTATCAACATCTAACAAAGTGGCATCATGTAATAATGGACTGGGTAATTGTTTAATGTCGTCGTCATAGCGTGCATAACTACAATATAGCTGGCCAACTTCGCTGGATAATCGGGTTAACACCGTATCACAAAATGTAAATTCACGTTGACTATCACAGTGTGGTAATTGGTAATCACGTTGTACCGATAATGCAATTAGTGGATTAGCAGCAGTTTGCATAGGCCATTGGTTTGCATCACAGTGAGCAAACCATGCGTGAGTAAACGGTAAGCCTGCAGATTCTAATACACCAACGACTTGAATCGCTGCTGATGGTGTTTGTGGTTGAAATACGGTACGCTGACAACGTTGTTTAATGTGCTGAATCACTTGATGAATAGACAGTGTTGGATGAATATGTTCAATGCGTTGATAGTCATCTAATAATGTATAAAAACGTTTAATGACTTGATAAGATTCACTGGTTAATGTGCGATCGCCAGGCCAATTAAATAAGGTTAACCATTGATGTATCAGCTGATGCCAAGCACGCGGTGTTGTGCTTGTTGGGATGCTGAGGTTGTTTATTTGGCTAAATATCTGTTGCCATAATTCAGGTGCTAATGGTTGTATGTCTTGATAAGTTAAATGATTAGCAGGCTGTTGCTGCAAATATAGACATACCGTTGCACGCTTTGCGTAATCTTGTTGATAATCACCAATATGAGGTGAATCTAATACATATTGCCACTCAGAAATAGTTAATGCTTGTGCCATTAAACTAATACACAATAAAGCACTGTGAATAATGGAAAAAGCTGCCAATGGATCACCACTGGCGATATTAAATATGGGTTGTTCGATGGTCTGTCCAGGTAAGCGAGCAAAACGGTGATGTTGTTCAAGCAATGCATCTTTGATTATATCCCGATAATTAGTTAGATCAGGGATAATACAACCAATGAACGCAGTCGGTTGTTGTTGATAACAGTGATATGCCCAGCGTACCATGGTTTGTAATTCATGTTGTTTATCTTGACAATGGATCAAGCTTATTGGCTTGTCTACCATCTTAGGTTGATAAAATGAAACACGATGTTTGATTTGGGTGAGTGTCTTGATTAACGCCTGTAACTGTGGTGGACGTTCATCAAAACCAACGAATATGATTTCGTTTGCTATGGTGACATTATTTTTTTGTAAACGTTCGCTGATAATATTGGCTAGCTGATGAACACTTAGCAATCGATTATCTTGGCAATACTGCTTAGCGTATTGATGCCAACGGATTAGAGCAGATTGCTCACCGCTTGCTGCAGCTTGCCAAACTGGATCGGGAATACACCATTGTTGTAATAGCGTATTAGCCTGATAAGCCAGCGGGGCCAATGAACGTGCATTACTCAGCTCGAGTTGAGAATCATGAACAAGACAATGTTCCCACAGTAGTAATTCATCTGCTTCGGATAATAGATAGTAATGGCACCATTTATCCGGTTGCTGCGGTTGATAAAATACATTTTCTAACCAAGTACGATAGGGCAGAATAGTAGGTGTTGACCAACTGACTAATTGGTGCTGTTGGCTATCTTTATGAAAATGTTGTAACAAAAATTGACTAAGTCGTTGGTTAACGGTTAATACAATCGTCGCAGGGTGTGCCCGGATATGTTCAAATAAATCCGCATAATGCATCTTGATAAGTGTCCAATTAATTAGCCAGCACAATCGTCTGAGTAGTCCACAATGTAACATTATTTTACTGAGGCAGTGAATCATTAATATCACAAAATTGGCGTGAAATTATTTCAAGTAACACATTAATAAAACTTAAAGTAATTTATTAACTAACTGGGATTTGTCTGCTTTTACTTACAAATAAAGCTGTACTTAGTTTACCCAAATTTATTAAGTAGTTGTAATTGTGTAGGTATTCAATGTTACTCACAATTTCTGTGGATAAGCTTGTGAGTAATGTTTTATTTGTTGACTACACAATACGGATCGGCTGGGGTTTAGAGGCTTGGTCAAGCTTTGCACTTGATAAATAATCCAATGTAAAACAACGTGTTATGCTTTTTCTCGGGAAATGCACAGAGCGACAGAATTTTATACCGACTCAGTATATCGATGCCTGATTTGTTGTGCATAACCTTGCTGAGGATAATGCTTTCTTTCTTGCTGACTAACCACTTTTAAAACGGATGTTAAATACTATTAATGTTTAAGTTAATATAAATTTTTGAACAGTTATGCTGCTTTTGTGATGATGCTAGCGCTGTCAATTAAGACACAATTATGCATGCTTGTATTATTTGCCACCGATCGGCAATGAGCAAATTTTTAACATAAGTTGATGTGAATATAATCTGCAGATAGCTATGATCATAATGGCAGTTATATGTAAGTCACTTATAATAAAGAGGGGCAACTATTCGGGCCCTATTAAGGAATATGGGTAGTGAGTAAAAGGATCAACTATGAGTCTATTCATTGATAGCTTGGTATTATTGTGTGTTATCTGTGGTTTGGGATATCGACGGGCATCGCCGATGCAGTGGGTATCGATTATTACCCTGTTACTTATCTGTATTAGCTTATTTGAGACATGGCCATTGTGGTTAGTTGCAACGATATGGGTCATCTATGGGATTATCTTATTGGCGACGGTAGTACCGTTTACTCGCCGTCTTGTAGTGAGTAAACCACTGTTTGCGTTGTTCAAAGCACAATTACCAGCCATGAGTGACACCGAAAAAGCAGCGATCGAAGCAGGTGATACGTGGTGGGATAAAATGCTGTTCTCTGGCCATCCACATTGGCCTAGTGTATTAGCTACACCAGTACCTACATTAAGTGCACGCGAACAAGCCTTTTTAGATAACCAAGTTAATACCTTATGTGCAATGTTAGATGAATGGCAAATTAGTCATGAAGAACATGATTTACCTGAGTCAGTGTGGCAATACATCAAGCAACAAGGCTTTTTTGGTTTGAAGATCAGTGAAGACTATGGCGGTTTAGGTTTTTCTGAGTTAGCCCATTCACATATTATTGTCAAAATTGCCACGCGCAGTGTCACGGCAGCAGTTACCGTCATGGTACCAAATTCATTAGGACCAGCAGAGTTATTAGTCGAGTACGGCACACCTGAACAAAAACAACATTACTTACCACGCTTGGCCCGCGGTGAAGAGATCCCCTGTTTTGGATTAACTGGCTTAGATGCCGGTAGTGATGCTGGTGGTATTACTGATACCGGTGTAGTGTGCCAAGGTGATGTTAATGGAAAATCGGTATTAGGCATTCGTTTAAATTGGGATAAACGTTATATTACCTTAGCGCCGGTTGCTACGTTACTTGGATTAGCCTTTAAATTATTCGATCCGGATCACTTATTAGGTGACAAGCCTAATCTTGGGATCAGTGTTGCCTTAATCCCAACAACTCATCCCGGTGTCGAACATAACAAGCGCCATTTGCCAATGAATTTAGCCTTTATGAATGGGATATCACGAGGTCGTGATGTATTTATTCCACTTGATTGGTTAATCGGTGGTGGGGTGATGGCAGGTCAAGGTTGGCGTATGTTAATGGAGTGTTTGTCTGCAGGACGTGCCATTTCATTGCCGGCAATGAGTTGTGCTAGCGCACAAGTTTGTTATCGTACCAGTGGTGCCTATGCCAAAGTGCGCAAGCAATTTAATCAGTCTATTGGTCATTTTGAAGGGATAGAAGAAGCATTAGCCGTTATCGGTGGTTATACCTATATGATGGAAGCGGTGCGTCATGTGACAGTTGCTGCGATTGACCAAGGGGTTAAACCTTCTGTTATTTCTGCAATTGTAAAATATCACACTACCGAAATGAGTCGCCAGCTGGTCAATAATGCCATGGATATTCATGCTGGACGTGCAATTCAAATGGGACCGCGTAATTATTTAAGTTATGCTTATCAAGCAATCCCGATTGGGATCACTGTTGAAGGTGCGAATATTTTGACACGTAACTTAATTATTTTTGGGCAAGGTATGATCCGTTGTCATCCTTATTTGTATGATGAAATGCAAGCGGTAAACAACCCTGTTATTGAGCATGGGTTTGCTACGTTTGACACATTAATTATTAAGCATATTGGACATGTATGGAGTAATTTTTCACGTTGTTTAGTGATGGGGTTATGTCCTTATATCGGTAGTACACCAGTTAGAGGTGCAACTCGTCAATACTATAAACGGTTAACCCGTATGAGTAGTGCATTGGCATTTTCTGCTGATGTGACCATTGCATTGATTGGTGGTAACTTAAAACGACGCGAACGCTTATCTGCTCGTTATGCAGATATATTAAGTTATCTTTACATGAGCACTGCAGTATTAAAATATTATCAAGACAATGGTCATCATCAGGATGACTTAATTCATGTGAGATGGGTATTAGATCATAACTTGCATGCAATAGGTCAAGCTTTTCAAGCACTATTCGCTAATTTCCCTATTCGTTGGTTAGGACGTGTATTAAAGCGTATTATCTTTCCGTGGGGATGTTACTATCGTAAACCGTCTGATCTCACGGAACATCAATTAGCACGTATTATGTTAGTGCCAAGTGCATTACGTACACGT
The DNA here is from genome assembly GCA_965116795.1 of Gammaproteobacteria bacterium. Lineage (GTDB taxonomy): Bacteria > Pseudomonadota > Gammaproteobacteria > JAJFKG01 > JAJFKG01 > JAJNDI01. The sequence continues at coordinate 1,901,137 of OZ220716.1, forward strand.
TTAACGCAATTGTGTTTTATGACAGATGATCCAAATGACAGGCTAGGGCGTATGGAATCTGCACTAGAGCAGCATATTGCTTGTGCCCATTTAATTAAGAAAATCCGTAAAGGGTTAGGTCGGCGTAGTACACAAGGCAATAGTACATTGGCTGACACTATCGAAAAGGCATTAGCCAATAATATTATTACATCGACTGAAGCAGCACAATTATATGCTTACGAAAAAATTCGTCAAGATGCATTATTAGTTGATGAGTTTGAGAACTAAGAAGATGTCACTACTCAAGTCTTTATGTTTTCTTGCCATAATGCAAACAAATAATCTCCAAGCGAACTGTTGGTATTTTTTCGTTTAGTACGTGCACGGTTAACCGTACAAAAGCCCTGAATTAAAATCATCGATTGTTCAAACAGCGCATATAAATTTTGCTGCGATAGTTTTATATCAAGTTTTTCAAACAATAATTTGAACATCGTATGCCATGCTGCAAAAAAATCATTAATCATTTTGCCTATTTTAGGTGAGATACAGGTTGATTCTAATCCGATAAAATTAATTAAATCACAATCGGGACGACGCACAAAAAAATATTCGATATTATCTGCAAGTTGTCGCAACACTGTCGACATGGGTGCGTTACTGTTAAGTGCAGGATTAAAAATATGTTGTTCGCATTGTTCATGAAAGTATTGGATTGCAGCAATCGCAATCGCTTGTTTTGATGGGAAATGATAGAAGATACTGCCGCGTTGAATAGCGCATGCACGCGCAATGTCATCCAGTGTTGCAGCGCGGTAGCCCTTTTGGCTAAATAGTATAGAGGCAGATTGTACTAATAAATTTTTCGTAGACTCTTGCCTACCTGCCGTCTGGTCGGTTAGAATTCCGGCTGGCATATATTTCTCCTGTGTATGCGAGTAGCCATATTAGTCTAATTCTCGTATCCTGCGATGTTATTTATGCCGTATTTATACGTTACATTAGCACGCAGTACTAACGTGCATGCATTATTGAAGAACATCAGGAGAATGTCAATACTAAAACGACAATGTTAACAAAGCAGCCAGTATATTATTGATAAAGCCCGTTATGGGCGTTGCTATATAACAAACATTATAAAAAGGGAACAGGAATTTATTTTAAAAGTAGACAATGGTAGTCACGTAAAGGAGAGAGCAAATGTTTGAGGAGTTTAAGCAATTAGGCTTTACCGATAAAGAAGTGAAGGTATACCTTTGCTTGGTGATGTTGGGCAAAAGTAATGTGCAACAGATTTGCCAGCAAACCAATATCTTTAGAACGTCGGTGTATTCTGTATTAAGTCGATTAATTGAGAAGCGTCTTGTATCGAGAACAATGGAAGAAAAATCAGGGCGCCAAGTAGAGCATTTTACTCCAAATGATCCGTCTGTATTGTTCGATCATATTCGACGTCAACGTGTGTCACTTGATGACAAGGAAACCGTCGCGCGACAGTTAGTATCGCGTATTATGCCGCAATTATATCCTAAAGTACGTTATCAATCTGGCAGTGAACATGTTACTGAAAGTTTAAAAGACTTTTTTGCTGAAATTGCCTCAGTGGCGGCGAGTAAAGAGCGCAATCGCCTGTTGATATATCAAAATCACACATTCTCTGCTGAGTATGCAACAAGTTTATTGCCATTGTTGACGGAGTCTAGTTTACCAACACAATTGTTAGTCGCTGAGAATAGTGATTGCGATGATTTTGCTCATCTGCAACATGTGAATGCACGTAATTTGCCGAATAAATTGGCGCCATTAACCACATTGTTCTGTTATTCTCACATTGCATTGCTAGTAGTATGTCAGCCTGATTCGCAACCTCACTATGCATTTTCAATTAAAGACAGCACTATCGCTCAGGATTGCCAGCGGTTATTATTAAGCTTGTGGGACTGTGTTCAAAATAAACACAGATCTACATCAGCATCCTCCTAATTATTCAATGAGTCGTGGTAATTAGTAGTGGTTCATTCCATTGCCTATTGGTGTTTGCATTCTGGGATTATATAATGATGCTGCTTTAGTTGTGACGGAGTACTTATGTCAGCATCGATGCGAACCTCAGCACGCCCTGTGTATATTGTTTGTGGTACGCGTACCCCCTTTTTAAAAGCCGGCAATGCGCCTGGTGTGTTTAGCGCATCTGATTTGGCGGTGCAAACCGGTACTAATTTATTATTAAAACAACCCATTGCTCCAAGTGATTTGGATGAAGTGATCATTGGTAATGCAATGGCAAGTCCCGATGAAGCTAATATTGCCAGACTCATAGCGTTGCGTTTAGGCTGTGGTGATGCGGTGACGGGGGTGAGTGTACACCGTAATTGTGGTTCTGGGATGCAAGCAGTGGACATGGCGCGTTGTGCAATTGCCGAAGGTCGCCATGATTTAGTATTGGCTGGTGGCACTGAAGCGATGAGTCGAGCCCCTTTATTATTTCCATTGCAAATGAATCAATGGTTAGGCAGTTGGATGGCAGCTAAAACAGTGGGAGCCAAGCTGCGTACACTATTACAGTTTCGTTTTTCTCAATTATTACCTATTGTTGCATTATTGCGTGGATTGACCGACCCCCTAATCGGGTTATCGATGGGACAAACTGCCGAGGAATTGGCCTATCGTTTTGCTATTTCACGTGATGAAATGGATGCGTTTTCATATCAAAGTCATCAACATGCCTTACACGCTGCTGAGCAAGGCCATTTTTCTTATATGACCCCTCTTGTTGACCAAACAGGGAAAGTGTATTCAACAGATACTGGTGTGCGTGCGAATACCAGCGTCGAAAAGTTAGGGACATTACGCCCTTTCTTTGATAAGCAATATGGATTAGTAACTGCAGGCAATAGTTCACAGATCACAGATGGTGCCTGTTTGTTATTGTTGGCCAGTGAGTCAGCAGTGAGACGTTTTCAATTGCCGGTGGTAGCACGTATTATTGACTGTCATTGGGCTGGTTTGGCACCACAATATATGGGGTTAGGACCAGTGTACGCGAGTATTCCATTGTTACAACGCCATGGTTTAACAGTAAATGATATCAATTATTGGGAAATTAATGAAGCCTTTGCGGCACAAGTGCTGGCTTGTTTGCGGGCGTTTGCTGATCCGGATTATTGTCATAATACGTTTGGTGGTTTGGCTGGTGCATTTGGACAGTTGGATCAAGCCCGTATTAATATCGATGGTGGTGCTATTGCGTTAGGACATCCAATTGGTGCTAGTGGCGGGCGTGTCATTTTGCAATTATCCGATGTCTTAACGCGTCATCAGGCACGCTATGGTGTTGCCACCTTGTGTATTGGCGGTGGGCAAGGTGGGTCGATGTTGATTGAGCGGGTGTAACTACTCAGGTACTACTAAGGAAAACGCCATTTTTGGCGGATCTGGAGAAAGGGATCAATATGTTAACAGACAACATCACTGCAACATGCCAACATTGGCGTTGTGAAGTAGACGATGACAATATTGTTTGGTTGTATTTTGATACACAAGACAGTCGAGTAAACGTGCTAAATCGTGACACCTTAGCTGAATTAAGCCAATTGGTATTATCGTTAGCAACACAATCATCGATTAAAGGGTTAGTAATCGCATCGGCTAAAGATAATAGTTTTATCATGGGTGCTGATGTACATGCCATTGCTAACATTAAAGATGAACAGCATGCACATCAACTCATTACTGAAGGACGGCAAATTTTCGATAATATTGCGGCATTGCCATGCATTACCGTCGCGATGATCAATGGTTTTTGTTTAGGAGGCGGTTTAGAATTGGCATTGGCCTGTGATTACCGTGTCATTAATGACGATCTTAAAACAAAATTAGCACTGCCTGAAGTATTATTAGGGCTGTATCCTGGTTGGGGTGGATCGGTGCGCGCCGTGCGTTTAGTCGGTGTGCTAGCTGCAATGAATTTAATGTTAACAGGGCGCTTTATTGCACCACGGTATGCTAAGAAGATTGGTTTAATTGATATAGTAGTACCAACACGTCAGTTAACGCGTGCTGCCAAAGCAACGGTATTAAAGCCACCTAAAAAACAGCAACCTGCTATTTGGTTACGCTGGTTAAATCACATCAATATACGCCCGTGGGTTGGCCGTTTGTTAACAAAACAAGTGGCTAAAAAGGCAAAACGTTCATATTATCCAGCGCCGTTTGCATTAGTTGATGCGTGGGTTAAGTGTGGTGTTGCAAATGACGCATTTGCTCATGAGTCCGAAACTGTTTCTCAACTGATTGTGACATCAACATGTCGTCATTTATTACGTGTATTTCACTTGCGTGAGCGTTTAAAAGGGTTAGCCAAGGCTAGGGATATTGAACCGGTTGCTCATGTACATGTGATCGGTGCAGGTACTATGGGTGGTGATATTGCTAGTGTATGCGCATTGCGTGGAATGACGGTTACCTTGCAAGATACACAGATTGAACCGGTTGCTAAGGCTATTGGTCGTGCACATCGTTTATTTCAACGTAAATTAAAAAGCAAACGGTTAACTCAAGCGGCGATGGATAGATTGATACCGGATGTCAATGGCTATGGAATTGCTAAAGCAGATCTTATTATTGAAGCAATCATCGAAGATGTGGCAGCTAAGCAGGCATTATTTAAAACCGTTATTGAAAACATGGCAAAAGATGCAATATTAGCCACTAATACCTCTAGTATTCCGTTAGCAGATATTGCTAGCGCATTACCCACACCAACTCGTTTAGTCGGGATCCATTTTTTCAATCCAGTGCCGAGTATGCCATTGGTTGAAGTCGTCAGTGATGACAAAACTGATCAACGCGTACTAAACCGTGCATTAGCGTTTGTTGGGCAACTGGATAAATTGCCATTGCCAACGCGTAGTGTCCCTGGATTTTTAGTCAACCGGGTATTAATGCCATATTTATTAGAAAGTGTTAAGTTGCTCGAAGCGGGTTACACTGCAGATGCCATTGATCAAGCTGCATGTAACTTTGGTATGCCAATGGGGCCTATCGAACTAGCTGATAAAGTCGGTTTAGATGTGTGTTTATCTGTTGCACGCAACTTAACCCATCACTATGGCGGCGATGTGCCTGCACAATTAGTACAGTTAGTTGAACAGCAACGCTTAGGCTGTAAGACAAATGCTGGTTTTTATCAGTATAAATCCGGTAAACCAGTGCGCCAATCAAATGCGCTAACTGCTGATAAGCGTGATCAGATCATTAAGCAATTAATGGGTTGTTTAATTAATGAAAGTAAACGTGCATTGGCAGATCATGTGGTTGATAATGCTGATTTGGTTGATGCAGGGATGATATTTGGTACTGGTTTTGCGCCGTTTCGGGGAGGGCCATTGTATTATGCAGCAACTGAAGAGTGGCAACAATTGGATGCAACTCACGCTAATTCAGCTGCTGCATCAACTATCGATTTAGCCCCAGCAAATTATCAACTTCCTAAGTGAAGAGATTCTAATGGATACATTACCAGAACAGTCTAAACCATACTTGCGTGCCTCACCTAGCGCAGCATACAGTAATAAAAAAGGCGATATTTTTGGTGGTTGGGTCATGAGCCAAATGGATATTGCCGGCAGCATACTGGCTCATGAAGTGGTTCAATCAGCTCTTTCTACAGTTGCAGTAAAAGAATTACAATTTTTGCATCCGTTATTTGTTGACGATGATGTGCAGTTTTTTGCAAAGGTCATTAAGATTGGCACGACATCGATAACTATTCAAATAGATGCTTATGCAGTCAAGCATGCTGACGAAGTAGATCGCCATATTGCCACAGGTATCTTTGTTTATGTTGCTGTATCTGCGCCAGGCAAGAAGAAAAAAATTACATGTAACCTCAAACACGATTAAGGAAAACGCCATCTTTGGTGGATCTTGCCAGAAAACATCCGCAAAATGTGCTCATGTATGCCCAATACACTGCGCTGTTTTGCGGATGTTTTCTGGCAACCTCCACTCAAAGCTGACGTTTTTTGGTAAAGTAAAAGGCGACTGGATGGTTACCTTATTTTATCTAATAATGCGGACAAACTCGCAATACGCTGTTCAATAGTATCGCTATGTTGCTTATCAAATTGGATACGCAATTGCTGTCTTTTGATGAGTTGATAACGATCAGGTTCAGTTTGAATTAATTTAATAATGGTATCTGGATCAATATTTGGTGTTTGAGTAAATTCAAGTGTAGCTTGGGTGGTATTAGCATCAATTTTAGTGACTTTTAAGCCAATTGCATGCAATTTTAACGCAGCAATTGCAAATAAATGTTTGGTAGGTGTTGGCAACAGTCCGAAGCGATCGATCATTTCTATTTGTAATTCATCTAAATCTGCTGATGAACTAGCATTCGCAATGCGTTTATATAAAATGAGGCGGGTGTGCACATCTGGTAAGTAGTCATCGGGAATTAAGGCAGGGATGCGTAAGTTGATATCGCAATTGGCTTGTGTAACCTGATCGACTTCCAATAGTTCACCTTGTTGCAATGCATGTACTGCTTTCTCTAGCAATTCAGTATATAAAGTAAAACCAATTGATTGGATTTGTCCACTTTGTTCATCCCCTAATAATTCACCAGCACCGCGAATTTCAAGATCATGGGTAGCTAACATAAAACCTGCACCCAATTCTTCTAGCGATGCAATCGCCGTCAAGCGTTTTTCAGCATCTTTTGTCGATGCCTTTTCACCACGGGTAAGCAAGTACGCATAGGCTTGGTGATGAGAACGACCCACTCGACCACGTAGTTGATGTAATTGTGCTAAGCCAAAATGGTCCGCTTTGTCAATAATAATGGTATTGGCTGTTGGTACATCAATACCCGTTTCAATAATTGTGGTACATACCAATATATTATAGTGATGATGATAAAACTCAGACATGGTCTTTTCCAAATCACGCTCGCGTAATTGACCATGGGCAATAGCAATGCGTGCCTCAGGGATTAACGCTTGCAGATTATCAGCACAACGTTGAATGGTTTGTACATTATTATGAATAAAATAGACTTGGCCACCGCGTAGTATTTCACGTTGAATAGCTTCGCTAATCAACGCATTGTTAGTTTGACGGACAAATGTTTTAATCGATAAACGTTTTGCTGGTGGTGTGGCAATAATAGACAAGTCACGCACTTGGCTCATTGCCATATTTAACGTACGTGGAATTGGTGTTGCAGTTAATGTTAATAAATCCACTTCTGCGCGCAATGTTTTAAATTGTTCTTTTTGTCTCACCCCAAAACGGTGTTCTTCATCGATGATCACTAAACCTAGCGCATGAAATTTAATCTGAGGCTGAATTAATTTATGGGTACCGATAATAATGTCAATCTTACCTGATGCCAGTTCAGTCAAAATAATAGTTTGCTGTTTAGCACTTTTAAAACGAGACAACGTTTCTATGCGTATTGGCCAATCGGCAAAGCGGTCACAAAAAGTTTGATAATGTTGTTGGGCAAGTAGGGTGGTTGGTACTAATATGGCAACCTGTTTTGTGGATTGTACGGCAATAAATGCGGCGCGCATTGCTACTTCTGTTTTGCCAAAACCAACATCACCACAAATTAACCTATCCATCATCTTGCTAGAACACATATCATCAATCGTAGCGGCGATGGCTTGTTGCTGATCGAGGGTTTCTGTAAATGGAAATCCATTGGCAAATAAAGAATAATTTGCATCAGTTTTATTAAATACAATACCCGATTTAGTTTGTCGTTTGGCGTAAATATTGAGTAATTCAGCTGCGACATCGCGTATTTTCTCTGCAGCTTTGCGTTTAACACGTGCCCATTGTTCACTACCTAGTTTATATAATGGTGCATGCTCACTGTCAACACCGCTGTAACGGCTGATCAAATTTAATGATGATACTGGGACATATAATTTATCATCATTGGCATAGCCAATGACCAAAAATTCATTTGCGATTGAGTCAATGGTTAAGTGTTGCAATCCAAGATAACGGCCAACGCCATTATCAATATGCACAACCGGATCACCAATATGCAATTCAGTTAAATTACGAATAATGCTGTCTGGATCAGCGGCTTTACGTTGAGTGCTAACACGTTGGTTAATGTGTTCACCCATTAATTGAGCTTCAGTAATTACGACAATGTTGGCAGTTGTTAAGTGAAAGCCAGTAGTCAGGACAGCGATTGTGATGCCTAATGTAATCGTATTATCAGTGAGAAATGCCTCCCAGTTAGTGACGTTAGTTGGGTGTATATCAGCATTGCGTAACACAGTTAGCATGATTTCACGACGCCCAGCACTTTCAGCACATAACAGTACACGTGTATTGGTTAACTGTGTTAAGTAATCTTGCAGCATACTCAACGGTTGTTTTAGACGGTGGTTGATGGTTAACGTAGGGCACGGTTCGATGTCTAACATAACCGTGTGTTTGGTATACGGTGGTTGATCAGGGTGCAGGCTGAGGTAAGAAAATTGTTTGTAATATTGATTTATCTTGTCTGTCGATAGAAATAACGCATCGGGTGTTAATAATGGTCGAGTAATGTCGTGCCGGTATTGTTCATGGCGTTGCTGTATTTCTTGCCAAAAGTGTTGGCTAGCATCTGCAATATTATCAATCGCAATACATAAGGTATTGTTAGGCAAATAATCAAATAAACTAGCCGTTTCATTGAAAAATAAGGGTAAGTAATATTCGACCCCTTGGGGAAAGATCCCATCACTGACGTGTTGATACATTGGGCATTGACTTGGGTTACCGGCAAATAGGGTTTGCCATTGTTGCCTAAATTGTGAAATGCCATCCGCATTAGTTGGAAACTCTTTGGCAGGCAGTAATGCGATATTATTAATTTTACCGGTAGATAATTGGTTGTCTGGATCAAATTGACGAATACTATCAATTTCATCATCAAATAAATCCAATCGATATGGTGTATGACTACCCATTGGGAATAAATCAATGATTGCGCCACGAATAGCAAATTCACCCGGTTGCATGACTTGTGATACACAGTGATAACCAATATTGTTTAATCGTTCACGTAACGCAGCAATATCAAGCTTATCACCACAGGTAAAGGCAAAGGTGTGAGCATTTAAATAATTAACCGGTGCTACGCGTTGCATTAAACTGCTAATGGCAATGACAACAATACCTCGCTGTAAATAGGGTAATTGTGCTAACGTTTGCAATCGATCGGATAAAATTGTTTGATGTGGTGAAAATTGATCATAAGGTAAGGTTTCATAATCAGGAAAAGGTAATACAGGAAGTGTTTGCTCAGTAAAACAGGGTAATGCTTGGCATACTTCAGCAACGGCTGCATTATCAGCTGTTATGACAAGCATAGGATGTTGTTTAGCTAATTCAGTAATTAATAATGCATTGCTGTTACCGACAATACGCCCCCAATGTTGGCGTTGTCCTGGCGCGGGTAATATTGTTGGGACTAATCTATCGATCATCATGCTTGTCAATTGCAGTTAAAATTGGGTATTCTACGTTGGTTGTAGGGTGGAAGCAAAGTTAGATCGATATCAATATCGATGCTCAAAAGCTAATCAACAATGACGGATGAAACTGATGAAACTTATCAACATAAGCATTATGACGATGGTGATGCTATTTGCTGTGAATACAGTTGTTAGTGCTAACAGACAACAGCAGCAGACAGTATTAGACTCTAGTGAACATGTCACTATTATCCCGCGGTATAAAATGGCTGCTTATGATAAACAGATCATTACATTGTATGCCAAACAGCCAGCTCAGCAAACGCGAGCTCAACGCATTGACTACTTTAGCAAAGCATTTTTACAACAACCTTATATGGGTGGCGCATTAGGTGAAGGGCAGTATGGTCAATTTGATAAAAGTCCACTATATCGTACTGACGGGTTTGATTGTATGACATTAGTCAGTACAGTGCTCGCATTAGTTAATGCAAATAATTTAATAAACTTTAAAAAACAAATTAAGAAAGCTCGCTATCACGATGGAAAAGTTACTTATCGTAATCGCAATCATTTTACGAGTCTTGATTGGAATGTGAATAATCAAGCATTAGGGTTGATAAAAGATGTTACCAATACCGTTCATGATATGCAGGGGCGTCCATTGGCAAAGATAGCCAGTGCGTACATTGATAAGCAAGCGTGGTATGCTGATAAATCCTTATCAATTATTAAATTGTTTTCATTGCCTAAACCAGCAATACAGCAACAATTACTTACTAAATTACACAACCAAAAGCGTTATGTGAAAAACCGCGAAAGTCATTTGCCTTATATTCCATTTGATCGGTTGTACGATCAACAAGGTCAACCTAATACAGTTTTATTTGATCAGATCCCATCGGGTTCGATCATTGAAATAGTGCGTCCGAATTGGGATTTAGTGAAGCAGATTGGCACACACTTAAATGTATCTCATCTGGGTTTTGCACTGCGTATCAATGAACAGTTAATGTATCGTGAAGCTTCTACTGTAGAACATAAGGTGATTGATATTGCCTTGGCGGATTATTTAAAACGTTATTTGAATAGCCCTACGGCGAGGGGGATTAATATTCAACAGGTATTGTAACATTTCGTCAGATATAATGAATATTATCCTGTTTTGTATAGAGTAAGATATTACTCACATTTAATAAGTATTAAGTTAGAGATGCTACGAGTCGCAGGAGGCGAGAGCCAAGTTGTCAAAGCCTTCGAGGCCGTCAGATATAATGAATATTATCCTATTTTGTATAGAATAAGATATTACTCACATTTAATAAGTGTTAAGTTAGAAATGCTACAAGTCGCAGGAGGCGAGAGCCAAGTTGTCAAAGCCTTCGAGGCCGTCATTCTGGAGAGTCCATGGAATGGGCGAGTCCAGAATCCAGTCTTCCCGTCTTTCAAGACTTTTTGTGTAAATCAGTTAACAATGCCTGTAAAAATCGTGCGACTTCACCACCAGTGCAAGCACGGTGATCGACGGTTACTGATAACGGTAATAAACGTTGTTGGTACGTTGAGCCATTTAGTCCCTGTTGCAATGTCGTATATATCCGTCCAGTAGCGATGATTGCCACAGTTGGTGGCACCACAACAGGCGTTGCGTAACGACCAGCAAACACACCAAAATTAGATAAGGTAATTGTTGGGTCACGTAATAATTCTGGGGCAATACTGCGATTTTTTACATCGTGCTTTAATTCATTAATGCCAGTGCGAATGTTTTCATTAGATAACGAATCCGCATGACGTAATATGGGTACAAACAAACCTTCGTCACTATCTATGGCAATGCCCAAATCGATGTGAAAATGACATTGTCGTGCCATGGCATTGCCATCAAACCAAGCGTTTAAAGCAGGTTCTTGTTGGCATGCAAAGACAATGGCACGTACAACACGTACGGTGATGTCATTGTTTGCATCCCATTGCGTTAAATCAGCATCATCAACTAATGTAACGGGTACGATATTGTTGTGTGAGACCGTCATTGTCTGTGCCATTTGTCGGCGCACCCCTCTCACTGGTTCGAAACTATCGGGTATCTTAGCGGAAGAATGGGTCTGTTGAGTTGTGTTAATAGCTGCTGCTTGTTTCACATCATCTGGGGTAATCATCCCATCGACACCAGTGCCGTTAACCGTTGTTAAATCCACACCTAAATGGGTTGCTAGTACGCGTACGGCTGGTAGTGTTTGGATTAAATGGTGATCACGTGGCGCATTAGTTTGCACTGATGTTGTCGGCGATGCAGTTTGCTGAGCCGCAACCACCTGTTGCTTATGCTCATTTTCAATTATTGATGGATCTGTCGTTGTATAACTCACTAATGGATTACCTGTGTGAATAATATCACCGGGGTTACCATGTAATGTGGCAATCGTGCCACTAAAGGGGGCAGGGACATCAACAACTGCTTTTGCTGTTTCCATCGACACCAGTACGGTATCAGCATCAATGGTATCGCCCACATTCACATGCCATTGGTGAATTTCAGCTTCGGGTATGCCTTCGCCAAGATCAGGCAACTGAAATATCATGGTTGTTGACATGATAACTCCTTAACATGAATGTGGTAATAAATAGCTCAATTAATAGGCACGCATCATAAGTGAATTTATCGATTGCGCCAAGTTGCAAGACCAGCTTGAGTAATGTTTAGGCGTTTATGCATAGATGTGGCTAGCGCATTGTAGTCATCATCGCTTTGTAATGTAGTTGGGCTAATATATAACTAGTTGAGGTCATTATGCGATTATTTCCCCAGCCAACTATTATTGGACATCGTGGTATAGCCGGTGAAGCCCCTGAAAATACCGTAGTTGGTTTTCATCAAGCGGCAGCATTAGGCTGTCAATGGGTTGAATTTGATGTGCAATTAACTGCAGATGGAGTGCCCGTTGTATTTCACGATCCCCAGTTAACCCGTACTGCTGGTTTAACCAAAGCCGTTAATCAAGTGGCATTAGCCGAGTTAAAAACACTTGAAGTTGGCAGTTGGTTTGATAGCTGTTATCAAGGTGAGCCGATCCCAACATTAGTAGAAGTGATTGATACCCTAGTCACGTTAAATCTATCTGCCAATCTTGAAATTAAAACGCTACCCGGACATGAAATCGCAATAACCGATACAATCATTGCCTGTCTTGATGCACATTGGCCATCATCACAACCCATAGTATTATCCAGTTTTTCAATGTCAGTTATGCAACATTTAACGCACGTTGCTCCTCACTATCCTCGTGCTTGTCTATTTAATCAATGGGTTGATGATTGGCAACAACAACTTGAGCATTACCACAGTGTTGGTATGCACGTGCATTATCAGGCGTTAACCCAAGCGCGTTGCCAATTGGTTAGTCAACGTGATTATTATTTACTGGCTTATACAGTTAACCAAGTAGAACCAGCTACGCAATTAATAACATGGGGAGTAAATGCAATTTGCAGCGACCATCCCCAGCGATTATTAGCCGCTTTATAAAACTCTGAACTGGGGTTTATCAATAGCTTAGCTTGGTTATTTCTTAGTCTTTATTATTCATCGGCTTAAGATTTCCTTAAGACTTCTTTGTTAATCTGATTTAAGTCAAGACAGTATGAAGGATACGTCAAGGCTGGATCGAATACTAAGAATAACAAGTGGCACAATAACGAGACAATAATAATAAGAAAGAGTTATGTAATTTAAGAGTGCAGCTCTCTCACTCTTAATTAAGCAGGCATGGGCGGATAAGGCAGTAAACTTATCCGCCTATTTTTTTGTGATTTAGTATTTAGTAGTTTCCTTAAATAATTCACGTCCAATTAACATACGACGAATTTCACTGGTGCCGGCACCGATTTCATATAATTTGGCATCGCGTAACAAGCGTCCGCAAGGATATTCATTAATATAACCATTGCCACCTAAACATTGGATAGTTTGCAATGCCATTTGTGTTGCATTTTCAGCAGCATATAAAATAGCACTGGCAGCATCTTTGCGAGTTACATCACCGTGATCACAGGCACGGGCAATGCTATACACATAACTGCGTGATGCATTCAATAGGGTGTACATGTCAGCCAATTTACCTTGCATTAATTGAAACTCACCGATGGCACTACCAAACTGTTTACGTTGGTGTATGTAAGGTAGTGCGACATCTAAACATGCTTGCATGATCCCTAATGGTCCACCTGCCAATACAACGCGTTCGTAATCTAAACCACTCATTAAGACATTAATGCCGGCGTTAACATTGCCTAACACATTTTCAATCGGTACTTTGCAATTGTTAAAGACTAATTCGCAAGTATTTGAACCACGCATACCTAATTTATCGAGTTTTTGTGCAGCTTGCACACCGGGATAGATTTTTTCAACGATAAATGCTGTGATCCCACGGGCACCGGCATCGATATCCGTTTTGGCGTAAACAATGATGACATCGGCTTCAGGACCATTGGTGATCCACATTTTACTGCCATTTAATACAAAGTGATCGCCGCGTTCTTGTGCACGCAAACGCATGCTGACCACATCAGAACCAGCGCCGGTTTCACTCATCGCTAAGGCGCCAATGTGTTTACCACTAATTAAATTAGGCAGATAGTGTTGTTTTTGTTGAGGGGTGCCCCAACGAGCTAATTGATTAACACATAAATTAGAGTGGGCAGCATAACTTAATCCAACAGCTGCTGAGTAACGGCTGATTTCTTCCATGGCAACAACGTGTTCAAGGTAACCTAAACTAGCGCCACCATCGGCTTCATTAACTGTTAACCCTAAAATCCCAAGTTTACCCAATTTCAACCATAAGTCATCTGGAAATTCGTTGTGTTTATCAATGTCAGCTGCAATCGGGGCAAGTTCACGTTTGCCAAATTGACAAATGCAGTCGCGCAGCAACTCTGCTGATTCGCCTAAGTGAAAATTTGGGCCAATTTGCATGGGTTTTCCTATAAACTCCGAACTGGGGTTCCTATTATTATTGCTGGGCGAACGTTACTGGATCTCGGTGGGTATTGCAATTAGCTGGCGTTGCTTCTTGAATCGTTATACTATTTTGCAGGGTGATTGTTATTGGAGGCATCATGGAAACCAAGCTTGAGAGCATTATGCTATGGGGACATTCCCTGGCAGAATATCGACAAATGTTTGCACTATCCGATGCAGATCTAACGAAGTCTATTTTTGATTGTACCGCCGGTGCAGCTAGTTTCGCAGCAGAAATGCACCAATTGGGTCACCATGTGATTGCTTGTGATGGCATGTATGGGCAAACCAAACAAGCATTACAAACTAAATTAGACCAAGCCTATCAGGCATTGTTAGCTGAATTGCAACGTAATGTAGATAATTTTCGTTGGCAAAATGTTACTTCGCCACGTGCATTAGCCGATGCGTGGTATCAAACTGCGCAAGTATTTTTACAAGACTATGATGCTGGATTAGCTGCTGGGCGTTATATCATGGCAAAGCCTCCGCAATTTGAATTTGCCGATCACACGTTTGATTTAGCATTGTGTTCACACTTTTTATTTCACAAGTATTTTCACCAAGATAGCGAAAGATTTTTAATTGATGCGGTGCTTGGCTTAGCACGTATTGCCAGTGAAGTACGTATTTTCCCATTATTGGATGTCAAAGGTAATATCTCTAAATTAATTGGTCCAGTGATGCTTGCACTGCAACAACGTGAATTTGGTATTGAAGTCAAACAGGTTGATTATGAATTTCAACAAGGTGGCAATGCCATGCTACGGGTTTGGGCACGTACATGTACGGTTTAACGTAAGGTAAGACTGATGGATTTATATCCCTATTTTCGCCGTTTATTATTTTGTTTATCACCAGAACGAGCGCACTATGCTGCATTGCGCTTAGCTAAATTAGCGCCAACATTATTACTGCGTCAATTACAATTACCGCCACCTGATTTACCAGTGACATTATTGGGTATGCGTTTCCCTAACCCAGTTGGATTAGCTGCCGGTTTTGATCGCCATGGTGATTATATCGATACATTAGCGCGATTTGGGTTTGGCTTTTTAGAAATTGGCACGGTGACACCGCGTCCCCAGCCAGGAAACCGTAAACCCCGTATTATACGCTTGCCTGATCAACACGCATTGATTAATCGTATTGGTTTTCACAGTAAAGGGTTGCCATATCTATTGCAACGCTTACAACAAAAGCGTTATCAAGGTATTTTAGGGATTAACATCGGTAAAAATGCTGATACACCGTTAGCACAAGCCCACCATGATTATCAAACATGTTTGCAAGGTGTTTATCCCTATGCCAGCTATGTGACGGTAAACATTTCATCGCCAAACACCCCTGGGTTACGCGAGTTGCAGCATGGTGATTCATTAAATCATTTGTTAAGTTTGTTGATTGAAACACAGCAACAATTACGTCAACTGCATCAGCGTAACGTGCCATTGCTAATCAAATTAGCACCCGATTTGGATCAAGAACAAATAGCCTTTATTGCGGAGCGTTTAATTTGTCATGAGATCGATGGGGTTGTGGCAACCAACACCACGTTGCAGCGCCCACGTTTGCAATCACAGGCAATCGCTGAACAAGCAGGTGGATTAAGTGGGGCACCGTTAATTGATTTAAGTGTACGCTTTGTTAAACAATTGCATTATTATCTAGGCGACAAGGTACCAATTATCGGATTGGGTGGCATTGTTAATGGCGATGCAGCAACGGCATTAATCAATGCGGGTGCCCGTTTAGTACAGTTATATACGGGATTAATTTATCAAGGTCCGCAATTGATTACGGATGTTATCCATGCATTGCAACCGTTATTGCAACAAGATAACACGCGTGCCGTGTTTGCTAACCAATCAAATCATGTTGATGAAATAAGTGTTAGTGAAGAATGGTAACCCGAGTGCCTTGTTGAGTGCGTCGATACACGTCATTCATGTGGTGATTAGCCAAGGCAATGCAACCAGCCGTCCAATCCTTACCACGCAAACGCTGTTGTAATGATCGATCGGGTGGCATACCGTGAATTTCAATTTGGTCGCCTGGATCAACGCCCAAAACACGTGCGCGTGTTTTATCATGTGCATTGGGGTAAGAAATACCAATCGCGGCAGTATAACGACTCTGACGGGTATGGAAAGTAATAAGATATTCACCTTCAGGCGTGCGATTATCATTACGTTGGCGTTTTGGATTGAACGGATCACGTCCTAAGCTGATTGGATAGCTGTTTAATAATTTTCCTTTCTTATACAGTATTAAACGACGCTGACGTTTATTGATTACCACATGGTCAGCCATGACATCCGTTGCAGAAGCGCTGGTGGTTACAAAAGAAACTAATAAAAGTGTTATTAATATCCAGGCGTTAATCGTAATTTTATTTATCATCATTATTTTTTACTAACCCCATCTTGGAGTTTTTGCTACAAAAACATAAAGAATAACTTGAAAGTGCAAGCACTTTATCTAAAGTAACTTGATACTTCAAGTATTACTTAATCAATTTTAGGTAAGTTAATGATATTAATCTATTTCTACTTGATTAATGACGCCATGCGGCACATGGGCAGTGGCTACATGTTGGCTAGCAGCTTGGCAATGGCCAGGTTGATCATCAAAGAAAAAGTCAGCCCCAAAAGCGCGTAAAAAATCACCTTTAGTGAGTCCGCCTAAGAATAGCGCTTCATCGATGCGCACTCCCCAAGTGCGTAAGGTTTTCACCACGCGTTCATGCGCCGGTGCTGAGCGTGCTGTGACTAATGCGGTACGAATTGGGCAAGTATCGATAGGGAAAACCGATTGGATGGTGTGTAAGGCAGCTAAAAATCCTTTAAACGGGCCAGCGCTTAACGGTTGATCAGCAGCAGCTTTTTCATTTTGGGCAAAGGCATCTAAACCATGTTGCTGAAAAATCTTTTCGGCTTCATCAGAAAATAAAACAGCATCGCCGTCAAATGCAATGCGAATGTCGGGGTGATCATGTTCGCTGATATTACGTGATGGTAAAATGGTGGCGGCAGCAACCCCGGCTTGAATTGCACGTGCGACATCGTGTGGGTGTGCTGATAAAAATAATGCAGTCTTAAAGGCGCTAATGTAATGATAAGGACTTTGGCCATTAGTGAATGCAGCGCGTACGATATTCAATCCGTAATGTTCAATGTTATTAAAGATACGTAGTCCGGTATCAGCACTGTTACGCGATAATAAAATGACTTCGACTAATGGCTCACCGGTATCAGGGTGTACCACATTGACTAACTTTTTTACTAACGGAAAAGCAACTCCAGGTTGCAATAATTCGGTTTCATTATCGATTTGAAATTGTTGATAGGCATCCAACCCTTGTTCTTCGTAGATTTGATGGCTTTGATCTAAATCAAATAAGGCACGCGATGAAATCCCAATGACGAGTTGTTTATCAATTGAATTGGGTAAGTGAGTGCGTGACATAACAATAGGCTCCAATATAACTATTCTAACGCTATTCTCAACTTTATTTTGCAACCCATTGATTTTATTGGGTCTGCAAAATGGTATTTCTGAAAATACACCTTTATGAGGTATCAGATTCAATAACTTAAAAAAGTTGAGAATCACGTTATTCTAATGCGAATCTAAAGCGAAAAACATTGAACGATAAAGTAGTTCAATATATAATTTGAACTCTTTTAATACTAATCAATAATAACTAATATCATTGTACCTATTTGTATGCAAGCACTATCAACAATTATCATACTATGAAAAAGCCATAGGATATACATAATGTTAATTCAAAAAACTCCTGCAATAGTTCGTTTTGAAGATTTACAAAAAAACGGGGCATTACTAACATCAGAAGAGTGGAAGTACGTATGTAGTCAATCAAAGAACACACGTAATTATCTGCTTAATCATGATGACGAACAACACTGTGACAAAATAAGTTATTCGGTGATCTTCCCCAAAGAAAAAGATAATAACTGTTTATTTGTTATTTATGAAAAAAAACGTCAATTAATAATGTTAACTCTTGGAAGCAATGATGACGAAGCTGATGTATTCGATAAAATGGATTCAGAGATGTCTTCTGAATACGCAAAAGATAATGTTACGTTAGGAGAGGGTTATTTTGGAGTTATTCATTTAGCACAAGTTATTAACCGGGAAACAGAGGTACCCTTAGGATGGTGTGCAGTAAAAATAGACACAGGAGCAAGACCAATCACATGCCCATACCCATACATTGAAGGAGAGGTATTAGACAAGCTGGGTAGACTACACGGTTCGGTAACCATCTCTAAATCAGAGGGTAGTGCTGAGCAGAGTTTTAATTTTTTTTGTCAGGATCTTATTGAGGGCAATACGCTTGAAAAGGTGATCCCAGCACTTCATAAAGAATTTGAAGAAGCCAAGTCATTACCAGAAAAAGAACGTGTTTTAAAAAAATTATTTGTCATCTCTATTTCTCTCTTTGCTGAAATTGCACAACTTCACCAAAATGGCTATGAGCATAATGATATTAAACTAGAGAATGTTATGTATAATGACGAGACTCAAACTACTAAATTGATAGATTTTGGGCAGGCAACACTTTCTTCTTCTTCCACAATGCCTCCTGGTTCTAAGAAACTAGACATTTGTAACGCAGCCTTTTTAACTTGGCACATGATCTCGCCTTATTTACAAATACTAGGAGAATCAAACAGTAACTTTAAAAAAGTATACAATGAATTATCCTTACTTTTATCTTTTAAAGACAGTGAGCCAGCAAAATGGCCAGAACTTGATGATATACAAAAAACATTAATATCTGCTCAGGATAAAGTTGTACAACCCAATCTGGTTTTGTCAGAAGAAAAAGAGAATACCTCTCAACAATTTTACAATTTTTTCTGCAGTTTGTTTTCTTATTGCGAATCACGTAATAAGCCTATTGAAGCAACACCATCTTCAACAGAACCATTTTTACAAAAACCATAGGTTGGATTTTTTCGTGACTAGTTTGGCGTATTTGATTCAACTAATGTTGGCGCTCTCAATTTGATACGCTTCATCAGCAAAACACATTTGCATGTGCTCGAATAAACAAGAGGATGTTTGTTCAAACTACTTTTCTATCATGCATACTAGCATGCCACGTTAGTGGTGGCAGCTTGTAACTAATATTATTTATCCCATCACTGCTCGAATCGCATCAATGGTGATATCGTGTAATTCGTCTAATACAGTTATTTCACAATTTAGTGGCGGTAACCAGTATAAGGTATTACCTAATGGGCGTAGCAAAGCACCACGTTTTACGGCTTCTTGATAGATCGCATACCCTAAACGTGGCGGGTTATCTGTGTTCATGTTTGGGATGACTAAATCAGCGGCGACCATGCCACCTAATCCGCGTAATTGAGTTAATTTACCCGTGGCATCAGCGACACTTTGCCAACGTGTTTGCATCTCAATTTCCAATTGTTGTACTTGGCCAATAATGTTATGCGATTGATAATACGCTAATGCAGCATTGGCAACTGCACAGGCTAATGCATTACCGGTCTGTGTATGTGAATGCATAAACGCTTTGCCAGTAGCGTAATCATCATAACAGGCTTGGTAAATTGAATCGGTGGTTAGCATTGCGCTTAAGGGTAACATGCCTGCAGTGAGGCCTTTACCTAGACACAAAAAGTCAGGTTGTAAATTTGCATAATCACCAGCAAACCATTTTCCTGTGCGGCCTAATCCTGTCATGATTTCATCACTGATGATATGAATATCATGTGCGCGCGCCCATGCGTGTAGACGATGTAATAGATCAGGACTATATAAACGCATGTGTCCAGCAGCTTGTAAGATAGGCTCAATAATGATGGCAGTGAGTGTATCAGCATAAGGTGCTAATTGGGTTTCAATCTGGCGCCAATGGGTGTGGCAATCATGCCATAGTGGATCGGTTTTACCGCTAACGTACGGTAATCCACGTATAATGTGTGATTTAGGTAAGATAGCTTGATAAGGTGCACAATATAATCCTAAATCGCTAACTGCTAATGCACCAACCGTTTCGCCATGATACGCATTCTCCAACGCAGCAAATAATGTGCGTTGTGGTTGTTGTTGTATATGACGCACATGCAAACTGAGTTTTAATGCCATATCAACAGCACACGATCCGTCACTGGCATAGCACACTTTATTTAAGCGTGGATAAAAACCACATAATGTTTCACTTAACTCGATAACAGCGTGATGCGTAGTATTGGCTAAGATAACATGTTCTAGTTGTTGGCTTTGTTGGTGTAGTGCTGTTTGCAGGGCAGGGTGTTGGTGTCCTAAGTGTTTACACCACCAACTGGACGTAGCGTCAATCAAACGGTTCCTATCTTCTAAATACAGATAAGCACCTTCGGCACGTGTGATATGCAGTGGTGCAAAGGTTTCATAATCTTTCATTTGCGAACAAGGGTGCCACACATGAGCGAGATCGCGATCGGCGAGTGACTGCATGTTTTAAAATTCCGTGTAGTTTGATGCCGTTGATTAGCATACGTTAGCATTATGATGTTCGTCAACTTCAATCTAAGAGATAAGTTGACTGCCTCAGATTCACTCAGTATTATCGGTGCAGCAAGGTACTGACAAGGAGAACCCTATGGCTGCAAGTCTAGAAATGCAGGTTGATCATCCATCCTCTACTGCTACAGTAGAAACAATTGAAACATGGCCAATGGCAATAATTGCTGAGTTATTCGCATTACCATTGCCTGAATTAATATGGCGTGCAGCTAGTGTGCATCGTCAGCACCATGATCCGACACGAGTACAATACAGTATTTTATTAAGTGCAAAAACGGGTGCGTGTCCAGAAGATTGTAAATATTGTTCACAAAGTGGGCATCACAATACCAACATTAAAAAAGAACGTTTTGTCAGTGTAGACACTGTTGAACGTTGCGCTAAACAAGCCAAAGCAAATGGGGCAACGCGTTTTTGTTTTGCTGCAGCGTGGCGTGGACCTAGCGCTAAAGAGTTTCCAGCGGTGCTTGATATGGTGAAAGCAGTCAACGCATTGGGGTTAGAATCATGTGCATCCTTAGGTAAATTAACTGAGCAGCAAGCTGCTCAGTTAAAACAAGCAGGGTTAGATTACTATAACCATAATATCGATACGTCACCGGAACATTATGCAAATATTGTCAGTACCCATACATTTGATGAGCGCTTGCAAACACTGCAATATGTGCGCGAAGCAGGTATTAATGTGTGTAGTGGTGGTATTTTGGGGATGGGTGAGACTCGTGCCGATCGCGCATCATTCATTCATCAATTAGCGAATTTAGCCACACCGCCTGAAAGTGTGCCAATTAATCAATTGGTCCCCATTCCAGGTACACCGTTAGCTGATACTAATATACTGGATCCAATCGAATTTGTGCGTACCATTGCGGTGGCACGTATTACCATGCCAACCAGTTATGTGCGCTTATCAGCTGGACGGCATACAATGAGTGATGAATTACAAGCCTTGTGTTTTATCGCCGGTGCTAACTCAGTACATGGTGGTGAAAAGTTACTAACAACTCCATTAAAAGGTGCTGATACTGATCGTGATCTATTTCAACGTTTAGGGATGCACACTGATAAGGTTGAGTATGCAGACGCTGTTTAAACAACGCTTACAACAACAACGACACCAACAATTGTGGCGTGATAGAGTATGTTTGCAAAGTCCGCAAAGTGCTTGGGTAACCGTTGAAGGTAAACGCCATTTATCTTTTACTAGTAGTAATTATCTTGGATTAGCTAACGACGAGCGCGTTATTCATGCTTTTCAACAAGGTGCAGCACGTTATGGCGTGGGCAGTGGTGCTTCACAACAGTTAACGGGTTATTGCCAAGCACATGCTGAATTAGAAGCGGCGCTAGCCGCATTTACCAAACGTTCATGTGCCGTGTTATTTAATAGTGGTTATCATGCCAATCTTGGGGTGATCAATGCGTTAGTATCGCGCAATGACACCGTTTTTCATGACAAATTAAATCATGTATCGTTAATCGATGCAGTGCGTCTAACCAATGCAACACATTATCGTTATCGACATTGTGATCTTGCCCATGTGACCAAATTAGCTAATCAAAAACAGATAAGTGGCAAGCCATTTTTTTTCAGCGAAAGTGTATTTAGCATGGATGGGCAATTGGCCCCGCTAGCAGAGTTAGCTACATTAGCCAACACACACCATGGTTTATTATATGTCGATGATGCCCATGGGTTTGGTGTGTTAGGTGAACAAGGGGCAGGGACGTTAATGCATCTTGGCTTAACTGAGCAACAAACACCATTAATGATGGGTACCTTAGGCAAAGCTTGTGGCGTCAGTGGAGCATTTGTTGCTGGCGATAGTGTATTGATCGATACCATTTTGCAATTTGCACATACACTACGTTATTCAATTGCATTGCCACCGGCAATTGCGTGTGCAGCGTTAGCCAGTATTCAGATCATGCAACAAGAGCCTTGGCGTTATCAAACATTACATCATTTAATTGCATACTTTAATCGATTAGCTACTCAAGCCCAACTGCCACTTATTCCCTCGACAACGCCTATTCAAAGCATTATGCTCGGCAATAATCAATCTGCATTAGACGTAGCGGCCGACTTGGCAGCCCGCGGGATCATTGCATTGGCGATTCGCCCACCAACAGTGCCCGCACATAGCGCACGGATCCGTATTAATATAACGGCAGCACATACAACACAAGATATTGACTTATTAATCACTGCATTAACTGAGAGTTTAGCCAATGTTGACGTCAGCACTGCATGTTAACCAGTATGGACACGGGGATGATCTCGTTTTATTACATGGTTGGGGGATGCACAGCGGTGTGTGGCAACCCTTAATTTCATTATTAAGTCAGCATTACCGAATCACATGTATTGATTTGCCAGGCCATGGACACAGTGAATTTCCTGAAACGATACCGTCATTGGATGCAGTATTGGCTGCAATCATTGCTGTTGCACCGCCACAAGCAATGTGGTGTGGTTGGTCGTTAGGGGGATTATTAGTGCAACGTTTAGCGTATGTATATCCTGAACGAGTGGGTAAAGTGTGTTGTATTGCCAGTACACCATATTTTGTCAAAGAAGGCCAATGGCCAGGATTAACTATGGTAACGTTGCAAACCTTTGCAGCACAATTAGAGAATAATTATCAACAAACAGTACAGCGTTTTATTGCATTGCAATGTTTAGGATTGGCTGATGAAAGGCAACAACAGCGTCAATTACAAACCTATTTGGCTAGCGCACCAGCACCGGCACTATTAGGGTTAACCAGTGCACTAACCTGGTTAACCACATTAGATTGTCGAGAGTTGCTTAATAAGATATCACAACCGTTATATTATATTTTTGGTCGTTTAGATGCATTGGTACCGGTTGCAGTTGCCCAGCACATTTTACAATATCAGCCATGTGCACAATATCAGGTGATGGCAAAAGCCAGTCATATGCCGTTTATATCGCATACCGATGAGTGTGCCCGGTTACTGATAGACTACTTACAGTGAGAATCATATGGTTTGTTTAACTCGACATATTATTGCCAGATCATTTAATAATGCGTGTGATACCTATGATGATGCCAGCATCTTACAAACAACGATTGCAACCGAATTACTGTCACGTTTGTCATTATTAAAAATAGTACCGAATGTGATCGTCGATTTAGGTGCCGGTACCGGTAAAGTCACTCAACAATTAGCGCAACATTATCCAAATGCACACTTGCTGGGGATTGATTTAGCATTATTACCTTTGCAAAAGGCAGCTGCACGTTGTTATCCAGTTGTTGCTGATTTTATTCGCGCTGATGCAGCACAATTACCGCTGGCGGATAACAGTGTTGACTTTATCTTTTCAAATGCCACATTACAGTGGTGTGGTGATTTGACAGCGTTATTTGCAGAGTTGCAACGTGTTTTGGCACCGGGTGGCTTATTCATGTTTACTACATTTGGCCCAGATACCTTGTCGGAATTACGCAATAGTTGGCAACAAGTGGATAATTACACCCATGTAAATACCTTTCAAGACATGCATGATGTTGGTGATGCATTGGTGCATAATCGATTTGTTAATCCAGTCATGGATGTGGATTATTACACATTGACTTATGCTAGCGTGATGGATTTGTTGTATGATTTGCGTGCTATTGGATCGCATAATACCCATTCAACGCAGGCACCTGGATTAACCAGCCGGTCGCAGTTGCAACAATTACAACAGGCTTATGAACAATACCGAATCAATGCTGATTTGCCAGCGACCTATGAAGTGATCTTTGGGCATGCATTTACATCAGAACCTAGCATGACGGCAGCAGAAAAGCCTTCGCTGCAACGTCGTCAACACCGGGTATCCATTGATCAAATCTTAGCGTATCAGAAACAGCGCCATGCAAAATAATCGCTTATTTATTACAGGAACTGATACTGATATTGGTAAAACCGTGGTGACGACAGCACTGCTATATCAATTAAAGCAATGGGGCTATACCACAGTAGGTTGTAAACCGATTAGTGCCGGTTGTGAGGTAACATGCGATAGTTTGCGCAATGATGATGCATTGCAATTGCAACAGGTAGCAACGTACTCATTACCTTATGAAATGGTTAATCCAATTGCCTTTGCTGAACCAATCGCACCGATGATAGCTGCTCAACATATGCAACAACCAATCTCCTTGGCTCAATTGCAACACGCAATGCGACCGGTGTTATCAACACCGGTGGATTATGTATTACTTGAAGGGATAGGCGGTTGGTTACAACCATTAAATGTTAAAGAAACATTGGCTGACTACGCATGTTTAATCAATGCTAATGTGATTTTAGTGGTTGGGATCTGCTTAGGGTGCATTAATCACAGTTTATTAACGTGGTCGCACTTGCAACGCTCTGGTGTATCTGTAGTAGGTTGGGTGGCGAATTGTATTGATCCAGACATGTTAGCCCAGCAAGATAATATTAATCTATTGCAAGAATTAATTAGTGTGCCTTGCTTAGGCGTGATCGAATATCAAGACACATCAAGTTGTGTATCGGTTGCTAGCCAACTTGATCATCAGCAATTAGCGAAACAATTGCAATTGCCTTATGTATCATCATTAATATCATCTTCCTCAAGATTCACTAACGTGTCTTGATCTTGTTGTTGAATAAGGCGTTGTACAGTTTGTTCCGCGTGGGTTAATGCTTGATGACAATCACGAGTCAGCGCAATGCCTTTTTCAAATTGTTTCAACGATTCTTCCAAGGTTAAGTCGCCTGCTTCGATCGCACCAACAATTTTTTCTAGTGATTGAATGGCTTGTTCAAATGCAAATGGCTTTTTTGATGGTTTCATCTCAGACCTGCCAATGTATACTAGTGAAATGACTACCCTACAATTGGCATAATAATTAGTCAATACCATTTGCCAAGATTGCGTTGTTGTCGATCCTTGCTTAGAATCACCCATTATTTAAGCAAGAAGCTTGATTTAGTGACCTGCGATGGAGTGGGGTAGGCTATTAGGATAGATAAGCCGATGTTGGTAGTCATGGTAGTTATTCAAGTTATTGAATATTACTAGGCTATTAACGAGGACATAGTTGTAGGGAGATACTATGGCCGTTAATAAGGATCTAACAACCCGCAAAGTGCCTGTGATGGGGTTTTTGCGAAGTGCGTACACTAAATGCATAAATTTGGTGGCTGTTGCCCGTATGTATGAAAAAATGGGTACACCAGCTCAGTTACATTGGTTAGCCACGCAAGCTAATTCGGCGCAATCGCAACCTGCCAATGTACCGATTGCCATCATGTCACCAGCAAAACCTTCACTTAATGTCAATGTATTTGCAAGCAACTTGGCGAAATCACTCGGTATAACGGCAGTAGATAAGCAAGTAGTAATAGCTGCTCAGCCTATACTAACTCAAACTCGCCAAATCACAGCTAATGATGTGTCACTCAATTCGTTATGGCTAACCAGTGATAATAATGCGCTGTTAGTTAACTGTGTTGCTACTCTCTTTAATACGCGAGTAGTAGCTAATCCAATTGCAGTATCCTCGTGTGGTATCGATGCTAATGCTCAAAATTCAACCTTAGCGCAACAGGCTAGCTTCGTTTTCTAAAACCCAAGCCCGAGTTTCTAAAATCGACTCATTTATCGCGTTGACAGCATTAATTTTTGCAGTAGAATGGCCGTCTGCCTGAACGGGGGTGCTTATGCATTCATAAGGCACGTCTTAACAAAATTGACGACACGGGTCTGTAGCTCAGTTGGTTAGAGCGCACCCCTGATAAGGGTGAGGTCGGTAGTTCAAGTCTACCCAGACCCACCAGCCTACGCTCTGCGAGCTTCGGCTGGCAGGCCGACAATCAGCAAAGCGTGTGTCAACATGCAAGTGATGAGTCGGGGTTAGTTTTTTAGTGGGGCCATAGCTCAGCTGGGAGAGCATCTGCTTTGCAAGCAGAGGGTCGGCGGTTCGATCCCGCCTGGCTCCACCATTTCATTAATTTTCATATTGCTTAATGTTCCATTACGGTATTTGTATATGCTTAACTCAAAAACGTGCTGATATACGTTTTGCTAACGTTGGTGTTTGAGAAGAGGGCTGTTATGAAAGATAAACAACTTAATAAGTTTATTGAACAACATAAACTAATTAAGCATGAAGAGGGAGGATATTTTAAAGTTACTTATGTGGCAGAGCGGATGATTAAAGTATTTGATAGAGATGGAGATGAAAGGCCTGCCTCAACTAAAATAGATTATTTATTATCAGGAAATGATTTTTCTGCTTGGCATAAGATTAAATCTGAAGAAGTTTGGCGTTTTAAAGAAGGAGCACCATTAATGCTTTATGTTCTTTCAGATATAAATGATGATCAAAGTTCTTTATTGCAGATAAAAATTGGTGACCCCAAAAAAGAAAAAGACGCTGTTTTAGAATATACAGTTAAACGTGATTTATGGTTTGCTGCTGTGGTTAATGATAAATCTAGTTTTTCATTTATTGAGTGTGAAGTTACTCCTGGTTTTGATTATCGTGATTGGGAACTTGGAAAGGAAAGTGTATTAATTGATTTATATCCTGATCATGAAGAAATTATCAGTCGCTGCGCGCCAAGGAGAGCGATAGCTCAAGGCGCGTAGTCCGCGGAAGCCGAGGCTTGTCATCGCAAACGGAGTTGCCGGAAAGCCAACGCTCGCAGGCAAGCGCAGTAAGCGATGACAAGCTATCCTCGGCGTCGAGTCACTTGAGAGGCGATCTGCAGTGTGCGTCAGTACACGTAGGAATCGGTGACGAGGACGGCCGCGGCAACTTAGGTAGTCACGTTAGCGAGTCGATTTTGGGCATGGATGAACGAAATCTTTCACGAGATAGTGACTCAATTGCAGTATTCTCGTAGTGTGTATGCTAATATTAACTAGCCCTGTATGCCTGTTAAGCTCATTTGCATCTAATATTCCTTATTTTGTGGCCACGATAACACTTACCCATATATGCTCATTAATATCAAAATGACATTTTGAGCAAAAAAAATTGACTTGAAATGGATCTCATTACACTACTCTAATCTAAGCAGAACATTCCTGTTCACAATATATACAGCTACAACACTCAAAAAGAGAGATTGTCATCCTGGTTACGACATAACCATAACGGATCCAGGGAATGATGATCTGGATAATGATTTTACTATTCTGTTTGTATAAATGGGGTGTTATGAGTATGGGGATGCAAAATCGTCATTGTTGCCTAGACTTAGCTTAAGTAAAAGTGCGTAGACGACCACGTTAAAGGATTGTTCGAGGGTCGTTAAGGGAAGTCAATCTAGGCCACGTTATCGTACAGTCGATACCTTGTGTGTGGTGACACAATTCTCTTTAAAAGG
This sequence comes from Gammaproteobacteria bacterium, assembly GCA_965116795.1. GTDB lineage: Bacteria > Pseudomonadota > Gammaproteobacteria > JAJFKG01 > JAJFKG01 > JAJNDI01. Next base: position 1,929,586 of record OZ220716.1, read on the forward strand.
ATTTATAGGGAAAAGATGATGAGCAAACACACTAGCAAATGTAATCAGTTTGCTTTTAGCCTGTTAGTCGCAATCATTGTTACAATGATAGGGTCAGTCTCAACTCAAACTATTATCGCAGCAAACCCGGGTAAATTACCCAAACGACGGGCAACTGCTTCAAGAATACGTCCTAAGCAATCCAGTACAACTACCAGTAATGGCAGAGTTAACTCAGAAGTATTTAGCATGGGTGCTTATGGTGATACGGAGTTGGGTTTTATTACCGACCTCAAAGCTGCGAGCTATTTAGATGCAGCTCAACGAAATGCACTGGCGTTGGAAATTGCCGGTGGTCCAAATGTGATTCGAGTGAATACTACTTATGGTTTAGGGTTAACGGATAAACATCGCATTAAATTAACGTATGAGTTTTTAGGTGAAAATTTAGATTTTAGTTTTGATTCTGGCACGGTATCAAGATGGGTATATCAAAATGCCGTGGGAGGTGATTATGCCTACTTAATCGATAATGCATATATCGAGTCAGTTGGCTTTGGTGGTTACTATAGCTACTCGGGTAGCAAAAACCTCTCTGATAAAATAGCTGATAATGTTTATACCGAACAACGCCGTATAGCGGGTGCCAACAGTGGTAATGTGCATGTTAACGTTGCATTGCACTTATGGTCACACAGTCGATTATCCGGTGGTATGGATTACGACATTGTGCGTTTTAATTCGAAGTATGATGCACATGATGATGATGTCGATGGTGTTGGTGGTCATGTGAGATTAGAACAACGATTGTTACCACGATTAAAAGCCACGTTTGGTACGCAGTTACAGCATACACAGCGTCAGTATAGGGGTAGTATCGGTTGGTTAATGCCATCGCCTGCTGGTATGCAATTGGAATTGATGGCAATTACTGATTATGTCGACAGTTTAGCGACGCACCGTCGCTTCTATAGCAATGGTGGGCGTTTGAATGTATCATTAAATCCAGGTACTGGGACGTATAATGATTTAGAACACGGACAACATCAAAGTCTATTAAATTGGATACGGGATCCAGCAGTACGGATGACAGCGGTGTTGGCTGTTGTTGACAAACAACTGTCTACAGTCAGGTGTTTGTTGCCAAGTGAGCTGCAAGCCCTTGGTGGTGGTGAGTACGGTGGTGAGGGTTGGTTAGGGTCAGCAGTTGGATTTGATCTTGATAATGCTTCTTTCATTGATGCTCAATTCGATGCGTTGGGAGAAGCAAGGTGTGAATATTACGATAATATGGTCACTTTGGCTGTTACTCGAGGTGATACAACTGGAGTAGTCGGTCCACCAGCTTGGGGGCCTGGAGGCATGGGTGAAATTTGTACTGCCAGCGAGGCAGCATGTCTATTTACACTATAACGTATTGAGAAGAGAAATTAAGCATAAGTCAAACAATATAAACTCACATACTCAAAGCTTTTAACCGAGAAAACAGTTGTAACAGTTTGCGATTATGTTTTCTGAAAGACTAAAACTATTTCAATAACTATTTCAACTAAAAAGTAAATAATCATTAATCATTGACATGTCAGGGGGTTTTGTGATGAGTCAGGATCTTGATGAGCATAGTGAACAATCAGTTGAAAGTAGCAACGTTGGGCAGAGACAGCCTGAACAGCAGAAAATACAACGACTTCAATCTGTGACTGCGCAGCAGCAAAGTAAATTAACAATAGGAGATATTGTTAAGCAATTGAGGCTTTCTAGCTGGGATAAACGCAAGTTTATCGAAGCGGTCGAACTATTAGATTTCGTCCAAGACAATTTCGACCAAGAATCATTTAACGACTTAACGCTCAATAATAAGCAATTTCAAACGGCTCTTGCTAAGTATCCTAGTTTAATTTACCACCCTGCATTGGATCATGATGCTGGCTGTACAGCTAAACATATTCCAGGTTTGTTGTATGATTCAGGAGATGATTTTACTGCACGTCTTACGTTTGTATTTAATTTCATTAAGCTGATCAGCTTTTTAGAGCAAGCAGATAACTTTCAAAAAGTGGCGAACTTTTTAGGAGAGAGAGCCAATTTTCAACTAGATGATGATTCAGAAGAAGTAGGTGAAATTGATCTAGAAGACGTTGATTTATACGCTGTAGAAGTTGGCTGTTTGCTTAACGAGTTAGCTAATACTTCCCCTATTTATCTTGTGAGTGAACCACCTAAGTTTTCAGCATTATATAAGCTTGGGGCATTACTACATAGAAAGCCTGACATTATAAATCACCCCATCATAGGTGAAAATCCGATACTTGCAACATTACGTTTGACAGAAGAGCAAGCTATCGAGCGTTTAAAAACAGAATGTTTTGACAGTTTAAGCAAACACTTAGGATTTCGAGCGTATTTAATTGAGAACCCTGCGCTTATCTATCACCAAGCAGCAGATCGTCATCCTGAATTGGTAAAAAGACGCAATCCTAATTCGTTTGCGCAGTGGTACAGAGATCTCGATGATGAAGGGGCGTTGGATGAGATTGAAGAAGAGACGGAACAACAACAAACTGCAACTGAGATAGTGACATCAGTTGCGACGACAGCAGCGTTAGGTGCTGCGGGTGTTGGTGCAACTATGTTAGCTGCAACTGTATTACCAAAGGCTGCTGTAACAGGTTTAGCCGTAACGACTTTATTAGCACTGTCTGGGAAACATACTGCTGAATTTGGAGTAAGCAAGGGTTGGGTTGTTCCGTTGATGGCAATGGGTGCTACGGCTGCAGTCACTCGGGGTATATCAGGAAGCAAAGATGTTGATCCTTTAGCAGGGTCAGGTGCGATAGCGAACAGTGGATCAAGTTCCCTTTCTTCTTATCAGTCAAGCTCGAATGCGCTCTCAAATCAGGTGGAGCTAATAGATTTTGCCAGCAACTGGATTGCTACGATTGGAGGAAATCGTTGGTTAAATCGTCAGAAGGAACGTAGAGGACTATCCGACGAGCTACCGTGTGAAGATACGCGACATATGGCGTGTTACGACAAAACAGTCAGGGTGTTTTCAATTATATCGGGCAGACCAGAAACAAGTATATGTGTTGAAATGGCTGATGAGATTTCGCCAGAGGTCAATCAAGCCTTTTTTGATTACGGTAAAGAGAGTGGCTCTGCAGTGAATATAGGTGAACTTGCCCAGGCAAACAACTCGACATTTACAGTGGCAATTGATGGTGAAACAGTCGTACCACGAGGTAGTTTATATTACTGCCATGATGTGAAGGTGACTGATGGTATGGATAAGCGTCAATTAATTGCAAATGTTGCTGACGGTGGGCCAGCATTTTACTTAATAGCCCTACAAATATTGCAAGATTTACTAGGAGCTACGTTAAAGAACCCCATTTTACGAAAAGCAAAATTACTGTATCCAACTCTACCGGGCATTCACGGCGGTGATTTAAGTAATGTAATAATTATTCATGGTATTTGTAGGTTATCAGCGGGGATAACGTATGCCAATCTGACTAATGCTGAGCTGGAGCTTTATCTGCAACATGCAAGAGGGAGTGCTAGCCTATGTGGTAGCTATGGAAATAACATCATATTAGTAGTTATCACACAAGGAAATGCAGAGTATGTTGGCGTGGGTCATACACAGATTGACGGATTAACTCTAACCGTACTCAAGCCAGATGGCAGCAGTGTGTCGGAAGTGTTATTAGGGTTCAATGCAACACAGATCACGAATTTTAGTACATCTGGTATCGTGACATTCAATGGCAATGCAGTCACAGGAGAGACAGTGACCTTTTATGGACAAGCAGTCGGGTATCCGCATATAGCATTTACTGAACATCCGAATGTTGTTCAAGCTAATGTGATCAAAGGCCCTGAATCAGACAAAGTTGCAAAATTAGCAGAGACAGGTTTTTTTAACCAAAAAGTGAGTTGTGAAAAAACAATTAGACCTGGTTTTAACGATGGTACGGGATGTTTTTCGGTGGATACTAGAAATTGCCCGATGTGGCCACCAAGTCCGAGTTCGAACTCAAGTCCGTCACCGATTCCGAGTTCATCGCCAAATCCAATCCCAAGTCCGAGTCCGGTACCGAGTTCGAGTTCATCGCCGAGTTCATCTCCAAGTCCGAGTCCGATACCGAGTTCAAGTTCATCACCCAGTCCAAGCATAAGTCCGAGTCCGATATCGAGTTCGAGTTTATCACCCAGTCCAGAGCCAAGTCCGAGTCCGGTACCGATTTCGAGTTTATCACCCAGTCCAAGCATAAGTCCGAGTCCGATACCGATTTCGAGTTCATCGCCCAGTCCAAGTGTAAGTCCGAGTCCGATACCGATTTCGAGTTCATCGCCCAGTCCAAGTGTAAGTCCGAGTCCGGCACCGAGTTCGGATTTATCACCGAGTACAGGCCCAAGCCCAAGTTTAACGCCAACGCCAAGTCCGAGCCCATTTTCTAATCTTGAGCCTGATGATAGATTTACATGGTGGATACAATTTGTTTTGGCACCGTTGTTTCTAGTTTCTACAATTTCTGCCACGATATTGTATTGCTGTTATCGTCGCTCTAATCCTGAGCAAAACTTTTCTAAACAACTGAGACTGCCAATACCTATGGGAGATAGTGACGGTAAAGAGGAAGATGATGATGTTCAAGGCGTTCAATCAGAAGATAGCGGTTCTCAGGAGAGAGATGGTGATGTGCAAGACGTTCAACATGTAAGTGATGCATCATCTTCTGAAGTAGAAAATGTTGATGTTCAGGGGGGAAATAGGGAGGCTCAACAGATAGATGGTGCGTCTCCTAAAGTAGAAAATAGGGAAGCCCAACAGGTAGGTAGTGCTCCTCCTAAAGGGGAAAATAAGGGTGCTCAAAAGAAAGGGATAAGGCTAAACCTAAAGGTAGTAAATCGAAAAAAGAAAGGGGGAAGTAACAAACAGCCTTCTTCTTTGTCAAAGCAAACGTCATCGCGGCCGCAAACGCCACAGCCAGAACCGTCACCGCGGCCGCAAATACCATCGTCGCAACCGCGACAATGGAGACGGAGATTGTCGCAACCGCAGGCGCCTCTGCCGGATGATACTAGTAACAAACCGCAACCGTTGCCACCGCTACGCTCGACACTTCAGTCACCGAAAGAAGAGGTCACTGCCACTGAGCAGGATTCTTTAACAGGGGAGAAGAAACCATCGTTTTTGGAGTCGTTGTCGTCACAGTTCTCATCCCAGTCTTTGAAGAAGTCGGTAGGAGTAAAACGGTCTCCTCCATCGCCACCTCCATTAGTTATATCAAATCCGGTACCGTCGCAATTTCAGTCGCCGAAAGAAGAGGTCACCGCTACCGATGAGGACCCTTTAACAGGAGGAAAGAAACCGTCGTTTTTGGAGTCGTTGTCGGAAAAGCTGCCGTCGCCGTCTTTGAAGAAGTCGGTAGGAGTAAAGCGGTCTCCTCCACCGCCGTCTCCATTAGTTATATCAAATCCGGTACCGTCGCAGTTTCAGTCGCCGAAAGAAGAGGTCACTGCTACCGATGAGGACCCTTTAACAGGAGGAAAGAAACCGTCGTTTTTGGAGTCGTTGTCGGAAAAGCTGCCGTCGAAGTCGTCGATTCTCTCGGCGGTGTCTCCACTGGTTATACCGGAGTCGCATGCATCGTCATCACAGCTGGCGTCGCAATCGTCTAAGAAATTGGAAATACCGTCGTCGAATTTGCCTTTTTTTGGGCTTGCGTCATCAACCACACCGCCGTCGCAATCACCGTCGCAGAACACATCACCGTCTGATCTCGATTACAGCGATAAGAAGAAGGGTAAAGAAGAAGGTAAGGAGGAGGATGCTACTCTTATTCCTCTCATGCAACAGCAGCCCACGTCGCGAAAGTCGCCGCTTGTTTTGGAGAAAGAAAGACAGTCGTCACGGCAGCGACTACGGGGTTCATCGCAGCCGCCACCGCCACGTTTGTCATTTTTTGGGCAGTTATCGCCGTCTGATACCGGTGATGACGACGATAAAGAGGATAAGAAAAAGAGTAATTCTTACTCTCTCTTAACGACACAGGGAAATAAGTAAAGTATTAAAGTAGACGCAACCCACACATGGATTACCCTGTATTGATATCAGGATTTTCTCAGTAATTTATCTGCATATTATCGGCATGATTAAAAATACAGAATAAGCTAATGTCGAAGGTGGATTTTTAAAAATCGTTGATCAAAGCTTTAAATCAAGAAAATGTAGCTTGGCTAAGAAATATAAAAAATTATTGGATACTTAATTATGACTAACAAAAAAACGAAACAAAAAACTGTATTTGTAACATGATATTTGACTTTCTATGTAATAGCGCAACTATTTGACTATTCAGATCCCAGATAGCCGTTCCACGGCTTCTGGGATAACGCCTCAACGCGCAGAGGTTCTATTAAGGTATTTTTGAAGCCAAATAAATTTGGCTTTTTAGATAAAGTCGAACATGGCGTTACTTGTAACAGAAGCTAATAACCTTGAAGGAAGCAGTTTAAGCGACTTTTCGACTTGGCTTTTGGTCAAAAGGTTTGTGGTTGCCTCTGAACTTATTTGATTTTTTGCTATTACGCTTTGGTTTGCTTAATTTTTTTGCTGGTGCATCTGGGTTAAGCAGCCGACAAATTGTATTCCATTTCATTTTGTCGGAAGGTGTTACGAGGTTCAGGGCAGAGCCCTCTGCTCCAGCTCTGGCTGTACGACCAATGCGGTGAATATAATCTTCTGCAGATTGAGGTAGGTCATAATTGATGACGTGCTTGATATGAGGAATATCCAAACCACGAGCTGCAACATCAGTTGCAACAAGAATGCGGTATTTTTTATTGCGGAAGGCAGCCATCACTCGATCACGCTTGTTTTGACGAAGATTACCGTGAATAGCATCAGCGCTGTGGCCATCCTTCGAGAGTTTGGCAGCCATTTTTTCGGTACCATATTTTGTTTTTACAAATACAATAATCGAGCCTGCTCGCTTCTCGAGCTGAGAGAGCAAGTTGGGGTATTTATCTGCTTCACTAATTCGCAGAATATCTTGTTTGATATTGGCGGCGGGTGCTGACGTTGCACTCACAGCAACACGGACAGCCTTATTTAGATATTTTTCAGCAATTCGCACAATATTTTTCGGCAACGTAGCTGAAAATAACAATGTCTGACGTTTAGCAGCCATATATTTCATTACATTCTCAATTTGGATGGTAAAACCCATGTCCAACATTCGATCTGTTTCATCCAGTACCAGAAAATCAGTATCATGAAGCTTCAAAGTGCCACGCTTGAGGTGATCATTAATACGTCCGGGTGTGCCCACAATAACGCGTGGATGATTACGAAGCTGAGCAAACTGCTTCGGCATAGATTGACCACCAATTAGTAAAGCCGATTTGATCTTTGATTTCTTACCCAGCATGGCTTGTAATTGGCTCATCACCTGTGTGGCAAGCTCACGCGTCGGTGTCATCACTAGCGCAGAAGCAAGGGGGTTGGATAACAGTTTTGCAACAAGTGGGATACCAAAGGCACCGGTTTTACCCGTTCCAGTTTGCGCTGATCCCAATATATCTTTGCCTTGCAATGCCAGAGGAATGACCTTAGCCTGAATAGGGGTTGGTTCATTGAATTGCATATGCTGCAAAGTATGTATCAGGGTTTCCGGAAGCCCCATTTCTTGAAATGTTTTCATGTTTATCCCCTTGTCACAGATAAACGCACGCCAAATGCCACACACAAATGACGGCGTAATCTGCTTTGAGCAATTAGAATTGGATGAGTGATATTAGCCGTCTTGTAGCTGAATATCTACGGCAGAAGTCTTGCCATTATTAGTCTCTATTTGGTAAGAGACTTTTTGTCCATCATTCAGTTGACGTAGACCAGCTTTTTCTAATGCGCTGATATGAACAAAGATGTCTTTTGAGCCATCATCAGGAGCGATGAAGCCATAGCCCTTGGCCGTGTTGAAAAATTTTACTATACCGTTTGCCATGATATTTTCCTTTAGCGTTTAGATTGTTAGTTAAAGAGCATTTATTCAGTCAGTTGCACTACGCAGCTCACCATTTCACTCTTATTCAAACGTTAACGCTTAGGATCAACAATATAGAAGATCTTCAGATACCCTTTTATCAGGGGCATACTATCACTAGTAACATCATTTCAGACAAGAGTAACAAAAACTCAGATAGCCTTATAACCTATAAAGTTACAAAGTGCAAGGAATTTCCTAGGTTGTCATCTAAGGGTGAACGCATCTGAATTTGTACAATCATCTTGAGTACTTCTAAAAATAGCAGACTCTGTTAAGAACTGAGGCTAATTGTGAGGAAAGAACTGTAAACCCCCCATTTATAAAACTAGTCTACAGTAGAAAATTTCTCATTGCCTGTGATTTGTTTCCGGTATTGTCTGAACTGCACAGGAGACAGTCCAGCCAACGATTCATGTGGCCTATCTTGGTTGTAGCAGTTGATCCACTGCTGAGTAATTTTTCTGACTTCATTAAAATTTCTAAACAAGTTCATGTCCAATACATCTTCACGATACGTACGGTTAAAACGCTCAATAAATCCATTTTGTGCTGGCTTGCCAGGCTGAATGAAGTGAAGCAATATGTGATGTTGCTTAGCCCACTCCTTGAAATGATAAGACTCAAATTCTGGCCCGTGGTCAACACGTATCATTGTTGGATAACCTTGGGTTATGGCAACTTGGTCAAGCAATTGCGTTACTCGCTTGGCTGGAAAAGAATAACTTGCCTCAATCAGCAAACATTCACGGTTATAATCATCAATAACATTAAACGTTCTAAACTTAGTGCCACATGCTAATGCATCTGACATAAAATCAATCGACCAACAGATATTCCTGGCAATAGGTTGCAACAACATCTTTGCTTCTCCTTTGGCTAATCGTTTACGAGGCTTTATCCTAATATTTAACCCATGTTCACGGTAAACTCGATAAACACGTTTATGGTTCCAACCTCTTTGCTCTTGTTTAACTTTCAACATCATCTTGTCAAATCCCCAACGTGTATACTTGTCTGTTAAATTAAGCAAATAAGATAATATTTCTCCATCTGATGTATGCTTCTTGCTCTTGTAGTAATACCCTGTCTTGCTGATAGACATCAGTTGGCAACTGCGATTAATACTCAATGAATATCTCTGGCAAATTGCACTGACTAATTCTCGTCTAGCAGCTCTGGATACTTTTTTTCAAGTACCTCTTTTAATATCTTATGTTCCAAGCTAATATCAGCATACATCGCTTTTAATCGCTGATTCTCTGCCTCTAGTTCCTTTAAGCGTTTTAGCTCAGACACACTCATACCCGCATATTGACTTCTTAACTTATAATAGGTCGCAGACGAAATCTGATATTTGCGGCATAAATCCCCTGCCGATAATCCCGCTTCTCCTTCCGACAACATCGTTACTATTTGGGTCGTGCTCAATTTACTTTTCTTCATCGCAAAATCTCCTGATGAGTAATAAATTATCAGAATATTCTACTTATAAACAGGTCTATTTTATGGGAGGGTTACCGTAGTATTCTCCGATTAATTGAAGGGATATTCAAAAATAATTTATATAAAAAAAGAATTTCTTGGATCATAAACCAGAATTTTTCAGATGGTTGTTTTAACCACTTTGTTCAACATTTTCAGCAAGAAGCAACCATAGTGGAAAAAAGACGATTTTTTGCTTTTATTTTTAAAGAAAAAAAATATGAATGGATTGATAGAATCATGCAATTATCTCCAAATCCGAATTGGGGATTTACATTTTATTATATTGGTTTTATTCAAGTGTGCAGAAATCAATTTGAGTTTGAAAAATATATAGACATTATTTTTTCACTTAATTATGCTGAAAATAATGATAACTTTAATATTATAGGAAATTTATTGGATGTTATTCCAACATTGATAGAAAAAAATCTACAAGCGAAAGAAATGTTGCAATACAAAGAAGGATGGATAGAAAAGGTCAGTGATTTTGTTATAAGAAAAATTGAATCTAATAATAGATGGAATTGTAAAGAATCAATAAAAAACTATATTATGGCGTTGGTTAAACTTGAAACTAGTACAGATAAAATGTATTTGGTATTAAAATCACTCTTTTCAGTGCATGTTGCAAAAGGCACTTTTTATGATCCGTGGTTATTTGATGTTGTCATGCCACTATTACTTGACTTATTGCCTTATTTTTCACAGCAATATGTTGATTATCTTCATAAAATATTAACTGAAGATCCATTTGATTGCTTTTTGGGCTTTTCAAGTTTAATGAAAGCTGATTCTGCAAAAAAATTACCTAATGATGAGAAAACTTACCATTTATTGATTGTTGTTATCAACAATATAGAAAAACAAATTGGCAACAAAGGCAAGATAGTACCAGTAACTTGGCTGTTTATATCAAAGATATTGATCCCATCATTGTGCTGGGTACTTTGTTATTACAGCAAGGGGAGGATCAAGAAGATTATGCTAATTTTTTAATGGATTATTTTTTAATCAATAAATATGGATTAACTGTTGAGGAAGTTGAAGTTAAGGGTGAAGAAGATGGGGATGTTAACAAAGCAAAAGCGGTGGTGTATTTGCCCGATACAACACAAGAGAAACCGTTATCAGAACCAGAACGTGAGTGGCTTGATAGATTTATACCGCAACCATCAATTTGGCATTTGAAAGAAGAAAATTTACCAGTAGAGCATCATGCTGGAATGCCAGAAACAACATTTACAGTAGAATATTCTGGTGTTATTTAATCTATAGTAGTCGTGGTTGGAAGTATAAGGTTTAAATTGCATTTAGCGGGTATTTGCATTTCCCTAAAAAGTTGAGCATCGTGTCAATCTTGGTACAATTTTAAACTAAATTAGTAATTTATTGGCATTAAGCAACTTTACTAAGATTTATCCCAGATACCCAATAAAAAAGGGCGATCGTTAGATCACCCTCTTGTCATGGACAGTAACCGATCTAATACTTGGCTGATTTTCAGCCTGGGGGGTAGAACGCATGGGATCAGTCCTGCACACAGTTAACAGTATAGTTCAGTTTGTAAAACTGCATCGTGAGTGTGCATGATTAGCTCGAATTTACTAAAAAAGCACGGTATACTGTCGCGTCAATGTTAACGCTAACACACGTTTAATGGTGTAATTATTGTTTAATTAATCTTTAGAGCTTTTAAAAAGCTAAAGTAAATCAACGTCAATTTAATTTACATAACGGGGAAAGCATATGCTGCAAAGCATTCGTGATAAATCACAAGGGTGGATTGCATGGACAATTATTATTGTGCTGTGTTTGGCATTTGTTGTATGGGGATTTTCCAGTTATTTTCACCTAGGTCAATCGGATGTTGTGGCCACAGTGAATGGTCATGAAGTCAGTCGTGAACAATTAAACCAACAATATCAACACTTACAACGCAATCAACAGGCAACGCTTGAAGAGGGTGACAATAGCGCATCATCTGATCGCAAATTATGGCAGCAAGCCTTAAATACCTTGTTACTTGAACAAGTCATGTATCAGCAATTAACCAAACTGGGCTTAATGGCATCTGATGTACAGATAAATGCCGTTATCGCGCAAATTCCTGCCTTTCAACAAGAGGGACAATTTTCTCAGCAACGTTTTCTAAATGCGTTAAGTGTCCAAGGCATTAGTCCAGCAGCATTTTTACAACAGATTAAAACCCAATTTGTTAACCAGCAATTGCGCGCGACATTTGAAGACAGTACGTTTATTTTGCCAAATGAATTAGATGAATTTATTGGGCTAGGATTGCAGACACGTGATATCCATTACGCAACCATTTCAGCAAAACAGTTTGCCAAAAAGATTAAGGTTAATGATGCTGATATTGCACAGTATTATCAGCAGCATCAAGAAAATTTTAGTGTGCCAGAGCGAGTGCGTATTGCCTATATTACGCTGTCCATCGATAAATTAGCCAAACCCATTCAGCTAACTAATCACGATCTTGAAGAGTATTACCAAACACATCGTGAACAATATACTACGTCACCGACTTGGCACGTGGCGCATATATTATTGAGTGTTCCAGCTGATGCTAACGAGCAAGCAACCCAACAAGTGAAACAACAAGCTGATCAGATAGTCAGTCAATTGCGCCAAGGTGCCAACTTTACTAAATTGGCTAAACGCTATTCTCAAGATGGATTAACTGCAAATAAAGGCGGTGTGTTAGTCGGCTATGCACTTGGCGTATTAGGTGCTAAATTTGATGCAGCCGTGTCTGGGTTAAAGCCAGGAAAGGTTGCTGATCCAATTAAGACGCAATATGGTTATGAGATTATTAAATTACTCAGTGTCAAACCCGCTGTTGTGCAACCGTTTGCTAAAGTGAAAGCACGAATTAAAACACTGTTAACCCAGCAAAAAGCAGAAACGTTGTTTGCCAATGACAGTGAATTATTGGCTAGCATTACCTATGAAAATCCAGATAGTTTGACTAAAGCAAGCCAACAATTGAATTTACCGATCCAACAAAGCGATACCTTTACTCGTGCTGGGGCAAAGACCGGCATTGCTGCGAATAAACGTGTGGTTAATGCCGCATTTAGTAATGATGTGCTAATCAACAGTAATAATAGTGATGTGATTGCTCTTGATGCCAAGTCGGTGATCGTATTGCGAGTAATAAAACACACTCCAAAACAAGTGCGTCCGTTGGCGGATGTACATCAAAGCATTAAACAAACTCTGATTAAACAAAGTAGTGCAGCGCGTGCGCAAGCAATCGGCAAACCAATGCTGACTAAGTTGGGCAATGGGGTAAAAACAACTGAATTGACTAACATGCATGTTGCGTGGAAAGCAGCTAGTATTAACCGCAATAGTCAGAAGGTGACACCTGCCATTGCTGATTATGCATTTACATTGCCACCTCCAACCTCACAACAACCAAGCTATGGCGGTATTACGCTGCCATCTGGGGATTATGTATTAGTTCGAGTAAATGCTGTACATCCCGGCAAATTAACTAAAAAGATTGAAAAGGATGCCATGGCGCGCTTACGTTATCAACAACAATTGATGCAAATGATGGCAAGTTATGATTACGAACAATTCTTAGCGAATTTGCTGAAAGAGAGCAAGATTAAAATCAAAGATAAACAATTTAACGATCAGTTGATAACGACAATCGCTAATGGATCGTAGTGTCAATCAGTGGTACAAGATTTATTTTTAAAATACGCGTCACTGTATCAACAATAGTACGCGTTTGTTGATCGAGTTCGACATTCAGTCGATCACCCACTTGGCGGTCAGCAAAACGTGTGCGTTTCAACGTTTCTGGGATAAGAGACACACTAAACGTTGATTGTGAATGGTCCACATCAACAACCGTTAAACTCGATCCATTTAAGCCAATAAAGCCTTTAGCAACAATATAGGGTAGCCAAGCTTGTGGAACATGAATATGTAAATCGTATTGAGTTGGCGTATTAATGATATTATGCACAGTACCAACTCCATGCACATGACCTGATAGTAAATGCCCACCAATTTCATCACCAAAACGCAACGAGCGTTCTATGCTGATTAAACGGTCGACGTGTAATTCATTCAGTGTAGTGTTGTTTAACGTTTCTGTGATAGCTTGAAAGGTTAGTAATTGATGAGCATCATCAACAGATGATGGTTGTTGTTGAATTAGCGTTTGACAGACCCCATCAACGGCGATGCTTGCACCTAGAGTTAATCCTGTAGTTAATGCTGTTGGCACACTGATTTGATATTGCGTATGATCAGGTTGTTGTTGCACCGTAACAACCGCAAAGCAGCCTTGTGTGATCCCCGAAAACATGAATAGTGACATCTCTTATTATTAATGGATATATAATGTAATATTTAAGTACGCCAGTACTCTCATCATCTTATCTAATTGCACGGTCGCTTTACCATTTTCTAAATCTGAAATAAAACGGATCCCAACACCGGCGCCTTTCGCTAATATAGCCTGAGTGAGCTTGGGTTGTTGTTTACGTTTCGCTTTAACCAACATACCAATGTCACGGCCAGATGTCACTCTAATGGCAGAGATAGTAGGTGGTGTTTCCATAAGTCCCCCTAGGTAAGAGCACAGTTATCTTGGAACACGTGAATTCTAGCATTGAGCGTGTACAAAAAGCGAACCTATGACTTAAGTCATAAGATGCAGTTTTGCAAAGAATCCGTTCTAAATTAATCCATTTTTGTCACTGGCAATAGCAAATCAGCTGTCTCGTCAGTAGGTGGTTGTTGCCATAAACTCAATACATAGCCACCATTGCCTGCTCCAGTAGGCTTCACTGCACTGGCACCTTGTTTCATTAGCCAATCCATATGGTTGGCTAATCCATCTGGGATCAATTGCCATTGCTTAAAACAATCAGCAGCGTGTTGCATGGCGTCGCATAACTGGCTAAAGCCTTGTGCTTCGGATAATTGCAACGCTTGGTAAGCTTGAGTAACACTCTTTTGCATTAAAGCATCGATAGCTGCAGCGTGTTTGGGATCCTGTAAATGCAGTTGTTTGACTTGCTGAATACTGTCAGCAGTGATCCCGCGTTGTCCACAAGATGATAAATACCAATGCGGTTGCCAAGTTGTTTGCACAGGTTGCCATTGTGGTTGTGCATTACGAGTAAATAAGATCGGTTGTTCAGCCAGTATCGTCGCGATATCCATGCCGCTGCTTTCACCGTGAAATAAATGTTCAAGGTGTGTAGCAAATTTAGCGAGTGTAGTGTGGTTTGCATCAATCCAATGTTGAGCACAGATCCATTTTGTTAGTGCAACACATAATGCTGCTGAGGCACCTAAATTAACGCCTATTGGAATGTCAGTGTGTACGGTGAATTGCCCGTGTAATTCAGTTAGTGATTTACCCACATACTGCAATGCGTTTTCCAATGTCCCCCAAAACAATAATTGCAATGTGTCGCCGTGTTTGCCAGTAAAGGTGGCATGTAACGGAGAAGATTGTTGTTGATAGGTTAATGATAATTGCAATGATGGTAATGGATATGCCAGTGCAGAACAATTACGCAATACGGCATGTTCACCAGCAACAACAAATTTGGCGCAAGTTGTTATCGTGCAATCAGATAACACGGTAACCTCGCGCTTGTAGGGTTGTATTGCACAGTTGAGCTTGAGCATGTTGATCGGTACGCCATAACACATGCACATTAGCACCAGCATCCATGGTGATAATGGGGCCATCGTGATGTTGTTGCCAATGTGTTTGTAAATAATGTAATACGGATAATGAATCTGCTGTCATGTATCCAAATGGTGGCGTTGATGTAGCAAATAAGGCATGCATATCCCAGAATTCTTGCCAGGCTATTTCATAACAGTGTTGCCATTGTTGGGTGATCAATGCGGTTAACAAGGTGTCTTGACGTTGTTTGGCACGGGTGGTGCGCTCATTGAATAATAGACTAGTGCTTACCTGTCGATGGGCATCACTGGTTGCGACCGTTTTTTTAGTTGCAGCAACAATGATCACGTGATGTTGTAGTTGATGGTAAGGATGTGGGGCAGCCAATTCTGAAATGGTTGTAACATGATCCTCATTCCAAATACACCATGGTGAAAACAATGAACGGCATGATGATCCAGACCCCTGTCGACTTAACGTGGCTAATTGTGTGATTGACAGCGGCGCTTGTTGAGTTAAGTCACTTAACGCGACGTTTGCACATAAGGTTAATGCAGCAAAACTCGAAGCTGAACTGGCTAATCCGCAATCGGCTGGGAAGTTGTTGCAAGAGCGTACCTGTAAATGGCTACGATAATTAAATGCTGCTTTCATCCGTGCAAGGTGGGCTAAAAACCGTTTGATTCCGTGTTCAGATAACGTAAATGGCCACGCGTTATCATCAACCAATGGTGCCCATGTGTCGGTATCACCATCATGTGTATCAATGTCAACGGTAGTCGTTAATTGTGGCAATGTATACGATAACGAACAATTGCTAGCAACATTGTGTTGATGATCGTATTTTCCCATGTATTTAATCAATGCCAAATTAGCTGGAGCAGTGTGTCGCCAAGTCATGTACATATTTCTCTATTGTTAGTTATTGCCATAGACAATCCCTCAGACAATTGTCTAGTGTCACTACTATACGTCAGGGGTAATGTGCATATCCATGTTTTTAATAATGCAATACTATCAGTGGGCACAATGGCTAATATCACATCGGCACCCAGTGCACCGCACCCTTTAGCAGCTAATACAAACGGACAATCTGCTAAACGTGTTAATAGTTGTGATGTGTTTATATGAGTTAGTTGGGCGTGTTGTAGACAGGCTGCTGTTGCTTGAATCGTATCAATGAAACTGATCTGATCGTGCTGTTGTAACGCCTTGATCCCAGCCATGCTCAAGTCACCTAATTGTTGTGCTGGGAATGTTGTTAAGTTAGCTAAATGTTGATGAGTAGCGACTTTATGTTGAGTGCGTAGTAATACACAGTGCACATCAGGCCAAGGCCATGTGATTGGGGTACATTGATTGGTATTTGGATCAACAATACTGATTTGTCCATGTAACTGTGCCATCAAATCAGCGCCACTGGGTGACTGTCCTAGGGTGTGACTATGGTTGAGATAATGGGTTAAACAGATATCAGGTTGCATGGTTTGTTGAGTAATATGGTAATACGCTGCAAACAATAATCCATATTGTGCGGACGATGCGCCAAAACCTCCAATACCTTGATGTGGATCGACAAATGAAAATTGATATCCCTGGCATTGCTGACTGATCAACTCACACAGTTTTCCAACAGCACCATTCTTATCAACATGATTATATTCGCAAGGTGCAGTGTGATCGCGAAGTTGGGTGAGTAATAATGAAAAACGTGGGACTGTGTTAATTAGCATAGCGGGATGTTTAGCGAGTACGGCATATTCGCCTAGCAAAAATGTTTTGCTGGGAACGCTGAAACAATGCGTAGTTAATGCTGGTGATGATATGGTTGACATTAATCGTTAGTGTTATGTTGATTGACTAATGAAGGATTTGTATTGGCACGTTGACGTAATTCTTTTAAGACATCAATAGCATGCGATAATGAGATACGTTTGCGCAATGCCAATACTTCTTCTAAGCGTTTTTTCACTAATGGAATTTCAGCCCCTTTTGCTCCAGCTTCGATGGTTAAGTTACTAATGTGTAAACGCATATGGCCTTGGGTGAGCCCAACGGTAGATAAGGCAGTTAATGCTCCTAAGTTTTGCACCAAACCTACTGCTGAAATGATGCGTGATAATTCATCAGCGTGTTTTACACCTAGCAAACGTAATCCTAATTTAGCGGTTGGGTGCAAACGAGTAACACCACCAACGGTAGCAACCGGTAACGGTGCTGCAAATTTACCAACTAATGTATCATCATCTTCTTGATGCCATTGAGAGATTGCGCGATATTGACCATCGCGCGTTGCGTAAGTGTGAACGGCAGCTTCAACCGCACGCCAATCGTTACCCGTAGCGATTAACACAGGATCAATACCGTTTAATACGCCTTTATTGTGAGTCGCTGCTCGATATGGATCACACTCGGCGAACAACGATGCTTCAACAATGCCGTTGATGAAATCAGTTTCTAGTCCCGGGACACGGATTTCACAATGCGTTAATTTGCAATCTGGTAGATTAGAAATAATTGCAATGTCGGCGTGTTGTTGAGTTAAGTCATAAATGGGGGTTTTCAAAAATTCACACAGTTGCGTAACAATATTGGCACCCATGGCATCGCAGGTATCGACAATCACATGACAAATAATCATTTGATCACCATCAGGTCGAGTGGCCCGACGCACTTGAATATCGCGCATGCCACCACCACGGCGTACTAATCCTGCTGCAATGTCTTGATTGGCTGTGTGGATTAAGAAAGCTTTATTGCGCACAATAGTTTGTTCAAATGCATCTGGATCGGCAACACGCTGTAATTGAATTTGACCAATGGTGCCGCTGCCGCTGACAGATGTGGTGATAGTGCCACCTTGTTTATTGATCCATTTCGCAGTTTTGCTGGCAGCAGCGATAATAGAGGTTTCTTCAACGGCCATTGGAATAGCACGGTAACAACCATCGATCTGAAAATGGGTGGCTACGCCAAGCGGTAATTGAAAATAACCGATGACATTTTCTATGAATGTTTCAGCCAATTCTGGATTCAATCCAGTACTCATATTTAAAAACGTCACATCATCTGCAGTGAGTGCGCCCATTTCAACCAATTTTGCCAAGCGTTCACGTCGATTTAATTTGGAAAATCCGTTAAATAACTGAGCTGCTTGTGTGGACACTGTCATCTGCGATCCCCTAAATGTGATTACCATTTATGCCCCAACAAAGTGGCTATAAAATAGTCGAAGTGATAATTGGCGCGCCATTATATCATGCTTAGTGAGCCCAAGTTTGGAATTTTTTTGGTGTTAGCTCGACGTATTTATCTCATTGACTTAGATAGAAAATTGCCGGTATAGTGTTAACAAATTGTAACTACTTAGCCGATCGTTACGTTACCAAAAAACGTCAGCTTTGAGTGGGGGTTGTCAGAAAATGTAAACAAAAAAGCGCAGTGTATTGGGCATACATGAGCATTTTTTGTTTACATTTTCTGGCAAAAACCACCAAAGATGGCGTTTTACTTAATGGTGCCTGAGAAATTACAACAAATTAACAGTTAAAGCATGGTAGTGGATGAATAACATGAAAATTTTGATCAGCAATGATGATGGGGTGTATGCCAAAGGACTTGCCGCGTTGGTTAATGCATTAAAATCCATTGCTGATGTGATTGTTGTGGCCCCAGATCGCAATCGCAGTGGTGCCAGCAATTCACTTACCTTAGATAGGCCATTACGAGCACGCAAAGTTGATAATGGTTTTATCAGTGTAGAAGGCACACCGACAGACTGTGTCCACGTTGCCTTAACGGGTTTATTAGATAAACCACCTGATATGGTGATTTCAGGGATTAATGAAGGCTCTAATTTAGGGGATGATGTGTTGTATTCGGGCACGGTTGCGGCGGCAACCGAAGGTCGGTTTTTAGGATTGCCAGCGATTGCCGTTTCTCTGGTAGGTGATCGCTGCGAACATTATAAAACGGCTGCCCAAATCACTAAACAGATGGTTGAACAATTGAAAACAGGAGTAGCCCAATTACCACGTAATATGTTACTCAATGTTAACGTGCCTGATGTACCAATTGATCGTATTAAAGGGTTTGACGTGACGCGTTTAGGTACACGTCACTGTGCTGAACCAACAATTCGGCAAACTGATCCACGTGGCAATGAAATATTTTGGGTAGGCCCTGCTGGTGCCGAAGAAGATGCAGGTCCGGGTACCGATTTTTATGCTGTTAGTGATCAGCGTGTTTCAATTACCCCATTAAAAATTGATTTAACCGATTTTAATAGTTTTGAAGCCGTATCAAAGTGGCTACAAACACTGTCTGATCCAGTGCAATAATACTGATTATATAATTCAACAAGATTATTATGAAACGAAACTATTTATTTATTTTTGTAGCAACTATATTTCTAATTGGATGTGCTAATCAATCCGATTTATCGTCGACTGTGCCGGCACCAGTTGTCGATGGCGTAGCAGCGCAATCAAGTAATAGCGCGTTACGTGATTACCGGGTACGTGCTGGGGATACCCTGTATTCAATCGCTTGGCGTTTTTCTCTGGATTACAATGATCTGGCTACGTTAAATCAGTTGACTGAACCGTATACCTTACGCGTTGGGCAACAATTGCGTTTAAAAGCAGGTGGGGATGCTGATAAACCAATAGTCAATCGTGTAAGCGCAGCGTCACCTGCGCGATCAACAACTCGACAATCTGTGCCCACCTCCAACAAGACAGTCACTAAACCCATTGCTAAGTCACATCCAAAGCCAACATCAACTCGCTATGTTGCTGCTGTTCGTTGGCAGTGGCCAGCACATGGTAAAGTCATTAAGACTTACTCTAATAAAGGTAATGCCAGTAATAAAGGAATTGATATTGCTGGTAAACGTGGTCAATCGGTTAATGCGGCTGCAGCTGGAAAAGTTGTATATTGTGGCAATGGATTGCGTGGTTATGGGCGATTGGTGATCATCAAACATAATACGGCGTACCTGAGTGCCTATGCACATAATGATAAACTGTTAGTGAAAGAAGGGCAGATGGTTAAAGCGGGTCAAAAAATTGCTCAGATGGGCAGTAGTGATGCCAGACGTGTACAATTGCATTTTGAAATCCGTAAACAAGGTAAACCGGTGAATCCATTGCGGTATTTACCAAAAGCATGACATGATATGATGAATCTGAAAGCTAGCAACGCAAGTTGATGGAGGAACACAACGTTGAGCGAGCAGGAAAGGAGGCCTAGCAAAGCTGTGAAGAAAACGGCCGGTAAAACCGCTAAGAAAAAGGTGGCCAAGAAAGGGGTCAGTAAAACGGCTAAGAAAAAAACCAGCACATCGCGCTCTGATGACAGTCGACGCACGACATTTGATGCCACTCAATTATATTTAGGCGAAATCGGTTTTTCGCCGTTATTATCTGCAGAAGAAGAAGTTAAATTTGCACGCTTAGCATTAAAAGGTGATGATGCAGCACGCAAACGCATGATTGAAAGTAATTTGCGTTTAGTGGTAAAAATTGCCAGGCGCTATGTAAACCGCGGCTTAGCATTGTTAGATTTAATTGAGGAAGGTAATTTAGGCTTAATCCGCGCAGTTGAAAAATTTGATCCGGAACGTGGTTTTCGTTTTTCAACCTATGCTACCTGGTGGATTCGCCAGACCATTGAGCGTGCAATCATGAATCAAACGCGTACCATTCGTTTACCGATCCATGTTGTCAAAGAATTGAATGTATACCTGCGTGCGGCACGTGAATTAACCCAAGATTTAGATCATGAGCCGACTGAAGAAGAAATTGCTAACCATGTTGACAAACCATTAGCCGATGTCAAACGCATGCTTGGACTAAATGAACGGATCGCCTCAGTTGATGTATCAATTGGTCATGATTCTGGTAAATCATTGTTAGATACCTTGGCAGATAACAATAATGTTGATCCGGCTGATGCGCTAATCGATGACAATTTAGCAACTCAGATCGACCATTGGTTGGGTGAATTATCTGAAAAACATCAAGAAGTATTGGCCAGACGTTTTGGATTAAAAGGCCATGAACGTGCTACACTAGAAGAAGTTGGGCGCGAGATTGGTTTGACTCGTGAACGTGTACGTCAAATTCAAGTCGAAGCCTTGCGTCAATTGCGTGAAGTTATGGAAGCGCATGGCTTAACTGGTGATAATATCTTCGAAGAATAAATGTTTTCTCTGACACTCCGTCATTCCGCGGCTTGACGGCCGCAAGAGAAAAACAATTTTTTCAGTACGATTGCTATGAGTAGTTACAACACGTATTAAAATTTACTGCTAAACATGCGTATCAATACAGTATCCTTTGACGCTGCCATAACGATCAGTTGTATTGCGTATGACCATGGTTATCCTCCATGAAGTTAATCTAGCTACTGTATCTGCGTAGCACACCATAACATTGGATTTGCGTTATTTTCAATAAGTTAGCGCTAGTCCAATTTGTTATTCGGTATAATCTGACGTTATTACCTTATTGATCTTGTAAGGTAAATTGCTTAAGCTAATGCAACACCTTGAAAATCAGGGTAATATCCCCATCTGTTAACCAGCACATTAGGCATAACAAACGAGGAGAGATGATCAATGGCTGATACTGCACAAAAACAAACTTACCGTTTTGAAACCGAAGTTGATCAATTATTACAGTTGATGATCAATTCACTGTACAGCAATAAAGAAATCTTTTTACGTGAATTAATTTCCAACGCGGCTGATGCGGCAGATAAACTACGAATGACAGTACTTGATGCCAACGTCAACATTAAAGTCACATTCGATAAAGACGCCAGAACCATCACCATTGCCGATAGCGGTATTGGCATGACTGTCGATGAATTACGTGAGAATTTAGGCACAATTGCTAAATCAGGTACTCGTCAATTTTTAGAAAATCTTACTGGCGATCAAGTCAAAGATTCGCAAATGATCGGTCAATTTGGTGTTGGATTTTATTCAGCATTTATTGTGGCAGATAAAGTCAGCGTGATCTCTCGTCGCCATAACACCGGTATTGAGGATTCAGCGTGTTGGGAGTCTCGTGGAGATAGTCAATATACTATTGAAGCAGCACGTAAGCCAAGTTGTGGTACCGATGTTATTTTACATTTAAAAGAAGGCGAAGATGAATTCTTAGATGATTTTCGTTTACGTGGGATCATTAAAAAATATTCTGATCACATCGCTACACCGATTATCATGCTAAAAGAAAAAGTTACTGATCAAGATGATAAGGATGATAAAGACAGCGATAAACTGATTAAACAATATGAAGAAGAGACCGTTAACCAAGCCAAAGCGTTATGGGTACGTGATAAAAGTGATATAAAAAACGATGATTACATCGAATTTTATAAACATATTTCGCATGATTTTGAAGATCCACTGGTATGGTCACATAATAAAGTCGAAGGTAAGCTCGAATACACCAGTTTGTTATATATTCCCAAGCGCGCACCGTTTGATTTATGGAATCGCGATGTACCACATGGATTAAAGCTGTATGTTCAACGCGTATTTATTATGGATGATGCTAAACAGTTTTTACCGTTATATTTACGTTTCATTAAAGGGGTCGTTGACAGTAAAGATTTGCCATTAAATGTGTCGCGTGAAATTCTACAAGAAGATAAGCGCGTTAATAATATGCGTAGTGCATTGACTAAACGTGCATTATCAATGTTAACCAAATTGGCTGATAATGATAAGGAAAAATATGCCACAGTTTGGAAAGAATTTGGTAATGTCTTAAAAGAAGGGGTGGTTGAAGACTTTAGTCAGAAAGATACGATTGCAGGCTTATTACGCTTTGCCTCTACCCACAATGATGATGAGTCACAAACGGTGAGTTTGCAAGATTACATTGGCCGTATGCAATCTGATCAAGATAAAATTTATTACGTGACAGCAGATACCTATAATGCTGCTAAAAGTAGTCCTCATTTAGAAATTTTCCAAGAAAAGGGCATTGAAGTTTTATTGTTGACTGACAAAATTGATGAGTGGGTTGTTGCGCACTTGATTGAATTTGACGGCAAGCAATTGCAGTCTGTTGCCAAGGGTAGTCTTGATTTGGACGATAAAGATAAAGACGAAGAGACTAAACGCGAGCAGGAAGAGCAGCAAAAAACCTATGACAGTATGTTAAAACAAATTAAGGAAGTGTTAGCTGATAGCATTAAAGACGTGCGTTTAACTCACCGTTTAACCACATCACCAGCATGTATTGTTGCCGATGAACATGATTTGGGTGGGCAAATGGAACGGATTTTAAAAGCAGCAGGGCAAGAAGTCCCTGAAGCCAAGCCAATCTTTGAAATCAATCCAGATCATACATTAATTGCACGGTTACGTGATGAGCAAGATGATGCTCGTTTTGCTGATTGGACACATATTTTGTTTCAACAAGCCATTCTTGCTGAAGGTGGCGCTTTACGTGATCCGGCTGAGTTTGTGAAACGCTTAAATAGTCTATTGTTGGAGCTTGCAAAGTAATACAATATTTAACGATTTTACTTAAGAGCTCGTCATTCTGGAGAACGAATGCAATGAGTGAGTCCAGAATCCAGTTTTTAGTTTAAATAACTTAAGGATAATCCATGGCACGGATCGCCGCCATTCAAATGACTAGCACCAATCAGCGTGATGCTAATTTGGCAACGGCTAAACGTTTGCTACACCCAGCAGCTGAACAAGGTGCTAGTTGCATTGTGCTTCCAGAGAATTTCGCATTATTGGGTGAAACTGATCAAGATAAATTATCTGTTGCAGAACCTTACAATGATGGTGTTATTCAAACCTTTTTACATGAACAAGCACGCCAATTACAGTGTTGGATCGTCGCCGGTACCATTCCAATTAAAAGTGACGAGGACAATAAAGTATTTGCGACAACGTTGGTGTATGATCCGCAAGGCAATGTTGCGGCGCGTTATGACAAAATTCATTTGTTTGATGTGCAAGTGAGTCAAGGTAAAGAAGTTTATCGCGAATCGCAAACTACTAAAGCAGGACATGAAATTATTACTCTTACCACGCCGTTTGCGTGTATGGGTTTGGCAGTGTGTTATGACTTGCGTTTCCCTGAATTATTTCGGGCAATGTTGGCTCAACAAGTAGAAGTGATTGTGTTGCCATCTGCCTTTACTCAAACAACCGGTAAAATCCATTGGCAGACATTATTGCAAGCCCGTGCTATTGAAAATTTAGCCTATATTGTTGCAGCGAATCAATGGGGACAACACAATCCGGTACGAGCAACCTACGGTCATTCGATGATTATTGATCCGTGGGGACACATTATCGATGTGTTACCTAGTGGTGAAGGCGTAGTGTATGCTGATATCAACTTAACTAAACTACATGCCTTGCGTGAAGAATTCCCAGCATTGACTCATCGTCGTTTGCGGCAGTAGATAATATAATAGTCGAAGTCGCTTTGCGGCAATTAAATAATAATAAAAAAGATGGATTCCCGGCTTCGCTTACAGCTACACTGTATCTGACATGTTTGCTCTGGTTTCATTTCGATTAGTATTAAAATTATGGTTGATTCAATAATTTAAATGTTGATGTTTTACTGAAAAGTTAATGTGTTACAATACAAATTTATTGTTGATTAATAAATAATTAAACGAGGTAATAATAAAATGGAAACAGATAAAAACAAGGGTAGCCAAAAGAAATTAGATGACATGTTTACTCCTCAAAGTGCTCCTGGCCCTAGTAGTTCGTCTTCTTCCAGCAGTTCATCACTGAGTGCGTTACCAAGCTCAGATCCATCATCGAGTTCAACAAGCAGCCCGCCTTCTGTAAATCAGTCAGTTACAAGTAATACTCCACCACCTATGAATTTTCCAGAGACTATTCAGCACTCTCCTGATTCTCCACTTACCAGAGCTGTTGCAAGTAGAACTCAACCTAAGCCACTTATTACGTACGAGCGTAATAGCAAAGGAAAGCTTGAATTTGGTATTGGTGAAGAGCGACCGCAGGGGAATCTTCCTAAAGAAAAAGGGGATCACTCTACTGCATATACTATTTTTCCAGAACTAATACTTGCGGCAATGGATGATGCACCGTTAAAAGAGATTCCAGCAATGCTGCAGGAAACAGTTGACTGTTTTTTACAAGAAGATGAAACTATCTTTAGTTTAAAAACCAGATTAAATACAGCATTGATGGCTTATAATCATAGTAGACAGAAAAGAAAAAATATAACAAGTGCTCTTAGAAATGTTACAGAAGTAGGCTTAGACGAAGAAGTTGTGACTGTAGTATCTGGAAAAAAAGCCGAATTTAAAAGCTCGGTAGAATGTCTTAACCTTCATAAGAAAAAGATTTATGTAGCACTTAAAGAGCAGGAGGAAGGTGCATTAGCTAAAGAAATTTCGCAATCAGCAAGGATTGTAATTTCTAAAATCAATCAATTAGAAGATATTGCTTTTCCTAAGAGTAGAATACTTAGCGAGAAGTCAAAAAAACAAGAGAAACAAAAGAAAGAAGGGAAAAAAGAAATACGACCACCAGCAGGCCAAAGAGAAAAACAAGCTAAACAGGCAATCAGAGCATTGAATCAATTAATAGCAATAATATATACGGCTGATAAAGCGAAACAAGATGAATGCTATGTAGAATTTAGAAGTGACAGGAAACTAATTAGGGCTTTGGAAAGGGAATTTGGTATTGTTGTTACTAGTGATGCGGGGGGAGTTGTTTCCTTACAAACAGTAATATCAAACTTTCAATCTAATCTAAGTCAACATGCTGATAAACTTGGTCAATTTATAGAATGGTTGTTTGATTACAAATATGTAGGTAATAGAAAAGTTTTTCTGATAAGCAAGAAAGGAACTGAATATCTTGATAAACAGGATTGGCAAGAACAATTAGAAGAAGCGTCGGAAGCCGGTGTGACAAAAGATATATTAGAAGAAATACGGGGTGTTAAAATTATTGATTTAGAAGGATCGAGTTCGGATGCATCAGCAGGACAATCGGAAATTTCAGAAGGATCAGAAGAGTCAGAAGGTCTAGAAGAGTTGGAAGAAGCAGAAGAATTGGAAGGATTAGAAAAGCCAAAAGAACAAGAAAAACTCGAAGAGTCAGAGGAGTCGGAAGAGTTTGAAGATTTCAAAATATTAGGGGAGCCTAAAGAGCTTCGTGATGATAAATTGTTCTACATATCTGCTAGGCATATTGCTTTTATTTTTGCCGCATTTAGAAATTTTAATAAGATGCCTAAAGAATTTGTTGACGCAGCAATTAATTCTTTCTTAAGATCAGTCTTTGACGAGCAAGGCTGGAATAACCTAAGAGTGTCGCGCAATCCACTGAAAATGCTAGATCTAGAAACTTTTAGAGCAAAAGTTTATGAGGGGATAGAAAATTTTAAGTGTAGTAGCGTGTATAAAATACTACACTTACAAGAAGTTAGCGTTGATAGTTTGCCCGGCAGTAATTTATTTAGTGCTAATAGCATGCATCAGAATTTATTTGGTTATTTTAGTTCTGTTGAACCTGCTAGTTCGTCTAGTAGTAGTAGCTCATCGTCCAGTCATGATCTGCCGCCTGATGGTAGTTCATCTAGTGATCCGAAGTTATAGATAGGAGTTATTTTATATGAAATTATATTATCCTAACGATGTAAATAAGAAAGAATATATAAAAATTCTAACTACTGCATACCATAAGAAATACCCTGCTTTTTCTAAAAATCAAGTAAATGTAATGATACAACTTGTAGTAATTAACATTGATAGTGTTTTATTTCCACCATATAGGTCACTCTCGCGAGAGCACATGGCTAGAAATTTTAAAGCGTTCGATACATTATTGAAACTTTCTTGGAACGAATATAATCAACTTAAATTAATTCCATCCGAATCTTTCAAAAGACTTTACTGTTTTGGAACAGGCTGGGATGCAGAAAATCAAATTTTTCTTGCTTTAGAAAGACATGACATAGATCCTGATACTTTTTTTAAAGAAAATCAGAGCAAAGAAGCATTTTTAGGTTTCGCTGCAGAAATGGTAAAACAATGTGTAGAAGAGATCGTACCAGCTACAGAAAGAAATATACCATATGAATTTAGGCCGCAGCGTGAAAACATACAATCAGCTTCCTTTCCTAATAAAAAAACCAGTAGTGGCGGTGTAAAGAAGAAAGTGACATGGGCAGGTAGTCAACATGCAAATGGAATCAATTGCGAAAATAGTAATACTTTACAAACACCACAGCCTGAATCTTTATCAGAGAATCAACAGCAACAGGAAAAAATCGAAGGGGAGCCTGTTGTAGTTTGCAGTAGTAGTCACTTTAAGCCATCGAGCCAGAATACCGATGAAAAATTACAGCCTGTAAATACATCAACAAACCATACTTTGATACCAAACCCTGGATAAACGCATAAAATTTGCACCTGATTTAGGTAAAGCTGATGATTTAGTCGAGAGATAGGCACGAAAAGCACGATAATACTGATCAATAGTTTAGGTATTTTTTTAACGTATTGCAATTAGCATTATTTAACTATTTTTTAGTAACCCCAACAAATCCGTTGCTTCATCGATCACATGATCTGCACCCCAACTATCAATGTCATCGTCATCACGGTGATAACCATAACGCACAGCAATTGATTGCATGTGTGCTGCGATAGCGGCTTGTATATCAGTGTAACTATCACCAATATAAACACATTGGCTAACAGGGATATCTAATTGATCACTTGCATGCAATAGTGGCGCAGGATGCGGTTTTTTGTAGGGTAAGGAATCAGCACAGATAATGCATTGACTACGCGTATCTAACTGTAATGTTTCTAATAATGGATAAGTAAATTGTTGTAATTTATTGGTGACAATACCCCAAGGGATGTGTTGTTTATCTAACGTATCTAACACGGTTTCTATTCCAGTAAACAATTGGCATTGCTTACCTAAATGTGTTTGGTAGTGATCAAGCACACACTGACGTAGAGTTTGCAATTGGTTATTGTCAGTGATCCCAGTGATGTGTTGCAAAATAGCGTTAGTGCCTTCAGTAATAAGCGGGCGTAATCTTGCAATTGGCTGAGTCGGTAATTGATTTTGACGAAATGTTGCATTAAATGCATCAGCTAATTCATATGCGGTGTCAACCAGTGTGCCATCTAAATCAAATAACCATCCACGCATGCTCAACCTTAATTATATTGTGCGTGCATTAAATAATTAATGCTGACGTTACTAGATAAACGTGCGTTATGAGTAAATGGGTTGTATTGCATGCCGCTGATGTGTTGTGTAGTAAGATCAGTCTCACGTAGCCATTGTCCCAATTCTGCTGGACGGATAAAACGTTGATAATCATGGGTACGTTTGGGTAATAGACGTAAGATGTATTCTGCAGCGATTACTGCGCCAGCATAGGCAGATAGAGTACGGTTAATCGTCGATAAAAAACAATGACCATCGGTTGTTAATAAACTACTTAATGACTGAATAAATTGCTTTGGATCAGGGACGTGTTCTAATAATTCCATGCAGGTGATAATGTCGAACTGTTTATCAGTCGTTGCTGCAAACGATTCAATGCTAGCAACCTGATAATCGATTTGCTGTCCTGTTTCATGTGTGTGTAATTTAGCAACTTGAATCACATCATGACTGGCATCGATGCCAATTACCGTTGCCCCAGCAGCAGCCAAACTTTCTGTTAGAATACCGCCACCACAACCAATGTCTAATACCTGCTTGCCGGATAAATTGACATATTGTTGGATGAATCCCATGCGCACAGGATTGATCACGTGTAATGGTTTGCACTCACCGTTGGGATCCCACCAGTGATGTGCCATGGCATTGAATTTATCGACTTCGCTTGCATCGATGTTATTGTAGTTAGACATCCTGAAATAACACTTACGTTGGTAATCATTGCGCAGTATACCACCATCTTTTACAAAATCCGGTAATGTTTAACAACGATACACCTTAATGAGAGTTAGATTGCCTGTTGCTTAGGGTTAAAGTAGGTGTTTTGATAAAAATTGTGGTAAAATCTGTCGCAATTTAGCAAAAACTGTACAGTATTAGTGCAGCGCGTTTAGTCATCAACATGGAGTCACATAGCATTTATGACTGAGTCAATCAGTGAAGTTATTCCAGTCAGTATTGAAGATGAATTACGTCAATCGTATTTAGATTATGCGATGAGTGTGATCGTTGGTCGTGCACTACCAGATGTGCGTGATGGTTTAAAACCAGTGCATCGGCGCGTACTGTTTGCGATGCATGAATTAAATAATGATTGGAATAAAGGCTATAAGAAATCAGCACGGATCGTCGGCGATGTGATTGGTAAATACCATCCGCATAGTGACAGTGCAGTCTATGACACCATTGTACGTATGGCACAACCATTTTCGATGCGTCATATGTTAATCGATGGTCAAGGTAATTTTGGGTCAGTAGATGGTGATCCACCGGCGGCGATGCGTTATACCGAAATTCGCATGGCGCGCATTGCGCACAGTTTATTGGCGGATTTGGAAAAAGACACGGTTGATTTTGTCGAGAATTACGATGGCAATGAACACATGCCAGCGGTGTTGCCAACTCAATTCCCTAATTTATTGGTCAATGGTTCATCTGGGATTGCTGTTGGTATGGCAACCAATATCCCACCGCATAATTTAAAAGAAGTGATCAATGCCTGTTTAGCGTTTATCGATAATCCAGATATTAGTTTATCTGAACTAATTGAACATATCCCAGGCCCTGATTTTCCAACAGCAGGGATCATTAACGGACGTGCCGGGATCTTATCAGCCTATCGCACCGGACGCGGGCGCATTTATTTGCGCGCACGCGCTGAGGTGGAAACTAATGAAAAGACTGGGCGCCAAGCGATTATTGTCACTGAATTGCCTTATCAAGTGAATAAAGCACGTCTAATTGAAAAGATTGCCGAGTTAGTCAAGTTAAAAAAACTAGAGGGTATTAGTGAACTGCGTGATGAATCAGATAAAGACGGTATGCGGATTTATATTGGCTTACGCAAAGGCGAGCCGGGTGAAATTATTTTAAATAACTTATACGCACAAACCCAATTACAAACGGTGTTTGGGATCAACATAGTGGCGTTAGTCAATGGTCAACCAAAACTGTTAGCTTTAAAACAAATATTAGAAGCCTTTATTAGTCACCGTCGCGAAGTGGTTACCCGACGTACTCTGTATGAGTTAGCCAAAGCCAAAGAACGAGTGCATTTATTAGAAGGTTTAGGTGTGGCGTTAGCCAATATTGACCCGATCATTGCCTTAATTAAAGCGAGCAAAACCCCTGCAGAGGCTAAAACACAATTGTTAGCCCAAGATTGGCAGCCCGGCTTCGTGTTAAAGATGTTGGATCGCAGTGAGCGTGAATTAAGTCGTCCGCAAGGATTGGCAGCACAGTTTGGTTTACAAACAGGCGATAAAGCGTATCGATTATCCCCTGAGCAAGCCCAAGCAATTTTAGAATTGCGTTTGCATCGCTTAACTGCATTAGAGCAAGATAAAATTGTCACAGAATACAAAGAAATCTTATTGAAGATCCGTGAATTTGTCAGCATCTTGTCAGATCCAGATAAATTAATGCAGGTGATTCGTGATGAATTAACTGCTGTGCAAACACAATTTGCTAACGCTAGACGTACTGAGATTATCGAGTCACAACAGGATTTAACTGCCGAAGATTTAATTATCGAAGAAGATGTAGTAGTGACGTTGTCACAAGCCGGTTATGTGAAAACCCAATCACTAGATAATTACAGTGCACAACGTCGCGGTGGTCGTGGTAAAGCGGCAACGAAGATGAAAGATGAAGACTTTGTGCAACGCTTATTGATCGCCAATACACATGATACGATTTTATGTTTTTCCAGTATGGGTAAATTGTATTGGCTGAAAGTCTATCAATTACCGCAAGCCAGTCGTACTTCGCGCGGTAAACCGATCGTGAATTTATTGCCATTAGCCAAGGATGAGCGCATCACTACCATTCTGCCGGTGCGTGAGTTTACGGAAAATCAATTTGTGTTTATGGCAACTGAACAAGGTACCGTAAAGAAAGTTGCCCTGAATTTATTTGCACGTCCACGCAGTAGTGGGATCATCGCCGTTGGTTTAAATGAGGGTGATCACTTAATTGGTGCAGACATTACTGACGGTAGTCGTGACATCATGTTATTTAGCGATGAAGGTAAAGTGATCCGCTTTTCTGAAGAACGAGTGCGATCGATGGGACGCAGCGCTAAAGGAGTACGTGGGATCAGTTTGAAAGCCGATCAACGAGTTATCTCATTAGTCGTGGCAGCCGAAAAAGGTGATATCTTAACGGCAACTGAAAAAGGTTATGGTAAACGTACTGCTATTGATGAATATCGTCAATCGGGGCGCGGTGGTCAAGGTGTGATTTCCATTCAAGTCAATCAACGTAATGGTCGGGTTGTCAGTGCTGAACAAGTTAATGATGATGATGAAGTCATGTTGATCACCAATGGTGGCATATTGGTACGGACTCGCGTAGCTGAAATTTCAAGAGTAGGCCGCAATACACAAGGGGTGCGTTTAATTAACTTAACCAGTGGTGAGCGTTTAGTAGAAGTACAATGCATTGCTGATTTGAATAATGAGAATGCATTGCCGGCAGGGATTAGTGCTGAGGATGTCCCTGCTAACAAAAAAAACTAAATACTCTTTGCCGGCGACTGTCATCCTGGAGAGCCTGTGGAACAGGCGAGTCCAGGATCCAGTCTTTAGGAATTTGAAAAGACGGAAAAACTGGATTCTGGACTCACTCCCCTGGATTGCATCCAGGGTCGTTCTCCAGAATGACGGTATTCTGAATGCACACTAATTTTCACATTGCTCCAACGCCTACATTGCGTGGCACGATAAAGTGTTCAAGTGATAAGTCCATTTCACATCGAGCAGCTATATTAGGCGCCTTAGCTGATGGCACAACGACTATTCATCATTTTCTCCAATCAACAGATTGTTTAGCAACGCTTGCAATATTGCGCCAGCTCGGCGTTAACATTGATATTGAAAATGACATTGTACGTATTCAAGGTGTTGGTTTGCACGGTTTAACGGTTAGTGAGGCAGTGTTAGATTGTCATAATTCAGCAACAGCATTACGTTTGTTAACGGGGATCTTAGCGGCACAACCGTTTGCGAGTCAGTTAAGTGGTGATGCATCGTTATGTCAGCGGCCGATGGCACGGATCATCGAACCGTTACACAACATGGGTGCTGTGATTCACAGTGACGATAATCGTGCGCCGTTAACCATTTTACCTGTAACAAATCGATTACATGCGATTAATTACAATGCACCTATTGCCAGTGCACAAGTACAAACGTGTTTATTATTTGCTGGGTTATATGCTGATGGCATGACAACAGTACAATTACCAGCACCAGTACGTAATCACAGTGCATTATTATTAACGGCATTTGGTGCCAACGTCAGTCAACACCAACTATCTGTGTCAATAACACCAACATCTGCATTGCAAGCACAGACTATCCGAGTTGTCGGCGATCTGTCTTCTTCTGCCTTTTTTATCGTTGCTGCCTGTATTGCTAATGATGCAGCGATCACCATCACCGATGTTGGGATGAATCCAACCCGTCGTAAGGTGATCGATGTATTACACATGATGGGAGCAAATATACGCATTGATAATATGCGTTATTATGCAGATGAACCGATCGCTGATATACAGGTTACTCATAGTCAATTAACAGGTATCACAATTCCAACTGATTGGGTATCATTACTCATCGATGAATTGCCAATCTTATTACTTGCTGCCAGTTGTGCAACTGGGCAAACTAGGTTATCTGGCGCAGCTGAATTACGCGTAAAAGAAAGTGATAGATTGCAGGCAATGGCATTGGGTTTACGCACATTAGGTGTATCATTGCAATTAATCGATGATGGGATCATTATCGATGGTTTGGGTGAACGGCCATTAACCGGTGGCATAGTGAATAGTCAAGGTGATCATCGCATTGCAATGACATTGGCTATGGCAGCGTTACGCACTACCTCAGCAATTACCATTGTTGATTGCGACACGATTGCCACTTCGTTTCCACAGTTTGTTGCGACTGCTAATACGTTAGGTTTGGTCATTGAAGCGCAGCAAAAGAGCAATATTTGTACGGAAGAAACATAAATGCAGACACCGATACCGACTATTACCATTGATGGCCCAGGTGGTACTGGCAAAGGGACCATTTGTCGGTTATTAGCTAAGCAATTGAGCTGGCATATGTTAGATAGTGGGGTGTTATACCGTGCATTAGGGTACGTTGCCCTGACACAAGGGGTTAGTTTAAGTGAAGAAGCCCAATTAACCGAGTTAGCCACCCAGTTAGCATTAACCTGTGATAGCAGTGCAGACCAGCAGCAAACCCATGTTTTTATTGATAAACAAGAGGTCAGTCAACCATTGCGAATGCCAGAAGTGGCAAATGCAGCATCGCATGTTAGCGTTTACCCATCTGTGCGCCAAGCATTATTAGCTAGACAGCGTGCTTTCTTAAAACCGCCGGGATTAGTCACAGATGGGCGTGATATGGGTACAGTGGTTTTCCCGGATGCCGTGCTGAAATTGTACCTGGATGCAAGCATTGAGGTGCGCGCGCAAAGACGACTTAATCAGTTGAAAGAACAAGGGATCGATGCTAGTCTTGGCGACCTTGTGGCTGAAATTAGTGCACGTGATATGCGTGATAAAACTCGCGCTGTTGCGCCACTGGTACCAGCTCAAGATGCGTTATGTATTGATACCTCAACGTTAACCATACAAGCAGTAATGGATAAAATTAATACCATTATTGCCGAGCATTTTCCATCGGGTATTGCTCACGGTAAACAGTAGTTGTTAATGCATAATGTTTAGAATGGGGATTACAGCTTAAATAAGCTTGTAGTTGAAGTTAAATAGTAAACATGCAAGTTATGTTGTTGATTTGCATCATTAAACATATGGGTGGTGAGCTACCCGCGGAATATATTATGACAGAGAGTTTTGCAGAATTATTTGAAACCAGTTTTGCGCATAACATGCGTTCAGGCGATATTGTTAAAGGTAAAATTGTTGATATCAACAATGATTGGGTCACGGTAACAACCAATGCGATTAAATCAGAAGGGTTAGTCCCACTTGATCAATTTCGCGATAATGATGGTACATTGGCCATTGCTATTGGTGATGAAGTTGTTGTGGCGATTGAATCATTTGAAGATGGTTTTGGTGAAACACGTATGTCACGTGAGCGCGCAAAGCGTGCTGAAGCCTGGGAAGAGTTGCAACAAGCCAATGCCAATAATAACACGGTTGTTGGTATGATCAGTGGCAAAGTTAAAGGTGGTTTCACTGTAGAATTAAACGGAGTGCGTGCCTTTTTACCCGGATCGTTAATTGATGTGCGTCCAGTGCGTGATACCAGTTACCTTGAAGGTAAAGAACTTGAATTTAAAGTCATTAAATTGGATCGCAAACGCAATAACGTTGTAGTGTCGCGTCGTTCAGTGATGGAAAAAGAAAATTCAGCTGAACGGGCTGCCTTGCTCGAAAACCTTGAAGAAGGTCAAGAAATCAAAGGTATTGTGAAAAACTTGACAGACTATGGTGCCTTTATCGATTTAGGTGGTATTGACGGTTTGTTACATATTACTGATATGTCATGGAAGCGGATTAAACATCCTAGTGAAGTAATTAGTGTTGGCGAAGAAATGCTAGTTAAAGTATTGCGTTTCGATAAAGAACGTTCGCGAGTGTCATTAGGGTTGAAACAATTAGGGAATGATCCGTGGGAAGCGGTGATCCAGCAGTATCCAGTGGGTTCACAGTTATCAGGCACCGTCACCAATGTCACCGATTATGGTTGTTTTGTTGAAATTGCAGACGGAATAGAAGGGTTGGTACACATGTCAGAAATGGATTGGACCAACAAGAATATTCATCCTAGCAAAGTCGTGCAACTTGGCATGGACGTTAACGTTAAGGTATTGGAGATTGATCAAGAGCGTCGGCGTATCTCATTAGGATTAAAACAGTGTCAAGAAAATCCTTGGAATGGGTTCGCTAGTCAACATGACGTGAATACCCGGATTAGTGGGACAATTAAATCGATAACAGATTTTGGGATTTTTATCGGATTAGATGGTCATATTGATGGATTAGTACATTTATCTGATATTTCTTGGGATGAGCCAGGCGAACAAGCTGTGCGTCGTTATCAGCGTGGTCAAGAAGTTGAAGCGGTTATCTTAGCCATTGATGCCGAGCGTGAACGAATTTCATTAGGCATTAAACAGCTCAGTGAAGATAGTTTTATCACGTATGTTGGTACCAATCCGAAGGGAAGCATTGTCACCGGTAAAGTCATCGAGGTTGATAATAAACAAGCCTTGATTGAATTAGCCGATGGTGTGATTGGTAAGTTACGTGCAGCGGAAATTGATCGTGAAAAAGTCGATGATGTGCGTACTGTATTAACTACTGGTGATGATGTTGAAGCGAAAGTCATTAGTATCGATAAGAAAAATCGTACAATTAGCTTATCGATTAAAGCCAAAGACATGCAACAAGAAGCCAATGCGATTAAAGAATACGCTAATCAGGCTAAAGTAGCCGCTGTTGCTGCTGGCGCTAAATTAGGCGACTTGCTAAAAGAA
The DNA here is from genome assembly GCA_965116795.1 of Gammaproteobacteria bacterium. GTDB lineage: Bacteria > Pseudomonadota > Gammaproteobacteria > JAJFKG01 > JAJFKG01 > JAJNDI01. The sequence continues at coordinate 1,965,551 of OZ220716.1, forward strand.
CAATTCAGTGGCGATAGCAAAGACGACAGTGATGATGAGTCAACATCAGCAGATGATAAGAAGGACGAATAGTCCTTCAGCAGGCTAAAGCCATTATCACCGGTAATAGGGGCATGCTATGATTTATGGTGTGCCCTATGTTCAGTAATAACTACTCAGCCCGTTTTTACATTACTGAAAAACGTCAGGTTTGAGTGGGGTTTGCTGGAACCTGAGTAATTACAATCATCAGAGGTCATGTCTATGCGCGCTATCACAACTAGTTTTCTAGTGATTGTTATTTTACTTGGAATTACCTTTGCCTGTTTAAATGCAACGCCGGTTGAAATTAATTATTATATTGGTGTGCATTATCTTCCTTTATCACTACTATTAACCCTTAGCCTAACATTAGGTGCACTGATTGGTTTTTTCATTGGATTAATGATGTATTGTCGAGTGAAGCGTAAGAATCGCCATTTGCGTAAACGTCTTAATTTAGTTGAGAAAGAAATTGCAAATATTCGTTCGTTGCCATTGCAGGAAAATCGTTAGTGTTAATTACCAATCTTGCCTTATTAATGTTACCCATTGCTGCTGCCTCAGGTTGGTATGCATCGCGCTTGGGGCAAAGTAAGCCACGTCGCCGCTCAAGCAGTAGTGCTAAATTACCGCATGATTATTTCGTAGGATTAAATTTTCTTGTCAATGAACAGCCGGATAAAGCGGTTGATGTGTTTGTTAAATTATTAGAAGTAGACAGTGAAACGGTTGAAACACATTTAGCTTTAGGTAGTTTATTTCGTCGTCGTGGTGAAGTGGAGCGTGCTACTCGTATTCACCAAAATTTAATTGCACGTCCTAACTTAAGTCGGGAAATGCGCATACAATCCTTATTAGCATTAGGTCAAGACTATTTAGCAGCGGGTGTATTTGATAGGGCGGAGCGAATCTTTCAAGAAGTGGTTGCGTCTGGTGAATATGTATCATCTAGCTTAGAGTATTTGTTGGATATCTATCAATTACAGCGCAACTGGCATCAAGCGATCGAGACGGCGCAACGCCTTGAAGCTACAACCAATCAATCTATGGCAGTGTCTGTTGCCCAGTATTATTGTGAATTAGCCAATTATCAGATAACTGCAGGTGATCATGAACAAGCATACCGTTATTTACGTAAAGCATTAGCCATCGATAAATTGTGCGCACGTGCAAGTATGTCGTTAGGTGAGCTGGAAGCCCGTAATCAACGCCTTAAAGTAGCCATACGTTATTTTAAACAAGTTGTGGATCAAGATCCGGATTATTTAAGTGAAATAGTATTACCATTAGAGCGTTGCTATGTTGCATTAACCAATAAAGATGAGTTTATGCAGTATTTACATACGTGTTTGGCGAATCATCCACGTATTTCAATCGTATTATTACTGGCTGATCGCATTGGTGAACAACAAGGGCATCGTGCTGCCGCCAACTTTATTGCAACACAATTGCAACAACACCCTTCTATTCGCGGGTTACATCGTTTAATTCAGTTGCATTTACAACATGCCGATCCCAGTGCGCGTGATAATTTACATGTATTAGAGCAGTTAACTGCAAAATTACTCGAAGATAAGCCGGTGTACCGCTGCGGTCAATGCGGCTTTTCCGCAAAAGCATTGCATTGGTTTTGTCCAGGTTGCCGTTCTTGGGCAACGGTTAAACCGATTCATGGTTTAGAGGGTGATTAATCCATGCAATATCATACAGATGATCCGCGTTTAATTATCGCATTGGATTATGCCAATGCGGCTGATGCATTGGCTTTTCTCGATCACTGCACACCAACTCAGTGTCGAGTTAAGGTAGGCCATGAATTGTTTACCCAAACGGGGATCAGGTTAATTGAAACAATTCGTGCCCGCGGGTTTGATATCTTTCTTGATTTAAAATATCACGATATTCCCAATACCGTAGCTGCTAGCGTGTTGCGCGCTGCTGAATTAGGTATATGGATGGTGAATGTGCATTGTTTAGGTGGTAGTGCCATGTTAACTGCAGCACGTCATGCGATAGATAGCGTCAGCGGTAACAAACCCTTATTAATTGGCGTGACTGTATTAACCAGTCATACACACACAACATTACAACAGTTAGGGTTAACCGGTAGTCTTGATGATAATGTCGAACGTCTTGCCAAATTGGCGAATGCTACTGGATTAGATGGTGTCGTGTGTTCAGCAATGGAAGCACCGTTATTGCGCCAAGCGTGTGGCAATGATTTTTGTTTGGTGACACCTGGGATCCGGTTTGCCAATGCAATTCAAGATGATCAACAGCGGGTAGTCACACCACAGGTAGCAATTGCAAATGGTGCGGATTATCTTGTGATTGGACGCCCAATTACCCAAGCGCAACAGCCAGAGCACGTTATTCAACGCGTTATCGATGAGATTGCTGACTGTGTTTAACCCCAGTTTGGGATTTTAATACGGCAACAGCAATGTCATCTACTTAATTGCAATAGTATACATACCCAACCTCAAAGCGTTTTGAATTTAGGCGAGGCGGCAACCCTGGATAATCTCCGATTTCCAGGGCAAGGCTGCTCTTCGAACAAAAGGAGTGTATTGAAATACATGACTTTTGTACAAAGACTTTCCCCGGACTTGATCCGGGGTCAGCGCAGCCAACAAAGTCCTAAATTTAAAACGCGAAGAGTATAATTATGCTTAATTCCTGAATTACTTACGTCATCAATAAATTACTTGATCATTAATCGTATTTCAGGTTTAATTAATTTGTCTGTTAATTAACGAAAGTCATGTCCAGTGTCCCTAACTTTCTTGCTCCGTCTTTTAGTCAGTATTTTAAAGGAGTGATCAATGAAAGGGATCAAACAATCTATAATCGTCATGCTGGTGATGAGTGTCATGTTGGGCAGTGTCTCAATTGCCGATGCCAAAGCACCTAGCAAAAAGTCAGCAGCTGCAATCAGCCAACCCGTTAACATCAATACAGCTGATGCCAAGGCATTAGCGGCATTGCCTGGGATCAGTACTAACCGTGCTAACGCGATTATCGCTTATCGTGAACAACACGGCGCATTTAAAACAGTGGATGATTTGGCTAATGTACATGGGATCAGCCATCGCTATGTCGAAAAGCATAAACAACATTTGAATGTAGGATAATATTGTATTATCTGTTCATTATCCTGCGATCTTTTTTTCTGTGCCGGGGTTGAACCATAGGTTTTTACCTTAGTAATACAACTGCTTCCTCTCTACGTCCGTCACCCCGCGACTTGATCGCGGGGTCCAGGGAATCGTGTATATTATTCTGATATTCACTGTTGTTTATCCATAAGCTTTGTCCCCTGGATTCCACGGTTAAACCATGGGGTGACAGATTATCAGTGAGAAACCATCTATTAATATCCCTCCGAAACCGGGGCTAATAAAAGAGCTCTTCGAAAAATCATGGGTTTAGCAAAAAACATCAGTGAACGGTTTGGAACGCATGTCTAATTTCTTTCTTATTTAACCTATTGTTTTTTCGATAGTTAATTTCTGAGTTGAGCCTTTTTATAGCAAAGAAGTTGCGTTAAATTTATACAATAGTGTAATATGCTCACTTTTTAATCAAAGAGTGCTGCAAAATTATATATAACAAGGTGGGCAATGTGATGAGAAATAAGCAACAAAATAAATCTGAGATAAAACCAGTAGTTAGTTCATCGAGTGTTGATGGCAAAGCACTTTGAGAGCAAGGATATGAATTTGAGAAACAAGGAAATCACCAACAAGCGTTCGATTGTTTTAAAAAAAGTGCTGAGAAGGGAAATACGGCTGCACTAAATGACATAGGTGTGATGTATGAGAATGGCCTAGGAGTTAAACAGAATTTTGTGGAAGCGCTCCAGTGGTTTGAAAAAAGTGCCGAGAGAGGAAATACAACGGCGCAGCTTAACTTAGGTATGATGTATAAGAAAGGCCTAGGAGTTAAACAGAATTTTGAGAAAGCGTTCCAGTGGTTTGAAAAAAGTGCCAAGGGAGGAAATACAATAGCGCAGCTTAACTTAGGTGTAATGTATGAGAAAGGCCTAGTAGTTGAGAAGAATGTTAAGAAAGCGTTCTATTGGTATCAAGAAAGTGCTGGGCAGGGAAATATGAAAGCGCAATATAATTTAGGCCTGATATTTTATAGAGGCCTAGGAGTTGAGAAGAATTTTGAGAAGGCTTTCCAGTGGTTTGAGAAAGGTGCCGAGCAGGGACTTAGGGATGCGCAGTTTAACGTAGGCATCATGTATGAGAATGGCCTAGGCGTTGAGAAGAATATTGAGCAAGCACTCTATTGGTATAAAAAAAGTGTCAAACAAGGATATGAGCGGGCGTTCAATGGCCTATTTGACGTCGCTATTGGTAAGTCATCTGGTAATACTGAAGATAGACTTCAAGCTCAAACTGCGTTAGCAGAAGTGTATATGACTGCCCCTAAAGAGCATGTTATCAAATATTATAATAAAGCTATTAAGGAAAATTGTCCGTTTGCGTGTATTGCTGCAGGGGTTTTGTCTTCGCAAGGTAAATTAAAATGTTCTGTAAATACTAATCAGCTATTTGAAAAAGCAGACACATTAAAGCAGTATGCTACATCAGATGTCTATGGTGGATTGATTGAGTATTTAAAAGGAGTTGTTGAGTCTGATACATATGCAGAATCTATTCGTTCTGATGCCCGTTTGATATTAGCAGTAGCGTATTCTAAAAAATTATTCGGATTGGTTGAAGATGATTTCATTCAGAAGATAAGACCAGAAGTTGTTGCTGAACAAGATCAACCTTCTCAAGAGAGCAGCCAGCTTCCTCAAGTGGAGCAACCAGTTGAATGTAGAAGAACATCATTTGGGTATGGTTCATTCTTCACTTTTGGTAAGCAACCAAATTTGTCACGGGCAAGTAATGATGAATGTGCTCTGTTGCTAGCAAGTTTGCAAGGCTAATTTATAGTTTATCCTCCAATCTGTCATTCCAGTCCGACTTCGCTTACAGCTACAGCCATATCACGGCTGACCACAGTGTAGCTGTAAGCGAAGTCATGGAGTGGAAACCATCTTTTTATTGTGTTTTATGTTTTAGGCAAAAAATCACGTAAACGCACTGGCACGCGCTTTCTGCCCCAATTACCAACATTGCCGGAGAACACACCATGGCATCGCGTGCCGCAGTGAATGCAATGTCCATCTTGGGTTAATTGGTACTGACTGACTTGATGCCAATCGCGCACGATCAATGGTTGATGACAGTATGTTGTGCCTCCTTCACTATCGTGAATATTACCGGTGTAAACATAATGTAATCCTTTATCTTGGGCAATCTTGCGTGCGTGATGTAATGTGGCAGGTGGAGTAGGTGGTTTATCACGCATTTTCCAATCTGGATGAAATGCGGTGAAATGCAATGGCACAAACGGTCCAAGGTTATCTAAAATCCAATCGGTCATTTGATGGATTTCAGCATCCGTATCATTTTCACCCGGAATCAATAAGGTCGTGAGTTCAAACCAGACATCGGTTTCCTGTTTTAAATAACAAATGGTGTCTAATACTGCTTGCAAATGACTGCCGGTTAATTGATGGTAAAATGTTTCTGAAAATGCTTTTAAGTCAATATTAGCTGCATCCATGTAACGGTAAAATTCAACGCGTGGCTCGGGATTGATGTAACCTGCGGTGACTGCTACGGTTTGAATGTCATACTGATGACAGGCTTTTGCCACATCGATCGCATATTCCATAAAGATGACCGGATCGTTATACGTAAATGCCACACTTTTACAACCTAATTGGTGGGCAGCGATAGCAATGTTTTCTGGCATGGCACTGTCAGCGAGTTTATCGATGTCGCGAGATTTACTAATATCCCAATTTTGACAAAACTTGCATGCCAAGTTACAGCCGGCAGTACCAAATGACAGTACCGGTGTGCCTGGTAAGAAATGGTTTAGTGGTTTTTTTTCAATGGGATCGATACAGTAACCACTGGAACGGCCATACGTTGTTAATACAATTTGATTATCTTGGTTAGCTCTGACAAAGCATAAGCCACGTTGGCCTTCACGCAATTTACAATAACGTGGACAGACATCACACTGTATCCGCCCATCTGGCAGTGTATGCCAGTAATGTGTTGGAAATTGATCAGGTGGTTTTTGCATGTTCATTCCATTAATTATATACATTTTACTATACTGTGATATTCAAAGTGTTTAGAAATACGGCAAATAGAAACGAGGATTCATTTAAGTTGCAACGAAGCATAATAGACTCAAGCAATTGGATTGTAGACGAGGCAGCAAGCGATATTGCCACAGGAGTGTATATTGACATACATGACTGTGGCAATATCGCGAGCTAACAAAGCCTACAGTTCAAGTGCGCAGAGTATATGCACAGTATAACTTAGGATATCATTAATGAAGACTATACGAGAGCCAGCGGTTGCTGGGAAATTTTACCCAGCACAGGCGAGCGAATTAACAAAGATGGTGGCAGCTTGTCTGAAACAAGCCAACCCAATGGCAACATCACCCACTTATTTGCCTAAAGCGATCATTGTTCCCCATGCTGGGTTTATTTATTCAGGCGAGATTGCGGCAAATGCCTATGCTTGTTTAACCACGTTATCTGATCAAATTAAAAAAGTCGTATTATTAGGACCGGCACATACGGTTGCATTTCATGGATTAGCTGCAAGCAGTACAGCCTGTTATCGAACGCCATTAGGTGAGGTCAGCATTGATCAAACATTACAACAACGCGTACTGGCATTACCACAAGTGCGTGTGTTTGATGATGTACATTTTGCTGAACACAGTTTAGAAGTACAATTACCTTTTTTACAAACATTGTTAACTGATTTCACATTGCTTCCTTTGGTTGTTGGCAATGCAACACCTGATAAAGTTGCTGAAGTATTAGAAACCGTATGGGGTGGTGATGAGACGTTGATCGTAATTAGCTCTGACTTGAGTCATTACCATGATTATCAAACTGCTGTTGCCAAGGATAAAAACACCAGCGATGCGATTATTGAATTGCGTTACCAGGCATTAGCACATGACTGTGCGTGTGGTCGTAATTCGATTAAAGGATTATTATACTTAGCGCATAACATTGAGTTAGAAGGGCAGTTGCTGGATTTGCGTAACTCGGGTGATACGGCTGGTGATAAACAACGGGTTGTTGGCTATGGTGCTTATCATTTCTTTCCACTACAACATTATAAAACGGCCTATGCAAAACCATTATTACAATTAGCACGCAATGCTATTGAATTTTATTTTCAGCAACAACGGATACCACACGTTAAATTGACAACGGTGCCGATGGTATTGCGTCGACCAATGGCAACGTTTGTCACGATTACCTTAAATAATCAATTACGAGGTTGTATTGGTTCATTAGAAGCAGTGCGTCCATTAGCCGCCGATATTGTGCATAACGCATTTCAAGCGGCCTTCCATGATCCGCGTTTTCCTTCGTTGACGAAGTCGGAATGGCAACAAGTAACATTATCTATTTCTATTTTGTCAGACAGTACTCCAATTGACTTTACCAGTGAAGCAGCGTTAATCCACGCATTGCGACCGCATATTGATGGAGTGATATTAACTTACCATCAACAACGTGGTACATTCTTACCCTCAGTGTGGCAATCATTGCCGGATCCACGACAGTTTTTACATCATTTAAAACAAAAAGCAGGACTGGCTGCAGACTTTTGGTCAAATAACATTTGTGTAAGCCGTTATACTACCGAAATTATTGAAGAGTAGTCATTCTTTTGTAGAAACGTTTTAAGGAGTTAGTTTATGTCTAAAGAATTATTTGAAGCGATTAAAGCGCGAGATAAAGATAAAGTTGAACATTTAGTAAAGCAAAATCCTTCAATTGTTAATGCAAAAAACAAATTTGGTCAAACACCTCTGTATCTAGCATCCTGGTTTGCTGATGATAATACAGCTATTATAGAGTGCTTAATCGAAAAAGGTGCTGAGGTTAATAAAATAGTAGGACCACTTGGCCAAACACCTCTGCATATGGCTGTTATAGTGGAAGGGATAGAAAATGTGAGGGCATTGGTCAAAGCAAATGCTGATACAAATATAAGAGACGTAAATGGTCAAACACCGCATGACCTTGTTATGATAGCAATTAGGGGGCTTGTTTATATTAATCCTGCTGAGCAGGATGCTTCAATAAATAGGAAGCAAGCAATACTAGATTTGTTAAAAGATGGTTACCAGCATAAAGTAAAAAGGGCAAGATCATCGAAATCGGAATCACCTACCGTACCAGTTAGACAGCATCCTCCTTCCTCGTCTAGTAGTAGTGCTTCATTTTCAGCATCGATAGTAACTAATAGTCCTGTATTTAATAGTTCTAGTTCATCAGTATCAGATTCATTAGAACAAACAGTGACACCATCGCCAGCAGCATCAACACCACCAAGTTCACCAAAAGGGTAATTTGCTATGCTTTATTAAATAAAGTTGAACATGGCGTTAATTATTTAAAAAGTACGCTCTAATTAAATAATAATAATTAGATTTCGTCATCTAATAAACAAAAAACGCCATACGCAGGTTTTACGAATTAGGCAATATTAACTTTCATAGCCTAATCCTATAGAACTGTCCTCAGTCTCACTGTCTACCTCTATTAACATGCCATTTGCTGCATGTAACATTTCAGGATCACTATCGTAAGAATGGGAAGGAGCAAGTTGTTGAGTATCGCTAAACAATGAATTTGCAATACTCTCTACAGGATCATTAGCATTAGAATCCGTTTGTTCTGCTTCATCGTTAGTATTAGCATTTAATAAGCTCATTTGTTCTTCTTCAATTGCTGGAGGCAACCAGCTCAAACGATGCTTTTTATCTTTGAATAGTTTTCTAAGTACTACATTTTTTTCAAATTGCACTAAGTCTTCTATTTGTTGAGGAGTATAACGTTGAGCACCAGTTAAAGGAGCTAACGTCTGATTAAACGCTATTAAGGCATTCGCCAATGTTAAAGGCATATTTGAGTTAACATCGCCATTTTCTTCTTCTGTTGTCAAGACAGCACCTTTTTCGATAAGAGACTTTAAGACTTGCATTTTAAATGGTGTTGCGCCTGTTTCAATGGCAATTTTGAGTGGTGTTCTACCACCTAAATCTGGCATGTTAATATTATCATCCGTTATTAAATAATTAACAATCCCAGCTGTTAAATTACTGACAGCAAGATGTAACGGAATATTGCCTAAAAGATCTTGTGTGTTCAAAAAATCAAATTGATTGGTAGTAGAGGATATAGATTGGGATGAAGAGTGCTTAACAATAAATTGTCTTACTTTTTCGATATCATCATCTACTACGTTTTTACCTTCAAATGTTTCATATTCAGATATGAACATATTAGCTGTTTTGTTATAAATAGCTTTCATAGCAAGGTCTGATATTATTTCATGCAGTGGAGATTGACTGGTAGAAACAGTCTGTTGTGTAGACTCAACCTTTAAAGAAGGAAAAAATGTTAAGCTATTACTCATTGGTGAAGATGAATTAGGTGGTGTGACGTTTACTTGTTCTTTACAAACTCGTTTATTTTCTGGTGCTAATGAAGCAGGACTCTCTAAACTTGCACCATCAACTTTGCGTTTCAGTTTAACATGTTGGTCTATACTATTGGGCGTCAGGATTAATTTTCCATTATCTAGATGCAAACTGAGTGGGAAAGCATCGGACGGATACGTTTTATAAATAATCTGTTGTATATCGATAATCAGTGTCGATTCTTCTTTACTATTTTCCTCCTGTAATTCAGGTAAATTGATAATAATGGTTTCTCCCCATTCTTTTTTGGCAAACACTAATCCCAAGTCTGTAACCAATTGATTGATGACAGAGTTTATATCCTCATATGAACTGTCTTTTTCAAATTGGAAGTGCATGTAAGCTGCATAGTAAGTTCTATTGCCGTCATCAGCTTCTACCCAAAAACTTTGTACAATTGTTGTTATGTTTGTAGTGATTTTATCTCCACTCTCTGCTGCATCTAGGTAAGCCGTACCTTCATGACTTAATTTCTTATATTGGAGGGAAGAAATAATTGAAAATTTACTTGTATTTGGCATAGCAATCACCTCTTGACATCATTATTATTTATTGTTGTAATGCTTTGAAATAATGGAGTATTTATGCATTCTCACTTTTTTAATTCTATCTATAAAAAATTAACTGCCATGAGAAAATCACTAGATGAACCACTGGATTCAAAACAAATTCAACACATTATAGCTGAACTCAGTACAATATTACAGCAGATTTTGTCCATTGAGCGGTCCTCATACTCTGAGCAATTCTTATTCTCATGGCAGCGGCAAACTTCATGTTTATTTTTATTATTCTTAGTAAAAGCTCATTTGACAGATAAAATTGATGCAATACCGATGGACGTATATAAAGATCCTGGTAATGTACTTCAAGAATTAGGCAAACAAATAAAAGTTTGTGAGCAAAGTAATTCCCTAAATTATTATGACAAATTAAAAGAATCTCATGCTAGCCTTGTTGAAACACAACGATCAGTACAGTCTTGCACAACACCCTAGCTCAGTAAATCTAAGCTGAATACTGTTATTTTTCTGAGTTAATAATTAATAACTATACTGGGTGATTACTGTATCGCCATCCGCCTAACCAACCCTGATTTAAAAAGCATGGCAATAAGATAGATAAATTAATTTGATCATTAGCTAGATTGGTTTGTAATGTTGTTAAGGGTTGTTGCTTAGCTAACTCAACAGCAACAGTGTATTCTTGATCAGTTAACTCATTACAAACGACCTGATCATGTTGCCAGAAAATAAATAAGTTAACTCCGCCGCTATCTAAATCAATTGGAGCAGCATACTCATGATTGGATTGTTGGCATAAATCCCAAATTTTATCGATAGGATAACTGGAGTGTAATAAGTAATGTGTGGGTTGTAGCAATAAAATAATCTCATCTTTTTTAGCATCGTCAATCAGCGCAAACTTAGCAATGTCAAATTGACTATACTGTTGTTGCTGTTGACAACAATGCCGGTACCAACATAGGCGACATACATTAGCTAAGTAAGGTAAATCTGCTGCTGGGGGAAATGTACTGACAAAATCAGCAAAACTATCACCGTATTGGGCTAAATCGTTTGTATAACACGGTGTTTGCTTGATAAATTCATATGCCAAACCCGTGAAAAATGCTTCGCCAACCACTGTTTCACACACAGCATAAACTGCACGCAAATGAGTCGCTAATCCTTCGGTAATACTGCCTTGATAAATTTGCCACTGTGTATTTGCATCGATCACGGGTTTGTTTGATAAATGCTGGGTAAACGCAGCTGGTTGTTGTTGATAAAATGCGTGAATAAAATCACGCTGGATTTGTGCAAGTGTTGCCATGATGAGTGAGTACCTGTTTAGCAAGTTTATCGGCCCGCCGGGCTTCTTTAAGTAATACATCGAATGCAGGGATATTATCGTCACGTTCAATCAAGGTTGGCACATAACCGAAGTGTGCAACAGCAGTTTGATACAATTGCCAAACCGGTGTATGAATGGCTTGATCGTGTGTATCAAATAGATAGGCTGTTTTGTCTGTATAACCCGCCAAATGAAATTGTTTGACTCGACTTGGGTTGATTTGTTGAATATAAGTGACAGGATCAAAACGTTGGTTGTGTGCTGTTACGTAAACGTTGTTAATATCCAATAGAATAAAACAATCTGCTGCATCAGCAATTGCATTCATAAATTCCCATTCAGTTAATTCGCTGATGGTATAATCAAGATAACGCGATGGATTTTCAATTAAAATCGGTTGTTGCAAACTATCTTGCACCTGGCGAATGCGTGTGACCACATGTTGAATGGCTTCTTCGGTAAATGGTAATGGCAATAAGTCATGAAAGCGATGTTGTCCGCTAGACGACCAACTTAAATGATCGGAAATGTAACGTGCATCGACAGTAGTAGCTAATGATTTTAATCGTTGACAGTAATCGCTATCGATCGGATCAGTTGAGCCTAATGATAAGCCAACACCATGTAACACAATGGGATAGTGTGTGCTGATTTCACACAGTATGGCTGATTCTGTTTTGTCATATAAATAATTATCGGTGAGTGCCTCAAACCACGGCACATTCGGCTGGGTAGTTAAGATATGTTGGTAATGACAACGACGTAGCCCTATCCCAGTACCATTGATAGGGCTATCTGCAAGTAACATCTAATTCTTAACTAGATTGTTGATTACCGCCAACGATTTTGCTACATGCACCTTTAGGAACGTATAACCAGTCCCTTGGATCACCATCCTTAGTGGCTTGGCCTTGGCATGAGTGGTTTTTCGCACCACAATCATTGTGGCCTGCTTTGGCAATGCCATAACATTTTTCCATATCAGCGGATGCTGCTTGGGTAGGCAGTGCTGCTAATGATAAGCCTGTCGTTAGTAGAGCAAGACAAATGAATTTTGTTGACTGTTGCATGAAATCTATCCTCCGTGAATTAGCATTAAATAAGCATTTTCTTTGCATATACTCTTCGCGTTTTAAATTTAGGTCTTTGTTGGCTACACCTTCTCACAAAAGTCATGTATTTTAATACACTCCTGTTGATTCGAAGGCTTGCCGCCTCGCCTACATTCAAAACGCTTTGAGTATATTTCCAGTATATTTAAACAGAACGCATTTTCATGATCATATAATCGATTGATAACTTACCGCTACCATAGCACATGAGTAGTAACAAAATCATCCCCCAATTAATGTGTTGTAGTAATCCGGGTAACCCATCTACTGTCCATAAAAATGGGTAAGACATCACAGCTACTGCGTTAAACATAAAAAGTAGGGCAATGATTAAACGAGAACCCAAACCGAGTATCACTAAGATTGGCAGCGCGATTTCAGCAACCGTGGCTAACGTCGCCGCGACGTAAGGCGATAAAATAGGTACCTGGAATTCATGGGTAAATAACATGATGGTGTTATCCCAGCTCATGAATTTTAACCAACCTGAATTTAAAAAGACATAGCCTACCCAACAGCGAGCAATCAATGCGGCTAATGGTGTGAGCCAATTTAATATGCCTAGTAACGGACGAGTTAATCTGTCACAAAAATAAGTGTGTTGGTGCATGATGAGAATCCTTTCTATCTATTTCCTATTCAAGGATATCGCAAGCTTATTAAAAAGCAAATCACTGGGGAATTAATAAGTCCAGTTAGATAGTTAAAGAAGATTATTAAGTAATTTGTATTTAAATAAATTACTTAAGGTTTACTCTTTAATTAATTGTTTTTGATGAGGATTTGATGCAAGCCATGTAGAACTAGATCCGGTAGTAATACATCGAATAGATTGGTGTCTTTAAACAAATAAGCAAAGCCACCGGTACCGATAATAACAGGTTTTGCATTTGAAAATGCTTCTTGAGTAATACGTTGAATGATCTCTTTCACTGCGCCAAGTTGGCTAAAGTATAAACCTGCTTGAATATTAGATTGGGTACATTTACCCAATGCTACATTAGTTTGCACAATATCGACTGTGGGTAATTGATTAGTATGTTGGCATAGTGAACTCATTGCGGTTTTTAATCCTGGCATGATAGTGCCGCCTAAAAATGCGCGATCGTCAGAAATTATGGAAATGGTGGTTGCAGTACCAAAGTCAACCAGAATAATATTGCGATCAGCAAATGTATGGTTAGCGGCAACGGTGGTTGCGATTCTATCGGCACCTACTTCCAATGGATTTTTAACAGCTAACCGTATACCCGTTTTAACCCCGGCTTTTAAGTGCAATGGGGTAAGTTTAAAATATTTAATGCACGCGCTAGTAATCGAATAATCCATTGACGGTACCACCGAGCATAAGGCAATTGCAGTGATTGCCGTTGGATCTAATTGATTTTCCCGTAATACTTGTTTGAAAAACAAACCCAATTGATCGGAGGTATTGGTTGCAATGGTGGGATAGCGGAATCGAAATACCAATTGATCATCTTGAAAGACGCCACCAAATAAATGTGAATTACCTAAATCAAGACATAAAATCATTGGTTAACTCCAAATTATGCGTCATCATAGTTTCTTTAAGCAAAAAAGACAATATAAATACTATTTATACTATATTATAGGGTTAATTCATCTCTTGGATTAACTCATCAACAATAGGCCATAAATGATAAAAATGTGCTACAGGACCATGACCATGGCCAACGGAGCTGTCTTTAGCAGCTTGTATTGCGTGAAACAAGTACGTTTTTGCTAACTGGCATGCTGTTGCGATTGAATAACCTCGTGCAATCAATGCTGCTATTGCAGCGGATAAGGTACAACCAGTACCATGTGTATTATTAGACTCAATGCGTTTTGCAGTAAACCATTTACTATTACCTTGTTGATCAACAAACAAATCATTGGAATGTGTTGTCTGCTGATGACCGCCTTTAACTAATACGGCCTGTGTTCCTAGATCAAGTAATTGTGTTGCCATTGTTTCAATCTCATCGTGTTTGCCAACGAGTGAATACGCTTCAGGTAAGTTAGGGGTAATAATGCTAGTTAACGGTATTAATTGTTGTTTAAGGCAATCAATCGCATCTGGCAATAATAATCGATCGCCACTTTTGGCTATCATCACTGGGTCGAGCACAATCGGGATGTTACTAGCATGCTTTGCTAAGAAGGTGGCAACCTGAGTAATAATGGATGCTGAAAATAACATGCCTATTTTAATACTATCTGGTGTAATATCAGCAAAGATAGTCTCAAGTTGTGCTTGAATACTGTCAAGTGGAATGTCATAACAATGCTTAACACCACAGGTATTTTGTACAGGTAATGCAGTCAGCACCGTCATCCCATAGCAACCTAGTGCAGAAAATGTTTTTAAGTCAGCTTGTAAACCAGCGCCACCGGAACCATCAAATCCAGCAATGGATAAACATTTATAATTCATGTTGTTTCTCTAAATGATATTGCATAGTAACCCAATCAGTTTGATAAAGTGTATCGATAAAGATACTGCGATACGTGCCAGGGGAAGTGGCTATTTCACCTGCTAATGTGCCGCACAGTCCAAAATACGTTGTGGCAACATAAGCACTGTCAATATAGTATTGTTCTACTGCACTAAATGCCGCAATAACGGCAGTTAATGTGCATCCCATGCCGGTAATATGCGCCATTAATGGGTGACCAAAGGTGACACGATGTTGTTGCTCACCATCAGTGATCACATCAGTATCGCCACTGACTACAACAACACATTGATGTCGCTTAGCAAGCGCATTGGCTGCTTGTGTTGCTTGATCGGTTGTATGGATTGCATCAACTCCGTAGGTTTTATGATGTGCTTGATGTAATGCTAGGATTTCACTAGCGTTACCTTTGATGATATCAGCATGATCAATCAAGGCTAATCCAGCTTGAGTACGCAGTTGGCTAGCACCAACTCCAACTGGATCAAGTATGATAGGCTTTTGATAGTGTTTGGCAATCTTAATAGCTGTTAAGCAGCGTTTAATAAAGGGGTTATCTAAGGTCCCTATATTAATATTAACCGCAGCGGCTAGTTGAATCAGTTCGTCAAATTCACTCTCATCTACTGACATAATCGGTGCAGCACCCAGTGCTAATAGTGCATTTGCCATGAAATCCATGGTGACAATATTGGTAATATTTAATATTACCGGCTTTTGATCACGTAATGTCTCTAAGCATGCTTTAATTTTATTTAGCATAGTAGTACTCCCTATTATTAATTGAATTAGCCAGTTGTTGGGTCAATTGAGTAGGGTTTTCTGCATCATGAAAAGCAGCAATAGCAGCAATTCCATCGACACTGGTTGCAAGCACTTGCTTAATGTTGTCATGATTAATGCCGCCAATGGCAATGGTTTTATGTGACGTGAGTGAAACAGCTTGTTGTAATTCATCACAGCCCCAGTGATGCGCTACATCCGGTTTGTTATTAGTAGAAAAGATAGCGCCAATGCCAATATAATCAATTGGTAATTGGTTAGCCGTGTGTAATTCTGCTAGCGAGTTAACCGTGATCCCGATGATTTTGTGGTTACCCAAGCGTGATCGCGCTTGGATCACATCACCGTCTTGTTGACCTAAATGAACACCTTCGGCGCCAAGTAAAATAGCTAATTCAATATTATCATTTACAATTAAGGGGATATGATAGTTTTCTAATAAAGCATGTAATGCTTTGCCAAATGTAATCAATTGCTGATATGGCAAGTGTTTTTCTCTTAATTGTACAGCTGTCACACCATGTTGAATGCATGTTTCAACAAAATGTAGGTATGCACTAAGAGAACTAGCTTGTTTATTGGTGACTAATATTAATTTGTAGTAATCGTTCAACAAACTCTCCTAAAAAAAGAGAGTGAGGAACGCATCACTTACATACTAATTAAAATAACATAGAGATGTGACACGTTCACACTCCCTCCGCAGGCATTAACCGGATCAGGTTCTAAGGGTGACTCTCAGCTTGTTAACAAGCACCCCTGGTGAACATCGTTAAGATGCAAAGTACTAAATAAGTAAACGTGTGTCAATTATCCTTCATCGTCTTCATCATCATCCCAACTGAGGGTTCCACCTGTTTGATATTCAATCACGCGGGTTTCGAAGAAATTCTTTTCTTTTTTCAGATCGAGCATTTCACTCATCCACGGAAATGGATTGCTTGCTCCTTTATATTGTTCTGGCAATCCAATTTGGCTAAAGCGACGATTGGCGATAAATTCTAGGTATTGTCGGAATAGGGTTGCATTCATGCCTAAAATACCACGTGGCATGGTGTCGATAGCATATTGCGCTTCTAAATCAACACCTTCTTTAATCATTGCAATGATTTCTTGTTGAAAATCATCTGTCCATAAGTGTGGATTTTCGATTTTAATTTGGTTGATTACATCGATACCAAAATTCATGTGCATTGATTCATCACGCAAAATATATTGAAATTGTTCGGATGTGCCGACCATTTTATTACGCCGTCCCATCGATAAAATTTGAGTAAAACCAACGTAAAAGAAAATCCCTTCAAAGATGACATAAAATGCAATTAAATCGCGTAATAAACGTTGATCGTTTTCTGGGGTGCCGGTATGGAACGTTGGATCCCCTAAACTTTGAGTATACGGCAATGCCCATGCGGCTTTTTTAGCAACGCCTGGAATTTCACGGTACATATTAAAAATACGTGCCTCATCCATACCTAAACTTTCAATAACATATTGATAAGCATGGGTATGCAACGCTTCTTCAAAGGCTTGTCGCAATAAATATTGTCTGCATTCGGGGTTAGTAATGTGACGGTATACCGCTAACACTAAATTATTGGCAACCAGTGAGTCAGCTGTTGAAAAGAAACCTAAATTACGTTCGATGATCAAACGTTCATCGGCTGTTAATGCCTCTGGGTCTTGCCATTGGGCAAAGTCTTTGGTCATGTTAATTTCATTTGGCATCCAATGGTTTGCACAAGCATCTAAGTATTTTTTCCATGCCCATTCATATTTAAAGGGGACCAATTGATTTAAATCAGCGCGGCAATTAATAATCTGTTTGTCATCGACTTGAACACGCCCAGCTCCCATTTCTAATGATTCTAATCCAGTGGCACCACCATGAATAGGATTGGTAGTTGCGCTGGGCTGTGTAGGTACGTGTACATCCGTCATCGTTATTTCTCCTATTAAATAAAATGGTTTTACTGACAGGCTTCGCAATCAGGATCATCGATTGCACAGGCGTTAGGGGGATTATTTAAAGAAACTGCGTTTAATGCACCATCAGTGACTGTCGATTTTTCTGCATTAGTTGCACCCATGCTACGTAGATAATACGTTGTTTTTAATCCGCGTTTCCAGGCATGACGATATAATTTATCTAGCTTTTTCCCAGATGCTTTTGCCATGTATAAATTAAGTGATTGCGCTTGGTCAATCCATTTTTGCCGGCGTGATGCGGCATCAACTAACCAAATTGGATTGATTTCAAAAGCCGTTGCATAACGGGTTTTAAGTTGCGCGGGGATCCGGTTAATCGCTTGTACGCTACCATTAAAGTATTTTAAATCATTGACCATGACATCATCCCACAAATTAAGTGCTTTTAACTCATTGACTAAATACGGGTTGATTACAGTAAATTCACCCGATAAATTAGATTTAACAAATAAGTTTTGATAAGTGGGTTCGATCGACTGGCTCACGCCAATAATATTAGAAATAGTTGCAGTCGGTGCAATTGCCATCACATTTGAATTGCGCATACCAACCGTTTGCACTCGCTTGCGCAAACTGTCCCAATCTAACCGTTGGCTGCGATCCATATCCAAATATGGTTTGCCACGGGCTGTTTCTAATAAGTTAATAGAATCGATTGGTAACATACCTTGACTCCATAGCGAGCCTTCAAATGTTTGGTAACAACCTCTTTCTTCAGCCAATTGGCATGATGCTTCAATGGCATAGTAACTGATTAATTCCATGCTCACGTCTGCAAATTCAATGGCTTGTTCAGAAGCGTAATCTATTCCCATGTTAAATAAGGCATCTTGAAAGCCCATCAAGCCTAAGCCGATAGGGCGGTGTTTTAGATTAGAATTACGTGCTTGTGGCACTGAATAATAATTAATATCAATCACGTTATCTAACATGCGAATAGCGGTGGTGATAGTCTTTTTCAATTTGGCTTTGTCTAGTGTTTTAGACTGAGTATCGATGTGCGCTGGCAAATTGATGCTGCCTAAGTTGCACACTGCAATTTCATCAGCAGCCGTATTTAAGGTGATTTCAGTACACAAGTTAGAGCTGTGAATAACCCCTTGGTGTTGCTGCGGTGAACGCAAGTTACATGGATCTTTAAAGGTAATCCAAGGATGCCCTGTTTCAAACAATAAACTTAACATCTTACGCCACAGGATTTTTGCTGATATCACTTCGAAATTGTTAATCTGACCGTTACGTGCTTTTTCTTCATAGGCGAGATAAGCTTGCTCAAATTCACTGCCGTATAAGTCATGTAATTCGGGCGCTTCATTGGGTGAGAATAGGGTAAATTCACCATCTTGTTCTACACGGATCATGAATAAATCTGGGATCCAATTTGCGGTATTCATGTCATGTGTACGCCGACGTTCATCACCGGTGTTTTTACGTAAGTCTAAAAATTCTTTAATGTCTTTGTGAAAGGTTTCTAAATACGCACAACCGGCACCTTTACGTTTACCACCTTGATTAACTGCAACCATGGTGGCATTAGCAACCACCATAAATGGGACGACACCTTGTGATTTACCGTTCGTACCTTGAATATGTGCGCCCAACGCACGAACGGGTGTCCAATCATTACCAAGTCCACCGGCATATTTAGATAACAAGGCATTGTCTTTGATTCCACTGTAAATGCCTGCTAAATCATCTGGGAAAGTTGATAAATAACAGCTAGATAATTGAGGACGTAAGGTGCCAGCATTAAATAGGGTTGGTGTCGAACTCATGTAATCAAATGAAGATAATAATTGATAAAATTTGATTGCCTTATCCTCTTTATTGGGTTCATTTAATGCCAACCCCATTGCCACGCGCATAAAAAAGGCTTGTGGCAATTCAAAACGAATATCATTTGAATGGATAAAATAGCGATCGTACAGGGTTTGTAAGCCAAGATAGGTAAATTGATAGTCACGTTCAGGCAATAATGCTTTGCCTAATGTTTCTAAATCAAATGATGCTAACGTGTTATCGATACGCTTTAATTCAATACCACGTTGAATATAGTGTTGAAAATAACTTGGATATAAGGATTGCATATGTTGGTGGTTAATATCAGCTGCCAATCCTAAAAAGCTTAACGCTTCATTGCGTAATTGTTGTAGCAGTAAGCGCGCAGTGACATAAGTGTAATTCGGTTCTCTTTCTAGAAAAGTGCGTCCTGATAAAATCAATGCACTGTATACATCGTGTTGTTTAATGCCGTCGAATAAGTTGCGTTGGATATCATCGAGAATACAATTAGGATCAACATCGGAAATCCCATGGCAGGCATCGGTGACAATGCTATGTAACCAACTGTTATCAAGTGGTACATTAGCGCCATCATCTAATGTGATGTTCAGTGTGGTAGATTGTATTTCCTTAGCAGATAGGCTATTTTCCCGGGCTTTACGGTGTTCTTCACGATACAACACATATGCACGTGCGACTGCAACTTCTTCAATGCGCATTAATGCCAATTCCACTTGATCTTGAATATCTTCAATATGCAATGTGCCACCTGATGGCATGCGTCGTTGAAAAGCAGCATCAATGTGTTTGACTAAGGTATTGACTTTGACATGAATACTGCTTGATGCAGCGGCTTGTTTACCGGTTACTGCATTAAATGCTTTGGTGATGGCAATGGCAATTTTACTATTGTCATACGGTACGACGGCACCGTTGCGGCGAATCACATTAATCTCACCTGGCTGGATCTGTTCGATGGTTGTTGGTGTTAGTAAAATGTCGCGTCGTGGAATGGATTGTGTTGTTGTGTGTTCAGGCATTGCCATATTATTTCCCTCTTTTTATAATCAAAACGTTGATGATTAGTTGTCCAGAATATTGCCTAACCACTATATATAGTTGTTCTTATCAAGATAGAATACAAGATAGTGGGTTATTTCTAAAAAAGCAAGCCAATAAATTGGGGAAAGTTTGTGGATAAAATGTGGGATAAAAGAGTAGCAAATTTAGCCCAGGAATATGAATAATCTATCATCAATTATCATCTGGATAACAACATACGCTGTGTCGTTGATCAATTTGTTACAATACGGACTCTGCGTTTGCGCCAATGATGCAGTACCCACAAACGCCACAATAATTGGATAATATAATAACCTAATCCGGCAGCCAAAAAACCAAAAATTAAGCAGCCAATGATCATCGGATACCAAATTTGACCAATTTGTTCGATAAGCCATTCCCAACCTAGTGCTGTTCCAAAGCGTGATCGGGGCAGTTGCATCACATAACTGCCGACTTTATACGCAGCATATAACATGGGTGGCATTGTGATTGGGTTAGATACCCATACTGTGATTACTGATACGGGTAAATTTGCGTAGAATACAACCGCCAGGCCTGCCGCAACGACCATTTGAAATGGGATAGGTAAAAAGCAGGTAAATAAACCAACGGCAGTCGCTCGTGAAATTGATTTACGGTTGATCCGCCACAGATTTTTATTATGCAAGTGATCACCAAGTAAGTGTAATCCTTTAGTACTTTTAATAATGTGGCGACTAGGTAGTAAACGTTTAAGTAATTTACGTGGCATGCCATCTCCGTATGATGTGACCGACTAACAATACTGCCGCAGATCATACACTGTGAACCCTATACTCAGCAAAAATAAAAAATACTTACGCTAACATGATGATATTGACTAAGTAGGCTCAATTCCTTAAGCTAACGATTATGATATTTCTTTTCAGTACAGCATTAACATGCGTTTTATATCTGATCCACAAGGTTATTGTTGGCAAGGCAAGGGACATTATGCATTAGCCTTTTTAATTGGGATCAGTATGACTCAAAGCTGGTCAATATTACCCACGTCGATGGTGATTACCTGTGTTGCGATTGTGGCTGCACTGTTACTGATAATTGCTTGCTATTGGCGCCTGTCTATTATGGCTTATGTTGCGTGGATAATGCTGGGTTGGGCATGGTTATTTAGCAATGCAACGCCAATATTAGCTTGGCATTTGCCCTCACCATTTATTGGGCAAACCTGTTTAACGTATGGAGAGATAGTCAGTGAACCAATAACTATTGGTCACCGTCAACGATTTATCATGGCGTTGCATAGTTTGCAATGCGGTCAGCAACATATGACGTTCGATCAGCCTAAGCGTGTATTGCTTAATTGGTATAGCATGCCAAAACAGGTCAGGGTAATGCGTACCGATCACTGGCGACTCACAATCAAATTAAAACCCGGGTGGGGTAAGGCAAATCCAGGCAGTTTTGATAGTGAAAAATGGTTATTAACCCAACGGGTACATTATGTTGGTTATGTGATTAATAGTATTGATAATCAGCAACAAGTTGGTAGTAATCAGCATGTCATTAGGCAACACATCAGTCAGTGGCGCATCGATATTCAACAGTATTTACGAAATGCCTTATCGACTTCACCCGGTCGTCAATTACAACCGGCTGAAGCCGGTGGCTTGATAATACGCTTGTAAAGCAGATTATACAGCTAAAGCATCAGTGCTCTGAGATCTTGAAATTATCTTCTTTGTGATGCGCTTCTTGATCTTCGATGTATGCCTGCATATCTGCTTCATTTACATTGCCAACCGTTACTGCAAAATAACCTCTTGCCCACATGTGTTGTCCCCAATACCGTTTCTTCAAATGAGTAAATTCTTGCAATAACTTTCTACCACTTTTACCCTTGATATATTGCATCAGCTTTGACAACGACAGATTTGGTGGAATGAATAGCAGCAAGTGAACATGATCTGGACTCATACTTCCACTAACTATGTCAACGTAATTTGAACGACATATTTCTCTGATCAATTCTCTTGCTCTATTTCCAACCTCTCCTGTCAAAACTCGATACCGATATTTTGTGCAAAATATCACGTGATATTTCAAATTGTAGATGCTGTGGGAGCCATGCTTGTATTCCATTTCGTAATTGTACTGAAGTGTTCGCCTGAAGGCGAGGGTGTTTTCCCATCCCACCTAACTACATAAATTATTGCGTGCGATGTTAGTCGGTGAGCGAGCGCAGTTATCACCAACAACTTGGCAGGTATTGCAAGCGACTGGCACGAGTCATTTGATGGCAATTTCCGGATTGCATATTGGGATGATTGCAACATTAGTTGGTTTTGTTGCACTGCGTCTTTGGCGCTGTGGTGGATCATTATGTTTAGTTGCACCAGCACCATTAGTTGGCTATAGCGCCGGATTAATCGCAGCTGTTTTTTACAGCGGGTTAGCGGGGTTTACCTTACCAACTCAACGTGCGTTGATGATGTTTAGCGTATTGGTGATGGCATTCATATGTCGACGTCGTTGGTCATTATTGCAAGGATTGTATATCGCACTATGGTGTGTTTTATTATTTGATCCACTGGTGACATTAACGATTGGTTTTTGGTTATCATTTACCGCTGTTGCAGCAATTAGTTACGCTGTTGCTGGTTATCGATCGCCAAGTCGTCTCTGGCAATTAACCCGTGCCCAATTGGCCGTTAGTGTATTACTTGGACCGTTAACGTTGTGGTTTTTCTCACAATTGTCCCTGGTTAGTTTACTGGCTAATGCAATTGCTATCCCCTGGATTGGTTGGGTTGTGTTGCCAATCGGGTTTTGTGGTTTGATCATATCAAGTCTATCTCCGGCATTGGGACAATGGTGTTTGCATGTTAGTGCGACTTTATTACATTATTTATGGCAGTATTTAACCTGGTTAAGTTATATTAAACATATACAATGGATACATCCGATCACCCATGTCGGCGTATTGTTTAGTGCAATGATTGGTGTATTATTATTATTAGCACCACGCGGTTGGCCAATGCGTTGGTTAGGCGTGTTATGGTTATTGCCAGTATATTATTTTCCACTGTCTACTGCGCCGGCTTATGGTGCAGTAGCATTTACATTGCTTGATGTAGGACAAGGGCTGGCGAGTGTTATCCGTACCCAACACCATACGTTACTATATGATACGGGTTTGCGTTACGGTAATGTGAGTAACAGTGGTGATAGTGTGATTATTCCTTATTTACACCAACAAGGGATCACCAGCATTTCTCGGATCGTATTAAGTCATGCCGACAGTGATCACAGTGGTGGGTTAGCCGCAATAGTAAATGCCTTTCCCGTTGATGATGTGATCAGCAGTGAGCCTGCGCAATTATCTATTGATAGTCATCGATGTCAGACAGGTCAACAATGGCAGTGGGATGGGGTACGGTTTCGTGTACTGGCGCCGCCTACTGATACAGCTCAATTAACACATTGGCGTGATAATGATAAATCCTGTGTGTTACGTATACAGACAGCATCTACTAGTTTGTTGTTAACCGGTGACATTGAACATAAAACAGAGGATTATTTAGTTGAGTCACAGCCAGAACAATTGGCAAGTGATGTATTAATTGTGCCACATCATGGTAGTCGCACCTCATCAACTGAATCATTTATTAGTGCAGTTAGTCCTAAACTCGCTTTATTTCCGGTTGGTTATCACAATCGTTTTGGCTTCCCACATGCTGAGGTATTAGAACGCTATCAGGCCAAGCATGTTCAAACCACATTAAGTTGGCGTTGTGGAGCACTGACATTACAGCTTGATGGTAGTCCACAGCAGTGGCAGCCACATTGTTGGCGTGCTGAGCATCCAGTATTTTGGCAAGATCTGCCCAAAGATGGCGTTTTTGTTACAAGATACCCTGAGACAAATGACTAAATTTTACCCAGAAATGATTGCTATTTTACTGTACAATCGCCACGTCACAGGGTAATTCGTTTATGTCTTCAGAAACAGTGCAATCTACAAATGGCTTATATGTTTATCAGCGCTTACTGACGTTTGTCGTACCGTATTGGCCTGTATTTTTGATTGGAATCATTGCAACGGCAATTGGTTCGTTAGTTGATGCCGCATTTGTTGGCTCATTGCGTCCAATCTTAGACAGTGGCTTAATTGATCCCAATCTTGAATTTATCCGCTGGTTACCATTACTCATTATTGCTGCTTTCTTGATTCGTGGTTGTGCAAGCTTTGGCTCAACTTATTGTTTGAAGTGGTTGGGTAGCAAAATTACCATGTTATTTCGACGCATGATATTCAAACAGTATGTTCACATGCCAGCTACATTTTACGATCAAACAACGTCCGGATCATTACTATCGAAAGTCTTATATAACGTTGATCAAATCACATCAGCTAGCACCAATGCGATTATTACTTTATTACGAGAAGGATTTTTAGTGATTGGGTTAATTGGTGTGATGTTATTTAACAGTTGGAAATTATCATTATTCTTTCTATTAGTTGGTCCTATCATTGCAGTTATTATACGTATTACTAGTAAACGGCTGCGTAACCTCAGTCAGCGCATGCAAGTATCTATGGGTGAAGTGAGTCACTTGGTTCAAGAAGTAGTAGAAGGACATCATGTTGTTAAAGCCTTTGGTGGACAAAATTATGAAATCAGTAAGTTTGATGTTGCTACCCAACGCGTGTTTCGTCAGCGGATGAAACGGGTTGTGACTGACAGTCTAGCAACGCCAATCGTGCAAATACTACTTGGTTTAATCATTGCCACAGTTGTTTTTTTAGCGACTATGTCCACAGGTCGAATTAATATTTCACCGGGTGCATTTGTAGCGATGATGGCATCCATGTTAGCGATCTTAAAACCGATTAAAAATTTAACCAAGTTAAATAATAGTATTCAAGCTGCAATTGCTGCAGCTGAATCTGTGTTTGAATTAGTGGATTCTGAAAAAGAAACGGATCATGGCACACGTATGTTTGCGGATAGGGCAGCGGGTCGTATTGAATATCAACATGTCAACTTTCAATACGACACTACTGATATTAAGGTATTGCAAGATATTAATTTTACAATTGAGCCAGGACAAACATTAGCACTGGTTGGTCGATCAGGCTCGGGTAAATCAACGATTGCCAATCTGTTACCGCGTTTTTATCACAATTATACTGGCATGATCACAATCGATGGTCATGATTCACGTGATTATCAATTATCTGCATTGCGTGAACAAATTGCATTGGTGACTCAACACGTCACACTGTTTGATGGCAACATTCGTGATAATATTGCTTACGGTCAATTTGATGCTGTTAATAATGAGGCAGTTATTGAAGCAGCACGTGCTGCCCATATTTTAGAATTTATTAATCAATTACCAGAAGGGTTGGATACGGTGATTGGTGAAAACGGTATGCGTCTTTCTGGAGGACAACGTCAACGCATTGCGATTGCCCGTGCCATTTTGAAAAATGCACCTATTTTGATTCTAGATGAAGCAACGTCCTCGTTAGATACAGAAGCTGAACAATATATCCAAGATGCCTTAGACGAACTTATTAAGAATAGAACGACATTAGTCATTGCACATCGATTATCAACTGTTGAAAATGCTGATCAAATTATCGTAGTTGATGATGGTCAAATAGTAGAAAGCGGTGATCATCGTACCTTGCTTGCACAAGATGGTGATTATGCCAAATTGTATAAAATGCAATTTAACCTAAAATCAGCAGCTGAACTGGACTGCTGATTTTAGGTTTAAGGATGAAGTTCGCGACAATGTTCAGTCATCATCTACAACGAATCCAGTTGATCTTGATTCGGGCGTGGTATAACCCACATCCAATTAAATGGTTAATCCCAATTAGCTGGTTATTTTCACTCGTTATTTTAATGCGTCGATTTTTATATCGTATTCATTTGATTAAACAGCACTCTTTTTCTGTTCCTGTGATTATTGTGGGTAATATCAGCGTTGGAGGTAATGGTAAAACACCTTGTGTGATTGCACTAACACATTATTTACGCCAACGTGGTATGCAGCCTGGGATTGTTAGCCGAGGCTATGGTGGCAGCAAGAATAAAATACCGCATACTGTGCAGTTAACAGATACGGCATCTGATGTTGGTGATGAAGCCTTGTTATTAAAACAGCGTTGTCAGTGTCCAGTTGTGATTGCCAAAAAACGTGCAGATGCGGTTGATCATCTATTAAAAACAACAGATTGTAATGTAGTAATCAGCGATGATGGCCTGCAACATTATGCTTTAGCAAGAACAGTTGAAATTATTATGATGGATGGCACGCATGGTTTAGGCAATCAGTATTGCTTACCAGCTGGCCCATTACGCGAACCAGTATCCCGTATACAGCAAAGTGACGCTATTGTGTTAACAGGTAACGTTACCAGCCGATCACAATTGGCTACAACGCTGAAAATGCCACCAACTTATATAATGTCGCTTGCCGCAACAGTATGTTATCAATTGCATGCCCCAGATAAACAGGTACCATTAACTCAACTTGCTAAACAAACGGTACATGCTGTAGCCGGTATTGCACATCCATCACGATTTTTTACCATGCTAAGTGCTATGAATATTCATGTTATTGAGCATGCTTTCGCAGATCATTATGCGTTTCAAGCAGTGGATTTTGCTGATTTTGCTGATGAATGTATTTTGTTAACTGAGAAAGATGCGGTTAAATGTCAACACTGCCAGCTAACCAATGCTTGGGTAGTGCCAGTAGAGGGTCTTTTACCAGATGCATTCTATGACATTATACTCAAAGCCCTTTTATAGGCTAGATATGGTTAACAAAGCCTACAATTCAATTGCGCCAAGTATGCTGGGCATTTAGCAAATTCATCGTTATAATAGCTATTACTAATGGGGAATGGTTATGAGTTGGTTTAAAAAATTATTGCCATCAAAAATACGTACAGAAGCAGGTGCCAAGAAAGGTATTCCTGAAGGCATTTGGACTCGTTGTAATGGTTGTCAGGCAGTATTGTATCGTGCTGAGTTAGAACGTCATGTTGGTGTTTGCCCAAAGTGTCAGCATCATATGCGTTTGCGTGCGCGTGAGCGCATTAACTATTTTCTCGATTCAGAACAGCGTGAAGAAATTGCTGCCAAATTAGAAGCAGAAGATCGGCTTAAATTTAAAGATTCTAAAAAATATAAAGATCGTATTAATGCCGCACAAAAACAAACAAAAGAAAAAGAAGCGTTAGTCGCTTATAAAGGTCATTTGCATGGTATGCCTATTGTTGTTTGTGTGTTTGATTTTGCGTTTTTAGGTGGTTCTATGGGTGCTGCTGTTGGAGAGCGCTTTGTGCAAGCAGCTAATATTAGTGCTGAGCAAGGTTGTCCTTTTATTTGTTTTTCAGCCAGTGGCGGTGCCAGAATGCAGGAAGGATTATTTTCATTGATGCAAATGGCTAAAACCAGTGCCGCATTAACCAAATTAGCACATCAGCGAATCCCCTTTATTTCAGTATTAACTGATCCAACAATGGGTGGTGTATCTGCCAGTTTAGCAATGTTGGGTGATGTGATTATCGCTGAGCCAAATGCGTTAATTGGATTTACCGGCCCTCGCGTGATTGCACAAACAGTTAGGGAAGTATTGCCTGATGGTTTTCAACGCAGTGAATTTTTACTGAATCATGGTGCAATTGATTTAATCATGGATAGGCGTGATATGCGTCACCGAATTGGTGGCTTGCTGGCAAAACTTATACGCAAAGAATTAGATTATTGTGTATTGCCATCACAAGCAACCGATTCAACTGGCTCAGAAAATAGTAATCATTCGGCTATGGGTAATGAGCAATAATATTAAGTCAATAATTTCATTCTATAAAACACTGTCGATAAACTCGCAACTCGAAAAAGGCGAAGGGCATATTTATGAAAACCCTTGATGAGTGGTTGACATGGATCAATAAGCAACATCCAGTGGCAATGGATTTAGGGTTGGACCGAATCAAAAAAGTGGCTAATCACTTAGGGATCACTTCTTTTTCAATACCTGTTATTACTGTAACTGGAACCAATGGTAAGGGGTCGTGTGTTGCGTTGTTACAAGCCATTTTAAGTGAGGCAGGTTATCAAGTTGGTGCTTATACATCACCGCATTTATTGCGTTTTAATGAACGCATTTGTATTAATGGACATGCTATTGACGATAAGCAGTTAATTAACCTATTTTCTTGCGTTGATAAGGCTAGTCAACAAACATGTAGTTTGACCTATTTTGAATATACGACGTTAGTGGCATTATTGCATTTTCAGCAATCTAATCTAGATGTCATCTTATTAGAAGTTGGTCTTGGTGGCCGCTTAGATGCGGTTAATATAATAGATGCTGATGTCAGTGTGATAACCAGTATTGCACTAGATCATATGCAGTGGTTAGGCAACAATCGTGAAGCAATTGCCAAAGAAAAATCAGGTATAATGCGGCCTCATAAACCGATTATTTGTGGTGATGAGGATATGCCTAATACCATTTATCAACAAGCAACGGCATTATCTGCCCCATTATATTGCCAAGGAAATGAATTTTCATATTCAGTGTCTGAAAATAGCTGGAATTGGCAAAGCACATTAGCCAGTTATACTAACTTGCCATTACCACAATTAGCATTACAGAATGCATCAACTGTGTTAATGGCATTAACATGTCTACGTGAGCAGTTACCGGTGTCTATTACTAATATTCATCATGGGCTGCAACGTGCTTTTTTGCCAGGGCGTTGTCAATGTATTCCTGGAAACGTTGATCATTACATTGATGTTGCACACAACTCAGCAGCTAGTACTCAATTGGCTGCACGACTACAATATCAGTCAGTTAGCGGTAAAACTTACGCAGTTGTTGGGATGTTAGCAGACAAGGCAATTACTAACATATTACTACCACTACAGCCTTATATTGATGAATGGTATGTTAGTCAGATTAATACAACACCTAGAGGTGCTAGCGGTAATATGATTAGGCAAAAATTAGCAGAAATAGGGATTACTAATGTCCATGCAACTGATACATTAGCCACAGCGTACCAACAAGCTAGAGCACGTACATTAACATCTGACAGGATTGTTATTATGGGTTCATTTCATACAGTTGCAGCAGTATGGCCAATCATCCAAACAGCAGAGGCAGTATGTGACTAAACGTAAACAATATATAGCGTTATTAATATTGGTATTAATTGCATTAATAATGTTATTTTATCCAACGCTACAGTTCAATAATCAATATGCACAAGTCAGTCATCATATGAGTTTTCCTAAAGCGCCTCATGTTACTGTTCAATTTTCTCCATTTAGTTTAAATCAATTTGATAATAACAAAATGCATAGTGTGGTTAGTACCCAAGGATATAAGTATACTGTTATTAGTATTCGTGAAAATACACCTTTATTGAAACATTTTGTAAAAATATCTACTTGGGTTGTGCAAATTGGTGATTTTAACTTGCAAAAAAATGCAGTTGAATTAACTAACATTTTGCAAAAGAAGGATTTTCCCGCATTTATTTTGGCAACAACCAATAAAGATGGACAGCGTAGTTGGCATGTATCGGTTGGACCAGTATTAGAAAAATCACAAGCACAGTCTATGCTAGAATCCATTAAGCAACAGTTAGATATAAAAGGTATGATTTTGCCATATCAAGTTGATCAAAAAACACCACAACACACATAAACTCATGAGGAATGCTTATGTTAAGTTATTTTACTATTGTTGATTACATGATTGCATTTATTATCATTTTATCAGTAATCATTAGTTTAATTCGTGGATTTGTGCGTGAAGCATTATCATTAGCAACTTGGGGATTGGCATTGTGGGTTACCTTTATATTTGCTGACAGGTTAAGTAACAAACTAGTACCCTATGTTTCTGCACCAGTGCTACGTATGGGAGCCAGCATTGCCGTATTATTTTTAGTAACATTAGCAATTGGTATTATGTGCAGTTACTTTTTAACTAAATTAGTTAATAAGAGTGGTCTAAGTGGTACTGATCGTTTGGTTGGCACCGTTTTTGGTGCAAGTAGAGGGGTGTTAATTGTTGGTTTGGCTGTGCTAGGTCTAGGATTAACGCCAATTACGCAAACAACTGCGTGGCAAACATCTATGCTGGTTCCTTATTTTGAACCAATGGCTTCTTGGTTTACTAACGATTTGCCAGAGTATATGCGCCAACGTAGTGAGCAACAGTCAGCATCAACACAAGATCATACTGTAGACAACACTGATGAAATATTAACTTATTAGAGGTAATTATGTGTGGATTGGTTGGTGAAGTTATTAGCTCACAGAATTTAGTCAATCAAGATTTATTTGATGCATTAACTGCGTTGCAACATCGTGGTCAGGAAGCAGCTGGTATAGTTACTTGCGATAACGATCGTTTTTTTCTGCGCAAATCGAATGGATTAGTGCGTGATGTAATCCATACACGGCATATGTTGGAATTAACCGGTAATATGGGGATTGCTCATGTACGTTACCCAACTGCTGGTAGTGATAGTAAAGATGAGGCGCAGCCATTCTATGTTAATTCACCTTATGGGATCACATTAGCACATAATGGTAATATTACTAATGCAGTTGCTTTGCGTCAAGAACTGCGTAATGCTAATCGTCGTCATTTAAATACTGATTCTGACTCGGAATTAATCCTCAACGTATTGGCACATGGCCTGCAACAAGCTAGTCATACTACCTTTGATGAAAAGGCGGTCTTTAATGCAGTAACTGAGGTTTATCAACGTTGTGTGGGTGGCTATGCTATTGTTGCGATGATTGCAGGGCAAGGAATTGTTGGTTTTCGTGATCCATACGGTATTCGTCCAATTGTATACGGTAAGCGTGAAACAGTGCAGGGGACTGATTACATGATCGCCTCTGAAAGTGTTGCCTTAGATGCACTTGGTTTTCAATTAATTGATGATATTGCACCAGGTGAGGCAGTGTGGATTACACGAACAGGCCAGTTAATTAGAAAGCAATGTATTAAACCTATCACACATACTCCATGTTTGTTTGAATATATTTATTTTGCTAGACCGGATTCTATTATAGATAAAAGTTTGGTATATAAAGTGCGATTGCGTATGGGTGAGAAATTGGCTGAAAAAATTAAAATGTTACGCCCAGATCATGATATTAATGTAGTGATGCCAATTCCGGATACCAGCCGTCCAACAGCACAAGCATTAGCAAGTGCCTTACAGTTAAAATATCGCGAAGGATTTATTAAAAATCGCTATATTGGTCGCACATTTATTATGCCAGGGCAGCATGTCCGGCGAAAATCAGTTAAGCAAAAATTAAATCCCATTCCACTTGAATTTAAAGATAAAAATGTATTACTTGTCGATGATTCAATTGTGCGAGGTACTACTTGTCGAGAGATCGTACAAATGGCACGCATAGCTGGGGCTAAAAAAGTATATGTAGCATCAGCTGCACCTGAAATTCGTTATCCAAATGTGTACGGAATTGACATGCCTAGCGTGACTGAACTAGTTGCCCATGGAAAGAATAATGATGAAATTTGTCAAACAATTGGGGCAGATTGGTTAATTTATCAAGACCTGCACGTTATTATTGATGCTGCACGTGAGGGTAATCCGTCGATTAAAGAGTATGAAACATCGGTGTTTACCGGTGATTATATTACGGGCGATATTGATGAAATGTATATGCAACAATTAGCGGCAACACGTGTAGACAGTAATCGTTTTGCAGTTCAAACAGCTACTATGGAAAATATTGATATCCATAACCAGGAGTAACTACTGGCGCTATTTAACCTAAAATCCGCAGTTGAATTGGTCTGCGAAGACTTATTGCATAGATTCTCAAGCCGACTTTTAGGATTTTTGTACTCACCGTTAAGATATATGATTATTGATATTAGCTGACCATGTTGCCCAAGCAGCATCCGGCTTGCATTCTGCTTTAAAACGGTGGGTTCGTTTGATATTTTTTAATTGCTGCCCAGCGCTATAGCCTTCAATGGTTACTGGTACATAGACAGGCGCTTTAGCCCAGCCAGCAGAAGGTTTGTGTGGAATAGAGACTATCCATTCTGGATTGTAAATTGGGTCAAGGCCGCTGCTAGTTGGTGCTTTTAGTTTAAATCGAATATGGTAGATCCCTTTTTTGTCAGTATAATTTTGTAAAGTGAGGAATGCATTAGCTAATTTGCTATTGCGTGATGCTAATGTATTTTGTGGCGGCCAACTATCATTTTTACAAAAATACACTAATGATAATGCCACAGCAGAGGCAACTTCTGTTTGATGTGCATCGAGTAATTTTGCACTTCTAGCTTGAGGTGTATCGGATGCGTAACGAGATCCTGACATAGCACAAGCCACCAATAATAATGATGTGATCAATAAACAAACATATTGAAGCAAATGTGATAATACTCTCATTTATCATACCCTCAAGTAAGTAACTTTATGTTTTAAAACATAATCAGTGAAAGAATGCTTGTCAAGTAATCATTGTTATTTATTTGATATTGTAGCAATTATTGTTTTTGTAAGGTAAAGCTGCAGTGAGGAAGTTGTACTTATTGGTACAAAATTATCGGCTATACTTGCTGTTACTGCAAATTAGAAGTGTGTTATGGGATCAGAAATGAAAGTAATTAATTATGTTATTGGATTAATTTGTATATTGTTACTTGGCTATGCAACGGCAAACGGTAATCAACAAAACCATAGTGATATGGCCTCAAAAAATAATACATTTGTTTCATATTATCATGCAATTGATCAAGATGATTAAAAAATTAATTTGTTGCTAAAGCAATTATAGCTTTTCAGAAAAATAAATTAGATTTTAGCATTCAGATTGAGTTTAGATAGTCGGGTTTCGATTGAAAAAAAGCAGAAGAATAGTTGGGCTATTTTGAGCATTTTTTGAATGAGCAACGCGGCTAGGTGAGCGTAAGATGAAATGATACAATCCAATTTATTTTTCTGAAAAGCTATAGTTAATGACTAAATTATAACTTGCTTTTAGTCCATATTTTAGTAACAATCTAAGGCCATTTATTTTATGTAGTTAGGTGGGATGGGAAAACACCCTCGCCTTCAGGCGAACACTTCAGTACAATTACGAAATGGAATACAAGCATGGCTCCCACAGCATCTACAATTTGAAATATCACGTGATATTTTGCACAAAATATCGGTATCGAGTTTTGACAGGAGAGGTTGGAAATAGAGCAAGAGAATTGATCAGAGAAATATGTCGTTCAAATTACGTTGACATAGTTAGTGGAAGTATGAGTCCAGATCATGTTCACTTGCTGCTATTCATTCCACCAAATCTGTCGTTGTCAAAGCTGATGCAATATATCAAGGGTAAAAGTGGTAGAAAGTTATTGCAAGAATTTACTCATTTGAAGAAACGGTATTGGGGACAACACATGTGGGCAAGAGGTTATTTTGCAGTAACGGTTGGCAATGTAAATGAAGCAGATATGCAGGCATACATCGAAGATCAAGAAGCGCATCACAAAGAAGATAATTTCAAGATCTCAGAGCACTGATGCTTTAGCTGTATAATCTGCTTTACAAGCGTATTATCAAGCCACCGGCTTCAGCCGGTTGTAATTGACAGTAAATAGTAAAAAGATGGCTAATAGAACAACTATTTCAACAAAACAATATTGGCTGCAACCTGATGAACTTAATCGGCGCCTATATTGGTTATTTGGCTTTGGTATTATTGGCATACTAGTCAGCTTAAGTTTATTCTATTGCTGGAATGACATACAGATCGTCCAAACCATATCTCACTGGAAATGGGTTGAGACACATCGTCACTTATTAAAGATGTTATCTGCCTGGGGCATGTACGTCTTTTATCTAATATTTGCTTGTATTATTTTATATACTACGTATCATCATTTACAGTGGCCACGTCGAGTTGCATTAGGTTGGTTATGGGCAGAATTGTTTGGTGCGGGTTTATTTGTTTCATTCATTAAATATCTAACTGGTCGGGCTAGACCAAGTAAAGCATTGGATTTAGGTGGCATTGATCAATGGATAGGGGCTGTTTGGCAGCCTGCATATCATTCTTTTCCATCTGGACATACTGCAGATTTATTTGTTAGTGCCACATTTATTGTATTATTACTACGGTCACGCTGCTTAGGTATATTAGCTTGGATTCTCGCATTAGCGGTAGCATTATCACGAATTGCACTTGCTCGGCATTATTTAAGTGATGTATTAGTAGGTGCTATTATTGCTGGTGTATTTATTCTATTAGTTACCAAGTTCTGGCTTTATCAATCAAAGCCATAAGTTACAAAACAATTAGGTGGTATCATTGCACCTAATTTCTCTATCAGTACTATTTTAAGGATACCCCTTCTGGTACTGCTGCTAAACAGCTAAAGTAATCAGTGATGCTAGAAAATGAGTATATTATTAAAATTTATCCCATAATTTTGCATCAGTAGCATTAGTTACGGTTTGATCACGCAATTGATCAATGCGTTGATATTTTTTAAGAACAGCTAGTTGCGAATCAGATAGCTGAGGATAATTGGCATTGTATTCTGCTAAGAATGTATCAACTTCACTGACATAGGTTCGACGTAGCTTGCGTGTAAATAATTTACGAATGATGCCCATATTGCCTCCTTAGCAAATAAATTGATAAGGGTATTTTAACGGGTTTAGTCAGTAAACACTATAGCTTATTACTTAGCTGGTGGGGTTAACGCTCTAATTTGTGCTTGAATTACTAACCGTTGTTCATTACTCAACTTTGGTAATTGTAATGCAATGTGCAATTGACGTAGTGCAGCTACTTGATCACCTATCAACAAAAAGGCCTTCACTTGGCTTTGATAAGCATTGGCTAATTGATGATTTGCTGCTTGTACTCTAGCAAGTATCACATATAGCAATGGGTAATTTGGAAATTGAGTTAATTGATCACGCAAGTAACTAATAGCTTGTAAGTAACGTTTTGATTTCTCCAATGCAACCGCATAGGTAACTACCATTGGGTAATGATCTGGATTTAATGCTAATGCTGGCTTTAATAATATAATTGCTTGTTCAGGTTTTGTAGAGGCTATATAAGCTTGCGCTAAGCTCACCAAGTAAATCGGATTATCTGGATCAGTATTTAATAGCGTTTTTAGTTTTTGTTTACCTTTCGCAAATTGTCGCGCATCAATTAAAGCTAATGCATAACCATATTCCAGGGCTGTTTTTTCAATAGTATCATGGCTCTTTTGCAATTTTTTTGTATAGTAATCAAATAATGTTTTAGCTGTGTTTGTGCTAGCAATCCGGACACGTTCACGTATTAATGCATAACGTAAAGTCAACTTATTAGGAGGATTAGTAACTTGGTCAGTGCGGTTAGTTAAATCGGCAATGCGATCTGAGGTCAGTGGATGATCGCTTAAAAACCCAGGAAAATCACCATAATAACGAACGTTATTTTGTAGCTTTACAAAGAAATCAACCATGCTGTGTGGGTTATAGCCTGCTTGTTGCAAGATCTGTACGCCAATACGATCAGCGGCCTGTTCTTGGCTGCGTTGCATTTTTAACGTATTGGCAGCACTACCAGCAGCAGTTGCTGCAAATACACCATTACCAACACTAGCGTTTTGAGTGGCGGCAGCAAGTGCCGCTAACATCAACGCAATAATAGCCGGTGTGGTTTTTTTTGCGTGTGCGTAGCCCGCAGCAAAATCATGCTGAGTGACATGAGCAATTTCATGCGCAAGCACGCTCGCTAATTCATCTTCATAATCGGTTGCTAAGATTAAAGCAGTGGTAAGTGCAATGTTGCCATCAGGGCCTGCCATTGCATTAATAATGGGTGAAACAATGGTAAAAAATGCAAAATGTAACCCATGACTATAACGCGTACTTCCCACTAAGCGGAATCCTAAATCATGGATGTAACTGTCAATTAATGGATCGTCTATCACCGTAAATCGTTGGTATAAACCGCGTAAAAATTCATTGGCATAATGACGTTGTTCGGCCTTAGATAAATAGCTAGCATTAGGATCGCCAAGATTAGGTAGCTGACTATCAGCGTATAGGGGTGATGTGATTAGTGTTGTTATCAAGATAACAATGATTTGTATTGTCCAGTAGCACGCATTGTGCTTTCTCAATACGGTTTGTAATGGTCGACTTGTGTATTTCATGAGGCAAAATTGTAATACGTTGTATGCATAAACTAACGCCATGTTTAACTTTATCTAAGAGGCCAAATAAATTCGCTCTTAAAAACAACTTAATAGAAACCTCTGCGCGTTGAGGCGTTATCCCAGAAGCCGTGGAACGGCTATCTGGGATCTGAATAATCAAATAGTTATACTATTACATAGAAAGTCGAACATCACGTTAAACTAGACAGATTCGTTTATTTTTTGCTCATTTATACTGCTTGAATTGTGATATAATTCGGCCAATTTTGCTAATTGTGTTGCTAACTGATTAACCTAACTGAGTAGTAAAAAATATATATGACTAATATTGCTAATATTGAACAAGCCATTCTGGATCTCCAGCAAGGTAAAATGATTATCTTGGTCGATGAAGCAAATCGTGAAAATGAAGGTGATTTGCTAATAGCAGCTGAATTTGTTACACCAGATCATATTAATTTCATGTCCAAATACGCACGCGGTCTAGTGTGCATGCCAATGAGTGCAGATAACATTGACCGTTTACAATTACCAATGATGGTAGAAAAAAATAATGCTAAGTACCATACTCCTTTTACCCATTCAATTGAAGCAGCTAGCGGTATCACCACTGGCATTTCAGCACATGATCGTGCGCATACTATTCGTGTAGCAGCTAATCCACATGCAAAACCAACTGATATTGTTACTCCGGGACATATTTTCCCATTACGTGCTAAAGAGGGTGGGGTATTAGTGCGCTCTGGACATACCGAAGGTTGTGTTGATTTATTACGTTTAGCTAATTTGCATCAATCAGGGGTTATTTGTGAAATCTTGCAAGAAGATGGCACAATGGCACGTTTACCAGAATTGACTACATTTGCTAAACAACATGATTTATCCATTGTTTCCATAGTTGATCTGATTGCCTATCGTATGCAACGCGAATGCTTAATTGAAGAAGTAGCCGATGCACAGTTACCTATTAATGACTTGGGTGATTTTACTATTCGTATTTTCCGAGAAACCATTACTGGTATTGAACATGTCATATTACAACGTGGTGCGATTACATCTGATACACCCTGTTTAGTACGCGTACATTCGGAATGTTTAACCGGTGATATATTTGGTTCAGCATGCTGTGATTGTGGTTGGCAATTGCAATCAGCACTACAAACAATTAGTCAACAAGGTGGCGTACTGTTATATATGCGTCAACAAGAAGGACGGGGTATTGGATTAACAAATAAAATAAAAGCATACGCACTACAACAGCAACACGGTTTAGATACGGTTGAAGCAAATAAACAATTAGGTTTTGGTGCAGACCATCGTGACTATGGGATTGGTTCACAAATTTTACATGCATTGGGTATTTGCAAAATGCGTTTACTAACCAATAACCCGCGTAAGATTCATGGGATTAATGGCTATGGGCTTGAAATAGTCAGTCGTGAACCGATCGAAATGCAACCTACGCAGGATAATCAACGATACTTACAGACAAAGCAACAAAAATTAGGGCATCTGTTACAGTTGTCTAATCATGTTAAGGCAAATGCATAATGATTGATCAAGCACATTCATCTCCCCCACATCACATTGGAATTGCTGTTGCTCGTTTTAATCAATCGGTTACTGATGCATTGTTAATGGGTGCACAGCAACGTTTGCACGAATGTGGTATCTGTGATGATTATATTCATATTGTTTCAGTGCCCGGTGCTGTTGAATTGCCTTTTGCTGCGCAGCAATTAGCACAACGCGAACAGATTGCAGCTGTTATTTGCTTAGGGGCAGTGATTAAAGGGGAAACTGACCACTATGACTATGTATGTCAACAAGTTAGCTACGGTATTCAACGTGTTACATTAACAATGAATAAGCCCATTATTTTTGGCGTATTAACCACATCAATTGCTGAACAAGCTTTTGCGCGTGCCGGCGGTAGCAAGGGTAATAAGGGTAGGGAAGCAGCTGATGCAGCATGTGATATGCTAACAATGCTAACTCAGATATAATAAAAAGCGAAGAGTAAAGGGATAGTTACAATGACTGCCATATTAAAACAGTGGTACCAGCGTTATTTTTCTGACCAAGAAGCGGTTATCTTATTCTTTATATTAATCTTTAGTTTATTCATTTTATCAACAATGGGGCGGATCTTAGCGCCGTTATTTGCCAGCATTGTTATTGCATATTTATTAGATGCACCAATTAATTTATTAGTACGTTGGCGGTGTCCACGTGCAATTGCCATTGTTGGTGTATTTATCTTATTTCTAGGATTGTTAATCATTGGATTATTTGGTTTCTTACCATTACTGTGGCAGCAATTAATTAATTTATTTAACGAACTGCCTATTATTATTGGCAAGATTCAGCAATTATTACTACAACTACCTGAGCATTACCCTGAATACGTGAATAGCCATCAAATTACTCAAGTGATTGGTTCATTTAAATTGCAACTGGGCAACTTTGGTAAAGCGGTATTATCAATTTCACTGTCTTCAATTCCAAATATTGTGATGCTAATCGTGTACTTTGTCTTAGTGCCATTACTAGTATTATTTATCTTATTTGATCGAGATGAGTTATTAACTTGGTTACAATCTTTTTTACCACAAAAGCGCACTACATTATCGACAATTTGGCGTAACGTGAATGGCCATATTGGTAATTATGTGCGAGGTAAAATTTTAGAAGCCATCATTGTGACAATTGTGTGTTTAATTGCATTTGGTTTGCTTGGCTTACAGTATACTATTCTATTAAGTGTGTTAGTCGGATTATCTGTTATCATCCCTTTTGTTGGTGCCGTTGTTGTTACGATCCCCATCGTGATTATTGCGTTTATTCAATGGGGCAGTAGTGCCCATTTTGTATATTTGCTGATTGTTTACGGTGTCATTATTACGATTGATGCAAATGTGTTGGTTCCTTTATTATTTTCTGAAGCCGTGGATATACATCCTGTAGCCATTATCGTCGCTATTTTATTATTTGGTGCTTGGTGGGGTTTTTTGGGAGTCTTTTTTGCGATCCCGCTGGCTGCATTGGTTAAAACGGTATTTCAATCTTGGCCACGTACACTTGCTGCCAAGTGATATTTATAAATCTATAATATCAACTTCATCGAATTCATCTTCATCAGATTGATCATGATAATAGGATCGAACAATCACAGTATCCCCAATTTCTAAATGGTATTCACTTAACCAAGCAGCATCGCCAGGCGGCACCCGAATACAGCCATGACTTGCGTTATGATCGGGAACATCGTTTGAACCGTGTATTGCATATCCTCCTGTAAAGAACATGCAATGTGGCATTGGTGCGCCACCGCGGCCAAGTGGAAATTTTGAAGATTTACAATCTTCTCCATGTTTACGATAGATTCGATATGTACCTGCTGGTGTTGTACATGCTCTACCGGTATCTGCACAAAAAAATTGTCCACCAGAAGCACGTCCTTGTTGAACTAAGTGGCCATCTTCATCATATAACGCATAACTAGTATATTTAGGATCGAAAATAAAAACACTATGTCCAGTTGCTTCGCGAGTTTCCGGGAAATAATATTCTGTTTGATAATAATCAGTATGATCATTAGCAAAAAATGAGTGATGTGAATTGCTACAACCGGTTAATCCGATTATCAATAGTGGGAATAATATAATTAATTTGTAATGGCATTGAAGTGATGGCATTGCTTTATTCTCTTATTTTATTAGCCAGAATAACTGTCGTTATTTAAATAATGGCACTTTATCCTTGTTAGGCGAGTACATCGGCTGTAGTCAATTAGTATTTAGAATGATTACTTGATTGTTTTAGTGGCAATTCTTGAGAAAGAAATGGTAAAACACAATGATATTATATGCACACTCAAGCAGTATACTTTAGATTACTCGAAAGTTGGAAATAGCGTTAATCTTCATTTTGAAAGAATTCATCACTTGGTGTTACTGGTTTACACCCTAGGCAACGACCAAATAAATCGTATACTGGTTCAGTTACTAAGCGTTGCTGTGCTTGCTGACTATTACCACCGATTAAACTGAAAGGTAATGTTAATAAATAGGTAGTAAACCCAACAACACTGGCTGCTGCTGCTGCTGGTCTACCTAGCACAGCATCCATTGTCATATTATCTGCTGTTGGTGTATTAGCAAATACAATGGGTACATTGATTAATGTCCATAAGATACTAAGTGCAATAGTATAGGTAGTCATTTTTTTTAATGTTTGCATGATGCTCTCCGCGTTTATTTTTTGCACAAAAATAAGTCGCAGTAGTACTGCAAAATAAGCACCAATTTAATACCTGTCTAGGTTCTATTCAGGGAAACACCATCATAATGGTTAAAAATAATACACGAAAAAGGCTGGATGCATTATTTTGTCATGAGATTACGCAATACATAGTGCAAAATGCCACCATGTTTAAAATAATTTAATTCGTTTTGGGTATCAATTCGACATAAAACCGTTATCGTTTGTTGGCTACCATCAGAGCGCGTAATCACAATAGATAAATCACCACCTGCTGTTAACTGAGTAAGTCCATGAATATCGATAACTTCACTGCCATCTAATGTAAGTGATTGACGATTTTCACCTGATTTAAATTGTAATGGCAGTATGCCCATACCAATTAAATTGGAACGATGGATCCGTTCGTAACTTTCAGTGATAACTGCTTTGCAACCCAGTAATCGAGGGCCTTTAGCAGCCCAATCACGTGATGAACCAGTACCATATTCTTTGCCGGCAATCACAACGGTTGCTATATTATCTTGTTGATAACGCATTGCTGCATCAAAAATAGGAATGACATCACCACTTGGTTTATGCGTTGTAACACCACCTTCCGTACCGGGTGCCATTTCATTGCGGATACGAATATTGGCAAATGTGCCACGCATCATCACTTCATGGTTACCACGACGTGCACCATATGCATTAAAGTCTTTAATGCTGACACCGTGTTGTTGTAGATATAATCCAGCAGGACTATCTGGTTTAATCGCACCAGCAGGGGAAATATGATCAGTAGTGATACTATCACCTAACAATGCCAAAATGCGTGCTTGTTTAATATCCTGTAATGGTGGTACTTGCAAACTCAAATCAGCAAAGTAGGGTGGATGTTGCACGTAAGTGGAATCATTATTCCAAGCATAGGTTTGACTGCTACTGCTGGCTAATGCATTCCATCGTTTATCACCTTTGAACACATCAGCATACTCTTTACGAAACATTGCTGCATTGACTTTTGCTACTTCAGCAGCAACTTCGGTATTAGATGGCCAAATATCTTTAAGAAAGACCGGTTTCCCATGTTGATCTTCGCCAATGGGATCATTTGCCAAGTTGATTGCTGTGGTACCTGCCAATGCATAAGCAACAACCAGTGGTGGTGAGGTTAACCAATTGGCTTTTGTTAGTGGATGTACACGGCCTTCAAAGTTACGATTACCGGATAATACCGCTGATGCAACGATATCATGTTGTTCAATGGCATGGGTGACGTTATCTGGCAACGGGCCTGAATTACCAATACATGTTGTACAACCATAGCCAACTAAATTAAAGCCCAATGCATCTAAGTGTTGTTGCAGATCAGCTTTGAGTAAATATTCAGTCACCACTTTAGAGCCTGGTGCTAATGATGATTTTACCCATGATTTGCGCATTAAGCCTTTTTCAATTGCTTTTTTAGCGACTAAGCCAGCTGCCATTAATACACTGGGATTTGATGTATTAGTGCAGCTGGTAATGGCTGCAATCACAACTGCACCGTGTTGCAATGTGTAATCGGCATTATCAACTGTAAATGATTTATCTTTTTCTGCTGATTTGCCTGAATCATTTAACAACTGATAAAAACACGTATCTAACTCACGTAGTAATACGCGATCTTGTGGTCGTTTAGGACCTGCCAAGCTGGGTTCTACTGTGCCAAGATCCAATGATACAGTATCGGTAAATACTGGATCAGGGGTATTATCATCACGCCATAATC
This sequence comes from Gammaproteobacteria bacterium, assembly GCA_965116795.1. Taxonomy (GTDB): domain Bacteria; phylum Pseudomonadota; class Gammaproteobacteria; order JAJFKG01; family JAJFKG01; genus JAJNDI01. The sequence goes on from OZ220716.1 coordinate 2,008,492, forward strand.
CCTGTGCTTTAGCATATGCTTCGACCAATGCTATGGTTTGTGGATTACGCCCGGTTAATGTTAAGTAACGCAAAGTTTCTTGATCTAATGGGAAGAAACCACAGGTTGCACCATATTCTGGTGCCATGTTACTAATTGTGGCACGATCGGCTAAAGGTAAATGTGTCAAGCCTGATCCGTAAAATTCAACGAATTTACCAACAACGCCTTTCTTACGCAGCATTTGGGTGACTGTTAATACCAAATCAGTTGCAGTGATCCCTTCTTGCAATTGTCCGGTTAACTTAAAGCCAATTACTTCTGGGATCAGCATAGAAATAGCTTGTCCTAACATCGCAGCTTCTGCTTCGATACCACCAACACCCCAACCCAATACACCTAAACCATTAATCATAGTGGTATGTGAGTCAGTACCGACTACGGTATCAGGATAGGCAATAGTATTGTTATCTTCTTGGCGTTGCCATACACATTGAGCTAAATATTCTAAGTTAACTTGATGACAAATACCGGTACCAGGTGGAACAACATTAAAATTACTAAACGCTTGTTGTCCCCAACGCAGAAATTCATAGCGTTCACGATTACGTTGCATTTCAATATCAGTATTGGCAATAAATGCTTTATTATTGCCAAATTGATCAACTTGTACAGAATGATCAATGACTAAATCAACAGGGTTTAATGGATTAATTGCTTTCGGATCCCCACCAAGCTTAGCTAAGGCATCACGCATTGCGGCTAAGTCAACAATTGCAGGAACGCCAGTAAAATCTTGCATTAACACACGCGTTGGTCGATAGGCAATTTCGTGTTGGCTAGATTGGACCTTTAACCAATTTGCTAGCGCTTTAATATCATCAGGTGTGACTGTATCGTTATCTTCATGGCGTAATAAGTTTTCTAATAATACTTTTAGTGAAAACGGTAAACGTTCGATGCCAGGTAATGTCTTTGCTGCATCGGTTAGACTGTAGTATGTATATGTTTTGTTTTTTACTTTAAGTTGTTGGCGTGCTTTAAAACTATTATAGGTGTTCATATATTCCCCTAAGTATCTTTTTATAGTAACTGGTTACTTTAATGGTATGTAATATGTTGTTTGGCAATAAAGATGCGAGCTTTTTAAGCTTACTTTATCCCAATAGCCATCCTCCCGTGGCTTGACCGCGGGATCCAGAGAATTACGCACACAGTATAGATAGTTAGCTTTTATGTTGCAATAAATGAGTTCTATTTTTATGGAGCCCGTGGTCAAGCTGCGAGATGGCGGGCTTTGAGAAGAATTTGTCAAATTCGTGTTAAATAATACAAACTTCTGGCTCTAATGTGATATTAAATTGGGTATGTACTGATTGAATAATCTCGTCAGCGAAATTACGAATAGCTTCGCCAGTACTCTGACCATAGTTTACTAATACTAACGCTTGCTGTGAATATACACCGATATCACCGCTGCGTTTACCGCGCCAACCACATTGTTCAATTAACCATGCAGCAGGTAGTTTAATGTGAACATCACTAATCGAGTAATAAGGTATATCTGTGTGTGTTTGCTGTAATTGATGAAAATGTTCGATAGAAATAATTGGGTTTTTAAAGAAACTACCTGCGTTAGCTAAGACAGCAGGATCAGGCAATTTTTGTTGGCGAATAGCTATCACAGCATTGCTGACATCGTGAATGGTTGGTGATGTGATCCCTTGTTCAGTTAAATAGTCAGCTAATCCTGCATACTGAATATTAATATCAGGTTTCTTTGATAAGGTTAAACAAACCTGACAAATGATGTATTTGTTGCGTAATTTGGTTTTAAATATACTATGACGGTAATCAAAATCACAATCTGCTTGTTTAAATGTATGGATTGAGCCATCCTCAATGGCAACAGCCGTTAACTGTAAAAAGCAATCAGCTAATTCAACGCCATAAGCACCAATATTTTGTACAGGTGCAGCACCAACTAAACCTGGAATTAGCGATAGATTTTCGATACCAGCATAATGGTGTTGCAAACTCCACATGACCAATCGATGCCAATTTTCACCTGCGCCAATTTCAATTGATACTGCAGTATCTGTTTCTACTATAACATTAATACCCGTTATACAGACGCGAATAACAATGCCAGGAAAATCTTGTGTCAGTAAGATATTACTGCCACCACCTAAAATTAATAGTGGCAGCGATTTATATGTAGAATGTGTTTTTATATACTGTAGCAATTGTTGTAGTTCGACAATGGTACTAACATCACATAAATAATCTGCAGTTGCCTCTATTGCAAACGTATTATAAGTTTTTAATGAAATTCCTTGTTTGATCTTAGGAGTAGGGTGCATATACATATCACTTTATATGTTAATAGTTAGCTAACCATTTCTATTGTTTCTGTAATGTTGCAATTTGGTTTGGGTAGCCAACAACGTTGCTGCTGATGGTGTATATGGTGTTATTTTGATTAACATACCAAATAAAGGGTGATCAAAATAGTGAATTTCATTAGCACGAATTCGTTGCGTTTGTTGCAATGAGAATTGTTGATACAGTTCATCAGATGAAGTGGTTAACAGCATTTGTATTGATCTTGGCAATTGTTTAGTTAATTCAGTCAACCTTAGATTAGCTGCCACAGAAATATAGTTCTGAGTTTGCTTCAATGTCAGTAAACCAGCAAATTCTGCAGAAGGTTGATATGTCAGACTAGTTTGCTCTGAAGCAATTTGTGGGTATTGTTCACCACCGGCTATATATATTGGCCGTGTGCTACGTTTTTTGGTAATTGGTTGTACCCAAGCCCCATGCCAAATCATTCGATAATTCGAACGTTTAGTTAGCTTAGTTAATGTATTAGTTAAACCAAATCGATTATCTGGCAAGATATCATATGCTGCAATTGATTCATCGGCATCACTATAAGTAAGCTGCCAAGCACTAGTAATAGTAGGTAGGGGAGTTGATGTTGACCATGTTTCAGATACGTGATTGATATCAGCTGTTTGAGAAAAGACAATCACATCAATTTGATACCAATTCCGTGCATCTATAAAAGGTAAATTTCCCTGTGCTTCAGATGCTTCAACTGTTATAAAAAATAAACAGATTATCAGTAATAACCACGTACAACTTTGCTTGACTATATTTTGTGGTATCATGCCTCACCTAAATGGCGCCTGAGTAGTTACGCTAGATCAATATCATACAGAAACCTAGCAAGGCATGCCACGGCTATTTTTTATACATATCTGACTAAGATTAGTGGTGGGGTATTTAAGCTAACGTTAAGTTTAGTGTGCTTATAATAGCCATTGAAAACCGAAATAAAATAATTATACTATTGATTTTGCAAGGAAATTATGTAATGATAATAAAATTGGGACAAAAACAATCTTTACACTCTCCTGAAACACTGGGTGAGAATAAGCGAGATCCACTACAACCCAGCGACATTGCACTTGAAGAAGCAACAACACTTACCTGGTTAACAGCTCGTCCAGGCCAATTCAGTCAATCACGGTATACATTATTTGGCACACGTCGACTAACGGATTCTTATGAGACGTTTGATGCTGCTAAACGTGCAGAAACAGGTAATGTAGATAATGCTGCAGAATTACCTAGTGATACTTCATCTAATAATAACTGCACCAAATAATAGACTGCATAATTAATAAACAATCTAAGCGAATTCTCCTGCTATATCTGGAATATAGATTATACTGTGTTTGGTAACCCAGACTCGGGTTTTAGTAATATTGCATTCCATGGTAGGAGAAGTGGTACGTGAATAGGACCGTCATTGCATTATTATCAGTTGGCATATTGTTATCGTCTGCTGCATCAGCCGCCACATTAGGCAAATTAAATGTTGAATCGGGTATTGGCCAACCATTGAAAATACGTATACCAATTACGATTGCCAAACAAGATGCGCACAATAAAATAACGGCCACCTTGGCACCGGTTAAAATCAACGATGCAATTGCTAAGCAGCAACGCGTTGTATTAGATGATCTTAATTTTGCCGTTGTTAGTCAAGATGGCGATAATCCATATATTCAAGTGACTAGCCAAAAACCGGTTAACCAACCTATTCTACGTTTGCCGATTCGTATCAGTTGGCAAGATGGTGAATTGTTGCGTGAATATACATTATTCCTTGATCCACCTAAAGAACATCAGAAAAAAGCACTCGTACAACACCTGTTACCAACCACAACACGCCAACAGGTAACAGTACCTAATAAAGTCAATAGCGCTAAAGTAACGGTTAATCATAAAAAGCGGGTATATGGGCCAACGCGGTCAAATGATCGATTATGGAAAATCGCAAAAGCATATCATCCATCAGGTAGTAAAACATCGGTACAGCAATTAACGCTTGCTATATTTTTAGCAAATCCACACGCTTTTATTCATGGTAATATGAATGTATTAAAGCGAAACCAATATCTGCGTATTCCAACATTACATGCTGCTAGTGCCTATTCACAACGAAAAGCAGTCATGGCAATTAATCATAACAAAACATTATCAGCAAAGAGTAAGCGGACGCGGTAGCAATAGATTATTTTTTGGGAATTAGAAACAACTAAAATATATACGCGCCGCATATTAGAAATATGGCAAATAGAAGCGACAATTCATTTGAATTGTAACAAAAGATAGACTCAAGCAGATTGGCTTGAATATTCATAGCTAATTATGCATGATAATCTGTAGCTTATAAGAAGAGTAGATTAGCGGAGGTCTAGTGTGTCGTTACGTAAGTTAATCCGTCATCTGTGTATTATTGGAGTATTGTTACCTAATGTTACGTTAGCTGTTGGGCTTGGTGTGATAACAAATTACTCACACCTTAATCAAACAATTAATGCACAAATTTCAATCATTGCACTAGGTGATATCCCATTGGATAGTGTGCGTGCAGAACTGGCAACTCCTGCGCTATTTAAACATATAGGGCTCCCTTATAGCAGTGAATTAAATAAATTACGTTTTGACTTATTGCGTGCACAAGATGGCACACCTTATATACATGTGTATTCGCGACAAGTTATTATTGAACCTAATATTAGTTTTCTGTTGCAATTAGCGTGGCCAGGTGGCCAAGTCATGCGTCAGTATACTGTGTTATTAAGCCCAGATACTCCTGCTGCTGCAAACAAAGCAAAAAGAAAAGCACTGAAACCGTTATCAACTAGTTTGCCTAAGTCAAAAACTACACATGGCAAATTAGCCAAACAATACGGCCCAATTAAATCGGATGATAGATTATGGGCAATCGCAACCCACAATAAACCTGATCCAAGTGTGTCTATTCCACAAACAGCCGCAGCGATTTTTTTATTGAATAGCTACGCATTTCAACATAACTCACCATCACAGTTACGCCAAGGTGTGATGTTGCAATTGCCATCACTCAATGTAGTGCAAAGAATTCCGCATACTATAGCTAAACAGATCTTACAACAACACGCTGTCGATGTTACAAAATTGCAGAAACAATACCATATTAAACCGGTTACATCAGCAACTATGCAACATAAAGCTGCACGCTCTGCTAAGAAGCCTGCTAACGTTCGCCAGCCAAAGAACACTCACAATAGTAAGCCTATATCAAGCAAGCAACATACTACTGCTGTTAGCAAATCATCAACTAGTACAACAAAAAGCAATACGACCACAACTGTTAAACAGGATCTTACTAAAGCACAAAAAGAAAATAAACAACTTGTCACACAATTAGCAACACTACAACGTCAGCATGATATGCTTGTGTTAGCCAATCAACAGCAAGTCAAACGTATTGTTTCATTAGAAGCAAAAATAACTGCCTTGCAAGCTGCTAATCAACTTCCGAAAAAAACGGCTAAACCTGAAAAACAACCATCATTACCAGCCAGCGCTGCTACAAATACAACAAGCAAACCATTGATTAGTTCTATAAAAGAAACGGCAAAAAAATCACCTATTCCACTAAGTAAGTATTCACATAGTAATAACACTGGCAAAATTAACATGCTAACTAAGCTAGCTTGGTTGGTTGCAATGGTTGTACTGGGATTATTAATTATTTATTGGTTATACACTCGTTGGCAACGGCGACGTGAAGAAGTGGCTATTGATGAAGAATTTGCTCAGCAAAGTGAAAAATATTCTGCAGGAAAAATAAATTCAGAAGCAAGCAATTTAATATTTACTGAAGGAGATGAAGGTAGTGATACACAACAACCACAGTCTACTGCAGAACCAGAGAGTGACAATACACATACTGAAACGACAACAGACGATACAGACACTTATCAATTACATGAAACCGATAGTTTCATTGATATAGGAAATACTGATACCCCAAATACATCAGAAGAGCAATCACCAACTAATCAACACACTGTTCAAGAAGAAGATACTGCTGTGCTAACTGATCCACTAGAAGAAGCTGAAGTGTATCTTGCTTATGGTCGTTTTGAACAGGCAGAACAAGTATTATTAACTGCTCTATCCAGACAACCCGATCATCATGCATGGCGTATTAAATTGTTAGAAATCTACGCTAATATGCAAGATAAAGATAAATTTGAACAGGCATTAACTGTATTACCATCATCAGTATTGGAGCAACATCCACAATGGCAAAATACAATTGCCTCATTACGGCAACAAGTTGAGACAAGTGATACATCTAATTTGCAAGAAGAAGACCAAACGGAAAGAACAGATGAAACGCAAGGTACAGAAGAAAGAGAAAGTATTCCATTTACCCCTAAACTAGGTTTAAATCTCGCAATTGATGACGACACAAAAGAAGACTCTTCAGAAACAATCACAGCTAATGAAGCTTTGCAAAGGGCTAAGCAGCATTTAATCGCAGGTGAATACCAAGATGCAAAAGAGTTATTATCACAAGTTTGTGAAAAAGGTAATGATGAAGAACAGGAAATGGCTAAAAAATTATTAGATGATATTGATGATTGATGGCAAGTAACCACAGTAAAAAATGTTAATAAAACTCCAAACTGGAGTTCAAAAATAAAAAAATAATGAGAACTCATGACGCGCATTGCACTGGGCATACAATATACAGGTACTCAATACCATGGTTGGCAACGTCAGGCTCAACCTAATGTCAGTACTATTCAAGTTTGTGTTGAAAATGCATTAAATTGCATTGCACCTCAATCAATGCCTATTCAAATTACTTGTGCAGGTAGAACAGATCGTGGGGTACATGCGGTAGGGCAGGTGGTACACTTTGATACACAGGTTGTTAGATCACAACAAGCCTGGGTACTCGGCACTAACACGCATTTACCCAGTGACATTGCGGTTATTTGGGCTAAAGAATGTGAGAATGATTTTCATGCACGTTACAGTGCGTTGGCACGTTGTTATCGTTACATACTATATAACCAACCTATACGTTCGGCATTATGGGCTGAAAAAACAACCTGGTATCAGCGACCACTTAATATAGCTGCCATGCAAGTAGCTGCTAAGTTATTGCTGGGTGAACATGACTTTTCATCATTTCGTGCGGCAAATTGTCAATCTCGATCAGCACATCGATGCATTCATTTTATTCATATTGAACAACAAACACCTTTTATTATGATTGATATACAAGCGAATGCGTTTTTACATCACATGGTACGTAATATCGTTGGGGTATTATTAGATATCGGTTGTGAAAAGTTACCACCTAATGCAATGGGACAGATCTTAGCAGCACGTGATCGTAAACAAGCTTCATTAACTGCGCCTGCACAAGGGTTGTATTTATTATCAGTGACATACCCGCAACAATATCAATTACCAGTAGCAACTAATCACTTTATTAATGCAGCCTTTTAACTTTATAAACTCTAACTCCTACGGCCCTCATCCCGCGGTATAGATAGAATTAATCTGGAATAATTTTCTTTTTACTGGCACTGCGATGTCGCTCACGTAATTCGACATCAATATAGCGATCAGTGACCAATGATGAACTATGCCCAGCATCATCACGTACATGTTCACGTGGACGCGTTTTAACATCTTCTGAAATGCCAGTATGTCGCAACCAATGCACAGTTGCTGCCTGTAATTGCTGTGCTTCTTCAGTAAAGCCATCTTGTTTTAAACGAGAAACAGCATTGTCAAAACATGACTGTACAATACGTGAAATAGGGCGAGTGCTACTAATCGCACCTTTGCCGCGTAATTTAGGGATCAACGGTGTTGTATCAGCAGAGGTTGGTAATGGTGATAACCCTAATGACTTACGCCAGCGTTTTAATGCAGCTAACATGCTATTACTCACCGCAATTTGTCGTTGCTTATTTCCTTTACCAACGGTTAAAAACCACCATAGCCCATCTCCATCTTGTTGAAAATGTTCCATTTGTGGTACCCAGCGTGAACAAGCTGCCAATTCAGAGATCCGCAAATACATTCCGTACAATGCATTCATGATGAATAGAGTGCGTTCATGAGTCGGATCGCTATCAGCCATTAACATGGCTGTTTCGATAACATAACTCCATTGTAATTCTGATAATTTACGTACAATGCGAGTCGTTTGTTGACTACGAAAATATTTACTTTTTTGCCTAATTTGTTGGATAGGATTAATCGGCATATAAGACTCTTGTACTAAGTAATTAAAAAAGCTGCTACATACTGTGAATATTTCACGCACAGATTTTTCAGATAGGCTAAAGTCATCAACAGTGAGCTTTCGATCAGATGTGCGTTGCATTTTAGCCGTTGTTACCACAAAAGGGCGCCAATCTGAATTAGGTTGACGTTGCCCATCTCGTAGAATAAATCGCGGCGTTTTTTTAGTGCTAATCCAAGACGTTGGTGGGTTTTGGCAGAATTGAATATAAGTTTCTAGATCATCGCGTGTCAGTTTAGGTAATGTGACTTGGTGAATGTGTTGTAACCACTGCAGTAAACGCTCTACCTCGCGACGATAGGTATTAAATGTCGCTTGATTGCCACGGTAACTATATAAAAACTGATAGGCATAACGGTAATCATGCTCAAATGCAGGGATAAGTGATATGGGTAAATTGGTAACAGACAAACTGTCGAGGGTATCAAATAAAGCCAGAGGTATTTTCATCATTTTTATGATATCAAAGTCTGATAGTAAAAGCTATCAGACTTTATATGGTGTAATAGCTCAGCTAAACCGTTTTGAGACACTACCGACTTAATCATGAGTATGTTGTAATCTTGGATCTAACTCAGCAGCAATAGGCGTTGTTTGTGGCACTGGCAAGAATGGTTCTTCTTGTGGCATTGCTTTGCGCTGTACGCGTCGTACACTTAAGAAGATCATCAGCAACACATTAATTGTGAGGAAATAAACAAGATAGCCATAAAAATGTGATACATGCATGAAGACTGATGATAGGATTGGACCCAATACACAACCGATGCTATAAGCTAGTAACAAACCTTGGGTAGCACTAATAATATCTTTGTCTTTCACGTAGTCACACGCCAAACTGATCCCAACTGGATAAATCGTAAAACTCAGTCCACCAAATAAGAAAAACAATAGGCTGTCTAACCATATATTATGCTTTAATAAAAACAATGGTACGGTGACAATTACTAAACCGATACAGATCAATATCAATACAAAGCGCCGTTCCATATAATCTGACAACCGACCAATTGGGTATTGCAAACTCATACCACCTAAAATCACAATCGCCATTAATATCGATATCAAATGCAGTTTATAGGATAGCCCTGCAAGAAAAGCGGGCATTAACCCATATATGCTTGCCAAGATTAAACCAGAACAAAAACAGCTAATGACACCCGAACTCGATATTTTAAATAAACGAATAAAGCTTAAACGTGATGGTTCTTCAAAACGAGGGGCTTGTAGTTTCATTAATGCCATTGGCATCAATGAAAATGAGCATAATATACCGGCTAATACATAAGGTAACAATGGATCGGTGTATTTAATATTTATTAGGAATTGTCCTAATGATTGTGCACCATATAATGCAATCATGTAGAAAGCCAATAGCTTGCCACGGGTACGTTTTGTACCTAATAATAATAACCAACTCTCAACCACCACAAATAATCCAGCAGTAAAAAAGCCTGCTAAGAAACGCATGGCTAGCCAGAAACCAGCATTGACCCATATCCCTTGTAATAAAGTAACAACAGCTAATCCAGATACTAAGGCAGAAAATGCACGAATGTGCCCTACTTTGGTGATAGTATTTTCAATGCACAATGATGCAACAGCTAATCCAGCATAATAGGCAGCTGTCATCATACCCACTATGGCAGTTGGATAGCCTGCTTCATGCAAGAATAAACTAATGTATGTCATGAAAAAGCCATTACTGATCACGAAGATAAATAAACTAATCAGAGGAATCATGACTTTTTTGGTTGAATTTGCTGACATATGAACACCAACACTGCTATCGCGTTAACTAAGTAAGTAGACTATAGCAATTACGATCAAATTTGCCAGTTTTTCGGATGAGCTAATAGTATAGAGATATTGTGCAATACATCGTTCCAGCCATTGGGCTCAGATTGACGAAATAAGCGCATGCTGGGGTACCACGGCGTATCCTCCCGTTGCAATTGCCAACGCCAATCCGGGGCAAAGGGTAATAATAGCCATACTGGACAAGCCAATGCTCCGGCCAAATGGGCCAGTGCTGTATCCACACTGATGACTAAATCTAATTGTTGAATAATGGCTGCCGCATCTGAAAAAGATAATGTTTGTGCAGAAGGCCAATGAATATTGTCAGGTAATATTACGCTACGTTCTTTTTGAGTGGGTTCAGTTTGCAATAAATAAAATGATATGTCTGGCATGTCAGCTGCTACTTTTTGTAATAGTGTTAATGATACAGAACGGCGTTTATCATTGGGATGTAATTCACTACCATGCCACACCAACCCCACTTGCTTTTTACTACCATGTTTTTTAATAATCTTACGCCAAGTTGTTTGTGCTGCTCTAGGGACAGTTATATAAGGTGTCTCATGTGGAATATTGGCATTATCAACCTGCAATACTGCTGGAATTGATGCAATCGATATATAATAGTCAAATTCAGTCAATGAGATAGTTTCAAGGGTATCAATACAATGATAATGACGCGCTTTATTCAGTAATGACAGTAAAGCAGTTTGACAATGAAATGTAATATCTGCCCCTTGCTTAGCCAATATAGTAAAGAAACGTACGTGCTGCAGACAGTCACCTATCCCCTGCTCTGCCATTACCAGTAATTGCTTACCTTTTAATGGTTCACCTTGCCATACAGCAAGCTCCTCAAATTGTGGTGCATTGATTAATTGCAGGTGCCATGCATATTCAGGCCAACCGCGTTTAAAATCACCTAGAAGCAAATACAGTTCACTTAAGTAAACATGCGCTAACGCATGTTCAGGTTGTCGAGATAGCATTTTGCGCAGTAATGTGAACGCTAATTGATAATCTCCTTGGTTACGCAAAACAGTCACCTTATTAAATAATAATTCACTATGATGAGGCTGTTTTGTTAACCCTTTATCAAGGTAATAGATTGCTTTAGCAAAATATCCTTGTTGATAGAATAATGCAGCTAGATTATTGTAAACACCTGCAATACTGGTATCTTTCTCAATTAAGTATTGATATGCTGCCTGTGCTTGTTGAGTATGGCCTCGATTTTCTGCCAAAATACCCTGATAAAAGTAAGTCTGCTCGTTGTCGGGTTGTAGATGATGTAATTGATTGATCAACAATTCAGCTGTATCTAACTGTTTCCCTTGAATGGCATAGCTAATCAATTTTGTCAGCGCACCAATGTGCTGTGGTTTTACATTTAAGGTATCTTGAAAGGCACGACATGCTGCGTCAATATTGGTGAACCGTTCGTATAACAATCCCAAATTATAATGTGCATTCGCCAATTCAGGTGCCAATTGAATTGCTTTATGACAAGCGGTTAACGCTTTTTGTTTTTCATCTAAATTGCCATACGCTATTGCTAAGTTGACATAGCATTGTGCCTTATTCGGTGTGGCATGAATCACTTTTTCGATTAATTCAATTGCATGATGATAATCCCCTTCTTGTAGGGCAATGATCCCTAATAAATAACATACAGTTGGATTATCTGGATGTTGTTCAAGTAAGGTATCATAGGCTTTTTTGGCTGCGGTTAGTCTGCCAGCTTGATGCGCAATACGTGCCCGGTGCAATAATTGATCAATTTGCTGTCGTGATAGTGGCATTTGCGCAGATTATCCATATTTATTCCCACTAATGATTATAGCCGAGGAAGAATAATCCACAGAAATCGTTACAAATAAAGTATTAAGTGCTGCTTTTTTCAAGCGGCGTGTGTGGCAAAGACTTATCAACAACATACGCTGTTGTTAACACACCGTGTACATTGGTTGCGGTGCGTCCCATGTCAACAATTGAGTCAACACCTTGTACTAAACCAATTACGGCATACGGTAAACCCAATGTAGTTAATGACACGCTGGCAGCAATTGATGCAGTTCCTGGGATGCCAGAAATACCCAGTGAGGCGATCATGTTAATTAACATAATACTGATCACCGTACCAATGGTTACGGGTAAATGTAGAATCGTCATTGCCATCATGACTAACATTGCAGGAAATACACCTGCACAGGCATTCATCCCAACAGTGGCACCAATACTTGGGACAAAACTTGCTGTAATTTGACGTACTTGCAATTTGTTACGCAAGACTTCTTCGGAAATAGGTAACGTACCGAAACTAGAGCGTGTGAAAAAGGCAACTAATATTGCCGGATATACTTTTCTTAAAAATAAAATAGGGTTCATTCCGCTGATTGAGATAAACATTAAATGCATGAGTATAACCAATGCCATTGCAATGTAAATCGCAAGTACAAAGTCGAAAATCGCCATTAATGTTTGTACACCTTGATGTAAACTCAGTTGAGTCATTAACGCGAGTATGGCGTATGGTGTCAGCATAATAACAAGTTGAGTGAGCTTTTTAATCACTAGAAAAAATGATTCCATGAAGCGTGCAAAAGGCTCCACCATACTATTATCTGTTTGTCGTAGCCACTGTGCGCTAATACCAATTAATACAGCAAAAATAGCAATAGCTATGGTGTTACCTTCATGCATTAGTGCAACTGGGTTGCTTGGGATCATTGCTAATAATGTTTGTGCGAGACCAGTATAGGGATGTGCAGGTTCTACAGTATAGTCAAGTGTTAAGCCTGCTCCTATTTTAAATATATTAGCAACCCCAATACCAATGGCTGATGCCACTGCAGTCATTAATAGCAACATACCAACCGAGCGAAATGCTAACTTACCTAACAATTGATTGCGTTTGTCACCAAGACGTAAAATAGATTGAATAATTGACGTTAGAATTAATGGAATCACTAACATTTTAAGTAGTGATAAATATCCATCGCCAACTAATTGTAGCCAGCCTTCTAATGGCATACGTAATGTTGGATCACAAGTACTTTGTAACCAGTGTAATAGTCCCCCAAAACTCACGCCTAATATCAGTGCAAATAATACTTGTTTATTAAATCCCATGCCTTTCTTAGCGAGTAATCCAAGTAGACCCAGCAAGCCAAGGAACATTAAGATGGGGCTATAAGTGGCTATCATTGTACGTAATCCTTCATCAGTAATAATTTGGCTGATTCTATGCTAGCCTCATACACATTTCAACGTTACTACTCAGGTGCTATTAGGGAAAATGCCATCTTCTGCCAACCTCCCCACTCAAAGCTGACGCTTTTTGGTAACGTCAAGATCTTACATTTCAACTAACAGATTGTCTTTTCGTAAGTGACATACTTATTAATATGTTGGCGTTTCATTATTTAATTTGCAGACCTATGATGACTTTGTTTTAAGGATTCTCTCATAGCGTTTATCTATTCGTAGCCGTTTTAGACGCGATAATTTATCAACAAATAAAACCCCATTTAAGTGGTCAACCTCATGCTGGATACATTTGGCCATGAAATCTTCTGCGATAAAATCTAGTGGTTTGCCGTTACGATTAAGTGCAGTCACTCTTATCTTAGCAGCGCGTTTCACCTTTTCATAAGTGGGAATGCTCGCCACAGACATACACCCTTCAACTGATTCATTTACACCTTCTGCTTCACTAAGGTTAGGATTAACAAGACAAAGTGGCTGATCTTTATTATCAGAAAAATCGATGACAGTGATCGCAGGAGCATTATCAATATCTAATTGGGTGGCAGCTAACGCAGCACAATTTTCCTGTGCATAGTGTGTTTCAAACATATCGTCAATAATCTTTGTGATTCGTTGATCAATGACATCTACATGCTTCCCTATTCGCTTTAGCCTTGGATCTGGATATTGCAAAACCGTTAAAATCGCCATCTTACTGAGAAACCCTAGTAAACCTTAAAAAAGGCGGATAATAACACAAAATAGTGACACACATGCATTATTGTGGCTCTATAATTTGCAAAGTTTAACCAGTTTTCTTAGAATGAAGCAGATTCTAACAGGGCACAATATTTAAGAGCAGCTATTTCTCGCAAAATACAATGAGCATCACAGGATTTGATTTTGATACGTAAACTCCACTCCCCTGTTACTAAACTGGGGTTAATAATTTGGCTACTAGCCGCTTTATTTTTTCTATACGAATTTTTCCTGCGCACGTTTATAGGAAGCATTGCTCATCAACTTATCCCTGATTTACACTTATCTGCAGAACAATTTGCTATTCTCGGTTCTAGTTATGCAGTTACTTATGGGATCATGCAAATTCCAGTAGGGATATTGATTGACAAATTTGGTGTGCGCTTTAACTTAGCATTTGCTGCACTAATTTGCGGACTTGCAACGATTTTATTTACTCAAATAGATAGCTTTCATGGTGCGTTAGCTTCACGGGTACTAGTTGGTTTTGCATCATCCTTTGCATTTATTAGCTTATTGATTGTTGCTATTACCTGGTTCCCACAACGTTATTTTGCTTTTTTTGCTGGGCTATCACAATTTATTGGTACACTAGGTCCATTGTTGGCAGGTGGGCCACTAGTGTTGTTACTGGTTCACACACATAATAATTGGCGCATTCCGATATTTTGGATTGGCATTATTGGTATTGTACTCGCCGTCGTAATCATTACTTTCGTACGCGATAATCATTCTGCGAATGACGATGTTAACAAACTAAAACACAATATAACCCAATTGAGTCGACTAAAGCAGCTAGCAACAAACCAACAAGCATGGGTAATTGCACTCTATTCAGGTGCTATTTATGTATCCCTGCCATTTTATGGCATTATTTGGGGAACTGAGTATTTACAATCACGTGGATTAACCCAGGCTAGCGCTGCCAGTATTATTTCAATGGCATGGGTAGGTTATGCGATTGCTTGTCCATTATTAGGTGCATTTTCTGATATTGCTAAACGGCGTAAACCTATTTTAATTGGATGTGGTATTTTAGGCATTATTGTCACGATAGCGATTGCCCTTGTTACAATTCCATGGCATTGGTTATATGTCGTGTTATTTCTGGGACTTGGATTTGCTGCTTCTGGACAAAATATTGGATTTGCTACGATCTCCGAACAGGTTGATACTCACAGCAAAGCCAGTGCATTGGGGCTTAACAATGGCATGATTTCATTATTCGATGCCCTACTTCCACCTCTTTTTAGTTTACTGATTATATTACCTACACAAGGTGGTCGTGCACCTATCGCCAGTGACTTTATTCCAGGCCTTAGTTTCTTACCGCTAGTTTTTTTAGCTGCAACACTGATTGCCTATTTCTGTATTAAAGAGACGTATTGCAAACCGCAGAAAGAAGTACTTTATGGATAAAACATGAAAAATAGTTGTTTGAAGATCTGTGATGCCACTATTCATCCCGGTGAACGTTTGTCACTAGCATTACCATTGCCAGAATTATTTAGTTGTGCACCAATCTATATGCCACTAAAAGTGAACCACGGTAAACAACCAGGTCCTTGTTTACTAATAACTGCAGCAATGCATGGCAATGAATTAAATGGCACAGAAATTATTAATCGTCTACTTAATTTAGCTCAGCTAAAAGCATTACGAGGAACATTAATTACTGTTCCCATTCTCAATGTATACGGTTTTTTGAATCGATCACGTACGTTACCTGGTGGAATTGAGCTTGATACGGTATTCCCTGGGACATCTCTTGGTA
This sequence comes from Gammaproteobacteria bacterium, assembly GCA_965116795.1. GTDB lineage: Bacteria > Pseudomonadota > Gammaproteobacteria > JAJFKG01 > JAJFKG01 > JAJNDI01. Next base: position 2,024,739 of record OZ220716.1, read on the forward strand.
GTCATGCATCGCGTATGGCACACATATTTACTCAAGAAATATTCTCACTAGCTGATGTTTGTATCGATTTACAAACAGGGTTTCTTAATCATACTAACTTGCCACAAGTATATGTTGACTTTAATAATGAAAAAGCGCGTCAATTAAGTCAAACATTTAATACTCCTATTATTTCACGGATAAACATTACCAAAGGTGGTTTAGCAGCAGTTGCTCAAAAACAGCAAAAGCCTTTTCTGTTATACGAATCTGGTGAAGCAATGCGTTTTGATGAATATGCTATTAAGACAGGCATGAAAGGAATTATTAATGTCATGAAAGAGCTTGGAATGTTGCCAAACAAAACAACTATAAAAAATAAAGCCATCACAAAAAGCCATTTTACAGAAGGCAGCATTTGGGTCAGGGCTAGCACTAGTGGTATCAGCCATACCAAATATAAATTAGGTGAATATATCAAAAAAGGTCAACAACTATGTGTTATTCGTGATCCTTTTGGCGCAACAGATGATGTAACGCTTGATAGCCCATTAGATGGTATTATTGTTGCTAAAAATAATTTGCCATTGGTTCATGAAGGCGAAGCATTATTTCAACTTGCTTTTTTCCCAAAAATGCAACAGGCATCAGAGCATTTACAAGATTGGAAAGCTCAAGGTGTACAACCTTCGTAGATGATTATATGACTAATAAACCTGCTTCTCCTATTAGTTTACTTGGTTTAATTATTTGGTTACTAGCAGCATTATTTTTCTTATATGAATTTTTCTTGCGAACATTTGTTGGTACCGTAGCTCATCAAATTATTCCAGATCTACATTTATCTGTGGAACAATTCGCTATTCTAGGCTCAAGTTATTATATAACTTACGGTATTATGCAAATACCAGTAGGTATTCTAGCTGATAAATTTGGTGTGCGTATTATTTTAACATTTGCAACACTAATATGCGCAACTGCAACAATTTTATTTAGTTATGTTCATAGTTTTCACGGTGCTTTAGCAATGCGGATTTTAATTGGATTCGGTTCATCATTTGCTTTTATTAGTTTATTAGTCGTTGCAGTAACCTGGTTTCCACGGCGCTACTTTGCTTTTTTTGCTGGTGTATCACAATTCATTGGTACGCTGGGGCCATTATTAGCGGGTGGTCCGTTAGTATTATTATTAGCATATGCACATAATAATTGGCGTATTCCTTTATTTTGGATTGGCATCGCTGGAATTTTATTAGCATTATTGATTGGTATCTTTGTACGTAATAATAGACCAGTTTCAACAACCAACTTAATCAAATTACAACACAATATTCCACTATCAGTACAATTAAAGCGTTTGATAAAAAATTATGATGTATGGACTATTGCACTGTATTCAGGCTTTATCTATATTTCTATTTCATTTTATGGCGTAATTTGGGGTGTTGAATATTTACAATCACGCGGATTAACTCAAGCTAATGCCGCTAGTATTATTTCAATGGCATGGATAGGTTATGCGATTGCTTGCCCATTATTAGGGGCATTTTCTGATATTGCTAGGCGTCGCAAGCCCGTTTTAATTGGCTGCGGGATACTGGGAATTATTATTACGGTAATGATTACCTTTGTTGCTATCTCATGGCATTGGTTATATGCCGTGTTATTTTTTGGGCTTGGATTCGCTGCTTCTGGGCAAAATGTTGGGTTTGCCGCAATTGCTGAGCAAGTTGATACATATAACAAAGCAAGTGCCTTAGGCCTTAATAATGGAATGATTGCATTGTTTGATGCCGTACTTCCTCCGCTTTTTAGTCTATTTATTACATTACCTACAGATGGTAGTCGAGCATCCATGCCAAGTGATTTTATCCCAGGCTTTAGTTTCTTGCCATTAGTTTTTTTGGCTGCAACACTCATTGCTTGCTTTTGTATTAAAGAAACATATTGCAAACCACAAAAAGAAGCTTTGCTACTGCATTTATAAAGTAACACTTACGAAAGTAAAAGCGTTATCTAGAAGCACTACTGAAAATGTCAGCTTTGAGTGGATCTTGCCAGAAAACATCCGCCAAAGATGGCGTTTTCCTGAATAGAACTGAACAATCAATTACTGATGTTCTGGTGCCACGGCAAATATACCTGGCGCATTACGCAGATATTCTTTGTAATCCATACCATAACCATACACATAACAATCAGGAACAGTTAAACCGGTAAAGTCAGCAGATGGGGTACCACCTGGTAAACGCACATCAAGTTTTTCGACGAGTACCGCACTATACACAGCTTTTGCGTGTTGTTTGTGACAAAATTCTAAAATGGCCGCCAATGTTAAACCACCATCTAAAATATCATCCACCACCACAACGGTGCGTCCAGCTAAATCACATGACGGTGTCACTTGCCAATGAATATCACCGCCTTGTAATTTGCCGCGATAACGGGTTGCATGAATGTAATGTACTTCTAGTGGAAAATTCAAACGAGGCAATAGATTGCCCATTGGGATCAATGCACCAATCATTACACATAAAAAAATTGGATTCTGATTAGATAACTCTTTATGGATCTCAATTGCCATTTTATCTAATGCGGTTTCTACTTGTTCACGTGTATACAAGCAAGTTGCTTTATTAGCAACATCAATAATCTTTTCAGGAATGGTCATGCTGTGATTCTCTCTGTAATGTGCCTAGTTGAATGTCATCTGCAATATGCAGTGTTGTTGTTGGAAATGCAACTTGTGCGTCAAATTGATTAATAATATCCATTACTTTCAATAGTACATCTTGTTGCACACTTTGAAAGGTTACCCAATCAGTTGTTTTAGTGAAGGTATAAATTAAAAAATTTAGCGATGACGAACCATATTCAACAAATCGTACAAACAACGTCATCTTAGTATCAATATCAGGATGAGCCAATAGCATATCTTCAACAGCTTGAATGATGTCTGCCAATTTAGCTGCATCGTCATAACGTAAACCAATTACCGTGCGAATGCGTCGGTTAGTCATACGTGATGGATTTTCAACTGAAATAGTTGAAAATACTGAATTAGGCACAAATAAAACCCGTTTATCAAACGTGCGGATCTGGGTTAGACGCCAACCAATGTGCTCAACAACTCCTTCGATATTTTTATCCGGTGAACGGATCCACTCCCCAATTTTAAATGGCCTATCTAAATACAGCATCAAGCCACCAAAAAAGTTAGATAACATATCTTTGGCAGCAAAACTGACTGCCAAACCACCAATCCCACCAAAGGCTAAGATCCCTGAAATGCTCAAGCCCAATGTTTGTAATAACACTAATGCGGCTGTAATTAAAATAGCAACATGTGTCAGTTTGCCAATGGCATGAATTAGTGTTCTGTCCAAACCTGTTTTTTTATCGGCATACTTTCTCGCTAAGAATGTTTCTGCGGCTGTTGTAAAACGGTAAGCCCCCCACGCGACAATCATAACTGTGCCAATACTACGCATGATTGGCAACATATTAAAAATGATTAAGTTGGGGATTCGATAGTGCAATATTTCTAGTGCATATAGAATACCAACCACCCAAATGAGTAAACGTAACGGGGCAATCAACGCCCAAATAAAGCTTTCTGCCCAAACATTATTGGTTTTTTTAGCGCGTTTCAGTAAACGACCTAAAATAATTTTGATGGTTAAATCAACTATTAAAATCAGGACGATAAATATGAATATTTGAACTAACCAACCATGGCCTGATGCGATTTTTTTAGTAAATTGTTCAAGTACATTTAGCATATTGTTTATCCTTCGCAATTAATTTTCATGTAAGATACCCTTTTATTATGTTTGAATACAGACTTGTGTGCCTGCTGGGATCATATCAAATAACTCAATAATATCCTGGTTTGCCATGCGCAAACAGCCGTGGGAACTAGGTTCACCAAGCACATTAGGATCAGGAGTACCATGAATGTAAATTTTACGTTTTGCTGTATCAACCGCACCAAAACGATTGTTACCTGGCTCACAGCCAGCAAGCCATAATATACGTGTTACGATCCAATCACGATGCGGGTAACATTGTTGTAAATAAGGTGTACAAATTTCTCCTGTTGGTCTTCTGGCATGAAATACCGTATTAATTGGTGCCCCTGCCCCAATTTTGGCGCAGATCTGATGGTAACCACGTGGTGTTTTTTCACTATTCATTTGTTCACCAGCACCATTGATAGCCGACGAAATTAAGTAAGAAAACAATACCCTTTGCTGATTAAAGACGCGTAATACCTGTAATGATAAGTCGACAATAATATGGTATGAATCCGCCATATATGGGTTACTCAGCCATGATAATGAACAGGAATATTACTACAAATCGATATCCATAGTAAATGTCTGTGCAGTTTATTTAGCTATATAAGCATGATATGATTTTTACCTACTTAAGGCTTATAGGATGAGCGATGCTATGCGTAAGATTATTTTTCCAAGTATTGTAGCCATATTGTTGATAGCAGGTTTTACTGGGATCCTCAGTACAAAATTCTTTAATAACATACCGACCAAAAAAAATGTCATTATTGATACTGATATGGGATCAGATGGCTGGATGGCTATTTTATATTTATTAAAGCAACCTAATATTGATGTGCGTGGCATTATCTTAGATGGTAACGGCGTATCATTTTTGCCAGTCGCAAAAGAAAATTTAAAACGAATACTCGCTTTGGCAAAATACAATAAACCCCTTATTATTGGTGAAGGTAGAACCTATAATTTAATTGGTAATAAGCGATTACCTGATGAATTTCGCAAAAGCCCAAGTGAATTATTAAATATGAACTTGCCAGAATATCCAGTAAATAATCTTGATATTATGCCTGCAAGATTTGCTTATAAAAAACTGCTAAAAAATTCAGAAAAACCGGTTTCTATCCTGACTATTGGTCCATTAACAACATTAGCTAATGTCTTGCATCAAAATCCGCGCTTAAAGCAGAATATTCAACGTATTGTTATGTTAGGTGGTGCAATTAATGTACCTGGCAATGTCGATGAAATTATGCCAAAAACAAATAATAATACGGCCGAAGTCAATTTTTATCTTGATCCACTTGCAGCACAAATCATATTACAATCAGGGGTCCCAATTACATTAATTCCATTAGATGTTACTAACCAAGTGCCACTGAATACTAATATTTTGACTAAATTTGATAAATACCCCAATAACCCCATTACAACATTTTTAACCCGTTTATTAGAAAGAAATTATTTTTCTAATAATGATATTATGTATTACTTTTGGGATCCGTTAGCTGCTGGGATATTAGCTCACCCAAACTATGTAGTCACGCGCCCTATGTCATTATCTGTTGAAACTAAAGTGTCTCAGACATGGGGAAAGATACAACGACATGATCAGACTGGGCATACAGTAGATGTTGCACTGTCAGTATCTGCCGAAGCGTTTATAAATGATTTTGTCGCCACATTAGCAAAAACTTCCGCAAAATCATCTAGTTAGCGCATAAAGACTATAATTAACGGCATATAAAAAATAATTAAGAGTTATGGTATGTGTCGTTATGTTGCTTACTTAGGTAAAGACCCGATTATCCTTAGTGAAATTTTGCAAAAACCTGAAAATTCGCTGATTGATCAAAGCCGTGCTGCTAGAGAAACTGACATGACACTAAATGGTGATGGTGTTGGTATCGCTTGGTATAATCACTCTATTGATGCAACACCTGCTTTATATAAATCAATTTTACCTGCTTGGAATGACAAAAATCTAACACATATTGCAAACAAAGTACGTTCAACCTGTTTTTTAGGACACGTACGCTCTTCCACCATCGGTAATGTTAATTTAGAGAATACGCATCCTTATATCTATCAACAATATGCATTTGTTCATAATGGAACAATTGAAGATTTTGATAAGTTGAAATACAGCTTGCATAAATTACTAAAACAAGATGTGTTTAATGCTATTCATGGACAAACAGATTCAGAACATTTGTTTATGTTGCTAATGCATTACTTAAACCAATCTATGGCCAATGCAACAACTAAGCAAATTATCAAAGCATACCATAAAATGATCAGCCAAATTACGAAACGCCAACGGCGTTTCGGTGGCAGTACTAAAGCAAGAATCAGTACAGTATTAACCGATGGTGAACGTCTATTTGCCAGTCGCTATCACAGTTATAATAGCCTTGCTCCATTAACCTTATATTTTACCAAGCTAAATCTAGCAAATAATAAATTACAAAATAATGACAACAACGCGATCTTAATAGCCTCTGAACGCTTAAACGATTGTGCTGACGCATGGATAGAAGTTCCTATGAATCATCTACTAGTAGTAGAGAAGAATTTAGAAACCTACTTAGAACCATTATCCTAAAAGCGCAGTGTATTTGGCATACATGAGCACTTTTTGTTTACATTTTCTGGCAAGATCCACCAAAGATGGCGTTTTCCTTAATAGTGCCTGAGTTATTCTATATGAAAGACTTGTTTAAGGTAGGCAAGATAAGATAAATCTCGACACATGGTTTTTCCAGGATCATCACTCACTTTTGCTACTGGTTGACCATTACATTCAATCATCTTAATCACAATCTGAATAGGATCAGGACCGATGTCATTTGTTAAATTGGTTCCAATACCAAATACGGGATTAGTTTTATTTTTAAAATAATCAAACAGCTGTAACGCTTTGGGAAATGTCAAATTATTGCTAAACAACATGGTTTTTGTTTTCGCATTAACCCGCATTTTTTGATAATGTGTCAACAGTTTATCTCCCCATATAAATGGATCACCAGAATCATTACGTGCACCATCAAACAATTTACAGAAAAATAAATCAAAATCATTTAAAAAAGCGTTCATTCCACATACATCTGATAAGGCGATCCCTAGCTCCCCGCGATACTCCTGTGCCCAATGTTCAAAAGCAAAACGTTGGCTATCACTTAAGCGTGGTCCTAGCGCTTGGCAAGCTTGTAAGTATTCATGTGCCATCGTTCCCATTGGACGAATACCAAATTCTTTAGCGAAAAACACATTGCTAGTACCAGAAAATTGCGTGGGCAATGCTTTTGATAACGTTTCATCTACTTCACGTTGCCAAGCATGTGAAAATCGTCTACGGGTACCAAAATCAGAAAATCGAAAGTTACCGTAAGATGGATCTTGTTTAACTAATTTAATCTTTTCTTGTAATCGATTACGACCTTCTTCAAAGGTTAAATCAGGATAAAGTTCTCTGAAATATACTTCGCTGATAATCGCTAATATAGGCACTTCAAATAAAATAGTATGTAACCAAGGGCCTTTAATTGAGAGTGAAAATTCATCTTTAGTCGTAATTTTAATAAATTCTCGGTTTAATCTAAAAATACGCAAAAAATCGATAAAGTCACTTTTAAAGAAGCTAAACTCATTTAAATAGGCTAATTCGTCTTGAGCAAACTGTAATTGACATAACTGATCAATTTCTTGACTGATTTTGTCAGCCAGTTTATTTAACGCAATATTAGGAGTACGACATTTAAATGCATATTCAACAATAGCCCCGGGAAACTGATGCAGCACAGCTTGCATCATGGTAAATTTATATAAATCTGTATCAAGCAATGATTGAATAATCACGTTACTGTCTCATTAACACTAATATATTGAGCTAAATCACTTGCACTATTTAGTAATATCGCACCAGCTTGTTGCATTACTGTAACTGCTTGAACAACCGTATGTGAATCAATACCTCGACAAGCAGCCAAATTAACCAACACGTCTATATTAACACGGCGTAGCTGTAACACCGTATTTTTCACGCAGTGATCCGTTGCTAATCCACCAACTATTACTGCTTTAATCGCATGGGCATGCAAAAATTCAATGACACCGGTTGACAATGTTTCTTGCAAATCATGATAACACGCACCATAAGGGTGCAAATCCAACTCAACCCCTTTCCAAATAAAATAATCGTACTCTTCCGGCTTGGGTAAACTATCAATTAATTCAAAACCAATTGTGCCAGGTATTGCATGGGCTGGCCAATACACATCAGCTTGTGGTGCATTTAAAGGGGATAATGGTGGATGCGTTGCATCACTTACCCAAATTGCCTGTGGACTGTGTGCATCTTTAGAACCAATACGCCAAGCTGCCCAAGCTGCTTGTGCAGTTAACTCTGCAACAATTTGATCCCCTTCTTGGACTGGCAATTCATCTGGACAATGTGGCGTAAACGCATTTTGAGGATCAATATCAAAACTAGCAACGTGCTGTTTAGTCAAACTTAACATTATGCAGGGACACCACGCGTTGCAGCTTTTTCTAATAGATTACATTCTTCACGCCATAATGTTGCGACAATGGGATGTTGTAAAAAATGTTCCATAAAATTTGCCAATCTTGGACAGGTTGCCGGATCAATATGAAAACCAGCATGATAGATCCCTAATAACATACTACCCACAGCCATGTCAGCAATTGAAAATATATTACCAATAAAATAATAACTACTGGTTAACTGCGATTCCAAATAAGCAAATAACGGAGGCAAGTCAACAGTCATTGCATCATGAGTCACCGCATCATCTTTTGGTTGTCCAAAAAACAATGGACCGACTACCTGTGCCCATAATATTTTGGGATTAATAACACGACTTAGCTCATTATTAGCAAACTGTTCTAACCAAATTGCTTTTGCATAATCAGCCGGATTGTTTGGATAAACTGGATTATTCGGATAGCGTGCTTCTAAATAAGCACAGCTTGCAACTGAATCGGGTAGCACAACTTGATCGTCAGTAAACACTGGAATTTTACCACAAGGACTAAGCGATTGAAACGGCTCTGCCTTGTCATGTGGACGGGTTAATACAAATTCATAGTCAATTTGCTTATGCGCTAATAACACACGTACTTTGCGCACAAATGGTGAAATAGGCACGCCATATAGCGTAGTTTGCGTTGCGGCCACCATATTACCTCCTATCAGAATTTAACAAAGGTAGTCTAACATACCTTTCACAACGAAGCTCTGGTATAAGCTTAAGATGAGTCCATCTTTTATATCTGCCCACATCGTGATTGAAATATAATTTGAGGGCGACTATGTATTTATTATTTCTCGCTTTAGAGCATATTTAATTACTAAAACTACAACTGCTGCCAGGATTGCCTTTAGCACCTTTAACGCTGGCGCCAAGAAACGGAGCTGTTGGTATCACCAAATCGGGAGGCCTTGATACATGCTCTACTCTGCTCTCTGTAAACCACAGAGCAAATAATGTTTTGAGTCTTTGTTCTTCTAATAATGATTCATCCTCTACTAGTGGAATTTCTACATCTTCTGCTTCTTCTTTTTCCTCTAATTTTCCTCTTGATTCTTTTTTATCAGAATCTTTTTCTAATAATAGCTGTGTAAGTATTGTAATAGCATAATTAATTTTTCTATTAAAACTATCCAAACTAGTTAGCTGCTCTATTTGATCAATTTTTTCAAAAAACAACTCATTATCTATGCTAATATCATTTATGCCACTATCGTTACGTATTCGATTAAAGAATTGACTAATTTCTTACATATCATCATCAAAAAATTCAATGATACAATTTAAAGTCTGATCATGCGCAATAGTAATAAGCGCTTGTAGTAACAAAGGTCTAACCGGTTGCTTTTTATAATAAAAATAAGATACAAAGTCTACAGTACAGCCAGTACGCATATCACTTCGCAGAATATTAATTGATTGACGTAGTAATGCTAATGATTCACGCAGCCATTTTGAAAATGCATCAATATAATGTGTTTTAGCATCTCGTTCTTCTTGTTGAAGTTCAAGGAAGGCATTGCCGAATAAAGTCAATTCCTCTTTATTGAACCATAAACTATTGTAGATAGCTTGTGAAGCAACAGATAAGCTATCTCTTTCTTCACCTGGATTATATTTATCGTAAATCATAGTAAAGGCAAGCAACAATGCCAATTCATCTAAACTTTGCTGTGTCAATTCTAATCTTGTTGCAAGGATAGATTTAAAAGCAGTACCATTTTGACGTTGAAAATTTACTTTAGGTAAATTTGACAGATTTTTTTCTTGGATTATTTTTTTTATTCTATCTGCAAAGTTGCTCATTCTGTCAGGTAAATTTTTCGCAGAGTTTTCTAGTGTAGTTATTGTACGTTTAAAGTCAAAAAACTGGCCATAGTGATTATCTTTATCAAGAAATTCACAAGGTGGTGCTAAGTATGTCTTAAATTTAGATGGTTGATCTTCCTGAAAAAGATTACTTTGTTGTATTAATCGTAATGGAATCATATTCATATATGCAGGCTCATTTGTTAAATCGTCTGCTTGAGATAACATAGCAAAAAATTTAACGATAGGATGCTTAGAAAAAGATATTACTTTTGCCAAATCAGCAGGGAAAATTTTTATGTGTGCTGTGTTAGGTGGATTGCCGGCTTCCTCATCTGATGGTATCTCATCTAATGAGATCGCTTCTTTAAACTGATCATCCTGATTTATAGAATCGTAGTAACTATATTCAGATGCCATATAAAGTGTACCACCCAATTTATTAAACATCTGACGTATAAACTTATGAGATATCGCTATTAACAACGCTAGCACAACTATAGCGGACAATATGGTTGCTAAGCCTACAAATAATAAGTATCTATCTTCAGTATCATCAATTATAGATTTAAATATATCAGCTATAAACAAAGCAATAGAACTACTTTTATACAAACAAGCAGCTATTGCAGCTATAGACAACACAACTCCAGTATAAGAAAAAACATTTCGCAATAATGAGGAAATGTTATTTTGGCCATGTAGGTCTACTGCGCAAATTTTGTGGCTGTCTTCGCTGCCTTTAAATGATGATAATAAAGTATTAAACTCACCTACATACTTCTCACATTCATTTTTCAGTTCTTTTTCGATAAAGTAAAGTATACTGTCTGGTTCAGTAGTTATGAAGTGCTCAACTTTATTTAATAAATATTTATATTGTAATTGGGAAATGATCTGAGTATGTCGAGGAAGTTGATAGAAAACATCATGCTCTTCTTCATATTCTTCTTCACTCTTTCCTTGATACTCTTCCTCCTTTTCGGTCGTTTCTTGCCGGGCGTAGTTCGGCGTAGTGCGCAAGCACGAAGACAGGCGAAGCCTGGCGGAGAGGGCGGGATTCGAACCCGCGTGGGAGCGTTAACCCCCCCATTCGATTTCGAGTCGACGCCGTTATGACCGCTTCGGTACCTCTCCTATTCTCTTTGCAAACGCTACATTTAACCTAAAATTCGCAGGCTAATCCAACTGCGGATTAGGTTTAAGCAGCTGTCGATGTATTTGGATACACGATGCCTAATCGTTTTGCCGCTATTTCATAGCTTTCAATCACATCCCCCAAATCTTGACGGAAGCGATCTTTATCTAGAATTTGGTGAGTATCAACATCCCAAATACGACAACCATCTGGGGTAAACTCATCCCCCAACAATAAATCACCTTGAAAACGCCCAAACTCTAATTTGTAATCTACTAATAAAATACCTTTTTCAGCAAACAATGGTTTTAATACATTATTAACGGCAAAGGTTAATTCACGCATACGTGTCAATTCCTCACGTGTTGCCCAACTAAATGCAAGTGCATGATCCTCGCTAACTAAGGGATCATCTAATGAATCTTCTTTATAAAATAATTCAAATAAGGGTGTATTAAACGTATAGCCGGATTCAATCCCTAAACGCTTACACACACTGCCTGCAGCAATATTACGCACAACACATTCTAGTTTAATCATGTCCAAGCGTTTGACCACGGATTGAGTATCATTGAGTAATTGCTCAAAATGATTAGCAATGCCCGCATCACGTAGTTTTTGCATAATGAACGCATTAAAATAATTATTCACCATGCCTTTGCGTGCTAATTGCTGATGTTTTTTAGCTTGGTATGCAGTCACATCATTACGAAATTCAATGATGAGTTGATCGGGCACATCCGTTTCATAGATCGTCTTAGTTTTGCCTCGAGTTAGTTCATTACCTAACCGCATTGATTATTTCCTCTTAGCGATTAATAGCTTTACTAATAGCTGTTAACATCCCTTGTGCTATGTTTTCCGGTAATAATTTAGTATTACTATCTAATACATAGTAAGTACTATACAGTCCCCTATCGCGATAATACAGTAAATAAATTGGCATATCATTGCTAATCTTTTTATTGTTACGTGTATCAACGAATAAATAAGCACTGCTTTTTGCTGCTGATTTAAGTGTCGTAAACCCTGCTTTTTTCAATGCAGTGATGATAGCAGATTGTCCCTGACGAACGGATCGATTTAACAACATATCCGGATTAGCATAAATGTCGGTTGTGACCAACGCTACCGGTTTTAACTGTGCAGTTTGTTTATTATTTAATGCCAATAATTGTTTACGTAAGGTTTGTAGCACTTGCTCAGTTTGATTAGCAGGCAATGGCTGCCCTTTTTCTCCAGCTATTAACAATTGTGATTGTTGTGCCGTACCACCTCGAACAGTGATTTGATACAGTATTTTTTTTCGTTTATTCGCATTTGTTTGCCTTGGGTCAGCAATAGTATAAATACCAACCTCATGATTTGCGTTCACTAACTGGTAAGGGCTAGTAACAATGGCCAAACCTGTTACATCCCAAGCTGATTGAAACCCGGTATTCAACTGTAATGATCCCGTATCATCACGATTACGAGTCACTTTAAGTTGACTGAGTGGAGTAACTTGTAATGTACCTGGATCTTGCTTCGTTAAATAAACCCGTGCTGCCAAACTGCCTGGTGGCAGATCAGAATCAGATAAGGTTGTTGAGCGATTGGATACACTTGGAACAGGATACGATGCTTTACTATCTGATAACTGCACGCCTGTTGGCATAGTCAAGTCAGATTCATCCTTACTGTCTCGATACTCATTAGCACGGTTACCTATCCCGGCTTTTTTAGTGACTTGCTGGGTTGTTTCCCACAACGTTTTATGTGGATCCAATTGTGCGCAACTGGTTATACCAATGCTGCATAACAACCCTATTGCAATATACATATAATGTTTATTTGTGTATTTCATGTGCCTACCAATTTTATTTAAAACAAAAAGCAATGTTAATTGTTCTTATTATTTAAGATTAATACTTCAATTCAACACCCGCTTGCTGTAATGCTTGTTGCACCTCTGCCTGATGCGGCTCAGATAATACCGTTAATGGCAGGCGGATACTAGACTCAATCATCCCCATTTTATATAACGCCCATTTAACCGGGATTGGATTTGTCTCGATGAATAATACCTGATGCAGCGGCATTAGTTGTTGATTAATCGCATTTGCCTGTTGCATATCACCTTGGAGAGCGGCTTCACACAGAGCTTGCGATAATTCAGGCACTACATTAGCCGTGACTGAAATTACACCTTTACCACCAAATTGCATGATGGCTAGTGTATTGGCATCTTCGCCACTTAGTACTGCCAACGATTCTTGACACAATTCAATAATCTGTTGCGAACGTTTTGGATCACCACTGGCTTCTTTAATTGCGACGATGTTAGGCAATTTCGCTAACTCGACAACGGTTTCAGGCAATAAATCACAGACACAACGCTCCGGTACATTATATAAAATTTGTGGGATAGCAACCGCATTAGCAATAGCAGCATAATGTTGATATAAGCCTGCTTGAGTTGGTTTTACGTATGCAGGTGTCATAATCAAACACCCATCTACACCCAATCTGGCAGCAGCCTCAGTTAATTCAATGGTTTGTTGCGTACCTACCGCACTGGTACCCGCAATGATTGCAATACGCCCGTTAGCAACCTGAATCGCGTGTTGAATGAGATGGTGTTTTTCGTGTGAGGTTAATGTGCCCGCTTCCCCCGTTGTACCTGCAATAACGATAGCCTGAGTACCTTGACTAATATGAAATTCGATTAGATTGGCCAATGCCGTATTATCAGTCTCACCGTTAGCCAGCATTGGCGTGACTAACGCGACAATACTTCCTTGAAACATAACCCCCCCAGTGTACTTTTGCGCGGTGCAATCCAGTACCAGTATTAATACCATAATTTTGCTAGTAAACCGCGCCAATTATAACAAAGAGTTATTGATAATGCGCCAATCGTATACACCTTAATATCAAGCCGTCAGTGTCGATAATGGGCGCAATCATCAATCGAGTTTCAATAAAAAATTAATAATATCAATCAATTAGATAAAATACTTGCTCAATTCAGTCGTCTATGGTCAAATGAGCAGCCTGATTCAAATTGATGTATTACCTTAATTTTCTAAGCTAATTAAATGTTTTATAATGAAAAATAGCCACTTATCAATTATTTTACTGTGTCCAGATCGCGTGGGGGTTGTCAGCGAGATCGCCCATGCTACCTACCGTTGTGGTTGTAATATTGAATCGACGCAAATGCGCCGTCTAGGAAATGTATTCGCAGTTAACTTATTGGTATCTGGCAATTGGAGTACGATTGCCAAACTAGAAGCTGAATTAGCTAAATTACGCAAAAAACAAGGCTACCATATTATTGCTTGTCGCAGTGCGCCAGTTGATACCGTGGCGGAAGCCGTCCCGTTTAATGTACAAGTACTTGGACGTGATGAGGCGACTATGGTGTATGAGATTGCCAACTTTTTCACTGAACAAGGATTACATATTAATGAATTAACTGGACACACCTATATTGCTAAACACACTCAAACCCCGATGTTTTGTTTAAGCCTATCAGTTAACATCCCCACTGATCATCACATTGCTGATATCCGTGAACAATTTGTTTTGTTCTGCGATGAATGCAATTGGGATGGTATTATTGAGCCTGAACAATCCTAATTGCCATATGGTTCTTTTTTAACATCCTCTGCCTCGCCTTAGGTTATTTTTTAAACTTGTTTGTTTACAAAAATAGCGATTAACTGACTTTCTTACAGAAAATCAATTCATTATCCGCTAGAATAGCGCCAATTTTAAAATTCACATGAAATAGAACAACATAATAAATTAGATAATCGTTTATAACACATTGACAACCCTGGGAGAGGAAAGCGTTATGTTACGTCTTAAACTGCATTGGCAAATCTTAATTGCAATTGTATTAGCATGTTTTGCTGGGATTTTATCAGGTAAAGATGGTGGTATTGGTGGCTTTGTTTTTTATGACGTATACCACATTCTCGGCACGCTATTTATGCACGCCTTGCTAATGATTGTTGTACCATTGGTTATGTCATCAATTGTAACGGGGATTGCTGGTGTTAGTGACGGTAAATCGCTTGGTCGTTTAGGTGGTAAAACGGTCTTATATTATTTCTTTAGTACCCTATTTGCGATTTTGGTGGGTGTTTTCTTAGTAAACGTGATTAATCCAGGCATCATCGATGGGCATCCTGCTGGTGCCGAATTAGGGTTGCATACCCAAGGCGCTGCCATTGCCAGTCGTATTGGCGAACACGGTGCTAGCGATATCGCTGCTATCTTTCTTAGAATCATTCCTTCTAACGTATTTCAAGCAGCAGTGCGTGGCGAATTATTAGGATTGATCTTCTTTAGCTTCTTATTCGGCTATTTCATGATGAAAATCAAAAGTGAATTTGGCCGCACATTACATAACTTATGGCAAGGTACTTTCCAAGTCATGATGCGAATCACCTTATTGATCATGCGTTTTGCACCATTAGGGGTATTTGGTCTGGTGGCACAAACGGTTGCAAGCACCGGATTTCATGCATTCGCACCGATATTATCTTTCTTTATTACGATATTATTAGCACTAGGGATCCATTTATTTATTGTATTAATGATTGCCCTGCGCGCAGCTGGTGGCATCCGTCGACCATGGCGTCATTATAAAGCGATGATGCCGGTACTATTCATGGCATTTTCATCGGCCTCTTCATCAGCAACGCTGCCACTATCACTTGAATGTGTAGAAATAAATGCACGTGTCTCTAACCGTGTTGCCAGTTTCGTATTGCCATTGGGTGCAACGATGAATATGAATGGTACGGCATTATATGAATGTGCAGCGGTATTATTTATCGCTCAGGCCTATGGCGTACATTTAAGTATAATGGGGCAATTAACCGTAATATTAGTCGCTCTATTAACCTCAATTGGTGTAGCTGGGATCCCAGCTGCTAGCTTGGTTGCTATTTCAGTTATTCTTGGCACCATTGGGATCCCGGTTGAAGCAATCGGTGTCATCATGGTGACAGACAGGTTCTTAGACATGTGTCGTTCTGCAGTGAATGTATTCAGTGATACGTGTGGTGCGGTTATCATTGCTCGCAGTGAAGGTGAAAAACGGGTGCTGGCTGATTGACGCACTCCATCTGTTTATACATAATCAGTAAAATGCAAGATTTATTAATTTGACGACGTAGTTAACAGTGTAACGCATCAGTACCCTACATGGAGGAAAGGTATGTTACGTCTCAAATTACATTGGCAAATCTTGATTGCTGTTATATTAGCGTGCATTGCTGGGATATTATCTGGCAAAGATGGCGGCATTGGCAATTTCACTTTCTACAAACTATATGACTTATTAGGCACATTATTCATGCACGCGTTATTAATGATTGTCGTGCCATTAGTTATGTCATCTATTATCACTGGCGTTGCCGGCATCAGTGATAACAAAGCATTAGGCCGTTTAGGCGGTAAAACCATCTTATATTATTTACTCACCAGTACACTTGCGATTTTAGTTGGGGTCATTCTCGTCAATATAATTGCACCTGGAATAACAGGTGGGCATCCTGCTGGTGCTGCATTAGGGCTACATAACCAAACAGCTACCACAGTTGCTGATCACATTCGAGGGCGTGGTACGGATGATATCATTGGTATTTTCTTACGTATTATTCCAGCAAATATATTTCGTGCAGCGGTACGAGGTGAATTGTTAGGATTAATTTTCTTCAGTTTCTTATTTGGTTTTTTGATGATCAAAGTCAATACCAAATTCACCCGCACCTTGCATGATGTATGGCAAGGTTTATTTCAAACCATGATGCGCCTTACCCTACTAATCATGCGTTTTGCTCCATTAGGGGTATTTGGTCTGGTTGCCAAAACAATCGCCAACACAGGTTTCCATGCATTTTTACCATTATTATCATTTTTTGTAACCGTATTATTGGCATTGGGCATTCATTTTTTTGTAACCCTAATGATTTTATTACGCACATTAGGTGGTATTCACCAACCATGGCGTCATTATCGTGTGATGTTCCCAGCACTGCTGATGGCATTTTCATCAGCTTCGTCTGCAGCTACCCTACCCTTATCGATTAAATGCATGCAAACCAATGCCCATGTATCCAATCGGATCACCAGTTTTGTATTACCATTAGGTGCCACTATTAATATGGATGGCACCGCGTTATATGAATGTGTCGCTGCATTATTTATCGCACAAGCTTATGGGATCGAGTTAGGATTTATGTCACAATTACTCGTGGTGTTAGTTGCACTATTAACATCGATTGGAGTCGCTGGGATCCCAGCTGCCAGTTTAGTTGCTATTTCAGTTATTCTTGGTGCAATTGGCATACCGCTTGAAGCCATTGGGATCATTTTAGTAACCGATAGATTTCTAGATATGTGTCGTACGGCGGTGAATATTTTCAGCGATTCATGTGGTGCAGCAATCATTGCGCGCAGTGAAGGTGAAAAGCGAGTACTAAGATTAAAGTAACGCCACGTTCGACTTTATCCAAAAGGCCGAATAAATTTACTTTCAAAAACACCTTAATAGAACCTCTGTGCGTTGAGGCGTTATCCCAGAAGCCGTGGAACGGCTATCTGGGATCTGAATAATCAAATAGGTATGCTATTACATAGAAAGTTGAATGTTATTGCTGAGATAAAATGATCCTATCAACAAATTTACTTACTAACGCATTAGCAAATTCCGTTGTCAGTGTTTCATCAAT
Organism: Gammaproteobacteria bacterium; assembly: GCA_965116795.1. Taxonomy (GTDB): domain Bacteria; phylum Pseudomonadota; class Gammaproteobacteria; order JAJFKG01; family JAJFKG01; genus JAJNDI01. The sequence goes on from OZ220716.1 coordinate 2,042,746, forward strand.
TGTTAAGCTATGAGCACTGTCATCAAAATAACGATCATGATAGCGCGCAATCCGCATTTGCAAATCAGGAATATCCACTTCAGGGTGAAATTGAAAACCGTAAAATGGCCGCCCTTTTAATTTAAATGCATGATACGGACATAACTCGCTATATGCTAATAATATTGTATCGTCTGGCAGTATGACTGCACGTTCTTTATGCCCAGAGACCGCCCAAAACGTATTAGGACAGTCATGAAATAAGGGATCGGTTGCAGCGGCATCGGTTAACTGCATTGGGTAAACACCCATTTCCATATTATCTTTATCCAAAATAACTTTGCCACCTAATTCTTCCACCGCAATTTGAAAACCAAAACAAGAAGCAAATACTGGGATTGCTCGTTGATAACACTGCCTTAACATCTTTTTGCAACGCGTTACAAAGGTAAATTCATCGGGTTGTAATACTGAGGCATCACTTGAGCCCCCTACAAATAACGCATCGAATTCTTCAATCATTGCCGGATCAAAGTCAGGACAACGGTAGGTATTGAGTTGAGAAAATTGATCAGCACGTAAGCCGCTATAGCGTACGAATTCTGCAAATTCTTCTTCAATAGAGGGTTCATCTTCGCGAATTTGTAATAGTAATATCCGCAAATCGTCACGCTGCATAGTTTATCCTCTGTATTAACGTTTTAATAAACAACTAACGCCAAGCAAACAGGCGATCAGTGATCCAATCAACACCCCTTGCCTGGCTAAATTTTCATAGATTGAATCATAAAATGCTAATGCGGTAAAGAATAAACTCATAGTAAACCCAATCCCAGTTAATGTGCAGCCACCAAAGAAATGACGCCAATTACATTGAGTTGGCAATGTGGCAGCACCGAATTTGATTAATACACTGCTGCTGATAAACACCCCAAGGGGTTTACCAACACATAACCCTAAAATAATGCCTAACGGCACCGTTGCAGTTAACGATGTCAATGAAGTTGCATGCCAAACAACTCCACCATTAGCAAATACAAATAATGGTAAAATTAAACACACGATCCACGGTTGCAGACTGTCTTCTAAATCGCGTAATGGTGAATATTTGGAGCACTTAGTTGAATGTAATGGAATAAATAATGCGGTGATAATCCCTGCTAAGGTCGCGTGTATCCCCGACTCCATAACAGCTACCCACATTAATGCGCCAATCACTAAATACGGTCCATTACGCGTAACACCTAAACGTTTTAATAAAATTAAACCCAACAAAGCAATGCCAGCAAATGATAATGCGGCTAACGATAAACGCTGTGAATAAGCAATCGCGATAATAATCACTGCTAAGATATCATCAACAATGGATAAGGTAATCAAGAATAATTTTAAACTGATTGGTACACGCCGACCTAGTAAACCAACAATCCCTAACACAAACGCAATATCAGTAGTAGTAGCAATTGGCCAACCAGATAAGGTATCTGTGTGATAATTAATTATCAAATAAATAGCGATTGGAAAGACAATACCACCGATTGCGGCAACGACAGGTAATAAATATTGATGTCGATCACGCAACAGCCCTGTTACTATTTCACGTTTCATCTCGAGTGATAACTGCATCAAAAAAATAGTCATCAACCCTTCATTGATCCATAACAATGCTGGTTTTGCCAACACAAATGAACCTAAACTAAAGCCAATCGGCATGTCTAATATGGCATCATAGACTACATACAGTGGGCTATTTGAAATGATTAATGTCGCAGCGAGTATGAGCAGTAACACTTTGCCAATGCTACTGTCACGCGCAGCCCATTTTTCGATCCGATTCATGACCATGGCGCAATCCTTTGTTGCCAATCAGCTAGGAATTCATAAGGCTATAGCTTTCTAGAAAAATTGCTTACGCAGTCCAATTTAACTGTATAACTTAGAATTATAGCGCTATTTTAGGTAAGCGTACTATTAATGCCTGAGCAGGATAATAAGCATATAACAATGTGCCATCTTTGATGAGATTAATCACTTTGTTAGTAATCATTGGATTGAGTGCGAAACAACCCCAACTGCGGCCAAGGCGTCCATATGCTTTAATGAATTGATTACTAACATACGCTGCTGGATGGATAACGATTGCACGTTGATATGCATTGTTGTTTAACCCCGGATTTAATCCGTGCAAACGCAGTGATGCACCGTGTTTTCCCTGATAACTGTATTTTGTAACATATAATCCTAAACTACTTTGCCTGGCATTACGTTGATTAGAAAAATGGGTTGCATAATTATTACCACTATTTTTTGCGTGCGAAACCAATGTATTTAAAATAATCTTTTGCTTAGCCACATCAATCACCCATAAACGTTTTTGTGCTGATGGCTTTTGAAAATCAATTAAGGTTAATATACCTTTGTCATCCAAACTCTGTACACGTGCTTGGTAATAAGCAGTCAATGCATGAGTTAGCGCATCGTGATTTAAATTCGGATCTTGTTGTTCAAGCTGAATGACTTGCTGAGTAATGTGGATTGTATTTGCTGCACTAGTTACTGCCAAAGCAGCAGCTATGCTATGACTAAACAGCATGACTAATGTTAATAGCCACCGAAACTGGTAAGGTAAAAAAGTAAGTACTTGCATTGTTATGGTCAAATATTGCTCTTGTTTATCGGCGCTTATCATACCCTATCTCAATAAATTAATTAACCATTAATCAATTGTATTTGTAATAATTATTTAAATTGAATAGCTTATGTTAAGCTAATCGAGCAATTTGACACAAAAAATATACAAAATATGAGGGGGGATAATGGGTAGCTCAGGAATACATAAATCAAAACACGGTATCCAATCTAATAAAGCCAACCGACAGATAGGTAAGCAATATTCAAGAAATCAATTAAAAAATGCAAGTCAGCTTATCTCTCCGCTCAGTGAATTTACTTTTATCCCACAAGAAAATTGGCAAGCAACTGCTATTCAACTCTTGTTGCATCTTCAACTAGAAGCAAGAAGACACAATCAACCTCCTCGCTTAACCAAGGGGAATTCACCAACAACGTCATCAACACGTAATGCAATGAACTCAACGAAAGTTATTAAAAGTAATCCTACTCACAAACTCCAACATAGAATGGATAATTTTATCGGAGAACAAGGTATCCCCTCTATTGCTGTATTAGTATACATCAAGCTGCTTCAGCAAACAGAAAGAAAAATTTGAAAAAAAGAACTCGTAAAAAAGTGACATCAGATACTGAAATAAAAAAACCTATAAGTAGCAAAGATAGCATTAGAAAAATTAAAACAGAGGGACTTGATTATAATAATTTGGATATATTAGCAGCACTACTTCCTAAACAAAAAGATTGGAATGAGGTGCTAACTGAATTAAAAGAAAGATCAAAAGATCCACAGTATGCTAGTACTTTAATAGATTTCATAGAGCGAACATTAAATCTTTTAGAAAACAATATTTTGATTTTGAATAACGGTAATAATAATCCTAAAGTGACAACATTATTACCACTTATAACATTAAGTATAGATAATGAATATTTAAAAGAATTGAAACTAGGAGTGCTTTTTGGCCTGAATATATTCTTATTTGGCAGCCGACAGAATTTATATAAACATGGGATTAAAAATACTGACATAGATCATAAACAATTTAGCATAGCTAAGATTCTTCACGTTAAGTTTCATAATGACAATAAAATTCACTCCGCAGTGTACCATGAAAATTATATAATAGGTTACCTTAGCTCACCTTCTTTCTTAGAAAGCTACCTTAGCTTATCAGAGAAAATAGAAAGATCTCTAATCAGATACATATCTGAACATAAATTTTTTCAAAAAAGTATAAAGGATTTTTTAAAAGAACATATTAATAAGTCAGACAAAGATCATCTAAATAATTTCAATGTAAGAAACAAAACACAAGTTGAATACTTATACAGCAAATATCTGTCTGTTAATAATTTTAAATTAGCACTTGCGAATAATGAAATTTCTGTGCCTATTATTACTATAATACATACATTATCTGTAGTATCTGATTTGTTAAAAAAAATCAAATTAGAAAATACCTCAGATACTCGTATACCTTATCTTAAACACGCGAAACAGCACATATACATAACTGGAATATTAAATAATAGAATAGGTTCTATGGTACAACAAGATGCTCAGTCCTTAACTAGCTTAGTTACGACTTATACCGCATTTATAGGATATCTTTTTGGATATAGTGAAAATGCTCCAGAAAGTATCATATCTTCTGCTAACTTATTAACTTATAGTACTGCTAAAACTGATGAAATTATTAATATATTTAGAGATATCCAGCAAATAAAGATAATGTTAGAAGGAAGTAATAATGTTATACCAAAACAAAATCAGAGAAAACAACAGAAAAACTTACCCAAAAAAGGTCCTGGTTATTGGGACTACTTTCAAAGATTTTTTCAGTATTTCGATCAGAAAACTATTTTTACACTATTGAGTGGTGCATTTGCTACGCTTGCTATTTATAAGGGTATTCCAAAAGCCATTAAAGCAAAAGAGACTTTTCAACGCACAAAAGCAATACAAGAGTTAATGGAAGAAATATCAAACGTTTTTAAAATGGGCATAGAATATTCCAATACTCATTCTCCAAATTTTTCAGGGACTATTCCTTTTCTAAACAACAAAAACTCTCAGCTTTATGTTAATTCTGAAGAACAAGCCATAGTTTTTTGTCCACAAAAAAAATCTTCTCAATCTACAAATGCTACAGCTCAATCATTATTAGCAAATCTAATTAGATTTATAGTAAAAGAAATTTATGATTTGGATTTGACAGAGAATTTATCATTATCAAACTTGCAATCATTGCCACCAAAACGTGTCGACAATATAGCTGAAAGAACAGTAAAGATCTTAAATGACATAAGCCAGCGTTATAAAAAAGCTCATGTTGCAAAAGTTGAATGTTCAGAAAATTCTAAAATCGACTCAACTATAAACAATTTAACTATTACATTAAAGCTTCCTAGTCAAAATACAGAATGCTACCGTGAAGCCATACTAAGCGAGCTTAGATTTTGTCAAGCTATATTTCCTAAATCTAATCAAAGTCAATTTACATTTAATATCAACAGTAAAACTGTAGAAAGTCTAGAAAAAATTATTAGCCAAAGAAAAAACGTTTTTGAGAAAAATCTTAACTTGAAGATTGAACAAAAACAGAGACAAGAAAATGAAAAACAACAGAAAAAAGGAGATGAAAAAAAACGAAAACAAGAAAAAGAAGAGCAAGAAAACAAAATTAGACAACAGAAACTAAAAAAAGAACGGGAAAAGTTGCAAGAAGAAAAACAAGAACGAAAAAAGCGAGAAAAAGAAAGAAAGCTGCCAGAAAGAAATTTCCAATATGATTATGCTGAAGACCCATGTACAGAAGAAGGAAAAGGATTGCCTCATGAAGAAGTCTCCCCTGAAATATCAAATAGAGAAACAGAAAGGCAAAAAGGAAAAGATAAAAAAGCAAATTATCGACATATTGGCAAGCTCTCTAAAGAACAAGAAAGAGAAGCTGTAAACCCCCCATTTATAAAACTAGTCTACAGTAGAAAATTTCTCATTGCCTGTGATTTGTTTCCGGTATTGTCTGAACTGCACAGGAGACAGTCCAGCCAACGATTCATGTGGCCTATCTTGGTTGTAGCAGTTGATCCACTGCTGAGTAATTTTTCTGACTTCATTAAAATTTCTAAACAAGTTCATGTCCAATACATCTTCACGATACGTACGGTTAAAACGCTCAATAAATCCATTTTGTGCTGGCTTGCCAGGCTGAATGAAGTGAAGCAATATGTGATGTTGCTTAGCCCACTCCTTGAAATGATAAGACTCAAATTCTGGCCCGTGGTCAACACGTATCATTGTTGGATAACCTTGGGTTATGGCAACTTGGTCAAGCAATTGCGTTACTCGCTTGGCTGGAAAAGAATAACTTGCCTCAATCAGCAAACATTCACGGTTATAATCATCAATAACATTAAACGTTCTAAACTTAGTGCCACATGCTAATGCATCTGACATAAAATCAATCGACCAACAGATATTCCTGGCAATAGGTTGCAACAACATCTTTGCTTCTCCTTTGGCTAATCGTTTACGAGGCTTTATCCTAATATTTAACCCATGTTCACGGTAAACTCGATAAACACGTTTATGGTTCCAACCTCTTTGCTCTTGTTTAACTTTCAACATCATCTTGTCAAATCCCCAACGTGTATACTTGTCTGTTAAATTAAGCAAATAAGATAATATTTCTCCATCTGATGTATGCTTCTTGCTCTTGTAGTAATACCCTGTCTTGCTGATAGACATCAGTTGGCAACTGCGATTAATACTCAATGAATATCTCTGGCAAATTGCACTGACTAATTCTCGTCTAGCAGCTCTGGATACTTTTTTTCAAGTACCTCTTTTAATATCTTATGTTCCAAGCTAATATCAGCATACATCGCTTTTAATCGCTGATTCTCTGCCTCTAGTTCCTTTAAGCGTTTTAGCTCAGACACACTCATACCCGCATATTGACTTCTTAACTTATAATAGGTCGCAGACGAAATCTGATATTTGCGGCATAAATCCCCTGCCGATAATCCCGCTTCTCCTTCCGACAACATCGTTACTATTTGGGTCGTGCTCAATTTACTTTTCTTCATCGCAAAATCTCCTGATGAGTAATAAATTATCAGAATATTCTACTTATAAACAGGTCTATTTTATGGGAGGGTTACCAAGCTAAAGAGCCAAAAGCAAGAACAACACAACAAAATCAGAGAAATCTTAGAGGTAATCCCGCAAATCTCAATAGCTCAACTAGTAGAGAAAGGCCTACTAACGCCCATTCAGAGAGAAATCAAAAAGATAATTCTCAAACTAGACGTCTATTAACCTATAAAGAAGCTAAAGAACAATTAATTAATACTTTAAGAGAACTACGTACATATGAGAAAGAATATCGTTCTAATGCTTCTCATCCATTAGTAAAATTTTTAAATCCATCTATTCGAATAAATAATGTATTAGACATACTAATACAATGCCACTTGTATAAAGAAATAAAACGTGAACCATTCCCCGACTGGTTTAATATTATTGACCCTGACAATTTACCAGACTCACGTTCCGGTACATTTAAGGATCCTGATGCATACCAGCAATTTCTAGATATTTTTGCACAAGGCATTGCAGAAAAATTTACTAAATTAGATCAAGGTGAAGCTAAAGGTGAACGTTTTGAGATTAAGGAACTTATTAACGAATGCGTGTCAGCTACTCAATCCAAAATTGATAGTATTTCTGGTAATCAAAAAACTAAACAATCATTCGATGAAATGATAATAACAAAAAGAGAATATGCACACGATATTCAGCAAGGTATTTTACAGTTAAAGCAATTGCCTACAGCTCTGTTGATATTACACAATCAATTATTACTGGCAAATCAGTCTCAACAACAAATAAAAACAGACTCAATTCAAACAATATGGATAAACTTACTACATAAATTTGATCATTTGCGACAACTACAAGGATTATATTTGTTATTTCAACAAACAAAAGATATTTTATTCCCAGCATATCGTTCAATTCGAAATAAAACTGGGCATCAGTATTATAAAAACATAAATAGTGTTGCAGAAGCACTCGCAAACTATACGTTAGCATTACAGGAATTAGATGAAAAAGCTATTTTAGCTCCTTCTTTTTTAAAGTCTAAACAAACTGGCATGGCAAAAAAAGGCTCTGGTAAAGTTGTTCATGCTCAGCAACGAATATCATTCTCTTCTTCCAGTTCTTCTAGCTCTTCTTCTAGTAGCCAAACATCCCCACAACTTTCTGAATTTAGCATGAGCCTTTGGCAATCTGCAGCCACATGGACAGGAGAAGAACAAGTAGCACTTGCTAAACAATATTCATTAGACGATAAGCCTGATAATGTTGGACCAAAAAAAATCAAAGACCTTGAATTAGAAGATGTTACTGATGATGGTAATTGCTGGTATGAAGCTGTTATTAAACAAATGCGGTTACGTCACCATCCTGATTTGAAGCAAATAGATCATACACAGTTGCGTCAACAAATTGCGCCACATTCTCAAGATCAAGAATGGGCAGAGTTAAATCAAATATTAGAGTTTACCAAACAATTTAACACAGTTGTTGCGATCATCGACACGCGAACACCTGATGATGGTTTTCGTGCTTTCTTCCCGATACATCATAACAAAGTCACTTCCATGGACCCAGAAGATGTTCCTCAAGACAAGCCAGTTATCTATTTGGCATTCACTGGTAATCATTATCTGTCTGGTACATCGTGGTCGCGGGAATTTGAAAATGGCGCTTTCCGAGAACCACAGCCAGCACTGGAATCATCAGCTCCAGCTTTATGAATAGCAGCAAATATATAATTGACATTAACATTTAGCTTAACATTCGCTCTGGCTCAAATTATTACTTGAAGTAATGATTATATTTATTTGATTTTGATGTTTTTATAAGCCATTTATGGCGCTAATTTTCTAGGCAATCTATTTATTCCTTATCCAAAACAAAGCCACGCTTTAAAAAGTGAACATAAGTGTTAGCCATATTCTATTAAATACAGTAAAATCGAGACAACTGATATCAGGATGGTTTATCTTACAGATGTCATGAGTTAGCCAATCAACTGGCTATTAAGTGCAGCCCAGCATTACCATGTTAAACATCTGCAAGACAAAAAGGGAACATATAATGATTAAAAAGCGTCTTTTTCAACTCATCGGCGGTATATTATTAGTTCTCTTGATTGCCTGGTCAGTTAAGATGATCGTATTCCCACCCAAACGCCAGCCTATGACCGGTCCACAAGTTGTCGAAGCTACTAAAGCCGTGTCTGATGATTGGCAACAAAAAATTGAAGCCACCGGCAGCTTGTCAGCCAATCAAGGTGTGGTTGTCAGCCCGGAGACCGATGGTATTGTCACCAAAATCTTTTTCAAATCGGGCGATTATGTCGAACAAAATGCGCCATTAGTACAGCTGGATAACAGTATTGAACGGGCTAATTTAGCTAGCGCATTGTCACAAATTCCGTTGGATAAAGCTAATTATCAACGCATGTTGGATCTATATAATAAAAACGTTGGATCAAAGCAAGATGTTGATACTCAAAAAGCAAACTTAGATCAAGCCCGTGCCGAAGCAGAGAAAGCTCAAGCTGAACTTGAATTAAAATTAATTTTAGCGCCCTTCTCGGGCCAATTAGGATTGCGTCAAATTGATTTAGGGCAATTCTTAGATAAGGGTGACCCGATTGTGAATTTAGAATCGATCGATCCAATGCGGGTTGAATTTACTGTACCACAACGGTATATCCCTCTCATTCAAATTGGGCAAAAAGTCACAATGACATCAGATACCTATCCCGGCAGAACATTTAGTGGAAATGTCTATGCAACTGACTCTGCACTTGATCTCAACACTCGCAGTATTGGTGTATGGGCAAGTATTCCCAATGATGATCACAGTTTAGTTCCAGGCAGTTTTGTTAATGTGACCTTATATGTCGGTGAACCACAGCCAGTTATTGTGATCCCACAACAAGCACTCATATATAATAATGTTAGTGATTTTGTTTATACAGTCGTTAATAACAAAGCAGTAAAAACCGATGTAAAATTCACCCAAACCCAAGGAGAATCAGTCAGTGTGACTGGAATTAAAGCCAATGATATTGTGGTGACTAGCGGACAAAATAAATTATCTGATGGTGTTGCTGTTAAGCCAAGCATAACAGATAGTCAAACAACATCATCCAAGCAATCGTGATTTGTTAAGTGAAATAACCTGATGCAGTTTACTGATACATTTATTCGCCGACCGGTGTTTGCAACCGTGTTAAGCTTAATTCTAGTGCTAATTGGCTTAGTGTCATTTAGCAATATGACTGTGCGCCAATATCCACAAATTGAAGTCTCCACCATCCAAGTTTACGTTGCTTACAATGGCGCTAGTGCTGCATTGATGGAAGGGTTTGTCACGACACCACTAGAAAGTGCAATCAGTAGCGTCGATGGTATCGACTACATGATATCGTCGAGCAGTTATAGTGCATCTACCATTACAATTTACCTAAAACAAGATTACGACATTAACGTCGCGATTACCGATGTTATGAATCAGATTTCATCGGTACGTTGGCAATTGCCACAAGAGATTCAAGATCCAGTTGTCTCTAAACTGGATCCATCGGCAAAACCTACCATGTACATTGCTTTTAGCAATCCTAGCATGTCCCAAGAAGCGGTGACTGATTATTTAATCCGAGTAGTACAACCACAAATGCAAATTATCGATGGGGTTGGTCAGGCAACGGTGTTTGGTGAACGTGTCTATGCAATGCGGATTAACCTGGATCCTCAAAAGATGGCAGCGCGCAATTTAACCGCCAATGATGTGTATAAAGCACTGAAAGCCAACAACTTGCAAGCCGCCGCTGGCCAATTAAAAACACACGCACAACAATTCAATGTAATTGCTGCCACCGATTTAAATACAGCAGAAGAATTTAACAACCTAGTTATCAAAAATGATGGCAGTCATTTAATTCGCCTACGTGATGTAGGTAATGCAGAATTAGGTGCACAACAATACGATAGTTTTTCTAATATTGACGGTAAAGACAACACGGTGATTGGGATCATCCCTAAGTCAACGGCTAATCCATTGGCAGTGTCTCGTGGCATTCGCGCATTAATGCCAGAACTTGAATCGAGTATGCCAGATGGGATGAAAATGCAGTTGCTTTATGATTCATCTGAATTCATTAAAGATTCAATTCGTGAAGTGTATAAAACCATTTTTGAAGCCACTGGACTGGTTATCTTAGTCATTTTCTTATTTATTGGTGACTTACGCACTATCTTCGTGCCCATTGTCACTATTCCCTTATCGTTAATCGGTGTATGCGGTTACATGTATGCAATGGGTTATTCAGTAAATACATTAACGTTATTGGCGTGGGTACTGGCAATTGGATTAGTCGTTGATGATGCCATTGTCGTGTTAGAAAATATTCACCGACACATTGAAGAAGGCATGCCACCGTTACAAGCTGCGATTAAAGGTGCACGTGAAATTCGTTTTGCGATCATTGCGATGACGTTCACGCTGGCAGCAGTATATATACCGATTGGGTTTACCAGCGGGATGGTGGGCACCATGTTCCGTGAATTCTCATTTACCTTAGCTGGCGCAGTCGTTGTCTCTGGTTTTATTGCCTTAACCTTGTCACCGATGATGTGTGCCAGATTTATGGCAGGTGGGATCAGTCAAACTGGTTTTGCACATAAAATAGATGCCATCTTTAGCAATTTAATGCAATCTTATAAACAGTTATTAAGCCGTGTTATCGACAAACGTCAGTGGATTATTTTATTAGGCGCACTGGTTTATCTATCCTGTTATTTTTTATATACCTCATTACCAGAAGATTTAGCACCCGTAGAAGATCAAGGCGTATTATATGCCCAATTAATCGGGCCAACTGCTGCTAACATTCAATACATGAATAAATATTCTGATGAAATTCAGAAAGTCTATGATACCGTTCCAGAACGCAAACACTATGGGATTTTTGCTGGCTTTGGTGGCACTAATTTCGGTTTTTCATTCATTAGTTTTGTACCCTGGTCACAACGCAAACGCAGTTCATGGGAAATTTTACATAGCATTAATCCCGCATTAAAAGCTAACCCTGGGTTAATTGTACAAGCCTTCCCGCCACCTTCTTTGCCAAGTACTGGTGGTGGTGCCCCAGTATCGTTCGTATTAAACGGTGATGTGGGTATTAACGAATTAAATAATTACATGCAGCAATTAATTAGCGAAGCAAATAAAAACCCAGGCTTTCGTAGTGCCACCACTGACTTATTGATCGACTCACCGCAATTATTGGTTGATATTAATCGAGATCGCGCTGGGATATTAGGCGTCAGCATGGCTGACATTGCAAACACCCTATCTTACTTAATGGGTGAGCCACAAACTATCTTATTTGACATGCGTAATCGTAGTTATTATGCCATCCCTGAATTAACTGATAACTTTTTATATAAAAATGAGCCAGGTAATATTAAAAATTATTATGTCAACACGCAAAATGGTGATGTAGTGCCCTTATCTAATTTAGTGACTATCATCCCACAAACCGTACCACAAAGTATCAACCATTTTCAGCAAATGCCATCGGCCACCTTAAATGCCTCATTGGCCTCTAACTATACTCAAGGACAAGCGTTGAATTTTCTAAATGCTGCGGCTGAAAAAATCCTGCCTTCTAAAATACATATCGATTATGCTAATCAGTCTAGACAAACAGTACAAGCCTCTGATGCAATGCAACAAGCCATGTTATTTGCCGTATTATTTATCTTTTTAGTATTATCTGCACAATTTGAAAGTTATCGCGATCCGTTGATTGTGATGTCAACCGTATTATTATCAGTTGCTGGTGCGTTATACGTATTAAAAATCATTCCAGGTAATTCATTAAATATTTACAGCAAGATTGGATTAATTACCTTAATTGGTCTTATCAGTAAGCACGGTATTTTAATCGTTGAATTTGCCAATCAATTACAAATGAAAGGATTAAGTATTCGAGAAGCCGTACTTGAGTCAGCTTCTTTACGCTTGCGCCCTATTTTAATGACAACTGCTGCGATGGTATTAGGGGCAGTACCATTGGCACTTGCTTCCGGCGCCGGTGCTAATGCACGTCACCAAATTGGCTTTGTGATCGTTGGTGGGATGTCGTTTGGCACCTTATTCTCACTATTCGTAGTGCCTGTGGTGTATACTATGTTGGCCAAAAAACACGAAGAAGACGTGTTTGTTGATCCAGATGAATTAGATAATCAATCGTTAACAAACTAACAGGCTACTAACCCCTTATAACATTGCAAACAACTTGGAGTTAACTGATGTCTGAAACATTGCAAATAAACATTGATAAACTATTTGAGCAACGCGCCAATTTAACTGTAAACACAGCGAGTACTAACGATAAACAGGCTATTCAAGAAGTATTAAGCATGTTAGATAGCGGTGAGATCAGGGTGGCTGAAAAACAAAATGGACACTGGGTAACACATGAATGGATAAAAAAGGCGGTGTTACTATCATTTCGCACTCAAGATAATACGGTGCTAAATACCGGTGTAGCTGCTGCGTTTGATAAAGTGCCTTTAAAATTTGCTAATTATACTAGCGAACAATTTAAACAAACCGGTGTACGTGTGGTACCACCTGGTAACGTACGCTATGGCAGTTATGTTGCTGCTAACACTGTACTGATGCCATCGTTTGTTAACATTGGGGCTTATATCGATAGTGGTTGTTTAGTTGATACCTGGGCATCGGTCGGATCCTGTGCGCAAATTGGTAAAAATGTGCATTTATCCGGCGGTGCAGGTATTGGCGGGATCTTAGAACCACTGCAAGCAACGCCAACCATTATTGAAGATGATTGTTTTATTGGTGCACGCTCTGAAATTGTTGAAGGCGTGATCGTTGAGCGAGGCTCAGTGATTTCAATGGGTGTTTTCTTAGGGCAAAGCACGCGTATTTATCATCGCCAAACTGGGGAAATCAGTTATGGTCGGATCCCAGCTGGCTCAGTGGTTGTGCCTGGGAACTTACCGGCAAAAGACGGCACTCATAGTATTTATTGCGTCGTCATCGTCAAACAAGTGGATGAAAAAACCCGCAGTAAAGTTAGTCTTAATGAATTATTACGTGATGACATGGACTAATTAAGTAATGCAAACCGTTGTTGAGATTGCCAATGCACTGATTAGTCGCCCTTCTGTTACGCCAGATGATGCTGGCTGTCAAACCTATCTTTCCGAACAGTTAACGCAATTGGGATTTCACACAGAACAATTACCATTTAAAGATGTTAGCAATCTATGGGCACGTATTGGTGATCGTGCACCCTTATTTGTATTTGCTGGACACACTGATGTGGTACCACCTGGTGATGTGTCTGCTTGGCAATCCGACCCATTTACCCCAACAATTCGTGACGGTTATTTATATGGTCGTGGTGCAGCAGACATGAAAGGCAGTTTGGCAGCGATGATCGCTGCCTGTTCGCAATTTTTAACAAAACAACCCACCCTTAACGGTAGCATTGGTTTTTTGATCACAAGTGATGAAGAAGGTGCTGCTATTAATGGCACAGCAAAAGTCATGGAAACATTAACCGCGCGCGGCGAACAGATTGATTATTGTTTAGTAGGCGAACCCTCTAGCCAGCATACCGTCGGCGATACGATTAAAATAGGTCGACGTGGTTCATTAACCGGATCCGTAACAGTGCACGGTAAACAAGGCCATGTTGCCTACCCTACCCTTGCTAGTAATCCAATTCACAATGCATTGCCTGCATTACTGGAGTTAACTCAACTACATTGGGATGACGGCAATGCTGACTTTCCACCAACAACATTTCAAATTGCCAACACTCACGCAGGCACTGGCGCAACCAATGTGATCCCGGGTGAATTACAGGTTAATTTTAATTTACGTCATTGCCCAGACAGCACTGCTGATAATTTGCAACAACGTATTATAGAGGTATTTAAACGCCATCAATTAGATTTTAGTATCGATTGGCAATCCCCCAGTCCATCGTTTTATACTAAATCAGGAACATTGCGGCAATGTGTTAATAATGCCATTGTTGATGTCATCGGCACATCACCGCGATCTGCGACAGACGGTGGCACATCAGACGGACGCTTTATCGCATCTGATCACACTGAAGTTGTCGAATTAGGCCCATGCAATAGCACCATTCATCAAGTCAACGAATGTGTACGTGTCGATGACTTGATCCAACTAACTAATATTTACGAACGCCTACTTATTCATTTATTTAGCAGCTGATCATCCTTATCTTGCGCCTTACTTCATTCTCGTTTACGCTTGCTTCGCTTATTATAGGAGAGGTGTCCGAGTGGCTTAAGGAGCACGCCTGGAAAGTGTGTATACGGTATCCCCGTATCGCGGGTTCGAATCCCGCCCTCTCCGCCAGTCACTTTTCGCTAACCTTTCTACAACAAAATCTCGGATTGAAAAAGTGCTTAGTAATACAAAGGCTTTTGGGGGCGATTCGTTGACCTCAAGTTGCCAATTTTTGGCGATTTTTCCTAATTTTGTGCCCTAAAATCGCCAATCCTCTAAAAACCCCGCACTTTAGCAAACGAAGTGCGGGGTAGTTAAGTGCGCGATATTGTAGTGTTTTGACCCCGTACTAGTTGGAGCTGGTCTATGCATAGCGGTGTCAGGAACAAAACTGACCGCTGAGGGTAAATCTCTTTGCAGCATTACCCAAGCCCCATTTCTATTTGCCTCAAAGGTTCAGCCACTACAGTTGCTGACTCATCATTATCACTATTACTTGCTTCTTCTTTCTTGCGAGCAATTGCCCCAAACTGACTGATTAAACCGGCTGACAATGAACTGCTCACTACGGAAACAGAAGATAGTATCACTGGTTCAGCTTGTTGTGTCGTTAACGGCGTTGGACTCTCATTGGATAGCAAGGCAGCGACTTGCTGTTTGCATTCGGACAATTTCCCAGCCGCACTCATTAAAGCTAATGTATTGGCTGCTGATTGACGTATCAGTAATGATTCATGCTGCATCACTAACGCCAATACATCCACCATCATCGCTTGCTGTCCTCTCACATCATTAGGAATAGCCGCTATGTTTGTAGCACTACCTGCTTGCAACGGTGATGTCATGTTCACTCCATTTACCATCACTTGCGTTAACTGCGTCACCTGTTGCAACTGCGCAATTGCTAATTGGCTATTATCAACTGTCAGTGCCACCATACGGACATTTGCGCAACGCGCAACAGCCATTATCACTTGTTCAGTCATCACAGTATCCAACGATGCTCCAGTGATGCACAGTGCGGCCATGTTGTGATTGCTTTGTAATAGGGTTAGCAGTGGCATCAGTGAGGTGGCGATGTTCTTTGGTGACAAGGTCACTAATACTGTGTGCGCATCAGGATTAAACGCCACCAATCCCATAACTAAGGCTACTTGATTCGGTTCGATTGCTGTTATGTCTAATTGTACCACTGCATCTGATGCATATGGCAACAATGACAACACCGATTGCTGCCAGACTTTCATATTCCACTTTGGAAAGCTTGATACCGCCTGTTGGCTGACATGTTCCATACAATGCCATAGCTCTACGCGTATCGCCGGGCAGTTATCTACATTCAGTCTCGGCAGCACTTGATAAAACTGCAACGCTTTGTGTAAACCATTATCACTCAATTGCGCACACTCACTCACATCCAATGCTTTCAGTCCTTCACAGAACAACGTCAATTCGGTCAATACCGGACTGTGCTTGATTGTCGCCAACGTCAACGCTCGTGATTGAATAGCAAGGGCACTTAACTGAAGATTGTCACTGACATTCACTCGCCGCAGGTGTGGCAGATTAATCGGGTCATAACTGACGACTCGATTTACCAGCCCTGCGACCACTCTATTACCCAAGCCCTCAAGTTTGGGTAATTGCCTTAGTGTCAATGTCGTCAAGTGCGATGTGTACTTTTCAATTGTCTTACCCAATTTATCGCTCACTTGCGGGCAATCTATCAACGTTAACCGACTGAGCTCCGGTGCATTTTTCAGTAACGCTGCGAGAGTCTCATCCGTCAATGCCGCACAGTGACGAATCGTCAATGTGTGAAACCCAATTTGCTCATTGACAATCAGTTTCAATATCGCCTTTTGTTTTGCCTCATCCGCCTGCTTGCTGCCCGCTACCATCATCTGCCTAAAGTCCAAACGATTCACCACGTCTTCCTTGACCTGCTCCGATAATATGGCTTGAAACACCGAGGTGTTCCCATCCGCTAACGCGCTTACATAAGAGGCTAACTTCGCCTTCTGCTCCACCCCTTGGCTCAACTGCATCAACGCATGCCTTGGGGTAAAACTCACTCCCTTATCGCCGTCTTCTAACAACGCCTTTTGCTCTTTGTCTGAGAACCCCGCCGCTTGTAGTGCTTGACGACTGGTGGTCAAAGTCGCATAGCGCCCGGCTATCGCGGTGGAGTAATGGGTGTTAGCTACCTCATGAAACCGCGCAGCCACTTCCTCCGACTCTTCATGCACCTCAAACGCTTCTTCATACACAACGCCTAAGCTCGGGGTGATTTCTTTTAATAATTGCAAATGGGTTATCATCGGATTGTCATGCAACGCTTGCTGTAACCGCACCAACCTGTCCCACATCTCGGTTATCGCCCCATCGCGAAATGGAACCGTCACCACCACCGGCAAACGCTCACGCACTTCGCGCAGGGCCACCTTGCGGGCTAACTGTTTCAAATCAACTTTCACTTTAAATAACCGGTGACGCGCTTTCTTATCAAATAAACTCATTGAGCGTTCATGATAGGCCATTAACTGCTCTAACCAGCTTTCTAAAAATGCGACTGGGTTCAAATGAAGTAAGCGCTGCCGCACGGCTGGATGGACTGGCCGTCGCATAGTATCCAAACAAAATAACACACATTTGACTTGCAACGTCCGATGCCCTTTTTCCATCATCACTGGTTTGACAAACGCATGGTCATTGTCAATCCCCACAATGCGATAACGCGTGACAGATTGGCCATCCGGCCGTGTTGTTATCACCGGTAACAGTTGATAGTTATCCGGCTTACCATCTTCAGGGTGCACTAACATCGCCAACAGGATTTGCTCGCAAGTGTACTGCGGATGTAACTGGCGTAATACGGCGTTAACCTGTGCTTTCTTAGGCTGATTCAACGCCGTTTGTAAGTTCTCTCCAGGCACCGTCTGTGAGATGAGTACCGGATAGGCAACATCTTTGGCATCAAAAAACGAAAACACCTCATTGGGTGCGGTATGTTCACCAAACAACAACCGACTAAACACTCCAACCGCCATCTCAATCCCCGGCATCTCCGGATTCTCTTTGATATGCCAGTTGGCTTGATTGTGCTTGACCGCTTTCACTATCCGCCGTCCATACTCGGTGGCCTCACCCTGAACATCAAACACCCGCTTATCGGTTAATAACTGCTGCGCCAACAAGGGCGGCAATATCACATTGCCGCATTGACTGCCATGCACCACAACAGTAGATTTGCTCTGTTTACCACTGGCTGTTTGCCATATCTGTTGGCTTAACCCCCACGCGACTGACAGGTTGCGCTCGGCTAACCGCTCTAAGGTGGCTTGCAATATTGACCGTTGTGCCAATGCCCCAGACTCGTGCACGCGCTTCACAATCATCTCACCATTGGCATGCACTCCAGCGCCTTTATTGATGAGCACCTCAAACCAGTGCCACTTCTCTCGGCCTTGTTTCATCGTCTTATCTAACGCCGTCTCATGCTTAAACACATCTTTGGCTTCAAGGTTTGCTCCATAGGCTATCAATGCCTCCAACAACCTCAACGCACTGTCCGATTGTGCTGGTGTTAATCGTTCTGGCTCCGGCGTCACATTGACCCACTGCAATAACGGGGTATACCCAGACGCATTGTACTGGTTGGGTTGACACGTATGATGACCTAATAACACGTAACTCATGAGTGTGACTGTCTTACTATCTGGGTAATTCAAATAACTCGCACACAATTGATGCAGGGCGGTATTCTCACTCTCATCGGCCAGACTCACTTGCGCGCCCAAGTCTAATAACCGTTGCGCCACAAAGGGACGACCTTGGCTCACCGCGTCTCGAAACCACCCTTGCAGTCGTGGCCGGATAGCCTCTGCAGTGACACCTTGCCAATAATCTTGCAGCGTCAATCCCGGTAACAACGACAATGCTTCGACCACTGACCATTGTTGATGTGGCGGTATCAACGCCCAATCCAATTGCCTCACCTCACTTATCGCCTGCTGTGTGGCACTGACCATCGGGTTCGTCTCATCAGCACACTGCCCCTGTTCCCACTGCGGCGGCCATTCTTCCAATAACCGCTTCACCGGACAACTGCCCCCCATCTTAAAGAATTGGTATAGATTAGCTTCCGCCGCCAATGAACCAGGCAGTGGGCTATCCAGCTGGCTTAATCCCTGATAGGCACTGTCCACCAACGGATAGAGCTGTGCGAAACACTGGCCTAAAGTGACATCGGCATTGCTTTGCAAGATATCGTGTAACAGGCGCCATTGTGCTTTGATAAACGGCCACACTTGTTGTGGTAACTGAACCGGAATATCGATGGCTCGCAATGCTTTCTCACTTACCACTCCTTGGGCTAACCACTGCTGATAATCATTGTCGCGCTTGGCTAGCAAACTCAACCAGGTCAGATACCGCCCGTCAGCTGACATCGATAAGCAGTGCTTACGCACAGCCGGGTGTATCGGCAAATCCATCAACTCGGGTAATACCAGCAGCAGGTTTTTTAGCTCCAGCGATAACTGCCCTTCTTCATTGACACTAAACGGCATCTTTAAACTTAAATCATTATCAATTGCCACAATCCGACACCGTTGCAATTGCTTATCCCCATCGTAGTCTAACTGCAACATGAAATTATCAAACTTGCCATCACAGGGGAGAGTGAGTAATAACCCAATCCATAACGCACTCATCGCCTCGGTGTCCAGGTAACGTTCGGTTAATAGCTGTGGCACTACCGTTAACGCTGTCTCTAACGGCGTATTCGGTAACAGCTTAAATAGTCGTTTGGCATGCTTGAATTGCTGCAATAACCCCGCAATGTCTTGCCTTGCCATCAACTCAGGGTATTGACACACCACCCCCAATACCGTGCGTAATCCATCCACTGACCCACCAGCCCCTAAGAACCCCTCAAACAATCCTCGAAAGGCACTGCGACGATTGGCCTCAGGTCTGCCAGCCGATTGCTGAATGTCAACTAACTGTACCTCATCCGCTTTACCCGCACACACCGTTTCAAAGGCATGGCGTAACACATCACTTAACGCCGCACGTTCAGCTTCATTATCTAACGCAAGCGCATTAAATACATCCGGGTAATGCTGTTTAGCTGCTGCCAGTGCGTCAGCAAACTCGCCTCGAGCATCATTCAACAGCATTATCATCGCCTCCATTGACAACCGTGATTGCCAACTCCCAATGGCTTCACGACACTCAATGAAGTCTTTAAAACACATCCCGGTAACCGTTAACCCGCCTTGTACTAAGCTACCGGTCATCAACATACGCTCTTTTTCACCTTGAATAGGCACAGCACCCACACTCAATAATGTACTGGGCGCTGCGGTTAATAATTGCCCTGCTATTAACTGCATTAAATTGTTAACGGCATACTCTTTCCCGGGATTAATTGGAAACTCAGGCTTACTGTTGGGTTTATAATGCACGCCATTTAACGCCACAACGGCATGAGACCCCGCTTGATTGGCTTTGACTTCCTTGCCAGCGTCATCGATACACAACAATTGACGGGCAACGGCAACCGGTAAGTGGTAATACCCTTCCCCTAATAACGCCACACTGGCACGCCCTTGATAAGCCGATAATCTTTGCTCACCCCGTTGTTGAATCACGACATTGGCCGCGGCATATTCACGCGCTATCACCTGCAGCTGCCTCAACGCCTGATGGCGCATTAACCAATGGGCACGGCCCACCACCTCAATAGCTTGTTGCACTAACAAGGTGACATTCTCTAAACGTGGCAATACTCTCTCAACGCTATCAGCATCTCTCACGAGCTGATACACAGGAACACAACGCCCTAGTACTTGCATCAACACACCCTGTACCTGGACATCCATAACGGGGGATGCCCGCACCAAGACGTACAGCTCTGCCAGAGCACCGCTGTGCATATCAACCTGCAACAGGGTATCCGCATCTTCACCAGAAACCCCTAATGCATTAATGCACTCAATGAGCTGGGCATACTGACTGCCCAATAAACAGGCTAACTGATGAGCCGTTAACGAAGCTTGCAATTGACTGGCATCAGAAGAAGGGACTAACGCCAGGTCATCTTCAATCGTAGCGTTAGCAATACTCACTTCAACAGCCACACTTTCACTGTCTGACACAGTCAGCGGCTCTGAGGAAGTCAAACGCACATCTTCTTCATCATCACTAACCACATCTTCTTTTTTCTTGGTGCGTCGCTGTGATTTCAAGCGTTGCCAGGGACTATCTTGCGCTGAGATACGTTCTAACCTAACCACACTGTCTTGCACTGTCTGCAATTGTTTTTGTGCTTTAATAAATCCCTGTTGTGCGGCCAACTGCCACCACTTGATGGCATAACCCATATTTCTTTCAACCCCTTCTTCTATTCGTCCTTCAGCATAAGCCAGCCCCAATCGATACTGTGCCACGGTATTGCCTTGTTCAGCCTGTTGTAAAACATCTGGGAAACTCACCCCCTTCCAATACTTAATAGTTTTATCAGAACTCCCACTTAAGACAAATCCATTGTCCAGCACCGCCAAGGCATAAACATTATCCTTATGCCCCTTCCAGGTGCCGATACACTGCGCCTTACCTGCCTCATCAACCTTCCAACACTTAATGGTGTTATCCCTACTTCCACTAACAACAAATTCATTATCCAGCACCGCCAAGGCATAAACGTAACCCGTATGCCCCTCCCAGGTACCCCTACACTGCGCCTTGCCTGTCTCATCGACCTTCCAACACTTAATAGTGTCATCAGAACTCCCACTTAAGACAAATCCATTGTCCAGCACCGCCAAGGCTAAAACACCACCCGTATGCCCCTCCCAGGCGCCAATACACTGAGCCTGTCCTGACTCACCGACCTTCCAACACTTAATGGTTCCATTTTGACCTCCACTTACGACAAATCCATTATCCAGCACCGCCAAGGCTTCAATATAACCCGTATGCCCTTTCCAGGTCCCAATACACTGCGCCTGTCCTTCCTCATCGACCTTCCAACACTTAATGGTTCTGTCCCTACTTGCACTTAAGACAAATCCATTATCCAGCACCGCCAAGGCAGTAACCCAATTCATATGCCCCTCCCAGGTGCCAATACACTGCGCCTTGCCTGACTCATCGACCTGCCAGCACTTAATACTGTTGTTATAACCTATGCCTACACCATTACCTGCTCCACTCAAGACAAATCCATTGTCCAGCACCGCCAAGGCATAAACGTAACCCGTATGCCCCTCCCAGGTACCCCTACACTGCGCCTTGCCTGTCTCATCGACCTTCCAACACTTAATAGTGTCATCAGAACTCCCACTTAAGACAAATCCATTGTCCAGCACCGCCAAGGCATCAACAGAACCCGTATGCCCCTCCCAGGTGCTTAAACAGGCTCCTGCTTGTTTAACTTTGGCGCTCATATCCATTGGTGCAGTCACGTTAGTGGCTGCTACCTTTGTCACCTCTTTCTCTTCAGAAAGCCCCTCTTTGCTTTTTACGTCGTTGGTTTCCTCTTCTTTCTCAGTTTCTTTCTGACGTAGTTGTGATTTATCGCCTAGCATAAGTATTCCCCTGTGCGCGTTGTGGTGAATTGATTGATGATGTTAATGAAAAAAAGTGTTGTTTGTACTGAATGAGTTGGCAAGTAAAGATAAAATTGTCTTCGAATACTACTTCTGAAAAAGGCGTGGGGGACGACTCGGACTCAGAATGAGCCTCGGGCAACACAAATTGCCCCATTCCTCTTTCTCTTAAAGGTGAAGAACCAAGCGCCATAACTGTAAACTTCCTGTAATTGCCAAATTACATAAAATGCCCATGCACAAACGCTACTGAACGACTCATTGTTATTGCATTTAAGCAAAGAAGCTATTTGCACATAACAAAAAACCTCTGCAGTTAGCGTGCAATATCAATACTCTTTGAATTTGAGGACGCAAATAAACTGGCAAGATTTATCGTCGATTAGGATATGCAATTTTTTCGACGCTGTTTATTTGAAATGGCTTACTCCTTGCCAATCACAGTAACTATAATCTACAGAAAGAATCAAATGCAAGTATTTACTGGCTGCACAATAAATAATGATATTAGTAAAACTTCACATTCACTTGCATTGTTACTGCCAAACATTAAGATAGATGACTATTTTTCTAAGGGTTGCCTTCCATGTTCGCCAAGCGGTGGTTCTGTCGCAACCCAATTGACGACAAATTAATTTCCATGACACATGCTCAGCTTTTCGCCATAACAACTTGCGCTCATCTACCGTTAACCACCGCATCCACTCAAAGACTTGCTCAAGGGCAGCAATCATCTCAGGTGTTGCCGGTAATCGTAGTTGTCTGGGTTCTTCTTCCATCGGTGAGCGCACTATGTCAGGCCACGCATGCACATACCCTTTAATATGTAGTGGTGGCAATCGTCGTATCGTCACCACAGCACGCTCCAATTCTTGTACCACTTGCTCCTCTGTCCACTCACGTTGTTTTGTCATGGCAACACTTACCTTGCATACCAAAACCAAACTGTGAACACGCATAATGTAAAAGTGCAATGGCATCAGCCTCGTTATCATCTTCAGGGTTATGGCCTAATGCATACACAGCAGTAATAACCGCTTTTTTACTTGCATTACCTTTGCCGGTGACGAACTTCTTTATGGTGCCAACTCCTACACCTTGATACGCAATGCTATGTTGTTCGCAGTAACTGGTTAACGTACTCAAGAAACCACCGTACACGTGCGAGGCATCGACACCTAAGTGGCGCCTCACTTCTTCGAAGTACACCGCATCAATGTTTCCCATCACCGCATGGATTTCTTCTAGCCACTGACCAAAGCGCAAGTACCGCATGCCACCGCCCTCGAATCTTTTCTGCTGAAAACTCATCACTCCACTCATCACATGCCCATTGTGATTGATGACCGCCCAGCCGGTTGTTGTGCCTAAATCGAGACACAACAACACCGGACACTTTCCTTCTTGAGTTGGCTTGTTTAACTGCATCTTCATTATGCCGCCCCCTCATCAACGTTATAGTCTTGGTTAGGCTTACGCTTAATTGGCAGTACCTCTGAGGTTTGCTTACTCTTGTAATGAGTGGGATAAACCGTTTTAAATGTCAGCTTATTTTCACTCGTTGCTGAATTTCCCTGCGGTTTACGCTCTGGAATTTGCATGCTTTCCACACACAGAAAACCAAACTTAGTGCGTAGTGGATTAGGTAATCCATACCCCGTGGCATCTTTAAAGAATTTTACTTGCCCTTTTGTTGTTAACACATCAAGTTGTTTGCGAATCGCATGCATACTCCCTAACCCTGATTGACTCTCAAACGCCTGACAAAATTGGTTCATGGTATACATCCTGCCTGCACGAGCTTCATCACGAATGATGTTTAAGATGATATCCTGCTTGCGTTTACGCTCCGCTGCTAGTTTGGCTGCCCACTTATTTTTTCTAGGTTGTTTGTGACTTACGTCTACTTCACACCAATACCCATCAAGTTGGTCAATACACTTAGGCAACACAGCATCACCATTGCGCAATTCAAACACCAGCTTCCTCGGTGACAATTGCTCGTCTTCTTTAAACAACATCACACCAGTGGTGTAATAGCTACGCAAACTACTAGCACCGGATAACGCTTGGAATGGGTCGGCTAACAATTCTTGCTTGCGCATCTTGCGGGTATGGTGAGCGAGTATCAGCCCTGCCTCTGGATTAACCGCATCGCGCAACACGTCCAAACGTTGTTGCAAGAAAAACAACATGGAGGAATTGTTATTTTCACCCAAGTCGTCCTCGCCGCCATCAAACACATTGCGCAACGGGTCAACCGCAATGATATCCACTGGCTCACGACTAAAATGCTGTTGAATAGTCTGCTGCACTTCTGCTACGCCATCCTCATCAAGCAACCGATTGGATTGAGGCGTCATCACTAAATTTTTTCTGATTAAAGGCATTATCTTATTATCAATACCCATTTGAGATAGCCGCTCACGCAAGTAGTGGTAGCGAACTTCTGTTTGCAGATAGAAAACCCTCAAAGGACGTGGCGGTGTTAACCCAAGAAAGGGAATACCGCCTGCCATGTGCAACAACCATGACAGTAACACATGACTTTTACCCACCTTCGGTGCGCCGCCTAATACCATTAACCCACCTGGTGTTAATACACGCGGTGCAATGAGGTCAGTTGGCATCGGTGAGGTATCATCCAATAATTCACCGGCGGTATAGGCTGGCATGACAGATTGCGTAGCATAAGTCTGGCGTGGTGCGGCTTGAAGCCATTTAGCCGCGTCGATACCTTCTGTAACTGCATCAACCGCATCCCATTTGTTGGGTTTGTCTTCTGGAATAGTCAGCACGCTTAGCGATGACAACAATTTCATCTTTGCCAAATGTGCCGCTACCGCCTGCGCATAACGTTTGCCAGCTTCATCATTATCTGGCCAGATAATAACTCGCTTGCCAGTTAATGGTGACCAATCGGTTTTAGCAACAGGGGCTTTGGCACCAAACATCGCCGTCGTTGCCGCGATACCACAGTTAATCAAGGCATCAGCCGCTTTTTCCCCTTCGACTAAGACAACCTGTGTAGCATCTTTAATCTCAGGTTGGTTGTACAAGGGACGAGGATTAGGCGCACAGTGTTTGCGATTGACGACATCCCAAGGACGATATTGCTTACCCTCTGGTGCATCGTAACGATATACACAGGCAATCAATTGTCCTTTAGCATCATGATAATCCCACTTTGCTGTTGATGCACCCAATGTATCATAGTGATACGAAGGCAAGTTGGTATTAGCTGGCTCAGTTGACGCTAGTCCCAACCAGCTACTGGCAGATTGTAATACCTGAACAAATTGCGTTTTTATATCGAAGTGATGACACGCCGCCCACAAATCAAGCATGTCACCGCCCTCACCTGTTGCAAAATCGTGCCACAGACCGCGCTTGTCACGTCGCAACGTCACCCGTAAGCTATTGCCTGATTGTCCATCAATATTACCCACTTCAAAGTGTTGCTCATAAAAACGGCCTTTGGGTAGCAAGTACACCAGTACCTCTTCTACTCGTGCCCGCAAGGTGGTACGAACCTCCTTCGCACAGACAGGGGGCGCTTTTGCTTGTGCATATTCACTTGTTATTACCAGATTGTCTGATACATCATTAAAATCCAAGTAACGTTTGATAAAATCTGTCTTCTTTAACATGGTACTATCCTCTTAAATTTCAGTTAAACAAAAATACAACTTGTCAAATCACATAGCCTCCTCATTATTGCCAAGAAGATGGGTTATTCAGGGTTGTATGCATGTGTGTGGACGTAGCTGTTGATGGCGATGGTGTTTTCCCACCCTTATAAATCACGTATTCCTTGTTATCAGGGGTAATTGCGACTTTAATCACGTTTTTAAGACAACCCTGATTGTCTTTCTCCGTATCAATGCGCGCGACAAACTCAATGCCATTTAACTCACCAAAGTCAGTGATCTGACGCGCTTGTTGGGCTGCTGTTGAGTTATCGTTATTGGAAATACCACGTGCTGAACTTAAAATCGCTTTGATAAAGCTACGACCACTGTTACCCCAGTAATTGCTTTTGGCGCTGTATAAACCGATTAAACTCCACACTTTGCGATTAGCATGTTGTCCCGCTAAGATAACGAACTCGCAATTTAAATAAATGGAACCTGTATTTTCACTACACGTTGCCCAACCACCGCTGAATCCTTGCGATGCATCATCATAACCACCAGGCTTAATGGTCATGCATACTTTCGCGAGTGTACCTTTTGGAATTAACTCCAAAGTCGTTTGATCATCAGCATTATTAAAATCACACCAATTGTTATTGGCACTGTGTTGAGGGTTGAATTGATCATTCATGATTGCTCTCCAATTGTTGTCTGTTGATGGGAATGGATTTCAGGATTATCAGGGATAACATGCGTTAATCGCTCGACAATGGGTTTAGCATTGCCTGCAATTTTCTGCATTAACTTACCAAGGTGGGGCTCTTCAATGACATTTAACCTACCAGAGCGGTCTTTAGCCGGATAACCGTGCTCGTTTAATGTTTGACAGACAAATGCTCGGTAGGATTGATCATCACTGTTGGTCATGTCTGCCATGGTAATGACTTCGTCCACAATGCCCGGCAATTCCAATCCGGTTTTGCTGCCTTCAATTTGAGGTTGGTAGAAACGTCGATTGTGATCATCAGTTTTCTCATCCAAGATACCGACAAACCAAATGTTTTTATGGCGGGTATGTTGTAAATGCGTGAGCCAGGCAATCATTTCCTGGCCATGCAATCCATACGCTGCACGCATATCCGGTTTACCAGTGCGCTCACTAAACGCTTGCGGTTGGCCTTTACACCAATTAAAACAGAGCCTGCCTGCAACGGTAATCGAATCAATGAAGATAGTGTCGTACTTATCCAGTATCTCTGGATCACCTAGCTTTTGGCACACCGCTTGATAATGTGCTTGGCTATAGCATTGATCACGACGCAGTGCTGGATTAGCACCCCCGATAAAACACGCGATATCACGACACGCTTGCCAAGTTCGGGGGCGAATGGTATCGCCTTGCCAGCCTTCAATCGCCAAATCCCCTGCCTCTAAATCAAAGAACAGAGTCTTTTCTGGTGGCAACGTCCATAGCAGTGACGTCTTGCCAATGCCACTTTTACCAAAGATGCACCCTTTGACGCCTCTGTCTTCTGATAACCGCTGCTCAGCGGCAATAATGGCCATTTCATTCATCATGATCGTATCTCCTGTTGCTTGGTTTCTCGTTTCAATGTCAGCAAGTGCTCTATACACAGAAATAACGTGCGTGCTTGCTGCTTTCGTTGAATTAATTCCTCATCCGGTAATTCAATCAGTTCAGTTAACGGTTTAAAAAACAGATAATCTAAATACAACATCGTTTCCTCCTGCTATTTTCAGTTAATGGTGAGGACATAAGACTTACACCCCCCTTCACTCGCATTAGTTATCCCGTTGCATCGCATTTATTAGCATCGGGTTTAAACTTTTTTATAATCAGCTTGTTTTGTAGAGATATTTATTTAGACCCTGTTGTTTTAATGCCCGACGCAAGCGCATTAACTGACCATAACACTTGGGGTAAGGGGTATTTGTGCTACGCGCAATGTCACAAAGTGCTGCATCGTGGAGTGCTATTAATAGCGTGGCTAAATCGATCGGCAGTACGTTGCAAGCTTGCTCTAGATCGCACTGCAATTCACAGTGCGTGGCATCATTTATGTTGTTTTTGGGTAACAGCAAATGACGCCCTTTTTCATTGGCCAACGTGATGTACTCAAACGAATAATGCATTGCATCATAGCCACGCTTTTTTCTTGCGGCATCGCGGATCAGTTTTTTGTGGCAATGATTAAGCACCATATCCACAAATGTTGTCCAGGTGGCTTTGTTAGGATGGTAAGTGTGCTGACGCAATAAGAATTGCAAAAAAAGTTCTTGCTCTAAATCAGCTAGCTCAGCGTGTTGTAGTGCAGGATGGCGTTGCAAGGTGATGGCGTGATACTGCACTTGTTTAACCAGGTACGTATCTAATCCTGGATAACGGTGGTAACCCATAATCTTCTCTCCCAGTGATCTCCGCCACGCGCGGGCGGTACAACTGGGAGGGGTTAGATCTAACCGAATGGGGGTAACATAAGGTCATTTTTAAATGGCTAATTCTGTTAATACATTGATTACGATGACTGTTTCTAAATACACTTTTTTCAAAAAAGGAAAATCACATTCGGTTAGATCTAACCGACGCACCGATAAGCACTGATAATTCTGGTCAAATAGATAACAACGTTGCTTGCAGGTGATAACAAAATGATGGGGATAATCAGGAGAATTAAGTGCTAGTTTTCAAAACCAAAATGACTCGGCTGCTCATTCCATAGCAATGGAAATGGTGAAAGCATGTCTTGTAAATCAAGTTCAGGGGGTTGGGTACCATCCAATATCGCTTGTTTGATGTGGGGCGATAATAAATTTAAGCGCAGTACACGCGATACATAGGATGGACTCATTTTTTTGTGTTCGGATAATTTACTAATTGATGAGAATTGTCCTGTATCTAATGCACGTTGCCAGACATAGGCGCGAGTGATGCCTTTAACCAGTGTTTCGTTGGGTTTAGCCGTGGTGGCTGTGGATAACATTTCTCCTTTAGGCAGCACCAACCACATTTGGCCACGATAGCGTTTTAATGTAATCGGCACTTTAATCGAAATGATTTCATCATGGTGGGTTACTGTGGTTTGCATAATTGATCCGGCGCTTTAAATGTTTTAACTAAACTGGTTAGGCCATGGGTTCTCACTTGAATATCCAAGTGGTCTTCGTACAAAATTACTTTGTCTATCATTAGCGACAATAATCGTTGTTGCTCAGCTGGAAATAGCTCCTGCCAAATGGGGGCGATATTTTGTAACGTATTGCGCACGTCCATATCCGTAATGGTGTTATCGTATTTGGTGGCAGCTTTGTAGGTATCCATAATCAGATCAGGTGCGGTAACTAATCGTTGCACTTGTTGCAACACACGCTCTTCCATTTCACGCGCACTCACTTGCTTAATTGGGCAATCAGGACAAGTGCCTTTCTTGTAACCGCTGGCAACATAATAGCGATATAACTTGCGGCTTTGTTGCTTGGCCGTATAGGTTGGCGTCATGGCGCGATAACAGCCACCACATTGAACGATGCCAGTTAACACGGCACGGCTACGGCGTTTACCATCCGTGTCGCGTCGCCTCAGTCCTTCGCGTAGTATCGTTTGGGTGGTGTCCCAGGTTTCTTGAGAAATTAGCGGCTCATGCCTACCATCGTACAAGTTTTCCTTATGTTTAATCTTGCCAATGTAAATCGGGTTATTGAGAATTTTGTAAATACCGCCAACATCTAAAGGCATGCCACCAAACTCTCGGCCTTTTTTCGTCATACGCTTTTTACTGACGATCCCCATCGCAGGCAGTTGCTTGACTATCAGTGTGGGTGATTTGGTTTGAATGAATAAATCAAATATCGCACGTACCCCTTTTGCTTCTTCTTCAAGAATGTGTAGATGCCGCTCTTTCACCACATAACCCATGGGCGTGACGCCACCCATCCACATGCCTTTGCGTTTAGAGGCCGCCAACTTGTCACGAATGCGCTCACCAATGACTTCACGTTCAAACTGGGCAAAGGATAATAAAATGTTTAATGTTAACCGCCCCATCGAAGTCGTCGTATTAAACTGTTGTGTAATTGAAACA
Organism: Gammaproteobacteria bacterium; assembly: GCA_965116795.1. GTDB lineage: Bacteria > Pseudomonadota > Gammaproteobacteria > JAJFKG01 > JAJFKG01 > JAJNDI01. The sequence goes on from OZ220716.1 coordinate 2,073,101, forward strand.
AAGGTTACTTGATGCGCATCAAACACGTCCACCAATTTGGCAAAGTCAGGTAATGAGCGTGATAACCGATCGACTTTATATACCAGCACCGTATCAATGCTGCCTTGGCGGATGTCATCCATTAATCGCACTAATGCAGGCCGCTCTAAATTACCACCACTAAAACCACCATCGTCGTAATGTTCCGGCAATAGCACCCAGCCCTCTTGTTTTTGCGAGGTAATATACGCTTCGCAGGACTCACGCTGCGCATCTAAACTATTAAACTCCATGTCCAAACCTTCTTCGGTGGATTTGCGTGTGTAAATGGCACAGCGTTTTTTGACGACAACTGGTTTGTTAGTCGCTGATGCTGTTTGTTTTGATATTTTACTCATCCTCTTACTCCCTTAGCCCGATGCAATCCAAAGAATGCGAGTCCTGACCAATGGTTACCGGTTATTGACATCGCAATCTTGGACAAGCTTTTGTAAACACAGCCTTCATACTCGTACCCTTTTTCCAGTACCATGACGCAATACTCTTTGCCTTTGTACTGACGCACCAAACGTGAGCCGACTAGAGGGCGAACATAACGAGGGCGTTTGGGTGGTTTGCCATTGGTTGTAAAGTATTGTTTGGCACATTCAGCTAAGCGTTGATTAATGCGGCTATCCACGCCGTAGGCCAACTCTTGTAGGCGATATGTCAGTTTACTAACGAGCAATGACCTCGCCCCCAATGGAGGTTTGGTGTTATACAACGTTTGCCAGAGTAACTTCAGTTCTGTTAACGACATTGTCGATAACATGGCAATTCGGTTAAGCAATTCTGTGTTCGGTTTGGGTTTAGTGCTAGGCATTGTTAATTCCTCTAAGTCATGGTGCTGTTTCAGTCGTATCTACCCATACATTTGGATCAATATCCACTGGGTTGCCCTCATCAGGACGCTTACTGCGCTGGCGTTGCCGTTCTCGATGCCGAATAAGGCCAAGAGCTAACAACTTGGCAATTTCACGGCGACGTGATTGAGGATGAGTCGGTAATGTTGTTGACATCGGATGCTCCTAACGAATTGAAACTCGCCACAACAGTGGCCTTCACTGACATTAGTTATCCCGTTTGAATGGAAAAATTAGCATGTGCGTTTTATCTGGCAACAAAATTAGCGATACGCTCGGATTGTTTGAGAACGGCATCTGCTCTATAGTGGCGTTCCACCTACCGCGCTGCAGGTCATACAGTAATGCTGAAAAATGATTTTTTCCTAAAACCACAAGTAAGTAATCTAGCCTCATTTGCAATTTGATATTCACCACCTTAATCCAGGAGGGATCAAATGAATTATCCTATTGCTACATCTTCACTCAACACACAATTTTCACTCGAGCCACTACGTAACATCGTTAATCCTGCACACGGATTTGTACCGGTTGACGGTATTGATGACGTTAAAATCATAGAATTGCATTACGATTGGGGTGATGAAATTGAAATACGTCGTTCAAGTAATCTGTTTGCAACGTTGATTAAGAAAAACCAGCAACACCGTACCCAATATGCTGATATTGTTTATGCTAAATTTGCAATGCATTTTACGGGTGAACTCAAACCCATTATTATCGGTGCACGTTCAGGTCAGCTAGCCGTCATAGATGATGTTGACGATATGACAGGCAATGTATTGCATCATTTAAGTCAAGACGCTAAGGCCAAGCTGTTGTTAACCCTTTATACGTGGTTTAACGTGCAGAAAATGGTAATTACTGCACCGCCTCCAAACAAAGGTGGTTCCATTAAAAAAATCAGATGCGGATTTTCTGTATTGGGATGCTTTAGCAACGCTGCCTCGTTACCAGCACAGTTATCGTTTTCTACATCAGCATTTCAATCAGAACGATGACGTTATTGGACAGTGGTTTGACCTAACACAGTTATTTGGTGATGCCAATAATGAACAGGCACGTTTATATAATGTTAGCCTCTTGAAAATCGCTAAGTTTGTTACAAATTCATTGAATGATGTCCCTTTATTCCGTCAGGCGACACAAATTACAAAAGAGATCACTCATTGCATACGCCTCGGATTTTATGCGTTGAATCATCAGACAACCTATCCTGTATTGTTGGGGGTGGCCATTGAGGAAGGTGAATTGGAAACAATTATCAAAGGGTTGTTCATGCAAGAATCACCCAGTTTACTGCTATTGCCATCGAGTGATGCTGTATCCCAAACTGTATTGCATGCTGTTAATGCCAGAGGCAGTCAAATTATATCATTACAACAGTGGCAAACAGAGAGGTCATTAATTGATAACGAGCAAGTCATCAACACGTTTAATGCATTTGTTAAAGCACCCACCAAATCTCATCATACAGCCAACACCAATAACGCTACCCAGTTCTCCATTCCTGCTGGTGCAAAGTGGCAAGACATCACCTTTCAATTCACCAATGGACACACTGTGCGCATCACCTACGATTATCAGGGGCAGTTTGTCAGTGACACATTTCATTACTCACAGATGCAGATGGTGGATAAGCGTAATGACACGCCAAATCAATTATGGGCGGCACTGAAACTGTTGGCAGCAAACAAGGGTCAATTGATTTGGCCTAATCGCTTTGCCACCAGTCAACAAAAATGGTTGAAACACCAACTTGTCAAAGCACTGCAACATCATTGCAATATATACACTGACCCATTTGCCAGTATTAGAGACGATGCAGGCTGTTCAGGGTATCAAGCATTGTTTACTATTCTGACAGAAGGCTAAATAGCGTTGATGGTATGTGGTTTTGAACCGTATTGTTTGACTTGATGTGACATTAATTGGGTTGACATGTTCGACAAAAAATATGGGGGCGAGGTCAAGCTGCCATTAGGGGCACCCGTATCATCAATACGATTTTGGCAGCTACCCTTGCCCCCATGGAACCATTTCATTCTTTAGTGAACAATCCACCTGGCGATGACACATCACACAATTCTCGTTTTTTTGTAAGATGGAACATCCTGTGGTGTTAAGTTATCACACAACGTAGACGCATCTGCCAGCATATCCGTTAAGCTACATAACACATCAAACAACTCTTGTTCTTTCACTTTTTTAGACTTAACAGTAATGTCAGCGATGCTCTTCATTTGGCGAAGCTTGATGCACAGTGCTTCATACGGGCTGCGATAATTATCATCACCGCTCTTTTCGGGCTTATTGGAATTTGATAAGGTCGAGTCAGTCATAGCATTTAACCTCCATGTTAGGTTAGGGTTATGATTAGCCGCAGGAAGGTGGTGCTAACACTTTTCTGCGGTGCCAATGATGATTGCTCGGTGTAGTGGTAATAGCAACTCAGTAACAGCGATAAGAACGGTTATTGCCCTGAGTAGCGACATTATATGCCGACCAGCGTAATTACCTTGCAAAACAAGGCATAACGTTGCTCTTATCATCAGCCAATGGATCCACCTTGTCATCGATATTAATGGGCAACTTAATCGCTTATTAAAGCCGTTAATCCAATTTGAAATGATGTAAAAACGTTTAGCAGATAAAAAGCGTCATAGAGGCGCTTAGTGCAACGAACTCAATGCAAGTGTCACCTTGGCCCTACTCTACTTCACTAAACATAACAAACGGTTTTTATGACGTGCTCAGCAACATGAATAACACACACCCTACTCCATCTTTCTAAAAACGCGCACAAAACCGGCTTCTAAACTGCTCTTAATTTTCAAGTTGGTTCAAACTAAATTTTTGAGAACAAGCTTTACTGATACAATCGATTACAAGTGCTTTTGCCTCATAAAGCAGTTTAGAGAATTACACTTTTTAACCAACCAGAAAAAATGCGTGTAATGTTTTGTTATTGAAAAGCTTTTTACGAATTCCAGTTTAAGCACATAACACTATTTTTATAGGAATGCCCACGAAATAAAGTTAACATTTTAAGTGGCGATAGGGACTAAAGAATAATTAAAACCATGAACGGAACCATCATAAATAATATTAATATCCTCTAAAGCACTTTTGGGTACAGAAGGCTGGAGCAAATATTTTTTGTTAGTTATATTTGCTTTTACTTCTAATCCTTTTCTTCTTGCACTTTCAATTAAAGTCTTAACTTGTTGATGTGTTCTAAGAACGGCTCCCTCTAAAGATCTGGCTATATGAGGAAATACACGATGCTCAATCGGATTCCATTTTGATGTATACGGAGGATAATGACATATAGTGATCTTGATTTTTAACTCATTACAAAGCTTATTGAGTTCAACTTTAAAAACATTTATACGCCATGAATTAGCACCACCTGCATCACAAAAAATAAGTATTTCATCAGCTTGTGGATAATGGATTTTTCCATATTTTTCCCACCATTGCTTAATAGAATCACATACAAATCTGGTGGTTCCATGATGTTTACCAATATTAATATAAACTTCTTCCCTATTTAAATCATAAATGCCATGGGGAATAGCAACTCCCTCAATCAAACTGTTGTTGGTATGATCATAAACTTCAATTGGTTTAGTACAGTATGTCTTACCTGCTTTATAAATATTACCTAAATATTCTATTTTTTTAGTATCCATGCTTATAATAGGGTTTTTAGTTGTGCTAAATTTCTTTAGTTTGGTGTTGATATAATCAAATTGTTCATTCCTCTTTTCAAAAGTACCACAACTCTTTTTTCCAAGCATTTTTCTCCTAACAAAATTATTTGATTTAAGTAGCTTTCTCACAATATTATAACTAACAGCAATGCCTTTATTTTTTAGCAAGCCCATAATATCTTGCTGAGTTAATTTAAGCCATTTATTGCCGCCGCTTACTGGGTCTCCGGCAATATGTTTATCAATTACATTTTAAAAAAGATTTATTAATCGATGGGTATTGTGTGGTATGAGGTTTTCTTCCTCCACCAGGACGCCTTACACGATCATTGGAAACAAGGGTATTAGTCTCTAATTCATATATCCCTTTTGATATGGTTTGCCTCGCACATCCCAATATATCTGCTAAATAGCTAATTCCACCATGTCCTAGTTTTAAAGCTTCTATTGCAGCATAATGTCTTTTATCTTTTTCTGATAGATTTTCATAGAAACGTTTTATTTTCTTCTCAACATTAAAAGAATATTTTTTCATTTCAATCACTCCTTGAATTAATGACACATAAAAACAAGCTAAATATCTTATGTATTTCATTCCATGAAATTTATTAAGAATTGTAAAAACACTTGCAATGATAAATCATTTAATAAGAAATGTTAACTTTATTTCGTGGGCATTCCAATAAAAATAGGTATAAAACAAGTAAGCCATAAACACTTTAAGTGCTTTATAGCCTTAAGTACTATTTTTTTACTGAGGTTATTCAGGGTTAAGGAAGTACTCGTGTCAAAAAACAGCCTAAGTTATCTCTGTCATGCTAAGTTACACGCAGAGCAAATGACAATAACACGAATAATCAATTCGAATTCAAGCCAGATTGAAATGACAGTACCCGTAAAACGCTTATAGACGACTTCTAGTGCACTTAACCCCTGAAATCACTGGGGTTAAATAAATTAACTGCGATCGTGAATGGGAGATAAACTATCACGGTGTTACAGGGAGATTATTTACGTAACCGGGAAAAAATTAAAAAATAGATAAAAAATAGGCGCGCGCCGCATCTGCAAACACGCACATCCGTGACAAGAATAAAAATCAATGCGTAATAGTTTTTAAATGTCGTCTATAACGGCCATACAAGATCGTCACGCGCATTTCTACGTGTAGGTTATGCCTAGGTAGCTGCTCGAGTTAAATCGTCGCTTAAAACGCTTTATTTTAATTTCAACATCTTAATAAATTTTTACTTGCAAGTGGATCAAGCATTCATACGCAAAAGCAAGACGATTGAATTGGCTCAATCAGCACGCAATAGATCCACTGCAACAGCATGCAATGGATCCACCTCGATCATACGTTAAGCCATCACGTTACTCGATTTCTTTTTGCGTTAACTGCTACTGCAAATCGCTAACATACAACCACTGCAACGACACACAAACGCATAAATAACCTGTTTTATTAGTGTCAATACCTACCATAGACTTGATCCAAACTTTCTATTTTTACAAAAGAAAAAAATTAATACACCACATTCACTACAAAACAAACACGTTATCGTGCAACATATTTTTTGCAACAAAAACGCCGTGTTGTGTTATAATTTTCGTTACAGTCAGACGTGCTTTACAAGACGCGAATGAAGTAAGCATAACTGGCTGTGTTGTTAGTATTGCAGTAGTACGAGTTAGCTAAGCTAATGTGTTACAAAAAATGTTAACGAAAGTTTGTTAAATGACACGTGCTATGCATAGACTAAAAACAAACTTTTACTATTTTTGTAATTAACATTAACCAACACACAAATGTTAATAACAAATTGAGCAAGTTATCGTGCAACATCTTTTTTCTAGACACGATAGCAAAACGTGATAGATATAGATTACATAGATGTTAACAACGGAGGCGTGAAAACACGATACAAACAGCAGACGGTCAAATGCAAATTGACACTAAAATAGCTTGAAGAATCAAACACCTACGGGTCCTTCCTGGAGGCAAAAGGCATTCGGGGCTCCGGGGCGCAATATTTCGCTAGCGACAGACCAAAAAAAATGGTTCGCAGTTCGCACTCAAGTCATACAACAACTTCACTAACTCACTGAATCTAAAAAATATTTTCAAACTCTATTCGACAAAATTGGTTCGCATTTAGTTCGCACCTAACCCTAACAGGTTCGCACTCAACCACACGACTTCACTCAGGATAAAACACAATGGATTTAACGGTTCAACAGACACCGCTGGAACAAGTGATCCCGTATGCCCGTAATGCACGCACCCATAGCGATGCACAGGTGGCACAAATCGCAGCTTCTATTGCGGAGTTTGGTTTTGTCAATCCAATATTGATTGGCAGTGACAATATCATCATTGCAGGACACGGGCGTGTACTTGCTGCACAAAAGCTTGGGCTTGAAACAGTGCCAACCATTATCCTTGTGCACTTGAACGAAAACCAACGTCGTGCCTTAGTGATTGCCGATAACAAGCTCGCTGAGAATGCAGGATGGGATCAAGAACTGTTACGTTTAGAGTTGCAAAGCCTGGTAGATGAAGATTTCAACATTGACCTACTTGGCTTTGATGACGTTGATTTAGATGCGCTGTTGTCTGATATTAACAGCGATGATGCCACTATTGTTGAAGAGACAATCCCTGGACCCCAAGCGGATCCTGTGAGTAAGGTAGGCGATGTTTGGATATTAGGTGATCATCGGTTACTGTGTGGTGATGCGACTGACTCTAGTGTACTTCAAACGCTGATGAACGATGAATTGGCTGACATGGTCTTTACCGATCCACCGTATAACGTCAATTACGATGATAAAGACAAATATCCTACTGGGTGTACTGGCAAGACCAAGCGCACAATCTTAAACGATAATCTTGGCAATGACTTTGAAATATTCCTCATGGCTGCTTGCAACAACATGCTTACCTACACCAAAGGGGCTGTGTATATTTGCATGAGCTCAAGTGAACTCGATACCTTACGACGTGCTTTCTGCAATGCGGGTGGCAAGTGGTCAACCTTTATCATTTGGGCGAAGAATACGTTTACGTTAGGCCGCTCTGATTATCAACGTCAATATGAACCGATGTTGTATGGTTGGAAAAGTGGAAACGATCACTACTGGTGTGGTGCACGTGATCAGGGTGATGTGTGGTTTTGTAATAAACCACGTAAGAATGACTTGCACCCAACCATGAAGCCAATAGAACTGGTGGTCCGCGCCATTAAGAATTCCAGTAAAAGCCGTGACATTATTTTAGATCCGTTTGCAGGTTCCGGAACAACATTGATTGCGGCTGAACAAACTGGCAGACGAGCACGGTTAATTGAATTAGATCCACGTTATGTGGATGTCATACTTCAACGTTGGCAAACATTAACGGGCCAACAAGCTTACCTTCAAGAGACAGAGCAACCCTATGATGTGCTGTTACAACAACGTGAGCAGCAAGTAGCACCCCCTTCTTCTGATACAACAGACTAATAAATAGGATAATATTATTATGGGAATATCGATACGTGAGTATGCCAGACGTCGTGACGTCAGTGATATGGCTGTTCGTAAAGCGATTAAACAAGGACGTATTACCAAAGAGTCCGATGGCACAATTGATCCAAACCGTGCTGATAAAGCCTGGGTAACCAATACGGCTCGCCCGCAATTAAAATTAACCCCTAACGTGACGGTATCAAAAGATATTACGACAACGTTACAAGACAATGACCAGGTGGCATCAAGTGGCAATACCTTTATAAAAGCCAAGACCACCAACGAAATCATCAAAGCGCAAACCAACAAGCTGCGATTTAAACAGTTGAATGGAGAGTTAGTTAACAAGGAAGAAGTCTGTCGACTCGTTTTTCAATTATCACGTCAAGAGCGTGATGCGTGGCAAGCTTGGCCAGCACGCATTGCCAGTCAAATGGCTGCCCAATTACAAATTGATACGCATACATTGCAAATTACCCTAGAACAATACATCTATGAACATCTGCTTGAGTTAGGCAATGTCAAACTCGACTTTAAAGAGTGATCTCTCTATGGAAGATGCTCTAATAGCTTGGAATACGGGAAAGCTCCCTGCACCCAATTTAACGATTTCACAGTGGGCAGATGAATATCGTACTTTATCACCCAAAGCCGCTGCAGAACCTGGGCGTTGGCGCACAGAACGTACACCGTACTTGCGTGAAATCATGGATGCTCTATCGCCCCACTCGCCGATTCAGCGGGTTATCTTTATGAAAGGTGCGCAGATTGGTGGGACTGAAGCCGGAAATAATTGGATTGGCTATGTGATTCATTTCTCCCCTGCGCCAATGATGGCCGTGGCACCGACAACAGAGTTAGCTAAACGTAATTCTAAGCAGCGTATTGATCCACTTATTGAAGATTGTGCTGCATTAAAAGAGCGTGTTAAACCCGCACGTTCGCGTGATTCAGGCAATACCGTATTATCAAAAGACTTCCCTGGTGGCGTGTTGGTAATGACGGGAGCTAACTCGGCAGTAGGATTACGCTCCATGCCAGCACGTTATTTGTTTATGGATGAAGTCGATGGTTACCCAGGAGATATTGAAGGTGAAGGCGATCCGATTGTCTTAGCTGAAAGACGCAGTGCCACCTTTCAAACACGGCGCAAAATATTTTTAGTCAGCACACCAACGCTTAAAGGCTTATCACGAATTAATCGTGAGTTTGAGCAGACTGACCAGCGTTACTATCATATACCATGTCCACATTGTCAGCATTTCCAAGCATTACGTTTTGGTCAATTGCGTTGGGAGGAAGGTTGCCCTGTTGATGTGGCTTACCAATGTGAATCATGTGATGAATTGATTGCAGAGCACCATAAAACAGAGCTATTAGCCAACGGTAAATGGGTGGCTACGAATGATAATCCGCAACAACGTCACACGGTTGGTTATCACTTATCAAGTCTTTACAGTCCCATTGGGTGGTTTAGTTGGTCGGATGCCGCCAATTTATATGAACAAGCCAAAGCCCATCCAGAGCTGATGAAAAGTTTTGTCAATACCGTATTAGGAGAGCCATATGAAGAAGAACACGATGCACCGGACTGGGAAGCCATTTATCAAAGACGTGAAGCATATCCACAAGGTATTGTCCCGACTGGTGGATTGTTTCTTACAGCTGGTGTTGATATTCAAAAGGATCGTATTGAATGTGAAGTTGTGGCTTGGTCGCGCGATAAGCAGAGCTGGTCAGTTGATTACTTGTAAGCCCCTAAAAATCCCACCTGGGCATACCTGTTTAAGCCGTTAAAATTTGAGGATCAATAAACTGTGGTAATAAAGAGGCTGCATCAATATCTCCACGCCGTATTGCGTGGGCTTGATTAAGCACGTAAGTCAGATAGTGACGTACATTGATTTTATTGATTTTGCAAGTCTGGATCAGGCTGTAGAGCAATGCTGATTTGTTGGCACTGTGTTCATTGCCAACAAAGAGCCAGTTGCGGCGCCCAACCGCAAACGGACGAATGATATTCTCCGTTAAACAATTACTGATGTGTGTATGGCCATATTCAACGTATTGGCGCAACGGTATTTCGTTATTTTTAAGGTACGTGATAGCCGTACCCAACGTACTTTTAGGTAGCGCATTGATTTTATTAACCAGATTAAATAGCTCGTCAAGCACAGATTTAGCTTCTTCTTGCCGAACCTGATACCGTATTTCGTCGGATGCTTGCTTAATCGTTCTTTCAATCCGATAGAGCTTGTTAATCAGCGCCAGGCATTGTGCCGCGATACCGGTTCTATTGTCGAGATTCGCTTTAATCGCATCGGTAAATTTGCGCCTGGCATGATCCCAGCACCCAAGGTGAGTCACATTCTGTCGCTTGCCAATAGCCGTATAACCCGAATATCCATCTGTCTGTAGCCAACCAGCAAAGTGGGTCAATCGCTTTTCCGGCACGCTTGCCGCTCGGGTTAAATCAAATTCAAACATGACAAACCGATTCTTTCGATCTAATCCTTGATATGCCCAGATATAACCGGTCTTATCTGGGTATAAAATCTTTACGCGCGTCTCGTCTGCTTGTAGATACGTGGACAAAGCGACTTGTTCCCAAAACGCCTCGGCTAACGGTGACAATGCCTCAGCCGCTCCCATGACCCAGTTACCTAAGGTATTGTCCGGGATAATAATCCCATCACGCTCCAGTAGCTTTGATTGCCGATATAGCGGCAAATGCGCATCATATTTCTTTAATATGACATCCACTATTAGATTGGTTGTTGCCATGCTTTTTTGTAAGGGAAACTCCGGTTTCTTGGCTGCCTTGACAGTTTCACAAGCACGGCAAGCATATTTAGGCGTCACATGCACAATCACTTTCAGTTGCGCAGGAATATAATCAATTTTTTCAGAGGTGTCTTCGCCTATTTTCTGCATCTGACAACCACAAGCACATTGCTTTTCTTCGGCGGATAAATCATGCAAAACACGCTCGCTCGGCAGTTTACTCGTATCGATATTACGTGTGCTGCCTTTTTTCTTTTTCTTGCGTGAATAAGTAACTTGTTCGTTTTCATCATCAATAGGGGTAACCTTTTCAGTCACTTCGTCAGATTCATTGTCATCAAATAATGATAGTGTTTGTGATGTTTCTGACTGCTTGGCAAACTGACGATGTTTTCCCAGCTTGATTTGCTCTTCATACCATTTATTTTTCTTAACAGCATTACCTAGCTGTTCTTGCAAAGACTCAACTTGGGCTTGCAGAGTAAGGTTGCTCTGCTGCATACTTTCATTCTGCTTTGTTAAAGTCGCAATCATTGTTTTTAACTGCGAAACAACGTCGTTATTTTCACTGTTAATCTGAAATGACATGCTTATTTCCCTGTAAAAACAATAGCGAGATTGTAACAAAACTAAAAATAAAATGCACGTGAAAATCACAAAAAAACGCTATTTATATCGCTTATATTATCCTAATAATAATCATCGTATGATAACGCTTTCCAATGGCGCATCTTGTCCCAGTCAAGGCCCGCCAATAACCAACTTAATTGCTTCTCATCTAAGCTAATGCATCGATTGTTACCAGCCTCTACAATCGTAAACTTGCCCCTCTCCAAGCGTTTGTACAAAATGACAAACCCATTGCCATGCCATGATAATAGTTTTACCTTGTCTTTGCTGCGATTGTGAAATATAAAAATCCCTTCCGTTGGATTAACCCCCAAATGTGTTTGCACTAAACACACTAATCCATCTATCGATTTCCTAAAATCTACCGCTTGACTGTAAAACCATATCTTAGGGTCGCTTAACTTCAGTTGCATGACAATAATGCATTCATAATCGTGATGACACTGCTAATCTCCACAATATTGCAAATGACTACCTTGCTATCACTTTTGCTGACCTCAATGCGAATGCCGTTAGTACAAACACTTATCTCAGGGGGCGTGATGACCGGAGTGAAATAACCTTCTTGTTCTCGTTGGTAGCGCAGCTTCCATCCCTTAAATCTCGATATCTTCAATCTATGCGCAGCACAATAGGCTTGTTGGGTTTGCCCACTCGCTAAGTACGCTTCAACATGTGCTCGCTTCTTAGGGTCAATTAAGCGCGAATAGCCACCTCGCTTTGATGGCGGCTTTGACTTTGAAATAGGTAGACTGTTTTCTCGTGATTTGCTCATCGTTATTGCTCTCCATTATTAAAACAATGGCAAATTAATCGCTTTAACCACTACTGCCTAGATGGGATTTGTAGGGGCTTACGATTACTTCGTTCTGGCAGGCGATACAGCGCGCTTGGAAGTCTGGCAAGCATTAGAAAAAGTTTTACAAAAAGATTGGCCACATGCTTCAGGTCATACGTTACCTATCAGAGTAATGGCGGTAGATAGCGGTTATGCTACTCAAGAAGTGTATAATTGGGTACGTCAACACTCACAAGCGATTTGGGGTGGCGGTGGTGCCAGAGCTAATCAACCACGCACTGTCGTTGCAGTGAAAGGACGTGATAGAGATACGGCACTCATTTTGAGTGTCTCCAAAGTCGATGTCAGTGGCCGGCGTCGTGGATTACGCGTATGGAATGTCTCCAGCTCCATTGCCAAAGTAGAATTCTATCGCTGGTTAAAGCTGGAATACTCTATTAGCGATGATGAATCTCAACCTACCGGCGCTCCGGCAGGTTACTGTCATTTCCCGCAATATGAGCCAGAGTATTTCAAACAACTGACTGCCGAGAAACGTATTATTCGCGTACACCGCGGTTATCCTAAAGCCGTCTGGGAGAAAGACCCAACGCGGCGTAACGAAGCCTTAGATTGTCGAGTCTATGCCAGAGCGGCGGCCAGCATTTATGGATTAGATAGATTCAATGAACATCATTGGCAACAGTTTGAAGCGGCATTAGGCAAACCGGTGCCAGAAAAAAGTGATGCAACAACATCAACATCATCAACATTAACGTCAACACCAACAAGCATTGTCACAACGCCAACATCCGGTAGAAGTGCCTTCTTGCGGGCGATGATACAACAACGCCCAATGCAATTATCGGATGACCCGTATTTACAAGGTGATGATGATTTCGATGTAACGGATTTTTAATAAACTAAATGAGCAAAGAAATAATAGAGTAGACAATAATGCCAGTGACTGACGTAACCACATTACAAACCCGATTACAGGAAGCAGAGAATGCTTATCATTTATTAATGACAGGCAGTCAAGAAGTCAGTGTGCATATTGATGGTTATGGTGCTGTCACCTACACCTTCGCCAGCATGACACAGTTGGAGCGTTACATCACCAATTTAAAAATGATGCTGACTAAGCAATCAGGTCGTGGTGGACGTAAAGCCATTTTTGTTGAGTTCTAATCATGCGTATGCATCCAAGTAAACACGCTGATACCGCACATCGCGGCGCATCGCATAGCGCTAGCGAATTACGCTCTTGGCAACCACCTAAAGGGTCAGCTGACAGTGATTTATTGCCTGAATTAGATACGCTGGTATCACGCTCACGTGACTTAGTCCGTAACCATGGTGTGGCCAGTGGTGCCATACAAACATTAACTGATAATATTGTTGGCTCAGGGTTACGCTTAGCGGCACGGCCTGATTACGTGGTATTAGGAAAAACAAAAGAATGGGCGGATGCGTGGGCACGGCAAGTGGAATCTCACTTTCGCACCTGGGCAGAGTCAACAACCTGTGATGCCGCTAATTCACTGACATTTGCAGGACTCACGATACAAATATTTCGTTCATCCATGTTAAATGGTGAAGCGTTAGCACTGCCATTGTGGTTACCCAACAGAGGTGACTTTGCAACAACATTGCAATTGATAGAGCCGGATAGGTTAAGCAATCCTAACGGTGAACAAGATAATCAAACGTTACGCGGTGGTATTGAAATTGATAAATATGGCGCACCGATGGCGTATTGGATTAAGCGCACTCATCCTGGTGATACATTTATGTTGGCAGAAGATGATGATTGGCAACGCATATCAGCAATAACCAAGTTTGGTCGTCAACGTGTGATACATATTCATGACAAAGAGCGTACCGGACAGACACGTGGCAAACCGTTATTAACGAGTGTGCTGCCACTATTTAAAACTCTTGACCATTATGAACGTAGTGAATTACAAGCCGCTGTTGTCAATGCGATGATTGCGGCTTTCGTTGAAACCCCACTGGATAACGATGCCATCAGTGATTTATTCGGGGGTGACGTTAATGATTACATGAAAGCACGCAACGAGTGGCGATTACGTTTGCAAAGCGGTGCCATTATTCCGGTATTTCCAGGAGATAAAGTCTCTGCCTTCACGCCGAGTCGCCCCAACAGTGGTTACGGACAGTTTGTTGAGAATGTATTGCGGCATATTGGTACCGGACTCAATCTCCCCTTTGAACTGTTAATGAAGGACTTTTCGAAAACGAACTACTCCAGTGCTCGCGCTGCGCTGATGGAAGCGTGGCGCTTTTTTTCAGGCAGACGACAATGGTTAGCTACCTATTGGGCAAGACCGGTGTATGCATTGTGGTTAGAAGAAGCGATTAACAAAGGCTTGATTGAAGCTCCCAATTTTTATCAACAAAAGCAAGCGTGGACACGCTCGAAATGGATTGGTTCAGGACGCGGGTGGATTGACCCAGTAAAAGAAGCGCAAGCCTCAAACATTCGCATGAACATTGGATTATCGACATTAGAAGAAGAATGTGCCGCCCAAGGATTAGATTGGGAAGAGATATTAGAGCAACGTGCGCGTGAGCAAGCCAAGCAAAAAGAATTGGGACTAATAGATACACGTGATATAGTTTCTTCTTCTGATACAATAAGGTCAATAAAAAATGTTAACGAGCTCACCTCATGAATGACAGGTTATATAGAGAAAGCCAGAAAATGGCAAAGAGTGGCACAATATTGGATTACCCAGTAACTGAGATAGTTGTTGATGGGGATGCTAATTACGCTGCGCTCAAAGTAACAGTGAAAGACACTCTCCCTTCTTTTGAAAAAGACAATTTTCTTGAGGAATTTGCCAAAGAGGTTCCTTTTATTAATGTAAAGATTATTAGTGACACAGAAATTGAAATAAAGGGAAGCCTGCAACAATCCGTAAATAAGCTGTGGCAATTAGGTTATATTAGCAAAGCCACACATGATGTTATCTGTGATGATTTTAAAATAGGCACCTCAGACACCGTCCCCAGACCTATTCCTCGGCCTTGCAAATATCCATATTGATTAAATACTGACACGAGCTATCTCTACGAATAGCGTTGTTACTAACAACGTAAGTTCCATATCTTTATATAGGAAATACATTTATGCGTGCTTGGAACAAAGCCACTGGTGAGCCGTGGGCGATTACTCATGATGCGCTTGCCAATATATTAGATATTGCCGCTAGGCAAAACCAATCACCAGAAGTGGTGGCGGCTAAGTTAGGACGTGAGTTACAGAACACGCGCCAGATGACAATTAACAATGGTATTGCGGTGATCCCTATTGTTGGAGCCTTGTTTCGTTACGCTAATGTATTCACTCAAGTCAGTGGTGCCTCTTCCTACGAGTTAATCGCAACCGATTTCAGAGATGCGTTTGCCGATAAAGATGTGCAGTCCATTGTGCTGAATATTGATTCGCCAGGAGGTGAAGTCAATGGTTGTTGTGATTTAGCCCAAACCATTTATGAAGCCAGAGGCAAGAAACCGATTATCGCCTACGCTTCAGGTGATGTGGCATCGGGGGCGTATTGGATAGCCAGTAGCTGCGACAAGATTGTTGTGTCCAAGACCAGTAGCGTTGGCTCGATTGGTGTTGTCGGTGTGTATCGTGATAACAAAGATGACAATAGCATTGAGATTGTCTCATCACAAAGCCCGCATAAACGTGTTGATATCACAACTGACGATGGCCGCGCACGATTGCAACAACGCATTGATGCGATGGCTAACGTATTTATTGAAGCCGTTGCCACGTATCGCAACATTTCACCTGAATCCGTACAGCAACGCTACGGAAGTGGTGATGTATTTATTGGAGAAGATGCCGTTAAGCATGGCTTGGCTGATGACATTGGTACATTCGACAATGTCATTAATCAATACCACCAAACGTTATCTAATCGATTTTATTTACCACAACAGGAGACATCCATTATGACTGAGACAACAACGCAAGCAATACCATCAACAGTTGCAACCAATGCACCAAATTCATTAGAAGCAGGTAAGATGGAAGAACGCGCTCGCATCCAAGCTATCTTAACCTGTAAAGCGGCTGAGCATCGAGAAAAGTTAGCACAACACCTGGCCTTTGCCACCAACATGAAAGTTGAGCTTGCTAAACAAACGTTAGCGTCTGCCCCTACATCATCACCCCAAACAAATGATGCCGCCGGTTTTCAAGCGGCAATGAACAAACTTGAAAATCCTGACATTGTGCCAGGCAGTGCATCGGATAGTGAAGAGATCGATGAGATTGACACCGTTGTTAAACGCATTGCGAGTTATTAATGGCACTTTGGATAATGGCATTTCTATTGATTAAGAAGAGGAAACCAACATGAGCGCACAAGGCTTTACTGACCAGGGTTCAATTACACCCGATAATTTATTTGCAGGGGAATTCCCCAGTGTACAGCGTGTTGAAACCATCGCCGGTGGAACAGTACTGGTGCGTGGTAGCGTACTAGGCCGTATCACTTCATCACGGCATTACACATTAAGCCAACACAAAGCTACCGATGGCTCACAAATCCCGGTAGCTATCTTAGCTGAAGACTGTGATGCGACAACAACGGATGTCAAAGCCGTTGTCTATCATGCGGGCGAGTTCAATGCCAACGCGCTGACTTATGGCGAGGGCCATAATGCGACATCCGTTTGGAGCAGTTGGCGCAAAAACGGCAACAATGCACTATTTCTACGTAACAACCAAGGAGGAGCATAATCATGGTCGACATTTTTTCTACCTTTGTATTAAATCGCACAATTGAATGCTTGGAGCGTTCATCGTCTTTTCTGTTAGACACTTTCTTTACTTCTGTACAGATGGAAGAGAGCGCGGAAATCCACTTTGACATTAATGAGTCTAAGCCACGACTAGCCCCATTCGTATCTCCACTGGTGGCCGGTAAAGTGGTCGACGCTCAAGGCTACAGCACCCAAAGCTTTAGACCGGCGTATGTGAAAGACAAACGCCGCTTTGATGCCAATACCCCATTAAAACGCGTTATTGGTGAAACCATCGGTGGTAGTCTTCCGGCTAACCGACGATTAGAAGCGGCGGTAAGCAAAGCATTACGCGACCAATTAGAAAACCTAACTCGTCGTGAAGAAGTGATGGCAGCCGAAGCCTTAACTAAAGGCACCGTCACCGTATCTGGCGACAATTACCCAACGCAAGTAGTCAACTTTAAACGTGACCCGAAGCTTACGATTAAACTCTCAGGCAATAATGACAAGTGGAGCAATCCAGAATCCCCCGCCCTTGACCAGTTAGAGGATTGGGCGAGCTTGATTCAAGAAAAATCCGGTGCAGTCGCTCGTCGTGTTATCCTTGACCCTAAAGCCTGGCGGTTATTACGCAAGAACAAACAAGTTATCAGTCAACTGGAAATTCGTCGTGGTACTACCATCAACATCGATACTGACCCAATGATACGCGGCCAAGGTAATGAAAAAGCACGCTATGTTGGCTCTATTGGTGATTTTGATTTTCATGTTTACAATGATGTCTACGTTGATGATGAGAATACCGTACAACATTTGTTACCTGACCATACCGTATTACTGGTCAGTCAACAGAACTTAGAAGGCACACGGTGTTATGGCATGATACGTGATGAAAAAGCCGACTTTCGAGCAATGCGTTACTTCAGTAAAAGTTGGATGGAAGAAGACCCGGCCGTCAGATGGTTGTTATTACAATCCGCGCCATTGATTGTGCCCTATCGTCCGAATGCATCACTGTGTGCTTTGGTGGCATAAGATGTTACCTGCATTCTTACAAGCCACTGACAGATTGTTTGCGCGCTTAGGGGTGCAAGCCACCTATCATCCACAAGGCACAAGCAATAGCATTACTTTGCCAGTCATTTTAAAAATCCCAGACCACATTGTGGATTTCGGCGAAGCCCACTTGCATACGACCACACAAGTGATTGACGTGAAGTGCAATGATGTTAAAGAACCGAAAATAGGTGACGTGATTACCATTGATAAATCATCTTATCGCATCCAAAGCGAACCAGTACGTGACTTACATGGATTAATCTGGAAAATAGACGTGATTAAAGTATGCAATTAAAAGCGGCATTGAGTGGTCGTCTTGATGAGCATTTTAAAGCCAACTTAAAAGAAGCAGAGCATGCTGTCACGACTGGCATTAAGACAGCAACCAATAACTTAAAGCTGCAAATGCGCAGCCAAGTGATAGCGGCTAACTTAGGTAAACGCTTAGCCAATAGTTGGCGCGGGGATGTGTACCCTAAACAAAAGACAAGCTTGAATGCAGCAGGTCATGTGTATGCACGTGCGCATAAGATTCTTACCAACTTTGAACAGGGCACGCTGATACGAGGACGTAAAGGGTTATGGTTGGCTATTCCAACACCCAATGTGCCTAAACGACTTGGAGGCAAACGCCCCATGCCGGGTGACATTGAACATGCCTGGAATGTAAAACTACGCTTTGTGTATCGCGCTAATGGTGCATCACTGTTGGTGTTAGATAACCGTCGTGCATCCTACAGTCGCAAGACTGGTGAATTACGGGGTTTTCGTAAAGCCAGTCAATCCGCATTACGTACAGGCCGTGGATTAACCACTGTTGTGATGTTCTGGTTAGTGCCACAGGTGAAAATGCCAAAGCGATTGCATTTCAAAACAGCAAGTGAACGTCAGCAACGACAACTACCGAAACTGATTGTTGAAAACTGGAATGAACCCAAATGACAAGTACACGCGAGCTTGCTCTGCAAGCGTTATTTTATACATTGAAAGACGCCTTGCCTGATATCACTGTGCTACGCAATAGTGTGTTAACCACCGCTGTTCCTGACAGTGGCTTGATAATTGTGCGTGATGGTGAAGTGGGTGAACCTGATATGTTACTGTCACCACCACGTTACATTTATAAACATAAAGCTGAATGTGATGTCATTATTCAACATCAAGATGATTTGCTGCGCGAACAGCAGTTCGATGCGTTATTAATAAACGTGGGTGATATACTGCAACAGACAAACACGCTCAACGGTCTCATTGATTTATTAACGGTGGGCAGTCCTGAGTTAGTAACGGAGCCGATTGAAGGGGCAGCTACAATGAAAGCAGCAACGGTGCCGGTGATACTCGAATATGTGACGGACCATCCTTTGCTGTAACAAAAATTGCAAATCAAAAAAAACGCGTATCAAACGGTGGGTCTGATACGCGAAGCACAAATATACAAGGAGTTATGCAATTTGACGATGACTATTATAGTCAGTTTTATCCTTGAGCATAGTGGCAGATAAGCCTTATTAGTGTCAGCCGTTAACGCGCTTTTTTGTCTTGCAATTGACGGTGTCGTTGTCAGCTTGCTTTGCTGCTGAACAATGACTGTCGCAGCAATCCCCTGTTACCGTTACTATTTTAGGAGAAACCTATGGCACGCGCATACGGCTGGAATGCCAGTCTATTATTTGGTTTTGAACAGGATTACGGTATACCGCCAACTAACGGATACCGCCAAGTCCCCTTTATTTCATCGTCACTCGACTCCGAGCAAGGCTTGATTGAATCTAATATCTTGGGACTAGGGCGTGACCCTACAGCGCCATTCCAGGATATTATCAACGTTGATGGCGATATCGTTATTCCAGCGGAGCTTCGCAGTATCGGTTTGTGGTTGACGGGATTATTAGGCGAGCCAGAAACCACAAACAGTAAGAAAGCTTATCAACATACATTTGCTTCTGGCAAAACACGTTTGCCTAGCATCAGCTTAGAAATTGGTTTACCCGACGTGCCTGATTACCCGCTGTATACGGGTGCACGGGTTAACTCGATGGCGTTTAATTTTGAGCGCAGCGGTGAAGCACAAGTGACGGTAAACTTGTTAGGGCAAGGTGAAACGGCCAGCCATACAACACGTGATCCAGAGTCATCACAATTTTCCTATACGCGGTTCTCGCAATTCCAAGGTTCGATTAAACATGCTGGGGAATTTCTAGCAGATGTCACCTCAGCCGCAATGACCTACAGCAACAACTTTGAGAAAATCCAAACGATACGCGATGATGGTAAGGTTGATGGCATTGATCCAGGGATTGCAGCACTCTCAGGTAATATCTCCGTGCGTTACAGTAATTCAAAGTTGATGGACTTGGCGCGCGAAGGTAATCCCATTGATATTGAATTGGCTTATACCATTGATGAGCACCGTAAATTAGTATTAACCGCACACTCAGTGTATTTACCCAAAGCCAAACGCAGTATTAATGGTGCCGGTGGTATTGAAGCGGCATACGATTTTCAAGGGGCCAAATCTGAGAAGTTTAACCGGATGTTAACGGTGACACTGATGAATGATATCAGTGGTTATCACTTACAAGCATTACCACCCAAACCACCCAAAACATTGCCACCGAAAAAACCACCGCAAGAGACCGAGCAACAACAGGAGGAACCTAACGATGCTGAAACTGTCACTCTCTACAAACCCCCACTGGATTGATTTAGGCATGCAGGTGCGCGTTAAAGTACGCCCGTGCAATAGTGCTATCTTTTATCAAGCCAAAGCCTTTATGCAACATCGTTTGCAACAAATAGGTGAAGATTACCGCATTCAAAAAGACAGTGGCGCTGACATGAGCCACTTACCTAACGTAGAAGATGAAACTACCCGTGAAGCTTTAGCTGAGCAGTACCTAACACTCGGTTTAGCCTTGGTGGGTATCATCGAATGGGAAGGCGTACTGGATAATGATGATAAAGAGGAAGATGTGATTGCTCCTGTTACTGAAAATAACATCACGCAGTTATTTGAAAACTACTGGGTGATTGCTGAAACGTTCCGTCAACAATACACCGGTATGCGAGAGTTGTTAGAATCTGAAAAAAACGAATCACGACTCGCTTGCAATGGCACTGCAACGGCGGGTCGGAGTATTGCGCCAACTGTGCCAGACAACAGCTCCCCTGCGCACAAGGACAAGCCAGCGAAAACGGGGAAAAGTGCCCATACCTCGAAAATACATTAAAGACGATAGAAGGTTGGCAAGCCTGGGATGTGGCTAACAAAGTGTTAACCCAATGTCAGGAGTGCTTCCCGTTAGATATAGCATTGCAGTTGAGTGAAAGCTTAGGTTACCATCAAGCTGCGATGGCAGAACTGTTGCCATCGGCGGCCATCGGTATCGCACTTGCTCTCAAAGACATGCAGAAAAAATCGACTGATTAGCAATAATAACCAGCATCAGAGACAGTAGTTAATCGTATTGATGGTATTGGTGTGATCAATACTGCCATTTTGCCTGTAGATAGCTTAAAATGTTTTTTAATATTCAAACGGTCGACAGTGTGTAAGGAACATTTCAAATGAAGAAACTCATTTACATCGTGTTAATGATCACAATGATTTCGGCGTGTTCAGATCACACACAAACCACTGTTGATGATACGTTGCCAGAGTATGATGTTATTCCTTATTGTCTTAAATTTTCCAGCCAGTTCAAAAAATACGATATCGAGGGCGTATTTAGTGCTTCTGATAGTACATTTACTGATTGCCTTAAAGAGGAAAAAACCAATTATGAATGGCTAAAATCTCATTGGGATTTGCTTTCTTCAAAAGCTAAGACATTTTGTAAACAAGCAGCCGGCGATCCCGATGAAGATTATAATGTTTTAAAAGTTTGCGCACAAGCCGTTACATGTAAAGAAGATAATGACAACCTAGATATTTGCATCGAGCAAAAAAACTAAAAGTCATTCTAGGCTGTTAATTTCTTATTTTCATGCCTAAATTAGGCAATCCTAAAATCCATATTCAAACCAAATTTATCACTAATGCTACACAGCTTAGGAAATATTTATGTTTAACGTAAGGGATACCCTATGAGTAACTCTGCCAACAGCAAAAATTTGTCAATTCGATTAGCTGCCACAGGTGGCGATCAGGTGCGCCGAGAGTTTGACAAGCTTGGCACACGTGGTCAGCGTGCATTTGATAACATCAAAGAAGCGACAAAGCCTGCATCTAAAGAGATCAAAGCTGTTGATATTGCCGCAAAGTCCTTGAATCGTACTCTCAAACAAGCGGCAGGCTTGCTGGGAGCTTACACCGGTATTCGTGGCCTCACTCGTTCCTTTGGTTTTTTAGTGTCAACCAATCGAGAGTTTGAACGCTTACATGCAAGCTTGAAAACGGTCACTGGCTCTTTAAAAGGGGCCGATGATGCTTTTGCGATGATTGAAGACTTTGCTTCAAAGACGCCGTTTAGTGTGGAGCAGTTAACAGAAGCTTTCATCAAGTTAAAAGCATTGGGTCTTGACCCGTCAGCTGATGCACTACGTTCTTACGGCAATACGGCTTCTGCGATGGGTAAGGACTTATTGTTATTTGTCGATGCAGTAGCTAATGCGACCACCGGCCGCTTCATGAACTTAAAGTCCTTCGGTATTAATGCGGAAGTGCAAGGAGATAAGGTTGCTTTTACCTTTAACAAGGTTACCACGGTTGTTAAAAAAAATGTCACTGCCATTGAAGGGTACTTGCGCAGTATTGGTAAGACCCAGTTTGCCGGTGCCATGGCAGCACAAATGGATATCTTAGAAGGAATTTTTAGTAACATTAAAGATAATGTCTCTCACATTGCACGCGAAATTGGTAAGGGTGGATTTACCAAAGCTATCCACGATATCGGTGTCAGTGTGAGAGATGCAACAACGGGTGTCGATGATGCCGCTCATGCTATTGGCGAAACACTGGGTAATGCGATTCGCATGAGCGCGAATGCATTTGGATTTTTATTCCAGTATGCAAGCTTAGCCGCTACAGGGTTAGAGTACCTGTTAGTGGCTCGCACCGTAGCTAAAGCTGTTGCCTTATTAAGAGCGGCTGTTGTTGGTCATGCGGGTTTGGCGGCAGGGTTGCGGTTATTAACCGGTCTATCAGCAGGCGCAGCGGCTAAGGTGGTTGTGCTCGCAGGGACTACCAAATTAGCAACGGTTGCTACGCTTGGCTTTAAACACGCGCTGGGATTTGTGGGTGGCCCAGTGGGTTTAGCTGCAATGGCAGGGTTGGCACTGTATAAACTAGCCGAGGGTCATGAAGCAGCCACTGTTGCGGCTAAACGACATACTACTGAGCTTAGTAAGCTGATGGAGACAGTAAAAAAAGCAGCTAATGGGACTGGGCAACCGATGTTGGTCAATGAAGCTATCGCGCGTCTGACTGAAGAATTGAACACATCGAAAAAAGAAGCCGCCAAGCTGATGCAAGAAATTCGTTCTGTTTACCCTGGCAGTTTCTTAGGCCATGTCAAAGAGTTATTTCATTTTGACTTAATGAAAGATTTAGAACAAGTCCGTCACGCCTTTCAGACGCGTAAAAATGATATGGACAAACATTACAAAGCCATATGGGATTTGACGTCAACACATCCAGAATTTACCAAGCAAGCTAAAGAAGCTAGCGGACAGATAGAAGCTTATAAAAAACTGCAGTCGAACATCAAAAAAATCGAATCTGAAATAGTTGAACTACAAAACGGCAAACTTAACACGAACCCAAGCAAACAGGACTTGAAACAAGTTATCCCTGCGTTAGACGAAAAACAAATCCAACACATCAAAGAAACGATTCAATCATTACAAGCACAGACGGCTGCCATGCAACGATTAGTTGTTGCACGCAAACAAGGAAGCGACGCGGTACAGCGCGCCTTGATATTAAACGAGCAAGAAAATACATTAGCCAAGCTTGGCATTGATGCCAGCCAACAACAAACTGAAGCAGCATCCAAGCTCATCAAACAGACTAAAGATTTAATTCAACAAAAATACAACTTACAACAAGCGGACAAAGAGGCCATTGAAGCGGCGAAACGTCATGCGCAAACAGTACAAACTATCACACGTGCGTTGAATGCAACTAAATCTGAAAGTGAGCAAGCCCGCATTGAAGCCGATACCTGGCGTCAGAGTGCATTAGCGGGATTAGATAGCACGCGTCAAGGCTATGCTACCTTTGCCAGTGACATTGAAACTGTTTACCAGAACATGTTAAAGCAAGCGCGTGAGAAAGATTTAGCGAGCTCCAAACATTGGCAAGATGGCGTAACTCGTGGACTTCGCGATGTGGTGGATGAAGCCAATGACATGGCATCGCAAGTGGAAAATGCAGTCACCAATGCCTTTTCTAACATGGAGGATGCACTGGTTGAGTTTGTCACCAAAGGTAAACTGGATTTTAAATCACTGACGGACTCTATCATTTCCGATATTCTTCACATTCAAATCAAACAAAACATTACTGCGCCCTTAGCGAGTGCATTAGGCTCAATTAACTTTAGTGGTTTATTTGGCACGGCGCATAGCGGTGGCGTCATTGGTCATGATGCGTTAGCAAAACGTGCCGTCAATTCATCTGTATTTGATGGCGCCCCAAAATTCCATGGGGGCGGTGTTGTTGGTAATGAAGTGCCAATTATTGCTAAAAAAGGTGAGACCGTGTTTACACCAGGACAAATGCAATTGTTAGGAGCAGGCTTAGCCGCGCGTAATGCACCGGTTAGTGTCAACGTGACAGTTCATAATAATGTTTCTGGCGTGCAAGCCAAAACCCATACGTCTAAAACACCTGATGGCAATGTGCAACTGGATATTATTGTTGAACATGTTGAACAAAAGCTCGCGCGCAATATCACGCGTGGTGATGGTTTGGCACCGGTGATGGAACGACGTTACGGTTTGAATCCAGCCAATGGCAGTTATCGGTAAAAGATAAACAGAAAAAAGCCAGTTGCGCCATAATTTACTATTCAATCAAATTGCAATAGTGCCGCAATATTAGGAACGATTTAGCAAAAAATGTTTTTCAATTTCATGTGGTTGATAATAAAGTGGGCATCGCGCTGAAGGAACATATAAGATAGCTGATGGGACATAAAGTTAACTTGTCTCAGTTAGCGTTCTGTTAATTGATTAAGCTGTTCATAGGAAAAAATATCGCAAAATTCTGAGAAATCAGCATGATTCAATAAGTCATTACTAAGCTTTAAAAGCTTAGTTGCTATAAATCGTAAAGGTAATGATCCTATACTGATTCGCTTAACTCCAGAATTTTTTGCTTTTTCGTAATTAAGTTTGGCATCACCTAAAATGTTGATTGGCTTTTTTAACTGGTCTGTTAACCGGCTAACATAATCAAAATCATTTAATCCTGGTATAAATAGACCATCTGCACCGGCTGACTCGTAAGCTCTTAGACGATTTAGTGTCTCTGTCTTTCGATCTTCGAATTTAATATGTTTTGCCCAATAAGTATCAGTTCTTGCATTTATGAATAATTTTTCATTCGATTTTTCGATATGATTCTTGATAGATTGAATGCGATTAGCATGTTCATTGGCAGGCATAAGTTGATCCGGTGTATTTGGATAGCGATCTTCGATATTAATACCAACAACACCAGCTTCGATTAACTGTTCGATATAGTTAGTTAATCTATTAACATTTTTTGTGTAACCTGCCTCAAAATCAATACTTAATGGAATTTTAATATGTGAATTAATACGTTTTACCGTATCAATTAGTGTACTAAAAGGTAGTTTTTCACCATCTGGATAGCCAAGTGAAACTGCAATGGCAGCACTGCTTGTTGCTATGGCTTGAGCACCTGCATTTTCAAAAACTTTTGCACTAATAACATCCCAGACATTAAGTAAGATGAGTGGTTCTTTTTTATAATGAAGATTAAAAAACTGTTGGAATTTATGATCTTGTGTTCTCATGAGTCTATATCTCTATTTAGATTTTTTGTTAAGTTTATTTAAAATCACAATAATGCAATTTCTTTGTCGCATAATGCTCACTTTTTGTTACTATTTTAGGTGTAATTTTCGATCACGCGACATTTCTTAGCTTATCCGGCACCCAAACTTTTTTTGTTAATTAGCATAATGTCCACCTTGATTAGTTGCTTTCTTATGTTCAAACAGTAAGGAACGTTGGCAACTGTAATACAATTGAATTGACGATGCACGTATAACAATTACTTATTTTGTCGGCAAATAAAATACCAAACGTCCTTTCCCCTGCCAACATGAATGTGGAGGTGAATTATCATGACTATTCAATACGAGGTTAATCAGTTAACGGAACGCCTAGCCACTGATACGGCCTTGCTACACCAGATTGTACACGGTGATGAAAAGACCATAGTTACCACCGAAGGCGGCTTAGTTAAATCCGCAGCCTATGTTATTCATCAGTTAGAGCAAACGGTAGTAACGGCTGAGTTAGTGAGCACTGCCACAGCCAACTATCAGGTGGTCGTTGCAACGGCGGAATTAATAATACCGGAGAAGTGGTTTATTCGTCTGTTGCAATTATTACAGCAACAACTGGCGTGTGAAGCGGCGTTAGTGCTGATGGATTTGCGAACGTTACCGGCGACCGATAAGGATTTATCTGAAACAATATAGGACTATCACCATGCCAACCCCAACCGAAACCGAAACTGAAACAGCGACTCCAACTGAAATCGAAGCAACCACTTCACCGACTGAGTTAACCGCGCTTGGCAGTGACATTCGTTCACTGCGCGATACATCGCGCACCTTGGTGGATACTGTCACCCATAAAATCGATGACATCACTGCGCAGCTTGATTTGAAAAAACAAGAAATCGATAACTTCATTGCCACCTTGTGTTTAGATGATACTGTACTGGAAGTGGGTGAAGATAAAGATTACCCCACCCCGCAAGCGGCGTGGGATTACTTGGTTGAGAAGAAATTGCGTGGCAAGATTATCATTCGCCTTTACCCAGGCGAATATGCGGTTAACAAAATTGAATTTGCTCACCAACCTGATGCGAGCCACGTACAAGTAGAAACGGTTTCTGATGTCGATGGGGAGACGGTGATCCGCTTTATCCCCGATGAGGACGGTAAATCCCATGGCTGGTTTTTCTTTAACGTGCGCCATATTCGTTTCTCTGGCAAACTTAAATTCGTTGGTCACGGTGCTGATACCCATCGGGCTGTCTATGTCGCCGAACACAGTTTTATTCTTTTTGATGAGCATACTTTAAGCATTGACAACTGCAATATTGGTGTAGAGGTATTACGCGGTGGGATTTTGTTAGCAGACTATACCACTATGACGCAAGTAAATGGGGGCGTTTATGTCTACACGGGTGGCATTGGACTTTTGCAACACCTTTATGCGCAAGGTGTTGACCGCAAGACCTCTTCAAATGGAGCAATCTGTTTTGATGGGGGTACGTTATACACCATGAACAGCCAGGTAAAGGGCTTTAACTTAGGCTATTCAGCTCATCGTAGCAATTCCCTGGTGATAGCTAATCAATCAGCCGTAGAAGATTGTACGGTTGGGTTTGGTGCGTATGGGGGTGAGATGTTTGTACATGGTGATGGTGAAAATGACGCGACACGTGGGTTAGCTACCGACTGTGATGATGGCGTACAAGCGAATAATCGTGGACTTGTGTATTCACCCTGGTTAGCCGTACAAAACTGTAATCGCGCATTTGCGGCAGAGGACCTTTCTTATATCATGGCTGAACTCACCAAAGTCAGCAACTGCAAAGAAGGCTATGTCGCTGTGGCCAACTCAGTAATACGAGCATTTAGCACCAGCGGTAATTTGGTCAATGTCCCCAGCCCGCATGTGACTGTTGAGGGTGGATTAGTACGCCACTCTTAATCAGAGCAATCCACAAAGATGAAACAACAACATGATAACTTGGCCAGACAAACTCCCCTTCCCCACGGTTGAGGGTTACAGTATTCAACCAGGCGATGCGATTGTGCGCACCGATATGGAAGCAGGCTCTGCGCGTCAACGCCGCCGCTTCACCCAAGTTCCCAGTCGTATTCAAGTACGCTGGCTGATGTCACAAACCCAGTTTGCGATATTTGAAGCGTGGTACCGCTGGGAAGCCAAAGAAGGGGGTGCCTGGTTTGATATTACATTGCTAGGTGGTTTGGGTTTGTTATCGCAACAAGCCCGTTTTACCCAATCATTTCAAACACAACTGGTCACCGGCACGTTATGGGAAATTCGTACCGAACTTGAAGTGCGTGAACGCCCTGTTCTTAATCCTGGCACATTACATCTGTTGTTAACCGAAGACATGCAGGGATTGACAAATGCCATTGATGGCTTGCATCGGTTGGTGCATTACACCTTGCCAAGTTATTTTCATTAATGGGTTGTATTTAACAATCTATCATCAGCGTTAAGAGTAAGCTATGACATTACAAAAGGATTTAGAGCAAGCGGTTGCGCAAGTCACCCAAGACAGTCAAACGCTACATGAGATTGTGCATGGGGATGAGCAAACAGTGGTAACTACTGACGGGGGTGAGGTTAACTCCCCTGCCAAAGTCATCTTTGACATGGAGCAACAGATTCAACAACAGTTATCCGACTTAAACGTGACTTTAGTGGCATTGAATGATGCCGTAGCACAAGCAGAACACTACGCAGGTGACGCCAAGCAACAAGCACAAGTTGTTGCAACCACAGTGGGCACAGTGAATCTCCCGGCAGATTTAACTGGAGGTGGGGGTCAGTTGTTAGCGGTCAACGCTAAAGAAAATGGCTATACCCTAACGCAATCCAGTAGCACCGTATATGGTTTTTCTAAAGAAGGCGCAAAGCTTAAGGTGCATATCAATGAAAAGCACTGTGATGCCAATAGTTTTTTAACCTACTGCATTGCGCCGGTAGGTATTGCAGTTGAAATAGATACACGCGGACATCTATTAATAACCTGCTAGTGAGCAAACCAGTTAACATGAGGTCAGCATGACAATTTTAGATTTAGGCAACATCCGCATGAATTGGTGCGGCGCGTATGACAATGATACCGCTTACGTGCGTGATGATGTGGTTTCTTATCATGGCTCAAGCTTTATTGCTAAGCGCGATGTGGTTGAGGTTACTCCTACTGTTGGCGATGACTGGGATATGTTAGCCGCTGGCACGCATCAACTGATTGAACAAGGTGACTTGTTAACGCACGATGGCAATGCCACGATACGCTTACCCTGTGGAAACCCAGGCCAAGTATTACAAGCTGGTGATAACCAGCAACCACAATGGCGTGATGTAGGATTGCATCCTTCACAAGCGGTGTGGCAATTGGCACAGGTTAATGGTTTAGGCGGTTGGTATACTCGTGTCTATCTCATGCGTGATGGATTGATTAAAGCCTGTGGCTTAGGCAATAATTACAGCAATGGAGACCCTAATGCTAGCCATACTTACTTGCCGAGTCGGGTAGCGGCTTTAAATAATGAGGTGCGTTTTGTAAACGTTTTCTCTGGCGGTCAGCAACATTATGCATTAACACAAGAAGGCGACGTATGGGCATGGGGATTTAATAACTATGGTCAGTTGGGGCATGGTGATACGTTGCATCGCAGTATGATGCGACGCATTGATTTTTTCTTCAACAATGACATCAAAATTAAACACATTGTCACCGGTCGACCCAATCACTTTGATTACGGATGTGCATTTTTCTTAACAACCGACGGTGACGTTTATGCGTGTGGTTATAATGGTCAAGGGTCATTAGGTAATGGCACCACTGCCAACCAATACACGCCGGTACGTTGTGGGGCATTAACTAACATCGTGAGCTTATCAGTATCAGGCTTACCCTACAGTGTGTATGCGGTTGATGAAGACAAGCAACTGTGGGTATGGGGGTGGAATGCCAATGGTCAGTTAGGATTGGGCGATACCACCGAGCGTCACAGCCCTATTTTGCATCCCACCTTACGTAACGTCGCCAAAGCGGTGATTACCTGTGGTTATCAGACAGATGGTAAAAATCCTACGGGTAATGGATTAGTGTTATTAGCTGATGGCACCCTGTGGTCAACCGGTTACAACGGCTATGGTCAGTTAGGGCATGGGGATACAACGACGCGTAATAGCTTCGCTCAAATCCAACATGCGTCAACGTTCGCGGATATTGTTACAGGTGATGGACGTTACCCAAGTTCTGCTGCTATCACTGATAAGCGTGAATTATATCTGTGGGGATACAATAACTACGGACAATTAGGCACAGGCAATACGTCGCATCAACATTCGCCGACTAAACCGAGTAGCGATTTCCAAGGGAGTGTAGATAAAGTGTGTTTTGGCGGTGGTGCCAGTTATGAAGGTTGCATTGTTCAAAGTGGCAATGCGTTATGGGCCGCTGGTTACAGTGAGCGCGGTAATCTTGGGACAAGCTCAAAGTCTGGCACCAACAATCAATTCAAACACGTATTAGGTCAATCCGGCGAGATTGAAGACTGGGCGTGCTTCGGTCAAGGCCAGACAGATTGGGGGTTAGGAGTGCTCTACACTGATGGACGTGTGGATGCATGCGGGCACAATACGAGTTACGGTGCAACCGGCACGCAAAGTGACAACTTGCACAATGTGTTGGTACTTAAGAACGTAATTTTTTAGAAAGGATGAATGAAACCATGACAGGTAGAATTAAATCGTATTTACACAATCGGCAACCGCAATTTACAGAAAGCACGGTGCCACCGATTTGTTTAGGCGACATCAATGGACGAGTATATTATGCGTTTTCTCATGGAGCAAAAATACCATCAGGTGGCAAAACCGTAACAAAGAATGAGCATCACGCTCTGCAAGAAAATAGCATGCTTATCAAACAAGTCAAAGCCGAAGCGATGCGACGCATCTTAAACGTTGCGCCGTACTGGAAACAAAATAATGCGTTAGCGGATTTATGTGTATTGAATAACAAAACTGATTTAACCGATGAAGAAACATTACGTTTGGGCAATGCTAAACAATTGTGGGCAACGATTCAGTATTTACGTAAACGCTCTGATGACATTGAGGCAGCCTTATTACAAGGAGACGCTATCGATTATATGCAGGATTCAGCTTGGGAAGAACAAACGCAAGAGAAAGCAGAAGCACAACAAACCCAAGCGACAACGTAAGTATGCCAGACCCAACCCTCAGTCAAGCTATCCAAGAAGCCTATGCCTCATCGCCTAGCGATGTGGTGATACTCCATACATTAGAATTGCGTCATCCCAAATTTGTCGATGATGAGGGTAACGTCATGGCAGTGAGGTTGGTAAGAGATTATCAAAACCTGCAAGCGACGCTTGAAGAGACTGCACCGCTCAATGCCAATGAAACCGTGACATTCATTGCGATGAGCTTTGAGTTGAGTTTGCCAACAGTGGATACCGCACCGGTGCCCGAGATTACCGTGACGATTGACAACGTTAGTGGCGAGCTAATGAAACACCTGGATGCGGCTGTTGATAGTGGCGATAAAATTGAAGTGACATATCGCCCTTATCTAAGTAACGATACATCGACTCCACACATGGTGCCACCAATAACACTGGTGCTAAGTGATGTCGAAGCCGATGTCATGCGTATTGTGGGACGTGCCAGAATGCTCGATATTGGTAATAAGCGATTTCCAGCTAAATGCTATACGTTAAGACAGTTTCCTGGTTTGGCACGTTAATAAAGGCATGTGTTAACTGTGTAACATGCTTGAACTTATGCAACATCAAAAGGCTGGCTTAAGATTAACAGGTTCTAATAGTGCAATTATTTCAAAAAAATCGTTTTCTTTGGCAATATCTAGTGCGGTATGGTCTTTGTTGTTTTGTGTATCGACTGCGCCGTAATTTAACAGCGCTTCTACAATATCTTTATTGTTAAGTTCTACAGCAATATGCAGAGGCGTATCACCTTCATTCGTAACACAGTTTACACTGGCTTTTCCCTTATCAACTAAAAACTGTATCATTTCGAGATTACCGTTAGATGTAGCATGATGCATTGCTGCCCAACCTTCTTCTGAATCGACAAGCTCAACGTAATAGTCGAAATCATCTTCCTCTATTTCCGCCGATAACTCTTTTAATTTTTCTAAATCATTATCCATTGCTGCATCTAGTATAGAGTGGGGGCCAAATGCCATGATATTTTCTCCTGTTATAAATAAAACAATTACTTAGGAATAAACGGATAGCAACTCAAACTGATTAGCAGATATTATAGACTATCCTAAATTCATAGCAATCGACAAATAAGGATGGCCACAAAATAGGGGCTTTATGATGCATTGGGCTTGTGATTACATTGGTCTACCCTGGCAATCAGGCGGCAGAGATAAAGCAGGATTTGATTGCTGGGGATTGGTGAAGCACATACAACAATACCACTTCAATCGACTACTATCTGATATTCCAGTCGATGCAAATAATTTAACAAGTGTTGCTAAAGCGTTTAAACAACATCCTGAGAAGCAACGCTGGCAATTAACTGACAATCCAGTTGAGGGTGATGCGGTATTATTATGTCAATCACGTTATCCGATTCATGTTGGGATATGGATTGCCATCAATGCGACTGAACAAGGCGTACTGCATTGTGTACAAAACAGTGGCGTGGTGTTTCAAACCATTAACAGTTTGCACGTATCGGGTTGGCACATTGAGGGTGTTTATAAATTTCAAGGGAATTCACTGTAATGGCGCACATTGTTATTCTGCATAACCCTTTTTTGTGTGAGCGTTGGCGAGAGCTGATTACTGTTGATCATCCCATCCCCATTGCAATGTGGTTAACGCGAACCAATGTTGTTACATTTGAATTGCCGACAATTTGTTTAGTCAATGGCAATCCATTGTTACGTCAAGATTGGCAAACGACAATGATACAGGCCAATGATGTTGTGACTTTCATCACGCTGCCACAAGGGGGCGGTGGTGGTGGCAGTAAAATCTTGCGCTCTGTATTAATGATTGCGGTAATGGTAGCCGCCCCTGCGATTGGAGGTGCTGTTGCCGCAGGACTTGGCATTACCAGTAGCATTGGTGTTGGCTTAGTTACCGCCGGTGTAGCATTAGCCGGTACCGCATTAGTTAATGTATTAGTGCCACCCCCAATGGCCTCTATTCATGGCTTTGATAATACCCCGGCACCGAGTCCTACGTATTCATTGCAAGCCAGGGGCAATCAGGCAAGATTAAGTCAACCGATTCCGGTGATTTACGGCAGGCACATTGTGTATCCTGATTTGGCCAGTACGCCCTACTCTCATTATGCCAACAATGAACAATACCTCTATCAATTACATTGCATTGGCCAAGGCGAGTATGACATCGAGTCCATTCGTATTGAAGATACACCGATTAGTTCCTTTCAGGAAATTACTTATGAAGTAGTGCCACCTGGTGGCAATGTGACGTTGTTTTCGGCGAATGTGATTACCGCAGCGGAAGTCGCGGGGCAAGAGTTATTATCAACAGGTGATGGCGGTGGTTATGTTGGTGGCTTTGTGGTGAATCCGGCTGATACGGTTGCAACGCAATTGAGCATCGATATTATCATGCCGCGAGGGTTGTATTATGCAAATGATGGTGGTGGTTTAGATGCACGCACCATAACGTGGATAGTTGAGGCAAGACAAATTAATGATGAGGGTAGCCCACTACATGATTGGCAGCGCTTAGGTAGTGAAACCATGACGGCAGCGACTAATACACTACAACGGTTAACTTATCATTACACGGTTGCACCAGGGCGTTATGAAGTAAGAGCGCTTAGAACGAATAATAAAGATACATCCGCGCGTAGCGGTAATGAATTACGTTGGGCAGGATTAAAGGCAACGCTCAATCAACGTGCTGATATGGGTAATGTAACCTTGCTGGCCATTAAAATGCGTGCCACGGATAATTTATCACAGCGTGCATCACGGTTAGTTAATTGCATTGTTACACGTAAACTGCCAATGTGGAGTAAGCAAACGGGTTGGAGTGCACCGAAAGCCACACGCTCTATTGCTTGGGCGTTAGCGGATATTGCCAGCAGTGAATACGGCGGTAATTTACCGGACAGTCGTATTGATTTGGGAGCGTTAGCAAATTTAGATGCAACATGGCATGCACGTGGTGACTGTTTTGATGCGGTGTTCGACCAACCGATTACAGTGTGGGAAGCGTTAACACGGGTGGCACGGTGTGGGCGTGCAGTGTGTTTTATGCAGACGGGGATTGTGCGGTTCGTTAGAGATGAGCCAAGAGAAATTCCAGTCGCCCTCTTCTCACCACGCAATATTGTTAAACACAGTTTAAAACTGCATTATCTATTAGCTAGTGATGATACTGCCGACAGTGTGATTGTCGAATACTTTTGTAACCAAACTTGGCGACCGGATGAAGTTGAAGTCAGTTTACCCAATAGCACCAGTGAACAACCGGCACGCGTCAGATTGTTTGGTTGCACCGATAAACAACAGGCCATACGTGAAGGTAAGTATATGGCAGCGACGAATCACTATCGTAGACGGCTCGTTACCTTTCAGACGGAATTAGAAGGATTAATCCCAACGTATGGCGATTTGATTGCGATTACGCACGATATGCCATCTTGGGGGCAAGGTGCTGAAGTTGTTAGTGTTGAAGGTAACATACTTACGTTATCGGAGCTATTAACGTGGGATGAAGATAAACTTAACGAACATGTCATTGGCCTGCGCAAGCAAGATGGCAGTGTCAGTGGAACATATCCAGTGTTGCCTGGTAATAACGCTAATCAAGCCATCATTCAAGGTAACTTTGATTTCAAACCCTACACCGGTGAATCGCAAGAGCGCACGCATGTCGCCTTTGGTGTTGGCAATGAGTGGAGCACGTTAGCTCGCGTTACCGCTGTGCGTCCCAGAGGTGATGTGATTGAAATCAGCGCTGTTACCGAACACCCAGCGGTGCATACGGCTGACGCATAACATTTAATTCATTTATTTTTTTCAATCCAATTTTATTTAACTTTGTAACAGAGGGAAATCACTATGGAAATCAAAAAAACCAAATCATCTCAAGATGGCATCAAATTAACACAAGCTGAACTTGACGACTTAATTGAACAAGCGTCAACACGCGGTGCACGCAAAGCACTCATTGAAATGGGCTTGATGGATGATACAGTCAATGACTTGCGTACCTTGCGTGGACTAGCAAAAACCCTCAAGACAATGCAACACACGTTTGTGCAAACGATGGTGCGCTGGTTAACAATTGGGATGTTGGTGCTCTTCTTTGCGGGGATTTCAGGGAAGCTGGATTCACTTTTTCATTTAAACAATGGCAAATAAACAAGGAATAAAATAATGGTAACCTTACTGGCCACATTTGTTGGTTTTGTCTCTTCAGCTTTTCCAGATGTTTTAAAGCTTGTTAGGGACAGAGCGGATAGGAAACACGAGCTTGCCATTCTTGATAGGCAGCTTGAAGCCCAACGCGAAGGTCATGCTCAGCGGTTAGAGGAAATTCAAATCCAAGCAGACATGACTGAGAGCAAAGCGCTATATCAACATGCAAGTCTCCCCAGTCATGTAAAGTGGGTCGAAGCCTTACGTGCATCAGTCAGGCCAGTAATTACGTATGCATTCTTTGCTTTATTTGTGTTTGTTAAAGTGATGACATTAATCACAGTATTGCAACAAGGCTTCACCATAGTAGATAGCGTGCTTACCATTTGGGATGACGAAACGCAAGCGTTATTTGCGGCTGTAATGGCCTTCTGGTTCGGCAGTCGCAGCGTCACAAAATCCCGTCAATTACATCAGTGATGACTGCTTCAATAAATAGGCATAATTTACTGGATATGTCTTCGATAAAGAGCGTTAATTACAACGTAACGTTAACTTAACTGGAGAAAAATCATGAGCGCATTAATTGAAAGACTGTTTTACAAACCGCTTATTTGGGATGTAAAAAATACCCATTGCACTAAACAAGAAGAAGACGCATTGTTAGACATTTTTGAAAAAGCCATGCAACGCGCCGCACTGATACCTGCCAGTCAACTGTGCTTTGAGTTAACGCGCATTGCACCTAAGCAAACAGCATTGCACCCTTTTGTTCTAACGATGCACTGCGACAAGGTATGCGGACAAGTGCAATGGCAGGGGGTGTTTGAAAATGCAGATAACAGCAAAACATTGGAAGTACTAGGCGCTTTAGAAAAAGAGTAACCTGCCCTTTACACCCAGCCACAGGCGCCAACGTTTGGTGTCTGTGGCCCTCATTGAATTAAACCAACGCTTTTTACCTTAATAAATTTCTCTAATTGCCAGCATCGAATTGAACGAACGCCTACCCCCTGATTTTGGCAACACGCGCTCACTGTTGGCGTGTGCGGCTCTTTTTTCGATTATACCCACAACTATCCCTACCTATTTTTATTCCCCACAAACGCCACTGTGTTGGCTGTGTTGAATAACCACAGCATCAGTTAAAACTGCTGCAATTTACAGTGTTTTTTTACTGGCTATAAACCGCATACCAAGCATTAATTACGACACCTTGAAAAATAAAGAAGGAATACTACCATGTCAACGCATATCGAAAATCGCACGCCAATTATTTTCTACACGCACAACACCCGTTGCAATGATGACGAGTTGCGCATCTTATTAACAAACTTTGAAATGACACTGCAATATGTGGCTAATTTCAAAAATACGGTGTTTAGATTTAACTTCAAGCATTCGATGCCAACACACAGTTTGTTATTTCCGTTTAATTTAACGATGAAACGTCATTGCATTGATAGCCAGTGGCAATGGCACGGCGTGTTTAAACACCACAGCGGTTTGAAGCGGCTGCATGTTATGGGAATATTAGTGTAATGCGACATGTAACCGCGAGAGGATTGAATCTGATTAAACAATTTGAGGGATTTAGTTCAATCGTGTATATGTGCCCTGCTGGATATCCAACGATTGGATATGGTCATCTCGTCAAATCAGGTGAAGATTTCGGGGGCGGTATTAATCGACAGCAAGCAGAATTGTTATTGCGTCGTGATGTGCAAGTTGCAGAACGTGTGGTGCTGCGTTTGATTAATGTACCACTGACAGATGGGCAATTTGATGCGTTGACATCATTCACGTTTAATTTGGGGGCGGGTGCCCTACAACGTTCAACACTGCGGCGTAAAGTCAATTGTGAAGAGCATGATGAAGTGCCGGATGAATTTAAACGGTGGGTGTATGTTAGGGGGCGGAAATTATCAGGATTAGTGAAGCGCAGACAACTTGAAGCGAAGATTTACTTAAATAGCTAGATGAGCATCAGAATGTAACTACCTGGGCATGCGGAATAATAATTACAAATAGAGCGTATTATGCCAGATATCAGTAGAGGTGTTTTGTTTAAACGTTTACGACAACATTTCATGATGAGATTGGTATTGTAATACTTAAATGCTTTCGTGTATTATGCAATGGATGACAGGAGTTATGTGTTTGTTTCCATTAAAATATTTCACTATGTAGTGTCAGCGTATTCATTCTTTAGAGCTTAATTCCCTCCATGTTAGTGAATGGCTGTGTTCTATTGTCATCGAGTTGGTAGCATTGAAGCTGGCTGTAACTACGTGTCTAAACTCGGCATTTACAGCTAATCATCAGCTAAGTTTGCTGGTCTAAGGATGATAAGGATTTCTACATGAAAACTCAAAATTTCGGTTTCGTCAACTTGAAGCTCAAGCAAGCTCTCGACTGCGCCCTAGCTTCTCCCCGCCCCTCCGTGCGCCTGGCGTTAAAAAATTACCAAAAGAATCGAGAAAACGGGTCTTCTGTGTGCGCTCCACAACAACTGCTCCCAAGTGGGGGGTTAGAAGACTGCGAAGATTTTTATGAAGAATTTGATTGGGAAAAAGATGAGGAACGAGGCTATCCTACACAAGATAGTAAAGGTAAACGAGAAAGATACTGGTTTATCGTTAAGCATAAACAATCCAGTCTGCGTATCGAAGGCTTTTATCAAGAGCCAAATTATGGCAAGGGTTATCCCGACAAAGGTGGACATTATCATGTCGTTATTGTTTTTACCGACACTGAAAATTCAGCTATCCGTGCCTGGGAAGTGCAAAAAGACTTAAATCATCTTGAATATGCTTATGAAAACGACCGTGAGTTATACAATCGAGAAATAGCTGACCTTAAGCGTCAAAATGACCCCAACGGTATCCTCCCATTACATGAGGCCAGACAACGTGAGCGTGGCATTGTAATCGGTGATGAACCACAAATTAGCCTGGCTAACTTATCGCAACGCGTTGCCACATTAGAAGAGCAGGTAGAAGGTCTATCAATATCAGGTGATGTAGGTCCGGTACGTCAGCGCAGTGACACTAAAAGTAGCCGCAGTAAGAAGAAAAAAGCAGAGGGCCCGTCACTTTCAAGCAGTGAAGCCGTTTTACCCGCCCTATCAGAAGCATCTCTGCAAGAGCGACTTGCACAAGCACAACAACACGCTGAAGCGCTGCAAAGCCAGTTAACAGAGTTCAAAGAGCAGCATGAACGGCATATAGAACAACAGCAAGCTGAGCTTGAAAAAGTCAATGCCAGTATTATTGAGTACAAACAGCAACCTCGCTCAAGTCAAGGGCCTTCACCCGACGTGCAAGCGGCGTTAACAGGATTATATCAACGCCAACAACAATTAACCCAAGTACTATTGCCATTACACGAAAAGCATGAGCAACAATTACAACGCCAACAACAACTCGCCTACATCACAGGCCATCCCAATGATAGCATTCAAGTGTTTTATGATGTGGTATTCCGGCGGTTAAACCGCTTATTTCTGATGCTATCGATTGCCAGCACCCAAGCGTTTGTGTTGCGCAAAGATACGTGGCAACACTTGATATTCGGTGGTGAGCAATTGGTACTTGGCGTAGCAGAGCAGTTAATCGACGTATTAGCACTAGCCGGAGAAGCGGTTCCCTTGGTCAGCCCTGGGATTAAGCTGTTAGCCGGTATCGCTAAGGGGTTGTACAACAAATACCGTGACTACCAGATTAAACTCGGAGCTGCATCGCTTGATGGCAGTTTAGTGAATAATGAATATTTAGCCCAAGAGGTGGCGATGTTGTTAGCGTATCGCTATGAGCCAGCATTGACCGGTTTAATGCGTTCACAACAACATGATGACGCTGGACACATACAAATTAGCCCAGACAGTGTAGAGATGTTGGGGTTGTATGCCGCGGGGAAAATCATCAAAGGTTTACTCAGTGGTAAAGTACCGGCAGGGTTAACCGGTGACAATGCGATTAGTGCATTGTTGCAATTAGTCTCAGAAGAAAAACTGAAAGAACATACTATCATGATTCGAGTAGGCTTCATTGAACAAGCAGTAAGACTGCCTGGGATGCAGCAACGGTTAACCCGTGAAAACGGAACAACTATCTGTGCTGAATCGTTATTGCGCAAGAAAACAGGCATCATGATGCGTGATGAAAATCCAGCCACTGATACCGTGACGATTTACTTGCGCCGCCCATTACGTCAAGATGTCAGTGATGAAGATGTTGCACGCTACGGATATCGCTGGACAACAGCTAAAGAAATAGCGTCAAGTCAGTTTATATTACATCATCAACCTATTGTTGCGTCGCTGAGTCAGCCAGGCAATGCGGCACAATCCTCTAGCACACACTACAGTCAACATGTTATAGCTGTTGCCGAGCGTTTATCAAAGCTGCCTGATGTTGCCTTGATAGGTGACAGTGAAGCGGCCAAGCAACGAGCTAAAGAAATCGAAGAGCAGCAGGCTAGGGCCAAGAGACAAGCTGAACAAGAAAAGAAACTAGAAGAAGCCAAACAACAAGCCGATGAAAAAGCTAAGAAGCATCAAGACAAACAATCTAAAAAACCAACACAAAGCAATCAGTCAGGCCAGCCCTCTGGCAGTGGTATTTGTTCGTCGAGTTCATTGACGAGTTTTCCAGGTAGTGCCGCAGATAATGACCCTGCAGATGACGATACCCTAGCCGATGCATTATCAACGTTTCCTCGTTCTGACTCAGTGCAAACATTCAGCCATGGTGAATTGAGGCAATCAGACTCCGCTTGGAATGAAATGACTGACAATGGGATTATGTTGGAGGATGACAACACATGGTTGCAAGATACCGCATTGCCAACTGCCATAGATAGTAGACGGTCATCACAATCATCGTCATTGGTATTAATGAAGTCCACTCAGCAACAATTGGATGAAATGAGCCAACGTACAGAACAGCAATTGCAAACACTGGCAAAACAGCAACAAGAACACTTGAGTGCATTGAGTATTGTACAAAGTCGCAGTGATGCAAAATTGCAAATAACTGAAGAAGCCTTAACTCAAAAAGCTGACGTGAAGGCACTAGAGCAAGCTTATGCTAGGATTTCTGAGCTTGAAGTAGCGTTAAAAAACATGACCGAGGAAAAAGAAACAATTCAAACTGCAAAAGAAAAAATGTTGGAAGAATTTGAAGGAAAGTTAGATGATACATTAGAGCGAGCAGAAATTGCTGAAAAACGCGCAGAACAAGCTGAAGTCAGTGCAAAGCAATTTAAAGACCGCTTAGAAACAGCAGAACAAATAGCCACTAATACGCAAGCGGCCTTTGCACAACATCAAATAGATATGCGAGCACAATTAGATGCGACGTTATTACAGGTGCGTCAGTTTATGAGTAGTGCAATGGGGCTAGGACTCATTGGCAATCAACAACAAGCGTCACTGATGCCCGCACCAATGATGCCAACTCCAGATGCAAACATGCCTAATGTGTCAACGAATCAAGCTGGTATGTTCTCTCACCCAAGTCCATTAATGTCACCCAGTCAAGCAGCGACAGCACCAGCCAATCAACCATTAGCCAGCGCGCCTGAATCTGAACAAGTCGCTCAACCGGCCGCAAGACAACAATTACCAGCAACACCGACTGATGATCAACCGCCTGTAAAGAATGACGGCGACAGTAAAGCTACATCAAGTCAATCGTCAGAGACACCGTCTCTGGCTAATTTCAGCTAGAAAATCAGCATATTATTTAGTTTCACTTTTAGCAAAAATCCGGCGCATTTAAGTCTATACACCGCCAGCCAATTAACCTGCTGAAATTGTAATAAATATTTTTGGTTTGTGGTGTCTTGCAGTTTCAATTAGTTGTACGCGAGGTACGGGGTTTTGGGTTGATGAATTTTGACAATTCAAGTGGATTTCTCGCATCTAAAATTGCAAATCATCTAAAAATTTCGGGTTTTAGCAGATCGTTCGTGGTCAATGATATTTAGATATTTGCTATTAAAATGATCTGTAAGTCTAACCAGTAAAAAATTAACAGATAAACTACAAGTAGGATAAATAGAAAAAGTAAAATAATCAGACTTCTTTTTCTGAAGAGTTACGCAAAGTAAAATCTTCTTTTTTCATAGTTTTTGATGTGAAAAATTCTTGATATTCTTTATTGGTTGACACGGTAGTATTGCCTAAAATATATCTTGAAAAAGGTAGCCATAGGTGCTCAGGAGATTTTTTACTAATTTCCCTAATATGTGAATCCCATTCAAGAATTTTTTGAAGAAAAATTTTTACACTTTCTTCTTCCTCAAGATTTTCTTTTAGTGAACCCCAAAAAATTTCAATATCATCAAGAGATAGAAAAATACAATGCTTAAGTAAATTAGCTTTTAACAAACTTTTAGATGCCGTAATTTCCTCAGTTAAATATCCGTTTGTCACAACATCCAAAAGATGAAAGTTCCCCATATAACGCTCAGTAACTAATATAGGAATAATATTTACATGTTTTTGTCTTTTTGAACTTTCATTTTTAATATAATTTGCTAAGTTGAACAGTTTTCCTTTGGGTTTAGATTTTTTAGGATAAAATAGAACTCTATTAATTGATTTTTTAAGCTTTTCTCTGCACCATAAAGCTTCTCGAGGAAAAGACTCTGTAGTAAATTCGAAAATAATAATACTATTTTCTATTTTCAAAATACCATCACACTGTCCATTTCTCCCTATTTCAATATATTTTTCTCCAAAAATTTTTCTCATCAGAATGTGAAAATAATTCACTTCCATAAGTTCACCATATTTATTACCAAAAGCATTGTAGTATTTTTTATCTTCAATTTTTGGTTTTACTCGATATTTTGTGCCTATAGTCATTAAATTAAATAATGAATGCATATCAGGTATAATAATTTGACCATCACGCATAATAAAAAAAGGCAACTCATATACATACCTTTCTAAATCAAATAAGCTAGTAACAGACTCTACTGGGGTTTTACTTTTAACAAGTTCACTTAAAAATAGAGGGATAGCACTAAATCCCTTTTCAAGAAAATATTCAGTATACATAAAATCTGGATAATCATTACGTTCGTGTGTAAAAAAATTAAATACAACAAACATTAATAGATATTTATAGCAATTTGAATTCCCTGGATGACTTAAATCAAGATCTTCATTTATAATACTATCTATATTATTTTCTCCCGAACAAAAAACTTTTTCATATCGAGAAATCCAGCGCATATAAAAATCTTTGGGTATTGCTTCTTGAGAAAAACAAACATCAAAAGAAGGATAATTTCGCAAAATCTGCAAATAAATATCTATCATATCTAAATCAT
The DNA here is from genome assembly GCA_965116795.1 of Gammaproteobacteria bacterium. Taxonomy (GTDB): domain Bacteria; phylum Pseudomonadota; class Gammaproteobacteria; order JAJFKG01; family JAJFKG01; genus JAJNDI01. Next base: position 2,115,986 of record OZ220716.1, read on the forward strand.
TAGAACTATCTTTTTTCTCTATTAACTCTATATTTATATTTGAATGTAAACCGTCATCAAAAAATTCAATTTTATTATTAGCTAATGCAATTAGCCTAATAAAATTATCCATCATTTGCTTTGAATCCGAGTTTTTATAAGATATTAGATTAGCACTACCACGAGTAAATAAATAGTACAAAAACATGATGGAATATCTATTTAGTAAAAATCTCCTATTTTTGTCAGGAAGATTACAACCAACTAATGCACCTTTGCAATTTTCAAGAAGAGTATTATTAACTTGAACTATGCCATAATGATAAGAATTTCTAATAAGGAGTGCTATTTGTTTAAGCCCAAAACTCGGATCAATTTTTACAAAATAATTTTCTATTAATTCATCTATAGTGTCTTCCACAATGTGACTTCTTGCGGGTAATATTAAATTCCCTATTTGAACATTCAAATACAAATCCTGATACAGTAAATTTGTCGTTGCTATTAAATAATTTCGATTTGCGCTATTTTGTAGCATTTCAAATACACTTTTGATATAAATTATTACCCATTAATTTTACATGTTTATAGGTATTCATGCTATTTTACAAAAATATGCCGCATTTGCAGCTTAAAAAATTATAAATGATCATTTAGAAAATCAGTTAATTATCCACCGTCCACTTTTAGCAAAAAATCGGCGCATTTAAGTCTATGCACCGCCAGTCACTTTTCGCTAACCTTTCTCAAGCCAACCAAATGAACGTTCTACTACCCAACATTTGGGTATCACAGCAAATTTGTGTAACTCACTGCGCTTAGCTATTTCCACGGTTGCATCGATAACATCGGTAACCCTCCCATAAAATAGACCTGTTTATAAGTAGAATATTCTGATAATTTATTACTCATCAGGAGATTTTGCGATGAAGAAAAGTAAATTGAGCACGACCCAAATAGTAACGATGTTGTCGGAAGGAGAAGCGGGATTATCGGCAGGGGATTTATGCCGCAAATATCAGATTTCGTCTGCGACCTATTATAAGTTAAGAAGTCAATATGCGGGTATGAGTGTGTCTGAGCTAAAACGCTTAAAGGAACTAGAGGCAGAGAATCAGCGATTAAAAGCGATGTATGCTGATATTAGCTTGGAACATAAGATATTAAAAGAGGTACTTGAAAAAAAGTATCCAGAGCTGCTAGACGAGAATTAGTCAGTGCAATTTGCCAGAGATATTCATTGAGTATTAATCGCAGTTGCCAACTGATGTCTATCAGCAAGACAGGGTATTACTACAAGAGCAAGAAGCATACATCAGATGGAGAAATATTATCTTATTTGCTTAATTTAACAGACAAGTATACACGTTGGGGATTTGACAAGATGATGTTGAAAGTTAAACAAGAGCAAAGAGGTTGGAACCATAAACGTGTTTATCGAGTTTACCGTGAACATGGGTTAAATATTAGGATAAAGCCTCGTAAACGATTAGCCAAAGGAGAAGCAAAGATGTTGTTGCAACCTATTGCCAGGAATATCTGTTGGTCGATTGATTTTATGTCAGATGCATTAGCATGTGGCACTAAGTTTAGAACGTTTAATGTTATTGATGATTATAACCGTGAATGTTTGCTGATTGAGGCAAGTTATTCTTTTCCAGCCAAGCGAGTAACGCAATTGCTTGACCAAGTTGCCATAACCCAAGGTTATCCAACAATGATACGTGTTGACCACGGGCCAGAATTTGAGTCTTATCATTTCAAGGAGTGGGCTAAGCAACATCACATATTGCTTCACTTCATTCAGCCTGGCAAGCCAGCACAAAATGGATTTATTGAGCGTTTTAACCGTACGTATCGTGAAGATGTATTGGACATGAACTTGTTTAGAAATTTTAATGAAGTCAGAAAAATTACTCAGCAGTGGATCAACTGCTACAACCAAGATAGGCCACATGAATCGTTGGCTGGACTGTCTCCTGTGCAGTTCAGACAATACCGGAAACAAATCACAGGCAATGAGAAATTTTCTACTGTAGACTAGTTTTATAAATGGGGGGTTTACAATACATCTCTAATCACAGCATTAAATATTACATCTGTATCAGCTGCTTGTGTAAAATATTGCTTAATCTGACCTTCAACAGTTTTCTCCAACTCATCCACATGCTGTTGACCTACTTGCATGACATAATATTCTTGTAGAAATCTTTTAATTTGTACTTCTGCTTCTTGAGGTGATAATTGTACACCTCCATTTTGATAATATATAAAAGCCTGTGCATACGACGGATTTTGCGTACGTTTTTGAGGACTACTCTGTTCAACCAAACTACGGTCGCACATTACTGAATTCTCTTTAATTATTTTAATAATTTTGGAGTAAAGAGAATTGACTTTTCTATCTTGAAAAAAATAATCTGTAAAAACGTAGCCTGCTTTTGCTTGGCAAAAAGCAATTTTATTGTTTGTGTTTAGCTTTGGCTTCAAAGCATCACAAAAATTTCGATCTGTATAATAAATACAATTATGTGTTGGGTCTTTCTTAATAAAAAGATACCAATCATCAAAATATTTATAAATTTCAAATTTTCCTATTTTCGTTGTGAAGTCACTTTCTGTTAACTTTTCAGTATTATCATTAGCGTGCTTTAATTGTAAAAATAATTTTCTTTCTACTTTTTTAGCTTTATCTAAATACTCAATAACAACATCATCTAAAGCGCCTACGCCAGCCAATTCCAACATCGCATTGAATTGTCTACCTCGCTGTAGTGCATCTAACATATAATTTAATATCACTAAAACTTGATAATAAGGCCCACCTAAAGATTGCTTTAAACTGTCTCTTGTTTGATAATTTGGCATATGCTTCCCCATAATATGGTACATTAACATTAAACAACATTAGCCTTTATGTAATAATTATTTAAGGCATTTAACTAATAGTAATTGTGTAAAATTATGGGACTTAAAATGCATTTGGAAAGTGTTAGATTTCCCTCTCCCGCGAATTTAGATGAGTAGTGCTATTTGAATTTCCAACCAGGAGAGAGCTCGATTCAAACACAAGTAAACAAAATAAAATATAAATCAAACTTTTTCAATAAAAAAGTTCATATAGCAACCCTATGAAGGTGCTTGTAGTACCATTTAGAGAATAAATATAAACCTTTTGGAGTTGGCAAATCAATGGTTCAGGCTAAGACGTTTCGCCATGTCTTCAAATGAAATTCGTGGATTCTTTTCTTTTAATTGGGATACTGCTAACAAGCTATCTTCATAATTCATTAAGAATTCTTCAATCGCTTTGCACACATAATAACTTTTAGAACGCCCTGTCTCAGTACACAAATTTTCAAGCTGCCGAGCAATATCACCAGGAATGCGGATATTGAGAGTAGCCATAATATCTACCTTCTCTATAAAATAACAGCTAGACGGGATTGATTCGCTCTGTCGCTGCGCGCTCCATAGGGCATTACAAAAGTAACGCAACTACCCCCTACGACTGTCCTGGACTTGATCCAGGAACGGACTCAAGAAAACGAGCGTAGGATGGCGGAGTGGACGGGACTCGAACCCGCGACCCCCGGCGTGACAGGCCGGTATTCTAACCAACTGAACTACCACTCCACGTATTTTGGTGGGTGCTGAGGGGCTCGAACCCCCGACATTCGCCGTGTAAAGGCGACGCTCTCCCAACTGAGCTAAGCACCCATAATATTTTGCTACCGATATCTGATAATAAGATAAGCAGTGTATGGGATCGATTGAAGACTATTCTTAATAAACAGCTAATTAGCTGTCATTAATAGCGTCTTTTAAACCTTTACCTGCCTTAAAGCGTGGCCGCTTCTTGGTAGGCACCGTAATCGCTTCACCAGTGCGCGGATTGCGACCTGTGTGAGCGGCTACTTCGCTAACCAAAAACGTTCCAAAACCAGTAATAGCAACTTGTTCTCCACTACAAAGGGCTTCTGTAATTGAGCTAATAATGCCATCAACTGCCTGAGTTGCTGCTGTTTTAGATAAATCTGCTGCATTAGCAACCGTTTCGACTAAATCTGCTTTGTTCATTCCATCCCCTTAACCCTGGTTAAACTTACTGCCCACCTTAGATGAGCCTTTACGAAAACGAGTAGCAAGGCTGAACTTTATACCGACGCCCTACTGCATTGTCAAGCACATTAATCTCTAATATTTTGCTGATAAATGCTTATTTTTTGTAACTACTCAGCCGATCGTTACTTTACCAAAAAACGTCAGCTTTGAGTGGAGGTTGCCAGAAAATGTAATCAAAAAAGCGCAGTGTATTAGACATACATGAGCACTTTTTGGTTACATTTTCTGGCAAGATCCGCCAAAGATGGCGTTTTCCTTAATAGGGCCTGAGCATTTACATTTTTTTACAAAATTAGCAACTATATATTCAGATTATTTTTTAATGCGTAGTTGGCTTTCTCGGAGACTTGCGCGTCTTCGTACTACGTCGTTTCACTGGGGCATTATCCACCGCGTTGTCTTCATCACACGGTTGTGGCATTGCAACCAATGCATGAGTGAGCACTTCATCAATCCAACGCACTGGATGAATAATTAAATCATCGGTAATCACTGTTGGAATTTCTTTTAAATCACGACGATTTTCTGCTGGGATAATCACATGCTTAACCCCACTACGCGCTGCAGCTAACAATTTTTCTTTTAAGCCACCAATCGGTAATACTTCACCACGCAAGGTAATTTCACCCGTCATTGCCACATCAGAACGCACTGAAATACTCGTTAATACCGACACCATTGCGGTGCACATCCCAATCCCAGCACTCGGCCCATCTTTTGGCGTTGCCCCTTCTGGCACATGGATATGGATATCATGTTTTTCATAATATTCCTGGGTAATTCCCAATGATTGCGCGCGCGAATGGACAACCGTACTCGCCGCTTGAATCGACTCTTGCATCACATCACCCAATTGCCCAGTACAGGTAATCTTACCTTTACCCGGTACTCTTGCCGCTTCAATTGTTAACAACTCACCACCAACTTCGGTCCACGCCAAGCCATTGACTTGACCGATTTGATTATCTTTATCAGCTAAGTCAAATCGAAAACGTTTCACCCCTAAATATTTTTCTAAATTACGTGGCGTAATACTGCGTGTCTTTAATTTGCGATTTAGCAATAATTCTTTCACCACTTTGCGGCATACCTTAGATAGTTCGCGCTCCAAATTGCGCACGCCAGCTTCTCTGGTGTAATACTGAATGATCTCGCGCAATGCAGCTTGGTTAATACTGAGTTCATCTTTCTTTAACCCATGATGCTCAATTTGTTTTGGCAACAAATGTTCTTGTGCAATGTGCATTTTTTCAATTTCGGTATAGCCTGGAATACGAATTACTTCCATTCTATCTAATAGTGGGCCTGGAATATCCATCGAATTGGCAGTACACACAAACATGATATTAGATAAGTCATAATCCACTTCAAGGTAATGATCATTGAAGGTATGATTCTGTTCTGGATCGAGCACTTCTAACAACGCAGATGCTGGATCACCACGATAATCCATCGCCATTTTATCTACTTCATCTAATAAAAATAATGGGTTCTTAACCCCTACTTTGGTTAGCTTTTGTAACACTTTACCCGGCAATGCACCGATATAGGTACGTCGATGTCCGCGGATTTCTGCTTCATCACGTACTCCACCTAATGACATGCGTGCAAACTCACGACCGGTAGCGCGTGCAATTGATTGCCCCAATGACGTTTTACCCACACCCGGTGGACCAACTAAACATAATACCGGGCCTTTTAATTTTTTAACCCGTTGTTGCACGGCTAAGTACTCAATAATACGCTCTTTGACTTTTTCCAAACCATAATGATCTTCATTGAGAATCACTTCAGCACTAGCTAAATCATGTTTCACTTTACTTTTCTTGCGCCATGGTAATCCAACTAATACATCTAAATAATTACGTGAAACCGCTGCCTCTGCTGACATCGGTGACATTAATTTTAATTTATTTAATTCTTCTAACGCCTTTTCTTTGGCTTCTTTAGACATACCTACTTTTTCAATGCGCTCTTGTAAGCGCTCTACTTCATTAGGGGCATTCTCAGCATCACCCAACTCTTTTGGATCGCTTTTATTTGTTCATTGAGATAATATTCGCGCTGGCTTTTCTCCATTTGATGCTTAACCCGGCTGCGGATCTTTTTCTCCACTTGCAGTATGTCAATTTCTGCATCCATTAATCCCATAACAATTTCAAAACGCTTTTTAGGATCGGCCGTTGCTAAAATCTCTTGTTTTGCTTCTAACTTAACGGATAAGTGTGCTGCAATGGTATCTGCCAAACGGCCTGGTTCTTCAATACCAGCTAACGAAGTTAGAATTTCAGGCGGGACTTTTTTATTAAGCTTCACATACTGTTCAAACTGAGCCAACACTGAACGCAGCATGACATCCGCTTCATTACCTGAAAAATCAGGCTCAATCATTTCTTCAATACGCGCCGCCAAATAATCTGTTTGTTGCTGATACTCAATTACCTTGGCACGTCTAACCCCTTCAACTAATACTTTAACTGTGCCATCTGGTAATTTTAACAATTGTAATACCGTCGCAATACAACCAACAATATAAATGTCATCGACCTCTGGTTCGTCATTGCTAGCATCACATTGAGCAACTAGAAAAATTTCTTTATTGGCAGCCATTGCCACATCAAGTGCAACAATTGATTTATCACGACCGACAAACAATGGGATTACCATGTGTGGATAGACAACAACATCACGTAATGGCAATACTGAGTAGACAGCTGGATCGTGTTGATCAGTCGTATCATCCGTTAATGTTATTGTATTGTCGTCGTTATCCATACAATCTCCTTTCTGCCTACTAAAGCAGATAATTCATATAATCTTAACGTGTTAATTACCCAATTTCGCATTTTGTTGCTTATTTTCATAAATTAACATAGGTTCAGTTTCTTCAGCAATCACAGCTTCATCAATAACAACTTTGCTCACTCCTTCCAATGACGGCAATTCATACATGGTATCTAACAATACTTTTTCAAGGATAGAACGCAACCCACGCGCACCGGTTTTACGCTCCATTGCCTTGGTAGCAATCGCACGCAATGCATTATTACGAAATTCTAATTCAACGTTTTCCATATCAAATAATCGAGCATATTGTTTAGTTAATGCATTCTTAGGTTCTGTTAAAATCATAATTAACGTATCCAGATCTAACTCGTGCAAGGTTGCCAGCACTGGCAAGCGTCCAACAAACTCTGGGATCAATCCATATTTTACTAAATCATCTGGCTCGACTGCACGCAATATTTTATCTATGCCTTTACGATCATCTTTGCTCAATACTTCTGCACCAAAACCAATACCACTGTGTTCAGAACGCTCACGAATGATCTTGTCTAAACCAGCAAATGCACCACCACAGATAAATAAGATTTTTGACGTATCCACTTGCAAAAATTCTTGTTGTGGATGTTTACGCCCACCTTGTGGCGGCACCGATGCAATCGTTCCTTCAATTAATTTCAATAAGGCTTGTTGCACCCCTTCACCAGAAACATCGCGAGTAATCGATGGGTTATCCGATTTGCGTGAAATTTTGTCAATTTCATCGATATACACAATCCCTGTTTGTGCCTTTTCAACATCGTAATCACACTTTTGCAGTAATTTTTGAATGATGTTTTCCACATCTTCACCAACATAACCTGCTTCAGTTAATGTAGTAGCATCCGCAATGGTGAACGGCACGTTTAACATCCGTGCTAAAGTTTCAGCTAATAACGTTTTACCGCTACCGGTTGGTCCAATTAATAAAATATTACTTTTACTTAATTCAATATCTTGCCCTTTTTTATCGGTCATTAACCGTTTATAGTGATTATATACCGCTACTGACAACACCTTTTTCGCATTTTGTTGGCCAATGACATATTGATCAAGCGAAGCATGGATTTCACGCGGTGATGGCAATGCAAAACCATCCTCTTTGGGTACTGTATCTTGGATTTCTTCACGAATAATATCGTTACACAATTCAACGCATTCATCACACACATAAACAGATGGACCTGCAATTAATTTGCGTACTTCATGTTGGCTTTTACCACAAAACGAGCAATGTAATACTTTGTCACCGCTATCATTATATTGATCACTGGGCATGTGTTACCTCATTATTTATGTTGCTGTCATCACTGATTTGTTGCATGTTGTTCAAACTGATATGACGTCAATTTACACTACAGCCACATCAACTTGTCGTTGTGCATGTACGCCATCAATCAAACCATAGTCCATGGCTTGTTTAGCACCCATGAAGTTATCACGATCAGTATCTTCCTGGATTTGCATAACATCACGATGAGTATGTTTGGCTAAAATAGCATTCATCTGCTGGCGTAACACCAGCGTTTCTTTAGCATGAATTTCAATGTCGGTTGCTTGACCTTGATAGCCACCATGAGGTTGGTGGATCATCATCCGCGCATTCGGCAAACTATAACGTTTACCTTTAGCACCGCCGGCGAGTAACACTGCCGCTGCACTAGCTGCTTGCCCAATACACAAGGTATGTACATCGGGCTTAATGAATTGCATCGTATCGTAAATGGCTAATCCAGCCGTTAAGACCCCACCGGGCGAATTAATATAAATGTGGATGCCTTTATCTGGATTTTCTGCTTCTAAAAATAACAATTGCGCTACGATTAAATTCGCCATGTTATCTTCAATCTGACCAACGACGAAGATAACCCGCTCCTTTAACAAACGCGAATAAATATCATAAGAGCGTTCGCCTCGTGAAGTTTGTTCAATGACCATTGGCACTAAGCCGGTATTGGTCACGATCCCGCATTGTGTTCCATCATACTGATTCATTAAGTCGATCCTTCTTTAGGGTTAACAATATCATTATAACTTACTGTTTTTTGCTCTATTTTAGCTTTTCCTAATACTAAATCAACCAGCGTTTCTTCTAACACCACCGGTTTTAACTGCGCTAGTCGATCTGCATTGTTCATATATGAGTCAATCATGGCCTGTGGTTCATCAAATGACTCAGCTTGTGTGGTGATATAGTCACGGATTTGTGCTTGATCGACATCCACTTCAAACTGTTCAATGAGCTTCGATAAAATTAAACCCAATTTGACTTGTTTAGTTGATTCTTCCCGGAACAATTCGCGATCCATGTCTGGCAAATTAGCCGTTTGCGCATATTGCTTAAATTGCTGATTAAAATCGTCGATTCGTCTGTCAATATCTTGCTCAATTAAGCCCGTTGGAATGGCAAAGTCATGCACTGCTAATAATTGTTCAAACACCGTTTCTTTAAATTGTTTACGCAAACGATGGGTTAATTCACGCTGCATGCCCTTTTTGATGTGTTGTTTCAGTTCATCAGTATCTTTCACAGAAAAATTAGCCAAAAAGTCTGCATCGTCTATTGCAGGCAACTGCTGTATAGCCACACTGTGTACCGTAACCGCAAACGAAACCGCCTTCCCTGCCAAGTCTTTGGCTTGATATTCTTCTGGGAAAGTCACATCAACCATCTTCTCATCACCAGCACTCACACCGATTAATTGACTTTCAAAACCCGGTATAAACGACTGACTACCTAGAACAAGTTTATGTTGTTTAGCACTACCACCTTCAAACAAGGCTCCCTCAATTGAACCAACAAAATCAATCGTGACTTGATCGGCTTCTTCAGCACTACCGTCTTTGGTTTGCCAAGTAGCATGCTGTTGACGTAATTGCTCAATCATATTATCAACATCAGCATCAGTAATTTCAGCAGTTAATTGAGTAATCGATAATGTTGCAAAATCATGCAACTCAACTTCCGGATACACATCAAATAACACACTGTAATTTAATGCCTGACCTTGTTTAGCATCAATGGATTCGATTGTCGGGTAACCAGCTGGTTGTAATGCTTGTTGTTGAATGGCTTCTGTTAGCGTTTTACGTACCGTGTTATTCACCACATCCGCATACACCGCATCATTGTACTGGCGTTTAATCACTGATAGCGGTACTTTGCCTTTGCGAAAACCGTTTATTTTGGCAGTTTTTGTCAGTTGATTTAAGCGACTAGCCACATCATCGGTGATGACAGTCTCAGTAACAGTGACATGCATCCGTCGTTGCAAGCCTTCCATTGATTCAACAGACACGTGGATTGGGTTGTTATTCTCATTAGTGATCATTGCATACTCCATAATATAATGTGGTTGTTAACCGTGCCTCAGCATGTTTATATACGATTCAATAGGTACTCTACATGCTAACGAATTGCCATAATTTCAAGTGCGGCATTAGTCTTTTATTTGACCATTTGCTTACATGATATTAAATTGGTGATGCTTTAATCTAACACATTATTCTCAATTAATATTCATTCAGCCCGGGTGGTTATTCTGGTGCGAAAGGAGAGACTCGAACTCTCACGGGTTGCCCCACTGGAACCTAAATCCAGCGCGTCTACCAATTCCGCCACTTTCGCAAGCGCTGACCATTATACCCAGGCGTGGATGGCCTGGATAGTCCCAGCTTCGCTTGCAGCTACGCCGAGGCAGGCCTATTTTTCTATAAAAGTAACTACTCAGTCAAAGATGGCGTTTTCCTTAATCGTGCCCTGAGCAGTTTAAAAGGGTGCTGCTACTGAATGATGTGAAGTATTTAGTAATCTGATAAACTTTGGATTTTCTCAATGAGCAAGGAGCAGTATCAATGAAGACAGAAGTTATATCCCAATCAGATAAGCAACTCACTCTCCAAGTAAGCATTAGTCTATCAGGGTCAATGTTAGAAATGGAGGGAGAGATATTAAGTGCAACTAATTCTGCAGGTCTATGTGCGACACAATATGCCCTTAAAAAATTCGATACTGGAGGTGCTCCGATTGTAGTAAATAATGTTAAATTAACGTCCCGTGGCACCCAAAATAAAACATACCAAAGTCCGTATGGAAAAGTGGCTATTGAAAGACATATTTATCAAAGCGCAAAGGGTGGGAAAACATTTTGCCCTCTTGAGTTAGAAGCACGCATAATAAATGGTGCCACTCTGCGGTTTGCCAAGATGTTATCAAGCAAATATGGGAAGATGTGTGCACCTGAAGTTATTGATGATTTGGAAGAAAATCATGGTCTTCACGTGACATTAAGATATTTACAACATGTATCTGAGGTAGTTGCGACGATTGCACAAGCAACGGAAGAAAGTTGGGAATACAGTACGCCAGCACTGACAGAGCCTGTTTCAACAATCGGAATTAGTTTAGACGGCGCATATGTATTAATGCATGATACAGGTTACCGCGAAGCGATGGTCGGCTCCATATCGCTATTTGATAAAAATGGCGACCGTCAACATAGCACGTATATTGGTGCGGCACCTGAGTATGGAAAAGCTAAATTCCAATCACGTTTGGAGAAAGAAATAGAGCAAGTCAAAAAAATCTATCCTGATGCGAAGTATGTTGGCATAGCTGACGGAGCCAAAAGTAATTGGTCGTTTCTCAATGAACATACTGATAAGCAAATAATAGACTTTTATCATGTCACTGAATATTTATCGAAGGTTTCTGAGGCTGCTTATCCTGGAAAAGAAGAGAAGGCAAGCCGCAAAGCTTGGCTGAAAGAAAAGTGCCATCAACTCAAGCATGATATAGGATCGGCATTGACTATTTTAGATGAAATTAAACTGTTTAATGACAAGAAAAAATTACGTTGTGAAGTTCGAGAAAATTTGCAAGCTACAATTACCTATTTTGAAAATAACCATCATATGATGAAATATAGTGAGCATGTTGATGCTCACTTACCTATTGGCTCCGGAGTCACTGAGGCAGCATGTAAAACACTTATAAAGCAAAGATTCTGTCGCTCTGGTATGCGCTGGAAAGATAAGGGAATGAAAGTCGTATTAAGTTTAAGGCAATTAATTAGATCGGGGTCTCGTTGGAATCAATTTTGGGATAAGATTAATTATTATGGAGTTTCTGTGGCCGCATAATTACATCGTTAGGCAGCAGCACCCGTTTAAAACAACAATACAACGGTTGCGCTCAGTAGCCCAGCAACATACAATCTGGCCACTACAATGACCACAATCTATTTATGGGCGCAACATGGAGTTCACTGCAACACTACAGGCAAATTTGCACAACGTTTACCATGAACGTGATCCAACACAGCTCGCATCACTGATCAACGACAACGTGCAAGTAGAAACACCGCTTTGCAGTGCACGAGGTGCACAACCGCTGATGGCATCACTGCAAACTATCTTCAATCATCTTCCAACATTCACTCATCACTGGCGTGATGTTGTCATTCGGCAACAATCATTAAGTTTTCTTGGAGAATTCAGAATTGCTCAGGCAACTGGCAGTGATGCTAGACATGACACATCGACACTTATTAACAATATGATCGTATTTCTATTTAGTCCAGATGTGTCTTGTCAGGATAATATCACTCATGTGTTTTTGTGCACGTACGTTGATCCACAACATACAGCCACACAAAATAGCAACCACAATAATAAACACACTATCATTATGCATTTAGTAACCTATTTAAGCCAGCTTATTACACCGACACAACACTATAAACCATTAACATCGCGTGAAATCCAGTGTTTGTCACTGTATTTACATTGCAAAACATTTAAAGGGATCGGCAATATTTTAAATATTTCAGCAAGAACCGCGGAAACACATATTAATAATGTGATGAAAAAGCTAAATTGCCATGCTAAAAACAATTTATTCGATCTGATGAATGACAACTACCAATGCATTCCGTCATTATTCGAATTACACAATACATTATTAGCACATCATAAATCGTAATTAGCTAGTCACTACCATCGTCGGCGACAACATCAGCTTGCTCTTGCTTCTTCTTAAAGATTTCTTCACGGTCAACGTTTACATCTTCTGGGGCTTCAATCCCAATGCGCACTTGTTTACCTTTTGTGGCTAAAAACGTAATGCGGATCTTACCATCTTTACCAATAACCACTGCTTCTCCGCAACGACGTGTCAACACTAGCATAATCCTTCTCCTTTGCTTGAGGCGTGCATAAATGAGCTTCCTTGTGATTTCAATAGAGGAAAGTCACCTTGAAACAAATAATTGCATCTTGTATAGCAAGTATTTTATTATTCTTATGAAAGCCATATTTGTAATAATTGAACAATCGTAAACAGCAAGCACTTTCTACTGTTTACAAGGTGCGATTCTATGGTGAGTTTATACCAATATCAAGGAAAACAATTGCTATCGTTAATTATGTAATAGAGGCCATGCTAACCTTGCCATAGTCGCTAGCAAAGAAGCATTCACGTAGGCGCAGATTACCAGCAAATATAGCGTATATACAGTCCAATTACACACCTGGAAAAAGCGATTATTAGAGGCGATTATACCTAGATTTAGCAAAAAGCCTGAGCGTGATAAAACTGAGCAAGAGAATTTATTGGCAAATCTGTATGGATAAAGAGATATCACCTCGAATGGTTTTTAAGCCAATTATTAGCCTTATTTCTGCGTCAAAAATGTTGCTATTGCCAAGGAAACCGTATTAAACTTGCTCCAGACTAACTAATATACAGCTTGAAATGATCGATGAGGCGTGTTGGATAGGATTGGGTTTAAGATTGCTCGAGTTCTATTCTAGTTGTTGAATTTTATACAGGAGTTCCGAAAGGAGCTCGCCTGTCTATGAGGATACTACATAACGATAACGCTTAGGTAATTGTAGGGCTTTGGAGGAATTAGTATGAAGCATTTCAAACTATTCCACTCTCCTGCTGGCGAAGACAGCGACTGTGCTTACCATACCTCTCTTGAGAGAAAGGTTAACGCCATTATAATGCCTTTCCAATATTACATTCGTAACCAAACTATCGCGAGTGTCATCCTACTTGTACTTACCATAGCTGCATTATTGTGTGCAAGCATAACGCTGCTGACACCTTATTACTATGCTTTTGTCAATGCAAACCTTGGTTTTCATATACATACGTTTGTTTTTGAGAAAACTCTAAAATTCTGGGTAAATGATGTACTTCTTACTTTATTTTTCTTCTTTGTTGGTTTGGAAATTAAGCGAGAATTGCTTGTTGGTGAACTGAGTCAGCCTAAAAAAGCTATGTTAACTATATTCTGTGCTATAGGTGGCATGGTAATACCAGGATTAATTTATTTTTACATCAATGCAGGCACACCTGCTGAAGTAGGCTGGGGTATTCCAATGGCGACGGATACGGCCTTTGCACTAGGTTTTTTAACTTGTTTTAAGCACAAGTTACCAAAAGGTATTTTTACCTTTGTTGCCGCTGTTGCTATCATTGATGATATTGGTTCTATTTTCATTATTGCTATTTTCTATAATCACATAGCAGATTTATCATTACTGTATTTAGCGCTTGTCTTTATTAGCATACTTGTATTTGTAAATTTTGCTGGGATAAGAAATCCTCTTCCGTATATATTTATAGGTATTATCATTTGGGCATTGATTGAGTTGGCAAATATTCATGGTGTGGTTGTCGGTATTATCGTTGCTTTTCTTATTCCTGCACGCCCTAAACATGGGCCAAAACAATTTTTGTCAGAAATCAAAATATTACTCATGAGTTTTGAAAAAAAACGTAACCAAAAAAGGTTGGTTTTAGAAGATCAACAACAACACCTTGTTTTAGAACAAGTGCAAAACATTGCTCATCTCTCAACAACACCATTACAACACTGGAAAAGCAAACTCGAACTGCCTGTCGTATTACTAGTACTGCCAATTTTTGCTTTCGTTAACGCAGGAATTCCTGTTGATCTTTCATTGATTGATAAAATCTTTGTGCATCCGGTTTCGCTAGGGATTTTGCTTGGCCTACTATTGGGAAAACCCATTGGTATTTTGTTATTCGGCTATTTTAGTTTGCACTTACGTTTAGCAATATTACCCGACAAACTTGCATTTAAAAATATCGTTAACGTCTCACTGTTAACGAGTATTGGCTTTACCATGTCATTATTTATTGCTGACTTGAGTTTTAATGGCCAAGAAGAAATGCTTGTGCTGGCTAAGGCCGCCATTATTTTTGCTTCGTGCATATCTGGCATTCTGGGTATTCTACTACTCATGATAAGTAAGTAATATAATATGTGATGCTATCAATGCATTGAGCATACCCTCGGTGCCCTTGAACTGTAGACTTTGTTGAACCTAAAATCCGCAGTTGAACTGGACTACGAAGGACTATTGCATTGAATCCCAAGCTTATTTCAGAATTTTTGTACTCACCGTACGGGTGAGTACGTTTGCGCCAAAAATCCTGAAATAAGCCTGATCTTACAATACACAAGCCCTTCTCGTCGTCAATTCAACTGCGAATTTTAGGTTGAATAAATAGAATTACAGAACAGGGGATGGTCGGGACGGCCGGATTTGAACCGGCGACCACTTGCGCCCCATGCAAGTGCGCTACCAGGCTGCGCCACGCCCCGATTAGAGATGGATACTGAGTACAAAAGTGGGTTGTGTCAAATCGTCGATATTCTAGTTGAATTTATCCTAAGAAGCGATGTTTTCTAACAGTGTTTCTAATTCACAGATAGTATCTGCAATGATATCAGTGCAATCAATCGTTTTTTGTTGTGCTTTGCGAGTTTGTGCTTCTTGAATCAATTGTTGGCGTGCGCCATTAATGGTAAAACCACGTTCGTAGAGCAAATGACGAATATGTCTAATTAATACAATATCTTGATGTTGATAATAACGACGATTGCCACGGCGTTTATTCGGACGTAATTGAGTAAACTCTTGTTCCCAATAACGCAATACATGGGTCTTTAACTGGCACAAGTAACTGGCCTCACCGATGGTGAAATAGTGTTTATCGGGAATTGCAGGCAATGGTTGCGACATGATATCTCCATAGACCAGCAGTAGCTACGAACTCCATTCATCTTCTGGCATGTCTGGCGTGCCTGTAAATGTTTCCACTCGTGCTTTGAGTTTTTGCCCAGGCCTAAATGTGACAACACGGCGAGCACTGATCGATTTTGCCTCTCCCGTTTTAGGATTACGTCCTGGACGAGCGTTTTTATCACGCGTTTCAAAATTACCGAAGCCAGATAATTTCACTGAATTGCCGGTTACCAATTCAGCGCGAATGGTTTCGAAAAATAATTCTACTAAATCCTTGGCTTCACGTTTGTTCAAACCAAGACTACGTGTAATGGATTCTACCATATCCGCTTTAGTCAACGCACTCATGAACTACTTCCCTTATTGTCTTAAACTGGCATTGAACGCTGTTGCTAAACAATCAATTATGCGCTGTATAAACACATTGACTTCTTCATCAACCAACGTCCGCTGTGCATGCTGTAGCGTTAGTGCTAACGCTACACTCTTTTGCCCTAACGGGATCCCTTCCCCGGTATATTCATCAAATAATTCAACATTTTTCAATAAATCTCCCGCATTTTCAAGCACTTTCTCACTGATTTGCGCAAACGAAATCGATTTGTCCACTAAAAGTGCAATGTCGCGTCGAATCGCTGGGAATTTGGATAACCCAGCAAATTGAGTGACTTGCGTCTTCTCCAGTATAGACAAGGATAATTCAAATAGAAATGGCACGCCGTCTATTTTTAATTGCTTAATCAATTTTGGGTGCAGCGCACCCATCGCACCCAGATAGGTATCACCACAATATATATCAGCTGCCTGTCCAGGATGTAACACACTTGATGTTGTAGGTAAATAACGTAGCTTATTTGGTGAGTGGGTTAATGCAAACAGAGCATCGACATCGCCTTTGAGGTGATAAAAATCACTGGGCGTGGTGTGATTACACCACACTGGCGGATAGGCAGTACCAATAATCACACCGGCCAGCATTGGTTGCTGCTGCCATTGATGTGTTTTAGTCTTGGAAAAACATGCGCCTGTTTCAAACGAGCGCAACCGAGTTTGTTGATGACGTTGGTTATATTGCAATGTGGTTAATAACCCTGGCCATAGACTAAGGCGCATACTGCGCAATTGTGCAGCAATCGGGTTAACCAATTCTAATGTTGGTGCGTCGGGAAATAATTGTGATTGCAACTCAGGATCGACAAAGCTATAGGTAATCACTTCATGATAACCTCTGTCTGCTAACAATTGACTAAAGCGATGGGTTGGCACAATGTTAGTTGGCAGTGGATGCGCCGTTAAGTGTGCTTGTGGTAACTGCGCTGGAATTTGATCATAGCCATATATCCTAGCAATTTCTTCTAAGACATCCGCACTACACGTCACATCAAAACGATGACTCGGTGCTTGCACGCGGTATTGATGTGCATTATCTACGCTAAACCCTAATTGCGTTAATATCGATTCAATGGATTCTGTACTAATATCAAACCCAAGCCACGTGGTTATCTGTTGTTGGGTTATATCAATCCAAGGATTTTCTGGTAATTCAGCGGGTGTACTGACATCGATAACCGATTCAATGTCACCACCTACAATCTCTTGCAATAATTGTGTTGCCAATGCCAATGCTTTTTCCGGTAATATTGGATCGACACCGCGTTCAAAACGGTAAGATGAATCGGTTTGCAAGTTGTGGCAGCGCGCACTACGGCCAATTAACTGGGGTTGGAAATGTGCACTTTCTAACACAATCGCTGTAGTCTGATTGTCGACAGCACTGTGTTGCCCACCCATAATACCGGCCAATGCCAATGCACGTTGCTCATCGGCAATAACCACATCATCTGTTGATAACGTCAGGGTTTGTCCATCAAGTAAGACCAATATTTCATTAGGTGATGCGTAGCGCACATTGATGTTGCCCGTTAGTTTGTTGAAGTCAAATGCATGTAACGGTTGACCTAAGGCTAACATCACATAGTTAGTCACATCGACAATCGGATGAATCGAACGCAGCCCACAACGACGTAACGTTTCTTGTAACCACACTGGAGTGGTTGCTGTGCTGTCTACGTTACGGATCACTTGTGCGAGGTACCGTGGGCATGATGCATTGTTAGTTTGCACGTCAACAGTGAATGTTGTATTAGCAGTTGAAGTAAGCTTTGTAAACTCTGGAAACTGTATAGGTTGTTTGTATAGCGCGCTCACTTCTCGCGCAACCCCAAGCACACTCAAACAATCACCACGATTAGGGGTTAAATCAATATTAATAATCGTGTCATCGAGTTGTAGATAATCGACAAGTGGGATCCCTAACGGCGCATCATCGGGTAATGCCAAAATTCCATCGCTGCTATCAGCCAAACCCAATTCAGCAGCAGAACATAACATACCGTATGAAGCAACGCCGCGTAATTTAGCCGCTTTGAGGTTAATCCCGCCAGGTAAATGTGCGCCAACTAATGCCACTGCTACCGATAAACCCTCGCGTGCATTGGGTGCCCCACACACAATCGTGTGTGTAGTACCTTCAGCTACTGCAACTTGACACACTTTTAATTTATTCGCATTTGGATGCGGTGCTGCATCGATGATCTTACCTACAATAACATTGGTAAATTCACCACTAGCCGGTGATACGTGATCCACTTCTAAACCAACCACACTGAGCTTTTCAGTCAGTTGATTAAGGGTAACGGGAATATCTACCCATTGACGTAACCAGTTATATGATAATCGCATTTATATGATACCCACTTAAAACTGACGTAAGAAACGCACATCATTTTCAAAAAACAAACGCAAATCACCAATGCCATAATACAACATCGCTAACCGCTCGATGCCCAAACCAAATGCAAAACCACTGTAACGTGTTGGATCAATATTTGATTCCGTCAACACATTGGGATGCACCATGCCACAGCCTAATATCTCTAACCAACCAGTGTGTGAACAAACACGACAACCCTTGCCATCACACTGTACACACCCAATATCCACTTCAGCAGATGGTTCAGTAAACGGGAAATACGATGCACGAAAACGCACCGGCAATTTATCTTTGGCAAAAAATAAGGTTAAAAACTGCTGCAATATGCCTTTTAGATCAGCAAAACTAACCGACTCATCCACCATTAACCCTTCTACTTGATGAAACATTGGGGTATGAGTTAAATCAGAATCACTACGATATACCCGTCCTGGCGCAATGATGCGAATAGGTACGCCATCGCGCTGTAAGGTACGCACTTGCACCGGTGAGGTATGCGTACGTAATAACGTGCCATCAGCAAAATAAAACGTATCACACATCGCACGTGCTGGATGATCTTGCGGAATATTTAACGCCGTAAAATTATGGTATTCATCTTCAATTTCAGGACCGGTTGCGGTTGCAAATCCCAATTGTGAAAAAATGGCTTCAAAGCGCTGTAGTATATGGGTAATCGGATGCAAACTGCCTTGGTGTTGTCCAGCACCCGGCATGGTAATATCGATGGCTTCTGCTTGTAATTCACGTTGCAGCGCTGCTTCAGCAAACAATTGCTGCTTATCAGCAATAGCTTGCTGTAATTGTTGTTTGGCTTGATTAATGGCTTGGCCAGCTGTTGATCGTTCACTAGCAGGAAGTTGTTGTAGATTTTTTAGTAATGCGGTTATCTCACCTTTTTTACCGAAATAACGTACACGTACTGCATCGAGTGTGTCACTGTCGGTTGCTGCGGCTACCGCTTGCAATGCGTCGTCTAGGATGGCATGCAATTTTTCCATCATTACCCTTCAACTTTCAAGTTGCCACATTGTTACAGACTTGTCTTACTTGGGCATATTATATTTAGCGCGCACGACTATGCAGTAATTACTGTTATGCTGCCAAATTTTGTTTTGCGCTGTCTGCTAATGCAGCAAATGCCTCTTTATTGAAGACAGCCAACTCAGCCAATAATTTTCGATCGATATCAATCTGTGCTTTCTTTAAGCCAGCCATAAAACGACTGTAGGATAAACCGTGTTCACGTGCAGCTGCGTTAATACGGATGATCCATAAACCTCTAAATTGACGCTTACGTTGTTTGCGATCCCGATAAGCATATTGCGCGGCCTTAGTTACCGCTTGGGTAGCTACACGGTAAACACGACTACGCGCACCGTAATACCCTTTTGCTTGATCCATTACTTTTTTATGTTTGGCATGCGCTTGCACACCGCGTTTTACTCTGGCCATAATGTTACCTCAATCTTTATCACTTTATATTTAACATGCGGCGTACTAACTTAGCATCACATGCTTTCAATACTTTTAACGCACGCAATTGACGCATGCGCTTTGCACTTTTGTGAGTATTAATATGACTACGAAACCCTTGACGGTGTTTCACATTCCCACTTTTAGTGAGTTTAAAACGTTTTGCCGCACCGCGACTTGTTTTTAACTTTGGCATTTTCTACTCCAACTTACACTATATTTCATGCTCACTTGCGACGTTTTGGTGCAACCACCATCACCATTTGCCGGCCTTCCATTTTTGCCGCTTGCTCTACTTGCGCAACTTCATCAATATCTTGTTGCAAACGCGCTAATAATTTCATTCCCAAATCACGGTGAGCGACTTCACGGCCACGAAAACGCACCGTTACTTTTACTTTGTCGCCCGCATCAAGAAACGCTAATGCATTACGCAACTTAACTTGATAATCACCTTCTTCGGTACCTGGGCGAAACTTAATTTCTTTTACACGCGTACGACGTTGATTTTTACGCGCCGCGGTATCGCGTTTATTTTTCTCAAATAAAAACTTACCGTAATCCATCACTCGACAGACTGGCGGCTCAACGTTTGGTGAAATCTCAACTAAATCGGCACCGGCTGCATCAGCAGCTTGTAGCGCTTGATCAATTGATACGATACCGACTTGCTCTCCTTGCACATCAATAAGCCTAACTTCCCGTGCATGAATTTGCTCATTCTTCCGCACTTTTTTATCGCTAATCGTTATGTCTCCTTTTTTCTAGCGCATTGTGCTCTATCAATTATGTTTTACCGTCAATTTCAGTTAATAATCTATCAGCACACGCCTCTACTGTCATCGAACCGCAATCAGTGCCATCTAATGCACGCAAGGCAAGGGTCCCTGCTTGCTGTTCTTGATCACCAATAACAATTTGATAAGGCACATGGCGCAATGTATGCTCGCGGATTTTAAAGCCAACCTTCTCATTTCTCAAGTCTAATTTGGCGTTAATCTCACGTTTTTTTAAGTATTCCTGGATAGACTTGGCATAATCAGCATGCCTGTCGGCAATCGACATGATTACTATTTGAACAGGCGCTAGCCACAACGGCAATTTTCCAGCGTGATGCTCGAGCAAAATCCCCATAAAACGTTCAATTGTACCTAACACAGCACGATGCAAAATCACCGGCGTTTGTTTACTGCCATCTTCCGCAATGTAGGTCGCTTGCAAGCGTTGCGGCAGCACATAATCGAGCTGTAACGTGCCGCACTGCCACACCCGTCCTAAACAATCCTTTAATGAGAATTCGATCTTGGGCCCATAAAACGCCCCTTCCCCCGGTGACGGTTCCCAGGGTAATCCAGCTGCATCTAAGGCATCTGCTAATGCCTTTTCAGCTTGATCCCAAACACTGTCATCACCAAAACGCTCGTTAGGGCGCAGTGACAATTTGATAATCAAATCGGTAAAGCCAAAATCCCGATACACTTCTAATAATAATTGAATAAAGGCTTGTGCTTCAGTTTGCAATTGCCCTGGGGTACAAAAGATATGTGCATCATCTTGGGTAAAATGACGTACCCGCATTAACCCATGCAAGGTGCCAGACGGCTCATTGCGATGACAACTGCCAAACTCTGCCATACGGATCGGTAAATCACGATAGCTCTTCAACCCTTGATTAAAGATTTGAATATGGCACGGGCAATTCATCGGCTTAATGGCATACAGGCGCTGTTCAGTTTCGGTAACAAACATTTCTTTACCGAACTTCTCCCAATGCCCTGATTGTTCCCATAACGATTGATCAACTAATTCGGGGGTGTTGACTTCAATGTAACCGTGCGCCGCCAAACGGGTACGAATATAATTCTGCATGGTTAAAAACAGTGTCCAACCGTTTTCATGCCAAAATACATTACCCGGTGCCGCTTCTTGTAAATGAAATAAATCTTGAATTTTAGCAATGCGTCGATGATCGCGTTTTTCCGCTTCTTCTAGACGATGCAAATAAGCAGCTAATGCCTTTTTATCTGGCCAAGCGGTGCCGTAAATACGTTGTAGCATGTCATTGTTTGAATCACCACGCCAATAAGCACCGGCGAGTTTTGTTAACTTAAATGCGTGCAAAAAACCGGTGTGAGGCACATGTGGTCCGCGACACAAATCAACAAACTCACCTTGACGGTATAATGTAATAGTTTCCCCTTCTGGCAAATCACGAATGATCTGTGCTTTATAGTCTTCACCTTGCTCTAAGAAAAATGCAATGGCATCATCACGTTCCCATACTTCACGGGTCACTGCTAACTTTTGCTTTGCTAATGCTGCCATCTTAGCTTCGATTTGAGTTAAATCATCTGGGGTAAATGAACGCTCAAAAGCAAAATCATAATAAAAACCGTCTTCAATCACTGGCCCAATTGTTACTTGCGCGCTGGGAAACAATTGTTTAACTGCTTGCGCGAGCAAGTGTGCAGTCGAATGACGTAATATGTCTAAGCCTGCTTCATCTTTTGCTGTGATGATCGCAAGTGTGGCATCTGACTCGATGAGATAACGGGTATCCACTAAGACATCATTCACTCGACCTGCCAATGCGGCTTTGGCCAAACCCGCACCAATATCGCCCGCGACATCGGTGACGCTCACTGACTGCGAATATTGACGAGTTGAATTATCTGGTAAGGTAATAATTGGCATTAAGCTACTCCGAACAATGGCACAATAAGAGACAACACTAACCAATTGGTAGGCACGAGTGGGATCGAACCACCGACCACCACCATGTCAAGGTGGTGCTCTACCACTGAGCTACGTGCCTAAACTGAATCTTAAAGCGGCAGCGATTTTAACATTGCTAGTTACTATACTCAAAGCGTTTTCACTATACGCGTTATTGCCATTGTTGTTTTTCAGTGCATACTGCATGAATTGCCTCACGAATGGATCCTAGCTGCGGCACACTGGCTTGTTCCAGCGAATCAGCCAATCCAATCCCCGGAATAAATTCACCAGCCAATAATCGCGGTTTAGCTAATAAATCATAAAACAATTCATCAACCGTGCGTCGTATTAAGTGTTCACCGAAATTAGTCACTTCAGTATCTTCATTCACATACACTACACAATGGGTTTTTAAGATCGATGTGGCGATTAACTCCCAATCATATGGCCATAACGAACGTAGATCGATCACGTCAACAGTGATCCCTTGCTGAGCTAATTCAGTGGCTACTTGCACACACAATGGTAACGTGCGTCCATAACTGACAACGGTAATATCATCGCCGGAATGGACAATACTGCCTTTGCCAATCTCAACTGTATAATCGGTTAATCCTGTTGGCCAGGTGGGTTGCCACTGTTTAGCGATGTCTGGATCAACGGGTTTGTCGATCATTTCATGTAATTGTTTGCTACTAGTTCGATCTAACGGCGGCTCACCCGGGATCGGATCACCGCCTTTGCTGTAAATTAATGCCTTAGGTAACAAAAACATGGTCGGATTGGGATCGTGCAAACATGCCAACATCAATCCATATGCATCTTTTGGATTCGATGGGATCACCGTTTTCCAACCGGGGATATGCGTCATTGTTGCATCAAACGAATGTGAATGGTAAATCGAACCGCGAATACCACTGCCCACTGGTGTCATCACTGTCATCGGTAAATGCCATGCCCCATTAGATGACCAACAGGTATTACCGGCTAATTTTAATAAATCGATTGTATTATAGATATAATCACAAAATTGAATTTCAGCTACACAACGCTCGCCAGCCATTGCCAGTCCCATCGCCGCACCAATGATCCCGCGCTCATCCAATGGACTATTCCATGCCGTCGTTAAACCTTGAGTCATGGTAAACACGCCACCTAACGGTGGCCCAACATCTTGCCCAAACACATGACTTAACCCTAAATGAGTTTCCGCATAATGCAATGCCATTCTAACCGCTTGTGCATAGGTTGCCATTAACTGATTTTCCCCGTTTGTTGCCAATACACATGATCAAAAATACTGGTTGGATCCGGCAACGGTTCGGTTAATACCTGTTGCACTAATCGGCTTAACTGCTGTTGATAGTTATCATGAATCACATCGATTTTAGGTTGATCTAATATACCTTGTTTACATAACTGGGTTGCAAAATGGGTAATCGGATCCTCCTCTGGGTGAGCGTTAGCACCACTTGCTGAACTGTGCCCATATAAACGTGATACCTTGGCTTCTAATAAAAACGGTTTGCGCTGCTCACGCACATACGCCATTGCATCAGCAATGGCTTGATACGATCCCAACACATCATTACCATCAACAACATTTGTTTTGATACCAAATGCCTTACCGCGATCTGCAATGTATTGTTCACTATGCTGTTCGGCATACGGCGTTGAAATGCCGGTGTAGTTATTGGTGACGATCATCAGGATTGGTAATTCTTGTCCTGGACGGGTTGCCCACACCATGCACGAGGCAAAATCACCTTCTGCAGTACCCGCATCACCGCCAGAGACAATCGTGATCCCTTGACACCCCGGTTTACGTTGCGCAATGCCAGTACCAATCGCCGTGACATATTGGGTTTCTATCGGTGACGTGATTGGCACCAAATTCCATTCAGCTTTTGATGAATGCCCACAAAAGTTACGTCCACCACTGTGGGTATCCGTTGCGGTATTACGCATTTGTCGGATCGGTTCGATGGGATCCATACCCATTGCTAACAACACCGCATTAGAACGGTAATGCAAATGTAAAAAATCGTGCTCAATCCCCTGACCCTTATTGATTTGCAAACCCAGCGGCACATTAAATGCTTCTTCACCAGGCCCGCCAATCCAAAAAAAGCCATGGCCTTGTTTGAACATATTAATCAGCCGTTCTTCTAATAAACGGCTTTGTACCATGAGTTCATACATGGCTAATAAGCGAGTGTGATCAGACGCAATGGGGCTTGATATCAATTTAGTTAACTACCTAGTATATGTGCGAGCCATATTATCGCAATAACTTACGTAGAAATCTATGCGGTTATTGACAATGCCGGTCAGTATTTTTACTGTTACTCATTCCTTATCGACCACACCCAAAAATGCTTTTTCGATTGCATGGATTTGATCGCGGATATTGGCAGCTTGTTCGAATTCCAATTGCTGCGCATGGGTATACATCGCCTGCTCCAGTTTATCAATTTGTTTGATTAACTCTGCTCTAGATAAACCCGCATACGCTGCCAATTGCTTAGCACGGTCTGCATAATAATGTGCACTATCACTTTGCGTAGTACGTGCGCCTTCCAAGATGTCATTCACCGCCTTTTTGATCCCTGTTGGGGTGATATTGTGTTGTTGGTTATACGCTTGTTGTCTGACACGACGCCGATTGGTTTCATCGATCGCGCGTTGCATTGATCCGGTAATACGATCAGCATATAAAATCGCTCTGCCATGTAAATTGCGTGCAGCGCGACCCATGGTTTGGATCAATGAACGCTCCGATCGTAAAAAGCCTTCTTTATCGGCATCTAAAATCGCTACCAATGAGACTTCTGGCATATCTAAACCTTCGCGTAATAAATTAATTCCAACTAACACATCAAAGACACCGGCGCGCAAATCACGGATAATTTCCACACGTTCAACGGTATCAACATCTGAATGCAAATAACGCACTTTAATACCTTGTTCGGTTAGAAATTCAGTTAAATCTTCTGCCATACGTTTGGTTAATGTAGTGACTAATACCCGCTGCTGTTGTGTCACCCGTGTTTTAATTTCAGATAATAAGTCATCAATTTGGGTTGTAGCAGGTTTAATGTCAATTTGTGGATCAAGCAATCCAGTCGGTCGTACCACTTGTTCGATTACCACATCATCGGTTTTGGCTAGTTCATACGGACCAGGTGTTGCTGATACATAAATTACTTGCGAGCTTAATTCTTCGAATTCTTCAAATTGTAATGGCCGATTGTCCAGTGCCGATGGCAAACGAAAACCGTATTCCACTAATGTCTGTTTACGTGCACGATCACCACGATACATTGCACCTAATTGTGGTACGGTAACATGCGATTCATCGATAACAATTAACGCATTAGAAGGTAAATAATCAATAAGTGTTGGTGGCGGTTCACCTGGATTTCGCCCAGATAAATAACGTGAATAATTTTCAATGCCAGAGCAATAACCTAACTCAACCATCATTTCAATATCATATTGCACTCGTTGTGCTAAACGTTGCGCTTCAACCAATTTGTTTACATCATGCAACTGATCTAATCGTTGCTTTAATTCTATTTTTACTGCATCGATCATATCCAAAATCGTTTGTCGTGGGGTGACATAATGTGATTTCGGATAAATGGTAACACGCGGTACTTGACGTAATTTTTTTAAGGTTAACGGATCAAAATAACTGATATTATCAATTTCATCGCCAAATAATTCGATACGCACTGCTTCACTATCCGATTCTGCAGGAAAAATATCGATGACATCGCCTTTGACACGATAAGTTGCACGCCGAAAATCAGTGTCATTACGCGTATATTGTAATTGAGCTAAGCGCCGTAAGATGTTTCGCTGATCCACTTCATCACCACGATGTAAATGCAATACCATTTTTAAATACGCTTGTGGATCACCCAATCCATAAATGGCTGACACTGTGGCAACAATGATAGCATCTTCGCGTTCTAATAATGCCTTGGTTGCCGATAAACGCATTTGCTCGATGTGCTCATTAACAGAGGCATCTTTTTCAATAAAGGTATCAGAAGATGGCACATAGGCTTCTGGTTGATAGTAATCATAATATGAAACAAAATATTCTACCGCATTGTTTGGGAAAAATGTTTTCATTTCACCATACAGTTGTGCGGCTAACGTTTTATTTGGGGCTAACATCAATGTTGGGCGTTTGCTGTGTTCAATTACATTAGCAATTGTAAATGTCTTTCCAGAACCGGTCACCCCTAACAACACTTGGTGCGCCAACCCGTCATTAATCCCTGCTAACAATTGGGTAATTGCAGCAGGCTGATCGCCTGCCGGCTTAAACTGCGATTGCAAATCAAATGTTTTACTCAACTATCACTTCCTAATGACATTAAATAGCAATGTTGATATGTACTTGCTAGTACTAAGTAAAACACTGCTATTAATAACTTACTTTAATTTTTTTCTGTGTGGTTTTTGTTTTTTTGGTGGAATGAATTACTTTTTTTGTTGACTGTGTTTGTTTAAATGATGTTTTTGAGGATGAAGTATTCGTTATGGTTGATGATTTTGTTGATTTACTTTTACTGATGTGTTGTTTTTGTTTAAATGCAGTTTTTACATGCTTATTGGTTGGTCGGATTACTGTTTTATGTAAAATTGGCCTATTCACTGGTTTAATAACAGTCTGTTGTACAATTGGTGTGGTTACTGGCTGGATAATTGTTTGCTGTATAACTGGCCCACTTACCGGTTTAATCACTGTTTTCTTAACAACAGTCGTCTTAACGGATTCTACCAGGGTATTATCTGGTACCACACGGGTTTTACGACGATCAAATAATACTAATACCCGTTGACCATTAGCTAATGCGGGTTGTTTACCTTGAACAACCGCAACCGTTTTACTGTTATCTAATTTGATAATGTATTGTAATGCATCACGTGTTGTCAGTGACTTATCAATATAATATCCAGCGATACCACCAACTAATGCACCACCTAATGCGCCTACCACATTGGGAGCATCTCTACTACCAATAAATGAACCACCAACACCACCAACGACTGCACCAATCGGTGCTCCGACATCCGTGCCTCCTTCCAATGTGACCTGACGTATATCTACAATCACACCTTGATATACATTGGCCTTCATCCCTGCGTCATAAGCTGTATAACTATCCGGATTAGTCGGTGGCATACAGCCTGTTACTAACCAAGCAAATCCAAGCCCAATGATGACGTTGCGTACCCATACTAATCTTGTATTCATTGCTAACCCGCTCCTTAATGACTTATAACGACTTTTTAGTTGGAAAAATTGCGCATATTCTAACGTATTTTGTAGAAAAAGTCCGCTTAAAAAATCAATCTAGTACTTTGAAACACACATGTTAGAATTAGCCTTTAAACAATAAGTTAATTGTAACTGGAGTATTTCATGCCTATTACCCTATCTGAACGTGTACAAGCCATCAAACCATCCCCTACCCTGGCAGTGACTAACAAAGCCGCTGAATTACGCGCCAGTGGCAAAGACATTATTGGGCTGGGCGCTGGCGAACCGGATTTCAATACCCCTGAACCAATTTGCCAAGCCGCTATCGACGCCATCAATGCCGGTTTTACTAAATACACCGCTGTTGATGGCATTGTTGAACTAAAGCAAGCCATCATCGATAAATTTAAACGAGACAATCAATTAGATTATGCGTTAAATCAAGTCTTAGTTTCTTGTGGTGGTAAGCAAAGTTTTTTTAATCTATGCCAGGCACTATTAAATCCAGGCGATGAAATCATTATCCCCGCACCGTATTGGGTATCTTATCCAGACATGGCGATACTCGCTGGTGCCAAACCGGTTATTTTACCAACCACTATTGATAACGATTATAAAATCACACCGGAACAGTTAAACGCCGCTATCACTAAACGTACACGTTTAGTTGTATTAAATAGTCCATCTAATCCATCTGGAAAGACATACTCATCAACAGAACTGCGTGGATTGGCTGAGGTATTACGTGCACATCCAACTGTCTTGATTGCAACCGATGATATGTATGAACATATCTTATGGACAGATGAACCCTTTGCTAACATTGTCATGGCAGAGCCGCGGCTATATCCACAAACTATCGTACTCAATGGGATTTCAAAAGCATATGCAATGACAGGCTGGCGTATTGGGTATGCCGCTGGCCCAGCTGAATTAATTGGCGCCATGAAAAAAATACAATCGCAAAGTACTTCTAACCCGACATCGATTTCACAAGCCGCGGCAGTAGCTGCACTAAATGGTGATCAACGTATCGTGGTTACTATGTGTGATGCCTTTAAACAACGCCATGATTTTGTTTTCAATCAATTATCACACATCCCAGACGTACGGTGTCTGGCATCAGATGGTACGTTTTATAGTTTTCCGGATGTATCAGCATGCATTCAGCGCAAAGGATTAGCCGATGATGTGGCTTTTTGTGACTATTTGCTTGCTGAGGCAGGACTTGCTGTGGTGCCTGGTTCTGCATTCGGTAATCCAGGCTGCATTCGTATTTCATTCGCAACCAGTATGGCAATACTAGAAGACGCAATGACACGCTTAGCACGCACCATTACTGCTTAATGGCAGCAATGCTTGACCTAGTTTCAGGGAGTCAGTAGTATAGCCGCCTCAGTTGGCACTAATATTATTCCCCGATAGCTCAGCTGGTAGAGCAGGTGGCTGTTAACCACCGGGTCGGCGGTTCGAGTCCGTCTCGGGGAGCCACTTAAATTGTGCGCAAATGTGCCTCGTAAGAAATCGGCATTTGTTTAGCTAGATTGTCGTTAGCAGCAGAATCGGTATCTTTGAGCAACGCATAAAAATAATTATCATCTGCATTTTGCAATAATGTTACATCATGCAAAATCCAATCTGATGCAGGACATAATCTATCTTGCCATACTAACATATGTGGCATCTTCTTACGATTTGCAATTGATTCTGCCATAGCATGTAGCCCTTCATCTTCGGCAAGCTCTTGAAATGAACGCATGTCTTCTTCAGTTCTAACAATCAACTCAAAACGGTTACCCTTACTATCTAGCAATAAATAGCTACCTGAATTATCAATCAAATAAAACTCAACAATATTGTGTTTTGCAATAATGCGATTAAATAAATCGATAAATGCTTCACTACACAATAAACTTTTTCTGTTAGGCTCGTTAGCACCCAGCATATCAAACATACTTTGAGATAACTGAGTAAAATACTCGATATTTAATTCCTGCACATAATCGGTTAATTTTTCAAAGCAATTATAATCTTCTTTTTTCACAAAACGTTGGATATTTGTTTGGTTAAACGCATCTACTGCAAAGTCGTTATCAGCTTCTCCGGTTAATATTATTTTTTGATAAGGTAAATCAGATAACTGTTGGCAAAATTCAAGCCCATTCATTTCTGGCATTGAATAATCAACAATCAATACAACCGGCCGATCAAAGCGTACAGCTTGACTGTAAATTTCTCTGCATACTGACGCCACATCAACATCAATCGATAGACTGGATAAGCTAGTTTGATCAGGTGACATCGAGATATGCTTAGCAAATAATGCTTTGACCGCATCACCCTGCTGCTTCAGATAAGCAAGTGCTTCTTTAGGTGAAGTAAACGCATCACACTGAAAGTCAGCACCAAATGCTAACAACAAGTGATCTGAAAAATCTGGGTTGTCATCGATGATGATAACTTTTGTCGGAAAATAACAGCAGGGGATACTCGTTTTAAACATGCACATTACTCCATTAATTGTTGAAATCGAAGCGATTTCTCAGTTGTTAGAACAGTAACCTAACAGCTATGACATCGCATTTTGCTCCCAATCGGTGGCTAAATCAAGTACTGGGAATGCAAGAATAAATCGCGTATATTTACCATATTCTGACAGACAAGTAATATCCCCACCGTGTTTCTTCATGCTCATTTTACAAAAAGCCAATCCGATTCCGGCACCATGTGCAGTGTCTTTAGTAAAAAATTTATCGAAAATATGGGATAAACTCTCAGGTTGGATCCCTTTTGCAGTATCTTCAAAAAATAACTTATTAAACGTTTCTCCTCGCTGTAACTGTATCTTGATGTTACCACGACCCGTCGCTTTAATAATATATAGCGCATTTTTAATTAAGTTAAATAATACTTGAATCACTAAGTTAGCTGATCCTGAAAAAACAAAATCAATCTCAGGATCCCATGTTATTAACTCACGCTCATTGCGAGAAAATGGGTATACATTCAGTGCATCATCAATACATTTTGCAATTGAACACACTTGGAAATTAGCACGCTCAATATTTTTAAAAGAAAGATTTCCCAGTAGCATATCAATAACTAGCATTGAGTGATCAACTTGCAAACTAATGGTATTAGCACCTCTTGTGATTACATCAATATGCTGCTTACTAACAGCTGGAATATCCAACTTGTGTTGCTTAGCAATATTGTATGTTTCTGTTAACTTAGGTAGATAACTTTTAAGTCCCTTTGCCAACAATTTAATTGACTGCAATGGTGTTCTTAATTCATGTGCAATGCTCGCACTCACAAGACGCATACTATCTGTGCGTGCTTTCTCAGCAGCCAATGTTGTATCTTGATAAATGGTTTTTCTTCTAGAAAAGATAAGACCGATCACGATGCTAGTTACAAATGTATTAATAATATCTACAGCAGTCAATGTACCTGGATTAAACACAAAACCGATTGGTGAAGTTAAACTAAATACTAACCACGCTAGTGACATTCCAATCGTCAATAAAACTGCATATAAAATCCAATCGGTTATGATGATCATCAAAATGACTTTTGCTAACCAATTTAAAATCCAAGGGGCCGCCATGTGGTTTTTCAACATCATTAAAGTGAAAAAGTATGGCAACGCAAATAAAAGTGATAAATACCAACATAACGGTAACCAGCGACGAATGCTTTTTGGCCAGTAATTTTTTAATGCCAAGCAAGCGTGCATTACAGACATGGTGATACGTAGACCAATACTATCATACACTGCCTTATCTTTATAAAGACCAATATTAATTAAATAAAATAATAAGATTACTGTTAAACCAAAAACACTAAATAAGATAACAATATTTTCCGTCTTTACAAATTGTACCTGTAAAAAGTTATCTACCTTTTTCCATAGTATTTTTAAAGACACACATAACTCCGTTGCTGCACTAGACTTTAGATAATTCAATATAAATCAAGGAAAATAAAGTCTAGCAAAACTACAATACACATGCTAGATTAAGAGAATTAATACTATTAATAAGCAATTATTAGGATTTGGCACTACGCATTAAGGGGACACAACATGCAACAGTTTGACGTAATTATCCTAGGAAATGGTATACTTGCCATGTCGAGCGCGCTTGAACTTACCAAATCAGCACCAAATATACGCATTGCAATTGTAGGACCATCTAGTCAAAAGGGTAGTGCGACATTGGCCGCAGGTGCTATGTTGGGTTGCTTCAGCGAAGTAACCGAAGCTACGTTATTGTCCATGTATGGTCGCGCTGTTTTAGACATGTCATTCAAAGCTCTTAAAGTATGGCCAGATTGGCTAAATGAATTAAATCAATACTTACCTGAACAGTTAAAAATCAGTACCCGACCCGGGACATTTATTATTTCAAACACAGAAACAGCACAATATGAAAATGATAACTTTAATGCGATTTTAACTGCATTAAATCAATATAACGCACCTTTTGAAACTGTCGATCCGAATAATATTCCTGGCCTATCTCCAATAGAAACATGTCGTCCATTCAAATCACTATTTCTGCCTAAGGAAGGTGCTATTAATCCTGCTGAATTACTCAATGGATTGTCTGCTTTCCTTCGACAGAAAAATGTGGTTATGATTGACGAAATCGCCGTTGATTTTTCTTATTCTTCAGAAAAAGTCAAACATGTCATTACTGATAGCGGTACTACCTTAGTGGGTGATAAGATTTTGCTAGCTGCAGGCGCTTACTCGCAAGCGTTACTCGACAAAATACCCGATATAGCAAAACGTATTCCTAAAGTATTCGCTGGTCTCGGTTGCTCGGCCATATTTCGTAACACTCGCAATAAAATACCAGTACAATCAGTTATTCGAACCCCTAATCGTGCCAATGCATGCGGAGTTCATATATTGCCAACCGATAAACAAGCAGACTACTTGTATATGGGCGCATCGAATACTTGCATATTAGGGCCAACAGTAGAACCCAGGATCCGAGATGTTTACTACCTATTAAAACGAGCAATGGAGCAAATTAATCATACTTTGCATAATAAGAGTATGGTTAAATACCAAGTTGGCAATCGGCCAGTTACCATGGATACATTTCCACTGATTGGGCGCACGTCGATGAAAAACCTGTGGGTATTAACTGGTACATATCGCATTGGCCTTCAATTAGCACCCATTCTTGCTAAATCTATTGCTGACAGCATGCTGAACTCAGCATCTAGCATTACTGATCTTAATGTAGATTTGTTTAAACCAGAACGACGCCTGATCCAAGCATTTACCAAAAAAGAAGCTATTGATATTTTTGTTAAACAACATTTTGGCACTGGATATGAACACGAAATGCTTTTACCCAAAATGGGATGGGAATCAATGATTATAGATGCCATTCATCAAAAAGCTGCAGATATTTATGATAAATTAGAAACAGATATAGCAATATATCCAGACATATTAAGTATGATTGATCAAAATAGAGAATTGCTACCTATTCTTAAGGACTATTTAAAAACTCAAGATTATGCTTATAGTCTAGCTGCAGCGTAATCACTTAACTTACTTTATAATAGTATATTGTTTAATATTTCTTTACTTTTAATGTAGCAGCTTTCATCAGCTTCGACTAAATTAACATGGCCTAACTTACGCCCTGGCCGAGGGGATTTCCCATAGGCATGATAATGCGTTCCTGGCACAGATAAACACGATGTTGCTGGCAGCATGTCACCAATACAATTTATTAATAAACAATGCCCCATCTGTTTCGTACTACCCAATGGCAAATCAAATAGAGCACGCAAGTGATTTTCAAATTGGCTAGTATACGCACCTTCAATGGTCCAATGTCCAGAGTTATGCACACGAGGTGCTATTTCATTAACAATTAATTGGTTCCCATCATAAAAAAATTCGATTGTAATCACCCCAACATACTGCAGTTTATTTAAAATTTTTATCGCATAATCCTGCGCCGCTTCTTGCAATGCAGGATTATCAAATGGAGCTTCAGAAAAACGCAAGATCCCCTGCTCATGGTGATTGCGAACAAGTGGATAAAACACTGTGTCACCGTGTTTATTACGCACAGCAATAATTGACAATTCACATTCAAACGTAACCAATTGCTCTACGATTAATGATTGAGTTTGCAGTCTGTCATAACTATTTGATATATCCTGTTCTGAGCGAATAACACATTGTCCTTTACCATCGTATCCAAACCGCCTTGTTTTTAGTATTGCAGGCAACCCCAGTTCAGCCACTGCTTGCACTAACTGCGCTTGCGTATCAACACAGATAAAAGAAGCAGTAGGAATGGTTAACGATGCCAAAAATGATTTTTCATGCCCTCTATCTTGAGTGATTTCCAATGCCGTTAACGATGGATAAACAGGTTTTTTGCTAGCAATATAATTAGCGCAAGCCAATGGAATATTTTCCGTTTCAAAGGTAATGCAATCTACCGTTGCTAAAAACTGATCCAGTGCTGATGTATCGGTAAAATCAGCGGTGATCAGTTCGGTGACTTCGCCTGCACATGCAGTTGAATCGGTATCGAAGCAAACCGTATTAATTGCTAAGGGATAGGCTGCTAATGCCAACATTCGCGCTAATTGACCACCACCTAAAATGCCTAATCTCATGGGTTAAGTTCCTGGCTTTGGATTATCAATCACCTGTTGTGTTTGCTGTTGTCTATAGCGATGTAGACTCGTTTTAATTTCTGGGTACTTATTGGCAAGACAGGCAGCCGCCAGTAACGCTGCATTGATTGCCCCCGGTTTACCAATTGACAACGTCCCTACAGGCACTCCAGCTGGCATTTGTACAATCGAGAGTAACGAATCTAATCCATTTAAAATAGGTAGCGGTATAGGCACACCGAACACAGGTAAACTTGTTTTCGAAGCTAACATCCCAGGCAGATGTGCTGCACCGCCTGCACCCGCAATAATCACTTCTAAACCACGTGACTCAGCATTGGTCGCATAATCAAACAGTTTATCCGGTGTCCTGTGTGCAGATACAATTTCGGTTTCATATGGAATAGTTAACATACGTAACTGTTCAGCGGCATGTGTTAGCACTTGCCAGTCACTGTTAGATCCCATGACAATAGCAACAATAGGTTTTTCACTGCTCATAACGTTCCTCATTAATTATCGATTTATCATTAGTGATCAGTCGATTACTCAGGCCAGTATACATCAGCCTCAGTTAACTGTGTATCATGATTTCGTGGATAAATTTTTAATAAATAACCAGCGTCCGTTAACTAACGATTGCAGTAACTGATGCCGTTTAAGTATTGCGTCGATTTTTTGTTGGCTAGCATCGATGAATACACACAGTCTTTTCGGTTCATGTATACGTTTACTCTGATGAGGCAATCCGTATTTTAAATCACTTTGATTACCTTCAATAACACCGATAGTAGCTAACACATTATGGATAGCTTTATTGCCGCTCGCATAATGTTGTGGATCAACTGCAGAAAAATAATACTGACTATTAATCCAATGAGCGACAATCATTGGTCCTAATAAAATTGCTTCCAATATACTGCCATCGACATCACGCTCTTCCTCATAGGAATGTAAGAATACTCGCCTTTGTAGATTCAATGATTGGGTAAGTCGACGTGGTGCAATGATAAAAGCAGCATTATTGGCTAAACCCAATTCGGGAAGTAATTCTGCCCAATCACAACTGCGTTTCAATACATGTTGATTACCTGGTAGCGAGCGTAAACGTTCATACCGTAAGTGCTCACCTGCAGTCATCGCATCTTTGCAAATAGCACGAAATGTGTGTTGTTGTGATGGATTAAGATTGGCAACATCAACATACCAATTGATGTGGTCAGTGGTAGTATCATGACACGCAGCAACAAACACAGTTGCACCGGGTATAGTAATGCTTTGTTTTTCTAATGCCTTTCTCACATCGGGTTGATTTAATAGTTGGCAAACAATGATGGCATTACTCATACCACTATTACCACCACACGCACCACAATCTAACGACGCCTGATAAGGATTGTTTTTAATGGTAGCAGTATGTCCACATATCACTACAAACTCAGAAAAATTCTGAGTTAATCCTATACCATTAAGCAAATTAATGGCTATGTTTACCCTATTATCCAAATCAAGGGTATCCAGTTTAAACTGTGGCAATCGGCTAGCAGTTAGTTGTTTAGTATTAACCTGCTGAACCCGACGCAACACTGTATTTGCATAATTTTTAATGATCAACACTAATGCAAACCAAAACCCTAACATTTCATATAATGCAAACGGCGCCAACAATGTTTTTCTAGTGGCATCAATCGAATTGACCAGTGCAGTTGCTGAAGTATGCAACATAGGTGATGTTGTATTTAACATCTCAATTAATAGTGTCGGTTCAATCAGCGCAGGACATTGACAAGTGATTTTGTGTTGGTACTTATCATTGAGTTTAGCCGCAACCCCAAAAAAGCCAGCAAATCCAAATGTTTCATGATTACCAACCTGTTCTATATGACGTCGAAACCCTTCACTGCGCACATCAATACAAAACACCCACTGTGCTGTTGCTGGCGTTAGCAAATCATCACGTCGTTGTGTTGGATCTATTGTGCTACGTTGTTGGTGAGTTTCATTCTTTTTAGCTAATAACGTTTGATATAGTGGTTGGTGATAATTCATTTCATAAGCCCGCTGCCACAACCAAGTCAATTGATGCACTGACAGATCAGTTCGTTTAATTAACGTCTCAGCATCAATTGCTTGTGTGCTGAGTTGTTGACAAGCATGATTAACGCAATCCACTAACATGTTATGGATAGCATTATCCTCAGCAATATAACAGTCCGGTTGATAGCGTAGATAAAAGCCATTAAGCTGTTTAGCATGGGTTTTTAACCAAAACACTTCATAAGCAAGCCATATTGCGATGATTTCAATAACATGCACCTGCGAATTAACATAAGGATTATTGGGATACTGTTGCTGCCATTTACTATAACCACACCAACCTTTAAGCTGCCAAACAATGGCAAACAAATACTGGCGAATACATTCCGTTGGCACCGATAATTCATTTAGCAAAGACAATATAAACGTTTCTACATGATTAGAATATTGCATCAAATATGATTTCCAGCGCTTATTTTTATGCAACATCATCACATGCCACAGATTGAAAAATTGATGATTTGAATCATATGTATCATTTATTGACTGCTTAAAATAGGTCATCATCTTTTTTTGAAACGTGGTTGGATTAACATAAGACGCCAACCAATCTAAGCACTCATCCTGAATAGATGCTAACGCATCATCATAACCATAAGAGGCTATCTGGGCAGAAAATAAAATACTGTTGCACGTTGATGGATCGTTTTTTATTAGTTTCAAGCATGTAATTAATTTTTTCTGATACGATTTTCCAGTCATCAAATTGTAGAGCAATTGTGGATACAGTTTAACAACAGCATCCTCCTCCGATTTTTTGAATAAGGATCGATTTAACTGAGCACAATGCTCTGCAATAGCCTGATGGATAGCCACATCGCTAATTCGTCCTTCATTGTAGTAACCCCAATAAGTTGCTATTGGCAGCAGCATTTGTATGTTAGTCATTGAAAGTAATGTTTGACTAACAACCTGCTCGATAGATTTATCAACCAAATCCCATAGTGGATTAGTAGCAACAAATTGTTGCAACGGCCAAGTTGTTGGAATGTGTTTTAGTATTTCTTCAATGACTGGCGACAGATCATTTGTTTCAGACAATGACATCTATTTACCTCACTGTATAGTCGATATTGCACCCAATAAAATAGATGGGTAAATTCCATTAACTATATTAAATATAATGATCAATACACAAATGCTGTGCAACCAAGGTGGTATTATCGCGGCATGTTGCGCAATGGTTTTTGGATTAAAAAAATGTACTTGCAAGGTATGCAACACTGCTAGTGCCAATAACACCATCCCTGCTCCGAACATAATTGCTAACGTGAAATGAATTTGGAGTAACGCAGATAACAAATAAAATTCGCTGATAAAACTAGCCGTACCAGGAATACCAATTAATAACATTAAAAACAAACTCATATAAAAATGACACCATGGTAATTGGTTTTGTATGACTATATTTTGTTGAGAAACCCCTTGACGCTTTAGCAATAATAAACAAAAGCCACCAACAAGAAAGATTACATTAATAATATGGAAGCTACCGATTAACCCTAAATCATGCTTATCCATAAAAAAGGCTATGCCAGCCAACGCTAGCATGGATAATAATAACGTGATGAGAAATTGAAACAGTGTTGCTACACGGTTAGCAATTAATAATATAACCATGAACAGAATAAGATTAATCAATGTCAGCACTATTTCAATGGGGTATATGGTTGGGTGGTGGAATGTGACTGAGTAGACCACCGACAATACAAAGTATATTAATATCATCCATATTATCACGATTCTACCCAATGAGTGCATGCTATAGTAAATTTTCAATAGCCAATCGCCCCACTGACGCATCGGATTAATCAAATAACGACGGTAATATCGTTCTATATTTCCTTTGTAAAATCCTAAAAAATAGAGCTTATACATCAATCTTTGCTTAAGTGCGCAAGGTATACATTTCTTGATTAAAAAGTACATGCCCACAATCAGCAATAAAGCAACAATGATTATCAAATTCATCACAGAAAATGTTTTTTCATCAACACTATCTGCTAACAACAAATTAAAGTGTTTTAGCAACATCAAATACATTGCAAACATAACTGCAACACATACAATCAATAATGTATTTATTTTCGTAGAATGTCTTGATTTTAATAATAGATTTTTTATTAATTGAAATAAGGTAATTGCCATAAATAACCATAAAAAATGGCCTAAATACAGTTGATTATCGCCTGCTAACATATAATACTGACCTAAACCAATTAACATTGCTGTAACTAATAGACTAAGTATTACTATTAACTTCTTTTGTGACGCATTTGGCTTATTAACACATATTGATTGATTGCTTTGTTTTAAAGTACTACCCGCCGATAAGAACAGTGTTGTTTTAAAAAAGCCGTGAGCAATTAAATGAAAAACTGCGGAACTAAAACAGCCTAGACCACATTGCATGATCATATAGCCCACTTGACTCATCGTAGAATACGCCAGCTGCTTTTTGATATCAGACTGATTATTACCAAAAAAACTACCTAGCAATGTGGTTAACAATCCGATTAAGAAAATAAATAACAATAAGTACGTTGCTTCACTATACAGTAAACTTAATCGAACTAGTAAAAACCCACCGGCACTAATCACCCCAGCATGCATTAATGCCGACACAGGTGTCGGCACTTCCATAGTGTCGATTAGCCAAATGTGAAAAGGAAATTGCGCAGACTTAGTCATGATCGCAATGAAGATTAAAGCCAATATTACCCAATTTATATCGGTTTGATGAGCAAATAACACAGGAAATGCCGTACTCCCATAGTGTCTAAATGTGATAATCACTGCCAATAAGAAACAAATATCGCCTACACGATTGATCATAAATTTTTTCTTGGCGGCTTTATTTGCTTTGACATCGTAGTGATAATGGTTTAACAACAAAAATAAGCTTAATCCGATAAGTTGCCAGGCAATAAACGCTGTGAATAAACTGCCACTCATCATCAATAGGATCACTGAAAATGTCAGCAGTGATAATTGTCCGATCAACCTTGCTTGGTTTTGATCTGAGAGTAAATACCTGGCTGCATAACTGTGGATAATCAGGCTAACAAAACTCACTAGGCAAAGCATTACCCACGTTAATTCATCATAATATAAATCTATTGATAAGGTTATATTGTCAACTATTGGGGTCTGCCAGTGGAATGATGAATGAATAGCGATCAACAAAGGGGAAACAGCACATATTACAAAAACAAATAACATGCCGAGTTGCGAAAATGCATTGACTTGCTGTTGACTAAAACAGCGATGACACACTAGTGGCATCGAAGGTAACAGCGATAATGTAAGGATAATAATTAACCAGTTCATGTTTATACCAATCTATCTTGGGTACTTACTGAAGACACATGCCCAATACACGTTAACCGTATTTTCGCATGGGATTAGCATTTTGAAAAATTTATATTAATCCCAAAAAGCATCGTTTTAAAATAATACAATCCAACTGCGGATTTTAGGTTGAACAGGGGTTTTCTTTTAATAGTACCTCTACGATCGATGATGATTTGCCAAGTATAACCAGGTAAGCGATACTAGCGCGCTGATGGGAGCCTGATTGGTTCCTTCGCAACGATACATTGTCAACCCCGTCAGATCCGGAAGGAAGCAGCGGTAGCAGTGAACTCGTGTGCCGAAGGGTTGCTAATCAGGCGACCACCTTAAAAGAAGGAGTAAGATGAGTTACCAAGTCTTAGCACGTAAATGGCGACCGCGTACATTCGACGACATGGTGGGACAACAACATGTATTGCAAGCCTTACACAATGCGCTTAAGCAACAACGTGTACATCATGCCTACTTGCTAACAGGAACACGTGGTGTTGGTAAAACGACATTAGGACGCATTTTAGCAAAATGCTTGAATTGCGAAACCGGGATTAGCCCAACCCCGTGTGATACTTGTGATAACTGCCAAGCGATTAATCAAGGTCGTTTTGTTGATTTATTGGAAGTCGATGCTGCCTCACGTACTCGAGTTGAAGATACTCGTGATTTGTTAGACAACGTGCAATATGCCCCAACCCAAGGGCGTTTTAAAGTCTATTTGATCGATGAAGTACACATGCTATCTGCTAGCAGTTTCAATGCGTTACTGAAAACATTGGAAGAACCACCTGAACATGT
Organism: Gammaproteobacteria bacterium; assembly: GCA_965116795.1. GTDB lineage: Bacteria > Pseudomonadota > Gammaproteobacteria > JAJFKG01 > JAJFKG01 > JAJNDI01. Next base: position 2,157,133 of record OZ220716.1, read on the forward strand.
AAAATTTATCTTGGCAACTACCGATCCCCAAAAATTACCCGTAACCGTTTTATCACGTTGTTTACAATTTCATTTAAAACACATTCCGGCTGAGTTAATCAGCCAACAATTAACAACGATTTTAACTGCGGAAAACATCGACGCCGAACCTGATGCAGTTGCAGACATTGCCAAAGCTGCTGATGGCAGTTTACGTGATGCACTGACGTTACTTGAACAAGCGATTGCCTACAGCGACCGACAATTAACAGCAGTGTCGGTACGGCAAATGCTGGGAACGCTAGATAATAATTTGTTATTAACATTACTTGAACAAATACAACATGATACAGCTACACCGTTATTACATGCAATTGATGCGCTGGCCACCGAAGGTGTCGACTTTTATCAAGCGTTTGATCAATTACTCAGTTTGTTACATCAAATGGCTATCATTCAAGTTGATCCGCAGCGATACACACAATGCCCTCGCCTACAACAACTCAGCCAACACCTTAATGCTGATACTATCCAATTATTTTATCAAATAGGTTTAATTGCTCGTCGTGATTTACCCCTTGCACCCACACCGCGGATTGGTTTTGAAATGGCATGTTTGCGTTTATATACGTTTGCACCTGCACAACTTAACCCAGGCTCAGTAACAAAAACTGAGGCAAAACTGGCGATAACGAGTACACCAACAGCTAAGGCAACAGAAAAAGCAACAACCACTGATACAACATCTCTCGATTGGACAACATTAGTCAATCAATTGACGATTGATGGCTTAACCCGTGTCCTAGCCCAACACTGTAGCCTACGCCAATACGCAGATAACCATCTTGAGCTTGATTTAGATCCCAATCACCGTGCCCTAATGAATCCACAGCAAGAGCAGCGATTATTATCTGCTTTAACTGAACACTTAAAACAACCACTTACCCTCAGCATCCATTTGGCAACTGGCACAACACAATCACCAGCAACTCAAGCACGTATTCAGCAAGATAACGCAATACGCAATGCAACTAATCAATTACAAAACGATAAAACAGCAATGATGATCCAAGATTTATTTGATGCTAAAATGCACGTCAGTGTCGCTAGCGATACAGCCTGCGCTGAGGATCCACAGACTTAAGTGCTAATCAACAATTTTAATACAAACTAAAGTGAGGTAAAAAATAATGGTTGATAATTTACGTGAATTAATGCAAAAAGCCAAAGAAATGCAAACCAATATGCAAGCGGTACAAAAAGAATTAGAAACAACTGAAATAGAAGGTGCTGCAGGCGCTGGTATGGTACGCATTACCATGCGTGGTGATCACAACATCACGTCTATTAATATTGAACCTTCATTACTTCAGGGCGATCCAACTGTATTAGCCGATCTACTCAAAGCAGCATTCAATGATGCGGTGAATAAAGTGAAAGACATCTCTCAGCAAAAAGTTGCTGCATTGACTCAAGGTCTGCAATTGCCAGAAGAATTTGATGACAGTAACAATGCTGATGATACGCAATAATTCATTCCATAAGCAGATAGCATGGCATTAAGTCCACTTATCCAACAGTTGATCCAACAATTGCGTATTTTACCGGGTGTTGGATCAAAGTCTGCACAACGCATGGCATTTCACTTATTACGTCGTGACAGACAAGGTGCCCACCTACTAGCAAATGCATTAACAACGGCGATGGATAACATACAACATTGTGAACGTTGTCGTAACTTTTGTGAAACACCCATATGTAATTTATGTAATGATGCGAAACGCAACCAACACCAATTATGTATTGTAGAAAGCCCGATCGACATCCTTGCTATAGAACAAACTGCTAATTATCATGGCTTATATTTCACCTTGCTTGGGCATTTATCCCCATTAGATGGGATTAGCCCTAATGATTTAGGGTTAACTGAATTACAACAACGCTTTGCTCAAGAACCGTTAACTGAAATTATTTTAGCAACTGGTTCAACCGTTGAAGGTGAAGCCACTGCGCACTACATCACTGAGATGGCAAAACCACACAACTTAGTGATCACTCGCTTAGCACATGGGATCCCTTTAGGTGGTGATTTAGAGTATGTTGATGGTGGGACACTGGCACATGCGTTTGATGGACGAGTGACTCTCACAACTGATTAATAACGGTGCAATTGTCCATTTTCCAGAACATAAATCGTATCCATTTTAGTTGCTAACGCTTGATCGTGGGTGACTAATACAAAGGCCGTGTTGGTATCTCGATGTAACTGTCGCATGAGTTGATACACTTGCTGTGCTGTATGATTATCTAAATTACCCGTTGGTTCATCAGCTAATACACATTGTGGTTGCATCACTAATGCACGTGCAATGGCTACTCGTTGACGTTCTCCACCGGATAATTCAGCTATTTTATGTTGATAACGTGCTTGTAAACCAACTGCAGTTAATAAATCAGCAGCCTTTGCTAGTGCTGTTTGCTGAGATACTTTTGCAATTAACAATGGCATAGCCACATTCTCAAGTGCAGAAAATTCAGGTAATAAATGATGAAACTGATACACAAATCCCATGTGTTGATTGCGTAATTGACACAACATTTTGTCACTTAAACGAGATAATGGATTACCAAGCACACTCACTTCACCCGCTGTTGGAGTATCTAAGCCCGCAAGCAAGTGCAACAAGGTTGTTTTGCCAGAACCAGAACTGCCAATAATGGCAACTTGCTCGCCTGCTTGTACTGTAAAATCAACGCCATCTAACACGGCAATGCGTGTCGTTCCTTGCTTAAATTCACGCACTAAGCCAGTGCATTGCAATATCGGTTGTGTATTATTCATAACGCAATGCCTCTGCCGGTTGCACACGCGCAGCACAATACGCCGGGTATAATGTTGCTAACAAACTCATACCTAATGCAGCTAACCCAATCCGCACTACATCACCCACTTCAATTTGCGAGGGTAAATAATCGATATAGTAGACGCTGGATGAAATTAGCTGTACATGTAACACTCGTTCAAGCAAGACAACGATCTCGGTAACATGTAATGACAAGGCAATCCCACCTAAAATTCCCAACAGTGTTCCCAGTAATCCAATAATACTGCCTTGCACGATAAAAATACCGACAATCGTGCGTGTGCGTGCACCTAATGTGCGTAAAATGGCGATGTCAGCACGTTTATCAGTCACCACCATCACTAAACCAGCCACTAAATTAAACGCTGCAATCGCAACTAATAATAATAAAATTAATGTCATCATCGTTTTTTCTAAATGGATTGCTTGGAAAAACGCACCGTATTCACGCGACCAGTCCGACACGACAATATCTTGAGGTAAGAAGCGTAATAGTTGGCGTGCGATCAACGGTGCTTGATATACATTATTCACTTTGACCCATAAGCCATTGACCGCGTTACCCGTTTTAAATAATGTTTGCGCATCCTGCAAATGCATAAACGCCCATACCTTATCAAATCCAAAACCATTGCCCGCATGAAATAAACCAACAACAGTAAAACGTTTTGAACGCAGCAATAAACCCGCTGGGGTTAGGCTTGGATCAGCCGTCACTAGGGTGACTTTATCTCCTAAATATACCCCTAAACTGTTTGCCAGATCACTGCCTAATATGATCCCATAGCCACCTGGGATCAGTTTGGTTAAGCTACCTGCAATCATTTTTTTATGTAATTGCGATAACTGTTGCTCTTGCTGTGGTAACACACCCATCGCTAACACTGGGTGTACATTGCCAGCATAGGTTAGCATGCCCTGCCCGCTGACAAACGGTGCAACTGTCACTACACCTGGCTGCTTTTCAATAGACTGTTTGAGTGACTGCCAATTTGACATGTGCCGTGACACGTTGCTAACGGTTACTTCGCGTGCCAAGCTAAATACTTTTTGACGGATTTGCATATCAAATCCATTCATCACGGATAATACGGTAATCAATACCGCAACGCCTAAAGCAATTCCTACCATCGAGCTTAATGAAATAAACGAAATAAAATGACTGCGCCGTCGTGAACGTGTATAACGTAGGCCAATATACAGTGAAATTGATTTTAACATGTTAGGGCTTCAAATAATGCGACGGAGTATTCTAACAAAAATGACATAGAAATCCTATGTATGCTATCATTTAGCGCTATTAAAACTGTATCATAATTGATGAAAACACCTTATTTACCTGCCGAATGGGCACCACAATCTGCACTACTATTAACCTGGCCACACGCTGGGATCGACTGGCAATTGCCATTGGATGTCATCGAAGCGCCTTTTATTCAAATTGCAAGCCTAACCAGTCAATATCAACATGTCATCATCAGCTGTTTGGATGATGCACAACGTGAACACATTAGCCAACAACTACAGCAAGCCAATGCGAATATGTCACATATTAGTTGTTACTGTATCCCTAGCAATGATATCTGGGTACGTGATCATGGCCCGATTACTGTATTTGACGAGCAACATCGAGGTTGTTTGTTAGATTTTGAATTTAATGGTTGGGGAGGGAAATTTCCAGCAACCCAAGACAATCACGTTACCCAACGATTAGTTCAGGCTGGTGCGTTTGCTGGTTATCAACTTCAACCCATTTCACTGGTACTTGAAGGCGGTAGTATTGAAACCGATGGACACGGTTTATTGCTATCAACACGTCATTGCTTATTACATCATAATCGTAACCCATCGCTAGATGAACACACACTAACTGAAACACTACGTACATTACTCGGCGTTGAACACGTTGTGTTATTAAAACACGGACTGTTAATCGGTGATGATACCGATGGTCATATCGATACGCTGGCACGATTTTGTGATCCATATACGTTATGTTACGTTAGTTGTGATGATCCTCACGATCCGCAATATAACGAATTAACTGCGATGAAAGCCGAACTTAGCGCATTACGCAACTGTCAAAACAAACCATACCATCTAGTGGAATTACCGTTACCTAAACCACTGTATGCACAAGATGGGCGTCGATTACCTGCGACGTATGCCAATTTTATTATTACTAATCAGCATGTATTTGTGCCCAGTTATGCGGATCTAATGGATAGTGTTGCGTTAACACAGTTAACATCCTGCTTTGCTAACAGAGACGTTATCTCTATTTCCAGCGAACATTTAATTACTCAATCTGGCAGTTTGCACTGCGCGAGCATGCATATTCCGGCGCCAAGGGCATAGTCTCTATTCAAGAATAATCAATTATCAGCTATAACATTTCGTCGCTTCTAAGAATTCGTCATCCCAAAGCTTTCTCTTTTATTCATCTCACAAAAATTCAACCTCTTACAGCTGTCATGCCACGGTATCCTCTTTTCTGTTATCTCGAGACACTCCCTTTTCCGTTATTTCACATCAAGCCCACCCCTTGCAGCCGTCATCCCGCGGCTTGACCGCGGGATCCAGAGAATCGTACTCTTTACCCTGATACTCACTTTATTTTTCATTATCTAACTTCTTTATTTTGTGAATCCTGTAATCAAATCACAAAAAATAATAGCGAAACACTTATCGAATAATAAATTTATATAAATCGTCCCAATTTGGATTAAACTTTTCAATAAGAGTACATTTCCATTGACGCTTCCATTCTTTTAAACGTTTTTCTCGATGGATTGCACTTTTTGCATCAAAATGTTGTTCATAATAAACAAGCATTTTTATGTCATACTTCTTACTAAATCCAACAATAACACCTTCTTTATGTTGCCAAATACGTCTCACCAAATCAGATGTAACACCAATATACAATGTTCCATTACGTTTGCTGGCAAGAATATAAACATAAAAATCTTTCATTACTATTTATTTTTTTATTCTTTATATATTAATAGTTGCTTATTATAACTTACCAATATATTTTATCAAAAAGAATAAATCTCAATTAGTGAGAAAAAAGTAAATATTAATGTAACGTATTTAATTCTCTGAATCCCGCGGTTAAGCCCATAAGTCTCTACATAAGTAATGGAACTACCGCTCCCCTACGGCCGTCATCCCGCGGCGGAGACCGCGGGATCCATTAAGAATAGAACTGATTTATTACAACATAAAAGCTAATTATCTATGCTGTGTGCATGATTCTCTGGATCCCGCGGTCTCCGCCGCGGAATGACGGACTCAGGGGGTAGTTACGTTACTTGTTCTGAATTATACTATGTCTCTTTTAAAATAAATTGAGAATATCCATGTCGCAAACAGATATCAATATTGGCATTGTACAACATCACGTTAATGTTGATGATTCACTTGAAACAATCCAACATAATGTAACTCAAGCTATCACTGAACTAGCAACACAAGGGGCACAATTAATTGTGTTGCCTGAGCTGCATGACAGTCTGTACTTTTGTCAACATGAAACCGCATCGGCGTTTGCACTAGCTCAACCCTTGTCAGGAAAAACTGCAACCTACTTAAGTCAATTAGCCAAGCAAAATCACTGTGTGATCGTTGGTTCTATCTTTGAAAAGCGTGCACCGGGGTTATATCACAATACAGCGATCATATTTGATAACAATGGTAAACTTGCTGGGACATATCGCAAAATGCATATTCCAGATGATCCAGGGTTTTATGAAAAATATTATTTTGCCCCAGGCGATCTAGGCTTTACTCCAATTACCACGTCACTTGGAAAATTAGGTGTGTTAGTGTGTTGGGATCAATGGTATCCAGAAGCCGCACGTGCAATGGCATTAAACGGTGCTGATTTATTAATTTACCCCACTGCAATTGGTTGGGATCCAAACGATGATGATGCTGAACAACAACGTCAATTACATGCATGGCAAACCATTCAACAAAGTCACGCCATTGCCAATGCACTGCCAACTGTTAGTGTTAATCGAGTGGGTCATGAACCTGATCCGAGTGGGCAGATATCAGGGATTACGTTCTGGGGAAACAGTTTTATTTGCGGGCAACAAGGTGAAGTCCTCAGTTGTGGATCTACGCAACAACCCGAAACATTACTGTGTACTGTTAATTTGAATCGTACTGATCAAGTACGCCAAACCTGGCCATTTCTGCGCGATAGACGCATCGATGCATACGGTGATTTGCTGAAACGTTATCATGATTAATTTTTACTAATTATTTATTAATAGATAATACTCTTTCCTAAATAATTGTTAACACTCAAATACTTTTTCGTCTTGTTTTTCTTCTTCGTCTTCCTCTTCTTTTTCTTTGGCAATGAGTTGATTTGCTGCTGCAGGTGTAAATAACGAAGACGGACTACGGCTTGGTGATTGTTGGCGCACATCGGTATCAATACTAACTGCATGTTGAGGTGGCTGTTGCCCTGTTAGGATTGCTTGCGCCGAAGCTAGTATATTAGTTCCTTGTTCAGTACTTCCTCTTATTCTTGCAAGTGATTTTTTCTGCCTACTTTCTTCGTCACATTCCTCTTCTGATACTTCCCGACACAAATACCAATCCACAAACTGTTTCCAAGCTGCCGTATCACTCCCGCTATGCTGAGTATCAAGTCTTCGTAATTCCTGTTGTACAAACAATGCAGAAGAAGAAAAAAAACCTACTGATGATAACTGACTTGAAGAATGGGTTTGTGGAATAATACCGCCTGCTTTAGCCAAATTCGGCAATTCATCTGATAGTAATGGCGTACCTTTAGTACCTCGTTGTTTTAGCAATTTTTGATTCATTGATGATAACCCTGTGACACCACCAATATGAGCCTCTTGCAGGACCAGTGTACTTGAAGGATGACTGCTCCAACGTAAGATAAACGTACCTAATACTTCTTCTTCATAATGAACACCACTAGCCTCGGACAACGCGCTTTCTAACAAACACCACAACTGTATTGTTCCGTCTTTACTCCCTGACGCTAGCTGCTTACCATCTGCGCTAAATATAACGCTCTTGACTTCATCTTCGTGCTCGCTGAGAATGTAACGATGTACCTCCTCTCCGCTCTCACTATTCCACACCCGCACTGTTCCATCCAAACTCCCTGACATTAACTGTATGCTTCCAGTACCGTTGCGTGACAGCCATCAATCTGTCAATTATTCTGTGTAGGGGCAATTTATTTTTTTGATTTTGCCATTGTGCTTTTTTCCGACTTGCAATTTGAAAATAATGGGATCAGACTTGTTTCCAGGTCAGGTTATTTCTGACTGACCAATGGATGAAACAAGGATTATGTTGTGAAGAAACCGGAAACGATTGATTTAAGCCATGCAGAAGCAGAGTCATTACTGTCACGACTTGAAACAGGTAATCTATCAGACACCGATCGCAAGCTATGCAGCAGTGCACTACGCATGGTATTTTGGTTGCAAGGTCAATTAACCGAAGCCAAACTCAGTATCCGTCGATTGAAGAGAATATTTGGGATCTGCAGCGAAAAACAGGGGTAAAAGGTACATCAACGTCGGCAAGTTCTTCTGACAAAGTGCCAAAAGACACTGACAACGTTAAGGAAGATGATGTATCTGAGCAATCAAACAAAGGGCATGGACGCTATAGCGCAGATGATTATGTTGCAGCAGAAGTTCACAAAGTGAGTGATGAACGTTACTACCCAGGTGCACATTGCTTACATGTTGATTGTAAAGGCCGTTTATATTTATGGAATAAACCATCAAAAGTGATCCGTTTGTTAGGCCAACCAATGGCGCGGGTTGTACGTTATGACAGAGAGGTCTATCGTTGCGGATTGTGTTTAACGTTATTTACAGTGCCGTTACCAAAAGAAAGCGGCAAAGATGTCTATAGCGATAGTTTCAAAGCGGTATTGGCGGTGAATCACTATGTATTTGGTTTGCCATTTTATGTAGTTAGGTGGGATGGGAAAACACCCTCGCCTTCAGGCGAACACTTCAGTACAATTACGAAATGGAATACAAGCATGGCTCCCACAGCATCTACAATTTGAAATATCACGTGATATTTTGCACAAAATATCGGTATCGAGTTTTGACAGGAGAGGTTGGAAATAGAGCAAGAGAATTGATCAGAGAAATATGTCGTTCAAATTACGTTGACATAGTTAGTGGAAGTATGAGTCCAGATCATGTTCACTTGCTGCTATTCATTCCACCAAATCTGTCGTTGTCAAAGCTGATGCAATATATCAAGGGTAAAAGTGGTAGAAAGTTATTGCAAGAATTTACTCATTTGAAGAAACGGTATTGGGGACAACACATGTGGGCAAGAGGTTATTTTGCAGTAACGGTTGGCAATGTAAATGAAGCAGATATGCAGGCATACATCGAAGATCAAGAAGCGCATCACAAAGAAGATAATTTCAAGATCTCAGAGCACTGATGCTTTAGCTGTATAATCTGCTTTACAAGCGTATTATCAAGCCACCGGCTTCAGCCGGTTGTAATTGACCGGATAGCGAAGTATCACGAAGCGCAAGGCATTCCATTACCGACATCGAATCAATTTGCGTGCATGGAGACGGTGTTTAATCACGTACTTCCTGTTTATCAAGCATTGCAACGTACTGCGGCCAACGGCGAGTTGGTCCAATACGATGACACCACAGCGAAGGTCCAAAGCCTCGTGTTAGAAAACCAGGCGCTAGAAGAAAAAGCACGTCGTGGCATATTTACAACAGCGGCACTATCAAAAATCGGTGACAACGAAGTGGTATTAGTCTTTACAGGTCGCTCACATGGTGGTGAGAATATCACAGCGTTATTGCGCAAACGTGATACTGAGTTAGGGTCTGTTATTTTAATGTCAGATGCGCTGAGTCGAAACCGCATCAAAGACGAGTCGATTGCCGAACAGACGCAAGTTAGCTATTGTTTAACCCATGCCAGACGCTATTTTTTCGAGTGCAAAGACGTTTATCCGAAGGTATGTCAGCCAGTACTAAACTGGATTGGGCAAGTGTATCGACACGAGCGTCATTGTAAAACATACGGCTATACACCAGAGCAACGCCTGCATTATCATCGTCGTCATTCGAAACCGATAATGAAACAGCTACGGCGATTTTTAGAACAATGTGTTCGAAAACGCTGGGCGGAGCCTAACAGTAGTGCTGGCAAAGCTATCAATTATATGCGCAACCATTTTCGAGAGTTAACGTTATTTTTATCTGTTCTTGGTGCAGTGCTAGATAACAATGATTCTGAGCGTTTAATTAAGATTGCACCCGTGATGTATCGTAAGAATTCACAACAATATCGTACCACTTATGGTGCTATGGTTGGCGACGTGTTGATGAGTGTATTATTCACGGCGCAATATGCTGGTGTTGACCCAGTGGATTATTTACAAAGTTTATTGTTGCATAAAGATGAGTTACAACAGCGTGCTAACGATTGGTTACCTTGGCATTATAAGGACACACTCAACACCAAGGCATTAGCCAAAGCGGCCTAAGCCGCTTTGGCAGGTAGAGACTTCCAGTTTTGTTGACAATTAGCGGTAATGGGATTGCCGTTATACAGTAAGATATTCAGTGTGCTGGCAGTTAATTCAATCGTCGTGCAATTATCTTGTGGCCACCACTGAAGTCGTCCTCTGGACAGTCGTTTATGACATAGCCAGAAACCTTGGCCATCGTAGGTCAGCAGTTTGATGGCGTTACGACGACGATTGGTAAAGACAAATACCGTGCCATTAAAGGGGTCATTGTACATGTTAGCTTGGCAGACTCGACACAAACCTTCGATACCGGCTCTGAAGTCCACCGGTTCTTTGGCTAATAAAATGCGGTGTTGAGGCGTTATTTGCAACATCCGTTTATCCTCAGCACAGTGTTTTCAATAGTTGGGCTGTTGATGTGACATCCGCTAGACGAATAGCCACATGCAGACCATGTGGGTAATGGATAGTCAACTCACACGCGGCCGTTTGTATTGCGATGTTGGTTTGAGGTGCTTTGTTCTTAATTGGTTTGACGGTGACAAAGTGTGGTGTTGTTTTACTTGATACGGCTTTTTGCTCACGCCAGCGTTTTAGTTGAGAATGATTTATTCTTAATGACTTCAGTTTTGAGAATGGTATGCCGTTATTAAAGGCGCGAACAGTTGCTTGGCGTAACGCTAGTGGCACAGGCGCATTGCTAGATTTGTTAGCCCGCCATTGTTCAAACTGTTGTTGCAATTGATCGAATGATGACGAATTTGCAATCTGTTTTTTACTACGTAAAGTTGTGCTGTGCGTTTTTGATTTCCTTGTTCCCATTAAAATGTCCTCTTGATACTGTTAGCAACTTCAGGCTAAACCATCAAAAAACACTATGCACGCACTTTTGCGGGAAGCATACAATAATTACAATTAAATCTCTCCTTGAGTTTAGCAACAGGCGCCCAACGTTGGCGTTTGTTGCCTTTTTTATTTTGTTAAATCCCCTACTCTTCCATGTAACGCCATAACGCCAATTATTTCAGCTACATTAATTGCCTACACATCAGTGATGACTGCTGAAAATGACAGTGCTTTTTCGCTGGCTATGTCGCGTAACGAGAGCCTTAATCATAACGCCACATTGAAAGAAAAGGAGAAGCACCATGTTAACCGATGCATTAAACCGTAAACCATTTTATTCTACATTGAAAACAAACACTGCAATAAAGATGAAATATTAGCGTTGTTAAATTACTTTGAATTTACAATGAAGCGGGCTGCCATCGTATCTGCTAGTAAATTATGGTTTAACCTCAGACAAGCCGTTCCTAAGCATAGCATACTACACCCATTTAATTTGACCATGGAACGCCATCTTGTCGACAGTCAATGGCAATGGAAAGGCACATTTGAGCACAATACGGAATTAAAAGTGTTGCATGTCATGGGTGTTTTGTTAGAACAATAGCTCCTCGCTCAATTTGGCAGCAGGCACGTAAATTTGGCACCTGTTGTCTTTTCTATGCGAGTTAAATGCTAAAACGAATTTACCGTTAACTTATCAGGAATGATGAAGTGCCTACGGAATTTAGGCAATGGGTATATGCAGGCAATCAGAAACCGGCAGGACTAGCAAAATGCAGACAAATTGATGCAGCAGTTATTATGCATTATCCCTTGTTCCGGCTTTTAGCAATCTCAATCCATTAAAAATAACGATGAATGAAGTACCCATATCTGCTGCTATTGCCATCCATAATGTCGCAATCCCAGCGATAGCAAGCAGTAAAAATACTGCTTTTGTTAAAAGTGAAAAGAAAATATTTTGCTTAATAATTCGTAAAGTTCGACGGGAGTGTCGAATAAGCCATGCGATTTTAGTCAAGTCATCAGTCATTAAAATAATATCTGCTGCTTCAATTGCCGCATCACTGCCAATGGCACCCATTGCAATCCCCAGCGACGCAGCTGCCATGGCAGGCGCATCGTTAACACCATCTCCAACCATAGCTACGTTTTGGTGTTTATTTTTCAACAATTTTATCTGGTTGATTTTATCTTCTGGCAATAATCCTGATTTAAATTCATCAATGCCTATTATGTTAGCAATAGACTTAGCAGTAACTTCATTGTCACCTGTTAACATAAACAACTTTTTAATACCAAGGTTTTTTAATTGTTGAATAGCGATACGTGCTTCTTCTTTTATCGTGTCAGCCACACCAATCAAACCACACACGTGCTCGTCTTGACCCACAACAACAACTGTCTTCCCTGAAAATTCAAATTCAGAAGCTTTTTTATGTGCAATATTAGTCTTTTTACCACTTAATTTCTCAAATAGTAAGCGATAACTACCTACCCAATGTAATGTACCATTGATGTAACCTTCGACGCCTTTTCCTTTAATAGCTTGAAAAGATTTCACTGGTTTTATAGTTATACCTGCTTTTCTTGCTTGCTCACAAATTGCATGGGCAATAGGATGCTTGCTGCTAAATTCGAGCGCAGCAGCAATACTTAGTAACGATTTTTCCGTATGACCATCCAACGGTATAAGTTGCTGTACTTGAGGCTGTCCTCGTGTCAGGGTACCAGTTTTATCAAATACTATAGCTGCCAATTTTGCAGGTAGTTCTAAATAAACACCTCCTTTCACTAAAACGCCATGTCGAGCAGCACTACTTAGGCCAGCTATAATACTGACTGGCGTTGAAATAACTAATGCGCAAGGACAAGCAATGACTAATATTACAAGGCTCGCATAAAACCATTCTAACCAAGGTTGCTGAAAGAATAATGGTGGAGCAATAGCAATGGCCACCGCTAATAGAATCATAAGAGGCATATAATAATACACAAGGGTATCGACCCATCGTTCGGTACGAGCACGATGTGCTTGCGCTTCCTCAATACGGTGAATAATACGAGCGAGCGTAGTGTCACTAGCTATTTTAGTAACTCGCACTTCGATGCTTCCTTCTTCATTAATACTGCCTGCATAAACTTCATCAGTTTCTTGTTTTGAAACTGGCATAGACTCACCAGTAATAGGTGCTTGGTTAACATGTGTTTGACCGTTGCTTATGATCCCATCTAGTGGGATTTTTTCACCAGGGCGGATCATAAGTACTTCTCCTGCCCGGATAGATTCAACAGGCTTTTGCTTTATTTTTTGATTGCTAGAACAAATGACAAATGCAGTTTTAGGTGCAAGCTCTAGTAAAGACCTAATTGCTTGACGCGCTCGTCCAATACTCCATGTTTCCAATAATAATGCTAATGAAAACAAAGTAACAACGGTTGCTGCTTCAAACCACTCTCCAATACTCATTGCTCCAATCATCGCAATGAGCATTAACAAATTTATATCTGCTCGTAAATGCTTAAGAGCAATCAGTGCCTTAGGAAAAATAAACCAGCCGCTGGTTAAAATAGAAAGAGAATAAAAAATCAGTGTAACTCGTGGTATTCCTTTTCCAGATAAATCCTCAAGGAAATTAAATTGCATTACGTGTAACAAATAGCCGAATACAAGGAAAGTTATACCGAAGATCGTCATTATAAGACGGCTATGTTTCATCCAAAAAGGCTGTTGTTTTTGGGATCCCACAAGATAAGTCTGCCAAGGGATAACTTTCATGCCTGTTGTTTGAAGTACTTTGATTAATTGCGATTCGTTTAAGTTTTTGCTATTTTCCTCTACGGTTAACTTACCACTTAGCAAATCAAATCCTAACTGATAGTTACTTGAAATTTGCTTTTTTAGCACATGTTTTATAGCTGCTACTTCTTCAGCACAATCCATTCCTATCATTTTAAATTCAAATCGATTTTTGTTGTTCATCTTGCGCTGGCCTTTGGATAAAACCAAGGTTAAGGCAGCTAAAACTAGCCGCCATACTCCCTATGAGTAAACTGCTTCATTCACCTTGCGGATAAAGTTAATTAACAACAAGAAAGAGCAGCTGCCTAATTTTATTTAGGTTAACTACTTGAATTTCAGTCGGCTAATGGCATCTCTGGAACTTCACCTTTGATAATAAGCTTCCCTGCTGTAGCCTGTTGAATACGATTAACGGTAACGCCTGGGGCACGTTCTAACAAATGAAATGCATTATCATGCACGGCTAGCATTGCCAAATCCGTTATAATATGTGTCACACACCGGACACCAGTCAATGGTAACGTACATTGCTTTAATAATTTTGATTCGCCTGTTTTATTCGTATGTGTCATAGCAACAATAATACGACTGCCACTGGCAACCAAATCCATTGCTCCACCCATACCTTTTATCAGCTTTCCTGGGATCATCCACGATGCAATATTACCTTGCTGATCGACTTCAAATGCCCCTAACACAGTTAAATCAATATGCCCGCCACGGATCATCGCAAAACTGTCAGCAGATGAAAAATAACTGGCACCGGTAATCGCTGTTACTGTTTGTTTGCCGGCATTAATCAGATCTGGGTCCACTTGTTCTTGTGTTGGAAATACTCCCATTCCTAATAGCCCATTTTCAGATTGAAACATGACATCAATATCTGGTGAAATGTAATTAGCAACCAACGTTGGGATCCCAATACCTAAATTAACATAGTCACCATCTCGTAACTCTTGAGCAATACGTTGGGCAATTTGTTCACGTGATAATGCCATTGTCTGCTATCCCGTATGGTCTCGCACAGTTAATCGTTCAATACGTTTCTCAAACGTACCCTGAATTAATCGATCAACATAAATACTAGGTGTGTGAATGTGTTCTGCAGCTAATTCACCTGGTTCAACGATTTCTTCTACTTCCGCCACCGTTACTTTCGCTGCCGTTGCCATTATCGGATTAAAATTCATTGCAGTTTTACGATAAATTAAATTACCAAACGTATCAGCTTTCCACGCCTTTATTAATGCAAAATCAGCATATAGTGCATGCTCCAAAACACAATGACGACCATTAAATTCACGTATTTCTTTTCCTTCAGCAACTGATGTACCAAAACCAGTTGCAGTATAAAATGCAGGAATACCTGCACCACCAGCACGAATACGTTCAGCAATCAATCCTTGTGGTGTTAATTCTACTTGTAATTCACCACTTATCATTAGTTGTCCAAACAAATGATTTTCAGCAACATAGGATACAATTACGTGCTTAACTTGACGTTTCTCAAGCCATAAACCCAAACCAAATCCATCAACACCAGCATCATTAGAGATACACATTAAATTCATCAAACCGCGTTGATATACTGCGTTGATTAATCCTTCTGGAATACCACATAATCCAAAACCACCCACCATGACTGTCATGCCATTATGTAATCCAGTAATAGCTTGCGTATAATCAACAACACGTTTATCAAACCCTTTCATTTACTTACCTATAAATTGTTTCGATGTACCATCAATATGAGACAAATTAGAAAAGAAAAAAAAGCTAAAGTGTGGGAAGTGTTAAGCATAGATAATTGCCACTCTTGCAGGGTACACTTTCAACTTACAAGAAATACTGAGGGCTATCAGCCAATCAAAGCGACAATCATCAATTATGCTCTTTACTAATACTGGAGCTCATCAAGGATTGACTAGTACTGCTTTAGTAGATAGTTAATCAAATCTTTGCTTGTTACAATCCCAACCAATTCACCCTGCGAATTAATCACCAGTAATGAATTGTAATTACTTGTTGCCAACATTTCGGCCGCATGACGGATCGAATCATTACTTTTAATTGTAACAACATCACTTGTCATGATTTCTTTCAGTGATACAGTATAATCCAAGCTATTATCATTCGCGTTGGCATCCACATAAATCGATGAAAACGATACCCTTAATAAATCGACTGCACTAACCATACCTATCGGTTTTTTCTTGTCGACAATGGGGACATGGTGTACACAAGCCTCACTCATCATTTTATGCACTTCTGAAGGCTTAGCAGACAAATTAACCGAAACAATATCCGTTGTCATAATGTGGGTAATTGACTCATTCTTACGCATAACTCCTCTCCCGTTTACTTAAAGTTAGTTTATTAATAGCTAAGCGGCATTGTATCACACTCTAATGCAAATTCGGCTAGAGGGAACGTTCGATATGGGTGATTTTTAATTTATGTGTTAGTCACAGCTTGCCAATACATAAATTACTGGAAAATGGCCAAAGTTGAGTTTACTTAAATTAAAGTCATTTAAGGGAGTTACTTCAATAAATTAAACTTTACCGAAATTGACTGCAACAAATTAAACACTTCTTCGTCAGTGGTTTGAGAAAAATGTTGGTACCAGTGTCCTACAGCGTAAAAAAATTCCGGTGTTATGAGACAAATAGTTTCATCTACACACGAAGTTAATTTCTTAAGGCTTTGTTGGCTAGCCACCGGTGTGGCTAGGATAATTTTCTTAGGCTTCATTATCTTCAATGCATGAATAGCAGCATCGCATGTAGCACCCGTGGCAATACCATCATCCACTAGAATGATGATTTTATTGTTAAGAGAAGTAAAAACTTTCCCCGAGCGATAATTTAATAACCGACGGTTTAATTCTTGTTTTTCTGTCTCTACAACCTTTTTAACTTGCTGATCTGTAATATCAAGTTGATTAATCAAATCTCGGTTAAGAATGCATATATCACCTTCTGCTATTGCTCCCATAGCAAGCTCTTCTTGACCAGGAACACCTAACTTTCGAACTAGAAAGACTGTCATAGGTGCATGCAGCACGTTGGCAATTTCAAAAGCAACTGGTACCCCACCTCGGGGTAGAGCTAGTATGAGCACGTCTTTTTGATCTCTCCAGGTCAATAAGCGTGTCGCTAACTGTTTCCCTGCATCAGCCCTGTTTTTAAAAATAGTCATGAGCTATAGATTTAATAACAGCATTCAATTTAGCTTTTGGCAGTGGAATATAGTCTTTTTTGATGATATCAGTAATCAACTCATGTACACCTTTTGTCATAGCCTGATTTAACAAACCATAAAAATAGGGCTCAGCACAAATAACAATACGTTGATAGTGTTTTTTCTCTCTATGCGTTTCCAGAAAATTGGCAAGTTCTTTGGCAAAATTTTGATGCTCTTCCTTATGAGGATCATTTGGTGATATAAATTGGCCGCGTGCCACATGACTTGTTTGGTAGTGACCCGGCTTATCGCTTGTTAAATACTGCGATTTTAACCGACTTGCTGAATGTTCCATTTCCTCAACAAGAGAATATTGAAGACCGACAATTTCATATACACTAGCTTTCACAGCATTTGTAATAACTAGCCAATTTACTGCTTTCACTATAACACCCTGATGCGAATAAAAAAACTAGCGTCCTGCAAGTCTCAATATAAACAACAAGTAAGTTTAACTTACTGCTTCGTTACAAAGGAGGATCCAGGACGCTCTCTAGATACTTTCTATTTACGCTTTTTCAACTTCAATGGTACGACTTTTCTTTATACATTCTACTTTCTTTGGAATAGCAATCCATAGCATCCCTTTTTTAAAAGAAGCCTTGGCTTTTTCTACATCAACAGAGTCTGGTAATGAAATACTACGCTCATAACCACCATAGTTGATTTCACGCATCATATAATTTTTGTCTTTATCTTGTTTTGATGTAGTTTTCTCACCTTTAATCGTCAACATGCCGCTGTCAATCGAGATTTTAATATCTTCTTCACCCATACCTGGCATCTCGACTTCAACTTTGAAGTGATCTTTACCATCAATAATGTCTACAGCTGGATTGAGCATGAGATTTTCAAAGCGCTCGGCTGGGAAATTAAATGGCTCAAACCAATCATCAAAGTCACCCATGACCCTATTAAGCTCATTTTGCAATGATAAAAATGGATTATTGTTATTTCGATTGATGGTAACAGGAATTTTTTTCTTTAAGCTTGATATACTCATAATGCAGTCTCCTTTAAACTAGTTTCACTGATTTTGAATAAATGATATTACTATCACTTATGCCTTCTTATTTTTGTTAGAGAATGCCTAACATTCTCACTGAAATTGCTTCGTGTTGTCAACGATCCAGAGTGCGAATCAAAGGCAAAAAATTAAACGGTAGCTGGCCCATCTACCATCTGAACTCTTTCATTGGTACTAATACAAAGCAACAAAAATACGCCTAAAGAAGCTACTAGAAAATTAGTGCATTACATAAGGTCATTTTTAGCAAAAATCCGGCGCATTTAAGTCTATGCACCGCCAGTCACTTTTCGCTAACCTTTCTATAACAAAATCTAAGGTTGAAAAAGAGCTTAGTAATACAAAGGGTTTCAGGGGCAATTCGTTGACTTCCGTTTGCCAAATTTTGGCGATTTTTCCCAATTTTTTGCCCTAAAATCACCAATCCTCTAAAAAGTCCGTACCTTAGCAAACGAGGTACGGGGTTGGTAAGTCAATGGTTTTGTAATGTTTCAGCTACGTACTAGTTGGAACTCGAAATTGGGTAGCATAGACAAAGTTCAAACTTACCCTTGAAGGCCTAATCCTGACCCAATAACCCCTTGTTTTTGTCCAGCATCAGCCAGATTCTTCTCCTTTGTTTTTTCTAATTCCTCGCTAGTTTCTTCTGACGCTAATGGTGATGCAAATCCGGATTCCTCTTTCTCTTTATGAAAAATTCCACTAAGTTGAGCCACTGATACTTTTGTAGCACTGTCCTTAGAACTAGCCTGCATATCCTTATTTAATTGTTTGATACACCTTTCCATCCACAAAGTATGTGGGTGCTGCTCATAGCCAGAACAACTTTTTATCATGCGATGTGCACGCTCCATTTTACTCAAACCCAATTCAATTTGTCCTAATGCTTTATATGCCATTGCTAAATGGCCGAGTGTTAGTGCTACTGATGGATGCTCTTGCCCATAGTGCGACTCTTTTATCGCTAGGGCGCGTTCTAACAACGTCTTCTGCGTTTGTGTATCGCCTAAGGCACCCAAGGCGTTGGCAAGACTTCCCAGGGTAATCACCACTTGCCAGTGGTCTTTGCCATAATGCTCCTCTTTTATCGCTAAGGCGCGTTCTAACAACGTCTTCTTCGTTTGTGCATCACCCAAGGCGTTGGCTAGATTGACCAAGGTACTCGCCACTTGCCAGTGGTCTTTGCCGTAATGTTCCTCTTGTATCGCTAAGGCGCGTTCTAACAACGTCTTCTTCGTTTGTGCATAGCCTAAGGCACCAAAGGTATTGGCAAGATTGACCAGGGTAATCGCCACTTGCCAGTGGTCTTTGCCGTAATGTTCCTCTTGTATCGCTAAGGCGCGTTCTAACAACGTCTTCTTCGTTTGTGCATAGCCTAAGGCACCAAAAGCGCAAGCCAGATTTCCCAGGGTAATCGCCACTTGCCAGTGGTCTTTGCCGTAATGCTCCTCTTGTATCGCTAAGGCGCGTTCTAACAACGTCTTCTGCGTTTGTGCATCGCCCAAGGCACCCACGGCGTTGGCAAGACTTCCCAGGGTGATCGCCACTTGCCAGTGGTCTTTGCCGTAATGTTCCTCTTGTATCACTAAGGCGCGTTCTAACAACGTCTTCTTCGTTTGTGCATCGCCTAAGGCACCAAAGGCATTGGCAAGACCTCCCAGGGTGATTGCCACTTGCCAGTGGTCTTTGCCGTAATGTTCCTCTTGTATCGCTAAGGCACGTTCTAACAATGATTTCCGCGTTTGTGCATTACCTAAGGCACCAAAGGCGCAAGCCAGATTGACCAGGGTGCTTGCCACTTGCCAGTGGTCTTTGCCGTAATATTTCTCTTCAATCGCTAAGGCGCGTTCTAACAACGTCTTCTGCGTTTGTGCATCGCCTAAGTCACCAAAGGCGCAAGCCAGATTGACCAAGGTAATCGCCGCTTGCCAGTGGTCTTTGCCGTAATGTTTCTCTTCAATCGCTAAGGCGCGTTCTAACAACATCTTCTGCATTTGTGCATCGCCTAAGTCACCAAAGGCACAAGCCAGATTGACCAGGGTGCTTGCCACTTGCCAGTGGTCTTTGCCATAATGTTCCTCTTTTATCGCCAAGGCACGTTCTAACAACGTCTTCTGCGTTTGTGCATCACCTAAGGCACTAAAGGCGTTGGCAAGACCTCCCAGAGTAATCGCCACTTGCCAGCGGTCTTTGCCGTAATGGGACTCATCTATCGCTAAGGCGCGTTCTAACAACGTCTTCTTCGTTTGCGCATCGCCTAAGGCACCAAAGGCGTTGGCCAGATTGACCAGGGTACTCGCCACTTGCCAGTGGTCTTTGCCGTAATGTTCCTCTTTTATCGCCAAGGCACGTTCTAACAACGTCTTCTTCGTTTGTGCATCGCCTAAGGCACCAAAGGCGTTGGCCAGATTGACCAGGGTACTCGCCACTTGCCAGTGGTCTTGACCATAGTGCGCCTCGTCTATTCTAAGCGCGCGCTCCCAGCGCGCACCGGCTCGAATAACATCACCCATCGTGTAGTACTCATCGCCCAATTCAGAATATAAATTTGCTGCCCACAGTTGTAACACATCTTTATTGATTTTCACCTCAGATGTTTGCTCTTTATCTATCGCACTTTCAAGCTCATCAAATACGTCACTGACTTCCTGTAAATGCACCGTTAAATCCGTGCGTCGCTTAACTTCCTGCATACTTGGATTGCGTTCTTCAGAATGAGTGAGCATGCTGGTTGTGACTTCAAACCACCTTAGACCACGCTCCACTCCGCTCAGATGTTCGAATCGGGCTTGCATCAATACCTTCAGTATCCGATGCAAGCTCACTATCTGCTTTTTTGCATCGACTGCCAGCAATGAATATTTGTTTAACTCAAATAGAGCTTCATCAAATACTTCATTATATTTTACTGCCTCCTGTTCTTTAGCTTCCTCAACACCAACTTTCATACTCTCTTTGATTATATCAATCGGAATAGGCTCGCTGGCTAACAAACCACAGTGATACAATGTCTTTAAACTCTCAGGCGGTAATTCCTTAAAGTTCATATCAAATGTTATATGGACTGATTCATGCGTATCTAATAGAGTCTCTTGCCGTAACGTATCATCCTTTAAACGTTCTTCTTTATTATGAAGATAAAGTGATAGGTATTCAGCAATTGGTGTTTTATAATGCCCCAACTTTACCTTGATATAAGCACCTGCCTGTGCCAGTGCCAATGGCAAATGCCCGAGTTCTTCGATTAAGTTGGTTAATGCTGGCTCTTCTGCTTCACACCCACTTTGTCGTATTATCAATTCTCTGGCTTCTTCATCGGTAAATAAAGGTACCTCAATTACTTTTGCATCTACCCAGGTTGCCTTGCGAGAGGTTATCAATATATGCCCTCCCTTCGACGGGATATACTTTTTGACAGATGTGGCTTCAGTCACGTTGTCATATACCAACAACCAGCCATGATTCTCTTTGTGACTTAACCAACGCTTTACAATCTTTACCTTCTCGGCAGGCGGACTCTTGTCATCCATCATGATAATACCCGCCGTTTGACCTAAGCTGATGTATTCACGCTCTAACTGTTCTTCCGTCTCTGCATTAAACCACGCACAAAAAACATAACGTGACATAATCGCTTCATTCTGAATATAGTCTGTTGCAAGCTGTGTCTTACCAATACCCCCTAACCCCTGCAGGGCAGCAGCCGATAAGCGTGCTGCTGATAGCACCACTAGTTTATCCCCTGCTTGCTCAAACGCGGCATTTAATTCTTCAACCTTTTTCGGACGCTCAACAAAACAAGATACCCTGGGTGGGAAATTTCCCCATTCCTTAAGCTCCGAAGGTGTTTTTAGTTTTACCGGCGGATAGTGCTTTTGTATTGTTACCAAGCTTGTATCTTTAACAACAACGTCTTTTACTTTTGCGCCCATTTCGGCAAATGTCGCGTGAATATTAATAACGCTACCATCTGTTTCCTTTATTATTTGTCTAGCTGTATTTGTTTGTTGGCTCACCGTATGGCTGCTAGTTGCCACCGATGAGCTAATTACTTTTTTAGGCTTCTAGCAGATACCCCTTCTTCTGCTTGCTGACTATTAGATGGTTGCTGTGATGGTGCAGAGCCTCGTAACTCTTGAATACGTACCTCTAATTGTGTAACCTCTTCTTTCATTAAATACCTGTTTTGAAAATCCTCAAGCCATCCTAGTTCATCACCCCTATCTTCTTCATCGCTATACGTTTCTTCAATTAATTGCGCTAACTGTGTAACCAAATGTTTATGTTTCATTGTGGCTGCTTTCACTTTACCTTGAGACACATTAGGAAATGACGACAAAGCACAATGACCAGGTGACTGTTGTGGTGATGTCTTCGCTTCCTGTTTTGCCCCACTTCCTCCAGTGAAATCCATGCTTTGGTTCACTAGTGTAATGTTACTCATCTCCACATTCGTTAAGCGTGTCCCTGATGGCGCAAAGGTTGCACGAGTGTGCTTAGGTTCAATTTTGTTAATAAAAGCGGCATCTCTACTACGCTGCTCTTCCGACACATCAGGTAGAAACGTTTTGCTTTGGTTTACCAGCACGACATCCTGAACTTTGCCTCCTTCCATCGCCGTATTGTCTTCAAAAAACGTCGCATACACCGATTTGCCCGCTTCTTCTGATTTATGCTTGAGAGCGTACTCCTCTAACTGTGCTAAACGCTGCTCGAATGAACGCTGTATCTCTTCATGCACGCTTTCATCAGAACGCTCAAACAGCCTAATAGGTAATCCCAATACATCCGCCGTTGCTTGAGATAAGATACGTTCCCAATTGTATTCTCGGGTAGAGTCAAATTGTAAGTAATCCAGCTTTTTACCAAGGTATTCCATGCTGACGCGTAACCGCTCAGCTTGATTCATCTCAACAGAGAACTGTAATTCTTCTTCATCTTCCTCCTGTTGCTCCTCCTCACCTTGCAACTTTTTACGCTTAACTGCCCGTATGAGCTTATCTGCGGCTGCTTCACCTTTTTTTTCTGCTTTTTTGAGTGTTTTTTCTTCACTGCCCTTTTCAAAGCTGTTTTCCCAACCTGATTCAAAACATAATAACAAGCAATACGTGAGCGCTCGTGCAAAAAATATAAATCGAACAGGGTCAACTTCTAAGTGCGTGATACGCTCAAATCTTTTTTCACGTTTTTTACCCTCAACATGTCCAAAAATATCATTCAGCTCTTTACTAGCAAGAACGCCCGCACCCGATATCGGAACAAACGCAGCCGCTATACTCGTAGTGTAAGAAAACCCTTTATGAGACTTTGTTTCGCTCGCCGAGACCTTACCCGAGATAACCGCATTGGCACCAATACCAGCACTACACAGTTTATGTAAAAACGCATTCAGATAACGACCGCGAGGACTGTTTTCTGATAATACCAAATGCAACGGTTTCTCTAAATTGGTTGATGAACTGGATGCAGCAGGCGACATGAATGGTTTGGTACTACCCACAGTGGATGAACTTAAACTCGATGACGAACTGCTACTTGGTGAAATTACTTTTTCTGAGGAAAATAGCCCTAAATTTCTTTCTGCTTTTTCTATCTCTTCTTTTATGCCTCTATCAATAGTCTTAGCTATCCTTACATTTGATTCTTCTTCTCTTCCTTCTAGATAGAATTTAGCAAAGCGCTTGGTTTCATCATCACCTATTTTCTCAAGCAGTTGCAATTTTTTCCGTATCTCTTTAATTTCTAACATTCTGGCACCTAGAACAGCAGCAATATACTCATCAGATACTTCTTCTTGACTAAAATCTGTTGATTCATCTTCCTCTTCTTTTTCTTTTGATATTGGTTTTGGGATTTGTGATAACTTGCGAACTAAGTCTTTGGCCTGTTGTTCCTCAATATCAAATTCAAGATGGTCATTATCACGCAACATGCCAGAATAATTGGAACTTTTTTTAATGGCTTCCTCAGAGATTCTTCTTACAGTTTGTTGTAAACTTTTGTCGACTGACTCAGAATCGTAAAATCCTTGCAGAATAAATCGATACAAATTACCCTCACCATCAATCTTAGCTACGTGTAGATAGTTTCTGTGATATTGTTGTGCATCAATTGTTGCAGCATTTAGTCCCTGAAACATATTCAACTCCTCTGTGTAGGTTGTCATCCCGTTTGTATAACCACAAACGATCTTTTGCTTTTGCTTATGCTTATGTGCAGCAAGGTGATGAGTTGTTTGTACATGACATAACAAAACACACTCCCTCCACTATCAGGCAATAATAGCTCTTTCATTTGAGGACATAAATTATTTAAACTGGCAGGATATTGTAGTCGATTTGAATTGTATTTTGTTCGACGCTATATATATTGTTAAGTGGCTTAACTCCCTACCAACGACTACCATCTTAAACTTGAAAAAAATCAAATGCAACCGTTACCAAGCCGCATAGTAAAGTAATCCCGTCAATGACGTTTTACAGTTACTTAACTACTTCTGCCAAACATTAAGATAGATGACTATTTTTCTAAGAGTCGCTTTCCACATCCGCCAAGCCGTGGTTCTGTCGCAACCCACTTGACGACATATCAGTTTCCAGGACACATGCTCAGCACGTTGCCACAAGAACTTGCGTTCATCGACAGTTAAGTATAGACATCATTTAAACTCATCCCTGTAACCTTGATCCTGATTCAACAACCTCCTGTTTTTGTTTAGCAGTAACGCAACTTTTCTCCTCCTCTTTTCCTGACTCTCTACTGATTTCTTCCAACATTGGTGATGACTCAGGTCGAGATTCCTCTTGATGGAAAACCCCACTAAACCGACTTACTGAACTTGCTGGGTTATCATACGCTTTTGTATCTCTGTTGATAGAAGAAACAGCCATCGCTTTATCAAGTAATTCTTTAATGTCTTTTGTATTCAAATGACCTTTACCAAAATGCTGCTCGCTCAATTGATAAGCTTGCTTAAGTTCAGTACACGCAACTTGTTGCTGCCCTAATTGCAAATTGCATTTAGCTGACAGCAGTAAGGTATTCCACAATTTCCAATGATCTTCTCCGTAATGACTCACTTTTGATTTATGTGCTTTCTCTAAGTAGCATTTAGTCTCATCTGCATTATTAAGTGCAAAATGCGCTTCAGCTAAATGATGGAACGTTTCTGTTAGTCGCCAATACTGTTCACCATACTGATTTTGCTGACATGCCAACACCTCTTCAAGCAACCTCTTTGCAGCTTCCGGCTTATTTAGACGAGTATAAGCATCAGCAAGAACCATATGCGTAATGGCAATTGAAGGATGGTGGTCATCTTTGTAATGGCTACGTTTTAGTTGAATAGCTCGCTCAAGCAATCCTTTTGCATAATTCGAACCACCAAGGTCAATATAAGCCATTGCTAAATTTGTCAGCGTAATCGCCAGTTGCCAATGGTCTTTGTCATAGTGCGCCTCTTGCATATTGAGCGCGAACTCTAAGTAGCCCCTCTTTTTGTGCGCATCGCCTAAGTCACCATAGGCATTGCCTAAACTGGCCAGCGTAATCGCCAGTCGCCAATGGTCTTTGCCATAGTGCGCCTCTTGTATCTTGAGTGCACGCGCTACTAACGCCCTCTTTTTGTGCGCATCGCCTAAGTCACCATAGGCATTACCTAAATTGGCCAGCGTAATTGCCACTTCTGGGTGGTCTTGGCCATAGTGCGCCTTTTGCATATTGAGCGCGAGCTCTAAGTAGTCCCTCTTTTTGTGCGCATCGCCTAAGTCACCATAGGCATTGCCTAAACTTGCCAACGTAATCGCCAGTTTCCAATAATGGTCTTTTTTCCAACGGTCTTGGCCCCAATGCGCCTCTTGTATCTTGAACGCGCGCTCTAAGTAGTCTCTCTGTTTGTGTGCATCGCCTAAGTCACCATAGGCATTGCCTAAATTTGTCAGCGTAATCGCCACTCGCCAATTGTCTTGGCCATGCTGTGATTCTTTTGTTACTAGCTCACGCTTCCAATGAGCGACAGCTTGAGCAGCATTACCCAAGGTATAATAAGCATCGTATATCAAGTTACTTAATCGAGAGCGTAATCTTTCTGCCAACCATGCTAAGTCTTTTTCTTTAACACCAACCTTGTCAAGCGCCTCAATGACAGCTTGCACATGTACTATCAAGTCAGTACGTTGTCTTATCTCTTGTATGCCAGAATCAAACTTCCCAAGACTGTCTAATAAGCCCTTTGCCACCGCACGCCATATCAAGCTCCGCTTAGGTAAATCAAGCCGGTTAAACCGTGCTTGCAATAACACTTTCAACACCCGATGCAAATTCACTGACTGTTTTTCTCTGTCAACTTGCAACAGTGAATATTGCTCTACCTCTAACAAAGCATCTGCGAAAGTACCATTATCGTCACTTGCTTTTTCTTCTTCACCTGCTTCTGCCTTTTCGTGACTGTCTATATTGATTTTGAGACTCTCTTTAACCACCTCCATTGAAATGGCCTCACTGGCTAATAAGCTACAGTGATACAGCAACTGCAAGCTCTCAGGTGAACTCTCTAATTCCTCAAAATTCATCATAAATGTCGCATATACTGACGCATGCACTTCACTCCCCAGCACCTTTTTTAATCGTTTTTGATACTCAGGCGTATCTTCTTCAGCAAACTGTGCGGCTCGTTTAATGCGATAACGCAACAAATACTCTTTCATTGGTGTTGGGTGATAACACAGCTTTATTTTCATGTATGCAGCGGCTTGTGCTAAGGCTAATGGTAAGCACTCCAGTTCTTTAATTAACTCACTTAACGCTGGCTCTTCGGCTGCATACCCGCTTTGTTTGACAATCAATTCCTTTGCTTCTTCTTTTGTAAACAGTGGGACGTCTACCGTCTTGATATTCCACTTCGCATGACGCGATGTAATCAGAACTTGACCACCTTCACTTGGCAAATAGGATTCTACCGTTTGATAATTCGGCGCGTTGTCATATACTAATAACCAACCGTGGTTATCTTTGTGGCTTAACCAACGCTTTACCGCCGCTACTTTCTCTGCTGGCGTACCTTTGTCATCCACAGCTACAATCCCCGCCGCTTGACCTAAACTGATATATTCACGCTCTAACTGCTCTTGGCTCTCTGCATTAAACCACGCCCGAAAGGTATACCGTTGCTGTGCTGCTGTGCTGCTACTGTAATAGGCTGCCAATTGTGTCTTACCAATTCCTCCTAAACCCCGTAACGCTGATAATACCACCGGCTTGTTACTTTGCTGCAGGTTTGCGTCTAATTGTTTAACGATATCAGGACGTTCAATAAAGTGTGAAACTACCTTGGAAAATTGTCCCCACACATTCAGCTCTGAAGGTGCTTTTGGCTTGACCGGTGGGTAGTGCTTTTCTATTTTCACCGCACTGACGTCTTTAAACTTACAGTGTTCGAATGTTGAACCTGGTGCAGCAAAAGTCGCATTAATGTGCCGGACAATCTCTTCATCTGACAACGATGATGGCATAGCATCTGAGATAACTCTCGTCTGTTGTCGGCTCACCGTACAGCTTGATGCTGTCGATGAGCCTACGTGGGGTTTACAGAGATAGGTGCCCCTTCTACCTGCTGACCAGCTTCTTGGGCTTGTGGCAAATCTTCTTTTAACTCCTCAATATTCTTTTTTAACTTGCCTACTTCCTCTGGAGATAATCGTCTCCCTCGGAACTGATTAAGCCACGTCAACTCAGTTTTTCTTTCAGACTGACTATCTTCATCTCCATAAACTTGACAAATAAGCCGTTCTGCCTCATTGACCAATTGCTTATGCTCTTTCGTTGGTGGCCTAATACGACTCTGAGTGGTGGCACTAGGAAACGAAGATGAAGAACAGTGGCTAGGTGACTGTTGTCGCGATGAAGAGGTATCTTCTCGCTTCTTCTCAGCCTGTCTTGATTGTCGTCTTTGAACATCAGCACTACTGCTACTCGTTGATGCACTAGACATAGATGGCTCTGTTGCAGCTCTTGCTCCTCCTGTAAAATCCATGCTTCGTTTCACCAGAACAATGTTTTTCATATTGACATTTTTCAATCGCGCTCCTGACGGCGCAAAGGTTGCACGTACTTTTTTTGGCTCGATAGTATTAATAAAATCAGCATCCAATTCGCGCTGTTCTTTCGATACATTAGGTAGGAATTTCTTACTTTGGTCAATCAGCACCACATCCTCAATTTCGCCGCCTTCTACAACAGCGTTCTCTTCTAAAAATGTGGCATACACCGATTTCTCTACTTTCTCCGATTCACTCTCAAGAGCACGCTCTAACTGCTCTAGACGTACCAACATGTCGTCTAAGTCAACAAAAAAGTGGCTCAATGATAATTGTAATGTCTGCGCTGTCGCCATCAACAAGATATCTTCACAACGACCCATCACCCAAATCCCATTCTCTTGTAGTGGTGCCACTATCCAGCGTTTAGCAATGATGTGTTGTATACATCCA
Organism: Gammaproteobacteria bacterium; assembly: GCA_965116795.1. GTDB lineage: Bacteria > Pseudomonadota > Gammaproteobacteria > JAJFKG01 > JAJFKG01 > JAJNDI01. The sequence continues at coordinate 2,185,924 of OZ220716.1, forward strand.
TCTAAGCGCGCTGCCAAACTCGCATTTTCAGCAAATTGCAATTCCTTATGCCGAATCGCACTCATCAAGGTCTCAGCTAATTTTTTACCAGCCGATGTCGCCGCTTGTGCATCTAACCCCTCTGCCCAACTCGGCTCAAAGCAGAATAATAAACAATCTGTCAATGCCTGGGCAAAAAACACAAAATGCATCGGATTAGAGGTCATATCTGCTGTACGTTGGTAACCTTTCTTGCGTGATTTTCCAAAAAAATAGTCAGCCACATCATTCGTCGCTTTTTGGATTGTCCCCATCGGCGCTAATACACCACCGGCATCGCATAAAATACTCACACCATACGATAATGCTTTTTGACGCTTTGGCGCAGATAATTGAAATTTTCCTGATGTCACTGCTTCGGCCACAGTACCTGCCGCGCAGACAGTAGATAAGAATGCATCGCAATATTCTCGATAAGGGGATTGTATAAGCAATTTTAGACGTTGTTGATAGTCAGCTAAAGATATATCACGAGGTTGAGGTAATACAGAAGCATTAGCGGCGGGATACATCGAAGGTAATTCACCTACTTCTTGTTCCTCTTCAAACTTGGCTCCTGGAGAAGACAGTCTAGGCAATGACTCACTGTTGGCTGATTCAGGGCTTGGGATTTGTGATAATTTTCTAACTAAATTTCCGGCCTGGGTTTCATGTAATTCAAATTCAAGATGCGCATCATCAAGCAACATACTAGAACAACCAGAATCATTTTTAATGGCTTCTTCAGAAATTCTTTTTACCTTTAGTTTTACATCTTCTTCTACCTCATGAGAATCGTGAAATCTTTGTAAACTAAATTTATATTTACTTTCACTGCCATCATGACTGTCAATCCTTTCTAAATATACATACTGATTACCAAAGCGCCCACTGGGTCTGTCAATACTTATACCTTTAAACATAGCTCAATTCCTTCTGTTTCAGATTGTCATAAGATATTCATGCGCAAACGCCACGAACAACTCCTTGCTTAATTGCATTTAGCAAAGTGACTATTTTGCACGTAACAAAAAAGCACCTGCAACTAGCACGCAATGCTAACATTCTCTCAATTGGGGGCTTACATAATACAAACTGGCAGGATATTTTCGTCGGATATGGCATGTATTTTTTCGACGCTGTTTATTTGAAATGGCTTACTCCTTGCCGATGGCAATCATCCTAACCCACAAAAAGAATCAAAAGCAAATGATTATCGACCGCATAGACGGTAAAGCTGTTGGTAAAATTTTGCAGTCACTTGGCTATTTCTGCCAGACATTAAGACAACCAACTATTTTCCTAAGCGTCATTTTCCATATTTGCCAGGCAGTGGTTCTGTCGCAGCCCAGTTGACGACAAATTAATTTCCAGGAGACATGTTCAGCCCGTCGCCACAGCAGTTTGTGTTATCGATAGTTATGTGGTGAGCTTAGCGTTCAAATCCAAAGTGGACAAGTTGCTCATCCCATAACAATGGAAATGGCGATAACATATCTTGCAAATCAAGCTCAGGGGGTTGGGTACCCTCTAATATGGCTTGCTTGATGTGGGGGGAGAGTAAATTCAAGCGCAGCAGACGCGATACGTAGGATGGACTCATTTGTTTATGTTCGGATAATTTACTAATCGATGAGAATTGCCCTACATCCAGCGCACGTTGCCAAACATAGGCGCGAGTGATGCCTTTAACCAGTGTTTCGTTAGGTTTAGCCGTAGTGGCTGTGGATAACATTTCTCCTTTAGGCAGCACCAACCACATTTGGCCACGATAACGTTTTAATGTAATCGGCACTTTGATAGAAATGATCTCATCGTGCAGCGCTACTGTGGTTTGCATGATGCACTCTGCTTTTTAAATGCATTGGCTAAACTGGTTAAGCCGTGTGTTCTGACTTGAATATCCAAGTGGTCTTCGTACAAAATGACTTTGTCTATCATCAGTGACAATAATCGTTGTTGCTCAGCTGGAAATAATTCCTGCCAAATGGGGGCGATATTTTGTAACGTATTGCGCACGTCCATATCCGTAATAGTATTATCGTGTTTGGTGGCGGCTTTGTAGGTATCCATAATCAGATCAGGTGCGGTGACTAAGCGTTGCACTTGTTGCAATACACGCTCTTCCATTTCACGGGCACTGACTTGCTTAATTGGGCAGTCAGGGCACGTTCCTTTCTTATAGCCGGTAGCCACATAGTAGCGATAGAGTTTGCGGCTTTGTTGCTTAGCCGTATAGGTTGGCGTCATCGCGCGATAACAGCCACCACATTGAACGATGCCAGTTAATACCGCACGACTGCGCCGTTTGCTATCCGAATCGCGTCGTCTAAGCCCTTCGCGTAATATGGCCTGCGTTGTGTCCCATAATTCCTGCGAAATAATGGACTCGTGTCTGCCTTCATACAGATTTTCTTTATGTTTAATCTTGCCAATGTAAATCGGGTTATTGAGAATTTTGTAAATACCGCCAACATCTAAAGGCATGCCACCAAACTCTCGGCCTTTTTTTGTGACACGCTTTTTACTGACTATCCCCATCGCAGGCAGTTGCTTGACTATCAGTGTGGGTGATTTGGTTTGTATGAATAAATCAAAAATAGCGCGTACGCCTTTCGCTTCCTCATCAAGAATGTGCAGATGCCTCTCTTTCACCACATACCCCATCGGCGTCACCCCACCCATCCACATGCCTTTGCGTTTAGAGGCAGCCAGCTTATCACGAATACGCTCCCCAATGACTTCACGTTCAAATTGAGCAAAGGATAATAAAATGTTTAAGGTTAATCGCCCCATGGATGTGGTGGTATTAAACTGCTGAGTAATTGACACAAAGGTTACGTGATGTCCATCAAATACATCGACTAACTTAGCAAAATCAGGTAATGAGCGTGACAGACGATCGACTTTATACACCAGCACCGTATCAATACTGCCTTGACGAATATCATTTAATAATCGCGTTAATGCCGGTCTCTCTACATTGCCACCGCTAAAACCACCGTCGTCGTAGCGCTCTGGTAATAACTCCCAGCCCTCTTGTTTTTGCGACAAAATATACGCTTCACACGATTCACGTTGCGCATCTAAGCTGTTAAACTCCATATCCAACCCCTCTTCAGTGGATTTGCGGGTATAAATGGCACAACGTTTTTTAACGATAACAGGTTCATTAGTGGCTGATGTTTTTCGTTTAGATACTTTACTCATCCTCTCACTCCCTTAGCACGATGCAATCCAAAAAATGCAACGCCTGACCAATGATTACCAGTAATGTGCATCGCAATCTTGGATAAGCTTTTATAAACGCAGCCTTCATACTCATACCCTTTTTCTAATACGGTGATGCAATATTCTTTGCCTTTGTATTGACGCACTAAACGCGAACCCACTAGAGGACGAACAGTACGAGGGCGTTTAGGAGGTTTGCCGTTAGTAGTGAAATACTGTTTAGCACAGTCAGCTAAGCGTTGATTAATGCTGTTATCCACACTGTAAGCTAACTCTTGTAGGCGGTAAGTGAGTTTACTGATGATTAATGACCTCGCCCCCAATGGGGGTTTGGTGTTATAGAGTGTTCGCCACAGGAGCTTTAATTCGGTCAGCGACAAATTAGGAAGTAGCGTAATTTGTTTTAGCAAATCCGTGTTGGGCTTATCGTTACTGCTAGGCATTGTTAATTCCTCTAAGTCATGATGTTGTTTCAGTCGCATCTACCCATATATTTGGAGCAATATCCAGTGGATTACCCTCATCAGGACGCTTACTGCGCTGGCGTTGGCGCTGACGGTGCCGAATAAGGCCAAGGGCGAGTAATTTGGCGATTTCACAGCGACGTGATTGGGGGTGACTTGGTAAATTTGCGCTTGGTGAATTCATTGACATATTTTCCTCCTGTCTGATCCACACAGCTGACAACAGCGTGATGACAAAAGGTTATTTATCGGAAACGTGCCAAAAAGTTGAAAATAATTATCATTAATACATTGTGTGCAATGTTGCACCAACCGTAAATGTGCCTTACTATTGGCCCTCTTCTTATTAATTCCAATAAGCGTCTTGCCAGAAACTAACGCCATAAAGTTGGCACAGTTACCTGGAGCATGCAGTTAATCGTATTCACGAATTAATTTTGGAGGAACTCACGGATGAGTAGCACTCAAACTCAGTCATATTGCAACCAACACCAGCATGCACTACGGTATTTCTCACTTAAACCTCTTCACCATATTCAACAGCTTGCACATAACTTTGTAACGGTCAAAGGAATTGCTCAAGTGACATTGGTTGAATTTCGCTATAAAAGAGGTGGCGAAATAGAAAGTTTCTCGTCAGAAAATATATTAAGAACGTTAATTAGCAAAATCGCCAAATACGCATGCAATATGCCAACCTAGTGTATGCAAAGTTCAGAGTTTATTTAACAAACAGTAAAAAACCTATCGATGTTGAAATTCATGCAGGTGAACTGGTCAAACAAGAGCGATATCATCCTGCCATCTACCGATGGCTATGCAACCAACGGTTTGCTGATACACAATCACCTCATTCCATTTGCAAATTACCAACAAAAAAAAATCGACACCTTTTTACCATGGCAAGCCTTAACCAGACTGCCACATTATCAGCATTGCTATGCGTATCTCTATCAACACTTCCAAGAAAACGATGATATTATTCCTCAGTGGTTTGAGCCAATACAACCAATAAATCATTTTTCTGACAAAAAAGACAGACAGCTATATCATTTAAACCTATTAAAATTAGCCGATCATGTTGCCAATTTGTTGGCTAAAACAGATGTCTTTTACAAATCAGTCACAACATTAAAAGATAAAACCTGTTGTGTACAAGCCGGTTTTTATGTGCCAAGAGGCACTGTCAAATGTCCGGTCTATGTGGGTGTAGCAATTGATGAAGGCGAGCTTGATGCTATTATCAATTTTCTTTTGCTTCACCAAACGCCTGCCATTATGTTGCTGCCATCATTAGATAATGTCCCTCAAGACGTATTGCAAGCCATTTATTATAATAATAAGGCCATCATTGGATTAGACTCTCTGCAGCAAGGCAATACGTTGATTCATTCCTCAAAAGCAATCGATGCATTAAAATCCATACAAGTGGAGCAAAACAGACCTAAGAGGTTAGCACGCTGTAAGCCATTCCCTACACCTTCAGGTGCCAGTTGGCGTGATATCACCATAGAAATTGTTAACAATGCCAAAATAAATGTGACGTGTTGCTACAAAGGAAAGCGTGTCTTCGAATCATATGACTATGCAGAAATGGGCATGATCGACAATCGCACTAAATTAGCTGATCAACAATGGGATTTTTTATGTGGGTTCGCCGAAGAGTATGGTTATTTCACCTGGGATAATCGACATGCCGATCGCAAACATAAAAAAACCAAGCAAAGGTTAATCAAGTTACTGAAAGCACACTTTGGCATTTATGACAGTGATCCATTTGTTAATGAAAAAGATGAAAAAGGTCGTGTATGCTATCGCGCTGTCTTTAAAATACGGTTTAAAGATGAGTAGCAAAGCTATGTGGCTCGCGGAGCAGTCCTACAAGAAGATTGAATCGGTGCATTAAACCTCGTACTTAACCTATGTTCTGTGCAGCGAAAATGATGTATAGGCAAAATCATAGGGGTGAACTCAAGCTGCCATTGGGGGCACAGGTAGTATCGTCAATGCGATTTTGGCAGCTATCATCACCCCCATGGGAACTACTACACTTATTTTTCTTTATCAGATGGCACATCTTGGGGGCGCAGATTGTCACACAAATCGCAAACCTCCGCGAGCGTGTCTGCAAAGCTACATAACGTATCAAACAGTTCCTTTGAACTGGGATTGATAGCTTTCACTGTGATGTTGGCAATGCTCTTCATTTGGTGAAGTTTAACACACAGCGCTTCATACGAGCTGCGATAATTATCTTCATTGCTCTTTTCCAGGTTAGTGCGTTGCGATAGTATTGGCTTAGTCATGACGTTGAACCTCCACGTTAGGTTTTAAGGTTGTGATTAGCCGTAGGGAGGTGGTTAGTAGCACCTTCCTGTGGCGCTAGTGATGATGATTGCTCTGTGTTTTCTTAATAGCAAGTTAATAATGGCAATAAGAACGGTTATTGCCCTTGTTAGCGATATTATATGCCAGCTAGTCTAATGACCTTGCAAAATAAGGGCTATTACTGCCCTGATGAAGTAATACAACTATCCCGAACGCATGCATGAACTATCAATCATAAACGTTAACTAAATTGTCTATTAACGTATTAATCCAGCTTGAAATGCTGTAAGCAACAATCGATATGACAAAAACGCTGTAGACGCTCTGTATACAACGAACTCAATGCAAGTGCCACCCCTTGCCCTGCTCTACTTCACTAAACGTAATAAACCGCTTCTATGAAACGCTCAATGATGTAAACAATACGCAGCATACGTAGGGCTCTTAGAAACGTGTGTTAAGACGTGTTCTAAACTGCAAAAAACTCTTACTAAATTTGTAACAACTTGCTCTTCGAAAACCACTACTGATACAAGCGATTGCCTACATGCTTTAGCGTGATATTCCAGTTTATAAACCCTTGCTTTTAATTTTCTTAGAGCCTGTTCAGAATCTTCTAATAGCCAACACTAAAAAAGCCAACACCACCATTTGCAAACTGGTATTCATTTTTCTTTCGCAGTTTTTCCATAGTCGCCGACATTTTTCAAGCCAGCCAAAGGAACGTTCGACTACCCAGCGTTTTGGTATTACAGCAAATTTATGTAATTCACTGCGTTTAGCTACCTCAACTGTCGCACCAATAATTTCTTGTATCGCCTCAGCAAAAGGGAGCCCCGTATAACCACCGTCTACTAACACATTTTGAACTGTATTCAAGTTATCTTTTGACTTTGTAAACATAACAATTGCACCTGCACGGTCTGTTATATTAGCCGTTGTAATGTGAATAGCATGCGGTAATCCTTGGGTATCCACAGCAATATGTCTCTTGATACCAGATATCTTCTTGCCCGCATCGTAACCCTTGTTTTCTGCTGTATCTGTGTTTTTTACACTTTGCGCATCGACAATGCAGAAACTGGTTTTTTCTTTGCGATTATCATCAACGCGTAATTCGGCAACCAATTTTTTTTAAAGCCTGCTCAAGTAGGCTTGGTTCTCCATCAACTTGTTCACTCCAAATTTGAAAATAGGCGTGGACGCTGCGCCATTTTGGAAAATCTTGGGGCAACATTCGCCATTGACAGGCTGTTTTCAATAAATAAAGTACCGAACAGAAAATATCATATAAATCATATTGTCTTGGACGCGTCTGCTTTCTAGCACTCAGCAATAATGGCTCTATTAACGCAAATTGCTCTCGACTTATGTCACTTGGATATCCCCTGCGCATTTTAACTCCCTCTTAAATGATAACAGCGCAGATGTTAACTCTTTACTCTTGGATTTTGAACAGGCTCTTAGCAAAATGACGCTTAACGCTTTGTTATTTATGGGTTTTTAGTGAATTTTGAGTTTAAGCAAACAACATTATTATTTTATAATAATAAATGTATATTTATAAAAATAACAAAATAAAAAAACAAGTAAATAAAAATAACTAGTGTAAATAAGCGATGCTTGAAATTGTAATATTCGTAAAACGTTTATAAACGCTATTTATGACATTTTTAGCCTAGAAAACGTGAGAAAAATAAATTAGACTGCGAACGTGAATGACAGATGAATTATCAGGATTGCTCGTGTTGAGTATATTATTTTCGCAAGTGTAATAAAAAAATTATGTCAGAGAGTGTTACGCCGCGCTGTATCTGCAAACACGCACATCCGTGACAAGAGTAAAAACCAATGCGTAATTGATTTTAAATGTCGCACATAACGGTCATACAAGATCGTCACGCGCATTTCTACGTGCAGGTTATACCTAGGTAGCTGCTCGAGTTAAATCGTCGCTTAAAACGCTTTATTTTAATTCCAACATCTTAATAAATTTTTACGTGCAAGTGGATCAAGCATTCATACGCAAAAGCAAGACGATCGAATTGGCTCAATCAGCACGCAATAGATCCACTGCAACAGCATGCAATAGCTCCACTTCGATCACACGTTAAGCCATCACGTTACTTAATTTCTTTTTGCGTTAACTGCACTTGCAAATTGCTAACATACAACCACTTCAACGAGACACGGCAATGCATAAATAACCTGTTTTTTTAGTGTCAATACCTACCATAGACTTGATCCAAACTTTCTATTTTTACAAAAGAAAAAAATTAATACACCACATTCACTACAAAACAAACACGTTATCGTGCAACATATTTTTTGCAACAAAAAACCGATTTTATGTTAGAATTTTTAGTAAGCTCAGGAATGATTTAAACAACGCGAAGGCACGTGAACATGACTAGCTGTTAACGTTACGACATACAAGTTAGCTAAGCTAATACGTTACGAAAAACGTAAACAAAAGTTTGTCATTAACATAAATCAACACACAAATGTTAATAGCAACTTGAATACGTTATCGTGCAACATCTTTTTTCTAGACACGATAGCAAAAGGTGATAGACTCAGTACGTAGATGTGTTAACAATGGGAGCGTAGAAAACACAATACAAACAGCAGACGGTCAAATACAAATTGACACCGAAACATTCTAGAGAATCAAACAGCTACGGGTCCTTCCTCGGGCTGAAACGCATACGGGCACCTGTTGCGCAATATTTCGCTAGCGTTAGAACAAAAAAAGTGGTTCGTGGTTTGCACCCTCATCATACAAAATCCTAATAAAATCAAATGCTTAACTCACAAAATTCACCATAAATGCTTTAAACTGGGTTTGCACCAAATTATAGCTAACTCATTGAATTTTTAGATATTATCTTGAAAAAATGGACTGCAAACCTAAAACGCAACCAGGTTTGCGGCTATTCTAGGTTAACCTATTGAATCTTAAGCGTTATTTCTGAAAAAACCCTTGCAAACCCGTCAATCAACAGGGTTTGCAGTTAATTTATCTAACCCATTGAATTTACAGCTTTTTACCTAATTCTCAGTGCAAACCTCCACTGGCCGGGTTTGCACATTCGCTTGCACTTGGCTTGAGGTTTTGGCGCCTCATTCAACCCACTTGAAAAGGATTTACCATGGACTTGACGGTTCAACAGACACTGCTGGATAAGCTCGTGCCCTATGCCCGTAATGCACGTACCCATAGCGATGCACAGGTGGCACAAATCGCGGCCTCCATTGCCGAGTTCGGCTTTGTGAATCCAGTGCTGATTGGCTCTGACCATGTCATCATCGCTGACCACGGTCGTGTACTCGCCGCACAACAGCTCAGACTTAACTCTGTGCTTACTTACTACCCTCCTTGTTTACTCCAGTTACAAAATGCTTAGGAAGAGAATTTCCATAAATTATGTATCTTTTGAATGGATGGTGCTGTTGCTCTCACCTTTTTTCTGCCACATGTTTCCCATTTTGTTAAGCTGCTCACACTAACCTTAATTTTTTTTGCGCATGCGATTTTGCTTAAGCCCAATGCTTTTCTACGTTTTATAATGGCATTTCCCGTTAAGACTTTAGGTGGTGCCACCGTCTCCTTTGCTTTTTTTCTATTTTGAGATTTTTCTATATCATCCAAATCAAAATTAAAAATACCTGAAACCTCTGAAGAAGATAGCCGATTACCTCTTCCTTTTTGAGTGGATGTTATATCACTGACAACTTGATGGATATTTATCATCTCTTCATGATCCACACCTCTTAATTTAAATAGCTCAGCCGGTAAATCATCTAATCTAGTCCCCACACCATAAAGCGTTGCTGCAATATGTTTACACATCGATGCCCAGTCTGGGCAATTACACTTGAATTGAATTTCTTGGGATAAAGGAAACAAACCATTTCTTTGATGACATACTATATCCATTACACCTGAAGATAACTTGCCTGCAAGCAAATCTAATACGGAATGTATCTTTCCTTGACAGGTTCTCTTGATATTTTTCCATTTGCTAATGGATAATGAAGCAATTGTGATTTTAACGTTATACAACGCACTGCCGGATACGATGGCGTTAATCTCACCTTCATTGATTTCTAAGTGACAGACTGATCCATTACGTACATAGGTTCTTCCTCTGGGTAAACGGTTATCAAAATCACTAAATGCCTCAATATGATCACACCATGCCTTACCCCAGAATGTTGTTGCAATTTTTCTCCCTGCAGTTTGCACAGGAGATATCTGCTTTCCTTTTTTTTTGAGTTTTGCTATCTTGCTTTGCGCTTGTGCTCGCCGTTTTGCAACAGGAACATATGGTTTGTAATAACCCCATGCCATACTCTTCTCCTCATTAAGACTTCACTTGATTAATATCGAGTGCGACTAAATCCAATAATTGTGCATCGCTCATTTCTGTTAACAATTTCTCACCGGTAGGCTCTAAGATATCATTTGCTAATGATTGTTTACTCTTTATCATCGTATTAATTTTTTCTTCAATGGTCCCTTTGCAGATAAACTTGTGCACTAAAACATTCTTTTTTTGGCCAATTCGATAGGCTCTATCTGTCGCTTGATTTTCCACGGCCGGATTCCACCACCTATCAAAATGTATCACATGACTTGCAGCGGTTAAGTTTAATCCTGTTCCAGCGGCTTTCAACGATAAAACAAAAAATGGGTTACCTGTGTCATTTAGGAAACATTCAACCAGTTTTTTTCTTCGTTTAACCGGTGTTCCACCATGTAAAATCAAACCGGGCTCATTGAATATCTCAGCAAGAAAATTGTGTAATGGTTCTGTTATTTCTTTATATTGTGTAAAGACTAATACTTTCTCTTGTCTTGATGCAATTTCCTCACATATTTCACCGAGTCTTAAAAATTTCCCACTGGCTTTTGCTGCATAACTTCCATTACCTAACAGCTGGCTTGGATGATTGCAAATTTGTTTAAACCGCGTCAAATAGGCTAATACTAAACCACGTCGTTTTATACCTTCTTCAGTCGCTTCTAATGCCGTTGCTAATTCATTGACAGCTTGCATATATAACGTTGCTTGTTGTTTACTTAAACTACACCACGCATCAACTTCCGTTTTATCAGGTAAGTCGCTAATAATACTTTTATTTGACTTTAAACGACGAAGAATATACGGGGAGACTAATTGTCGAAGCGGTGCATACGATACGTTTTCTGACTTTTCTAATGACTTGATAAATGCTTTAAAGCGAACACTCCCACCCAATAAGCCAGGGCAGATAAAATCAAATAATGACCATAGGTCTCCCAACCGATTTTCAACAGGTGTACCCGTTAAGGCAATTCTTGCTTCAGCCGATAGCTTTTTGACTATCTGTGTTTGACGTGACGAAGGATTTTTAATAGCTTGTGCTTCATCTAAAATGATTAATTGCCACTTTACATCAGTTAACCATGTTTGCCGTAGCAGCATACCATAGGTGGTAATCACCAGATGAAAACCGTTTAATTTTGAATGAGTCCTCGTTGATAATCCTTCGATATCACGGCGATTCATTTCTGATGAATGTAGCATCAAACTGTTTAAAGAAGGCGCAAAACGCTTTATTTCATCTTTCCAGTTGGCAAGTAACGATGCTGGCAGTACGAGCAAACTGGGTAATATGGATGTGTCTTTTGCTTTCAGCAGAAGTAAAGAGATGACTTGTATGGTTTTACCGAGCCCCATATCATCGGCTAAACAAGCCCCTAGCCCTAGACTGGTTAACGTTTGCAACCAGGCAACACCTGCTTCCTGATACGGTCTTAACGTGCCTTTTAATAATTTCCCTGGGTGGCTTTTTTTCAATGCTTGCGGTGAACGTAATGTCTTGAGTGTTTTTTGTAATTCTCCACTGGCATTAATATGGCACCACTCTTTTAAGGATTCATTTAACACGCCTTGTTTAATATCTTGATTAATACCTGATAAAAGTCGCATCCCCTCAATAAATGAAATGCCATCTGTACCCGCTTCTGCTTTAATATTCTCCCAATGAGAAAGTGCTTCGGTTAGTTTTTCTTTGTCTAACTCTACCCATTGACCACGCAACAGTACCAAGCCATCATCACTTTTCATCAGTGCCGTGATTTCTTCTTGAGTTAATGACTCTCCTTCAACCGCCACATTAATATCAAATTGTAATAACGATTTAGCACCAAATTGCGTTTCTTTATCATTACCAATGCGCACCTGCGCTATTGGTTTCGCTCTTTTTTTCCACCAATTAGGTAATTTGACAACCAAGCCTTCTTTTTCCAACGTGCTGGCATCTTTGAGCAGAGGGTAGGCCTCATCTGGCCTCCAAGCTAATGGGTGATAAATATCGTGGTTTTCTAACATATCATTTAGCCAAACACAGTGTTTTGCTGCGTTACTGATAGGCTGTAAAAGTTGGCTTAAGGCTTTTTTATTCTCCTTTCCTGCATATTCTTGCAAGGCTTTGGCAAGCGGTTTATGTTGCACCTTACTCGAATGTGTTAATGAATGCGCATAGGTCGCGATAAAAGCAAAAGGCCTTTTTTCATCTTGTTTGTTTTCAGCCAAATGAAAACACACTCTACCGACTTGATGCCATGAAGGCAAAACGGCTTTTAAAAAATCACCTAGATGTTGGTACTTCTTTTTTATTGTATTCCTTATCCAGATATCAAAATCTTGCCATATCGTCGTTAATGTTTCTACCGAACAATATTCAGCCCCTGGTATAGGGGGGATTTGATCTACCCATAACTGTATCATCTTAGGAACAGCCATAATCTCATTAACATCAGAATGCGTGCTTGGTGTCTGATGGCATAAGAGATGAAGATACTGACTGATGAATTTTCGCCAATAGACTAATCCTTGTGGCCATGTACTGCTGACTGAATTGGTTAACAATGCCAATAATCCATCGACTTGTGAATTTGCAAATGCGTTTGCTATTTTTTTTATATGAATAATAGCCTCTGGGTATTGTGAGATTTCAACAGCATGCACCACCAAACGTCCTTTAGGCGTTAGAGAAATGCAATCAACCGTATTTGTTTCTTCCACACATAACTCCTCTTATCAAGCTTTTCCGTAAAAATGTTACTTCATATTAAGTAACCGTATGCTGATGCTCATTAATTGTTTTAAGAAACACACATCCATAACTTGTTAACTTCTTTTGACCCACACCGTTAATACTCAAAAACTCATTTTTATTTTTAGGTAACAAGGCTGACATCTCAACCAAAGAGGCATCACTAAAAATCATAAAGGGTGGGATTCCCGCTTTTTGTGCTAAAGACTTGCGTAATTGACGTAGTTTTTCAAATAAATCCCTATCGTAATTTAAGTCATCTACGGATGGTTTATTTGCGCTACTCTGTATTTTACCTGCGATTTTATTAGCCACATTCACTTTGATGCGAGGCTTAGCCAGCATCACTGTTTCTGTGCCACTCAGGATTGATTTTGCCTTTGGCGTTAATTTCAAAACAGAATAATTGGCGATATTTTGCTCAAGGTAACCCAAATGAATTAATTGCCGAAAAATACTATGCCATTCTTCTTGAGTCGTCTCTTTACCAATACCATACGTTGATAAGTGATCGTGTCTTAAACGTTTAATGCGGGCATTGTCTTTTCCCTGCAATATATCAATGATGTGGTTCACACCAAAGTGCTGATTGGCACGATAGACGCAGGATAAGGCTTTTTGGGCATGAACGGTGGCATCATAGGTGGCTGGCGGATTTAAGCAAACATCACAATGGCCACATTTTTTTTCTAAAGACTCATTAAAATAATTCAATAATGCACGGCGACGACATGTGGTAGCCTCTGCTAGGCCAATCATACAATTTAATTTATGTCGTTCCATCCGTTTTTGCTTTTCATCTGAATTTTTTTCAATTAAATGCCTAATGACGATGCTGTCTTGTAACCCATAGAGTAGTAGTGCTTCAGAAGGCAGGCCATCACGTCCTGCGCGTCCGGTTTCTTGGTAATAAGCCTCTATATTCTTAGGCAGATCATAATGCACAACAAATCTCACATTAGGCTTATCAATCCCCATCCCAAAGGCAACAGTTGCCACAATAATATTAACATCATCTTGTTGAAACAATTTTTGTGCATGATAGCGTTGTTGTGCGTTAATTCCTGCGTGGTAAGGCAGAGCATGAACTCCCTGCTTTTGTAATTTAGCGGCGAGTTCTTCGACTCGCTTGCGACTTAAACAATAAATAATGCCAAATTCGGCTGTTCTGTTTTTTAAAAAAGTCATCAATTGATTAAAAGGTTTTTGCTTTTCGATTATCGTATAAAGAATGTTAGGACGGTCGAAGTTGGCAATATGGGTCTGTGCATTGTGTAAGTTTAAATTTTTTAAAATATGTTGGCGTGTTTGTTTATCCGCTGTGGCGGTTAACGCGATAATGGGAATATCAGGGAACAATCCACGTAATCGCCCAAGCTCCAGGTATTCAACTCGAAAATCGTGTCCCCATTGAGAAACGCAATGCGCTTCATCAATAGCAAATAAACTGATATCTATGTCATCAAGTCGGTTTAGGAAAGCCGTTGACATTAATTTTTCGGGCGATACATACAGTAAATCCAGCTCATTATTATGGAGTTGAGACAGGATCCTTTTTGAGTCTGGTTCGGTAAGTGATGAATTATAAAAAGCAGCTGCAACACCGTTGGTTTTTAAAGCCTGCACTTGATCTTGCATTAATGAAATCAGGGGTGACACAATGATACCAACACCGTTGCGAACTAATGAGGGTATTTGATAGCAGAGGGATTTACCACCGCCGGTTGGCATGAGCACGAAATTATCTTCGCCAGCAATAACACTATCAATGATGTTTTTTTGTAGTGGACGAAAATGATCGTATCCAAATGTTCTCTGTAGCACGTCAATTGCTTTTTGCATTTCTCATCTCTTACGCGAAATTCAAGAATAGGCTCTTTATGAACGCCGTATTTTTTTGATCAACAGCCACTTAATGCGCTTAATATTATTTTTCCTTGGTTTTTTACGTTGCCAAAAACTCAGTAAAGTATATTTCGTCTGTAATCAATTTGAATTATTACTTTTTACCTCGAAGTTTTGAACAGAATTGTGCAAAATGTCTGCTGATTTTACAACAAAATTGGCTGCCTGAGTAGCTGTGAGAATTTCACTCTGTTCTTGGCAAGATAAACCTTTATGTGGGAACAACCCAATCACCCTTAGAATATCAGATAAAAAACGGATAAAATCCCCCTGGGTATGGGTGGAGTTATGAATATTCGGATCTAGAGCTCAAAAAAATGAACAGGTGTTTTTAAAAACACTAAGAATACAAACAGATATTTTGTTTTTCTGGCGAAATTTATGATTGGCCAGTGATTCGAATGAGATTACTGTGACAAAGCTAAATGGGACCATTCTCATAAACAGAAATAATTTATGGTATGGTTACAGCGTAGGCAAATAAGCTCATTTGATAACGTGGATGCAAAATGACTGTGCTAGATAATAAAGATAAATAAGGAGTTATCAGGTCTGTTAAACGTATGATCCAGAAAAATAATGTCATTAACGGCAATAGAAAATAACCGGTGGTTTGTATGGCTAGTTTCTCTGTGCGGTAATGGATAGAGAAAAAATCCAATACGAATTATGTTAAAGGTTTTTTATTATGGCAGGAGTCAGCGAACAACACATTGAACGAATACAAGGCTCTGTTGAGCGTGTCACTTTTCATAGTGAGGACACCGGATTTTGTGTGCTTCGAACAAAAGTAAAAGGACATCGTGACTTGATCACAGTCATAGGGAATGCGGCCAGTATTACAGCGGGCGAATATATCGAATGTCAGGGATGTTGGATTAACGACAAAAAGCACGGGCTTCAATTTAAAACACAAGATCTTAAAGCCGTAGCGCCGACCACACTGGAAGGTATCGAAAAATATTTAGGCTCTGGTATGGTAAAAGGCATTGGACCCCATTTCGCTAAGAAACTGGTTACCGCCTTTGGTGAAAATGTTTTTGATGTGATTGAAAATGAGTCTCATCGATTGACAGAGTTAGCAGGCATTGGCAATAAACGAAAAGAACGTGTGACATCAGCCTGGGCAGAGCAAAAAGCCATTCGAAATATCATGGTATTTTTGCAGTCTTATGGGGTTGGTACGGCTAGAGCGGTTCGTATCTATAAAACCTACGGTGATGATGCGATTGATAAGGTCAGAGAAAATCCCTATCGCCTAGCGCTTGATATTCGTGGTATTGGTTTTAAAACAGCGGACAAACTTGCTTCAGAATTAGGGATCGCAAAAGATTCATTAATGCGTGCACAAGCCGGTGTTCGCCATGTATTACAGGAGTTATGCGACCACGGGCATTGTGCAGCCGAGGTGCAACAACTGATCCAGGCCAGTCACGCATTACTTGAGATACCCATATCCATTGTGGAAGATGCCATAGCGCATGAGTTACAAGCAAAAAACCTGATGCAAGACACCCTCAATGAACAAAATTGTGTTTATCCTGTTTCATTGTATCAGGCTGAAACCAAATCGGCTGAGCACATTAAACGATTAAGCCTAACCGCACCCCCTTGGGGAAAGATTGATACGGATAAAGCTATTCCCTGGGTTGAGAAAAAAACGGGTTTGCAGCTCGCTGGATCACAGCGTCAGGCTATTGAAACCGTTCTGAAATCCAAGTTAGCCATTATCACAGGTGGGCCAGGGGTTGGCAAAACCACCTTGGTCAATAGCTTACTTAAAATCATTGGTGCAAAAGGCTTAAATATAGGTCTTTGCGCGCCAACAGGACGTGCTGCAAAGCGCTTAACAGAAACAACGCAACTTCCTGCCAAGACCATTCATCGCTTACTTGATTTTGAACCAAAGACTTATGGTTTTAAGCATAATCAAGATAACCCACTGCCCATTGACGTGCTTGTTGTTGATGAAGCTTCGATGATTGACATTGTTCTTTTCAACAATTTGCTCAAAGCCATACCGGATCACACGGCCATTATTTTTGTCGGTGACATTGATCAACTGCCTTCAGTGGGTTCAGGCTCAGTCCTATCCGATTTAATTCAATCAAATGTGATGACTACGGTACGATTGACTGAAATATTTCGTCAAGCAGCCAACTCTAACATTATCATTAATGCGCATCGGGTCAATCGTGGAAAAATGCCTTTTCCTAACGAAGGGAATAAGAGTGATTTTTTTACGATTTACGCAGACACACCAGAAGACATTCATGCAAAGCTAATCGAGGTAGTCTCTTGTCGATTACCCAACTATTATCGATGTGATCCCACACAAGACATTCAAGTATTAGCACCGATGAACCGAGGAGGACTTGGGAGCCGTGGCTTAAACATTGATTTACAAAAAAAGTTAAATTCAAACTCTGAGCCGAAAATAACACGCTTTGGCTCGACGTATTCTCCAGGTGATAAGGTTATTCAAATGACGAATAATTATGATAAAGACGTTTTTAATGGAGATATTGGCTTTATTGAACAGATTGACTTAGAAGAAAGTATTGTCAAAATACGTTTTGATAAAAACATTAAGGAATATGAAACCAATGAACTTGATGAAATTAGTTTAGCCTATGCCATTAGTATTCATAAAAGCCAAGGCTCAGAATTTCCTTTCGTTGTTATTCCATTGGCCACACAGCACTATACGCTACTTGCCAGAAACTTACTGTATACAGGCATGACGCGTGGAAAACAGCTTGTTGTTTTAATAGGTCAAAAAAAGGCAATTGGTATGGCTGTTCGTAATAACAAAGAAGCGTGTCGACTCACTAAGTTGACAGAGAGATTACAAACGTTAATCCCTGCCTATGTGTCAAACCATCAGTCGCTTGCAGACACATCCACAATGAAAGAAGGAAAAAAATCATGAATGCTCCCAATATTTTTGCACAACCTGTAGAGGAACTGATTAGCAGAGTTGACAAGTATTGCCACTCACTTGACGAGCGATTGCCTAGTGATATTGAAGATGAAATGAGTATAAGTCCTGATTGGGCTATTGACCTGATAAAACAGCTTGAATACATGAATCAATCAGCAAACGATCGACGTACAGAAATTCTCTTCAGATTAATAGATGAGTCACTCCGTCAAATTCGGTACAGAATTGATAGAAAAGATGAACAAGGTTTTGTATTGCTCACCAACGTTCAGGAAGCATTGAGGAACATCATGCCTACCTTATCTTCATCCATCCGATTTGCAGTGAATCGGATTATGTTTGATTCAAAATTACCTTTTGAAATAGATGAGCATTATGATTTGTCCTCAGCGGAAGGAGATAAGAGGCAAATCGATATTATGCCTAAAGTTCCAGAATTATTAGACAGTTTAAGAAGAGAAAAAGTCTTTAAAACCTGCTTTGAACTGTATGAGCTCATTTTGCCTCAAATCCAACTGATGCCAACAATGACACAGTTATCCATCATTGCAGAGATGGCAATGTCTAAAAAAGCAATCGTACATGAGTTGGCTGTATTGATGTTACTACATCCAAAACATGAAATAAGGAAAAGAGTCCCGGAGATATTGTACAAGTTGAGTGATGATCGGGTTTTTACACCGGTTGATCTTCGCCGTCTCATCACGATTAGAAATTGGGTACCCATCGACGAACGTAAAGGGATTGATGAAATTATATCGCATTTACGAAGAAATAAACTGTCTCCAGCCCCTTATATTGACGCTAAACTGTCTAAACTGGTTGGTTCATCAATGGATGGTGCGGGTGTGCTTTTTATCATGATGGAGAGCAAAACACATAATCAACGTAAAATAGCAGGGTTTTTACTTAAGATTGGCGTTGGAGTGAGAGAGCCTTGGGTAAGGCATAAAGCACCAAAAGGTTATTTTTATCAACTTATTGAAGAACAAGATACAAGTTTGCAAATAAAATCTGTGAGCAAGGCTTATGTGAACAAAATTGTCCAACATTTTTTATCAGAGTCTATTGAAAATAATATCGTGCCAGAGGCAACGTTTATTGAGATTGCTGAATTATTTGGGGCTAATAACTGGCAACCTCAGCCACTGTCTTTTACAGATGAGATTAATAGACTCCAAAAAATTTACAAAGATGATTTGACAGAAGCGTCTATTAAGCGTGCATTACAACGCAGTGGAAAATGGCATTTATATGAAGATGTCACCCATTCTTGGTTTGAATCAGGTGATTTTGCTGAAAGATCCCTGATCGAAGCAACGAAAAAACATGAAGAAGATCCATCGCAATCACTTGAGACCATTGTCACAGAGTGTCTAATGGATCATTGTCTTGAGAAATGGAAGATGATTTTCTTAGTGACCTGCCTTTGGATGAGATCAAAAGAAAAAGAGGGTCTTTGTTATGATTTATTTGCAGTGCTTCACTGCTTAGCTAATGGAACATCGCCATCAAATATACCCCTTATTTGTAATGTGGCAGCACAATCAACAGCCAGTATATTAAAAAGAGAAATGTATTAAAAAGCACAGTCTTCGTCAGATATAAAATGTGACAGTCTCATCTATCAGATCGAGTTACAACTTTTACAGTTAAATGTGTTAACACCAAGCGACTTTGTTGTATCTTAATTACCAAGGGAAATTGACGGATATAATCAATCGGTTATTTTCTGAAATCACAAGTTAGATTTCAGAGGTACTTAAGGATGATTGTTATGGATTCAAGATCCCAATTAACTGTTGATATTATTGCCAAAGTACATCAAGGCAAGATAACAGCTGAGAATGCAAGCAAACTGCTTAATTGCTCCCGTCGCACTATCGAACGTTATCTCAGTGAATATAATAAACATGGGGTAAAGTTTATTATTCATAGCAACATTGGAAGAAAACCAGAAAATAAGCTTCCTGATACCTTGAAAGTAAAAGTACAATCGCTTATTAAAGAGAAATATTATGATTTAAATTTACAGCATCTTGCTGATGCTTTTAGAGACTAACGAGGATATTCAAATAAAACAAGAAACTCTTCGCAACTGGGCTCATGACATCCATCATGTGAAACGTGCTAAGAAAAGACGCTCAAAGCCACGCAAACGGCGTGAGTGTATGGGAGAGCTGCTGGATTATTATTGCAAATAGATGGCAGTACTCACTGATGGTTCGGTGATGAAAAATCGTGTCTAATTGCAATTATTGATGATGTAACTAGTGAAGTACATGCTGAGTTTTTTAAGTCAGAAACAACTCAAGGTTGTTTGAAGGTCATACGTGATTATATTGAAAAAAAAAGGATTATTTAAAACTTTATACATTGATAAAGCAGGTATATTTGGTGGGCCAAAACGCTGTAACTTCTCACAAGTTCAGCGTGCCTATAACAAAATTGGCATTGAGATTATTTTTACTAATTCTCCACAAGTTAAGGGGAATATTGAGCGCTTATTTGATACGTTTCAAGATCGGCTTTTCCATGAGTTACGCTTACAAAATATTAATAATAGACAGAATGCTAATCACTATTTACAAAACGTTTTTCTTCCTGGCTACTGGCAAAAAAATATTATAGTAAATCCTGAAAATGCAACCTCCGAGTTTATAACTGTTCCTGAAAATATCAACCTTGACAATATATGTATTCAGAAAGAGTATCGCCAAATTCGTAATGACCATACATTTAGCTATGGCAATAAATTTTATTTAATAGAAGAACGGTAATCCTTCCATATACTTCTCTAGTTGAAAGATAGAGTTTTCTGTTAAGCTATTGACCTATAGGAGGCTCAAATGAAGAAGAAACGTTTTAATGCAAGTCAGATCATGTCAATCCTGAAAGAGAATGAAGCAGGGATGTCAGTATCAGAGTTAGCCCACAAACATGTCTAAGGTTAATTCTTTGGCTTCAGCTGCTTGGATGGAGCATTCACCCTCTGGGTGAATATTTCGTGGTAACTTTTTCATTGCATAATCCCTTATTTTATAGGCTTAGGCATTATACAGGATTTTTCAACTGAGAAATCTAGAATTAAAATCGACACCCAATGTGGTATCAAAATAGATGATGACGTTGCCAGACAGCAGCCACATTACCGCCGGTTGCAATACGTATATCAAAGCAAAACCACAATGCAATTCTGTTAAAACTCATGATATACAATGACTATCATGCTGATTTATAGCTTTATTTATAAGATTTTTTGTAGAACCACTTATCAGATAATCCAAGTAACGTGATACAATAGCACTACCAATTTCAGGACAAGTAATGCCACTCCCTGCTAAAGCCAAGTTTAAGTTAGTAATAGAATATTCAGGTGAATTCTCATAAACTTCAAGCAAAGTCAATGAACCCTTCACAGAATCAGTAAATAATGGCATTAATAATGCTAAATCGCTTGGATCACCTGCAGTGATATAACTTTGTAATTGAGTTCGCCAATTTTGTAACGATTCCGATTTAAGCGAATACCCTAATTCTTGTATAACAGAAAATAGTTCGTCTGTTGTAATATTATTCTCATGAGTGGGTACAATATGGAATGCTTTTCCTAAGCAAGTTGCTTGCTTTGATATATGTATAATTGCTTGGCTAGCAAAATCAACTGTAATAAATTCTCCACGAATCTTAGAAAATCGAGGGAAAATGCCTAATGCTAAACAATCTTTGATTAGCATTGTCCAAAGTTGATCTGTACTGCCAGCACCTGTCTGACTATGGCACAAGATGAAGCCAGAGCGGTGTATAGCTACAGGTATGCCTCGCTTGCTCGCTTGCCAAATTAATTTTTCTGCAACACTCTTGCTTTGAACGTAACCCAAATCACGAGGCATTGACTGACAATATCCATCACTCCAATCTATCTCTTCTTCCTCTAGAACGCCCACTTCCTGAAAATAATGTAAGAAACTGAAAACAGCCGCGGTAGATATATAATGTAATGGTTTAATCTTCTTATAAATAGCAAAGCGCAACATATTTTTGACGCCAATAACATTAGATCCTTTTAATGCAGAATATGGTTTGACAAAGTTAACCCCTGATGCTGAGTGATAAATTAAGTCAATTCGATCGGCCAAAATTTCATAATCTCGATCTGACAATCCAAACTTTATTTTGCTAACATCCCCAACCTTCAAAAAGATTCGACTCTCTAAATATTGGCTTAACATATCTAATCGATATTTTTTTAAGGTTTTTAAAAAACGATCTTTAGCATGAGCAATATCTTTTGCTCTCACCAAACAGTAAATAGTAGCATTATTTCCTCTCAATAATTCATCTAATAAAAAAACACCCAGAAACCCAGTAACTCCTGTCAAAAAAATTATTTTTGGTGTTGTAGGATAGGAAATTTTTGAGTGGAGTGTGGATAAACAAATATCCTCATCCAATTCTGATTCTTTTTTTAAAAAATCTAGTTCATTTATAGGCTTTACACGCTGTTTCTCTGGGGTTTCAATTAATTGAGCTTGCGATTGAATTGTTGGTTGTGAAAATAAATCTGAGTATGGGATTTCACAAAATTCTTGGTGAATTAAACTTGTCAATTGTATCGCTAATAATGAACTACCCCCTAACATAAAGAAATTATCAAAGATCCCAATACTCGAATGAAATTGCAATACTTTTTGCCATAATTCGGTTAGTCTTTTTTCTGTAGCAGTAACTGGCATTACTTGCTTGCGGCCTAAATTAAAATCTATTGACATCAGTTTAGCACGATCAATTTTACCATTTGAGTTTAGTGGCAACGCATTCACTACTTGAAAAGCAGTTGGCAACATATAATTTGGTAATAATCCTATTAAGTACGTGCGTAACTCTGCTTTATAGATTTGAGAATCCGATGGCGCAGTTTTAGGCACCACATAGGCAAGCAATACTGGATGACCATCAACCAATTTCTTCAAAACTAACGCTTCTTTAAGGCTTGGATTAGTCAATAATACTCTTTCAATTTCTTCTAATTCCACTCTATAACCCGATATTTTTACTTGTTTATCAGAACGTTTTACAAAAAATAAATTATCAGACTGATAGCGCACTAAATCACCTGTACGATATAAACGATCATGTCCCTTTAAAAAAGGGTTAACAATAAATTTTTCATACTCTAAGTGATCTTGATTTAAATAACCGCGTGCCACACCTAAACCAGCCACATACAATTCGCCTAAAACTCCTTCTGAAACTGGTTCTAATTGTTTATTAAGCACATATGCCTGAACCCCACAAATGGGTTTACCAATAGGCAAATTATCCAAACTCTTCATTTCTGGCTGAATTAAGCAACTGGTTGAAAAAACTGTAGCTTCTGTAGGTCCGTAAGCATTAACTAGGTATTGTGGAAAAGAAGAATGGCTATATAGATCAACTAAAATTTTTGTGCTTTGTAATTTTTCACCAATAAAAATTACGTAATTTATCGATGCAAAAATATTAATATCCGATATCAATAAATTATAGAAAAGTGCTGTAGGTAACACTAAAACATTAACAGTACCTTCAACCAAAGATTTTTTAAATAAGGTTATGTCTAAAAGAATCGATTTTGGGTATACTATCAATCGTGCCCCCTTTAATAAAGTGCCAAATATTTCAAATACTGAAACATCAAATGTAACGTTACAAACATGCCCTACAGTATCATTATGTGTCAACTCAATATAAGAAATATTCTTTACCAATTGTGTAACATTTTTATGTTCAACCATTACTCCTTTAGGTTTTCCTGTCGAACCAGATGTATAAATTATATACGCTAAATTAGCTGAATTAATTGCTTTATTTAGATTATTATCTGATTGTTCTAATAAAACTTGTTCTACTTCTTTATCATCTAAAGAAACAACTTTAATATTCAAACAGTATAGATTTTTTTTGATAGCGATAGCTTGTTTAGTAATTAATTGCTCAACTTGTGCATCTTGCAGCATAATTTTCAAACGCTTTTGTGGTAATTCTTGATCTAAAGGTAAATATGCTGCCCCTGTTTTCAATATTGCTAATACACTAATAATAAATGCTGCAGAGCGATCTAGCATAACTGCAATAAGATGATCTGCTTTGATATTTTGATTCACTTGTAACAAATAATTTGCTAGCTGATTAACAGATTTATTAAGATCATGGTAGTTCAGTTGCACGTCACCATCTATAACTGCAATCGAATCAGGGTATTGCTGCACTTGTTCTTCAAATAAGGATACAATCGTTTCTTTAGCACATGGATGTATAGTGGGTTGGTTCCACTGTGCAAGGCATTGTTGTTTTTCTTCATCATTTAATAAAGACAATGTGTCTATTGCTTGATCTGGAGATTTAATAATAGACTCACATAACCTTAACCATTGTTTGGCAATCCGTTTAATTGTCTCTTGTAAAAACACATCTGTCGAATATTCTATCTTCATCGCCAAACGATGATCATCCATACACTCCATTTCAATATTTAAATCAAACTTGGCTGATTTTAGATGACTAGCCGTGATTAAAGATGACTGCCATAATGTGGTTTGCAAATTAGTAAAATCCATTTTTAATTCTGGTATATCATGCATTGTCACTATCACTTGAAACAAGGGGTGACGACCACTATAACGTGGCAATGTTAATTCTTGAATAATTTCTTCCAGAGGAGCATTATGCTTATATGCTTGTGAAAGTGTGTTTCGAATTTTATTTAATGATGTCAAAAAAGACAAATCGTTACTCTGTTCAATGCGAATTGGCAACATATTTACAAAAAAGCCAATCAATTCATTTAATATGGGATCTGGACGCTTACCATATGCCAAACCAATCACAAAATCATCTTGCTGATTATACTGATACAACAAGGCTGCAATACTTGACAACAATAAAGTAAATAAAGACGTGCCTTGTTGTTTTGCTAAATCCTTTAATGCATCTGTGATTTCTTTAGGGAAATAAAAAATATGTGAATCACCATGATAACTAGGTTTATCAGGTCGTAAATTATCAAATGGAAGTTCAAATAATCCCGAAACGCCTGCAAGCTGCTCTTTCCAATACTCAAATGCCGACTGATAATGTCCAGCTTTTAACAATTGTTGTTCCCATAAAGCAAAGTCAGGGTACTGCACCGGCAAAATTGGCAAAGTTATTTCGCTCAATTGATTGACAGCCGCATTGTAAAATGCGTTTAAATCGCGTATTAAAATAGGCAATGCAATACCATCTATCACAATGTGATGAAATACCAAACATAACACATGTTTATCTTTACTTAACGTTACCAGCATTGCCCTTATTAAAGGCGGTTTTGTCAAATCATCAAAACCTTTAGCGCAATATTCATCAATAATTCGTTGTACTTCAGAAGAAGTTTTATTATCTAAAATAACCTCTTCTAAATGCATTTGATAACGATTAACGGTTTGCTCATCGAGCTCTTGGAAAGTTGTTCGCAGCGATTCATGACGATCTACTGCGCACTGCAATGCTCTTTTTAACGCATTTTGATCTAGTTTCCCGGCAAAGCTTAATTCTATGTGGACATTGTAGGTTTGCGGACGTTCATCTTTTAGAGACTGATATGCTAACCACAATCGTCTTTGCGCAAAAGATAACGGCAATACCGCTGGACGATCTCGCTGAATTAGCTGGGTTATCGGTAACTGATATTCTGTCTGTTGACGCAAGTTACGCATATATAGCTGATTTTTTAATGTAGGAAACTCAAAAATATCAGCTATTGTTACAGGTAAATTCCACAAATTTGACAAAGACAATGCCAACTGTGCTGCTAATAGAGAGCTGCCCCCTAGAATAAAAAAATTCGACTCTGGAGAAATGGTTTTTTGGGGTAAATTCAACACTTCAATCCAACAATCACTGAGTATTCTCTCGTCTTCAGTCAAACTGCTCTCATCAACAATAACATCCTGAAATGTTGGCATTGGTAATGCATTACGATCAATTTTACCCGTTGATGACAATGGAAATTTCTCCAGTATCATAAAAGCATTCGGCAAACGATTACTCGGTAATAGCTTTTTAAGATGAGAGATTAATTTTTCATGGAGTTTAGTTTTATCATCATCCATTATTTTGGGGATGATATATGCTATTAAATAGGATTGATTCCCCTGTTTTTTAAGCATCACTACACTTTGCTTTACCAAATCATGCTGATTTAATGGGAGTTCTATTTCAGCAGGATTAATTCGAATACTATTAAACTTAATTTCAAAATCTGTTCGGCCAATATAACACAATTGACCATCTAACAGACGTTTCACACGATCGCCAGTTTTATACAATCGAATCGGTTCCTTATTTTTATCGTCTTTAGGTGTCCATTCAATAAACCGGCTGAGCGTAAGTGCTGGTTGACGCCGGTAACCTCTTGCTAGCCCCTTACCCGCAACATATAATTCACCGACATCTCCTTTTTTTACAATTTCTTGTTGTTCATCTAACACGTAACATTTAACATATTTTAGTGGTTTTCCAATACACCGATGCTGCTCTCCATCGTATAGTGACATCGTTGCCCACACTGTGATTTCAGTTGGACCATAGGCATTAATGACTCGACAATGTTTTTGCCAATCATCCATGATTTTTTTAGAACATGCATCACCTGTCACAACCAATGTGTGTAAAGTAGAAGATTTTGGTATCGGCATATTCAACAGAGAAGTCGGCGATAATATTGCGTTAGAAATATGATACTTATCGATATAATGAGAAAGTGCAACTGGGTCACAACGGCAAGTTTCATCTGGAATATAAAGGCAGGCGCCTGACAATAAGGACATCCACATTTCGGTAACAGATACATCAAAATGTAATGACGAAAATTGTAATACATGACTATTTTCTGAAATATTCAAAAAATCATACTGTACCGCTAGATTGATTATATTCTTATGCTCTATCTCAACTCCTTTTGGTTGTCCAGTTGAGCCAGATGTATACATCACATAAGCAAGGTTATCGGGATTAATAATAATAGGCAAATTGCTATCTGATAAGCGCTTTAAAGTTCCTGCTATTTTATCTAAATAAATGGAATATTCATGAACATTCTCTAATAAAGCATTTTGAGATGGCATTATCAAGAATTCACAACCACTACTTTTTAAAATATGTTGCAATCGTGATAGAGGATCCGCTGTATTTAATGGCAAATAAGCACCGCCAGCTTTGAGTATTGCTAAAATACTAATAATCGCTTGTACAGATCGATCCATGTATAGTGCAACTAACTTTTCAGGCCCAACTCCTTGTCTACACAAATAGTGTGCTAGTCGATTTGCTTCAATATTGAGCGTTTCATAATTCAATACTATACTGTCTGATACCAAAGCAATATTCTTTGGTGTTTTTATAACTTGAGCTTCAAATAAGACTAGAACATTTTCTGCATCTGCATCGACCAATGAGGTTTTCAATTTTTTCATTCCTTTTTCCTGCCTCTTCCTAAGCTTACCTACAAATATACTTAATACCATACCGAATTGAAACACATACCTAGAGGCAAAGTGCCATAGACATAGAGAAGTAAATATCTAATTTAGGTCAAACCTCGAAATAGTTTTTACCCTTCTATTCTAGTGTGCATGGAGTAATTAGCTGCTACATCTAAAAACGGTTAATTATAACTTGGCTATTAAAGGTGTTTGCGCCTCAACACAGGTATCGTCATCTATTTTCACAGGCGGTTCAGTAAACACTCTTTGTTTACATGCCATACTTTTTTTACTTACTTCAATAGCCTGTGCACGAATCAAAGGTAGCAGTGCTTTTTCTACAACCTGATTACCTGACTCTACTGCACCTTGCATCGATACAGGTGATTCCATCGATGTATATTCACCAATGAAATATAACTCTCCATTAACTGGTTTTATCAATTCTGCCATCAGTTTACGCTGACCAATACCAAAATAAGGATAAGCCCCCCATTGATACTCTCGCTCTGACCAAAAAACAACTTTTGTGCATCTTGGTTTAAGATGTGACATAAACACATTACCATAAATCTCAGAAATCGCCTCTTCACCTGATTTGGCAGGATCAAGTACTTTTTGAATTTCATGCCCACGAGCACCAGCAAAATGCGCTTCTAAAAAGGCACCATTTCCTCTTTGTTTTACTGTATGATCTTCAATCCAACATGTTGCCCTATCGGTTATAACTGCTGCCGTAGGTCGTTGAGGCTCCCAAAAACGTTTATTAACTTCACAATAAACTCGAGCAATTGATTGATTATAATTTACTGCATCTATTGCATTTCTATGGTTACTCGGAAGATTGGGCAACTGAATTGCTCGCTGATGATGTGATTGTAATGCACTCAACGGGGTAGCCATCACAACATAATCAAATGACTCTACCAACGAACGTTGCCCTTTTGTGAAGGTAACATTCCAGCAATTTTCTGTTTGACATACACTTGAAACAGGTGCATTGAAAAAGATACAATCACCTTTAACATTGATAGCATTAGCTACGGCTTGAGGCAAGCGATCGTTTCCATCCTCAACAGAATACATGGCATTAGCACTACGGTATTGCGATAACACCCGAAAAGCAGATAATGCCGATATAGCGTCAAAACCATCTGCAAATAAACCCAACAGCATCGTCGATAGAGATCGCTTTACTTGTGCTGCCGAAAAGCCCTTCTGAATGCAAAAATCAAAAATACTAATTTGATCTAACGATTCCAGATAGGGAGCTTGTTTACAACACCAATCTTGAGGTTGCATTATTAGCGTATCCATTAAGTGTGCTATTTCAGAAAAAATAACGCCCGCTATCTCTTTTGACGGGTCATCTGTTGTCAACTTACCATCAACAAAAAATTGAGAGTGTTGGATGTCATCACGACTTATCAAATTAAGTCCCATTTCGTTAACGAGTGACAATAGTGATTTTTCTGCATCTGTCATTAATAAAGCACCTGCTTCAGCATAAAGCCCATCGGTATTGCGCAAAGTTCTAACACGACCACCGACTCTATCTGTTGCTTCAAATACTACAAAATCAATAGGAGGTAAATTTTCTTGTCCATTAGCTTGCTTCAAACGATATGCCGCTGTAAGACCCGCTAAGCCTGCCCCAATAATTGCTATGCGAACATTTTTTAAAGATTTCATTGCATTACTCCTTTCAATTTATATAACACCATCTTCTCAGATAAATTATAGTGATAACTCTATAATGCCAATTAAGCGCCTGTTCAAAAGCTTTCAATAATTAATACTAAAAAAGCCAGCTCCACCCTACTTTTTGTTTGCATTAACTGCGGGTAAAAGAGGTACTATCCTGCATGCGTTTGCACGCCGTAAAAAAGCTGGGTCGCCTTGCACATCACGCTTCTCAATTAGGGCTTTATTCATCACAAACTGACAGGAGCTTGTCGTCGATAGGAAATATAGTTATTTGACACTGTTTTTATGGCTTGCTCCTTGCCAATAACAGTCATCTTAAACCACATCAAGTGCTTCATGCAATGATTGCCGACCCCATAGAGATAAGCCATCAGTGGCATTCTGTCGTATCAGCCACATTCAAATTTGTCCGGTTAAGTGAATGTAGGTAATTGACTAAATCGGTGAAGCAAAAACGAAGCAAGTCTTAATGTCTCTCCCACCATGACAAAATTAGAGCAGAGCATCCTAATTCAATCCTCAATTTGAACAATACTGTGTAACATTGTGCTCCTTGCTTTTACCCATTAGGATAGCCACACTAAAAGAAGATGCTTTGTCTGAACTCTACTGAACAAGCACTTTCAAGGAGCCGCCAGCCATGAAGATACTCGAATACAGTCGCCTTGATATTCGCCATGTCGAGCCGTCATATCGCAAGGTAATAGCGATGTTGAAGCGTAACGATTTTCGCTCGGCGGAAGTCAAGAAGCTAAAACCAACTTCGTACTATCGTGCCAAACTGGATTATCGCAACCGGCTGCTCTTCAAAATAGTCACTTACTGTGATGAGCAATATGCATTGATATTGGAAGTCATACGTCAGCATGCGTATGATAAATCATCGTTCTTAAAGGGAGCACATATTCAGGAACATCACCTTGTCAAAACACCAGAAGATATCACCAGTGAAGCAATTAATTATCTCAACGACCAACAGCCCAATTTACATCGATTAGACAAACTCATTTCATTTGATGACGCACAATACAGTCTCCTCCCCCTTCCCTGTCCATTGATTATCATCGGCTCAGCTGGCAGTGGCAAAACTGCACTGACCCTGGAAAAAATGAAACATTATTCGGGCGATATAGCCTATATCACTCACTCAGCTTATCTCGTGCACCATGCCCGCTCACTATATCATGCGAATTTAGAAGATACGCCAGAACAACAAGTCACCTTTTTATCGTATCAAGAATTCATTGAAACCATTGAAGTGCCCGCGCAACAGGAAATTACTTTTGCTCAATTCAGTCATTGGTTAAGTAAATTCATGCATTCTAAATTGGCACGCGACCCTCATACGCTATACGAAGAATTCAGAGGGGTCATCAGCGGTACCCGTTCCGATAAACCGTATTTAACGCAAGAAGAATATCTCAATCTGGGGGTGAAGCAATCTGTTTTTCCACCAGCATCACGCCTTGATGTCTATCAATTGTACGAGAAGTACCGCCAATTTCTTGTTGACATCAATGCCTATGATATCAACTTAATGTCGTATGATTACCTTGATAAAATCACGCCCGCATACGACATGGTAGTCGTCGATGAAATTCAAGATTTCACCAACATTCAATTACTGCTTATCCTAAAATCATTAAGACAATCAGACCAATTTATTTTATGTGGGGATTCCAACCAAATCGTACATCCTAATTTCTTTTCCTGGTCAAAGATTAAAACTCTGTGTTACCAAGACGATATTGCCACATCGCAACAGATAACGCGGATATTACAAACCAATTACCGTTGTGCTGAAAACATTACCACATTGGCCAATGCTATTTTGAAAATAAAGCAAGCCCGTTTTGGCTCAATCGATAAAGAAAGTAATTACCTTGTTAAGAGCCAAGCGGCTCAACAAGGCGGCGTTTATTTTTTACCAGAATCTGATAAGCGTGTTGCCACGCTGAATACCAATAGCCAACAATCTACCCATTATGCCGTGATTGTTTTGCGCGATGCTTTAAAAGAAAAGGCAAAACGTCTTTTTCAAACCCCTTTGGTGTTCTCTGTACATGAAGCAAAAGGGTTAGAGTATGACAACATTATTCTATATGATGCCATCTCATCAGAAGCCAAAGCCTTTATGACTATCGCCAGTGGTCTAACATCGGATGTAATTCATGCACCACTGCACTATGCCAGGGGAAAAGACAAAACTGACCGCTCGCTGGAAATGTATAAGTTCTACATCAATGCCCTGTACGTGGCGATTACCCGTGGGGTAAAAAAGGTGTATTGGGTGGAATCGGTACGCACACACCCCTTATTTGACTTGCTGTCGCTTAAAGAAATGGACGGCGCATTGGCAGCTGAACAGGAAAAATCCTCATCACAGGAGTGGCAACAAGAAGCCCGCAAATTAGAATTACAAGGCAAACAAGAACAAGCCGATGCCATTCGTGCGCAACTGGTGAAAGGCAACACCCTCCCTTGGGAGGTATTAACCTCCGATAAAACCAGTGCACTACAAGCCGCTGCTCTATCACCCAATGCAACGAAACAAAGTAAGATTGAATTGCTTGAGTATGCGCTAGTCTATCAGCAAGACGCTATACGCCTTGAACTTGAAAGGCGTGGGCTAAAAGCCGCTGCCAACCCACAAAAATCATTAGGGTTAATCCAACGCAAATATTACGATGACTATACATCCACCAATTTAAACACGGCCAAACGATACATTGAACTGTATGGGGTGGATGTGCGTAATCGATTTAACCAGACATTATTGATGGTGGGGGCGTATGTGGGTAATCACCATTTAGTCCGCTTAGTTCTGGGATCCGGTGCCAATACCAATTTGTTAGATAATAATCAACACACCGCTTTTCAAATCGCGTTACGCCGCGCCCTGTTTGACTCATCGTATTTACGCACAAAGTTAGGCGGGTTATATACCCATCTGGCCGCTGACAGTGTTGATATTGAGGTTGATAACAAACTCGTTAAGATTGATGTATCTAGCGCAGAATATTTATTATTTCATATTGTGTACTTGTTATTTGACCAGACAAATACACAGCGGAATGATGGTCGTGTGGCGGTAATATGTGTGCAAAATATTATGCGAGCTGTAGAACACTTCCCTGCCCACATTGTGCCAGACTACCGTAAGAAACGTGCGTATCTTTCCAGCATCTTAGCTAAAAATGAAGTCCATGGTAACGACCGCTATAATCGAAAATTGTTTGAGAGGATACGACGTGGTTATTATCGAATAAATCCAAAGCTAAAAGTTAAAATGGCCAATCGCTGGATGGCTGTGGCGCCAGATGAAAGTCGTCATATAACACAATGTCATCCTGTGGTAGAGCACGTTTAACATGAACGTGTTACCGACGTCACAATTAAGAAATCTACTCTCTCAGCTTATTGATACGGTGGCGAGATAACAGCTTATCCAGTGTGCATTGAGACAATAAAAATAATGACTTTTCAGCGTACGGTTTCTGACTTTTGTTAACAGTGGGTTTAGTTGATTTCATAGCTGCTTGTATCTGCGTTTGCAAAAGATTACCAACATTGCTCATCATCTGCATCACCCTTATTGAGTGACAATTATCATTATCGCTCGTTACATTATTGCAACAAGGGTTCATCATAGTAGATAGCGTGCTTACCATTTGGAATGATGAAACGCAAGCCTTATTTGCTGCCGTAATGGCCTTCTGGTTCGGTACTCGCAGTGTGACAAAATCCCGTCAATTGCATCAGTGATAGCTGCTCGAATAATAGGCATAATTTACTGGCACTATATTCGATAGTGAGCGTTAATAGCTATGACGAAACATTTACTGGAGATTAAAAACATGAACACAAACGCAAACACTTATCACGTTAACATCACTATGATTGACAATCCTGATGATAACTGCACACAAAGTGAAATAAATGCCCTTATTACGGTATTTCGAGATGCACTGACTTGCATTGTTCCCACCCGCGCTAGCGAAGTGTGGATAAACCTAAGCGATTCTACCAAAACGCCAAAAAACGTTAAGAACTTTCAAGTGCGCTTAGGGCGTTGCGAACGGTTTGCCGGAAAACCTGAAAAATGGGCAGGAGAATTCACCACCGCCAGCAAAAAAGTCACCCTTATCGCGCACGGATAGACAATCACTAATTAACTCCCCTTGAGTTTGGCAACAGGCGCCCAATGATGGCGCTTGTTGTCCTTTTTTTGTGGGTTAACCCCTATCTCCCCTACTCTTCCATGTAACGCCACAACGCCAATTATTTTAGCTACATTAATTTCCTTTGCGTCAATGATAACTGCTGAGATAAATAGGTTTTTTCACTGGCTATACCACGTAACGAGAGCCTTAATGATGACACCGCATTGAAAAAGAAGGAGGCTTACGATGTTAACCGAAATACTCAATCGCAAACCATTCATTTTTTATATCGACAATTTTCATTGTGATGAAGATGAAATCATAGCCTTGTTAAATTACTTCGAGTTTATCATGAAGCGCGCATCCATTGTGTCTGCCAGCAAATTGTGGTTTATCCTCAAGCAAGCGGTTCCCAAGCACAGTATATTACACCCATTTACCTTAACGATGGAACGGCATCTTGTTGACACTAAATGGCAATGGCACGGAGTATTTAAACATGAAATGGATAACAAAACATTGCATGTGATGGGGCTTTTACTAGAGCCATAACTTGCATGCTCGCTAAATTGGAAAATGGCAGTGGTTGCTGTGAGCATTCAGTTGCGACGTACTACCCAAGCAATGTCGGGGCTACGCGGACAATTCGCGAGATGATAATAAATGCTCCACGACATAACAAAAATAAGCCGCACATTCAGGGCTGTCCCATTAAAAATTTAATTGTTGTCAATTACAACCGGCTGAAGCCGGTGGCTTGATAATACGCTTGTAAAGCAGATTATACAGCTAAAGCATCAGTGCTCTGAGATCTTGAAATTATCTTCTTTGTGATGCGCTTCTTGATCTTCGATGTATGCCTGCATATCTGCTTCATTTACATTGCCAACCGTTACTGCAAAATAACCTCTTGCCCACATGTGTTGTCCCCAATACCGTTTCTTCAAATGAGTAAATTCTTGCAATAACTTTCTACCACTTTTACCCTTGATATATTGCATCAGCTTTGACAACGACAGATTTGGTGGAATGAATAGCAGCAAGTGAACATGATCTGGACTCATACTTCCACTAACTATGTCAACGTAATTTGAACGACATATTTCTCTGATCAATTCTCTTGCTCTATTTCCAACCTCTCCTGTCAAAACTCGATACCGATATTTTGTGCAAAATATCACGTGATATTTCAAATTGTAGATGCTGTGGGAGCCATGCTTGTATTCCATTTCGTAATTGTACTGAAGTGTTCGCCTGAAGGCGAGGGTGTTTTCCCATCCCACCTAACTACATAAAAACATAAGGTTATAAGTTAATAGGAAAATATTCTTAAAATATAACGTAATGAATCAGTAGTGTTTATCTATTTTTAATGGGACAGCCCTGGTATAGCGTTGCATTTCGGTTTTTATTAAATTACAATCCCTCACGTGAGCGAAGGAGTGCTACACAAGTTCACAAACTATTCTTGCCTGTTTATACGGCCTGTCACTCTCTCAAAGTTAACACTAAAAATAATAGTACAATCTAAAAAATATTATACCTATAGCGCATAAGAAAATCTTACTTGCCCTAGAAAAGTGCAAAAAAATACGGCCAGTTTTGCTTTTAGAGAGGAGAAAATGCAATGCCAACTAATAGTGTTTCATCATCCAGCAATCAACAAACAACAATTGCTGATAATGTTTATACTAGTCCATATGTAGATTCTTGCTTACCCGATATCGAGGAGACTGTTTCAACGCAAAATCCAGCAGCGACGTGGGATTTTTCTGGCAATCCGGTTTATTCTGGTTTAGTGACAGATTTAGAATTAGCAACCTTTAGTGCGCTAGCTTATCGTAGTCATAGTCAACATGACAATGCAATAGCTAGTCAATCTGATGATAATAGATTGCAACGCTGGCCAGCATTGTATGCTCATGGCTGGCGTGTACTGCGCAGCATCATAGGGAAAGATGGATTTAGAGCTTTAGCCTATGTGCATGAAGCTCGCAAGCAAGTTGTCATTGCTTTCCGTGGCACAGAAACGGAAGAGCTGGTTACCTTGTGGGTTGATTGGGATGAAGTAGTTAATAAAGCAATAGGCAGTCACGGTAAACAAGCTTATGCATTTACAGAAGAAGTAATAAAGCAAGGTTTGCCATTGATGTCACAAGGTGATTTTAACCTTGAAGCTTATCAGTTAACCTTTACAGGCCACTCATTAGGTGCGTGGATTGCGTCAATTGCTGGTTCCACCTTCTCGTATCCGGCTGTCGTATTTGATAATCCTGGTGCAAGAGATGTGATTGAAAAATATCGAAAAGGACAAGTAGGTGAGCAACTAGTCGACACTCAGCTATTTGCATTGACCAATTACCAGTCTCGTCCTAATTTAATTAACACAGCCAGTATGCAACTTGGCTATACATTAGAGCTAACGACCAGAGCACCTGCGCGCGCGCATAATATAACCGACATTCAGGCTGAGGCTAAATATACTCTGGCTCAACATAGCATTGATTTGATTATTGATACGTTTGACCCTAAGACAGGAATGCCCTACCAAGATCAAGTTAAGCAAGTAAAGACTTGGCCGCATGGAGGTATAGAGGCAGCTAAGAAATTAGTCAGTTTGCTACCTTCTGAGTTACAAAATGCAGCCCATTTATTATGTCGTTGGTGGTTTTTGGATAACGTATCTTATACCGATTGGATAGGATTAATAGGACAATTAGTGGCTAGTAGTCCTGCTAAGCTATTAGAAGTACCTAAATTAGCGATGATCACTTACCAAACATTTTCACAAGCCTATACAACAATATTGTCACATGATTATTTTAAAGGTGGTCAATATGAGGAACCACAGAGCTATGAAGCTGCTTTTCAACAACGATTTAAATCACACTACCATGTTATTGAATTCGATACGCAGTCGTTGCCTGCAATTCTATTTCATGACAGCCTGTTGCGTTTCTTAGTTGATGTTGTGCGTCTTCGTCGTTTATCAGGGAAAAAATTTTCAATTTCATATGATTATTTGAATCAAGTTAAGCTTATTGAAAAAGCACATGATTTAGCTATTAAGGGCATTAATCTTGATAAATCAACGGGCATGACTGCAATTGATTTACGTCGTGAAGTAATGCAGTCTTTGCCCAAGCTTTCTGAGCAGTATTCATACCTGGTGAATTCTCCAACACGTTCCGATTCACAACGGCCTCAGAAATTATCTTATGGCGTTCCAACACAATCGCATGAATCTCATGTTATCCCTCGAACAGGATTAATCAGCGATTTGAAAAACCAATTTAGCCAGGCATCTAAAAGTATTGCTAAAATCCAAGCTATTTATGGGCTTGGCGGAATGGGAAAAACGCAATTAGCTATTCAGCTTGCCAAGGAAGCTCATGATAAAGGCGATTATGAAGCAGTGATATGGTTGGCTGCAGGTGATGATTTGCATGCTGCCTATCAAAGCTTTGCGTACACCCAATTGGGAAACCAAGTAGACACATTAACACCCAAAACATGCTTGACTAGAACAATGCACACATTAAGTGAGCGGTATAAATCAATATTATTTATTTTTGATAATGTAGAAAGTGTAAGCGAAGTCAAAGCTTACCTAGATGAATTACCACATGTTGAAAAAATGGATGTATTAATAACGACTCGCAGTCAACAAATTGCTAGTTACTACGATAAATTTGAAATGAAAAAATTCACCAGCCAAGAAGCTTTGCAATACATTACATTAAGCTTAAAACAAGAATCTGATAGGACTATTTTTGAATATTTTAAATCAATTTTGTCAAAACAAGAGAATGCTACTGCTATTTTAGAATTAGCAGAGTTAGTTGATTTCCATCCATTATCACTATCTTATTTAGTAGCTTACATCAAGAGTGAATATATTTCGGTAAAAGAATGTATAAAGCAATATAAAGCACAGAAAATTGATCCCATCAATATTATGAAAGATAATATTAATGCTAAGCAAGGCAAAGCTATTTTGTTGAGTTTAGACAAGCTAAGTAATGCTGCAAAGCAGCTATTAAATGCATGTGCATTTCTCGCGGCAGATGATATACCAAAGACATTGTTAGAAGATTATTTTAAGAAGGAAGATGCTGGCTTAGCAGTTAAGGTTACTTCGGCAGCAAAAGAATTAAAGCAATATTCATTTGTTAATGATTACCACCTTGAAATAGATGGGTCTACACATTTATATATACATCGACTCTTGCAGGATATGGTGCGTTATCGACTTAAAGAACATCCAAAAGTGCTAAATGGTTTGGCTGAGAGATTGCTTCTGTTTTTCAACCAAAAAATAGAATCTCATGGAGATATAATTGCATCAACATTTGAAGAAAAGAAAGAAAAATTAAATCGTGATTTCTCTCATGTTCAAAGTCTTTGCGAGAATATTGAGTCAAAAACATTAAATTCAGATGCACAAGCAAATCACGACAAATTGCTAATATGGATAAGCAGATACTCTTACGCTCAGGCAGGGGCAAGCCGTCTTATGGGTGATTATCAAAGTGCTATTGATAGTTACAAAGATATTATCAAGCGTAATCCTGGGAATGTGTGGAGTTATCATTATCTTGGAGAATGTTATCGAAAACTAGAACAATATGAAAACGCAGAAGTTGCTTATACTCAAGCAATAGAAGTGGATAGTAATGAATGGCAACACTATCGTTATCGCGGTGATACCTATCGATTGATGAAAGATCATGAAAAAGCAATTAAGGATTATCAAACTGCTATTGATAGCAAACCTAAGAAAAATCTTCAAAAAGCTTGGAACTGCCATTATATTGGCTTTTGTCAATATGAGTTAGGTGAGTATGAAAATGCTATAACAGCTTATAAAGAAGCAATTAGGCTAAATCCAGGCGAACAAAGCCATTATCACTATCTAGGCAATGTTTACCGTAAGCAAGCCATTTTGGCGCAGAAATCAAAAAATGAAAAACCCTACTATCATAAGGCAATCACGCAATACGAAATAGCTATTGAAAAGAATAACAAAAAGCCATGGAGTCATCATTATCTTGGAGAATGTTATCGAAAACTAGAACAATATGAAAACGCAGAAGTTGCTTATACTCAAGCAATAGAAGTGGATAGTAATGAATGGCAACACTATCGTTATCGCGGTGATACCTATCGATTGATGAAAGATCATGAAAAAGCAATTAAGGATTATCAAACTGCTATTGATAGCAAACCTGAGAAAAATCTTCAAAAAGCTTGGAACTGCCATTATATTGGCTTTTGTCAATATGAGTTAGGTGAGTATGAAAATGCTA
Source organism: Gammaproteobacteria bacterium (assembly GCA_965116795.1). Lineage (GTDB taxonomy): Bacteria > Pseudomonadota > Gammaproteobacteria > JAJFKG01 > JAJFKG01 > JAJNDI01. The sequence goes on from OZ220716.1 coordinate 2,224,603, forward strand.
TAACAGCTTATAAAGAAGCAATTAGGCTAAATCCAGGCGAACAAAGCCATTATCACTATCTAGGCAATGTTTACCGTAAGCAAGCCATTTTGGCGCAGAAATCAAAAAATGAAAAACCCTACTATCATAAGGCAATCACGCAATACGAAATAGCTATTGAAAAGAATAACAAAAAGCCATGGAGTCATCATTATCTTGGAGAATGTTATCGAAAACTAGAACAATATGAAAACGCAGAAGTTGCTTATACTCAAGCAATAGAAGTGGATAGTAATGAATGGCAACACTATCGTTATCGCGGTGATACCTATCGATTGATGAAAGATCATGAAAAAGCAATTAAGGATTATCAAACTGCTATTGATAGCAAACCTGAGAAAAATCTTCAAAAAGCTTGGAACTGCCATTATATTGGCTTTTGTCAATATGAGTTAGGTGAGTATGAAAATGCTATAACAGCTTATAAAGAAGCAATTGAGCTAAATCCAGAAGGACGTGATCATCATCACTATTTAGGCAATGTTTACCGTAAACAAGGTAATATAGAGAAAGATGATTATCAGAAAAGAGATTATTATCAAAAAGCAGTTGAGCAATACAATGTGGCTATCCAACTAAATCCTGATAGTAATACAAGCAAGCGTTATCTTAAAGAATGTCAAGAGCAATTGAAGCAAATTAGCAACTCTTGGGATCCATTAAAATTTCCTAGTGCCTCAGCAGCTTCATTCTTAATTGATTTGCCAAATGAAGTTGACGATGAATTAGAGCAGCCAATATTAATGACATCGGCTGGAACCCGCTTACAACCGACAATCGTTGTATACGCAAAAACATTGAACTGTTTAATCAATCAACCTTGGCATTGGGCAGTAGCATTGTGGCAAGAGGACTGGGCAGGCTATTTGTCAGTGGAAAAGCCAGTATCAACATTATGTAATATTGGTGAGATAGATAGCAAAGCAGTAACACAAAGCGAGACACAAACTCATAATCATGCATTAGTACCTGTCAGTGAAATTGCATCAACAGCCAATCAAGAAGAAATGGCAGAAAATGAAGGATTATCATGTGATATTGTGTTTTTCAATGGTGGAGGAGATGTATCACCAATACCTGCATTAGTTTGTCGTGACAATGATACAAAATCATATACCTTTGCAAAAGGCACTGCTGAAACAGCTTTGTCCACAACAGCAAATACAGATAGCCCCCAATCAGCTAATGTACAAGGAGATATTTACTATTTATCGGAATGTCGAGCTGTATCATTTTATGGTGAGCCAGCATTGTACTGTGAAGGTGAACAAACAACGATAGTCAGCAAGCCAGTACAAGCACTACCACGGGTAGTAGAACAAGCAACAGATTTATTCATGCTGGGTATAATTGGTAGGCAGATAAGCAAAGATGTGTGTAGTTGGTTAAACTCAGTGTATCAAAATTGGGGCAAAACCATTTCAATAGAAGAATATGAGCAACAACAGCAACAATTAATACAGACAAAAACAACACATCAGCAATTGAATGCCCAATTGCTAATTCTAAAGAAAACAATGCAACCAGCAGATTACCGTTGTTTACGATTTGAATATGAGGAATTGTGGTTTGATATAGAAGATTGGGAAACCGCTTTATCTTATCACGAAGTTATAGAGTCAGATAAAATAGTCGAAATGGATGACCGTTTATCTGCATTAACTAAAGAGATAAGTATGGCCAATTGCTTTGCTGATGACAAGTTATTAGAAACACCGGAAGCTTCAGAGTATGTCCATGGCGAACCTACTGCTAGCACAGGTGATATGGTTACCTTGCAATATGGTGCTTTGTTTGCGCAATCACTGTCTTCTTCATCGAGGACAGCAGAGATAGTGTCGCCACCACCATTATTGATTGAGACTATCCAACCACCAACGCCTCAAAGCTATTAAAAAAGGCCAAATAATCTTTAGAAAATCATACCGTTACAAAACGGTCACTTTTAGCAAAAATCCGGCGCATTTAAGTCTATACACCGCCAGTCAAGATTGTCTAACCTTTCTATAACAAAATCTGCGGATGAGAAAAGCCTTAGCAATACAAAGAGTTTTTAGCGTTATTCATTGACTCCCCTTTCCCAGATTTTCGCCATTTTCCCCGATTTTTAGCCCTAAAACCGCCAATCCTCTAAAAACCACGTACTTTAGCAAACGAAGTACGGGGTTGTAAGTCATCGATATTGTAGCAATTTAGCTACGTACTAGTTGGAGCCAGTCTATGGGTAGTATAGAAAGAAGCCATTCAACCCCGTCCTGGTGGATTTAGCTCCACTACTTTTTCATCATCGCTACGTTCTTCTTCTTCTCCTTTTTCTTTTTCCCAAGCAGTAAATTGAAGGGTACTGGCAAGCACATGGCTATGTGAAAAACTTTGATCATCACTCGTAGATGGTATGTCTGAAGTAAGAAATTCTGCCGTGTACGATTCTGGCACGAAGGAGAATAATGAAGATGAATTGCTAAATCGGTTGGCAGATACAGAAGAAGAGCGTGTTGTATTGAACAAGCTTGGACTAGGAGACCCACCACTATGTGATGTGGTTGGTACAGAGGACAAAGATAAACTGCTGCCGGATGAAAAAGGCTGGAAAGATGGGGATTTAGAGCCGTATGATGAAGAAGCTGCCCTTGATGAAATCACACGCAAGCACTGGCTTGGTATATGACCTTGCCAACCATTGAGTCCGCATACCCACCAAGCATCATCTCTATCTATCACTGAAACAACATCTCCTTGCCGAACAGTTAATTCATAAGGATTTTGAGCAACAAAATCACTCTCGACAATAGCTTGGCCTATCTCATATTGAAAAACAGGAGCTGGAGATTTAGCAAACGTTAGAATTTTCTCATCTTCATTCTCTGAGTCTGTATCCAGATCCTCAACCACACTAAAATGAGCAAATGTAGCTTCTTGTCCAGCAGCTAATTTCCTTTCTTGTTTTTGTTTAATGGTTGAGTCCATGAAAACGTTGTTGGCACAATGTGACTGTACAAGATGTGCTTGACATGCCACTAGAAAATGGTTGTTATAATATTCAAGCAGATCCGGACAGAATTTTTCTACATCTGCTAACATGCCCATTGCGATCATCTGGGGAACTCTGACGATTAGCTCCGCATGCCAATCTGCCCTGTCATATAATGCAAATACACCCGATATTATCTCTGGAACTGCAGGTTGATCCTTAACAAACTCACGATGAATTCTACGACAAATACGGTCAAACAATTCAGCAGATTTCTTGTCGTCCTTAGCGTATGGGGCTGCACCATTTTGAAAAACCTCATGAGCCACAAAATGAGTTATTTCGTGGATTAAGGTACCACGCATAAGAATTTTACTACGCTGACTATCCGCGCTTCTCTTACCTCCTAGATAAATGGTGTTGTCATGATAGTAGACTCCATACGCATTGGTGCAAGTACCTAAAGTAACTTTTTCAGTCGTTTCCTCATTATTTTTATAAGAACCCAACACTATTTTTAATCTTTTATTTTCTCTTCTAGAAACTGCTAATTTATGCATCCCTTCAACAGCAAAGGCAACTAGCTTTAACAAAGGTTGCAAGTGGGGTGATGTTTCCATTTCTTTGAAAGTTGCTTTATGTGACTTTTTATCTAATTTATAGCAAGGTTTTGATGATATAATATTCCTGCTTATAACAGATGAAGCGCCGGGTGATAGTAAATTATTACTAACAGCGATAGCATCTCTTTCTTTAACAATACACCGTGAAGAAGCATCATTAAATTTAGAATTAGGCAAATTAATCCTCTTTACACAAAGAGTTAGTGCAAGTAATTTCTTCTTTCCTGCATCGGAAAAATATTCTTCCCCTTTGTCAATTTTATCAATTAATATCTCTTGTGGAGTTTGGAGAGCATCATTTCTGGTGGATACATTGGCACCGTGTAAAATAAGAACTTTAGCCAGCGCAATTTTATCCTGTTTAATAGCCAAATGTAACGCTGTATCACCATCAGCAGGGTTAGGTGTATCTATAATACTGTCAGGAACTAATGTGCAAGCCTGTAATAACAGTGAGCGATTATTCTCAGCAACAGCTTTATAAAAAAGCTGCCCAATAACAGAATTAATACTTGCATCACTTTGCTTTATCAACTCCTCTAATTTACCCAATGCTTTTTCATGGTTTTGCTTAGCCGCCTTAAAAAAGTAACCAATGGCGTTTTCAATATACCACTCGCTCTCGCTGTTACGCTTTAAGCCTTCAGCAAGGTATAATTCCCCAGCTGCAAATTGAGCATCAATATTTCCCCCATCTGCCAGTCGTTTCAACGTATAGCCAGCACTACCCATCAATCGAGATAATTCAATGACCTTTTGATAACTTTGAGGAATACCTTTACCCCAATAATGCATATGCGCTAAGCTTTCATATGCATTTGTGTTTCCTCTTTTTAAAGCCAATTTATATAATTTTACGGCTTCTTGGTAATTAATCTTAAAAAGCTGGTTATATTCATGGTAGTACTCACCCCCTTCATACATGTTTCCAAGCAGTATGCATGCGTATGCATTCCCTCCTTCTACGCTTAACCGAAGTAATTTGACTGCTTCTTTCTTGTATTCTTGGATAGTTTTCGTATCCGAACATTTGCAAAAGTCAAACGTATCCGGTGAAGAATATAACTCTCCTAACCCGCACTGCCCACCAGCATGTCCTTGTTCTGCACTCAACTTGTACCACTTTGCTGCTTCTTTGTAATATGAAAAATCTTCATCTTCATTGGTAATTTCGCCGTAGCGATACATACGGCCCAATGTGTATTGGCCGCCAGCATGTCCTTGTTCTGCACTCAATTGCAATAACCTCTTTGCTTCTTGATAATCTTGCTTAATGCCAAAATCATTTTTTAGATGCATCTCTCCTAATATACATTGTGCTTCTGCATGTCCTTGTTCTGAACTCGATTGAAATAGCCTTAGCCCCTCTTGGATATCTTGCTCAATACCATAAGTGCCCGTTGTGAAACAATAAACTCCCAACTCAAACTGCGCTTCGGCATTTCCTTGTTCTGCACTTAATCGCAGTAATTTTATCCCCTTAGGATGGAGAGGTGTATAAGCATCCTCCAAATATATTAGCCCCTGATTAAGCTGCGCTATTCCATTTCCCAGTTTTGCACTCAGCTTGTACCACTTAATTGCCTCAACATAATCTTTTCGTTCAACACCACGAGCATTTTGATACATAAATCCCAAATTACACTGTGCTTTTTCATTTCCTTGCTCTGCACTCAACCGATACCACCTAACAGGTTCAATATCATTCCATATAACGCCATGTCCATTGGCATACATAATTCCTAAAACAAACTGTGCCACTGACTCACCTGTCTCAGCAGCATTCTTAATCAGTTCCAATAAACGTTTTTCTTCTTTTAAATCCTGCTTAACTCCTAATCCTTGAGCATGCATTCTTGCTAATCTGTAAGTTGCTTCAGGGTCTTTTTTATCAGAAGCCAATTTAAATAATCGCAGTGCTTCTTGATAATTTTTTCTTTTTTTACACCTAATACCTTCTTCTAGCCAAACACTTGCCTGCTTATCACCTGCCACCAATACACTCTGAAATCTCCTCTCCTTTTCTTCTTCCCTGTCGCCGCTTTCCTTTTTCTTTGCAAAAAACATCGCTCTACTCCTTTTGTATGACACCACACTGTTCGTGATACATACCACGAACAACCCTGTACATTGTGCTGGCTACGAGAACTGTTTTGCGTACAGTAAAAAGCACCCGTAGCTAATGCGTAATATCAGTTTCTCTCAATTTGGGGCTTAATAATTACTAAAATAATATAGGCAGGGTATTTTTATCGGAACAAGGTATATAGTTTGTTGATGTTATTCTAAATAGCTACTCCCTGCTAACAGCTAAGACTCTAACCCACAAGAAGAGCCAAATACAAGTGATACCGACCATATAGACGGTAGAGTTACCGGTACAGCTTTTACGGTTGATTAGACTTCACTGCCAGACATTCAGATACAGCACTATTTTCCTAAGCGTTGCTTTCCACATCCGCCAAGCGGTAGTTCTGTTGCAACCTAATTGACGACAAATTAATTTCCACGATACATGTTCAGCTTTTCGCCACAACAGCTTACGCTCCTCCACCGTTAACCACCGCATCCAATCGAAAACTTGCTCAAGAGCGGCTATCATCTCCGGTGTTGCCGGTAATCGTAACCGCTTCGGCTCTTCTTCCATCGGTGAGCGCACTATGTCAGGCCAAGCATGCACATACCCTTGAACACGCGCTGAGGGTAACCGGCGTATCGTTATCACCGCACGCTCCAATTCCTGCGCCACTTCATCCTCTGTCCAGTTACGGTGTTTTTGCATGATGGAATTTACCTTGTGTACCTAAACCAAACTGACTGCAGGCGTAATGTAACAACGCAATAGCATCGGCCTCGTTATCATCTTCGGGGTTGTGGCCTAACGCATACACCGCCGCAATCACCGCTTCTTTACTCGCATTGCCTTTGCCAGTGACAAACTTTTTAATGGTGCCAACGCCTACACCTTGATACGCAATCTCATGCTGCTCACAGTAAGCTGTTAACGAACTTAAGAACCCTCCATACACGTGCGATGCATCGACACCTAAGTGCCTCCTCACTTCTTCGAAATACACGGCATCAATGTTTCCCATCACCGCACGCATTTCCTCTAACCACTGATTAAAGCGTAAATACCGCATGCCGCCCCCTTCAAACCTTTTTTGCTGAAAGCTCATCGTGCCACTCATCACATGTCCATTTTGATTGATGACCGCCCAACCAGTGTTGGTGCCCAAATCCAAACACAACAACATCGGACATTTTCCTTCTTGGGTTGGCTTGTTTAATTTCATCTTCATCACGCCGCCCCCTCATCAATATAATCCCAGTTGAACTTATCCTTAACCGGCAGTGCATCTGCTGTTTGTTTGCATTTGTAATGCGTTGGGAAAACCGGCTGCAGTGTCACCAATGTTTCCCCTGTGTCAGGGTGAACATGCGTCTTACCATCACTAAATTGCATCCCTTCAACACACAGAAAACCAAACTTGGTACGTAGTGGATTTTTTATCTTATATAGCGTGGTATCTTTGGAGAACTTAACCACACCCCTAGTGGCTAAGGCATTCAACCGTTTACGGATAGTCTCGGTGCCACCCAACCCTGATGTATTTTCAAATGCCTCACTGAACTGATTGATGGTGTATAGCCGCCCTAAACGTGCTTCTTCATAAATGAGTTGTAGGATGACGTTTTGCTTGCGCTTGCATTCAGCCTCTAATTTGCGTGCATATTTATCTTTAACAATCCGTTTGCTGTTAGCATCTAGTTCCCGCCACTGCCCGTTGACTTTGTCGATGCATTTCGGTTCTAATTCACGGCCGTTACGTAACTCAAACACCAATTTTCTTGGCGACAACTGCTCATCTTCTTTAAACAACAACGTCCCCGTGGTGTAATACCCCCGCAAGCTACTGGCACCGGCTAACGCTTGAAACGGGTCAGCTTCTAACTGTTTTTTCTGCATCTTGCGGGTATGGTGAACCAGGATAATGCCCGCATCCGGATTGAGGGTGCTACGTAGTGCCTCTAACCGTTTGGTCAAGAAAAACAACATGCCATCATTGCTATTCTCACCCTGTTCATCATCGCCTCTGTCATACACATTGCGCAGCGGGTCAACCACAATCATATCAACAGGCTCGTCAGGAAAGTGTGCCAGTATGCTGCGCTTGACAGTACCAACCCCCTCTTTGTTGAGCAATAAGTTTGATTGCGGTGTAATGACTAAGTTCTCAGGTGCAAACGCTGGCAGGTTGTCATCAAAACGTGATGTTCGACATCGCTCGCGCAAGTAGTGATAACCAATCTCTGTCTGCAGGTAAAAGATACGCAGTGGTCGTGGTGGCGTTAACCCAAGAAACGGTATGCCTGCTGCCATGTGCGATAGCAACGATAACAAGAAATCACTTTTGCCCACCTTCGGTGCGCCGCCTAATACCATCAAGCCACTTGGGGTTAATACCCGTGGTGCAATGAGGTCAGTTGGCATCGGTGAGGTATCATCGAGTAATTGCCGCAGGGTGTAGGCTGGCAGTAAGGGAACAATAGGCCGATGTGATTGGGTGTTGCTCGCGATAAATGCTTTTGCATCCACGCCTTGGGCAAATGCATCAGCTGCATCCCATTTTTCTGGCTTATCCGCTGGAATCGATAAGACACACAGTGAGAGCAACAAGCCTGAATTGGCTAAATGCTGACTCACCGCGTGCGCGTAATGTTTGCCTGCGGCATCGTTATCTGGCCAGATAATCACATGCTTACCTGTTAGCGGTGACCAATCGGTTTTAGTGACAGACGCTTTGGCACCAAACATCGCAGTCGTTGCCGCAATACCCTGTTCAATCAAACTGCTTGCTGCCTTCTCGCCTTCGACTAACACAACCTGTGTAGCTTTCTTGATACCAGGCTGGTTATACAATGGGCGTGGATTGGAAGCAGTGTTTTTGCGGTTGATGACATCCCACGGGCGGTATTGCTTACCTTCGGGGGTATCATAACGATACACACAAGCGATTAATTGCCCTTCAGCGTTGCAGTAATCCCATTTGGCAGTCGGGGCACCTAATGTATCATAGTGATGTGAGTGCGATACGCTATCATTTGTTGGCGCATTGGGTTGTAACCCTAACCAACTACTGGCAGAGCGTAACACATGGGCAAATTGGGTTTTTGTATCGAAATGATAACGTGCCGCCCACAAATCGAGAATGTCTCCACCTTCACCGGTGGCAAAATCATGCCAAAGTCCGGCTTTACCACCGGTGACTTCAACTTTTAAACTGTCACCAGGGTTGCCGTTGATATCCCCGACTTCATACGTGTTGTGACGCAAGCACCCATGCGGTAGCAGGTGCAGCAATACGGGTTCCAATTGTGATAACAATTCATTGCGCACTGTGTCAGCAGATATCGCATGATTGCTTTGGTGTTGCGCGGTTGTGTTATTAGTTTCTAAATCTGTCGTTGACATGGTGAATTCCTCCTATTTCCAAGTGGGTGTATTGACGTTAGTGTTTGACGTTGGTTGCGTGTGTTGATGAACACCCGAACCTGCCGATGATGTTGCTGCTCCCTTGTAAATGGCATATTCCTTATGCTCAGGTGTAATCGCGACTTTAATGATATTTCTAAGACAACCTTGGTTATCTTTTTCAACATCAATGCGTGCGACAAACTCAATGCCATTTAACTCGCCAAAGTCAGCAATCTGACGCGCTTGTTGTGCCGCCGTTGAATCATCATTGCCAGCAATGCCACGTGCCGAACTTAAAATGGCTTTGATAAAGCTACGGCCACTGTTGCCCCAATAGTCGCTTTTGGGACTGTACAATCCAATTAGGCTCCACACTTTGCGTTTGGCATGTTGGCCAGCCAGAACCGCAAACTCGCATTTTAGGTAAATGGAGCCTGTGTTCTTACTACACGTTGCCCAACCACCGCTGAGTCCTTGCGAGACATCATCGTAACCACCAGGCTTAATGGTCATGCACACTTTGGTAATCGTGCCTTTTGGAATGAGTTCCAAAGTGGTTTGCTCGTCTGCATTATTAAAGTCGTTCCATTTACTCATGCTATTTCTCCTTCAGGTTGTTTAGACTGCTGTGAATTATCAGGAAGTGCATGCGTTAACCGTTCACCGATGGGCTTGGCGTTGCCTGCAATTTTCTGCATCAACTTGCCAAGGTGTGGCTCTTCAATGACGTTTAACCTGCCAGAGCGGTCTTTGGCGGGATACCCTTGCTCGTTTAATGTTTGACAGACAAACGCACGGTACGATTGATTATCACTGTTAGTCATCTCCGTCATAGTGATGACTTCATCAACAATGCCAGGCAACTCTAACCCTGTTTTGCTACCTTCAATTTGCGGTTGATAGAACAATCGATTGCGGTCATCGGTTTTCTCATCCAAGATACCCACAAACCAAATGTTTTTATTGCGTGTGTGTTGAAGGTGCGTTAGCCAGGCAATCATTTCTTGGCCGTGCAATCCATACGCGCCGCGCATATCAGGTTTTCCGGTGCGTTCACTAAAGGCTTGCGGTTGACCTTTACACCAATTGAAACAAAGTCTGCCTGCAACGGTAATCGAATCAATGAAGATGGTGTCGTACTTATCAAGTATCTTCGGATCACCTAACTGCTGACACACGGCTTGATAGTGTGCTTGGCTGTAACACTGGTCATCACGCAACGCTGGATTGCTACCGCCAATAAAACACGCGACATCACGGCATGCTTGCCAGGTGCGCGGGCGAATGGTGTCGCCTTGCCAGCCTTCAATGGCCAAATCCCCTGCTTCCAAATCAAAGAACAACGTCTTCTCGGGTGGAAGTGTCCACAGCAGCGAAGTTTTACCAATGCCACTTTTACCAAAAATACATCCTTTGATCCCTCTGTCTTCTGATAACCGCTGTTCAGCGGCGATAATTGCCATTTCATTCATCATGACTGTGTCCCCCTGTCATTACCGGTTGTTAACATCTGAGCTTTTATCGCTAACACACTGTCCAAGCACATCAGCAACGTGAGTGCATAATGCTTACAACGCTCAAGCTCTCGCTTAGGTTTATGAATTAGCTCATCTAATGAGTCGTAAAATAAATGGTCTAGATAGTTCATGTAATGTCTCCTCTACAATAGTATTGATAACTGCAAACCACTCGTTGCCAGACAATTGACTGTGCCCAGAAACACGAGGCTCGCAAAAAGTTATATATCGGAACGCGACGAAAAAGTTGAAAATTTTTTTAATTAATTTGGCTTGAGTCCCCATTTCGTTAAAAATGTACGTAACTTGGTTAACCGGTAGTACAGTTTGAGATAAGAAACGTTGCGCTGGCGTGCAATGCCTTTGAGTGAGGCGGTATGTAAATCAATTAACAATGTTGCCAAGACAGTGGGTAATTTATTGGCAACCCGCGTTAGCTCAATTTGCAATTCGCAAGCGACCATTGGGTCGGTAGGAAATTCAGGCACTGTTCCATACGGCACATGCTTAATGGTATAGCCACGTTGCTTGGCAACGGCTTGTTCAATCAATTGGCCTTTAGCGCGTCGTAATATCAAATCAACAAAGGTTTTCCATCCGGCAAGACTGGGGTTGTATTTATCTTGCTGCAATAAAAAACCCAACATCAATTCTTGCTCTAAATCGGTGATCGCCATCTCTCGCAGAGCGGGATGGTGGCGTAATTGACGGGCGTGGTAACGCACTTGGCTAACAAGGTACGGATCAATTCCAGGGTAACGATTGTGACTCATGACATGTATCTCCAGTTAAGTTGCCACCACAGGGGTGGTTCAACTGGGATTGGTGACATGTCGCACCTTGGGTGAAAAAAGCGCATTGTTTTTTAATGGGGATTTTTTATTGTTTGATTTTGTTCGGCTTTATTTCGCAATTTTGGTAAAGAAATTTTTTGACCTAGGTGCGACAAGTCGCGCCAGTTTTTTAACCAGTTCAAATAAGAGTCGTTTTGCGGTGAAAAGTGGGTAATTGGATGGTTTGATGATGAAACAATTACGAATCAAAACCAAAGTGCGTGAGTTGCTCATCCCATAACAATGGAAATGGCGAAAGCATATCTTGCAAATCAAGCAGGCGTGGTTGGGTGCCATTGAGTATCGCTTGCTTGATGTGTGGTGATAATAAATTTAATCGCAGCACGCGCGACACATACGACGCACCCATCTGCTTGTGTTCGGATAATTTACTAATCGATGAGAATTGCCCCGTATCTAATGCACGCTGCCAAACATAAGCACGGGTTAATCCCTTAATCAAGGTTTCGTTGGGTTTTGCTTTTGCCGTTGCCGGTACCCTTTCACCCTTGGGCAACACCAACCACATTTGCCCACGGTGACGTTTTAGCGTAATCGGCACTTTAATCGAAATAATCTCATCGTAATGGGTTACTGTGGTTGACATATGTCATCCCCTGGCGTCTTAAATGTCTTGACTAAACTGGTTAAGCCCTGGGTTCTGACTTGAATGTCGAGATGGTCTTCATACAAAATCACTTTGTCTATCATGAGAGACAATAACCGTTGTTGCTCTGAGGGAAACAACTCATCCCAAATTGGTGCGATGTTCTGAAGCGACTCGCGCACATCCATGTCAGTGATGGACTTGTCATGTTTCAATGCGGCTTTATAGGTATCGATGATGATGTCAGGTGCAGTCACTAACCGTTGCACTTGCTGCAATACCCGCTCTTCCATTTCATTTGCCGCGATTTGTTTAATGGGGCAATCAGGACAGGTGCCTTTCTTGTAACCCGTCGCTGTGTAGTAACGATAAAGTTTTCGGCTTTGTTGTTTGGCAGTATAGGTGGGTGTCATCGAACGATAACACCCGCCGCATTGCAGAATCCCCGTTAATACGGCACGTGAGCGGCGTTTGCTGTCTGTATCGCGACGCCTTAATCCTTCACGCAATATCGTTTGCGTAGACTCCCAAGTTTCTTGTGAAATCAGTGGTTCATGCCTGCCATCATAAAGATTATCGTGGTGCTTAATCTTGCCGATGTAAATGGGGTTGTTGAGTATTTTGTAAATACCACCGACATCCAGCGGTTTGCCACCAAACTCTCGACCATTTTTCGCTACTCGCTTTTTACTTAAAATCCCCATCGCTGGCAACTGTTTTACCATCAGCGTTGGCGACTTGCTTTCAATGAATAGTTGAAAGATGGCACGCACGGCTTTTACCTCTTCTTCTAACATCTCCAAATGCCGGTCTTTCACCACATACCCCATTGGCGTCACCCCACCCATCCACATGCCTTTGCGTTTAGAGGCCGCCAACTTGTCACGAATACGCTCGCCGATGACCTCTCGTTCAAATTGGGCAAAGGATAATAAGATGTTTAAGATTAACCGCCCCATCGAGGTTGCGGTATTAAAATGCTGGGTGATGGACACAAAGGACACGCCGTGCTCATCAAACACATCGGCTAACTTGGCAAAGTCCATCAGCGAGCGCGATATCCGGTCAATCTTATAGACGGCCACAATATCGATTTTATTCTGACGAATGTCATCCATTAATCGCGCTAATGCAGGCCGCTCTAAATTACCACCGCTAAAACCACCGTCGTCGTACTGTTCCGGTAATAATTGCCAGCCTTCCTGTTTTTGCGACAAAATATACGCTTCACACGATTCACGTTGTGCATCCAAGCTATTAAATTCCATGTCCAAACCTTCTTCGGTGGATTTGCGGGTGTAAATGGCACAGCGTTTTTTGACGACAACTGGTTTGTTAGTCGCTGATGCTGTTTGTTTTGATGTTTTGCTCATTCTCTTACTCCCTTAGCCCGATGCAATCCAAAAAATGCAACGCCTGACCAATGGTTGCCAGTAATGTGCATCGCAATCTTAGACAAACTTTTGTAAACGCAGCCGTCATACTCGTAACCTTTTTCTAACACGGTGATGCAATACTCTTTGCCTTTGTATTGACGCACCAACCGTGAACCCACCAGGGGACGCACATAACGGGGGCGTTTGGGTGGTTTGCCGTTGGTAGTGAAATACCGCTTAGCACATTCAGCTAAGCGTTGATTAATGCTGCTATCCACGCCGTAGGCCAACTCTTGTAGGCGGTACGTGAGTTTGCTGATGAGCAATGACCTGGCACCTAACGGAGGTTTGCTGTTATACAGCGTTCGCCAGAGCAACTTCAGTTCTGTTAATGACATCGTCGATAATGCGGCAACTCGGTTGAGCAATTCTGTGTTCGGCTTGTTATTAGTGCTAGGCATTGTTAATTCTCCTAAGTCATGGTGCTGTTTCAGTCGTATCTACCCATACGTTTGGATTAATAGCCAGTGGATTAGCCTCATCAGAACGCTTACTGCGCTGGCGTTGGCGCTCTCGATGCCGAATAAGGCCAAGGGCAAGTAAGTTGGCAATCTCACCGCGACGTGATTGCGGATGAGTGGGTATCGGCGTTGACATAATTTCCTCCCGTCTGATTCAAGCATCTGACAACAGCATGATGACAAAAGGTTATTTATCGGAAATGCAGCAAAAAGTTGAAAATAATTGTCGTTGACAAATTATTTATCAGTTGAGTCAACCCTGATGGCTACCTTACTATCGCCATCTTTAGCCCCAATAACTGTCCTGCTAACTCATTTATAAAGCCGAATCGTCACAAGGAGTACATCGTTAATCAGTTTCACAAGTTAATTTTGGAGGAATACAAGGATGACCAAACAACACTTAAGGATATTACAGGATGACCAACATGAACAAACGTTACGGTATTTTTCACTTAAACCGCTTCGCTATATTCAGCAGCTTGCGCACAATTTTGCAATAGCAGATGGAATTGCACACGTGACATTGGTCGAAGTTCACTATAAAAGAGGCGATGAGATAGAAATGTACGCGTCAGATAATGTTTTAGCAACATTGATTAGCAAAAACCGTCAACACCGCATGCAGTACGCTGATATCGTGTATGCGAAATTTGAAGTCTATTTGATAGACAGTGAAATACCAATAGTTGTAGAAGTTCATGACGGTGAATTAGTCAAAGAAGAGCGATATCATCCAGCCATTTATCAGTGGTTATGTCACCAACAATTGGCTGTCGTACAGCACTCTAACTCATCTGAGGTAAACCAAACAAAAAAAAATCAGCACCCTTTCACCCTGGCATGCGTTAAATTGTTTACCACATTATCAGCATCGTTACGATTATCTGCAGCAACACTTTCAAGAAAACAAGAATATTATTCGCCGGTGGTTCGAACCAATACAATCACAAAACCATTACCGCGCTGACAATGATAAGCCATTATATCACCTGAACTTATCGATGCTGGCTGATGACATTGCCGATGCATTGACAACAACCGGTGTGTTTTATAAATCAGCGACCACGTTAAAAGACAAATCCTGTTGTGTACAAGCCGGTTTTTACGTACCCAGAGGTACGGTTAAATGCCCAGTGTATGTGGGAGTTGCGATTAATGACGGCGAGCTTGATGCTATTATCAATTACCTGCTAACCCATCAAACACCAGCCATCCTATTATTGCCGTCACTAGACGGTGTATCTCAAAATGTACGGCAGGCAATTCACCGTAAGGGCAAGGCCATCATTGCATTAGAAAATTTGCAACAAGACGATAGACTTATTCATCCTCAAAAAGCAATCAACGCATTACAATCTATACCAGTAGAACAAAACAATCTTAAGACATTAGCACACTGTAATCTATTCCCCACCCCGTCGGGTGCCAGTTGGCGTAACATGACAATCGAAGTGGTTAACAATACAAAAATACAGGTTACCTGTTGCTACAAGGGCAAACGTGTCACCAGAGCATATGATTATTCAGAGATAGGTATGATTGACAAACGCACTAAATTATCTGACCAGCAGTGGGATTTCTTATGTGGTTTTGCTGACGAACAAGGTTATTTCACCTGGGACAATCGACGTGCCGATCGCAAGCATAAAAAAACCAAGCAACGATTAACACAGATCCTCAAGCAACTCTTCGGTATTTATGACAGTGATCCATTTATTAATGAAAGAGATGAAAAAGGTCGCATATGCTATCGTACTGTCTTTACAATACGGTTTAAAGATGAGTAGCAATGCTAGCACTGTTCATTATTGTCAGACACTCCGTGTAAAGTTCATTGCTTGATGTAATAATAATTACTGTGTACACTGCCTTGCAATAATAGATGACAATATCATTGCTTCTTTAGCAGAAGCTTTATGCCCTACTTTGATGACCACGGATGAATAATAGGCATGAAGGAGTAGAATGCAATACGAAGCTAGCTTGGTTCACCATGGTGAGCCGTTATTAACACGTCAAAGCGCCGACCAGCAACAATTAGTAGCGTGGGTTTTGTCTCACTTAGAATGCCATGATTACAGTGATGCTGTGGGTGTCATTCGCAATCAACTCGATACCCATGCCCCCATACGGGTCTATACGTGCAATCCGCACTTTGGATAACCACCATGTTAAAAACCCATACCGCTAAATTACCCATTGCGTTAACCAATGATGAAATTCATTTTATCATTGAGCTGTGTACTCATGAGTTAGATATTGATACGAAACTCAAGTTAGAGTTTGCACGCACTTGGAAAGATAACAGCGTTACTATTTCAATGACACCCGCAGAATTGCACGCTTTGGTTGAACTACTATTGCGAAAAGCAGAACATGCCAACGAGGATGTAAGAGACTGGGCAGAGGATATTGCTACCTGGCTCACAGAGCAGACTTAGTAAACAACGTGAGCTGATGATGCATTGATTATACGTATCGCTTAGGGCGTGTTAATCGTGGTAATGTGTATTTGTATACTGGCGTAATACTACCTGTTTGCCCCAAAATAATACCCAATGATTAACGCTACTAATGGCAAAATACCCATCTTGATAATTTCAAACAACACTTGGATTTTAAAAATAACGCCACCGACAAGACACAACAAAAATGCCACGAATGTGAAAAACAAAATTTGCTTAGCAAACTTAAGGATATCCTGTTCAGTAACAGGGTATTCTTTTGGATCGGGTATGTAATCTTCGCTGTAGTGCAGATTATTATCCCGTTGGGAACTCAATTCGGTATTCTTTTCCATCTTTATCGTGCACTCGCAATTCCTTACCGGCTTTTTGATCATCCAGTAACTTTGAAAACAATGAAATTGCCCATCTAGCTGCTGTGGAATTATCCGGTAACAATAGACTTTCACGTACATTAGCCAATCGCTTTGCCGTTTCTTCATTCATCGTAAGATGCATGGATACTTTTTCACTCATAAGTCGTTTACCTCATTTACTTCTCACGTATACGCACCATCTACATGACAAGTATCTTATCTGTATAAGGTAAGTATATCAAATATACTCAGCTTATCAACTAGCTTAATGGCCATGCAGCAATTCCCGCTGGAAATTAGAATAACTGTTTAATACTGTAAATAATCATGAAAAATAGTTTACGAAAAATATATTAACATCATGTATTTGTAGAAAATCAAAAAACTTGATCTTTCTTACAAGTACATATGGTTACATAAACACCCTCTGAAATTTTCGTAAACTTTTTTTAGCATTATCTTACAATTTTAATAAATTATGTCATTTTCCAGCGGGAATAGCTGATGGCCATGATTAAGAAAACTAAAAAAATCAGAGCCTTAGCAGATAAAAAGCATGGGGCGAGATTGAGCCACCTTTGGGACACCTAACAACCTTTATCAATGTGATTCTGGCAGCTACCTCACCCCATGAAACCTTCTTACTTCACTTTCCTTCATACAGCCTCTCTTTCCAGCCAAGTGATAAACGCAACCCCAATGCGCTGGTGATTTTGATCAGTATCAATAATCTCGGATTACGATGTTTAGCAAAAATGTCGTACAAATTGCGTCGGCTGATGCCTGTTAGCTTGGACAGCTGGGTGATACCGTGGATGTCGGCAATTTCTTTTAACGCCAACAACAAGACCTGTGCCTCTTCTTTTTCTGACTTCAGTGTACAATCCGGTAGTGTCTCAAAGTTGTTGTTGGTTGCTAGCTTATCGAATTTCTTCCTACAAAAACAAGTTACAACTTAAGGTGATTGAGCGAGAACAACAACTTTGAGACACTACCTACAATCCATCTGGTTATGACACATCACACAATTCTCGTTTTCTTGTAATCAGGAATATCCTGCGGTGTTAAGTCATCACACAACCGAGACGCCTCTGCTAGCATATCCGTTAAGCCACATAACACATCAAATAACTCTTGTTCTTTCACGTCTTTAGACTTAACTGTAATGTTAGCCATGCTCTTCATTTGGCAAAGCTTGGCGCACAGTGCTTCATACGGGCTGCGATAATTATCATCACCGCTCTTTTCGGATTTGTTGGAATTTGGTAAAGTTGGCTTAGTCATACCGTTTAACCTCCAGTTAAATTTAAGGTTATGATTAGCCGCAGGAAGGTGGTCGTAACACGTTTCTGCGGTGCTTGTGTGGCAACGCCCACACGCTGTTTTCTTGCTTGGTAACAACATGCCGATAACGCTGCCACATAGCGATACTTGCTCTGTGTGAGGGTAATAGCAACTTGGGAATGGCAATAAGAACGGGTATTGCCCCAAGGAGCGCTAACATTGCGCTGATGAGTGCATTGTGCTGCAAAATAAGGGCTATTACTGCCCTAATGAACTAGGACAACCATTCCAAATGCTTGTATTGAATAGCAACAACAAATGCCAGTTAACTTGCCTGCAGTGCTACCAATCTACTTTGAAATGACGTGAAAAATAATTGGCGCAACAAAAACGTTATAGCGACTCTGTGTGCAACAAACTCGATGTCAGTGCTACGTTGCCCTTAGTGCTCTTGAGTAAACGTAGCTAATGGCTTTTATGGAGATCTCAACAACATAAACAACACATGGCCTACACTGCCTTATGAAAAACCTGCACAAAACCCCTAAAAAAACTTGATAAAACATCATCAAAAGAGCATAACGGTTGATGCCTAAAAATCACTGCTAACACAAGCCATTACCTCTGTATTTCTCTCTATTCCTGAGTCTGTAAACGTCCTTTATTAATTCTCTTAGCAAAATAACGCTTAACGCTTTGTTACTCATGGGCTTTTGCCTGTATTTCAAGTTTAGAGACACAACATATTATTTTAATAATAATAGTAATACTATTAAAAAATAATAATAAAAAAGAGTAAACGAAGTAAAACAAGTGATACTCGAAATGGTAATACGTGTAAAACGATTACAAGTGTATTGTAAGACAATGTTAGCCTAGAATACGTGATAAAAACGAATTAGACTACGATCGTGAATGATAGATGAGTTATCAGGGTTACTCGTGTTAGGTATATTATTTTCACAGGTGTAAAGAAATAAAAGTGCTAAAAATAATATTGCGCCGCGCCGCACCTGCAAACACGCAGATTCGTGACAAGAATAAAAACCAATGCGTAATTGATTTTAAATGTCGCGTATAACGGCCATACAAGATCGCTGCGCGCATTTCTACACGCAAGGCATAGGGTATAGTGGCTCTTCAGGTTAAATCGTTGCTTAAATCGCTTTAATTTCACTTTGACGTTTAAATCATTTTTTCGTGCAAATGGAGTAAGCATTCACGCACACAAGCAATGCTATCGTACTCGCTTGACTCAGCACGTAATGGATCCACGCAAGAGCATGTGAGTGATCCACTTGCAACAGCGTGTAACAAATCCACTTCGAGTACACGTTAAGCCATCGCGTTACCCACTTTGCTTTTGCGTTAACTGCATTTGCAAATCGCTAACACACCACCACTTCAGCAAGCCACCTTCAATGCATAAAATCCCTGTTCTTTTAGTGTCAATACTAGGTATAGACTTAATCCAAACTTGCTAAAAATACACTAAGATAATTTTTTATACACTGCTTTCGTTACAAAACAAACACGTTAGCGTGCAACATCTTTTTTGCAACAAAAACGCGAAATTGTGATAGACTTTTCGCTACAGTCAGACGTGATTTACACAACAGCGAATGCAAGTAACATGACTGACGAGTAGCGTTAACACAACGACGGTTAATTAAAACAACCAGCATTGTGTTAACGACGTAACGGTTGTAAACGTGTTAAGCACTACGCATAGACTCAACACAAACGTTGACACTGTTTGCAGAAGGTAGCGTTAAGCACACTGTTCATCGTTACCAGCTTAAACGACGTTACCGTACAACAACTTTTTTGTAGTCACGGTAACAACACAGGATGGTAGAACAGCTTAACTGGGAGCTTCGAGACATAGAGAAACAGGAAACAGTCTAATACGAATAGACGCTTAAACATTCTAGACAATCAAACACCTATGGTTCCTTCCTGGGGCTAAAACGCATTCGGGCACACGCGGCGCAAAATTTCGCTAGCGTCAGAGCAAAAAAAAGGGTTCGCAGTTCGCACCCTCATCATACAAAAACCTAATAAAATCAAATGCTTAACTCACAAAATTCACCATAAATGCGCTAATCTGGGTTTGCACCAAATTATGTTTAACTCATTGAATTTTTAGGATTTTTTATGAAAAAATGGACTGCAAACCTAAAACGCAACCAAGTTTGCGCCTATTCTAGGTTAACCTATTGAATCTTAAAGAATATTTCTGAAAAAACCCCTGCAAACCCCTCAATCAACAGGGTTTGCACTCAATTTAGCTAACCCATTGAATTTACAGCTTTTTACCTAATTCTCAGTGCAACCCCCCATCTGACAGGGTTTGCACGTTCGCTTGCACTTGGCCCCAGGGTTAGCGCTTCATTCAACTCACTTGGACAGGATGGATTACATGGAATTGACGGTTCAACACACATCACTGAGAGAACTCATCCCTTACGCTCGTAATGCACGCACCCATAGCGATGCACAGGTGGCACAAATCGCCGCCTCGATTGCGGAGTTTGGGTTTGTCAATCCGGTATTGATTGGTAGTGACAACATCATCATTGCAGGACATGGGCGTGTACTGGCAGCACAAAAGCTTGAGCTTGAAACAGTGCCGACCATTACCTTGGTTCACTTAAACGAAAATCAACGTCGTGCGTTAGTGATTGCCGATAACAAGCTGGCTGAAAATGCAGGCTGGGATGAGGAATTATTGCGGTTAGAGTTGCAAAGCTTAGTCGATGAGGATTTCAACATTGATTTGCTCGGCTTTGATGACGTTGATTTAGATGCGCTGTTAACTGACATGACTACCGATGAGGACAATGTCGTTGAAGAGAATATCCCTGAACCACAAGTTAATCCCGTCAGCCAACTCGGTGATGTTTGGGTATTAGGCCAGCATCGATTACTGTGTGGTGATGCCACCGAGGCGAGTGATCTCTATGCCTTGATGGGTGATGAACTAGCCGATATGGTGTTTACGGATCCCCCGTATAACGTCAATTACGATGATGTGGAAAAATACTCAGCTAAGCAATCTAATAAAACAAAACGCAAGATCCTAAACGATAATCTTGGGACGCAATTCGAGCGCTTCTTGTTTAAAGCCTGCAGTAATCTCATCACTTACGTTAAAGGGGCAGTGTACATTTGCATGAGCTCGAGTGAACTCGATACGCTAAAACGCACCTTTTGTGAAGCCGGTGGCAAGTGGTCGACTTTCATTATCTGGGCAAAGAATGCATTTACATTAGGCCGCTCTGATTATCAACGTCAATATGAACCGATTTTGTATGGCTGGCCGCAAGGTAATGATCATTATTGGTGCGGTGCACGCGATCAAGGCGATGTGTGGTTTTGTGATAAGCCGCGTAAGAACAATTTGCATCCAACCATGAAGCCAGTGGAATTGGTGATCCGCGCAATTAAGAATTCCAGCAAAACCCATGACATTATTCTCGATCCGTTTGCAGGCTCTGGATCAACGCTGATTGCAGCAGAACAAACGAGCAGACGTGCTCGGTTAATTGAACTTGATCCACGTTATGTTGATGTGATCATTCAACGCTGGCAAACACTAACGGGTCAACAAGCCTACCTTCAAGAGACAGAGCAATCTTATGATGCATTGCAAGCACAATAAACTACCGTTATTCATTGACATTAAAGGAGATCGTACAATGGGTGTTTCTATTCGTGAATATGCTAGACAACGTGGGGTAAGCGATACGGCTGTTCGCAAAGCCATTAAACAAGGCCGCATTACCAAAGAACCCGATGGTAGCATTGATATTAAACGTGCTGATAAACAATGGCGTGAAAATACAGCCAACCCTAAAACCCATACTATGAAACCAGTGCCTACTTCTGCACTGCAAGATGTCGCGACAACATTGCGTGAGAATGGCCGAACCGTGAGCGCACACGGTAGCACCTATTTAGAAGCGAAGACGGCCAATGAAATCATCAAAGCACAAACGAATCGATTGCGCCTTAAGCAACTCAAAGGCGAATTAATCGATCGCAAGCTGGCCTGCGATCATGTTTTTCAGTTAGGACGCCAAGAGCGCGATGCGTGGTTGACGTGGCCTGCACGGGTAGCCAGTCAGATGGCCGCTGAGACAGTCAATTTAAATGAAGCCTGTCAGTTACAAATTGTGCTTGAGCGTTATGTGCATGACCATTTGTCAGCATTAAGTGAAATTGAACCGGATTTTGATTAAAGTAAATGAAGTGATCAGCCTATGCGTGAACAAGATGTTATTGAAGCTTGGCAATTAAGCTTAAAGCCCGATCAGTTATTAACGATTTCACACTGGGCAGATGACTATCGCACGTTATCGCCGAAAGCCGCTGCTGAACCTGGGCGCTGGCGCACTGATAGGACACCCTATTTGCGCGAGATAATGGATGCCCTATCGTCTCACTGCCCTACACAACGCGTAGTCTTCATGAAAGGTGCGCAGATTGGCGGAACAGAGGCTGGCAATAATTGGATTGGCTATGTGATACATCTAGCGCCTGCGCCAATGATGGCCGTCTCTCCCACAACGGAGTTAGCTAAACGTAATTCTAAGCAGCGTATTGATCCACTTATTGAAGATTGCGCGGCGTTAAAGGAACGTGTTAAGCCAGCGCGTTCACGTGATTCAGGCAATACCGTATTATCAAAAGACTTCCCAGGCGGTGTGTTGGTGATGACTGGAGCTAACTCTGCAGTGGGGTTACGCTCCATGCCAGCACGCTATTTATTTATGGATGAAGTGGATGGTTATCCTGGCGATATTGAGGGTGAAGGCGATCCGATTGTATTAGCTGAACGGCGCAGTGCCACGTTTCAAACACGACGCAAAATATTTTTAGTGAGTACACCAACGCTCAAAGGCTTATCACGAATTAATCGTGAATTTGAACAAACAGACCAACGTTACTATCATATACCGTGTCCACATTGTCAGCATTTTCAAGCATTACGTTTTGGTCAATTGCGTTGGGAAGAAGGCAGCCCTGTTGATGTGGCTTACCAATGCGAGTCATGCGATGAACACATTGCAGAGCATCATAAAACAGCGCTATTAGCCAAGGGTAAATGGGTGGCTACAAATGATAACCCGCAGCAACAGCATACGGTTGGTTATCACTTATCCAGTCTTTATAGCCCGATTGGATGGTTTAGTTGGTCGGATGCAGCGAGTCTTTTTGAACAAGCCAAAGCGCATCCTGAGTTAATGAAAAGTTTTGTCAATACTGTGTTAGGAGAGCCGTATGAAGAAGAACACGATGCACCGGACTGGGAAGCCATTTATCAAAGACGTGAGGCGTACCCCCAAGGCATTGTCCCTCATCAAGGCTTGTTTGTTACAGCTGGTGTCGATATTCAGAAAGACCGCATCGAGTGTGAAATCGTTGCTTGGGGCGTTGATAAGCAAAGTTGGTCGGTGCATTACGCGGTGTTGGCGGGCGATACGGCGCGAGCTCAGGTCTGGCGACAACTAGAGACCCTATTACAAACCGATTGGCCACATGCCTCCGGGCATACGTTGCCGATTCGAGTGATGGCGGTTGACAGTGGGTATGCTACCCAAGAGGTGTATAACTGGGTACGCCAACATCCCCAAGCAATATGGGGAGGCGGCGGTGCCAGAGCCAATCAACCACGCACGGTAGTAGCAGTCAAAGGCCGTGATAGAGATACGGCATTGATTTTAAGTGTCTCCAAAGTTGATGTCAGCGGCAGACGCCGCGGGTTACGGGTGTGGAATGTTTCCAGTTCAGTGGCCAAAGTGGAGTTATACCGCTGGTTGAAGCTAGAAAAATCAGTAGATGTAGATACAGAAGATGACAACAGCAATAAACCTACCTTCTATCCGGCAGGCTACTGTCATTTCCCACAATATGAGCCTGAATATTTCAAACAACTGACGGCGGAAAAACGCATCATCCGAATTCACCGCGGTTATCCCAAAGCGGTATGGGAGAAAGACCCAACCAGACGTAACGAAGCGTTAGATTGCCGTGTGTATGCCAGAGCCGCTGCCAGCATTTATGGCTTAGACCGATTTAATGAGCACCACTGGCGACAATTCGAAGAGGCTCTTGGCAAGCCGGTGCCTGAAAAAATAAAAGCGGTAACATCATCGGTAACACCACCACAAACGACAACATCATCGTCGTCGTCATCGCACTTCATGCGCGCCTATATTGAAAATGGGCCACAAATCCAATTACCGGATGACCCGTATTTACAAGATGATTTAAGTGATTTATTGGATTAACAGGACAAACTATGCCAGTGACAGATTTAACTAGCTTGCAAACGCGCTTAACGGAAGCCGAAGACGCCTATCATTTACTGATGACAGGTAGTGGCGAGGCAAGCGTACACATTGATGGGTATGGCAGTATTAGTTACACCACCGCCAACATCACCCAGTTAGAGCGTTACATTAGCAATTTAAAAACGGTTATTGCACGTCAATCAGGTAACGGCGGTCGCAAAGCCTTATTTGTAGGGTTTTAATATGCGTATGCATTCAAGCAAAACAACGGATACAGCGCATCGCGGAGCTTCATTGAATGCCAGTGAAATTGCCTCGTGGCATCCGTTTGCCGGCTCTGCCGACAGTGATTTGTTGCCAGAACTTGGTACACTGGTATCACGCTCTCGGGATTTGGTGCGTAACCATGGGGTGGCAAGTGGCGCGATTCAAACCTTAACCGATAACATTGTGGGCTCTGGTTTTAGATTAGCGGCACGTCCTGATTATGTGGCATTAGGTAAAACCAAAGAGTGGGCTGATGACTGGGCGCGGCAAGTTGAATCGCAATGGCGCACGTGGGCAGAGTCAACACACTGTGATGCCGCCAATACATTAACGTTTTCTGGGTTGACGATACAAGTATTTCGCTCATCGCTATTAAACGGGGAAAGCTTAGCATTACCTTTGTGGTTACCTGAGCGTGAATTTGCTACCACCTTGCAATTGGTTGAGCCTGATAGATTAAGCAATCCCAATGGCTTCGATGACAATGAAACCTTACGCGGTGGCATTGAGATTGACAAGTATGGTGCGCCGGTGGCGTATTGGATTAAGCGTATGCTTCCCGCAAAAGTGCGTGCATAGTGTTTTTTGATGGTTTAGCCTGAAGTTGCTAACAGTATCAAGAGGACATTTTAATGGGAACAAGGAAATCAAAAACGCACAGCACAACTTTACGTAGTAAAAAACAGATTGCAAATTCGTCATCATTCGATCAATTGCAACAACAGTTTGAACAATGGCGGGCTAACAAATCTAGCAATGCGCCTGTGCCACTAGCGTTACGCCAAGCAACTGTTCGCGCCTTTAATAACGGCATACCATTCTCAAAACTGAAGTCATTAAGAATAAATCATTCTCAACTAAAACGCTGGCGTGAGCAAAAAGCCGTATCAAGTAAAACAACACCACACTTTGTCACCGTCAAACCAATTAAGAACAAAGCACCTCAAACCAACATCGCAATACAAACGGCCGCGTGTGAGTTGACTATCCATTACCCACATGGTCTGCATGTGGCTATTCGTCTAGCGGATGTCACATCAACAGCCCAACTATTGAAAACACTGTGCTGAGGATAAACGGATGTTGCAAATAACGCCTCAACACCGCATTTTATTAGCCAAAGAACCGGTGGACTTCAGAGCCGGTATCGAAGGTTTGTGTCGAGTCTGCCAAGCTAACATGTACAATGACCCCTTTAATGGCACGGTATTTGTCTTTACCAATCGTCGTCGTAACGCCATCAAACTGCTGACCTACGATGGCCAAGGTTTCTGGCTATGTCATAAACGACTGTCCAGAGGACGACTTCAGTGGTGGCCACAAGATAATTGCACGACGATTGAATTAACTGCCAGCACACTGAATATCTTACTGTATAACGGCAATCCCATTACCGCTAATTGTCAACAAAACTGGAAGTCTCTACCTGCCAAAGCGGCTTAGGCCGCTTTGGCTAATGCCTTGGTGTTGAGTGTGTCCTTATAATGCCAAGGTAACCAATCGTTAGCACGCTGTTGTAACTCATCTTTATGCAACAATAAACTTTGTAAATAATCCACTGGGTCAACACCAGCATATTGCGCCGTGAATAATACACTCATCAACACGTCGCCAACCATAGCACCATAAGTGGTACGATATTGTTGTGAATTCTTACGATACATCACGGGTGCAATCTTAATTAAACGCTCAGAATCATTGTTATCTAGCACTGCACCAAGAACAGATAAAAATAACGTTAACTCTCGAAAATGGTTGCGCATATAATTGATAGCTTTGCCAGCACTACTGTTAGGCTCCGCCCAGCGTTTTCGAACACATTGTTCTAAAAATCGCCGTAGCTGTTTCATTATCGGTTTCGAATGACGACGATGATAATGCAGGCGTTGCTCTGGTGTATAGCCGTATGTTTTACAATGACGCTCGTGTCGATACACTTGCCCAATCCAGTTTAGTACTGGCTGACATACCTTCGGATAAACGTCTTTGCACTCGAAAAAATAGCGTCTGGCATGGGTTAAACAATAGCTAACTTGCGTCTGTTCGGCAATCGACTCGTCTTTGATGCGGTTTCGACTCAGCGCATCTGACATTAAAATAACAGACCCTAACTCAGTATCACGTTTGCGCAATAACGCTGTGATATTCTCACCACCATGTGAGCGACCTGTAAAGACTAATACCACTTCGTTATCACCTACTTTTGATAGTGCCGCTGTTGTAAATATGCCACGACGTGCTTTTTCTTCTAGCGCCTGGTTTTCTAACACGAGGCTTTGGACCTTCGCTGTGGTGTCATCGTATTGGACCAACTCGCCGTTGGCCGCAGTACGTTGCAATGCTTGATAAACAGGAAGTACGTGATTAAACACCGTCTCCATGCACGCAAATTGATTCGATGTCGGTAATGGAATGCCTTGCGCTTCGTGATACTTCGCTATCCGATAAAATGGCAAACCAAATACATAGTGATTCACCGCCAATACCGCTTTGAAACTATCGCTATAGACATCTTTGCCGCTTTCTTTTGGTAACGGCACTGTAAATAACGTTAAACACAATCCGCAACGATAGACCTCTCTGTCATAACGTACAACCCGCGCCATTGGTTGGCCTAACAAACGGATCACTTTTGATGGTTTATTCCATAAATATAAACGGCCTTTACAATCAACATGTAAGCAATGTGCACCTGGGTAGTAACGTTCATCACTCACTTTGTGAACTTCTGCTGCAACATAATCATCTGCGCTATAGCGTCCATGCCCTTTGTTTGATTGCTCAGATACATCATCTTCCTTAACGTTGTCAGTGTCTTTTGGCACTTTGTCAGAAGAACTTGCCGACGTTGATGTACCTTTTACCCCTGTTTTTCGCTGCAGATCCCAAATATTCTCTTCAATCGACGGATACTGAGTTTGGCTTCGGTTAATTGACCTTGCAACCAAAATACCATGCGTAGTGCACTGCTGCATAGCTTGCGATCGGTGTCTGATAGATTACCTGTTTCAAGTCGTGACAGTAATGACTCTGCTTCTGCATGGCTTAAATCAATCGTTTCCGGTTTCTTCACAACATAATCCTTGTTTCATCCATTGGTCAGTCAGAAATAACCTGACCTGGAAACAAGTCTGATCCCATTATTTTCAAATTGCAAGTCGGAAAAAAGCACAATGGCAAAATCAAAAAAATAAATTGCCCCTACACAGAATAATTGACAGATTGATGGCTGTCACGCAACGGTACTGGAAGCATACGAACCAACAACAAAGATACGTCAGCCCGCAGTGGCAATGAATTACGTTGGGCAGGCTTAAAAGCTACGCTTAATCAACCTGCTGATATGGGCAATGTCACTTTGCTTGCCATCAAAATGCGTGCCACCGATAATTTATCACAGCGTGCATCACGATTAGTTAATTGCATTGTTACGCGCAAACTGCCAACGTGGAGTAAAGAAACAGGCTGGAGTGCACCCAAGGCGACACGCTCGATTGCTTGGAGTTTAGCGGATATTGCCAAAAATGAATATGGCGGTAACTTGCCTGACAGTCGCATTGATTTACAAGCCTTAGCTAACTTAGATGCGATATGGCAACAACGCAACGATACTGTTGATGTGGTATTTGACCAACCGATTACGGTATGGGAAGCGATGACACGCGTTGCCCGTTGTGGGCGTGCGGTGTGTTTTATGCAAACGGGGATTGTCAGGTTCGTTAGGGATGAGCCAAGAGAAATTCCAGTTGCTTTGTTCTCACCACGCAATATTGTTAAACACAGTTTGAAATTGCACTATCTATTAGCCAGTGATGATACCGCTGACAGTGTCATTGTTGAATATTTTTGTAACCAAACTTGGCGACCTGATGAAGTGGAAGTCAGTTTACCTAACAGTACCAGTGAACAACCAGCAAGAGTGAGATTATTAGGCTGCACTGATAAGAGTCAAGCTATACGTGAAGGTAAGTATATGGCAGCGACCAACCACTATCGCAGAAGATTAGTAACCTTTCAAACGGAGTTAGAGGGACTAATCCCAACCTATGGCGATTTAATTGCGATTACGCATGATATGCCATCTTGGGGGCAAGGGACTGAAGTGGTTAGCGTTGAGGGTAATACATTAACGCTATCGGAGCCACTGACCTGGGATGAGAATAAACTCAATGAACATGTCATCGGACTTCGCAAACAAGATGGCAGCGTCAGTGGCACGTATCAAGTGCTGCCAGGTAATAATGCCAATCAAGTCATCATTCAAGGTGACTTTGATTTTCAGCCCTACACCGGTGAATCACAAGAGCGCACGCATGTGGCCTTTGGTGTTGGCAATGCGTGGAGCACATTGGCTCGTGTTACGGCTGTACGTCCCAGAGGCGATGTCATTGAAATCAGTGCGGTTACTGAACATCCTGCGGTGCATACGGCTGACGCATAACATTCAGTTCATTTATTTTTTTCAATCCGATTTAACTTAACTTTTGCAACAGAAGGAAATCACTATGGAAATCGATAAAGCCAAACAACCTCAAGTTGGTATCACGTTATCACAAGCAGAATTGGACGAATTAATTGAAAGGGCCTCAACACGTGGCGCACGTAAAGCACTGATTGAAATGGGCTTGATGGATGATACGGTTAATGACCTGCGCACGTTAAGAGGATTAGCGAAAACCCTCAAGACCATGCAACACACCTTTGTGCAAACGATAGTACGTTGGTTAACCATAGGTATGTTAGTGCTCTTCTTCGCAGGGATTTCAGGGAAGCTGGATTCACTTTTTCATTTAAACAATGGCAAGTAAACAAGGAATAATAGGATGATAACTTTACTGGCTACATTAGCAGGTTTTATCTCTTCGGCGTTTCCAGATGTTTTAAAGCTTGTTAGAGACAGAGCTGATAGGAAACACGAGCTTGCGATTCTTGATAGGCAGCTTGAAGCCCAACGTGAAGGCCATGCTCAGCATTTAGAGGAAATTCAAATCCAAGCAGACATGACTGAGAGCAAAGCGTTGTATCAACATGCCAGTCTTCCAAGTCATGTAAAGTGGGTCGAAGCCTTGCGTGCATCGGTTAGGCCAATAATCACATATGCATTTTTCGCTTTGTTTGTGTTTGTTAAAGTAATGACATTAATTACAGCATTACAACAAGGGTTCACAGTAATAAATAGTGTGCTTACCATTTGGGACGATGAAACGCAAGCGTTATTTGCGGCTGTAATGGCCTTCTGGTTTGGCCAACGCAGTGTCGCAAAATCCCGTCAATTGCATCAGCGATAACTGCTCGAATAAATAGGGATAATGACTGGCTATACCTTCGATAGTAAGCGTTAATGGTGATAAGAAAACATTTACTGGAGATTAAAACCATGAACACAAACACTTGCCACGTTAACATCACTATGATTGAAAATCCTGATGATAACTGCACACAGAGCGAAGTAAATGCCCTTATTACGGTATTTCGAGATGCACTGACTTGCATTGTTCCTACTCGCGCTAGCGAAGTATGGATAACCTTAAGCGATTCCACCAAAACGCCAAAGAATGTTAAGGACTTTCAAGTGCGTTTAGGGCGTTGCGAACGGTTTGCCGGAAAACCTGAAAAATGGGCAGGCGAATTTACCACCGCCAGCAAGAAAGTCACCTTGATTGCACGGATAGACAATCACTAATTAACTCTCCTTGAGTTTGGCAACAGGCGCCTAACGTTGGCGTTTGTTGTCCTTTTTTATTGAGTTAAACCCCATCTCCCCTACTCCATCATGAAGCCCTGTCACGTCGATTATTCCAGCCACATTAATGGCCTGCACATCAACGATGACTGCTGAAAATGATAGTGCTTTTGTACTGGCTATAGTGCACAGCCAGAGCCTTAATGGTAACACCGCATTGAAAGAAAAGGAGACTTATCATGTTAACCGACATACTCAATCGCAAACCATTTATTTTTTACATCGATAATTTTCACTGTGATGAAGATGAAATCATGGCCTTGTTAAATTACTTTGAGTTTATTATGAAGCGTGCATCCATCGTGTCTGCCAGCAAATTGTGTTTTATCCTCAAGCAAGCGGTTCCAAAGCATAGTATATTACACCCATTTACTTTAACGATGGAGCGCCATCTTGTTGACTCTAAATGGCAATGGCATGGAGTATTTAAGCATGAGGTGGATAATAAAACGTTGCATGTGATGGGACTTTTACTAGAGCAATAACTTCCCTGGCTTTAACTTGGCAGCAGGCGCACACAGTTCGCGTCTGTTGCGTTTATCAGGCTAAGCCAACCAAGTGCCGCATACAACAAGGTTACAACACACAGCCCAAAAATGGCATCTGCTGTTATCACGATATCAGTTATCACTGCGGCAATAAATAGGCTTATTGACTGGATATCCTTTCCATAATAGGCGTAAATGAAGTTGTACATTAAATTGAATTGGAGGTAACACAATGAACGAATCACAACACGCTATTCACACAAAATACATTGTTAATGACAATTATTCCGATGAGGAACTGGCTATCTTGGAAAATGTTTTCAAAGAATCTATTGAAGGCTTAACACCAACGCCTGCCAACAAAGCTATTTTTAAAGTTGGTGATTGCATTAAACATGTCAACCTGCATCGAGTTAGATTGACGCTAGAGCGCTTTCAATTAGGCAAACAAACGCAATGGCATGGACAGTTTAAAGATGGCAACAAACAATTGCACATCATTGGGGCTATCGCTGATTAGTAATTTAGTAGACAGGTGTATTAAGCGCCTGCCCTTTCCTCTAGTTTGCTAGCTATATTACTCGTGCTTTAGCGTACATCATATAAATCACCTCTTTGAAGTATTAGCTAACCCAATCTTATTGATAACTCCCCTTCCCTATTCTGTGCTAGCAATGATGGTATTGGCTAATGCAGAAATAACAATGTGAGAAATGACATCATGCGACATGTTACCGAAAATGGATTAAATCTGATTAAACAATTTGAGGGATTTAGTTCAACTGTGTATATTTGTTCTGCGGGTTATTCAATAATTGGATTTGGCCATGTACTCAGACCAGGTGAGCATTTTGATGATGGCATTGATAAACAGCAAGCAGAGTTATTATTGCGTCGTGATGTGCAAGTTGCAGAGCGAGCAGTATTGCGATTGATCAATGTGCCACTGACCGATGGACAGTTTGATGCGCTGGTATCGTTTACGTTTAATTTGGGGGCGGGTGCACTTCAGCGATCAACACTGCGATGTAAAGTGAATCGTGAAGAACACGCTGAGGTACCAGCGAAATTTGTGAGATGGGTTTATGCGGGTGGGCGGAAATTGCCAGGTTTAGTGAAGCGCAGACGGTGTGAGGCATTAATGTATAAATAAAATATTACCCCTTAGTTAGTATCAATGGCCGCTAAGCTTGCAGGCCAGGCAAACTTGCGTTAGATTGACAGCATAAATTTAACAAAAGGGGATATTTTCCGTTGTTTTGCTAGCGGATTGAAATTTGCCCCTGATATGGATAACCAAGTATAAGGAGATAGCATGAAAAAGCACAGACGTCGTCGTAGAGCAACTAAACAAAATAAACAAAGCACTTTAAAGCAACAGAAATCCCTGAAACAACAAAAAAATAGCCAGCATATCGAGCAATCTGTTATTACAGAAACACAGCAAGACACTGCTTCCACAACTGCAAGCACTTTTTCTTGGTTAACAGACACATTAACGGATTCGGCTACAGTATTGTATAAATCAGCAACAAAAGTCTCTGAGTTATGGTATGGACAATCAACACAAGACACGCAAGAGCATAATTCTAATTCGGAAGAAAATGTATCTGATGAGTCAGATTTTTTTGCTGAACACGATGGATTCTTTGATATTGACGATGATGATATCGACGATAGCATTCTAAGCATGATTAGGCAAAAACAAGAAGATGATTTTATCTTTGATGCATCTGTCTTGGATGAGCTTACTCCTGAAGAATGGGATGCATTAGAAAAAGAAACATTAGCAATCACAAAAGAGATAGAACAAGAACAAATAGTATGCGAAGCTATAGCTACACAGGAAAAAGAAAACGATATATCTACCTCTCAACCAAATATTTCTGCTGCGCAATATGCAACAGCAGTTGCATTATTCTTAGCGACGGGTGGAGCAACGGTTGCTGCTACCGCTGCAGTGATGTTATTTAGTGGCACTGCACTTGCCTCTACTGCTGCCACTGCCACTCTAGATTTAGTAAGTGTATATCCTAATGAAGCAAAAAATATAGCAACATCAATTATTCACTATCTCGCAAGGGAAAGTAGTGAAAATGGTGCTTTCAGAAGTCCTGTATTTTGGTTTGCTTTGTTGAGTTGTGCTGCTAAAGGAGTAGATGCAGCTAAAGCTGTGAATAGCAATGATTACAATGCACGAGAAAATTACTTGCAATTTAAAGAGGCAACAGCGTCGAACACATCTTCTTTGGTATTACATTCAAACTCTACCCCAACGCACATACCAGCAATATCAATAGAAAACAGTGCTAATAATCAAAATGCATTGACACAACAGCAAAATGCTAGACAAGCTACCAATTCAGCAAATTTATTTGAACCAGTGATTAATGTGTCAACGCTGGATGGAAGTGATGGGTTTCGGATTATGAATGAAGAAACAGGTGTAACTCACTGGTCTGTTAGCGAGGCAGGCGATGTGAACGCGGATGGAGTTAATGATGTGATAATAGGGGTGAACGGCGTACGCTCGTCCAACGGTAATCATGCGGGTTCAAATTATGTGGTATTTGGTCGTCGTGATGGTTTTAATACAATGTTATTGTTATCAATCTTAGATGGAACGACGGGGTTTCGGATAGGTGGTGAATTAGAAGATTGGTTGGGTTGGGCTATTAATGGTGCGGGAGATGTGAATGCAGATGGAATTGATGATGTGATAGTAGGGGCACCTGGAACGTCGCCCAGCGGGGTTTCTCGTGCAGGTTCAAGTTATGTGATATTTGGTCGTCGTGATGATTTTAATGCGACGTTATTAGTATCAAACTTAGATGGGTCGGCAGGTTTTCGGATAGATGGTGAGGCAGCAGGTGACAATTTGGGTTGGTCTGTCAGCGGTGCTGGCGATGTGAATGCGGATGGAATTGATGATGTGATAGTAGGGACGATTGGAGCTGTTTCTCGTGCAGGTTCAAGTTATGTGATATTTGGTCGTCGTGATGGTTTTAATGCGACGTTATTAGTATCAAACTTAGATGGGTCGACAGGTTTTCGGATAGATGGTGAGGCAGCAGGTGACAATTTGGGGATCTCTGTCAGTGGTGCTGGCGATGTGAATGCGGATGGAATTGATGATGTGATAGTAGGGGCACATACAACTTCACCCAATGGGGTCTTTCATGCAGGTTCCAGTTATATCATATTTGGTCGTGCTACTGGCTTTGATTCAAAGTTTTTATTATCAACGTTAAACGGCACAAATGGCTTTCGGATAGATGGTGAGGCAGCAGATGATGGTTTGGGTTGGTCTGTCAGCGGTGCTGGCGATGTGAATGCGGATGGAATTGATGATGTGATAGTAGGGACGATTAAATCTTCACCCAATGGGGTCTTTCATGCAGGTTCCAGTTATATCATATTTGGTCGTGCTACTGGCTTTGATTCAAAGTTTTTGTTATCGACATTAAGCGGTGCAAATGGTTTTCGAATAGATGGTGAGGCGGTAAATGATTATTTAGGTTATTCTGTCAGCGGAGCGGGCGATGTGAATGCGGATGGAATTGATGATGTGATAGTAGGGGCGACTGAAGCTTCGCCCAATGGGGTCTTTCATGCAGGTTCCAGTTATATCATATTTGGTCGTGCTACTGGCTTTGATTCAAAATTTTTATTATTGACGTTAAACGGCACAAATGGCTTTCGGATAGATGGTGAGACAAGAGATAACTGTTTTGGGGCCTCTGTCAGCGGTGCTGGTGACGTGAATGGTGATGGTGTTGCTGATATGGTAGTTGGACTACGGCACGAGCATCTTTCAAAGAACAAGTATTTATCTAGCAGTGTGATATTTGGCAAAGCATTATCACCAAGTTCCTCCCCTAGTTCAAGCTCAAATCCATCACCGTCACCAAGCCCTGCTCCAAATCCGAATCCAAGTTCGTCACCCTCACCTAGTGCAAGTCCATTCCCAAGTTCAAGTACACTCCCATCACCAAATGCATTGCCATTATCACCCTCACCCAGTCTACCAATACCTGACTTTAATTCGATTGTTGGATTATCTAATATAGTAGCTGCCTTGACAGGTGTCGTAAGTGTGATAATGGCATATATAAGTTTGAAAATGGCATGTCGAAACCAAGAAGAACAAAGACAACAAGAGGAAATTGAATCAGATAATCTTTTTGAAGATGGAGGCGATGAAGAAAACGTTGAAAATGTCGATGATAGTGTCCATTTTAGTCAACGTATTACTAATTGCGGCTTAACTCTTTGGAATGGATTCTCTGCACTTCCAGAGCAACTACCAGATAGGCCAGAATGGCTTAATGATTTGCCGTGTTTTAGGTAGTCGATATATTACGTCTCTTTTGGAGTCATGAGTCAAAGGATCAAACGTATCACAGGAAATTGGCAATCTTACCAATCCTTAGAAAATCAACCTATTAGCTAGCCTCACTTTTAGCAGAAATCCGGCGCATTTAAGTCTATGCACCGCCAGTCACTTTTCGCTAACCTTTCTACAACAAAATCTGCGATTGTAAAAATGCTTAGTAATACAAAGGCTTTTTGGGGTGATTCGTTGACTTCGAGTTACCAAATTTTGGCGATTTTTCCCGATTTTTTGCCCTAAAATCGCCAATCCTCTAAAAACTATGCACTTTAGCAAACGAAGTGCATAGTTGTTAAGTGCGCGATATTGTAGTGTTTTAGCTGCGTGCTGGTTGGAACTGGACTGTGGGTAGCATAGACAAACGTACTCCTAAGGTATTCATATTAACTTAGCGACACATTCATACTCAGTGAACTGGATGACGATGAGCTACTGTTCAAGTTTGAGCTATTACTTTTACTTGAGTGTGTGAATGGTTGAGTGACATCTTTTGGCAATGTTACCAGGAAATTATACCACTGACGCGGTATTTCATATTTCGGCGTGCTATTATCTTTTGTAGCAATACCTTTTACTTGCTTACGGCACCACGATAGGCAACTATGAGTTTCAATCTGCTGATTTGCACCAAAAAATGCGAGCCAACTTGAACTACTACCATAATAAGAAACTACCCCATCGCCTAGTTGACTATAACGCATTGCCTCCTGTTGATCAGAACGAATGTTGCGCAATAGCCGTTCCCCCTCGTCTGCTGTTATCTCAAATTGATTTGCTTCATACATTGAAGCTGATTTTTTGAATTGTTTCAAGTTATCCAGTGGTCTAAGCGTAATAGCGGCCTGTCTACCATCAGTCGTTGTCAATTCGGCGCGAACAATAAACCGCCGGTTTTGTCTAATTCCTTCAATGATGAGAAATCCGTGGCCTACTTCGCCAGTGTTATTATCAATCATATTACCAACCCAACCACCAATACCCGCACCAATCAAAACACAAGCTAGTGATGCAACACTGATACCAACCAATGCACCAACCGAAATACCAACCATCGCAGCGCTAATTCGGTTGTTATGTTTTCTTGCTACCGATAATACCCACACATTTTCACTGACAGTACGTCTCTGACTTTGCCTCTGGTGTTCTATTCCTACTAAACTTAGCTGGGCTTGATGATGCGCAGTTCCGACAATAGGTTTGAATAATTGACACCACGGCTGATAAGTTATCCCTTCATTTTTGTTTGGCTCTCCTCTACTCCCTCGTTGCTTGCATAATCGTTGATTCTCGGTAGAAACATGCAGTGCTTGACTGATATTAAGCCCACTCAGAACTAATGCCCCTATCCCCCTATGTACCCATTGAAACTGGGGATGCCACTGCTGTGTCCGTAGATTGTTAATGTCTATTGCCAATAGACAACCGGCAGCTCCTGCCGCTATCAGCTGATTAGCGCCTATTGCCACAGAGTAAAGAGGAAATCCTAATGGTAACTCTGCCAAACAGCAACCATTCTCTCTATCCCACAGGCGCACAGTTTTATCCAAGCCCCCTGAGGCAATCACCGAGGCATCAGTGCTTATTGCCACACTTTTAACCGAATTCGTGTGTCCTCTCAGAATATGGTATGCTTCCAGTACCGTTGCGTGACAGCCATCAATCTGTCAATTATTCTGTGTAGGGGCAATTTATTTTTTTGATTTTGCCATTGTGCTTTTTTCCGACTTGCAATTTGAAAATAATGGGATCAGACTTGTTTCCAGGTCAGGTTATTTCTGACTGACCAATGGATGAAACAAGGATTATGTTGTGAAGAAACCGGAAACGATTGATTTAAGCCATGCAGAAGCAGAGTCATTACTGTCACGACTTGAAACAGGTAATCTATCAGACACCGATCGCAAGCTATGCAGCAGTGCACTACGCATGGTATTTTGGTTGCAAGGTCAATTAACCGAAGCCAAACTCAGTATCCGTCGATTGAAGAGAATATTTGGGATCTGCAGCGAAAAACAGGGGTAAAAGGTACATCAACGTCGGCAAGTTCTTCTGACAAAGTGCCAAAAGACACTGACAACGTTAAGGAAGATGATGTATCTGAGCAATCAAACAAAGGGCATGGACGCTATAGCGCAGATGATTATGTTGCAGCAGAAGTTCACAAAGTGAGTGATGAACGTTACTACCCAGGTGCACATTGCTTACATGTTGATTGTAAAGGCCGTTTATATTTATGGAATAAACCATCAAAAGTGATCCGTTTGTTAGGCCAACCAATGGCGCGGGTTGTACGTTATGACAGAGAGGTCTATCGTTGCGGATTGTGTTTAACGTTATTTACAGTGCCGTTACCAAAAGAAAGCGGCAAAGATGTCTATAGCGATAGTTTCAAAGCGGTATTGGCGGTGAATCACTATGTATTTGGTTTGCCATTTTATCGGATAGCGAAGTATCACGAAGCGCAAGGCATTCCATTACCGACATCGAATCAATTTGCGTGCATGGAGACGGTGTTTAATCACGTACTTCCTGTTTATCAAGCATTGCAACGTACTGCGGCCAACGGCGAGTTGGTCCAATACGATGACACCACAGCGAAGGTCCAAAGCCTCGTGTTAGAAAACCAGGCGCTAGAAGAAAAAGCACGTCGTGGCATATTTACAACAGCGGCACTATCAAAAGTAGGTGATAACGAAGTGGTATTAGTCTTTACAGGTCGCTCACATGGTGGTGAGAATATCACAGCGTTATTGCGCAAACGTGATACTGAGTTAGGGTCTGTTATTTTAATGTCAGATGCGCTGAGTCGAAACCGCATCAAAGACGAGTCGATTGCCGAACAGACGCAAGTTAGCTATTGTTTAACCCATGCCAGACGCTATTTTTTCGAGTGCAAAGACGTTTATCCGAAGGTATGTCAGCCAGTACTAAACTGGATTGGGCAAGTGTATCGACACGAGCGTCATTGTAAAACACATGGCTATACACCAGAGCAACGCCTGCATTATCATCGTCGTCATTCGAAACCGATAATGAAACAGCTACGGCGATTTTTAGAACAATGTGTTCGAAAACGCTGGGCGGAGCCTAACAGTAGTGCTGGCAAAGCTATCAATTATATGCGCAACCATTTTCGAGAGTTAACGTTATTTTTATCTGTTCTTGGTGCAGTGCTAGATAACAATGATTCTGAGCGTTTAATTAAGATTGCACCCGTGATGTATCGTAAGAATTCACAACAATATCGTACCACTTATGGTGCTATGGTTGGCGACGTGTTGATGAGTGTATTATTCACGGCGCAATATGCTGGTGTTGACCCAGTGGATTATTTACAAAGTTTATTGTTGCATAAAGATGAGTTACAACAGCGTGCTAACGATTGGTTACCTTGGCATTATAAGGACACACTCAACACCA
Organism: Gammaproteobacteria bacterium; assembly: GCA_965116795.1. Lineage (GTDB taxonomy): Bacteria > Pseudomonadota > Gammaproteobacteria > JAJFKG01 > JAJFKG01 > JAJNDI01. The sequence goes on from OZ220716.1 coordinate 2,263,287, forward strand.
AGGCATTAGCCAAAGCGGCCTAAGCCGCTTTGGCAGGTAGAGACTTCCAGTTTTGTTGACAATTAGCGGTAATGGGATTGCCGTTATACAGTAAGATATTCAGTGTGCTGGCAGTTAATTCAATCGTCGTGCAATTATCTTGTGGCCACCACTGAAGTCGTCCTCTGGACAGTCGTTTATGACATAGCCAGAAACCTTGGCCATCGTAGGTCAGCAGTTTGATGGCGTTACGACGACGATTGGTAAAGACAAATACCGTGCCATTAAAGGGGTCATTGTACATGTTAGCTTGGCAGACTCGACACAAACCTTCGATACCGGCTCTGAAGTCCACCGGTTCTTTGGCTAATAAAATGCGGTGTTGAGGCGTTATTTGCAACATCCGTTTATCCTCAGCACAGTGTTTTCAATAGTTGGGCTGTTGATGTGACATCCGCTAGACGAATAGCCACATGCAGACCATGTGGGTAATGGATAGTCAACTCACACGCGGCCGTTTGTATTGCGATGTTGGTTTGAGGTGCTTTGTTCTTAATTGGTTTGACGGTGACAAAGTGTGGTGTTGTTTTACTTGATACGGCTTTTTGCTCACGCCAGCGTTTTAGTTGAGAATGATTTATTCTTAATGACTTCAGTTTTGAGAATGGTATGCCGTTATTAAAGGCGCGAACAGTTGCTTGGCGTAACGCTAGTGGCACAGGCGCATTGCTAGATTTGTTAGCCCGCCATTGTTCAAACTGTTGTTGCAATTGATCGAATGATGACGAATTTGCAATCTGTTTTTTACTACGTAAAGTTGTGCTGTGCGTTTTTGATTTCCTTGTTCCCATTAAAATGTCCTCTTGATACTGTTAGCAACTTCAGGCTAAACCATCAAAAAACACTATGCACGCACTTTTGCGGGAAGCATACGCTAAACCCAACGCTTCTCACAATATCCTCGTGACTTCTCAGACGTTGGCACAACTCGCCACTTCCAACATCCCATACGCTCACGGTCTTATCATGACTCCCCGACACCACAAGCTTACCATCACCGCTAAATGCAACGCTGTACACCCTATTCTCGTGACCCGTCAGACGTTGGCACAACTCGCCACTATCAACTTCCCATATGCACACGGTATTATCCCAACTCCCCGACACCACACACTTGCCATCATCGCTAAACGCAACGCTGTACACATTATCCTCGTGACCCCTCAGACGTTGGCGCAACTCACCACTCGCAATATCCCATACGCACACGGTCTTATCCCAACTCCCCGACACCACACGCTTGCCATCATCGCTAAACGCAACGCTGTACACATCACCCTCGTGACCCCTCAGACATTGACACAACTCGCCACTGCCAACATCCCATACACTCACGGTCTTATCACTACTCCCCGACACCACAAGCTTACCATCACCACTAAACGCAACGCTGTACACATCACCCTTGTGACCCCTCAGACATTGGCGCAACTTGCCACTTCCAATATCCCATACGCTCACGGCCTTATCACCACCTCCCGACACCACATGCTTGCCATCATCGCTAAACCTAACGCTGCTCACCCAACTCTCGTGATCCCGCAGACGATGGCGTAACTCGCCACGCTCAACGTCCCATACGCACACGGTCTTATCACCACTCCCCGACACCACATACTTGCCATCACTGCTAAACGCAACGCCGTACACATCACCCTCGTGACCCCTCAGACATTGGCACAACTCGCCACACTCAACATCCCATACGCTCACGGTAGTATCACTACTCCCCGATACCACATGCTTGCCATTATCGTTAAACCCAACGCTGTTCACATCACCCTCGTGACCCGTCAGACGTTGGCGCAACTCGCCACGCTCAACGTCCCACACGCACACGGTCTTATCACCACTCCCCGACACCACATACTTGCCATCATCGCTAAACTCAACGCTTGTCACATAACTCTCGTGCCCTCTCAGGATGCGCCGTAACGTGCGTGTGGTGGCATCAAATAGATGAATAGCCTTACCACTCGCCACTGCCAAGTAACTTTCATTCGATGAATACGCCACAGCGTAACATACACTTTCGAATTTCAAGTACGGGTACTCACCAAACTGTATCCCTGACATCTGCGCCCCTTTAAAGTTCACTTCTCGCAGTGACGCACGGTAAAACGTCACATCCATTAAGTTTGCCCCACTGAAATTCGCCTTATCACAGATGGCACCGGTTAAATCCGCTCCTGCAATACAGACTCCTTCCAACTTCCATCCATAAAACGATACCCATGCCACATTGAGTATCGTTATTGCATTCGACGCTACCCGTCCTAAACTCGGTGTATGCCTTGATGCCATCAATACATCAATGAGGCGTCGTTTGAAGTCAGGGTTCTCCCTGGCCATCTCTGCCAATCGCGTGATTATCTCTGGCTCTTTCACCAGTAACATTCGATTTAATCCGCGCCTGGGTGGTGAAGGGTCTACACCATTTTTAGACGCCTGTATCAGTGACAGTTCTTCTACCATCACCCTGTGCGCTACCAAATATTCTGTCACCGACTTGTGTAAGAACTTAAATTCACCTTCTTCTAAATAATCATCTTCATCCACTCGACCATACAACAGATGAAGTAAGCAGCTAGAGCGTATATCGCGAAAGTTAGTATTAGGGGTTCCGTCTGTGTCAAAAAATAAGGTGCGCGGATGGCGCTTATGCAGTAGTTCAATCAAGTTAGGCTGTAATGTCTCTTCTGCGGTTAACGAGCGCTCATTTAATTGACCAGTTTCATCATCAAGTAAGAAAAGTGCTAAGTTCTCTGCATACCCTCGCATGTAACGAATAACGTCTTTTTGGCATAACTTAGGACAACTCGATGATAAGAGGTTTTTTGCTCTGCCTCGGGCAATTTCCTTAACAAACCAACCGCCACAAGGCTCGCCTTTATCATTTGGCACTCCCTCAAGAAAGTAGTGGAATATACTGCTTTGGGTGAAACGCGGTATGTTAGCAGCACTAGCTTTAGGCAGCTTGTCAATATACGGCAAGATGTCGGTCACCATGCGTAACAAAAACGGTGTCGTCACTAAGGCTTTGAGTGATGGTAATTGTGTTAACTGGTGATAATAGCGTTCGCTGTCTGATTTCGTCTTAAAGCACGCTTTAAAATACGCCTGAATCTGTTCATCAGTAAACGGTTGTAAATATTGTCTGGTATACGTGGCTAACTGACCTGAAAACTCACCACCGGCTTCAAACAATGCCGATAAATTCTCATGCAGTAACACGTCAGGGCGACAGGTAACAACTACCTGAATATCATAGCCATGCTCTCCCCATCCTTGTAGTCGATAAATATTCTCACGAAAAGTAATTTCATCAAAACCATCCAGAAAAATCAGCAATGGCTTTGTCTTAACTATCTCGATTTCTTCATCAGAAAGCTGATGTTTTCTTAATACCGTCTCTAATAACGTGCCTTTATCTAATTTCCCTTTATCTACTAACTGTTTCTCGCGGTGAAGTTGCTTATCGTAATTCGGTAAATAAATGTATAACGGTAATCGGGGTAATGGTGCATTGGGATTGGTTTTAAGCTGTTCTCGTATCCGTCTCCATACCGTCTGGCAAGTCAGCAAACTAAAATACGACTTGCCCATCCCCGCTTGACCTAATAACAAGAGTGAGCGTTTTGAACTGTCGAGAAATTCGTTGACTTTATCTGCTAAAGGCAAACAGCTTTCAGCGCTGGCTCTTTCTCTATCTGAAGTTAACGGCGGAATATAAATCTCACCTAATCTCGGATCAAATGCACCACTGTAGTAATCAGCAAGTTGCTTAATTAACTCTTTTTTATTTTTCAGTGGTTTCTTCGATTTGCTAGGCGTTTGTTTAATATACTGATCAAAATGCTGTTCAGTATATTGTTCACAAATAATTGCCTTTTGTGGTCTCTGGCTCGCTTCGTTAGCTTGCTTCACCTTCTTCGTGTGCGTACGACGTTTCTTCGAAGATGAGCAACTTACTTTGGGCCATCTAACCCAAACATTTTTTCAGCTAAATTTTCAACTTTCTCTTCAGATAGCATTTTTCCTTGCACAGCATTAACTTCATTATCTTCTCCACCGTATTCTAAATTTTCAGCAATAAAGTTTCCTTTATTTCCTTTCCCTTCAATTTTAAATAAGGATGGCTGCTGTCCGGTACTACTTGACTGAGATTGAGGATGCTCTGCTTCATGACTATCACTATCTGATCGTTTTGTTCTTTTTTTCCGTCTTTTTTCTTTCTTTTCTTGTTTTTCCGCTTTTTTTGAAGGTTCCGCTCCGAACAATCCACTTCCACCGCCCAGCTCCTGTGCCGATTTCCGCTCCCTGCGCGCTTCCTCAACCATCTCTTCATCTGAACTACTTGCTTCCTCTCTCTTTTTCTTATGCTTTTTCTTCTTCCCTTCTTTCTCTTTTCCTTTCAGAGAAGGTGGTGATGTCGTGCGTTCATTTAAATCAATATCCTCTTCTTCCGGCGGTGGTGCACTGGGGATTGGTAATGTTTCAGGCATGAGCAACACCTGAGGACTACTACCTCTATCTTGTTCGTGTTGACTCATAGCCAACGGTGGAGGTGACATACCACGCGTCTGCCATGGTGTATGCTTTGATGGGATTGCAACACCTGCACCATGTTGCTGTTGCTTATCCAGTGGCTCTATTATCATTGCACTTGGAGAAAGACTATTACTAATAGCATGCCGCAACCTTTCACTTAACTCTTCTTGATTACTGAGATAAGATAATTTATTTCTGGCGTACTCTCTTTTGTGAGTAGATTTTCTATTCTCAGATAACTTGCCTAGTACACTTAGCACTTTGCGCTGAAAGTGTCGCTCAGCAACTGTGTCGCCTGAATAAGTAAGCAGTAAGTCAGTCAGCAAATCACATACAAATGCTTGCGCATACTTACCTTTTACTTTTTTGGGTTCTTCTATTTGCTTAAATAATTTATCTAATAAGTTATATAGCTGATCACTATAAGTTTCATCATTTTCCTTCTTGCTTTTTACCAAAAAAAGCATAGCTCCCATTAATAGTTGTTTAAACAACATGGCTTTGTCATACCATTTCTCTTGCATAGGCTTCATGTGAAACGCTTCACTGAATTGTTCAATCCCTTCTATGGTATTGGTGAATGTCAATACGGCAGATACACCACTGACAGGTACTAACAGCGCTGCACCAGCTGCCATTGCGAAATGTTTTACGCCTAACACAAACGCAATGCCTTTACGAAGCCGTAAATCACTCTTTGATTCATCACTACCAACACGCCGTAACGCTTGGTATGCCACTGCTGCTTGCAGTGACAACGAAATATCGCTACGCTTTTTACCACTTACAATATCAAGCAGTTTATTTAATAGCGCATCAGTCTTTTGCTTATCTGCACCATTTACATCAGCAGCCAATGCGGCTTCTAAAAATAAATTCAGTGCAATGAGACAATGCATATCAGGTTTAATTTTCTCTGCAAAAATAGTTAATATTGCCTCGTACTTTGTATCATCCATCCACTGTTGCTTATTTTCATATAATAAAATAATTTGAGTTAAGCCCAACAATGCTGGGAGATTGCCTAACGGATGGCTAGATAAATCATACAGCCTTCTTAAAATAGCTTGATATACATCGCTATCCTTTACTCCTGCCAACATCACTAATGTGTTAATTTCTTGTTGCGATAGACTTTGTTTGCCAGTTAGTTTACTGACTTTATCGTTTATATATGACAAGTGTGCTTGTTTGTGTTCAGTATTAAATTGAGATACTAAACCAGACCACCTTTGCAGTTGTGTAGCTTCTTCGACTCTATTTGTTACTGCCAAAGAAGAGGAAGCTAGCGGACTGCTTACTGATAATTGCGATGATGAAGAGGGAACAGGTGATAATGATCTGACATGACTACTATTGCTACTAGAAGAAACTGATGACGATGAGTGGCTGTAGCTACCGCTGGGTTCGTCCTTTACGATTGTGCTTTTGCTTTCTTTTTTTCTTGTTTCCATGTACATACATACTCTCCTTTATTCAATGCCAAGCACACATGTCTAGCATGCGTATTTTAAGTTGCTACTTTTCATTATGATTGGAGAATAACAATGAACTGTTCAATGTAAGCACATTAAAACATATTTTTTCTAATAACAGAACCACACAATGTCTAAATTGAATAAACAGAAAAGTGAGCTACAAAATTATTAAATTAGTGTTAAATAGATACTATCAAATTGGCCCGGCTTCGCTTACAGCTACGCCGAGGCAAGCCCCGTTGCTAAAAACAACCAAGTAGATAATACTGAATCAGGATTCAGTGAAATACTCTCGATACCTTGTTGCATTAACCAGCGGGCGAGATCAGGGTGATCAGATGGCCCTTGGCCGCAGATCCCAACGTATTTACCCTGCTGTTTACACGCAGCAATTGCATTTGCTAATAGCTGCATAACCGCCGGATCACGTTCATCAAATTGTGCAGCAACCACAGCAGAATCCCTGTCCAATCCTAACGTTAATTGAGTTAAATCATTTGACCCGATTGAGAAACCATCAACGTATTCTAAGAATTGCTCAGCTAAAATCGCATTTGATGGAATTTCACACATCATGTTCACACGCAATCCCTGTTGTCCGCGGACTAAACCGTTTTGCGCTAAACTATCAATCACGCGTTTGCACTCTGCTACAGTACGTACAAAGGGTAACATGACTTCTACATTGGTTAATCCCATGGTTTCACGCACGTATTTTACCGCTTTACATTCTAATGCAAAACACTCAGCAAATTCGTCAGACACATAACGTGATGCACCACGAAACCCTAACATTGGGTTTTCTTCATCGGGCTCAAACTGTTTGCCACCGATTAAATTGGCATATTCATTTGATTTAAAATCTGAGAAACGTACGATCACTGGTTTTGGCCAAAACGCAGCACCTAATGATGCGATCCCTTCAGTTAACTTATCAATATAATAGGCAACAGGTGATGCATAACCACTGATTCTATCGCGAATAATGCCTTGCAGATCCGCATCAAGTGTATCAAAGGTTAATAATGCCCGCGGATGAATAGCAATCGATTGACTGATTAAAAATTCTAAACGCGCTAAACCAACACCTGCATTGGGTAATCGTTGAAAGTCAAAAGCACGTTCTGGGTTGCCAACATTTAACATGATCTTGACTGGCACGTCCGGCATTTTTTCAATGTCGATACGTTCAATGTCGATCGGCACTAAGCCAGCATACACTCGACCTTCATCCCCTTCTGCACACGATACGGTAATGACCTCTCCTGATTGAATGACTTGGGTTGCATCGTGGCAACCAACAACCGCTGGGATCGCTAATTCGCGCGCAATGATCGCAGCATGACAAGTACGACCACCACGATTAGTGACGATCGCAGCAGCACGTTTCATCACCGGTTCCCAATCTGGATCAGTCATATCAGTTACCAATACATCACCTGGTTGCAATTGGTCCATATCCGCCAAACTAGCAATAATACGTGCCTTGCCTTGGCCAACGCGTTGACCAATACTACGTCCACGGGTTTTAATGGGATAATCTTGACTATTAGTCAAACGAAACCGTTCAATGATCGGTTGTTGTTGTGATTGCACAGTCTCAGGGCGTGCTTGCACAATATATAATTTACCATCATTACCGTCTTTCGCCCATTCAATATCCATTGGACATTGGTAATGTTGTTCAATGATCAAGGCTTGTTTCGCCAATTGGATCACATCATCATCACTAATACAAAATTGTTGACGCTCAGAATCAGGCACATCAACAGTAGCAACCGATGCTTGCAATTGATCAGCATTACCTTGCTGATAGATCATCTTTTGCTGTTTTAAACCCAAATTGTGTCGCAAAATCGCCGGTTTGTTGGCAGTCACATTGGGTTTATACACATAAAATTCATCGGGATTGACTGCACCTTGTACCACCATTTCCCCTAATCCGTAAGCACCGGTAATCAATACCACTTGATCAAAACCCGATTCAGTGTCCAAGGTAAACATCACCCCACTAGCACCGCGATCACTGCGCACCATTTGTTGGATACCTGCTGAAATCGCCACATCGGCATGGGCAAACCCATGATGCACCCGATATGCAATCGCTCTGTCATTAAATAATGAGGCAAACACGTGCTTAACGGCGTGTAATACGTTATCAATACCACACACATTCAAATACGTTTCTTGTTGACCAGCAAATGAGGCTTGAGGTAAATCTTCAGCAGTTGCTGATGATCTCACTGCCACACTAAAATCGCTTGTTTTATCGTTAGCTAATTGTGCATAGGCATCACGAATCGCCATTTCTAACGTCTCAGGTAATGGTGCAGCTAACACTGCTTCTCTAATGCGTTGTGCAACAGTTTGTAATTGAGAGACATTGTTAATATCAATCGCCGCCAACCAATCGCTGATCTGTTCTCGCAAATTAGCTTGTGTTAAAAACTGAGTAAAACTATCTGCATGAGTCGCAAACCCTCTGGGAACACTGACACCAGCATGGTGTAAATGATTAATCATTTCACCCAGTGATGCATTCTTACCACCTACAGCCGCAATATCAGCTAAACCAATTTGTTCAAACCACAAAATAGACTGTGTCATTGCCACCTCGTTTTGATATACTCAAGATACTTTGAGTATGTATTGCATATTATTAGCAGTTTGATGAGAATCATTACATGAAACGTACGATTTTTTTCATTTCAGATGGTACCGGGATCACTGCGGAAACGCTAGGACGCAGTTTGTTAACCCAATTCGAAGGCATAAATTTTGAGCAAAATACCTTGCCTTTTATTGACTGCAAAACCAAAGCACAAGAAGCAGTTGCCACGATCAATCATGCCAGTACAACCGATGATTGCAAGGCCATTGTCTTTTCAACCGTTGTTCAACCAAGCATTCAAGCTATTTTGGCACAGAGCGATGCGATCGTATTAGATTTCTTTAACACTTTTGTCACTCTATTGGCTACTGAATTTAAGCAACAACCTACACATTCAGTTGGGCGGTTTCACAGCCTGATTGATTCCGATAAATATAAAACGCGTATAGATGCCGTGAATTATGCGTTGGATTGTGATGATGGTGCTGGCATTCAACATTACCCTAAAGCGGATATCATTTTAATTGGAATCTCACGTTGCGGTAAAACACCGTCTTCACTATATATGGCATTACAATTTGGCTTGAAGGTCGCGAACTACCCATTCACGGAAGACGATAGTGATGTTGCTGGTTTTAAACTACCGACTGCATTACATAATGTACGTGACAAACTGTTTGGATTAACCATTGCTGTCCCACAATTGGCTGCTATTCGTCACGAACGCCGACCAAATAGCAACTATGCTGATCCAAAACGCTGCGCACGTGAAGTGCAACAAATCGAATCACTGTTTCAGCGCGAACACATACCGTTTATCAATACCACCACTAAATCGATCGAAGAAATCGCCACTGCGATTATTGAACAATTACATATTCCACGTGGACAATTGTAACGATTGAGAATATCAGTAAGTAAATTAGCCGGCTAATGAATAAGCAGTCAGCTGATGTGTATCAACCCGACGCAATTCCTTCTCAACATAACGCAACAATGTCGCGTTAAGCATTGCTTCACGCCACACTTGTATTTGCTCACTAGTATTGGAAATGCGGCTACGTAGGAATGCCACTGCATCTTTACCATCTTTAATTGTTGGCTTCTGTTGTAAACTTGCATTAGGTAATGATGCTGGCAACAGATTCGTACGCAATTCCAATGTTATTAATCGTCGAATATTTTCAGGAATACTGCTGACAGTACAGAGTGAACGCCGCTGTAATGATTGAAAGTCACTCATTGGCAAACGAGACCATCGAGCTAGCTGTTCACGATGAGTATTCAACAAAGAACGACTCATTAAATCAGTGTGAGTAAAGGAGTGCCAACTTGTGATCAGGTTTTTTGCTTTTTCAGAAAGGTGACTATAGTTCGATGCCCCACTGCAAAAGAAATTGGTATGTAAACTAAGTTCTAGTTCTTCATTTGCATTAGCAGAACATAATGCTTGCGTATGCGGCCTCTCATCTTGCAAATGTCTTATTCTTCTCCTTGGCATAGTTAACATCCTTATTTACTGTTTATTTCGACAAGCAGATTCTACAAAAGTAAATCTTTCTTTGCAAACGTTTAATACAGCTATCTTATTCATGCAACCGTTCCCGAATCAAGCAACATAACTACTTCTTCCCTACGGCCGTCATCCCGTGATGATCCGGTTTCTATACAAATAACGCAACTACCCTCTCTCTACGACCGTCATCCCGCGGCGCGCTCTTTCCGTCATCCCGCGGCTTGACCGCGGGATCCAGGGAACAAAACTCAGAGGTAAAACAACGGTGAACATCAGAATAATTACACGATTCTCTGGATCCCGCGGTCAAGCCGCGGGATGACAGAATAACTACTTTAAGTAAGGCTTGGTGCTTCTGTTTGCTCTGATGCATCTTTGACTTCTGACAATGGCATTTGTTGATCATCAGTTGTTTGCTGCACAGGATTCTCAGCTAGGTTTAATCTATGGATTGATGATGACAACTCTGGTTTTGATGATGACTCCACTGATCGCACACAAGCTTCATATTCAGACCGTAATTCTTCATCACAATACACTTTCCAAACTGCTTCTTGCTGCTCAAGACTAGCTTGTGGATTAGCCTTAACAAATTTTTCTAAATTATCAGTTACAGTATCAGTTATATCCTTTTTTAGTTCTTCAATATCAAGAGCATTTTTTTCAATATCTGACCAAAATTGATGAGTGAACATATACTCTTGAATTTTTTCACAGTTAATATAATAGTCATGATAATACTTTAATTGTTCATCACAATGAACTGTCCAAACTGCTTCTTGCTGCTCAAGACTAACCTCTCGATTACTCTTAACAAATTCTCCTAAACGATTCATTACAACATCAACTATATCATCTCTTAGCATCTCAATATCATCAGCATGTTTTTCAATAACTGACCAGAAAACATGAGCAGATATATAGTTTTGAACTTTTTCGAAGTTTATACAGTCATCATAATGATATTTTAATCTTTTATCACAGTCTTCTGTAATATATTTTTGTATATCTTCTTTTGACACTGGAACTGCCATATCATTTTTACGCTGAATAGATCGAGCTAAATTCATTTGTATTGTTTCGCTAATCTGATTTTTTAATTTCTTAGGATCTTCTATCAACTTCTGAATATCTTGCCAATAATCATGTTTATCAATATAAGCTTGAATGTCACTATCAATCGTTTTTAAATAATCATTCAACTCTACTCTGTAAATGTTTGCCACATAGTTCCGACATACTCCATCTTTCAAAGATTCTGCTAATAGTTCATTCATGGCAGGTGTTATAATCTTTGCAATATTTTCTACTGTTGGCGCATTGTCTTGTATTCTACGTGAAGCGAAATAATCTTTAAAGCGATACAGCGATAATTTTTCATTTAAGAAATTTTGGTATAACTCATCTACCCTATGTTTAAGATCAGGAAGACCTTGACAGCATTTAGTTATTTCTTTTCTGATAGACAGTAAATTTTTATTTAACTTTTTATCCTGCTGCTTCAATGCATTTTCAATAGTGCCAAAGAATAATTTTTTCTGGCTCGCCAAATAATAAATAATATGTTGCAAATGATTTGAAAAATCAACACATGCTTGAATACGCTCATCAAGCAAAAGTTCTTTTGCTTCTCTTTTAATAAGTTCGTGATAAAAAGTATATTGATCAGGTTCTAATAAGATCATATGCGCAGATGAATACAATGCTTGCTGAAAATAGTCATCAGCTTGCTGAGCATGCACTGTTAACATACCTTGTACTAACTGTTCCTTTTGCAATGGTATATCAGGTATATTTTGGCAAATCTCATCAGAAAATTTGTTGGCTGTCTCCCCCACTTTTTGATTTAGTTTAATGTTAGGCCAATCAATAGTCTTACTTATGTCGTTGGCAAGCACATACGTTAATATCTGTATTTTTAAATCACCTTTTAATTCTTTTCTCAAGAAATCAAGCATGCTTGTTATATCTATGCAAGCTAAGCCTTCTTTCTTCTCATCATACTTTTTACCAAATTCTGCTGCTAATCCTTTATCTTTATTGCTAGGGTTTCGCTTATTATCTAGCTCTTGCATAGCTTGATGATGCCAGTAGACTTTCTTACCCTTTATCTCTATCCGTCTCTTTGTTTTCTCATCCGTATACTTATAACTATATTGATGTCTACGATTTAAAAAATTAGTATACCATTGTTGATAATGTTGATATAACCGTTCTGTAATAAGCTCATGGTGTTGTTGCAAAATCACCTTAGGAAATGCTGTATGTATTTTACGATCTGCAGCAATTGCCTCTTTATATACCATTGCTTCATTTCTTTTATTAGCTTTCCGAGTAGGGACAGTGTGATAGCTCTTAATAGGTGGGACTTCTTCTTCCAGCCAACTAACATGGCGTTGTTCCTGACCCTTTGACTGAGATTGTTTTAAAATTGACTTTTTAGGTTGTTTTGACGGATCGAATTTGCTAGCAGGGGAAGCTGGGAATAGAAACATAATAATTAGCCTTTTATTTTAATTAGTTAAATACACCCCTCCATAGTCAATTTATATCCTTATTACAAAAACAGTAGATTATACCTGAAAAATCTAGAAAGTCACGCAAAAATCGCCCATTCTCAATCACCGCTAAGTTCATCTTTTTTTGGATATATAAGATGATACTTGCTGGGTTAAACAATTAATGATGGAATTTTCACTTGCAAGCGGAAACTGCGGTGATGCACTGGGCTTGAGCCAAGTGTTGCCAATGCGATTATCAAACAATACATATTCCACATGGATATTGTAATCACTGAGAATATTAGTAACTCAACCGGCTAATGAATGGCAAGCTGACTGTGCGTTACCCTGACGCAATTCCTTTTCAACATAACTCAACAATGTGGCTTTAACAATTGTTTCACGCCATGCTTGTATTTGCTCATCATCATTGGCAATACGGCTACGCAGGTATGCTACCGCATTTCGACCATCTTCAATTGTTGCGTGCTGTTGCAAACTTGCATTGGGTAATGATTCTGGCAACAGACTCGTACGCAATTCCAGTGTAATCAATTGTCGAACAACTTCAGGAATACTACTGATAGCAAATAGTGAACGCTGCTGCAATGATTGGAATTCGCCTGTTGGTAAATGAGCCCATTGACTTGACTGTTCATGATAGGTCCCTAATAAAGCAGGGCTTATTAAATCAGTATGAGTAAAGGCATGCCAACTTGCGATCAATACTTTTGCTTCTTCAGAGAGATCACTATACTTAGACACACCCGTTCGAAAAAAATTGGTACGTAAACTAAGCTGTAATTCGTCATCTATATCATTTGAACACATAGCCTGCGAATGAGGAGGCTCGTTTTGAAAGTTTATCCTGAACACGATCAATATCCCTCTTTAACCTGTAGGAACGATCGTACAAGGATATAGGTTACTTTACAAACCTTAAGCATATGCAACAGTTTTTATAGAGTTCACTGCAAGTACAAATTGATAACTAATGCCATGTTCAACTTTAACTAACATAACAAGCCAAATGATTTTGCTTTCAAAAACAACTTACTCTTCCCCGCAGCCGTCATCCCGCGGCTTGACCGCAGGATCCACGGAACAACGCTCAAGAATAAAAAACAGAACAAACATCAATGTTAATACACACAATTCCCTGGATCCCGCGGTCAAGCCGCGAGATGACGGAATAGTTACTTAAGTAAGGCTTGGTACTTCTGTTTTCTCTGATACAGCTTTTGCGTCTTTGACTTCTGACAAAGGCATTTGTTGATCATCAATTGTTTGCTGTACAGGATTCTTAACCAGATTGAATCTCAGGGATGATGATGCCAACTTTGATTTTGATGATGACTCCATTGATCGCACACAAGTTTCATATTGAGATTGTAATTGCTCATCACAATAAGCTTTCCAGACCGCTTTTTGCTTCTCAATACTAGCTTGCGGATTACTGCTAATAAATGCTTTTAGTTCATTCACAGCAGCATTAGCTATCTTACCTTTTAATACATTTACATCATCAGTATCTTCTTTGATTAATGACCAATGACGATGATGCTTAATATAAGATCCAACTTCCTTAAAGTACATATAATCATTATAATAAGCTTGCAATTTTTCATTACAGAGATTTTGCCAAATTTCAGTTAACTCTTTTTCAGACGGAAAAACAGAGAATTGTGTTTTTCGCTTAATAACAGTATCTAATTTCATTTTGACTGCATTAGCAATATTATTCTTTATAATAGCAGGGTCGGCTGCTGTCTTTTGAAAAGACTGCCAATAATCATGCTTATCAATGTAGCCCCGAATGTCAGCATCAATCCTTTTAATATAACGTTGCAGTTCTTTTTGATAAGTACTTACCACATAACATTCACACTGTTTCTTTCGCAAAAAGTCCGCTAATGGATCAGTTAGAACTGGTGTTATAATGTCTGCTATATTAGCTGCTGTTGGCGTATTGTCTTGTAGCTTAAGCCGAGCAAAATAATCTTGAGAACAGGGTGACCACAGCATATCATTTAACTTTTGTTGATATAATTCATTCGCTCTATCCCTAAAATCAGGAAAATATTGACAATACGTAGTTATTCCTTTTTCTACAGCGACAAGTGCTTTATTTAATCTCTCATCTTTTTGCTTTAATGCGTCTTCAATAGCTTTGGAAAATAGCACTTTTTGACTAGCCAAGTAAATAATAGCACTTGAAAAACAATTTGACAGCTTAATACACGTTTGAATATGACCATCAGTTAATAGCTCTTTTGCTTTCCCCTTAATAAGCTCGTGATAAGTAGTATATTGATCAGGGTCGAAAAAGAGCATGAACGCTAATGAATATAATGTTTTCTCAAAGCATTCATCAGCTTGTTGAGCATGCAACGTTAATATACCTTGTGCTAACTGTGTTTTTTGTAATGGTATGCTAGGTATAGCTTGATACAACTCATCAACAAACTTATTAACTGTATCAATCACCTTTTGACTCATCCTAGTATTAGCCCAATCAATAGATTTACTTATATCTTCAGAAATTAAGCATACCAATAGCTTTATTCGCAAATCGCCTTGTAATTCCTCTCTCAAGAAAACAAGAAAATTGGTTATATCAATAGAAGATAATTCTTCTTGCTTTTTTTCTTTTTCCTTATATTTTTCATCAAATTCTTCTGCTAATCCCTTATTTTTATTGCGAGGATCTCTCATTATATCTATTGCTTCCATGACTTGATGATGCCTATAGAATTTTCTCGACTTATGTGATGTTTTGAAGTGGGTAAATTCATGTTGTCGATTTAAAAAACCATCATACCATCGGCGATAGTATTGATATAAAAATTCTGCAATATGATCGCAGTGTTGTTGCCAAATAAGTGGAGGGAATAATTCTTGTATCTGTTTATCGTTAACAATTGCTTCTTTATATACAACTGCTTCAGCCTGTTTATTAGTGTCTCTAGTAGGGATAGCATGATGGCTATTAATAAGATGACCTGCTTCATCTTCAGACCAACTAATATGACCTTTTTCGCTGCTTACCGGTTTACCATCTGCATTTGCATTAGCCTCGCTCATGCCTTGCGAACCAACGCCTGCCCTTTCAGGTACATTTGTTTCATTCTCATTGGCTTGAGACTGTTTTAAAATTGACTTTCCAGGTTTTTTTGAAGAATCGAATCTGCTAGCAGATGAAGATGGAAACAGAGCCATAATAATTAGCCTTTTATTTTAATTAGTTAAACATATCCCTCCGCAGTTAATCTATGCATTCCCTTACAAAAACAAATCATTATACATTAGAAATCTAAAAAGTCACTCAAAAATTGTCCAATCTCAATCACTGTTGAGATTATCCTTTCTGATCAGATAGATAAGTTGATAGTAACTGTTAGGCAATTGATGATGCAGTTTTCGCTTGCAAGCGAAAACTGCGGCGATGCACTGGGCTTGGGCCGAGTGTTGCCAGTGCAGCGTAATGTGCTTTGGTTGGATACCCTTTATGTTGGGCAAACCCATAGCCAGGGTAATGAGTGTCATACTCGATTAACAACCGATCACGACTGACTTTGGCAAGAATCGACGCTGCACTGATTGCAGCAACTTTGCTATCGCCTTGTATGATCGCTTCAGATGAGCAGGGTAAATCAGGCGTACGATTACCATCAACTAATACATGATCAGGCACTACGGTCAATTGCGCTACTGCACGTTGCATGGCTAACATGCTCGCCCATAAAATGTTTAATTGATCAATTTCATTAACATCAGCACTGGCCACTGCCCACGCTGTCGCTTGGGTAGTAATCACTGTATACAACTGTTCACGTTGCTTTGCAGTGAGTTTCTTAGAATCGGTTAATTTAGGTATATCGTAATGAGTCGGTAATATCACTGCTGCAGCAACCACTGGGCCTGCTAATGGGCCACGGCCAGCTTCATCGACACCAGCAATGTGTTGGTCAGTAGGCATCCGTTGTGTTTCCAAATTCCATTGATGACTATTCAATTAACTCAATAATAGCTTGTGCAGCTTGCTGACTGGCATCACGGCGTAATACATGATGCATACGATCAAATTTATCAATTAAGGCTGTCACTTGTTGTGGATGATCTAAATAATCACTGATTGCATTCACTAAATTATCCACTGTTGCTGTGTAGTGAATATATTCAGGCACAATGCGCTGATTAGCAATTAAATTAGGTAACGCTACCATCCTAACATTCAGTAATTGGTTCACCAGCCAGGCAGTTATTGCAGAGACACGATACGAAACCACCATCGGCCGTTTGATTAACATACATTCCAAGGTTGCGGTACCCGATGCTAATAACACAACATCAGCTGCTGCCATCACAGATTGTGCTTGCCCATCAACCAATATAAATGGGATCTCAGGCGCCACTGTCTGCCATATTGCATAAAATTGCTGACGTCGTTTCTTATTGACTAGCGGTACAACGAATTGTAGATCAGGGTATTTTGCTAAACACGCTTTAGCCGTTTGAATTAATAATTTACTTAAATAATGCAATTCAAAACGACGACTACCGGGTAAAATTGCCATGACGCGTCCTGATTGTGCTAATTGTAATTGTTGTCTCGCTAACTGCTGATCAGAACGCAATGGGATCGCATCTGCTAATGGATGCCCAACAAACTTGACTGGGATTTGATGTTTTTCATAAATGGTATTTTCAAATGGCAGTAACGTTAACATCAAATCCACTGCGCGCGCTATTTTACGAATACGCCAACTACGCCATGCCCATACAGACGGACTAGTATAGTGCACGGTTTTAATGCCTTGCTGATGCAACTTTTTAGCTAAGGTTAAATTAAAATCTGGTGCATCGATGCCAATGAATACATCTGGTGGGAATTTGCAAAAATAACGATACAGTTGTTGGCGTATGGATAAAATTCGTGGGATATGTTTGATCACTTCAAACAACCCCATGACATTGAGCGCTTCCATGGGAAATAAACTACGCGCACCCGCTTGCTGCATGCGGGTACCGCCAATACCTTCAATGATCAGATCAGGATACTGTTTACATAATGCGTGTACTAACCCAGCACCTAAGATATCACCGGATTCCTCACCAGCAACAATGCCAATACGCAATGGTCGTTGTTGCAGTGAAGAGAAGAGTGTCGTCATTGATCTAACGCGCAATGCCGCGAGTAGAATTGGTTAATGCATCAATCATCGGTTGTACCACTGGAAACTCAGCAGCAATTGGTTTGAGTGCATCAATGGCATCTGCTACGGTTAAATTTTGTCGAAAAATAATTTTGTAAGCTGTTTTAATTGCATTGATTTGATCACGAGTAAACCTACGTCGTCTTAATCCAACCAAGTTTAAGCCATCAACCCGGCCATCTTCACCACAGACAATGGTATACGGCATTACATCTTTAGTAACCATTGCCCCGTGTACTAAGAAACTGCTTTGCCCAACTCGACAAAATTGATGTACGCCGGACGTGACACCACACACAGCATAATCTTCAATATGCACGTGTCCAGCAATGCCTGCACAATTGGTTAAGATGATATGATTAGCTAACATACAATCATGCGCCACATGTGTATTAGCCATTAATAGATTATGGTGACCAATCACAGTAACCCCATTATCCTGTGCAGTACCCCGATGTACCGTACAGTTTTCACGGAAAATATTGTGATCACCAATTTCAACGCGCGTTGGTTCATTGTTATATTTCAAATCCTGCGGTGCTTCACCAATACAACTAAACGGATAAAATTGGTTATGTGCACCAATAGTGGTATCGCCGGTAATCACTACATGTGATTTTACAATGCTGTGATCACCGATGCTCACCTGCGGCCCTATCACACTAAACGGGCCGACCTGCACATGTTTACCTAACTTAGCGTGCTCATCAACAACTGCCGTTGGGTGGATCGTTGTCTCACATTGAGTAGACGCGTTAACAGGTGTGTGCTGTTGTGTGCGAGTCATTGTGTTAGCCATTATCTTCTGGATCCTTAATAAAACTCATCAAGGTTGCATTGCATACCAACTCACCATCAACCGTTGCTTTTGCAACTGCCTTGCAACACGCACGGCGCATCGTTGTCATTTCCACTGCCAAACGCAATTGATCACCAGGTACAACCGGGCGGCGAAACCGTACATCATCAACACCAGCAAAAAATATAATGCTTCCTGGATAATAACGTTCAAAATCAGGCGATGCATAGGCAATTAATGCCGATGCTTGTGCCATCGCTTCAATAATTAATACCCCAGGCATCACTGGATATTCAGGGAAATGTCCATTAAAAAAGGGTTCATTGTACGAAACATTTTTGAGCGCAACAATTGATTTTGATTCGACGAGTTCAATCACTCTATCGATTAACAAAAAGGGTTGACGATGCGGTAACATGCGCCGAATCCATTGGATATCCATGTGTTGTTCTGTTATTTTTTGTTGTTCTGTCATCTTGGCCCTCTTAAGAGAAATTATTAATTCTTCATTCTTCACTATCATTAACAACATGCTTTAATTGCTTCTCAACATGTGCTAAGCGCTTTGTCATATGATGTAGCCGCGTGTGATAAATAGCATTACGCTTACCTTCATGCCACGGTTGCATCTGCACACCTGCACCATAAACACCTGGCGTTTTTACTGAACGATCAACAGCCGTCATCCCAGTAATTGCAACATTATCCGTAATATTGATATGACCGGTTAAACAAACCCCACCACCAATTAAACAATGTTTGCCAATGGTAGTACTGCCAGCGATCGCCGTACACCCTGCAATCGCTGTATGTTCCCCGATTTGCACATTGTGTGCAACTTGAATCAAATTATCGAGTTTCACATCGTTTGCGATTTGAGTATCCTCTAATGCACCCCGATCAACGACCGTGTTCGCGCCAATTTCAACATCATCACCGATTGTCACCCCACCCAATTGGGGTACTTTTAACCAAGCACCATTATGCTTAGCCATGCCAAAACCATCACTGCCAATCACTACACCACTGTGCAGTGTGCAACGTGCACCAATAGTCACACCATGGTATAGCGTTACATTGGCATACAATCGCGCGTGTGTACCGATCGTGCAATTAGCATCAATGATACAGCCTGCACCAATGATGGCACCACTGGCAATGCTAACATTGGCACCAATCACACAATTAGCACTTATGCTAACCCCATCCGCAACAGTAGCAGATGAATCAATCACTGCACTGGGATGAACACCTGGGGTTACCGCAGGACGATCATCAAATAACATGGCTGCTTTTGCATAAGCAGCATAGGGACTATCTATCACTAAGGTTGCGACAGGGCAATTTGCCGCAGCTTGTGGCGCTAAGATCACTGCACAGGCTTGTGTATTGGCTAATTGATCTTGATAACGTGGATTATCTAAAAAACTAATCTGTGACGGCGTTGCCGTACGCAATGATGCAATCCCAGTGACAGTACTATTACCATCACCATTGAGTTCGGCACCAATATGTTTTGCAATATCAAATAATGTATATGTGTTTGGCATATCTCTTACAAACTAAACGCGCAGTGTTTATTAGAAACACTGCGCACTAGAATACAAATTAAGATGGCGTTTTCCCTAAATAGTATCTAATAACTTTCTATCGGGTTAGTTTGATCACGTCTGAAGTAATATTATCAACCTTGCCATCATCTACAAACGCAACACTACGCATTTCCACAACAAGCGCATAGCCTTTTTGTTTAGCAACTTTGGTGACATTATTTTTAATCTTATTTAAATACGATTGCATTGCTTTTGACTGTGCATCATTGATATCTTGCTGAAATGCAACAACCCGTTCTTGAAAAGCAGCACGTTGTGAAATGATTTTATCGCGCAGCGCGCCTCTATTTTTATCACTCATCACACTGCTATCTTTATCTAACTTCGCTTGATTAGCTTGTAATTTTTTCTGATCCGTTTGCAACTTGGCTTCACGTGATTTAAATTGTTTTTTAATTTTATCAGCAACTTTCTTAGTTTGTGGTGATTTTGCTAGCACTTGCTGCACATCAACCACTGCAATTTTTTGCAGTCTACTATTATCAGCAGCAACGCCTACTGTTGATACACAAAATAATAAACTGGCTAATACCATTGATACTATCGTTTTCATCAGCAACTATCTCCTAAGTTTGTCTACAGTTTTACTAAAACACGCTATTTTCTAGTTACAAGGCAAATAATGTGGCACGATCTGCCATCGACATATTGAAATCAATCTTCCCTTGAAAGCATAGAAAGGATACCGAGTTATGTATAAAATGTCTAGGTATACTCGGCGCCCTTGAATTGTAGGCTTTATCAGTTGCGCAACTTAAAATCAATAAATGACCAAGCTGCTAGAATGATGTTCCAATCAAAAATTGGAAATACTGCTTGTCATCACCATGATTGGCATTTAATGGCATTGCTAAGCTAAATTCAAGTGGTCCGATCGGCGAATGCCAATCTTCTTGGATACCAACTGAATAACGCAATTCATCAAAGTCAAACCGATTATCAAATGTATTACCACCATCAAAAAATACCGACGTGCGTAAACTGTCTGTACTTAATGGTAAGATGACTAAACCGACACTGCCATCCACTAATATGTTACCCCCGATTGGATCATCTGTTGAATCACGTGGTCCCAATGTATCGGTTTGATAACCACGTACAGTATCAATACCACCTGCAAAATAGTTTTGATAAAAAGGTAAATCGCCCGTTGATCCAAGCCCATCTCCATAACCAAATCCGGCACGCGCATTGAAAATAAAGAATTGCGTTAATGGATGATAATAATGTGCATTATACGTAATCGTGTAATAAGACAGTGAACGTGAATCAAGCGGCAAATACAAATTACCAAATAACGATTGGTGTAAACCGCGATTAGGGAAAGTCGGTTTATCATACCCATTTCGGCTCCAACCCATTGAAAAAATACCTTGGTTAAAGGTAGTACCATGTTGATCAATAAAGTCAATAATCTGCGTTGATGCTGACCCTTGCTTTTCAATGCGTTGGTGTTCAACACCTAAAGCAAAATTCACAAAATCATCTTTTTCACTGACCGGGATATTATATGAAACACGCCCGCCATATTTCTCATTAGAATAGCTTGCTAAATCTAAATCGGTTGGGTCAAATGTATTGTAGTAAACTGAATAACCGAGTTGTGCCCCATTTGGCTTAAAGTAAGGATCATTGTAACCAATATTAGCGCTTTTTGAGTACGCTGTTTGATTATAATTGAGGTCTAAATAGTTTCCCGTACCTAAGAAATTCTGCTGACTTAACCCTGCTCCAAATTGCACTCCATCGCTACCATATCCAACACTGACATATGCCGTTGCTGAAGGATTTTCAGTGAAATTGAAATCTAAATCGACTTGATCATCCGTACCAGGCACCATCGGTGTTTTAATTTCAACGGTTTTCACATAGCCAGATTTTTTGAGTTGTCGTTCTGATTCCTGGATATTGCCCAAGGAAAATACGCTGGCTTCAAATTGGCGTAACACTTGGCGTAATGCATAATCCGCTGTTTTGACATTGCCTGAAAAATTGATTCGACGCACATATATCCGTTTGCCTGGTTCAATGGCAAAGTTAACAAACACTTGACGGCGTTTTTCATCAATTTTAGGTTCAGGTACGATGCGTGCGAACGCATAGCCTTCATTGCCTAACAAATCCCCCATTTTACTGTCGGCATCGATAATGATTTTACGTGAGAAGGTATCACCTGGCTTGATAGCGATAACACGAGTTAACTGTTCTTTGGGTAAGATTAATTGCCCAGACAGTTTAAACCCACTAAATGTATACTTCTCACCTTCTTCAACACGGACAGTGATGTACACCGACTTACGATCCGTGGATACCGCTACTTGGGTTGCTGCCATCTTAAATTGCAAATACCCTCTGTCCATGTAGTAGGACTTTAACTGCTCTAAATCAGCATCTAGCTTTTGCTTATTATACAAATCAGCTTGGGTTAAAAAGGTTAAAGACCAAATGGAAGGCGGTTTTAAATGGAGTTCGGATAACAGCTTCTTCTCAGAAAATGCATGATTGCCAACAATATTGATACGACGGATTTTAGCCGCTTTACCCTCAGAAATGGTGATATCGATTTTTACCCGATTACGGGTTTGGGATGTGGCAGTTGCCGTTACATTGGCATTGTACCGTCCCAGATCAAAATACTGGACTTTTAATGCTTGCTCTAAGCCACTTAGTGTCGATTGATTAAATACTTGACCCTTTTCAAGCCCTGCTTCTTTTAATGTTTCTTTGATCTGATCGGTACTGATAACATGGTTGCCAGTTACCTTCACTTCACCAATGGTCGGCCGTTCAACCACTTCAATAACTAACGTATTACCACTACGATACAGCTTAACATCCGCAAAAAAGCCCGTCTTATATAAATTTTCGATAATAGCAGGCGTATTACTGGGACGTAACACATCGCCAGTAGACACCGGCAAATAACTGAGTACCGTGCCCACTGAAACGCGTTGTACACCACGTACATCGATACGCTTAATGGTAAATGCCGTATCTGCAGCAATAACGTGTCCTGCAAACAACAACAAGAAAATACTGATAATAAGTCGTCTGTGCATACCTACCCTATTCTCTACACCCATTCCCAACAGGTATATACTCGGCGCCTTTGAACTGTAGGCTTTGTTGGCTACAATCCAATTGCTTGAGTTTATATTTTGTTATAACTCATATCAAACGTCATTTCTATTTGCCGCATTTCTAAATGCGGGGTTACAGTCTGAACACACTGTCTAAATACCGTGCATTTCAACTGAAGCTGCATCATACTAAACCCACTTCAAGAAAACTACTGGAAAAGAGTAAAAATAAACTGGCAAACAGTGGGGCTGTGGATAACAAGCTATCTATTCTGTCTAAAATACCACCATGTCCAGGCAATAACGTACCACTGTCTTTAACGCCTTGCTGACGTTTTAACAGGCTTTCCCATAAATCCCCGATTAATGCAAAATAACTTGTCAACAATGCCATTAATAACAATATCCATACGTAATTAACGGATACAGGTAACCAGATTAATCCACTCAATGCCACAACTAATGCGAGTAATACACCGCCCAAAAAACCTTCTACTGTTTTGTTAGGGCTCACCGCTGGCATCAGTTTACGCCGACCATAAGCACGTCCAACAAAATATGCTCCTGTATCAGCTGCCCATGTCAACAATAATAAAAACAATAACCAATACGCACTCAGGTAATGCAGTAAGACCAGGCTTAACCAACAACTACTTAATTGCCAATAACCTAACAAGCTCAGTCCATACGAGGTAAAATGTGGAATGTTTGGATAACGTCTAATCCATAACCAACACCCCAACCAACTTAATGGCAATACTAAAAATAACCATGAACTCATTAATAAAATGTGTCCCCACAACCAGGCAAATCCATAAAAAAAGCCACCGATACCCACAACATAAGCAACGCGCCAGTACTTATTTGCAATTCCTGCTAAGTGTATCCATTCCCACGCAGCACATAACAACAACGCTGTGGCTAATACACTAAACACACGTGTTGATGTAAAAAATAAGGCACCAACAACCAGTGCAACTAATAGGATTGCGGTTATTATCCGCTGTTTAAGCATGATTATCTCCTGCGTCGTAATCAATTGTTTCAATGTGTGGGGTTTTGTTGGTTAATCTTCGCATTCTTTTGCAGTTGTCGACTGGTATGACCAAAACGCCGTTCACGTTTAGCAAATTCAGTTAACGCTTGCTCTAAATCAGTTTCAGTAAAATCAGGCCAATACACATCGGTGAAATACAATTCGGTATACGCTAATTGCCATAATAAAAAATTACTTAAACGAAATTCACCACTGGTACGGATAAACAAATCAGGAGTCGGTAAACCGGCTGTTGATAAGGCTGTGTCAATTGTCTGTTGGTTAATTGCATCTGCGGTTAACTCACCGGTTGCCACTCGTTGCGCGATTGACTGCATCGCTTGAGTCATATCCCACTGACCACTGTAGTTAAAGGCAATGACTAACCACATACCCGTATTATCATGCGTTTTAGCCACAGCATCTTGTAAACGTTGTTGTAATTTAGGTTGTACACTGCTGAGATCACCTATGATCTTCAAACGGATATTATTATCAATTAACTTAGCTAATTCACGTTCAACAGCAGAAAATAATAGTGAGTGTAGGTAGGAGACTTCCTGCATTGGTCTGCGCCAATTTTCTTGGCCAAATGCAAATAAGGTGAGCACCTCAATAGGTTTCTCAGTACAAGCCCGTACAATGCGTTGCACCGTTTTTACCCCAGCACGATGCCCAGCAACCCTAGTTTGCCCTCTTTGCAGAGCCCAACGGCCATTACCATCCATGATGATGGCAATATGTTTGGGAAGGGATGACGATATAGCAGCTTGCATAGTTACCCTTCGCCTTGCAAACGATTCACTTATATCTCCATTAAGTCCGTTTCTTTCGCAGCGGCTAACGCATCGATCTCACTGACAACACCGTCTGTCAGTTTTTGAATGGTATCTTGACCGCGACGCTCCTCATCTTCAGTGATCGTTTTATCTTTTAATAAAGCCTTTAACTGAGTATTGGCATCACGACGAATATTACGCACTGCAACACGTGCATTCTCTGCATCACTTTTAACAATGCGCCCCATTTCACGACGACGTTCTTCCGTTAAAGCTGGCATTGGCACACGAATAATTTCACCCATCGTTGCCGGATTTAATCCTAAATCTGCTGCCATAATCGCTTTTTCTACGGTTTGAACCATCGACTTTTCCCACGGGGTAACCGCTAAGGTGCGTGCATCTTCAACATTAATCGAAGCAACTTGATTCAGTGGAGTCCCTTGGCCATAGTATTCCACTAAAATCCCTTCCAACAATGCCGGCGTTGCCCGGCCAGTACGGATTTTAGCTAATGCATTTTTTAGCGCCTCTACGCATTTTTGCATACGGGCTTTTGCATCGCTTTCTATTGATTGAATCATGGTATTGTATTCCTCTATGTTTCCTTAGCCACATTATTTGTTTCCATTAACAATCAATGTACCCTCTTCTTCACCTAACACAATTCGCAATAAAGCACCGGGCTTGTGCATGGTAAAGATACGCAGCGTTAAGTTGTAATCACGGCATTGACAAAATGCAGCCAAATCCATTACCCCTAATTCTTTTTGCAGTACGTCAGCATAAGTTAATTTGTGATAACGTTTAGCCGTTTTATCTTTATGCGGATCAGCAGAATACACACCATCAACATTAGTTGCTTTCAACACTAAATCAGCATCAATTTCAATGGCACGTAAACTGGCAGCAGAATCAGTAGTTACAAATGGATTACCGGTACCAGCTGCAAAAATAACAACTCGACCTTGTTTGAGGTGATTAACGGCTTTGCGTCGATCATAAGGATCAACGATACCCGTCATGGTAATCGCTGACATGATCCGTGTTGGCATGGCGTTTTCTTCAAACACATCGCGCATTGCTAATGCATTCATTAATGTCGCCAACATCCCCATGTGATCGCCAGTGACACGACCAAGGCCAGCTTGAGATAACGCAGCACCTCGAAATAAATTACCACCACCGATCACAACACCCACTTCTACACCCAACTCCACTAGCTGGTGAATTTCTGTTGCAATCCGCTGTAACACGGCTGGATCAATACCCATCTCAGTATTACCATTTAAGGCTTCACCACTGAGCTTCAATAAAATGCGTTTGTACTTTGGTGTTTGTCCAGCTGCTATTCCCATTAAGGTTACTCTCCTTGTACTTGTGCCATCACCTCTGCTGCAAAATCGACTTGCTGTTTGTCAATCCCTTCACCCACTTCATAACGAACAAATTGAATAACCTCTGCATTCGCACCACTAACCAATTTGCCAACAGTCATATCAGGGTTTTTAACAAATGCTTGCCCATACAAACTGATCTCATTAACGAATTTTTGTAAGCGCCCTTTAATCATCTTTTCAATAATCTCAGATGGCTTACCACTCTCTTGCGCTTGTGCAATTAAAATTGCTTTTTCTGCATCAACACGAGCACTGTTAACATCATCAGGTTTAACACATTCTGGATTGCTTGCCGCAATATGCATGGCAATATCTTTGGCTAATTCAACATCATCATCACTCACATCCACTAATACACCAATGCGACCACCATGAATATAATGCCCTAATACACCTTGTTCGCTAGAGATAAAGTGACAACGTCTAACATTAATATTTTCACCAATTGTCACGACTAAACGCTGACGCAATGCATCAACCGTATCATCGTCTACTGACGCAGCTAACAGTTGACTTAATTCTGTAGTGCGTTGTGCTAATGCCACCTCACCCAACAGTTCGCAAAATTGTTTGAAATGGGTATCACGTGCAACAAAATCGGTTTCGCAATTCACTTCAATGATGGCAGCTTGCTTACTATCCGCACTAATCGCAATGATAATTAATCCTTCTGCTGCAACTCGACCGGCTTTTTTAGCAGCTTTGGCTAAACCGGCTTTACGCATAAACTCAACCGCTTTTTCCATATCGCCATTTGTTTCCTGCAGCGCTTTTTTGCAATCCATCATGGCGCCACCGGTACGCTCACGTAACTCTTTAACTTGTGCTGCTGTTATTGTCATCGTTATTTCCCCATACTGTTACTGTTTAACGTAGGCATCACCTACAGTTAAAACTTGACTATTACTATTCAATTTTAAAAATAGTTAAACTAAGCGGCGGCTTCATCACCATTACTACTGGGTGGATTAACATCACCTTCCGGTTTTACATCAGGTGTTTCCACTGTCTCTTCTGTTGGTGTTGAATGGTTAGACTGCTTTGGCTTGGCCGCTGTGGCCGCACGGGTTTGTTGATAGTCTGCAGCACCAGCGAGCAATGCATCAGCAATCGCACTACTATACAAACGAATGGCACTCATCGAGTCATCATTACCAGGAATAATGTAATCAACACCAAGCGGTGAATTATTGGTATCAACAATACCAATAACCGGAATACGCAATCGATTTGCTTCTGCAACAGCAATCTTTTCATAATTCACATCAACGACAAAGATGACATCTGGCAATCCACCCATGTCTTTAATACCGCCCAAACTGCGCTCTAGCTTAACTAATTCACGACGCAGGGTTAGCGCTTCTTTCTTAATTAACTTGTCAAAACCGCCACGTTCATGCAACGATTCTAAATCCTTTAACCGTTTAATCGATTGACGCACCGTTTTGTAATTGGTCAGCATCCCACCTAACCAACGGTGATCAACATATGGCATTCCACAACGCTGCGCTTCTTCGGCAACAATTGATTGAGCAGCACGCTTAGTACCAACAAATAATACTTTGCCGCGCCGCGCACCAATTTGACGTACAACATCTAATGCTGTTCGCAACATGGGTAAGCTTTTTTCTAGATTGATAATATGGATCCCATTACGTTGACCATATATATAGTTGGCCATTTGTGGATTCCAGTAACGGGTACGGTGACCAAAGTGAACACCGACAGCTAACATGTCTCGCATGCTAATGGTTGTCATAGATGACTCCTGATAATGTAAGGGTTAAACTCTACCACTGTTTCTGTTGAGCAAGTGCCCATGTGTAGTAATAACTTTACAATATCAACATTGCAAAGCACCCATCACTACATCTTCCACTACTTTCTCAGAAAGTTATTTTTTTCATAGACTTCCTTGGGAAAGCTGCGGTTTTGTTAATCAGCAAAACCGCTGGGATCAGCCCAGTGTGCTATTTCCATCAACTGTGAATATTTTTCTCAACTAATGGATAGGCGCGTTTATACCACAGCCACCTAGTGATTACAATGTGATCGCCTGGCGTAACCTATTGTTAGATCGGATTAAATGTTATAGTGCGCGGATTATTTGATAAATGGGCCTGAATTTACACATCGAGACGTTAACACGCCATGTCCGTACAGATTAAAACTGCCGAAGAAATCACAAAAATGCGCCTTGCCGGCAAGTTAGCCGCAGACGTACTCAGTATGATCGGAGAACACGTGCAACCTGGGATCACAACCGATAAATTGGATGCAATCTGTCACGATTACATTGTTAACCAACAAGATGCGATCCCAGCCTGTTTAGGCTACCGTGGTTTCCCTAAATCAATTTGCACATCGGTTAATCATGTTGTCTGCCATGGGATCCCCGGCGATAAAAAATTAAAAGACGGTGACATCATCAATATTGATGTGACAGTAATTAAAGACGATTTTCACGGTGATACTAGTAAAATGTTTTTCGTTGGCAAACCATCGGTATTAAGTAAACGTTTAGTACAAGTTGCGCATGAATGTTTATTCATGGGTATCGATATGGTACGCCCTGGTGTACGTTTGGGTGATATTGGTGCTGCTATTCAACGGCATGCGGAACATAATCATTTTAGTATCGTGCGTGAATTTTGTGGACATGGGATCGGCAGTGTATTTCATGAACCTGAATTACAAGTACTGCATTACGGTACGCCTGGTACTGGCTTAGTATTAGAAGCCGGCATGACCTTTACCATCGAACCGATGATCAATGCTGGAAAACGTCATGTAAAAGTATTAAATGATGAATGGACAGTGGTCACTAAAGATCGCAGCTTGTCTGCGCAGTGGGAACATACACTTGCTGTCACCAACGACGGCGTTGAGATTTTAACATTACGTGATGAAGAACGAACGTAAACAAGTAGCACATTTTCGTGATCTACTACAACAAACACAACATACGCATAACAGACAATTTACTAATGGCATATCAGTATGCCAATTAATTACTGACTACGCTAACTGTGTTGATTCGTTAATAGTCAGTGCCTGGCAACAACATCCAGGCACGCCATCAGCCACCAATATGATCTGTATCATTGCCCTGGGTGGTTATGGACGTCAACAATTACATCCTTATTCTGACATCGACTTGTTGTTTCTGACTGATAATCAGTGGCCATCGTCGATGAACCATGTGTTAGAAACCTTTATTGCATTATTATGGGATATTGGATTAACAATCAGTCAACGTGTGTTCACTGTTGATGATTGTATTGACGCTGCACGAGCTGACTTAAGCTTAATGAGCAGTTTGCTTGAATCACGCTACCTCACTGGAAACCGTCACTTACTCAGTCAACTGCACCATGAGACAGCAACGAAAAACATGTGGCCAAGCAATGCTTTTTATCATGCCAAATTACAAGAACGTACACAACGTTTGGCAAAATACGATAACACGGCTTATCAACTTGAGCCAAATGTAAAAAACAGTCCTGGCGGATTGCGTGATTTGCACTTGTTTTTTTGGATTGCTAAACGTCATTTTGCTGTGCATCAACTGCATGAGCTAGTTGATCACGGATTGTTAACCAACATTGAATACCGTTCATTAATTATGGAGCAAACCTTTTTGTGGCAGATACGTTATGCATTACATTTACTGGCAAAGAGAGCACAAGATCGCTTATTATTTCCTTACCAAACCCAGTTGGCACAGCAATTTGGTTATCGTGATCAACCGCAACATTCAGCTGTCAAACAGTTCATGCAACGTTATTTTAGCACCACTAAAAACATCAATGAATTGGTTGATATGCTATTACACACATTACACGACATATGCATCAACCAAGCAACCCTTGCCATATAAAAATTAATTAGAGTTACGAAATATTAGGGTCTGTTGACAATTCTACTATTCTGGGTGTAATTCATTGATTTTCTGCGCTCCGTTGCTCACGTATGTCAATATACGCTGTGCTACGGTGCTTAAAAAGCAATGTATTCCTCTCCAGCCTAGCGAATTGTCAACAGACCCTAGATTGTACTTTTTATTTAATTCATTACACCGTTTTGAAAGTATAAGAGATTCGTCATTCTGGAGAGTGTATGGAGCGAGCTTGTCCTTGAGTAGTCAAGGATCCAGAATCCAGTCTTTTCCTCTTCTATAGTTATCTTGCTGCGTTTTCAATTGTAATGACTGGATCCTGGACATTTTGCTGAATAAAATTCCAGGATGCTTGCCCTGGATTTAGTCCAGGAACGGTTCACTTGTTATTTTGGACTCTGCAACGCTTAAATAACAAATATCACAATTCATCAACTTGCGATTGCATTTGCAACCATTGTGCTTCAACTTCATTACGTTGCATTTGCAATGCATTTAACTGTTGATTAAGTATATGCTGCTGATCATCGGTTTCGCTTTGTTTATAAAGTCCTACTAACTGAGTTTCAGTTATTTCAATTTTTTTAACTAATTGCTCAAGTTGTTTTTCAAGTTTGGCTTGTTGTGCTAGCAACTGCTTTTTTGTTGGTGTTACTGCCGACTGAGTAACTGATGTAGACACATCGCCATTGACTTGCTGTTTTTGTTTGGCAATCCATTGATAATATGCATTCACATCACCATCAAAGCAACTGACATTTCCCTGATAAATCAGCAGGAAATCATCGACCGCGGATGATAATAAATACCGATCATGAGAGCATAAAATCATCGCACCCTCAAAATCTTGCAGAGCTAAATTTAATGCATTACGCATCGCTATATCCAAATGATTAGTCGGCTCATCTAATAATAAAATATGTGGTCGCGACCAAACTAACAATGCCAATGCTACTCGTGCTTTTTCTCCACCAGAAAAGGGCGCCACTTTGCTAGTTGCCATTTCACCAGAAAAGCCAAAGTTACCTAAGAAACCACGCAATTGTTGTACGCTTGCTTGATTATCTATTTCCTGTAAATGAGCTAAGGGTGATTTGTCTAACTGTAAATATTCCAATTGATGTTGTGCGTAATAACCAACAGTAACACCTTTAGCTAATTGATAGGTACCCGTTTGTGAGGTTAATTCACCGGCTAACAATTTAATAAACGTTGATTTACCCGCACCGTTTGGCCCTAATAAACCAATACGTTCTTTAGGTGCCAATCCCCAGCGAAATGGTTTTAATACGATTTTATCATCATAGCCAGCAGCAACATTATCTAACGTCATTAATGGATTTGGACAGTTAGCAACATCACGAAATTGAAATTGAAACGGCGAATCAACACTAACTGCACTGACTATTTCCATTTTTGCCAATGATTTTAATCGACTTTGTACTTGTTTTGCTTTAGATGATTTTGCACGAAATCGATTAACAAATTGCATAGCATGTGCAATTTTATTTTGTTGCTTTTCATGCGTTGCTTGTTGTTGGGCTAATTTCAAAGCACGTACTTTTTCAAAAGCAGTATAATCGCCAGTATATGAATGCAATTGCTGATTTTCTAAATGTACAATACGTTTGATTGTTGCATCTAGAAATTCACGATCATGTGAAATTAAAATTAACGTACCCGAATAGTGTTGCAACCATTTTTCCAACCACATAATTGCATCTAAATCCAAATGATTGGTTGGCTCATCAAGTAACAATAGATCAGAACGACACATTAATGCTTGTGCCAAATTAAGTCGAATACGCCAACCACCGGAAAATGCTGATATTGGCTGAGATAACTCACGTTGTGAAAAGCCTAAACCAACTAACAAACGTGCTGCACGTGCTGACGCTGTGTATCCATCAATATCAGCTAACTGCATGTGTAATGCAGCAAGCTTATCATAAGCTTGATCCTGTTCAGCCTGTTGCAGCGCTGTTTCAATTGCAACAAGCTCTGTATCACCAGCTAAAGTATACTCAAGTGCACTGTGACGAGTTATTGGCATTTCTTGACGTACATGTGCAATACGTAAATTCGGCTGTAAATTGACTTCACCGGTATCAACAGCCAATTCACCAAGCAATAGTTTGAATAAGGTTGATTTGCCTGATCCATTTGCACCAATTAAACCAACACGCTCACGTGCAAATAACGTGATATTCGCATTATCAAATAATAACTTTTGGCTTAAACGTAAGGTAATTTGTTGTAAGTTAATCATTGATGCTATCTCAATGAGAAAGCGCGTGATACTATCATCGATTTCAGCATATCACAAATAAAATAATATTATTATGCTTTAACTAATTGAATAAATAGCCAGTTTTATAAAAATTAAACTTGGCTATTCAATGAATCCAGATTCGCTTTGCTATTTTTTTTAAAGATGCTCATCAATTGAGTATCATTTTTTGCAAAATCTATGGCTGAAATTTCCTGCGAATCTTGTTGCTATGGTTCAGCATCTATAGCAAGCAAACACGCAAAAATTTCTACAGCAGCAGTATTAAAAACTGTATCATAACTACACCATTTACTCATGATTGCAAGATGCATACGTTAACTCACAAATGACGTTCTCTTATAGTTTTACAATCAACTTAATTATATATATATAAAATATAGTTAATAGTTTCTGTCGCTTTCAATAACTTAATTCTGTATTTCGCATCCATCCCTCAGGGTCAAGCTGTGGGATGACGGGCTCTAAGAAGAAATATCTTAACGCTTCCTACGCTTATTGTCACCCGCATATGGATTATCACTATTGCGCAATTGCAATTGAATCGGCGTGCCGGTTAAACGTAGTTTTTCCCGGAAAAAATTGGCTAAATAGCGGTGGTAACTGCCTGGTAAGGCATTTGTTTGCGTACCATGGATGACAATGATCGGTGGATTGTATCCACCCACATGTGCATAACGTAATTTAATCCGATGCCCTTTGACAACAGGCGGTGCATGTTGCTGCACAGCTTGTTGCAATAATTTAGTTAATTGTGGTGTTGATAAGGATTTAGTTGCTGACCGATACGCCGCTTTAGCCAATCCAAATAAATCACCTACTCCACTACCGTGCAATGCTGAAATAAATTGATACGTTGCATAATTCACAAAACGCAACCGTCTATCTAATTCTTTGCGAATAAAGCTACGTTGATCAGTGCTCAAACCATCCCATTTATTCACTGCAATCACTAATGCCCGCCCACTTTCTAGAGCAAACCCTAATAATCGCAAGTCTTGTTCGGTGACATTTTCAGTCGCATCTAATACACAAATCACAACATTGGCATCATCAATCGCTTGCAATGTTTTAACAATTGAAAACTTTTCTACGGTTTGTTGTACCCGCTGGCGACGTCGCACCCCGGCAGTATCAATTAAGGTAAAGCGATCGCCACGATAATCACAGGGAATGTATACACTATCACGAGTCGTGCCTGGTAAATCCAATACCACCATGCGCTCTTCGCCTAACAATCGATTCACCAATGTTGACTTGCCCACATTAGGTCGCCCAATCACTGCAATTTTAATCCCATCGAATTGATCAACTTCAGTCGCATCAGTGTGTTGATCAGCAGCAACCGTTGGCAATTGCTTGATTAACTGTGTTGATAATGTCTGCAAACCACGTCCATGTGCCGCTGCAATCGCCAATACATCGGTAAAACCTAATTCATAAAAATCAGCAATCACCGCATCCGAATCGAGATTATCGATCTTATTCACCACTAACATCATCGGTTTGCTCAATTTGCGTAATTGCTTGGCTAAGCGACTATCGGCTGGGGTTAATCCAGCACGTGCATCAGTAATAAATAAAATAAGATGTGCTTCTTGCAGTGCTAATTCAACTTGACGGGTAAACACATTGGTTGCTTGCTCCGGTTCAATCCCGCCCGTATCGATCACAATAAACGATCGCTCATCAATACAGCCTTCACCGTAAATTCTATCGCGGGTTAAACCTGGGAAATTGGCAACTAAGGCACGTTGGGATTTGATCAGCCGGTTAAATAAGGTGGATTTTCCAACGTTCGGGCGACCGACTAATGCAACAACTGGTAGCATCACATATCTATCTACGTTGTTGTAAACGATAAGCACTTAACTTACCGGATACGGTTAACACGTACAGTGTACTATCACGTACTATCAGTGGACTTTTAATAACACCACCATTATCAATACGCGCTACAAAACGACCACTGCGTTTATCCAACCAGTGCACATAGCCTTGTGCGTCGGCGACCACTACAAACTGTCCCATGCTAACCGGCGCAGTTAACAGCCGTGCTTGTAATTTTTGTTGACGCCAATCGACTGTACCTGTTTGCTTGTTAAACGCCCATACATCACCTTGCGCATCAGTTACATACACACGAGAACTATCTACGGTTAGACCAGTATACGATGATAATTGATGTTCCCATAATAATTGGCCATCACGCATCGATACTGCAGTCACATTACCGTGGTAATTAGCAGCATAAGCGATGTTGCCATCGATCACGGGTTTAGCATCAACGTCGACTAATTGTTGCAGCGGGGTACTGCCTGACGGCAAACTCACCGCATGTTGCCATAGTAATTGACCCGATTGAATATTAAATCCTAACAACTTACCATCAGCAAAACCAATCACTGCAACATTGCCTGCAATCGCTGGTTGACTATCGCCACGCAATACTAATGATGGGGTTGCATTAACATAATTCCAATGTGGTTTACCAGTTGCCGCAGAAAACGCTTGAATATGTCCATCAATCGTTTTCACAATCACAACACCATTGGCAACAGCTGGTGGTGCTAACACTTGATTAGGTACATGTGCTTGCCAAGCTAATTCACCATTGCGACTGCGATATGCAGCCACTTGTCCATCGCTGCCAGCAACAACGACAATATTACTTCCAGCAGCAGGGCCGCCAGTCACTGACATGTCTGCTGATTGTGACCACAACCGATTTCCTGTTTTTTGATCGAGTGCAACGAGATTACCACTGGCACTGCTAGTAAATAAGGCATTTGAACTGGCTGCAATATGCAGTAATAAATCATCTCGATCAAACCCACCACCGGTTTGCTGTGACCATACTGAGAATACGTTTGCTGTTGGGGTAAATGTCACTAATGGTGACGGTGTCGGTGTATTGTCATCGGCTAAATTAAATAGCTTTGCACAACCACTGTAACCTAGCACATAGATCATTGTTACTAATAGTATACCGACGCAACGTAGCATACGATTCACTGATAAAGTTGTTACTGTCATCATTGTCACCTATCCGTTTTTTGTAGCCATCGATGTAGCTTGATCAGAATCACTGGGTAATTGTTCGAGTTTCACTTGATAATACTGGCGCAAACTGCTGCCCCTGTTCATCTTAGCCAATGCGTGTTGATAATCGTCGCGAGCTTGGGCAATGGCATTGCGTGCCACTGCAATATCGCCACGTAGTGCATACACCCGCGCCGCATAATTATCTATTTCAATGGTCTCAAGGGTTGTTTGGGCAGCACCGTAATCTTTTTCAGACAATTGGATCCGTGCCAGGTACAAACGGGCTAATTGACGCAAACTAGGATCATTGCCATGCTCCAATGCCCATTGTAAATGTTCTGTTGCTGCGGCTAAATCAGATTGATCAACTGCATACTTAGCCAAGATCAACGCACCCATTTGCGCATAGATACTACGCGAATAGCTACCTAGTAAATAATTTCCTTGCCCTTGCAAGGCCGTATCATCACCTTGATCTTTACTAACTAATAGGTGATCAAACAAAATAGACGCTTCTTGTGCGACGCGTGCCTGACGTGCTTGCCAATAACGCCAACCGCTGACGATCATGACCAACATCACGATACCGACCAACGCTAATTTGCCATAACGTTGCCACCAGTGGCGAAGTTGCACTAATTGTTCTTCTTCAGTGTACAAAGCCTTTCCTCACATGTATTGCATTTTGCCTAAAATTAGCCCTATTGCTGGCCAAGCTGCGTTGATTATAAAGGATTACGCTCCACAGTGAAATATATACTCGGTGTACTTGAGTCTATACGTCGTTCTAACTCATATAGGAGGCAAAAAGACTATATATTCAACAGTTGCTTCACAACCTTGACCAAGGCCGCTTGTGGGTGGGTTTGCTGATCAGCATTATCACGCAATGATTTAATAGTCGCTGTATCGGCTGCTGCTTCATCATCGCCGACGATAATCGCCAATCTCGCCGTACTTTTATCCGCACGTTTAAATTGACTTTTAAAACTACTGCTGCTGCAATCGGTGATAATGTGTAGCGTTGGTAATTCACTGCGTAATCTATGTGCTAACGCCAATCCAGATCCAATGCCTGCACTCGACATCACCATATATACAGAAGGATGCTGTTGTTCAGTGCGCTGTGTTGCAGCTTGTTGGTCTTGTAATAATGCAACAACACGCTCTAATCCCAATGCAAACCCAACCGCCGGTATTGCCCTACCTCCCAATTGCTCAACTAAGTTATCATATCGCCCACCAGCAGACACAGTACCTTGTGCTCCCAATGCGTCAGTGACAAACTCAAATACAGTATGACAATAATAATCTAAACCGCGCACTAAATATGGATTAACGGTAAATGGAATATTAAGCGCTGTTAATAAGTCACATACCGTATCAAAATGTGCTTTGGCATCGTCATCCAAATAATCATTTAAACTCGGTGCATTGGCAATAACATCTGCCATTGCCGGCTGTTTGCTATCTAGAATACGCAGCGGATTAGTTGATAAGCGCCGCTGACTATCGGCATCTAATGTGGACTGATGTTCAGTAAAATACTGAATTAATACGTCACGATAATGTGCACGCATCGCCGGCGTGCCCAATGAATTAATTTGCAAGGTGATCTGATCGGTTAATCCCAATTGGCGCCACAACGCTATATTCATTGCAACCAATTCAACTTCAATTGCTGCACCGTCTATTCCAAAGACTTCTGCGCCGAATTGGTGAAATTGACGAGCACGTCCACGCTGTGGTCTTTCATGACGAAACATCGGACCTAAATACCACAAACGTTGTATCTGATTATGTAGCAAACCGTGTTGGATCCCTGCACGCACACAACCGGCTGTTCCCTCAGGACGCAAACTAAGTTGATCACCATTGCGCGCAGTAAAACTAAACATTTCTTTTTCGACAATATCAGTGTGATCACCGACAGAACGCACAAACAAATCGGTTTGCTCTAACAATGGAAAACGGATTTCATCGAAACCATATTGATTGGCAACGTGACGTAATCCAGATTCTAGATAGGCCCAGATCGCCGTCTCATCTGGCAAAATGTCATTCATACCACGAACAGATTGAATAAGACGACTCACCATACGCTCACTTGCTGCACTGTATCTGAAGCAGGTAATGCAGGTTGCTCTTCTGTTGCAACGGACAACGTTACATCTTGTAAATTAGCATTTATATTAGACATAATGTCAATGGCAGCTGGTGCTGCTATGCTCTCAACTGCACTTGCTTGTGCGACAGTTACACGATGATAATACACATAGCCAATAACCCCGGCTAGAATAAACACACTCAACAACACACTACTGCTAAGCCAATGCACACATATACGCCGACTATTAAGTATCGTCACATCATTTTGCTTTGGCTTATGTTCAACATCCGCAATGTGATCATACGTTTGTACATTGGTTAATTGATGAAAATAATCGATAACCGTGTGTTGATTAACATCTAAGACATTTGCATACAAACGTAAATAACCTTTGACAAACACAGCCCCTTCCATTTTTGCGTAATCATCAGCCTCTAATGCATCGATGATATAGGCAGATAACTTCACTTTACGCGCAACTTGATCAATATCCCATTGCTTTGCTTGGCGGGCATTACGTAAATACTGACCTGGGCTTGGGTTTTGAGTCGATTCAACTGTATCATCTGACATGTTACTTACCCTTTCTGACTATTAAGATAGGATTGGTATTCTTCAGAATTACCAAATTTTGATTTTAGCATTAACGCATAACTGGCTGCAGCATTGTGTTCACCTATTTTTTCTGCAACCTGTATTCCAAGCCACAATGAACGCGAGTTGGCTATGGTAATCCTATTAAAACGATTCAAATACCGCTTTGCTTGTGTATACTGTTTGTTTTCAAACGCAATCGTAGCCAATTCTAAAAAACTACGCGCACGTTTTGGGTCATTTAAAATGGCTTTATTAAAAAACTCAGTCGCTTGTGCTTTATTTGGAATGGATAACGCACATATGCCAGCATTCTCATAGGCATCTGCAACTTGTAAATAATCTGGATTAGTTGCAGCCCGGACAAAGTAAGGAATTGATTGACGATACTGACCTTGGCGACATAAGAACGTACCATAATTGTTTTGCAAGTCACCATGATCCGAAGCCAACGCAATCGATTTTAGATAAAATTGCTTAGCCAATGGAATATTGCCTGTTGTTTCGTAAAAATACCCCATTGCACTTTGTATCGATGGGTTACTATCATTTTGCTTTAAGGCTAATAACAACTTACTTTTAGCACGCTCGATGTTACCTTGTTTCAAATAACCAAGTCCCAATTGCATATTAATGCTAGCTGCTCTTTTTGGATCATAATGCCCATTATCACGAAAGGATGTTGTTGCATTATCTATTGTTGATGTCGCACAACCACTTAATCCTGCTACCATCATGATTAATACTGCTAAACCAATCCTATTGCGTTTACTGTGCATCATCTTTTACCTCATGTATTTAAAAAACTATACTCTTCTCGTTTTGAGTATATATTAAGCAGCCTCACCAACGTTATTGTTATTACCCTGTTTAACCGACACTAATAAACGCCGACGCGGCGTGCGATCAGTAAACTCACCCGTTAATTGACCACATGCTGCTGCAATATCATCACCACGTGTCTTACGCACAGTGACTACAATGTCATTGTCCATTAAGATCTGCTGAAAAGCAGCAATCGCTGTTGCGGTTGAACAGTGGTATTGAGTGCCTGGATGAGGATTAAATGGAATTAAATTCACTTTACTGGGCACATCTCGTAACAATGTCACTAACTGTTTAGCGTGCGCTACTGAATCATTCACATCACGTAACATGACATATTCAAATGTGACCACTTGGCGTGAACCGTGTGGATAAAACGCTCGGCACGCTTGAATCAAGTCATTTAATGGATATTTACGGTTAATCGGTACTAATACATCACGCAAGGCATCATTTGGTGCGTGCAATGATACTGCCAACGCCACATCAACTGACTTGGCTAAGATTGTCATTTGTGGAATTAATCCAGACGTACTCACCGTGACTCGACGCTTTGATAAACCGTATGCTAAGTCATCTAACATGATCCGTAATGCACACATCACATTATCTACATTCAACAATGGTTCACCCATGCCCATTAACACGATATTAGTCACTGGGCGTGGGTTATTAGCACTGCGTAATTCACGCACTGCTGCCCACACTTGGCCGATGATTTCAGCAACGGTTAAGTTACGATTAAATCCCTGTTTGCCGGTTGCACAAAATGTGCAATTCAACCCACAACCAACTTGTGATGAAATACACAATGTCCCACGATTGGTTTCAGGGATAAATACCGTTTCGATGCAATTACCACAGTCTAAGCGAAATAACCATTTACAAGTGCCATCAGTTGACACTTGCTTATATGCTGATATTGGTGCATCAATAACGGTTATTGCCGCTAACCGTTGGCGTAGTGCTGTACTGATGTTAGTCATTGCATTGACATCATCACAGCCATATTGATGTAACCATTGCAATACTTGATCACCACGAAACGGTTTTTCACCTAACTCACTAAAATAGGCACGCAACCGGTCACGATCAAAGTTCAATAAATTAATCGGCTGGGTATTCGTGGTATTGCTTGACTTCGTCATTATATGATCCAGTAAGTTATCGGGTATAGTGACAGATTTCATCATCCTTAAAGAAATAGGCAATTTCACGTGCTGCTGATGTTGGGCTATCAGAACCGTGCACTGCATTCTCATCAATACTATTGGCAAAATCAGCACGAATAGTCCCTGGTTCGGCGTCTTCTGGGTTGGTTGCGCCCATTAATTGGCGATTCAATGTGATCGCATTTTCCCCTTCGAGCACTGACACTAAGACTGGACCTGAAGTCATGAAGTTAACTAAATCTGCAAAAAAGCCATGCTCTTTGTGTTCTGCATAAAATCCTTCTGCTTGAGAGGTGGATAAATGCAGCATCTTCGCCGCTACAATCCGTAAACCAGCCATTTCAAAACGGCATAAAATAGTACCGATATGGGATTTACCAACCGCATCTGGCTTGATAATTGATAATGTGCGCTCAACTGTCATGGGAACTCCTGTGCTGTTTGTCAAAAAGAATATATATGTCTGTATGGCTATAAACGCTACTATTATAACGATTGTTGAACGTCGCGAATACTGTGGAATCGTTTAAAACATTGTCATTTATGGTGCTACTAGGTGAAGTAACGGCATTGCTTACAGCTACACCGCCATACCTATCGCTAAAACGGTAATACCCATAATAGAGGCTAAAAACATTTGCCGTGCCCATTTCAGATCATCATCAACAAAAAAGCCGCGAACACTGATAATAATCCAGGCAATGCCAATCACCGTTGCAGTGATTAAATAGGTAATTCCAACTGCACCTAATACCGGCAACAACAATGATGCTGCAAAAAATAAGGCGACAAATAACAACATATTAACTTTGGTATACAGCATACTGCGAGTTAACGGTACCACTGGGATCTGCGCGTTGGCATAATCATCTTGATAGCAGATTGCAATTGCAAAAAAATGGGGGATCTGCCAGCAAAACAATATTAATAATAATGCTAAGGCAACCATATCAATTTGATTAGTCACTGCGGTATAACCAATCACCGGTGGCACTGCCCCTGATATCGCACCGATGATCGTACCAAACACATTGCGACGCTTTAACCAAATGGTATATGCCACAACATAGGTAAACAATCCGATTAACGCAATAGATAACGTTAATATATTAGTCCCTAAATAAAATGCGCTAATGCCCACCAATCCAAAAACAATTGCATAACCAATTGCTAACTTGACTGAGATTAATCCGCAGGCTAATGGACGTTGTTGGGTACGTTGCATTAAGCGATCAATATCACGATCAACACAATTATTTAAAATACACCCACAGGCAATCACACTGATCATGCCGATCACGGTGGCTAAAAAATGCAGAATAGAAAAATGATGATGGATTGCAAGAAAATAACCACCGCATAACGTGACAAGATTGCCGACAATAATGCCTGGTTTAATAATTGAAATCAGTTTCACAAACTGATCACATCATGCCCATATTGGCATATAAGTTATACATGATCCATAAGGTGCCAACGACTAATATCAATACTACTACTGCAGTAAAGATAAAACTCACTAAATTCCAGCGCGCTTTAGAATGGATGCTTAAATGCAAAAAACAAATCAATTGTACCAGTAATTGTACTAAGGCTAATCCACTGATAGTAATATATAACTCAGTTGTTGCCAATACCTGTGCACCGACTAAGTAAAAGGCAATGATGGTAGTAATAATCGATAATCCAAATCCAATAATATAGGATTTGTGAGTACCGCAAGCAGCACCCGTGTCTACATCAATATCATGTGTGGCCATTTTAAATTGCCCCCATTAAATAAACAACTGAGAAAACAAAAATCCAGACAATGTCTAAGAAATGCCAAAACAAGCCAAGACAGGTTAACTTGGTTTTGGTCACTGGTGTGATCCCGTGTTTGTTGACTTGGAAAATCATTGCTAACATCCAGATTAAACCAAAGGTGACGTGCAATCCGTGAGTACCCACTAAGGTAAAAAAGGATGATAAAAAGGCACTGGTTGCCCAACTATGACCCTCAACATACAAAGCGTGAAATTCATAGACCTCCATGCTGACAAAACTTAACCCCAGAATAAAAGTGACCCATAACCAACGTGTCACCGCACTG
Organism: Gammaproteobacteria bacterium; assembly: GCA_965116795.1. GTDB lineage: Bacteria > Pseudomonadota > Gammaproteobacteria > JAJFKG01 > JAJFKG01 > JAJNDI01. The sequence continues at coordinate 2,305,932 of OZ220716.1, forward strand.
CGGTTACTTGACTTACGCGCCAGCATTGCTAAACCATAGGTGAAACTGCTGGTTAACAATAACATGGTTTCAGTAAACACAAATGATAAGCTAAATATGTCTTTCGCAGTTGGGCCGCCAAAGCTGTGAGTATGTAACACAGCATACGTTGCAAATAAGGTTGCAAACAATATGCAGTCACTCATGATGTAAATCCAAAAACCAAATACGTCTTTAGAACGGTCAACGTGATGTGTATGTGCTGTTTGTGCTGCGTTTAGAGTACTCATGATGATATTCCTGCTGATTGTTGCTGCCATGCCGATTCAGTCGCTGCAACTTCCTCTGCTGTGACATAATAATCAATATTGTAATTAAGTGAACGTAGAATAACAGAGCCGATCATTGCAACGAAACCCACGATCGCCAACCACCAAATATGCCACACCATAGCAAAGCCAAACACCAAGGCAAATACAGAAATCACAAATCCCATTGCGGTACTTTTCGGCATATGAATAGGCTCATATGCTAATTGCTGGCTCTTTGGTTTATTTTGAATATTAAGTCCTGCTTGCTTTTGTTGCCAAAATGCATCACGACTATCGACCACTGGATCATGAGCAAAATTGTAATGCGCTGGTGGTGATGCAGTTGCCCACAATAAAGTGCGCCCATCCCACGGATCACCAGTAACATCACGGTTTTGATGCCGCTGTTTAATACTGACAATGATTTGTAATACTTGAAATGCCACACCCACTGCAATAATCGCCGCGCCGATCGCAGCAACAACCAAGAATGGATGGAAGCCAGTATCGGCACTGTAATGGTATAAACGGCGTGTCATCCCCATTGCCCCTAGGATATAAAGTGGGACAAATGCAACAAAAAACCCGATAATCCAACACCAGAATGAATATTTACCTAAGCGTTCATTGAGCTTAAATCCAAACATTTTTGGAAACCAAAAGGTTAATCCAGAAAAATAGCCAAATACCACCCCGCCAATGATCACATTGTGAAAGTGCGCTATTAAAAATTCGCTATTATGCACTTGAAAATCAATACCTGGCACTGACAATAACACACCCGTCATCCCACCAATGGTAAAGGTAACGAAAAAACCCATTAACCAATACATCGGTAACCCCATGGTGACGCGCCCTCTGCACATGGTAAACAACCAATTAAAGATCTTAACGCCAGTAGGAATAGAGATAATCATCGTCATGAGCCCAAAAAACGCATTGACATTGCCCCCCGCACCCATGGTAAAGAAATGGTGTAACCAGACTAAAAATGACAAAATAGTAATAACAAACGTGGCCCATACCATCGTCACATAACCAAACAACGGTTTGCGCGAAAACGTAGCAACCACTTCTGAGAAAATGCCAAACGCTGGCAACACTAAGATATAGACTTCAGGGTGACCCCACAACCAAATCAAGTTGACATATAACATTTGATCGCCACCAAAACTCGTGGTAAAGAAATGCATATCTAAATAGCGGTCCAAGCCAAGTAGCGTTAATGCGATGGTTAATACCGGGAAGGCAATGATCACTAAAATCATTGCACACAATGTCGTCCAGGTAAACACCGGCATTTTCATCAAGGTCATACCTTTACAACGCATTTTAATAATCGTGACAAAAAAGTTGATTCCGGATAACAACGAACCAACCCCTGAAATCTGCAATGCCCAAATATAATAATCTGTTCCCACAGTTGGGCTATAGGCTAATTCAGAAAAAGGCGGATACGCTAGCCACCCTGCTTGGGCAAAATTACCGATCAACAATGACATATTGACTAAGATCACCCCAACCACAAACAACCAAAAACTGAGTGCATTTAAAAACGGAAACGCGACATCGCGTGCGCCGATCTGCAGTGGCATGACTAAGTTAATCAAGGCAAACATCAATGGCATCGCCACAAAGAAAATCATAATAACGCCGTGGGCTGTGAAAATTTGATCGTAATGTTCTGGGATTAAGTAACCATATGAATCACCCACCGCCATGGCTTGCTGAGCACGCATCATTGCCGCATCAACAAACCCTCTAAATAACATGACAAATGCGACCACCAAATACATGATCCCTATGCGTTTGTGATCAACAGTTGTAATCCATTCACGCCATAAATAACCCCATTTTTTAAAATACGTTACACTGGCTACTAACCCAACACCCGCTACCACAATAAAAATAAACATGACTAAAATAACCAATTGTTGACTAATTGGTTCATAAAGATATGGGAATACATTATGGGGATCGCTTAATTTGCCAAACAGTGCCTCTAACATATTATGTTCCTACCTTTGTGTGTGTGCTGTGGTGATCGGATAGTTGACTCAATTTAGTCTTCCCAGGTTGATAATGAGGGATCTTGTAATGATTAATTACATGATCAAACAAACGCGCATCTACTCGACCAAAGTAGGTAGGCGGGACATCGATAGACTGTTTCGCCCACTGATTCCAAAAAGTTTGCCAGGTTAAGTGTTTTGGCGAACGTTGTACAGTACGGATCCATTTCATAAAATTAGCATAAGTAGTTGCTTTGGCATAAAACTGCATTTCAGCAAAACCAGCACCGGTATAATTCGCCGAAAAGCCACGGTATTTACCCGGTTTATTCGCAATCAAGTGTAACTGAGTTTCCATGCCAGCCATTGCATAAATTTGCCCGGCCAATTGTGGAATAAAGAATGAATTCATCGGTGCAGCCGAAGACACTTTGAAGTTGATTGGTCGATCAACAGGGATTTCAATATAGTTAATCGTCGCTATCCCGTAATCTGGATAGATGAATAACCATTTCCAATCTAATGCAATGGTTTGAATGATGATAGGCTTTTTGGTTGAAGGTAATGGTTTAAATGGATCAAGGCTGTGGGTAGTAAACCAGGTAACCGTACCCAATACTAAAATAATTAAACATGGGATCCCCCACCAAATGATTTCTAACTTAGTACTGTGTGACCATTCTGGTTTATAGGGTGCATTGGCACTGGCACGATAACGCCAAGCAAACCAAAATGAGAGGAAAATAACGGGCACAACTACTAACAACATCAATGCAATAGCAAAGATCAATAATTTTAGTTCAGTTGCAGTAATCTGTCCCCCTGGCGCCAACATACCTTCTGCTGGACAACCATTTAGTAATAACGTTGCTGATATGATTGATATCGCTGATATTAACTTGCGAATCGGTAAACAATTGGAAATAACAGTGCGTACGAGGCTATAGACAGATGTGAGCATGTTGTTTTCCTTTTGACTTATGCATGCCATTTATTTAAGGTAGATTTTACCTCACTTGCTTGGCGTTCCGATGCTACTGCTTTGCACAAGGGTTGTCAATAAAACTAAGGTTGTTGTGTTAATAACACATAATTATTTGCTCATCTGTTATCTAAAAGGCTGTCTTTTTAAGAATAGATCGCAAAAACTTAAGTCTAATACACTCACTCATTATTCACTCGCATAACCTGGCGCGCACTATCACTTTAAAGTAAAAAAGACACAAGACCCCAATTTTGCCCAAACCTAAGCTGGATGTTTATCATCATTACAAACTAACTTAAAACATTAGCGCACCGTTTTGATTTTGACTATAATGCGAGCTAGCCTAAGTTGTCATATCAACAGGGACGTAGGAGATAGTTAACACATGTACCATAATATATTACTCTGTACCGATCTTACCGAAAAAGGCAAAGCAGTAGCTGATAAAGCTTGGCAACTTGCCAATCAATATGACGCAAAGTTAAGCATCATCCATGTTGTCGAGCGAATTCCAACCTATGGGTATGCTGGCTCAACTGATCTGCAAGCCGTTAGTGAACAGCGCGCAGAAAAACTGTTAAAAAAACTTGCGGAAATCTTACAAGTACCACCAGAACATACATATATCGCTATTGGTTCTGCTAAACAAGAAATTTTAGAAGTAGCCCAAGAAATCAGTACTGATTTGATCGTATTAGGTGGCTACGGACAAGGTATCAGTCAATTGCTTGGCTCAACCGCTAGCGCCGTTAGTCATCATGCGCATTGTGATGTGTTGCATGTGCGCACAGATTAAGTTAACCATTTTTTCAGGGAGGATTAATCATGTCAGCAACTTACCAACGTTTATTACTCGCAACTGATCTAACTGATGCTAGCACAGCTGCCACTAATAAAGCACGCCAACTAGCGACCTTATTTAATGCAGAATTATTTATCGCACATGCCATTGAACCAATTACTGCATATGGTTACCCAGAATTAGCTGACTTACAAAGTCCGTTAATTGAAACCGCTAAAAAACAAATAGTACAAATAGCAAATGAATTAAACATCCCAGAAACACAATGCTTGATTGAGTTTGGTGCAGTTAAAAAAGTCATCCCAGACATTGTTAATACTCATAACATCGATTTAATTATTCTGGGTAGTCATGATCGCCATGGTATTGCTCGTTTACTGGGTTCTAATGCCAATGCTATTGCACATCATACTCATTGCGACACGTTAATCATACATAACACATAATTAACCCTGTATGCGACGTTATTACAGCATAAGTTATTTATATACTAAAAACTGCGTCGGTTAGCATTAATGTTTCATTGCTAATTCAATATCGATTGGATTCTGGACTCGCGTCTTCCAGACGCTCTGCAGAATGACGACCTCATTCAGCATGTTGACGGACCAATTTAGCAACCGCATTCACCCACGTTGCATTGGTATTTAAACACGGTGCCAAGGTAAAATCGTTTCCACCTAATGCTTGCCATTGTGAACGCAATTGCATACCAATTTCCTCTAGTGTTTCCAAACAATCAGCAACAAAGGAAGGACAAGCTACTACTAGATGTTTCACACCTTGCCTGTGCAATTCGATTAATTGCTGATCGGTGTATGGCTTAATCCATGGTATGTGACCAAGACGGGATTGAAACGAGGTTGTGTAACGCGATGGTGACAATTGCAATGCAGAGGCGATAGCCTTGGATGTATGGTAACACTGAGCACGATAACACCGCACATTCTGCTCACTCATCATCGAGCAAGCTTGTTTATGATCACAGTGTGGATCACAAGCACCTTTGTTAATCTGATGTTCAGGCAATCCATGATAACTAAATAATAAAAATGTATCTGATGTCCTAACAAATGGCGTAATCAATTGTACATAAGCATTAATAAAGTGCCGTTCTTGATAAAAGTTATTGATAATCGTTAACTGTGGGATATGTGATTGCGTTGCATAGTCACGTAATACCCGCTCAATTGCTGATCCAGTTGCTGCAGATGAATATTGTGGGAATAGTGGTAGTACAATCACGCGCTGACACGATTGTAATTGTGTGATTGCTGCAGCAATTGACGGCTTACCATAACGCATGGCACTAACAACGTGGTAAGACGTGCCTAATCGCTCACCAACTGCCTTGGCTAAATCAATAGTATGTTGACGCAATGGTGATCCGTTTGCCGTCCAGATTTGACGATATACATCAGCACTTCGGCGAGATCTGAATGGCAAAATTACTGCGTAAATTAATAACCAACGCAATACAGCAGGTAAATTGATCACTCGTGGATCTAACAAAAACTCACGTAAATAACGCCGGACACTAGTAACGCTTGGATCATCTGGCGTACCTAAATTAATCAGTAATACGCCCGTTTTGCCCATTGTCACATCCTTTAAACTGTGTGATGACAATTTACTTATTTATCTTGTCAAGCAATGCATTGCCCATTTCTGCCGGTGACTTAACTGTTGTTACACCGGCTGCTTCAAGTGCAGCAAACTTTTCAGCAGCTGTCCCTTTACCGCCGGCGATGATCGCACCGGCATGTCCCATGCGTTTACCCGGTGGTGCTGTTACCCCAGCAATGTAAGAAACAACTGGCTTAGTTACATTTTCTTTAATAAATGCAGCAGCTTCCTCTTCCGCACTACCACCAATTTCACCAACCATGATAATTGCTTCTGTTTTTGGATCGGCTTCAAACAATGCCAAGATATCAATAAAGTTACTGCCTGGAATTGGATCACCCCCGATCCCAACACAAGTACTCTGCCCTAGACCTAAGTCCGTGGTTTGTTTAACCGCTTCATAGGTTAATGTACCAGAACGCGACACGATCCCAACCTTACCCGGTTGATGAATATGTCCTGGCATGATCCCAATTTTACATTCACCTGGAGTAATTACCCCTGGGCAATTTGGTCCAATCAACCGCGCGTTAGTATTATTGTGTAAATACACCGTAGCATCTAACATATCTAACGTTGGGATCCCTTCGGTAATACACACAATTAATTCAATGCCAGCATCAGCTGCTTCAATGATCGAATCTTTACAAAACGGTGCTGGCACATAAATCACACTGGCATCGGCACCGGTTGCTTGTACTGCATCGTGTACCGTATTAAATACCGGTAACCCTAAATGCGTTTGTCCACCTTTACCCGGTGTTACTCCACCCACCATCTTAGTACCATAAGCAATCGCCTGTTCAGAATGAAACGTGCCTTGCTTACCGGTAAACCCTTGGCAAATTACTTTTGTATCAGAATTAATTAAAATACTCACATTATTCTCCTATGGCTGCCACAACTTGTTTTGCTGCATCATCTAAACTATTTGCTGCAATAATATTTAACCCACTGTCATTGAGTTTTTGTGCACCAAGTTCTGCATTATTACCTTCTAAACGTACCACCACAGGCACGTTGATCCCCACTTCGGCAACTGCGCCGATGATGCCATCTGCAATCAAATCACAACGCACAATACCGCCGAAGATATTGACTAATACTGCTTTCACATTGCTGTCAGACAAAATGATCTTAAATGCTTCGGTGACCCGTTCTTTGGTTGCTCCACCACCTACATCTAAAAAGTTAGCGGGATTACCACCGTGTAATTTGACTAAATCCATGGTTGCCATCGCCAAACCAGCACCATTAACCATGCAACCAATATCACCGTCTAAAGCAATGTAATTTAATTCCCAATCACGTGCACGGTTTTCACGATCATCTTCTTGTGACGTATCGCGCTGTGAACGCAATGCTGGTTGTCGATACATGGCGTTATCATCGATATTCATTTTACAATCAAGACATAATAAATCGCCTTCTGCAGTCACGACCAATGGATTGATTTCTAATAAACTTAAATCGTTGTCTACCATCATCTTGCCAAGGCTAGTCAGCAATTTGGTAAATTGTTTGATTTGATCACCTTTTAAACCTAAACCAAAGGCTAATTCACGACACTGATACGGTTGGACCTTCACTAATGGGTCCATCACCACTTGCAAGATCTTCTCTGGCGTTTCCTCAGCAACCGTTTCAATCTCGACACCACCTTCCGTGGACGCCATAAACACAACGCGTTGTTTGGCACGATCGATCACTGCACCAAGATACAATTCACGTGCAATATTACACGGCGCTTCAACCAACAATTGATTAACTGGCTGGCCTAACTCATCAGTTTGATAGGTCACTAAGCGGGTGCCGAGTAATGCCTTTGCTGCATCGGTTAATTCTTCTTTGCTACTAACTAAACGCACCCCACCAGCTTTACCGCGACCACCAGCATGCACTTGTGCTTTCACTACCCAGCGATCGCCACCTAAGTTATTAGCACTGTTAAGAACATCATCCACGTTCCAAGCAACTTCGCTTGGTGGAACTGGAATGTGGTAATCGGACAACAATTGTTTTGCCTGATATTCGTGCAGATTCATCGCGTTACTCCACTGTATTAATTTGACAATCAGGCTGAACTGTTGCTCGAAGTCATTTCCATTGAACAACCATTCAGCCAATAAAAAAGTGGCTGCGATTATAGCCACTTCCACCACTAAAAGGAACGTAGTATTGGATTAAAATTGCTCGTTGATAATACACTATTTGACAGACCCAGTTATTCTCCTTTAGCCTACTGTTCGTCTGGTAACGTTCATTATCAGCGTTGGCCTTCATTCTACCTACTACTGGCCAAGTGTCTCAGTCAATGCACTAAATCAAGGAGGAAATATGCCACGAAAAAAAACGTCGACAAGTACGTTCAGTCTAAACACCACCATATCACCCCGCAATATTAGAAGGCTTACTATAATTCAAGGTGGTACTAGGATAAATCTACTATTAGAGTGTAAAATAGATGCTGAATTTTCTCAGCAATACATGCGGTCTTGTCTTGACTGTGGCCGTATACCACTATTAAGTATTGGCTCAGATTCACCAAGAAAATGTCGTCAAGAACTAATAGAGACGATAAGGGAGTTGTTTTGTAACACCCTCCCGCTTTTCAATTACTTCGAACCTAACCTGCAAGGACAGTTAACGGAAGAGCAAGGAACGATGAATTTCAGCATTAACTTACCACTTACAACAAAACGTCAAATACATTTTACAGCAATAAATACTCAAATCTGTGAACAACTTTATCGAACTATTAACAATTTCTTGTTAGATAAAAAGAATAAGGGAGATATTACTGAATTTTCAATAAACACAGTTGGTACTCATGTTCTATCGTTAGAACCAGCAAACACGCCTATAATCAACACAGTAGATCAGCCAAACATGTCATCATCATCTTCATCAAGCATGTCAGCATCAAGTACATTAGAGTCAAGCACACCCACTGCTGGCGCAAAGCGGTCAAGATCAACTGATGACGATAGTAATACAAGAGAAAATAAACGAGAAAAAGGAGAAAGTAGTTCATCAGCTTCACAACCTGTTGCTGTTGGCGACAACGAATTGTCTGCAAATTCACTATCTGCTGAAGCCCCATCATTGACAGCACCTAACAGTCCAACTCTGTTTTGTCCGCCATCACCATCGCAGGAGGAGATGCTACAGGAATTTATTGCCGAAGTTGCCGAATTAGAACGACAATCACAGTTAGATCCGTTCAATTTACCGAGTCCTTTTGATATTAGTTTCAAACCGGGATAAATAAAGTTTGTAATTGATTGACTTAGTAGAGCGTCTATTGTTAACCATTGGTAAAAACACTAAGTTATGCTATTTTTCAGACAACTTAGCTGCTGTGTAGTTGTGTGTTGAGTTAACTTTATTTTACGCTGATAATACTTATGTTTGACGATACAACTACGATTACTTTAACCTACTATCCATCCGATAATAATCAATAAACCAACTGTAATGTCATTTACTACTTGGTTAATTATTTTAGATCAATATGTTACACAAGGAGGACATATGCCAAGAAAATCAGGCTCATCTAATCGTTCGGTTAGTAATGAAACCACTTCTAATGATTCAAGCACATCTTGTCATTCGCACTATCCTACTGACCGATTAATAGCATTGTTTTTAACATGTAAAGTTAAAAATATACACTCTACAACACTTACTTCTTTAGATGATATTCATGATCAACTAGAAGACCATATTAGAACATCTGTTTTTCCAACAATTTGCAATGGTGATGATGAACAGGATCAACTAGAACCAGATCAATTTTCTAAATGGCGGACACTAAATAATATATTTCTAATCTTTAAATTTACATTGGAATTACCAAAAGAGTTGAGTCAAGATAGCTTAACGCAAAATAAACATTGTGTTCATCAAACACTATTTAATTCTGTAGCAGGTTTTATGATCGCCAAACAACATACTCACGTTATTGATGCTGGCTACACAATAGAAATACAAGTTAAATTAAGACCAGCACCAATACCAGAAACATTGACCACACCGTTAACTAGTGCATCGCCTCCTGTTCAGCATAATAGTCCTGTCAATGACGACAGAAAACGTAAAATTAGTGGAGATCAAAGCAAAGAAAACAAAATAGGTAACATCTGTCGGGAAGGTAAGCGACGGAAAGAAGGAAGTCATTCATCCTTAGATTCTATTGATTCTTCCAATCTCAGCAAAACACTAACAGCACCGATTAGCCCACTGAATCTATTTCCAGCATTACCAACATCACAAGAATTATCGACACCCCCTACTCAACAAATATCACCAGCAACCACTGATGATTCACCTAATCCTTTTCCAAGTAGTTTTGAGTAGTTGTTTAGTTGACGTTACACATAATGCATCAAATTCATGCATGGTTTAAGTGTAAGAAAATACTAGTTTAGGCATATATGCAACTGTTAACAGAGTGTCAGATTTTATTACAGTAACATACTATAAGAAGCTTTTTTGCTGATAACTCATATCTTGTAGCTTGATTATAACAACTATCTTTCATCTACAGTCCGTCATCCCGCGGCTTGACCGCGGGATCCAGAGAATCGAGTATATTATATTAATATTTACCTTGTTTTTTACTAACGTAGATTTGTTCTCATGGATCCCGCGGTCAAGCCGCGGGATGACGGCCGCAGGAAAGTGGTAGCGTGCATTTTTTTACATATCGACACCTTTCTACTCCCAAGTTTCAATTAATGACTGACAATAGCTTGAATCAAGTCCATCTTGTAATTGCCATGCCCAGCTTAATATTGAATCCACATAAAACCAATCTCGTATTCGTTGTTCAGCATAACCTAACATTGCTGCGCATTGTGAGATACGATTATTGATGATCGCGTTTGGATCTTCTACTGCTAACAAATCTGGAATAGGATTTCTAATAAATGCACAGACTTCATATACCGGATCGCCTACCACACCTTTTGGATCAATCACCATCCAATCATTGTCATGTTGTAATAGATTGTCATGGTGTAAATCACCATGTAACAATACTGTTTTAGTTGAGGTGTTCAGCAATTTATCTCGTAACATCCTTGCTTTATTAAGATAACGTTCCGGTATTGCTAATGGTTGTTCGAATACAGCTAACCAATCTCGAAGTGTTGGAAAGTGATGATTGTTGGCTATAGGTGCCTGGTGTAATCTTGCTATTACCCGACACAAGATAACTATTGATTGATCATCATTGTTTGGGAAATAGGTGTTAAGTGAAGTGCCTGGGATGGCTCGCTCTGTTATTAAATACCCCTTACCTTCCGCCAATACCTGGCCAGCTCCATGTCCATTAAACGTATTTAAAGCTTGTGCTTCTTTGCGCAGGCCTAAATAATCAAGTGATAGTTTTAAAATAATAGGTTTATTATGTTGATACCCAGTAACAACATAGTTATAACTCAAATTAGCAATCGGTTGCAGTTGGGTTAACTCATGTTGCTTCGCTACCGCTGTGGTAATATCAGCTAATGTTGCTAACCATTCCCTGCCATTTTCTCCATAAAGGCTAATGTTGTTGCTTTCAAATGTATTCATACTATGTTAATTACACGGCTATCTAGTAGAATTAATGCATTGTTTAAGTGTAAGAAAGTGTTAGTTTAGCACAAACACAATTGTTAACAGAGTGTCGGATTTTATTGCAGTAAAATACTATAAGAAACCTTTCCTCTGGTAATCCGTATCCCGTGGCTTGACTATAACAACTCTCTCCTACAGCCGTCATCCCGCGGCTTGACCGCGGGATCCAGGGAACAAAGCTCAGAGATAAAACGACGGTGAATATCAGAATAATATACTCTATTCTCTGGATCCCGCGGTCAAGCCGCGGGATGACGGAAAAGAGGGAACAAGGAAAAGATAATAATTGAAAAGTAATTTTTTCAGTACAATTGCCATTATTAAAATAGGTTCGTTAGAATTATATGACCCTAATCACTTCGTAGTAAAACTCTCACCGCAACCACATTCACTTGTCACATTGGGATTGGCAATTTCAATGACTTTATTCAACCCTTTGCTGACATAATCAATACGACTACCGCGGATATCATTAAAACAATCAGCCGCGACAAAAATACAAAAGTCATCAGCAATGACAAATGTAACATCACCAGGTTGTTCAGCATCAACAATGTCAATTACATAACGATAACCACTACATCCTGATGCTTTGAAGCTCAAACGCACCCCAATTCCGTTACCACGGTTAGCAATCTCATTACGCAAATGGGTTAAAGCAGTCTCTGAAATAGACACATGATCACTATCAGCGATGTGTTTTGGATCAAATTGAGGCACTGCTGAGTCAGTAGATTGATTAGGTTTATTAGCCATTGTTGTCCTCCAACATAGATAATTGTTGTAATACAGTACGTAAAGTATCTTCTAGTAATAGTGCACACCCAAATAATTCACGCGGCAATGTCAAACCATCCGCAATAGTCGTAGCAGTTATTTGTCGTGCATTAGCAATCGATATATCTTCAATTAATTCACATAGATAATCTGCTGCCGCAATTAATCCTGGGCTACCATAGGCTTTAAACACTGCACGTGTAATCCGATCGTTAGCCACTGCAATACTCAGTTTAACAACCGCGCCTTGCGCCGGTGACCCTAACATGGCTGTATACACTTGTTTTTCTTCAGTTAAACAACCCGCATAATTTGCCTGATGAAAACGGGCTAATATAGTATGGTTGTAGTCTATCATTGAGTCACCTGCCAAGGATAATTGTCTACATCCACACCGGTCTGTGCAATCTCCCATAAAGGTGATAGCTCACGTAACCGTTTGACGACTGCACGAATATGCACAATGGCATTATCAATATCTTCAACCGTTGTCATCCGTCCCAGACTAAAACGAATCGCATTGTGTACTGCTTGGCTGCGCTTTCCCATCGCTAATAATACATATGATGGTGCGGTACTCGTGCTCATGCAAGCCGATCCGGCTGAAACGGCAATATCGGTTAATCCAGTAATTAATGCATCTGCAGCAATGTGTGCGAAACTTACATTTAAAAAACCTGGCGCTAATTGATTCAGATCACCGTGTAACTCAACATCACCAATAGTGTGCATCCCATCCCATAATCGTTTAGTTAATTCACTAATCCGCATCGCATCCGTAGCACGCTGCTCAATGACTTGTTGGCACGCTGCACCCATACCTATAATTGGCAATACGGGTAACGTTCCTGGACGTAATCTACGTTGCTGTCCTCCACCATAAAATAACGGTGATAACTGTATTGATGGTGCTATGTATAACGCACCAATACCATCAGGACCATATAACTTGTGTGCTGATAAGGATAATAGATCAATACCCATACGTTTGACATCGATCGGCACTCTTGCTGCACTTTGTGCTGCATCGACATGGAATAATACATTACGTTGTTTAGTTACTTTCCCAATGCGTTCGATATCTTGAATCACACCGGTTTCATTATTGACATGCATGATTGAGACTAATACCGTATCATCACGTATTGCATTAGCAATATCATCTATCGCAATGACACCATTGGTGTTCGGCTTAACATACGTAATCGTATACCCACGCGTTGCCAATTCAGCACACACATCTAATACGGCTTTATGTTCTGTAGCACTGGTAATAATGTGTTTGCCACGTGATTGATAGGCATTGGCTATCCCTTGAATGGCTAGATTATTCGCTTCAGTAGCACCAGAAGTCCACACGATATGCTGTGGCTCAGCCGCAATCAGTTGTGCAACCTGTTGTGCTGCCGTTTCAACTAAACTGGCCGCATGCCTACCATACGCATGTTGCAGTGATGCAGCATTGCCAACACAATGTGGATCGCGTAAGTGTGTTGACATTATTTCCACAACGTTAGGATCAAGCGGCGTGTCAGCTGCGTAATCTAAGTAGATACAATTATTCACGTTGGCTCATCTGGGATCAAACGGATACCCAATTCAACTAATTGTGCTGGTTCAGCAGGCGATGGTGCATTGGTTAATGGACAATGTGCTGATTGCGTTTTAGGGAAGGCAATCACATCACGAATCGAATGCGCACCCGTCATTAACATGACTAACCTATCTAACCCAATGGCAATACCACCATGCGGCGGACACCCATAACGCAATCCATTTAATAAATGATTAAACTTAGTTTCAGCCACGTCAGGACTAATGCCTAATAAGTTAAACACCGTTTGCTGCATGTCACGTTCATGGATACGAATCGAACCACCACCCACTTCATAACCATTTAATACGATATCATATGCACGCGACAATGCCTGCGCTGGCGCCTGTTGCAACGTATCTTTATCACATACCGGTGCAGTAAACGGATGATGCAATGGCTGCCAATGATTGCCCTCACCTAATTCAAACATTGGAAAGTCAACAATCCACACCGGTGCCCATTCACCCTCAATTAAGTTGCGATCAAGTCCGATTTTGACGCGCAACGCACCCAATGCATCGTTCACAACCGAGGCTTTATCTGCACCAAAGAAAATCACATCACCACTGCTGGCATTAACTCGGGTTAAAATGGATTGCACCGTCTGTTCAGGGAAAAACTTTAAAATTGGCGATTGCAAACCATCCATACCTGCATCGATATCATTGACTTTGATATAGGCTAACCCACGCGCACCATAACGACTTACATATTTGGTGTAATCATCAATCTCTTTACGGGTTAATTCACACCCTTGGGGCACCCGCAATACAGCAACTCGACTCGCTGGGTCAGCTGCCGGTTTGGCAAACACATTAAAATCAACATCGGTAACTAAATCGGCCACATCGACTAATTCCAAGGGGATGCGCAAATCAGGTTTATCACTACCATAACGTGTCATCGCCTCTTGATAGGTTAAACGAGGAAATGGCGTTGGCAGTTCAACATTCAATGCCTGTTTAAATACCGTCACCAGCAATTGTTCAGTTAATTGCTGCACATCTTGCTCATGGACAAATGACATTTCAACATCGAGTTGGGTAAATTCAGGTTGGCGATCGGCACGTAGATCTTCATCTCGAAAACAACGCACGATTTGATAATACTTATCCATCCCTGACATCATTAATAATTGTTTAAATACTTGTGGTGATTGTGGCAGTGCAAAGAATTGGCCGCGATGGGTACGACTTGGGACTAAATAATCGCGCGCACCTTCTGGGGTAGCTTTAGTTAACATTGGCGTTTCAATGTCTAGAAAACCTTGCTGATCTAATTCATTGCGAATAACGTGGGATACACGATGACGTAATTGAAAACACTCTTGCATTTGTGGGCGGCGCAAATCTAAATAACGATAATGTAGTGATACTTCTTCACTAACCGGCTGATAATCATCCAATTGAAATGGCAGTGGATCGGCGGTGTTTAATATCGTTAACTGACTGCCAATGACTTCAATCTCACCGCTGGTTAAATTTGGATTAGCACTACCCGCTGGGCGTTTACACACTTGCCCGACGATTTGCACCACATATTCATTACGTACTTTCTCTGCTAATGCAAAATTGTCGTGATCATCTGGATTAAACACAACTTGCAACATCCCGGTACGATCACGCACATCAAAGAAAATGACCCCACCGTGATCACGACGTCGGTGTACCCAACCGACTACCGTAACGGTTTGCTCTGCTTGTGCTTGGGTAATTATGCCACAATAATGACTTCGCATAGGTTTTACTCGCTCATCTACTCTTTATTACGCTAATTATTGTTCATGTTTAACTGGGGATAAACTGTCTACTGCTTGCGGGCGCACAACGCCCAAGGAAATAATCATCTTTAATGCATCATCGATCGATAAGTTTAATTCGATCACATCACTGCAAGGAGCAATAATTAAGAATCCCGATGTTGGATTGGGTGTTGTTGGGATAAATAAAGTATACACGGGCTCGCCTGCTTGCTGTTCAGCCGCTGCAAAATTCTGCCCAGTTAAAAATGCAATATGCCATAACCCACGTCGTGGATATTCAACCAACATCACTTTACGAAATGATTGCTCATTAGACGAAAGCAGGGTTGTTAACACTTGTTTCACTCCGGTATAGATCGTATTCACAAAGGGAATACGTTTTACAATATGTTCCCATACTCCCATTAACTTATTACCGAGGAAATTGGTTACTAATATACCGGTAGCAAATAACACGATAATCGAAAACAGCACCCCTATACCTGGTATGGTTAATCCCCATTCACTGGGCTGATAATGCTGGGGTAATAATTCTAAACTTTTATCTAAAATATTGACGATAAAACGCAATACGATAAAAGTCACTAATAATGGTAACCATACTAATAAACCTGCGATTAAATAACGTCGTATTAAGGCAATCAAACCGCTCTTTTTCATGTATTCATCTCCATGACTGTTTATGATTCATCTGTTGTAGATGATGTTGTCGTACTATCCGTTGTAGATGACTCCGTTGTTGATGTTGTTTTATTGTTATCATCTGTCTTGTTATTTTTATTTGTATTGTTGTCGGTATTGGTTGATGTACTATTTTGAGTGCCCTTATCTTTAAAGTCAGTCACATACCAACCGTCACCTTTTAAGCGAAAGCTCGTTGCTGATATACATTTCTCCAGTGTATCTTTATTGCAAGCCGGACAAGTACATAATGGCGCATCACTGGCTTTTTGTATTGTTTCTAAGGTATGCCCACACCCACAACACTGATACTCGTATATTGGCATAACTACCTCATTTCATCTCTTTATTGTTTTTTTCAAGTTTACCTAAAACTGGATTCTGGACTCGCCCATTCCATGGGCGAGTCCAGAATCCAGGCTTTCCGTCTCGTATCACCCAATCAAACGACCGATAGTGAGCAATGCTACAGCGACTACCCAAACAATTAAGCTGCGTTCAATCAACAAAGCGGTTTCCTTGCCAGCTAACACATCGTCGTGTGTCGATGTTGCAGGTAATGATAACGCAGCACTGGCAGTATTAATAATGATCGCGTAACTGCGTTCCAGTCCACTAATCAGATGACGGCACCATACTCCAAACGCTGGGCCAAATGTACCTACCAACATCAATATCAGTGCAAATACCCGCGTTGGGATCCAATCTAATCCAGCTTGAATGCAAGCACTGGCACGTGCAATACCATCAAGTGGATCATCAAGCGTGGCCGTACGACTTTGCGCAATTAAGCGATATACTAATGCACCTACCCAACCGAATACAGTAAACCAAAATAACACAGCAAATAAGCGGCAATACGCTTGTAATAACAAATGTTGTGATAATGATGGCAATGCTGTTGTCTCATCTGGAGTGTATTCCGGTAAGTCACTGCTTAAATCTGCCATTGCAGCACTAGCTGTGGTGGCGTCATGTGTTTGTTTCGTATTAAGGTACGCTTGCCATTGGCTGTGTAACGTTGCTGGACCTAAACAGTAAATTAGGATAATGATATTAAACAGCAAACCCACGACACCAAACAACCAACCACATACCATCCAATACAATAGCCCAATGATGATCACGGGTAATAATACCGCAAGCGCCACCGCCAAAAATGGTGTTAATCGTGCACACGGCGCTAATATAGGTTGGCAAGTGCGTAAATAAGCAGGAAACCAAGTAAATCGTGATAATACCTTACCCATATCACAATATTTTTCTAAAACCAGTCCAATAACGATGCTAATCAATACCATTGGTAGCTCCTCTTTTTCAGGGCATCAAAAACTGACCATTTTTAACTATATATTCAAAACGCGAAGCGTATAATTGGCCAAATTTCGGCAAAAGGATAGCATGAACAGGCTGGCAGTGAAACACATAACATGATTGAAAATGATGCGATTTATCATTGTATTAAAGCGAACATAGGATTAATTTAGTAAGTGACTCAGCGCTACTGCCAACGTCGAATAGGTGAAGGTAAACCCTGCATCGGTTAACCGTTTTGGAATCACCTGTTGCCCCTTTAATAATAACGTCTCTCCCATTTCAGCAAACAATAGCTTAACTACCCAAGCAGGTAGGTTAAAACAGGTTAGACGTCTTAATTGTTTACCCAGTACGTGGGTAAATTCAGCATTAGTGACAGCCTGTGGAGCAGTTAGATTAAACGCACCCGATAATTCAGGATGTTGAATGAAAAATAGAAGCGCACGGCATACATCATCAATATGTACCCACGACATCATCTGTTTACCATCACCCAATTGTCCCCCTAAACCTAAACGAAAAGCAGGCAACATGCGTTTTAATGCACCACCTTGTTTACCCAGCACAATACCAAAGCGAGTTATCACCGTGCGCACGCTCAATGCCTGGGCTGTCAATGCAGTGGATTCCCATTGTTTACATAACCTATGAGTAAATTCATCATGACAATTGGTATCTTCATCTAATGGTGTAGCACCTTGTGAACCATAATAACCAATTGCAGAAGCACTGATCAGTGTTGTGGGTAATGTTCGTGCACGCGAGATCCAATTAATAATCGCGTTAGTTGTATCAATACGACTATCAATTAACGTTTGCTTGTAAGCGTCACTCCACCGCTTATCAATTGGTGCACCGGCAAGATTAATAATCACATCAATGGATTTACCAGGATCAATGTCTTGTAGTGTACGTACAAAATGCACTGGTTGCGGTGATGTGTTAACCGAACGTCTAGTCAGCACAATGATATGATGATTGTCTTGAATTAAATACTTAATTAAGTGACTACCAATAAAACCCGTACCGCCAGTTATTAATATGTTCATGGCGTCTTACTTATCCCTAACCGTATTGCAGATGATCTGTCACTCCCTACTTGGGGATCCTCGGTAAAATCAAAGCTAGGTGGTTGTGGCATCATTCCCATCGATGCCATCGTAGATGCTGCACCAATAGTATCACCTGGATAACCAGTGCTTTGAACTTCCTCTTTCGAATCAGTCTCCTCTTCTTCACCTAATCCATAAAACTCTATACCTTCACCATCACTCCCCATAATAGGTTGTTCACATAATTGCATATCATTTTCTTTAAGGAATTTTTCCATCTCTTTGAAAAACTGACTAGCCGTTTCAGGGGAATATATCGATAACTGCTGTTGTGTTGGATATGAATAAGAAAACAATGTGTGTGTACTTTTTTCATAGCATATCGGGGCCACTTCTCTTACACACCGTTTCACAATAAGTTTGGCTAACCATGAGTAATAGCTAACCTGTTGCTGATATTCAAATAAGATATCAATTGGTGTGGAAGCAAAACAAGTATAGATTGAACCAAAAAAATATTGATCATCCATACAAATCTGGTCTAGGTTACTTAAATATACAGATTCTTCTCCCAATAACACAGAAGATAAATCATATTTATTTAATACCTTAGCTATCATTTTTTTCATTTCATCAGGAGTATGTGAAAAATCAATACGATCAGCTTTTAAAGATTTATCATGTTGAAATATTTTTAGTAGTGTTAACTTTAGCGGGACAGTAGGCGTACCTTTATTTTCTAAAACGCTGACCATATTAATAATGTGTCTAACATGATGCTGATCAAAATCACTTAATAATTTAACAAGTCTTACTTGAGCATTAGTATCAAGCCGGGGCTGTGACGATAATAATTCTTTTGTATTATCTGCAATGTTAATATCTTCATGAATCAAACAATCCACTAAAACCAATTGTGTATTTGGATGAAGTATTTTTTGATTTTTTAAAATTTGGTTTAAATTTAGTTTGTTTTTATCTTGAAATAATACAGCCAACTCACATTGTACAAAAGGAATTAACCTTTTTTGTTTTTCAAGTAATTCATACCCAATAGAAGCAAGATGACCCTGCTTTGTCAACATGCTCACCAACGCTTGTTGCGTAAATCCGTCAAGTTCAATTTGTGCTGCCAAAATCGCTTTAGCAATTTTTTGGAGATTAGAAAATCTGCTGTAGAGCAGATCAACTAATTTTCCTTGTGCAAGTTCACATAATTTTGTTTGTTTTTTCAGCATAGTATCTGCAAAATCTCTAATACTTTGATTCATATTATCTAATGAACTAACAAGACGACATTGAATATTGTCGCACAGCAATCGTTGTGATTCTAACGCTTTACGAGCTTCACTTTGTGTTGGATTGCCATCATCAAACGCAACTTCCACTAAACTATTTTGCAATTTCTCACTACCAGTAACCTCTGATAAGCAAATTTGAATTGTCTCGTCGGACATACCCTGTTGTCGAACTAGAATATTAATTATCTCTGTATCTATCCCTACATCAGGCTGTGGGTTTTCTTTTTTTGGCAATTCGTGGTCTATCTCACAAAGCAATGCCCTATAATGCTCAAACTTTTCTCCTGCATGTTTCTTCTCAAATCTCAACTTTGCTTCTTGATTTTGCAAATGCTTTTTTAATAACTTTACCACAATGTCGTGTAACGCTTTTTGTTTGCCACCCAATAATATGAATAATTGATCTGCGGAATCTTCAAGTATCGTTTCTTGCTTATACAAAATATCGCGAAGCATTTGAAAAAATGACCAACTTTCTGTATTAGATAGCATGCAAATCAATTGTAATTGCAGTTCAGAGCAAAGCGTAAAGTCAACTTTCGACAGGATCGCTAAGACGACTTCTTGTTGTTGTTTATTACCTGTACTGAGAATATTAATAAAAGCAGACTGTCCTTTAATGCTGAGTAATTTGCTTCTTGCCAAGCAATCAATCGCACTTTCTTTGACATTCCAAACATCAGAATTTAGTTTTGCTATTAGTTCAGTTTCTAACTTTTCAGAAATAAACCATTTAGTCTGCCCTGACATTATTTGATCATACACGACAACATTAGCTTTACCGTCATCTACAAAAATCTTTATAACATGCCGCTGCGCACTTTCAACAAATGATGTCTGTCTCTGTAATATCACAGATGCTTCTGAAGAAAAACCAGATACTGATTCAGCAGAAACTAATTTAAATAAATTATTTATAATACCTTCACTTAATGCGACATCACGCAGCCCTAAATTTTTCAGAAATCTCAGCAGTTGTTTTTTTTGATTTGAATCATCATGCACACCCAGATCTAAACGCGTTTTCATTATCGGATCTAACAATCCTTTATTCGACACAAGAAATGGGCTTAAACTCAATGCATGGACTAATCGCTCGTTAAATTGACTTAACAAATCATACTCTAACTTGCCAGTATAACCTGCAGAAAATAAGCAATAGTCACTAATCTTTTGAAATAAACGTTGCCAATACGCTTGAGAATGATTTTTCTGATCTTCTTCTAACAATCTTATTAACAATAATGCGTTACGTAAATTTAAGGTATCGTTTGGAGAAACTTTGATGACATTTAATAATGTTTCAGTTTTATTTTCTTTAGAAAGCAGTCCTACAACAAACCACCATACCACTTCATAGCGCGCATTGTATTTACGCCAAGTGATAAAATCCATAGCATTTTGATAAGGTCGTGAAACACTGCCATCACGAAATTGAATATTACAATCTGCCAAACACCAAGGTGCTTTTTTTGTTAAACTCTTTTTAATATGTGATGCGACAAAATATTCTTGAAAGGTCAAATGTAAAAAATAGTAGCTTCTATTTTTTCCTGCACCAACACTCTTAATTAACCCCGTCTCTAATACCGATTGCAAATCAATATCAGCAATTCCAAATTTCTCCCTAGCAAAATCCAATGCATCTTCAACAATATCAGAAGTGATTAATAACTCACTACACAATAACCCTTTTAACGCAATATATTCCAGCAAACATATTTCTATTTCGCATTTTTTTTCAATATATTTTTCTGTTTTGACTTTTGGCTGCTCTGGATAACGACTTCTACCAGATAGACTTTCTAAATAACGCTGCAACAAATAGTTTGTTAGCACAGAGTAAAGCGCTGTCATTGTCAGATGTTTAACATCAATACGCCTTAATATATCTTTATTGTCCCGCCATATTAAGCACATTAACTCAAGCTGAATCGGAACATGGGCAATACCCCATACCACTTTATTTTTTACGAGATAATCGTATAACTCTTTCCCTTGTTGCAGTTCTGCTACAGAATTAGCTTCTTGTTGAAAATATTGCTGAATATAGGCATTAATATTCTCGTCAACAAAACCCATAATCTCTAGACGCCTATCTACTTCGAATTTATGTGAGTAATGTGGTCGTGTTGTAACAATGTAATACTTTTTCTTTAGCAAGGCATTCACTAACTTCCAGACGATATGACCTTCAGGTAAATTACCCAGTTCATCATACCCATCCAAGACATAGCATGTTTGGCCTTCAGCTTCATCAAGCAACCTGTCTAAGATCTTACGGTTAGGCATTTCCTTTCTTAAAACATCACCTAATTGCACTTCTCCCTGATGTCCTAAATCGCCTTGTTGATAAAGAAATCCTACTATCGATCTCTCTTGACTAGCTGCTTCAGTTGAATGTGCATAGCTAATTAATTCTCTTAGTGGGATCCAAATTACATATTTCGATTCAGAGTTATCTTTCCATATGGTTTTAGTCGCCCACAGATATACTAAATAGTGACAAAACGTACTTTTTCCAGCACCAGCACGGCCTGTAATTGATACAGTTTCTATCTTACCTTTTTCTATCAGCTGTTCTTCTTGACTAATGTTCAGCTTAAAGATATCTGCTGGCAAAATAGACTGGGTTGGATTGTGGAGTTTTTCAAAAATATCATTGCTAGCATCACGTTTTATTTCATCTATATTCTTTCGTAGTCGCGGCAGTAATGGCGAAGACAATTTCATCTGCTGTAGAAACTGCCGCCATTCTCGTGGTGGTGGTAACGAAGACGATACAATTGAGTCACTATCTCGTGAAAGATTTCGTTCATCCATGCCCAAAATCGACTCGCTAACGTGACTACCTAAGTTGCCGCGGCCGTCCTCGTCACCGATTCCTACGTGTACTGACGCACACTGCAGATCGCCTCTCAAGTGACTCGACGCCGAGGATAGCTTGTCATCGCTTACTGCGCTTGCCTGCGAGCGTTGGCTTTCCGGCAACTCCGTTTGCGATGACAAGCCTCGGCTTCCGCGGACTACGCGCCTTGAGCTATCGCTCTCCTTGGCGCGCAGCGGTGGTGACGAAGACGATAGTGGTGACGAAGACGATTTCATCTGCTGTAGAAACTGCCGCCAATCTGTTGGCGCTGGCGAATCAACTTTCGACTCAAATAAATCTTTTTCCTCTTGTGTTTTATACTCCTGAATAATAGCAAGATTAATATAACAATCTTTGATTGGAATTGGGTCTAAATCATCTCTAAATAATCGATAAACATTACTTTGTTCTTTGTATACTTTGCGTAACACTTCCTCAAATCGAGTACGATAATCATTCAATATTTTTTCGTCTTCATCCAAGCTAGCAGCACTAGAAGAACTAGAGGAATGCCCATAACTATTAAAAACCACTTGAGAAACATTTTTCCCACCTATTGCTTCCTTTGCTAATTCATGCATTAAATCCTCAGGTAAACCATCTTTTGTTTCAAAAACAACTCGTTTATTTCGTTCACCTGAAAAGTTTCCCTGGCTAGCAAATACAGTTTCTTCATTACCTTTGCCCTCAAAAGTCATTCTCTCCATCTGTTCTGCTTTTCCATGCAAACCAGATGACTGACTTTGTTGATCAATATCACTGTTTATTTTTCGTCGCTTTTCTTCCTTTCCTTCCGTCTCTTTTTTTCTTTTTTTTGTTTCCTCACTTTTTTCTGTTTCACTAGATAAAGACTCGCTAGCGCTGCTGCTTGAAGATAATGATGACGAATCGCTACCACATCTAGCTTCTATTGTGTCATCTTGCTGTTTTCCTTGATCATTTATATACATATCTTTTTTCCTTTTTTGTGTGCTAGCAATTCGACTTGTTAACTAGATAAAAACCCTCACATTCAGAAATTTATCATTCCTAGACTGAATCCAAGAATGACAAATTTCTTACGTTTTTATAGTTAAGTAAGTAACATGCTATTTACCAGGTGGCTTAAGAAATTGCAGCGCAACTTCTTTAGTGGATTGTTCAGATAATTTTTTTCCTTGCACCAGATCAAATTGGTTATGTTGTCCTGAAGCATTAACATCTTCTGCAACACCTCTGTATGTATTACGTTGACCACCCAAATTAAATCCTGGTCGCCATCCGGACGTTTCACCACTGTCAGCAGATTCATGCTCAGATGGACTTGATGTACTTTCACTACTGTCTGATAATGGCAACTGCTTCTTCTTTTTCGCTTCTTTCCCTTCCATTTTTTTGCTTTTTCCTTTCTTTCTCTTTCTTTCTAGTACTGTTGAATCAGCAAAGAGTGTAGTGCCGCCTGCTCCCTTAGCTAACTGATGTTCTGCACGTTGATCAGTAATATCTCGATCTTGCATTTCTATATCATCGTCGTCTTCTTCTCCTAACCTTGGCGCACTTGGAATAGGTAATGGTATAGTTGGTGCTAGGATTTGTCCTCTTTGTAACGATAATTGACTTGATATTGGAGGTAGACTTGGCGATCGTTGATAGGTTATTTCTTGCGATCTCTGTTGCCCATACGATAAAGGCAATGCACTAGGAGACGGACTTGGTGATGGTGAGCTGAGTTCTTCAATTTTTACAGATGAAACAAGTTCAGGCTGTTGTCCTTGCTGCTGACTATGTTTATTCATTTCATGAAGTTTGCGCATATACTTTTCCTTCTCCGGTAGCTTGTCTAATGACTGAATATATAATACTTCAGCCGTGTTTCGCGAATCGCAAATGTCACTTAACCCACCTTGCTGACTTAGATATTGCAGTCGACTGATAGCATACAAATTAACTAACGATGGTTTCTTCTGCTGATCAAACTGACAGTATTCTTGAAATATCTCTAAACATTTAGCTCGAATATAGCCATCAGCAATATTATCTTTATCCTGTTCACTTCTGGTTTGATAGATCTGCAACAAATCCGTTAACAAATCAATTGCGCATAACTGTGCCTTTTCTTCTGTTAACTTCTCTGGCCTTATCTGCGCAAACACTGCATTTGCTTTCAGTTCAAGCATGCCTTTATGTTGTCTATAGTTAGCTACGTCAGATGTAATGCTCTCTCTCAATGTAAACGCAGCATCCATTAAAAGCTGTCTAACATTTTGTACATCAACATACCATTTTTCTATATTACCTTTCTTATGAAACGCTTCATAAAAATGTTGGCTACCTTCAATGACATTGGCAACTACTAAACCCGCTGACACCCCAGTGACCGGTATTAACAATCCTGCGCTCATTGCCATTGAAAAGTTCTTGACTCCCATGGCAAACGCAATGCCTTTACGAAGAAATAAATGACTCTTCTCTTCATCGCTGTCAACTCTGCGTAATGCTTGCCACGCCATTTTTGCTTGCACATACAAACTAATGTTGTCTTGTTTCTTTGCAGTGGCTGCAAATTTTTCCAACATGTCTAAAAAAGGAGTTTTTACGTCTTCCTTGCGGATGCCTTTCACTCCTGCCCACAACATTGCCTCTAAAAAATAATTCAATGAAACAAGGTGATTCAGTTCCGGCTCAGCTTGTTTAAAAAACACCTCTAATATTGTTTTGTATCGCTTCTCAGTCATCCAACAATTCTTGTTGCCATAAAATAAGATAATTTGCGCCAGCGCAGCTAATGCTTCGGGATGTCCCAAATCATGGCTAGATAAATCATATAGTTTCTTTAAAATTTCTTGGTAATGGATATAGATGCCATCTCTACCTCTAGCACCGGCTAAAATGATGAGTGCATTAATATCATTCTTTGAAGGGGAAGACTTTGCAACAAGTCGTTCAACTTGCCTTCTGATATCTTCTTTTAAATGCAAAGCTCTAACTGAAGATTCATCTGATACCTTGCTAAGTTCAAATACCAAATGAGCATAATCACCGAATGCTTTTTCTTGTAATGGCATTGAGGAAGATGAGGGACTGCTACTGCTAGAAGACGACGATGGCAAAAGACGTTGATCATCGCTAGCGTGACTATCCACAACTGTTTGTGTTGCGGCCCTATTTGGATTTTCTTCTCCTACTTTCATAATGCATATCTCCTTAACTAAATTAAAACATACCTTAGGTTAGGTCTTCCTTGTTCTAATGTTAATTTGAAAGTGTAAGAGATTATGTTACATGCCAAGCTATATCTATTACAAGACTGATATCAACAATAGCTGTAACTTAGTACAGTCAAAATAAATTAACATGCGCCCTTATGCTAAGTAAAGATATATGACTGTTGCAACTTGATCGACAAAGACAGAATGGCAATATTTAAATTTGCATTAATTCTGACGCAAATTTGAGATAACGAATCTGTCAGGATGCGACGTTAAAACGTTTATCCGGTTATTGTTATGTGCCACCTACCCGTCATCCCAACTCTGCAGGATCAGCTTAAAATCTTAAAAGAAATTGTCCCTGGACTAAATCCAGGGCAAGCATACTGGAGAGCCTGTGTAACCTTTAGTCCCAGAAATCAGAGATTATCCGGGAAACACGAGTCCAATATCCAGTATTTATGAAATTTGAAAAGTCGAAAAGACTGGATTCTGGACTCGTCCGCTTCGCGCACTCTCCAGAATGACGGTCATTCGAAACATGTTGTCTTTAATGACACTATCATATTTGTTTATTAATGGTTTTGCCCTTCCTCTTTTAAACTTTAAACCGATCTTTCAGAGTCCAGTCACCGTGAAATGATAACAACGCCCGTCATACTGGAGAGCCCATGGAATGGGCGAGTCCAGTATCCAGTCTTCAGGAAAACGAATACCGCACATTCCTAAATAATTGTTAATGCTCAAACGCTTTTTCGTTTCGTTCTTCTTGCTGCTCTTCTTCGCCTTCTTCTTTCTCTTTGGGAATGAATTGATTTGCGGCTACAGGTGCAAATAACGAAGACGGACTATGGCTTGGTGATTGTTGGCGTTCATCAGTATCAACACTAGTTGCTTGTTGAGGTAGCTGCTGCCCAGTTAGTATTACCTGCGCCGAAGCGAGTATATTAATTCCTTGTTCAGTACTTTTTCTTATTCTTGTAAGTGATTTTCTCTGTCTGTTTTCTTCATCATAGGCTTCTTCTGATGGTTCGCGACATAAATACCAATCCACAAACTGTTTCCACTTTTCTGGAGCGCTGGTTCTGTGCTGAGCATCAAGTCTGCGTAATGCTTGTTGCACAAACGAAGCAGATGATGTGGCTTGTGGTGAAGACAATGCAGAAGAAGAGAAAAAACTTGCTGGTGATGTTAACTGACTTGAAGATGAAGAATAAGTTTGCGGGGAGATACTATCCATTTCAACTACATTCGGCAATTCATCTGATGCTAACGGCGTACCTTTAGCACCTCGCTGTTCTAGCAATTGTTGGTTGTCTGGTGATAACCCGTAAACATCGTCAATACGAGCTCCTTCCAATGCCAGTATACTCGAAGGATGACTGCTCCAGCTTAAGATAAACGTGTTTAATACCGCTTCTTCATAGTGAATGCCACTGGCTTCAAGCAATACACCTTCTAAAAAATGCCACTTTCGCACTATACCATCACCATCTGCTGAGGCCAATTGCTTGTCATCATGGCTGAACGTGACGACATTGACTCCATAGTCGTGCCCAGTAAGTATCTGGTGCACTTTACCTGTATTAGTATTCCATATGTAGATTGTCTCATCCTGACTGCCTGAGACTAGTCGTGATCCATCCCAACTAAACGCGAGACTAGTTATCTCTCGATCATGCTCGGTAAATTCGTAAGATAGCCCACCCGTCTGAGTGTTCCATATCCAGACTGTTCCACTACCGATACTCCCTGAGGCCAGCTGTTTGCCATCGCGACTGAACGTCATAACACCAATTTGGTCGTATACAGTAAGTTTATGGAGCATCTTGCTCGTCTGACTATCGTATATCCAAACTGTATTCAAACTCGCTAAAGCTAGTTGACTACCATCCGGGCTAAACGTGATGTTCTTGACTCCAGCCTCGTGTTCGATGAACTCGCTTATCAACTCGCCCGTCTGGGCACTCCACAGTAAAACTGTACCATCCGAACTCACTAAAGCCAGTTGACTACCATCCGGACTGAACATGAAAATAATATTATAATTAAAAAGATCTTCGTATCCAATGAACGCATCTATCAACTCGCCCGTCTGGACACCCCACAGTAAAACTGTACCATCCGAACTCACTGAAGCCAGTTGACTACCATCCGGGCTGAATGTAACGCTCTCAACATTAGATTCGTGTTCGATAAATTTATATATCACCTCGCTTGTCTGAGTATTCCACAGCAAAATCGTACTATCCCAACTCGCTGAAACCAGTTGACTACCATCCGGGCTAAACATGACATTAGTGACATACTCTTTATGTCCGCCGCACCTATATAGCGGTTTGTCTGCCTCAACGCTCCATAACCGGACTGTCTTATCATTACTGCTTGAGACCAACTGCGTGCTATCTGGCCTGAACATGATACTAGTGACGCCACCTTTGTGTCCGTTAAACCTATTCAATATTTTGCCCATTTTAATGTCCGATATGAGAATATCACCCTCCGGGCTTCCTGACGCTACCTGATTGCCATTCGGACTGAACACGACGTAAGTGACACCATGTTTATGCTCAGTGAGCCCGCGTAGTAACTTGCCCCTCTGAACATCCCATAGCAAAATTGTTTCATCTAAACTTCCCGCCGAAGCTAGAATCTTCCCATCCGGACTAAATGTCACGCTATTAACAAAATAATTGTGTCCGGTGAGTATGCGCACATGTTCTCCACTATCCCATACTTGGATTCTGTTATCTCTACTCCCCGACGCTAGCCATTTACCATCTGTACTCAACGTCACATCCCAGACCCATTCCTCGTGCCCGGTTAAACGGTGGCGCTTTTTACCGCTCTCAACATCCCATACGCATACGGTCTTATCCTTACTCCCTGAAGCCAACAGTTTCCCATCCCCGCTAATCGTTACGCTTGTGACTTCATCTTCATGCCCAATCAGGATATGACACACCTTGCCACGCTCGACATCCCACACCCGCACTGTCTTATCTTTACTTCCTGAAACCAATAGTTTCCCATACCCGCCAATCGTTACGCTCGTGACTTCACCTTTGTGACTGGTGAGTCTGCGCAGCAACACGCGAGTAGTGGCATCAAACAGATGAATAACCTTGCCACTTGCTACTGCCAAGTATTTCCCGTCAGGCGAATAAGCCACAGCGTTACACTCATCTTCGAATTCCAAGTACGGGTACTCGCCAAACTGCACCCCTGTCATCTGTGCTCCTTGCAAGTTCGTCTCGCGCAGTGACGCATGGTAAAACATAACGTCAGTTAAATCCGCACCACTGAAATTCGCCTTATCACAAATGGCGCCAGTTAAATCCGCTCCTGCAATACACACTGCTCGCAAGTCCCACCCATAAAACGATACCAATGCCGCATTCAATATCGTTATCGAATTAGACGCTACCCGCCCTAAACTTTGCGTGTGCTTTGATGCCAGCAATACATCAATCAATCGTCGTTTGAAGTCGGGGTTCTCTCTTGCTGCTTCTGCCAACCGGGCAATTATCTCAGGCTCTTTTACCAAAAATGCTCGATTCAACCCGCGTCTTGGTGGTGAAGTGTCTACGCCATGTTCAGCTGCCTGCATCAGTGACAACTCTTCTGTCATCACCTTGTACGCTACTAAATACTCCGTGACCGATTTGTGTAAAAACTTAAATTCTCCTTCTTTTAAATAGTCATATTCATCCACACAACCATATAAGTGAAGTAAGCAACTAGAGCGTATATCACGGAAGTTAGCGTTAGGCTTTCCGTCCGTATCAAAAAATAACGTTGACGGATGGTATTCGTGCAATAGCTCAATCAACTCAGGTTGCAACGTCTCGTCTGCCGTTAACGAACGCTCATTCAATTGGCCAGTCTTATTATCCAGTAAGAAAAGGGCTAAGTTCTCTGCATAGGCTCGCATATAACGAACCACTTCTTTTTGAGATAACTTAGGACAACTCGATGAGAGGTTTTTTGCTCTGCTTCGTCCAATTTCCTTAACAAACCAGCCACCACAAGGCTCACCTTTATCATTCGGCACACCTTCAAGAAAGTAGTGAAATACAGTACTTTGGGTAAAATGCGGTGTATTGATAGCGTCCTTTTTTGGCAGCTTGTCAATGTGCGGCAGGATGTCTGCTACCATGCGTAATAAAAACGGTGTCGTCACTAAGGCTTTGAGTGATGGTAATTGCTCTAATTGCTTAAGATAGCGTTCGCACTCCACTTCCGTCTCAAAACATGCTTTAAAATATTCCTGAATCTGTTCATCGGTAAATGGTTGTAAATACTGCCGAGTATACGTAGCTAACTGACCTGAAAACTCACCACCTGCTTCAAATAATGCCGATAAATTCTTATGCAGTAACACTTCGGGACGACAAGTAACAACGACCCGAATATCGTAACCATACTCACCCCATCCTTGCAGTTGATAAATGTTCTCGCGAAAGGTAATTTCATCAAATCCATCAAGAAAAATTAGCAACGGCTTTGTCTTCATTATCTCGATTTCTTCATCAGAAAACTTATGTTTTTTTAATGTCGTCTCTAATAACGTTCCTTTATCTACTAATTGCTTCTCGCGATGAAGTTGCTTATCGTAATTCGGTAAGTAAATGTATAACAACAATCGGGGTAATGGTGCTTGAGGCGCTTCTTTAAGTTGTTCTCGTATCCGTCTCCATACCGTCTGGCAATAGAGCAAACTAAAATACGTCTTGCCCATCCCCGCTTGACCTAACAACAGGAGTGAGCGTTGCGAACTGTCGAGAAATTCGTTAACTTTATCTGCTAAAGACAAACAGCTTTCAGTGCTGGCTCTTTCGCTATCTGCAGTTAATGGTGAAATGTAAATTTCACCTAACCTCGGGTCAAATGCACCACTGTAGTAATCAGCAAGTAACTCTATCGGTGATCGTTTACTGGTGTGTGAAGCATGACTCCCAGCACTACTGCTGATTGACACACTGTTAGCAAAAATATTTGTCTGATTTTGATAAGGGTATTCACGTTCTTGTTTTGCTAGCCTTTCAGTCGCCTCTGCAGATAGCTTTTCTCCCTGAACAGCAGTTACCTCATTACCTTCTCCACCACATACTAAATCCTCAGCAATAATTTTTAATTTATTGCCTTTGCCTCCACATTCAAAATGTGACTGATGTTCAGAGACACTTCTATTGGAAGAATAAGATCGATGTTCTCCATCACCCTCACTAGCCAATTCCTTTTTCCGTCTTTTTTCTTCACGTTCATCTCTCGCTTGTTCTTCTGGTCTTTTCGTTTTTCTTGAAGAAGAGGAAGAAGACGATGAGGAGGATGGCACACTACTGTTACTAGAAAGTGTTTCTGAAGTTGATTGTGTTTGCTGATTTTCTGCTTCCTTTTTATCTAAAAACATACATAACTCCATTTATCATTAATGCAGTTTATTTAGCGTTATTTTTTCTATATTTAAAAACTTGTATTGAATAAATAATATTTTGTTATTTTTACTTATAAAAATAGTAGGCAAGCTATGTTATTTCATTAATGATTCAAAATAACATATGTTCTTCTTTTCTCTAATTTTTCCCCGCGGGATGACGGCCACGGGCGAAAGTGTTGTTGTTTCCTTTCATTCTTCAATGTTGATCTTAATAAGGTTGACATCAAAAATAGCAGCAACTTAGTACAGTCAAAATAAATTAACATGCGGCCTTATGCTAAGTAAAGATTATATAACTGTTATGACTTGATTGACAAAAAGTAAGAGCGCAATGGCAAGTGCAACAAATATTGCTTGCGCTTGCACTCTAGCCGACTAACAGTAGAAAAAAACATTTTTAGAGACAGTTAAAAATGGGGTAAAAATTTGCATGTTATCTGCAACTTTTAACCACTTATTTTATGTAATATGTATTTTTTTCTGACATATTACATAAAAAAACTAGCATCATATTATGTTATATGTACGATAATAAGCCATTTAGTAAGCGAAATGTGCACATTTGTGTACCGATGCACCAGGCGAGAAGGAATAAGCAATGCTGAATATTTTCTCTTAAACCTACACAGATAATAATAATCTTGCCGGATCTTCAAGTAATTCTTTAATTGCCACTAAGAACTGCACTGATTCTTTGCCATCAATAATGCGATGATCATACGTCAAGGCGACATACATCATCGGGCGTACTACCACTTGACCATTTTCAACAACCGCACGCTCTTGGATTTTATGTAAACCTAAAATAGCACTTTGTGGTGGATTTAAAATAGGTGTTGATAATAACGAACCGAATACGCCCCCATTGGTAATGGTAAACGTACCCCCAGTGATTTCATCAATGGTTAATTGATTATTACGCGCTTTGTTGGCAAAGTCAGCAACACGTGCTTCGATATCAGCCATCGACAATTGTTCAGCATTGCGTAACACTGGCACAACCAAGCCACGCTCTGTAGATACTGCCATGCCAATATCATAATAACCATGGTACACCACATCGTTACCATCAATCGATGCATTCACCAATGGAAAACGTTTTAATGCTTCAATTGCCGCTTTAGTAAAAAATGACATAAACCCTAAACGAACACCGTGTTTTTTCTCAAAGGTTTCTTTATATTGCTTACGCAAATCCATCACGGCTTGCAAATTAATTTCATTGAATGTGGTTAAACTGGCTGTTGATTGCTGCGATTCTAATAAGCGCTCAGCAATGCGTGCACGCAAGCGTGACATTGCTACGCGTTTTTCTTCGCACGCAAAAGCAACTTGTCCACCCTGGGGTTGTGCTAAATCCTGTTTAGTCAGTTTACTATTATTCATCGCTGCTACATCAGTATCGTGCTCAGCAGCAAAACGGCGCGCAGATGGGGATAGATTTGCTGTTGTTGTTGGCGATGATGTTGTTGACGACGTTTCTGCAGGTTGTTCAGCTTTCGCAACAGGCGCAGCAGGTGTTGTTGCTTGTGCTGTTGTTGCATTATCTGACGGTGTTGACGACGCTGTACTGCCCACTGCACCAGCAACAAATACAGCCAACACATCACCCGCGACCACTGTCGCTCCTTCTTGTTGATGAATCGTTTCTAACACACCATCATCAGGTGCAGGGACTTCTAATACGACTTTATCGGTTTCCAGATCCACTAAGTTTTGATCGCGTTGCACAGGCTCACCCGGCTTAACATGCCAAGTTACAATAGTGGCATCAGCAACTGATTCAGGTAACGTTGGAACAGTAATTTCAATAGACATATAATATATTACCTTTTACATTTCTTTTAAATTAATATTCATCTACTGCGGCCAGCATCATAGCATATAATATTGACCAAGTTAAAATCTAAATCCTACCCTAATGCATCTGCAACCAATTTCTCTTGCTGCTGCACATGTAGCGATAAATGCCCTGCTGCCGGCGACGCTGATAATTTACGCCCAGCATAAATTAATTGTTGGCCTGCATCCAGACAAGCTTGAAAACGATGCTGGCTGCAATACCATGCCCCTTGGTTTTGAGGCTCTTCTTGACACCACACAATGTCTTTTGCATTAGGATAATCTTTTAAGTAATCAATTAATTCACGTTCAGGGAATGGGTACAATTGTTCGACACGCATAATAGCAACATCATCGCGTTTATCTTGGCGTCGTTTTTCCAATAAGTTGTAATACACTTTACCGCTGCACAAAATTACCCGTCTGACTTTGGCGCTGTCTAATTGATCGATTTCTGGGATCACTAATTGAAATTGCCCATTTGCCAATTCATCTAAACTCGATGTCGCCAATTTATGTCGTAATAAACTTTTCGGTGTCATTACAATTAAGGGTACCCGATAAGGACGGATCATTTGTCTGCGTAACATATGAAATACTTGTGCAGGCGTACTTGGGACACATACTTGCATATTGTGTTCTGCACATAATTGTAAAAACCGTTCGGGACGTGCTGATGAATGTTCCGGTCCAGCACCTTCATAGCCGTGTGGCAATAATAGGGTTAATCCACACAAACGCCCCCACTTTTGCCAACCCGAACTAATAAATTGATCAATAACAACTTGGGCGCCATTAACAAAATCACCAAACTGCGCTTCCCAAATCACTAATGTTTCTGGATCAGCACTGGCATAACCATATTCAAAACCCAATACGCCTTCTTCGGATAATAGTGAATCGGTTAATGTCATATTCGCTGATGGACTGCTCAAGTGTTGTAATGGAATGTATACTTCCCCAGTTTGCGTATCATGCAATTGCGCATGTCGATGGGCAAAGGTACCACGCCCACTATCTTGTCCTGTTAAGCGAATGTTATACCCATCACGCAACAATGTGGCATACGCCATGGTTTCAGCAAATCCCCAATTCAATGGCACATCGCCATTGGTCATTTTGCTGCGATGCTGCATTTCCGCATTCACTTGCTTTTGCAGGGTAAAGCCATCTGGCAATGTTAATAATTGTGTTGCCAATTCAACAAGCGTATTGCTAGCAACGCTCGTATCACCTGGAGCACGCCATTCTTGACCCACATAATGGGACCAATCAACACTATATCGTGTTGATTGCGCTTCACTCGCTTCATCAATAATACAATCACCTGCATCTAACTGTTGCCGGTACTGAGTTTCTAATAAGTTAATTGCTGTGTTATCAATAATCCCTTGTTGAATTAATTGCTT
Organism: Gammaproteobacteria bacterium; assembly: GCA_965116795.1. GTDB lineage: Bacteria > Pseudomonadota > Gammaproteobacteria > JAJFKG01 > JAJFKG01 > JAJNDI01. The sequence continues at coordinate 2,340,507 of OZ220716.1, forward strand.
TGCATACAATTGAAATGGCGTTGGGTGTTTCTTGATAGTGGCATACATCAATGGTTGAGTACCAGAAGGCTCATCAGCTTCATTGTGTCCATGGCGACGATAGCAGACTAAATCGATCACCACATCACGATTAAATTGCATACGAAATTCCAATGCTAAACGTGTGACAAACATCACTGCTTCTGGATCATCACCATTGACGTGAAGAATAGGTGCTTCAATCATTTTTGCCACATCACTGGCATACAATGTTGAACGTGTATCATGTGGATTACTGGTAGTAAAACCCACTTGGTTATTCACGATCACATGCACTGTTCCCCCAGTGGTAAAACCACGTGCTTGTGACATGTTTAATGTTTCCATCACCACGCCTTGCCCTGCAAATGCGGCATCCCCATGAATCAACACAGGCAATACTTGTTGACGTGTTGCATCTCCACGCCTACGTTGACGTGCGCGCACCGATCCTTCCACAACCGGATTAATGATTTCTAAATGCGATGGGTTAAATGCCAATGCCAAATGCACACTACCACCAGGTGTCTTGACATCAGATGAAAAACCCAAATGATATTTGACATCACCTGACATATTCTCAGGTAATCCTTCACCGGCAAATTCTTCAAATAATTTACGCGGTGCTTTACCCAAAATATTGGTGAGCACATTCAATCGCCCACGGTGTGCCATGCCAAATATACATTCTTTAACACCGAGTTCGCCTGCCAATTGCACTAACTCATCTAACGCAGGAATTAAACTGTCACTCCCTTCAAGTGAAAAGCGTTTTTGTCCAACATAACGCCGTCCCAAATATTTTTCTAAACCATCTGCCATGCATAAATACTGCAAAATACGTTTTTTCTTGGTGGCATCAAATTGTGGTTTGGCACAGTTGGCTTCAAATCGTTGTTGGATCCAAGCGACTTCAGCAGCATTATCGATATACATGTATTCAGCACCGATGTGCTGACAATACGTTTGTTGTAACGCTTGGTGAATATCAGCTAATGTTGCTTGCGCTGGCAAACCATCAAATCCACCGGATGCAAATGTTTGATTCAGATCAGCATCAGTTAAACCATAATGTTCTAACTGTAAATGCGGTGATGTTGGCACATGGGCTAAATTCAATGGATCAAGGCATGCTTGTAAATGTCCGTGTGCACGATAAGCATCAATTAATTTAAACACCGCCGTTTGTTTTTCAACGTATACAGTATCCCCACTGATCGACGCATTGGTTGATTGTGGTATGACGACTGCTGGTTTAGCCGCTTGCTGAATAAAATAGGCTTGTATTGCTTGGTGCGAAATCTCTTGCAAGCTACCATTGATTGTAGGCAATTGGGTAAAACAATCACGCCATTTTTCAGGGACACTGTTTGGATCATGCAGGTAATCTTCATATAACGATTCAACATACGCTGCACTATTGCCAGATAAATACGAACTTTGAATGCGACTGGCTAGGGTAGCTTGTTTCATTTTTATTACTCCGCAGTACTATTACTATAATCTCTCTGGCCATCATCCTGCGGCTCCCTATTTTCACCATCCTGCAGCCTTCTCTTACCGTTATTCCGTAACCAGCAGAGAAACTATTGACATACACATTACTTATTAATAATTATGGTTATACTTCTTCTTTTAATTTTTCTTTGCGAATTTCACCAATAGCCTTGGTTGGATTCAATCCTTTTGGACAAACATCCACACAATTCATGATCCCACGACAACGAAATACACTAAAGGCATCACTTAGCGCACCTAATCGTTCAGCACGTGATTTATCGCGACTATCAATTAAAAAGCGATAGGCTTGTAACAATGCTGCTGGCCCTAAAAACTTATCTGGGTTCCACCAAAAAGAAGGACATGCTGTTGAACAACAGGCACACAAGATACATTCATATAAGCCATTTAATAAATCGCGTTGCTCTGGTGATTGTAAATGTTCTTTCGGTGGATTCTCATCATTTTGCAACCACGGCTTGACCTTTTTATATTGATCGTAAAACTGTTGCATATCGACAATTAAATCGCGCATCACCGGCAACCCTGGTAATGGGCGCACCACAATCGGTTGTTTTTTCAATGACGATAATGGGGTGATACAGGCTAAACAATTGCGACCATTGACATTCATACCATCAGAACCGCATACCCCTTCACGACAAGAACGACGCAATGCCAAACTGGGATCTTGCTCATCTTTGATGCGCAATAATGCCGTTAGCAACATCATGTCACCTTCGGTTGGCACCGTTAATGTGTACGTTTTCATGTAAGGCGCATCGTCTTTGTCAGGATCAAAGCGGTAAATAGAAAATGTCACATCTTGGGTGGTCGATTCAATAGTAGACATGGGGTATTTCCTTCATATACTCTGCGCCCTTGAATTGTAGGCTTTGTTGGCCGCGCGATTTTACCACAGTCATGTATGTCAATATACACTCCTGTGGCAAAATCGCTTGCCGCCTCGCCTACAATCCAATTGCTTGAGTCTATACTTCGTTGTGACTCATATGAGTCGTCGTTTCTATTCGCTGCACTATTTAAAAATGCGGAGGCTACATACTCACAGCATTTTGTTTGTATACTTTGAATATACATTAATACGTACGTTTTTGGGGTTTGAACATGTCAACTGTTTTCGGACGCATGTTCACGGCGCGATCGCTAATGCGATGCCCATCTACGTAATACAATAAATGTTTTAACCAATGCTCATCATCACGTTCTGGAAAATCTTCACGGCTATGCGCACCACGACTTTCAGTACGGTGGTTAGCAGTAACTGCCGTCGCACAGGCAACTGCCATTAAATTATCTAATTCTAATGCTTCAACGCGCGCTGTATTAAACACTGAGCTAGTATCAGTTAACGCGGCATGTTGCAAGCGCTCGTGCAATTGTTCTAACTTGGCCAGTCCTTGTTGCATATACTCTGCAGTACGAAACACACCAAAATCTTCTTGCATGATTTTTTTCATTTCATCACGGATCACTTCGGACTGTTCACCTTGTTGGGTAGTTTGCCAGCGGTTAAACCGCACCATTGCCGCATCAATGTCATCTTGATTAGCAAATGGCATTGGCACACCTTCATGGAAAACATCTTGTACGTGCAGTCCGGCTGCACGACCAAACACCACTAAATCTAACAGTGAATTACCCCCTAAACGATTTGCACCGTGTACTGACACACAAGCACATTCACCAACCGCATATAAACCTGATACAACCTGTTCATTGCCATTGGCAATATTGACTACTTGTCCATGCACATTGGTTGGAATACCACCCATCACATAATGACAGGTTGGCACTACTGGAATAGGTTCAATAATTGGATCGACACCGGCAAAGGTCATCGATAATTCACGAATACCTGGCAAGCGTGATTTAATTAAATCTGCGCCTAAGTGATCTAATTTTAATTTAACATGCTCAATGCCATGCGTAGTAAAGGTATTACCGGCACGAATTTCTAATGCCATTGCCCGAGACACCACATCACGCGAAGCTAAATCCTTGGCATTTGGAGCGTAACGTTCCATGAAACGTTCACCGTCTTTATTAATCAAATACCCACCTTCACCACGACACCCTTCGGTGACTAATGTACCGGCACCTGCAATACCGGTTGGGTGAAATTGCCACATTTCCATGTCTTGTAATGGGTAACCAGCACGCAATACCATGCCCATACCATCACCCGTATTAATTAATGCATTGGTCGTCGATTGGAAAATGCGCCCTGCACCACCGGTAGCAAGAATAGTAGTACGTGAATTAAAGTAAGCGACTTCACCAGTTGCCATGTCCATTGCCATCGCCCCAGCAATCCCATTGCCATCACTGGCTTTGACTAAATCAATTGCAAACCATTCATTAAAAAATTGGGTACCCTGTTTTAAATTCTGTTGATACAACGTGTGTAATAACGCATGGCCAGTTCTATCAGCTGCAGCACAGGTACGTGCAGCTTGTTCACCACCAAAATTTTTTGACTGCCCACCAAACGGACGTTGATAAATCTTACCGTTATCCATACGCGAAAACGGTAATCCCATGTGTTCTAATTCATATACTACTTCAGGGCCCGTCATGCACATATATTCAATTGCGTCTTGATCACCTAAGTAATCCGACCCTTTTACTGTATCGTACATATGCCAACGCCAATCATCTTCCGGATCGGCATTACCCAATGCACACGTGATCCCACCTTGCGCAGACACTGTGTGTGAACGAGTTGGAAAAACTTTAGATAATAGTGCAACCTTTAAACCAGAATGAGCTAATTGTAATGCGGCACGCATACCGGCACCGCCTGCACCAATAATAATGGCGTCAAATTTATAAGTGGCTATTGCCATTGATTTAAATACCCCACAAAATCATGATGCCCCATACCAGGCAAACAAATAACGTCAGTGCAATCAGAATTAAAAAACCACCGCGCAACACTGTACATTTTAAGTAATCGGTTGCAATCGTCCACATCCCAATCCATGCATGAATTACCACACTAAATAAGGTTAATACAGTAAAAATACGCACCCAACTGCAGGCATATAGCGCTTGCCAATCATCGTAGCGAACACTGGAATGCAACATGCAATAAGCGACTAATACGATGACATAGGCAGCGATGATAACTGCACTGATGCGTTGCAAAATAAAATCACGCAACCCATGACCACTCCAACTGGTGATGCTATCTACCATAACCATATTCCTGTTCCAACAATGGCAATTATCGCAAGTCCTAAGACAATACGCGCACCTAACGTACCACCGGCTTTACTTTCACCGACTCCCCAATCCATTAATAAATGACGAAAACCAGCAATTAAGTGGTACCACAGTGCGGATAACACGACCCAGATCAGGAATTTTGCCAGTGGTGTAGTTAAACAATCGTGTAATCGATCAAATTCATCAGTAGAAGACAACGATTGCTGCAACGCCCACAATAGGCAGGGAATGCTAATAAACAACACCACACCCGACATGCGGTGCATGATAGACACAATCGCCGTTATCGGAAACCGCATCGTGGTTAATGCAAGATTAACAGGACGCTTATTGTTCACGTGGTTTAAATCCCTACTTTGTTTCTTTTTTGTTCGCTCAGGTACGAGTAATTACCTAACCACCAATGCTGGCGGCATTATACTGCGGGATCAACAGAAACTCAAAGTACCTTATTTCCAATCGATCATATGGGTTATTTAAATAATGTAGTAATACGGCTACCAACAAAAACGCTGCGTATCAATCGTTGACAGCGCAACCAGTTAGGTTATAGTGTTAGAATCTTTTTAAGCCAATATTATGCACTATAATAAGTTGACTTCTTAACACTAATCTTGGTTACTGATAATCGCAGGAGTTTCACATGGCCGATAAGGCGATAACCTTAACACTTACCGATGGTACTACCATACAGTTACCTGTATTAACAGGAACACTGGGGACAGATGTTGTGGACATTAAAGCATTAGCACAACAACAATTATTTACATTCGATCCGGGCTTTTTAGCCACCGCTTCTTGTGAATCAAAGATCACCTTTATCGATGGCAACGATGGTGTGTTGTTATATCGTGGTTATCCAATTGAAACCTTAGCTGCAAACACAGATTATCTTGAAGTCTGTTACTTACTATTAAATGGCGAACTGCCAAACAAAACTGAGTTTGATACGTTTACCCATCAAATTACCCAGCACACCATGGTGCACGAACAAATGTCAAACTTCTTTAACGGTTTTCGTCGCGATGCTCATCCAATGGCAATTATGATGGGTACCGTTGGTGCATTATCAGCGTTTTATCACGACACGCTTGATATTACAAACCCACAGCACCGCTTATCATCGGCATTACGCCTTATTGCAAAAATGCCAACCATCGCTGCAATGTGTTACAAATATTCGATCGGCCAACCGTTTATTTCACCGCAAAATCGCATGGGGTACGCCGAAAACTTTTTACATATGTTATTTGCTACATCGTGTGAAGATACTACTCCTGATCCGGTGTTAGCCAAAGCATTGGACCGCATTTTCATTTTGCATGCCGATCATGAACAAAATGCATCGACATCCACGGTGCGCTTAGCGGGTTCTACAGGGGCTAACCCATTTGCATGTATTGCTGCGGGGATCGCATCATTATGGGGACCGGCACACGGTGGTGCTAATGAAGCTGCATTAAGTATGTTGACAGAAATCGGCGATGAAGCAAACATCGAACGCTATATCAAACGCGCCAAAGATAAAAATGATCCATTCCGTTTAATGGGTTTCGGGCATCGCGTGTATAAAAACTATGATCCGCGCGCTAAAGTGATGCGTGAGACGTGCCATGAAGTATTAGAACGGGTTGGTGCACATGATGATCCATTATTCAAAATTGCATTAAAGTTAGAGAAAATTGCACTAGAAGATGAATATTTCATTGAGAAAAAACTCTATCCAAATGTTGATTTTTATTCTGGACTTACCTTACGTGCAATTGGGATCCCACCGAATATGTTTACTGTTATCTTTGCCTTAGCGCGTACAGTGGGTTGGGTAGCTCATTGGATGGAAATGCTCAATAGCGATTACCGTCTTGGTCGTCCACGTCAATTGTATACTGGGGAAACTAAACGTGAATTCATCAGCGTGGAACGGCGTTGATAAATGACGTTAATTCGAGATATTGCTTAGGCTAATACTACTAGTTTCAAAATAACGACTGTTTACATAAATCCAAACATCAATCACAAACACGCGCTACCGCCGCTTGCCAACCATCATAATAATATTGGCTTTGTTTAGCCGACATCTTGGGTGAGAATTGGGTTTGACATTGCCAGTAGTTTGCAATGTCATTTAATGAGTCGTATAAACCCACACCTAAGCCAGCAAGAAATGCGACACCTTGTGCACTGGCTTCTAACCTGCTTGAACGCTCAACCGGACATTGCACGATATCTGCTAAAAATTGCATTAACCAATCATTAGCAACCATACCCCCATCAACACGTAAACACGCAATATCAGTAACACTGTCATGACCCATTGCGGTTAATAAATCACGCGTTTGATAACAAACTGCTTCCAATGCCGCACGTACGATATGCGCTACCCCACTGTCACGGGTTAACCCTAAAATGGCACCTCTGGCTTTTGGATCCCAATACGGTGCACCCATACCAGTAAATGCCGGCACTAAATACACACCATGATTTTCAGTCAACGTTGATGCTAATTGTTCACTGTCACTGGCATGCCCAATTAATTGCAAGGCATCACGCAACCATTGCATTGCCGCACCGGCAACAAAGATACTACCTTCCAAACCATAGGTCACTGTATTATTAATGCGATAAGCTACCGTTGATAACAATCGATTGCGCGATTTAATCATCGTATTGCCTGTATTAGCTAATAAAAAACAGCCGGTACCATAAGTAATTTTTAACATACCCGGTTGAAAACACGCTTGACCAACCGTTGCTGCTTGTTGATCACCTGCCATACCCGTGATTGGGATCGCCGCACCCAACCAGTCAGTGGTGGTTGTGCCAAACTGGGCACAATTATCATAAACAGTTGGTAACAATGTTTCAGGAATGTTAAATAAATCGAGTAAGTCTTGATCCCAAGATTGGGTGGTTATATTAAATAATAATGTACGCGATGCATTGCTAGCATCAGTGGCATGCACTTTGCCACCGGTTAAACGCCACAATAAAAAACTATCAATCGTGCCAAATGCCAATTTATTCTGTGCTGCTAATTGACGTGCATTATTAACATTTTCTAAAATCCAAGCAATTTTGCTTGCTGAAAAATACGGATCTAATAATAAACCCGTTTTATCTTGCACCATTGTTTGGTGCCCTGCTGCAATTAACTGTTCACACAATGCTGCACTGCGTCTGTCTTGCCATACAATCGCGGGATAAATTGCTTGATGAGTGGTTTTGTCCCAAACAACTGTCGTTTCACGTTGATTGGTAATGCCAATCGTACTGATGTCTGTTGCTGCCAATTGACTTTTTGCTAACGCGTGCTGACAACACGTACACACATCTTGCCAAATTTGCTCTGGATCATGTTCAACCCAGCCATCTCGTGGAAAGGATTGTGGCAATTCACATTGATGTTGGCTAATTAGCTTACCTGTCTGATTAACAATCAGAGCACGGGTACTGCTGGTACCTTGATCAATGGCTAATACATAATGAGTTGACATAATATGCGACGTTCCTTGTGACTATACTATACTGAACTGAAACAGACATAGCTTAATTATAACCAAGTTTATGACTAATACACATCATCTTTGCGTTGATCTATTCATTATTGGTGGCGGCATCAATGGTGTTGGTATCGCACGTGATGCTAGTTTACGTGGGTTAACTGTTGGCTTGTGCGATAAAGGTGATTTAGGTGGGGCTACCTCATCGGCTAGCAGTCAATTAATTCACGGTGGTTTGCGTTATTTAGAATACGGTGAGTTTCGATTAGTACGTCATGCATTACAAGAACGCGAAACATTATTGAAAATTGCACCACATTGGGTACACCCACTCCGTTTTGTCATGCCACATCAACCCAACATACGCCCTTTATGGCAATTGCGTTGTGGCTTATGGTTATATGATCACTTAGCCAAACGTCAGTCGTTAGCAAAATCACATATCATTTCATTACCTGATACACACTATGCGGAACCATTGAGCAACCAATTTACTAAAGCATGTGTTTATAGTGATTGTTGGGTAGATGATGCACGCTTGGTGATCGGTAATGCCAAAGCAGCTACTCAACATAGAGCAACTATCTTAACCCGCACACGTTGTGTGAATGCCGTACGCGGCCAACATGATTGGCAATTAACTTTGTTATCAGATACAACAAATTCACAGATAACTGTTCATGCCAAAGCACTGATTAATGCAGCAGGACCCTGGGTTGATCGCGTGCAGCGTGATGTGATTGGATTGCCAACCCAACATCATCTTCGTCTGGTTAAAGGTAGCCATATTGTATTACCACGCTTGTATACTGGAGAACAAGCTTACTTATTACAAACAGCAGATAAACGCGTTGTATTTACCATTCCACGCGGACAACATACCATTGTAGGTACCACCGATGTTGTTTATCATGATAATTTAGAGTCTATTCATATCAGCCAAGTTGAAATTGATTATCTACTCAATGTGCTTTCTGGCTATTTTAAACAAACAGTTACTGCTGCTGATATCATCCATACCTATGCTGGGGTACGTCCATTAGCAGCACAAACAACCCAATCAATATCAACAAATACACGCGATCATATACTCGAATTACACGCTGAAGATAATCAACCTGCATTATTAACCGTGTTTGGTGGCAAGATCACGACATATCGACACTTAGCTGAGACTGCACTCAATCAATTAAAACCACATTTACCATCGATGCAACCCACAACAACAGCACATTGTGTGTTGCCAGGTGGTGATATTTCACAACACGATATGCCATCATTCTGCCAAACTATGCAACATCAATATGCTTGGTTACCAACACACTTATTACGATTGTATTGCTATCGATATGGCAGTGATATTCATCAGCTATTATTGGATTGTAAGCAATTAACTGATCTGGATCAGCAGATTGCACCTGATTTGTATGCGCGCGAATTACACTATTTACAACAACATGAATGGGCAATGACGGCAGATGATGTATTATGGCGCCGTACTAAATTGGGGTTACGCTATACTCAGCGTGATTACGATAGGGTTGCCAATTGGTTTACTAATAAGTAACTACTCAGGAAAACGCCATCTTTGGCGGATCTTGCCAGAAAATGTAAACAAAAAGTGCTCATGTATGCCCAATACACTGCGCTTTTTTGTTTACATTTTCTGACAACCTCCACTCAAAGCTGACATTTTTTAGTGACGTAACAATCGACTAAATAGTTGCGCTAATAATAATATACGGTAACACATCTATTTCTGGTCACTTTCATGCTGTTTAATCTTGGCATGTATTGCTTGCATATCAACATGGCGTGCCCGTTCGATTAATTCATCTAAGCCTGCTGCTGTCATCGCGCCTGCTTCAGCATAAATAACAATACGATCACGCAACACAACTAACAATGGAATAGAACGCGCGTTAAAATCAGTAGCCAATTGCGTTTCATGTTTAACATCCACTGTGCCAAAGGTAATATCTGGATTAGCTTTTGCTGCTGCTGCAAAAATCGGCGCAAATGATTTACATGGGCCGCACCAATCCGCCCAAAAATCAATAAACACGATAGCAGAACGTTCGATGATGTCATTAAAGTTGGTTTGTGTTACTTCAATCGCTGCTGCTGATTCAGATGATGCTTCAGACATAAGACACTCTCTCTCAAATACGCGCGCACTTAACGTTGCTCAACTGCCATTCCATCTAAGGTTGAAGTAATGTCACTACGTACAACCTCAACCGATTGATTACCATCTATTTCACAGTAACGAGGCGCTAATTCAGGTTCTTGCTGTGCCCATTGTTGATAGTATTGGATCAATGGCATGGTTTGCTTGCGATAAACTGCTAGACGATTACGTACTGTTTGCTCATGATCATCATCACGCTGTACTAACGGTTCACCGGTCACATCATCAATACCTGCTTGCTTTGGTGAATTGTATAACACATGATAACTGCGCCCTGACCCAGGATGTACACGTCGTCCCGTTAAACGTTGCACCACTGTATCATCATCAACACATATGGTAATCACATAATCAATTGCGATAGATTGCTGGCGTAATGCTTCTGCTTGTGCAAGTGTGCGCGGAAAACCATCTAATAAAAACCCTTTATCACAATCTGACTGAGTTAAGCGCTGTTTTACCAGTTCAATAATGACATCATCTGGAATCAATTCACCGGCATCCATTGCTTGTTTAACCGCTACACCTTGTGGTGTTTGCGAGGCTTGGCGTAACATGTCACCTGTTGAAATTTGCGCAATAGCATAGCGTTGTGCAATGTACTGCGCTTGCGTGCCTTTACCAGCCCCCGGGCTACCGAGCAAAATTAATCGCATTGACATTCTTTCTGTTGATCCTTAAGCAAATACGTTTGTGACTACTCAGTCGGACTTTACGTTACCGAAAAATGTCAGCTTTGAGTGGAGGTTGCTAGAAAATACCAGCAAAACAGCGCAGTGTATTGGGCATACATGAGCACGTTTTGCTGGTATTTTCTGGCAAGATCCGCCAAAGATGGCGTTTTCCCTAATCGTGCCTGAGTAGTTACATACGTTTTATACCAACTTATTAATGCTTGTATCGGAGCAGTACTATAGCGTAACCCATAAGGAATGCCTAAAGAAAATGCTAATTTAGATTATTTTTTGACCTTAGATAGACAGCCATTCTTAAATCAGTCAATACCATACTGAATAAACCGTCATCCCGCGGTCAAGCCGTGGGGTGACGGCCATCTCATCTAACATCTATTCCCACCAAGTCTATACTTGACCCACAGTACAAAGTCGCTATCATGGCGACAAAATCACCCGCATAAAACAGGACGACCCATTTTGCATAGGCACGTGCTTGTATTTGACATTGAAACCATTCCCGACGTGGCTAGTGGCCGGCGATTATTATCACTAGGAGCACTAGACGATGCAGCTGTTGCTGATGCCATGTTTACCCAACGTCAACAAGAAACCGGTCATACCATGTTGCGTCATCACTTGCAGCAAATTGTGGCAATTTCTGTCGTGTTTCGTTCACCGGATCAATTTAAAGTATGGTCACTAGGTGATGCCGATGCCGATGAGAAAACATTACTAACTCAATTTTTTCATGGATTAGATAAATACACACCAACATTAATATCATGGAATGGCAGTGGATTTGATTTGCCTGTTATCCACTATCGCGCATTGTTGCATGGGATCAGTGCACCACGCTACTGGGAAACCGGTGATAACGATACAGCATTTCGTTGGAATAATTATTTAAACCGCTATCATTATCGCCACTTAGATATTATGGATATTTTAGCTGGCTATCAGCCACGCAATAATGCTCGCTTAGATGACATTGCCACCATGCTGGGTTTTCCGGGTAAACTAGGCATGGATGGCAGCCAAGTATGGACACATTATCAGCAAGGTGATATCGACATGATCCGTGATTACTGTGAAACTGATGTATTAAATACATTTTTGGTTTATTTACGCTTTGAATGCTTTCGTGGTAATCTTACTCAACAACAATATTATGATGAGTGCAACTTAGTTAAAACGACATTGCAACAAGCACAACGTCCTCACTTCGATGCATTCTTAACAGCATGGCTCACACATGACGAGCAACACATCACCAAATGTGTAAACTAAGGAATGTAACTATGTTATTTCCACAGCGCCCATTACCATCAAGCCAACTGATTTTATTAAGCTTTCGTGCAACACTTACCACCCTGTTTAACTTACTGCCTTGGCTGATATTGGCTGTCTGTATCATTGGCTTGCTCTATTTTTATAATGCCTCTCAAACCATATCGTATGACAGCTATACACACATATCTGCACTTCATGATCATCATCAATTCATGATGCTCGGTTATCCAATCATCGCCTCTTTGCTATTTGTCTGGCTATTGTTATTCATGCTGTATCAAGCACAGGCTTGCTTAAGCAATAAACCAAATGCACGCGCAACTGTCATACAATCAACTAATAAACGTTGGTTACGTTTTTTATTATGCATAATAGTCACTGTTATCATATTATTTTATTTATCTAAAATAATATTACCCTATATTTTTGTTTTCCCTATTATTATATTTGTGCCGATCACTGTTGCCATTGATGATTATCCTTTTTTTACTGCGTTTAAACACGCTTGGCAATTAGTATGGGGGAATTGGTGGCATACATTCATTGTATTATTCCTAGTACTGTTTATGCCGATGTTTATTATTGCCATAATTACATTTGCTTGTACTTATGTAATCAAGCAAACTGATTATGTTATTGCTGTTACACAAACACTAATGTTATTGATTATATTACCATTAGCAGTGAATACATTACTTATTTTGTACAATGATTTACGCTTGCGTTATAATGCGCAGCCTTAGTTAGTTCTATATTCAAGCATATTGTTAACATATAGAGAGTATACTCAAAGCGTTTTGAATTTAGGCGAGGCGGCAAGTTCCCGGATCAAGTCCGGGACAAGCTTTTATGAATCAAAAAGAGTGTATTGAAATACATGACTTTTGTGAAAAAGCTTGCCCTGGACTTGATCCAGGGACGCAGACAACAAAGTCTAAATTTAAAACGAGAAGAGTATATAAAATGCATCAAGGAGTTTAGCATGGTTACCCTAGCACGACGTCGTAAAGTATTACCTAAAGAATCGTTTACTGTATCAATTGAATCACTTGATGAAGAAGGTCGCGGAATTGCTAAAGTCAATGGTAAAACCGTTTACGTGAGTGGTGCTATTGCAGGTGAAGTCGTAGAGTGTTTATACACACGCTTGTTTAACCGTTATGATGAAGCGCGCGTTGTAAAAATACTACATACATCACCTGATCGAGTCGAACCACAATGCGAACACGTTAGTTTCTGTGGTGGTTGTAGCTTACAACACATTTCATTAAACGCTCAACTGGCCAATAAGCAAGCTTGGTTATTGACCCAATTAAAGCCGTTTACTCATATAACATCTGATAATATTCTAAAGCCAATTACCAGTGTTGGTTACCATTATCGACGCAAAGCACGCTTAGGTGTGCGTTATGTCCATAAAAAGGAAAAAATATTAGTAGGCTTTCGTGAGCGCAGTGGCCGTTACTTAGCTGATCTAAATGCTTGTCCAATATTAATGCCGCCGGTAAATAATTTAATTCTACCGTTAAGCGATCTGATCAGCAGCTTAACCTGCAGTGATGCTATTCCACAAATTGAAGTTGCTATTGGCGACAATGCAACAGCATTGGTATTTCGTCACATTACTCATCTCGATGAAAGTGATCATCAAAAAATCATTGCATTTGCTAAAATGCGTAAAATCCATGCATACTTACAGCCAAGTGGACTATATAGTGTACACCGTATTTATCCTTCACCAACTGGTGATCTGCAAGATGAATTACTATCATATCAATTACCCACGCAAAATCTCACCTTGCATTTTCATCCATGTGATTTTATTCAAATTAACGCAAAGGTGAATCAAAAGTTAATTAACCAAGTATTGGCACTGCTTGAATTGACTGCAGATGATAATGTATTGGATCTATTTTCAGGATTAGGCAATTTTAGTTTGCCGATTGCACAACAAGCGCGATCAGTGCATACAGTTGAAGGTGTTGATGTGATGGTAAAACGTGCACGTTATAATGCCAAATGCAATAACATTACTAATATAACCAGCATCCATGCTGACTTAGAGCAAAGTTTAGAATCGTATGATTGGTTTACTCATGATTATAATAAAGTTGTTATTGACCCACCACGCAGTGGCGCAGCTGCAATTATCCCAAGCCTAATCAATAAACGTCCTAGTCATATTGTGTATGTGTCATGTAATCCAACAACATTGGTAACTGATGCTCAGCAATTAATTGAGAATGGATACCGCTTAGCAAAAATAGGGATTGTTGATATGTTTTCACAAACCGCTCACATCGAATCAATTGCACAATTTGTATTGGACAACCAGGCCATTCACTGATTATGGTTAAAACACGCGACACGCAATTGCATGTCTTTGGCCAAGCTATCGATGTCGATACTTGGTTAGCCCAGCTCACCAGTAAGCTTGATGACCAAAAAATTAATTTACTCCGTAATGCATGTATCTTAGCAAAACTAGCTGGTGAAACTGAGACAAATTTTTTAGGGGAATCATGCTTTCATCAAGGATTGGTGATGGCAGATATCCTTGCTAATATTAATGCTGATCAACAAACCATTGCCGCTGCCATTATCCACAGTAGTGTTCAATACGCAGATTTACGCACTGATGATGTCAATGAACACCTAGGTAAAGCGATCACTGATCTGATCACTGGAGTAAAAAAAATGGATGCAGTTAATACATTTGAACAGTATGCAACCCCAGTCAATCAAGATCATACACACATTAACAACCTACGCCATATGTTACTGGCAATGGTTGAAGATGTACGTGTTGTGTTGATCAAATTAGCTGAGCGTACCTATATGCTACGTGCAGCTACTATCATCAGTGATACGTTGCGTAAACGACTTGCTCAAGAAACACTGGATATTTACGCCCCATTAGCCAGCCGCTTAGGCATTGCACAAATCAAATGGGAATTAGAAGATCTTGCTTTTCGCTATCTGCAACCAGATACGTATAAAAACATTGCTAAAATGCTCGACCAACGTCGTGTTGATCGTGAACAATACGTTGCTGATTTTATTATTACGTTACAGGCCAAGCTCAATGCTGAACAGGTTACTAATGCGCATATCTACGGCCGTGCAAAGCATATTCATAGCATTTATCGGAAAATGCAACGCAAAAATATTGATTTTAACAAAGTATACGATGCCACTGCAGTTAGGATCTTAGTCAATACAACTGAAGAATGCTATAAAGCCTTAAGTTGTGTGCACAGTTTGTGGGAACACATTAAAGAAGAGTTTGATGACTATATTACAACACCAAAACCTAATGGCTATCGCTCTATTCATACCGTAATACGTGGCCCAAATGCTCGCAATGTGGAAGTGCAAATTCGTACACGCACGATGCACGATGAATGTGAGCTGGGTATGGCTGCTCACTGGGTTTACAAAGAAGAAGTAAAAGCTAAATTACGCTATGAGCAGAAAATCGCATGGCTGCGTCAAGTATTAGAATGGCAAAATGACTTGGTCAAAAGTCATCAGCCAATAGATGCTACGCATACACACATATTCGATGATCGCATTTATGTATTTACACCAGCCGGTCATGTGCTTGATCTACCAAGTGGTGCCACAGCACTTGATTTTGCGTATCATATTCATAGCGATGTTGGTCATCGTTGCCGTGGTGCCAAAGTCAATAACCGTATTGTGCCATTGACTTACTTACTACAAACAGGTGAGCAAATTGAAATTATCACCGGTAAAACAGCTGCACCTAGTCGTGACTGGTTAAACCCAAACTTACATTATTTAAAAAGTTCACGTGCTAAGGCTAAAATTCATCATTGGTTTAAACAGCAAGATTATCAGCAACATTTAGCCCAAGGAGAAGCGATATACATAAAAGAAAGTAAACGTCTTCATTTAAAAGACGTCGATCTTAACAAAATTGCTATTCAATTACACTATAAAACAAAACAAGACTTGCTTGCTGCATTGGGTTGTGGTGATGTACGCATTGCACAATTGCTGAATATCATTCAACAAGCATCATTAACACCAATAACATCACCTATCAGCCAAACACCTCCCTCTACTCGTCCAAAACCAGCTACCAACTCAGCAGCAACCAATACCGCTGATATCTTGATTAATGGTGTCAGCGGATTACTAACGTATATCGCTAAATGTTGCCATCCTATCCCTGGCGATCCAATTGTTGGTTATATTACTATTGGTCGTGGTGTTACTATTCATCAGCAACATTGCCAAAATATCAGTAAACTTAACCAAGAACAGCAGCAACGTATTGTTGAAGTTGATTGGGGTCAACACACACGACGTAAATATAAAGTTAACTTAATAATTAATACACATAGTAATACTCAGCCGACACACCAAATCACTCAGCTGTTATCTGCAGAAAAATTACCATTGTTGTCATTATCTACTACAACAATGCTCTCTAACAATACCGTACAAATTGAATTAAGTGTCGAGATAAGTGACTTAAAAGAATTAAAATGGTTTACTGAACGTTTACGACAAATTCCTGGGGTGACTGAGGTGAACAGAATTACTGGTTAATCATTACTGATTTCACCAACAATTTTCTCAGCATCAATCGGATCAACTAATCCCTGCAAGATTAAGTCAATGGCATGGTCACGTTGATCGCGCCATCCTTGTTGTTTCAACTGTTTTTGCCAGTGATAGATGTCCCCTTGCCGAATAAATTCGCGTGCTTGTTCATCAAGCCAAAGCACTTCTGCAATAATGCGTTCTCCAGCAACACCCAATCCTTGACACCGTTCACACGGCTCAAGATTTCTAACACGTAGATTAGCCATAGCATTACCAAAGTACGCTTGCCAACGTGGTAATTGCTCAGCATGTGCAGCTGATGTTGTGATTGGTACACAACACTGTTGACAAAGTGTTGCCAATGGACGTTGATAAATTAAACACGCTAATAAACCTTCTTCAGCTAATAGCGGATAGGCAATACCCAAATTAGCTAAGCGCGTAACAATATTGAATGCTGAATACGCATGCATTTTGCCATAGACGACCTGATCTGACATTGCAGCACGTATCATCAAAGCAGCTGTTTCATTATTATTGATATCACCTAATGCGAGCACATCTGGGTCCATGTGTAACGTTGTTTGTACAACATCATTAATACAATCAGTTTCTTTGTCATTATCTATTAAAATTGGAGTAACATTATCAACTAATCTACCAATTTGATCACCGATGGTAAACACTTTACATGTTGAGCTAATGTTAGCTAAACAATGCGCCAATGTGTAAGCACTACTCAAACCAGTTGAACCAGCAATAATGACTGCGCCATGTATCAACTGACTGGTACGACTCATTATTGTGATTTGATCAGCTGTATATCCTAACTCAGTCCAAGCAGGAAATTTAGTATTGACTAATGCAGTTACCTCAATGTGGATTGTTACATCAAAACCACCTTGGGTTGGCACACTGGCAATAGTTAGCGGTAACGCTTGCTCATTGATGTCAAGGACTATTGATCGCTGTTGAGGTACAGATGGATTAAAATAATGAAGTGCTTGCTCACTCTCTTGATTAAACACAGCCAATGCTACTTCACGCGCAATTTTAGGGAACCACTCAGTATGAAAGTATAGTTCACCATACTTTCGAAAACGAACTGTTGCCATCTCTTCGCGCACTTCAAGATGAACATAACATACACCCTCATCTACAGCATCTTGCACAATGCTGCGTAAATATTTTTGCTGTTTATTGAGTTCAAGTAGTCTGTTATGTGACTGTGCACTTGAACTTAATTGATCAGTTTCCAACAACGTAGTTATTAATGCCTGAGTTGCTTGAATAACGCGTCGTGGACGAAAACCGTGATCGATCATGGCAGCTTTACAAGCCTGTACTCTATCTGCATTGACATCAACCGTTAAGATCAGCCCACTTTCCATCACTACAATCCCAGTATGTTGCCGACACCAAGACAGCATGTCACGACTCACCTGATCAGTTGATTCAAGATCGGTAATACTGGTTAATGTCGTTAGCGATGACGATTGATTAGCATGCACAGGTGATTTGTTAGAAGCAATATGTTGAGTAACCATTTGTTTTATAACCTCAACTGTTATGTTGCGTATAAAATATTCTCATATGATAGCGACGAGCAAAAAACTGGATTATACTAGTGCCATCATTATCTTGCATTGTCCTACGTATAGAGCTAGCATCCAATATGAAGACAGTAGAAAAAACAGCTCACCATACTAGTCACACCATTGAGTGGGAAGCTAGTGTTAGCTTACTAGATGGCAATATAACATTAGCTAAAGATATGTTAAAGCTGCTATATAATGAATTAACCAACATTAAACCTAAAATACACCAACTATTAGCAGAAAAACAGTCTGATAAATTAATTACGCTATTGCATACACTACGCGGTGGCGGCGCCTATTGTGGTGTTTCTCAATTACAAAATAGCTGTTCTGCTGTAGAAAACGCATTAAAAGCCAATACTGATCAAGATGAACTTGCCCCCTTAATTAACGCATTATTCGTGCAAATTGATGCTGTAATTGCCGCTGCACCAACTTATTTAGATATCAATCACAATAAATAGATTATTCCTATTAACGTTTTTAGTTAAAACGTAACTACTCAGCCGATCTTTACTTTACCAAAAAACGTTAGCTTTGAGCGGAGGTTGGCAGAAAACATCAGCAAAAAAGCGCAGTGTATTGGGCATACATGAGCATCCCAGTTCAAGCCTGGGACAAGCTTTTTGCTGATGTTTTCTGGCAAGATCCGCCAAAGATAGCGTTTTCCTTAATAGTGCCTGAGCAGTTACGTTAAAACAACGCTCGACTATTTAACTGTCGGCCACCTAACAATGTACCTAAGATTAAACGCATTAATCGTTTTGCATCACGTAACGTTTGTTGTGTGCTACATTGTTCACTCGCTAAGGCTAATAAACTTTCGCCATAAAATAACTGCTGTTTGATAGGTTGTTGTATATGATCCGTACTGCGTATGAATCCTTTCTCTGGGACAAAACGATAGTAATGTGCAGGCTGAATTAACTCACCCGTATGACAATCACAACTAAAATCAAGACTGATGCCCAATACAGCTAACAATTGTTTTTCAAAAAGACGCAATTGCCATTGCCAATTGAGATCACGCGTTGCCGCGCAACTAGCGTTAACTAATTGTTGATGTAACACTCGATATGCTGTAAATAATTCTGGCACAGGTGCATGAGGGTGAATTAAACGCATGATCAACTCATTAATATATAAACCACTTAGTAAATAATCTCCCTGTAACAATCGACTGTATTGCCAAATTTCAGCATGCGTTAAGGTACCCAATTCACGTCTAGCTGACCAACTGACTATTAATGGAATAAAACTTTGTAAAATACCACGCCAAGGAGATTTAGCATGACAAGCACCTTTGGCTATCACACGAATAACCCCTCTACTCTGGGTTAATAAGTCAACCAATAAACTGGTTTCACGGTATTTGCGTTGATGTAACACATAGGCAGGGATCATGGTATTAGTCATCGGTATCGTCATACCCCAAACTACGTAATACGTGAATATCATCAGACCAACCACTACGTGTCTTCACCCATAAACGCAAAAACACTTTTTTATTGTATAATTTCTGTAGATCAATGCGCGCTTGAGTGCCAACATTTTTTAATAACTCACCTGATTTTCCAATAATAATACCCTTCTGACTGTCACGTTCTGCCCAAATGATTGCATGAATACGTACTAACTCATCGCTATCTTCAATTTTTTCAACACTAACACTGATTGCATAAGGTAATTCATTGCCTAATAAGCGAGTTAACTTTTCACGAATGATTTCTGCAACACGAAATGCATTATTACGATCGGTTAATTGATTGGGAGCAAATAAATGTGGGGATTCAGGCAAATACGTTTGTATCTTTTGCGAAAAAGTATCTAGGCCAATATGCTTTCGCGCTGAAATCGGAAATATGTCAGCAAAAGTAAATTTCGCTGCACAGTCTTGTAAAAATGGTAATAGCTGTTGTTTATTATTTACCAAATCAACTTTATTGACAGCCAATATCACAGGTACATTCAGTTGTTTGACTTGTGCTAACACATCGTCATCTTGCTCTTGCCATTGCAGCGCTTCAATCACCATGACAATGATATCAACGTCATGAATAGCTTGCTTTGCAGCACGATTTAAATAACGGTTTAATACTTTTTTGGTTAAGGTTGAATGGATCCCAGGGGTATCCACATATACTGTTTGATAGTTTCCTTGGGTATGGATCCCAGTAATGCGATGTCGTGTTGTTTGCGGTTTGCGTGAGGTAATCGAGACTTTCTGGGACAGAATATGATTTAATAATGTTGACTTGCCAACATTAGGACGACCAATTAAGGCAACATAGCCACAATAGGTGTTATCTTGTTGTATATGCTTATTTGGCATCTTGTAATAACGCTAATACTGCTGCCGCTGCGACTTGTTCTGCATGACGTCGACTACTACCACTACCAACAGCTGATAATCCTTGTTTTTGCAAAAAACAGCGCACACTAAATTGACGCAAATGTGGTTCACCCGTTACAGACTCTATTTGATAAATAGGCAATGCTTGGCGTTTCGCTTGAACATATTCTTGTAGACGTGATTTTGGATCTTTTAACTGTTCTGGATCCAATTTAAGTTCATCTAAACTCGTTGCAAACCAGGTTAATATACATTGCTTACACTCAGGTAACCCACTATCTAGATAAATGGCACCGATAATCGCTTCGATACCATCTGCTAAAATAGAATCACGACGTTTGCCACCACTTTTTAATTCACCACCCCCTAATTGTAAGAAATCACCAATATGTAATGTATGTGCTATGTTAGCTAATGATTCTTTACGGACTAAACTGGAACGCAAGCGACTCAACTGACCTTCTGTTGCTTGTGGGAAGCGATGAAATAAAGCATCTGATATAATCGCGCCTAATACAGCATCACCTAAAAATTCCAAGCGCTCATTATTTTCACCGGGCACACTACGATGGGTAATTGCAGTTTGCAACCACTGTTCGGTTGTGAATGTATACCCGATGTGTTGGCTTAGCTTAGCCAATGTATTCGCTTTGCGTGTCATGTTATGCGCATCTCAATTCAATGTTCCTAAATGCTTCCAGCGAAACCAATGTTTGTCACTATCCCAACTAAGCCACACAAAAAAAGCGCGACCGATTAGATTCGCTTCGGGTACAAACCCCCAGGAACGGCTATCTAAACTATCATCACGGTTATCACCCATCATAAAATAATGGCCTGGCGGCACAGTCACATTATAAAAATTACCACTACTAATGTAGTTAGGCCGTAAAAAAATACGGTGTTTTACCCCTAACAAATTTTCTTCTTTTTCAACGACAGGAATTGACATATCAGGCTCAATATCAACGTTATTGCCAATCACTGTTTGCGGAATTTTCTTGCCATTAATATACAGTGATTTATCAACGTAACTGATTTTGTCCCCCGGCACCCCAATCACTCGTTTTACATAATTAATACTTGGATCCGGTGGATAACGAAACACAACAATCTCACCGCGTTTAGGTTCACCGATATCAAGGATTTTATGATGCAGCACCGGCAACCTCAAACCGTAAGCATATTGATTCACGGCGATGAAATCTCCTGGCATCACAGTTGGTTCCAGTGAACCTGTTGGTACCCGAAATGGTTGTATGACAAACGATCGAATCAGTAAGACAATTAATAAAATCGGAAAAAAAGACCGAGCATAATCGACAATAATCGGTAATTTTAATGTATGTTGTCCTGCTTGCTGTGCACGTAATTGACGCCGTTTACGCAGCCAGACTTGATCAATCAAAGTGATTATGCCTGAAATAATCACCAGTAATGTGAGTAATAATTCAAAATCCATCCTATTCTCCTGTAAGAATTATTAATTATCTTTATCAACTTTTAACACGGCTAAAAATGCTTCTTGTGGAATTTCCACTCTACCAACTTGTTTCATACGCTTCTTGCCGGCTTTTTGTTTTTCTAGCAATTTGCGTTTACGGCTAATATCACCACCATAACACTTTGCCGTCACATTTTTACGTAATGCCTTTACTGTTTGCCGGGCGACAATTTGTGAACCAATTGCTGCTTGAATAGCCACATCAAATAATTGGCGTGGGATCAATTCACGCATCCGTTCCACTAATTGGCGCGCACGATACGGTGCATGGTCTCTATGCACAATCACTGCTAATGCATCCACCTTTTCACCATTAATTAAGATATCCAACTTAGCTAACGAAGCTGCTTGAAAATGCACAAAACTATAATCCAGTGATGCAAACCCACGACTTAATGATTTCAACTTATCAAAAAAATCAAGCACGACTTCACTCATTGGCAGCTCATATTCTAATGACACTTGATTGGTTACATAATGCATTTTGGTTTGCACACCACGGCGTTCAATGCACAATTTCATAATGCTACCAACAAATTCTTGTGGGGTTAATATCGTGGCTAAACAAATCGGTTCGCGCATTTCTTCAATACGCGCCACTTCTGGTAATTTAGCTGGACTATCCACACTGTGGGTTTCCCCTTTTTTATCGACCACTTGATAAATCACATTGGGCGCAGTGGTAATTAAATCCAGGTTATATTCACGTTCCAAACGCTCTTGCACAATTTCCATGTGCAACATCCCTAAAAAACCACAACGAAACCCAAACCCAAGTGCTGTTGAATTCTCAGGTTCATAAAATAATGCGGCATCATTTAAACTTAACTTGGCCAATGCATCACGAAACGGTTCATAATCATCAGCACTCACTGGAAACAAACCTGCATACACTTGCGGTTTCACTTGTTGAAAACCCGGTAACGCTTGTTCGGCACCGCCTTTGGCATGTGTGATAGTATCACCGACCGGAGCACCATTAATGTCTTTAATCCCAGCGATCACAAAACCGACTTCACCAGCAGCTAAACAACCGGTTTCAGTGCGTTTTGGGGTAAATACCCCAATACTATCCACACCGTGGACACGCCCAGTTGACATGATTTTAATTTTATCCTGCTGATGTAAGATACCTTGTTTAACACACACCAGTGACACCACCCCAAGATAACTATCAAACCATGAATCGATAATTAACGCTTGCAGTGGCGCTGTGCGATCGCCGGTTGGTGCTGGGATTTGTTCCACTAATACATCTAACAATGCATCAACACCAACACCACTTTTCGCACTCACGGTTAATGCTCCACTGGCATCAATACCGATAATATCTTCAATTTCTTGACAGACCCGTTCAGGCTCCGCTTGTGGCAAATCAATTTTATTTAATACCGGTAATACAATTAAATCTTGATCAAGTGCGGTATAACACACAGCAACCGTTTGTGCTTCAACACCTTGGGCAGCATCAACCACTAACAATGCACCCTCACATGCAGCTAATGACCGTGATACTTCATACGAAAAATCCACATGTCCCGGCGTATCAATAAAATTTAATTGATAACGATTGCCATCGCTGGCTTGGTAATACAAGGTAACACTTTGTGCTTTAATCGTGATCCCACGTTCACGCTCTAATTCCATTGAGTCGAGTACTTGCTCAGCCATTTCACGATCAGTTAGCCCACCGCACAATTGAATGAATCGATCAGACAATGTCGATTTGCCATGATCAATGTGTGCAATGATCGAAAAATTGCGAATGTGGGTTAGTGGGGTCAGCTGGCTCACAATCATCCTTTTGAGCGGACACGAAAAGTGAACTGCTCATAAATTAAAAGAGCGATTCTAGCTGATTTGTGGCTGATACTCTAGCAGGATAGGTGGTATTTGCGAGGATAATGAATAGCATTACTCATGGAGTAGAGGATGTAAGTGGGCATCGATCGCTTCACGTGCGCGAAAAATCCGTGATCGAATCGTGCCGATTGGGCAATCCATGACATCGGCAATTTCTTCATAACTCAAGCCTTCTAATTCGCGTAACATAATTGTGGTACGTAATTCATCAGGTAATGATTCAACTACACTGTACAGTGCTTGTTCCACTTGGTCACACATTAACTGACATTCTGGTGTACCAATGTCTTTGAGGCCAAATCGTGATACAGCGTATAATTCGGCTTCTTCTATGGCGATATCATTAGCAGGTGGGCGACGACCTTTATTAATCAAATGAGTTTTGCTGGTATTGACTGCGATGCGATACATCCAGGTATAAAAGCTACTATCCCCACGAAACGTCTTCAGTGAGCGATATAACTTCAATAAGACATCTTGTGACACATCAGCAATTTCAGCTGGTTCACTGATATAACGTTTGATGACATTGTGTAATTTGATTTGGTATTTCGTTGCTAAATCATTAAAGGCGACTTTGTCACCTTGTTTAGCACGATCAATGAGTTGCTTTTCAACCAACGACGCCTGTTGCATCCATAACCCCCTGTCTGTTGATAATTCTTGGGCAATAACAGTTCATGCATATTGATAGGTTGCTTTCTGAACTATCTATTAATAGTAGCGCATTTATTGAACTTTAAAAAAGTCGCTAAATTACATTAACTTAGCCGTTGTTTGCCTGGGCTGGTATTGGCAATTTATTATTAATTTATGCCAATCGGCAGCAGTCACTTGATGTGGGGTCAGTAACAAGGTTAAACGGATAAAATCACTCATGCGAGCAGATTCTGGGGCATAGCAATGTAATCGTACGATTATGCAACGGACTGTGACATAGCATGATGGTTGTAAAATCGCCACATATTGTTCGCCATTAGTGCATGTCACTCGCCAATGAGGATGAAGATCTGGACATGGTGGATGCATTAGGGTGATCGCCATAATTGAATGTGGTGTTGAGCATCGCCAATACGTTATATAGCTACGCCATATGGCGTGTAGCAATACGGTGCTAATGCCAAGTTGTAGCCATAGTGGCAATGGTAATATCCATAACCACACACCTGCACCCATACACATTATCCACGTGACAATAGCAATCGTATAGGCTGGTTTAATTGGAATCGTGATTGTTGCGGACATTGCGAATACACTTAACCATCGTATCAAGTTCAAGCGACGGTGCTATGGCATGCCCCATTAACCAACTGAATAAGTCTGGATCAGGATAAGTAAGCAATGTTTGAAAAAGTCGTTTTTCATCAGCACTTAACGCAGCATATTGTTTATCAAAAAAGGCTAGCAATAATAAATCTAACTCCAACATGCCACGTCGACAATGCCAGCGTGTGCGTGCATCAGAATCTAATGGTGGTAACGTCATGCGATAATTCCTATTATATACTTGGCACCCTTGAACCTAAAATCGTCAGTTGAATTGGCCTGTGAAGGCTTATTGCATAGAATCTCAAGCGGATTTTAGGTTAAATCGTCGGTTTTGGGTATTCATGCGATAGTAACGTTGATGATTCTAACCAATACTGGTTAAAATAGCTAACAAATGAGTTAGGTAATCTACAATGTCAACCAATACTATTCTATTTGGCCACTTAATCGATCACGGGATCATGACTGTCACTGGCAATGATGCAATGACTTTTTTACAAGGGCAATTAACCTGTGACATGACTAGCGTTACCCCACAACATAGTCAATTAGCTGGCTACTGTAACCGTCAAGGTAGATTACATGCGATCATGCGAGTATATTGCATGAACGACCGCGATAATGTGCCGTCTTATCTATTGCGCTTACCACGTGACATCATTGAGCATACGCTCGCACAATTACAACAATACGCTGTTTTTTCTAACGTCACCTTAGCTGATGCCAGTGATACTTGGCAACTCATTGGGGTCATGTTTTCTGAAGGAACACCAGCAACATCATTAGCTGAAATAAACTTGCCTAGCCAACATGATGCATGTCAACACACTAAAACAACACTCATTGCAGCTATCCCCGGACTTACCCAACGTTATGAAATATTGTGTCAAGACAAGCATAATGCATGTATTGATTGGTTGTCACAACACGCTACTTGTGTTGAACCAAATCATTGGCAATATCATGATATTCGCGCGGGGATCCCACGTGTTCATGCCAACACTATTGAAACGTTTACCCCACATAACGTTAACTTACAACTGATCAATGGCATTAGCTTTACAAAAGGTTGTTATTTAGGACAAGAAATTGTGGCACGAATGCATCACTTGGGAAAATTAAAACAACATGCTTATCATGTTACGTGCAAAGCTGATCAGTCGTTAGTGCCGACACCTGGTGACACGGTTGTGACCAGTGATAATCCAGATAAAACGATTGGTCAGTTAATCACAGCCAGTTATATTGATAATACATATCATATGTTACTTAGCCTGCAAGATGCGTATGTCAACCAACCGATAGCGTTGAAACAGTCGCCAACACTATCATTACAATTGGAAACATTACCGTATTGTTGGTAGAGACCCGGCCTCGCTTACAGCTACGCCGTGGCAAGTCGCGAAATGACGGAAAATAGATTAACAACAAACATATTATGTGTTCTCCCCTACTGTTTGTTGTTTGTTAACTACTGGACACACGACGCAACGATACACTAACCACGCAGCAATCGCGCAACTGATTTCAATGATGGCAAAGGGAACTTGGTTAGTGTCTGGCACATGAGCAGCTACACCCCCTAATAATGCCCCACCCCCTAATTGCAATGCGCCATAGGTCGTGCCGGCATAACCAGCAATCTTAGCAAACGGTGACATTGCCCCAGCAAATGTATTTGGCCAAATGAATACGCTGCCAAAAAACAGTAAGAATACACATAGCATGATCCCTGGAACATAAATACCATGCATGGCATACACCATGATTAACAACACGCCTGATACCAATAAAGTACCCCAGCCAAATTGCAGCATCGCATGAGTTCCATAGCGCTTGACCAAACGCGCATTCATAATACCACCCAACCCCATCGCACAACTGCCACTAATGAAATTCAACCAACCAAACTGAACTGGAGTGATATTGGCATGCTCAATTAATATAACTGGACCAATGGTAAACCACGCAAAAAAGGCACCGTAAGTTAACAATACACAAATCCCATACCCAACAAAAATACGGTTGGTAAACAAATGGCGAAATGCATGTTGGATGAATTTACGGGTTAGATGTGATGGATGATGGTGTTCACTGGTGTCAGTAAAATGTACGATGATAATATACAACGTTAATACGGTATACACTACCAAAAATACAAATGATGCACGCCAATTAAAGTATTGTTGTAAATAGCCACCCACTGTTGGTGCTGCTGGCATAATAAACGTCACAACCAATGTAAAATACGATGCATATTTTGCTAAGTCATCGCCACTAAAAACGTCACGGAAAATACTACGCCATAATGCACAAGCACCAACACCGCACCCTTGCATTACCCGCCCAATTAGCAGCATTTCAATGCTGGAGGCAAACAAGCATAGTAATGTACCTACTAACATAATCGTTAAGCCAATGATCAATGGCCATTTGCGCCCAATGCCATCAGACAATGGTCCGTAGAAAAATAACGATATAGCCATGCCACCCATGTATAATGCCATACTCCACTGCACATGATCAGTAGGCGATACAAAATAATCAGCAATTGCTGGCAATGATGGCGCATAAATATCAGAAGCAATTTGTGGTAAGCAACCGATTAATAAAATGAATGTGATAATAAACAAGATTGACGTCGTATTTTTTTGCATATCAACATACTCTTTGTGTCAGTTAAATAAATGGGGTTACAGTCGCAGATCAGTTAAATTTATTCGATGAAATTCTTTAAAAAACACTACTGGCTAGGCTAATGTAAGTGTGTGAAGTATATCATAAAATTTCATTGTAGATTACTATTCATTGCTATGAAATAATAACGCTTTAATTAGGGTATGTTGATATGCAATATGTAATCGTTGCAAATGGTGATTTCCTATCGACCAATTTATTACAGGCCATTACTGCAGGGAAACACATTGTTGCTTTAGATAATGCCGCTACGCGGCTACTATCACTTGATATGATACCACACACCATCATTGGTGATGGTGATTCTCTATCACCGTCTGCATTACAACAATTTAATGCGGATGATGCGTATACGCTAATTATTGATCCTGATCAACACACTACTGATTTACAAAAAGCCTTAACCTATTGCGACCAACAGCATGCCACGATAATTGAGATCGTCTGTGCATTGGGAGACCGTTTAGATCATTCCTTATTTAATCTGCGTTTACTGCGTCAATACTACCGATCTGAGCGTAGAATATTGCTACACACACAACGACAAACGATTATGTTTATCAAAGATGAAAAGATTGACATCATGGGTAATATTGGTAATCCATGTGGTTTATTTGCCTTTCCTAAAGCTACATTTACCTCAAACGGATTAGCTTATGACGGTAATGCATATGCGTTAGAATTTGCATTGACTGATAGTGTGGCAAACTACTTAACTAAACCACAAGCCGCCATTGATATACGTGGCGAAGCTCTGCTCATTGCACCAGGTTATTATCGACAACAGCACGATAAGGGGGTGATATAACAAACGTCATATCTCAAATCAAAATAATAGACATTGCTTGTATAAAAGATTGGGGTGAGTGATGGGGCTCGAACCCACGACCACCGGAATCACAATCCGGGGCTCTACCAACTGAGCTACACCCACCATATTAGAAGACGCCGCAGGATATATCAATCATTCCAGGGTTGCAAGATTTACTCTGACGTTCCCTCTGCTGATTCAAAGATAACCCACTGTAACTGTACTAATATATGATATTATGTCACTTGAAGTAGCCATTTCAAACATCATCATGACTATCATCGATTGAATAATTTAATCCATATTATAAATCAGTAAACATGTCTAAATTACACAGCTAAAAACCTTGTTAGCAATGGCGCGCCTGGTAGGATTCGAACCTACTACCCTCGGCTTAGAAGGCCGATGCTCTATCCGAATGAGCTACAGGCGCAAACTCAACTGTCTGAGATCCTAGTCAGACTAATCACATGCAGGCTGGAGTACACCCTATTTTCACATAAGATGCAAGCTATGTTGCTAACATTGGAACAACCATGAGAGATATTTTGATGGGTTTATCAATCTGCTTATTATCCAGCTTACTTTTCTATTAAGTTGCTGTAAAATTCTAGATGTGATGTAAACAAGGAGTTATCTTTATGTTCATGTTCAGCGGTAACAATCAACATGCAGAAAAATCATCAGAACCATTCGCTGAAGAAGCGTCGAATATAAAGGTACCATCAAATCCAGGCATACGCCTACTCGATGCTGCTATTAAAGGAGATATCGAGGAAGTTACGCAATTAATAGATGCAGAAGGTGTTGATGTTAATGTCACACGCGATACATCCGAAGCAGGGAAGCCACCTAAACGGGGCATACTTCCACATTTATCAAACCCAGAAAACGTGCATGCTACAGCACTACATATTACTGTTAGCACACTTAACCTCGAGCTTGTAAACATATTGCTTGAAAGAAAAGCTGATGCTGGCATTCAAAACAAAGAAGGACAAACAGCGTTACAACTTATTATTGCAATTTTAACTGATAATCTTGTTAGCCTAAAACAAGAACAGTATGAAACTATTGAACGCATTGTAACTGCTTTAACTATAATTGATAGCAGTGAACAAAAACAATATAAACCTACTGGGAAAGACAGTTACAAACACCACGCACCACTGGAAATGCTATTTAGAGCATTACGCTATCAGTATGCTACTCTTATTATTGGCTTACCTGTTGAGCAAAAAAATCGCTGTTCTTTCCTTGAAAATATCACGATAAACTTAATAAAAGCACAACCTTACGAAATTACTAACGGTATTCTTAACAACCTTGTTTCTCACACTAGTAGAAAATCTACGACATGGAGAGAAACCATAAATAGTGAAAAAGATTGGTTAAGGATAAAAAATGAAGTAACACAGCCACAGAAGTTAAAGGGGGCAAACAAAAACAGTGCCAATAACAGCAGTGGTCGATCATCACATTCTGACAACCAACAATATCCAGCTGCTTCATCATCTAACAGCAGTTCATCTTCTTCGGCATCAGCAACGCAGAAAAAATCAAGTAAGACATCAAGATCAACATTTTCACCAGCAAAAGCTATCGCAACGATTGGTTCTGTTGGTAAGAAATCAAAAACAAGTAAAAATGAAGCTAAGCTAAATAAAGATAAGACTAAACAACCTCCAAAGGAAAAAACAACTAAGCCTCAACAAGCAGAGCCACACTCATATGTGCCACAAGGGTTTGTTTAGTCCGATGAAAGGTACCTATTTCTAGGATTAATGCCTCTCTTCTTTTCTGCTTGTCAGCTTATTTTGTTGCCAGTCTACGTGCAATAATATGGTTCATCAACGCACGTTGTGAGTCAGAGGCATTAATAATCTTAATGTGTTGTTTAAAACGATCTGCACCGAGTTCTACTGCGATGCCACCGATTAGTTCATCGGCAACTGATGGCGTAAAGTTTGCATCGGTTAAATCAATATTAATTACCTCTATCTGTGACAACTCTGCCAACACAGTTTCTCGAACTTGTATTGCTTTTTTCCTAGAAAATTCTCCATCCATGACTGTTGTTAGTAAAATTGTTTTAGAAAAAGTCATTATGATTAAATCCGTCGGGCAATGGCCAATTATTATAGACTGATGTTGAATTCAGTTCACTGTCTAAAGACCACTCTAACACTAAGAGGGTACCATCCCATGGGGATTGTAAGCCACTTGCTACTGATTTTTCGCCAACGGTGGAATATAACTCATCACCAGAGACAAGAATATAGGAACCATTTGCCTGTTTCATCAAATCTTTTGCCAAGGTTAACCCATAACCTGAATGACCTTTATTCAGTTTACTGCTAATACCATATGTTGACGCCAAGGTACACGCATTCTGTGTTTCAAGTGATGATTGCAAACATGTATTTTCGCTAAGCGATCGGCGAATACCAATACCGGCATCGGCAATTGCAACTTGCACTAATTTTCCCTTTGGCCAACTTTGTGCAGCAATCAAACATGGCAATTCTTCATCAGCATTGGCATGATCAAAAAAATTATTGACTAACTCTTCAATACAAATGTTAAGCGAGGCACGGTATTCTTCAGATAATGTTTTATTAATAATGCTAGCTAATTGCGTAGTAACTGATAATACATCTCGCGTTGACAAATCAAATCGGCATACTGGCAAAAACCGACCGGTAGATGGCAGACACTTGACTTGATACGGCGCTGGGATGCCAACTGTTTCCCATAAATTCATTCTGGATGCATAACTGGCTAGTGCCGGCGGGAAATATAAATCTTTGCGGCCACATTGTTTAACTGCCAACCCAATTGTCACCAAATGGATTGGTTTTAAAAAAGCAGGACAATGCGTTTGTCCCCAAGATACTTTTTGAATTTCACCTAACCAGGCATTAATTTCATTAGCAGTGACTTTTCTCACAGTGCATTCCTTATGCTTGCTTGTTAATTAGCGTCGCGCATGGGTTACTCTATTGGTTTAGATGAAAACTTGTCAAGAGAGAAATGACATTAGGTGAACGCTTAGTAATGTATTTGGTGAGTTAGTGAAAGATTGATTGTATCGATTACATTGTTAATCCAGCTATCTCAGGGGCTGGTGTTTCTTGGTGCAAATCATCACAAATAAGATCGTAAGTAACTTGACTAATGTAACCTAGTTTAAATAACCCAGTGATTGACTGCTTGATATTCCCTACGACTTCTATGCCCATTTCAACTTTCGGATCCTGTAAAAAGTTCATGTTGGCATTGGGGTTTTCCTGAGAAATCACATCTTTTACTCTACTAAAAGTCGCCAACAATCGTCCATAGTGATTTGTGTGTCTCAATACAGCAAAAACATACTTAGCACTACCGTCAACACGCACATCAGTAATCGGGTAATCCAACATCACTCCACCTTCTGCTCTCTTTCGCGTTTCTCTATAAGATTTCAGACGTAACGTTTCACCCATAATATACAGCTTCTACAGCAATTTATATTCACTGTATTGTATCTATTAGAAGCTATATTACAAGTCTTTATCAACCGAAGCTCACAGAGCGAAGGTTTGTCGTGTTTAGACAGTAACGCACCCTGTTTTTGCTAAAACGCCTGTGCCCAGTATGGGTTTGGGATGAAGGTGTAGCTACACCATGGCACGTTGGCGCAAATGGACAGACGATACGGTAATAAAGCAATTGGAACAAGCGGTGATTACCTTACACAAATTACCCGCAGTGAATGTCATAGGCTACACCCAGGCATAGCCTGAACCTGAAATAGTACGCTCGCCTAATGAAGTCGCTTGCACAGAGCCAACACCATTAAGGTTACTACCCACCTCTGAAGAGATTACCGCACTTGAGCAAACATTTAAGTGGATGCGCTGGTTAACCGTGGATGAGCGCAAGCTCGTGTGGTGACGAGCTGAGCGTGTGTGTTGGAAACGCATCACCCGTGAACTTGGCTGCGCTAGAGCAACCGCTGCGCGCAAGTGGAAGCAGGCGGTTAGGAAAATTGTGGTACATTTGAATATGAGAAACACAGTGATACCTAGTCTTTGAAAATAATAAGAAATTTGTCATTACTGCCTATTTATTCTTATCCTCCCATGTAAAATAGGTAAATATTCACTATAATACCAATTGCTTAAATATGCTTAATGAGTATCATGTGAACTTAACTATAAAAACATAGCAAGAGGTTAAATATGTCTGAGAAAAAACGTAAGCGAGAAAGCAAGAAAGAACTATCTAAAACAGCAAGTAGCAATCAAAGCCAGCAACAATCTATTCCACGTGGCTCATCTAGTGAAAACTCAAAAAAGAAGACGACAAAGTTGCCCACCTCTGACTCGACTTCTTATAGCATAGTAACTAGAAGTAAAAGTCGGCAAAATTTACAAACTGGTTCCACCAGTTCATCTAGCTCATCTAGCTCTTCTTTCGACTCACGTAATGAAAGACCAAGCAAGAAAATGAAAAAGTCTCCCGTCCCCACTTCTTCTGATAGAACAAGTAGAGGTAAAGACCGTAAGGAAATTGAACGTGCATTAACTGCTCCTGAGAAAGAATTAGAAAAAGTATTAGGTCTAAATACCCAAGATCTAGCAGATTTAATAGAAGATGAAGATGATCAAGAAGAACTAGTACAAAGATCATCATCTTCAAGCCAAGCAGAACACATACCACAACAGCAAAGAGGACGTGATCTTTTGTTGGTTAATCTCGATAGATTGGCTTGGTTATTACAAGAAAACACAAAAAGTTGCTCATCTGTTTGTCTAATTAATAAAAAACTCTTATTGTCTGATAATCATATTCATCAAGGTTCACAGGAAAACTCAAAAATTGTGGAATACAAAAAAGCAATTTTGGATTATTTTACATATGTTGCCGAAGGTATCGATACAGGCCAACTCAAAGAAAAACGCACTGAACTTCTCAAAAGAATTCTTGAAGCAAAAATCAAGGGAGAAAGTATTGGTTATCTAAAACCTATAGGGAAAGAATCCAAGGATCAAATAATCGATATCTTACTTAAATCTGTTGCAGATAATTTTGACGAAGCGGATATACGTACAGAAAAAATGCGGCAAAATATGATAAACAAATGTGAACCAGTCTTGCGTAAGGTACTCCACGCTGAAACGCAGTTTTATGCGACTGTTGGGTTATGTATTAAAACAATATGCCGTCGAACGTTTTCTCAAGCAGCAGCAAGAGCCAGGTAATCAAAGATTAAAAGAGGCGTTAGCTGGCGCGGATGGAAAAGCTGAACGAGAAGAGTGTAAAACTATAAAATATAAGGGTAATGTGCCAAAAGAAGAAGATGCAGGATGGTTGCATAATCCAAATCAACATGGATGCGCTATTCTAACTATAGATCAGGACGGTGTACATACTGAAGCAAAAGCAATCGATTTCTTAATCACCTCAAGGGCAATAACATCTTCAGCAAAGCTTTTAGACGAAGAGGCTTACATTGGAATTTCTAAGAAATGTTGCAAGGATTGTAATTTGATGGTTAACGCTGCAAATGATGTATTACGTGAACAATATTCTTTAGTTCAAAATTATCTACGTGTTAGCGGTGCACATAACCGATCTTTTAAAGATTATAAAAAACCATACTTTTTACAACGTCCAAAAACTCGAAGACAGCGCCAAACAGCTAGTTCTTCAATAGCATCATCAGGAAGAGATCAAACACTAAGCCAAAATATCAGGGAAAAGCTTGAAATGCTACAAAAACAACAGGAACAGGTTGGCTATACAGTAAGTACAAATATGTCACCAAATACTGACAGTGCACGTAGTGGCTCACCTTCGGACATAGCTTCTGGATTAGATTTCTCAAGTATATCGCCATTAGCAAATACTCCTCCAGAGGTTCAAAGCAATCCTCCAGGATCTCACCCACTAACTTTTGGAGAATCATCACTCTTTTTTTCATCGACAAACTCTGCACTGTCAAGCAGTAGTAACACATTACGAAATCAAGACAAAACCATTAGAGAACATCGAAGAAATTTGGCAAATTTGCATGCATTTATAGACCAAAAACAAGGAACTATGGATATTACTACTCTTGAGGTTATTTTGAGACAGATTAATGAAATTGGAAACCTAATTGGGGATATATTACAAAATCGGACACCACCGACTCCACCATCTAGTGGCCCTAAATCCTAAATAGCATTACACACTATTTTAATGTTATCCTAGCAACAGTAGTAGGCAATTTTAGTTCTTGTAAGCAAGCGGAGTTTGTAATTATGAAGAATAAAAATCGACCCTCGTCTAGTAATCAAGAAGAAAAAACAACAGAGCAAATTGCACAAGAACAAGCAACTAGCGAATATCACAGAGCAATTAAAGGTTATCTAGACCGTCCTAAACCTGCTGTTAGTTGTGCTGAAGCTAAATTAGATGAAATAAAAGACAAGGACTATCTAGATATTTACCTAAAAAAAACAAATTATAAAATATTTCAATGGATTTTAGGCCGCGACAATTTACAAACATTGCGAGATTTGACTAATTTAATCTCCAAGCAGCGTGCATCTTGGATGGTAACTCATGATGATTATTCAGCCATTAAAGATTATGTTAGCAACATCTTACAACTTAATCCTGAGGCTTATGAAGAAGCAAAACCAGTAAAATATGCAATATTAAAAGCGGTAATCAGCTTTAAGTTCAACTCTGCTACTAACCCTATTTACGATTTAATAAAAGCAATCTCTGAGAAAAATAAAAAAAGCAAAATTGAAAAAACTTTCTTAGAAGATATCGAGAAAATAGTCAACGAGTTAAAAATTGAAAGCGATTGCCCAATGGAATCAACTCCAACTACCCAAAACCACAAAAGTACTACTACCACTCAAGAAATTACACAAAAAAATGGCAATCAAACGACACCAGCGTCATGCATGCCATCTGCAAAACCTCAACCTATAAGACGAAGCGTTAGACAAAAAAACCGCAAAGAGCAGCTCACTGATAATCCTCAGCAAATAAAGCCTGTCGTTATTGAAAACCGTAAAAGAAAAAGACCAGTTGATACTGCCATTCAGAAAAACACACAAAATCACAATAAAACCACTCCAGCGTCATGTATGTCATCACATGGGTTGCTTGCCCAAAAACGTGTTAGATTCAATGATCAAGAAAAAGAAAATAGCAAAAGACACACTAACAGTGCTCGACAATCAAAACGTACTGTAAAAGGCTCTGCCCCCTAATTTGAGAAAGAATCCTGTGCTTACAACTACGCCGAGGCAAGTCCGTCTTCGAAATTTATAGAATAGAAACTGACTTACTGCTCAGTTTGCAAAACATGAATAATAGAGGTTGGCTTGCCAGCCGAAGCTCGCAGAGCGAAGGCTGGTCGGGGTAGAGGGATTCGAACCCCCGACATCCTGCTCCCAAAGCAGGCGCGCTACCAGACTGCGCTATACCCCGTTTGACCATTCACGAAGAGGACGCATTGTATCGAGACCCTGTTAGTGAATCAAGCAAATATTGAAATGGCTAATTTTGCGATTGAGCAATAGCACAAATCTGGTATAAGCATATAAGCAAAACATAGTCTGTACTTTTATGCCTATTGCCACAATGTACTCAAAGGAACAGCAAATAATTTATCGCCAAACTTAACAACATCCTTGCCATTGTAAAGCACAACACCACACATAAAATCACGCTCTGTCATTGCCTGGAGCACGTTGAGTCCTTTAAAATCACTTACATTAACTCGACTGGCACTTTTAACTTCAATGCCAGCTATTGTGCCATCTGATTTTTCTAAGACAAAATCAACTTCCTTGTTATCACTTGTGCGAAAATGGAAAAGATTGGCACGCTGTTGTGTAAAAGAAAGCAATTTAATTAATTCACTTGCAACAAAGTTTTCGACAATGTGACCATATAAATGCGGCTTACTCTGTTTCATATTATCAAGATCACAATCTAACAAATAACATAATAATAACGTATCTAATAAATACCCTTTTGCAGATTTCACCAAACGCTTACCGATATTGCGATACCATGGGTTAACATCAATAGTCAAAAACATTGCCTGTAAAATAGAACGATAACGCTTACTAGTAACTGGATTTAAGCCCATATCACGTGCAATATCTGCATCATTGATTAAACGCCCAGCACGTGCAGCTAATACTTGTAACATTCTTGGTAACAAGGTTATTTTTTCAATTTCGGCAATAAATCTCGCATCACGTTGCAAAATTGTTGTTATATAACCATCAAACCATTCATTAGCTTCGTGAGTATCTTTTCCTGATATTTCAGGAAAGGTCGCTTTATAAATCACATCGTTTAATGAATACGAATCTGATGTGACCGAAAATTCTGCAGAAAATAAACGTGTTATAAAATCACCATTGCCTTGTAATACTTCACAACCAGCAAAAGGGTATAACGTTTTAACGTTCATACGTCCAACTAACGGTTCAGACAAATGTGGCAATGCCATAATATTCGCCGAACCAGTTAATAAAAATTTTCCGTTACTGTGTACCTTATCCTGAAGACGTAATTCATCTACAGTAACTTTTAATGCACGAAATAATTCTGGCACCATTTGCACTTCATCAATAATCACAGCACCATTGTACTGGCTTAAAAATGATTCGGGCGAACTAGCCGCAGCACCAAGTCGGGTAGGATCATCAAACGACAAATAATCAGCAGGGTACGCCTTTTTTGCCAAACTTCGCGCCATCGTACTTTTACCCGCTTGGCGTGGTCCATTGAGAAAGATAATCGGGTTATGCTGGAGTCCAAATAAAACACGCTCCCAGAGATGACGGCGTATATAAGTCATCTGCTTATACTCCATATAAAACCTTGTAAAAATAAAGTTAGCATTTATATTTTATAAATTCAAGTGTTATTTTTACAAATTTCAGGCTTTGGAGCACTCAACCGAAAAATATGCGTGGGTTTTCAATAGGTAACGTCCCACAACCCCATATTATCCCAACATAATAAACAGTATAATGAGCACCTACTTTGGCACAGGGGAAAAAACATGAGTGCTCAACTCATTGATGGCAAACACGTTGCCAGCGAAGTCAAACAACACATTGCCAATGATATCAAACAGCGTCAACATGCCAGTTTAAGTACGCCAGGATTAGCCGTCGTCTTGGTGGGTGATGATCCTGCCTCACATATTTATGTAAATGCTAAACGCCGTAGCTGTGACGAAGTTGGTATCCACTCTGTCGCGCATGACTTACCTGCAGACACGACTCAAGATGCATTATTAACACTGATTGATACATTAAATCAGGATCCGAGCATTCATGGGATTTTAGTACAACTGCCCTTACCCAGTCATATTGATCAACGTCAAGTGATCGAACGCATCGACCCGCACAAAGATGTTGACGGTTTTCACCCTTATAATATTGGTCGTTTAGTACAACGGGTTCCAACGCTACGTCCATGCACCCCTTATGGGATCATGACGTTATTAGCGCATTATCATTTATCGGTTAAAGGCAAACATGCAGTGGTTATCGGTGCCTCTAATATTGTTGGTCGCCCAATGTCGTTAGAACTATTGATTGGTGGTGCAACAGTAACAGTCTGTCACCGTTTCACTCAAAACATTGCGAGTTATGTTAATCGTGCTGATATAGTAGTGTCTGCGGTTGGTAAAGTGGGTTTAATTAAAGGAGACTGGATTAAACCAGGCGCTATTGTCATCGATGTTGGCATGAATCGCTTAGCCAATGGCAAATTAGTAGGTGACATTGAATTTGACAGTGCAAGTCAACGCGCTGCTTGGATCACACCGGTACCGGGTGGTGTGGGCCCAATGACTGTAGCTAGCTTGTTAGCTAATACTGTGCAAGCCGCAAACCATACAATAACTTAATGATGTTCAATACTACTACTGTCAGTATTTCACATGCGATGATTAATATTGTCAGTATCTGATAATAGCCTGACTGCTTCTCATGATGTTGTAGGCATTTAGGTAATGCCAGTTGTACTTAACCATACACACTCATAAGGGAGTCGAACTTATCCTGGGACAGGGATCTTTGCAATACGCTCTGATCGCCGAGTGTCATTAGTGTGCCCTTTACTGTTGTCTCGATTATCGAATTTAGCGCGTTTCTTAGGCTGAAGTTCTGAGAACAATCCATGTGATGACATATATGAAGCTTGTGTCGTTTTTCTTTTACGGTTTTCGACAACACCAGGCTTTAACTCCTGAGAACTGTCAGTGTGATGCACTTTACGGTTTTTCTGTCTAACACTTCGTCTTTTAGGTTGAAATTCTGGAGATGGCATGCAAGAAGCTGGCGTGGTTTGATTGCCATTTTGTGTGACTTCCTGAATGGTAGTAGCTGGCCTTTTGCTTTTACGGTTTTTGACAACACTAGGCTTTGATTGCTGAGGACTATTCATGTGGTGCACTTTGCTGTTTTCTTTGTTCTCGAATCTAACATGTTTTTTAGGCTGGTGTTTTGACTTAAGAGAAACTGGCATTGATTGTATTTGGTGATCTTCTTCAGAAGTTAATTCATTGGCTATCTTCTCAATATCTTTCAACAAAATGTTTGCCACTTTCTTTCTTTTATTTTTCTTAATGAATTCGTTTACTGCTTCCAATACAGGATCAGGTTTAATGCCCACCACTGCTTTTAAAATTGGAAGTTTTGTTGAACTTATTTCTTCATAAGCCTTTGGCCTAAGCTGCAAAATATCCCTGATATAGTTTTTTATATCAAAATATTCATTATCAGTTACCATCAAAAATTTACGTCGTTCAGACAGTAAGCTCATTAATACTTGTATTGTCCTTAAGCTATCGTGTTCTAAACCCTGTTGGAATAATTCATAATTTGTATTTTTTAAATAAATATCAATAAGACTATTTAAAACTGGCTTTTTTGTTAGAATTACTTTTTCGTAAGTTTCAATGTCAAGTTTTAAAATAGTATCGATATAGCTTCTAATAGCTGAATAATCATTGTGAGATATCATCGAAAGCCTATCTTCTTTAGAGAGTAAGCTCATTAATGCTTGGGTTATTTCTGGACTATTGTGTTCTAAGCCCCATTGAAATAATTCGCAATTCGTCTTTTTTTTTGTCTTTTTTAAGTAAATGCCAAGATGGCCACTATCCTTGGTTAATTTAATCAGCGCTTGAAATAGTTTTAAACTATCATGCTCCTTACTCCAACGAAACACATGATAGTTAGTTTCCTTCAAATAAGAGCCAATGCGTCCAGTCCGTTCTTGTAATAATTGAAGTGTGATAATAATACCAGGAATAGAGGGATCGTCTTTACGTAAAAGGTGCTCCATATCCTGCTTATACTTGTAGTACAACTCAGGAAATTCTTTTTTAGCAACGTCTCCTGAACTTTTTTTATCTTGGAAAGTTTGTCTCGTTTCTTTCATAATTTGCTACATCCCATAACTCAACTTTTCTTGAGTTTCATGCTTTCCTCTGCTTCTAAACGTTTATTATTTTCCTTTTGAATATCTTGAAGCAATTCCACCAAATCATCTATTTTTTCTTTATCGAATGTTACCCCAGGATCATTTGCAACTGATAACATATCTTGCGCACCCTGTCTAGTAAATTCTAAACTCCGGTTAGCAGTTTCTTGGGAAGCATTTCGAATACTTTCCGATGAAGTAGAACTTGTTGGTGCAAAAAAGTTTTGTCCAGAAGTTAGCAGGGAATCTCCTAAGAGAGTACCTTGAGTATGTGGAGAGGTGTTTTCATCCGGTATAGGTGATATATTGTCGAAAGAGGATGCCTCTGAAAGTGAGTGACTACGTAGACTGTGGGTATCTGCTGACATACGTGAATCTGCTATACAACTACTCTGATTCTGTGCTTTTTCTTCAAATATTTCTCGAATTTCTTTACATAGTTCCTTATCTCTACCTAATGCTGCTGTTGAAGAACTCGCTTGTTCTGATCTTCTTTCTCTTGTCTGACTTCTAGTTCTTGCCTTTTGTAAAAAGTATGGTAGGTTTTTGTAATCGAAAGGTCGATTGTGTGAACCACTAACACGCAGGTAATTTCTACTTAATGCCTCATTCACAGCCTTAACTACTAAATCGCAATTGAGACAACACTTTTTAGAAATCCCAATATAAGCATCTTCATCTAAAATGCCTGAGTATGTTGTTATCGCTCTTGATGCGATTAAGAAATCAATTGCTCTTAGTTCAGTATGTACATCATCAAGATTTATAGCTAAAATGGCGCATCCATTTTGATTTGGGCTATGCAACCATTCTTTGTCTTCATCCATTGGCACATTATCCGAACCTTTGGAATATCGTATAATTCTACATTCTTCTTGTTTAGATTTTCCGCTTGGACCAGCTAACGCCTCTTTTAACCTTTTACTCCCTGACTCACTGTTTTTAAGAAAACGCTCTACTCTTCTTAGACGACATATTGCCTTAATACATAAGCCGACAGTCGCATAATGTTGTGTTTCAGCGAAGGGTGTCTCACGCAAGACTTTTTCACATGCGGTTATCATACGTTGCCGTATGTCTTCTGTTCTCATGCTATCGTCAAAGTATTTTCTAGCACAATCGAGTAAGGCATTAATTATCCTATTCTTAGATTCTTCTCCGATAGGTTTAAGATACCCCATGTTTTCTCCCTTGAATTTTGTTTCAAGGATTTTTTCGATAAGTGCACCGCGTTCTTGTTTAAGTTC
Organism: Gammaproteobacteria bacterium; assembly: GCA_965116795.1. Lineage (GTDB taxonomy): Bacteria > Pseudomonadota > Gammaproteobacteria > JAJFKG01 > JAJFKG01 > JAJNDI01. The sequence goes on from OZ220716.1 coordinate 2,382,363, forward strand.
ATTTGCACTAACTACTTCTTGAGCAACAAGTGTAAAATAATTTAAAATTGCTGTCTTATATTGGACAGCATTTGAGTCTTCTCTTGAGCTGTGATGAATGTGATTATCAGACAATAAAAGTTTCTTATTGATTAGACAGACAGATGAGCAACTTCTCGTGTTGTCTTGTAATAGCCAAGCCAATCTATCGAGATTAGCTAACAAAAGGTCACGCCCTTCCTGCTGTTGTGGTATGCGTTCTACGTGGCTTGCAGATGATGTGATTTGTGCGAGTTCTTCTTTATTATCTTCATCTTCTATTAAATCTGGTATATCTTTGGTATTTAACTTTAATACTGTTTCTAACACTTTCTCGGGAGATTTTAATGCACGTTTAATTTCTTCACGTTCTGTAGCTCTTATACTGTGAAAACGTGAGCTAGAAGAGCTGGATGAACTAGATTGTTGTTGACGTTGACTGCTAATTGTTATGTGAGAAGTTGAATTAGACTCAGTCGACTTTTTTGCTCTCTTGCTTGGCCTTTCCTCACGTGAGTTAGAAGAGGAACTAGATGAGCTGGTGGAACCAACTTGTGTATTTCGCTGACTTTTACTTCTAGTCACTATGCTATAATCCGAGCTAGAGGTGGATGATCTTTCTACTCTCTTTTTTGTTTTTGATTTTTTACCATGTGGACCAGACGAACTGGATGCGCTAGATGGACTAATTGAAATAGATTGTTGCTGATTTTGATTGCTGGTTGCTGATCCAGACGGTTTTTTGTCGTTTAGCGTTCTCTTACGTTTTCCACCTTCCATACTGTAACCCCTTGTTATATTTTTATAATTAAATTCAAATAATGCTTATCTGCTATATTTAATAGATTGATATTATAGTAAATATTTTCTAGCTTTGCATAGAGCAAGTAACAAATGGGGAATGATAACTGTAGATTTCTTCTTATTTTCAAAGACTAATATCTAACTGTATTTCTCATGGTCAAATACATCACAATTTTCCTAACCACCTGCTGCCACGTACGCCACGCTGCCATTCTGCAATACCTCAATTCATGGGTTATCTGTCTCCAGCAGATACCATTAGCTCACCGCTATAGCGGCTGCGTTCATCAATCATTAGTCAGCACATCCGTTCGAATGAATAAACGGTAGTGTCTCAAAGTTGTTGTTGATTACTAATTTGTCTATTTTCTGTTTGCAAAAATAAGATATAACATAAGGCTATCGAGCGAGAACAACAACTTTGAGACACTACCGAATAAACCATAAAAATGATGGACAAAACCTAAGAATTTGTTAGCATTCTGTATTACCAACATACAAGGACGTTTTATTATGAAATATGACGAATTTCGTTTCTCTTTAGCTAACTTAGGATTAGTTGAAGTTCCACTACCGAGTGATGAAGTGTTTGATAATATCTTTATCCTTTCAAATCACACCAATGCTAATAAGCAATCTTATCAGAGTTACAAATCGCTAGGTGACATTAGCCTAAACAAGGCTATTAAAGTATTTATTCGTAACACACTAAGTTCTCATGATGAAGAAACAATCTCCCATATTGAAGAGCAAGTGAGAAGTAATGAAATAATAGTAGATATTGCGAAACATAACTTGAAGTTGGATACTTACATTTGTGGGGAAATAAAAAGTGATGAACAATATGTCGATATAATAAAAGCGCTTATTGGTGCCTTGATACAAACATCTGGCTCATTCCAACACGATCATATTGATAAATTTATTGAAAATATGTGGATGTCAAATTTGAGAGAAAAACACACTAAGCTAAGAGAAGAAAATATTAGTCAGGATACAGTTAAACGAGACAAAAAAAGCGGCGCAAGAAGTTATAATAAACCTCAGAGATCTCGTCCTATTTCAACATCATCTGCCCAGTTTAATCGCCCTAATCAAATGAACTGGGAAACTATCAAGAAAAAATTTGCTGAATCTAACGAAAGTCAAAGAATGCTATTTTTCTTGCTTAAAAGTTTAGATAATGAAGTCACTCTTCAAGAGTTTGATGATTTACTAAAAAGCATCGGTACGGATAGATTGCTTGCTATATGCAATACTTCTCCAACTGGAAAAATCAAAAAAATCCCTCCACAGATTGTGTACAATAGAAAAATAAATTCAGAAAAATTAACTTGTTTGTCAAAATACACAGGTAAAACACTATCAGAATTATTGCAAGAAAATAATTTTATTAGCGCATTTCGAAAAAGTTGCAAATCGACTATTACAGCTAAAAAGCGTGCCGAAGTGCGAAGTAAATTTGCTGACAGTAATGCTCCGATTTCTCGCGATCAAAGACGTTTATTGTTATTTCTTCAAGAACCAGAAACACAACTTCCGATCCAACAATTTGAGAAACTGTTAGAGCAAATTAATATAGATAGACTACAAACGCTGTGGGGTACTCCTTTCAAATTAACACATAAAGCAAAGAAATTAACTTTATCTCAGCACGTATTAGCGTTACATGAAAAAATAGTCCCTGAAAAATTAGCCAGTTTACGCACTCGGCTTGGAAAAGATTCACCTATCACATCAAGTCCACGTCAACATTCATCATCTTCGAGCTCTTCTCTTAGCATGATACCTGAACAAACTGAACAATTAGTTTCACAAGCTTCTACTGAGTTTTTAGATGATGAAATTACACAAATTCCGCAGTCATTTTCTGGCAGCCAATCGAGCTCTTCTAATGCATCATCACAACAAACAAACTTTGCATTCTCAAAAATACAAAGGAGATTTATTAACAGCACATCACCTATTCATACTGATCAATCACGTCTATTTCAATTTCTTACTGATTCTGAACAGTCATTACCATCCGAAAAATTTAATGCAATGCTAAATCTTGTCGAAATAAAAAGGTTGGATATACTGTGGAATACTAATTGCCCACCAGATACTAGAGGGAAACCCTTGTCTCATCCAAATGTTAGGAAAAAATTTAATCCTGAAAAAATAGTGTTGTTAGAAAAACATTTTAAAAAAAATAAGTTGATTATAGAAAAAAGTTTAAAGCAAAATTCTCCGGCAGATATATCTATTCATACGTCTGAGCAACAGCAATCAGACTTACTACAACCTCAAGCACCGTTGCCTCAAAAGAAAACCAAGAAAGTTACTAATTTAACAAAGCAACAAATCCAATCACGCCCAGTAAAATCAAAACTAACATGTTATCCGCTGCCACCTCCAAATACCTCAGGCAATTCTAAGCCTGCACAAACTTTCCAGTCATTTTCTAGCAGCCAATCAAGTGCTGCTAGCGCATTGCTTGCATCGCAGGCAAACATTAGTTTTATAAAGTTGCAAAGTACTTTTATTGACGGTAAAGCCTCTGTTGCTAGCGATCGCGAGCGATTAATTGAGTTGCTGAAACGTTCTGAAGCAGCGTTACCACTTGATAGGTTTAATGAACTATTAGATTGTATAGGGCCGAAAAGGTTAGATGTATTGTGGCATTCCCCTCTTCCAGGTGGTAAAGATAGATCTTTGTCGAATATTTGCAAAGAAAATTTTAATGCTGAAAAATTAGCTGAGATAAAGCAACGCTTTAAAAAGGACTTAGAGATAAGTTTAAGTGAAAGCTCTCCTCCAGATGCCCCTTTTCGCATGTTTGGACAACAGCGATCAGGATTGTCACAATCACAACAGGAATTGCAGCCGTCTATCAATGAACCAAATAGCAGCGGTGTTTCTTCGTATTTGGGTAACGGGTAACCATAATCTATATGATCATCCTTATTTGCGTCGCCAGGTTGTGCCTGTCGCGCCATCTTCTAAAATCACACCCGCATCGACTAACTGTTGACGGACTTTATCAGCCTGCGCCCAATTCTTTTCAGCACGCGCACGATTGCGTTCATCAATCAATGCGTCAATCTGTTGTGCAAACAAGCCATCTGCTGTTTGTTGTAAAAAGTCCGCCGGTTCATTAGTCAATAAGCCTAAGATATTAGCTAATTCATGTAATTGCCCCGCTAGTTGCTGCGCTTTGGTTAGATCCTGCTGTGCTTTAGCATGATTAATATCACGGGTTAAATCAAATAACACCGCTAATGCTTCCGGTGTATTAAAGTCATCATCCATTTTTGCCATAAAGCGTTCGCGATAATCACCAATAGACTCAGTTGATGCTGTTGGCGTGACATCACGCAATGCCAAATAAAAACGATTTAATGCCGCTTTGGCATTGTTTAATGCCGCATCTGAATAATCCAATGGGCTACGATAGTGACTGGATAATAAAAAGTAACGCACTACTTCAGCAGGATACAATGCCAACACATCGCGAATGGTAAAGAAATTCCCTAATGATTTTGACATTTTCTCACGATTAATTTGCACAAATCCCACGTGCATCCAGGTATTTACAAATGGATCACCGGTTGCTGCCACTGACTGCGCAATCTCATTTTCATGATGGGGAAATTGCAAATCAAAACCACCACCATGGATATCAAAATGTGTTCCCAATTCAGTAGTTGACATTGCAGAACATTCAATATGCCACCCTGGACGCCCTTCTCCCCATGGTGATGGCCAACTGGGCTCACCCGCTTTCGCCTTTTTCCATAATACAAAATCCAACGGGCAGCGTTTGCTCTGTTCAATGTCAACGCGTGCACCGGCTTGCAAATCATCTAAGGTTTTATGCGACAACTTGCCATACTCTGCAAAACGCGTCACGTCATAATTCACATCACCATTATCAGCAACATACGCATAGCCTTTATCTATCAAGGTATTGATCATGGTAATCATCGATTCAATCCAATCGGTTGCCCGCGGTTCTTTATCCGGCGGCAACACACCTAATGCTTGTGCGTCTTGGTGCATTGCATCGATAAACACATCGGTTAATTCACTAACCGATTGTTGCTTTTTATTAGCACGTGTAATGATTTTATCGTCAATGTCAGTAATATTACGTACATATGTGACATGATAACCATTGATACGTAAATAACGCGTGATTATGTCAAAAACAACCAATACTCGCGCATGACCAATATGACAATAATCATATACCGTCATTCCGCACACATACAGTTTCACTTCACCAGGGGTTAACGGTTTAAACGGTGTTTTTTGTTTGGTTAACGTATTGTAAATTTGTAACATAACGCTGCCTATTGCTTACTATGTTGTGTTGCTTGTTGAAAACGTGCAATCACGCGTTGCTTACCCATCAACGGCAACAATTGTGCTAACTCAGGGCCATGTAATTGCCCAGTCAATACAACACGCAATGGCTGAAATAACCCTTTGCCCTTCACGTTGCATTGCGTTTTCAATTGCTGAGTTAATGCCGAATAATCTAGTCCATGTTGCTCGACTATTGCAATCGCTGTTGTGAAAAAATCACCGTGGGTGTTTGCTAATATTGCTGCACTATCTGGCGTTAATGTTAATTCATCACCATACACACAATCCGCCCAGACAGTTGCATCGTGTGGAAATAATACATTCGGACGAATCGCATCGATAAATGCTGTCTGATCAGTCTCAGGCACTTGCGTAGTTACCGATTCTGGTAACCATTGCCATAATGTTTGTTGTTCTAACATCATCACCACTTCTTTTTGCCAAAATTGTAATTGACTTGCTTCAAAACGTGCTGGTGATGTACTTAAATGTTGAATATCGAATGCGTTAGCTAACTCTGTTAATGTCATTAACTGATTATCTGCATAATAGTGCCCAAGACGTGCAATGTAATTGATAATTGCCAGTGGTAAATACCCTTCTTGACGCAATTGATCGATACTGCGACTGCCATTACGTTTAGATAATGGCAACTTGTCATCACCCAAGATCAAAGACACATGCCCATAACTCGGTGCAGTTAATCCCAGTGCTGATAGCAACATCAACTGACGTGGTGTATTTGTTAAATGATCATCACCGCGCAATACATGAGTTACCCCCATTAAAGCGTCATCTAATGCATTACTATACATAAACGGTGCGCTGCCATCTGCACGTCGAATAATAAAATCACCAATGTCATTACTTAAAAAACGTTGTTTGCCTTTAACTAAGTCAACAAATTCAATGGCCTGATCATCCGGTACACGAAAACGCACTGTTTCGGCTAATCCTTGTTGACGTTTTTCTGCAATGTCTTGCTCAGTTAAATCACGACAGGTACCGGCATAACGTGGCGGTTGACCGGATGCACGCTGCACTTTGCGAGTTAATGCCAATTGCTCTTCGCTACAAAAACACGGAAACGCCATCTTAGCATCAAGTAATTGAGTGTAATAACCATCGTAAATCGCTTGGCGTTGTGATTGCCAATACGGTTGATGTTCGCCTTGTGGTTCACAACCTGCTCCTTCTTGCCAGGGAATACCTAACCAATGTAAATCAGTAATTAAGGCGTTGGTATATTCGGTATAAGAACGGGTTTTGTCGGTATCTTCAATCCGCAATAGCATGTGCCCATCAACTTGTAATGCATACAATGCACTAAACAATGCAGTGCGCACGTTACCAACATGAATATACCCTGTTGGACTCGGACAAAAACGGGTTTTTAGCATAGCCATGCATTTTCTCTTTGTATCTTTTATAACACTAGTCTGCCATCATACCGTAGCATGAGAAAAAATCCATTATGCTCGTCCCTATACTCAACGTGTCAGTAAGATGATAAGCTAGCAAACTCGGCATTCAGAAAGGTCAAAAAGGAGTCATTATGGTTATTCTACACACCAGTCTAGGCAAGATCCAACTTGAATTAAATCAAGATGCTGCCCCAATTACCGTCGCTAGCTTTATCGAATATGTGAAAAGTGGTTTTTACGATAAAACGATTTTTCATCGCATCATCGACGGATTTATGATCCAATGTGGTGGTTTTACTAAAGATATGCAGCAAAAAACAACGAATGCACCGATTCAAAATGAAGCCAATAATGGCTTAAGCAATGCCACTGGCACGATTGCGATGGCACGCACTAATGATCCGCATTCAGCCAGTAGCCAATTTTTTATTAATGTTGCTGATAACCATTTTCTTAATTTTAAAGATGAATCAATTAACGGTTGGGGCTATTGTGTATTCGGTAAGGTAACCGACGGCATGGATGTGGTTAATAAAATCAAACAAGTAGCAACCACTACCCGTGCTGGTCATCAAGATGTACCCAGTGAAGCTATCATCATTGAAAAAGCAACTTTGATCAATAACACGTAGCAATAATGAATACGGCTATCATTTCCGATTTACACTTAACACAAGACTGTGAACACACAGCAGCGTTGTTCCTACACTTTTTGAATAAGCTAACGGATAACATTTCGCAGTTATATATCTTAGGTGATTTGTTTGAACAGTGGATAGGCGATGATGATCACTCTGCATTTAACCAACGTATTATTGACGCATTAGCACAGATTAACCAACGCGGGATCACTGTGTATATCATGCATGGCAATCGAGATTTCTTATTAGGGAAACAGTTTGCAACACAAACACGTTGCCAGTTATTAAATGATCCCAGTGTCATTAACTTATACAGCACTAACGCCTTGTTATGCCACGGTGATACTTTATGCACTGATGATGTTGGGTACCAACGCTATCGCCAGTGGGTACATCATCCAACCATACAACGTTGGTTTTTGCGTTTGCCATTGCGGTTAAGACGTATGATTGGCAACTATGCACGTAAACAAAGTCAACGACAACAGTTAAATAAACCGTTACCCATCATGGATGCTAACCAAAAAGCCATCCAAATGATATTGTCACAACATCACATTGAATTATTAATTCATGGGCATACGCATCGCCCTAATTTACATTATTTTCAGCTAGAGCAGAAAGGCGTTATTCGGATTGTATTAAGTGATTGGAGTTCGCAAGGCAATGTATTATTGTGCACGCCAGATGGTCATAAAAAATTGTGTTATTTTGATTTAATGAGTAGTAGTTTACGCATTTAAATACCCGCGCAACTTACTAACCGCTTTCACGTGGATTTGGCAAATACGCGATTCTGTCACCGAAAATAATTTAGCAATTTCTTTTAAATTTAATTCTTCATAGTAATACATTGATAATACTTTTTGCTCACGCTCATTGAGCTTTTTAAATGCGTCATTGAGTAATCTTCGAGAATCAGCTGATTCTGCATCTAACAATGGATTAATGAAAAAAGAATTGACTTGCCGTTGACCAGTATGAAAATCACCAACTGCATCGTAATCAAACATGTAATTATTTTTCGAATCGAATAAAACTTGATGGTATTCTTCAAGTGAAATGCCGAGTTTTTCAGCCACTTCAATCGCTTTGGCTGCACGGCCTGTTTGATTAGCAATTTCACGGCTGGCAGTGGAAATTAAGCGAATACGTCGATAGACTGAACGTGGCAACCAATCATTACGACGAATTTCATCTAAAATATACCCTCGAATACGGATCCCGGCATACGTTTGAAAACTAGCCCCTTTTGATTCATCAAAATTCTTAGCTGCTTCCATTAAACCGACAATGCCAACTTGGACTAAATCATCTAATGGGATAGTGGTAGGTAACCGTGCCACGGTACTTTTCGCAATCCAACGCACTAATGGATAACACGTACCAATTAACGTGTCACTATTGCTTAAATCAGATAATGCTTTGCCAGGTATTTCAGTTTTATTCACGTGTATTCTTTGTCCTTTATTATTACTCTAATTCAGTATCTGTCAATGCTAATTATTTTTTCTGAATAGTTGTTTTTGATTGCTTTTTTCTGTTTGACGTTTGACCCACACTAACCGGATCAAAATACAACTCTTTTTCAGTGATCTGATGATCCTCATGCAACACCAAACTACGTTGAATAACATTATCCAACTCACGCACATTGCCAGGCCATGCGTAATTTAATAATGACTTTTCAGCATCTTCTGTCAATATGGGTAGTTTTATCTGTTGTCTTTTGCAATGTTCTTTGATGAGCTGTACTGCCATTGGAATAATATCTTTTTTTCTGTTAGATAAGGGTTCCCAATGCAATGGAAACACATTAATTCGATAATACAAATCTTTGCGGAATTGATTATCATTCACTGCATCAATTAAGTCTCGGTTTGAAGTAGCCAGCACTCTAACGTTTAACTTAATTGATTTCTTCCCCCCCAGGCGTTCTACCTCTTGCTCTTGCAAGACACGTAATAACTTAGCTTGCAATGCCAAATCCATTTCTGATATTTCATCTAGCAACAATGTGCCGCCTTGGGCTTGCTCGAATTTCCCAGTGCAGGCTTGAGATGCGCCAGTAAAAGCACCTTTCTCATAACCAAATAACATGGCTTCTAACATATTTTCTGGGATAGCAGCACAATTGACTGCAACAAACGGCGCATTAGCACGTTTTGAATGACAATGAATAAATTTGGCTAATACTTCTTTTCCGGTACCACTCTCACCGGTGATTAATACCGTTGAATCACTGTTAGCAACACGCATTGCTAATGCTAATAATGCTTTACTTTTCGGATCGTGCGCAACCGGATCAGTTGCACTGGATTGTTTAGCTTGACAATATTGATTTATTTTTTCAAATAAGCCTGTTTGGTCAACAGGCTTAACTAAGTAGTCTTTAGCACCTTGATGCACTGCGGCAATCGCTTGATGCACGTCAGCATACTTTGCCATCATCAGCATTGGGATTTTCTTGTGGTATTTTTCAATAATAGTTAATAGTGTATTACTGTTTGATTGCTGTAGACCAATATCAGCTAATAACAAAGCAACTTGTTGCTTTTTGACAACATTCATCACTTCATTAACATCTGAACATTCTATACAGTCAAATCCTTTCCGTGTCAGTGCCGATTGTAATGATGCGCGTAACTGTGTATCTTCTTCTGCAATTAAAATGGTATTATTCAACATACCAGGCTCCACGTTGATTGGTTCTCAATCAACAACACTTCTGGTTTGTCGACATGGGTAGCAAAACACAGGCCAGGCACGTTTAATATCTTTAAATGAAGCAGATAAGCAACTGCAGTGGTTAACAGCGTCAAGTAAATGACAGTTTCGGTTAAAATAAAAGCACAATAAATGGTTATTATTTACGCATTATTGAGTGGCGCATTCCACCGTTAACCAATCGATTGTGTTATGCCATTCGTGATCTTACCCATTACTTTACTATGACTATCTAACTTAACCACACCGGATCGTGCTGAAAAATTTATATTATTTGCAATGCTTGACCCTTTGACTAATTTTATAGTCCCTGTTTCACTACTGGATTTCTCAGTTATATTGCCAGCAATATGGCTGTTAACCAATTCTAAATAGTTAGTAGCAGAAAACAGATCCTTCTTAAATTGAGAATTGACTGCAAACACGGGTCCATACACAGTAGCATTGCCGTTAATCGTACTATTAGTACTGTGTAACTCACCTTTAACAGTCAATTGATTAACGGTTGCTTTGTTGATTGTCAGTGGGCCGAACACGTTGACTTTGCCGGTAACTGTTGTCCCATTCAAATAGGCTGCTCCAAAACAAGTGATATTATCGATAACTTGCTTATCATAATGGCAATATCCCGCCTCTGCTTTCACTATTAATGGTAGTGAAACTGTCATTAACACTATCAATGTAAACCTATATTTCATATTAAGCCCTCCACTTTTGGGTGTAGTCAATCAAGTTGAATTCCATTTTTGTTTTTTTTAGCGAAACAGTTAAATTGTACGATGGGCATTGTCATAAAATACCGTTTATACGGTATTGGAAAATTGGGATCAACTGATTTCTTGTCAGCCACTATCTTGAATCCAATTAATTGGTAAAATGACAATGCTATTGTGTTATTTTCCCAGACATAGAGTGCAATAGTTTTATACATTCCTCTCTCTAGAAATACACTAACGTGTGATAACAACCATTTTCCAATGCCACGATGGCGATATTGTGTATCAATATAGATAGTATCGATATACAAAGCATTCTTCATTGGCTTTATCTGATAAAAACTAGCCAACGCCCTTCTCTTATTATCATCTGTAATCAAACTAATTTGCGGTAGAAAATCAGATAAGTCATAACAACATAGCAAACCAATCACTGATTGTTCATTCTCAACAAGCAAACAATTGGGTAATGATAATGCTGAATTACTTCTCATTAGTTCTAACGCCAATAATTTATGCCGTGGGATCAACGCATCTTCTAATACATAATCACAAATACCACCGCTGGCTGCTATCATGAATAATGCGATGATATCCTTATCGTGTTTATTAGCCCATCGCAGCATGATCATATCAATACTGAAATATTGCCACACCGAATACGGCACCAACTCCAACGGTCGCCATCATATAGTAATCTCCTTTAGTTAATAGTTTGTTGTCGATTGCTGTTGCTAGATTAATTAACGGATCGGCATTAAAGCAATGTGCCGTTATCGCAATATTATCTAGAAAAATCTTCTTGGCTAATATACCAGCATAGTTAGCAAATGTCCGCCAACATTGAACATTGACATTATGCGGGAAAATTAATTTGATCTGAGAAAACGTTAAATTTGATTGTTGTAATGCAGCCTTCATTACACGCAGCATAGTTTGATTAAACAACTTACCAAATTCAGCGACTTCTTCGATTGGCATCCATACCCCTTTAGCATATTTTCCATTGATTGTTATCTTCAATGCAATCAATTTATTATTAGCCTGTTCATTTTTATTAATAAGCACTGCTGCCGCCGCATCACTGGTGATAGTAATATTAGGCAACACTCTATTTTGTTCAGTAAACACCGATTCGGCAATAATCATCAACGCATATTCATCATGTTGTAATAAGCATTTAACCAATTCAAAGGTTCGCAACACTGAGGCACATTTATTCATGCTAATTGCCATCGGTATTGCATTTGTCAATTGCAAGCTATTAGCTGTATTTCTTACTAACGACAGTGCAAATGGTGAAACAACCGGTGTTGTTCTTGGTGATATTAGATAGCGAATTTTATCTTGATTAACCGTCGTAACCAGTGGAGATGCCACCTTTACTAACATTGCTTGCATTGATATGTCAGCAAATCGAATCGCATCAAGGCCATAAAATCGAGTATAAATATGCATTTGATTAGCTGACAAACCATAATCCTGGTATGTTTGATTCAATCGTTTAATACGTTGTGGAAGATAATAATTAACGCCTATTACATTAATTGACATGTTATCCTCCCGATATCACAAGCAACCATACCCATTGTGCCTTTATGTGATAACACAATCGACGGTATTCTTAATCCTGGATCGGTATTATACAACTGCTGTAATGCTGTTGTGTTATCTGCAGATAATGCAGAAGCGATTGCGTCAAATGCGTTTAATTGTTGGTTATCTGTTGGAGCAACAGTTGGCCCGTCAAATAACATATATCCCCATAAATCTCCTGGTAACATTTCTAGGGTTAATCTAGCAGCAAGTTCGTGTAATAATTTATTACGGATTGCAAATAAGCCTCGCCTATTTTGAAACAATCCAATAGCAAAATCAGTGGTCGGCACTGATTTATTCCTAACGTAATTCCATGCGGTTTCTGCCGGGATAAATTGATGATCATTAAGCTGACAAGCATTGATATGTTTGGCTGTTGGATTGCGCCGTTTAAATGCCTCGGTTAACAGGACATCAGCCCAACACCATGTTGATGTATTGTGATCATAAAATTCTACGATGACATGATCCATGTTAAATGCAGCAATTGGATGATAGTTAATAAAACCAACTCTCAATCTGGCTGGGATTTGCATTTGACGTAATAATGCCACATATAACAACGATGCCCCTCGACAAGTCGTGATCAATTTTTCAGACAACTTTCGTTTTGTAGACCATGATATATACGCAAGATTATTGATTGTGGTTAACATTGACATTGCATCTCTGAGATACACTTCCTGTTGCCGATTGTTAGCAAACTGGTAATTACCTAATTGACATTCAGCTTCGTGTACCGCTAAGTGTTGAGCTATTTCAAATAAAGCATAAGGACAGTTTGGTAATTTATGCAGTTTATTCTGATCAAACTGACTGATATCGCTGTAATGGCTATGCTGGCGATACAGTGTTAATTTATTGATACATTCTCTAACAGCTGCCACGATCACTCCTTGTCCAAACAGTGATGTTGTTTAGTGATCGCTTTTTTGGGACATACCGCGGCATGATGCTGTAAAAATGACAACACTTCCGTTTGCAAAAAGGCATGTACCAAACTGCGATCAATCCCAATATCAACACAATTATCTGGTGATAACTTCTGCATTAATGGCGATGTCACTGCATTAAATATAAAATGTCCAGCATTTTTAATCACTTTGTCAACAACAATGTTAGGCAAACAACGCCGATAGTGTTGTGTGGTATCAGCCAACACGTCATCCTTTTCTGCGGTAATTAATAAAATATCGTGTTTGATGTTGCGTAACTCATCTGGATGAAACACTGAACTTAATGCAGGTGCAAATAAGCCAATGTGTTTAATTCTTTCATCTCGTAGGCTTGAAAAATCTACTGTTTCTATGTGGTTCAAATACGGCTGGAATGTTTTGTCTAATTCAAAATCAGGTACAGCGCCGGCTAATAATAATGCTGAAAATGCCCCTGCTGAAAAACCAATTAACGATACCGTATGATCACATAATACTGAGGAAAACGCTTCACACATAAAATCGATTGATTGCTTGATTTCATGTGCGCGATGCCAAGCACGCCCACAGCCTAAATTCTCCCCTGTATCAAATTGAGTATGAGAAACAGATAACACCACATACCCCTGTCTTGCTAAATATTCGGCTAAATACGCTTGATCATACATCGTCCCTGCATAGCCAGATGAGATCGCTACTAATGGAAATTTCCCGTTAGCCAGCATCGCATCTCGCATTACCTTACCTTGCAGATGTGGCAAATAATGGTAAGACTGTTCTGCTTGCTCAGTTGGAAACCATATAGCAACATCAATCGTATAGTGATCGGATATCACAACACTGTCGACGATAAAACCTGCTTGGTATGTTGGAATACACTGATCAACAGTATAGGTACTCACATCAATTAACATTGGCTTCATAATACTCACTAGCCCACTGTTTAATGGTTAAATAATCTATTTTACCGTTTACGTTTAATGGCAAATGATTAACTAAATAGATTGCTTTTGGGATCATGTAATCTGGCAACTCGGCTCGACATTGTTTACGGATTGATGCTGACGATAATGATGTATCGCTCACGAAGGCGATCACACTTTGTATGGTGCCATCAGTTGTGATTGGCCAAGGAATAACAGCAACAAATTCTGTTTTAGCAATCTCACGAATAACCCGTTCAATGTCGAGTTTTTCAACACGATAGCCACGTATTTGGATTTGATCATCAACACGTCCTTTAAAAATCAAACCATTTTGTGGATCCCATAACACCATATCCCCGGTTAAATACCAATACACTGATTTTCCCTGTTGATTAGGCAACTTAACAAATTTCTGTTTTGATAACGTTACATTACGCCAATACCCATTAATCACCTGTGATCCGTGTAAACATAACTCACCGATTTTACCTAGAGACACTGCTTCAAATTGGCTGTTTACTATTTTAATGTGTTGTCCAGGAAATGGCTTTCCCAGCGGGATACAATTGCGAATTGATGAGCCAGTAGGTTGTTGCCAACGATAAGCGGTGTAAGCAATGGTTGTTTCAGTGGGCCCATATACATTATCTATTGTTGTATTTGGTGCAGCGTGTTGCCATAACGATGCGGCAGAATCAGTAAGGGACTCTCCACCAAAAATATTCTGCCTTAAATAGGGCAAACTGTTTTTAGTCAACTTACCCATATTATGTAATAATCTGATTGTTGATGGCACAGTTGTCATAAAGGTTATCTGATGATCATTTAAGAAGTTGGGCAATCCGATGAAATAATTTTCTGGGAATGCATACACACAGGCACCAACTGCCCAACTCATAAACATATCTTGCACCGAAAAATCAAAGGTCAATTCTGTCATTTGTGATATGTGATCGTCTTGATTAACATGGTAATGAGTTATCATATGCCGCAAATAGCTGAGGATATTGCCATGCGACAACATCACTCCTTTAGGAACACCGGTACTACCTGAGGTAAACAGCAAACAAGCATCATCGTCTAACGTTGACTGTAGAGAGGGTATTTGTAAATCAGTCATGTCACAGTCTGTCTGGGTATACACCTTAACGTGCTGATAATGTGAAGTGGATTTCTGATCGATGTTAAGCAATAATAGCTGATACGTTTTATTGGATTGCAAAGAGAAAAATTCATTGAGTTGCTTAATCAACTTGCCATCAGCAATGATTACATCAGTATCTGCCAAATCACTCATCATATTATTCTTATTCATCGGCATAGTCGGGTTAAGCGGAACATAAGCCTTACCTGCCAATAACGTCGCAATAATCGCTTGATACGCAGCAAGTGTGCGTTGTGAAAAGATTAACACGCGTTTTGCGTTAATGGTGTGTAACCAATTTACAATAGGCCTAGCTAATTGATACAGCTTATCGTAACTGTAATACTGTTTATTTACCCATAATGCACGCCTATCAGCAAAATGGTTAACAGAATGAATAAACGGTTGAATAATACTAGTATAATTCTCTATTACATTATCATTCATTAGCCATTTTTCCTGTTACTTTTTGAAATGCAGCAACAACAAAACACAAACCAAAACCAACAGTTGCCACTAGAATATACTCATTGACATCGATTTCATTGAAAACATCGGTTAAATTGATTAACGTGTCCGTAGAAAAACAATGTCCATACCGTCCTATGTTTTTGGTAAAAATGTTATTAAATTCACAGCCTAGTAAGTTTGAGATCTGTTGCCACACAGGGAGATTGACATTGTGTGGCAAGATATACTTAATCTTTTCAAGTGGGATCCCTGCTTTTTGACTACATAAGATAATTGCCTGTGCCATTAGTTCTGGAAAAATAGCCTCTAGTGCTTGCGCTTGCTGACCAGATAACCATGCACCTTTGTAAAATTGTGGGAATAGGCATTTTTGCGTACATAATAATCTTAATCCGTGGTGAAACTGTGTTGTTTGAGCAAATAAAGCAGCACCTGCAGCATCTCCTGCAATCGACGCGTTATGTAACAATCGATGTTGTTTAGTAAATATGCGGTCACCTGAGATCACTACACTATACTTCGCCTGGCTATTGGCAGAAAACAAGGTGGATACGATAGAAAAGGCTTCAACAGTTGATGCACAATTATTCAGATTTACCCCAAAATAGGTTGCATTGGTTAAACCACACTGTGTAACAACCCTATTTAATAATCCATAGGCAAATGGTGCGTTGGTTAAGCTGGTGTGCGCAAAGATTACATAATCGATTTGTTGAGGATTTACCTTTCCAGCTAATGTGGCTTGAATGGATTCACAAAGTAATTCTTCCAATCCTTTATCTTCACACAGTGCCACTGTGCGAATAGCATAAAAATCGTTAAATACTCTGGCTTGTAGTTTGCTAACATTAAGTTTGTTATAGCATTCTCTAATATTAACAATGTTATCGGTAGCAAATTGGGTGGCAATTAAATTAGTCATGCACACCCACCTTACGATCAGTACTTGTTTGATAACTGATCTGTTGGTAACGATGTTTTAAGCCATTATAATCTAGCTTGCCACTGGCATTTGTTGGGAATTCATTAACACGGATACACGCTGATAGGTAGCACGATAATGCTATCGTATGTCTACAGTATTTAATGATCGTCTGTTTTGTCAGCTTTTCAGTTGAGGTGTAAATAAGAGAAATGCCTAGCACCAATCCTTCTTCAGTCACAGGAGATGGAATAATCGCTAAGCTTGATAAGTTTAAGACTTGTTTGAATTGACTCTCTAAATCAAGTCGTTCAACACGTTGGCCTCTGACATTAAATTGATCATCAATACGGCCTTTATAATGCAAGATATGATGCTCATCAATGCATGCCAAATCACCAGTTTTATACCAACTTAATCCATCTTGCGTTGTAATAAATTTTTCAGTGTTTGAATTAGTTAAATAGCCATTAATTAGTTGATCACCACCCAGTAACAATTCCCCAATTTCACTAGGCTGGCATTGGTTTAATTCATGATTAACAATGCGAATTTTCAATCCTGGCAATGGTTTCCCGATGGGTACTATTTGTTGAGAAGCATTATCTATAGGTTGACTAAACCGAAAGGTGGTAAATGCAATAGTCGCTTCGGTTGGCCCATATAGATTGTCTATGCTGGCGTGAGGACAAGCATGTTGCCATTTGGCAGCTAATGAGTAAGGTAATGGCTCACCACAAAACAACACTACGCGTAAACTCGGGTAACAATCCGATTTTATTAACTTTGCTCTGTCTAATGCTAACCCTGTTGATGGTACAGACAACCAAAACGTCGGTCGTGCTGTTTTAATATAATGGTGTAATTGAAAATAACTGTCCCCATTAAAGGGTAATAACGTTGCGCCTACTGACCAACACAATAAAATGTCATGTATCGATAAATCAAAGGTAAATTCGATCACTTGAGAAAATCGGTCTGTTTGATTAGGGTGATATTGTTGTATCATCCTGTTTAAATAATTAATTAATTGCTGCTGGGAAATCACAATGGCTTTGGGAACGCCGGTGCTGCCAGAGGTAAACATAATGTACGCATTACGTGAATTTGGCACTGAGATATTGGATAATATATCTGATTGGCTAGGCAACTTTAATTTGGCACGTTGTAGATCTTCATAGCAGATAGTATCAATGCATTTATCAATGTTATTGATTATTTTTGTTAATCGCTCATGGTGTTTAGCATCTACAATCACTAACGTAGTCTTTGTCTGAAGAAGCATATTAACAATTCTAGTATCACCAAATGATGGCGAGAGTGGCATATACACTTTCCCAGATAAAAAACAGGCATATATAACGTAGTAAGTACTCACATCCCTTTCCATTAATATCGCAACATGCTGTTGTTTGTTCGCAATGAGCACGTCAATTAATGGCATTGCCTGCCAAAACAAATCACCATACGTCAACTGTTCATGTTGGCATTCTATTGCAATTTTTTCTGCATATTGCCTTGTTGTATCGAGCAACATACTACCCACATTGCTGTGCATAACAGTTCATCCTTCAATGCTATACTCTTCGCGTTTTAAATTTATGCTTTGTTGCCTGCGCCTTGCCTACATTCAAAATGCTTTGAGTATATTACTTTCACGCATAGTGTGATTGTTATCCTGATATAATTTAACTAAGGCACGCTTGTCAATTTTTCTATTGGCTGTTTTAGGTAATGTCGTTTCAATGATGATCTCAACTAGCTGTTCATGTGGTTGCAATGCCCGTTTGCAAAACACCGTTAATCGTTCAGTAGTGATGTTATGATTGGATAATGACACAAACAACACGATGGCTTGTCCATTTGGGGGATCGGCTACTCCTACTGCAGCAACTTCGATAATATCCTGGTGTTGACTGACTATCATTTCAATTTCTCTTGGACTGACTTTCATACCCCTTGATTTAATCACATCATCTAACCTGCCATGAAAATAAAAATAGCCATCGTTATCCATCCAGCCCAGATCACCGGTAAATAATAGGTATTCATTAGGTAATCGTCCCGGTTTTAATTTCTGGCAACTTTCTTCAGGCTTATTCCAATACCCCTGCATCACTGTTTGTCCACGTACTACGATTTCACCTAACTGATTGGGTCCGCAGCGCTGCCCAGCATCATCAACAATCCACATTTGCGTGTTAGGAATGGGGATCCCAATGCTCGTTGGTTTTTTATCCACATGATCAGCTGGTAAATACGTACAACGTTTGCATTCTGTTAATCCATACATTGAAAAGAGCTTGGCGTGTGGCAGTAATGTGTTGATCGCATCAATATAGCTTGGCATCAATTGAGCGCCGGTATTAGTCACATAACGAATACTGGTTAAGTCGTAGGTTTTCAGTTGATTAAACTTGACAAGTAACAGCACCATGCTCGGCACCAGTGGCAAGCCAGTTACGTTATATTGTTCAATGTGCTTTAACAATTGGCTCGGCAATAACAAATCTTTTTCTAAGATGACTGTCCCAGTGACAGCTGTCATCATGATCAGTTGATACAACCCATAATCAAATGATAATGGCAATGCACAGATAACCGTATCATTATCTGAGTGATTCAAATAATGGTTAATCGATTCGGCAGCTGCTAGCATATTACGGTGAGTTAACATCACCCCTTTAGGTTCACCCGTTGAACCAGAGGTATAAATAATTGATGCCAAGTCAATATCAAGATGCTGTGTGTTTAGGTTGAGATCAGAAGAATGGGATTGAGATTGTTCTACTATCTCACTCGTTAACCAATGTAATTCATGTTTAAGTTTGGAAAATGGGTGGCTGTGTTGTGAACAGTTATCCGTAATGACACAACTAGCATGCAGATCATTGAGGATATATGCTATTTTTTCTTGAGGCTGTTGATGATCAATAATGCTGACAATGGCATCTGCTAGTAATGCCCCCCAAAAACAAATGACTGTTTCAACTGTATTACCCAGTGCCAATACAATGTGGTCAGCATGGTGTATCCCAAGATGCTTTAAATAATTGGCAACACTGTTGGCTATATTAAGCAGTTCTGCGTACGTTAAACTGCCTTTATCTGTCACTAAGGCCAATTTTTCTGGCTGTTGTTCGGCTGACCGAACCAAATAATCGGTTAAACTATTAATCATATATCCATTTTCCATACTGTTTTTTTGAACCGTGATGATTCAACAATATCATCGTAATGAATACGATAGACACCATGCTCATAATGACGGTTAACAGCCTGGAAAAATCAATAATTGAATAATGATATGTCGCCACATACATCGCTAACCCAATTTGGGCAAGCAGAAACGCTATATTTAATAGTAAACTTTTGATAGCAAATCCGGTTTGCTCCAAGATCGAAATGACACTGACTAAGGGACAATATAATAGATACGACCAAGATACATAGTGAAAATAATCGTGAATAACTGTTTGTATGTGTTTATCTTGAGTGAGTAGTTGGCTAATTTGATCTGATAATAATAGTGTTGTGGTAACAATTGGAATATAAACAATACATGTCAATATTACGGTATGGGTGATAATATGGTATTTTTCTGTTGCGTGATGACTACGATTGCTATTGATCCCAGCTGCAATCCCTAATGCCACTGCTGGTAATAGAATAATACTCTGAATACGGTAAGCGATACCAAAACCGGTGAGTGCATCTTGATTAATCGCGGATAAATAATGAATTACTAAATAAATACCGATGGGTAGTGCAATATAGATCAAGACTATAGGTAAACCGATTGTTCGACACAGTTGATAACCCCTTTCCCAATAAGCGTACCCAACATCATCTTTCTGTTGGGTAGTGAGTAATATCATGATGATTGACACTATCAAACCTAGCGTGTACGCAATCGCATTGCCAACAATAATGGCATATATCCCCATCTCAAACTGATAAAAAATAATGTGAGTAAACAATATAGCAAGCAAGCTGGTTATCACAATACTCATGCAAGCTAACACACTGTTACCCAGAGCAAATAATGCAGCATTACAGATTGAGTTGGCTGATACAATGCTATAACTTAATGAGTACAGTGCAGCAAATTTGGTGAACGTATCATAGTGGATTGTTGATACGTTAAATGGGTTTAATTTAACAGTGGCCATAACCATTAACAATAGTGAGATCAGTAGAAATGGCAAACTGTAATATGCAGATAGCACAGTACAGTGTTTAATTGGATATAATTTGCTGTGCTTCCCAATACCTGTAATGCAACAGACTCGACCTGATTCTAGCAACCCCAATATTAAATGACTGATCGGCAAATAACAGGTTAATATATACCAATTAGACACGTTAGCATGACTAACAGTGGTCGCATTGGTGATCACACTGACTAATACCGCAATGCTCGATATCAAAATAGGCACAGCAATTGTGACAGTTTGTTTGGTTAGCCTAACATCGAACATGGGCAAACCCTTGATAAATATTGTTGCGTTGAATATTGCTAGTGCCATCCATATACTCATAGGCAAAACAATCGCGCAGTGATTTAAGCAAATAAGGATGTTCGTAAAGAAATGCTTCACCATAAAATTCATGTGCATGCATTGCGATTGCCTCAACCAATTGGCTTGATTGAACTTTAACTAGGGAAATATTCGCTGTGTTTACTCCAATTTTATTATGATAATTGGCTGCAATCAGTGCTTTTTTGCGGATAGCAGACAACGTGGATTGCCAAATGGATAATCTAGTTGATTCATGTGTGTTAATGCGTGCTCTGGTTGTATAAATATAATCGAGCATTGCTTGGGCATGTCCTAATGCAAGCCCGGCAATCGCCAAACGCATAATATTAAAGGTGTTAACAATAGCGGATAACCCACGTTGCATTGGATGAATCTGTTGACCTAACAGTTGATTAGCCGGAATCATAAATTGCTTAAATACAGCTTTGCCTAATAAAGCTGGCTTAATCCCAAACATTGGCAATGTTTGTCGATCGACCCTATCGATATTATTGGTAAAATCAGCTGGCTTGATCAATGCTGCGGTTAATCCGAGTGGACTCGTCCCTACTCTGCCAATAATAATCCCAATATTAGCAATACCAAGATTGCCCACTAACAATTTTTTGCCTGTGATGGCAATGCTATCTTTCGATTTTTCTTGAATGAATTGGGTTTCAATATGACTGACATCTGAACCAAAATTCACTTCAGTAGTCGCAAAGAACGTCCGTGCTGTTTGCGTAGAAACATAATCAAAATAATCATCTTGTTGTGACTGATTGCCAATGATTTGTAATAAAATGCCAGATAAACACGTTCTTGGGCAAGCAAATAACACCCCAACATCACCATAAGCTGAGGCTTCGTATAATTTAAAGAATCGCTCAGCATCCAATGTGCGTAGCGTATATAAATCACTAACGGGTTGTTGATCAACATAATCAAAAATCACATCCGGTTGGTCGTCGATGGTATCTGCTAATGAACGAAATAAGATGGCATGATCAACATAATGTTTACCATAGTGTTTGATAACAGTCTGTGTTGCAATGGTCATTGTTGGATATTCCTTAGCAAAAAATGGTTGCACAGTGAAAACACCCAAAACAATTCTAAAATATTGCCACCAATAACACTTCTACCACCTGCGCACATTGCTAATGTTTTTATCCCAGTAAGCAATAAGGTCGACATGCACAGTAATTGTTCTAAACCAATGTCATCTGCTAGCATCGTATCCAACAACATCATCGATTCAATGCATTTGGATAATTCAATCCGAACAGCACTGTGTTCAGTAATCGGTTTACCTTGAGAATAGCGAGTGGATAGATACGCTATTACTTGATAAAAAAACTGTTTATATTCGTTAAACTCTGCCAATAAGATTTCATGACAGAAATGGTTATATGCTTGTTGTTGTGTTGTTGTCTTTAATTGACTCCTATCGCCAATAACCCCCAACAAGATGTTATGTTGCATTAGGATTGCATCCGTTTTTGTGTTAACCCCTTGCTGGTCGACTTGGATGATATGACCATGCTGATCTATGAGTAATAATGTCTTTTGAGAGACTGTTGATAACAGACTATGCTGGTTAACCAATACACCATCGATACCATACCATTTGCACAGCGCTTTCCAGGCAGAGAAAACAAACGGCTGAGTTGTATTGTCGTTATATAAACTAATCATATTGACGTTCCAATAGTAATAATCCAAGCGTCATCGATTCCACATCCTCATCAACGATCAATACGTGTGAATGTTCGCTATCACTGTGGATAATGTCATCCATTTTTTTTAATGCAGATAAACAACCTGGCATCGGCTCGATGAAATCAAATTGATCACGTTCAAATACACAGTGATCAGTCAGTAATAAATAGTCGATAACTTTCCAGAAGGCTGTCGATTTTCGGGTAACGATTAATAATGTTGAACTATTAAGAATTAGATCAGCAATTTGTTGGATAACATACCGATCAATCTTATTTAAATTGGCTAACACATTGACTTCCGTGATGATTTCAGTTGCCTTGATAACATAGTGTGCGTCATTGATATGCTTGTTTAAGATAACTGCCACTGCACCGGATTGTGCCGGAATAACATCGCCGCTTCGCTTATCTCTGGGTACGGTTGTTTGTTCTAAACACAGTAACATTACCTTTTGGCTGTTACCTGCATTGATGTAACTGTTCAGCACTTTCAACCCAATAAACGTGGCTAATGTACCGTTGTCACATACATCAAAAATATCGGTTTGCAAATCGTATTTGTGTAAGAAATACGGCCCACATGATGCATAATCCGGATCAAACTCTTGTGACCAATGCGCAACGATGATCAAATCAATCGATGGCAATTCTTTTTTAAGCGATGCGTGTTGAAACAAGTGATCACCTAATTCTGCGTAAGTGAGTTGATCACCTTCGGCAAAGGTTTCATCGGTTACCTCACCTGGATAAATCGCGTATAAATCTTGAAAATATTGTTTATACCGATCGCGTGGTGTACGCAGATGCTGACGTTGCCAATCAGCACAATAGATGTGTTGGATTGCAATGGCTGTTGACATCATTCTTCCTCTGCTAACGTCAATTGGCTATTCACATACTTGACAACAGTTTCTACTGTGTCTAAGTCATTCGCATCCAATGAATCCGGATCCACAATAAAGTTGTCTATATTGTCTTCCAATGACATTAAGAAGGATAATGTGCTCATTGAATCTAGTCCTAAATCATCTTTTAACCTAGATTGCAGCGAAATCGCGTGTGTCTCATCAAGATTAAGTGTCGCCATAATTGACTGACAGACAATATCAAATACGTTATTGTGCATGTTATTATTCCTTACTAACTATTAAATATATTACGTTGTTTGCCGTTTATATCATCAAGCGAATCGCGCTGACGTATTACGTAAGCCTGCTGTTGATACACCATCACTTCGGCAGGAAAGCCATGACTTAGAAAATACACTGGAGATGCTGTTGGCCCATAAGCACCCGATTGATGAATACCGATCAAATCGCCGACTTGTGTTTTAGGCAAATTAATCGACTTAGCAATTAAATCATTAGGTGTACACAATGGCCCAGTAATATCGTATTGTTGTGTTACCGTTTGTTGACCGGATAGATTATCAATTGGGAAATTGCGTTTAACTACACCACCAATCCCCACTGCTGCCATATGACAATGGCTACCACCATCGGTGATTAAAAAGGTTTTTCCTTTGGATTGTTTAATATCGTGCACAGTGGTGATGAAACAGCCTGATTCTGCGACTAAGTAACGCCCACTTTCCATAATGATGCGTGTATTGGGATATTGGGTTACATATGATTGAATAATCTCTTGGAATGCTGTGCCTGATAAGTTAATTGGTTGCTCATTGTCAAAATAGGCAACGCCAATACCACCTCCAATATCAATACACTCAAATTGCAGATCAAACGTGTTTTGCAGTTCACTTGCCATTGTTAAGATGTGTTGTGTATTGTCTATAACCGTGTTTATATTTAGTATGCGTGTACCGTTATACACATGGATGCCGATTAAGTTAATGTGGGATAATGATGTGAACTGGTTAAACTGAGCAAATACATCTGTTTGATCAATCCCAAATTGAGAGGGTTTGCCACCCATTTTTAACAGTGCATCTTTTGAGATAAAATCAGGGTTGATACGCACGATCACGTTAGCAGTGACATCAAGCTGCTTGGCTAACTGGTTAATTCTGTTAAGCTCGGCAAATGATTCGAATACGACCGCATAAATACCGTTTTGTAAACAATTAATGATGTCTCGATCATGTTTATACGGCCCAACAAAAATGATGTTATGCCCAGGCATACCAATGCGCAGCACCGTATCCAATTCGGCAGCAGAACACACTTCAGTCGCTGCACCGCAATCGACTAACAGTTTTACAATCGAGCGATTAGGATTCGCTTTTAATGAATAAAAAATGTCAACATGTTGACCACAAAAGTGGGTTAATCGTCCATAAGCAAGAGTAATATGATCAGCATCGTACACATAAACAGGAGTACCGCAGCCATCAACAATCTCCTTAATCGGTATGCCTTGGATATGATCTAAGGTAGCGGTATTGTTCATCTTGTTAGTCTCAGGGTACATGCCCGTTGACAAGTGTGCTACCTGGCCTAATTCACATTAGGTTTTTCATCACCCATCACGTTTTCTCTAGTACGTGTATTAAACCACACTTATTTTTATATTAAATGCCTATTTAAGGCGTCAAAAATAGACATCAAATATTTGAACAGTTTGCTAGGACTCGATTGGGAGAGGTGGATATTGCAAGATAATAACTCTGCAAAATTGACTTGGCGTATTGACACAAAAAATATTTTTGAACCTCATAGTTAGCTATGTAATAGTCAATATCAAAAGAAGCCATCATCAACTATGTTACGTCACTTAGTTCAAAAAAAACCGTCATCCTGGAGAGCGAATGCAATGAGCGAATCCAGGATCCAGTCTTTAGAGAGCATCAGCATGCTATACATTACACAATTTGCTACCAAATAATATCATGGTATAGGTCTTTCCACGCTGGATTAAATTCAGTAATTAAGCGAATTTTCCATTCTCGTTTCCATACTTTTAATGCTTTTTCTCGTTCAAAGGCACTTACTGCATCACCACACTCTTCAAAATACACTAATTGACTAACGTTATATTTTTTAGTAAATCCTTTTACGAATTTTTCTTTATGTTGCCAAATTCGTTTAATCAAATCAGATGTGACTCCAATATATAAAGTACCATAGGGTTTGCTGGCTAAAATATAAATAAAAAATTGTTTTTTCATCAGTGAAAATAATATAATTAATCTATAATACGAAAAATTGTAATTGCCATGCATTCTGAGTGCAATTTTTATTTTTAAGTTTGTATTTATTTTTTGAGCAACATGAAGACTGGATCCTGGACTCACTCATTGCATTCGCTCTCCAGGATGACGGTTTTTTGAATTAAGTGACACAATATAGTTGATGATAAGAATTCGAAGCCCACATGACGCACTGTCTTTCATCAACTATGTAATAAGCACTATCAAAAGAAACCGTCTTTCCAGCGACTGCATGGAATGCAGTCAGGTGGAATCTATCTTTTTTATTTACTATTCGTCGCGTAGCGACTCCGATTATCCGTCACCCCAGCTCGGCGAAGCCGGAGCTGGGGTCTATTTTCATTTACGTAAACAAAATGAATTAATGTGAATAGTGTATGGGGCTTACAAACCTGCCCATATCTTTTTAAACGCTACTTTAATATAACGCCAACCGACACTGCGAATGCCGCATAGTGGTGCGCCAAACTCATGTTCGTAGTAACGCAATGTATTAGCAAATGACGCATCCATTGATTCAGTAGACGGTTGATGCTCGAGGTATTTACCAAATACATCTTTACAAAACGCTTGATATGCTCGAGTATATAAAATGTGTGCATGCCATGCTTCGTCAATATCAGTCGATGGCGGTAATGTGTCGTTTGGGTATTTCCACAATAACAACAGAAAATTGCGATATTGCTCGATCACTTGTTTAGTGGCACGCACTTTCCACCCTTCTACACGAATTAATCTATCTTCAATAAATGATAAATCCGCTGTATACACTTTATGTTTTACTTGATTGAATACGTCAGTAGTATTGTTTGTATCTGTAGTGTTGGGTGATGTTGATTGCGGTGAGTGATCGTTGGAAACTGTATCTATATCGTCTGTAGTTGCTGGAGATGTGGCAGTTGTATTGGTGCCGGCGGTATCGACATAGCCTGATGTCAATGTTTGCATGGTAACGCTCCCTGTAAAAGTACATACTCAAAGGTGGCTCGATTCTACTGCATATTTTTTTGGTGGTGAAGGTGGGGATGGGTAATTTATGTCTTAATATTACCGATAAAATTCTTTGTTCGCTGCTAGGCAAACAATAAATGCTCTAAAAAGGCTTTATAATTGCTCCAGTCAACAGTGTTGAAATTAAATCAACATACTGTTTTTCTAAACGTTAAAAAAATGCTTGACAAACGTATCTTATTGATGCAGATTGCAGCTGCTTCACCAGTGTCTTTCAACAAAGATATTGGTCTAAAAAGCAAGGAACTCAATCTTACGTTAGAGCTACTATACTAGCTTAGGATTGTAAATTTGGATGAAAAGGAAAGGAGAGCTAATCATGACATTTCTTAAATCATTTGTTAAAAGCAAGAAACCTAGTGCTGCAAGGTGCCTTCATTAAAATTTAAATACGGGGCTTCCTACATAGGGAAGCCCTTTTAGTCACTATGTCTTTAGTCGCCCTTCCATCATTTGGCTTGCACGTTTATTTTGAATGTAAGGACATTCTTTAAGTATATTGTTACTTTTATGATGTAGGGCATCGTAAATCTGTAGTTGCCAATCTATCATTTCTTTTTCGGTTTTAAATGGGCCTTTGCAAATATTTTCTCTTTGGTCAAGCATTCCATTATACTGAATAAAACATTTAAGTTCTGCAAAAGCATTTTTTCCTAGAATCTCTTTTAAATTAGCTGACTCACCTATTCCAATTAACTCATCAGTTAGCTCTACACGAGCAATATTTTCTTGCTCAACAATATGTCCATGAATACTACCAGGATGCTTACACCCGACACCTATGTTGACAATTTTAACGCGTAGCCCCGCAACTATCTTTGACAACTCTGCTTGTAGTTCGGCAACAGGCTTATGCATCTCCAAATAAGCAACATAAATAGACGCAACCAGGGTGATCATAGCCACTATCCCCGAAAAGACTTTAATCTCTTTGAGTTGGAATAATACCTTTCCTGACTTAGTTCGAGTTGGCATAAATAAGTGCACCCCGTGCGAGATAGCATGAATTCAACCCCATCGGTCAAAATATGACTATCTTTAGCGTTAATTAACCCTTTAATATGAAGATGATACGGAAAATGATGCTTGAAAAACTGGTAAAATTACACCGTTTTTTTAGTTTGCATCGCGATAGACTGAAACAATGTGGCTATTAGCGAACCTGCAGCAACGATCAAGCATGTGACCAGCCAATTAACTTTGCTGAACAATAGAAAGAATGCTTGGCCTTCCTTGATGATACATAAGGCAAACGCAACCACGATTACCAATATCGCATTACGTACGAATAACCCCATGATTTTGCCCTTTGCAATCTGCATTGCCTGATCCTTGAATGTGAGATCTGCAGACTAACAAATAACAATAGTGCCTTCAATATCTATTGTTACATCACAATAACAGTCAAAAAACTCCGAACCTACCTCCTTTTTTAAATAATTAGTTGATACTGTAAGCATTAAATAACATGGGCAGTTCATATGCCCATTTAGTATTAAACAAAAAATCGGCTAAAAATTAAAATGCCGGAAACAGCTGTACTCATCCACAATAAGAGTGTGCTCACGTGCTCTAACAGCAAGCCCTGCTCTTTGCGTTCTATCATATTGATCATGGTGATTACTTTCATTGTACTCTCTCATTGTTAACCGTAATCAATGGTTGCGTATTATCTGCTTTGTCTGGTTTAGCATACAACGCCCGTTTTACTCTAGAAATACTGACAACCATGTATAATTGAATGATAAAAAATATGGAAAACAGTGGGATTGATATAAACAAGTTATTAATTTGATATAACCCAACTGTCATTAATGCTAATACGCCAAATGCAACCACATGTGCCATTGCAATTAACAATTCTATTAAACGCGTTTTTAATATGTTTTTACTGTCCATTAAATTATGCTCCTTGTGCACTGGTGAAACTCTCTGCTTGTTTGTAAAAATAATCGAAATCGAATTCATATAAACAGTGTGTGGAATATTGATTAACACTGATTTGAATAGACTATTTTGCATTTGTGCCATTCATCAATTAATTTCCCTACTCCATTAACAACTCACAATCACATTAACTTTTTTGCAGTGTTAGCGGGCATCATACTACTACAATTTCAACATCTTGATAATACGATAACTGACACGAAACACATCAGACAATGCTTACAAGATGAATACCTTAAGCCGGTTTTTCAGGGAAAATTTGATTGTTTTCAAATAGATTGCTGATCAGCAATCTGCAGCTGAGAGATACGTCTTGGATTCATAATATAGTGACCGTTTTTACGATTGCTGGTATTACGCCAGCAATAAACATCCTGATCAGGCAATACCACGTCAATTGCCGCAATCTGGCCAAGCTTCGCTGATATAAATCGGCAGCCACAGCCTCTCACCTATTTTATGTACCTTGTCTTATTGGCATGCAGCCTCGGAAAGAAGAAACAATAAAAAGCGCCTCTGCTCTTCTAGAATCTCAACATAATAGATTGACGATCAGTTGATGACAATCAGTTATATTCGCACAGGATGTACAATCCCATATACATTACTGATTTTAAATTAAAAATGGTTTGACAAGCGTAGACTGTTTGTTGAAAATAGCCCTTCATTAATTATTAAATATACTTAGCTTGGTAAGCATCATCGATAACTCAAACTATATCGCCACGCTTATTTAAAAACACATATAACACACATCAAATTGTTATGTGTTTATTTTATTAGTCCCCATCCTATAAAAATACAATTAATACAAAAAGAGCATGTATAAGGCACCGCTGCGCGTGCGCAGTCATTTTATTTGTTACGGGGTATGTATGGGCAAAGGGACAACGTTAAATAGAGCACAACGAAGAAGACAGCAACGATACAAGTTGAGTAACGCTAGACTTGCAGCACAAAGACTATTACCTTTTACAGACAGAAAAAATCAATACGGTGATTTGAATAGAAAAGAATCGCGCACTCTGGATCGAAAAGAAACACGTGCATTCAACCGTTTTA
This sequence comes from Gammaproteobacteria bacterium, assembly GCA_965116795.1. GTDB lineage: Bacteria > Pseudomonadota > Gammaproteobacteria > JAJFKG01 > JAJFKG01 > JAJNDI01. The sequence goes on from OZ220716.1 coordinate 2,412,479, forward strand.
GACAAATTGCAGCTGACGAGAAAAAATTTACAGGAGTAACTACTGTAGGGATTACACCTGTTAAACAGACTATTCAAAAAGAACACACTGAAACAAGAACCAGTCTGCCACGTAACAAACAACACGCTACCTATCATCAATCAAAACCAGAAATGCCTAGCTTAGGACTAGTTAACGCGCTTTCGTCTGTTCCTGCTCCATTAATTCTTTTAACAATGGTAGCTAGCGCAGCTGCAGCTGATGCAGCACGTGAAATGCAGATGCGAGGTAGTGCTAATCTTCTGCCGACACGCACTAACCGTCAACGTACAAGACGCATCGATGAAAAAGAGCAATATCATAATCGTTTCCTTGGAACAGTCTCCAAAGAAATAAAAATCAGCCGGAATAGTGATGATATCACTGTGCGAAACACTACTGTACTGCACGAGTCGAATAGCTTCATTGACAACCATTTGCCACTGTCACCAATTCCGTCGCCGAGCCCGAGTCCCTTATCGAACTTGTGTGAGCCTACACCAGAAGCAGCAGCATATAGCAAGACGGCCGTTGCAGTTGCTAAAAATAATCGGCTTCATAGTTTGGATCCGGTTTGTATCCACATAGTAGGCGAGGTATCTGATGATCGGGTAAGAGAATTCTTCGAAAATACACCAGCACAATATACTGGTTCAGATGGAAATGAAATACATTTAACTAAGTGGTTGGAAGATAATAATAATAAATTAATAGCTACAGTAGATGATAAGGTATTTGTACCTGAAAGTACGCCATTTATTGCTACACGAGAATATATTTCTGAAGACTGGATTAGAGGGCGTAAACTTATAGCACCTGGGATACTTTCCGTGAATGTGGATTGGCTAGGCGGTACAGGTGAGCCTTTATCAGGAGCTGATCTAACCGGCACGAAAGCTTTAGGTGGATTTGTACCTAATTGTGACAACTGTAGACTTGATGATGTTGAATTCGATGGTGGTCGGCGTGCTATACAGCTTGAATGGACGAATAGTGATGTTGATAATACAAAAATACACTACAGAGCTGAATATTATAATCAAGGGCCTAACTTTTCTAGAAACCGTGGTTCAAACTTTGATGTTGAAATTAAATCTAAGAAACCGATTCACTTTAACTTCGATCGTTTTGAAGGTGCAAATCTAAACGTAACCGCTACAACAGATGATCCAACTGACACAACGTTTTCATTTATGGGATCACACATTAGGGATCTGACAACGAATGCGATGGTTATTGTTGGCAATATAGGCATCTTAAAAGGACAAGCAGGAAATTACGCGCAGATTACTGCTACCGATCCACAAGTTGATACTATTGTTATTGCTAATGACGGTACCGCTTGTTTGAGTAGACAGCTCATTGAAAGTGGTAATTGCCCTTCTCGATCAGCGTTAAATCCAATTCAGCATCCATCAACGTCTCTAAAGCCCTCTCCTAGCATTACTCCTAACTTATTGCCACTATCGTCTCCCAGTCCAGTGCCAAGTATGAGTCCGTCACCGGTTCCGAGTTCGAGTCCATCGCCGAGTCCAAGCCCAACTCCGTTATTGCCATGTATAGAAACAGGAAAGGATTCATCTGATATTATGATGAGATTGGCTATTGCCAGAGATCAAAAGCTTCCTATAAGCAAAGTTTGTGTTAATAGACAAAGTGACCCAGTTACTGATGATCAAGTAGAAGAATTCTTAACAACTTCTGAAGCACCTCAATTAAGCGCGTGGTTACGCTCTCAAGATGTAACTATGATTGGTACAGTAAATGGTCAAATAGTATATCAACCAGGTACACCCTATTTAGCAGATAATTTTATTACAAGAGAATCGATTGGTGACAAATCCTTAGATGCAAGTGGATTGCTTTCCGTAGGTGCAGAATGGGTACGGGGGAGAACTCAGCCAATAGAGGATAGTAATTTTAGTAATTCTACCTTTTTAGGGGGGACGTTACCTGGCTGTAATAAGTGTGATTTTAGTAATACTTATTCTAATCTTGGCCAACGAGGAGTATCTTTACGGTGGACAAAGAGCAACGTAGAAAATGCTAACCTGCGTTATGCATCAACACGTAATCATGATGCTATTTTTACAGGTTCTCATGGAGATAACTTTAGTGTTGAAGCTAAATCTAAGCAACCGATTCATTTTAACTTCGACCGTTTTGAAGGGGAAGATCTAAACATAACTGCTGCAACAGATAATCCAACTGCCACAACGTTTTCGTTTATGGGATCACAAATTAGGGATCTGACAACGAACACAATGGTTATTATTGGCAATATAGGCATCTTAAAAGGACAAGCAGGAAATTACGCGCAGATTACTGCTATCGATCCACAAGTTGATACTATTGTTATTGCTAATGACGGTACCGCTTGTTTGAGTAGACAGCTCATTGAAAGTGGTAATTGCCCTTCTCGATCAGCGTTAAATCCAATTCAGCATCCATTAACGTCTCTAAAGCCCTCTCCTAACTTATTGCCACTACCGTCTCCCAGTCCAGTGCCAAATTCGAGTCCGTCACCGGCTCCAAGTATGAGTCCGTCACCGGTCCCAAGTACGAGTCCGTCGCCGGCTCCAAGTACGAGTCCATCGCCGGCTCCAAGTACGAGTCCATCGCCGGCTCCAAGTATGAGTCCGTCGCCGAGCCCGAGTTCGTCGCCGATTCCGAGTGTGAGTCCATCACCTGCTCCAAGTTCGAGTCCGTCGCCGGCTCCGAGTTCGAGTCCATCGCCGGCTCCAAGTTCAAGTCCGTCACCGAGCCCGAGTGTGAGTCCATCACCTGCTCCAAGTTCGAGTCCATCACCGAGTCCGAGTTCGAGCCCATCGCCAGCTCCAAGTTCGAGTCCGTCGCCGGTTCCAAGTCCGAGCCCAGAGCCATTGCCTGTATGTATAGACACCCCAGAGATGGAAGCATATAGAAGAATAAGAATTGCTATTGCTAGAGATCAGGGAGGGGCTTTGAATAAGGTTTGCGTTGCTATAAAAGGCCCTGAACCCACTAATGAGCAACTAAAAGATTTTTTCTTTAATAATCCTCAGCCTCAATTAAGTACATGGCTACACTCTCGAAATACAACTATGATGGCTACAGTGGATGGTCGCGTAGTGTATTTACCAGGCACACCCTATCTGACAGCTAGAACTATTGATGGTCAATTGGTTGGTGATAGTCAATTGGAATTAGATGGACTGTTGTTGGTTAATAATGTCTGGTCTATTGGAGAAGATTATGCATTGAGTGCTAGTGCACGTAATGCTACCTCTTTAGGTGGGATTATTTTTAATTGTAATGAATGTGAACTCAGTGGGTTACGATCTGATCTTGGTCGTCGAACGTTAACTTTACAATGGTTAAATAGTAATGTGGAAAACACTAACCTGAATTACATATCACTACGTAATCGTGATGCTATTTTTACAGGTTCTCATGGAGATAACTTTAGTGTTGAAGCTAACTCTAAACAACCGATTCATTTTAACTTCGACCGTTTTGAAGGGGAAGATCTAAACATAACTGCTGCAACAGATAATCCAACTGCCACAACGTTTTCGTTTATGGGGTCACACATTAGGGATCTGACAACGAATGCAATGAACGTTGTTAATGGTACGGTAGGGGTTATTAACGGACAAGTTGGTGACTATGCAAGCATTACCGCTGCTGATCCAAAGATACAGCACATTAAAGTTATTGGTGATAATGATGGTACTGCTTGTTTAGACCGGAACCTTATTGAGAATGGTGACTGTCCTGTTCCGCCAACGTCAACATCTCTGAATCCTTCTCCTAGCGTTAACCTTAACTTATTACCATTACCGTCTCCTAGTCCGTTTCCCAGCGTTAGCCCAAGTCCTGCACCAAAAAATTCGCCGAGTCCATTTCCCAGTGTTAGTCCAAGTCCCGCACCAAAAACATCACCAAGTCCGTTTCCCAGTGTTAGCCCAAGTCCTGTACCAAAAACATCGCCAAGTCCATTTCCTAGTGTGAGCCCAAGCCCTGCACCAAAAACTTCACCAAGTCCATTTCCCAGTGTTAGTTCAAGTCCCGCACCAAAAAATTCGCCAAGTCCATTTCCTAGTATTAGCCCAAGTCCTGCACCAAAAATGTCTCCTGATAATCTGTCTCCTAACCTTAGTCCTGCTCCATTTTCATCGTTACCGAATCCTCCACTAAATTCGTCATCGCTACCATCTGATTTGCCCACAACACCATTGAACAATGATCTTTCCAGAGAAGCAATTATAGGAATTGTAGGGATTATTGTAACATTACTGATGGGATTGGCTAAAATTATTATGGATCATAGAAGTGATAATCAAAAGCAAGAACGCTTCGAAGCCAATCAACAGCAACAGCAAGAAGGTAGTCAAGTTATTGCTCACTCTGTTACTGATGGCGCTCACATTATTGTTGCAGCTCTTCGTAACCAAAGACTAGATGACCCGCCTGATGTAGCACTAGCTAATAATCCAGCTGTTCGACAACAGAGCAAAGAAGAAGAAAGTGAATCTGAAGCAGACTCAAATTCTCTTAGCAATCCGTCTTTCCTAATTGATACTCCAGAAATGATAAATGAACCACGTTTTTCGCCAGACAGTATGCCTAGTTCTAGTAATAGTTCCAGTAGTTGTAGCGCTAGTTGCAGTTCTAACTCACCAGAATCAATAGATTCTCAATCTCAATCCTATTTTTCATTTTCTTTTTTGCCATTTTTCAATGGTGCCAATAGTTCTTCAAATCAAAGCCAAACATCCACGCCAGAATTACCACCCCCGTCATTTGAATCACCTACTAATAGTCCAGTACGAGGTTAATTGCTTTTCTGATTGCTCATCAGATAGTAGCCAATTTTCTTTAGTTATAGAAACACAGTGTATCCCCCTACTTAGGTTACACCACATCATATGCCAATGAGCGGACATTGTACGTTGGTATAACATGGAACTTAATACAAGTTTACCAGTCATATTTATATATAAGACCACAATGTGCTCTTAAGTAGTTGTATTTTCGTTTAAAAGTGATTTTTTCAATTTATATTTAGATACTTATTTTAAAAAGGGGAAACTTATGCCTAGTCAACCAAGATGGTCTGCGGAAAGCTATTCATCATACAACTTCTTTTACAATAGATATATTGACCCTAATACTGGAGAGCTACAGCATCGCTCTAAAAATTTAAAGGGCGATGAAAGCCTTAATAGATTTATACAATCATGTACCAAAACCCCAAACTGCCATCCTTTTACACATGACAATTTAAACGATTTTAAAATAGCGGGACTCATGATTGATGTCGCAGCTAAATTTGCATACTTTCAAGAAAAAGTATCGGAACAAATTAAGAAAAACGGCTTTTTCGATAAACACGATAAGCCACAAACATGGGTTGCTGAAGTATTGCCACAATACTTATTTTACAAAAGCCTTCGCATCTATTTAGTCGATCATATAAATAAAGCGTATCAACAAGAACGGGGTAAATTTATAAATCAATACAAAAAAACAAACCCTAATGCAACTCAAAATGAATTAATGAACATGTGGACTGCTCGGGGACAGGACGACTCTCCCGTCGATAAAGCATGGGAAAAGATATTGAATGAATTCCCTACTGAAGAAGCATTAAAATTTGCAAAAGAACAGGCCATGTTAGTATCACAAGTAAACATGCCGAATAAAATACTTAGCACGCTAGAAAAGCATACAGCTTCACCCAAAAAAGAAAATCTGATAGATTTTTTACAAAATACTGATTTTACTGTTTCAGCATCATCAACCGATCTGATGGCAACCAACTATGATATAGCAGCTAATCTAAAACGAGAAATGCAAGATATAACCATTTCATTTGCTGCAGCAGCCGGACACTCTGCATCAAAAAATACACGTCAATCTACAAAACCCAACTCATCATCTGTGTACATACCCTCTCAAGAAAAATCAGGCATGACTGAAGAACAGCACTCAATGATAAGTGGCTCTCAATTTCGATCAATGATGCCTCATATTTCAGCTCCAGAAAATAAAAACATGAAAGCACTTTTATTTGATTTGCTGACCATGTTAAAGCACTCTGAACAGCATACACAACATGCAATGGCGCAAGAAAAACAGCAGTCTTCCCAAAAACCGCAGCCCAGTAGCAATTCAACAGGCTCATTTTTTTCTAGGCTATTTGGAAGTGCCCCTTCAGCACCAGCACAACAAACCAGTGAAAATGCCATACCTCCTGCTTGGGTTACCGAACCTCATTTATTAACACAATACGTTTTCTACCAATTAATTCACGATTCTCTTCATAAAAAAATGACATCTGATACTCACTATGATGCAATTTTAAGACAGACTGCAACTTATATGGAGCGGGTCACAGAAATAATGAGCAGACCAGAGTTCCAGCAACAACTGAACTCTATAGCAGTCCAGCAAAATTCATTATCGAGCATAGTGGATGAGATCAAGACTGTAATTCAAAAAGAACTTGATAAACCAGCGCCTCCACCGCGTAATAGACCAATGCCCCTAGCTCGTAGACAAGCTTTATCTTCGAAAACACACGATACTCACCCTAAAAGTGATGTTAGAAAACGTCTCGACTCTATTAAAGAATTGCTTTTAGACGTTATCAATCGTCGAGAAACACCGCAGCAATCACAAGTAACTGAAAGATCAAACCGTATAAGCAGTTCTTCGTCTTCGTCGTCGTCTTCATCTTCTTCGTCTTCCTCGTCTTCCTCTAGTCCCTCATTAATAAAGATTGACAGTTCACCCAAGCAAGACGAAATGAAAGAAACTATTTCTGCTGAAATGTCTGATACAAAACCGGCAGAAAAACAAGTTGATGATTTTGATACTGATGCTGTCTTTACTGATACCAACGTAGAAAAGAGTCCATTATCAGAGCCTAGTAGTAAAGACGAAGCAAATTCAGATAGTGAAGCAATCGCACTGTTAGAGACAGCATTTCAAAAGGTAATTGCGGAGCCATCTCAAAACACTCAGTCACAGCTCCATAAACACTTAGTCTCAAATGATGTAAACAACCTTTCTAGGGTAATAGAAAAAAAACTAGGTGAAATAACACAAGCTATAAAATCTGAAGGAAAAGTAACTCCTGAGCTTGCAAGACAATATGTATTTTGCCAAGGCATTCAACAAAGACTTGACCGTCTGCAGCAATTAGATAATTACCGTGATGTGCATATTAAAGAACTTAACGTTTTTACTCATTATTATGCTAAATTTGTTTGTGGGCCACAGGGTTTTAATACAATTAAAAACTTTCAGAGCAATGAAAGATATGTAGAAAATTTCCCAAAAAATCTACCTGCAATCTTCACAAATTTTAATAATTCTGTTATTCAGCGACAATCTTTTCACAATGTATTTAATGATAATTTGAAAAATCCAAAAGAAACTGCCTCTCATTATTATAGAGAAGATAAAGTAGCTAAAATGGATAACGAACCAGAAGTCGATCAGTTAAAAGATAGTTTTATTAATGCACTTAATAATCCAGATAGCGCTTCTATCACTTCTCTACAGAGTAGTGGACAATTCTCATTATCCTCAGGAAGTAAAGATGCAGAGCACAACCAAGCAAACCAAGATGCATCATCGTCTTCTGAACCACCTTCACCAAGATAGTGAAAAAGCATGGATGCCACATAGCTTCACTAACCGTTCAGCTTCTGGCATGACGGAAGGCTGGTGGGTCGTGAAGGGCTCGAACCTTCGACCAATAGGTTAAAAGCCTACTGCTCTACCAACTGAGCTAACGACCCGTGCGCTGGTTGGAAAAGACGGCATCATAGCGATTTTCCAAGTTCAAGGCAAGCCATACTCTTCGCGTTTTGAGTATCAGTTTGAGTTACTCCGATCAGCCAATATGCATAAATCCACCAAGACCGGCCATTGCAAATACATCAGGCCAATATAGATGGGTTACCCATAGCCAAAACGGCAAACTGACGATGGAAAATAAGGTACTCATCAACACGGCAGCAGAGGTGTTACGTAAGTAGGAATGATAACGGCCGGCTAAGATTACCAAAATAACACCGGTTGGCATACCGGCTAATAATACACCGGATACTGCCCACAATGGCGATACCTGTAACCAACGCACCATTAAAAATACAATAAATGGTTGCAAGAATAGTTTTAAGATCACCATGGAACTTAATTCGAAAGAGCCTTTGAACACACCTTGTGTATAGACAATCTGCCCAATTGCAAACAAGGCACATGGCAAAGCAGCCCTACCCATTAAGTGACAAAAATCATTGACAACTTTTGGTAACGGCAAACCAATCAACGCGTAGATCAAACCTACAATCAATGCAATTAATACTGGGTTATGAAACACGCCTGCTAATACACTTGACAGCAATCCTTTCTCAGATGAATGTTGCTTTGCTTGCACTAGTTCTAATAACACAACCGATAATGAAATCAGTAAGTAAGTAACCGTGATCCCAATGGCACCAGGCACCAATGCTTGTTTGCCAAATAAGCCTAATAGTAATGGGATCCCCATGTATCCTTCATTGGATAAGCCCGAAATAAATCCATGAAAAATAGTTTCTTTGCCATCACGTTTAAAGATAAAATGCGCAATGCACAAACCCACTGCAAACGTGGCAAATGTTGCAAGACACAATGAACCGATATAGTTAACATGCAAAATGTCATCAACCGTTTCTTGTGATACTGCGGCAAATAACATGAGTGGCAATGCAAAACGAAATACGAATTGATTTAATACTTCTGAAGCCCTGTCTTGGATAAGCCGATAACGTTCCGCTGCAGCTCCTAATCCCATAATGGCAAACATGGGAATAATAGCAATTATGATATTGTACATATTCTCCTCCAATGGACTGCGACGACGCGCCATTATACCAGTGCTAGAGGTATTTACTAGGGCGTCCAAACAAGATGGCACAGTCCATCTGTGTGTAATTGTTGCCATGTTACTTGACAGTTATCATCAATTAGTGTCATCGGTTGTAAGAATGCATCATAACTGTTTGCACCTAACACGCGTGGATTAACATACAAATACGCTTCATTTAATAATTGTTGTGCATGTAACGATTGAAAACACCGTCCACCCGCTTCTACCCACACATGATGTAATCCACGTTGACCTAAGGCATTAGCAATTGCTAGCCAATCTAATTGACCATTGACCGTTGCAATCGGAAAATACTCAAATTGATGTGGATTGTGTGATGGTGGCACACATTGTTCATCGTGTAACATAACAAGCTTTCGTGGTAACTCAGTCAAAGCTAGTGTATGACTATGTGTTGCTAAACTGCAACTGCGATCGATAATATACACTGGTTTAGCCATTTCAGGCTGCCCAGTTATGCGCACTGTTAAACGGGGATTATCCTGTAATACTGTACGTGCAGTGGTTAAGAGTGCGTCAGCACGCGCACGCTGTTGATGGGTAAAGTGTGCTGTTCGTTCATCACTGATTTGTACACGTTTACCATTTACCCCAGCAATTTTACCATCTAAACTGATAGCCAATTTCGCAGTAAACCATGGACGTTGATGTTGCTGCCAAAAACGATAGGGGCGATAAAATAGATTAATCTCGTCTAATTCAAGTTGCTCACACGCAATACCCTGTGCCTGTAATCTAGCAACCCCTTGTCCAGCTACTTGTGGATTGGGATCAACCATACCATAGACAACTCGAGCAATCCCGTAATCAATGAGTATATCGGTACACGGTGGTGTCCGTCCATGATGACAACACGGCTCTAAGGTAACATACACTGTGGCTTGCTTTGCTTGTGATTTAGTTAATGATGATAGTGCAGCGCGTTCGGCATGTGCATGCCCAGGGCCTTGATGCATACCTTGACTGATCACACGATTATCTTTGACTACAACTGCGCCAACAGCTGGATTAGGCGCACACTGACCTTGATAAGTGCTTGCTAATGCTAATGCCTGTTGTAAATAAGTGGTATCAGTTGTCATACATAATTACATTGCTACTCGGCAGAGGCATAATCACGCGCAGGCTCATTATGTGTTGCAGGTAATTCAGGTTCTTCGGTGACCGTAGCGATTTTACCTTCACTTTTGGCGACAACTGTTGTTGCAAACAGATCGCCGATCACATTTGTTGCCGTTTGCACCATGTCATTGAACCTATCAACTCCCGCAATTAACGCTAATGCACCTAATGGGATCCCAACTGAACTCATCACTGCACCCATCACAATTAGTGCAGAACCTGGCACTGCTGCTGCCCCCATTGCTGAGACTACGATTGAAAACACCATCATCAATAATTGCGAAGCATGTAATTCAACCCCAAAAATATTGGCAGCAAAAATAGTGGCGACACTTAAATAAATGGATAAGCCATTTAAGTTAAAACTGGTACCTAGCGGTAGTAAAAAGCCGCTAATACTACGATCAATATGCAAATTTTCCCGTGCACAACGCAATGACACCGGCAATGTCGCTGCACTGCTAGACGTTGTATAGGACAATACGATGGCATCGACGATCCCACGTAAAAACCGCCAAGGGTTAATCCGATACGTTACCAACAACCCAGCGTAAACTAAGACACACTGTAATAAACACGCTAGATAAACCGTTGCGATAAATTTTAATAGTGGCGTTAATACCGACAAACCATATTGACCAAACACCGTGGCAATCAATCCAAAGATCCCGTACGGTGCAAAACTAACAATGATTTGAGCAAACTTAAATACGACGGATGATAAACTTTTGAAAAAGCGCTCCACCGGTTGTGCAGGTTCACCAGCTAATTTAATTGATACCCCTAAAATTAAACCAAACACTAAGATTTGGATAATATTACCTTCAACAAATGCTTTTAATGGATTACTAGGAACAAATGCCAATATGGTTGCTGCAAACGTCGGTGGCTTAGCAACGGTTGCTATCTGCCCCATTTGTTCCGCTAAACTAAATCCGACACCGGGTTTGATCAGTGATGCAATGCCAATTCCTAAACACGTTGCGACCACCATACATACGACATACAACACAAATGCTTTAATGGTGACACGACGCATACTGCTTAAATCATCTACCGCTAACACAGCACATACAATCGCAGTAAACACCACAGGCACTACCATCATTTGGATAGCATGAATAAACAGTATCCCTAAGGGTTGTAATACCGTTGCCTGTTCACCCAATAATAAGCCTGTAGCAACACCAATAACCAATGCAATAATGATTTGCTGCCACACAGCAAATGACAACCATTGACGAATTGGATAGAGCAGCAAATGCATTGGATAAACCTCGTTTTATGCTTGATTTAGCGCGCCATTCTAACATAAACTGGCAAGGGTCACCTAAAGTCTAGTTTTGCCTTTAAAAACAAGCCATATTGATGCTGTATGAAGACTGGGTTCAATCCAGACATGAATTTTCAAAGGATAACTGTCAAGATATGAATAATATAACCACACAGCGTGACATTTACAGTGTCTCTGAATTAAACCGCGCAGCACGGACTATCTTAGAAGACGCATTCTTACCTTTGTGGGTAAGCGGTGAAATCTCTAATTTTACCTGTGCCAGCTCAGGCCATTGGTACTTTAGTTTAAAAGACCAACACGCTCAAGTCAGTTGTGCGATGTTTCGCAATCGTAATTATAACGTTAAAACGTTACCGCAAAATGGCACGCAAGTGTTAGTCAAAGCCAATGTCAGTTTGTATGAAAACCGTGGCAACTTTCAATTAATTGTTAACGAACTAGAAGAAGCAGGTGACGGTGCCCTATTACGCGCATTTGAAGCGTTAAAAGCACGCTTACAAAAAGAAGGCTTATTTGACGAACAACATAAACAAGCATTGCCAACATTACCAAATTGTATTGGTGTAATCACATCAACTAGCGGTGCTGCACTGCGCGATGTATTAAGCGTATTGCGTCGTCGTTTTGCTAATATCCCAGTTATCGTATACCCAAGTCAAGTACAAGGTGAAGCCGCTAGCCAACAATTAATGAAGGCAATCACCACTGCCAATCGACGTCAAGAATGCGATGTATTGATCCTGACCCGAGGTGGTGGTTCAATGGAAGACTTATGGTGTTTTAATGATGAAACATTAGCACGTACTATTTTTTCAAGTAACATCCCGATTGTCAGTGCCGTTGGTCACGAAATTGATTTTACCATTGCCGATTTTGTCGCTGATTGCCGTGCTCCAACACCGTCTGTTGCAGCTGAATTGGTCAGCCCTGACAAACAAAAATGGTTACACGATATTCAACAACTGTATTTACGTTTAGCACAAGTCATGCAACAACAGCTAACTTACGCTAAACAGCATTGCCAACATTTGCAAAAACGTTTGCGGCATCCAGGACAGCAATTACGTGAATATACGCAACGTATCGATTACATTGCCACACGTTTGCAGCAAGCTCAAACGCATTACCTCCATTACCGTCAACAACAATTGCAGCAACTAACACGCATATTAACTGAAGTCAGTCCGCTAGCCACATTAGCACGCGGTTATGCCATTGTACGCGATGATACATCAGGAACTGTCATCAAAAAAGCAACAACAAGACAGATTGGCAAACGCATTCGTACACAATTAGCTAAAGGGGAATTGGTGTGCGATGTGGTTGATGTTAATGATTAACCCTTAGCAAATACAATGTCACCATCGCGACAGCTAATACTGATCTGATCAGTTGCAACAAATTCACCTGCCAAAATCGCTTTAGCCAATGGGTTTTCTACACGTTGTTGAATAGTGCGTTTTAATGGTCTTGCACCAAACACTGGATCGTAACCAGCATTGGCTAATAACGTATACACATCATCATTAATGACTAACTGTAAATCTTTATCACGCAAACGTTGTTGTAATTTATCTATTTGCAATTTAGCAATGTATTCAATCTGTGATTTATCTAACGGATGAAATACCACTGATTCATCGATACGGTTAATGAATTCCGGGCGAAAATGTTCGCCGACAATTTTCATCACGGCAGTACGCATCATGTCGTAATCATCCTGTTCAGCTAATTCTTGAATGAGTTGTGATCCTAAATTAGAGGTCATCACGATCACAGTATTGCGAAAATCAACTGTGCGTCCTTGACCATCAGTTAAACGACCATCATCTAACACTTGTAATAAAATATTAAATACATCACTGTGTGCCTTTTCAACTTCATCGAGCAAAATCACAGAATACGGTTTACGGCGCACACTTTCGGTTAAATAGCCACCCTCTTCATAACCAACATACCCAGGAGGTGCGCCAATTAGACGTGCGACTGAATGTTTTTCCATGAATTCTGACATATCAATGCGTACCATGGCTTCTTCGGTATCAAACAAAAACCCGGCCAATGCTTTACACAATTCTGTTTTACCGACACCGGTTGGCCCTAAAAATAAAAATGACCCTACCGGACGATGTGGATCAGATAATCCGGAACGTGAACGGCGGATCGCATCAGCAATCACTGTCACTGCGTGGTCTTGACCAATTACGCGCTGATGTAACGTCTCTTCCATTTTTAATAATTTTTCTTTCTCACCTTCTAACATTCGGCTCACTGGAATGTGTGTCCATTTCGATACAACTTGAGCGACTTCTTCATCGGTAACTCGATTACGTAATAAGGTTGTCTCTGATTGTTCACCAGCTTGCGCTGCAGTTAATTGACCTTCTAATTCTGGGATTTGCCCATATTGTAATTCCGACATGCGACTCAGATCACCAGCACGTCTAGCCGTTTCTAATTCAATATTGGCTTTATCCAATGCTTCTTTAATGTGTTTAGCACCTTGTAATGCTGCCTTTTCACTTTTCCAGACTTCTTCTAAATCAGCATAAGTTTTTTCAAGCGTACCGATTTCTTCTTCAATTAACTGCAAACGTTTTTTCGATGCATCATCACTTTCTTTTTTCAATGCTTCCCGTTCGATTTTCAATTGAATCAAACGTCGTTCTTGTTTATCTAATGCTTCTGGTTTTGAATCGATTTCAATGCGAATTTGGCTAGCCGCTTCATCGATGAGATCGATGGCTTTATCCGGCAATTGCCGATCAGAAATATAACGATGGGATAATGTTGCCGCAGCAACAATTGCCGGATCAGTGATCTCTACCCCATGATGCACTTCATAACGTTGTTTTAATCCGCGCAAAATCGCAATCGTGCCTTCAACACTGGGTTCATTAACCAATACTTTTTGAAAGCGACGTTCTAATGCCGCGTCCTTTTCAATGTATTGACGATGCTCATTTAATGTGGTTGCCCCCACACAATGCAATTCACCGCGAGCTAATGCTGGTTTTAACATATTACCCGCATCCATTGCCCCTTCAGCTTTACCTGCACCAACCATCGTGTGAATTTCATCAATAAATAAAATTATTCGACCTTGTTGTTTACTTAAATCATTTAATAAGGCTTTTAAACGTTCTTCAAATTCACCACGAAATTTAGCGCCGGCAATCAATGCACCCATGTCTAAAGCCAACAACCGTTTGTCTTTCAACCCTTCTGGGACTTCGCCGTTAATAATACGTTGTGCTAACCCTTCAACAATTGCGGTCTTACCCACACCCGGTTCACCGATCAGTACTGGATTATTTTTAGTACGCCGTTGTAATACTTGGACCGTACGACGAATTTCATCATCACGACCAATCACTGGATCTAACTTACCTTGCTCCGCCAATTCAGTTAAATCACGAGTATATTTTTCCAATGCTTGGTGTTTATCTTCTGCATTGGGGTCATTCACCGATTGGCCACCGCGTACATTGTCAATCGCTTTTTTAATAGCGTCACGCTCAGCACCCGCTGCACGCAATTTAGTCCCCAACATCCCTTTATCTTCTATCGCTGCTAATACAAATAACTCGCTCGAAATGAATTCATCTTTCATATCACGTGCAAGACTATCGGTTTTGCGTAAAATGCGGATCGCATCGTTAGAAAACTCCAAGCGATCATTATCCCCTTCGATTTGTGGCAACTCATCGATCAAGGCATTGACTTGATTTAATAAACTATTGGTATTCACCCCAGCTTGGGTTAACACATGACGTACCGTACCACCCTCTTGTTCCAACATGGCTTTGACAATATGCGCCGGCTCAACAGCTGGATGATGGTTGTTGTATGCCAATGATTGGGCTTCGGCTAGTGCAATTTGAAATTTGCTAGTCAGTTTATCCATTCTCATAAGCTGATCATATCCTCTCTTTGTTGACAACGACATTAACTTAGTTATTGCTTATATAGGGTTATTTATTGACATTTCAAGAGGTGCAGTTAATCTATACTCAAAGCGTTTTGAATTTAGGCGAGGCGGCAACCCTGGATAATCTCCGATTTCCAGGGCAAGGCTGCTCTTCAAATCAAAAGGAGCGTATTGAAATACATGACTTTTGTGAGAAAGCGCAGCCAACAAAGCCTAAATTTAAAACGAGAAGAGTATATCTTTTCTTATACTGAGGCAAAGGTAGCAAATAGGCCTTATTAACGTTAAGATTAGCCTATCAAACTGACATCAAAGGACTGCACCATGAACACTCGCCATCGACCACATGGAGTAACATTAGTTGAATTATTAATCGTAGTTGCCATTCTTGGCATTCTCACTGCAATTGCGATCCCCAGTTACAATAGCTACATAGTGCGTGCTAACCGCACTGCAGGCACAAACGCATTACTTGATTTAGCCAATGATATGGAACAATATTACGTGCGTAACAATACTTATGAAGGTGCAACACTCGAAAATGTCGGTGGACCTGAGTCTACTGAAAACGGTCTGTATAATATGGAAATCAGTAACCTATCTGCAACAACTTACACATTAACTGCTGTCCCACAAAAGAATCAGGCTAATGATACTGAGTGTGGATCATTTACGTATGATCAGTTAGGCGTGAAAGGTATTACAGGTAGTAGTACAGCTAAGGATTGTTGGTAGTCCTCCGCTCCCAGCTTCGCTGATAGCTGCGTCGCGGTTGGTTCTCGTTATTCCTTTCTCAACAATTGCCAACACAATAATCCGGCGCCAATGCAAATCACACTGTCAGCTAGATTAAACACCGGCCATTGCCATTGGCGCCAATGTAATAACAAGAAATCGATAACATAACCAAACAATACGCGGTCGAGTAAATTGCCGATGGCACCACCTAAAATCAGTGTCAGCGCTATCGCTTGTATTATTTGCTTGCGTGGTAACCGCCACAGCCATACTGTAATACCAACCCCGATGATCGCCGTAGTTAGTGTAAACAACCAACGTTGCCAACCAGCAGCATCACTGAATAAACTAAATGCAGCGCCAGTGTTATACGTTAAATACAACGAGAAAAAAGGAAAGACTGGGACAGGGTGATATAACGTTAACTGTTGACACACAAGCCATTTACTAGCTTGGTCAGCAATCACAATCAATCCAACTAAGACAAACCAACATAACTTTTCACGATATTGAATGATTGTATTGGACATAAACGCCTACCCGTTAATCAAAATGCGAAGAAACTATTTAGGCAAATTGCCGCACTTCTCCACTACCACCATCGATATTAGTCACACAACGTGCGCATAAACCAGGGTGTTGTGTATGTTGTCCGACATCAGCACGATGTTGCCAACAACGCTCACATTTTGGATCAGTGGTTGGTTTTACTACAACTGCAATGCCATCAATGTCAGTTGCCAATGCATCTGCAGGTGGCGTTTCGGCAGACACGCTTGCATCGGAGGTGATCAATACAAAACGTAATTCATCACCTAAAGCGATTAATTGCTGGTAATAGTCTTTATCTTGACAATACAACATGACTGTTGCCCCAAGCCCTGAACCAATATGACCAAGGTTACGTTGCTCTTCCAATGCTTTGTTAACCACATTACGCACTTGCATGATCGCATCCCAATACTGCATATTCATCGGTTGTTGATCACTTAGTAGGGTTAACTGTTCATACCACGTAGTTAAGAAAACTGAGTCAGTATGTTTGCCTGGCATATATTGCCAAATCTCATCAGCGGTAAAACTTAAGATTGGCGCTACCCAACGTACTAATGCACTCACGATATGATACATTGCTGTTTGTGCGGAACGTCTAACAAGACTATTGGCTGGCGCAGTGTATTGCCTGTCCTTAATAATATCTAAATAAAAACTACCGAGATCGATCGAACAAAAGTGTTGTAACTGCTGACACACAACATGATATTGATACTGGTCATACGCTGTAATCAATTCTTGCTGCAAGTGAGCTGCCCTACCAACTGCCCACTTGTCTAACGCCAACATTGCATCATATTCAACACAATCAGTAGTCGGTTCAAAACCGTCTAAATTTGCTAATAAATAACGTGCAGTGTTGCGAATACGGCGATACATTTCCGATGCTTGTTGTAAAATCGTTTGCGAGACGGTTAATTCACCCCGATAATCAGCACTAGCGATCCATAAACGTAATACGTCAGCACCCAATGTCTTAATCACTTTATCTGGCGCAATCACATTGCCCAATGATTTTGACATCTTGCGACCTTTATCATCGACGGTAAACCCATGGGTAAGCACCGCTTTATACGGTGGCTGACCATTAGCTGCCATCGCAGTTAACAATGCAGTTTGAAACCAACCACGGTATTGGTCTGATCCTTCTAAATATAAATCAGCAGGCACTGATAAATTATCACGCGCGGCTAGCACTGCTTGATGGCTAACACCTGAATCAAACCATACATCCAATACATCATTTAATTTGTCATAATCATGGGCATCGGTTTTGGATAACCAATCTGCTGGGGTTGAAGCAAACCACGCTTCTATACCCTTTTCAGCCACTGCATCTGCTACCTTATCTAAAATAGTTAACATATCAGGATGCAATTTACCGGTTTGTTTATGGATCAATAATGGAATGGGCACACCCCATTCACGCTGTCTGGAGATACACCAATCAGGACGGTCAACAAGCATATTGTGCATGCGCACTTGTCCCCAATCAGGATGCCAATCAATGTGTTTAATCGCTTCCAGTGTCTGTTCACGCAAACGGTGTTGGGTCATGCTAATAAACCATTGTGCTGTAGCACGAAAGATCAACGGCGTTTTATGTCGCCAACAATGCGGATAACTGTGTTCTACCTTATGTTGATGAATCAACTTACCATTGGTGGTTAGTAATTCAATTACTTTGTCATTGGCTTTTAAGACATGTAAATCAGCCAGAAACGGTAACTGTGAATCAAAACAACCATTGGCTAATACATGATGAGTAACCGGCAAATCATAACGCTTTGCTAAAATGAAATCATCATCCCCGTGTGCTGGTGCAGTATGTACTGCGCCAGTGCCTGTTTCTAAGGTAACATGTTCACCTAATACGATTGGTACTTCTCGCTTTAAAAAAGGGTGTTGTAATAACAACCCTTCCAAGGCATCACCATGACAATAGGCAATGACGCGGTAATCATCGATTGCATAACGCGCCATCACATCTTTGAGGAGTTGATCAGCTAATAAGAAATAGGCTGTATGTCCCGCTGTGTTTGCTTTAACGATGACATATTCATGTTTAGGATTAACGGCAACAGCTTGGTTAGCCGGCAATGTCCATGGTGTTGTTGTCCAAATAACAACAGCAACATCTGTAGGGTGTTGTGCATCCGGAGTATGACACATGCGCTGCCATAACACAGCATCATCCATTACGGTAAAGGCAACATCAATTGCCGGTGATGTTTTGTCTTTATATTCGACTTCTGCTTCTGCTAATGCTGAACCGCAACTAGTACACCAATGCACTGGTTTATACCCTTGATGCAAATGCCCTTGCGCAATAATGATTTTTAATGCACGAATAATCTGTGATTCGTAGCGGTGATTCATGGTTAAATACGGTGTATCCCATTCAGCAAACACCCCTAAACGTTGAAAGGCTTGTGCTTGTTTTGCTACTTGACTAGCGGCATAGTCACGACAAGCTTGGCGAAATTCAGCTGGTGTGACTTTAGTACCAACCTTGCCAATCTTCTTTTCAACATTTAATTCAACCGGTAAACCATGACAATCCCAACCGGGGACATACGGTACATCAAAACCACTTAAGCGTTTTGACTTACACACAATGTCTTTTAACACTTTATTAACTGCGTGACCTAAGTGAATGTCACCGTTGGCATACGGTGGACCGTCGTGCAAAATAAATGTTGGACGTCCTTTAGTGTGTGCACAAATCGTATTATATAACTGTTGTTGTTGCCATTTAGCTAAACGTTCAGGTTCACGATTAGCTAAATTCGCTTTCATTGAGAAATCGGTTTTGGGTAAATTTAATGTATTTTTATAATCTGTCATGATAATTTGTTTCTGTTTATATTAACTTTGTTTAACACGGCGACGCGCTTCCCACTTGGATACCACCACTGTGGCGACACTATTGCCAATGACATTAGTCAAGGCACGGATCTGAGACATAAACCTATCGACACCAATTAATAATACCAACCCCTCGACTGGCAACATATTCGTAGCAGACAACGTGGCTGCCAAGGTGACAAATCCACCACCGGTCACTGCAGCGGCCCCCTTTGAATTTAGCATTAAAATAGCAATAATCGATGCTTGTTGCAAAACTGTCAGTTCAATCCCATAGGCTTGGGCAATAAAGAGTGCCGCAGCGGATAAATAAATCGAGGTACCATCCAAATTAAATGAATAGCCCGTTGGAACGACCAAACCAACAACCTCTTTACGACAACCAAAACTTTCTAACTTTTTCATTAGTCGTGGCAATGCTGCCTCTGAAGACGATGTCCCCACAGTGATCAGGATTTCTTCCTTAACGAATTTCAATAATGTCCACAAACGAAATCCAAATAAACGACATACGCCACCTAATACAATAAAGATAAATACCGCAGCAGTTAAATACACCGATGCTATTAACTCACCGAAATTAACCAACACATGGGTACCAAAGTGACTGACGGTATAAGCCATCGCACCAAATGCGGCTACTGGTGCAATGCTAACGATAAAATTTAATATTTTAAAAACTACTTGCTCGAATTGTTTTATCATTGATTTTAATGGCGCCACCTTATCACCAAGTAGTGCCATGGCAATGCCAAAGATAATCGAGAAAAATAAAATTTGTAATAAATTATTTTGTGCAAACGCATCGACAAAGGAACTGGGAAAAATACTCAGTATGTGATCATATGCCGACATCGGTGTGGCTTTGATAACATAACTGGCTGCGTCTGCTGTATCCACATGACTCACATCAATACCTACACCTGGTTTTAGCAAATGAGTTGAAAACAACCCAATTAATAAAGCAAATGTGGTAATAATTTCAAAATAAATAATCGCTAATAAACCAATTCTACCAGCCGCTTTCACATCAGCATGATTGGAAATGCCATTGACAATGGTACAGAAAATAACAGGGCCTACTACCAACTTTACTAAACGAATGAACACATCACTTAGTAATTTAACATTGGCACCCCAAGTTGGTAGAAAAATCCCAATTAGCACACCAAGAATGATACCTACTAACACTTGAAACGCTAGACTTTTATAAGGTAACTTCATTGTTATCTACTCCTTGCATATAACCTTCACCTTCTGATAATCGTATCACCATAACCAAAACCCGTTGTTAACACAATAGGGTAAATAGGTTCTTGACTACTCACAGGTATCATTCTTTGGATCCCGCGGTCAAGCCGCGGGATGACGGCCTGACGGAGGTAATAATGCACGTGCTGCGGCAATATCGTGTTGAATTTGCGCTTTAAGCAAGTCAAACGATGCAAAGCGTTGTTCATCACGTAATTTCGCCAAGAATGTCACCTGGATGGATTTGCCATAGAGATCACGATCAAAATCAAACAAATGCACTTCTAATCCAGGTTGCGTCCCACCAACTGTTGGCCGTACACCCACATTGGCAACACCATTATGGATACCATAATCACTGTGCACACGTACTACATAAACACCAGCAATTGGTGGCGTTAATCGTTTTAATCGGATATTTGCAGTTGGCACATTGATAGTACGTCCACGTTGTTGCCCGAGTACAACGCGTCCAAATAAACTGTAATCGCGTCCGAGCAATGTACGTACTGTTGCCAAATCACCACTGACTAACGCATCACGCACCCACGTACTGCTAACCCGTTTATCATTTCTACATAATGTTGGCATCACCATGACATCCATGCCATGGGAAGCACCCATAGTACGCAATAACTGTAGATCGCCTTGACGTTGATAACCAAAACAAAAGTCTTCGCCTAAAATCAGTAAACGTACCCCCAAATTGTCGAATAATACCGATCGAACAAATGTGTCTGCGGTCTGCTGTGCCATTGCATTATTAAAACGCAATACCAATACATAATCGATAGCAACTGTTTGTAGAAAACGTATTTTTTCAGGCAGACGCATTAAGCGTGCAGGTGCACTACTACTATTAAAGAATTCACGCGGTTGCGGTTCAAACATAATCAGCATCGCTGGTAACTGTTGTGCTGTTGCTTGTTTAGTTAATTCAGTTAACATCGCTTGATGACCGCAATGCATACCATCAAAATTACCGATAGTAGCAACACACCCATGATGCATGGGTAACACGTTGCTTAGCCCACGGATCAATTGCATGAAGGTTCATCTCCAATCTGCCATAAACGCGATAATCGAAAACCACTCAACCATAATATGCTGATATAACAGGTGATAGCCAAGCCAATTCGCCATGCCAATGCCACAAACCGCCAACCATCCGACCAACTGTGCCAAACAGCAATCGGTTGATGTATTGCGAATAACACTATACCCATCACACCATTAGCCAATAACAAACGTCCGGCAAAGACCAACCAACCACGACTGGGGATGTAGATCCGTTGTTTATACAATGCCATTAATAACAAACTCGCATTTAACATGGCAGCTAATGATGTCGCTAACGCTAACCCTGCATGAGCAAGTGGTGTAATCAGTGCAGCATTTAATACGATATTGGTCACCATGGCGATAGCTGCAATCTTCACCGGTGTTTTAATATCTTGTTTGGCATAAAATCCAGACGCCAGTATTTTAACTAGCATAAATGCCGGGACCCCTAACGCAAATGCTAATAAACTTTGGCTAGTCATCAATACATCGTGTTCACTAAACCGACCGTGCTGTAATAGTGTTGTTAAAATTGGACTGGCTAATAGTAATAATCCAATGACTGATGGGATCCCAACTAGCAATACGCTACGGATCGCCCAATCGATCGTATGTGCATAATTGTGTGCATCACGTTCGGCATGTTTGCGCGATAAATACGGTAGTACCACGGTTGCCAAAGCAACGCCAAACACACCCAATGGAAAATTCATTAAACGATCAGCATAATACAACCATGAGATACTACCAATCGGCAAGAACGATGCAAAAATACTGTCTATTAAAATACTAATCTGTGTAATGGATACGCCAAATAACGCAGGGACCATTAATGTTAGTACGCGACGCACACCCGGATCACGCCAATTTGGTTTTGGACAAGGCAAGTGTGATGTCTTGCGTAAAAAAGGCAATTGCAATAACAATTGCATGAACCCCGCAATCAAAACCGCCCAGGCTAATGCAACAATTGGCTGTTTAAAATGAATCGTCGCAAATAACGCCGCACTGATTAAGGCAAGATTCAGCAATACTGGAGTAATCGCTGGAATGGCAAAACGACCATAGGTATTTAATACCGCGCCGGCAAATGCAGTTAATGCAATCAATAATAAATACGGAAACATGATCCGCAACATATGCGTTGTTAATTCAAATCGCAACGAATCATCAGCAAAACCAGGCGCAAAGACATGCACTAATAGCGGCGCAAATAAAATAGCTATACCAACAACAATGAATAACATCATCGCTAGCGTGCCTAACATATGATCAATAAAGCTGCGTACTTGTTCCGGCCGTTGGCTACGGTATTCAGATAACACCGGAACAAAGGCTTGGGAAAATGCCCCTTCAGCAAATAAGCGGCGCATGAAGTTTGGCAATTTAAACGCGATAATGAAGGCATCCATTCCGCCGCTGGCCCCAAAGACAAACGCCAATACCATCTCACGTACAAAGCCTAATAGACGTGAGATAAACGTCATCAATGAGAATACCCCTGTCGATTTTAATAGGGTTTTGCCACTCTGGGAGGAGATATGTTCTGACACGCTGACCTCATCATTGCCGATGTTGCTCAGCCGTCTCGCTGGCAACTACTGGTTTTGAGGCAAAATTCTACCCTAACTTTACAACATAACCCAGTAAAAACTCGTAGATTATTGACAGGAATGTTGACATTTTTCAGCGATCAAGGCATATTTGCTCCCCTTTAATCATGAGTTAGAGTTTCTTGAAGGAGTACAGCACGTGGCCAATACACCACAAGCCCGTAAACGCGCTAAACAAGCTGAAAAGCATCGTCAGCGCAATGCCAGTCAGCGTTCTCATTTGCGCACTCATATTAAGCGAGTGATGTATCGCATTGAAGCAGGTGATAAAATCGCTGCCAATGAAGCATTAATCCAAGCTATTCCGGTGATTGATCGCGCTGCTAATAAGGGACTCATCCATAAAAATAAAGCTGCTCGCCATAAAAGCCGTTTGACTAAACATATCCAAGCATTAAGCTAATCACAACTACTCAGGCACGATTAAGGAAAACGCCATCTTTGGCAACCTCCACTCAAAACTGACGTTTTTTGGTAAAGTAAAGATCAGCTTGAGTAGTTACGGTTAATCAACCTGAAAGACTGTCAATTTTTCCATGATAGTTTTACACAATGCCTGCACCCCAGCACCACTGACAGCTGAGATCACGAAATAAGGTTTATCCCACCCTAATGTGTTAAGCGCTTGATTAACCCGTTGCTGACAGACATCTTCTGCGAGCGCATCTGCCTTATTAAACACTAACCAACGTGGCTTGTTGGCTAATGTTGGATCGTAGGTTACCAATTCATGAGTAATCGCATTAATCGACGTTACCAACTCATCGCTGCTGACCACATCAACCATATGCAATAATAAACGCGTGCGTGAAATATGCTTTAAAAACTGTATCCCTAAACCAGCACCTGCAGCAGCGCCTTCAATTAACCCTGGAATATCTGCCATGATAAAACTGCGCAGTTGATCGACGCGTACCACGCCTAAATTCGGATGCAGTGTGGTAAATGGATAATCAGCTACTTTGGGTTTAGCCGCTGACACACAACGGATCAAGGTTGATTTGCCAGCATTGGGAAAACCAAGCAAGCCAACATCGGCTAATACCCGTAATTCCAAACGTAGTGTGCGCTTTTCACCGGGTGTGCCTGGCGTGGTTTTGCGTGGTGCACGATTGATACTACTTTTAAAATGCACGTTACCAAGACCATGTCGCCCGCCTTTAGCCACACACAGTATTGCTTTATCACCAGTGAGATCGCCCAGACATTCATTGGTATCATTGTCATACACCAACGTTCCCAATGGCACTGGGATAATTAAATCATCACCGCTACCGCCAGTACATTCACTACCTTGACCATGTTCACCATGCTTAGCACGAAACAAGCGGTTATAGCGAAAATCAATTAAGGTATTTAAATTGGAACTCGCTTGCAAAAATACGCTAGCCCCATCACCGCCATCTCCCCCATTGGGACCACCTTTAGCAATGTATTTTTCGCGACGAAAACTCAAGCAACCATTACCACCATTGCCGGCATGCACGTGAATAATCGCCTCGTCAATAAACTTCATCAGAAATAACCTGTTAATTACTAAAGAACTATGCAACGCATAGCCAGTAGGATAAGGAAACGACATTAGTTAATTAGAAAAGATGGCTGACTTAGGGGTTAGATCACGCGCAACTTATTATGCTGCTTGTTATGCACCAGCAGGCTCAATCAATACATATTTACGTTGCTTTTGTCCTTTTGTCGCAAAGCGCACATAACCATCTACTAACGCAAATAACGTATGATCACGTCCACAACCGACGTTTGCCCCTGGATGAAATTGGGTACCACGCTGACGCACTAAGATATTACCTGCATTAACAAGTTGACCACCGTAGCGTTTCACACCTAACCGTTTGGATTGTGAATCGCGTCCGTTACGGGTACTCCCACCAGCCTTCTTATGTGCCATGTTGCTATCCTCTCAATAAAGTGATTTATGCTGCTTTAATTTTAGTGATTTTAACAGCGGTATACGATTGTCGATGTCCCATGTTTTTGCGTGAATGTTTACGCCGACGAAATTTAACAATACGAATCTTTTTATCACGCGCATGTTCAATCACTTGCGCACTGACTTGACTACCTGCCACATACGGTTTACCAATATTGATGTTGTCACCATCACCAATTAGTAATACTTGCTCAAAATCAATGTTACTACCGGGTTCAGCTGCCAACATTTCAATATGCAGCACTTGGCCTTCAGTCACTTTGTATTGTTTGCCGCCCGTTGCGATCACCGCATACATAGGTGTACTCCTCGTTAATTCTTGGTATACCTTACCCTCAGGTACAGGTAGTTGAAGGGACGCTATTCTACGAAGACTACATCGATAACGCAAGAAAAACTAATCTATTCTTCTCAAATGCTTATCGTTCTTGACAGCTTACCCAGCTCGGCCTAGCATGCGGGCTTCGTCGAGTCAGGAATTACATTAGTTTAGAGGATCGTGCATGCCTAATCACCCTAACCCGCTGGCCACGATCCGCGAGTTAGTCGATAATGACTTAACCGCGACAAATACCTTTATTATCAATCAATTATCCACTGATGTGCCATTCATTAAAGCACTAGGTGAGCATATCTTGCAAAGTGGTGGTAAGCGTTTGCGCCCGTTGATCGTATTGCTCAGCGCTAACCTATTTAACTATACCGGTAATGAGCACATTACCTTGGCAGCGGTGATCGAATGCATCCATACCGCGACCTTGCTACACGATGATGTCGTCGATGCCTCTGAATTACGTCGTGGTAAAAAAACTGCCAATGCAATTTGGGGCAATGAAGCTAGCATTCTGGTTGGAGATTTTTTGTACTCTCGCACCTTTCAATTGGTGGTACAAACCGGTTGCTTAACGGCGATGTCAATTTTAGCAACCGCGACTAACCGTTTAGCCGAAGGCGAAGTGATCCAACTGTTAAATGTGAGTAAGACACAGCTTGATGAAACAACTTATTACGATGTCATTGAACGTAAAACTGCAACGTTATTTGCTGCAGCAGCACAAATGGGTGCAATACTCACTGAACGTGATGCATGGGAATGTGATGCATTGGCACGTTTCGGTCACCACGTTGGCATGGCATTTCAATTAATCGATGATGTACTTGACTATGCCAGCGATGCAAGTTGCATTGGCAAAAATATCGGGGATGATTTAGCTAAAGGTAAAATGACGTTACCCTTAATTTATGCATTGCAAGTTGGCGATGCAAATCAGCGTGATTGTATTGAACGTGCTATTCAATCTCCTGGGAACGTAGCATTAGCAGATATCATTGCTGTGCTAAATGCAACAGATGCATTAGCCTATACGCGTGATTGTGCCATCAAACAAGCAGACGATGCTATTGCTGCATTAGTGGAACTACCGGATAATTGCTATCGGCAAGGATTAATTGAATTGGCTAATTTTGCCGTTGCACGTGAGTTTTAAGTGTGTTGCTTAAATTTGAAAAAGTGCAGCTAATAACGCAGCATAAAGTGCAAACACGAAGCGTTATTCAAAGTGTTTGTGCTTTAGGCAAGGCAGCAAGCTTTTGAGTAAAAAGAGTGTATTAGACATACATGACTTTTACGAAAAGGCGCAGCTAACGTAGCATAAAGTGCAAACACGAAGAATAGAGCGGGGTGTAGCTCAGCCTGGTAGAGCACTGCCTTCGGGAGGCAGGGGTCGCAAGTTCAAATCCTGTCACCCCGACCAATGAAATTAAATGTAAACGATACTAGTAAATAATTGTCTTTTAAAGAGTGGATACTCTACTTGTCAAAATCCCTTAATAATACGCAGCACCTTAGTTTCACTGCTTAATTTTGCACATAAAACCTATCTATTAGTTTATTGTAAATATACTTTACTACTTCAAATCCTTATGAATTCTCGCAACTGCATAAACTAACCGTCTACTTGTTCATTTTGCAGAAGCGTGTATCATTTACCGTACAGTTAATTTAAAATGCAAGGAGTTTTACAACCATGTTTTTACAAAAAAATACAGCAAAACCAAAAAGATTTGATGGTTATTCCATAGAAGAGTTAAGTTTATATGGTGATGACAAAAAACCTAAACCTAAATATAAGCACTATTGTGACGCATTAGAAGCCATTAAGGAAGACGACCAGTTGGCATTTAATACTGCGTTAGAACAAATGGATAATATAGAACCTTTAGTTATAGACGACTCATTATTACAAACCGCGGTAAATAGTTTAAGACCTAATATGGTAAAATCTTTACTAGAACGCGGTGCCAATCCAAATGAACCTAACTACTTTGGAAACTCAGCATTAGATACCTTTATAGACATACATACAAATATCTCCTCAGATTTCCAAGACCATTATTTTCAAATCTTTGAACTCCTCATCCAACACCAAGCTAACTTTAACTCTACGAAAGTAATGGCTGTTGCTACAGAAACTCCTCTACATGTCATTGCTTACAAAAGTACTCAAAACAATGAAGACATTTATTGTAAATTAGCACAGATTATCGTAGAAAATGGTGGTGACGTTAACGCACAAGATTCATCCTACAAGCATACTCCTTTACGCCACGCTGCACAGCAAGGTAGTACTCGTATGGCGACTTATTTGTTAACACAGAAAGCTAACCCTCACATGACAACAACAGACGGCCAGACCCCACTTCAAATAGCACAGCGTTATGGAAGGGTTACGGTTGTTGCAG
This sequence comes from Gammaproteobacteria bacterium, assembly GCA_965116795.1. Taxonomy (GTDB): domain Bacteria; phylum Pseudomonadota; class Gammaproteobacteria; order JAJFKG01; family JAJFKG01; genus JAJNDI01. Next base: position 2,440,556 of record OZ220716.1, read on the forward strand.
TATTGGAACAAGCACAAATGGGATCTGGGCCGAAGAAAGCAGTAGATACTGCTTCCGCTGCCCCATCTCCAGGAAAATAATACTTTACTTGTCACATTTTATATTTGGCGATAGTATTCAGTTTGAATACTATCGCTAATCATGACAATGGATGTCAGCATTGAAAACAATTAAACGCTGGATATTATTAATTGTATTAATCACCTTATTGGGATTATTTTTTTACTTTCAACTTTATCACTATTTAACGTTTGACAGTCTAAAAGCCAACCGTGCGTTATTGCTTGCTTGGAGCAAACAACACATCATTTTTGTTGTATTAGGGTTTATTGGGATTTACACCATTTGCGTTGCCTGTTCAATTCCCGGCGCGATTTTCTTAACATTAACCAGCGGCTTTTTATTTGGACCTTGGCTAGGCACAGTGTGTGTTGTTATCAGTGCTACACTCGGCGCATTCATTGTTTTTCTTGCGGTAGAATTAGCCTTGCGCGACTGGGTTGCAAAAAAAGCAACTCTATGGTTAAACGTAATGAGACAGGGTTTTCAACGAAACGCATTTCCATATCTGCTTTTTTTACGTTTAGTACCGTTGTTTCCGTTTTGGTTAGTGAATATCGTACCTGCCCTGCTGGGCATCTCAAAACGCACGTTTGTTATCGCAACGTTTATTGGCATCATTCCAGGTTCATTTGTTTACGTATTAGTGGGAAATGGGTTAGGCCATGTGTTTGATACAAACCAAACGCCAAACCTCAATATTATTACTGATCCAAGAGTCTCTATTCCGTTATTAGCGCTTGGCTTATTAGCGTTAACACCAACAGTGTATAAACTCTTTAAACGTAAACAGCATGATAAAAGATAAATGCTATCATCCAGGAATAACACCTCAACGCGCAGAAGTTCTATTAAGGTATTTTTGAAAGCAAATTTACTTAGCCTTTTAGATAAAGTCGAACTTGGCGTTACTTAATCACTCGCAACCAAGATCTTGTTTTCTTAGCGTTAGCTGTATCAGTACTCTGATTCTTCTTGGAAGGCGGTCTACCACCTCCCCCATTATCATCACCATCGCCGTCTCCACCACCATTATTATCATCAGACTTATCTGCTGTTGGGTTAACAATGGTTAACGCAGCTGTTTTATCGGTTGAGGCTGCATGTGGAGGGGTAACTTGTTGTTTAGCATTATTGACAACAATGGTATTAGTTAACGTTTGCGGCGAAGCTGACATATCATCTGCCTCAAACTCATTGTCAGTAAATAATTGCCCACGACCATTTTCAGCGGCAAAAATCGCTAGCACAGCACGTACTGGTACCGTTACGTGACGACTTACCCCATGAAAACGGGCTTTAAACGTCACTTTATCATTACCAATATCAAATTCACGCACTGCTATCGGTTCAATATTCAATACGATTTTACCTTGTTCAACATATTGGCGTGGCACTTGGACACCCCAACTGTTGGCATTGACTAAAATATGTGGCGTTAAATTATTTTCAAGGATCCAGGCATAGACTGCACGTAAGATATGCGGTTTTAACGAAGTCATGTTGTCGTCGTTTGGCATAATTCCTTGCCTCCTACTTGAAGGACATTACTCATTAGATCAGATTGTTCGATTTATTATAAAATGTGATGACCAACTTACTTAAGCAGCAACCCCTTCCATATCACGCTCATCTTCAGATAAACTGGCTTTAAATGCTTGACGATCAAATATGCGTTCAGCATACGCATGAATTGCTTTTGCTTTACTAGGTAATTCGATACCTAAATCAGGCAAACGCCATAATAGTGGCGCTAACGCACAATCCACTAATGAATATTCATCACTTAAGAAATAAGGCTTTTCCGTAAACAATGCACACACACTGATTAAGCTATCACGTAACTGTGTACGTGCATTTGTTGCTGCTTTGCCACCAGCAATAATCGTCTCTAACAAACTATACCAATCCTTTTCAATGCGATGGATCATCAAACGGCTTTTTGAGCGAGCCACTGGGTAAACGGGTAATAACGGTGGGTGTGGAAAACGTTCATCCAAATATTCCATCACAATTGCTGAGTCATATAATACTAAATCGCGATCGACCATCGTCGGCAATGTCGCATAGGGATTTAATTCCAATAAGTCTTCGGGCAAATTATCAGGATCAACATGGATAACATCAACCATGATCCCTTTTTCAGCCAATACTAATCGTACACGATGACTGTGAATACTTTGACTATCAGAATACAACGTCATCACTGAACGTTTATTAGGTAACGCCATGCCCTTTATGCTCCTATTTGCTTTGTTATTCAATTTGTTTGGGATACGTCTTGTATCATAGACCCTTCCATGACACGGCCGATTACGCAACAATAAGTGTAATCAGTGGTCTATTCCTGACCAACGCGGGCATTATTCTATCACATTAAGGCATTTTTACGAAATTTTTTAAGGAAAATCAGTGTCGTCATGATTGTTAGACTCGAGCTGGGAATGATAGTGTCATTGCTAGAAGGGGGTATCTGGTTGTTATTACAGGATAAATCAGACTTGATGACAACTGTATAAAGTTAGGTAATCATTTGTTTGGCGTTGTCTCTACAACCTGATAAAACAGCTCACCCTGTTTTACTAAACCAAGTTCACTGCGCGCACGCGCCTCAATGGCTTCGTGCCCTTGCTTTAAATCCTGTACTTCAGCAGCTAAAGCCACATTGCGATCGCTTAATACCACATTTTCTTGCTGTAATGCCGCGACATGCTTGCGTAAATGCATTAACTCTATAAGACCACCTGATTTAAACCACAATTGGTATTGCAGTACAATCAATAAAATCACTAATACACCAACGATAGTTTTCATGTTTGTTATCCGCTACAAGCAGGTAAATACATCACGACCTGCATACATTGCCTGCGTGCCCAATGCTTCAGCAATCCGTAACAATTGATTGTACTTTGCCGTGCGATCAGCGCGACACAACGAACCTGTTTTGATTTGCCCAACACCACTGGCAACAGCTAAATCGGCAATGGTGGTATCACTGGTTTCACCGGAGCGATGTGAAATAACCGCTGCATAATCAGCTTGGCGTGCTAATTCAATCGCAGCAATGGTTTCAGTTAATGTACCAATTTGATTGGGTTTAATTAAAATGGCATTGGCAACGTGTTGATCGATACCTTGCTGCAGTAATTTGGTATTCGTTACAAACAAATCATCTCCAACTAATTGCACACGTTTACCGAGTTCGGTGGTTAATTCACCCCACCCTTGCCAATCATCTTCTGCCATACCGTCTTCAACACTAATGATAGGATACTGACGCACCCAATCAGCTAAATACGCTATCATCTGCGTTGATGTGAATTGTTTACCTTCTCCCGTTAAGCAATACATACTGTCGCGGTAAAATTCAGAACTGGCAACATCTAATCCTAAATAGATATCTTCACCTGGGGTATAACCTACGTTGCTAATCGCGGTTAAGATCATATCAATGGCAGCTTGATTCGAAGCCAAGTTCGGTGCAAACCCACCTTCATCACCGACAGCCGTATTCAATCCTTGTTGGGTTAGCACTGACTTTAATCCATGAAATATTTCCACACCAGCACGCAATGCATCTGCAAAATGGGTCATGCCTACAGGAATGATCATAAATTCTTGGATATCGATACTGTTATCTGCGTGTGCACCCCCATTGATGATATTCATCATCGGCACTGGTAAACGGTAACTGGCGCGTGGCATTAATTGATTTAAATAAGTATATAACGGTTGCTGTTGTTGACTCGCCATCGCTTTAGCAAAGGCTAATGACACTGCCAAAATCGCATTCGCACCTAATGTTGACTTATTGTCAGTGCCATCTAGCTCCAATAATAAATTATCAAAATCCTGTTGCGTAGTGTACGCAGTATTCACGGCTTTAGGAGAAATCATTTCATTAATATTAGTAACGGCTTGTTGTACACCTTTACCTGCATAACGCTGACTATCATTATCACGCAATTCCAATGCTTCACGTGCACCGGTTGATGCACCTGACGGCGCACTGGCACGACCAATACTACCATCGCTTAATATCACATCTGCTTCAACGGTTGGATTACCGCGTGAATCTAAAATTTCACGCCCAATAATACGTTGGATAGTGGTCATCATGCTCCTTCTATTAATTTACGATGTTTGCGAAAAACCATGTTTTTAACTGTCGTGTCTACTGCTTTTAATGTACGTAATAAGTCTGCCATTTGTGCTAATGGCCACATATTTGGACCATCACTGGGCGCATTGTTTGGATCAGGATGGGTTTCCATAAACAATCCACTGACACCACTGGCAATGGCTGCACGGGCTAACACTGGTACAAATTCACGTTGCCCACCCGTTTTACCTGATAACGCCCCCGGCATTTGCACAGAATGGGTTGCATCAAATACCACTGGACAGTGGCAATCGCGCATAATTGCCAACGCACGCATATCTGATACCAACTGACCATAACCAAAACTCGCACCACGTTCACACGCCATGATGTGTTCATTACCCACCGCTCGAGCTTTTTCAATCACGTGTTTCATGTCCCACGGTGCGAGAAACTGCCCTTTTTTAATATTGACCGGTAATCCTTGGGCAGCGACACGTTGAATAAAATTGGTTTGTCGACATAAAAATGCTGGGGTTTGTAACACATCGACTACCGCGGCTACATCCGCTAACGGCGTGTCTTCATGTACATCGGTTAACACCGGCACTTGCACCGTTTGTTTTACTGTTTCTAAAATTTGCAATCCTTTTTCTAAACCAACGCCTCGAAAGCTGCCTCCAGAAGTACGGTTGGCTTTATCAAATGAAGATTTATAAATAAATGGGATATCCAGTTCACTGGTAATCGCTTTTAATTGACTAGCGGTGTCTATTGCCAATGCTTCACTTTCAATCGCGCACGGACCAGCAATTAAAAAAAATGGGCAATCTAAACCAACAGTAAATCCAGTTAGTTGCATGAATAGCACTCCTTCAATTGTAATAAGATGAGTGTGTTATGTTGTGACACAATTATCGGAATCAATTACTTTTTTTTTACACGTTGCCGTTGTTGAGTTAGCTTTGCCACCATGGGCAATCGCTGCTTCAACAAAGCTAATAAATAACGGATGGCCATCTCGCGGTGTTGAAGTGAATTCAGGATGAAATTGACAGCCAACATACCAAGGATGCTCACTGACTTCGATCATTTCAACCAAATCACCTTCAATTGATCGCCCACTCATACACAACCCAGTTTGTTCAAGCTGCGTCACCAATTGACTATTTACTTCATAACGATGACGGTGACGCTCGTCAATTTGTTCACGTTGATACACGCGTGCGGCTAAGGTATTCGCAGCCAATTTGCATGCTTGTGCACCTAAGCGCATTGTCCCACCTTTTTGTGTTTTCTTACTACGCGTTTGTACCTTACCACTGACTGCATCTAACCATTCAGAGACTAAAGCAACCACTGGATACGCCGTATCTGCATCAAATTCAGTACTATTAGCACCAGTCAAACCAGCAACATGTCGCGCATATTCAATCACTGCGATTTGCATCCCTAAACAAATGCCTAAATAAGGAATACGCTGTTCACGTGCGTATTGAGCAACACTAATCATCCCTTCAATACCGCGTTCACCAAATCCACCTGGGACTAAGATCGCATCACATGGCTGTGAGGTAATCACTGACAATCCGTTACTCTCTACCTCTTCTGAATCGACATAAACGATATTGACCTTGGTCTTGGAGTGAATGCCGGCATGTACTAATGCTTCTGATAATGACTTATATGCATCGGTTAAATCAACATATTTACCAACCATTAAAATAGTCACACTGTGTGTGGGATGTTGATAACTATCAACAACGTGTTGCCAATCGGATAAATCAGCTGGCTCAGCTTGCATCGCTAATTTTTCTAGGACAATCGAGTCCAACTGTTGCGCTTGTAATTTACCTGGGATCGCATAAATGCAATCGACATCTTCTAATGAAATCACTGCGTGTTCTTCGACATTGGTAAACAAAGCAATCTTAGCACGCTCTGGTGCTGGCAACGGTTGTTCTAATCGACAAATTACAATATCAGGTTGGATCCCAATTTGTTGCAATTCTTTAACCGAATGTTGTGTCGGTTTTGTTTTGATTTCACCAGAAGTACGTAAATACGGTACTAAGGTTAAGTGAATGAATAAGGTACGCCCCACTCCTAATTGCATACGCAATTGACGAATGGCTTCCAAAAAAGGTAACGATTCAATATCACCAACTGTGCCACCGATTTCTACTAACGTGACATCTGTTGAATCAGCACCTTCAAAAATACACTGTTTAATTTCATCAGTGATGTGCGGGATCACTTGTACTGTGCCACCTAAATAATCACCGCGACGTTCTTTGTGGATCACGTTGGCGTAAATGCGCCCAGTCGTAAAATTATTACTTTTGCCCATAGCAATCCGGGCAAAGCGCTCGTAATGACCTAAATCGAGATCGGTTTCCGCACCATCGGCAGTAACATACACTTCACCGTGTTGAAAGGGGCTCATAGTACCTGGATCGACATTAATATACGGATCGAGCTTGATAATCGTCACGTTTAAACCACGTGCTTCTAAAATGGCAGCTAGCGATGCAGTGGCAATCCCTTTGCCGAGTGAGGACACGACTCCGCCGGTGACAAAAATGAATTTGGCTTGTTTTGCTGCGTGATGTATTTGCTTGATCCGTGCTGCGTGCGTTTCCAACCTAACACCCTCATTTTGTAATATTTCACACGAATCAACGCTTAGCTCATCACGTCCACCCGCTTTGCCGTACCTATTTTACCAGCGCCGCAGATTTTAACAATGGTTGAGGACAGGCAATCTTTACCTAACTATCAGGGACATGCCATACTGCACAATATAACTAACTAATTGTTTATCTTGGACATTAAGCAACCATGCACAGTCACTGGTTAAAATGCACCTTACTCTTCAGCATGCTGTTGCTCAGCTGGCACACAGGAATTGCGCGTTCGTATACCTTGGCAGAAATAGAACACATTGCACTGACAACTGCCCCAGAAATACAACAATCCGAACACAAGCAAGCCGCGTTGAAAGCAGCAGCTATTCAAGATGGCCAATTACCCGATCCCAAACTACACGCCGGTGTACTCAACTTACCCACCGACACATTTAGCTTCACTCAAGAAAACATGACTCAAATCACAG